>NZ_JACSYB010000001.1:0-2439788 GCF_022359095.1 Moraxella tetraodonis | reverse complement strand
GCTTAACGCTACTAGCTACAATGATATTTTTATTACAAAAATTTACGATCTGAGTTTAAAAAATAAAAAAAGGCAATTTACTGTCGTAAATTGCCTTAGAATTATCTTAATTAGTACTTATTGTTATGATTTAAGCGACTTTCTATGTTGTCTTATTATATTAGCTAAAGAATTTACTTCAAATTCGTATTTACCATTTTCATCAGAATTACCAATTTCATTTAAAATTTTTTCTGCAGCTTTTGGGGGAGAAAAATGATATTTTCCAGATTTATTTATCATTGAACAATGTTTATCATGATAGTCTAAAAACTTTTTCTTAACTCCTTCTTTTTTATCTGCTTTCTTTTTACCACCTTTACCGCCATTTACCTTTGAAATGTTATGATATATACCATTAACATCCAACAATAGGTCTTTGCCTAAAAGGAGTTTCAATTGAATCAAATTGCTTAAAGCCATGTGATATAACATGTTTGATGATAAATAATTACCATCTTTATAAGCTTGCTTACTTAGATTTATATTTAAAAAATAAGCACATAAGTACTGTGCAACTTTTCCATTAGTAAGTCTTTTTACTTCATTAATAAAATCAATGCCACTAACTTCAAGTACTCTATCAGGAAATAAATAATGCTCAATAGCAGCCTTTGGCTCAGTTACTTCAATACTTCTAGTTTCAGCAAATTCACGATATTTTCTATCAAGAATTTTTAATAAAACAAAATTTTCTACATTTTTTTTGGTGACTAGGTTTTTTTTCGCAGCCTTACTAATCTCTTCATTATCAAATGGATTTTTTATAACATCAGGAAAATCAAACAACTCGATAGCAATATCATATGGATGCAAGTAGTAATTAAGAAAAAATTCATATGCTACAGCAAGGTTGTCATTTGGAAAATCTAAATTTGGAGCTTCTAAATCTGGAAATTCTTCATTCATATAAAATCCTTAATTTATGATACTATTATTATCTCAATATATTCTGTTCAATATTGTCTTACAGCTTTAACATGTCAACAAATTCTACGCATACAATAGATCTCAGACATAAATAATCTTATAATTACAAAATACTACATTTTTCGTTCATCTATTGTCTATGATATTTTTCAATATGTAGGACACTAAATTTAGTGTTACTTTTAAGGGTGTTTTAAATTGATTGATTTAAATATTTATATAATTATCAATGATTTATATTGATTGTTTTGTTCACGTTTCCCGCTCCAAATTCAAGAAAGCCTAACTTAATAGTTAGGCTTTTTTATTGTCTATAAATCCGCCTGTATCAAGGCTTTCAAGCTTTGTGCCCCTTTTTTTACTAAAAATGCTTTGTTAATTTAACTAATCAATTTTTTACAAATTTTTAGACCGTGACCAAAACGTGACCATTTTGTGACCACGCTTTTTTTATAATTTTTTAGAATGACCCCGACCGTGAATTTGGATGTTTAATGAAATTCAATATTTTTTTAATTAAATATAAATAACGCATATTTATTAAATAGAACAAAAATCCAATACGAATACGCCTATAAAAGTGATTTATCAATCTAACACATCAAGAATATAATTAGACAACATCTATATAGTTTGTTAGCCTAAACCAATGCTTATTAGCCAATTTCCTTTACTATGACCATCAATAACTTGCTTGACGAACTAAACCCTGCCCAACGTAAAGCTGCCACCACCTCTACCTTCGTTAATTGAAAATGAAGTACTAACGATAAGTTTCAATTATTTTTTCTTGTATATTTTTATGACCAAAACGTTCTAACTGAATTTTGTTATCCGTTTTAGTAAAATAGAGACGATAGTCTCTACCAGTTCTATATTCGTATAAGCCTTTTGTGCTAGTTAAATATTTAATACGATAAGACAGAGGAGCGTCATCGATACGTCTCATATAATTTAAAAGGCTAAAGAATAAGATTTTATTAGTGCCGTACACCTCTTTTGCATCCTCGGTAAATCTATCACTAAGTTTTAAGTTCTGGTTAATATCAAAAATTAAATTAAATCCTCCAGAAATACGGTTAATTGAATTACCAGCAGATTCATAGGCTTTAGCAATGTCTTCACCATTTTTATCTTTTAGATCCTCTACTAGGTCATCATATATTTGTTTCAGAGCAAGATATTGACTGTTAATTTCCTCATTATTTTTCTTTAATTCATCCACTGAATCAATTAACCCTTCGCTTTCGAGTAATTCAAAAGCAGATTCCCAGTCTTCTCTTTGTGCTTCAGCATATTCAATTCTTTTAATCGTATGCTGTACTGTCTGCCTAAATTGATTTTCATGGATAGGCTTTATTAAGTGGCCCATAGAACCAAATTTTGCATAATCATGGGTTATTTCATCTTTTGCATGACCAGTTGCAACAATAAATTTGTTTTTATAATCTTGGAAATTTTTCTTATCAAAAAGTCTAAGTAATTTTAAACTAGTTTCTCCACCCAGTTCATGATCTAAAATAAAAAGGGTTATGCGTTCATCTCGTGCATAAATTTCATCTCTTACTCTCAACACTTCCGAAATGTTTCGACAAGTGTAAGGAGTATATCCCATATTTTTTACAAAACCAGAAAATTGCTCTAAGATTTCCTGTTCATCATCAAGTAAGACAATATTATTCATATTAATTATCCCTGTTTATTAAAAATAGAAATTTTACTTCGAAACCATTTTCAGTATTTCTTTTTAGGACTTTAGCGTTGTACATAGATAAGTATGAATTTACTATGACACTTCCGTTACCTTCTAATTTGCCACTATCGGGATTAACCTTTTCGTTCGAAACGTATAGGTTTTCAATAAAGTTTTCTGGAACGCCCCCTGCATCATCGCTAATTTGAATATAACAATAATCCGAATCAAATTGGCCACAACTGACAGCTATATTACCTTTAAACTCATCAGGGTTTGAATAATATTCAATATATTTGATATCATTTAAAGCTGAAATTGAATTATAAAGAACATTTTTGACAATTGCCCTAATATGATAGGGATTTGCCACTATAAACATAGGTTGATCATTATCTAACGTGAAACTAATCTCTATACTATCTGCACTTGCCATTGGTGGAAGTTTTTGAAAGAAATCAATTAATTCATCTTTCAAGTTAAATTTCTCAATCCCTAGGTTGGTAAGTTTTCGAACATTATCAGTAGTCCACTGTAATGTGTCTCTTGATTTGATTAGCTTATCATGAAGTATCTTTATATCTTGCTCTAAAAATATGTTTTCATCCCTCAGAATAGGTGCTTTATTGATGTCGTGTAAGGCATCTTTAGTATCGTAAAATACTCTCTTAGCCAGACCTTCGATAATCAAGTTAAGTTTTTGAATTTGATTATTTAAAGGGGCTGTAAATTCACTTTCTAACAAATACTTGTTTGCCATTGTATAATTTAGAATAAAATTATACTTATCGATTAAAGTTTCATGTTCTTTGATTAATCCTTCTTTCGCAAGAGAAAGTTTCCTTAATTCTTCCTCTTGGCCTTCTTTATATTGTTGTAGGCTTGCAATATTTAAGGAAAGTTGCGTTTGTTCATTTTTTAATAGACTATTTTCTTCTCTTAGCTGCGAGATTGATTTAGTACTTTCTAATTTTTCATTCGTTCTTTTATTTTGTAACCATCCTAAACTACAGAAAATGAAGAACAATAGTAAGGATAATCCAGCATTTTTGTCATACATATAAGCATCGTTTGAAAATTTACCGGTTTTTAGCCTTTCTAGCCATTTATTTATTCTAAACGCTAGGGTGTTTAAAAGCGTTCTTTGTTTCATGTCTTGACGTTCAAGAACATACACTCTTCCTATTACATCTCCTTCATTAGTAGTTTGCTTATCGGCAAAATTTCCTGTTTTATAATTTTGCAATAGCTTCTCACTATAAAGAGGTGGCGGATTTCTTAAAGGAAACCAACTTTCACCTTTTAACAAAGAAGTATCATTAAAATTATTTTGAGTAAATAAAATTTTCTGATTGCTACATTCATTCGATAAAAGAGGACAGTCAGTGATAATGATATTGAAAACTCGTTTATTAGAATCAATCATCTTTTGAATGGTTTCTTTTGATTCGTGATTCATCATAGCTGCGGAAATCTTATAGGGTAAAAATTCACCGATAATTCCTTTTTCAATATTTAAGACCCTTGACATAGAAGTCTGGTAGGATAGAAAAGAAAAATAGCTAATTACAAAAAATATGCTTAAAGAAATCAGAAAAGATATTGATACGACTTTAAAAGTTAAATTTTTCATATATTTTGTCTAGACATAAATTGAGTGAATTAGTCACTAAGGGATTTAAGAAGGGTCAGCTATTTTAAATCTTATTATTTATTTGCTTTGTTCTTCAATTTTCTTTTCATTAATTTCGTGTCCCAGTGAAGCGATTATGTTCACAAATAGATAATCCAAGGCACACTGGTCTACTTAAATCGGTTATTAGTTTTATTTTATTCAGTACGTTAGTCTGCCAATGTTGGTCAGCAAGAAAATTAGCAGCTTCTTGGTTTGATGTATGCTGAAAAAAACGGAAGAAAATATTTGGTAAACTAATAACCTAAACAGTAGTTTACCATGACCAAGAAAAGAACAGAATACAGTGGAAGTTTCAAAGCTGAAGCCATCGCCAAAATCAAAGAAAATAAAGACAATATCAGCCAAACCGCCAAAAAACTCGGCATACCGATGAACACATTAGCGAACTGGCACAGAAAGGCTGAAAGCGGTGTACTTGCAGGCACACAAACTATAACCCTGAACTTATAGCCGCCTTGGATGAAATCAAAGACCTTAAAAAACAACTCAAAATCGCTTAAGAAGAACGAGAAATCTTAAAAAAGGCAACGGCGTACTTTGCCAATGAGGAGGGATAAGCGAAGCACTGCTTCGCTCCGACGCAAGGCGAGAGCTATGCTTGAGTACCAATAGCCAAGTACGCCTTCATGCAGCAAAATCGGTTACAGTTCAGCCTGACTCGCATAGCAAAGCTATTTGACGTATCAATATCGGGCTACTATGACTGGCTTAATCGTGGGATTAGCAAACGCAAACAGCACCATAATCGTTGTGAAATTTTAGTCAAATCAGCCCACATTGACACCAAAGAAAGCTATGGGCATGAACGGCTACATCAATATCTAATCAGCCAAGGACATAATATTAGCCCCTACATGGTGCTTCATATTAAACAAGAACATGGGATTTACTGCAAACGCCACAAACGATTTAAAGTCACCACTGACTCAAATCATAATAAGCCTGTTTATCCAAATTTGCTAGAACAGCAATTTGACGTGGTAGCTCCTAACATCGAAAAGATTCTTGCGGAGCAGTACCCCTCAGGTCAGCGACATTACCTATATCTGGACAAATGAAGGCTGGGTGTACTTGACAGCGGTCAAAGACCTGTATAGCAAGCAAAGAGATTGTAGGCTATGCTTTAAACAAGCGAATGGCAGCGGATTTAGTGTGCCAAGCGTTGAATAATGCCATCAGGTATAAACGCCCTGCAAAAGGCTTAATTATGCATTCTGACCGAGGTAGCTAGTATTGCAGTCATCAATACCGCCAAATCATTCAAAAGCATGGCTTTGCTGGTTCTATGAGCCGAAAAGGTACTCAGGCATAGCCTTCGCCTTGCACTCGGGCAAAGCAGTGCTTTGCTATTCCTCGTTCATGCTACGATAATGCCCCTATTGAGAGCTTCTTGGGTGAGAAGCACTGCTTCGCAAGAAAAAACGAGCTTGTTTACCATAAAATTTATGAAACTCGTCATCAAGCCATCGTTGATGTGACCAGATATATTGAGATTTTTTACAACCGTCAACGAATACAAAAAGGGTTAGGATTTAAGTCACCTGCGGGGGTTTCTAGGACTTTTATCGTCAGGCTGCCTGACATAATCTACCAAGTGTTTTATTCCGTTGTTGACAGCAGGGGTCACCTTCTATTGTGAATATAAAATGACACAGTCTTTTGAACACTACCCAAAGTTCTGATATATGTCCCTACTTATAAGGTTATTCGATTGCTGTTAAAATGCTTCTTTAAATATTGGATTGAATTCTTTACCTCGTCATCGTCTATGGTAAAGTTTTTAGTTAGATCTCCGTTCGCTTCTTTAAGTAGATTAAAAAGTTCAAAATCATTAATAATTACAGCTTGCATTAATGGGGTGAAATCTTTAATTGAACCTTGGCTATGACTATGATTTACATCAGCTCCTGCGTTAACTAATAACCTTAAAATTTCTTTTAAGTTTTCAACGGATGTATACTTTCTAAAAATCTCAAGTTTAAAATTTTCTAGGATAGTTAAAAATTTTGCTATTGCTTGCTTATCTTGTTCTGATTTACTTACAATTCTAAGCGAGTTTTCCCAGATATCGCTGTAAAGAATATCATCGAGCTGTGTATATGCATTCATACGTCTTATACTTTCAAGTATAGGCTTATCATACAAAAATACTTCACTACGAATGAATGATTCTGCTCTATTAAAATTATTATCACTTTTTTTTAAGTCCTTCAGCATTAACAGGCATTCATACAACGGTGTTCTCATTTCAAAGTTAGTTTTATCAACTTCAGCACCCATTTTTAGTATAGTTTGAACCACGTCTGGTCTACCTGTTCTAACTGCTTGCATTAAAGGAAATTTTTCTAAAGGTGAAGTGATTTGATTAACCACCTTTTTTGTGTATTTTTGCTGATAGTCATGTGCTGTTAATAAATCAAATAGCGTGCGATCCTGTGTGTTAAAGTAGTATAACTCTTTCTCTTTTAAGTCTGATTCTGGCAATATATTTTGAGTTTTTTTCATCAATTTATGACATTCTATTTGATAAAGAAACCATTGAGTAACATCCTTTAAATCCATTTTTTCAAGTGCAATTAGCAGTGCAGACTCATTGTTGCCAGATAGCTGATTTACACTGGCTCCATTATCAAGCAGCTTTTTAACGAACTTCAGATATCTGTCCTGTAACTCTCCAGGCATGCCATGCAACCAACTATAACCTACTAACTGAGGCATTTTTCTATTAAACAGAGTGATTTTATTATTAGAATTTTTATAATCTGGCTTGGGAATATTTAGATTTTTATAGGAAAAATATGGTATTTCGGCAGGCAAAGACGAGTATTCAACATCAGGAAAGCAAATTTCACTAGAGAAAATCCATTGAAAGTACTTAGCCCACATCTGTTCTTCCCAATCTGCAACGGTGTAAGCTGAGAGTATTCTATTCTTGGATTTATTTTCTCTTTCTTTTTTTAAATGAGGCTCTATATCAACAGCAGCCATATCGTAACCAAAATTGGTGCAGGCAATTTTTAAATGACTTAAAAAACTTGTATTAAACTTGCTTTTTTCGAATGACTGCAAATAAGCGGTAGCAGCTAAGCATTCTTTAATCAAATTTGGTAATGTATCCCCACAACTAAATAAGCTGTTATCAAATGCTTTTTGATATAACTTAACAGCCTCTTTTGAATTCCCAGAGAACACGTGCCATCGAGCTTCTAACGCATCTATTTTCACTGATGCATAGGTTAATGATGGGTTTTCACTAATTAAATTTCTCATTTCTGCTATTAAGTTCTGAGAATTAATTTGGCCGACTGTGTCTTTTGAAAACTCTAAACTGAGTAAACTATTGAGCTTATGGTATTTTTCCTTGAATAAGGAATGATCCTGAAATCTTTTCACTTCAACCGTTGCAATAAAATTTTGCATGTCGCAGTTCAAAGACTTAACAACTAATTTTCTTTCATCGCTAGCAGCCAACAGAATTTCTTGCAATGACTGAATAAAAGACTGACCTTTGGGATACGTTCGTACAGTATCCAATGCAACAGCAATTAGAAAATCGAGTTTAATTCTATCCCATTGCTCATTTTTCTCAGGATTAAAATTATAGATAGATCTTGCTGTCAATTTACTTTTTCGACAAGCGTTTTTAATGTCTTCTTTTATTTCATACTCTTTTAAAACAGCTAAATAGTGATTTTTTATCACTGTTAACGATTTTTTTTCGCTGATGAGCATTAAGCGAATTTGCTCTATTGTTTCTTTTGGAAGTTGAGTAAGAAAGTGATTATAGAGGGCAATCGGTAGGTAAAACCTCATTGATAAGATTTCTAATTCATCTTGAGTCATGAAATAAACAGCAGTATTAGGCACGAAGTTGCTCAGATAATCATCTAGATAATTTTTAAAACAATTTGTAATAAATTTCGCTTGTTCAGATGTAAACATAGTTGTAAGCGGTTGATAAAATACTTGCTCTATAAATCCATCAACTGCTGCCATCGATACATTTTTATTATCTAGTTGATCCTTTAGCTCAGTGTTCCTTCTATTGGGTTTTTTTATAGAGTTTTCTTTTTGATTGTTTAAAGCAATTTGATGAGGCGACTCATTGTTTACGTCAAAGTTACGATTTAGTGTTAGTAATTTTGTTAGTTCTTTTATTTGTTTGAATGGTGTTGGTAAGTGAGTAACTTTTGGCATTGGGATAATTCCTGATTTTAATCCTAGTGCTTGTTGACTAAATTGCTTCGCTAATCTAAAGATATCTTGTATTAACTTATTATGCGAATGCACGCCTATCAAGAACTTGGCTAGTTATTGAAAATTAAGGTCTCGCTCCATCGCTTTGAATAAAGCGAGACTAACCATCAATCAGATTATCACTTTTTAATCAGAGCGCTATTTGATTGATTTTATTATGCTGTTTGCATTTTTCGCTGCAGATGATTGCGCTCGAGCTGCAAATAAATCAGCAGATACTTTACCACCATTGGATTTGGCTGTAGATGATTGAATTCGTGCCGCAGCTTCGGCTGTCATAAGATTTTTTGACATATTGATTTCCTTAGATAATGGTTTAAATTTATAGGTATGCCTTGCAAGACAATGTCATTATGACTAATTCAAAATTAGAAATCTGCACCAAAATTGGCGAATTATTTTTGAGAATTCCGTCTTAGAGATTTGATAGCATGGAATAGAAGGTAAATAATTTTGGATGAGATATGAAATTATTAATTTTTTATGAAAGTTTACTAGCTGGTTTTTAAATTTTTTCTTGATTTAACAGTAAGCACCCGACCATACCCTTACGGATAATCTAAGCGATAGTGAAATGGTGAAATATGCTTATACAGTAAGGGATAAGCTTAGTGAGAGTACCATGGTTATGCAAAAAATCGCCAATAATAGCCGCGAGCAAGCCATATTAGGGGATTCCCCACAGGCTTTGGATGGATTCTATACTAGATAGTAACCAAGCTCACCAAAAGTAAATTATGCAGTTGTTGGCAAACCCGAGCAATTTGCGGAAGTGATTTATGAAATGTTAAAGGCAAAATAACGAAAAAGAGATTTGAATTATGATTTTACAAGATTTTGATGATTTGTACTCACGATACCATGAACTGTACTGGGATTGTCGGAGACAGATTATCTTGAGTCAGGCAGCATAACTACAGAAGTTGCCAAAAGAGATGAAATGCATAAGTTTAAAGTCATACCAAAGCAATGGGTTGTAGAACGTTCGTTTGCTTGGCTTGAGAAAAATAGACGGTTATGGGAAAACTGTGAGCGTCATTTAAATTCGAGCCTTCAATTTACTAATCTCGCTTTCATCGCTTTGTTATTGAAAAGATTGTAAACAGGTTCTAAGCAAATCCGTGTTGATAACGGCAGTGAGTTTAGCTCAAATATCTTCACTAATTGGGCAGCCGCTCACAATGTCTTAGTGTCCGTACCAGAATGCGTACATTGAACGGTTTAATCGTAGCTATCGAAATGAGGTGTTAGATTGTTATCTGTTCAATAATTCAAATGAATTCAGACAATTAACCAATGAATGGATGGAAGTTTATAACTATGAATGACCCTATGCTTCACTGAATGATATGACACCTGCTGAGTATAAGCAGCTGGCTTAATGTTTCTACTTTGATGTTGTTTTAAGTTTGGGGTATTTACAGTTACTAGTTTACCAAATATTTTTCTCCGTTTTTTTCAGCATACATCACCGTTTCCCAGTAAGATATTAACCAATAGTCGTCTAGCTAACTGCTTTATATTGGCAAGTCCATCTTGGCTATATCGATAAAGAATTTTCGCGATTTGCTGGAAGTTACCACCATCATATTTATCGTGGGTATATTTACCAAGAATTTGAGCAAAATCTTCACTATACATATCGTTTTAGTTGACTGTCAGCTTCTTATACCAAACCCATAAAATATAGTATTATAGCTATATGAAAGAATCAAACCCAAAATACCGCCTAGATGATTATGACTTTGGCGAACTGGCCAAGACTGAAAGTAACGCCAGAGCCAGAACACGCCTTTACATCCTCCACCAATATCGCATTGGCAAACACAGCTTTGAGATTGCAGAAAACCTAAGCATCAACATTGAGACTGTACGACGTACTCGTAGACGCTACCAAGCATCAGGGCTTGATAGCCTCTATGACAAACCAAGAAGCGGCAGAAACAGCAAATTGGCTGCCAAGCACATTGAAAGCTTTAAACAACTGATTATTGACAGCCAAGCAAAACGGGGTGGCGGCAGACTGACAGGACAAGACATCCAAAAGCTTGCTTACGAGCATTTCCAAGCAAGCTATAGCGTCAATGGCATCTACGAACTACTGGCTCGAATTGGTATGAGTTGGATAAGTGCCAGAAGCCAGCATCCGCAGGCTGACATTAACACCCAAGAAGCCTTTAAAAAAACTTCATAGAACAGGTAACTGCCATACTGCCCGAAGATACTAAGCTAAGCGATGTTGACATCTGGTTTCAAGATGAAACCCGCATTGGCCAGCAAGGTTCAATCACCCGAATATGGCATTACCGTGGTAAAAGACCCAGAGTAGTCCGTCAACAGCAGTTTATCTCGACTTACCTTTATGGGGCAGTATGTCCTTCCACAGGTCAAAGTGTGGGACTCATCATGCCTTATGCTAATGGCGAGTGTATGAAGCGGCATTTACAAGCAATCAGCCAAACGATACCCAAAGGTCGCCATGCGGTTGTGGTGATGGATGGGGCGGTATGGCATAAAGAGCGCTATAATTTACCAAACCTGACTATCTTGAAGCTACCGCCTTATTCGCCTGAATTAAATCCGATTGAACAGGTTTGGCAGTATATTAAGCAACACTGGCTATCAAATCGCTGTTTTGATAGTTATGAAGCTATTGTAGATGCCGCTTGTCAGGCTTGGTGTAACTTTGCTAAACAGGTGGCTACAGTTAAGTCGCTCACTGCTCGTCATTGGGCAGTGGTTTAATTATTGGGTTTGGTATTATTCAATAATTTGATAAATTCTTTGTTTTGCCATTTAGCTTATCAGTGGGTAAATTCCTTGAAATGACTAAACGCATACAAAGGTAAATTCACCATCCAATCTTGTTCTCGATAGTCGGACATCGACGTTCTGATGGTTAAATCTGGGCTAAACTGGTCATGGTAGGAGCGTAAACTTTTGGCTTTAAGATTTTCTTCTGCTTTGACTTCAATCGGCACAATATGGTTCGCAAGCTGAACAATAAAATCAACTTCAGCAGTTGAACGTTCATTCGCCCAATAAAATACAGGGTTACTTTGCATGGCCAAAAGTTGTTGCAGGACATATTGCTCAGTTAACGCCCCTTTAAACTCAGTAAATAACCGATTCCCTTCAAGCAACGCACTGACATCTAGTCCTGATTTGGCAGCGAGCAACCCCACATCCAAAAAATACAGTTTAAACACATTATCTTGATAACTAACCAAAGGCAGGTTCGGCTTAGTCACTCTAAAAATTTGTTGCACTAATTCACTAGCGACTAACCAACCAATCGCTGACTCAAAATCCTTGAGCCTTGCCCCTGATTGGGCTTGATTGGCAACAAACTTCTTGTTTTCTTTAGCCAATTGTTCTGGCAGGCTTTGCCAAACGGCTCTGACTTTAGGGATTATTTTGCCATCATGAATATGTTTAGAAAAATCATATTCATACGCCATCAATAAGTTATTTTGTACTTGCCGAACTTGTGCAAAATTTTGGGTTTTGACAAAGGTATCAACCGCTTCAGGCATACCACCGACAAAATAATATTGACGCAGGCGTTCGATAAATTTGCTTTTTAAGGTGGTGATTAATTCCCAATCTTGGCTTCGAAGCAAATCAACCAAACGGCTCTCACCACAAGCCCACAAGAACTCAATAAAATCCATCGGATACATGGCGAGAAAATCTACTTTGCCAACAGGAAATGACAATCCTTGATGAACAGAAATGCCTAATAGCGAACCTGCGGTAATAATGCTATATTCAGGTGCATTTTCATAAAAGTATTTTAGAGCTGACAAGGCTTTTGGCGCTTCTTGAATTTCATCGAAAATTAATAAGGTATCATCAGGTTTAATATCCACACCTGACTCAATTTGCAACCCTAACAGTAGACGCTGAATATCAAAATCGCCATCAAATAAAGCTTTCATTGGCTGGTTATTATCAAAATTGATATAAGCTATCTTTTTAAAATGCTGTTCACCAAAATGCCTTATCACCCATGTCTTACCTACTTGGCGTGCCCCTTGAATAACCAAGGGTTTACGGATTGGACTTTGATACCAGTTTTGGAGTTTGGATAGGATATGACGTTGCATTGATAATGCCTTAAAATTTCTAACTTTTTTCATGATAATAATGTTATGTATTATACATTTTTCCTATGAAAAAAGTTTAAATTTTAATTCTTTACATATAAATAAATCCAAAAGATTTTAGTGCAAATCTCCCCTAAAATAGACCATCTTATTGTTCATATTTAAGAAATAGTTGCTTTAAATACGAGATAGTTATATTGTTTATCGATAGTCCAGTTTTAACACCAATCCAAAGGGTCTAGAAATCTGATTAATGGTATTCACGCTATAGTGATCTGAACCCCGAAAGTTGGACTAACTTTTTTAGCGATTTTTGCATAAAAATGATTTTGAAAAATAGAAATAATTACAGTTAAAGCTTAAGCTTTAGAAAGGTCGATGGTAAGTAATACGTTTATCTTCAACCAACAAATCTATCAAATGCTGATGTAAAAACAGTTTTTTTCGCCCTGCTTTAATCTCTTGTAGGACACCCAACTCTACCAGTTTGGCAAGATAATTACTTGCGGTCTGGCGTTTAGCGATTTGCTTATTGACTACCGTTCCAATACGGATATATGGCTGTTCAAATATCGCATCTATCAGTTCTCGAGAATACACGGTGGGTGCTGTTACTTTCACATAGTCGCTGGTATCTTGGTGCAGGGTACGAATCGCTTCTATTTTGTGAATCGTCCATTCACAAGTCTGAATAATGCCTGTAAGAATGTACATAATCCAACTTATCTAGTCTTGGTGTTTAGTGATGCCAAGTAATAGGCGATAGTAGTCTTCTTTGGTTTTGATAATATAACGGCTGAGGTATAAAATCGGCAAATTTAATAGCTTCTAGTGCATTAGATATAGCATATTGAGAATTCGCCCAGTACGTCCATTGCCATCGGCAAATGGATGAATCGCTTCAAATTGGTAATGGGCAATTGCCATTTTAATGAGGGGGTCAAGCTCATCATGATAATGTAAAAATTGCTCCCAATTGGCAAGTTTCTCACGAATCACCGCTTCGCCGAAAGGAGGTGTATAGATGATTTCACCTGTCACACTATTGCTTAAGGCTGTATCTGTGACTGAGCGGATGCCTAGATTAACACCTTTGATGGTTTGGCAGACTTCGATAGCGGTTTAGGTGCTAAAAGGTCGCTCTTTAATTGAAGTAATTCCTTGATATAAGGCAGTACGATAGCGGAGGGCTTCTTTAGTAGCATGATTGGCATTTTCGGATTGTTCGGCATAGCGGAATAATTCGTCTGTGGTCGTGACAATATTCTCAATTTCGCTACTATCTTTGGCTTCGAGTAAAGGGATGAGATTGATTAGGATGCTGTCATTGGGAATGAGCATACTAGCTTGTTTGAGCTCGGCTAGTTTGGCACGAGCCTCGATGCATTGTTTTAGGACAGCTTTGGTTTCGACATCAATACTAGGAGGTAAACTTGCCAGTTCGTTGTATGGTTGCTCTGCTTGCCAATCTGAGTTGGTCTTTAAGTTATCTTTTGATTGAGTAGAAACCATGTCGATTTTTCGCCTAAATTTGTACATATCATGAGAGTATGTCGATAGTATAAACATGTTCTCATGGATATGTCGATTTTCGATTTATTTTTCGACATATCTAAACAGCCCACAACATGGTCATACAAGGAAAGGTTTAGCATACGGACTTTCATGACCAATCATCTTCCAACAGACCCTGCCAAGGGTTATCAATCAGACTTTGAATATCGTCACTAAACCCTTTATCTTCATTTAAAATTGCCACGCTCGTGGTAATGTTCAAAAAACTGTGTCAGTTGAATTAAAGATTAATAACATCATCTAATCAACCAGGGAAATGGATAGATAACTGCATCATCGTTTGACCTCAATTATGGATGGGCATTGTCCATTTCTCTGACGCATTTAACATACCAACATACAGCAACTTAAGCAAGCTAGTTTCAATTTGGAACGCCCCTTTAGTCTTGGTAAGGTTGCAAAATTGGCGATGCACTGTTAGGGCGGCATTGGTCGTGTAAATCGGCTTTCTGACTGTCTCGGGCTACTTAAAATAAGCAGACAGCAAATGCCACTTATCTCGCTATGAGGCAATCGCCGCAGGGTATTTACTGCCCCACAGCCTATCGAGTTCGTCAAGGGCTAACTCAGCCGATTCTTTATTGACCGCCTTATACACAGGCTTTAAATCCCGCGTAAAGGCTTTTTGATCTTTGCTTGCCACATAACGAATGCTATTGGAATTTGGTGAATCACACACAGTTGCACCTCAGTATTGGGAAAGATAGCCTGTATGGCTTTAGGGAAGCCTTTAAGCCCATCAACACAGGCAATCAGAATATCTTGTACACCACGATTGTGTGAATCAGTGAGCATAGATAACCAGTGGTTTACTCCTGAGCAATGAAATTCCCCTTTGCGGTCACGAGGTGTTTCTAGCTCAAAGCTACCGACCGCTGATTTGATGGTCTTTTTGCTGTAACCGTTGCGACCGGTACTACTTGGATGTAGTTCAAGGTAGCTGTCTATTTCAGCCGATAAGGCAGCTTAGGTGAGTTGTTTGATGAGTGGGGCTAGTACCCCATCACTGCCTGTGATGGGTTTGCCTGATTGAATCGCTTTTAGGTCTTCATCAAAACCAAATGATTGCATGGTGTCATTTCTGTTTTATTTAACAGTTTAGTGAAATGACACTGTTTTTTGAACACTACCTAATGTTATTTTAGTTCTAAATAAGAATCTATATAGTTCTAATTTAGTTATCTTTTAATGCCAACTGCTTTAACGCATAGCGTATGATACCACTGTGCGTCTGCCCATATTTATCTGCCAACTCAACCAACAAATTATACTCATACTCATTTAAAGGCAAGGTATGTGACTTAAATTTTCGGGGCGCTTTGGGATCTGGTTTTGTTGTTTCATTTGATTGATCAGTAGTTACGCCATTGACAAAATCATCTTCCGTCAAAGTGGGTGCTTGGGTACGACGTTTAATCATAATGCCAACTCCTTCATCAATTCACTAAACTCAGTAATGGCTTTCGCGTTATTTGCCTCTATCACGCCTTTACCCTCGGCGAGTACATCGCGGTAAATTTTACGTTCATGGATAATGGTCGTTAGTGGGTTTAACAGCGGAAAATCACTCAAGTATTCTTTGGCTTGAACGACTTCTTTGTTGGCCCGGTTAGTCGGTGCTAAGGTCAATAGCCCAAAACATTGCAATTGCTCGTTAAAGCTAAGTGCCTGATCAATCACTTCGGTTAAATGGGGTAGGGTGTCTAAATCCAGCTGCGATGGTTTAAAAGGCACGATGAGTTTATCAGCCACTAACATAGCGGTGCGTAGCTCTTTACTATCATGTCCTGCCACATCGACCACGATATACGCATAGCGCTGATTTAGATCTTTAAGGGTACTTTTGATATCACCATATCGCTGGACACAGTGTACCTTCGCTAAATTGGTTTCATCCCGATCTCTCACCCAATTTGCGGAGCTTTGCTGGGGATCGGCATCTACTAAGACCACATCTTTACCAAGGTTTGCTAAGCTACAAGCAATGTTGATGGCGATTGTAGACTTACCACAGCCACCTTTTTGACTACCTAACAAAATAATCATAATGACCCTAATTTAATATCAATTTAGAACTAAATGATAACTTATTCGATGGTTAACTAGTTTTTTATTAGTATTGATTATATTGTATTCAGAATTGAAGTCAACCGAACGTATTTGACAGCTTTATTCATGTGATAGAAATTAAATAAGAAAGGCGCAGATAAGTTTTTTTATATATTTTGTTGATTATAAAATGTATCAAAATACAGACTATATCGAATAAAGAAACCTATAATATATTTTTCCAACTTTACGGTTATAATCAGATTAACCTTTTTATACGACTCGTGATATGACCAGACTCTCCACTACGATTTGTGCGATGACCTTTCAAGGCAATGCCAGCAACGGCTTGCAGCAAGATGCATTTTTCTTTGTTGATGATTATTACCAAGAAGCGCTAGGTATAACACCTATTCGCCATTGTGATGGTGCCTTTTGTGTTGCGGTATCAGATGGTGTCTCACAGTCCGATTTTTCGCAAGTTGCTAGCCTTAAAGCGATGAAGACGGTCAAACAATTGTGGCAAACTTACCTAGATAATCCTAATCAATCGGCTGTCATGGATATCTCAAAGATTTATGAAAAAGTCGCAACCCTACCAAAACGCTTTTATGGCGCATCCGCGACGCTTGCTTTGGTCTATCGAGCGTTTGCAAAGAACAACCACACCCATTCATCTGTGGTTATCAAACATATTGGTGATAGTCGTGTCTATCATTTTTCAGCTATAACAAAAACATGGCGATGTATCACCCGTGATCATAATTTGCTGAATCAACTGGTAGATGAGCAAGCCGCAGCAGAAAATCGCCAAGCCAACTTTAGCGAATACAACCAAACTGGTATGGCAAGCCCAATGTATGCGTTGACCGACTGTTTAACGGTGGATAGTGATTTGAACTGTAATCCGATGCCGCATTATGACAGCCAGCTTTTGGAGATAAAACATAATGATTGTCTCGTGGTATGTACCGACGGCGTGCATGATTTGGTACTTTGCGATGAGTGGCAAGGGATTGATAAACATACTGACTTGCAAGCATGGCTTAAACAGTTACGTAAGCAGATTTATGCCTCTAAAGGTCGTGCGTATGATAATGCAACAGCAATTTTAGTAAGGTTTGAGTCGCAATAACGCAAAAAGGATTAAGGAACATGGAAAATAATTCGCCAGTAGTTGATAGTGACACTGTAAAAGTCGATAAATATGAACCACATAAAATTGCCAATGGCAAAAATGAAGTCACTTTTTTTTGTGGCAAGTGATGATATTGATATGGCAGATTTGCAACGCTATCGGCAGGAAACAAAAACTGAATGCTTGATTGCGATGAATACAACGAATAAAAATTATGACTGCCTAGAACTTGCGGATAACGTCATCTCATGTTCACCAGATGAAGTGCAATTGGTTATTCAAGCATTTCAACGACTACATAGCGGTAGTGGCATCATTGGTATGAGTTGGGACGAAGTAAAATGGGCAATTTCTGGTAACAAAAATATTGAATTTTTACATGGTGTAGCAGGTGGTGAAAATTGTGTGGCTTTAGGATGTGAACAGTTTATCTCAAAACTACAGAGACTATCATCCAACTATCCGATTAAAAACGTGATGATTAATATGTTTGCGGATATTAGTTTTGGTTGTGAGCAGCAAGATTTTATTATCCAACAAATAGATAAAAATTTAGTGCTTAATGATGCAACTACATTTTACCAATTAAGTTTTTTTGATGAGTTTGCCGATTGGAAATCAGGTGAGAGAGGTTGTTGTGTTTGTATGTTCTTGATTTATGCTGATAAATCTAATGATAGTCTAATCAAGCATATTTGAAGTGCTAAAACATAAAGAATTTTAAGGAAAGTTAACTCACTAAACCATTTAAAAAAACGGGAATTTATTATGCTTGAATATTTAGATTTTGCTGCGTTTACTGAAAGAGACAATGGCAAGAAATGGGAACACAAATTATATGAGCCTAACAAATTAGCGGATAGTTTCAATCTCATCACCTATTTCATCGCCAGTGATGAGGTTAATATCGAAGAACTGCAAAATTATCGAGAAACTACAGAAACCGAAGTTCTTATTGCTCTAAATACCACTGGTAAGCGTTACGACTGCTTAAAAATTGCAGACAACATTATTTATTGTGGCTCAGATGAAATAGAGTTGGCAATTTATGGCCTATCTTTTATGAATGCATATGGTAATTTTATCGGTATAGACTGGTATGACGTGAAAACGGCACTTTCATATGGAACAAGTATTCAATTTCTACATAGTTCTGCAACTGGTGATGATTATATAGCGGTTGCTTGCGAGCAACTGATAAAAAAAATTAAGGCTCACACTTCTAACTATACGTTAAAAGCTGTATTGGTTAACACTTTTACAGATAGTGGTTTCAATTTTGACCAACAAGAATTTATTAATAATCAAGTGCAAGAAAATATTGATGTCGATGAGGTTGGTATTTTTTATCAAGTTAATTTTTTTGAGGAATTTGATTCTTGGAAAGAGGGTGAGCAGGGTTGTTGTATTTGTATGTTCCTAGTTTATTCGGATGAAGAAAATGATATTGAATCAGTCACTAGAGAACAAAATATGCCAAAGCAATCAACTAAGCCAATTCAAGGAACCGGTAATTCAATTAAAGAATATCTCAGACGACAATGGCAAAGGAATAAAAATGGATAATAAAAGCAAATTAATTGATTTTGCCGAACACCTTAAACTAGCTGATGGCTTACTCATCACCGCAGGCGCAGGGATGGGCGTGGATTCAGGTTTACCTGACTTTCGGGGCGATCAAGGCTTTTGGAAAGCCTATCCACCGCTTAAGCATCTGGGCAAAAGCTTTATCGATATGGCGACGCCAGAACTGTTCCACACCAATCCAAAATTGGCATGGGGGTTTTATGGACTACGCCTTAATGCTTACCGAGCAGTAGAACCACACCAAGGCTTTCATCTACTCAAACAATGGTCAGATACATTACCCAATCTTAAAAACGATGCCTTTGTGTTTACCAGTAATGTCGATGGTGAGTTCCAAAAGGTCGGATTTGAGAATGACCAAGTATTTGAATGTCATGGTTCGATTCATTGGTTGCAGTGTTTGGATAATTGCATGCAAGCTATTTGGTCAGCGGACGATTTCAAGCCCGTAGTCGATGAAGAATATTGCCAGCTAATCAATGAATTTCCAACCTGTCCACACTGTGGTGGTATGGCGCGCCCCAACATCTTGATGTTTAGCGATTGGCATTGGCAATCGCAAATGCAAGACGAAAAAGAGCAGAAGTTAATGGCTTGGCTGAAGCAAGTTAACAATCTAGCTATTATTGAGTTAGGGGCGGGGACGGCTGTACCAAGTGTGCGTAATTTTGGTGAGCGATTAATTAATCACCCAGTCAACGAATCAGTAAGCTTACTGCGTGTTAATCTGCGAGAACCGCAAGTGCCTAGTAAAAAAAATTGCCTTGGGGTGGATATGGGGGCATTAGATAGTTTAATGTTACTAAATGAAGTAATAGAATCAAGCTAGAACTTTGTTTAAAACTGAAATTTTTTTAAGTTTCAATATTATTTAACTTAGGAGTATGTAATGGATAAAAATTGGCTTTTAGATTTTTCCGGCTGTGATGGTGGTACGATTGGTTCACCTAACAATCAATCAATTTGGATTTGTGGTATTGAATGGGGTGGCGGTCAAACAGCCGAAGAGTTAAAAAACTATATCAATCAGACGTGGGATGGCTCACCAAATTTTGGTTATAGTGCAGAGGGCGTTTTAGATTTTTATCGATATAATATGGTTGTTTATAAATTGCTTGCAGTAATGCGGAATTACAATATTGCTAACTATAAAAAATTTGTAGAAATAGAAATGCCGTTTTTGGAAAATGGACATTCTTCCTATTTTAAAATGAATCTTTATCCAATAGCTCTCAAAAAGACAAATGCCAATCTTTGGACGAATGAAATTGCAGAAGTCAGCGGCTTTAAAACTAAAAAAGATTATTTGCAATGGTGTAAAGAAAATCGTTTTCCAGTCATACAATGGTGGGTTCAAAAATATGCTCCCAAACTTATTATTTGTTTTGGTAAAACCTACGCTCATGAATTTAATCTAGCTTTTGCTGATAATGAAGATGAATTTAATATTGAAGAAGTTGGTAACTTAACACTGCAATGGAAAAAAAATAATAACGGAACAATCATTGCTGTTTTACCATTTCCAAATGCACCAAATAAGGGTCTAAAAAGTCATTCTGATATTGAGGCAATGGGAAAAAAACTAAAACAGTTTGTCTAATCTAATAACTGCCTGAAAATTTTATTCTACAAATGCCTAAAACTTACGCCATTGGCGACATACACGGCTTTAACGAGCAACTTAACATCTTGCTATCCGCCCTAGATATCCAATCTGATGACATCCTTATCTTCTTAGGCGATGTCATCGATAGGGGAGCAGATAGTAAAGGCGTGCTTGATACTATCATGCAATATCAGATGCTTTGTCATGTTATTTTGATAAAGGGCAACCACGAAGAAATGATGCTAGGTGCAGTATACGAACGAGAATATCTCAAATACTGGCTAAAATTTGGCGGTATCGAAACCCTACAATCTTTTGGCGTAACCATTGATTTGCAAGGGCTACTGCAAATTCCTTATGTTTACTACAAACTGTTAAAAACGAGTCTGCCTTATTTCCAAACAGATGATTTTATCTTTACCCATGCCACACCCTTGCCACACCTACCAATGGATAAACAAACCGGTGACAGTTTACGCTGGCGATTTATTCCGCTCGATGGACAAGAAGATCACATCTCAGGCAAAACCATCATTTGCGGACATTCGGCACAAAAAAACGGTAAAGTTTACCATCAAAATGGCTTAATTTGTGTCGATACCTTTGCACATGGCGGTGGTTATCTGACAGCGATTGAAGTTAGTCAAATGAGGATTTATCAAGTCGATTTAAATGGCAATGTGCAACATTTTGATTTAGCCAAACTTTAGCATTTTAGGAAAAATAATGCCTAGTATCATGGAAAAAAACCGTGGCGAACGCTTGATTTTACTGTATCAACATTTACCCAA
Organism: Moraxella tetraodonis; assembly: GCF_022359095.1. Classification (NCBI taxonomy): domain Bacteria; kingdom Pseudomonadati; phylum Pseudomonadota; class Gammaproteobacteria; order Moraxellales; family Moraxellaceae; genus Moraxella; species Moraxella tetraodonis. Next base: position 2,418,318 of record NZ_JACSYB010000001.1, on the reverse strand, counting down.
AGGCGAAAAAAATGCCAAAACCCTAAGCGAGCTATTAACCAGTTTTAACCCCACAGGCGAAAAAACACAGAGCCGAGCCAAACTCCTAGAGCAAGACTTGCTTTCATTGTATTCACTGTTTGGCGATAACTCAATTTGTCGTATGCCAGCATGGGAAGAAGGTTCAATCGCAGGTAAAACCCCAAAATACTACCTTCACCCCAACTTTACCTTAGACAGCTTTGACAACGAAAACCTATTCTTTTGGGAAATGCTCGATAAATTTACTGCCAACTATTTACCGAAAGATATTCACAACACCCTAACTGCCAAAATCGCCAACGTCAAAAATCATCAAAATCTGCAATATCAAATTAGTCAGCTTGGGCAATGGAAAAACCACCTATTTACGATACCAAGTTTATTGCAAGCGCCTAAATACGATGAGCATATTCTAAAAACTATTCATCAAGCGATCATCGATGGCAAAAGGTTAGAAATAAGTTATCTAGCAAAATGGGCAAATGAGCCTGTTACGCGGTGGGTTTATCCAAGAGGATTGATATTTATCGATAATATGATTTACCTAACTGCTTTTTACAAAGTGGAGGAGAGTATATCAACGCCTGAAAAAGTCTATTTAGATGCTAACCGTAATTACGCTATCATACGCATCCAATCAGTACAGATTTTAGAAGAGCCAATACCCAATTGGGTGAATGATTTAAGTTTGGAAGAATTAAGTCGAAAGGGCATGCTTGAAACCCATTTAACGCAGCGAGGAAAGCCAATTATATTAAGGCTTAAAATTAATCATATTGCTGCCCAACATCTGACCGAGCGACCACTGTCAAACGATCAGACGTTAGAAAAGCTAGATGAAAAAAACTTGTTACTTACAGCGACCGTGATGAATACCGTAAGGCTTGAAGATTGGCTAATCAGTATGTCGCATATGTCAGAAGTGCTTGAGCCTGTTAAGCTTAGAGAAATGATTATTGATAGATTAACGCATGGACTGAATCAATACACCAAATAAAATTATCAACTAGTAGTTTTAGATTAAAATTAAAACAATGTCAAATTAGTGATAATTAAAAACCAAAATAGAACTAATTTTACATTAATGATTTAAGATTAATATGCTTTTTTATGTCATTTATAAGTATTATCCATAACTACTCAATTTAATCGTAAAGCCAACAAAACCTTGGCGAAAAAGCGGCGATTCCTAAAGCCATCTACGTGATCGATGCATTACCCTTAACCGCCGTGGGTAAAGTATTTAAACCTGCACTAAAACGTCAAGTGAGTGTGATGGCTGTCAATAAGTTATTGCAACAACATCATATCGACGCTACCGTCAGCAGCAAAGACGATTCTACTTATGGGTTTATTGTGCTAGTCAACCTAGATGGCGATGCGTCACATCAACCACAAGTCAAAACAGTGCTGGAGCAATTGGCGATTCATTGGCAGTGGGATGAATAAGTTTTTAAATAATAAAAGCAACCACCTGATTAAGCGATAGCACAAGACGCATTAACCCTTACAGCGCTTTTCGAAAATCACTGGCTGACATATGAAACTGCTGTTGAAAGGCTCTGGAAAAAGATGCCAGATTAAAAAAGCCAGTCGCCATTGAAATGGTGGTCACTGGCATGGTGGTATGTTTGAGTAGGTTTTTAGCATGCTCTAATCGTAAATTCAGATAATACTGTTGGGGTGAGACCCCTAGCTGTTTGGCAAATTGCCGCTGTAGTTGTCTTTCAGAGATGCCGACGTATTTAGCAATGTCCGCTAGCGTGAGCGGTTCTTCGATATTGGTTTTCATTAACGTGATAGCATCGATGACATGAGCGTAGCTATGACTGAGGGTTTTTGGTTTGGGTAAATGCTGGATGCTCGCTGGCTCTCGGATAGCGGTGATGACAAACATGTCTTGAATTTTTTCAACGATTTCTCGCCCGAAGTGCTGCTTGATGATGTGCAGGGTCATATCAAGCGCACATACTCCGCCAGAGCAGGTATAGAGCCGATCACCAATGGTAAAAATATGGTTTAAGAATTTTACATTGCCAAATTGTTCCTGAGCCAGTGTAACATTTTCCCAATGCAGCGAGGCCGATTGATTGGCTAACAACCCTGCATTCGCAAGCGCTATTGCCCCCGTACAAAGCCCACCTAACGCAATATCCCGAACGGCTAAACGCTCCACAATCCCCTTTAGTGCGTCTGTCATTAAATTTTCGGCTTCATAGCCGCCGCAGATAAACACGAGTTCACAATCAAATAGATGTTTGATTTCAGCGGTATGAGTGACTTGTACCCCATTACTGGCACTGGTCTGATGACCTGCAAAACCACTAATAATCCAGCTATATACGGGCTGACTACTGATATAGTTTGCCATTCGTAACGGCTCGATGACATTGCTAAAAGCCATCATGGTAAAGCCATCAATCAATAAAAAACCAATTTTTTTAATATTCGCTGTCATAAGTGAAGTATAAATGGACAAGCCGTGTTGTCGTAATTAGTCAAAAAAATGTCGCCTTATGAAAAACTGATTTTTTAAATTTGCGTATGATGAGGATGTGGAGAGCGAAGAATTTCTTAACATCAACCTAAACCTCGTGAGGCGCAAACAATGAATCAGTCAGTTGAACATATGATAAATAAAGCGGCTAGCCTAGATACTGCACTTAGCATGCCAAGCTTAATCCAAATCAAAAATGGCGAGAAGGTCAAGCCGACTTTTAGCGCCCAAGAATACCAAAACCGCCAACAAAAGCTTAAAGCCTATATGGCAAAAAGCGACATTGATAGCGTGTTATTCACCTCCTATCACAATATCAACTACTACGCAGACTTCTTATATTGCTCATTTGGACGCTTCTATGGTCTGGTCATCGACCAAGACAAAGTAGTGACTATTTCCGCCAATATCGACGGTGGACAGCCTTGGCGACGTACCATGGGCGATGACAATATCGTTTATACCGACTGGCAACGCGATAACTACTTTAAAGCCGTGGCAAGTCAAATCAACAACAAAGGCAGAGTGGGGATTGAATACGATCACTTACCCGTCGAACGTTTGAAAAAACTACAAGACGCCTTGCCCAATGTCGAATTTGTCGATATTAGTCAAGCTTGCATGAAAATGCGAATGGTGAAATCAGCCGAGGAAATCGCCCTTATCAAGCAAGGTGCACAGGTTTGTGACATTGGTGGGGCAGCGCTCGTCAACGCCGTGCATGAAGGGGTTCCTGAGTATGAGGTAGCGTTAGCCTCTACGCAAGCGATGGTACGAGAAATCGGGCAACGCTTTGAGCATGTCGAGCTCATGGATACTTGGACGTGGTTTCAATCAGGTATCAACACCGATGGCGCGCACAATCCTGTGACCAATCGCAAAGTACAGCGCAATGATATTTTAAGCTTAAACTGCTTTTCGATGATTGCAGGCTACTATGTGGCGCTAGAGCGTACGCTGTATTTTGGTGAACCTGATGCAGCCACGCTCAAATATTGGGAAATTAACTGCAAAGTGCATGAAGAAGGCATAAAACTCATCAAACCTGGCGTTCGTTGCTGTGATATCGCCTTAGAGCTCAACAAAATCTATGCCGAATATGGCATTTTAGACCGCCGCACCTTTGGGTATGGGCACTCATTTGGCGTGTTGTCACACTACTATGGCCGTGAAGCAGGTTTAGAGCTGCGTGAAGACATTGATACGGTACTTGAGCCAAATATGGTCATCTCAATGGAACCGATGATTATGATTCCAGAAGGTATGGCAGGGGCAGGCGGTTATCGTGAACATGATATTTTGGTTTTAACTGAAACAGGCGCTGACAATATCACAGGCTTCGCCTATGGTCCTGCGCATAACATTATCAGTTAGCTTACTTTAGCATGACTTACTACCAACCAAGGGGAAACTAAATGACAACTTTTGCACTTTCACCCACTGCCGTAGCAATGCAACAACCAGCTGCCGAGCCGTATGTTAAAGATCCTGTGTTACTCAAAAAAGCCGCCAAAGCCAGTTTTATTGGTAACTTTGTCGAGTGGTTTGATTACGCATCGTATGGCTATTTTGCCACTGTCATCGCTAGCGTATTTTTTGCTAAAACCGATGCAACCGTCGCATTGATGTCAACTTATGCAATTTTTGCGCTATCCTTTATTGTCCGTCCGTTTGGGGGTATTTTTTGGGGACATATTGGCGATAAATACGGTCGAAAAGCGGCTTTATCTTGGTCGATTTTGATTATGTCGGGTGCTACTTTCTTAATCGGATTGTTGCCAAGTTATGCCACCGTGGGTATCTTAGCGCCTGTGTTGTTGTTATTGCTGCGTATGATTCAAGGTTTTTCAGCCTCGGGAGAGTATGCAGGGGCATCAGCATTTATGGCAGAGTATGCGCCGCCCGACAAAAAAGGGTTTTATACCAGTATCGTACCTGCCAGTACATCCGCGGGTCTATTACTGGGCTCACTGATTGCGGCAGCTATGACCGCCTTTATGGATGCTGACTTTGTACAAACTTGGGGATGGCGTATTCCGTTTTTATTGGCTGCACCGCTGGGTCTAGTGGGTCGATATATGCGGTTGAATCTTGAAAAAACCCCGGCTTTTAAGGCGTTTGAAGAAAGCACCATTGAAAAACCGGTGCCAATCAAAAATTTGTTTGCCAACCATAAAAAAACCTTGTGTATTGCCTTTATGTTATGTAGTTTGAATGCGGTAGCTTTTTACTTAATCCTAAGCTATATGCCGACTTATTTATCGACCCAAATGCACATCAATGAAACGCAGTCGCTGCTAGCTGCCTCCATTTCATTAGTCGCTTATATCGGTATGATTTTCACCATGGGTAAACTGTCAGACAAATACGGTCGCAAAACCATGCTGATCATCGCATCTGTATTGTTTATCGCGTTGACCGTGCCTTTGTTTCATATGCTAAGCATGGGTGGGTTTTTAACCATTGTGTTGATTCAACTGGTGTTCTCGCTGTTATTATCCGTCAATGACGGCACACTCCCGGCATTTTTAAGTGAGATTTTCCCAGTCGAGGTACGTTATTCAGGTTTTGCTTTCACCTTTAACTCAGCCAATGCGCTACTTGGTGGCACAACCCCCTTGATGGCAACTTGGTTAATGAGTAAAACAGGCAGTCAAATCGCGCCAGCTTGGTTATTGGTGATAGCAAGCGTAATTGCACTGGTAGCAACGGTGATGTATAAAAAATCCGATAGTGTGTCTATATTAGAAAAAGGTTAGAAAAAGGTTAGAAAAACGTTAAAAAGACGTTAGAAAAATAATTGATTAACCACAGTTATCAATAACCCCATGAAGTTAATTTAAGTTTTTTCCCAAAGTGGTTTTAGCCAACCTTGTTTGCTAGAATCACTTTTTTTATCCCCCATTTTTTAGGAATTGCCAGTGACTCGTAAACCCGCTTTCGCTACCAACCAATCCCGTAACACGCTCAATCATGCGACGATGGGTGGCTTGCAAGTCATTGTGGCGGCTATCTGTTGGGGCACGCTGGGTATCTTTACCACCTATCTACATCAACTGGGTTTTGATAGTGTGCAAATTGCCATTTTAAGAGTGGTGACCGCTGCTATGATGCTACTGATGTTATTGCCATCGTTGTGGACGTCTATTAGGCAGTTATCAGTCGGCGAGATATTACAGTTGAGCCTGCAATCGTTGATTGGTGTGCTAGGCATGACGGTTTGCTATTTTATCGCGGTCAATTTTGTGGGCGCGGGCATTGCGGTATCGCTGCTATATACGGCGCCGATTTTTAGTCTGGTACTGGCATTTTTTTTATTAAAAGAGCCGATAACAAAAAAATCATTTACCTTAGCTTGCATCGCGGTATTGGGCGTGGCACTGACAACGCTGAGTGAAAATTTTACATTGAGTTGGGGGATTGTGTTTGGTTTATTGTCTGGGGTGTGCTATTCACTGTATGGCATTTTAGGAAAAAAAGCCTTACACAAACACTATCCACCGACCTTGGTGTTCTTTAGCTCAGTGGTGATTAGTGCGATAGCTTTATTATTGCTACCGATGACCTATCAAACCTATGCCAAAGCCTTCACCATGCCTGCCATCACTTGGTTGTGGGTGATGGGGCTAAGCCTAGTGGGTACCGTGATTCCGTTTTTCTTGTATATGTCAGCCTTGCACAAACTCCCTGCAACCAAAGCCTCGGTATTCACTGTGTTTGAGCCGTTTACCGCGATTGTATTGTCGATCGTATTACTGCACCAATCGCTCAATGGCATGCAGTACTCAGGGATGATATTAATCCTTTTAGCCACCCTCCTAAACTCTATCAAATTGCCCATGCAGCGGCATCGGCAATTGACAGAAGTCGATACTCAAGTCTAATAACAGCCCAAACCGTGTAAACATCCCTGATTTGGGCTTCACCATATTGGTATCAATGCTCACTGCCCCAATGTGGCACAGCCCTTGCATTCTATCTAACTATATATTTTTCATATAGTTAGATAGATATGGCTTGGCACTCAGTCCTTACCTTAGCTTTTGACACCCAACATGCGGGTGAGCATGCTCGCACCAATTTGGTACAACGCCACCACCAAGGCGCCTTGCGGGTACAAAAAGCCTTGTATCCTGAAAGCGGTGAACAGCAAGGTATTTGTCATGTCATCATGCTGTATCCACCCGCAGGCATCGCCTTAGGCGATAAACTCGATATTGACATTGGCGTAAAACATCACGCCCACGCCGTGATTACCACGCCAGGGGCAAATAAATGGTACGGTAATTTACCGAGTTACACCGCTAACAAGCAAACCGATGACAGTCCGCCAACCAAAAAACTCGAAAAATCTCAAACAACCCAAGAAGATTTAAATAGTTATGCCGCGCAAAATTTCACGGTTTATCTGCAAGACGACAGCCGTTTTGAATGGCTACCGCAAGAAAACTGTTTTTATAACGCAAGTTTTGCCCATGCCACCAATCAGTTTTTTATCAGCCCAGCTGCCAGTGTTATCGCTTGGGAAATTAACCTGTTAGGGCGAGAGCATCATGGCGAGCGCTACAGTACAGGCGAGATGCGGTTATCAAACCTATTTTGGCGCGTGGATGAGCAGCCCAAATTGCTGCTTGCTGATACCTTACATCACTGTGCCGAACACGATTGGTTTGGCTCACCCGTGGGTCTAAATAACCATACCGTCTTTGCCAGCTTATGGGTTGTGCCAAGTGTTGATGCGCAAAAACAGCTGATTGAATGGGTCAAGCAATTACGATTATTTATCGACCACCATAGCTTGCCTGTCTCTTGCACCCAAACAGGGGAGGTGATGATTATTCGCTATTTGGGGGATGATGTCCGCCAATGTTTTGACAGTTTTGGTGCAGTTCGTGGTGAAATTCGCACTTTAATGTGGCAACAAGCCAGTCATTTGCCCCGAATTTGGGCGACGTAGTGGCAGTGACGGTCTAATTTTTAACACTGAAAAAATAATTGGAGTAACCCATGCATTTAACCCCCGCCGAAAAAGATAAATTACTCATTTTTACCGCAGGATTGGTTGCCGAACGCCGCAAACAACGTGGCTTAAAACTTAACTATCCAGAAGCAATAGCCTATATCAGTATGTTGGTACTCGAAGGGGCAAGAGAGGGCAAAACAGTGGCACAGTTGATGGGCGAAGGCACCACGTGGCTTAGGGTTGAGGATGTGATGGATGGCATCGCTGAGATGATTGACGATGTGCAAGTGGAAGCAACCTTTCCCGATGGTACCAAACTGGTGACCATTCACCAACCGATTGTGTAATTTAAACAGTATAAGGGGTAAACCATGAAAGTTGGCGAATATAAGCTAAAAGACCAAGCCATTATCCTTAATGAAGGGCGCGCCGTCCAAACTATTTTGGTCAAAAACACCGGCGACAGACCGATTCAAATCGGCTCTCACTACCATTTTGCCGAAGCCAATGACGCACTGGCGTTTGACCGTGACAAGGCGCTCGGGTTTCGCTTAAATATCTTATCGGGTACGGCAGTGCGCTTTGAGCCCGGGCAAGCGCGGACAGTTGAACTGGTCGAGTTTGGTGGCAACAAGGCGATTTTTGGGTTTGCTGGGCGGGTGATGGGGCAAGCCACCGCATCTGTGGATACCGCAAGTTTGCCAAAATCACAAAAATCCGTACCTCGCCAAATGTATGCCGAGCATTTTGGCTTAACCGTGGGGGATAAACTGCGTCTTGCTGATACCGAGCTGTGGCTCGAAGTGGAAAAAGACTTTACCAGCTATGGTGAAGAGGTCAAATTTGGTGGTGGCAAAGTGATTCGTGATGGCATGGGGCAAGGGCAGCGCCCATTTGCTGAGGTGGCTGATACCGTGATTACCAACGCGCTTATTTTGGATTATACCGGGATTTATAAAGCCGATGTGGCAATAAAAGACAGCCGAATTTGGGCGATTGGCAAGGCGGGCAACCCCGATGTTCAATCCAATGTCACCATCGCCATTGGCGCAAGCACCGAGATTATTGCAGGTGAAGGCAAAATTTTGACCGCGGGCGGGATTGACACCCATATTCACTTTATCGCGCCACAGCAAGCGGAGGTTGCCTTAATGTCTGGGGTAACCACCATGATTGGCGGTGGTTCAGGGCCTGCCCAAGGCACGCTTGCCACCACATGCACCAACGGCAAATACCATATCGAAACCATGCTCAAAGCCCTTGATGATATGCCCATGAACATTGGGCTACTGGGCAAAGGCAATGTTAGCTTGCCGCAGCCGATTATCGAGCAAATCGAAGCGGGCGTGGTCGGGCTAAAACTGCATGAAGACTGGGGCACCACGCCGCAAGCGATTGATAACTGCTTGAGCGTTGCCGAAGAGTATGATGTGCAAGTGGCGATTCACACCGATACGCTCAACGAAAGTGGCTATCTAGAAAGCACGCTAAATGCCTTTAAAGACCGCTGTATTCACACCTTTCACACTGAAGGCGCAGGCGGCGGGCACGCCCCTGATATTTTGCGGGCGATTGGCGAGCCGCATGTGTTGCCGTCTTCGACCAACCCCACACGTCCGTTTACTATCAACACCATTGATGAGCATCTGGACATGCTGATGGTGTGTCACCATTTGAGCCCTGCGATTGCCGAAGATATTGCCTTTGCTGAGAGCCGTATCCGCCAAGAAACCATCGCCGCTGAAGATATTTTGCACGATTTGGGGGCAATCTCGATGATGAGTAGCGATTCGCAAGCGATGGGACGGGTGGGCGAGGTGATTATCCGCACTTGGCAAACGGCGGATAAAATGAAACGCCAACGCGGATTTTTAGCACCCGACACAGTGAGCCAAAATGCGTCTAACAGTGAGCTTCATGACATCGACCCAGTGACAGAAGATACAGTGACCGAAGATACAGTGACAGAAAATGACAATTTTCGCATTAAACGCTATATCGCCAAATATACCATTAATCCTGCCATTACCCACGGTATTGCCGAGGAAGTCGGTTCGGTGGAAGTCGGTAAATGGGCGGATTTGGTGCTATGGTCGCCCAAATTCTTTGGGGTGAAACCTGACACGATTTTAAAAGGTGGTAGCATCGCCGCTTACCCGATGGGTGATATCAATGCCTCCATTCCAACCCCGCAGCCGGTGCATTATCGTCCGATGTTCGCAAGCCTTGGCAAAGCCACACACCAAACCAGTATCACTTTTGTATCCAAAATCGCCTTTGACAACAATATCCAACACAAGCTCGGCTTGCAAAAAGTGATTCGCCCTGTGCAGTGTATTCGTAACATTCGCAAAAAAGATATGCGGTTTAATAGCTATTGCCCTGAGATGTCGATTAACCCAGAAACCTATGAAGTACGTGCCGATGGTGAGCTTCTCACTTGCGAGCCGTCAGCTGTGTTGCCAATGGCACAGCGGTATTTCTTATTTTAAATGTGATTTTAGCTATGAATGCCAATGTGATGACTAAAACCGAACAATCTCATCTACTCTGTGATGAATGTGGCAGTGAGTTTTTTAACAGTGTATCGCCAATGAAAAATCTTTGCCCAAACTAATCGCATTTACTGTATGGGCTATAACAACTGTGAACATCAATTTAAAGCGGGTCGTTGTCAAAAATGCGGTTGTCATGGGCAAACTTCTAAGTAGGTAGAAAATTTAACAAAGGATAATGATGAAAATTTATAATCAGCGCGTGCAACAGTTAACTGACCAACAGCAAGCCGATTTGGTTAACCAACAAGCAAAAGGGCAGTTTTTGCAGCTCGATTTTGACACGCGCCAGCGGTCACGCTTTCGTGCCACCCAGCAAAATGGTGAAGCGGTCGGTATCGACCTACCACGCACAGGTACGCTCAAAGACGGTGATGTGGTGCAAAATGCGTCAGGCGACATCATACAAATTTTTGCCAAACCGCAAACCCTCACCAAAGTCACCGCCGACAATGCTTTTGAACTGATGCGCGGGGCGTACCATTTGGGCAACCGTCATGTGCCTTTGATGTTGGTTCAGCATGACAATGATTACGCCCTGTATTTTGAGCCCGATTATGTGCTTGCCGATATGCTAGTGAAATTAGGCTTAACCGTGAGCGAGGTGGAACATGCTTTTGAACCCGAAACAGGGGCATATGGGCATTCACATTCACATTCACACGCACATGGACATGGACATGATAATCGGTTAAGCCACGCAGATACGCAAAGCACAATCGTCGGTGATTTAACCAAAGCCACGTTTTTTTCATGAAAACGATGACAACAATATCACACCTTACACAGACGACACCGCCACAACAATTGCTTAAGCTGATGATGCTGGCGTCGAGCAATTTGCCGATTGGCAGTTATACCTATTCCCAAGGCGTGGAGTCTGCCATTGAGCAAGGCTTTATCCATGATGAAGCCAGCAGTTTGGCGTTTTTGCAAGCGTATCAGCAAGAGGTCTTACTCAATTTTGAACTGCCGCTGATGGCAAGTATGATGCAGTTGTCAGCGCAAACAACTCACGATAGCTTGGTGGATAGTCTAGCCAATTTTTACGCGGCAAGCCGTGATAGCCATGAGTTTTTATTAGAGAGTCAACAATTGGCGCAGGCATTTTGTGCCTGGCTTGATGGCGTGCTCGACCTTGCGATGCCACAAGATTGGATAGCGCAAGGCTATTTACCGTTATTTGCCCGCTTGGCGTATTTTTGGCAACTGCCGATAGCCGATAGCCTGACGACCTATGCGTTTGCTCAAATGGAAAATCTGACCTTGGCGATTGTCAAAACCTTACCGCTGGGACAAATGGCAGGGCAACGTATTATTTGGCAATTGGGGCAAGCGATGGATGAACCGATTGCCAAGCTTTGCCAAACGCAAGCCAGCAAAGTCAAAACGGCATTGACAGCCATCAATCATCAGCAAACGGCTATGGCTGCTCTAAAAGACATTGCGCCACAATTTTTACAGGCACAGCAGCATGCCCAAACATTACTGATGTTAATCAACCACTTGCAACTATCAGCGTCTGTACCGTCGTTGGCAGAATTATCCTGTCATCATGAACAACAATATAGTCGCCTGTTTCGTTCCTAAAACCCCTGTCTTTAACAACCCGTCTTTAACATCAATCACAAGGAAACACCATGACTGGCTTTACCCAAAAAACCCCAACCCAACAGCCTCGCTTATCCCCGTTACGCCTTGGCATTGGCGGGCCTGTTGGCTCTGGCAAAACCGCTTTGACCTTGAGTCTGTGCCGCCGTCTCAAAGACGTGTACAACATGGCGGTGATTACCAACGATATTTATACCAAAGAAGATTCGGAGTTTTTGACCCGCCACGATGCCATGCCCGCTGAGCGGATTATCGGCGTGGAAACGGGCGGCTGTCCGCACACAGCGATTCGTGAAGATGCATCGATTAATCTTAATGCCGTGGCCATCTTGCAAAATCGCTTTGACGGTCTTGAGCTGATTATCATTGAATCAGGTGGTGATAACTTGGCGGCGACCTTTAGCCCAGAGTTGTCGGATTTGACTATTTATGTGATTGATGTGAGTGCAGGCGACAAAATCCCCCGCAAAGGTGGACCCGGGATTACCAAATCAGATTTGCTGATTATCAATAAAACCGACCTTGCGCCACTCGTGGGCGCGGATTTGTCGATTATGGACAAAGACGCCAAAAAAATGCGCGGCGATAAGCCGTTTGTGTTTAGCAACATGAAAACCCAAGACGGTTTGGATGACATTATCAAATTTATCCAACAACAGGGCATGCTAAGAGCGCTAGAGATTCCGTCACAGCCTGTCCAACATTTACCAAGCTCAAGCGAAAATATGTAAAAAATTCAATAAAATCAAGGAGACATAATGAAAACTTTAACCCAAAAAACGGCGTTGGCAGCCGCGCTTTTTAGCCTTTCAAGTGTGGCAATGGCGCATGTTGGTCATGGTTTAACCCATCATGCAAGTGCAAGTTCAGTAGATTTAATGGCTGCCGTCACCGCAGGGCTCATGCACCCTATCTCTGGTCTTGACCACGTGGTGCTTGCAGTTGGCATGGGCATGGTGTTTGCCCGTCACAAAAAACTGGGTTTAGGCTTATTGGTGACAAGCTTACTGTTAGGCTTTGCTTTGGTGCAACTAGCTCATGTGGCGATTGGCTCATCGATTATTGAAGGTGCGATTTTGCTATCGGTGGTGTTGACAGCGGTCGCAGTTTTGGCGCAGCGTACCAAGATAGCACAAGCCAATCAGAAAAGCTTTTCGCTTATGATGGCGATCAGCTTATTTGGTTTGACGCTATTTCATGGTATGGCGCATGCTGTGGAGATGCCAGTCAGTAGCGTGAGTCAAGGATTTGGCTTAGGCATGATAACCGCGATGTCCGCCTTGTTTGCTGTGGGTGCAGGGGTGATGAATTGGGTAAAAGCACAAGCCCATGCGCATCCCAAGCTGTCTTGGCTACCTTCAATTATAGCGGCATTGGGTATGGCACTGGTATTGGCTAACTAGGGATTAACAACGTTTTTGATAAAAAGTGCAAGCTGTCTGGCTTGCACTTTTTTTATGCAACAAATTGGGTACTGTCATAAAGACACTGGCGATAAAGCGTTATTTAGCGTCAATCAATGCTAGTTGAATGCTAGAGCAATGCCATAGGAATGCTAGAGTAATGCTAGAGTAATGCTAGATGAATGGTAATAGTGCAAAAAACCATTCCAGTTCATCAGATTGGTGAAATCGCTAAGGTCGCCAAAGTTTGCCCACTTTTTACCAAGGAGCAGCATTTAGCCAATGGGCGATTTTTTAAAATAACTTTCTTTAACTATAACAATTCAACCTTTTGATTTAATTGATAAAATTTTCAAAAATAGCTTTTAATATGCAGATTGGCACACTAATTGAATTGTCACTATAGTCAGTTAAGACAATCAGCAACCGATAGCCAAAGCCTATCCGTTACGCTCTACCTTAAAACGGCAATCCATCTATTTTAGGAGTGACACATGTTAGACAAAAAAACCACCGAGCTAACCACGACTGAGCGTCAATTAAGCCGTCGTGCATTTGGCAGATCCTTGGTTGCCCTAGCGGTAACGGGCAGTATGATGTTGACAGGTTGTTCAAAACCGCAATCATCAAGTGACGCCAAACCAGCCAGTGGCACGTCAACCACTGCTGCCACCGGTAGTGCGCCTGCCCCTAGCAATGGGGATACCATCAAAGTGGGTATCTTGCATTCACTCTCAGGTACCATGGCAATTTCTGAAACATCGCTCAAAGACACCGCGTTGATGGCGATTGATGAAATCAATGCCAAAGGTGGGGTGATGGGCAAAAAACTTGAGCCTGTGGTTGTCGACCCTGCCTCAGACTGGCCATTGTTCGCCGAAAAAACGCGCCAACTGCTGACACAAGACAAAGTCGCGGTTATCTTTGGTTGCTGGACATCGGTTTCTCGTAAATCCGTGTTGCCTGTGGTTGAAGAATTAAACGGCTTATTGTTCTACCCTGTGCAGTACGAAGGACAAGAGCAGTCCAAAAATATCTTTTATACTGGCGCCGCGCCAAACCAACAAGCCATTCCTGCGGTTGAATACTTGATGTCACCAGAAGGCGGCGGTGCCAAACGCTTCGTCTTACTGGGTACTGACTATGTGTATCCCCGTACCACCAATAAAATTTTACGGGCGTTCTTAAAGTCTAAAGGCGTGGCAGATAGCGATATCATGGAAGAATATACCCCATTTGGCTTTAACAACTACCAAACCATCGTGGGTAATATTAAAAAATTCTCAGCGGGTAAAAAGACCGCAGTTATCTCCACCATCAATGGTGACTCAAACGTCCCCTTCTACCGTGAGCTTGGTAACCAAGGCATCAAAGCGGCGGATATTCCTGTGATGGCGTTCTCTGTGGGTGAAGAAGAACTTCGCGGTATCGACACCACCCCATTAGTCGGACACTTGGCAGCATGGAACTATTTTGAATCGGTCAAAAACCCTGTAAACATCAAGTTTGTGAATGCTTACAAAAAATACGCCATTGACCACAAACTGCCAAATGCCGATAAAGTAGTGACCAATGACCCAATGGAAGCCACCTATGTGGGTATCAATATGTGGAAACAAGCGGTTGAAAAAGCGGGCTCCACCGACGTGGATAAAGTCCGTGCTGCCATGGCAGGTCAAAGCTTTGCTGCGCCATCAGGCTACACGCTAACCATGGATGCCGAAAATCACCACTTACACAAACCTGTGATGATTGGGCAAATCCGTGCCGATGGTCAGTTTGATGTGGTTTACAAAACCAAAGATGCCATTAAAGCTGAACCTTGGAGTCCTTATATCCCAAAATAAGTATCCCAAAATAAGCCTTTCCAATAAGCTTGAATGAAGTTAACAATCGATGTTGTGACAGCCATACCGTGCATCAATACCCCAGCTGGTATGGCTTATTTTTTTGCCAAAATTTTACGATTTCACCTTTTATTGATTTAAACATTGATTGATTTAAACATTGATCCGTCACACCACCAAACAGATGGACTAATCATATAAACTAAGGAGCGACCATCATGCTCAATGGTAATCATTCTCTCGGGCAGTTTTTGCAAAAAAGTAAAAAAATTGTGCTCGGCATGTCGCTAGCGACCACGATGGGCATTGCGTTGCCAAGCGTGAGTAATGCACAGGCAACTACCGCTTCGGCCACTACGATAACCAGTACAGTAACCACAGCAGCCCCAACTACCGCAGCCACAAGCACGTCAGACACAAGCACCACAGCCAGCGCAGGCGATGATATTCAAAAATTCGTAGCCGCTGATTTTGCGGGGCGTCAAGCCATGCTCAACAACTGGACAGGCACGAGCCAATCCTATGACAAACTGGTCGAGCTGATTAACAGAGACGAGCTGTACCGTGATGATGCCGGCAATGTCTATACTTTAGAAAATACCGACCAACTCTACCACTATCCTGCGCACACCTTGGTAAGCAATTGGCCAAGCGACCTGAACCAAGTCACGCTTAATAACGCGCTGCGTTCGGCGTTGACCTTAGGGCAAACCAAAGCCAAACTCAAATCCGACGATGCCAGCGAGCGCCTTAAAGCGGTGGATATCCTAGCCGACAATATCGCCACGCTCGATAAAAAAACCGTTGCCGATATTTATGCCAATGAAAAAGACAGTACGGTAAAAGCAGCATTGGCGCAACTGCAAGCACGTATGGATTTGCAATCGGGCGATGAGATGACCCAGATTGCGGCATTAAAAACCTTGGCGTCCAGTAACAGCCCCGATGTGTTAGCCGATATCGAAGGGATGGCAAAACAACCCAGCCATTCCCCTGAGCTCAAACAAGCCTTACAAACCACCCAAGACAAAGTCAAATCGCGTATCAAAGCCAGTGAGTGGACAGGACACGTGTTTTCTGGCTTCAGCACCGCCAGTATTTTGTTGTTGGCGGCGTTGGGACTTGCCATTACTTACGGTTTATTGGGTGTCATTAACATGGCGCATGGTGAGCTCATTATGATTGGTGCCTATACCACCTATGTGGTACAAAGTTTTTTTAAAAGCCATTTGGCAGGCTATGTCGATTGGTACATGCTTGCCGCGATTCCGCTGGCGTTTTTGGTGAGCGCCGTCATTGGCATGATTATTGAGCGGGTGGTGATACGTCCGCTATATGGCAGACAGTTAGAAACCTTGCTTGCCACGTTTGGCGTGAGTTTGATTCTGATGCAGTTAGTTCGCATGATTTTTGGGGCGCAAAACGTCGAAGTCTCCAATATTTCATGGCTAAGCGGCGCTGTCGCCTTGACCCCAAGCTTGATGTTGCCATACAACCGTATTGCCATTATCGGTTTTACCATTATCGTATTGTTATTACTGGTGTTTTTACTCAAATACACCCGCTTTGGTCTGTTTGTACGTGCTGTGACCCAAAACCGGCAAATGGCGCGCGCGGTGGGTATTCGCTCGGCGCGTGTCGATATGATGGCGTTTGGGCTCGGCTCTGGCTTGGCAGGTTTGGCAGGCTGTGCTTTGGCGCAAGTGGGCAACGTCGGTCCTGATTTGGGGCAAAACTACATCATCGATGCTTTCTTGGTGGTGGTGGTCGGCGGTGTCGGTCAAATTTGGGGGGCAGTACTGGCCGCCTTGGGTCTAGGCGTGAGTGGCACGGTGCTTGAGATTGGCATGGGTGCGGTGATTGCCAAAATCATTTTGTTGGTGCTGGTGGTGCTATTTATCCAAAAACGCCCACAAGGTCTGTTTGCCCTTAAAGGTCGCTTTGTCGAGTAATCATTGGAGAGTGAAAGAATGCGTATTTTACAATTATTTGCAGATAAACCAGTGAGTCGCTTGGCAATTATGGGCTGTTTTGCGGTGTTGATGGTGTTGCCTTGGTTGCATTTGCTACCTGCCGATTCGGCGCTGCATTTATCCGCTTATTGGGTCACTTTGATTGGCAAAATCATGTGTCTGGCGATGGTTGCATTGGCACTGGATTTGGTATGGGGCTATGCGGGGATTTTGAGCCTTGGGCATGGCTTGTACTTTGCCCTTGGCGGGTATGCAATGGGTATGTATCTGATGCGCCAAGCATCAGGCAACAGCTTGCCGGAGTTTATGCGGTTTTTAAGCTGGGATAAAATGCCTTGGTTTTGGGCAGGCACAGACAACTTTGCTTGGGCGATGATATTGGTCGTGCTGGTGCCGGCATTGGTGGCTTTTATATTTGGGTTTTTTGCCTTTCGCTCAAAAATCAAAGACGTGTATTTCTCGATTATCACCCAAGCCATGGTGTTTGCCGCATCACTTCTATTTTTCCGTAACGAAACTGGGTTTGGTGGTAACAACGGTTTTACCGGGTTTAAAACTATCTTGGGCATGGACATCGCTGCTCCCATGACGCGCACGCTGCTATGTTTTGCCACAGCATTCGTGCTGATGCTTGCCTACCTTGGCTTACGTTATTTGATGCACAAGCCGTATGGTCGCGTATTGGGCGCCGTGCGTGATAGCGAAAACCGTTTGCAATACCTTGGCTACCGTACCCTATGGTACAAACTATCTGCGTGGGTGTTATCGGCGATTATCGCAGGGATTGCTGGCGCGTTGTATGTGCCACAAGTGGGCATTATCAATCCCAGTGAGATGAACCCTGTCAACTCGATTGAAATGGCGGTCTGGGTCGCTACAGGTGGACGCGGCACGCTGATTGGGGCGATATTGGGCGCAGGTGTGGTCAATGCGGTGAAAACTTACTTTACCGTGGCGTATCCCGAAGCTTGGCTATTGATTTTGGGCGGGTTGTTTGTGGTCGTCACCTTGTTTTTACCCAAAGGCATTATTGGTCTATTGGATAAAATCACGCATGGCAAAAAAACGGTCGAGCCAAGCGTAAAAAATATGGAAACAGCCATACAAACAAACATTGAAACAAACGCAGAAACAAAAAAAGAATCTTAGGCGGCAGGGGCTTCAAGGGCGACAGTGGCGTCATGCTGACCGCCTGCAACCCAGTAGTTAGTTTGATTATACCCGATGACTGATAGCCCATAAACACCCCATTAATAACACATCAAAGAGTCTGTTATGAATACAAACGATAATAATATCAATGACTTTGCTGAGAGTAACTACGGACGGCTAAAGTCACAAGAAGCGGATTTTAGCAAAGGCATTGCCCTATATATGGAAGATGTCAGCGTGTGGTTTGATAAATTTCGCGCCTTAAACAACTTATCTTTGTACATCAAAGAAGGCGAGCTGCGTTGTATCATCGGACCTAACGGTGCGGGCAAAACCACGCTGATGGACGTGATTACCGGTAAAACTCGCCCCACGGAAGGGTCAGTGTATTTTGGACAAACCCACAATCTTGCCAGCATGACCACCGAGCAAATTGCCGAAGCTGGCATTGGGCGAAAATTTCAAAAACCCACGGTGTTTGAAAATTTTACCGTCATGGAGAACCTACTGCTTGCCGCACCCAAAGATAAGCGGGTCAAAAAAAGCCTGTTTAGCAAGCTTGACCCAGATGCCCAAAATGCCCTTGAGCAGACTTTAGCGACGATTCGCTTGGGTGAGTTTGTCAATAAACCTGCAGGATTGTTGTCGCACGGGCAAAAACAATGGCTGGAGATTGGGATGCTACTGATGCAGCGCCCCAAGCTGATTTTGCTCGATGAGCCAGTGGCAGGCATGACCGATGCCGAAACCGAACGCACTGCCGAGCTATGTTTGGAGCTCAAAAAAGACCATACCTTGGTGGTGGTTGAGCATGACATGAGCTTTATTGACACCATCAGTGAGCAAGTGACGGTATTGGCACAAGGGGCGATTTTGGCAGAAGGCACGCTTGCTGAAGTACAAGCCAACGACGATGTCATCGAAAAATATCTAGGGCGATAGGGGATAGCGATGTTAGAAGTAAACACAATCAATCAATATTATGGCGGTAGTCATATTTTGCGCGATGTCAGTTTGACTGCGCCTGTGGGTGAGTGTTCTGTGGTACTCGGTCGCAATGGCGTGGGTAAAACCACACTGTTAAAGTGCCTGATGGGAGTTTTACCGATTAAATCGGGTCAAATTTTGCTCGATGGCAAAGACATCAGCAAATTATCGCCCGAAAACCGCGTGCGCGCAGGCATGGCGTATGTGCCACAAGGGCGAGATATTTTTTCAACCTTAACCGTAGAAGAAAATATCTTGATTGGCATGGCAAAGTTTAAAGGCAGCAAAGCCAATAAAGTCCCAAGCCATTTGTACGAGATTTTTCCTGTGCTCGATGAAATGAGCCAGCGCCGGGGCGGTGACTTGTCAGGCGGTCAACAACAACAATTAGCGATAGCCAGGGCGCTGGCATCTGAGCCACGGGTGCTGATTTTGGACGAGCCGACTGAAGGGATTCAGCCATCGATTATCAAAGATATCGGGCGGGTGATTCGTCGCTTGGCTGACCAAGGCGATATGGCGATTATTTTGGTCGAGCAGTTTTATGACTTTGCTGAAGAACTTGCCGACAATTATACGGTTATGGCACGGGGGCAAGTCATTGCCCAAGGCATGGGTGGTGATATGCCAGAAAAAGGCATCAGGGAGCTAGTTGCGATTTAGTAAATAGCCAATGATGCGAGCGTTAGCTTTTAGCCAGATGGCTGTCATCTGGCTAAAAATTTGCTGATAAAAATTGATTTATCAAACAATGGGATTATGCCCCATCAACGCTTATATCACTTTGGACTAGTCATGGCTTCAGGTTTGACCCATTCATCAAATTGGGCGTCAGTCAATAAACCCAGTTCAACGGCAACTTGTTTTAAGGTTTTATTTTCTTTATAAGCAGTCTTGGCAATTTTTGCTGCATTTTCATAGCCGACATGGCGATTGAGTGCGGTGACTAACATCAATGAGTTGTGTAGGAAATAATCAATTTTTTCTGTCACAGGCTCGATGCCTACCGCGCAATGGTCATTGAAGCTGTCACAAGTATCGGCAAGTAAGCGAATCGATTGTAGTAGGTTGTAGCCGATGACTGGCATAAACACATTGAGTTCAAAATTACCCGAAGCCCCCGCCATATTGATGGTGACATCGTTACCCATCACTTGCGCCACGACCATCGTCATGGCTTCAGACTGGGTCGGATTGACTTTACCTGGCATGATGGATGAGCCTGGCTCATTTTCAGGGATTTTAAGCTCACCAATCCCACATCTAGGACCTGAAGCCAGCCAGCGCACATCATTGGCAATTTTATTAAGGCTCGCTGCCAAAGTTTTTAGGGCACCTGAGGCAAAAACCTCAGCGTCTCTGGCCGCTAACGCTTCAAATTTATTGGGCGCCGTGACAAACGGCACATCGGTCAACGCAGCTAAGGTTTGCGCGACCTGCTCGGCATAATCGGGGTGAGCGTTTAATCCTGTACCGACTGCAGTACCGCCTAAAGGCAGTTCATACAGACCTTGTAGCGCGGCATCCAGACGAATGAGCGCATGATCTAACTGACTGACATAGCCGCTAAACTCTTGTCCTAGCGTCAAAGGGGTGGCATCTTGCAGATGGGTGCGTCCGATTTTTACAATGCCAGCAAACTGCTCAGCTTTGCTTGCTAAGGTGTCCCGCAGTTTTTGCACCGCGGGGATAAGCAGATAGACAATCTGACGCGCCGCCGCTACCCGAATCGCGGTGGGAAAGCTGTCATTGGTAGACTGAGCATGATTGACATCGTCATTGGGATGAATCGGCTGATAACGACCTTTGCTTTGACCGGCAAGTTCATTGGCGCGGTTGGCAAGCACTTCATTCATGTTCATGTTTGACTGGGTGCCAGAGCCTGTCTGCCAAACCACCAAAGGAAATTGGTCACGCAGTGCCCCGTTGATGATTTCATCGGCGGCCTGCACGATAAGGTCACGTTTATCATCACTGATACGCCCTAATTTGGCATTGGTGATGGCGGCGGCTTTTTTGACCAGTGCCATGGCTTCAATCAGCGGCTGTGGCAAGGTTTCGCCACCGATTTTAAAGTTATTGCGGCTACGCTCGGTTTGCGCGCCCCAGTAGGCATCTATAGGGACGTTGACAGCGCCCATGGTGTCTTTTTCGCTGCGAAATTGCTGGGTATCGGTTTGGTTGTCGGTTGTCATTATTGTTCTCTTTTTTAGTGAATTTTTTTGATTCTGTCATTATCAAAGCGGCTGGTTATCGCCACTTATGCACCAAAGCACAGGGTAAAGTTTAACAGAGTTATCGACCATAAAAGTTTGAGAATATGTGTCGTTTGTTATCTTTGTTAAAGTAAGCGGTAACATGACGGGTGATAAGGAAAGATAGTTAACATTTTATTGCGATATGTTGTTGAGCAATCGTTTACTATGAACGAAATTTTGCCAGCGTCGGTAGATTTTTGGCCTTTCGATACGCTTTGTTTTGCTATCTAACACTGTATAAAACTTACCTAGCAGGTCAGTAATAAAAAAATAATTAAAATAGCCATCGTTATCATTATCATCATTAAGCAATTATCATTAAGCAAATTTGACGGTATGAAAAAATCACAACAACTTCCAGATTTTAGTTCGGTCGGCACGCTATGGCGACCGTTTTTGTTTTTCTTGTTGCCTTTGCTGCTGACCAATATCTTGCAATCGCTGTCAGGGACGATTAATACCATTTTTGTTGGGCAGATGCTAGGGGTACAGGCGATTGCCGCCGTATCGGTGTTTGCCCCAGTGCTGTTTTTTTTGATGGCATTTATCATCGGTATCGCTTCAGGCTCATCAATTTTGGTAGGGCAGGCTTGGGGTGCTAAAGAGTTGGATTTGGTCAAACGAATTACGGGCAATAGCTTTGCAATTATTTTGATATTAGGGGTGATGATTGCGATTGCAGGTAGCTTGCTCAGTCAATTGATTATTGTGCAGATGGGCGTCCCTGCTGAGATTCAAGGCTTGGCAAACCGTTATGCCAAATTGATGTTGGCAGGAAGTCCGCTACTGTTTTTATTTATCGCTTATACTTCGTTATTGCGTGGGGTTGGCGATTCGGTGACGCCCCTGTTTGCCGTGGGTATTTCTATTGTGATTGGGATTGTGGTGACGCCTGCGCTCATTCAAGGTTGGTTCGGGTTACCCAAGCTCGATATCCAAGCCCCTGCGATTGCGACTTTATTGTCACAGTTGTTGGTATTGCTGTTTTTGTTTTTTTATACCCGTGCCAAAAATCACCCCTTACAAATTGATACTCAATTACTCAAATATATACGCATCCAACCCGACATCGCGCGTAAAGTGATTCGGTTGGGGTTACCTACCGCGTTTCAGATGGTCACGGGCGCGATATCTGGCTTGGTGATTATTGGGCTGGTCAATGGCTTTGGTACCAATGCCACCGCAGCTTATGGCGCAGTCAACCAAGTGTTGAGCTATGTGCAATTTCCTGCCATGTCGATTGCGATAGCGGCATCAATTTATGCCTCGCAAGCGATTGGCGCAGGTAAAGTGACTGCCCTAAACTGCGTCACTCGCACTGCCATGATGACCAATCTCATTATTACTGGCGGGTTGATTGTTTTGGCGTATCTTTTTTCCCGTTATTTGATGGCGATGTTTATCACGGTGGAAGGCGTGATTGTACTGGCGCAGCAGTTATTGCACATTGTGTTATGGAGTTTGCTTTTCTTTAGCAGTGGCATGATTTTTAGTGGCATGATGCGTGCGACGGGCATGGTGTGGCAGCCCATGTTTATCAGTATCGGCACTATCTTATTGGTAGAGATTCCCAGTGCGATTTTACTCAGTCGTCATTTTGGACTGCAAGGCATTTGGTGGGCGTATGTGGCGAATTTTATAGTGATGAGCGTGTTACAAGGCTTGTACTACCAATTTGTTTGGAAGAAAAAAGCGGTCGAGCGATTGGTGTAAGTAGTATTTATTTCAATCTGGCAAAAGTAAGCCATCTAGATACCGACAGCGACTATTGTCCAAAACCGCATACGCTAAGCTTAGATAATGATATAACGAGATTTTGCTGTATCATTATCTTGCGGCTGCAGCACTTGACATCCCAACCCCAACCGACCATCATGCCTATCTGACTTACAAGCTTGACGTCATCAAATGCGAGCATCGGTATTATTTGCTTGATTTAGCCGCTTGATAAAGCCTTGAATTCATTAACGGATTGCCGCAGTCAAGTCACATCCGATGACTGACAGATCTGATAGCTGCCAAGTCTGATGGCTACCTAATCTGTTAACTACCCAATCTGTTGGCTAAGAGGCGCTTTTTTTCCAACCGGGTAAATGATAATTAAACGCCAGCGCGGCAATACGCAGCCCTGTGGTAGTGATGGTACTGATAAACATAATCACCCAAGCGGCAAGCGAGCTGTAAACTGCCAAAATCGCATACACCCAGCCGCCAACCAACGCACACATGGCATAAGGACGATGGTCAAAAAACGCGGTGGGCATCTCACCACAGGCGATATCGCGCATCACCCCGCCAAATACCCCAGTGATAATCCCCATGATGACTGACACCGCCATTGGCATACCGCTTGCCAGTGACGCTTGTACCCCAGAGGCAACAAACAAGCCCAACCCTAACGCATCTGCCAATTGAATCGCCGCAGGCGTGATACGAAACGGGCGGCGGCTATTGACTAGCATTACCACAATACAAAGCGCAAACACCAGCCATAACATCAGCTCTTGGGACACCCAAAAAAACGGCCGCCGCTCTAGCAAAGTATCACGCAGCGTGCCACCCCCATACGCCGATAAAAATCCCAGCACCGCTACCCCAAACATATCCATACGTTTGCGCACGCCTGCCAAGATACCTGACAAGGCAAAAGCAATGGTGCCAATGACTTCTACGGCGATTCTGAGTGATTCACCCCAAGGTGCCAAATCAGTTAGCTGCATAGCATAAAAACCAAACAATCATAAAAAATCACATCATACCATACCCACCAAAATAACCGCCTACCAAAAACCCAAGGTATTTACATTATCTATGACAAGACAATTGTCTAAGACAGGTCGATATAAACGGTAGCGCATTATGTCTCAAGAGCGGTATAAATCGACAGGGGATGACGCAGTGAAGAACTTGCTAGATGGCTTGACGTGGGTTGATTTTTAACTGTGTGACAGTTGCTATTGCCAATAGCTCATCGGTGAGTCTTCAAGTTCATTTAGAATTTTTCTCAGCCCATCTGACCAGTGTTGGCGGATGCTGGCAAAGTATTCATCGTTTTCATCAATGCGATAACCTTGTGGCATCTGTAAGCTGTCATTGTGATAGACCAACACGTCAATGGGCATACCGACGGATAAGTTGGAGCGGATGGTTGAATCAAAAGAAATCAAAATGGCTCGCATCGCTGATTTGAGTGATGCGTCATAATTCATGGAACGGTCTAAAATAGGTTTGCCGTATTTACTTTCGCCTAACTGGAAAAAAGGCGTATCGGTTGTTGCTCTGATGCAATTGCCTTCAGGGTAGATAAAATAAATTTCGGGTGATTGTCCCTTGATTTGCCCACCCAAAATAAAACTGCTTCTAAACTTGGTATCCGTTTCTTGTGCGATGGTTTGCGCATGGATGGTGGTTTCTCGTAAGCACTCACCCACCAATTGCGCGGCATCATACAGGGTAGGGACGGTATGAAGATTACGCTCTTGCGCAAGTTTGATGGCGTTATCTAATTTGGTAAATACCGCTTGTGACGTAGCCAAGTTGCCTGCGGTTTGTAGCACCAAAAACCGCTCGCCTTCAATGCCGTATTGATACAT
This sequence comes from Moraxella tetraodonis, assembly GCF_022359095.1. Taxonomy (NCBI): domain Bacteria; kingdom Pseudomonadati; phylum Pseudomonadota; class Gammaproteobacteria; order Moraxellales; family Moraxellaceae; genus Moraxella; species Moraxella tetraodonis. The sequence continues at coordinate 2,393,458 of NZ_JACSYB010000001.1, read as the reverse complement.
TTTGCGAAACATTGATATTTGGTCGACGCCCGCGTTGGTGCGAGTATCACTGGCGAAAATCATCCCGTCTTTGAGTCGGATACCCACACAATAGGTCATGGTTGTTCCTTTTTTAGCAAATATTGGTGAATCAATAGTGGCAAATTACTGCTGCGCTGCAAACTGCGCGTTAAGCTGCGGTATGTACTGGGGGCTTGTAGATACCATGACTTGACTATACAGTCGCTCGTCACCGCCCCCTGTTCTCACCCCGCGCACTGGCGCCGCATCGGCATAGTCACGCCCAAAGGCGATGTAGACATGAGAATTGGGGGTAAAATGTTGGTTAGAGATATCAAAGGTGTACCAATTACCTGCAAGCCAGACTTCTGCCCAGGCATGGCTTGCCATATGCGCTTGGGTCGCTTCATAAATATAACCCGATACATAGCGTGCTGCAATGCCTTTATCCCGTAGCAGCGCCAAAAATACATGGGTATGGTCTTGGCACACCCCAGCCGCCATCGCAAACGCTTGCTCTGCTGTGGTGCCGACATGGGTCACGCTTTTGGTATAAGGCATTTTATCGAGCAAGTCTTTTGCCAATGACTTGAGGATAGTTAACTGGGCATCGATGTCTTCACTTTGCAAAAACTGCTCAAGCGCGTCATGGGCAAATTCACGCATGGCTTCAGAGCATTGGGTCAGCTTGGTGGGTACGGCAAAAATCTGATACGGCACTTGCTGATTGTCAGGGATAAATAAGGTATCAGCGTTAATTTCTACTTCACCAAAGGCTTGAATTTGCAAGTTGTTGTGCGGTTCGTGACGGCTTAGGGTGAGCCATTGGTTGCCAAAGCCGTCCGTTTGCATTTGTGCGACTTTAGGCAGCATCACTTGCCAGTTATGGATGGTCTGGTGGGGTAGTGTCATCGGCGTCATGCGGATGTATTGCACACTGCGTAAGGCAAGTTGTTCATAAAAATAATTGGTTTGGTGGCTGATTATAAGTCTCATTGTACTCTCACTAACTGCTTATTTTTGTCAAAATGATGGTAGTCATCTAATAGATTTGGCTTATACACCTTGCTGTAAAATATTTGAAAACGCGCCCGATAGTGACTGAAAATCTTTTGATTGATTAGACTTTAACAGTTGATTGACCAATCGATCCAGCTCACGCCAGCGGGTGTTTTCTGGCAAGGTATTAACAACTTCTTTAAGTTTTTGCACGCACTCACGGCAATCTTTTTTCATCAATATATGACAGTCCAGCGATTCAAAACATTGTCCGAGTTGCCAAAAGGTGACCACAATCGGGTTTTCTTGTTGCATCGATGCATTGCAGGCATATAGCTGTAGGCTAGCAGCGCGGTACGCTCCCGTATTGGCTAACCGTTTGATGAGGTTATAGAGTTCAGCCGTATCTTTGCCAATAACGCCTTTGACGTCTTGGACATTTTGCTCGATAAAGCCAATGGTTTCAGGCACCTTTTTGTTGGCAAGGTATTCATATAGGGCATCGGCATCGGCTGAAATCGGCAAGCCAAGATTGTGCACGATTGCATCGACATCTGTTTGGCTGCACTGATCATTTGACAGCCGTGTAATGATTTGTTCATAGTAGCGTAAGCGCTCACTGTATCGACCTAGCCACACTAAATAGCTCGCTGTCGATAACAGCAAAATTAAGCGGTTATGGTTGATATTTTCATACGCCAATAAAGTCGATGATTGCGATTTTCGTTCATGGTTGGTTTGAATGGTACCCAAATGAGCGGTGCCTTGTTTGCCGCTGAGTTTGCCATTGACGGTATCGACCACCCAAGTGTCTTTTACCCCACCGCCTTGGGATGAGTTGACCACCAATGAGCCTTCGGTCATTGCCACCCGCGTCAATCCGCCAGGTACAATATCCACTGTGCCATCGCCATGTGACAACACAAAAGGGCGCAAATCAATATGGCGCGGTGCGATGCCACTGGCAACCGCGGTTGGATTGGTGGACAAGCTAATGGTCGGCTGGGCGATAAACCCTGCTGGGTTGTCTAGTAAGCGTTTGCGGTAAGCGGCAATTTGTTCTTTGCTTGATGTCGGTCCTATCAGCATCCCATACCCCCCCGAGCCCTGCGTTTCTTTAATCACCAACTCTGGCATATGGTCGAGCACATATGCCAACTCATCGGCATCACTGCATTGATAGGTTTGTACATTGGGTAAAATCGGTTTCTCACCCAAATAATACTCAATTATTTTGGGTACAAATGGATAAAGGCTTTTATCGTCAGCAATCCCTGTGCCTGGGGCGTTGGTTATCACCACATTACCTGCGCGATACGCACTCATCAGCCCTGACACCCCCAAGATTGAATCGGGTAAAAACGCCAACGGGTCCAAAAATGGGTCGTCAATACGGCGATAAATCACATCCACTTGTACCTTGCCGCGTACCCCTTGGATATAGACATGGTTGTTTTCTACAATCAAATCATAGCCATGCACCAAAGGCACATTCATTTCACGCGCCAAAAACGCATGTTCGTAGTACGCACTGTTAAAACGCCCTGGGGTGAGTACCACGATTTGTGGGTCGTATTTGTTGGTGGTGCTTGATAGACACGCCTTTAAGCGTTTTGGATAGTCCGCCACCGGCAATACAGACTGAGATTGGTAGAGTTTGCTTAGTAGGGTTTGCGACACGTTGCGGCTCTCAAGCATATAAGAGACGCCAGAAGGGGTGCGCAAGTTGTCCTCGAGCACACAGTATTGTCCGTGCTGATCGCGAATCAAATCAATGCCGCTGATATGGGCATAGACGGGTTTATCCAAGTTGATACCCAGCATCCACGGCTCGTAACCACTGTTTTTAAATACAAACTCGCTTGGCACAATGCCTTCTTTGACAATCGTCTGTTCGTGATAAATATCATGGATAAATTGATTGAGCGCGCGGATACGTTGTTGGCAGCCTTGTTCCATCACTTGCCATTCTTGAATGTCAATAATACGCGGGATGATATCAAACGGTATCATGCGCTCAATGTTGCTGGCATCGCTATACACAGTGAAGGTCACGCCGCGGCGATAAAAAATATCCGATGCTTGGTTATTCAAACTAATTAATGTGTCTGAATTCATCTCTTGAAGCCAAGCACCCACCTGTTGTGCCGAGTGTCTATATTGCCCATCGGCGAGTTGCAGTTCATCAAATGCTTTGGCAATTGGCATTATTGGCTCCTTATGTATGACAAAAGATGGAATAGTTTTTGCCTCACGATGGCAGATATTTTCTTGACAGATTATTCTATAAATAACTTATTAAATAATTCATCAAATTTTATGCCAAAAAAACAAAGCAAAAGGCAGTTAAATAGTTGAAAAATAGATTAAAAATCGCTCAATTTTGCACCAAAATTAATCGAATTATTGAAGTTGGTGCAGTGTAAAACAAAAAATCTATACCATAGGCGCATAAAAATCATGACATTAACCAAATTGATGCAAGAGAAATATTTTGGTGAAAAATTAAACGAAGATTTTTCTACTAAATTGTTGTTATATGAAAAATTTTTTTATTAAAAATTATTGCAATACATCACCAGATAATGCGCATACTAATAGCAATAGTCAATACCCAACTTGTACAATTCAAACAACATGAACTAGTCGGATGCCGGCTTCGTTGATTACTCGACGCTAAGGCTCGTGACTTAAAGTATAGAAACAGTTAACAGGCTAATCGTTTTTTATTAAGTTCTCCCCCAAAAAATCAATTAATAAGCGTATTTTTAAATTTAAAAATGCTCGATTCATATAGACCGCATAGATTGATACGCTGCTAAATGGCTGCTCAAACAATTTGACCAGTCGCCCTTGCGCAATCTCATCCTCAATCAGCCATTCGGGCAATATCGCAGCGCCCATGCCTGTCAGCGCCATCTGTGCCATCATCACGGTGTTATTACTGCTGTTATAGGGTTTGAGTGTGGTTGCCATGTGCGTATAGTTGGGTAAAATCCCTGGCAGGTTACTGAGCGCCTCTGCAGACGTAGGCGGCTCGTGCTGCGCAAGAAAACGCGGACTTGCGACATAATAAAAATCTATTTTACCGAGCGGTTTCACAATTAAATTATCTTGTGGCGTGTTGACCACCCGCAGCGCTAGGTCATAGCCTGCAGCAATCAAATCGGTGAAGCGATTTTCCAAATCAACTGTTAGCTCAATTTTTGGGTAATCTTGCTGGAATTTGGCAAGCAGATTGACAAAATAGGGCGTGGCAAACCATACCGGTGCAATGATTCGCAGTTTTCCTTCCGGCAATACACTGCCATCATGTGCCTTGGTTTTTGCCTGCTGCAAAATATCTAGGGCGTGTACCGCTTCAGCGTAGTATCGTTGACCGACTTCAGTGAGGCTCAAATTACGGTTGTTGCGATGTAATAGCTTGGCTTGCACATAGGCTTCAAGGTGTTGTAAGTGTTTGCTGGTCATGGCAAGCGACATATCGAGTGCATCAGCGGCTTTGGTAAAACTGCCTTTTTCTACGATGGTGCGAAACACTTGCAAGCTTTTGAGCGTATCCATGCGTATCCTTAAGTGAGTTAACGCTTGAATGCGTCATCTCAATTATCAACTATTAAGAAATAATATATCAATATTTTATGTGTTTTTCTCTTAATAAGATATCAATATAATGGCGTTATCACATATAGTCATGACTTTAACTTTAGACTAATAGGACACAACAATGAACAATGTTTCTCGATATCAACCTTATGTACTTGGCTTGCTTCGCATCGTACTGGGCTACACCTTTATGCTACATGGCATGGCAAAATTATTTGGGGTGCCGCATGTGGCGATGTTTGATGGCTTGCAATTGTTTTCGCTGATGGGCTTAGCAGGCGTGTTAGAATTGGTCGGTAGCGTGTTACTGATTTTGGGGTGCTTTACGCGTCCTGTCGCTTTTATTCTGTCAGGTCAAATGGCGGTGGCATACTTTATGATGCACGCGGGTATTGAGAATTTTTGGTTGCCACTGCTCAACCAAAGGGAAGCCGCTGTACTGTATAGCTTTGCTTTCTTATACTTATCTGTTGCAGGCGCGGGTGCTTTCTCACTCGATAATCGCGGACAAGCTGTCAGTGCCTAATTAATCAAAATCTTAGGTAATAAAAATTTTAGCTAATAAAAGTCTTAGGTGATAACAATAGGAGGTCGCCATGAATGGTTTAACATTAACTGATGTATTAGGCGCAAGCATTGACAAGCCAACGCTGCCGAGTTTATTTATCTCGCATGGCGCACCGACGATTGCGATTGAAGATACGCCATTTACTCAGGCGCTGCGTCAGCTCGGTGCAGCTTTACCCAAGCCAAAGCTTATCATCATCATGTCGGCGCACTGGGAAAGTGGCGAGTGGCTAATCAACGCCAATCCAGCGCCTAGCACTTTACATGATTTTGGCGGTTTTCCTAAAGCGCTATTTGAAATCCAGTACCCCGCAGCTGGTCATCCGGCCGCTGCGCAAAGTATCGCCAAGCAGCTAGCGCAAATGCAAGTGGCGGTTAAAGTGGTCGACAATCAACCATTTGATCATGGTGTCTGGACACCGCTGCTACACATGTACCCCAATGCCGATGTGCCAATCGTGCAGGTGTCATTGCCACACGGGTTTAGCCCCAGTCAGTTGTATCAGCTTGGGCAGTTGTTTGCGCCGCTACGGCAACAAGGGGTGTTGATTGTGGCATCGGGCAGTATTACCCATAACTTGTATGGCGTGCGTTTTAACAGCCAACAGATTGAGCCGCAAGCCAAAACCTTTAAATACTGGATAATAGATCAGCTAAAAGCCAATGACAAAACGATGTTTGATTGGCAGACGCATAGCTTGGCGCGCCACAATCACCCAACGCCCGAGCATTTACTGCCTGTATTTTTTGCGCGGGGCGCAGGGGATGTGATGTCGGTGGTGCATGAAAGCTTTGCTCACTACAATCTGGGTATGGATATTTATCGGTTTGATTAGTGGATAAAAAAAGGCGAATTAACCGCAGTAAATTTGCCTTATCATCAATCTATCGCACAAACTTTATAAGGCTTCATAAAAATATCATTTGTATTGCTTTATTTTAGCACTTTTACCCAATATTGTAGCGGTTGACTAAGCTTCAAAAAAAGCCTCAAAAAAAGCCATTATTCTAGAATAATGGCTTTTTTATGGCGATAAAAAAGTTTTGATAACTACCTCTTAGGATTAAGTTGAAAATTGTTTACTTGTATGTAAAGGATTGTAGCTAGCCGTCGGCAACCCTGCTATCAATCCTCAATATCTGCTAAAATAACACAGATAATTTTAAACTACTGATAATCAATTATGGGTTTATTTCGTTTTTTTGAAAATCGTCTGGAAGTCTATCCAGAAGACAATTACAACCTACCGACGGATAATTTTCTGAAGTTTCTGTGGGCGTGTACCAAGGGTCTGCGTGGTTGGATTTTTGCCTTCATGTTCTTGACAGGCTTGATAGGCGTGTATGAGTCGCTACTTTATAAGTGGATTGGCGATATCGTCAACTGGCTGGGTGCTTATACGCCCGCTAATCTGTGGGCAGAAAAAGGCGATAGTTTGCTAATGATGGCGGCCGTGTTGGTGGTCAGCCCGATTTTGGTTGGGTTAAGTTCGCTGATTCATTTTCAGACCTTGCAAGGCGTGTTCCCGATGCAGATGCGCTGGCGTTTTCACCGTCAAATGCTCGGTCAATCCATGCAGTTTTATCAAGACGAGTTTTCCGGGCGGGTATCTGCCAAGGTGATGCAAACCGCGCTTGCGGTGCGCGATACCATTATGACCATTGCCGATATGCTGGTGTATGTATTGGTGTATTTTGTCAGTAGTGGCATTATTTTATTTCACCTTGATGGTTGGTTACTCATCCCATTTCTGTTATGGATGGTGATGTTCTTTGCCACTGTGGCGTATTTTATCCCCAAGCTTAAAAACTCTGCCAGTCGCCAAGCCGATGCGCGTGCCTTGATGACAGGGCGGATTACGGATGCGTATGCCAATATCACGACGGTAAAATTATTTAGCCACTCTCGCCGTGAGCTAACTTATGCCAAAGATGCGATGAGCCAGTTTTTGGATACGGTGCATGACCAAATGCGCTGGGTGTCCCGCCTTGAACTGGTCAATCATTTGATTAATGTGGTATTGGTCGGTACTACGGTAGCCCTCGGTTTGTACCTGTGGTATTACAACGGCTTGAGCGTGGGAGCGATTGCGGCAGCGACTGCGATGGCGATGCGTCTTAACGGCTTGACCCACTGGATAATGTGGCAAACGGCGGCATTGTTTGAGAATATCGGTACCGTGCAGGACGGCATGAAAACCTTGTCAAAACCGCATACCGTGGTAGATAAGCCGAATGCTAGGGATTTACTCATCACGCAAGGCGAAATCAACTTTAGCCATGTCGATTTTAATTATGGTCGCAGTGGCAATAAAACCAATGACACCGATGCCAAGCAAAAACTACTCGATGATTTTAACCTTGAAATTAAGGCAGGTGAAAAAATCGGTCTAGTGGGACGCTCTGGGGCAGGTAAATCAACCTTGGTGAATTTGCTACTGCGTTTCTATGATGTCGACGGTGGCGCGATTTTGATTGACAATCAAAACATCAGCGATGTCACCCAAGAGAGCTTACGCCAACAAATCGGCATGGTCACCCAAGATACCTCACTACTGCACCGCACCGTGCGAGAAAATATTGCCTATGGTCGCCCAGATGCCACCGATGAGCAAATCATCAGCGCCGCCAAACAAGCGCATGCGTGGGAGTTTATCCAACATTTAAGCGATGCCAAAGGCAATGTCGGCTTGGATACCCAAGTCGGTGAACGAGGGGTCAAACTCTCGGGTGGACAACGCCAGCGCATCGCCATCGCCCGTGTGATGCTCAAAAATGCGCCGATTCTGCTGCTGGATGAAGCGACCTCAGCACTCGATAGCGAAGTGGAATACGCCATCACTGACAGCCTTAACGATATGATGGCAGGCAAGACCGTGATTGCGATTGCTCACCGATTATCGACGATTGCGTCGATGGATAGATTGGTGGTGATGGATAGAGGGCAAATCGTCGAGCAAGGTAGCCATGCCCAGCTATTGGCTCAAAATGGTGTGTACGCCAAATTATGGGCAAGACAAAGTGGCGGGTTTTTGGGGGAAGATGATTAAATAAAGGTACGGCTAACTTACGCTAGATTTGATATAACCCAATGGCAGGGGTGAATGGCAAGTCACAAAAGGGGTAGTCATAACTTTTCACTGGGTCTTATAATCAAGTGACTAAGTGATTAAGTGATTAATTAGGACAATTGGCATGGAAGAACAACGCATCAATCTAAATGGCAAAAACGCCAAATACTATAACATCAAAACCCCCACCGCCAGCCAGACTGCCCATTTTTACGGCGGTAACGGCTTTGCCTTAGGCGTGTACGAGCCACTCTTGAGCGACTTAGCGCAACATCTTAATATCACCGCGCTAACCATGCGGGGGGAATGGTACGATAAACCGACTGAAAACGCGCTGACGCGGGAACAAGATGCGGATGTCTTGATTGAGTTCTTGCAAGCGACCCTAGCAGAGCGAGACGGCAAGCCCGTCATCGGTATCGGGCATTCACAAGGGGCAACTGCCACCACCATGGCAGCTGCCAAACGCCCGGACTTGTTTAGCGCGCTTTACTTGCTTGAGCCTGTTACCTTTACCAACCAGCAAGGCAAGCTTTATAGCCTAGTGCCACGCATGGTGAAAATGACCCGAGAACCCTTTAAAAGTACCCAAGTCAAACAAGCCAACTGGCACAGTGTGGATGCGTATTATCAATTTCTTCGCCGTCATAAAGCATACAAACGTATCACCGATGAACACCTTTTAACCTATGCCAAAAATAGTTTAGAGGCAGGTGAGCAGGCTGAACTCACGCTACGTTTTTCACCCAAGCAAGAACTCGCCAATTATTTTGGTACACCGCTGATTATGAAACCGTTACAACAGCTTCTTGCCGACAACAAAGTGCCTGTGCAGTTAATTATCGGTAAGCCGTCGATGTTTATCAGTCAACAAGTACGTCAAATGTGGGATACATTCGTGCCCAAGGAGCAAATGACGGTGCTCAATGACTATGGACATTTACTGCCACTTGAAGCACCAGAATTATGCGCCAAGCTCATTTTTCAAAAGCTGAAGTTGACAAGCTAACATGAGTTTATTTGCCGCCAATCCCAACGAGAATTTGTTGCCCTACGATGGCATTGTCAATGATTTTGGGCAGGTTTTTGACAGCCCCGCTTATGAGCCCAATGCGCTTTATCGGCATTTTTTAACGCAGTTACCTTGGCAGCATGACGTTGTCACAATTTTTGGCAAAACCCATGTCACCCACCGCCAAATCGTGTGGATGAGTGAAAACGATTATCACTATTCTGGACAACGCAAGACGGCAACACCTTGGACTGCGGATGTTTTGGCATTAAAACAGCACATAGAATTGCTACTGGCTGAGCAACAGATGAGCGCAAATTTTAACGCCTGTTTGTTTAATTATTACCCCACAGGCGATGATGGTATGGGCTACCATGCCGATAATGAAAGCGAACTGGGCAATGAACCCATTATCGCGTCTGTTTCATTAGGGGCAACCCGTAAATTTGTATTTAAGCACCGCATCACCAAGGAAAAAGTCGAGATTCCCTTGCAAAATGGACAGCTAATTGTCATGCGCGGACAGACCCAGCGCCATTGGCTGCACAGCCTGCCTAAGACCAAAAAAGTAACGGAAGGTAGAATTAATCTGACCTTCCGCCATATAGCGAATTAAATATCATTTAGCTATCGAGTAGCGCCTGCTAGCTATCGAGAAGCGCCTGCGCCGCAGCAATATCGAGAGTGCCTTCATAAATGGCACGACCTGTAATGATGCCTTCTAGATAATCACTGTAGGGTTTTAGGTTTTCGATGTCTTGTAAATCCGTCACCCCACCAGAGGCAATCACCGGAATACCGCCTTCTTTTGCCAAGTTGACCGTTTGCTCGACATTGACGCCTTGCATCATGCCATCACGCGCAATATCAGTATAGACGATAGAAGATACGCCTGCATCGGCAAAGCGTTTTGCCAAATCCACTGCTTTGACATTGGTGACATTTGCCCAGCCGTGCGTCGCTACCATACCGTCTTTGGCATCAATACCCACAATGATATGACCGGCAAATTCTTGACACGCCTGTTCAACAAATTCAGGTTGTTCGACCGCTTTGGTACCGATAATAATATAGGTCAAACCTGCTTCTAGATAATGACGGATGGTGTCAAGGCTACGGATACCGCCACCGAGTTGAATGGGTAAATTTGGATAGGCTTTGGCAATCGCGGTGACGACGTCTTTATGCACAGGCACGCCATCGAAAGCACCGTTTAAATCCACCAAATGCAGGCGTCGAGCGCCTTCTTTTACCCAGCGGCTTGCCATTGCGACAGGGTCGTCACTAAATACGGTATCGTCTTCCATACGCCCCTGTTTTAGGCGGACACATTTGCCGTCTTTGAGGTCAATGGCAGGGATAATTAAAGTTGGCGTAGTTGATAACGTCGTCATGGGGTTGTCCTGTTGTCAGTTGGCGCAAAGTTGAGCTAGGTTAGTCAAAATGCGTGTCGCTAGAATTTGGCGATAATTTTACCGTATAATGCCAAATAAGGTTAAGATATTTTGCATGTGGGTATTAGCATAACAGGGGTAGCGATAATGTTATACGTGGTGATAGCAGGGATTTTTATATTAGGGTACATGGCGATTGCCTTTGAGCACAACATCCATGTCAACAAAGCTGCCAGCGCGCTACTGACTGCGATTGCGTTATGGGTACTGCTGAGCTTTGGTATCGATACGCTTGTTGCCAACCATTCAGTGACCGCCAGTCTTGCCAATCATCAAGATTCTTTGCATTTTGTCGGCGAGCAGTTACGTGAGCATTTGGCAGAAATTGCCGAGATTTTGTTCTTCTTGATGGGGGCGATGGCGATTGTTGAGCTGATTGATGCGCATGATGGCTTTCGAGTGATTACCGATAAAATCCATACCAAAAATGCCAGTAAGCTACTCGCCATTATTACGATTATCACCTTTTTTCTCTCATCGTTACTCGATAACTTAACCACCACCATTGTGATGGTATCACTGGTGTCAAAAATCATCGATGACCAAAAAATGCGATGGTATTTTGCAGGTCTTATTGTGATTGCGGCCAATGCAGGCGGCGCTTGGTCACCTGTGGGTGATGTTACCACCACCATGCTATGGATTGGCGGGCAGATTACCGCAACGGGCATTATGGCAAATGTGTTTATCCCAAGTATCGTATGTACGTTAATCCCCATGGGTTTGGTGATGATGCAGCTAAAGGGTCAAACCGTGACCGCGCCTATACTGCCAAGCGGACAAGAATCTGACAGTGAATTGGCTAGTATGCCTATAGAGCAGCGTATCGAAAGCTTACGTGCTACCATCAAATCAAACGCCCAAGATAGCATTAGTCAAAAAACGCGCATGACAGTGTTACTGCTGGGGTTGGGGGCATTGGCATTTGTGCCAATTTTTAAAACCCTTACCCATTTGCCCCCTTATGTCGGCGTGTTATTTGGCTTGGCAGTACTGTGGATGGTCACTGAAATCATGCACCGTCACCAAGATAATTATATCCGTGAGCGTATCGGGGTTGAAGGCGTATTAAGCCGTATCGATATTCCCAGTATTTTATTTTTCCTCGGTATTTTATTGGCGGTGGCAGCGCTTGCCACTGCGGGCATACTCGGTGACGTAGCAAAATGGCTGGATGCCACTTTTGGCAATGTGTATGTCATCAATGTCATGATTGGCTTATTATCCTCAATCGTGGACAACGTGCCTCTGGTAGCAGGGGCAATGAATATGTATCCGCTGACCACCGATGCCAGTATCGCGCAAGCGGCGGCAGCTGAAGCCGCGCGCCTTGAGCTGTTTCGTCAAGATGGCATGTTTTGGGAGTTTTTAGCTTATTGTGCGGGGACAGGCGGCAGCTGTTTGATTATCGGCTCAGCCGCGGGCGTGGCAGCGATGGGTATGGAGAAAATCCCGTTTATGTGGTACATGAAAAAAATCACTTGGCTTGCACTGATTGGCTATCTGGTCGGGGCAGGGGTGTATGTGCTGATTGAAACGATGATAAGATAATACGATAATCGGCTATTAAATTGTAAAAAAGGCGCAAATAAGCGTCTTTTTTTTATGCATTGGTTTTATGGACTGGTTTTATCGACTTGTGAATGATGCTATCGCTTCAATGTGATTAAACTTGCGCTAAATATAAAAAGTCAAAATTTACCCCAAAAAGCTATTGATTTTGATAAAAATATGCTAAACTATTGCCCTTTTTGGTGTACCTAAACTTTGCTAAAACTGTATTTATGCCGTTTTTTCAATTGTTTGGGTCTTTTAGGCTCTAACCACTGAACTAGATTCAATTGATTGCATTCACAGAGAGAACATTATGGTAGTTATCCGTTTACAACGCGGTGGTGCGAAAAAACGCCCATTTTATCAAATCGTGGTAACCGACTCACGCAATGCCCGTGACGGTCGTTACATCGAAAACATCGGGTTCTTTAACCCACTAGCGCAAGGTCAAGAAGTGCCACTACGCATCAACGCTGACGCTTACCAAGCATGGATCAACAAAGGTGCACAACCTTCTGACCGTGTTGCCGCTTTATTTAAAGCAGCTAGCAAAGCACAAGCAACTGCTTAATTTTTTATAAAAATTAAGTAGAGCGGACTTTAATATGGCAAAACAACCGACAGACTTGCATACCAATGAGGCTAACGCATCGCTATTTAAAATCGGCGAGCTAAAAAAGCCTTATGGCATTCATGGCTGGCTATGGGTATTTAGCTTTACTGAAGACCGTGAAGCGATATTTCATATGCAGCCTTGGGTCATCAATACTGCCATGGGTCAAAAGACCTTAACGGTAAAAAACTGGCGACAACAAGGTAAAGGCTACGTGGTACAACTTAACGAAGTACCCGACCGCAATATCGCAGAAACTATGTTTGGCGTGAGCCTTTGGGCAGAAAAAAACAATCTGTCCGAGCTTGCAGAAGACGAATATTATTGGTCAGATTTGATTGGTTTGACGGTGATTAGCCAGTCAGAAAATGTCATTTTAGGACGTGTAAAAGAGCTGTTTGAAACAGGGGCTCATGCCATTATGGTAGTCGAGCCGACTGCTGATAGTGTGGATGGCGAAGAACGACTGATTCCTTGGCACAAACAGACCATTGGCGAGGTGAATTTAGCCAAGCAAACCCTGATGGTCGATTGGGGCAGTGATTATTAAACGTTGATAACTAACATTGATGATTAACATTTGCGTGTACGTCCCTGACGGGGACCTAGCATTTATTCGATGGGAGTTGTCAATTAACAAGGCGTTGTTAATGTCAAGCTAAAGTGAGTGTAGCGTATGTTTTTTGCGGTAATAACCATTTTGCCCGAAATGTTTGCTAGTATTACTGATTTTGGCATCACTGGGCGGGCGATGGCTCGCAAGCAAGCGGAAATCTTGCTGATTAACCCCAGAGACTTTACCACAGACAATTATCGGCGTATCGATGAGCGTCCGTTTGGTGGGGGTCCTGGCATGGTAATGATGGCAGAGCCGTTACAAAAAGCCATCGACTACGCCAAAACGCAAGCCAATGCGCGTGGTAAAAGCTGTCCTGTGGTGTATTTATCGCCACAAGGCAAGACACTGAGCGAAAGCAGGGTGCTTGATTTTTGCCAATATGACGGCTTGATTTTATTATGCGGTCGTTATGAAGGCATCGATGAAAGACTACTGAGTCAGTCTGTCGATATCGAATGCTCAATTGGTGATTACGTGTTGACAGGCGGTGAATTGCCCGCGATGGTGTTGATGGATAGTGTGATACGCCGTTTGCCCAATGTGATGGGCGATGATTTATCGGCGCAGCAAGACTCCTTCGTGGATGGCTTGCTAGATTGTCCACAATATACCAAACCGACTGAATATCAAGGGATGAAAGTGCCTGACGTGCTGTTGTCAGGGCATCATGCCAACATCGCCAAGTGGCGATTTATTCAGCAGGCAACACGCACCCAGTTAAGACGTCCTGATTTGTGGCAAGCCTTTGTGCCAACCAAACAGCAACAAAAATGGCTGAAAGAAGCAGCGCAATCTGCTAAAGACAGCAACCCAGATTCATCCACTTGACGGATGCCCTAATCGTGTCGATTGCTATCAAGGCACATAAAATTAGCGGGGAGTATGCGCATTTGCTGACATCAACTAACCTTAGTCAGCTTAGCCTCTGTCCCCAGTGAGAGGAGAAAATCTCATGAGTAACAAACATCCTTTGGTTCAACAAATCGAAAATAGCCAGCTTAAGCAAGACGTACCAAGTTTTGGTCCTGGTGACACTGTTGTCGTACAAGTAAAAGTGCGTGAAGGCGACCGTGAGCGTCTACAAGCATTTGAAGGTGTTGTTATCGCTAAACGTAACCGCGGCTTAAACTCTGCGTTTACCGTACGTAAAATCTCTAGTGGTGTAGGTGTTGAACGTGCGTTCCAAACCCATTCACCACAAATTGCAAAGATTGAAGTAAAACGTCGTGGTGATGTACGCCGTGCCAAACTTTACTACCTACGTGACCGTTCTGGTAAATCAGCACGTATCCGTGAAAAACTGTCAGTGCGTAAAGAAGAAGCGCAAGCTTAAGGCTTTAACTGCGTTATTTATTATTTGCCTAAATGGGTTAAACTTTGATTGTCATGGTTTAATCAACACCAAAAAAGCAAAAACCCCAAATAAATCTATTTGGGGTTTTTTGTTAGCTAACTTTAGCCTTTTATGGGTGGGCTAGTCATGATTAATTAAGCTATGCTCTTTGGTATCTTTCATACGAGTATAAACAATCAATGAAATCCCAATCATAATCGTCACATATAAGAAAAACCATTCTTCATGGCCTGCTTGCTTGAAGGACAATGCCACATACTCGGCTGTACCGCCAAACAAAGTATTGGCAATCGCATAGGGTAACGCCACGCCCAACGCACGAATATGCGCAGGGAACATTTCAGCTTTAACGACTGCATTAATTGACGTATAGCCTGTGACAATTATCAAACCAAACAAACATAACGCAAACGCCATCCACGGGTCTGTCGTGCCTGCTAAGGTGCTAAAAATAAAGTAAGTAAATAACACCCCCATCACACCAAATCCTATCATCAGCGGTTTACGCCCGATTCTATCGGATAATGCCCCAGCGACAGGTTGCAAGAGCATAAAAATAAATAACGCAATAGCGGTGATTTGGGTAGCCGACTCTTTACTAAACCCTGACGTGTTGACCAAGAATTTTTGCAAATAAGTGGTGTAAGCATAAAATGCCAATGTACCGCCTGCCGTCAATCCAATGACCGTAAATGCCGCTTTCGGGTGTTCTTTAAATAAAGCCAATGCGCCGGATTTTTTTTGCGAACTACTGGTATCAACTTTATTAAAGGATTCCGTCTCAAGCAAGCCACGGCGAATATAAAATACAAAAAACGCCAACAAAGCACCAATGACAAACGGAATCCGCCAACCCCAAGCTTTGAGTTCAGCAGGGGTTAAAACTTGCTGTAGAATAATCAGAAGTACCAGCGCTGTTAACTGCCCAGAAATCAGCGTAACATATTGAAAACTAGAGAAAAATCCGCGTCTATCTTTACCCGCCATCTCGCTAAGGTAAGTGGCGCTAGCCCCATATTCGCCACCAACACTGATACCTTGAATTAAACGAGCAGTCACCAACAGTATTGGGGCGAAAATCCCAATACTGTCATAACTTGGGGTAACCGCAATCATCAATGAGCCTAAGCACATTAATGTTACTGATAGCGTAAGACCTGCTTTACGACCTTTCTTATCCGCATAAACGCCCATTATCCATGCACCGATCGGTCGCATGACAAAGCCCACCGCAAAAATCGCTGCGGCACTCAGCAATTGAGCCGTTTGGTTGCCTTTTGGAAAAAATACAGGGGCAAAATATAAGGTAAAAGCTGCATACGCATACCAGTCGTACCATTCGACCATGTTACCCGCTGACCCGCCTAAAATAGATTTTAAGCGTGTTTTTTGGTCAATAGTTTCAATCGATTGAGACATTGAAAATCCTTGTCAAAGACTTGTTGAATACATGCTAAAGGTTATTTTTGCGCTGTCCAGCCTTTTGGGCGTTCATAGTCTTCATTATCCAAAAATTTATTGCGCTGCTCGGTAATAAATTTTTTGGCTTCTGGGTCAATCATGCTCAAGTGATTTTCATTGATGAGCATGGTTTGGTGCTCTAGCCATTCGTTCCACGCCTTGGCTGACACGGTGTTTTGCAATTCTTCGCCAAGCTTGTTTGGGAACGGTGGTTTTGGCATTTTGGGTAGCTTTTGTTTGTATTTACGGCACATGACCATGTGGTCAGCGGGGTTATAAGTTTCCATTTGTTATCCTTTTAATAGTTGCTAGGCTGTGTCGCTAGCATCGGCATAAATCCAAGCAGTAGCACCACTGTCAAAGTGACCTTCTACTCGTGCGTAGGCATCGACTTCGTAGCGGTCGGCTTGGGCAAGCTCATCCTCGGTAATCTCAAAAATCACACCTGCCACTTTGTCGGTTGGGTTATTGGTTTTAAGTAGTATCGGATGAAAACGTTTGCCACTTTTGGCGACCACATCGTCATCAGTGATTTCGATTTCACCCAACTGGTAGCCAATGAGTTGGTCTTTACTACCTACCAGTGTACGCCCAAAGGTGGCAAGCTGTACATTTTCTTGTTGTAATGTGCCATACGAGAACAGTTTTGGCATATTAATGACCTAATTGTTCGATACGCTCACGCCCACGCTCAATCGCCATTTTGACTTGATTTGGGGCTGTACCACCAATATGGTTACGGGCATTGAGCGAACCTTCAAGGGTCAGATATTCAAATACGTCCTCACCAATCAAGTCGCTAAAGCTTTGAAGCTCATCGAGTGATAATTCACTCAAATCTACGCCTTTTTGCACACCTAACGCTACTGCTTTACCCACTACTTCATGCGCGTCGCGGAAGGCTAAGCCTTTACGCACTAGATAATCCGCCAAATCGGTGGCGGTCGCATACCCTTTCATGGTCGCGGCACGCATATTTTCTTTGTTTGGAATCAAGTTTGGCAGCATATCAGCAAAGGCAAGTAGTGAGCCGGTTACAGTATCTACCACGTCAAATAGCGGCTCTTTATCTTCTTGGTTATCTTTGTTGTAAGCCAGCGGTTGGTTTTTCATCAAGGTCAATAGGGTAATCATATCGCCAAACACGCGTGCAGCTTTACCCCGTACCAGCTCTGGCACATCGGGGTTTTTCTTTTGTGGCATAATCGATGAGCCCGTGCAAAAACGATCGGGGACGACCACAAACCCAAATTGCGCTGACATCCACAAGATGATTTCTTCACTCATACGTGACAAGTGCATCATTAACAGGCTTGCGCTACTGGCAAATTCAATCGCAAAATCACGGTCGGATACCGCATCTAATGAGTTTTGACAAATCCCTTCAAAGCCTAATAGCTCGGCAGTAAATTCGCGCTCAATCGGATAAGTCGTACCTGCTAGCGCTGCGGCGCCTAATGGCATTTGGTTGATACGTTTTCGACCATCAATCAAGCGTTCGCTATCACGCATTAGCATCTCAAACCACGCCATCACATGATGACCAAAACTGACAGGCTGCGCGGTCTGCAGATGGGTAAAGCCTGGCATGATAGTGTCGGTATGCTCGCTTGCCAAATCAAGTAAGCCCGTTTGTAGACGTTTTAACAATCCTAAAATAATATCGGTTTGGTCACGCAGATATAAACGAATATCGGTCGCAACTTGGTCATTACGGCTACGCCCTGTATGTAGTTTTTTGCCGACATCACCAATAATAGCGGTCAGACGAGACTCCACATTCATGTGCACGTCTTCAAGCGCCACCGACCACGCAAATTTACCATCGGCGATTTCTTGTTTGATTTGGGTTAAACCGCCAACGATTTGGTCTTTTTCCGCCTCGGTAATAATACCTGCTTTGGCCAGCATGGTGGCATGAGCAATCGAGCCTGCGATGTCTTGATTGGCAAAACGTTGGTCAAATCCGACAGACGCGGTAAATTCAGCGACAAAACTGTCGGTGGCTTCGCTAAAACGTCCCCCCCACATACTAGATGTGCTAGAATCAGCGGAAATTTGATTGCTCATAATACGTCCATTTTTTGTGTAAGTGTGAAAGGAATAAAAACAATGAGATTGCTGGAGCTGTTATTTCCCTCTGCAAAATCTAGGGCTAGTATAGCAAAAACTGAGGATGCCTCACAAATTTCACTCAAGCGGATTAAAGAGCCGCTCACCAGCACCTTTTTCCTGCCCAATATGAGCGAAAAACAGACCATCAAACTGTGGGCAAGCTATATCGCGTTTTATTCACTGGTTTCGATTGTAACGCTGTTAACTTTTACCCATGATATCAGTTTGATTATCCGCCATAGCATTGAAACGGTGGTGATTACTAGCTTAGTTGTGACGGGTGAAATGGTTTTTTTGGCGAATTCTGCCAAAAAATTCAGAGAATTTAATTGGCGCTCAAAACAAATCACCGGCTATCTGCTATCGACTTCGTTTATTATCGTGCCGGTACTGAGTTTGCTAGGTCGGTTGCTGTTATTTTTCACACTGGGCTATGAAGTCAGTTTAAATACGCTGATACTAGAAACCCTGGTGAATACTTTATGTGCCTTTTTGATGATAGCGGTGCTGCTCACCTTTTTTGAGATACAGTACCAAAATATTCGCCGCGCTGAACTGCGTAACCAACAGAAACTCATCGAGCAAAACGAGCAGTTAAAGGCGCGTATCACCCCGCATTTTTTCTTTAATCTACTCAATACTATGCAATATCTGATAGAAACCGATGCGTATGAAGCAGAGAGAATGATTTGTCATATCTCAAATCTGTATCGGGTGAGCTTTGATGAGACGCGTGAGATTGCGCTACTTGATGAGATGGAGCTATGCGAAAGCTATTTGAGCATCGAAAAATACCGTTTTGATAAAAAGCTGAAGGTAACCTGGCATCTGCCCGATGAAGATTTGCTCTATGACATGGTGATTACCTCGTTATCGCTACAAATAGTGATTGAAAAACTGATCGTACTGATTGTTGAAAACAGTACCGACCCCATTCACATTATTATTAGTATCGATTGGCAAAACGATGTTGCCAAAATTGATATCGAAATTGAGCTACCGGCAACGACGTATCAGCTGATTTGTCAAGATATTCGCCAAAAACTGCAGTTTAATAGCCAAGTGGCAATTTTGCGTCAGTATTTTGGTCATGAAGCCAGTATTCACTTTGAATTATCTGGTCAATTGCTAATCACTCAAATTCGCTATCCCCTCAAAGATGTCGCAGCTTTTTAGCCCATTTATGTTGTTAGTCGGAATTGGCATAAAAAAGTCACCAATCTAACGCGGCATTTTACATTTTATTTAACAAACTATGATATATTAGCATCTACTTAATAAAATGCGTTTATTAGTTTATCTAATCAGTTAAGCGCTATTTTATAAGGGTTTGATTGCTCACAAAGAGGTTGTGTTGGATTTGGCATAAGATTTTGAAGTAAGTAAGATTTGTAGGGTTAAAGGCATGTGTTTTTGACCTCAAAGGAGCAAAGGAGTAAACAGTGAGAATTGTGATCTGTGACGATGAGCCACTAGCCCGAGAGAGGTTGGCACGTATCGTAAGAGAAGAGGGACATGAGGTAATTGCCCTGGCAGCCACCTGTATGGAGGCCATTGCAAAAGTCAAAGAACTCGCACCCGATGTAATTTTGTTAGACATTCGGATGCCAGGAATGGATGGTATCCGCTGCGCCCAAGAGCTCAATGAGCTTAATAATGCGCCCGCCATTATTTTTGTGACCGCGTATGACCATTACGCGATTGCCGCATTCAAAGCACACGCGGTTGGCTATTTGTTAAAGCCTGCCAACAAAGAAGAATTGTTACAGGTACTATCGAGAGCGTCATTGCTTAGTAATGCACAGCTCAATGAAATCAGTCGATTAGAAGATCCGCTAGCACAGTCAAATCGTCAGCATATTGCGGCGCGTACCCATCGCGGGGTGGAGCTGATTGCGCTGCAAGATATCTATTATTTTACAGCCGACCAAAAATACGTGCAAATCCGTCATAAAGGTGGCACGGTTTTAATTGATGAAACGCTCAAAGAGCTTGAACAAGAATTTGGTGATGCGTTCTTTCGTATCCATCGCAATGCATTAATCAATCTTAACTACCTAGAAATGCTTGAAGCGATTGACCAAGGCCAGTACCAAGTGTGTTTCAAAGGCTTGTCCGACAAACTTGCCATCAGCCGCCGTCATTTGCCATTACTACGCGATAAAATCCAATCAATGTAGTGTATGTAGTGTCGTCTTTCGCATGTTTCCGTATGCTTTAGCGAGCAGCCAGAGAAATTATCCTGACATTTTGCTATACTGTTGCCTAACTCGCTGAATTAATGACAGATACCCATCTGACAAATGCCTAGCTTAGAGAGTTAGGCATTTTTATCGAATGCTAAAAAAGATACTGCTATGACTACGTTAACCACTTTAAATATCGCCACTCGCCAAAGCCCGCTTGCATTGTGGCAAGCCGAACACATCCAAGCGCGGTTGCAAGCGCTGTACCCAAGCCTGACCGTCAATCTAGTACCGATGGTCACCCAAGGCGACAAAATCCTAGATACCCCGCTGGCCAAAATCGGCGGCAAAGGCTTATTTGTCAAAGAGCTTGAGCAAGCCTTATATGAAAAACGTGCCGATATCGCCGTGCATTCGCTCAAAGACGTACCCATGGTGCTCCCTGAAGGTCTGACGCTTGGCGCATATTGTGAGCGTGAGCAGCCAACCGATGCGTTTATATCAAATCACTATGAAAGTATAGATGCGTTGCCACAAGGCGCTAAACTTGGTACATCAAGTTTACGGCGTCAATGCCAAATCCAGCAATATCGTCCTGACTTAGAGATTATCAGCCTACGCGGCAATGTAGGCACGCGCTTAGCCAAGCTAGATGCAGGTGAGTATGATGCCATTATTTTGGCAACCAGTGGCTTGACGCGTTTGGGGCTTACCGATCGTATTCGCCATGAACTTGATACGCATATCAGTCTGCCCGCGGTCGGACAAGGTGCGCTTGCCATTGAATGCCGAAGTGATGATGCCGATGTGCTGGCACTATTAAAACCGCTCAATGACGAGCCAAGCCGTCTATGCGTGATGGCAGAACGCGCCATGAATCGTCATTTACAGGGTGGTTGCCAAGTACCGATTGCAGGCTTTGCTACCATTCAAGATGGACAAATTTATTTACAGGGTCGTGTCGGCAGTGTGGATGGTAAAACCTTGTTAAAAGCCGAGCATCATAACGCGTTAGTTGATGACGTACGGGAGTCTGAGCAAATTGCTGAAGCCATGGGCGTGGTGGTGGCTGAAGCGCTCATTGCACAAGGTGCGGACAAAATCTTGGCGCAGATTTATCAAGACCACTGATATTGAATGATACGCATAGCCATGCAATTTATCAATACCAGACCTGATCAGCGAGCCAAGATGCTAAGCCTATTTTTGCGCCACCATGGCGTTACAGTGACTGAGCTGCCGCTGTTGGCATTGGTAGAAAAGCCGTTGACAGTGACAGAGACAGCAGTTTTACAATCGATTGACCATTATCAAGTGGTGGTGCTAGTCAGTGAAGCGGCAGTAAAGTATGGCTTAGCGAGGCTTGCCACCTTGGTCAAGCTAACTGAATTGTCCAAAAAGATTACATGGGTGGCGGTGGGTGACAAAACCGCGAATTACTTTAACCAGACCTGGCAGCAGCTCACAGAGTTGCCACCACCTACCATTATTTTTCCTGATGAAAAACGCGCGCAAAACAATGAAGGGCTATTAAATTTGCCGGTAATCCAAGCGCTTGGTAAAGGCGATTATTTGCAGGTATGGCGCGGCATCGGCGGACGAGAATTATTGGCAGATACATTGGCGGTAAAAGGTGTGCAAGTGCATTTGCTAAACTTGTACCAACGGATTTTACCAAGCGCAACCACCCAAGCATTCGCGGTTTGGCAGCAAACGCAGACCCATAACCAACCCATCGTTGTACTCATCTCAAGTTTGACCGCCTGGCAAAATTGGCAACAACTAACAGCAAACACTGAAATGGCTGCCAGCTGTTATTATTTGGTATTGCAGTCGCGTATTGCAGAGCAAATGTTATTACAGCAGGCCAATCTTAACATAACCATCATCCCTGATTTAATGCCTGCGACGATTTTACACGCATTAACCCCTTGTCAATAGCTGCATGGCTTTTGGTTTGGCTAAGCTGTTTTGCGCTGAATCATCTACCCATGATAGCGTTTGCAGCGCTTGTTGCAGTGTTTGCGTCAGCCGCATACCCTGCTCTATCGTCAGCGTCATGGTGAGCGGGGTCAAAAACCAATGAAAATGGGTAAGGCTATGTTTGACAGTATCAGGGCTATCTAAGTTAACCTGCTGGATATTTAGCAGTTGCTCAGCTTGTAAGAACTCAAAAATAATCTGCTCAGCGGTGTTGTATTCTGCTTCAAACGTCGCCTCTTGCTGCCAGGTTGCCAGTAGCGGCGCACCTGGGTTTTTTTCGCCCGATTGTTTTTTGACAAATGCCAATGGTAAACACCACAGTCCACCCCAAATCCCATTGTCAGGACGTTGTAGCCACAAGGTTTTGTCATCGCAAACCAGCTTTAACGCTAGCGAAAACTTAGACGGATTGGGGGATTTTTTACTTTTTACCGGATAAAAACTTTGCTTACCTTGGGCATTTGCCACGCAGTCGGCTTGCACGGGACACAGTAGGCAGGCAGGTTTGGCTTTGGTACATAGCGTCGCCCCTATATCCATCATCGCTTGCGCATAGTGCCCACTGTCACGGGTCGGTGTTAGGCGCTCGGCAAGTTGCCAAAGCGCTTTGGTTGTGGCAGTTTTGGTGATATCGCCGTCAATACCCGCCCAACGGGTCAGCACACGTTTGACATTACCATCGCAAATCACTCCTCTGTCACCGCCATATTGGTCAGCTCTGACACCCATCGCCACAATCGCACCTGCCGTAGATTTACCTACCCCTGAAATCTGCTCCCAGTGGGCAACCGTTTGCGGAAATTTGCCAGTTTGCTCGATGATATCCACCAGCTGCTTGGCACCTTTATGCAGATTGCGCGCACGTGCATAGTAACCCAGTCCTGCCCAGTGCTCAGCGACTTGCTCCCAAGATGCGTTTGCCAAATCCTGCACCGTGGGAAAACTTGCCATAAAGCGCTCAAAATAAGGAATCACCGTCGCCACTTGGGTCTGCTGTAGCATGATTTCAGATAACCACACAGGATAGGGGTCTGGCGTGTCAAGCTGATGCTGCTGCCACGGCAAATCATGACGCCCGTTATGGTCAAACCAGGTCAAAATACGCGGTGCAAAACTATCAAGCTGCGTTTCGGTATGCGCTTGGGTATGGTTGTGGCTTAAGTGCTGATTGGGACTTGGCATCGTTGAGGGATTTGTGTTCGGATGTGCGTTCAAAATTCACCATCGGGTTACTATCGTGATAGCTATATAAGACTTTCTAGTTGGGATTCAATAGTGACTGACAACAGACTTAACAAAGCTGGACTCAAACTGAGACGTAGACATAAAAAAAGCAATATCATGATGGATATTGCTTTTGGGGCTAACGATGCAGCGGCTGTATGTTATACAAGATTGTCTTGCATAAACGCAATCATTTCATCCCAGCTGGCTTTTGCCGCATCTGCATCATAGCCCAAATCCACGCCATTTTCTTCGGCGCGTTTGTCAGCATTAGGATTGGTAAAGCCGTGTTTGGCGCCTTCGTATACATCGACTGTGTACTCTACATCGGCGTTATCCAACTCTTTTTTTAGCCCTTCAATCGCATCCATTGACACCATGCTATCGGCTTCACCATGTGCGACCAATACTTTGGCGGTGAATTTGCCTTTTTGTGCCGGTTGTTTTGGGGCAGGGTTGCCGTGGAAAGTCGCCACTGCTTTAAGCGGGAAGCCTTCACGCGCCATGTCTAAGGCGATTTTGCCGCCAAAGCAAAAACCAATTGCGCCCAGACGGTTTGTGTCAACGGCTTCGAGGTCGGTAAAGTCATCCATAATGAGTTTACAGCGCGCCATCAACATGTCTTGGTCAGCGAGCATTTGGCTCATCCATTCATTGGCTTGGGCGGCATCTGTGGTCAGTTTACCTTCGCCATACACATCCATGGCGACGGCAGCAAAACCCGCTTCGGCTAAACGCTCAGTGACTTTTTGTGGGTGCTCAACGACGCCCCACCATTCAGGCGCCACCAAAATCGCTGGGGCAGGATTGTCGTGGCTCGCTGATTCTGGTAGACAGACATAGCTTTTGAGCTCCACGCCATCGCTGGTGGTAGATTCGAGTTGTAAAATTTGAATTGGCATCATAAATCCTTATGTTATGGTAAATGATATGATTGGTTGCTATTGTTATAAGACACTGGCGTTATAAAAACGCTGGATTCATACGCTACTCAAAGCGTGGCAAGTCAGTGCAACGGTTAATACAGGCACTACTGTATACTGAAATCATCGCATTTTCCGTTATAATACTGTCACTGTTTTATACAAGCCAAAAGTTGAAAACATAATGAGCCAATCTGTTACCTTACGCCCGCAATTTTGGGAGCGATTTTCGTTAGAACAATTGACCCAAGCTGAATGGGAAGCCTTGTGCGATGGCTGTGGGGCGTGTTGTTTGATTAAATTTAAAGACGATGACACCGATGAAGTTGAATACAGTGATGTTGCCTGTCGACTGCTTGATTGTAACACAGGGGCTTGCCAGCATTATCCAACAAGGCGCGACTATGTGCCCGACTGCATCAGCCTAACCATCGATAACATTGGCGAGATGTACTGGCTACCGGCAAGCTGCGCCTACAAGCGCTTGTACTACGGGCAACCACTACCAAGCTGGCATTTATTACTTACCCAAGATGCCGCCGTGACACAAACCATGATGCGCCAAAAAAATATCAGCGTGGCGGGACGCTGTCAGTCCGAAACAGAGGTTTCTGAACTAGAGCAAGAAGAACGGGTAATTCATTGGATTCGCCAATAGTGCTTATTTATTCAAGGCTTTACTAGCATTCAACAAGCTGATGGGTGAGTAAAATCAGCCAATAAATACAATAAAATTAAGAAAAATACCATTGCAATCATCATGGGGTTAAGGTAAGGTAAAAAAATCTTTCGCCATATGAGGGTCTCGTCGGCTATGTCAGACGACAATTCGAGTTCACACCTGTCAAACAAACAACAAGGCAGTAGCTGGTCACGCGGTCTGAAACGCTGGCTATCCACCGCCCCTGAAACCCGTGATGAACTAGTCAAATTGGTACATGATTCGCGTCGATTTTTGGCGCCCGACACCGTCGATATGTTAGAGGGCGTGCTAGATTTACCCGCCATTCAAGTGCGAGAAATCATGACCCCTGTCAGCCACGTTGCAGGCATCACCCAGCACCAAAACTTGCAAGACATCATGTCGCTCTATATGGAAACCGCCCACTCGCGTTATCCTGTATTTACCGATGACAATAAAGACACAGTGATGGGTATCTTACTTGCCAAAGATTTGATTCCGTTTTTGGTCGCCAAGGCGCAAGGTCAAAATATTGACCATTTTAATCTTGAAGCGATTGTACGTCAGCCAATTTATATCAGTGAAACTGCGCGTTCTGACAACCTGCTGCGTCTATTTCAAAAAAATCAAATTCATATGGCAATCGTCATCGATGAGTTTGGGGTGGCATCAGGCGTGGTGACGATGGAAGACTTACTCGAGGAAATTGTCGGTGATATCATCGATGAGCATGACGACATCGAAGAAGATACCGATATCAACCATATAGTGCCTGTGCCTAACCAGCCTGATACATGGATTGTGCAATCCATCACCTCAGTCTCAGACTGTAATGAACAGCTAGGTACCCATTTTGATAGTGAGGATGTCACTAGTATGGGCGGACTGGTCATGCAAGAGCTTGGCGAAGTCAATGAGGTGTTGGGTCAAACCGTCTTTATTGACGATTGTCGTTTGACAGTATTGTCAGCAGATGGTCGATTTATCCAAGAAATTGAACTGGTTAAAGGGTATAATCAGCTCGACGATTAGTCCCATTACTTATGTTTGCAAAACCGTTTAACCTTAAAGGCAATACTCGCCAATGCGTCTTACTACCCAGTCCCTAAAAAAGCAACTTTCTGTACAATCTCATCACGATAGTGCCAAATCTGCAAATACCAAACAGCCGCTGTTACCCAAACTGGTGCTGGCTTGGCTTGCGGGTGCGGTATTTATCTTTGCGTTAGCGCCTTACAATTTTTGGCTAGTGGCACTGTTGTCGCCACTGGTGCTGTATTGGCTATTATTGCCCACAATGTCAAATTGGCGGGCGTTTTGGCTTGGTGAAATGTATGGCATGGGATTGTGGAGCGTGGGCGCGTTTTGGTTGTTTACCTCGATTCATACCTATGGTGATACCCCTACCTTGTTAGCCTTGCTGATGATTGGTTTTGTTGGCTTGGGGATGGGATTGTTTCATGGTGCCTTGGCGGTCATTTTTAATCGCTTTGTGGCAAAACAGCCGTTAAGCTTTGCGTCATTATGGGTGGTACAAGAGTGGCTAAAAACCTGGCTATTTACAGGTTTTCCTTGGCTATTTGTGGGCTATGCTTATACAGCGCAACCTTGGCTGACGAGCCTTGCCCCAATTTTTGGGGTGTTGGCGCTGAGCTTTGTATCCGTGTTTGTCTCAGCAAGTTTAGTGGAAGCGGCGCGAAAAAAATACCGTTTTTTAATTCCCTCGTCTTTGATGTTACTGGCAAGCGTGGCGCTGTGGCTTATTGCCCCGCAATGGACGACCCCCAAAGGCACACCAAATCTGAAAGTCTCCTTAGTACAAGGCAATATTCCGCAGGACTTAAAATGGCTGCAAGAATACCAAATCCAAACGCTGGGTATCTATGCAGGTTTAAGTAAAACAGAATGGGGGCAGGACATTATCTTATGGCCAGAGTCGTCGATTCCGATGTTTCAGACCGACGCCATGCCCTTTATCAGCCAAATTGCTGCCCAAGCCCGCGAAAGCAATACCGCATGGCTCACTGGTATTCCGTATGTGGATGTCAATGAATACGATCCAAAAGTTGATAAATACGAGCCATTTTACAACAGTGTGATTGCTTTGGGCGCCGATGCCAAAGGCTTATACAAGAAACAAAATTTGGTACCTGTGGGCGAATATATCCCGTTTGAAGGTATGTTAGATTGGGCATTACCAAACTTGATGAGCGGTACCATGAGTTTTCGCAGTGGGTCTGCGCACCAAGCACCCTTGCAAGTCAAAAACCACCCAGTTGGCGTGGCGATTTGTTATGAAGTCGCCTATCCTGATACCACCCGCCGCAATGCCAAAAATACCGACTTTTTATTGACGGTATCCAATGATGCCTGGTTTGGCACATCGGCAGGTCCATTACAGCATCTACAAATGGTGCAAATGCGCTCGATTGAAACCGGTCGCTGGTTTATGCGCGCGACCAATACAGGCGTGACCGCAATCATCAATGATAAAGGCAATATTGTTGCCAAAGCGCCAGCCTTTGAGCGCACGGTGCTACGGGGTGAGATCCAATCGCGCGTTGGCAATACGCCATTTATGCGCTGGGGTAGTTATCCTATCTTGGCACTGGCAGCGCTATTGCTACTGATTAGTTGGCTGGTTCGTAAAACACGTTAAAACCTTAGATGCAGTAAGGTTTTGTCACCAATTGCAAAAATTTAGTATATAATGGTTACAAAGTTCCGTATAATAGTTAAAAATTAGACTTGAATTTATTTAGATTCAACAACTCTTGCCCCAATGATTTACAGTGAGGTTTACGATGGCTCATCATGAAGTCGTGGAAAACAATGTCAAAAAAGAACTTAGTTATTCTTTAATTGGCGTTTTAGCGTTTCTAGGCGTGGTTTTATTAATCCTTATTTCAGCAATTGTTCGCCCCGCTGGTAACCACGTTGACGTTGCAAAACTCAATGCTGAAGTAGAAGCCAAAGCCGCTGCATCTGCTGCTGCCGCTGCCAAACCAGCGGGTTCGACGCCTGCGGCAACCTCACCTGCGGCGGGTGAAACCACCACCGCCACTGCCAATGCAGACACCGCAACAGGTCCAAACGCCACGGTTGCTAGCCCAGACAATGCTTCTATGACGCCATCTTCTGCACCAACGGCTACTGCAAAAACATCGACCATTGAAGCGCGTAATGCCTCAACGGCTGAAGCCAAAGCAGAGATTAAAGCCAAAACAGGTGACACCCCAAATATCGCACCACCTGTTGCCTCAGCGGTCAAATCTCAAGAACAATCAAAATAAAACATCAATATCTAAATAAAAAAACTACAGCTGCATAAAAAACCACGTTATATAACGTGGTTTTTTCTGTGCGCTGAGTCGTCACTGTCAAGCTTAAGCTTTTTGGTAAGTGACAAACTGATAGCTTAACCCACTTTGCTCATCCGTGAATTTTTCACTTTCTGATGTTTTGACAAAATCACTGGTAATCTCTGGATAAAATGCTGCTGCGTTGTCAATCACAGTGTCGACCTGGGTGATTTCTAAGCGATCACTAAACAGTAGGGCTTGTTGGAAGACTTTTTCGCCACCAATTACCCAAATCGTTTGCAAACCTTTACCATGGGCGAGCGACGAGGCTTGGGTCAGTGCGTCATCTAGGTTGTGCATCACAATGACGGCATCATCATCCACTTGGTAGTCCAAATTGGTGGTAATCACAAAATTGGTACGGTTGGGCAGGGGTTTTGCCCCCATGGATTCAAAGGTCTTACGACCCATAATCACGATACCGCCATTGGTATGTTTTTTAAAATGTTTCAAGTCCTCAGATATATGCCAAGGCAATTGATTGTCTTTGCCAATGGCGCGGTTTTGGCTCATCGCCACGATTTGGGCGACTTCCACATTAGAATAACTCATGATTTATCCTTATTGTTGTGAGTTTTGGCATTGGGCTGCAAGCTTATACGGAGACTTCAGCCTTAATTGTGGCATGGCTTTGATAATTTTCAATTTTTATATCGTTAAAATCAAAGGCAAAAATGTCAGTAATGTCAGGATTGAGCCAAAGTTTGGGTAGCGCAAACGGCGCGCGGCTAAGCTGCTCATGCACTTGCTGTAAATGATTGTTATAGATATGACAATCACCACCCGTCCACACAAACTCACCGACGCCAAGCCTGGTCACATGGGCTATCATATGGGTAAGCAAGGCATAGCTGGCAATGTTAAACGGTACACCCAAAAACAAATCCGCCGAGCGTTGGTACAACTGACAAGATAATTTGCCATCGGCGACAAAAAACTGAAACAGGGTATGACAAGGGGGCAAGGCCACTTCGTTGGCCTCCAAAGGATTCCAGCCAGAGACAATCAAACGGCGCGAGTTTGGGTTGTTTTTGATTTCATTCACCACCCAACTGATTTGGTCAAAACCGTCTGAATGGTAGCTGCCGTCCGCTTTTTTACTTGCCCCGAAGTTGCGCCACTGGTGTCCGTACACCGCGCCAAGTTCGCCTTCAGGCTTGCCAAAGCGGGCAGTTTGCTCGGCGGTTGCCCATTCATTCCAAATGCGTACGCCATTGTCCTGCAAGTATTGGACATGGGTATCGCCTTTTAAAAACCAAAGCAGCTCATAAATCACGCTTTTGGTATGGATTTTTTTGGTGGTCAGTAGTGGAAAACCCTCATTCAAATCAAACCGCATCTGCGCGCCAAAATAGCTGATGGTACCGGTACCCGTACGGTCGCCTTTTTGTATGCCGTTATCTAGCACCAGTTTAAGTAAATCCAAATAGGCTTGTTCATTTTTTGACGTAATCATGGGTGATGAGTTCCTTGGTTAATTTTCTTTGTTAGTCCACATTCTTTTGACTGCCCCAATCATAGATTTGGTTTTTGTACGCCCAAATCAATAAAACCAAACCACCGATAATCATCGGTAGGCTTAACATTTGCCCTTTTGTCATCCACCCTAATAAAATAAAACCTTGGTCAGCATCAGGTTGGCGGAAGAATTCGGTAATAAAACGCGCAATACCGTAGCCCATCACAAACAAACCACTAACTGCCATACGCGGACGCGGACGGCTGGCAAACCACCAAACCAAAACAAACAGTACCACCCCTTCAGTGAAAGCCTGATACAGCTGTGACGGATGGCGGGGGAGTAACAAATAATTGTTGCCATCAATCATAAAGGTTTGCGCAAGACTTTGCAGGGCAGGGGTTTGTTTGAGCAGTTCATTGTCTTCATTGACCGCTTGCGGGAACAGCATCAGCCAGTTGTAACCACCATCAGACACCCGACCCCACAATTCGCCATTGATAAAATTGCCAATACGACCAAACAGCAGTCCGGTTGGTACGCAGGGAATAATAAAATCTAGCACATTCCAAATGTTTTTTTTGTATTTGCGGGCAAAAAATAGCATTGCGATGGCGACACCCAAAAATCCCCCATGAAACGACATGCCGCCTTGGTTGATTTTGAACAAATACATCGGATTGGCTAAAAATTCGCTCAATTGATAAAACAGCACGTAGCCGATACGGCCGCCTAGAATCACGCCCATCGCCCCATAAAATACCAGGTCAGCGACCATGTCGGCATTCCAGTCTGGGCGTGATTTAGTGCGATACCAAGCCAACGCATAAGCGGCAGCAAAAGCCAGTAAATACATTAGCCCGTACCAGTGGGCTTGGACAGGTCCCAAATGCAGAGCGACAGGATCCCATTGCGGGTGAGTTAAAATTAGTGGAAACATGGCAATTTAGTCATTATCGAAATTGCCAATATCATAGCAGTTTTGGCTAGTTTGGGCTATTTTTTGCTGTGCGCTTTTAGTTATTACCAACGGCTATCGTTCTCACAAGGCTCGCCATTATAATCGCATTTCAATGCCTTGCTGTGCCATAAACTGCTTGGCTTCCCCCACGGTATATTCGCCAAAATGGAAAATACTCGCCGCGAGTACCGCATCAACACCGCCTTGCAGCACCCCATCTGCCAAATGTTGCAAATTACCGACGCCACCTGAGGCAATCACTGGCACATTTACGCTATCGGTAATGCGTTTCATCAAGGCGATATCATAGCCGTTTTTGGTGCCATCTGAATCCATCGAGGTCACAAGCAGTTCACCCGCCCCAAACCCTGCCATTTTGACCGCCCATGCCACCGCATCAATGCCAGTCGCTTTGCGTCCCCCATGGGTAAAAATTTCCCATTGATTGTCACCCACTTTTTTGGCATCAATCGCTACCACGATACACTGACTGCCAAAACGCGCTGCCGCTTCACCGACAAATTCAGGGTTAAAAATTGCCGCTGAATTAATCGATACTTTATCCGCGCCCGCGTTTAGCAAGTGACGAATGTCATCGACTTTACGCACCCCGCCGCCCACGGTCAGCGGTACAAACACGGTCTCTGCCATGCGTTCAACCGTATGGTAGGTGGTGTCGCGTCCATGATGGGTAGCGGTGATATCCAAAAAAGTGATTTCATCCGCGCCTTGTTCGTTGTAGCGCTGCGCCACTTCAACAGGGTCGCCCGCGTCTTTGATGTCGACAAATTGCACACCTTTGACCACCCGGCCATTGTCAACATCAAGGCAAGGGATAATTCGTTTTGCTAACATATTCGATTTCCTTCTATAATAGCCGTAAGTTTATCAAATTTACTTTGCCATTACCGCAGTTTTATCGGTGTGCTGCGCTTCAAGGATGCCTTATGTCTGTATATACCCAGTTGACTGACCAACAATTTAGTGATTTTTGCCAACAATTTGGCGTGGATTTTGCCAAAGCCATACCTATCACACAGGGTATCAAAAACAGTAATTGGTTTATTGAAACAACCAAGGACAAAGCCGGCGAGCCGTCTTATGTATTTACCTTGTTTGAAGAACGCAAACCGCATGAAATTCAAAAAATGGCAATTATCCTAAACCGCCTAAAAGACCAGCTACCCGTAGCAGCACCGCTAGCCGCCAAAAACGGCGAGTTTTTGCTGTATTTTGACAATAAAGCTATTGTGGTATCACCAAAACTCTCGGGCGGTCACCCGAAAGCAACCACGCCTGATATGTGCCGTCAAATGGGCGAGGCTTTAGCCGTTCTTCACCAAACCTTGCAAACCTTGACCCCTGCACAAAACTATGGCGTTGAGTTATATCCTTGGCATCTGGTGCGTGACCGTGAAACCAAGTTTATGCCAAGCGATGAAGCCAAACTGATGAATGATATTTGGCAAGCGTACGAAACCGTAGCGAGCAAAAATTTGCCAACAGGTTTATGTCATTTGGACATGTTTGCCGATAACACGCTGTGGGATTTTAGTGATGAAACCCAGCCAATACTCACAGGTTTGCTTGATTTTACCGAAGTCAGTGTTGAACATTTTGTGATGGATGTGGCGATTACCATTAATGATTTTTGCACCACTTGGGGTAACGCCAATGATGGCGAAGCGGTGAATTTTGATGACGCCAAAATGCAAGCGTTTTTACAAGGCTACGAGAGCAAACGCGCTTTGAGCGATGATGAGAAAAAGGCATTGCCAGTTATGCTTGCTATGGCGGGCGTGACGTTTTGGCTGCTGCGTTTGAATGTGATTTATTATAACCGTCAGCAAGGTCGCACGGGCGATAATATTATGGTGAAAAATCCTGATTTGATGAAACGCCTAGCCAGCTTTCATTGGGCGAGCGTGAAATAAGGATATTCAATGTTTCTTGTGTATGTGGATGAAAGCGGTGATACTGGCTTGGTAAATAGTCCATCGAATTATTTTTGTTTAAGTGCTATCGTAGTTCATGAAAGTCATTGGCAAACCACGTTAAATTCAGTGATTGGCTTTAGAAAAGAACTGAGAGCAAGCTATGGTTTTAAATTACGAGAAGAAATTCACTGTTCTCATTTTATTCACAAACCTGGTGATTTTCAGAGAATTCCTAAGTCTTTACGGCTCAGGCTGTTACGAGATGTTATTGATTTTCAAGCAAGTTTACTTAATTATCAAATTGTGAACGTGGTGGTAAACAAAAAGAATAAATCTTTAAATAGTGATATTTTTAGCCTTGCTTGGCAAACGCTTATTCAGCGTATCGAAAATACACTTTATCATCACAATTTTATTGGTTCAAACAATGCAACTGATTCAGCTTTGTTATTTGTTGATAAAACTGATGAGATAAAATTAAGAAATTTAACCCGACGAATGAGAAGATATAATCCTGTCCCAAATAGCTTTAACTTGGGCTCAGGCTATCGTATGATGCCCACACAATGGGTAATAGAAGATGCAATTCATCGTGATTCTGCACATTCTTATTTTATTCAATTAGCCGATGTTAATGCTTATTTCTTGGGGCAGAAATTTTTTACTAATCAATATGTTAAAAAGAAAGGTGGTAGAAATTATCTTGATAGACTAATGCCAGTTTTATTAAAACAAGCAAGTAAAAGTCATCCGTTAGGCATAGTTATACGTTAAAAAGAAAAGGGTTCAGCTTTCGCCGAACCCGATGAGTCCTACTGTAGGGTCTAGCCCTAGGTCAGACTACCTATTAATAATAGCATTTTTATGATTGATTTCAATTTAATTTTACCAAAATATACATAATTCTCGGAATAGTAAGATGAATGATACTAACAACTGGCAGAAACTTGCCGAATACCCGACCAACTTATTGGCAGAAACCCACGCCATCTATTTACAAAACAACGGCATCAACGTACAGACCCAACTCGTTGATTTGATGGGATTGAACACAGGCGGTGTGCTATGGGTTGCCCCTGAAGATGTTGAGCAAGCCAAAGCTTTGCTCGATAATATCGATGACACCTCGCAACTAGCGGATGACGACTTGGTAGACAATAACGACTCAGCAAAATTGCAGTAGAAAGGAACCCTAATCACCATGTGCCAACTTCTGGGTATGAATTGTAACACACCCACCGATATTCATTTTAGCTTTGCGGGGTTTCGTCAGCGGGGCGGGCAGACCGATATCCATACCGATGGGTTTGGTATTGTGTTTTTTGAAAAAAATCCCGACCCATCAAAGGGTAATGGTAAAGCTGGAGTACGTCAATTTCACGATGACAAGCCAAGTTTCTGCTCACCGGTGGCAGATTTAGTCAATAGTTATCCGATTAAGGCGATGAATGTGATTAGCCATATTCGCAAAGCCACGCAAGGCACAAATTGCTTGGCTAATACTCATCCATTTGTCCGTGAGGTGTGGGGCGAGGAATGGGCATTTGCGCATAATGGGCAATTACAGATGGATTTTATTGACCAGCTCAGCCCTGTGCCTGTCCAGTATCAGCCCGTAGGTACAACCGATTCGGAGATGGCGTTTTGTTATCTGCTCAATCGACTCAAATCACAGTTTAGTGAGCCGCCCAGTGACGAGGTGTTATTCCAGTTTCTGACCATGATTTGTCGTGAGTTATCGGCGTTGGGCTTGTTTAATTGTCTCATTAGCAATGGCGATTGGCAGCTAGCCTATGCAGGGAGCTTGCTGTTTTTTATCACCCGTAAAGCGCCCTTTGGTGAGGCGAAACTCGCTGACAGTGAGCTGGCGATTGATTTTAGTGAAGTGACCTCGCAGACCGATAAAGTCACCTTGATTACTACCATTCCTTTGACTTACAACGAACACTGGCAACAGCTGTATGTGGATGAATGTTTGATGTTTCGGGATGGCGATATTTTATTTAAAGATACGCCTGATAATCCGACCTGCTTAACCATTGAAGAAGGCATTGCCATCGCCCGCAAAGTAGGGGCAAGCTTATAATATGATAAAAGTCGCTTATGCTGATATTTTTAAATATGACGTCCCCGAGCATCACCGTTTCCCTATGCAAAAATATCCGATGATTGCGGAGCGGTTATTGGCGGAGGGTACATTGACCCAAGCCAATTTTTTTGCCCCGCAGCGATTGAGCGAAGACGAAATTCTCACCACACATACACAAAGGTACTGGCAGCATCTAAAACAGCAAACATTGCCCGCCAAAGACGCGCGCGCCATCGGCTTTGAGATGACGCCAAGGCTCGTTGAGCGGGAACGTGTGATTGCCCACGGCACTTATGAATGTGCGTTATTCGCCAAACAATTCGGTGTCGCGCTCAATATTGCAGGCGGCACCCACCATGCCTTTGCCGATCATGGCGAAGGGTTTTGCGTGTTTAACGATGTGGCAGTGGCGAGTAATTTATTGTTGGCGCGTGGACAGGCGACCCAAATTCTGACCGTGGATTTGGATGTGCATCAAGGCAACGGTACAGCGCATTTGATGATAAATGAACCTCGGGTATTCACCTTCAGTATGCATGGCGCAAAAAACTATCCGTTTCGCAAGCAAGCATCCGATTTGGATATTGATTTGCCAAACGAGACAGGCGATGAGGCGTATTTAGCAATATTAATGGAGACGCTGCCCAGACTTATTGCAAAAGTGAAACCCGATATGCTGTTTTACCAGTCTGCTGTGGATGTGCTCGCCACCGATAAGCTCGGTAAACTTGCGCTCACCCGTGACGGCTGTGCCAAGCGTGATGCGTTTGTATTTAGCCAAGCCAAAGCCCATGGAATTCCAGTGGCGGTGGTGATGGGTGGCGGTTACTCAGAAAACATCGACGATGTGGTGGAAGCCCATTGCAATACCTTTCGCATAGCAAAAAGGCTGTATAAGTAATTTTAAAGCAATAAAAAAGCCCTGTTACACAGAGCTTTTAAATTCACAGAGCTTTTAAAATAAACCGTTGTTCTGCTAATCAATGCGCTAATGCATACGCTGATAATTAAGCTAATACTTTCTCAAGCGCTTGCTTAAAACGGCTGACTGTACCGTCCACATCCGTTAATTTATCTAACCCAAATAGCCCCAAACGGAATGTTTTAAAGCTGTCGGGTTCGCCAACTTTCAGTGGGACGCCGCCTGCAATTTGTAAGCCTTGGGCTGCAAATGCTGCACCTTTGTGCATATCATCACGGTCAGTGTAGACCACAATCACACCGGGCGCTTGGTAGCCTTCAGCTGCGACGCTAATAATATGGTGTTGATTGAGAACAGAGAGCACTTTTTGACCCAATTCAAATTGGGCGCTTTTGAGCTTATCAAGTCCAATCGCTTCGGCTTCTTTGACGGTATCGCGGAATTTGGTCAGCCCATCGGTTGGCATCGTCGCATGATATGCATGACCGCCATTTTCATAAGCGCGCATGATAGTGAGCCACTGTTTGAGATCCAGCCCAAAACTGGTTGATTCGGTGGCTTCCACTTTGGCGACGGCTGTTTCATTCATCATCACTAGCCCCGCACATGGCGTGCTTGACCAGCCTTTTTGTGGCGCAGAGATGAGCACATCAATGCCCAACGCTTTCATATCAAGCCACACGCAGCCTGATGCGATACAGTCGATGACCAGTAAACCACCGACACTATGCACCGCATCGGCAAGTTGTTTGATGTAGTCATCAGGCAGCATCAAGCCTGCCGCGGTTTCGACATGCGGGGCAAATACCACCGCAGGTTTTTTGGATTGAATCTCAGCGACAGCCGTCTCGATTGCCACTGGCTCAAACTGCTGTTGCTGCCCAATTGAATCGCTGTTGTCACCGATGTGTGCGGTCAGGACAGTCACGTCATCCGTGATACGACCTTTTTCAAGGATTTGCGTCCAGCGAAAACTAAAAAAACCGTTACGGATGATGAGCACTGTTTGGTCAGTGGCAAGCTGGCGCGCAACCGCTTCCATACCGTAAGTCCCTGTACCCGGCACGATTGCCACCGCATCGGCGTTGTACACGTTTTTCAAACTTGTAGACAAATCATTCATCACGGTTTGGAATTTTTTGGACATGTGATTGAGCGAGCGGTCGGTGTAGACCACAGAGTATTCTAATAAACCGTCTGGATCAATATCTTGGCGTAGGGCTGGCATGAGACTCTCCTTTAATATCGTTGTCTTTATGGCAAAATCGCAAATAAAATTAGTCTAGCAAAAAAGCCCTTTTAAAAAACAAAAAAATTGTAGAGCGGTTGTTAAAGTTTTTGTTATCAATGGTACAGCGATTAAGCCAAAAACTGTCCACAGCAGCGTTTGTATTTCTCACCACTGCCGCAGGGGCAAGGCTGCTTTTGGGTCACAGGCATGACCACTGTCGGATCCAAAAAATACCAACGGCTGGTGCCATGGGTGGGAATATTCACAAAGGTGGATAGCTCATGATGGACGCCTTTGCTGTCTAAACCTTTGTTGTCTAAACCTCTGCTGTCTAAAACAGCTAAATCTAAACCAGCGGAATGCACAGCCGATGCATTAGGCAAGTGAAAGTAGGCTTTAAACTCAACTTGTGCATGGCGTTTGCCAAGTTTTGCTAGATGGTTGATGACTTCAAGTCCTGCCCAGTTGGTCTGCTTTGCCCAGTCGCTAATCGCTTGGGTATCAAGCAGCGACTGCTGAAAAGGCGCGGTGGTGGCAACGATATATTCGATATGTTGAAGCACAAATGCACAGTAGCGTGATCGCATTAGCTGTTCGGCGGTGTCGGCGGTTTTTTGCCCCACATGCAGGGGCGCACAGCAATCAGCATAAGACAGTGTAGAGCCGCACGGGCAAGGTGACGTATGTATCATGTTAATGAATGTTCGGTAGGTTGATGGCGGTAGGCAGTATATTTTTCTTTAAAATAAGCCAACTAATCGGGTCTTGTAGCGTTTGCCAAAATACTTTAAACGGCGGGGCAAACACAATCAAGGCGGCCAACACGGCATATAAACCCAAATACCAGCCTACTTGATCGAATTTAAACACTTTAAACGCGGTACCAAAAGATTTTTTGACACTCAGCCCTAACAGGTTGACGCTAAACATCTCATCTAACAGCAGATGAACAATGGCGCCAAACATCAAAAACAGCCCCAAAAACCAACTGATAACAGCGCCTTGCTTAAACCCATAAAAGCTAGCGTACACGAGGGTCATCGCCATAATCCCTAGATAGGGAATCGAGTGCACGATACCGCGGTGAACCGTCAATTTGCTATATAAATTAAACACACCGTAGCGCATCAGCAAATAAGATGCTAACCACAATCCTGCCAATGCCACCAACGAAAACTGCCCGACACACAAGATAACAATAAAAAATGCGCTCAACAGCGATACGACATTAAATCCTACGGTCGCGGGTACCGAGTGGTCCAAATCAATATCGGGCAGCAAGCCACCAATGGTACCAGCCACCACACACATCAAGTATTCAGGCGCGGTCAGCATCCCTGCTTTATAAATCACCAAGCCAGTGACGCCACTTGCGACAAAAGCCACGCTTATGTGGGTGTTAAAATTTGCCATAGTCTTCGCCCAGTTTCCCAATAGCTTAAAATCAGCGAGTCAAAACTCAAGTGGTAAAATTTAGTGGCTAAAATCATGTAGCTCAAAGCAGATAGCCAAAAAGTCATTTATCACATACGCAAGTGCGCGCTCAATTATATGCTAATTTTGATGACAAAGCGTTAACTGAGCGCAAGGAAAATTGATTTTGTGGGGTGGGGCATGGGAAAAAGCAAGATGCTGTAACCTATGTAACCTATGTAACCTATTTAACCTAGGATGTGGCAAGGCAACACTAGATAGCAAAAACGCCTATGACAAGCAGACAGCAAAAACAAAAAAGCCATCGTCCGTCAGACAATGGCTTTTTTAAAATAAGTGGCGTCCCCACGGGGATTCGAACCCCGGTTACCGCCGTGAAAGGGCGATGTCCTAGGCCTCTAGACGATGGGGACGCAATCGCACGAGGTGCTCTAAGCAGACTTAATAGTGGTGGAGCTAAGCGGAGTCGAACCGCTGACCCCTTGCATGCCATGCAAGTGCTCTACCAACTGAGCTATAGCCCCATTTTTGGGAATTATTTAGACTGCTTTGCCTAAGAGTGCGCGTATTTTATTGAAAACTGATTTTGCTGTCAAGATGATTTTTGCCTAAAAACACAAAATTTTTACCCATTCTTGCTATAATGATGCGTTCTTAATGTTGCCTTCATATAACGACTGTAAATTAGTTATATTTTGTTATTTTGTCTAAAATTATAAGGATAGCCCATGTGGTTGGTTGATTTTATTTTGCATATTGGTGACCATTTACAAGAATTGGTCAAAAATTATGGCAATTGGATTTATGCGATTTTGTTTGCCATTGTGTTCTGCGAGACGGGTCTGGTGGTGTTGCCATTTTTGCCAGGGGATTCGATGTTGTTTGCGGCAGGCACCATTGCCGCAGTGGGCGATATGAATATCTTTGTGCTGATTGGTTTATTGATTGTAGCGGCAGTATTGGGCGATTTTGTTAATTTTGAGATTGGCAAACACTTTGGGCAAAAGTTATTTTCCAATCCCAATTCCAAGATTTTTAAGCAAAGCTATTTGCAAAAAACCCACGATTATTATGAAAGATACGGCGGACGCACCATTATTATTGCCCGTTTTATTCCCATTGTACGCACTTTCGCGCCGTTTGTAGGCGGGATGGGTAACATGAATTATGCCCAGTTTGCTCGCTATAACATCGTTGGCGCGGTATTATGGGTCGTATCTTTTACCACGCTAGGCTATTTTTTTGGTCAATTACCCTTTGTCAAAGAACATTTTTCGTGGATTATGATTGCCATTATTGTGTTTTCGGTGGTACCAATGATTGTCGAAATCATTCGCCATCGCAAGGATAAATAATTGAATGAGTCTTCAAAAATAACGCTAAATGCCAAAGTCAATCTAGCATTTAGCGTTGCCTTCCAAATTTATATTTTATCAGCCACCTATCATCGCTAGGATTCAATTTATAAAAATTCGATAGTCGGCTATAATAGCCGCTAATTTGAAATTTTTGTAAAATTGAGAAATCCATGTCAAAAGTCCGCACCCGTATCGCCCCAAGCCCCACAGGCTTTCCCCACGTTGGCACTGCCTATATCGCGCTATTTAACCTTGCTTTTGCCAAAGCGCATGGCGGTGACTTTATCCTACGCATTGAAGACACCGACCAAACGCGCTCCACCGCACAATCTGAACAAATGATTTTGGACGCCCTGCGCTGGGTCGGTCTTGACTGGGCAGAAGGTCCAGACGTAGGCGGTCCACATGCACCGTACCGCCAAAGCGAACGCAAAGACATCTACAAACAATACGCCGAAGAACTGTTGGACAAAGGTCATGCATTCCGCTGTTTTGCCACAGCCGAAGAGTTAGATCAAATGCGAGCCGAACAAATGGCGCGTGGTGAAACCCCAAAATATGACGGTCGCTATGCGAAACTTTCCCGTGAACAATCGGACAAGCTCGCCGCCGAAGGCAAGCCATTCGTCATTCGTATGCGTGTGCCAGACGAGGGTGTATGTAAATTTGACGATATGCTACGTGGCGAGGTCGAGATTCCTTGGTCACAAGTGGATATGCAAGTGCTACTTAAAACCGACGGTCTACCAACCTACCATTTGGCAAACGTGGTCGATGACCATTTGATGCAGATTACCCACGTCATCCGTGGCGAAGAGTGGATTAACTCTGCTCCAAAGCATCAATTATTGTATAAATATTTTGGTTGGGATATGCCAGTGCTATGTCACATGCCACTGCTTAGAAACCCAGACAAATCCAAACTATCCAAACGCAAAAACCCAACGTCTATCACTTATTACCGTGATGCAGGTGTATTGCCAGAAGCCTTGCTCAACTACTTGGGACGTATGGGCTATTCGATGCCAAATGAAGCTGAAAAATTCACGTTGGATGACATGATTGCCAGTTTTGACATCAAACGGGTGTCGCTTGGCGGTCCGATTTTTGACGTGGAAAAACTCACTTGGCTCAATGGCGAATGGTTGCGTTCACTGTCACCTGAAGCCTTAAAAACCAAAATTCTCGATTGGGCAAATGACAGCGACAAACTTACCGCAATTGCCAAAGCCATTCAGCCACGCATTAACTTGTTGTCGGATGCGGTGAATTGGTCGGGCTTTTATTTCCAAAACTTGCCAACGATTAGTGAGGTGGACTTTGAGCATAAAGTGTTATCCACTGAGCAAACCGTGGAGATTCTACAACTTGCGCAATGGCAGTTAGAAACCCTGCCTGTATGGACGGAGGAGAATATCCAAGCGGTATTGTCTGGTTTGGCAGGCGAGATGGGCATTAAGTTGCGTGATTTTATGTCGCCATTTTTTATTGCCATCGCAGGTAGTAAGTCAAGCACACCTGTGATGAATTCAATGTATTTGATTGGGGCGGATATGACGTTGCAGCGCCTGCGTCATGCCATTGAAGTATTAGGCGGTGTCAGTAAGAAAAAAGCCAAAGAATTGGAAAAACGTCATAAAGTATTGCCAAGCTTTTTGACCCAATAAGCTTAATTATGTTGTATAAAAGTCCGTCGCTATGGCGGATTTTTTATTTTAACAAGAGTAACCTAGGGTCATGCTAAATAACATGAATAAACCTAACAAAAATGGTATCATACCTAGCAAAATCAGATTCTAATTTTTACAATTTAAAGGTAATCATCATGGCAAATCTTCAAAACGAACTCGCCCAAGTACAGCATATCAGCGGTGAACTACACACCAATGCCCACGCCAAAATCGGTATGGTGGTAGGACGTTTTAACAGCTTTGTGGTAGAAAGTTTGGTCAGCGGCGCGATTGATACCTTACTGCGTCATGGTATCGCAGGTAGCAATATTACTGTCGTGCGTGTACCGGGTGCTTGGGAAATTCCACTGGCGGTTGCCCGTATGGCACAAACTGATAAATTTGACGCTATCATCGGTTTAGGCGCGGTGATTCGTGGTAGCACGCCGCACTTTGATTTTGTCGCTGGTGAATCTGCCAAAGGCTTAGGCGCGATTGGGTTGGATTATGACGTGCCTGTCATTAATGCAATTTTGACCACAGACAGCATCGAACAAGCCATTGAGCGCTCTGGCACCAAAGCAGGTAACAAAGGCTCAGAAGCAGCCATGGTCGCGCTTGAGATGATTAACGTGTTGGGTCAAATTGACGCACAAATGGCTGGTGAATAAGGTAGCGATATGACTGACAATTCAACCCACACCACACCAGAGCAGGCGAGTCAAGACAACGCCGTCAATTATAAAACCAGCCTGACCGCGATTCGTAAAGCACGCCGTTTTGTGGTACAAGGGTTATATGAATGGCTGTTGACAGGCAATCCATCGCACGAAATCGAAGCGCACACCCGCAGTGAGAATGCCATGCACACGGTGCATTTGGGCTATTATCATGAGCTACTGAGCAAAATCATTGAGCAAAGCGATGACTTAATCGCCTATATCGACAGCCTACTTGATCGCCCTTGGACACGTCTAGATAAAGTTGAGCAAGCGGTATTGCTTGTCGGTGCGTATGAGATGAAGCAGCACTTGGAAGTGCCTTACAAAGTAGTGATTGATGAAGCGATTCAGCTCAATACCCATTTTGGCTCATCAGATGGTTATAAAATGATTCACGTGGTGATGGATAAAATCGCCAAAGACGCGCGTATGCCTGAAGTAGAAGCGGATGCCAAAAAAGCCAAAACAGAGGATGCGCCGCAGCCGCCATCGCAAGCGACCACTGAAGAAGAAAAATAATACCGTAAAGGGCGTACTCGCTACGCCCTTTTATGCTCGATACGGATGGCTAAGATGTCCGAATTTTCTTTGATTTATCAACATTTTCAACACTGTACACGCAAAAATCCTTTGACCCAAGTGGGTATTGGGGATGATTGCGCGATAAGCAGTATGCCAAGTGATTGCGAACTGGTGAGCTGCATTGACACGCTGGTTGCAGGTCGGCATTTTCCCTTATCAACATCCGCTTATGCCATCGGCTATAAATCGGTCGCGGTCAATTTATCCGATTTGGCAGCGATGGGAGCGACGCCCTATGCGATATTGCTGGGTATTAGCTTGCCTGCTAAGCTTGTACAGGATGACTGGCTCAAACCATTCACCCAAGGTATCGCGGACATTTGCAACCGATTTGATGTCGAGCTCATCGGTGGCGATACCACCCAATCAAACACCTTAACCATCTCTGTCACTGCACTGGGTTTTGTGCCAACTGGGCAAGCTATTACTAGAGGGGGCGCAAAAGTCGGTGATATCATCTGTGTCAGCGGTGAGATTGGCTCAGCAAGTTTTGCCTTACAGCAGATTTTAAACGCTGAAAAATCTGAGCAGCACAATATTGCTTTACAATCAATCGCTTTACAGCCGGCACTGGATTTACCTGTTCCGCAAGTTGAGCTCGGGCAAAAATTACGTGGGTTTGCCCATAGCATGATTGATATTTCAGACGGGCTAGGGCAGGATTTGGGTCATATCCTGACCGCATCACAGGTGGGCGCGGTGGTCGATTTGGCCGATATTCCAATGCACCCACGATTACAAGCTTTGCCAAATGCTGATAAGTGGCAACATCAGCTTAATGGCGGCGATGATTATCAGCTGTGCTTTACCATGAGTGAGCAAAATTTTGTCAAATTTAATCAACAGTTTTCGGATAAAATTTTTGCCATTGGCAAAATTGTCACAGAAAACGGCTTGAGGCTGACTTATAATAACCAACCAATTGAATTTTCAATCACTGGCTATCAGCATTTTTAGCCAAAGAACGCCCTATGACTCAACTGCATAAACCCGACGTCCGTAAAGCCAATGTTTGCCCGCCTTGTCCGCCAACCGCGAGCGTTTGGGAAAAGCTGATTTATTGGCTCGGTATCGGCTTAGGCTCAGGATTGCCAAAGCGCGCTGCTGGGACGTGGGGCACAGTGGGCGGACTGGTGGTTGCCATTCCGATGTTAGCGCTGGGGTTTTGGGGATTTTTGGCGGTTACAGTGATGGGCGCTCTAGTCGGTAGTTATATCTGCGGTAAAACGTCTGATTTGATGGGCGTACACG
This sequence comes from Moraxella tetraodonis, assembly GCF_022359095.1. Lineage (NCBI taxonomy): Bacteria > Pseudomonadati > Pseudomonadota > Gammaproteobacteria > Moraxellales > Moraxellaceae > Moraxella > Moraxella tetraodonis. The sequence continues at coordinate 2,349,057 of NZ_JACSYB010000001.1, read as the reverse complement.
ATGACCCGCATATCGTATGGGATGAATGGGTTGGCATGTGGGTGTCACTCTTGCCAATTTTATGGCTGCATTTCTACGATGATGGTTTATTGCAAGGTCATCAGTTAAGTTTACTGCTACTATACTTTGCTGCATTTGTCGCGTTTCGTTTTTTTGATATTTTAAAACCCTTTCCGATTAAATGGGTGGATAAAAATGTGAGCGGCGGTTTTGGTATTTTGATTGATGACATTTTGGCGGGGCTGATGGCAGGGGTTGTGCTAATAGTCTTTGTGAGTGTGCTCGTTACTTATGTTTAACCTGTTGTATCATTAAAATTAGTTTAAAAAAGATAAGGGATTCCCATGACCAACTTAACCACCATCATCATGGCAGCGGGCAAAGGCACTCGCATGAAATCGAGCAAGCCAAAAGTGCTACAACCGCTGGCAGGCAAGCCTTTGCTACATCACGTACTCGCCACTGCCAAACAATTGGGTAGCCAAAAAAATATCATTATCTATGGTTTTGAAGGTCAGCAAGTCAAAGATGCCTTTGCCGATGAACAAATTGATTGGGTCGAGCAAGCTGAGCAATTGGGCACGGGTCACGCGGTGCAAATGACTTTGCCGGTGTTGCCTATGGATGGGAAAAGCTTGATTTTATCCGGGGATGTGCCACTCATTGGCGTCGATACCTTAGAGAAATTGGCAAATACAGACAGCCGTTTTGCCATGCTGACCTTAAACTTAGCCAACCCGTTTGGTTTGGGTCGTATTGTGCGTGACAATAATCAAGTAATCGCCATTGTCGAAGAAAAAGATGCCAACGATGAGCAAAGAAAAATCACTGAAATCAATAGCGGTGTGTACTGTGTCGCCAATGATATTTTGCATCAATATCTCAATAACTTGACCAATAACAATGCCCAAGGTGAATATTACCTGACCGATATCGTCAAAATGGCGGTGGATGATGGCATCGAAATCGCCACCGTATCGCCGACCCATCAGTTTGAAATCGAAGGCGTGAATGACCGTCTGCAGTTGGCAAATCTAGAGCGTACTTGGCAAACGCATCAAGCCCAAGCGCTGATGCAACAAGGGGTACATTTGATTGACCCAAGCCGTTTTGATTTACGCGGTTCGCTCAAAGTTGGCAAAGATGTGCAAATTGATATTAATGTCATCATTGAAGGTGATTGTGAGATAGGTGATAACGTCAAAATCGGCGCAGGTTGTATTATCAAAAACAGCAAAATCGCCAGTGGCACTGTGGTGCAACCTTATAGTCTATTTGACAATGCGGTAGTAGGCGCAGACAACCAAATCGGACCATTTGCCCGTCTGCGCCCCAATGCGGTCACTGACAAAGAGGTGCATATCGGTAACTTTGTGGAGCTTAAAAACACCCAAATGGCAAGCGGCGCCAAAGCCAATCATTTGGCGTATTTGGGTGATGCCACCATTGGACAAAAGACCAATATCGGCGCAGGCACGATCACTGCCAATTATGATGGCGTCAATAAGTTTAAAACCGAAATCGGTGATGAAGTTAGAATTGGCTCAAATGCGGTGCTGATTGCCCCTGTGACCATTGGTGACCGCGCCACCATTGGGGCAGGCAGTGCCATCAGTAAAGCCTGCCCTGCTGAAAAACTGTCCATCGCCCGTGGCAAACAAGTCACGATTGAGGGTTGGCAACGTCCTGAAAAAAAATCTTGATATTTGAACTTTTGCCTAAATTTAACAGATTCTTGCTTAATACGATAAACTTGCTTTATACGATAAAGCCGTTTGGTTAAGCAAAAATAAAACAATCTAACGACTGTGTAAACGGGGGGATTGTTTTTCACAGCAGTCAAATTTGATTGCTCACACCAAAAACTGGATACTAAGGAACAGTTATGTGCGGTATCGTTGGCGCCATTCGTGCGCAAGACAATGTGGTAGATTTTTTAACCGATGGCTTAAAACGCCTAGAGTATCGGGGTTATGATTCATCGGGTATTGCAGTGCAAACCGATGAAGGACTCAAACGCGTGCGCCGAGTGGGGCGTGTTGCCTTGATGGAAGCCGCTGCCAAAGAGCGCGGCGTGTATGGTCACACCGGTATCGGTCACACACGCTGGGCCACCCACGGCGGCGTCACTGAGCCAAATGCCCATCCGCATATCTCGGGTGATTTGATTTCGGTGGTACATAACGGCATCATCGAAAACTTTGAAGCCGAGCGCGCTCGCCTTCAGCAAAATGGCTATCATTTTGAGTCACAAACCGACACTGAGGTCATCGCCCATGCGGTGCACCAACACTATGTACAAAACGGCGGTGATTTATTCAATGCAGTACAAGCGGCGACTCAGCAATTTCATGGTGCGTATGCGATTGCTGTGATTGCCAACGATATGCCACAAAACATGGTGGTGGCGCGTATGGGCTGTCCATTACTCATTGGCTTAGGTGAGCATGAAACCTTTATCGCATCGGATGTCTCAGCAGTTGTCGCCTTTACCCGTCAAATCATGTATCTTGAAGATGGCGATATTGCCCAGTTGACCGCAGATGGCGTGGCACAAATGATTGACAAACAAGGCAATCCAGCGACCCGCAAAGCCACCACTTCGCAAGTGTCCTTAGCGTCTCTTGAACTGGGGGCTTATAGCCACTTTATGCAAAAAGAAATCTACGAGCAGCCAAAAGCAGTGTCAGATACCGCCGAAATCTTTTTGGATGCGGGGTTTATCGCCAACAACTTTGGTGAAAATGCTGAAGCCGTTTTCAATGATATCGACAGTATTAAGATTCTTGCCTGTGGCACGTCGTATTATGCTGCATCGACCGCCAAATATTGGTTGGAAAGTATTGCCAAAATTGCCACCGATGTCGAAATCGCTAGCGAATACCGTTATCGTGAGGTGATTGCCAATCCAAAACAATTGATTATCACCATCTCGCAATCAGGGGAAACGCTAGATACCATGGAAGCGCTGAAATACGCACAAGCCATGGGCCACAAACATAGTCTATCCATCTGTAACGTGATGGAATCCGCCTTGCCTCGCGCCAGTGAGCTAGTAGTCTACACCCGAGCCGGTGCAGAGATTGGGGTCGCCTCAACCAAAGCCTTTACCACCCAGTTAGTGGCTTTATTTGGTTTGGCGGTGACGCTCGGTCGTGTGCGCGGCTATGTGGATGACACTAAACTGGTCGAATACACCAATGCGCTGCGCAGCTTGCCCAATGATATTCAATATGCGCTCAATCTTGAGCCACAGATTAGCAGCTGGTCAAGCAAATTTGCTGATAAGCCAAGCGCACTGTTTTTGGGACGTGGTATTCATTACCCGATTGCATTAGAAGGCGCATTAAAGCTCAAAGAAATCACCTATATCCATGCAGAAGCCTATCCCGCTGGCGAGTTAAAACACGGTCCACTGGCATTGGTTGATGAAAACATGCCTGTGGTGGTGATAGCGCCAAATGACAGCCTACTTGATAAAGTCAAAGCCAATATGCAAGAAGTCTCGGCGCGTGGCGGTGAGTTGTTTGTATTTACCGATCTTGACAGTGATTTTTCCGATAGTGAAGGCGTGCACGTGATTCGCACCCCACGTCATATTGGCGTGTTATCGCCCATAGTACACACCATTCCCGTACAGTTGTTGTCTTACCATGTTGCGCTTGCCAAAGGCACAGATGTTGATAAACCCCGTAATTTGGCCAAAAGCGTCACGGTGGAATAAGCTAAGCTGACACAAAAAAACCGCTAATGATTAGCGGTTTTTTTGTGGACAAAGTATTAAGAAGGGTCATCATCATAGGTATAGTAGCTATTTGCGGTTTCATCAAAGCTGTCGATACGCTCAGGGTAATTGCCTTCATTAAAGTGCTTTTCGTTGTGCTCATGGGCGTGACGCACATCGTGATTGTAAGCAATTAACGCCTCATTATTTGCCAAAAAGCTATCAGGATTTGCCATGACCCACATTTGGTTAAAAACATCTGAGCGCGCCGATAAATTGAGTAACACGCCAGGTTCCGTAAAATAATAAAACTTGGATAATAGCTTAATCTGCCCATTTTCCAGGCGTCTGGCGATATGATACGCTTGTAAATCTTTTGGGTGGTGTAAACCCACCGCACCGACAATCGCTGCCAATGATTTAAGCGTGTTTTTATGAAAATTATAGACCCGCTGTGCCTTATCAGGAATATGTAATGCCCGCTGACGATACGGGTCTTGGGTGGCAACCCCAGTTGGGCATTTGTTGGTATGACATGCGCGCGATTGGATACAGCCCACCGCAAACATAAAGCCACGCGCGGAGTTACACCAATCTGCACCCAGCGCTAGCATGCGAGCGATATCAAAGGCAGAGATGATTTTACCACTGACACCAATTTTGATTTTGTCACGCACCCCCGCACCCACTAGCGTGTTGTGCACAAGCAAAAAGCCATCAAGTAGGGGCATGCCAACATTATCCATAAACTCAACAGGCGCAGCCCCCGTGCCGCCTTCTGCACCATCAACCACGATAAAATCAGGGTAATTATCTGCTTCAATCATGGCTTTGACAATCGCCATAAACTGCCAAGGCTGCCCGACACACAGCTTAAAACCAACCGGCTTGCCCCCTGATAGTTCACGCAGCTGTTGCCAAAACTGCACCATCTCACGCGGGGTGGTAAAGGCTGAGTGGCTCGCTGGGGAAATGCAGTCTACATCCATCAGCACATCACGGGTTTCGGCAATTTCGGGGGTAATTTTTTCTTTGGGCAACACCCCGCCTTTACCAGGTTTTGCCCCTTGCGACAGCTTGATTTCAATCATTTTGACTTGCTCAATGCGAGAGCGTTCAGCGAATTTTTCAGCGCTAAACGTGCCATCATGATTACGGCATCCAAAATACCCGGTACCCAGCTCCCAAATCAAATCGCCGCCGTGTTTTTTATGGTACGGACTAATCGCACCTTCACCTGTATCATGAGCAAATCCACCGAGTTTTGCGCCCTGATTGAGCGCTTCGATTGCCGCGGCTGACAGGCTGCCAAAACTCATGGCAGAAATATTAAACACCGACATCGAGTAGGGCTGTAGGCATCGTTCACCGCCCACCAGAATACGAAAATTGGTTTCTTTGAGGGGATAGCTAAGGGTGGATTGTAAAAACCATTCTTTGCCAGACTGGTATAGATTTTCTAAGGTACCAAAGGCATTGGTATCACTGACGTTTTTGGCACGTTGATAGGCAAGCGCACGCTGCTGGCGCGAAAACGGCACGGCGGCTTGGTCATCTTCAATCAAATACTGGCGCAGTTCAGGTCGAAACTCCTCCAATAGATAACGAATATGTCCCGAAATTGGGTAGTTACGCAATACAGCATGGTGTACTTGCATCAAATCATAAATGCCCACCACAAAGCCCACCAGACCAATCACTATCAGCCACCATTTAAGTAGCACAATCCCCAGGGCAAGGATAGCAAATGCAATGGCAAACACGCTGTAGCGAAACACAACGCCTTGCAAATAGGGCTCTTTATGGGTAGGGGTTACCGTGCTATCAGTGCGCTTGTCAACCATGACAATCTTCCTTATCAGATAGGATCGCGGACAAAATGATCATCGCAAATTTGTGGTTATTTTAAATGATGGAGGGGGTAATGCGATGGCAAAATGGTCAATCACTTTTCAGCAAGCTGGTGTGACAAGTGATTGTGTGATTAAAATTGTGTGATTAAGCTTGAAGCGCAGCGGCGTGGTGCGCAAAATGGTCAGCGATAAAACTACTGATAAAATAGTAGCTATGGTCATAACCGTCCTGCATACGTAGCGTCATCGGATAATTAGCATCTTTGGCAGCTTGCGCAAAGAGCTCAGGTTTGAGCTGCTCAGCCAAAAACTCATCCCCGCTACCTTGGTCAATCAATAGCGGTAATTTTTTACCATGCGCCGACTGCTTCATCCACGCTAAGCTATCGTAGTTTGCCCAGGTGCTTTGGTCATCGCCTAAATAAGCGCTAAAGGCTTTTTGTCCCCAAGGCACTTGTGACGGTGCGACGATGGGGGAAAAAGCCGATACGCTAGCATAGCGCTGGGGATTGCGTAGGGCAATCATCAGCGCCCCATGTCCACCCATACTATGACCAAAAATACTGCGCTGGTCACTGGCAGGGAAGTGCTGTTCGATTAGGTTAGGCAATTCATCGACGATATAATCATACATCTGAAAATGCGTTGCCCAAGGCGCTTGGGTGGCATTGACATAAAAGCCTGCTCCTTGCCCCAAGTCATAAGCGCTGTCATCAGGCACATCGTTACCGCTTATATCGACACCCCTAGGACTGGTATCGGGTGCCACCACAATCACGTTGTGACGACTGGCATACCCAGCAAACCCAGATTTTTGAATAAAGTTTTGCTCAGTACAAGTCAGTCCTGATAGCCAATACAGCACCGCAAATTTTTGAGCTGTGGTTTCAGTAGTCTTGGTTGCTTCATTGACGATGGCTTTGGGTGGCAAATAGATGGCAAATTTCATCTCCGTGTGTGTGGTAGCACTGGTATGCTGCCACACTTGTAACTCACCACCGTGCAATTTATGCGATTCAACTTTTTTCATGGTGAATTTCCCATTCTTTATAATGCCAAGTTTGGTAATGGTTTAGTAATGCAACACTGAACGAATGGACTCACCTTTATGCATCAACTCAAATGCGGTATTGACATCTTCAAGACCCATAGTATGGGTGACAAAAGGTGCCAGTTGGATATCACCATGCATGGCTTGCTCCACCATACCTGGCAGCTGTGAGCGACCTTTTACCCCACCAAATGCAGAGCCTAACCAGCGGCGACCTGTCACCAGTTGGAACGGGCGAGTGGAAATTTCTTGACCTGCAGCCGCGACACCAATAATCACGCTTTGACCCCAACCGCGATGCGCACACTCAAGTGCCGAGCGCATGACGTTGACGTTACCGATACATTCAAAACTGTGATCCACACCCCAACCTGTCATTTCAACAATCACTTGTTGAATGGGTTGGTCATAATCTTTTGGATTAACAAAATCAGTCGCGCCAAACTTACGGGCTAACTCAAATTTGTCGGGATTGGTATCAACCGCAATAATGCGTCCTGCTTTGGCAAGTTTGGCACCTTGAATAACAGCAAGCCCAATACCGCCAAGCCCAAACACCGCGACGCTATCGCCTTCTTGTACTTTAGCGGTATTTTTTACTGCACCTAGTCCTGTGGTGACACCGCAACCTAATAGACAGACTTGCTCAGGATTGGCTTCAGGATTGATTTTAGCAAGCGATACGTCAGCAACGACAGTATATTCACTAAACGTCGAACAGCCCATATAGTGATAAATTGGCTGACCCTGATAGCTAAAACGGGTGGTGCCATCAGGCATCACGCCTTTACCTTGGGTGGCACGCACCGCGACGCATAGGTTGGTTTTGTCACTTTTACAAAATAAACATTCACCACATTCAGCCGTATATAGCGGAATGACATGATCACCAGGTTGTACGCTGGTTACCCCTTCACCGACTGCCATCACAATACCTGCGCCTTCATGACCTAAAACCGCTGGAAAAACCCCTTCAGGGTCATCGCCACTCAAGGTGAATGCGTCCGTATGACAAACACCCGTATGGGTGATTTTGACGAGTACTTCACCTTTACGCGGTGGCTCAACGTCGATTTCGACGATTTGTAATGGTTCTCCCGCAGCGAAAGCTACCGCAGCACGCGACTTGATGGGTTTGGTAAAATCTAATGGCGCTGTGGCCGCAGTCATATCAGTCATCGGTTTATCCTTGTTATATTGGTTTTATTAAAAATGCCTTTGGTCGGCATTATAGCATAACCAATTATCGCATGATTAAGCTTGAAATTGTAAGCAATTGGGTCTAATTAAATCATCATTAAAATTAAAAATTTGAATTGGATTTTTAAAAATATTTAACAATTGAAAAACCATGAAAAAACGCCTGTAGCTACAGACGTTTTTTAAATTTGGTAAGCCATTAAGCAGGTTGTTTATCGGCCTTAACCACATTGATGAGGTTATCAACTACCTCTGGTTCTGCCAAGGTTGAAGTATCGCCTAAACCTTCAAATTCATGCGCGGCAAGTTTACGCAGAATACGGCGCATGATTTTACCGGAGCGCGTTTTTGGTAAGGCTTCGACCAAGTAGAGCGAGTCTAAGTTGGCGATTGGACCAATCTCACCACGGACATGACGGTTGATTTCACCTTTGAGCATCTCGCTTGGCTCTTCGCCCGATTTTAAGATGACGTAAGCGGCAACGCCTTGACCTTTAAGCTCATGCGGCATACCCACAATAGCCGCTTCAGCGACGGAAGGATGCGATACTAACGCACTTTCAATCTCTGCTGTACCTAGGCGATGCCCAGAGACGTTTAAGACATCATCCACACGACCTGTGATCCAATAATGACCGTCTTCATCGCGCAGGGCACCATCACCTGTGAAGTAAGCGCCTGGATAGGTGCTAAAGTAAGTTTCTAAGAAGCGTTTATGGTCTCCCCAAATGGTACGCATTTGACCTGGCCAGCTGTCTTTGATGATTAAGTTGCCTTCGGCAGCGCCCGTTAATTCAGCACCTTCGGCATCGACAATCGCTGGCTTGACGCCATACAGCGGATTCATCGCGGAGCCTGGTTTGAGATCAACCGTATTGGGGATTGGCGTCATCAAAATACCCCCTGTTTCAGTTTGCCACCAAGTATCGACAATCGGACAACGTCCTTCGCCCACCACGTTATAGTACCAGTTCCAGGCTTCAGGATTGATAGGTTCACCCACTGAGCCCAATAGACGTAAGCTCGAACGGTTTGATTTACGAACGTAATCATCACCTTCTTTCATCATCGCGCGAATGGCGGTTGGCGCAGTATACAAGATGGTAACGTCATGCTTGTCAACAATATGACCGATACGCGCCCAATCTGGGTACTGCGGCACTCCTTCAAACATCACGGTCGTTGTGCCATTGGCAAGCGGTCCATACACCACATAGGTGTGACCTGTGACCCAGCCCACATCGGCGGTACACCAAAATACGTCATTGTCTTTGATATCAAACACGTCACGGAAGGTGGATAGGGCATAGGTCAAATAACCACCGGTGGTGTGTACTACGCCTTTAGGCTTGCCAGTTGAGCCTGAAGTATAAAGTAAAAATAGCGGGTCTTCGGCATTCATTGGCTCTGGTGGACAGTCTTCAGACGCATTGTCGATTAAGTTGTGATACCAAATATCGCGGCGACCGCTCATTGGGATGGATTCACCGGTACGGTACACCACAATGACCTTTTCAACACATTCGGTGCCGTCATGGTCTAGCGCACGATCCACATTTTGTTTAAGCGGCGTATGTTTACCACCACGCACAGATTCATCAGCGGTAATGACAATTTTTGATTGGCTATCGATGATACGGCTGGCTAGACTGTCTGCTGAAAACCCGCCAAATACCAATGAGTGAACCGCGCCAATCCGCGCACAAGCCAGCATCGCAACCGCCGCTTCAGGAATCATCGGTAAATAAATGGTGACGCGGTCGCCTTTTTTGACGCCTTTACGACGCAGTGCACTACCAAGGCGGCATACTTCCGAATGTAGCTCTTTGTATGAGATAATTTTATGAAGTGATGGGTGATCGCCTTCCCAAATAATCGCAGGCTTGTAAGGGTTTTCAGCGACATGACGGTCAAGACAGTTGACCGATAGATTAAGCTCACCATCTTCAAACCATTTAATGCTAAAATTGTTTAGGTCATAATTGACGTTTTTGATTTTGGTGGGTTTTTTTATCCAATCAATCCATTCAGCGCGTTTTGCCCAAAACGCTTCGTTATTTTCGACAGATTCTTGATAGGTTTCGGCGTATTTTTGGGGAGTAGTGTTGGCTTTAGCGGCAAATTCAGCGCTATGAGGGTAGCTCTTCATAAAACATTCCTTGTTATGACAGGGGGGTGGGGTAATACTCTAACTGGCTACGAACTGACAAACGGCTCAAATAGGTAGCGGGCTTAACTTCAAAAACAACATTTTCACGTTGATAAACTAACATTGACAAGTTGGCAGTAACACGGGCTAGCAACAGAGCGATAAAACGAGCCATCAATAAACGTCCGCTCACTATGAAAATGCAATACAATCTAATCCTTGATTCTAGAGTGCCTTTTCCTTAGTTTGGCAAAAAATCACAAATTTTGCAATGTTACTCCGGATATTTTAAGGATATTTTTTCAGATCTTGGGCAAATATCTTTATTTTAAGCGGATTCTCATTTGGTCTTTTACTTGATAAATAGCGGTCATCATGCAGCAACAACATACTTCATCAAATACTTCACCAAAGATTGACACGGTTCAAAATCACACTGGGTCGACAAACGCACCCTTCACGTTTGCGTATGATGTCATTATCATCGGGGCAGGGGCATCAGGACTATTTTGTGCATTGACAGCGGGTAAGCGCGGACGGCGGGTACTGGTGGTAGATCATGCCAATAAAGCGGGCAAGAAAATTCTTATGAGTGGCGGTGGGCGCTGTAATTTTACCAACTATGACATTGAGCCCAAACATTATTTAAGTAGCAATCCGCACTTTTGCAAATCAGCATTGTCACGCTATTTAAATTGGGATTTTATTGGCATGGTTAGCCAGTATCAGATTCCCTATCATGAGCGTGAGCATGGGCAACTGTTTTGTGATACCTCTGCCAATGATATTTTGCAAATGCTGTTGACCCAATGCCGTGCCAACCAAGTAACTATTCAACTAAAAACCACCATCCAGCAAATCCAAGCGTTACCCGACAATACGGGGTTTGTGTTAACTGTCAATCAACCAGCTAGTCAACAGGCTAATCAACAGCCTCATCAACAAGCACATCAAAAAAATAGCGAGCAAACCTTAACTTGTCACTCGTTGGTAGTCGCCACAGGCGGGCTGTCAATTCCGACCATGGGTGCGACAGGATTTGGTTACCAAGTAGCGCAGCAATTTGGGCATACCATTGTGCCAACATCGGCAGGACTAGTACCCTTTACCTTTACCGATAAAATTGGCGATGCGATTAAATCGTTATCGGGGGTTAGTTTTGAGGTCATTGCGTTTAACGAGCGCATCAGTTTTAGGTTGCCCGTGCTATTTACCCATCGCGGTTTATCCGGGCCTGCGATGTTACAGCTATCGAATTATTGGCAGGTGGGCGAGCCGATTTTTATCAATTTATTCCCAAACTTTGATATGGCAGCATTTTTAGCCGAGCAAAAAAAACAGCACCCAAAACAGCTGATTAGAACCGTGCTAAATGACCACATAGGCGCGGCGGCACTACCTAAAAAAGTGATGGCTACTTTGCAAAGTCTATTATGGCAGGACATGGCTGAGACTGAGCTTGCCAATATCAAAGACGAGAAGTTAGCGCAGCTTGGTGAGCAGCTCAATGCTTGGCGTTTGACGCCATCAGGCACTGAAGGCTATCGTACAGCTGAAGTCACACGCGGCGGCGTTGCCACCGATAAAGTCTCCTCAAAAACTATGCAAAGTCAGTTACAACCGAATTTGTATTTTATCGGCGAGGTGCTCGATGTTACTGGTTGGCTAGGTGGCTACAATTTCCAGTGGGCTTGGGCAAGCGGGTTTGTGGCTGGCGAAGTGGTTTAGCTATAAATGGTTTAGATTTGAAGTGGGTTAAGTATTGATGAACCTAAAAAAATGGTTAAAAAAGGCATCAGCGAAATGCCTTTTTTATTTTAACCCATTTATTTTCACTTATTTACGTTAATCAAGTTTGGTGGGTGTTTAATGCTGGCGCGCAACCGGTTGTTGCAGTGCTTGAGGTAACTCAAGAATGGTCAGGTTACTGGCAGCAATATCATCGGGACGTCCGACGACCAAGGCTTCAAAACCTGTGTCAGTGGCAATGCTATTGACCACATCGACACTGCCAATTTTTTCACCTGCGTTAGGTACATCACCGGTACCTGCTACGCGGTGGAGCCAAGCTTTTGGGCTGGCTTTGAAATATAACCGCGCAATGATTTCTTGACCTAAATAACAGCCTTTATCGTAGTCAACACCGCCTTGTTGGTGTAGACGCAACTCTTGGGGTTGCCACAAGCCTGCGGTGGCTTTGACAATCCAGTAATTGCCTGTAGCGATACTCGCTTTTTGCCATGCTTTGCGGTGAACGTCGGTGTCAGTGCCATTCTCTGATTCGCTAAAACTAGGTATCCCATTGTCAACAACCGCAAAAATATCACGTGGGGCTGATAGGGTAAGTTTTGAGAACGCCGCATATTTTTTGATATGCTTGGTAAACTCATCGGCACAGTCTTGGCTGATGACGATTTGGTAAGCGTCATCCGCTATTTTTCTAATCCAAATACCCAACGCAACACGCCCTTTGAGATTACTAATCGCGGTCGCTTGGTATTGTTCGCTGAGTTTGGTGACGTTGCAGGTTAATTGTCCTTGCAAGAATTTTTGGGCATCGGCACCGGTTATATCAAAGACGACGAAATCTGTCATGGTGGCTCTCTTTTTATTTGCTAAAAAAACTATAATCAAAGTTTTGCACAATTGGGCTCGGACTGCAATCATGCTTTACTAGCTTATGCTTGACTAAGTACTGTTACTAGGTCATTTGTCAGAGGGTTTGTCTGTACTAGCTGATTACTATTATTGGGGTGACTTATCGCGTACAATACATCATTTAACGACTGTTAAATTTTTTCTAAGATAATTGAGCGCGTGCTATGAGTTTACCTGCCTGTCCCCCATGCCCCAAGTGTAAAGAAAATTATACCTACCAAGATGGCGATTTATTGATTTGCCCGATGTGTGGCTTTGAAGCAGCGCAGCAGGCATGGCAAGCGGGCGAAACCGAAGCAGACAGCGAGCAAGTTATTAAAGATGCTGTCGGCAATGTGCTACAAGATGGGGATAGTGTGACGGTTATTAAAGACTTAAAAGTCAAAGGCGCAAGCACCCCCATTAAAGTGGGTACTAAAGTCAAATCCATTCGCCTGCTCCATGATGCTACCGATGATCATGATATTGATTGTAAAATTGACGGTTTTGGCGCGATGAAACTCAAATCCAGCGTCGTCAAAAAAGCCTAGCTTGGGGAGGGTTTGGGCTTTGTTTGGGGCTTTGCGTTTGCAATGGATATTGACACCCAAAGCTTATCTTTTTTTATGATCTCCCAAAAGCTGTCACAATAAATTCAGTAGGTGATTGTAGAAAAATACGTTACAATAAGGCTATTTTTCTACAAATTTAATCATATACTTTTTTGTTAGTAGGTAATTGTGACCGCCTTATCTCATATTCGTAATTTTTCTATTATTGCCCATATCGACCACGGTAAATCCACGCTTGCCGACCGCATTATCCAAATGTGTGGTGGTCTACAAGCACGTGAAATGCAGGCGCAAGTACTTGACTCGATGGATATTGAGCGCGAGCGCGGTATTACCATTAAAGCCCAATCTGTCACACTGTATTATAACCACCCAAACGGTGACAAATACCAATTTAACTTTATTGATACCCCAGGGCACGTTGATTTTTCGTATGAAGTGTCGCGTTCACTGGCGGCTTGTGAAGGCGCTTTGCTGGTGGTTGATGCCGCGCAAGGCGTAGAAGCGCAGTCGGTTGCCAACTGTTATACCGCAATTGAGCAGGGGCTTGAAGTATTACCGGTACTCAACAAGATTGACTTACCGCAAGTGGATCCCGAGCGCGTGATTCAAGAAATCGAAGACATTATCGGGATTGAAGCGATGGATGCACCGCGCGTGTCTGCCAAGACAGGCGTGGGCGTGGATGATTTGCTACAAGCGATTGTTGAGCGTATTCCCGCGCCCGAAGGCGACCGTGATGCCCCTTTGCAAGCGTTAATTATTGACTCATGGTTTGACAATTATCTTGGCGTTGTGTCATTGGTACGTGTGCGTCAAGGCACGCTCAAAAAAGACGATAAAATCCATATCAAATCTACCAAAGGCACGCATATTGTGACATCGATTGGGGTATTTACCCCAAAATCGTTTGAGACCAATATCTTAGAAGCCGGTGAAGTAGGCTTTGTGATTGCCGGTATCAAAGACATTGGCGGCGCGCCTGTGGGTGATACCATTACCCTTGCCAAAACCCCAGATGTAGATAGCATACCAGGGTTTAAAAAGGTCAAGCCGCAAGTCTATGCCGGTATGTTCCCTGTTGATTCGAGTGACTTTGAGGCGTTTCGTGAAGCGCTACAAAAACTGCAAGTCAATGACGCTGCGTTGTTTTTTGAGCCTGATACCTCTGACGCACTTGGGTTTGGTTTTCGCTGTGGTTTCTTGGGGATGCTCCATATGGAAATCATCCAAGAACGTCTTGAGCGTGAATACGATTTAGATTTGATTACTACCGCCCCGACCGTTATCTACGAAATCAAAAAACGGAGTGGTGAGATTATCCAAATCGATAACCCATCAAAAATGCCTGACCCAGGTCTGATTGATGAGTTTCGTGAGCCGATTGCGCGCTGTCACATTCTGGTGCCCCCCGATTATTTGGGTAACGTGATGACATTATGTATCGAGCGTCGTGGTATCCAAGTTGATATGAAGTTCATGGGACAGCAAGTGCAGTTGACCTTTGATATTCCGATGGGCGAAGTGGTCATGGACTTTTTTGACCGTCTAAAATCGGTGTCACGTGGCTTTGCGTCACTTGATTACGGCTTTGAGCGCTTTGAAACAGATAAACTGGTGCGGGTAGATGTGCTGATTAATGGCGAAAAAGTTGATGCATTGGCGATGATTTGTCATGCTGAGCAAGCGCGCTATCGCGGTAATCAGCTGGTTGAAAAAATGAAAGAATTGATTCCGCGTCAAATGTTTGATGTGGCTATTCAAGCGGCAATTGGTAGCCAAATCATCGCCCGTAGTACCGTCAAAGCCATGCGTAAAGACGTACTTGCCAAATGTTATGGCGGTGACGTGTCGCGTAAGAAAAAACTACTGTCAAAGCAAAAAGAAGGTAAAAAACGCATGAAGCAAGTGGGACGTGTTGAGATTCCACAAGAAGCGTTTTTGGCGGTATTAAAAGTGGATAATCAGTCGTAGAGGCAAGTATGGATTTTGATTTTAATTTGATTCTTGTCCCTGCGACCTTGATTTTGGGCGCTATTTGGCTACTGGATAAATTGGTACTAAAGCAAAAGCAAAGCAAAGGATTGGAGAAATCGACTGCGCCGGTGCGATGGGCGTATGATTTTTTCCCGATTTTAGCGATTGTGCTCGTAGTGCGCTCGTTTTTGATTGAGCCGTTTAATATCCCCTCATCGTCGATGGTGCCCACCCTTTATACGGGTGACTTTATTGCGGTCAACAAATACGCGTATGGTATACGCTTGCCACTGGTGAATACCAAGGTGCTTGATTTGGGCGCGCCACAGCATGGTGATGTGGTGGTATTTCGCTATCCTGAAAACCCAAAAATTTATTATATCAAGCGGGTGATTGGCGTGGGTGGGGATACGGTGAGCTTTAACAACGGGCAGTTAAGCGTCAATGGCAAAGCGATTGCGACCACGCCAGCAAACTTTACTCCCGACCCTAAGATGACAGCGCAGCTATATCCGCCAGGTAAAACCGAGACCGGTGAGCTTGTGACAGCTGAGCAAGCAGCACAACTGGGCAATCAAGAAGAATTGTCTGCCAAATACGTGCAAGAATCACCCAGTAGCAATCATCAACATTTGGTGCGCTATTTGGGTGACAAAAATTGGTTTCAATATGCCAGCTTTTTGCAGCAAGCCTCACCTCAATTGATGGCGAGCCAAGGTCAACAATGGCAACTAACAGTGCCTGAAGGACACTATTTTGTGATGGGCGATAACCGTGATCGCAGTGCTGATGGTCGTTTTTGGGGGTTTGTACCTGATGAGAACCTAGCGGGTAAAGCCGTGTATGTGTGGACGCACAAAGCCAGTGGATTAAGTTTACCCACTTTTAATCGCAATGGCGCAATACACTAACCGCTTGCTTTAAAAAATTGGATATCAAAGCCTTTGTTGTTGAGAATATTTAATTAACTAAAGCTTACATTAACCTATCTTGAGCGATGATAAAAGGAGAATACGGCATGAACCTACCAAGTCATCAGCGCGGCGCCAGCGTTACGGGTATCGTGATTATGATTGTACTCATCGTCATGTGTGCCAAAATCGGTTTAGCTATTATCCCTGCCCAAGTCGGTCACTACCAACTCAAAAAATCGTTGGCTTTTGAACTCAAAAAGTCCAATGACAATAAAGAAAGTGTCAAAGAGTTTTTAGGTAATGTCAATTCCCAATGGCATATCAATGGTCTCAGCCAAAAGGCAGAGGACGTCGTGGAAGTGGTGGATAATACGCCAGGTGCGATGTCAGTGAAATTGAAATACGATGAAGCAAACAACTTTTTTGGTAACATCGATATCGTCAATCGCTTTGAAGATACCATTAGCGCAGAAGATGCCAAAGTCGCCAAGCGATAGTTATTAGTTATTGAGCTTATAGCCCCAATCTTAAGTAAGTGATAGCCATGTGATGATTTAAATGGCGAATACTTTTCTAACAATTTGAAGCAGATGAATTTACCAATCACTATCCCTACCTTTAATCTCAAAAAACTACCGCCACAAGTGCGTCAATTAACCGCACTGTTTTATCAAATGGGTTATCAGTTCGATAATGTGAATTTACCCATTATGGCACTCATGCATCGCTCATTTGATAGCGAACACAATTACGAGCGATTAGAGTTCTTGGGAGATGCATTGCTCGGTGTTATCATCGCAGAAGCCTTATTTTTGCGCTATCCCGACTATAATGAAGGTCGGCTCAGTCGCTTACGTGCATCGCTTGTGCGCGAAGAAACTTTGGTGATTATTGCAAAGCAGCTCAATCTGTCAGATTATTTGATTTTAGGGGTGGGCGAGCGTAAAGGCGGTGGTCGTCAGCGCGCCTCAATCTTGGCAGATAGCGTTGAAGCCTTGATTGGCGCTATTTATCTTGATAGTCAAAATTTTGACACGGTTAAAGCTTGTGTGCTGTCGTGGTTTGAAGATTTGTTCGAAAAAGTGAAAGAACAAAAAGTGCTAAAAGATGCCAAAAGCCGTTTACAAGAGCTGTTGCAGGCACACCAACTTGCGCTGCCCCGCTATGAAGTGACCGAAACCATTGGCAATGCCCCCAATCAAATTTTTGTGGTCAGCTGCCAAGTCGACATTGTTTTTGACAATAAAACCGCCAAACCCATAGCACCGACCCAAGCTTTAGTCACAGCACAAGGGGAAAGTCGCCGTATTGCCGAGCAGCGCTGCGCCGAAGCCATGCTGGCTAAAATCAGTGATTTGTTACCCCCGCTGCGCTAATTTGCCAACCTGCTGTACCGTCAACACCCAAATTTGATGAAATGCTTACTGAAATTTGCGCAAAACTCTTCTACAATAATTTGTACCCTTTAAACCAATGTTGAGATTCCACTTTATGTCTAACCAAACAGACGCTACCCAACAAACAACCACTGACCCAGCTGCCAACAATCCATCAGCGGACAACAACCATGATGTTATCAGTCAATTCTTCAATGGGCAAAGTGAATCAGCACCCGCGCGTGCGGTGGATTTTCGCACGGGGTATGTAGCCATTGTCGGACGTCCAAACGTGGGTAAATCAACGTTAATGAATCATGTGTTGGGTCAAAAATTGTCGATTACCTCGCGAAAGCCCCAAACCACCCGCCATCGCATTATGGGAATTTTGACCAACGAGCAACTACAAGCGATTTTTGTTGATACCCCAGGTATTCATAGCCGCGAAGTGCGCGCTATCAATGAGCGTATGAATAAAGCCGCAACCTCGGCTTTGGCAGACGTTGATGCGGTATTGTTTGTGATTGATAGCCTAAAATGGGTGGAAGATGATGAGCTGGTGTTTGCCAAAGTGCAAAATTTGGGTGTCCCTGTGATTGCAGTGGTTAATAAAAGCGATACCATTAAGGACGAAGCTCAGCTGTTCGCGCTACTACAAAAACTGCATGACACCCAAGTATTTAGCGATATCGTGCCCGTATCTGCGTTACGTGCGCATAACTTAGATGAGCTAGTACGAGTCATCGGTAAGCATTTACCGATTGCAGCGCCCATCTATGATGCAGAACAAGTCACTGACCGTTCAGAACGCTTTTTAGCCAGTGAAATCATTCGTGAAAAAGTGATGCGGGCATCTGGCGATGAGATTCCTTACGATTTAACGGTACAAATCGACACCTTTAAGGATGAGCCTGCGCATCAAGACCCAAAAACAGGCAAATGGCGTAAAGCTGTGACCTTTATCGATGCCACGATTTTTGTCGAGCGTCAAGGTCAAAAGGTGATTGTCATCGGTGATAAAGGCGAAAAAATCAAACAAATCGGCATCGAAGCGCGCCAAGACATGGAAAAAATGTTTGATAAAAAAGTGATGCTAACGCTGTGGGTCAAAGTCAAAAAAGGCTGGTCAGATGATGAGCGTGCGCTAACGAGCTTGGGCTACTAGGCTATAGGCTACTATGCGCAATCAACTGCTAACAGGTTATATTTTGCACCAAAAGCCGTATGGTGAAAGCCGTAGTTTAATTTACCTGTTTAGTGAAGAATGGGGGGTGGTACATGGTATCGGTAAAAAAAACTTACCACTATTTGTCCCCATACAATTTTTTGGCAATGGTAAAAACAGCCTAAAAACCTTTAGTCAAAGCCAAATTTTGCAAAATCACATTACCCTCACCGGACAAAGCCTGTATGCAGGCATGTATCTCAATGAGATTTTGCAAAAACTATTGCCTATTGAAGAGCCGTTTGCTGAGATATGGCAAGCATATCAGCAGTGCGTGGCAAACATGGCAACGCTGTTTGTCGAGCCAGCGCAATCGCCACATGACATGACCCGTTTAAAGTGGCATTTAAGGCGCTTTGAAAATGTATTGTTTGAACAATTAGGCTATGGGTTCGATTTTGCTAAAGATGCATTAGGGGATTTAATAGTCTCATCGCAGCGTTATCTATACCAGCTACAGCAAGGATTTATGCCAGTTTTACCCTTGGATAAACCCGACATAGCATTAACAGGTGAGCAGCTGCTAATTTGGTATCAATGTTTGCAAGATGAAGCTAGCTTTAACCAAATGATGCAACAAGATTTTGATTTAGCCAAACAATTGGTCAATAGCGTCAGTGCCATGCACCGTCATTTGATGGATAATTTACTCAATTATCAAACCTTGCAAAGCCGAGAACTTTGGCAGCAGCTTACCCAATATCAATAAGCTTACTCAGTATCAATCATAGACAAAATAGGGCATATCATGACCAGCAATCAACCCTTACTCGGTGTCAATATCGACCATATTGCAACCCTGCGTCAAGCGCGCGGCGTGGCGTATCCCGATCCTGTGGCAGGTGCGTTAATTTGTGAGCAGGCCGGGGCGGATGGTATCACGCTGCATTTGCGTGAAGATCGTCGTCACATTCAAGATGATGATGTTTATCGGCTTGCCAAAGTCATAACCACCCGTATGAACCTTGAAATGGCAGTCACTGACGAGATGGTTGCGATAGCCTGTGATGTTAAGCCAGCTTGGGTGTGCTTTGTCCCTGAAAAACGCCAAGAACTGACCACCGAAGGCGGGCTTGATGTGATTGGTAATCAGCACAAAATAGCCAGTGCGATTCAACAGTTACATCAGGTCGGCACTCAAGTATCACTATTCATTGATCCAGAGTTGGCACAAATTGATAAAAGCATTGCATTGGGGGCAGATGCCATTGAACTACACACAGGCGCTTATGCTGACTATTGTTTGCAACATGACCAAGTTAAAATTAGCCATGAAATCACCCGTATCAAAACAGCCGTGACTCATGCCCACGAGGCAAAAGCAAGTTTACTGGTCAATGCAGGGCACGGTCTTACCCGTGACAACGTTGCACCCATTGCTAATATGGGTGGCATCCATGAACTAAACATCGGTCATGCCATTATTGCAGACAGTGTGTTTATGGGACTTAGCGAAGCGGTGAGCGCAATGAGAAAAGCATTTACGGCAAAAGCCTAGCTGTTAGGGGCAATTAAATTGTTCAACTGAGTAGGGCTTATATTTAATAATGCCTGTTTTACTAAAACTTACCTTTAGTCGATTATCGACCTTACCATCTAAAGGGCAGTATTGAATATTACCCATATAACCAATGGGTCTAGCATTTTCTGGCTTAAAAATAATATAGTTGTTATTCAGCGAGATATTTGCCGTCAGCACCCCCCAGGACAACTCTAACGTAAGCTGATGATTGAGTTTGTCTACCGTTGCCTCATAGCTGTTATTGTTATTTCTATCGATAAAGCTAATCAGCTGATGACCGCCAGTTGTCACGCAAGCCAAGTTATCATTGGCGACACAGGCTATCACAGGGTTTTGATAAATCAACGCCTCTTGTTTTGCACTGCTTAAAAAATTCATTAAACTTGAAGCAATGTTTTTTGCTTCCATTTGCTTTAAGCTGTTAATAATAGTAATCGAAGCCATCGCTACGATGATAGATAAAACAGCCACAACGACAACTGTTTCAATCAAAGTAAACCCCTGTCTTTTTGTTGAGAACACATTGGATTTCGAATCATTCATGCTATTAGAGCTACCGGCTAGATCATGATGGAATAACACAATAAACGATTTTAGTTCATTATTATATAGAGTTCAAAAGAATTAACAAACAAATATTGAACTATAAGGTAAGGCTGGTGGCTAGAAAGTGAATGAAAGCGACTAAACGACTGATGTTATCAGGTAATGGAATGTCTATTCTACATAGTAAGGTTTTCACAGGCTAAGATGGGTTTAAATGTTCAAATACCTATTGTTACTGGTTCTAAAACATTATTAAGAAAAAAATGTTGTGACTGTAACGTAAATGTCTCCTTTATTTAGTAAGTGAATGTCACTAGAATGTATCATTTAGTGACAGTATGAATTTAAGATATGGTAAATTTAAATAGACTGTATTAAAATCCTTTTCGAGAGAAGTGTATAGTTTTGATGTGTAATGTCGAATCATGATGGTTGTTGAATTCTTAGTATCGAGCGTAAGCGATTAGCTTGGCTACTAAAAAATAAAAATATAACATATTGTGATGTTCGTGTAATATTGTGTAGCAATGTAAAAAAAAGAGTTGTAAACACAATTTTTAGGCGTTAAGCTATATTTAACAAGTTCATAAAGTACATGTTTTTTGATGTATTATTTTGTGAATTAACTATCAGGTTATTTTAATTTAAAATGAGCCAATCCTTTGGAGGACTTCTATGAAGCTAAATAAAATCGCTCTAGCAGTTGTTGCTGCAGCTGTTATGCCAGTAGCCGCTAACGCAGGCGTTACCGTTACACCTTTGCTACTAGGTTATCACTATGTAGATGGTATTGGTGATACTGAAGACAAACAAGGCGAGCAATTCGCAGGTACTCACCAAGATAACGACTTGTACACTGGTGCAGGTATTGGTATCGAATTGACACCTACTATCGCACTTGAATTAGAGTACGGTGAAACTGATTCTGACGCATTAAATGGCAATGGCGATAAAGTTAACGGACATAAGTTTGAACAAAAATCATACTCAGGTAACTTTACTATCGGTACTGAAACCTTTAGTGGCTATACTAACAGCCCATTCAAGCCATATGTGTTAATCGGTGCAGGTCAATCAAAAACCTCAATGGCATTTGATGATGGCAGCAAAGCAACTTCTAAAGACACTATCGGTAACTTAGGTCTTGGTGCTTACTACCGTATCAATGACGCATTAAGTTTACGTGGTGAAGGTCGTGCGATCTATAACTTCGATAACGATTGGTGGGAAGGTCTAGCGTTAGCAGGTCTTAACGTGGTTCTAGGTGGTCACTTGGCACCAGCCGCCCCAGTAGTTGAGCCTACACCTGTTGAGCCAATCGTTGTGACTGATGGTGATGACGACCAAGATGGCGTACCAAATAGCGTTGACAAATGCCCAGGTACACCATTAAACGTTGTTGTAGATGCTGATGGTTGCCCACGTGAAATATCAATGGATGACGCATTACGTATGGAATTACGTGTATTCTTTGACAATGACAAGACTGTCATCAAAGATCAGTACAAACCAGAAATCCAAAAAGTTGCTGAAAAAATGAATGAATACCCAAATTCAACAGCTTCTATTGAAGGTCATGCTTCAAAAACTGGTCCATCTGCGCGCTATAACCAACGTTTGTCTGAAGCACGTGCAAATGCGGTTAAATCAATGTTAGTTAACCAATTTGGTGTTGCTCCACAACGTATTAGCACAGTGGGTTACGGTTATGACCGCCCAATCGCAGACAACAATACTGCTGAAGGTCGTGCAATGAACCGTCGTGTATATGCTATCATCACTGGTAACAAATCTGGCACAACCGTTCAAACTAAAGACATGAACGTACAATAATTAGTTATTAAATAAAAAAAGCTACCCTCGTTGGTAGCTTTTTTTATTTTTATTATCAGCTATAAACTCAACTTAGATAAATTTAATCTATTTTTAACGATAAGATGTTATACTACCGCGTGTTTTAATTTCCCTTCCTAGCCGAATTTTCAAGAGCTATTTTTTTATGTCAGATTCAATCAAAAATCTTCGCAATATTGCGATTATTGCCCACGTTGACCACGGTAAAACTACTCTAGTCGATAAACTGTTACAACAATCAGGTACTTTTGGTGAGCGTGCCGCAGAAGTTGAACGCGTCATGGACTCTAACGCATTAGAGCAAGAGCGTGGTATTACCATTTTAGCCAAAAATACGGCGATCAAATGGACCAATCCTAAAGACGGCATTGAATACCGTATTAACATCGTCGACACCCCCGGTCATGCCGATTTTGGTGGTGAAGTTGAACGGGTGATGTCGATGGTTGACTGCGTGTTGTTATTAGTTGATGCCGTTGATGGTCCTATGCCACAAACCCGTTTTGTGACCTCAAAAGCATTTGCCCGTGGCTTAAAGCCAATCGTGGTGATTAATAAAATTGACAAACCAAGCGCCCGTCCAGACTGGGTCATGGATCAGGTGTTTGATTTGTTTGATAATTTGGGTGCGACAGATGAGCAGCTAGATTTTCCAATCGTTTATACCTCTGCCATGAATGGTATTGCAGGGTTATCGCCTGACGAGCTTGCAGAAGATATGCAGCCATTGTTTGAAACCATCGTTAATGTTGTTGAGCCACCACAGGTGGATACGGAAGGTCCATTCCGTATGCAGATTTCAAGCCTTGATTATGATAACTTCAAAGGTTTGATTGGTATCGGTCGTATTCAGCGTGGGTCAGTTAAAACCAATACACCTGTAACGATTGTTGATAAAGAAGGTAATAAACGTAACGGCCGTATCCTACAAATCATGGGTTATCATGGTCTTGACCGTATCGAAGTACCTATGGCGCAGGCAGGTGATATCGTCTGTATTACGGGTATCGATGCGTTGAATATTTCTGATACTATTTGTGATCCACAAAACGTAGAAGCCTTACCAGCGCTAAGTGTCGATGAACCAACCGTATCGATGACTTTCCAAGTCAACAACTCACCATTTGCGGGTAAAGAAGGTAAATTCGTGACGTCGCGCAATATTCGTGAACGCCTAGAACGTGAGTTAATTCATAACGTGGCACTTCGCGTAGAAGATACCGACAGTCCTGATAAATTTAAAGTATCAGGTCGTGGGGAACTTCATTTATCTGTATTGATTGAGAATATGCGCCGTGAAGGTTTTGAGCTGGGTGTATCACGTCCAGAAGTAATTGTTCGTGAAATCGAAGGTGAGAAACAAGAGCCGTTTGAAAATGTGATTTTTGACGTTGAAGAACAGCACCAAGGTGCGGTAATGGAGCAAATGGGCTACCGTAAAGGCGAATTGACCAATATGGAAGTTGACGGCAAAGGTCGTATCCGTATTGAAGCGGTAGTACCGTCACGTGGTTTAATCGGTTTTCGCTCTGAGTTCTTAACCATTACCTCAGGTACCGGTATCATGACCTCAAGTTTCTCACATTATGGTCCTGTGAAAACAGGCGATGTGGCAAAACGCCAAAATGGGGTGTTGATTTCTATGGTGAATGGTACTGTATTGGGCTATGCGCTATTTAACCTTCAAGAACGCGGTCGTATGTTTGTATCGCCACAAACTGAAGTCTATGAAGGTATGATTGTCGGTCAAAACTCACGTAGCGATGACATGGTAGTCAATCCAACCAAAGCAAAACAGTTGACGAACGTGCGCGCCAGTGGTACCGATGATGCGATTATTTTAACGCCGCCAATCATTTTCACCCTTGAACAAGCGCTTGAATTTATTGAAGATGATGAGCTGGTTGAAGTGACACCAAAATCAATTCGTCTACGCAAAAAATACTTGACTGAGAATGAGCGCAAACGTAACGGTCGTAAATAATAGCGAGTCTATGCGATAAAAATTTTGAGAAAGCCTAACATTTATTTACAAAAAGCTTGTACCTGTTACAAGCTTTTTTAATTTAATCTACACACTGCCAAAGTAAAGGTTTAAAATTTTACACAATTCCTTATGATGATAAGGGCTTTTTAGTCAACGATTGTAGCAATTAGTTTGAAAGTAGGAGAAGTTATATGAGTATGATGTCAGAATTTAAAGAGTTTGCCCTCAAAGGCAACGTGATGGATTTGGCAGTGGGTGTCATCATTGGCGGCGCATTTGGTAAAATCACGACATCGTTGGTAGAAGATATTATTATGCCGATTATCTCTGCGATTATGGGTGGCAGAATCGACTTTACCAATATGTTTGTGGTATTAGGTGATGTACCTGCAGGCACCGCCATGACGTATGATGGGCTCAAAAAAGCGGGTGTACCTGTATTTGCATATGGTAATTTTGTCACCATCTTAATCAACTTTATTATTTTGGCATTTATCATTTTTATGTTGGTGAAAGCCATGAACCGCCTACGCCGTCAAAGCGAAGCACAAGAAGCGGCTGCACCAGAACCTTCAGAAGAAGTACTATTGCTACGTGAAATCAGCAGTAAATTAAGCAAATAACGGTTTGTACTCACGCTGATAGATTAAAATTTCAGTCCATGTTATTTATAAATGAAAAAAAGCCTCCATGATAACTGGGGGCTTTTTATTGATTGCTAGTCAATCTACATTTTTTATCTATAGATATTCATCAGCTAACGACAATAAGGCAAGTTATGACAAAGCAGGTAATCGTGCTGGGTGCAGGGGTGGTGGGTGTCACCACTGCTTGGCAGCTTCGACAAGCAGGGTTTGAGGTAACGGTAATCGAGCGCGAAAGTA
Organism: Moraxella tetraodonis; assembly: GCF_022359095.1. Classification (NCBI taxonomy): domain Bacteria; kingdom Pseudomonadati; phylum Pseudomonadota; class Gammaproteobacteria; order Moraxellales; family Moraxellaceae; genus Moraxella; species Moraxella tetraodonis. The sequence goes on along the minus strand of NZ_JACSYB010000001.1, from coordinate 2,323,586 downwards.
GCGCGGCATTGTCAACATCGTTTGCCAATGGTGGGCAAATATCTGTGTCACATGCTACGCCTTGGGCAAATCCTGATACACCCTATAAAGCGCTAAAATGGTTATTTCGAGAAGATGCGCCATTGTTGTTTCGCTGGCGTCGGTTGTTGGGTTTGCCGGGCAACGCGGGACAAGATGCAGCCCCTGATATGGCGCTGTGGCGATGGGGTTGGCAGTTTTTGCAGCAGTGTAATGCGAAAAGTGCCGATGCTAATTTGGTGCAGATGGTCAATTTAGGATTATATTCTCGGCAAGTACTCGGCGAAGTCAGGGCGCAAACGGGCATTGATTATGACTGTTTGACACGCGGTATTATGCATTTTTATACCGATCATGCTGAGTTTCAAGCAGCGATAGCACCCACTAAACGGATGCAGCAATTGGGTTGTGATCGGCAAGTCATTAGTGTGGATAAAGCGATAGAATTAGAGCCTGCGTTAACTGGTATTGGCAAAGAATTGGTGGGGGCGACTTATACCGCACTTGATGAATCAGGGGATGCGCAAAAATTCACCCATCGCTTGGCCGCACTTTGTCAACAGCAAGGGGTAACATTTTTATTTAATACCGCCATCAAACGACTTATTTATCATAACCAACACATTGATGGTGTGGAAGTAATGTCCGTTGATAGTAGAGACAATACCGCTTTGCCAGCGCAGTCACAGATACTGTCCGCGGATGCTTATGTACTGGCGTTAGGGAGTTATAGTCCTGCCTTAGTCAAAGCATTGGGTATCAATTTACCCATCTATCCTGCCAAAGGCTATTCAGCCACGTACCCCGTGTTGCGACCCGATGAGACACCTTATGTGAGCTTGATTGATGATGAGTTTAAACTGGTATACTCGCGCTTAGGCGATCGCTTGCGAGTAGCAGGAACGGCTGAATTTAACGGTTTTAACCTTGAGCTAAATCCCGTTCGTTGCCAAGCGATTACGCGGCGGGTGAGAGAGGTGTTTGGGGATGCGGTAGATTTGACTCAGCCAAATTATTGGACAGGGCTGCGACCGATGACACCGTCAAATGTGCCGATTATCGGTCGCGCGGTCAATCGCCAAGGACGTATTGATAATTTGTATCTCAACACCGGACATGGCACTTTGGGCTGGACGCACTCGAACGGCTCAGCAAAAGCGATTGCTGATATCATGCAAGGACGTCAGCCACAAGTAAATTTTAACTTTGTGGGCTTGCAGGATTAAGGGATTGGGTTGGGATGCTGGCAGATTTTGGAAAGGTCACAGTAAAGGTCGAGCCTTTGCCAACTGTGGAGGTGATATCAAGAGTGGCATGGTGCTGATACAAGACATGTTTGACAATTGCTAACCCCAAACCGGTACCCCCTGTCTCACGGCTTCGACCCGTGTCCACGCGATAAAAACGCTCGGTTAAGCGCTGAATATGGCGCTGCTCGATACCAATGCCATTGTCGGTCACGCTAAAACATACCCCCGCGTCATACTCATGCCAGCTAATACTAATCTCACCACCTTTGGGGGTGTATTTCATGGCATTGGTAATCAAGTTACTGAGCGCACTTCGCAGATAATCTTCATAACCCAAAATATGTAACGTGCTGTCGATATGCAAATGAATCATATGGTCGTATGACTTGTTGTACATCTGCGCATCGTCAAATAATTGCATCAGCATTTTGGGAATATCAATGTCTTTGGGCTCAGCGGGCTTTTCATCATTTTCCAACCTAGATAATAATAGTAAGTCATTGATGATGTTATTCATGCGCTGACTTTGCTGCATCATCTGAGTAAACGCGCGAGCAATACGCGGATCTAACTCAGGCTGTTCACTCAAAGTCTCCACATACCCCATGATGACGGTAAGCGGCGTGCGAAGTTCATGCGAAACATTTGCCACAAAGTCTTTTCGCATCTGTTCTAAGTGCTGAAAACGGGTGACATCATAAATCAGCAGTAATTTTTCTTGCCCAAATTTGGTAATCTTGCACTGCACATAGCGCTCGATATTAGACGGGTTATGGATACGCACACCATCTGGATAGTCTTCAATGTGGTGATAATATTGATGAAAAAGCGGGTTGCGAATAATGGTCAACACATTGCGACCTTGGTCGGGCGCTTTAAATTGAAAAAGCCGCTCGGCAGAGTTGTTCCACCATTCGATACAGTCGTTTTTATCAATCAGAATAATCGAGTCTTGCAATGCGCTCAGCGAGTCACGCACTTTTTGCACCAGCGAAACGGTTTGCTGATGCGCCAATTTCTCTTGGCGATTGACTTGGTAGATATTGCTGGCAACGACACTAAGGTTGGACTCAAATGCAGGCGGCGGCTCATCGGGGTTTTTGTTGTACCATGCTTTAAAGCGTTGTATCGACCATAAAAAATATAGCTGATACAGGCAAAGCCCTATCGCCAGTCCCCAACCCCAAAACCCTAATAGCCCGCCAATGAGCAGCCCTGCAACCCCAACTGTCACCACGGGTAAAATGCTCGACCACATATTAATTTTTCTAGCGTCCATTGAGAAAGCTTACTATAGCGAAGTTGGGATAAGTTGGCAAAAATTTCAATGCGATTAATCAGACTATTGTTAGTCGATTTTATTAGAAAAGCGATAGCCTGTGCCACGTACAGTTTGGATATAGTCCGCAAACCCAAATGGCTCAAGCACTTTACGCAGGCGGCGGATATGCACGTCAATGGTACGATCTTCGACATACACATTGCCACCCCAAACTTGATCGAGTAGCTGGGTACGGGTATAAGCCCGCTCGGGATGACTCATAAAGAAGGCAAGTAGCCGATACTCTGTCGGTCCGATATCTACCGCTTTGTTATTGGCACTCACGCGCTGACTGGCAGGGTCTAGCGACAAGCCGCCCACATCAATGGGTTTTTCGCCTGACAATGCGCTACTACGGCGCAATACCGCTTTGATACGGGAAACCAATTCACGGGTGGAAAACGGCTTAGTGATATAGTCATCTGCCCCAGCGTCAAGTCCTTGAACTTTGTTGTCTTCTTCACCTTTGGCGGTGAGCATGATGATAGGAATTTCAGAGAGCATTTCATCTTTCTTTAGGCGGCGGCATAAATCAATGCCTGATAGCCCATTGGGTAGCATCCAATCTAATAAGATGAGGTTAGGGCGATGATCGACCACCAAATGATGGGCTTGAGAGACTTCTGAGGCTTGCAAACAATCAAATCCTGCCATCTCTAGTGTGGTCACGATCATTTCTCGAATGGCAGGCTCATCTTCCACTACCAAAATAGTTTCATTTTTCATAAATTTCTCAAGCGATAAAAATAGGCAACTGTTTGTCAAAATAATTTTATGACAACAATATTACAATGCCCATATTACAACTTCAGAATATGACAAAAAAATGACAATGATAAGCTTTTATGGCTTTTATTTGTGGTGTTGTAAAAAATTCGGTGTTTGACTCAATTTTTGGTACTTAATACAGGTCGCATCACAGTTCAAAAATAAAATTTATTGGACCATCGTTGCAACTGCTGACTTGCATATCTGCGCCAAATTCGCCTGTTTGCACGGTTGCATATTGCGTCTTGGCATACGCTACTATCTGGGCAAACAAAGCTTTGGCAGTATCGGGCGCCATCGCGGGCTTAAAATCAGGACGTCTACCCGATTGGGTATTGGCAAGGAGGGTAAACTGCGACACTAACAGTAAGCCGCCATTAACCTCTTGCACATTTTTATCCATTTTGCCTAGCTCATTTTCAAATACGCGATAGGTGAGGATTTTATCAATCATTTTTTGCCCCATGGCGAGCGTATCATCATGCCCAAGTCCAAGGTAGACCAGTACGCCGTGTGCAATCTCGCCGACGATTTGTTGTGGGTGAGGCGCGTGGTTAACTGCTACTTTGGCAAATTTCACCCGTTGTAATACTGCTTTCATGATTTTTCCTATCCGTCAGTTTGAGCGTAAGCGGCTTAACTTAAAAGCTAGCTTGTCGCTTAGCTCGTAGCCCAGTGTTTAATATACCGTGATTCTAAGGGGGATTTTGATTATAATAAGCCAACTTTAAAATGCCAATCTCGAGTAACTTATGACCTTGTTTACGACGTTACAATCGCTTGTCCCACAACAAAAAATCAGTGAAATCGCAGGTCGTCTTGCCCAAAGCCGTCATCCGATGGTGAAAAAAACCTTTATTCGTACCTTTGCTTCGGTGTATGGCATCAAGCTAGAGGAATATGCGCGCGGTAGCTTTTCTCAGTATGACAGTTTTAATGATTTTTTTACTCGTGAGCTCAAAGACGGCGCGCGCAAGATTGATGATGACTCAGATGCGCTGATCTGTCCTGCAGATGGCATGATATCGCAATTGGGGCAAATCGATAAAGACCAAATCCTGCAAGCCAAAGGCAAATCGTATGAAGTCGGGCAATTGCTCGCCGATTATGAACTTGGCAAAGCCATGCAAGAGGGGAGTTTTGTCACCGTGTATTTGGCACCGACCAATTATCACCGCGTGCATATGCCGTTTGACGGTACCTTGGTAGAAACCATCTATGTGCCAGGACAGCTATTCTCGGTGAATAACGAGACCGCTGAAAACATTACCGATTTGTTTGCCCGTAACGAGCGCTGCGTGTGTGTGTTTGATACCGAATTTGGTAAAGCTTGCGTTGTGCTAGTCGGGGCGATGATTGTAGCAGGGATTGAAACAGTGGCCACAGGCAAAATCAAACGTAGCGATCGCGTGCAGCGTCAAACCCATCACATGACGCTGAAAAAAGGCGATGAACTTGGGCGGTTTTATTTGGGCTCAACGGCGATTGTGGTATTACCAAAATCAGCGGGCATGGCTTGGGGTGCAGGTCTTTATAATTCAGTGCCTGTGACAATGGGTCAACGTTTGGGTACTTTTTTGCAGTAAGCTGTCAAGGTATTCGCTAAAAAAAGGTAGCAAAGGCTGCCTTTTTTATGCTGTGTTTTAGCCAATCTGCATGGTTGATTGCTCACATAAACTAAACGATAACGAAAAATATTTTAGGAAAATTTGTTTATAATAGCCGACTTATGATTTTTGCCTGCTTTTTTATTTAGACACGCTTTTTTATTTAAATTGATCACTATGAACCTACCGCCAACACCGCACCCTCAACCATCGCACGACTTAGACTATCCGACAGTTTGGATTATGATTTTGGGGTTGATTATTGCTATCGGTCCGCTGTCGATTGATATGTATTTGCCGGCTTTGCCCAGTATGGCAAAAGATTTTGGCGTAGCAACGGCTTTTATGTCTAATTCGGTACCTGCCTATTTTGTGGGATTGGTGGTCGGGCAGTTGTTTTATGGTCCGATTTCGGATCGGATTGGGCGCATCAAGCCCTTGTATGTGGGCATGGTATTGTATGTGATTGCCTCGGTGATGTGTGCAACCACCACCAATGAATACGTGTTGTTTGTCTCACGAACGCTACAGGCGTTGGGTGCGTGTGTGGGAACGGTGGTGTCGCGGGCGATGATTCGTGACCGCTTGCATCCCAAGCAAATGGCAAAGGCATTTTCGCTGATGGTCCTAGTGATGGGGATTGCGCCGATTTTGGCACCAAGCTTGGGGTCGTTGCTGTTAAAAGTCGCCAGTTGGCGGGTGATTTTTTGGTTTTTGGCGGGGTTTGGCATTTTAAATATCGTGCTGACCCGGCTGTTTTTGCATGAAACCTTGACCGATGAGTTTCGCAACAACCGTCCGATGAATGACGTGCTCAGTCAATACTGGGATTTGCTCAAAGATACCCAGTTTAATTATCCTGCGATTGGCGCAGGACTGCTGATGGGTTCGATGTTTGTGTATATCAGCGCGGCACCTGAGCTAATTATGGAAGGGTATGGGGTCACGCCGCAGCATTTTAGCTGGATTTTTGGCATGAATGCGGCAGGTTTTATTGGGTTGACACAGGTCAATCAATGGCTAGTGAACCGTTATCGTCTAGTCAGCTTGCTGCGATTTGGGGCGGTGATGCAAGTAATCGCAGCAGCGTGTTTGATGCTGCTAGGCTTAGTTTTTGGCACGCAAGCTTGGCTACCGTTGGTGCTCGCCAGTATTTTTTGTTGTATTGCAGGGTTAGGACTCACTCAGCCCAATTCAGGTGCCATTGCTTTGGCATTTCAAAAACGCCGCGCTGGCATGGCGAGTGCCTTGCAAGGCTCACTCAACTTTGTCGTCGGTATTTTTGGCGGCTTAGTATTAAATATCCTGCCCTTTAATCCCGTGGCCAAGCTGGGTATTACCATGTTTATGCTCATGACTATTGGCGCATTTTTGGTATTTCAAATCGACAAAAATCTCGATGTGGCGGATGTGGACTAAGGATTAATCAAACCGATACACATCCATACCCAAACTAAAATGGGCAAAACTTTCATGCACGATGCTCATCTTTGTGCCTGCGCCTGCCGCAAAAAATAACGGCAATAAATGCTCAGGGGTGGGGTGATTGTGATGGGCAAATGGATGTGACCGCCAATCTAAAGCCGTTGGCATATGTTGTTTGAGTTGATGAATCAACCAATATTTAAATTCACGTGCCTCAGCATCCACCTCACCGCTATCAAACTGTACCTGCGCCAAATTATGGGTGACACTGCCAGAGCCGATGAGTAATACTTGCTCTGCCCGCAGCGGTGCCAATAAAGCCCCCAACTGAAAACACGCATAACTATCAAAATGCTGCGGTAGCGAAAGCTGCACAATCGGCACATCTGCCTGCGGATACAAATGCACCAGTGGCGACCATACCCCATGATCAAACGGACGCAGTCGATTGACGGACGTGTTAACGCCCAAAGCCTGCAACTGCTGTGCCAGCTGCTCAGCAATCAGGCTGTCGCCTTTGACAGGATAATCGATGGTATACAGCGCTTTTTGAAAGCCGCTAAAATCATGCCAAGTAGCGGGCGCCGCATTGCCATTGATTTCTAGATGCTGGCTTTGCCAATGCGCAGAGATGATGATAATCAAGCGTGGTTTTGGCAGATTTTGCCCAAATTTATTGAGCGCTTGGGTAGTGCGGTTGTTTTCGATAGCAATCGTCGGCGCCCCATGTGAAATAAACAGACTGGGCAAGGTATAAAGCGGGTACGGTGTTTTGGGTAAAAATGGCTGCAGGCTGATTGGTTGTTTTTCGGTTTTTTCCATCAATTTTCTTAAAGTTGCAGTGATAAATAGAAATGATAACGAATTAATAAGGATTAACTAAAAAGGATTGATAGGTTAAATAAGGGAAAAATTCGCAAAAACAAGCCATGTCAGCGATTTCATACATAATCAAACATAACAGGTTAACTGGAAAAACTTAAAAATAATCACCACGATGATACGGATGATGATGGATAATGGTCATAGCGCGGTACAGCTGCTCCATCAGTAGCACGCGCACGAGCGGATGCGGCAAGGTGAGATTGGACAGCGACCATTTGAATGTCGCATGGGCTAATACCTCTTTTGAAATGCCATCAGCACCCCCAATCACAAACGCCATGTCATCACCCAGCTGCATGGCTTCGCCAACTTTAGCCGCTAAATCTTCGGTTGATAGATTCTTACCGCGGACGTCTAGGCAAATCAGCTGCTCGCGTTTGCCTGCTGAATTTTTGGCTTGGTGCGCTTGCAAGATTAGCCCGCCTTCGGTGATGGCATATTTTTCAAGTTCGGCAGGCGAAGGGTTTTTGGCGCGTTTGCAGGCGGGGATTTCAACGATTTCGGTGCTGAGCATGGGCTGAATACGTTTATGATAGTCGTCAAATCCCGTCTGTACCCAAGCTGGCATTTTTTGTCCAACGGCTAAAATTCTTGCTTTCATGGGTTCCCCTCTGTTATTTTTTTGACCAATCTATGTCACTGTCTATGTCACTGTGGCGATTCATTGTTAGCCATTGAACACTCATTATTGAAGCCAGCTATATTAAAATTAAAGCTTAATTAAAACTTAAAACGAACCATTATTAAAACCAACCATTTGAAAACGCTTGCAACGCACCCATATACAATGCGATAAATCCTAAATCAACCTAAGCTGAGCTAAAGCCTGAACTAAAGCTAAGCTAAGCAACAAAATTTTAACATGATTTTATCGCTGTGATGGATAATACTTCCCCTAGCATTTAACGAAGGTGATAAAATAATTTGCATGACAAAGTTTAAATGACAAATTTTAAATGATAAGAAAAGACGACAACAATATGAAAAATTGGCAAGATCCCAATGCCGCTGTTGAAGCAGCCAACTATGACAACCCGATTCCAAGCCGTGTACTGATTTTGCAAACCCTACTTGAGCGCGGACAAGCTACCCAACATGAGCTTGCGACGATTTTTGATTTAGATGACGACGAGTACGACGCACTGGGCAACCGCTTAAAAGCCATGCTGCGTGATGGACAATTAAGCCGTGATGCCGACGGTGGCAATCCTTACATTTATCGCCCATTGACTGAGAACGATGCTGTGGCTGGCGTGGTCGCTGCCCATGCCAAAGGCTTTGGCTTTGTCGTGCTTGAGGATATGCCTGATTTGTTTTTGAATGAAACTGAAATGCGCTGGGTATTTCATGGCGATAAAGTAAAAGCCATCGCTACTAGCACCGACAACCGTGGTCGTATGATGGGTCGTGTGTTGTCAGTGGTATCCCATGCCCAGCTACAATATATTGGCAAACTTGCAAAAGATGACGATGGTTACTTTGTAGAACTCATTAGCCCAAACAATCATCAACCGATTACGGTGACGGAAGAAAACGTCGAAGCGTTACAACTCAAAATGGGTGATCCCGTCAAAGTCGATATCATCGACTATCCCACCCAGCATGAATACGCGACGGGGAAAATTACTGAAAGCTTGGTCGATGATAACGAGCGTGAATTGATTATCAAAACCACGCTGCTAAATTACGATATTCCCCATGAGTTTAGCCCAAAAGTCATGCAGCAAGTCGATGCCTACAAAGAGCCGACACAAAAAGACTATCAAGACCGTATCGACTTACGTGCCTTGCCGCTAGTCACCATTGATGGCGAAGACTCGCGCGACTTTGATGATGCCGTCTATGCCGAAAAACGTCGCGGCGGTGGCTATCGCTTGGTGGTCGCGATTGCCGATGTCAGTCATTATGTGACTGCCAACTCAGTACTTGACCAAGAAGCCTATGAACGTGGTACATCAGTGTATTTCCCGCATTTTGTGGTGCCGATGCTCCCTGAAAAACTCTCCAACGGGCTTTGCTCGTTAAACCCAAGTGTTGACCGCTTGTGTATGGTAGCCGACATCATACTATCGCGTAGCGGCAACGTGACCAGCTATGAGTTTTATCCAAGCGTGATGCACTCTCAAGCGCGATTGACTTATAACCAAGTCAATGATTATTTTGCCCAAGCGCAAGGGGAAACGCCCAAAGCCGAAGTGCCTGTCACTATCACCGGTAATAAAGCGGTCAAAAAATCGATTGATGTGCTTTATGATTTGTACAAAGTGCTATTGGTCAAACGCGAACAGCGCCATGCGATGGAATTTGAAACCCAAGAGACTTATATCAAGTTTGATGAAGCAGGCAAAATCAGCGCCATTGTGGCACGGACGCGTGGTGACTCGCATAAGCTCATCGAAGAGATGATGCTACTTGCCAATACCTGCGCGGCTGAGTTTTCGCTCAAGCATGAATTGCCGGTCTTGTATCGCAATCATGATACCCCAGAGGCAGAAAAAGCCGCTCGCGTCAGTGACTTTGTGAAGCATTTTGGTTTGTCATTTCCTGAAGAAAACCCGACACAGGCAGATTATCAGCGTATCATTGAAGCGACACGCGAGCGCCCTGATGCGATTAGTATCCATAGTGTACTACTGCGCTCCATGCAGCAAGCCAACTATGCACCGACTAATATTGGACACTTTGGGCTTGCGTATGAGGAATACAGCCACTTTACCTCACCGATTCGCCGTTATCCCGACTTGATGCTACACCGTGCCATCAAAGCGAAAGTGACTGGCAAAAAGGCGCCGCTGCCAGATTGGTCTCTAGAAGATGCAGGTGAACAGACCTCAATGACAGAGCGCCGTGCCGATGAAGCCAGCCGTTTTGTTGAGCAGTGGCTCAAAGCCCATTATATGAAAGACCATATCGGTGAAGCGTTTGATGCGGTGGTTACCACAGTGACCAATTTTGGCTTGTTCGTGACTCTCACCGATTTATTCATTGATGGCTTGATTCATATCTCGCATTTGGGCGAAGATTACTTTGTTTATGATGACAAGGCGCAGCAGTTATTTGGCGAAAAATCAGGACTGGTGTTTGGACTCGGTGATAAAATCCGTGTCAAAGTCGCTGCCGTCAATATGGAGACCCAGCAGATTGATTTTGATTTGGTGGCACAGCTGGAAAAATCGTCATTTAATAATCGCGGTAAAGGCAAAAGTCGCGGTCAATCGCAAGCGGCCTCTAATTCTGTTCAATCCAATCCCAACGCGCTATCTAATCCTAATTCTCAATCTAAGCCAAATGAGAGCACCAGGAAAGCAAAAAGCGCTAAAAATAAAAGTAACGCGCGCAACAAATCTCGTTAATGAAAAAAGGGCAATGCAATTTGCCCTTTTTTTATCGTTGAGACAAATACCTGCTAAAACAAAAAACGTCTTTGACTACTTAATCTTAGCTATTTAATATTAGCGACTTAATCTTAGCCGCTTGATGCGCTTTAACCAGTCTTGCTTGGCGGTACTAGCAGCTAATACGCCAAGTTATTATTGCGTGGTTTTCTCTGCGCTCGCCAAATTGTTGGATGAGGTCTGAGCGGTTTGATTCAAATCTGTTGTTGCCTTATCAAGCACTTGTTTGGGCTGCTCGCCAATCGATGACGTATCGTTTGATGCTATGGCTAAGGGCGCAGAGGCGGCACTACTATTGGCTTGATTGGATGCAATGACTTGCTGGGTACGATGTGATGATATTAGGTTAAAAATAGCGAGTGCGGTGATGCCTAATATCGCAAAAATAATGAGTAATTTTGATTGCATGAGGATTTCCAGTGTAGCGTCAATTTGGCTAACCGACGTGTAAAGCCTGACGTCTAAAGCCTGACGTCTAAAGCCTGACGTCTAAAGTCTGTGGCTTAAAACGTCCAATCGGGTTTCGCTAGGACAAAAATTGACAGTCATGTCTATAAAAATTGCTAGGCTACCTTCTGCAAAAATCATGCAAGTTTAATCTGTTAATCTTTTAATCTTTTAATCTTTTAATTTGCCAGCAGACTGACTTCGGCACTAATTGGCAAATGGTCAGAGAGATTTGACCAAGGTTGTCCCTTATGCACCCAAGCACGGTGTACTTGTAGATTGCGCACATAGATACGGTCAAGGCTTAATACCGGAAGCTTGGCAGGGAAGGTGGGCAGTAATTTGCCATGATGGGTCAGCACGGCTTCTTGTAAATTAAGGTCACAGCCAAGCTTTTGACAGGATAATTTTTTCCAGTCATTGAAGTCGCCTGCCAATATCAGCGGCGTGGATTGGTCGATTTCGTTATTGATATACTGGCTTATCACCTCATATTGTTTTTCACGGTCATTTTCCCTTAAGTTTAGATGCGCGCAAAGCACGATGATGGGCGTGTGCCAGCCTTTGGGCTGGATTTCGCAGTGCAACACACCACGCTGCTCAAGGCGGCTCACTGTGATATTGACATTGTGTTTGGGGTCGAGCGGATGGCGACTTAGCACCGCATTGCCATGATGACCGTGGTTATATTCGACGTTTTTGCCATAGCTGTTTTCAAGCTGTAAATACTCGCCAAACCATTCATGCTGGGATTGGTCGGGAAATTCATTGTATTTCACCACGCGTTTGAGATTTTGACCTTGCACTTCCTGTAAACAGATAATATCCGATTGCACTTGGTTAAGGGCAGCGGCGATGCCTTCCATTTTGACAAAACGATTGAGGGGTGACATGCCTTTATGGATGTTATAACTGGTGATGATTAGGCTGTTTTTTGGTGTTTGGGTGCCTGATACTTCGTTAGATAATATTTCGTTAGATGCTACTGGCTTAGATGTTATTTTTTTAGGTGTTAGTGAGCGCATAATAAAATCACAGTGATAAACATGGCATTATTTTAACGTGAAATTGTACCGCTGGCTTGTTTTGACAAAAAATTGTCACAATATAATGGTTGTCGACATTTATGTAGCAAACCTATGTAGCAAAATGGGGTAGCTTTGCCAAGCATTGCGGTTTTTATGCTAAAATTTTGGGCAATGACGACTTTTACTCTCAATCATCAACGAGCGATAAAAAATTGGAAAACAGTATGATCAACGATGTAGAAAATCCGACAAAAAATTTGCACCTTGTTGAATTTAATCAATTAGCGCTTGAGCGACTCAAGACGGCAATCGATGAGGCGTTGGCGAATGGACATGCGTTTTTGACTATGCTCGATGATGAAGCCGACCTCGATAACAAAGCTGGGCAAGCTAATAGCCAAGTTAACGATGCACAACTCAGCAGCCAACAAGCGCTCAATGATATCATCGCCTTTGACCATGTGAATTTGGCATTAGACCGCAGTTGGGGCTTGCTATCGCACTTAAATAGCGTGGTCAGCGATGAGCCAATCCGTGCGCTGCATCATGCATTATTACCCGCGCTTTCTGCCTACGGCACGGCGGTTGGTCAACATCTCCCGCTGTATCAACGCTATCAGCGTGTGGTGAGCGATCAGTCATTTTTTGAGCGTTTAGAGCCAGCGAGACAACGCTCGTTGACCTTGGCTCTACAAAGTTTTGAGTTATCCGGTGTGGGTTTGGCTCAGGCGCAAAAACAGCAATTTGCCACACTTGCCAGCGAGTTATCTACGCTATCAGCCAAATTCTCCGATAATGTGCTCGATGCCACCCAAAGCTACTTTTTACCGTTAAGCGAATCGCAACTGGCAGGACTGCCTGAATCTGCGCTTGCCATGCTGGCAGATGCGGGCAGGCGATACACAGAAAAATTCCCTGAGCAAGTATTGGCAACGCCTTATGTCGCGACTCTTGATATTCCAGTCTATCTTGCGGTGATGACCTATGCCGATGACCGCGAGTTACGCGAAACCTTGTATCGTGCGTATGTCACCCGTGCCTCTGAATTGTCAGCGCAGCCAGAATTTAACAATGCCGATATTATGGCGGATATCTTGGCAAAACGCGCACAAAAAGCCCAGTTATTGGGCTATGACAATTTTGCTGAGTTATCGCTTGCCACCAAAATGGCGGACAATGTCGACACTGTAGAGCAGTTTTTACGGGATTTGGCAGACAAAGCACGACCCTTTGCCATGCAGGATTTAAAACAACTGCAGGTTGAAGGTTTGGCGTTTGGCATCGGTGATGAGGGCGATGAGGTGCGACCTTGGGACACCGCATATCTGGCAGAAAAAGTCAAACAACGTCAATTTAATCTATCGCAAGAACAAGTTCGTCCGTACTTCCCAGTGCCGACAGTCATCGCAGGCTTATTTGAGATTGTGCAAAAACTGTATGGCATTCAGATTGAAGATAAAACTGCAAGCACGCAGCGCTGGCATGATGACGTGCGTTTTTATCAAGTTTTTGATGAACATCAGCAGCTTATCGGTGGTTTTTATTTTGATTTATATGCCCGTCCTGGCAAACGCGGTGGCGCATGGATGAGTGGCTTTCAAGCGCGTTATCAACACGATGATAGCGGTTATCAGCAGTTACCCGTTTGTTTTATGGTGGCAAACTTTAGCCCTGCGCCAACGGGTGCACAGCGCGGCAAACCTAGCTTATTAACCCATGATGAAGTATTAACGCTCTTTCATGAGTTTGGACATGGGCTGCATCATCTGCTTACTGAAGTGAATGTGGGCGATGTGGCAGGCGTGAATGGCGTCGAGTGGGATGCAGTTGAGCTACCCAGTCAGTTTATGGAAAACTGGGCATGGCACCCTGAAGGGATTGCATTAATCAGCCGTCATGTCGATACGGGTGAAACGTTGCCAGAGAGCATGCTACAAAGTATGCTCGCTGCCAAAAATTTCCAAAGCGGCATGCAAACACTGCGCCAGCTAGAGTTTGCGCTATTTGATTTGTTATTGCATGCCAAAACCCCAGCACCCGACTATCCACAGTTATTGGCGTTACTCGACAGCGTGCGTGCCGATGTGTCGATTATGCCGACCGCCAGTTATAACCGTTTTGCCAATGGTTTTAGCCATATTTTCGCAGGGGGCTATGCGGCAGGGTACTATTCTTACAAATGGGCAGAACTGTTGTCAGCCGATGCTTTTAGCAAGTTTGAAGAAACCAGTATTTTTGATAAAAACGCTGGCAAATCTTTCCGTGATAACATTTTAGCCAAAGGCGGTAGCCAATCTGCAAAAGCCAACTTTGAGGCATTTCGCGGTCGTGAAGCCCGTATTGATGCGCTGTTACGTCACTCGGGATTTTTAACCAGCAGCTATGATGAACTGCTGAGCGATGACACTGATAACGCCAATACCCAAGCTTGGTAACACGGTTGTCAAAATACAGGCTAGTAAAAAGAAGAAACTATGAGATATCAATCCAATCGCCCCAAACGTCAATTTTTGGCGGGGGTGGCTTGTCCAAGCTGTAAAGCACTGGATAAAGTTGTTCAAATTCAGCTATATCAGCCCGAGTATGATGAGTATATCGAGTGTACGGCATGTGGCTATACCGAGCGTCGCCCAACACCCGATGAGATTGTTGACATTCAGCAATCCAATCATCAGGAAACTGCTCATTATGGCGACGATGGCGCGGGTATTGTCAGGTTTAAATAAGCCAAGTTTAAGCGGTTTGGGTAAATTTTGACAAGGTTAACTATTTAAGTGCCCGTCATACAATTAGGGTGGTCAACGTATGGCGTTCAAAGTAGGTTTTTGTCTCAAAAGTTGTTATTTTTGATTGCGGTTTGTTATAGTAACAAGCAAACGAATGTACACCATCATTTTCATGCCAGCTTGGCATATACATCGCTAGCATGAAATCGTACAGACATCTGACCCGCCCGACATGGATAGGGATAGTGATCCAACATGAAATTATTTAGCCTAAAAAAAGACAATGACTCTACAGCCCCGACTAGCAAAGATGCCAATCCATCATCACAGCTGGCTGAAAATCCAATGATAGGCGTGTCAGATAATCCGTTGCAGCTTGATAGAACTAATCAGCCGCCGATGCAAGCGACTAATTACCCAGACACATCCCCAAACACGACAGCAATCAAAGATGCGTTTTCGCTAGATACCATTGATTTAAACCAGTTGGAAGACGAATTACTTCATGGCAAAACCGACTATACCGCAGATAACACAAAAGCGGATGATGCTGTCGCGCCCAAAAAGCTGAGTTTTGATGATTTTGATTTGGATGAGCTACCCAGCGTTGTTGAACCCAACACCACTGTGACTCTCCAAGACGCTGCTAATACAGCGACAGTGTCACAGCCAGTACCGTCACAGACAACCGATAACACGCTGATATTTGATATTGATAACCTACCGTTAGCAGCTAAGCCAGACCCAAATCCAGACCTAGAACTAAGCCTAAAACCAGACACGCATAGCCTGCAAGCACAGCCCATCGCATCACAAAGTAGTGATAAAAAAATTATCGAGACTATCGAGGCTATCGAAACGACGCCACCCGTTGTGTTAACCAAAACAAAACCCGAAAGTAAAGCGGTTATCGCCCAGACAGCAAACCCATTTTTAAGGCCCCCAAGTCAACCACTAGCGAAACTGACGTTAAAAAAACGCAATCAACTTGGGTTGCTAGTGGGTGCAGGGTTGGCACTGGCTGCTTTGGCATGGTTTTTTATGGGGCAGTCAAGCGAGCCCAACAACTCTACCGCGCAATCACAGACGCAGACCCAAGCACACGCAATACCCAAAACTGCAGCGCCTATAGTAAAACCACAAGCTAGCGCTAGCTTACCTGCCGCGTCAACCGTCGCAGTGGATGCCAACTCTAGCTCAGCCCATGCGACCGCAGCGCTACCGGCAATCACGCCAGAAGAAATTCTTACGCCGACACTGCCTGAAGATCCTGCGCTTGCCAAAGAAGAGCTGAGTCGATTGTCAGAGCAAAGCGCGCAGCTAAAAGAGCAAGAAACCATGATGCAAGACCAGCTGCGTATGATGAATGAGCTGAGTAGTAAAAAACAAGAGCGTATCCAGCTGCTAGAACAGCAAGTTGCACAGCTTGAACAGCAAAAAGCCGCCAACAAATAACCACCAACCAATAACAACCAACCAATAACAACCAACCAATAACTGGCAGGTTAAGTAGTGCTGACCCAAGTCGATAAAAAAACCTTGTTTCAAGACCGCTATCAAGCGCTCATCATGCCCGTCCCGGTGTCAGGTATTTTTCGTCATCGCGCCTTACTTAAGTACCAATCGCTGTATCCTGAGCATTACACCGTTTATAAGCAAGCCTGTGAGCGTTCGCAGCTGTTACTCGGTGATGTGTTACAGTTTACGCCGCAGCGTGATTTGGCGGGTATGGCAGTCGGTGGGGCGTTGTCAAAGCCACAGTTCATCGTGGATATGGCAATCACAGAATTTGCCGAAAATCCGCCGCATGTTGAGTATATCGCGTCAGCGTTACAAAAGTTAGAGAAAATTGTGTTTTATTGGGGACGGTATCAAGGTATTCGCCGTGTGGCAATATTGGCAAGTGATGAACTCATTTTGCCAAAGGATAAAATTTTTGATGAAGATATTTTACCTTTGATGGAAAAATACCTTCAGTCTGTTAGTAATTTGAATTTGGTGGTTTATCGCTAACGCTATTAGTTTAAAGAGTTTTCAATGATTAAGATTTTATCGAGGGCTACTCAGTGATTCATTGTCGTTATCGGCGTATTGCAAATAGTAAAATGCCAACGCGGTCAAAACCTTCTTATTTCTTATTATCGGGCATTTTTTCTAATTACTGTAATGGTGTTTTCATAGCGTTTGCCAAAATTTATCCCAAAAAAAACCGCTTTACCTTAGAATAAAGCGGTTTTTAATTTTTAGCAACTAAACTTTAATAAAATTATTCAGCCGCTGGTGCTTCTTCTGTCGGTGCGATGGTTTGATCCACACCTTTCATGGTGAGTTTAATACGTCCACGGTTGTCTATGTCTTGAACCAGTACATTCACCGTTTGCCCTTCTTTTAGCACATCATTCACGTTCTCGATACGCGCATCAGAGATTTGTGAGATATGCACCAGACCGTCAGTGTTAGGTAATACATTGACAAACGCACCAAACTCAACAATACGAGCCACTTTACCTGTATAAGTCTTGCCAACTTCTACTTCTGCTGTAATCGCCTCGATTTTAGCAATCGCGGCTTTGGTCGCTGCTTTGTTTTCACCAAAGATACGAATGGTACCGTTGTCATCAATATCAATCACTGCGCCTGTTTCTTCAGTCAATTGGCGAATGGTTGCACCACCTTTACCAATCACGTCACGGATTTTTTCAGGATCGATATCAATCACCGCAAAGTTTGGTGCATGGGCGTTGATTTCTTTACGGCTGGTTGAAATCACTTCATTCATCGCATTTAAAATATGGATACGACCCGCATGCGCTTGATGCAGGGCTTTTTCCATAATCTCTGGGGTGATACCTTCGATTTTGATATCCATTTGTAGTGCAGTCACGCCATTGGCAGAACCCGCGACTTTAAAGTCCATATCGCCTAGGTGGTCTTCATCACCCAAGATGTCAGACAGCACGGCAAAACGCTCACCTTCTTTAACCAGACCCATTGCGATACCAGCAACCGGCGCTTTTAGTGGTACGCCGGCATCCATTAACGCCAGTGATGCGCCACAGACAGATGCCATTGATGATGAACCATTGGATTCGGTGATGTCAGATACGATACGAATCACGTATGGGAAACGGTCACTATCTGGCAGCATGGCTTGTACACCGCGACGTGCTAGACGACCATGACCGATTTCACGGCGTTTTGGACCGCTGTCACGACCCGTTTCGCCCACTGAGTAACTTGGGAAGTTATAATGCAGCATGAAGTGGTCTTGTTTGGTGCCTGCAAGGGTGTCAATCATGTTCACATCACGGCTGTTGCCAAGCGTGGTGGTAACGAGCGCTTGTGTTTCACCGCGGGTAAATAGCGCTGAACCATGCGTGTAAGGCAGTACGCCAACTTGGATGTCTAAGGCACGGACAGTTTGCAAGTCACGACCATCGATACGGGGTTTGCCAGACAAAATATTGTCACGTACCGTACGGTATTTTAGGGTTTCAAATAGCTCTTTGATTTGTGCCACGTTGTCGGCGTAGCCTTCGGCTTCTGCGTCACCGGCTAAGGCTTCAATTGCTTGGTTTTTGATTTCATCAAGGCGAGTATAACGGCTGGCTTTTTCGCTGATGGTATACGCTTCTGAAATCGCTGCAGCAAATTGGTTTTGTAGGGTAGTTTGCAAGGCTTCATTGACGGCAGGAGCAACGAATTGGGTTTTTTGTACGCCAACTTCTTTGGCAAATTCATTGATGGCATCAATCACGACTTGCTGCTGTGCGTGTCCGTATAGTACCGCGCCAAGCATTTGGTCTTCTGACAATTCTTTGGCTTCAGATTCGACCATCAATACCGCAGATGACGTACCCGCAACTACCAAATCAAGCGAGCTTTGTTTTAGCGCTTCATGGTTTGGGTTTAGCACATATTCATCGTTGATAAAACCGACACGTGCCGCGCCAATAGGGCCATTAAATGGGGCTGATGAAATTGCCAATGCCGCTGAAGTACCAATCATCGCTGCGATATCAGCATCTTGTTTTTTGTCTGATGAAATCACCGTGGCGGTCACTTGGATTTCGTTGAAGTAGCCTTCTGGGAACAATGGACGAATCGGGCGATCAATGAGGCGTGAAGTCAAGGTTTCCATCTCAGATGGGCGACCTTCGCGTTTGCCATAGCCACCTGGGATTTTACCAGCAGCGTACATTTTTTCTTGGTAGTTGACGGTCAATGGGAAAAAGTTTTGACCAGCTTGCGCCTCGTCTTTTACCACAACAGCCACTAGCACAGAGACGCCGCCCATGTGGACGACCACTGAATTAGCTTGGCGTGCAATGCGACCTGTTTCTAACGTAACTTGTTGATTACCATATTGGAATTCTTTAGTAATGATATTAAACATAATGCGGTTTTATCCTTTGTGTGATGAAATAGGGCGATTTAAGTTTTAGTAATAGCCCCTAACGTTTGTGTTCTTTTCAAAAAATACAAACGTTAGAAGCAATCTACCAATTCGCTTGATAGCAGCCTTAAATCAGCCTAAATTAAAAAATACTTTAAAAAAAGTAAGCGTAAACTGCAATTGTGCAGGCACAATGCGTTGTCTATTTTACCTAGTTTTGTGGCGAATCACCACCTTTTAACTGCGCTTTAACCACTAATAGCAAGCGATGGGTAATGACTAAGCTAACAGGTAGGGTAAAAGTGAAAAAAATTGGCTAAAAATATTGAACCCATAAAAAAGCGGCTACCCAAAAGCAGCCGCTGATTGAATAAAGCTCATAATGCGCTGATAAATTAGCGACGTAAGCCTAATTCATTGATCAATGCAGTATAACGGTCTGCATCTTTACGTTTTAAGTAATCAAGTAACGTACGGCGTGAGTTAACCATACGAATCAAACCACGACGGCTGTGATGGTCAGCTTTGTGTGCTTTAAAGTGTGCTTGTAAGTCATTGATACGTGCGGTTAATAACGCCACTTGAACTTCTGGAGAACCTGTGTCATTTTCAGAGCGTTTGAATTTTGCGATTACATCTGCGCGGTCTTGGTTAGTCAACATAATGTTTTCCTAGCTTTTTTAGCATAAAATGAGAAGCCTAATCGGCTATCAGTCGAGTCGATTAGTGTAAAAAAATCAGGATAACCACGCTTCTCAGTAGTTAACCTTCAAAAAGGAGCATTATTTTACCAAATATTGACCAATAAAAAAACCCTAATTTGCATTAGGGTGTTGAATTTATTAAGGCTTTTAATAAATTCAAGCTTTCAACTTACTGGTTGCCCGTAGGTTGTTTGGGTGTTTCACTATGCAGACGGTCAAGCTGCTCTTGTGGCGCGGTGGTGAGTTTATCAGAAGTCACTTCATCCGCATCATTAGGCGTAGTATCGGCAACAAACGTTGCTTCAGGCGCTTTCTTTTCCATTTTATCAATATCTGTCATGGTAGTTGGTTGCATGGCAATCTCCTTTTCTTATGGTTCTTATAGTTATTCACGCTTATTTAGTCAGTGCTTGGTCAATGGCTTCAGCAAAATCTGGAATATCTTCAGGTTGACGACTGGTAATCAAATTACCATCTATCACCACTGATTTATCTTCAAACTGTGCACCCGCATTTTTTAGGTCAGTGGCAATGGTTTTATAAGCAGTTAATTTTTTACCACGCGCAATTTCGGTATCCGCAAAAATCCACGGGGCATGACAAATCGCTGCGACAGGTTTACCTGCATTCATGAATGCTTTTACCATCGCTTGGGCATCGGTATTCGCCCGCAACACATCGGCATTGGCACCACCACCTGGTAATACAATGGCATCATAATCGGCTGCATTGGCTTCACCAATTAATAAATCAGCGGTAAAGGTGTCAGCAGGGTCAGTATGATTAAGCCCGCGTACTTGTTTTTGTGGTTGTGTGGTGATTAAAGTGGTTTGGTGACCTTTAGCTTTAAGGAGGTCATTGGTTTGGGTATATTCAACTTGTTCAAAGTCGGTATCAAGTAAAATAGCAATCTTAGCCATGGTAATTATCCTATTATTTCATTATTTAAGTTAAAGATAGTTAAAGAAAAAAATTGTTGTTGTTATCGATTCATCTGTAAGGTTGGCGCTTTATTTTGAGATTATTATTTGATTTTTCTATTTGATTTTTGATTTATTAATTATATAAAGTTCTCTAAATAAACCGCTGTATGATTCTTTATTAGCAAAGCTTGCTAAGCAAAAAAACAAGTGAATCAATACCACTAAGAATAAAGAAATCGCCGGATAAAAACTGCTAGCAAAGCGTCACGTTTTGTATCAATGCATAAAAAACGTACTCGCTTTGTGACATCACAGCGCTCATTGAGCAAATTATGTGAACACAGCAAAAAATTAGCAAGATGGTAGGTTTACTGACTTACTGTGGCGGGTTTAAATTAACCAGCTTCATCGGTTGTAAACGCCCATTGGGTTCAAGTAGTCCCGTGCCTAAAAATTGCTGCTGGGGGTCAAACAAGCGAAACGTTTGATTGGCGGTTAAGATGAGCTGCTGAGTTAACATCGTCGTTTTGACATTTAACCGTTGACCCTGTCGAATGCGCTTTGATTGGCTAGCGTCTAATACTAAGCTTGGTAGTGAGTGAACGCACGCATCCACTGCTAATAGCTTATCAAACCGGGCTGCAATATCGAGCGCTGCAAAATCGGCTAAGGTGATGGCATTAGCAATCTCAAAATCACCCGTGCGTATCCGTCTAAGTGCTGTCAGGTGTCCTAGCGTACCTAGTGCTTTGGCAATATCTTCAGCGAGCACGCGCACATAAGTGCCTTTGGAGCAAGTGACGGTTAATTGCAATTGTTGATCGGATAGGGGAGTAAGTGACAGCTCATAAATAGTGAGAGGACGTGCTGCTCGCTCCACTTCAATACCTTCACGAGCTAGTTCATACAGTTTTTTGCCGTCTTTTTTGAGCGCGGAATACATGGGCGGCACCTGCATTATCTCACCCAAAAATTGCTCAGTGACGCTTTGTAGCATCGCTTGTGTCACATTTGGCACAGGAATAGTGGCAATTATCTCACCCTCAGCATCCCCGGTATCGGTTTGCTCGCCGAGTTTAATAATGGCTTGGTAAGACTTGACCGCATCGAGTTGGTAATGGCTAAACTTGGTCGCTTCTCCCAGACAAATCGGTAGCAACCCTGTTGCCATTGGGTCAAGCGTACCGGTATGACCCGCTTTTTTACTGTCGTGCACATCAGATTTGAGCAAGTATTTAACTTTTGATACCACTTGCTGGGAGGTCATCCCTTGCGGTTTATCAATCAGTAAAACACCAGAGACGATGGATTTTGTTTTTGGTTGGGTTATCATGTTATGGATTTATCAATTCATTAAAAGTCGGTTCGAATCAGCTGCGAGTAATCAGCTGCGCTAATAGGGTGGTTGACAGAATACGGCTTTGACTTAGGGTTAATATGTGCCCGTTGTTGCCACTGCTGCAAGCTATAGCGGTTATCAATCAATTGCTGGTCATACAGATAACTGGGAATATAGCCTGATAACAAGATACGATAATCAAATGGCAAAGGTTGGATATCATCAATCAGCTCATAAATTGCCGTGGTACAGTTATTTACCAATGAATTATACCATGCCGGCTGCGTTTTTAAGGACTTAGCTTTCGCTAGGTACGCAAGCAGCAGCGCTTGAATATGGTCTTTTGGCATATTGATGGGATAAATATAAACATCTTCATGACGGATATTACTACGGGTATAAATAATATCTTTTTCATCCGCAGCGATAATCACCAATTCAAACTTGCGAAAAAATCCACCTAGCGTACTAAATTGTTCATTGACTTCTTTGCGAATCTCGATAGATAACGCAAGCTGCTTTCCATCACTAAACCCAAAACTCACTAGCGTATGGGCAATGGCATCGCCCATCCAATAAGAGGCTATAAAATCAACCGTTTGTAGTTTTGCCAAGTCGTATTGCCTAGTTTCCCAGCGCGGCTGAAAATGGGTTTTATCTTGCCAATCAAAATTTCTAACATTGCTAATGGTGAGTGTATTGCCATCACTGTCAAGCCGATAGTCTAACATTTGGGCAACTTCAGGGTTCCAATCACGCTCATTGCTAGCTGACATCGAAAAAAAACTGACAATGGCAATCGCCACCACCGCAAAAAAAATCAATAATAAAGACTGATGAGAAAGTAGGGGTGAAAATAGGGTTGGTTTGATGATACTAACCAAAACAGCGAGGGTAAAAAATACCCATACGCTAATCAGTGCCAGACTGACATATCTGCCTAAGGGCTGATGCGTCCACACAAACACCCCGACCCACAGGCTTGAGAGAATAATGACGATAAACTTAATGATACCCCAAAGTAACTGCATTCAACATCCCTGTTAATGACTCAAAGTGACAAATAAGCTTATTATAGCCTGCAACGCATCAGTCGTCTGATGGCTGACCTTCGCTACTTTGTACCGCTTTAGAAATCAGATTCATCATATAGTTAGCGTTAGCTGTCACTTCATCATAGTGAAAGCGTAGACGTGGCGTAGTGCGGGTTTTTAACAAATGACTGAGCTCAGTACGCAAAAAACCTGATGCTTTGTTCAGCACTTCTAAGCTTTCGGTATGATAATCTTTTGCCATGGCATCATCCATCGACTTTTCCATGATGGTGACATAGATATCAGCATAACCCAAATCTGGGCTGATTTTGACACTAGAAATGGTCACAAACCCAGTCAAGCGTGGGTCGTTAATCTCGTCACGAATCAAAACCGCTAGGTCGCGCTGAATTTGATCGGCAAGACGTTGTAAACGTTGATTCATTGGTAATCCTTTTTATAGTAAAAAAAGGTCTAATTAACCTAGATTAATTAGACCCCTGGGAAGGTTGCTAATAGCAAGCTGGCAGTATTAGGTTGTCAGCTTAGCTTATAAGGTACGTTTGACTTCATGAATTTCGAAGACTTCAATCTTATCGCCTTCTTTTACTTCATAACCTTTTACCGCTAGACCACACTCCATACCAGCGCGCACCTCATTAACATCCTCTTTAAAGCGACGTAATGATTGTAATTGACCAGTGAAAATAACTTGGTCATCACGCAATACCCGAATTGGCTTATTACGGATAATATTACCTTCTGTCACCATACAACCGGCTGCATAACCAAAGCGACTAGAATGGAAGACTTCACGTACTTCTGCGATACCCAAGATTTGCTCACGATGTTCTGGCGCAAGTAAACCGCTCATCGCCGCTTTCACATCATCAATCAACCCATAGATAACACTATAGTAGCGAATATCTAGGCCTGCTTCATCCGCTTTGCGCTTGGCGGCGCTATCAGCACGAACGTTGAAGCCTAATAATACCGCTTCACTTGATTCGGCGAGTACCACATCCGATTCGGTGATTGGACCGACACCCGATGAGATGACTTTAACTTTAACTTCATCCGTAGATAACTCATCAAGCGCGGTTAACAAGGCTTCTAGTGAACCTCGAACATCAGTTTTAAGAATCAAATTAACGGAAGGTAGTTTGGCATCGCTCATTTGGTCAAACAAGTTTTCTAAGCGTGATTTGGCTTGACGTTCAAGCACTTTTTCACGCTCACGCACCGTGCGATATTCTGCAACTTCGCGCGCACGTTTCTCATCTGAAACCACCATAAACTCGCTACCAGCCGCTGGTGTATCAGGCAGACCTAAGATTTCAACAGGAATCGAAGGACCCGCTGAGGTGATTTTTTGACCGTTTTCATCGGTCATAGCACGGACGCGTCCATAATATTCGCCAGCAAGTACCAAGTCACCTTGATTTAAAGTACCTTGTTTAACCAGCAAACTGACCACTGCTCCGCGACCTTTTTCAAGACGTGATTCAATTACCACACCTTGTGCTGCACCGTCAGTAGCGACTTCAAGTTCCATCACTTCTGCTTGTAGGTTAATCACTTCGAGCAATTCATCGATGCCTTGACCTGTTAACGCAGAGACTTTGACTACCGGTGTGTCACCGCCCCATTCTTCAGGAACGACTTCTTTGGTGGTTAGTTCGTTGAGGACGCGGTCTGGATCGGCGCTGTCTTTATCCATCTTGTTGATAGCCACGATAATCGGGGTACCTGCGGCACGCGCATGGTCAATCGCTTCAGCCGTCTGCGGCATCATACCGTCATCGGCTGCAACCACTAACACCACGATATCTGTCGCTTTGGCACCACGAGAACGCATCGCGGTAAATGCGGCGTGACCTGGGGTGTCTAAGAAAGTAATAACGCCTTGGTCAGTCTGCACATGATAAGCACCGATATGCTGAGTAATACCACCTGCCTCGCCCGATGCCACTTTACTTGAACGGATCTTATCGAGCAGGGACGTTTTACCGTGGTCAACGTGACCCATGATGGTAACCACAGGCGGACGAGCTTGGACGTTGCTACTTTTCTCGCCAACCGCCTCACGTAGTGAATCTTCAACTTGCGTTGAACTCACAAGCACTGGGTTATGACCCATTTCTTCAACAAGTAGGGCAGCGGTTTCTTGGTCGATGGATTCGTTTTCACGGACCAACTCGCCCATTTTCATTAACATTTTGACGACTTCGCGTACTTTGATTGCCATTTTTTGGGCAAGTTCAGACACCACGATGGTCTCACCGATTTCAACGTTATGCACGATTTTCTCAACCGGTTTTTCAAATTTGTGTCTATTGGCTTGCGATGATTTTAGGCCGCGACCACGGTTCTTAATCTCTTGCTCACCTTCATCGTCACGGCGACGACGACGGTTTTTGTTGGCAGTGCTTGCGGTGCCGCGTTTAATTTCACGGCGTTCTTGTTCAAATGAATCTTCAAGCGCTGCGCCCACCAAACCTTCTGCCAATGGTTCATCTTTTTTGACAACCATCGTAGTTTCAGTATCGGTTTCGCTATATTTACTCGCCATTTGGCGCATTTGCTCAAGGGTACGCTGCTGAGCTTCTTCAGCGGCTTTACGGCGATTTTCTGATTCGATTTGACGTAAGCGTTCTTCTTCTGCTTCACGCGCTTTGCGTTCACTATCCGATTCTTTTTTCGGCGCAGGTTTTTTGTCAGCTTTTTTGACTTCGATTGCAGCAGTTTTGTTGCCTTTTTTCACTACCACACTGGTGGTTGTGTGCTCTTTGGCAGCTTGACTACCACCACCTAAGTTAGCACGCATTGCAGCTAAAGTGGCTTGTTGACGCGCTTCAGCGGCTTGTTTGGCTTTGTCTTTTTCAGCTTGTTCTTGGGCGGCTTTTTCTTTTGCCAAACGCGCTTTTTCTTCAGCTTCTTTGGCCGCTGCTTCACGCAACGCTAGTTCTTCAGCAATTTTATTGGGATTTGGCTTATCAAATACCATTTTTTTGCGTACTTCAACATTGACACTTTTGGCTTTACCAGAAGTGCCTGTCACCCGCGCAGTAGAAGTGGTTTTGCTTTTTAAGCTAATGCGAGGTTTGTCATTTTGACCATGACTTTGTTGTAAAAAGCTGACCAGTTTTTGTTGTTCGCTATCGGTGACGATGTCATTGTCACCGCGCGCAGACAGCCCTGCCTTGACCAGTTGATTATTAATTGCTTCAACGGTCTTGTTGGTCATTGCTGCAAGTTCTTTTACGGTTTTATCTGCCATTCATACACCTTTTTTAATTAAACCATGATTCACGGGCTTTCATAATGAGCTCACCTGCGGTCTTTTCATCAAGACCTTCGATATCTTGGATATCAAAGATGGCTTGTTCGGCAAGGTCGTCGACGGTGATGACGTCACGTTCGGCAAGCTTGTAGGCCCATGCTTGAGTCATGCCTTCAAGGTTTAGAAGCTCTTGGCTTGGCTCTTTAATATTTTGTTGTTTGACCAATTCATCGGCGATTACCGCTTCTTTGGCACGTTCTTGGATTGCGTCGATGGCGTCATCATCTAGCCCATCGATGTCATAGAAAGTCTCAGCAGGGACATACGCAACTTCTTCAAGTGAGGTAAATCCAATATCCACCAAGGCTTGTGCCAAATCTTCATCGACTTCAAGACGTGTGTAGAATAGGTCGCGATACACTTTGGTTTCTGATTCTTGTTGTGCATTGTACTCGTCTTCGAGCATCATGTTAAGACGATAGCCTGTTAATTCTGATGCAAGGCGCACGTTTTGACCTTGTGAGCCAATCGCACGGGCCAGCTGATCGTTAGTGGCAAAGATGATATCTGCAGTTTTGGTATCTTCATCAAGAATAATACGATCAACATCCGCAGGTTCCAATGCGCTGATAATGTATTGCACTGCATCATCCGACCATACCACGACGTCGATACGCTCGCCTTCAAGCTCTTGTTGAACGGCTTGAATACGGGTGCCGCGCATACCAATACAAGCACCGACAGGGTCGATACGATGGTCATTGGTTTTGACTGAAATCTTAGCACGTAAGCCAGGCTGACGCGCAACATCACGAATTTCAATGATTTGCTCAGCAATCTCTGGTACTTCTTTTTGCATCAGTGCCGTCAGCATTTGTGGTGAGGTACGAGACAATACGAGCTGAGCACCACGGTTATCACGATTGACTTGCTCTAAAATCGCATTGATACGACCTTTGATACGTAGCTGCTCACGGGGCAACATTTTATCGCGTGGTAGATAGCCTTCGACATTATCGCCCAAATCAATGATATAACCATCGCGCGCCGGTTTTTTGACTTCACCCGTAATCATCTCGCCGATACGATGTTCAAACGCATCTGCCACCAGTGAACGTTCAGCTTCACGGATTTTTTGAATAATGACTTGTTTGGCTTGGGTAGCAGCAATACGACCAAATTCAATGGATTCGATTTGTTCTTCTTTGACGTCGCCGATTTTCCACTCGTTTTCATCCAAATCGCTAATCGCTAGCTGACAGGCAGGCATTTCATGATCTTCATCTGCCACTACTGTCCAATAACGGTAAGTGTCATAGTCGCCCGTTTTGCGATTAATATGCACGCGCACGGCAACTTCAGGCTGCTCACTATAAACTTTCTTTTTGGTCGATACCACCAAGGCTTGCTCAATCGCTTCAAAAATGTCTTCAGGATTTAAGCCTTTTTCATTACTGACGGTTTCAACGACCGTTAAAATTTCTCGATTCATGTAATCACCTATAATTTAAGTCATTCTAGACTTTATTCTTTAAAATCTTGCTTTTAGCTAGAAGAAAGTTAGCTAGAAGACATAGCGTAAAAAAGGCGTTAACCCCAAATTAAAAAGCTAAAATTGGTAGACCAAATTGGCTTTATCAATATTATCAAGCTCGATGGTTAAAAGTTGGTCATTGACTTGATCATTTTCGGTTTTGACCGTCAACTGGCGCTCGTCAATATTGACCAATTCGCCTGTTACTTTACGGCGCTTATCACTACCTTGTCCAATTGCATGAATCAATCGTAAGCTGAGGGTTTGCCCTACATAGTCATGCAGCTGCTCAGCAGAAAAAAACGCGCGGTCTAAACCGGGTGAAGAGACCTCAAGTAGATACTCGCCTGCAATCGGGTCGTGTAAGTCTAACACACCACCGACTTGGTGGGTGACCGCAGCACAGTCTTCAATGGTGACTTGTTTGCCTTCGGCACGGTCTTCAGGTAGTGCTTCAATATAAATACGAAGAAGAGAGCGTCGACCTTGTGGTACAAATTCAATACCCCACAAGCTCACATCACAGGCAGTTACTGCTGGCTCAATGATTTGGGTCAGTTCAGCAACTTTCGTTGATAGTTTCATGATATCCTTTAGAGTTGATTATTAACATCTTTGTTGATTTTAAAAGCTGATTTTAAAAATTGGCAAATTACTAAAACGCAACCGCTAATTTAGCAAAACTTAAGTTTTTTCGAAACCAACAGATACAAAAAAACCCACAAACTAATTGGTGGGCTTTTAAATCAATAAAAGTGTGTCTAAATTGATTTTTCTAGTAATGATACCAAAGCAATGCTACTAGAAAAGTGGTAGCGGGGGCTGGATTTGAACCAACGACCTTCGGGTTATGAGCCCGACGAGCTACCAGACTGCTCCACCCCGCAACAATTTAGAGAGCGTATTATAGAGTGAGATATTAATCTTGTCAATAGTTATTTAAAATTAATTTTAGTTGGTGCGAATGGAGGGACTCGAACCCTCACACCTTGCGGCACTACCACCTCAAGGTAGCGTGTCTACCAATTCCACCACAATCGCAAAAAACCAAACTACTTTAACCAAGCTGTTTTTTAAAAAACAACACTCTAAAATAGACGCTGTATTCTAGGTCAAAACTACCAATAACGCAACATTTTTTTTAATAACTTATTTGGCAGGTGTAGGCGTCGTTGGAGTAGGGCTTGCAGGCGCAGTACTAGTCGCTAGGCTAGTATCAAGAGTACGACTAGATAGCGATTGCTGTTTAGCAAATACTGCCAGTGTCATACTGGTGATAAAGAAGATTGCTGTTAAAACCGCCGTCAAGCGCGTCAAAAAGTTGGCAGAGCCAGACGCACCAAATACGGTTGCCGAACCACCTGCACCAAATGAAGCGCCCGCATCGGCACCTTTACCATGTTGAACCAAAATCAGACCAATCATTGAAATCGCGACAATGATATGAACCACTAAAATTGCATTATACATACTTATCTCTACAAAACTTGATAGCACTGATGCCCAACAAGAACGCTGTCAGTGGCAAAAGTAAGAAATTTTAAATAGGTGATATTTTACCTTAAATTTAGGCAAACGCTTGAATAATTTGTGTAAAGCTCGTCGCGTCTAGTGATGCCCCGCCTACCAACACCCCATTTACATTTGGGCATTGGGCGATTTCTGCGGCATTATCCGCTTTCACGCTGCCGCCATACAATATCGGTGTGGTCGTTAAAGAGGCATCGATGTCTGTCAAGGTGGTGTTGATAAAAGCATGAATATTTTGTACTTCTTGTATGGTTGGGATTTTACCTGTACCAATCGCCCAAACGGGTTCATAAGCAATAATCAATCGCGATGCTAAGTTATTCAATTGGGCGTTTTCAGATTGGGTATTAGCAAATTCAGCGGCTAGTTGTTTAACTACCGTTAATTGTGCTGCTAGCACATCTTGGGTCTGATTTTGCTCATACTGGGCTTGTGTTTCACCGATACAAAAAACAACGGTTAAATCATGTGCAAAGGCATTGCGAATTTTTCGGATTAAACAAGCATCATCTTCATTAAAATATTGACGGCGTTCTGAATGTCCGACTAAGACATAATTTACTTGAGCGTCCTTGAGCTGAGCACCCGAAACTTCCCCAGTAAACGCGCCTTTATCGGCGTGTTGTGCACATAAGTTTTGCGCAGCTAGCCCGATGTTCAATGACCCATGTTGAATGGCTTGTTGCGTGGTCGATAAATGCATAAAACTCGGCGCAATAACCACGTTACAGCTTTGCAGTGCATCTGCAGGTAGCTGCTGCTGTAAATCGGTCATAAGGGCTGTGACAGTCAGCTGTGTGCTAGGATTCATTTTCCAATTAGCAATCACCCAAGAATTCTGCCAATTTGCTACATAATCAGATGCTTTCATAATGTCCCTGTCAATTGAGTTAAGTGGTTATCTATGGATTTGCAAAGTATAAATGTCAAGATAACATTAAAATATAAGTAACGCTATTTAACATATCATGATGTAAAACATCACCATTTAAAGATATCAAGATATGAAAATAGGAGTATTTAAAATATCAGGCGTAAAATGGTACGTATTATATAAGCAATTGGCGCGATTTGCCGAATAAATTATTGGGTTACGCAAGTGAGGTGTTTAAAGAAGGGATAAAGTATAACAACAGTTTTATGAAGGTTGATGGATAGAGATAAAATGCGATAACAAATTATTTATCGCTGAATTCACGGATTTGTCGAGAATGATTTGTTAATATATAAATGAATAGTTTACACTAACAAACATTAGCCCATTTGAATCAATATTGAGTAAACGAGAAAAACGATGGCGGCATCCCTTCCTGGTTTTGGTGGCATTGCCTCGCGATTAGTGCATGAAGGACTAATTAGCGAAGCGGCAATGCAAAAAGTATTGGCAGAATCGCAGCAGCAAAAAATAAATTTAATCGCCTATGTGGTTGATAATAAGCTTGCGCAAGCTGACGCGGTAGCGTGGGTAATTTCGCGAGAATTTGGCGACCCACTCATTGATTTGGATGCCATCAATGTCAACTATATTCCAAAAGAAGCGGTTGATGAAAAAATTATTCGCGAATTTAATATTCTGCCGATTTTTCAACGAGGTAGTCGCTTATTTGTTGCCATGAGTGACCCGACGCGGGTAGATGCTTTAGACGCGCTGCGATTTGGTACAAGGTTTAACGTGGAAACAGTGGTTGCCGAACACCACAAAATCAAATCACTCATCGAAAAAATCTTTACTACCAGCAATTTAGCTGATTTTGATGATATGGAAGCGGTGGAGTTTGATGAAACCCGTGCCGATGACGACAGTAGTGCCACCAGTCATTTAGATGTCAATGATGAAGCGCCTGTCGTCAAGTTCGTTAATGGGATGCTTATCAAAGCCATTACCATGGGCGCCTCAGACTTACACTTTGAACCCTATGAAAAATCTTATCGCGTGCGTTTTCGTATTGATGGCGTGTTACAAAAAATGGCAAATCCACCAACGCAGCTATCAGGTAAAATCGCTGCCCGCCTGAAAGTCATGTCACAAATGGACATCTCTGAACGCCGCGTGCCACAAGATGGTCGTATCAAGTTAAAAATTTCCAAGGATAAGGCGATTGATTTTCGTGTCAACTCATTGCCAACCTTATTTGGTGAAAAAATCGTACTGCGTATTTTAGACCCATCATCAGCGATGCTAGGCATTGATGCACTCGGCTATGAGCCGGACCAAAAGCAGCTATTTATGGATGCGCTGGCAAAACCGCAAGGGATGTTATTGATTACCGGCCCTACTGGTTCGGGTAAAACCGTCTCCTTGTATACGGGGCTTAATATCTTAAACACGGTTGAGACCAATATTTCCACCGCAGAGGATCCCGTTGAGATTAACCTTGAAGGCATCAATCAGGTCAATGTGAACAATAAAGTTGGCTTGACCTTTGCCAGTGCGCTCAAATCATTCTTGCGTCAAGACCCTGATATTGTGATGGTCGGTGAGATTCGTGACTTGGAAACGGCTGAAATTGCTGTCAAAGCTGCCCAAACAGGGCATATGGTGCTGTCAACCTTGCATACCAACTCAGCGCCAGAAACCTTAACGCGTCTGCGTAATATGGGTGTGGCATCTTTTAACATTGCCACCTCAGTCAATTTGGTAATCGCACAGCGCTTAGCACGTCGCCTATGTAAATCCTGCAAAAAACCGACAGATGTACCAAAAAATAGCTTGCTTGAAATGGGCTTTACGGAAGAAGATTTGGCAGATCCCAGCAATGTCATTTATGAGCCCGTTGGCTGCTCTGAATGCCGCGATGGCTATAAAGGACGTGTTGGTATTTATGAAGTCATGAAAGTAACACCAGAGATTGCCCGAATTATTATGGAAGACGGCAATGCTATTGAGATTAAAGACGCTGCTTTAAAGCAAGGGTTTAGGGATTTAAGGCGCTCTGGCATTTTAAAGGTCCTACAAGGCACGACCAGTATCCAAGAGATGTATCGAGTTACTAGCGAATAGTGCGTTTTTCATCCGTCTTTATTGAAGATTAGTTCAGATAGTAAGGGGTTAAGGGTATGGCAAAAGTCCAAACAGAAATGTTATTAGACTTTGTCTATGATGGGGTCAATCGCCGGGGCGAGAAAGTCAAAGGCGAAACCACCAGCCGCAATATTGAGCTGGCAAAGGCGCAACTACGTAAGCAGGGCATCCAAGTCAAGACGATTAAGAAAAAACCTAAGCCTATTTTTCAAATGAAAAAAAGCATCAAGGCAATTGATATTGCTATCTTTGTGCGTCAGTTGGCTACGATGATGAAAGCGGGCGTCCCCCTTACTCAGTCGTTTGAAATCGTTGCAGACGCGCTCGATAGCCCGTCAATGAAAGAGTTGGTGCTTAGTGTCAAGTCAGAAGTGGAATCAGGAAGCACCTTTGCTGCAGCGCTGCGCAAACATCCCAGGTATTTTGATGACCTGTTTTGTTCATTAGTAGAGGCAGGTGAGCAATCAGGTGCGCTTGAAACCATGCTTGAGCGTGTCGCGACGTACAAAGAAAAAAGCGAGCTACTAAAAGCAAAAATTAAAAAAGCCTTGAAATATCCGATTGCAGTTATCGTGGTTGCGATTATCGTTACCATTATTTTGCTGGTCAAAGTGGTACCGGTATTTGCTGATTTATTCCATTCATTTGGCGCAGAATTACCCGCGTTTACCCGGATGGTAGTCAGTATGTCAGAGTGGATGCAAAAATGGTGGTGGTTATTGCTATTTAGCATTGCAGGTGCTGTTGTTGGCTTTTCTGAAGCTAAAAAACGTAGCAAGCCCTTTAATGATTTTTTAGACCGACTTACCTTAAAATTGCCAATCTTTGGCAATATTGCTTATCAAGCGGTGGTTGCCCGTTTTTCCCGCACCTTATCTACCACTTTTGCGGCAGGTGTGCCGCTGATTGATGCGTTAGATTCAACCGCTGGAGCAACCAATAATGTGGTGTTTTATAATGCCACGCAAAAAATTAAAGGCGATGTTGCGACGGGTCAACAGCTGCAGTTTTCGATGCGTTCTACTAATCTTTTTCCCAGTATGGCTATTCAAATGGTCGGTATTGGTGAGGAGTCAGGTAGTCTAGAGGAAATGCTTGATAAAGTGGCGACTTATTATGAAAACGAAGTGGATAACGCCGTAGACGGGTTAACAAGTCTGATGGAACCGATGATTATGGCTATTTTGGGGGTGCTGGTAGGGGGTCTGGTGATTGCCATGTATCTACCAATTTTCCAAATGGGCTCGGTGGTGGGCTAAATACGATGGGGATTTTTTCAGATTTTATTTTGTTACTACAACAGTCGCAATGGCTGACGTTGATTATGGTATCAATCTTGGGCTTGTGTGTGGGTAGTTTTTTAAATGTGGTGATTTATCGCACGCCTTTGATGATGGAGCAGCAGTGGAAGAAAGAATGCCAGCTATTGCTTCATCCAGAAAGCGTTATTGACAATCATGAATCGATGACCTTAAGCCGTCCTGCTTCTCGTTGCCCGCATTGTGGGCATTCAATACGTTGGTTTGAAAATATGCCTGTTATTAGTTGGCTACTGCTAAAAGGAAAATGTAGTCAGTGTCATCACGCCATTAGTTATCGCTATCCGCTTGTGGAAATCATCACCGCTATTTTATCTGTGCTGGTGGTGATGAAATTTGGTGTTACTTGGCAAGCGCTGGCAGGATTAGCACTCACATGGACATTAGTTGCTTTAACAGGCATTGATTTTGATACCCAATTGTTACCTGACCGATTTACATTGCCGTTAGCGGGACTGGGCTTATTTGTCAATGCCTTTGGCTTATTTGTTAGCCCCACAGCGGCTATTTTTGGCTATGTGTTTGGGTTTTTATGCCTGTGGATTGTCTACCAACTGTTTTTGCTGATTACGGGCAAGCACGGGATGGGGCATGGCGATTTTAAATTATTAGCGGCTTTGGGGGCTTGGCTAGGGCCTTTGATGCTACCCTTAGTTGTGCTTTTATCGGCGTTTGTCGGCTCGGTTGTGGGTGTGATATTGATGAAGCGCTCAGGTGAAAGCAAACCTTTTGCTTTTGGACCTTATATCGCGATTGCCGGCATGATAGCACTTTTGTATGGGCAATCAATAATGTCGTGGTATCTAGGTAAAATGTCATGACGTCATTTATGGGTCAATTATCCGTGAATCAGGGAGGGATTGCTATGTTGGTAGTGGGGCTTACAGGTGGCATCGGTAGTGGTAAATCACAAGTGAGCCGTTGGTTTGCTGAGCATGGAATTGTCACTATTGATGCAGACGTATTGGCACGTGAAGTCGTTGCCAAAGGTACGCCAACGCTAAAAAAAATTGTCGCCAAATTTGGTGATTGGGTGATTGATGAGGCAGGTGAACTTAATCGCCGTGCCATGCGAGAGCATGTATTTGGTAGCGCGCAAGCGTTAATGGATTTGGAACAAATTACCCATCCTGCCATTCGCAGCCGTGCCAAAGAATTACTAGCAACTGCCCAGTCACCCTATGTAATTTTGGTAGCACCCTTACTGCTAGAAGCCTCCGAAGCAGGATTAGCCAATCTGTGTGATCGAATATTGGTGGTCGATAGTCATGAGTCCTTGCAGATTGAGCGCGCCAGTCAACGTGATGGTCAAACGCCTGAACGTATTCAAAATATCATGGCGAATCAACTGTCGCGTCATGACAGACTCAGACAAGCCGATGACATTGTCGACAACAACGGTAGCTTAGACGATTTGTATTTAAAACTTGAACAGTTGCACCAAAAATATTTGGCAATGGCAGGGGTTAATTAGCTTTAACGATAAAGAGCCGTCTGTTTAAGACGGCTGTTGATATTGCGACAAGTTCAATTATGATTTTACCGATGAGCGTTGACGAATCGCAGTCAGCGTATCATCAACTAGTAAATCACCGTTCAAAAATACATCTTGCAACAAATTATTTTGCTCAGCAAGCTCATCTTCACGCAGCGTCATATAACTACCCTGATGTTTGACCAAGGCTAAACGCCCGCGTTTGCTGCGTTTGCTCACACTGGTAATCGGGTCTTTATACACGTCTCGCCAAAAACCGTCCACCCGTGCGCTGCTGGTCTTCATGGCAAAATTCAAAGTATCGCGGTTGACTTGTTGCAGTAGCCCGCCACCCATCCCAAAGGTGATATTATCACTACTAAAGCCTGCTTTAATCACCGCATCAATAATTTTACCCATGCTGGTGGGATTAATACCATCCCCTTGGATAAGCCGCACATAGCTTGGCAGTAATTTATAGCCTTTTGAGTTGGTGGTGGTGCCAAATTTTGCTGCAAGGCGCTGCAGGGCTTCACGCACCACTTTAATCGGATCGCCACTATCAGGGCGAATGACCAACGTGCCGCCTGTTTGCGCCACTTTTTCTTTTAGCTCACCACCCCAAATATTATCAATGGCATTCCATAAATCGTAGCTATCACTCACCACCGCAAAGGTCTTACCTTCACCGCCAAATTTGGCAATCATATTGCCATAGGCATCCGCCTCATGCTCACGTCCCCAAGTGGTCATGGTGCTATGTTCTGCTGCGGGAATGGAAAAAGCAGCCATGTCATTTTGCATACCATACCAACGATTGGCAGCCACAATCGCACTTAAGGTATCCGTACCCGAAAAATTTACCAAGTGCGCCAGCGCGCCAAGCGCAGCCGATTCAAGGCTGGACACCCCACGGGCGCCAAAATCATGCAATTTAAACGGTAAATTATTTAAGTTATCAGCCGATTTTTCCAAGCCTGCTTTGATGATTTGCTTACAATAATAAGAAAGGCTTGCCACAGTGCTAGGATACCAAATAGCGCGCAATAGCGTGGTTTCGATATAGCTCGTCAACCAGTAAAACTCAGGGTCGGTATTTACCACCTGACACAATACTTGACCCGTTGGTACCACCATACCTTCTGGTATCGCTTGAATGCGAAGTGGTAATAGACCGCCATGTTTGGCGACTAATTGTCGCCAGCCTGCTTCATTAAATGGTACGCCATGAGCAGCAAGTAGCACTTTGGCTTCATCTATATCAGCGTGGGTGATGGGTTTGGTAAGATACTGTTTTAAAAAAGCTTGTAGACCAAAAAATAGCACATTTTCAAAGTTACTATTGCCGCCACGCGCTTCAATATAGCTAGATACGTACTCGGTATTTGGTGGATATTGCAGCCAATGCGACGTCTTATAGCTGTCAGTATTTAAAATAAAATTGTCAAAATTTTGACTAAACATCACAGAACTCCTCTGGTGATTGCTTGCGCAGGTTAAAACCAAACCGTCTATCAGTTTGGCGGGAAAAAATCAGAGACCGACCATTTTACAAATAATGGCATAATGGTCTTCAAACAGTTTATCGGCTCTTAATTCAGCCAAGGGTAGCCAAAACGCTTTTTTGGCATCATCGCCACCTTTCACTGATGGTAAGCCTTTGGGGTCGTTTTTGAGCATAAAGTAAAACGCTTGGGTGATGGTACGACCACGAGCCGAGCGATACGGGTCATCAAAGGTGTGTTGACTATGGCGCGAACCGCGCAGAACCGCTTCAGGCACTTTTAACCGAGTCTCTTCACGTAGCTCACGAATACAGGCGTCAAATAGTGTCTCTTTAGGGTCAATAAAGCCACCAGGCAATGCCCATAGCCCTTGACCTGGCATACCACGACGCTCAACCAATAAGATGTGTCCTGATTGAATGACCACGGCATCAACCGTCATAAAGGTGGGTGGGTAGGGGCTTGATTCCCATTGTTTTTTGTATTTATCAATGAAGCCAGCCTCTTCGTGTAGGCGTTTATATGCTTCGGTCTTTTTAAATGCCTTCATGACATCAGTTGTCGATTGCGGTACCGTATCGGTTAACGGATCGGCACCCAGCAAAAAGCCTTCGCGAATTGGCGTGGCAGACAACTCATGAAAATTCGGCACAGCCACTGACTGCCAATTTGGGAAAAGTGACAAGTAATACGATGAGCTGTCTTTTGAATGTCCAATCAGACCAATATTGGCGTTTAAATCACCGGTAACCGACTTCACACACTGCTGCACGTACTGAAGCCATTTTGTGTCATTGTATAAGGCATCATCCAAACCGACACAATGTATGCGTTTGGCGTCTTTTTTGTCAAAGGCGCCCAAAATCATTTGGCTACGCGCTTCGACACTAAAGCTATTGCGAATACTACTTGGCAAATTGGCAGAGCCAATGAGCATAATCACATTTTCAGCAAGCTTTAATGCTTCATCGACAACCGATTTATGACCTAAGTGAAACGGCTGAAAACGCCCGATAAACACCAAATAATCATATTGATAACCTTTTTTATTTTTGGGTGTGCTAAAACGCCCTTTATCTTCGGTAACGTCGTTTTTAGTAACCGTGATAGTGTCAGTCGTTTTATTTGGCATGACGCAAACTCCTTGCGAATGATAACGCCCTCGGTCTATCCAATAGCGTTTTGGTGATAAAGTTCGGTGATAAAGCATGGTTTTTTAACTATCTTGCCTAAACTTTCCAGCCATGCCAAGTTATTTTTGGTTAAAGATAATGGCTAGATTCAAGTTTTGGCTTAGCTAAAAAATATTGTGACGACAAAATATTGTGACGACAAAATATTGTGACGACCCTTGATAAGCCAAAAAACCACCCCCAATAAAATCCGAGTAAATTACTCAAGTTTATGCTAAAATATGGGTAAAAATTGATGACAAGCTAGGGTGACATATGAGCGATACAGAAAAAACCACAAATATCAAAATTACCGATTCAGCGCAAGGTTATCTGACTGAGTTGTTGGCAAAACAAAATACTGACGGCATCGGCGTACGTATTTTTGTTGAACATCCAGGCACGCCGCGAGCAGAATGCTGTATGTCATATAGCCAGCCAGATGAACACAATCCGGATGATTTAAAATTGGATTATGAGACATTCACCGCTTATATAGATACCCCATCTATTCCTTATCTTGAAGATGCAGTGATTGATTACAATAAAGACCGTTTTGGCGGTCAATTGACATTCCGTGCACCCAACTCAAAAGTGCCAAAACTGGGTGAAAATGCGAGCCTAGAGGAGCGTATTAATTACGTGTTGTCTTCAGAAATCAATCCAAATCTAGCGTCGCATGGGGGTAACGTGCAATTGGTGGATTTGGTACATGAAGAAGGGGTTGGTATCACCGCCGTGCTTAAATTTGGCGGCGGCTGTCAGGGCTGCTCTGCAGTTGATATGACGCTAAAACAAGGGGTTGAAGTCTCGCTAAAACAGCAAATACCAGAATTAACCCAAGTGATTGATGAGACCGACCATACTTATACTGCCAATGCGTTTTATAAGTAAGGTGAAGTGATTAGCAAGTTATAGTTAAATGAAAAGGGCGTTGCAAAACGTCCTTTTTTATTGATTAACATCTAATAATAAAAAACCCAGTGTAACACTGGGTTTTGGTTCGAAACATTTTTGAAGCATTGGCTTAGTCGCGGTCTTCAACAGCCACAAAATCACGCTGGGTGTAGCCAGTATATAACTGACGTGGACGACCGATTTTGTAAGGTGCAGAGTGCATTTCTAACCAGTGGCTGATCCAACCAGAAGTACGTGCTAAAGCAAAGATTACGGTAAACATAGAGGTTGGAATACCGATGGCTTTTAGAATGATACCTGAGTAGAAGTCAACATTTGGATATAAGTTACGCTCTTTAAAGTACGGGTCATTCAAGGCGATTTGTTCAAGCTTCATCGCAAGTTCAAGTTGTGGATCTTTGATGCCAAGCTCGCCCAATACTTCGTCACAAGTTTCTTTCATCACTTTGGCGCGTGGGTCAAAGTTTTTATAAACACGGTGACCAAAGCCCATCAATTTCACTTCTTTACGTTTTACTTTTTCCATGAATTCGTCAACGTTGTCTACGCTGCCGATTTCATCAAGCATTTTAAGTACAGCTTCGTTGGCACCACCGTGCGCAGGTCCCCAAAGAGCCGCGATACCTGCCGCGATACAAGCGTATGGGTTAGCGCCCGTAGAACCTGCTAGACGTACAGTTGACGTAGAGGCATTTTGTTCGTGGTCAGCATGCAAGGTAAAGATTTTGTCCATCGCTTTTGCAAGGATTGGATTGACTTGATAGTTAACATCCGCTGGGGTTGCAAACATCATGTGTAAGAAGTTTTCAGCGTAGTTTAAATCATTACGCGGATACATGAATGGTTGACCATTGCTGTATTTGTAGCACATTGCGGCGATAGTAGGGACTTTAGCAATCAAACGAATCGCAGTGATTTCACGATGGTCCTGCTTGCTCACATCAAGATTGTTGTGGTAGAACGCAGATAATGCACCCATCACACCGACCATAATCGCCATCGGATGAGCGTCACGGCGGAAACCTTCAAAGAAGCGACGTAATTGGTCATTCACCATTGAATGTTTACGAACTTTTTCGTAGAAGTCAGCTTTTTGCTCAGCATTGGGTAATTCACCATGAATAAGTGCATACGCAACTTCTAAGTATTCTGCTTTATCAGCTAATTGGTCAATTGGATAACCACGGTGTAACAAGATACCTTTGTCACCATCAATGAAGGTGATTTTTGACTCAGTGGAAGCGGTTGACATGAAACCTGGATCGTATGTCCAAAAACCAGCTTGGGGTACGGCCTTAATATCGAGTACAGGATCGCCTAATGTTCCTTCAATGATAGGAAGCTCATAGTCCTGGCCATTGACGTGCAAGGTTGCAATATTGTCTTTCTCTGACATAAAATCCTCTCAGACGTGTAAAAAAAGAAGACCTATACTTGCTCAAATGCATTGGCGCAATGACAAGGATAGGTGACTGCCCCGCCACACAGAGACGTGCAGGGCGACTTTAATAGCGAAAAAATAGCGAAAACCCAAAACTAAAACATATCTATATTAACAGCATTTTTGCCAAAAATGAAAG
Organism: Moraxella tetraodonis; assembly: GCF_022359095.1. Lineage (NCBI taxonomy): Bacteria > Pseudomonadati > Pseudomonadota > Gammaproteobacteria > Moraxellales > Moraxellaceae > Moraxella > Moraxella tetraodonis. The sequence goes on along the minus strand of NZ_JACSYB010000001.1, from coordinate 2,282,983 downwards.
TAAATTTACGCCTTACGCGTACAAACAGTTAGTTATAATTAACAGCAGTTAACTAAAACTATGCTCTCTGCTACTGACATTCTATTAACCCTTGATGTGGTTAAATATCTAGATAGGTGAGTCTCAAAACGCGCAATCTTATTAAATTATTTCTGAATTTTAATAGTGCGCTACAGGGGTTTGATAAAAGATGGTTTTTTTTCTGTTTTTGTTTGTATTTGTAATCAAAGACTCTTATAATTATAAAAATTTTACTGGTGGCTAGCTTTGTATTATTAATATTTGCTAAACATAATTTACTTTTTAGCTTTGTGATTTAACAAAATTAAAAAGTAAATTGTAGGTGGCTTTTTGTCGATTATTAGTTTGTAATTTATTAGTTTTTAATTGTGAGATGCGATTAGGTTTGCGGCTAATAAATATCTATTATGTGAATAATCCAAAGTACGCTAGCTATTCCTTATCTTCGATTTACCTGTTTTTTGACAGGCTATGTGATTCATCAAACCCTGCAAGTGATTTGAAGTTCGTGCTTGATATTTTGGATATTGGCATAGCGATAACACAGGTAAGTTATAACTGCGAATAAAGGATGCCCGCTGTGAAAAGCAACCGACCGATTGACCTTCCTTTAAGCCAAGTAATTAATGTTAATTCAAAAAACCCAATTGCTTTGGCTTCAATTACCCACCGTGTTTCTGGTGTGGTGCTATTTCTCCTAATTCCTGTGATGTTATGGATTTTTCAAACGTCGCTTGCCAGTGCTGAAGGCTTTGCAGATATTTTCACCAACCCAGTGGTGAAGTTTTTGGCTTGGATCTTTGTGGCTGCATTAGGCTACCATTTTGTGATGGGCTTCAAACATTTATTTGCCGACATGGGCATGAATGAAGAATTAAACAGTGGTCGCACTGCGACATTCATTGGCTTTGTACTTGCAGCGCTTTGGGTTGTGGGTTCATTTGTATGGGTGATGTTCTAATGAAAAGTGCAACAGGTTTAACAGGCTCAGGCTCTCGCGATTGGGTGGTACAACGTATTAGTGCGGTTGTATTGGCAGTTTATTCATTGGTAATGTTGGGCTGGTTCTTAACCCACCAACCAACGTTTGAATTATGGCAAGGCTTTATGCTAAGCCTACCGATGCGCTTATTTACGCTATTGATGATACTAGCATTAGTGGGTCATGCGTGGGTAGGGATGTGGACTGTATTAACAGACTACGTTAAGTCAAATGGTTTACGTTTTGTGCTGCAATCTGCCATGATTCTTGCAGTCTTGGTTTATTTATTTTGGGGCGTGATGATTTTCTTCTAAACATCCTGTTAGATAAATTTTGTTAACGTATTTATCGATTTTGACATCCATGGCTTTTAAGCATTTATGTGGATAAAATCGAACCATCATTTAGGAAATTAAAGCAATGGCAACAAAACAAGACAACACCATTAGCAATATTCAAACCTTAACCTTCGATGCGGTTATCGTTGGCGGCGGTGGCTCTGGTATGCGTGCGTCGCTACAATTGGCGCGTGGCGGTATGAATGTTGCGGTATTAACCAAAGTGTTCCCAACGCGTTCTCACACGGTTGCTGCGCAAGGTGGTATTGGCGCAAGTTTGGGTAACATGAGTGATGATAACTGGCACTTTCACTTTTATGACACCATCAAAGGTTCTGACTGGTTAGGTGACCAAGACGCCATCGAATACATGTGCCGTGAAGCACCAAAAGTGGTATATGAACTTGAGCATATGGGTATGCCATTTGACCGTAACGCGGACGGTACGATTTATCAGCGTCCATTTGGTGGTCATACTGCCAACTATGGTGAAAAAGCGGTGCAACGTGCGTGTGCGGCAGCTGACCGTACAGGTCATGCATTATTGCATACGCTATATCAAAAAAATCTTGAGCAAGGCACAGAGTTTTTTATCGAGTGGATTGCGCTAGATTTGGTCAAAGATAGCAAGGGTGACATTAACGGGGTTATCGCGCTAGAGCAAGAAACAGGTCGTGTCGCGGTATTCCAAGCGAAAACAACTGTGCTAGCAACGGGGGGTGCAGGTCGTATTTTCGCTGCGTCTACTAATGCCTTTATTAACACCGGTGACGGTCTAGGTATGGCAGTGCGTGCGGGTATTCCACTACAAGATATGGAATTTTGGCAATTTCACCCAACAGGTGTCGCAGGTGCGGGTGTATTATTGACCGAAGGTTGTCGTGGCGAAGGTGCGTTACTTCGTAATAAAGATGGCGAAGCCTTTATGGAGCGTTATGCACCAACCCTAAAAGATTTGGCACCGCGTGACTTTGTATCACGTTCAATGGACCAAGAGATCAAAGAAGGCCGTGGTTGTGGTCCACAGGGTGATTATGTGGTACTTGATATGACGCACTTAGGTGTGGATACCATCATGAAGCGTTTACCATCGGTTTATGAAATTGGTAAAAACTTCGCGAACGTTGACATTACCAAAGAGCCAATCCCAGTTGTACCGACTATCCATTACCAAATGGGCGGTATCCCAACCAATATTCATGGTCAGGTTGTCATGCCAGATCTTGAGGCAGGTACGGATGCGGAAGGTTTATACGCCGAGCAAAAAATCGTGAAAGGCTTATATGCAATCGGCGAATGTTCATGTGTATCCGTTCACGGCGCCAACCGTCTAGGTACTAACTCATTACTTGATTTGGTAGTCTTTGGTCGTGCAGCGGGTCAGCATATCATTGATGAGTTCCACGCCGCTGACCGTCATGACTATGAGCCACTATCACCGCGTGTTCTTGACAAAACTTTGGCGCGTTTGAATGTGTTACAGCAATCTACGCAAGGGCTAAATGCGCAAGATGTGGCTGACGAAATCCGCCGTACCATGCAACAACATGCGGGTGTATTCCGTACCCAAGCGTCAATGAATGAAGGTGTACAAAAAATCTTGGCACTTGAAAGCAAGGTCAATAGTCTTCACCTAGCTGATAAATCGCAAGTGTTTAATACCGCCCGCATTGAAGCGCTTGAAGTGGCGAATCTCTATGAAGTTGCCAAAGCGACGATGATTTCAGCTTCCCTGCGTCAAGAATGTCGTGGCGCGCACACCGTCGTTGACTACGAACGTGCCGCAGATGATGCGTATGCCCCGCTTGGTCGTAATGACCACGAATGGATGAAACATACCCTTTGGTTCTCTGAAGGTAACCGTGTTATCTATAAACCTGTTCGCAAGAGCCCACTGACTGTAGACTATGTTGAGCCAAAAGTGCGTACATTCTAATTAATATTTTTTTGGTCTTTGCAAACTATTGTAAAGAACCTATAAACCAATACCATAAACGTGTGGAGTTTAGCATTATGAGCAGAGGTACTCGCACCATCGAGATTTTCCGCTACGATCCAGATAAAGACGCAGCACCCCGTATGCAGACATACCAAATTGAGCTTTTAGACTCTGACCGTATGTTATTAGACGTACTTGTCCGTTTGAAAAAAATGGACGAAACCATCAGTTTCCGCCGTTCGTGCCGTGAAGGTATTTGTGGCTCTGACGGTATGAATATCAATGGTAAAAACGGTCTATCATGTCTTATCAACATGAACACGCTGCCACAGAAAATTACTTTACGTCCGCTACCTGGTTTACCTGTCGTGCGCGACTTAGTGGTAGATATGAACCAATTCTATGAGCAATATGAAAAAGTTCATCCGTACTTGATTAATGACCAGCCAGCGCCACCGACTGAACGTCTACAATCACCTGAAGACCGCGAAAAGTTAAACGGTCTATATGAATGTATTCTATGTGCGTGTTGTTCAACCAGCTGTCCATCATTCTGGTGGAACCCAGATAAGTTCTTAGGTCCATCTGCGTTGTTGAATGGCTACCGCTTTGTGGCAGATAGCCGTGATACTAGCACACAGGAGCGTTTAGCACGTTTGGATGACCCATTTAGCTTGTTCCGTTGCCGTGGCATCATGAACTGTGTGTCAGTTTGTCCAAAAGGCTTAAATCCTACCAAAGCGATTGGTCACTTACGTAACATGCTGTTAGACCAAGCAGGTTAGTACCACAGTTTGGTGACAAAAAAGCTCTGTATCGACAGGGCTTTTTTTATTGGGATGTGATAAATTAATAGTAATTGGCTATCTATTAATGAAAGTAATAAATGATATCCAAATATCATAATATTTTTTATACCTTTTCCGCCTAATGAATGAGATAAATTATCATGAATTTTGTATAATATACGATAGGTATCTATAGGGAATATTCATTTAGGTTTTCTAAGGAAGGAGAAAACTAACTTTCACATTACTCTTCTTTTACTGCCATTTGATAGCCATTTATATACACGCCAAGCAGCGTGAGTCGCTATATTTAGTAAATGAATGGTAACTATTACCTTAACAAAATTTTTTGTTAATTATAAAAATGCTAGGCTATTCCCTAAAATTTTTATTTCCACCTTTAAATACTACAGTAGAAAGAATCATGGCTAACCAAAACCAAACTTCTGTCTCATCTGCTCAGTTTACCGAACTGTCAGCAGATAACGCAGTCTATCTTGAATCACTCTATGAACAGTATCTTCAAGATCCACAAAGCGTTGATGAAAAATACATTCCTTACTTTGCGCAGTTTGCCAAAGATGATGATAAAAACGCCCTTCACCATACTATCCAAGACCAATTTTTGCTATTAGCTCGCAATACCACTGCCCACAAAGTTACTGGTCAATCAGCTGCAGGCGCTGTCAGCCCTTCTGAAATTCGCGAATTTGCGGACAACCAAATGGGCGTGCAAAAACTGATTACCAGTTACCGCCGTCGTGGTCATCGTATTGCTAATCTAGATCCCCTAGGACTGATGCCACGTCCAGAAGTTGAAGAATTGACTTTGGCGTATTATGGTCTTTCTGAAGCGGATTTAGACACGGTATACCCTGTCAGTGACCTAAATATCGGTAAAGAAAAAGCCACACTGCGTGAAATCATCCAAGTGTTAGAGCGAGTTTATTGTAGCAGCATTGGTGCAGAGTATTTCCATGTGACCACTGCCAAAGAAAAACGCTGGATTGAAAAATATCTAGAGCAAAATCTTGGTTATGTCAAATTTGACAATGAAAAACGTAAATCTATCCTTGAGCGTTTGACAGCAGCGGAAGGATTAGAAAAATACTTAGCGCGTAAATATACCGGTGTGAAACGTTTTGGTCTTGAGGGTGGTGAAAGCTTTATCCCGATGGTCAATGAGATAATTCAGCGTGCGGGTGAAAACGGTACCAAAGAAATGGTTATCGGTATGGCACACCGTGGGCGTTTAAATTTATTAGTGAATATCTTAGGTAAAAACCCTAAAGATTTGTTTGATGAGTTTGATGGTAAAAAACAACCGACCGTGGGTTCAGGTGACGTAAAATACCACAATGGTTATTCATCCAACGTAATGACACCGGGCGGCGAAGCACACTTAGCCTTGGCATTTAACCCCTCGCATCTTGAGATTGTATCGCCTGTATTGATTGGTTCAGTGCGTGCCCGCCAAGTACGCCGTCAAGATAAAACCGGTGATGCTGTTTTGCCAATCGTGGTACACGGTGACGCTGCGTTCGCCGGTCAAGGTGTCAACCAAGAAACTTTCCAAATGTCACAAACCCGTGCGTATTCAACAGGTGGTACGCTGCATATTATTATCAATAACCAAGTCGGTTTTACCACCAGCCGCTTAGAAGATGCGCGTTCAACTGAGTACTGTACCGACATCGCCAAAATGGTACACGCACCGATTTTTCATGTAAACGGTGACGATCCAGAAGCGGTAGTATTTATGGCGCAGCTTGCCCATGACTATCGCCAAACTTTCCATAAAGATATCGTGATTGATATGTACTGTTACCGTCGTAACGGTCACAATGAAGCGGATGAACCTTCAGCCACTCAGCCACTTATGTATTCGGTCATCAAAAAATTGCCAAGTACTCGTGAGCTATTTGCCAATAAATTGGTCGCCGAAGCCGTTATTAGCAAAGCTGAAAGTGTGGCATTTGAAGATGACTACCGTGAGTCACTCGATAAAGGCGAATATGTTGCTAGCGCACTCGTGCGTGAGCCAAATAAAACGCTGTATGTAGATTGGACACCTTATATTGGTCATAAGCTTGAAGACAATTGGGATACGGGCGTTGATATCAATAAATTAAAAGCTTATGGTGAGAAAATGGCGCAAATGCCAGCAGGCTATGAGCTACAACGCCAAGTGCAAAAAGTGGTAGAACAGCGCAAAGCCATGCAAACCGGTCAAGAGCCATTGAACTGGGGCGCGGCAGAAACCTTGGCTTATGCGTCACTGGTAGAAGAAGGCTACCCTGTCCGTATTACGGGTGAAGACGTGGGTCGTGGTACTTTCTCGCATCGCCATTCAGAACTGTTTAATATGAAAGACGGCAGTATGTATGTCCCACTTGCCAACATGAGCCCTAACCAAGCACGCTTTGACACCTTTAACTCATTGTTGTCAGAAGAAGCGGTGTTAGCGTTTGAATACGGTTACGCAACGACGGTACCTAATGCCCTAGTGATTTGGGAAGCGCAGTTTGGTGACTTTGCCAATGGGGCACAAGTGGTTATTGACCAATTTATTTCATCAGGTGAAACCAAATGGCAACGTCTATGTGGTTTGACTATGCTATTACCACACGGCTATGAAGGTCAAGGTCCTGAGCACTCATCAGCGCGCCTAGAGCGTTACTTACAGCTATGTGCTGAAGATAATATGCAAGTGTTAACCCCAACTACACCTGCACAGATTTTCCATGCCTTGCGTCGTCAAGTGGTTCGCCCAGCGCGTAAACCGCTGATTGTGATGTCACCAAAATCACTGCTACGTCATAAATTGGCGGTGTCAAATCTTGAAGAGCTTGCGCAAGGTCAGTTCCAAACCGTGATTCCAGAGATTGACCAACTTGATAATAACCAAGTGACGCGTTTAGTGTTGTGTGGCGGTAAAGTATATTATGACTTGCTTGAAAAACGTCGTGAATTGGGTCTCAACCATGTGGCGATTGTGCGTATCGAGCAGCTTTATCCATTACCTGAAGCGCGCATTTTGGAAGAAGTGGCGAAATATCCAAACCTCGAAGGTATTGTTTGGACACAAGAAGAGCCACGTAACCAAGGCGCTTGGTACTATCTAGCACCGCACTTATTCCGTTTGATTGCACCGCCAAAACCAGCGACTCGTCCGACCAAAGCCTACTTGCTTGAGCCAGTGGCTCGCCCTTCATCAGCAGCACCTGCCGCAGGTTCGATGCAAATGCACGTTGCCCAGCAACAAAAAGTTATCAACGAAGCATTGGGTTTGCCAAAGAATGAAGATTCGACCGAAGACAAGCTAGAAGCTAAAGCGGAAATCGCAGAAAAACAAGCGACTGACTAAGCGTTTTAAAGGATTAGTACCCAATAGATGCGTACTAATCCTTCTTGGTTTTTGGTATAGGCAATTGCGCCGAGTGCTAAGACAACAATGAATTTAACCCATTAAAAATGAAAGAATGTGAAATTAACTAGGAGTTTTCCATGAGTGAGATTAAAGTCCCCGTATTCCCAGAGTCCGTTGCTGACGGTACAATTGTTGCTTGGAATTTTAATGAAGGCGACCAAGTAAGCCGTGACGCTGTATTATGTGAAATCGAAACCGATAAAGTTGTGATGGAAGTGGTAGCACAAGCTGACGGCGTGCTTAGCAAAATTCTTAAACAAGTTGATGAAACAGTACTTTCTGCTGAAGTCATCGGTGAGCTGACTGAAGGCGCAACCGCGGCTGCACCAGCAAGCCAACCTGCCGAAACCCAAGCACCGGCTGCCCAAGCTGAAGCCGCGCCTGCAGCTGCACAACAAGCGCCTACCGCCCAGGCGACTTCTGAAGCAGATTATAAAGACCAAAGCCCAGCGGTTCGTAAAGCCGCGAATACCACAGGCGTCAATCCTGCAGATGTTGAAGGTTCAGGTCGTGGCGGCCGTGTGACTAAAGAAGACATGGCAAACCCAACCTTAAAAGCCAACAATACAATTAAAGCAGACAACGGTCAAGTGGTTGCCAATGCAGTCGGTCAACGTGCAGACAAACGTGTGCCAATGACCCGTTTACGCGCCCGTGTTGCTGAGCGTCTGTTAGCCGCTACCCAAGAAACTGCAATGTTGACGACGTTTAATGAAGTGAACATGAAACCTATCATGGACTTACGTGGTGAGTTCAAAGAGCGTTTTGAAAAACGTCACGGTGTAAAACTAGGCTTTATGTCATTGTTTGTGAAAGCCGCTACTGAAGCGTTAAAACGTTTCCCAGCGGTAAATGCCTCTATTGATGGCAGCGATATCGTTTATCATGGTTATTATGATGTGGGTGTTGCGGTATCGAGCGACCGTGGTCTTGTGGTGCCGGTATTACGTGACACTGACCAAATGGGTATGGCAGATATCGAACGTGCGATTGGTAACTATGCATCAAAAGCGCGTGAAGGCAAATTAGGCATTGAAGACATGACGGGTGGTACCTTCACCATTACCAATGGTGGGGTATTTGGTTCATTGATGTCAACCCCAATCATCAATCCACCACAAACAGCGATTTTGGGTATGCACGCGACTAAAGAACGCCCAATGGCGGTTAATGGCGAAGTGGTAATTCTACCTATGATGTACTTGGCATTGTCGTATGACCACCGTTTAATCGACGGTAAAGAAGCCGTACAATTCTTGGTCACTATCAAAGAATTGGTTGAAAACCCAGCGATGCTACTTCTCGATTTATAATGAAAAAAGCCTGTATTGGCAAAGGTTGATACAGGCTTTTTTGTTTAACAACTTTAACAATAACAACTCAAATTTTTGGTGAAGATTATGAAAGAAAGCTATGATTTGGTAATTATCGGTGGTGGCCCTGGTGGCTATGAAGCAGCTATCCGTGCAGGCCAATTGGGTATGAGCGTGGCTTGTATCGAAAAACGTATTAATAAAGGCGAGCCAGCGTTAGGCGGTACTTGTTTGAACGTCGGATGTATTCCTTCAAAAGCATTGTTAGACAGCTCACATCGTTATGAAGCAACCAAACATGACTTAGCCGACCACGGTATCACCACAGGTGAGGTGGCGATTGACATCAGCAAAATGTTAAGTCGTAAAGACGCTATCGTTAAACAATTAACCGGTGGTGTGGCTGCATTGTTAAAAGGTAATGGTGCTGACTGGCTACAAGGTACAGGTAAATTACTTGATGGTAAAGGTGCGGATAAACAAGTTGAATTTACCCCATTAGATGGTTCTGCGCCTACTACTATTACCGCTAAAAATGTGATTTTAGCCTCTGGTTCTGTGCCAATTGATATCCCTGTTGCCCCGATTGATAACGAATATATTGTTGATTCAACCGGTGCGTTAGACTTTACCGAAGTGCCTGCGCGTCTAGGCGTTATTGGTGGTGGTGTGATTGGTCTTGAACTGGGTTCGGTATGGCGTCGTTTGGGTAGTGAAGTGGTAGTATTTGAAGCCATGCCAGAATTTTTAGCAGCGGCGGACAAAGCCGTGAGCAAAGAAGCGGCAAAACTACTAAAAGCCCAAGGTATGGATATCCGTATTGATACCAAAGTTACTCAGGCTCAAGTAGAAAACGGTCAGGTACTTGTATCGTTTGACGCTAAAGGTCAAGCAGGACAAGAAACCTTCGATAAACTCATCGTCTGTGTGGGTCGCCGTGCTTATAAAGAAAACCTACTTGGCGAAAACTCAGGGGTAGAGCTCACTGAACGTGGTTTGGTAGCGGTGAATGACTTCTGTCAAACCAACCTTGATGGCGTATATGCAATCGGTGACTTGGTACGTGGTCCAATGCTGGCACACAAAGCGATGGAAGAAGGCATGATGGCCGTTGAACGTATTCATGGTGAAAAGGTTCAAGTCAATTATGACACCATTATTAGCGTGATTTACACACACCCAGAAATTGCATGGGTGGGCTTAACAGAAGAACAAGCCAAAGAGAAAGGTCATGAAGTCAAAACCGGTCAATTCAGCTTAGCTGCCAATGGCCGTGCATTAGCCGCTGGTGAAGGCCAAGGCTTCATCAAAGTGGTCGCCGATGCCAAAACGGATCGTTTACTAGGTATGCATGTTGTGTCAGCGGGTGCAGGCGATATCGTTCATCAAGGCATGATTGCGATGGAATTCGTATCAAGTATTGAAGATTTGCAGTTGATGACGTTTGCTCACCCAACCATTTCTGAAGCGGTACACGAGGCGGTGCTATCAGCGGATGGTCGCGCGATTCATGCGATTCAACGTAAGCGCAAGTAACCTAGTTCACAAGTAATTTGGCTCATAAGTAACTTAGTTCATAAGTAACTTGTCTAATTAGCTTATGCATCAATAGTTTGAATAAGGCAAGTGAGCTAACCTCATTATCAACTAGGTTAGCTCACTGTTGACCACAATATTCAAAAATAATTTTAAAACAATGTAAACCAAAACCGAGAGGATAAATTCATGAATTTACATGAGTATCAAGCCAAAGAATTATTAAAAAGCTATGGATTGCCCGTACAAGAAGGTATTATCGCTAAAAATGGCGATGAAGCCGCCGCAGCGTTTGACAAAATGGCAGGCAACGCCGGTGCCGTGGTTGTTAAAGCCCAAGTACATGCCGGTGGCCGTGGTAAAGCGGGCGGCGTAAAAATCGCTAAAACGCGTGAAGAAGCCAAACAAATTGCTGAAGAATTAATTGGTAAAAACTTGGTAACTTACCAAACTGACGCCAATGGTCAACCTGTTAACAGCGTACTTATCGCCGAAGACATGTACCCAATCGCAACTGAATTGTACTTAGGTGCAGTCGTAGACCGTTCAGCCCGTCGTGTGGTATTCATGGCGTCAACTGAAGGCGGTGTTGAAATTGAAAAAGTTGCCGAAGAAACCCCAGAAAAAATCTTGAAAGTAGAAGTTGACCCACTGGTGGGCTTACAACCTAGCCAAGCTCGTGAAGTCGCTTTCAAACTGGGTCTAAAAGACAAACAAATCAACGAATTTGCCAAATTGATGACAGGGGCTTATAAAGCCTTTACGGAAAATGACTTTGCGTTGTTTGAAATCAATCCATTAGCGGTTCGTAAATCTGGCGAATTAGCCTGTGTTGACGCCAAAATCGGCATTGACTCAAATGCGCTTTATCGCCTACCAAAAGTCGCTGAACAACGTGACAAATCACAAGAAAATGAGCGTGAATTAAAAGCCTCAGAATTTGACCTAAACTATGTTGCGCTTGAAGGTAACATCGGTTGTATGGTGAATGGCGCCGGTCTTGCGATGGCAACCATGGACATCATCAAACTATACGGCGGTCAACCTGCTAACTTCCTAGACGTAGGCGGCGGTGCGACCAAAGAACGTGTGGTTGAAGCGTTTAAATTGATTCTTGAAGACAAATCAGTACAAGGCGTACTCATCAATATTTTCGGTGGTATCGTACGTTGTGACATGATTGCTGAAGCGATTATCGAAGCGGTAAAAGAAGTCAATGTCACCGTACCTGTGGTTGTGCGTCTTGAAGGTAATAACGCTGAAAAAGGTGCGCAAATCCTACGTGATTCAGGTCTTAAATTAATTCCTGCTGAAGGTCTTTCTGAAGCCGGTCAAAAAATTGTTGATGCGGTTAATAATGCCTAATGAAGAAAGTATAGGTATGAGCGAGTAGGGCTATGTGCCCTACTGGTTAATCGTTTAAATCAAACATAAAAAGTAAAAGGAAAAACAATGAGCGTATTAGTTGGAAAAGACACTAAAGTATTAGTGCAAGGTTTCACAGGTAAAAACGGTACTCTACACTCAGAGCAATCAATTGCTTATGGTACCAACATCGTTGGTGGTGTTACCCCAGGTAAAGGCGGTACAACCCACCTTGATCGTCCAGTATTCGATACCATGGATGAAGCAGTAACAGCAACGGGTGCCAATGCCTCTGTTATCTTTGTACCAGCACCATTTGTATTGGACTCAATCGTTGAAGCGATTAACTCTGGCGTAAAATTGATTGTGGTCATCACCGAAGGTGTACCTACCCTAGATATGCTAAAAGCCAAACGTTACTTAGAAAACGTCAACGCTGACCTACAAGCCAAGGGCGAAGAAATCATCCGTATGGTAGGTCCAAACTGTCCAGGCGTGATCAGCCCAGGTAAATGCAAAATCGGTATCATGCCAGGTCACATTCACCAAGAAGGTAAAGTCGGTATCATCTCACGTTCTGGTACATTGACTTATGAAGCGGTTGCCCAAACCACTAAACTTGGCTTTGGTCAATCAACCTGTATCGGTATCGGTGGTGACCCAATCCCAGGTATGAACCAAATCGATGCATTGAAATTGCTTCAAGACGACCCACAAACCGAAGCGATTGTATTGATCGGTGAAATCGGTGGTACGGCTGAAGAGGAAGCGGCTGCATACGTTAAAGACCACGTGACTAAACCCGTCATTGGTTATATCGCAGGTGTCACAGCACCAAAAGGTAAACGTATGGGACATGCCGGTGCGATTATCTCAGGTGGTAAAGGTACGGCGGAAGAAAAATTCAAAGCCTTTGAAGAGGCTGGTATCGCTTATACCCGTGACCCTTCAAAAATCGGTGAAAAAGTAAAAGAAGTCACTGGTTGGTAATCATCCGCTATTTTGGCTAATCAAAAGCAGATAATCATTGGGTTATCTGCTTTTTTATTATCCGCTGGTGTTAGCAAACGTTGATGTTAGCAAAATACCTCAATTAATGTTAATAATGCCTTTAAAATATTCGGGCAGATAAAATATTTGCCATAAAAATATGTTAAGCTTGATATCAACTATTTGAACAACTTATCTTATTAAGAGTCACTATGTCGAAAAAAATCACTCACGCTGTTATTCCTGTGGCAGGGTTTGGCACGCGTATGTTACCACTATCAAAAGCCGTGCCAAAAGAGTTACTACCGCTTGGCAATAAACCAGCCATTCAATACGTCGTTGAAGAAGCGATTGCCGCAGGTTTAACCAATATTGTCTTGGTCAATCATGCGCAAAAAACTGCCATTGAAAACTATTTTGACATCAATAGCGAACTTGATACCCAGTTACGGGGTAAAGGTAAAGTGGCGCTAGCAGATAGTTTAAACTGGCTACCTGCAGGGGTCACGGTTACCAGTGTGCGCCAAGGCAAACCGTTAGGGTTAGGGCATGCCGTCTTGCAAGCCCGTCCCATTGTAGGTGATGAGCCATTTGCTGTGCTGTTACCCGATGTGATTTTGAACCCCTATAACACTGACTATACTCAGCAGAATTTAGCCTACATGCTACAGCAGTTCGCCAAGCAGCAGCATTCACAGATATTGGTTGATCCAGTGAAAGAAAGTGATATTTCTAAATATGGCATTGCCAAGTTAGCTAGCACACAAATGGTAGCAAAGTCTGAACAAAACGAGTCGTTTGCTGTGACGGGGTTTGTGGAAAAACCCAAAGCTGAGGATGCGCCTTCTAACTTGGCTGTCGTTGGGCGCTATGTGTTTAATAATGCTATTTTTGATTATCTAGCCAACACGCAGCCAAGTGTGGGTGGGGAAATTCAGCTGACCGATGCCATTGACGCGCTTATTAGCACGCAAGGGGTAGACGTGGTTAGCATGGTGGGTAATAGCTTTGATGCAGGTGACATGAATAGCTATTTACAAGCCGTGGGTTACTTTGCCACCCAATTGGGTGTTGAAGCGTTTCAACATACAGCAAATTAATATAGGGTCATAGACGAATGTCAACTGATACAAGTGCGAATCGTACATGGCAAACACTGTCTACCCAGGCAGATAGTATGGCCACGCTTAATCAATTGTTTAGCCAACAATCCAATCGCGGCTCACAGTACCGCGTTGCTGCGTGCGACATGATCATGGATTTTAGTAAACAAAAAATTGATGCGGCTGTGCTCAGTAATTTAATCACACTGGCAAATGAGCGTGAGTTAGCGCAAGAAATCCATCGGCTGATGACAGGCGAAATCGTGAACGATACTGAGCATCGCCCTGCACTGCATACCGCGTTAAGACAGCCGCAAGGTGAGCAAGTTTGGGTCGAAGGTATCAATGTCATTGAGCAGGTGCATACCAGCTTACAAAAAGCGGAAAAGTTGGTTGAGCGGATTCGTAATGGGGTCTGGCGTGGTTATTCTGGTCAGGCAATCACCGATGTCGTGAATATCGGGGTCGGCGGCTCAGATCTAGGGCCTGTGATGGCAACAACGGCACTAAAAGAATGGACAGATACCCCTATCAGTGTGCATTTTGTCTCCAATATGGATGGCACCCAGCTCGATAGTTTGCTCAAAGTATTAAATCCGCAAACCACGCTGTTTATTATCTCGTCGAAATCATTTTCCACCATTGATACACTATCCAATGCCAAGACGGCGATGTCGTGGTTGTTAGCCAGTCATGATAACAAAGCCACTATTTTGCGTCGTCATTTTATTGGGATTTCTACTAAAGCCGATAAGATGTCAGAATGGGGTATCCATGTCGATAACCAACTAATGCTCTGGGATTGGGTTGGGGGTCGATTCTCCATGTGGTCAGTGATTGGACTGGCGATTGCCATAAAAATTGGCATGCACAATTTCTATGAGCTGCTAGCAGGAGCCTATGAGATGGATCGGCATTTTGCCACCGCCGATTTTGCTCAAAACATGCCTGTGTTGTTAGGGCTACTCGGTGTTTGGAACAGTACATTTTTGCATATTAATGCCCATACGGTTTTACCTTATGATGGTCGGTTATCTTTTTTTCCCAATTATTTAACCCAGCTTGAGATGGAGAGTAACGGTAAATCCGTCAATCGCCAAGGTGAGGCAGTGACTTACAGTACTTGTCCGATTTTGTGGGGTGATATTGGCTCCAATGCTCAGCATGCGTTTTATCAGTTGTTACATCAAGGCACACAGGCAGTCAGTTGTGATTTTATTGCCCCCATCAAACGCTACGCAGATGCCCAAACAATCAATAAAAACTTGCTTGAACAGCACGGACTTTCGCTTGCCAACTGCTTAGCGCAAAGCCAAGTGTTGGCGTTTGGTAATGCCGCCATCAAAGACAGCAATAATGGTATGGATAAATTCAAGCATTATCGCGGCAATCAGCCGTCAACGACCATCCTACTCAAACAGCTGACCCCAAGAACGTTAGGGTCATTGATTGCGCTGTATGAACACAAAGTATTTGTTATGTCAGTCATTTGGCAGATTAACCCATTTGACCAGTGGGGGGTCGAAGTGGGTAAAGTGATGGCTAATGCCGTCTTTGATGCCTTGGTATCAACGCAAGAATTATCGCCGCAACAAGCGCAGCCATTTGATAGCTCAACCAATCAGTTGCTAAATACCATTAAAACAACCTTTGCAAGCTGATGAAGGATAAGGATAAAAGAAGAAAACAATGACAAAAACTGTATATGTAATTGGTAGTACCAATGAATCAATCAATGCTTGTATTTTGCTTGCCACCCTTGAATACCAAGTCAGGCTATTGACCGATGACGATAGCCTTCAGCAGGTCATGAATGATTACCAGTTTGATCGGCAGATGGTGCTGCTGTGGCAGTTGTACCAATCTCAAGGCAACATCGTTACCCAGCCTTTGCCAACCCATGATTTTTCAGCCTATGTCAGCGCAGAAGATATTTGGTTGTTTGTCGATGGCGTATCAGCGCAGGCGCTTGACCAATTTGGCTCATTTCATTTTAACCCCACTACCCAGATTATCATTAGCGGTGTCAAAGCCATGGGTGAGATTGAACAATTCGCCCGCAAATTGACGACTACTTGGGTGTATTATCTTCCCTTTATTTTTATGAAAGACGGGGCGAATTTTAGTTCTTTTTTCCAAGCCGATTTGGCACTGATTGGTGAAAAATCGCAAGGCAGTAGCGCGTACAACAACATTTTGCTGTTTTTTATTGAAAAAAGTGACAAGCACTTTATTACTGATATCAAAACGGCAGAATTTGCGCGCAGTAGTATCATGGGAATGCTGGCAACACGCTTGTCTTTCATGAATGAAATGGCGCGTCTTGCCGCCAGTGAACAGGTCAATATCAAACAAGTTGAGCAAATCCTTGGGCTTGATAAACGCATTGGTAAAGATTATCTCAAAGCAGGTTGGGGATTTGGTGGCAAGTCATTACCGCTAGAATTGGATTTTTTGATTGATGGTTTTAAGCACAATCAAGTAGAGACGTCGTTGTTAGAGGCGGTAAAATCCATTAATGAAGACCAAAAAGAACTGATTTTCCGTGAATTTTGGCAATATTTTGATGGCTTTATCGAAAATAAAACGGTGATGATTTGGGGCTCAGGCTATCGTAATGGTACAGGACGCACCACCCATTCAGCGTTTCACCCACTGATCAAATTGTTATGGTCATACAATATCAAGACGATTGTATATGCCAACAATACCAAAGAAGAATTGTTAGAGTTATACGGTAATCATCCGCTGTTTTCATTGACCGACGATGCCTATGCGCCGCTTACGCAAGTGCAAGCGTTGTTTATTGTCAACTGGTCGCTACCGATCAAGCCGGATATCAATCGTTTAAATAACATTGCATTACCCATTTTTGATGCAAAAAATACGTTAACCGAACCACAAATTCAGCAGCTCGTTGGTTTTTATACGGGTATAGGCTGTAAAAAATAGGCAAAACAATGATAAATCAAAGCAAAAAAATCTTAGTGACTGGCGGTGCAGGCTATATCGGCTCACATACATTAATTGAACTAATTGCTGCAGGATTCACCCCCGTGGTGTATGATAATTTATCCAATAGTAGTCCAGCCTCGCTGGCGCGCGTTCAGCAAATTGTGGGGCGGTCCATTGAATTTATCGAAGGCGATATTTTGGACACACAGCTGCTTGCCAAAACCTTTGCCTCGCATGACTTCACTGCGGTGATTCATTTTGCAGGGCTAAAGGCGGTCGGTGAATCGGTTGCCAAGCCACTGTGGTATTATCAAAACAATGTCGCAGGCACGCTCAATCTACTCGATGCGATGACTAGCGCCCAAGTAAAAAACTTGATTTTCTCGTCATCCGCAACCGTTTATGGTGACCCAGAAGCCTTGCCGATTGTCGAATCCTCACCGCGTTCTGCGACCAATCCATATGGGCAAAGCAAGCTGATGATTGAACATATGCTCGAAGACTTGGCAAAAGCAGATAATCACTGGCAATTAATTTCACTGCGCTATTTTAATCCCATTGGTGCCCACCATACCGGAACCATAGGTGAAAATCCAAATGGTATTCCAAACAATTTGATGCCGTATGTTAGCCAAGTGGCAGTGGGTAAGCTGCCGCAGTTAAGCGTGTTTGGCAATGATTATGATACTGTGGATGGGACAGGCGTGCGAGATTATATCCATGTAGTTGATTTGGCAAAAGGGCATGTCGCCGCTTTACAGTATTTGCAACAGCAAACCCAGCTCGGATTTGAGCCGATTAACTTGGGTACAGGTAAAGGGACATCTGTATTACAATTGGTCAATGCCTTTATCAAAACCACTGGTCAACCCGTGCCTTATAGCATAGCACCAAGACGACCTGGCGACATTGCCAGTTGTTATGCCAGTAGTGATAAAGCCAAGCATCTGTTGGACTGGCAAGCTGAGTTTGATATCGAGCGTATGTGTACCGACACTTGGCGTTGGCAAAGCCAAAACCCTAAAGGTTATGACGATTAAGCACCCCTTTAGTATTATTGAATATTAACGACGGTTTTATGACCGTCTTTTTTATGGCTAGGTTTTATCAAAGATGAGCATTTTTATCATAAAACTTAGCCAAGGTTATGATTTTACTTGACCCTAGGCTTGCTTCAGCGATAATAGGGGAATAGATAAATTATGATTTTTATTTGTTTTACCCTAGCGATTGTTTAGCGAATTTCTTTTTTCTTATTGTCCCATTGAGCCTGTTATGACTGTTAGCGCACCTGAATTTATCCATGAAACTGTTTTGCTAAAAGAAACGGTGGCAAGTGTGCTCAATGTAACTGTAGCGGCGCTAGAAACAGGAACCATCAAAAAAACGGGCACCTTTGTCGATGCCACATTTGGGCGCGGTGGGCACAGCCGATTGCTGTTAACTTATTTGGATAAAGACAGTCGTCTGCTCGTATTTGATAAAGACCCCCAAGCCATACAAACGGCGCAAGCATTGGCAGCCAGTGATGCGCGCGTGATAGTGATTCATGATAGTTTTGCCAAGCTACAGGACAATCTGCAGCGATTAGGGATTGAACAGGTCGATGGGATTATGGCAGATTTGGGCGTGTCCTCGCCGCAGCTTGATGACGGTAGCCGCGGCTTTAGCTTTATGCGCGATGGGGCAGTGGATATGCGCATGGATACCACCCGTGGCGAATCGGTCGCCCAATGGTTAAAACGCGTCGATGAAACCGTGCTTGCCGATGTGCTGTATAACTATGGCGAAGAACGACACAGTCGCCGTATTGCAAGGGCAATCAAACAAATGGACCATTACGATTCTACCCTAGCGCTGGCAGAAACCATCAAACAGGCGCATCCCAATTGGCAAAAAGGCAAGCACCCTGCCACCCAAAGTTTTCAAGCCATGCGTATTTTTATCAATAATGAACTTGGTGATATCGACAGCTTCTTGGATCAATCGCTCATGGCGCTTAAGGTAGGGGGACGCTTGGCGGTGATTAGTTTTCATTCGCTAGAAGACCGCATCATCAAGCAGTTTTTGCAAAAACACAGTAAAGGTCAATATCCTGAAGACGCCAATTTGCCGATGCCACCCAAACGCCCCAAACTCCTATCTAAACCTGAGCGGGTCGCCCCGTCGGATAGTGAAATAAAAACCAACCCGCGTGCCAGAAGTGCTTTGCTTCGGTCAGCCACCCGATTGTAAAAGCAGCCGTTTTTGTAACATGATATTTATAACAAACAATAAAAAGCGATTGCATTAACCAAACTTAGATGGGTTGCGTTATAATGACTTGTTTTATCTTGATACCCTGCTATTTGATATAAAAAGCTCTTTGATATAAAAATGCCAAAATCTCAGCCCCTGCCTCCCATGACGAGTAAACCCATGTCAAATGGCCGCGATAACCAAAATTCGCTCAAAAAAACTCGTTTTTTCTCCGCCAAAAATAACGACGCAACGGTAAAAAATAACACGACGATGAAAAAAAGCAGTGAAGGCTTGGGTGCCAGTATTAGCGAGATGCTCGATACCGAGTATCGCGGCGTTAGTCTATATACGGTTGCGATGATGCTATTAGTGATTGCGATTTTGTGGACAGGGGTGAGCGTCGTCGAGCAAATCCAAACTTATCACCAACAATATGGCGAGCTGCAAAAACTCAAAAAACAATTTCGCCATCTGCAAATGGAACACCAACGTATGCTGATTGAGCAGCAAACTTTTAGCGCTACCCCGCAAGTGACCAACCGCGCGGTGACCGAACTCAATATGTTTTACCCTAACTTGTCCGATCGTATGATTATTCACGACAACAAAGTCACGGTATTTACTAGTGACGCCAGCAGCAACGAGTCTAACACTCCAGCTATCAATCCAGAAACGCAGCATTGATGAGGCAACCGCGTGACTATTCGTAATAAAAAATCGATACCCACCAAAGTTGCCAATGCCATGTCAGGGCGACCCACCAAAGTGCCTGTGCTCAAAGTCACTGCCCCTAAAATTAATGCGTCAAAGCGTCGTAGTGGTGCATCACGCCAAGGCAGCATTGAAGAAGATGCCATTCGCTTTAAGTCCATTTGGATAGCGATGGGGCTGGTATTTGTGGCGATTTTTGGGCGATTGGCATACATCCAAGTCATTAATAAATCCTACTATCAAGACAAAGGTAATTCGCTCATTACCACCGTCAAAAAAGAGCCATCTTACCGGGGTATGATCACCGACCGTAATAACATGCCGCTTGCGATTTCAGCCCCGTTAACCTCGGCGTACTTTAGTCCGCATGATTATGCGGTGGAATACTACGAGCTCAAAGCGCGCCAGCAAGAATTGCAAAAGTCTAAACCGAGTAAATCGGTCAATCGTGAGCTTGAGCGCGTTGCAAAACGCTTGCAGAACATGGATTTAGCCAAACTTTCGGCATTGACAGGCATTAGCGTCAGCGAATTTAAAAATGCGGTACGTATCAATGACAACATCAATCTTGCCGATAAAGAGGCGGTAAAAGCTGTATTGCCCACAGGCGCAGGGTCGCATTATTTTCCATTGATGAAAAATGTGCAACCTGAAGCAGCACAGCCGCTCATTGATGCCAATTTTGCTGGGGTCAGTACCGACACGTTTTATCAGCGCTACTACCCACAGCCACAGCCGAATGCCCAATTATTGGGCTTTATGGCGCGTACCAACATGACAGATGGCACGCATTACCAAGGGCAAGCTGGGGTAGAGCGCGTATTTAATGACATGCTATCGGGCAAAGATGGCGAAGTCATGGTCATGCGTGATGCCAAAAACAACAGCATTAAAGAAATCGAACAAGTCAAACCTGAAGTCGCTGGCAAGGATTTACAATTAACCGTTGATTCACGGCTACAATATATCTTGTACCAAGAACTTGAAAAAGTCGGACGGGTGCAGCAGGCGCGCTGGGCAGCGGGTATGATTGTTGATGTCAACTCAGGTGAAGTGATGGCGATGTCCAACTGGCCGTCGTTTAACGCCAATGACTTAAATAGCTTATCCAATGAAAACCAGCGTAACCATGCCTTGATGGATGTATTTGAACCCGGTTCGGTGATGAAACCCATCACCGTTGCCACGGGCTTAAAGTCAGGACAGTACAATGCCAACTCACTGGTTAATACCAGTCCAGGGAGCATGGTGGTGCAAGGGCATACTATTCGTGACCATGGCAATTTAGGCACCATTAGTCTGCGTACCCTACTGCAAAAATCGAGTAATATCGGCTCGGCAAAAATCGCCCTTTCTTTGCCTGCCACCGCGATGAGTGATACGCAAAAAGCCTTTGGGTTTGGCGCAAAAACCAACCTAAAATTACCCGGTGAATCTGCAGGTCTAGTGCCAACGCCTGAGCAAAATGAAATCGCACGCCGCGCAACTGTGTCGTACGGTTACGGTCTACAAGTTACGCTCGCCCAGCTTGCGCAGGCTTACAGTGTGCTAGGTGCAGGGGGCGTAATGCATCCATTGACGCTCCTTAAAAGTACCCGTGATAACGCGCTCAATAGCAGTAGTACCAATAATGTCTCCGTTCCTTTTGCCAAACCTGCCGCCAAGCAAGTCATCAAAACCAGCGATGCCCTTACCATTGTCGATATGATGACGTCAGTCACTGAGCCTGGTGGTACGGCAACCTTAGCCGCCATCGATGGCTATCGTGTGGCGGGTAAAACCGGTACGGCAAGACGCACCAATCCCAAAGGCGGTTATTATAACGACCAATACCGCACCGCGTTTGTCGGTATTGCCCCTGCTTCCAACCCACGTTTTGTGGTGGCTATCATGGTTGAAGACCCGCGTGTTTACAAATTTGGTGGTTTGGTTGCAGCACCCGTGTTCCGCAGTGTGATGAAAGAAGCCTTGCGTTTGTACAATGTGCCGTTTGACAAGCCGCTATCGGGTAAAGAAACCACTGCCGCCAGCATCGAAAGTGTCAATGACTTATAACAACCCTATGGAAAAAGCTATGATTACGTTGCAACCGATGATGTCTGCGCTATCGCTACCAGAAAGCGTGCGACAACTGTTAAACCCTGTCATGAATCAACCATTTGGGCAGTTTGTGGTCGA
Source organism: Moraxella tetraodonis (assembly GCF_022359095.1). Classification (NCBI taxonomy): domain Bacteria; kingdom Pseudomonadati; phylum Pseudomonadota; class Gammaproteobacteria; order Moraxellales; family Moraxellaceae; genus Moraxella; species Moraxella tetraodonis. Next base: position 2,261,093 of record NZ_JACSYB010000001.1, on the reverse strand, counting down.
TAGCCGTCAAGTGGGTCAGGGCGATGTATTTGTATTGCTAAAAAGTCAAAACGCGACCGACAGCCTCGATTTGGAAAAAGTTGCAGGTTATCTTGCTCAAGTCTCAGACAAAGCGGCGTTTGTGTTGTCAGAAATTGATGTATCCGCGATCCAGTCGCAGTTTATGTTGCCGATTATTTATTTGCCCACCATTCGTGATTTTTTAGGTTCTCTGATTCAAACCAGTTTGCAACAGCAACATCCCACCCAGTTGCCGGCGGTCATCGCGGTGACAGGCACCAATGGCAAGACCACGGTAAGCCAACTGGTCGCCCAACTCATCAGTCAATCGGGCATCAAAACTGCGGTCATGGGCACGGCTGGTAATGGGGTTTTGCCAAATTTAACCCCAAGTACCCACACCACCCTAGAAGTCTTTAATCTGCAACATGCGATTGATGATTTTGCCAAGCAAGGCGTACAAGCCTTAGCCATTGAAGCCAGCTCTCATGGCTTACACCAGCAGCGGCTGCAAGGCGTACCTGTCAACGTGGCGATATTTACCAATTTAAGTCGTGATCATCTCGACTATCATACTGACATGGACGATTATGCGCAGGCGAAAGCGCGACTGTTTGATAAAGCGCATTTTCCCACCCTCACTCACGCGATTATTAATTTAGATGATGAATTTAGTGAATTGATGATTGAGGCAGCTAACGCATCCCATTTAACCGTGTGGACGTATAGTTTGACCAATGACAAAGCCGATTTTTTTGCCAAGGCTATCCTGCCTAGCTTGCAAGGGGGTGATTTGACCATTGCTCTTTCAAAGGCTGTCACGCCACAAGGTGAATTAACGGTGAACAGTCCATTGTTAGGGCGATTTAATGTGGCTAATTTGTTGGCGAGTATCGCAGGCGCCTTAGCGTTATCACAAAGTGCCGCGATGGGATTGAGTGTGGCGCAAATCCAAGCGGCAGTGCCAAAGCTTCGCGGCGCCACAGGTCGTATGGATCGGGTGCCATCGACCAGCAGCTGTTTTATCGTGGATTATGCGCATACGCCAGACGCGCTAGAGCAGGTGTTGACCAGTTTAAAATCGCACTGTACAGGTGAGCTGTGGGCGGTATTTGGCTGTGGTGGCGACCGTGATAAGGGTAAACGTCCACTGATGACGCAAGCAGGACTGCGCCTGGCTGACAAAGTGATTTTGACTGCCGATAACCCACGCAGTGAAGACCCTAACGCGATTTTGAACGATATGCAAGCGGGCATGACTTGCCAGCAGCACTATCAAGCCATTATCGAGCCAGACCGTCAAAAGGCCATTGAATATGCGGTGCAGCATGCCAAGCCTAACGATATCGTGGTGATTGCAGGCAAAGGGCATGAAACCTATCAAGAAATCAAAGGGGTACGCCACGATTTTGATGATAAAGTGATGGTAAAAAATGCCATTGACAAATTTGGCAAATAACCTAACCTAGCATCATGAAAAAAATCTACCTAATCCGTCATGCCCAAAGCGAGTCCAATGCAGGGCAAGCAGTGCGCCCAAATCATGCCATCAATCTTACTGACGTTGGCAAGACACAAGCGCAAGCATTGGCGGATTGGCTCACTGACCATATCAGCGAGCCAGTCACCGAGATTTTTGTATCCCAGTATCTTCGCACCCAGCAAACGGCTCAGCCTTATCTACAAAGCACTAAGCGCACAGCCACTGTCATCGACGAATTGCACGAATTTAACTTTTTGGATTTTGACACCATCAAGGATTTGTCATTTGATGACATCCGTGTGATTGCCGATGATTTTTGGCAACAGCATTCTGCTCACCGAGCCAGTGAGCTGACGGACAGTTTTGAGCATTTTGTAGCGCGGGTACAAAAGGTGCGTGCGTATTTTGATGCCTTGCCCGATGGCACCTATCTAGTATTTACCCACGGCATGTGGATTGGCATGCTTATCTGGCAACTGCTACTTGGCGATAGCCCGCGTCTATATAATATGAAAAAATTCCGTGAGTTTGAACTGGCAACGCGCCCCAAAAATTGCGAAGTTTTGTTGCTCGCTCCTGCCGGAATCAAGAAAGTATGGGTGCGCAATGATGGGCAAGATGACGAGATTCGTTAGTAATAAACTATAACAAGACCCCAATAAAGAGAACCCAATGACTGCATATATTTGGCAATCTGCCAACCTAACCGAAGCGGTGAAAGACCTAAACCCAACCTTTCACAGTGATTTTACCCAGACATCCACAAGAATTATCACCGACACCCGCAAAATCGAAAAAGGCGATATTTTTTTAGCCATTAAAGGTGATAACTTTGACGGACATGATTATGTACAAACTGCCAAAGACAATGGCGCGGTCTTAGCGATTGTCAGTCGTGCAGTCGAAAGTGATTTGCCGCAACTCGTAGTGACTGACACAAAATTGGCACTCGGCAAATTAGGTGCTTACCGCCGTGACCAACATCCCAATCTAAAAGTCGTCGCGATTACAGGCTCGAGCGGTAAAACCACCGCCAAAGAAATGCTTGGCAGTATTTTACATCGTATTGCGCCTACCTTAATCACCCGCGGCAATCTCAACAATGATTTGGGCGTACCGATGATGCTACTAGAGCTGACCGATGACCATCGCTATGCCGTCATGGAGCTTGGCGCCAATCATGTCGGAGAGATTGCTTATACCACCCAGCTTGTCAAGCCCGATGTCGCTTGTGTGCTCAATATCGGCACGGCACATTTGGGGGAGTTTGGCGGGCGTGATAATATCGCCAAGACCAAGTCTGAGATTTATCAAGGATTAAGTAACACAGGTACAGCGATTGTGCCATTTGGTGATGATTATTTTGATACGCTACTCAACAATGCGCAACAATTTACCCAAAATATTCTAACCTTTGGCGAGCGTGACGTGTCCTTGGCAGATGCTGGCGTGGATATGCAACAAGCCAAAGAAATTGGCTTAACAGATGAAGATACCGTGCTACTGATGGGCGATGTGTTTGCCGATGATGTGGAAGTTGGTAATACTAGCACCTTTAGCCTAAATTTCAATTTTGAAATTGATGAAATCGAGACTCAAAACGTCACTTTAAACTTTGCAGGTGAACACAACATCAGCAATGCCTTAGCCGCCGCGGCATGTGCGCAAGCCTTGGGGCTGTCGATTGATGATATCGCCAAAGGACTCGATACCGCCAAACCTGCCAAAGGTCGACTCAATTTTATTGAGTTTGGTAAACATACTTTAATTGATGACACTTATAATGCCAATCCCAGTGCCGTCCTTGCTGCCACGCAAGTATTGGCTAGCCAAGGTGCGCCAACCATGTTGGTATTGGGCGATATTGGTGAGTTGGGCGATGCCGCCCAAGAGGAGCATCGCAAGCTCGGTGAGGCTATCGCCGCCTCTGACGTGACTGTGCTGTATACGGTGGGGAAGTTAACGCCTGTTACCGTTGCGCAAGCGCAAGCATCCGGCATGCAAGCACAGGCATACCCAGATAAAGCCACCCTACTCGCCGCCATTAAAGATAAGCTGGCGAGTAGTGATGACGCCTGGCATATCTTGTTTAAAGGCTCGCGCTATATGATGATGGAGCAGGTAATTGACGAGTTAACCCGTCAGCCATTCTAGCTAAAAACAGAACTTTCATCAGCCATTTGATAAAAATTGGCTGATTTTTTGTGAATTTTTACTTAAAATAGTCAACTTTTCATGATGGGTTTTTGATTATGAGAGCAAGTGATACGGTTTTAACAGATAGTTTTCATAGCGAGTTTTCATTTATTTCATCATGATCATGATAGGGACATTGCATCCCTGTTTTACCCGACATTCCCTAAGGAGTCCACTCGTGCTATTGTGGTTGTTTGAATGGCTAAGCCAATTTTATTCCCCATTTTCGGCTGTGTCATCGCTGACCTTACGTGTTTTATTAGCGGTGCTGACTGCGCTGGGTATCAGTATGGTGTTTGGTGGCCGCGTCATTGAACGGCTGCGCGCGCTCAAATATGGACAAGCCATTCGTAACGATGGCCCACAGAGCCACCTTGCCAAAACAGGCACACCCACCATGGGCGGGATTTTGATTTTAGGCAGTATTTTGGTCACCACGCTACTGTGGGCGAATCTAACCAATCCCTACGTATGGATTTTGCTGGTGGTCTTGGTGATTTTTGGCGCCGTGGGCTGGACAGATGACTGGCTAAAAATCAAACATAAAGACCCAAAAGGCTTGATTGCACGCAAAAAATATTTTTGGTTGTCAGTTGGCGCTTTATTTGTTGGTGTGTCCTTGTACTGGATTGCCAGTCAGCAGCCGCATGTGGCGACAGCTCACGCCATGCAAGATTTACTGATTCCGTTATTCAAAAACGTGTCGATTCCTTTCTCCGCTGTACCATTGGGTTTGGCGTTTATTATCTTTACCTATTTTGTGATTAATGGTACCTCAAATGCGGTTAACTTAACCGATGGTTTGGATGGCCTTGCCATTTTTCCTGTGGTGTTGGTCGCCGCAGGCTTAGGGGTGTTTGCTTATGTGTCAGGGGATTTTCGCTTTGCTGAATATCTCCACGTGCCCTATATTGCTTATAATAGTGATGTGACAGTGGTGTGTGGTGCCATGGTTGGGGCGGGCTTAGGGTTTTTATGGTTTAATGCCCATCCCGCCCAAGTGTTTATGGGTGATGTCGGTGCATTAGCCTTAGGCGCGATGCTCGGCACCATTGCTGTGATGACGCGCCAAGAGATTGTGCTGTTCATCATGGGTGGTTTATTTGTGGCAGAAGCGGTATCGGTCATGCTACAAGTAGGCTCTTACAAACTGCGTAAAAAACGCATCTTTCGCATGGCGCCCCTGCATCACCATTTTGAAGAAGGCGGCTGGAAAGAAACCCAAGTGGTCACCCGTTTTTGGATTATTACCATTGTCTTGGTTATTTTAGGGCTGATGACGTTAAAACTTCGCTAACTTTGCTACGTTCGCTAACGGCGCTTTGCATCAATTGGGTTTTTAACAGCTTTTTTGAGATATTTTCATGGTGGCATTCCCTTCGACATTTTCTGCAAATTTTCACTGCCCGATTTGCCAAAGTCCGCTAAAGGTGGGTGAAAAAGTTTGGCAATGCACAGGTGAAAATCCGCAGCAGCGGCAACATGATTTTGATGTCGCCAAACAAGGGTATGTGAATCTACTGCCGGTGCAAAATAAGCATAGCAAAAACCCTGGCGATAGTGATGAGTCGATTATGGCGCGGCGTCGTTTTCTACAAGCGGGGTTTTATCAGTCGCTGCAAGATGGGCTGTATGACTTTTGCAAAGGGCTATTATCCTCCCAACCATCGGTAAATTGGCTAGACATTGGCTGTGGCGAGGGGTATTACACTGAGCGATTTTTACAGCTTAACCCAAGTAAGTTAGTCGCGCTTGATATCAGCAAACCTGCCGTACTCGCCACTGCCAAACGACTTAAACCAATTAGCACGACCACACAAAAATATTGCTTAGTGGCATCTGCTTCGCAAGTACCATTGGCCAATCAGGCGGTGAGTATATTGACCAGTATTTTTAGCCCGATTTTGGCGGATGAATTTCATCGGTTGGTCAGCGATCAGGGCTTTTTAGTGATTGCCAAGCCTGCCGTCAATCACTTGATTGAGATGCGTGACGGGTTATTTGAACAAATCGTAGCGCACGACTCAGACAAATTTATCGATGAATTAGCACCGTATTTTGCGTTGGTTAAGCAAACGCGGGTGGAAACCACGATTTCGCTTACCGCTACGCAGTTACAAGATTTATTGACTATGACGCCCTATGCGTTTCGGGCGCAGCCAGCCAGACGTGAAGCATTAATCGAGCGCTGCCAGCAGGCAGGGTCAATGCGCTTTACGACCGATTTTATGCTTTATGGGTTTCAAAAAATTTGTCTATAAACAAACAGCCCTAAGCGCGTGGATGGTGCTGCTGATGCAGCTGTTGCAGTCTTGCCGTAGCCACATGGGTATAGATTTGGGTGGTTGATAAATCACTGTGACCCAATAACATCTGTACACTGCGCAAGTCAGCGCCGTGATTGAGCAAATGGGTGGCAAAGGCATGACGTAAGGTATGCGGAGAAATTTCACTTTCGATGCCGGCTTGCTTGGCGTAGCGTTTAATGACATACCAAAAGTTTTGGCGGGTCATGTAGCCGCCTTGTTGGGTCAAAAATACTGCTTGACAGCGACTTTCTCGGCCATTTTTCATGATACACAGTTGCGGTCGCGCCAGGGTCAAATAATCGGTCAATACATCAATCGCCACTTCGCCAAGGGGTACCAGCCGAGTCTTATCACCTTTACCGGTAACCTGTAACCAGCCTGCATTGAGATTGACTTCACTTAACGATAAATGAATAAGCTCAGAGACACGCAGCCCGCACGCATAGAGCACTTCAAACATGGCTTGGTCACGCATGCCCAATGGGGTCGATGTATCTGGGCTGGCGAGTAGGGCATCGACATCACTTTCGGATAAATCTTTGGGTAGCGCGCGCCCAAGTTTTGGGGTCTTGATATGCTCACACGGGTTGTCATCACGCTGATTAGCGTTGATTTGCCATAAAAAAAACTGTTTGAGCGATGATAAGGCACGCGCTTGGCTGCGCGCTGTTTTGCCTTGTTTATAGAGCGCCGCTAGGCAAGCTAACACGTCACTGGCGTCCCAACGGGTGATGGCTTTGTTACAGGTGGCTTCACACAGCATCAAGTCACGAATATAAGCATTGCGCGTATTGGTGGCAAGTCCCCGCGTCAGCAATTCTTGGCGAAACTGCTGAATATAACTGGGCTCATCATCAAGGTGTAAGGCTTTGACTTGGCGAGGTTGGCGCGCGGCGACTTGGGACATAAATGACTTGAAATCTCGGGATAAGGGGGCGTTTTTTTAACCAGCTTTTTTCTTAATCCAGTAATGATACACATTGGCATACGGATCAGGATTTTGGTGTTGTTGGGGGTTGATGATGTCTTGCTGCTCGATAAGTTCATGCCCCAGATGACGACAAAAATTGGGGATATCGCGCGTGGTCGCAGGGTCAGTGGCGATGACATGAATCACCTCTCCCGACTGCGCTTTACGAACGGTTTTATGCAGTAGCATAATCGGCTCTGGACAAATCAGCCCTTGGGTATCGAGTTGGTAATTGGCATCAGGCATGTTGAGTCTCTGTTTTTTGAGTTTCTGTTTGTCGACTTTCTTGGATAAAATTAAAAAAACGGGTTAAATTGGCTTTAAACATAAACGCCACCCCAATCCAGGCGGCTAGGGCGACATAGCTACTGATAACAAACAAGCCAAATCCCATACCGATACACAGCGCAAGCATGCTCGGCTGGCTTAAACGGTAACGGTATAAAATAAACGCCACATAGCAGGATAGCGGTATGGTCAGTCCAACAAGTCCGTAAGGCACCCAATGAAACAAAGTATAAATCGTTTGACTGTCCTTAAACTGTGACAAGCTCTTTAGGGTACCAAATAATAAAAATAGCGCAATTGCCAAATAAACCAGATAAATTGACCATTTGTTGAGTCGCTGTGCGTGTTCAATCAAACCAAGAATAGGGGCAGAAAAGCCTTTGGTCGTTGGCGTAGCAGGCACATTTAATTGAGTCATGATAACAGCGCTCCTTCGCCACTTCTAAGCCAACTGCCAAGCATAATTGCCGAGGCGATACTATCAATCGGCTCTTTGTCACTTTTGATTAACCCATATTCCCAAGCCAAATTTTTGGCTTCACGGCTAGTTAAGCGCTCATCCGCCAAAATAATCGGCCGTGGTCGATGCGCTTCCTCGAGCTGGTGCTTGAGCCTACGAGCAAATTTTTTGGCACGATTGCCAAGCTCAGATGCAGTGCCATCCATATTTAGCGGCAAACCGATGATGATGGTACTCACTTGCCATGACTCGATAAGTTTTAGCAATTCATCCCAATTGGGTTTGCCATTATCCATTTTAAACTGCATCAACGGGCTTGCAGTTTGGGTTAAGGTATTGCCCAAGGCGATACCCATTTTTGCGATGCCAAAATCAAGCCCCATCACCGTTTCAATAGTTTGGGTGTGATGGGTATCTTGTGCCATAGTCAGGTTAAGCATGCCCGATATCCGTACTCAGTTTGTTAAAATCAACGCCCAGTTGGTGAGCGGCGACTTGCCAGCGAGTCTGATGGTCGATATCAAACAATAGCCCCATTGATGCCGGCAAAACAAACCAATCGCCTTGGTTGATTTCTTCTTCTAGCTGCCCTTTTCCCCAGCTGGCATGACCCAAACAAAGCTCAAAATGCTCAACGCCTTGACCATTGGCGATACTTTGTAAAATATCCTTGCTAGTGGTGATACAGACGTTTTCGGTGATGGCAAACGAAGATACCCAATCGGGCTGTCCCGTATGGAGCACAAACCCAACTTCCGGGTTCATGGGGCCTCCATCTAAGGGTAATTTTCGGTGCAAGTCGGTGATGGTCACATCAATATTTAATTCTTCAAACAATTTGGCGACGTTGCTGGTCTCGATGGGTTTGTTAACTACCAGCCCTAACGTGCCTTGTTGGTCTTGACGGCAAATATAGACCAAAGATTGATAGAAAATCCCGCCGTCAATATTGGGCGACGCTATCAAAAAATGGTTGGTAAGATTTTGGTTTTTTGACATTCAGTGGCATACCTAATTAAAAGCGACTTAAAAGCGGCAAACATTAAAAACAATAAGCATTAAAAGCGATAAACATTAAAAGCGACAAGCAATGTTAAATTAACTGACACGGCGACTTGCTAGCAAACTGCGCGCGTGTTTGAGCGTGTCTTCGGTGATATTGACCCCGCCCGACATGCGCGCTAATTCCTGCACTTGGTCATCGCCCGACAGGATTTTTAAGTGAGACTGGGCTTTCTCTTGCTGGGTTTTGTACACCAAAATATGCTGATGGGCTTGTGCCGCGACTTGCGATTGGTGAGTGATCGCAATGATTTGTTGTTCTTCACCCAGCTCACGCAGTAATTCGCCCACCACTTGCGCCGTGCCACCACTGATACCTACATCTACTTCATCAAATACCAATAACTGACGGGTGGTGGTTGCCATATCGGTCATCGTATTACGGCAAACCCCTTGCGCATCAATGACTTGCATGATAAGGGCTAGCCGTGATAATTCACCGCCTGAGGCGATTTTGTGAATCGGTTGCATCGGCATGCCGACATTGGCACTAAATAGCAAATCGATTTGCGATAACCCGATACTTTGTGGTTTATCAAGTGGGGTAAATTCAAATGCCGCTTGCACATTGGGCAATGCCAATGCTTTTAACCGTGCAACTAGGGCTTCAGCTAACGTCGTGGCATTGGCTTGGCGACTGTCATCCAACGCTTGGGCTTTTTGCAAGTAGGCTTGATAAGCTTGTTCAATTTGCTCTGCCATTGCTTCAGGCGACATCACCGATTGCAAATCATCTAATTGCTGTTGCCAGGCTTGGCTGTCTTCAACAAGGCTTTCAGGGGTGGTGTGATATTTACGCGCGAGTCGGTGGAACGTCGATAACTGCTCATCAAGTAACGCTAACCGCTTGGGGTCAAGGCTTTGTCCTTCGGCATAATTGCTCAAAGTGCTAGCCACTTCAGCGATTTGGGTATGTGCTGAGTACAACTGTTCAACGCAATCCGCATAGGTTTGGCTAAGCTCGGTTTGCGCTTCACACAGTTTAATCGCCCGATTAAGCAGGCTTACCACATCGGGCTCATCACTGTCATTATCCAGTAATTGCACCGACAAGGCGGCTTGCTGCATGAGGTTTTCAAGGTTAGATAATTCATCGTATTCAGCTTCAAGTTCACTGTATAAGACAGTGGCAATTGGCTCAATATCGGCTAATTGATTGCTCAATAGCTGAATTTGCTGCTGGCGCAATTGCTCGTCTTTGGCGTGCTGCGCGGCTTGTGATTTAAGGCGTTCGTACTGCAAAAACGCTTGTTTCACGTCGCTTGCTTGGCTGTTTAATCCCGTGGCGCTATCAAGCCATTCCATCACAAACTGCGGACGCAGCAAACTTTGCTGGGCATGTTGGCTGTGAATATTGACCAGTAACCCACCCAAGGTTTTAAGCTCATTCATACTAATGGGCATGCCATTGAGCCAAGCTTTACTACGAAGCGCACCGTTTTGGTTAGCAAGTTGCCGGCGAATCAGCAGCGTATCGTCTTCAAATGGGTAATTTTGCTCACTAAGCCATGCCATGACTTCGGGTAATTGACCGATATTAAATTCTGCAAAAGCGTCTGCCGTGGTCTGTCCATGCCGAATCAAACCTGCGTCACTACGACCACCCACGCACAAGGTCAAGGCGTCAAGCAACAGTGATTTACCAGCACCTGTCTCGCCAGTGATAATGTTAAATCCAGCATTCATCTCAATTTCAGCATTGGTGACGAGTGCTAAATTTTGTAAGGTTAACTGTGTCAGCATATCAATCCTATCATTGACGTTAAGAGTGGCACATTGGCGGTCAAATTTGCAAAAACTTTATTGTAACCTTGTCATGAAAAGCTCACAATAATCCTAGACAAGTCTTCAAAAATCAGTAAAAATTCCATCTAGCTGTTTCACACTAAACAATAGCATAATTGGGACAATTACAAAATAAGCAACGCAAAAATCCAAATTTCCGTCAGCTGGCTATCTTTGATGGGTATCTGTGTCTAGCAATCTTCGCCTAGTTAATTTGAGGGCGGTTTCATCGATTGTCATAAAACATAGATTGTTATAATAGATTGTCATAAAAGTTGACTAAATTTGATGATATCCTATTTGTCTAAACAACGTCTGCATAAGGATAACGGAACATAATTTTTTATCAACCGTTAACAATCTATCGGCAATAGCATTGGCTGATTGCGACAAGTCACGGACTGCGTTTGATTATAAAACCCATTTGTCGACTAAAAAAAGCGGGTTGCCGCAAAACGACTTGCCCATCTTTATAATTCTTTATAATTTTTTATAACAAGGCAGCGTTATCAAGTCAACTGACTGTGTATTTTAAGGAGAATCTCATGACGTCACCTAATCGTTTCGACCATGTATCGGTAGAAAAAATAGCGAATGTTTACTATGAAGGTCGTACTTTTAGTCGGACCGTTTGGTTTGAAGATGGACGCAAAAAAATGCTAGGAATCGTGCTACCTTGTGATGCCGATGTACCTGCCTATGAATTTAAAACTGACTCATCTGAACGTATCGAAATTTTGGCAGGCGAGTGTGAAGTCAAACTGGCAGGCGAGGAAGAATTTACTTATTACCGTGCCGGTCAAGCGTTTTTGGTCGAAGGGCATAGCAGTTATGAGCTACGTAATGAAGCAGTCGTGCAGTACATTTGCCACCTAGAAGGCTAGCGAATAATATACAAGGCTAGGGGCAAGGCAAATATAAAATCGAAAAAAGGGTCATCAATCATGGCAAAACCGAGTTATTTTTATGGCATTCATGCCGTGCAATCCATCTTGCAACACCGCGGTATCGATGGGTTGACACTCTTTATTCAAGACGGTAAAAAACAAGATGATGCCACGGTAGCCAACATCACCGAGCTTGCCCAAACCTACGGGATTGCAATACAAATCAGCGCCAAAGACAAACTCACCAAGCTTGCAGAAAGTCCGCAGCATCAAGGCGTGGTATTACAAGCCCGCCCTGCTGAACTCCAAGATGAGGCAGATCTCAAATACTTAGTTGACAAACACCAAGCCGAGCGAAAACCGCTATTACTACTAGTGCTTGATCAAATCACCGACCCGAACAACCTTGGCGCGTGTTTGCGTACCGCCGTGGCAATGGGCGTCTCAGCCGTCATTATTCCCAAAAATCATAGCTCAAGCATCACCCCAGCCGTGGCAAAAGTCGCCGTTGGTGCGGTGGAATTAATGCCTTTTATCCAAGTTACTAATCTTGCGCGTACGCTCACTGACATCAAAAAACAAGGGGTGTTTGTGTTTGGTACGGCTCTAGATGACACGGCAAAGCCCGTGCAAGACTGTGATTTGACAGGTGATGTGGCGATTGTGATGGGCTCAGAAGGTGACGGTATTCGCCGTTTGACCGCAGATACCTGCGACCAGCTGGTTTATATCCCGATGCCCGGCAATGAACATGGGCAAATCCAAAGCTTAAATGTCAGTGTCGCCACTGGCATGGTGCTATATGAAGCCAGCCGTCAGCGTTTTAAGAAATAATTTACGTTATCAGTAATGTTTACCAATCTTTTAGACTTTGATGAAGAAAAAATTTGGTCTGGCACAATTTTAAGAATTTGTTTGTCTGAAAAGTCAGAGTTTTATTATACCGACAAAGTTTTTGACCTAATGGTATTTGAGAACTATACGGAAGTGATGGGCTTAGATGCTGTAATCATCAATGGCTATAAAGCAGGAAAAATCAGCTTTTTCTTTCCTAAAGATGCTTATTATGACATGTCGCTTTATTCAGTTAGTACAAAATGGCTGCAACAAAATTTATTGGCGATTTTGAATATTGAGCCAAATAAAGCAGATATATTTATTTTGAAAAGTCAGAACGTATTGCCTTTTAGTAACTAAAGAATTTGTTGAAACCCATAGTTAAAATAATAAAATGAATCTTTAATAAGTAAAAAAATATCAAAAAGGAAAAATATAATGCAATTTGCCATTATTGGACTGGGTGTTTTTGGTATTACCTGCGCTAAAGAGCTTGAAAAATTGGGCAACCAAGTCCTAGCGATTGATATTGATGAAAAACTGGTCGATGACATCAGTGAATATGTCACCCGTGCCGTGATTGCTGACGCCACCGACAAAGACACCATAGAAGAGCTTGACCTTGCAAGTTTCGACGGCGTACTCGTCAGCATTGGTGATAACCTTGAAGCCAGCTTGCTATGTACACTCAACCTACTAAGCCTGAACGTACAAAACCTATGGGTGAAAGCCAAAACCGACTCCCATCACCAAATCCTACAAAGCTTAGGGGTGAACAATATTATTCACCCCGAACAAGACATGGGGATTCGTATTGCCCAAAAGATGAACTATCCGATGGTCAAACAATACATGGCATTGGGTGACGAGCAGTTTTTGGTTCGCCTAGACCCGCCTGAGCAGTGGCGAGGGCACCCGTGGTCGGATGTCCAACACAACCATCCTGATATTACTTTTATCATGCTAAAACGCAACCAGCAAATCTTTAACCAATTACCCGATGGCTTTTTCTTTCAAGGTGGGGATAAATTGGTGGTGGGTGGTGATACCCAAGCGCTGCGTCGCCTTGCCAAAGTCATTCGGCAAACGGCTATTTAGCCCACCACTCACGCAAAAAAGGTAATTGTAGATATGCCGTTTCGTGAAGTCAAAAAAGGCGAAAAATCAAAGATTGTTGATAAATCAAAACCCAGTACTCACGACATAGAGCCGCCTACCAAACAGGGAGTGCAGTTGTCCTCGCCTGCGATTTTGTCCTTGGGGTTTTTAGCATTAATTGTGATGGGTACGGTTTTGTTGTCATTGCCAATCGCAACGATTCAACCGATTAGTATCCTAGCGGCAGCCTTTACCGCGACGTCTGCGGTGACTGTCACGGGGCTAAATGTCGTAGATACCGCTAACTATACCACGTTTGGACAACTGGTGATTGCCGCGCTGATTCAATTTGGCGGTCTAGGCTTTATGACCTTTGCAATTTTGGTATTGACCAGTCTGCAAGGCAAAATGGGATTATCCGGCTCAATCACGGCGCAAGAAGCGTTGGGCACTCATAGCAACCAAATTGGCAGTACCGCCAAAGCGGTAATCAAAATTGCCTTTATCACCGAGAGCTTGGGTTTTTTAGGGTTAACGCTATTGTTAGCACCGCTAAAAGGGCTAAAAGATGCGATGTATGAAGCGTTTTTTCTATGTATCTCAGCATTTAACAATGCAGGTTTTGCGCTAAATGGCAACAATATGACTGCCTATGTGCACCAGCCGATGATTAGTTTTATCATAAGCTTGCTTATTATCACGGGCGGTATCGGGTTTTTGGTGATTTTAGATATCATCAAACACAAGCGCTGGCAAAAATTTACCCTGCACACCAAAGTCATGGTTTTGGGCACGCTAGCGCTTAATGTTATCGGTTGTATGGGGTATTGGTTACTTGAGCGTCACAACGCCAAAACGATTGGCGGATTGAGCGAAGCTGGGCAGTGGTTTGCATCTTGGTTTATGGCGGTGACGTCACGTACCGCAGGTTTTAATAATATTGATTATAGCCAAGTGACAGATGCCAGTACGTTATTGACCTTTATATTGATGTTTATTGGCGCAGGCTCAATGTCCACAGGTGGCGGTATCAAAATCGGCACGTTTGTGGTTATCCTAGCATCGACTAGGGCATATTTGCGTCAGCACCCGCAAGTGACGATTTTTCATCGTGCTATCTCTGATCACTTGGTAAAAAAATCGTTTGCGGTGATGAGCACCTCGATTTTGATGATTGCTTTAGCAGCGTTTATTTTAGCGATATGTGAGCCAGAAGGGCATTTGGTTGATATTTTATTTGAAGTGATATCGGCATCGTCAACCGTCGGTTTATCGCGAAATTTCACCCCGACCTTGAGTGAGCCCGGGCAATGGGTGATTATGTTTATGATGTATATGGGGCGTCTTGGACCGTTAACCTTGGCGTATTTTATCGCCACCCCTAAACCGACCCGTATTCGTTATCCTGAGACCCATACCCTTGTTGGTTGAGTTGGCGCTCTTATTGGCTAAGTTGGCTAATTCAACAGGGTTAGCGAAGCAGCAAAGACCAAGCAAAAATTTTACACAGCGGTTGGTGCACCCAAGATACTGAAAATCCAAGATACTGAAAAACTAACGAAGCGATCGCTAAATCGTGTATGATGATTGTCTACAACGGGTGAATTGAGCGATTTAGTAAGTCTTAAGGTTATGAGTAGTTATATTTTAGATACAGAAGCGCATGGATTAGTTGAGCCACATGCGACCGAAATTGCCTACATTGGCGTGGTGTTTAGTCCAGCAGACGAGTTGATACTACAGACCCACAACGCCTTTGAGCAGCGCTTTAACCCACACAAAAAAATTACTTTGGGCAGCCAAGCCATCACAGGCATTTTTGACGACGATGTGGCAGACAAGCCGCCGCATACTGATTTTCAGTTACCAAAAGACTGCGAGTATCTCATTGGGCACAATATCGACTTTGATGCTGACGTGCTCACCAATGCCAACTGTGATTTATCAAACATTAAGCGTATTTGCACTTTGGCACTGGCACGGCATTTTTTCCCGCAGTTAGATAGCCATAGTTTGGGGGCGCTACTGTGTTTTTTTGAGCCGCAGGTTGCCAAAAAAAATATCAAATTCGCGCATGGTGCCAAATACGATATTTGGTTTACTTTTTTGGTATTAAAAGCTATCTGCTCTCAGCATCGCATCACCGATATGGCACAGCTGTATCAAGCCAGTGAACATGCCCGAAAACCCACGGTAATGCGCTTTGGCAAACATAAAGGGGTTGCTATTAAAGACTTGCCGCCTGATTATGTCGATTGGCTGCTCAAACAAGCTGACCTTGACCCGTATTTACACCTTGCGCTCACCGAAAATAGCGCAGGCAATCATGGCAACCTTCTATGATTGAACCCTTGCGCTATGATTTAACCCTAGCCCATGAAGTGCCAAAATGATTACGCGCCAAATTGCGGTTTAACAATCACCAAAATCACCACGGCGACCAAAATAAACACAGGCACCTCATTAAACCACCGCCAAAAAACATGGGTTTTATAGTTAGGGTTGTCAATGAGTTTTAAGCGAAATCGACCACAAGCTACATGATATACCGTCAACCCAATGACGCAGGCTAGCTTGATATGTAGCCAAACTTGGGTTTTATAACTGTCCCAATTGGGCAGCAGCATACACAAGCCAAAAATCCAAGTGGCAATCATCGCAGGTGTCATGATGCCGCGATACAGTTTACGCTCCATCAATGCAAATCGATCTTGACTGATTTTATCGGTACTCATGGCATGATAGACAAACAAGCGTGGTAGATAAAAAATCGCGGCAAACCAACACACCAATGAAATCACATGCCAAGCTTTAAACCATAAAAAATATTCTGTCATTGCCTACCCCGATGATGATGCAACTAAATAAGCTTGCCCAAAATAAGCTTATTCTAAATCAGCTTACTCTAAATAAACTTGCCCTAAAAAAGTCTGCAAATAGCCGTTATTTTAAAGTCTGCATGACAGCAAGTAAATCCGAGATTTGTTGTTCACTATGACGAGCGCTTACGCAAAAGCGTAGCCGTGCTGTGCCTACAGGCACCGTGGGTGGGCGGATTGCCGAGACCCAAAAACCGCGAGATTTTAACGCGTTGGCGAGCTGCAGGGTTCTATCATTATTGCCAATGACCACAGGAATAATCGCCGTGGTCGGTATTTGATTATCAATACCTACTTGCCAATTTCGCTGTAATAGCCCTTGACTGAGCTGTTTGATATTGGCAAGTAATTGATCGCTGCGCAAAGTATCGGTTTGCGACATAGCTATGCTAGTTTCAGTCACGCTGGCAAGCACAGGGGGCATCGCCGTGGTATAAATAAATGAACGGGCAAAATTGACCACATAGTCAATCAACTGGCTCGAACCTGCGACAAATGCGCCACTGGTACCTATCGCTTTACCAAAAGTGCCGATATAGATATCCGCTTGCGGTTGGGATTTTTTGTAAGCCTGATAGGGCAGACCAAAACCGTGGGCATCATCTACCATCAAGGCGCATTCATAGCGAACCGCTAACGCATGCAGCGCATCCAAATCGGCAATGGTACCATCCATACTAAAAATATGATCGGTGACAATCAGTTTTTGCTTAGCGCTACTTTGCGAAAGCAGCTGTTCTAATTGACTATAATTGCGATGTCCAAAACGAATGACTTTGGCACGGCTAAGGATTGCCCCATCGACAATGGAGGCATGATTGAGCTTATCACTGAAAATCACGCTGTCTTTACCACACAACGCTTGAATCACACCGACATTTGCCATATACCCTGTACTAAAAGTTAATGCCCGTTCATAGCCTGTCACTTGGGCAAGGGTGGTATCCAATTGTTCATGCCAAAGCGTATGCCCCGTAATCAAGTGCGCCGCGCCACTACCCACTTGCTGGATGGTTTTTGCAGCGTGGCTAAATGCTTGTATGAGTTGTGGGTCGGTGGCAAGTCCCAAATAATCATTGCTGGCAAAGTTGATGTAGGTTTTGCCATCTATGTCAATGGTGGGCGTGACGCCATGACGAATGGGCGTCAGTTGACGATACAGGTCTTTTTGGCGCTGTTCATCAAGGGCTGATTGAAGGGAAAAATTGGCTAACATACTTTTCAACTCTGTTAAGGCATCGTTAAAGCATCTAAGAAAAAACCGCCACTTCGGCGGTTTCTTGGCATATCAAACGACAGCCAAACTTCCGATGCGACCATTCATCGCATTGGTCACAGGGATTTGTCTAGGTTCGGCTTTTTCAACCGTCAACCCTAAATCGGCAATCAATTGATCATCATGATTGGTGGTAGCATTATCGGTGGTCAATAAACGATTCCCATAAAAGAAAGAATTGGCACCTGCCATAAACAACATGGCTTGCTCGGCATCGGTTAAGCCTTCACGACCTGCGGCAATACGCACATAGCTAGTTGGACAAGCAAGGCGCGTGACAGCAATGGTGCGAATCCACTCAAGCACAGGCAAGCGCGTGCCTTGCAGCTGATCTGCAATTGGCGTGCCTTCAATGGGTACTAGCATATTGATTGGGACTGATTCAGGGGGTTTTGGCAGATTAGCCAGTTCAGTGAGTAGGTTGATGCGGTCATCACGACTTTCACCCATACCAATGATACCACCTGAGCAAATATTGATGCCTGCTTGACGCACATGGTCAAGGGTAGTTAGACGGTCATCATAACTACGGGTGGAGACGATATGGTTATAGTACTCGCGTGAGGTATCAAGGTTATGGTTGTAGTAATCCAGTCCCGCTTCAGCAAGTACTTGCGCTTGGTTACCCGATAACATGCCAAGCGTCATGCAAGTTTCTAACCCTAATGCTTTGACTTCTTTAATGAGCTCAACCACATAGGGCATATCTCTATCGTTTGGGTGCTTCCATGCCGCACCCATACAAAAACGGCTAGAGCCAGCGGCTTTGGCTTTTTTGGCCTCAATAATCGCTTTTTGTACTTCGATTTTCTTTTCAGGTTGTAAGTCGGTGCTATGGTGCCCTGACTGTGAGCAATAGCCGCAATCTTCAGGACAATTGCCTGTTTTTATTGATAGCAGGGTACTGACTTGTACCGCATTGGGTGGAAAGTGTTCGCGAAGTTTGTTTTGCGCGAGCAACAGTAAATCCATCAAAGGTAGTTCAAACCAAGCTTGGATTTGCTCGCGAGTTGGGCGGCTTTGGGTGGTCATTGTGGTGCCAATCGGTTGTTGTGATTGTTGAATTGCTAATAAGTCTGCCATGACAGCTATAATCCTAATTAAAATAAAGCTTAAAATGATAAAAGGTGTCTCATCATACCAAAAAAAAACAACCACCTAAAGTGATTGTTTTTTATTATTTAATAACAATGGCTTATTTATCTTGTGAGCTATCACCACGGGTAATGGAAATATTGGTGATAGGTGATTTATCATCAGTGACTGCGCTAGTTTCGACATTGTCGGCAATGACCTCATCAGACGCATGCTTTGCCTCAATTTCAGCCGATTTACGCAGCGCAGGCGTTAAGTTCTCATTATCGGCTGATTTGGCAAACACGTTGTCAGGACGGATGGTATCATCATCTTCCGTAATATCTTCAGCTTTAGCGGTACTATTTTTAGCGTTAATAGTATCTTTAGCCGCTTCATACTTTTCTTCAATAGCTTTGTTATCAGATACGTCAGAATCACTGGCTGTTTCGTCGGTCAGCGTTTGCTTAGCTTGTTCGACTTTATCTTTTGCCTCGCTCACTTTTTCTTTGGCTTCATCGTTTAGCGCATCTAGTTTGTCATCGGCTTGGGTTTTTAATTCTTCAACCTTTGATTTAGCATCATCTAGTTTTTCACCTGCAAAGCTTTTAACATCGGCTAATTTTTCAGCCGCTTGGTCTTTGACGTCTTCAAGCTTGGTTTTAGCATCCGCAACTTTATCGTCCTTAGTGGCTTTCGCTTCATCAAGCTTTTCAGTGGTAGTTTCTTTAGCGTCGTCAATTTTATCAGCCGCTTGCGCTTTAACCTCATCCAATTTTTCTTTGGTTTCGCCAAGTTTTTCATTAGCGGTGTCTTTAATATCCACTAATTTTTCGCTCGCATCTTCTTTGAGAGCATCGATTTTTTCTTTGGCTTCGGTTTTTAGCTCATCAAATTTTTCCACCGCGTCATCTTTGATTTCAGCCGCTTTCGCCTTAAGGGTGTCTAATGTACTCGCTTGTGTCTCGCTGTCAGCATTGACATCTTTGGTGTTTGATTCATTAAAGTATTTGCTGCTACCAGATGCTTTACCCGCGCTCGCCCCCCCAATCATTGCTAGGGCTTTACTGCAAAGTTCTTTGGCAAAAGGTGTGGCTTTTTCAATTAATGGTTTTGCTTGTTCAACCACAGGTTTTAGTGGCTCAGGTACTTTTGGCACAATAAATTTTGCAATTTGGTTAAACCACATCAGCAGTGAATAATCACCGGACATTTTTAAGTCACCATTTTGGATGCCCGTCATAAATGCCGTCGCCTCACCTTTAGTAAGCAATTTCACACCCGTCATTGAATCTTTAAAGGTAATCGTCAATGTTGGCTCTTTCGCGGGACCTGCATGTTGGCTAAAAGTACCGTTATTAATCTCATAATAGCGTGACGTTTGTTCCGCGTCGCTGCCGAGTTGAATAGTAAAATTACGGTTTTCTAATAAACCTTTAAATTTGTCATCGCCTGTTTTGGCAAGTTGGGTTAAACGCAAACCAACGGCAAACAATAATACGTCGAGGGGATCTGATTTGATTTGGGTTAATTGAGATAACATAGGTACTCTCCAAAATTATAGATTTTATAGATATTGCAATGCGCAAGGTCTTTTAATAAATGATAATAATTAAGTCATTCACTTCAAAGAGATTATAATTCGCTACTACAAAGGATTTAATAGCTTTGTTATAAAATATATTATAAGGGCATCGATGCCAAGTTACAGTAATGTTTAACATACCAGTATCATTTTTTGTAATCAAAGCGTTTGATTTGTGTATTTGAGCGACGTTAGACAGCGAGCCTTTTACCTTTTATCAAGCTAAAGCGCATAAAAAACCCATCAACATGATGGGTTAAATAACTTGCTATAGCGATAAGGTGGCGAGGTTGTTATTAGTTTTTTGAGTCAAACACAGAGGCATGACGAACAAAGTTTTGATGAAAATCGGTATCTTTTTCTAACACCACAGGACGATGACCGGCGCTCATTTGGACACTGCTTTTTAACCTGGTTTGGTAAGTAGTAGCTTGACTCGCCGCTTTATTAAACTTGGGTTTTCCATTTAACGCTATCACAATCGGAATCATTGATAGACCAATTGCCGCCACATACGCATCCGTGCCAGTCAACGATGACAGCGTGACCACTGCCCAGTGCAGGCCTTCCACCGAAATCCAGTACACCATGCCCAACATAAAATAGCCCAATACAAAACGGTAAGGGGTAAACGCAATCGCTAGCATACCGACAGTCACTAGAACGATTAAAAACAACCAGTTAGAAGTTAACGACGTAGCAGCTAATAATAGACTTGCCGAAATAAGCATGGTTGACCTCATGAAAAGTTATTGAAAACAACTACTTAACATAAATTAAGTAAAAGCTTGTGTAGGTTATTATGGCGATAAAAGATGAAAATTAAAAGTCAAAACCCAACTAAAACGACATTGGATGACGTATCAAATTTGGCTGATTTATCTTAAAAACAGCGATTAAAAAGGCTAAAAGCGCATAAAAAAAGCTAACAATCAATCGTCGAAATCACTGGTTAAAGGGTAGCAGGAATTTTCGTAAATCTAGTAAAAAAGTGCTAAAATGCGGTAGCTGATTTGTCGCGAAATGTATATTGTTTTAATGCTTTGTAGTTTTGCCAGCCAATTAATTTGCTCAATAACCATTGCTATACCTGTAGCTGAAAAATTGGATAAGTTTGCTATTTTGGGCGTTTTAAGTAAAAATATCGTTCGGCAATTGTACCGCCTATTTTAAGTGCTATTTGCGACGCAAAAAAATTTAAATTTTTAATCTGACTAATTAAAAAAACTGACGCTTTATCAAAATCACGTGGACAACTATTTTGATAAATACAGTTTGCCTAATCACCGACTATATAGTGGTAATTCTCGTATGATGACGTTTCAACAATTGATTTTAACTTTGCAAAATTATTGGGCAGAAAAAGGCTGTGTGGTGTTACAGCCTTACGATATGGAAATGGGTGCAGGCACGTTTCATACCGCCACTTTCTTACGAGCATTAGGTCCAGAGCGTTGGCATGCCGCCTATGTGCAGCCATCACGCCGTCCCACGGATGGTCGCTATGGCGACAACCCAAACCGGTTACAACATTATTATCAGTTCCAAGTGGTACTCAAACCTAATCCACCTGATATTCAAGAATTGTACTTGGGGTCACTCAAAGCGATTGGCATTGATACCTTAACGCATGATGTCCGCTTTGTAGAAGACAACTGGGAATCACCAACGCTTGGTGCATGGGGGCTTGGTTGGGAAGTTTGGCTTAATGGCATGGAAGTTACCCAGTTTACTTACTTCCAGCAAGTCGGTGGTATTGAGTGTTTCCCAGTGACAGGAGAAATCACGTACGGTCTTGAGCGCCTTGCCATGTATATCCAAGGCGTGGACAGTGTGTATGACTTAATATGGACGGATGGCGAGTTTGGTCGTGTCACTTATGGTGATGTATTCCACCAAAACGAAGTAGAGCAATCAACCTACAATTTTGAACATGCCGATGTGGCAAAAATGTTTGAGTTGTTTGATTTTTATGAAAGCCAAGCCGACAAATTGGTCGGTCTTAATCTGCCGCTGCCTGCGTATGAAATGGTGCTTAAAGCGTCACATACCTTTAACTTGTTGGATGCGCGTGGGGCGATTTCAGTCACTGAGCGTCAGCGTTTTATCTTGCGTGTGCGTACCTTGGCGCGTAAGGTCGCACAAAGCTATGTAGAAACGCGCGCCAAATTGGGCTTCCCATTGGCGGATGACGCACATAAAGCCGATGCGTTAGAAAAATATCTACCAAAAGAAGCTATTTCAAAATAACAGATGAAAGAAGCGGATACATCACAATAGTTTCATCACATCGACGAAAAAATTTTCTTTGAACGGTCAAACTAAAAAGTGCAATAGATAGGTTCTATTGCCTTTTTTCTTGCCTTATTTTATTGATTATTTTGTTGTCAACGTTAATAAAAAATATCAAATTATCAGAATATTCTAATCTCGCATATTTATATCAAAAATCGCCACAGGGCAACGACGCGCTATTCTACTACAATAGCCGCAGCAAGTAAGCCATGTAACAAGGGGCGGTGAGTGGAACTTTATTTTATTTTAGCGGGTATTTTTGTCGGATTCTGCGTAGGGGTGACGGGCGTGGGCGGTGGGTCACTGATGACGCCGATTCTGATTTTACTGCTAAAAGTAGAGCCGCATATTGCTGTCGGCACCGATTTGCTATACGCCGCTATTTCCAAGTTTTTTGGTGGTGTGGTACATTTTAAAAAATCAAATGTCGTTTGGCCAATCGTGCTATGGCTAGCGATTGGTAGTATTCCAGCCTCCATTGTCACCAATTATCTCATCGCTACTTACTTGGGTAATATTAACGCCATCAAACTAATCATGACCTTGATATTGGGCGTGATGTTGACCATCACCGGGATTTCGCTGATCTTTCGCAACCGTATCGAGGCGTTTTTTGACAAATACCGCAAAACTGACCAAACTGACAGTCTCACCTCCCAAATTCCCAAATATAAATTGGTGCTGATGGGCATATTGCTCGGGGTAGTAGTGACCTTATCCTCGGTTGGGGCAGGGGCATTTGGCGTCATGGCGCTGGTGCTAATTTTTCCCCAATTGCCCCTCATTCGTATCATCGGCTCGGATGTGGTACATGCGGTGCTGTTAACCTTGGTCGCAGGCCTCGGACATTTGCTGTCAGGCAGTGTGGATTTTCACATGTTGACCTTTTTGCTCATTGGCGCGATTCCTGCCATTATTGTAGGCACATTATTGAGCAGTAAACTACCTGAGAAAAAATTGCGCCCGATTTTAGGGGTGACGCTGTTGTTGTTAGGCATTAATTTTGTTGTCAATCCTGCCAAAGCCAAACCAAAAGCGGCGGCTAATACGCCAGTCACCACAACCGCTGTAACAACTTCGGCAAGCGCCAGCCGATAAGTTTAATTTTCGTTTTGCGCTGACGGTTTTCTTGATTTGCCCCGCTGATGGGGCATTTTTATGGCTTAAATTTCTGCTATAATCGGCTATATTTACCCTATTTGAATCAACAAGGCTTTAGCATGTCTACTATTTTATTTGAACTTGGCACCGAAGAATTGCCCCCAAAAAATCTAAAAACATTGCGCGATGCACTTAACGACCATGTCACCCAATCGCTAACAGATGCCAATATTCGCTTTGATACCATTAAAAGCTTTGCCGCCCCGCGTCGCCTTGCCTTACAGATTCAAGGAATTAGTGAAAAACAGCCCGATAAAATCGAACAAAAACGCGGTCCTGCAGTCAAAGCTGCCTATGATAAGGACGGTAATCCAACCAAAGCGGCACAAGGGTTTGCCCAAGGCTTGGGTATTGACGTCAAGGATTTGATTACCATCAAGGGTGATAAAGGCGATTATATCGGCTATGAAATGAATGTCATTGGTCAGCCTGTGGCTGATTTACTGCCGAGTATTTTTCAAAAAGCCTTAGATGAGTTGCCGATTGCCAAACGCATGCGTAGTGGCGCAGAGCGTTCCGAGTTTGTTCGCCCTGTCAAATGGTTGGTGCTACTCAAAGACGACCAAGTGCTGCCAGCGACGATTCAAGGGTTAACGTCGGGTGAGACAGGATCGCAGGGCGTTGAACTGGGTCGTTATAGTCTCGGACATCGTTTCCATCATCCTGATAAGGTTAGAATTGACACGGCGGACAGCTATGAGCAAAACCTTGCCGAGGCGCACGTCATCGCTGATTTTGACAAACGCCAGCAGCTTATCAAAGAACAAGTGCAACAGCTTGCCGATGAAGTAGGTGCGACTGCTATCGTACCGCAAGATTTGCTTGATGAAGTCACTGCGCTGGTCGATTATCCAGTAGCACTACGCGCAAGCTTTGAGCCACGATTCTTACAAGTGCCGCAAGAGGCCTTGATTAGTACCATGCAGGCGGATCAAAAATATTTTTGTTTGACTGACAGCCAAGGTAAATTACAGCCTTATTTTATCTTTATCAGTAACATTGACAGTAAAGATAAAGCGCAAGTGATTGCCGGTAACGAAAAAGTGGTACGTCCACGCCTTGCCGATGCCGAGTTTTTCTTTTTACAAGACCAAAAACAGCCATTGTTTGCACTGACTGAAAATCTCAAAACCCGCGTATTCCAAGATAAGTTAGGGACAATTTGGGAAAAATCTGAGCGTATTGCCAAGCTAGCTGCCTTTATTGCCACCCAAATTGGCGAAGACGTTGAGCAAACGGCACGGGCAGGCTTGCTGTCAAAAGCAGACCTTGCCAGTACCTTGGTGGGTGAGTTTCCAGAATTGCAAGGCGTGGCAGGGACTTACTATGCGCGTTTAAACCAAGAGCCAGAAGCGGTGGCGGCGGCAATCGAAGAGCAATATCTACCAAAATTTAGCGGTGATAAACTACCCGCGACCAACATTGGAACGGCGCTGGCATTAGCAGACCGTTTGGATACGCTGGTCGGTATTTTTGGTATTGATCAAGCGCCAACCGGTTCAAAAGACCCGTTTAGTCTGCGCCGTGCGGCGATTGGGGTACTGCGTATTTTGATTGAGAAACAACTGCCACTAAATCTGGTAGTCTTGCTTGAGCAAGCTTTATTGGGTTATGTAGGCAAAATTGACGACTTACCAAAAACTTTTAAACAAGTGATGGAGTTTATCAATTCACGCTACCGTGCCATGTATGAAGACCAAGGCGTGAGCGTGGATACAATTATGGCGGTACAGGCGTTACAACCGCAAGTGCCAATGGACTTTGACCATCGCATCAAAGCAGTTCAAGCCTTCCGTGATTTGCCACCCGCCAAACAACTTGCCGAAGCCAATAAACGTGTTGCCAATATTTTAGCCAAGGCTGAGGGTGAGATTGCAAGCCAAGTACAAACGGCTTATTTACAAGAACCTGCCGAAAAAGCATTGTATCAAGCGGTGCAAACTGCGGCGCAAAGTATTGAGCCCCACCAACACACTGACAACGCCAACTACACCCAGATTTTACAATCGCTAGCCACGCTGCAGCAGCCATTGGATGATTTCTTTGAGCAGGTGATGGTGAATAGTGAAGATGCTAATCTTAAAGCCAATCGGTTGGCATTGCTAAAAAAAGTGCGTGGGTTGTTTTTAACGGTTGCAGATATCAGTGAGTTACAGCTATAAGCTAATTTAGACATAACTTAACGCCTCAATCATATGGCTTCGATACTATTGCTTTAATACCCCTGCTTTAATATCATTGGTTAAACCCATACTGACAACGGTCATTATGGGTTTTTTTACAAGCTAAAGATATTTTTACGCTTGTTTTTGCTAAATTGGCAGGCTAGTTTACGGGTATTTGATACTATTTTAAGGGTATTTTCGTCTGAATTGCTCTCTAGGGTTTATTCTGGTGTGACCAGCTTCAACACTTTTGTTAGATTAGGTATTTAACGGTGGGGCGTTCTCCATGATTTATCTTTTCTAGTTCATTATCGCTAATTTATTTTTTCTAATTTATCTTCGTCTAGAGTAATTACGTGAAAGCCCGTAATAATGATGGCTTGTTTCATTCCATGGTGGTTACCAAAAGGTAACGGGTTCTTTTATAAAGCCTATTCGCAAAGCTTAGTGGTGCTGTGTTTGTTTGTCTATCATTGGTGGTTATCAATGGATATATGGCGCACTTTTAGAGGCCAAGTCACTATAGATCTATATTCCAAAACATGCCATTAATGTTCCAATAATGCTCTATTGTGAATTTGCAAAACTTATTAGCAACTCGTTACAATGCAAAAGAGATTTTTTTGCTAATTAAACTAAATTCAAGGAATATGTATGAGCCCACCGCATCGCCCAGAAACGCTCGCCATTCATGCAGGGTATGAACCAGAACCGACCACCAAAGCTGTCGCTGTCCCTATCTACCACACCAGTTCGTATGCCTTTGATAACACCCAACACGGTGCTGACCTTTTTGATCTGAAAGTTGCCGGCAATATCTACACCCGTATCATGAACCCAACCAATGCGGTGCTTGAAGCGCGTATGGCAGCGTTAGAAGGCGGCATCGGTGCATTGACGGTGGCATCCGGGATGGCGGCGATTACTTATACCATCCAAACCCTATGTGAGGCAGGCGATAACATCGTTTCAGTATCAACTTTGTATGGTGGTACTTACAACTTATTTGCTCATGCGTTGCCACGTCAAGGTATCGAAGTGCGTTTCTTTGATTATACCCAACCTGAGACCCTGGTTGATTTGATTGATGAACGTACTAAATTGGTATTTGGCGAAAGTATTGGCAATCCATTGGGTAACGTGCTGGATATCGCAAAAATTAGCGAATTTGCTCATAGTAAAGGCGTACCTGTGGTGATTGATAACACCGTCGCCACGCCAACATTGTGCCGTCCATTTGAGCATGGTGCTGATATTGTAATTCATTCATTGACCAAATATGTGAGCGGTTCGGGCACGTCGGTGGGTGGGGTGATTATCGATAGTGGCAAATTTGATTGGGGCGCTCACAAAGAACGTTTCGCGATTTTAAATACCCCAGATGCCAGCTATCATGGTGTCAATTTTGTCGAAGCCATGGGTTCTGCGGCGTTTATTGCACGTGCACGCGTTGCGCCCTTACGTAATACCGGTGCGGCACTAAGCCCCATGAACGCTTGGCAAATTATGCTTGGGCTAGAAACGTTAGCCTTGCGTATGGAGCGTCATTGCCAAAATGCCCAAGCCGTGGCAGAATTTTTAAACCATCATCCGCAAGTGGCTTGGGTCAAGTATGCAGGATTAACCGACCATCCAGAGCATAAGCTTGCGCAAACATACTTTGGTGGTAAGCCATCAGCGATTCTAACCTTTGGGTTAAAGGGCGGTCGTGAAGCAGGGGCGAAGTTCATTGATGCGCTACAATTAATTACCCGTCTGGTCAATATCGGTGATGCCAAGTCACTCGCTTGCCACCCCGCTACTACCACGCACCGCCAGTTAAATGCTGAAGAGTTGCAAAAAGCAGGCGTTAGCGAAGACATGATTCGTTTATCCATTGGTATTGAGCATATTGACGACATCAAAGCCGACCTTGAGCAGGCGTTAGCCGCAGCCAAATAATCTATTCAAATAAAAAGCGAGCATTAAGCTCGTTTTTTATTTGGACCAAATTTTTTAGATCAGAAAAATGCGAATGATAAACAAAAAAATTGGATTATGGGTAAAAAGTGTTGCCATATATGCCTTGGTGTTTATCGCTATCTATAATGTGGTTAATTGGTGGCGACAACCCATGATACCAGCCAATCCTGTTTTGCAATTTACTACCATTCAGGGTCAAACCATCGATTTGCAATAAATGAGTCAACAGCGACCTGTCTTGGTGTATTTTTGGGGTAGTTGGTGTGGCGTATGTCGCCAAAGCTCACCCAGTGTGGATAAACTGGCAAAATCAGCGGATTATCCTGTGGTTAGCGTCGCAGTGAATTCAGGCGAGCCAAATGAAGTGCAACAATACCTAAGTCAACATGGGTGGCAATTTGTAACGATAAATGATGAAGATGGCAAAATTTTCACAGACTGGCAGGGGCAAGTGACGCCATCTTTCATCATTTTAAAAGATGGCGAAATGGTACAAGGTCTGACGGGGATTCATCCAGCGTGGGAACTAAAATTGCGACTGTGGCTATTACGATAATATTTATTACGACAACATTTACTTGCCCTGCCAAACTGGAGGACGTTTGGCAATAAACGCATCTATGCCTTCTTGGGCATCTGACGCCATCATATTATCCGCCATGGTACAGCTAGCAAATTCATACGCTTGTTCGATAGGCATATTTAATTGTTGATAGAACATTTTCTTACCGACTTTTACTGCTAAAGGTGATTTATCTAAGATATGTTGGGCTAGCTGCTTGACACAGTCATCAAGTTTATCACTTGCGACAGCATGATTAATTAGTCCAAACTGCACCGCTTTTTCCGCACTGATAAACTCACCTGTCATCAGCATTTCAAAGGCTTGTTTGGTAGGTAGGTTACGACTAATTGCTACTGCGGGTGTTGAGCAAAATAAACCCACCCGAATTCCTGACGTCGCAAACGTCGCAGTATCGGCAGCAACAGCTATATCACAGGTGGCAACTAACTGACAACCAGCTGCAGTCGCAAGTCCTTGTACTTTAGCTATTACAGGTTGCGGCAGTTGCAAAATTTGCTGCATGACGCTACTGCAACGGGTGAATAGTTGCTGCTGATACTCGTGCTCAGGATTGGCACGCATTTGTTTGAGATTGTGTCCTGAGCAAAATGCCTTGCCATTGGCAGCCACTACCACCACTCGCACGTTGTCATCGTTGGCTATTTGGGTCAGATGTTGGGACAAGGCAGTCAGCATTTCTTCTGATAGCACATTGTATTCTTGTGGACGATTGAGTGTAAGCGTGGTCAATCCATTATTATCGCTACGTAAGACATAATCAGTATCTGAGTTTATAGCGGTCATTTTTACATCCTTGTAAATGTTATTAATCATTTTATCCTAACACAATTGACTATTCTCAAGCCAAAAAAATACCCCAAATTTATGGGGTATTTTTAACAAGTTAACCGCTTAGCGATTTTCGCTTATTATTTAGCTGCTGCTGCTTGAGCCGCTGCTACTTCTTCAGCGAAGTTTTCTTGTTTTTTCTCGATGCCTTCACCCACTTCTAAGCGTTTGAATGCTTTAACCGTCATACCTTCAGATTTTAATATATCGCCAACTTTTTTCTCGTTGTCGATAACGTAAGGTTGGTTCAACAGAGTCACTTCGTTCAGGTACTTTTGTAGACCACCGGTGATCATTTTTTCAATCACGGCGTCTGGTTTGCCAGATTCTTTCGCTTTCGCTTCGATGATGTCTTTTTCGCGCGCTAGCGTATCAGCAGGTACATTGGCTTCATCAACGGCGATTGGGTTAAATGCCGCAACTTGCATCGCTACGTGTTTTGCGGTGTCTGCATTGCCGCCTTCAACAGAAACCACTACACCAATACGAATACCGTGACGGTAAGAGGCTAGGTTGTCACCTTCAATCACTTCTGCACGACGTACTTGGATGTTTTCACCGATTTTTTGTACGAGCTCAACACGGGCTTCTTCAACCGTTTGACCATCGCCATATGGCAATGCAGAGATAGCCGCTACATCAGTGGTATTATTGGCAAGCGCAAGTTCAGCTACTTTGTTAGCAAATGCGGTGAAGTTAGCATCTTTTGCCACGAAGTCAGTTTGACAGTTTACTTCAAGTAGTAAGGCTTTGTTACCTTCTTGGGCGATAATGATAGCGCCATCAGCAGCAATGTTACCTGCTTTTTTAGCAGCTTTTGCTTGACCTGATTTACGCAGGTTATCGATTGCGGTTTCGATGTCGCCGTCTGCTTCTTGCAGGGCTTTTTTACATTCCATCATACCAAGACCTGTACGGTCACGTAATTCTTTTACCAGTTTTGCACTAATTTCTGCCATGAGATACCTCAATTGATTATCATTATAGATGAGAATTGGGTTGTTTATTGTCTAAACAGTTGGAGGTTAAAGGACAAAAATTGATGATTTTTGCCCTTTAATATTACGCTATAAATTCGAATTTCTAGAAACTAATTTTGTATTTACCCATCAAAGTTAGTTTATAAAATTTTGATGACAGTATCATAACAACCTAATGAATGCGCTGCTATGATACTACGGTAACCCTTAATCTGCCGCAGCTTCTGCTGGTGCTTCAGTTACTGCTTCTTCTTGATTTGCTGCTTTGCCGCCTTGAGTTTTAGCGTATTCTTTACCAGCGATAATTGCATCTGCAACCGCTGATACATATAGCGTTACCGCACGAATCGCATCGTCATTGGCAGGAATGACATAATCTACGTCATCTGGGTTTGAGTTTGTATCAACGATACCAATGACAGGGATACCTAAGTTTTTTGCTTCTTTGATTGCAATCGCTTCATGGTCAACGTCAACCACAAAAATTGCATCAGGTAAACCGTTCATGTTTTTGATACCGCCTAACGCACGCTCAAGTTTTTCCATTTCGCGAGTACGCTCTAGCGCTTCACGTTTGGTAAGCTTTGCAAACGTACCATCTTCAGCTTGTTTTTCGTATTCTTTCAAACGAGTAATTGACTGACGGATGGTTTTCCAGTTGGTTAACATACCACCTAACCAGCGATGGTCAACATAAGGCATACCAGCGCGAGCGGCTTGTTCGCTAATAACGTTGCTTGCCGCACGTTTAGTACCAACAAATAGTACTTTGTTGCCACGCGCTGCTTCACGGTTAACGAAGTTTAGTGCTTCGTTCATCGCTTTAACTGTATGCTCAAGGTTGATGATGTGGATTTTGTTACGTGCACCAAAAATAAATTTACCCATTTTTGGATTCCAAAAACGAGTTTGGTGACCAAAGTGTGCACCGGCTTCTAAAAGATCACGCATTGAAACTTGGGTAGGATTAGCTGACGCCATGAGATTTCCTTAAGTAAAGTTGGGTTATGCCTCCACATTACCGATTAAGCCGATTTGCAAACACGCATCAAAATCTACAGGATTTTAATTAATCAAATTTGCAAACACCCAGCTTAACTCTTATCAAGTTTGTTAGCTTGAAAATAGCAATGTGTGTGTCATGTTAGTAAATAAAAAAAGCAATCTGCCATTTCAAGATAAAATGACAAACTGCTATTTTAACACATTTTTATATGGTTAAGCTATATGTTTTAGCAAATGCAGATGGTAATTATTCAACCAATCCGATTAAGTCACCATACCCTTCTTGTTCCATCTCGTTCACAGGGATGAAACGTAGCGACGCGCCATTGATGCAATAGCGCATGCCGCCAAGCTCAGGAAGACCATCATTAAACACATGGCCTAAATGCGAATCAGCAACACGGCTACGCACTTCAGTACGTCGCATACCGTGACTGTCATCAAACAATTCATTGATTACTGCTTTATCAATCGGTTTGCTAAAGGCGGGCCAACCACAACCTGAGTCATACTTATCTGATGAGCTAAAAAGCGGCTCACCGCTGACAATATCCACATAGATACCACGTTCAAATTGGTGATCATATTCATGACTAAAAGGGCGTTCAGTGCCGTTTTGCTGTGTCACATAATATTGCTCATCATTCAAATTTGCCTTGATTTCAGCTTCAGACGGTCTTACATACTTTTGTGTATCGATATTAATTGAATTAGCCATAGACGTTCCTAACCCTTGTTGTCATTGTAGAACATCACAATAGTTACAACCCGTCCAAAATTCAAGTAACAACTGTTTAAACAAATAGTAGTTTTGTGAAAAAGGCGAAAAGGGCTATAATATGTCTTCTTAAATTTTTGTAAAATCAGATAATTATTGTATGAAAACACTATTAAATAACCCCGACGCCGTTGAAAAAATGCGCGTCGCTGGCAAATTAGCCGCCGACGTCTTAGTGATGTTAGATGAATATGTCAAAGAAGGTGTAACGACAGGGGCATTAGACAAGCTTGCCCACGACTATATTGTCGATGTCCAAAAAGCCATTCCCGCCAATGTCGGCTATCATGGCTACCAGCATACGCTCTGTACTTCAATCAACCATGTAGTTTGTCACGGTATTCCCGATGACAGCCGTATCCTAAAAGAGGGCGATATCGTCAATATTGATGTCACAGTGATAAAAGATGGCTATCATGGTGATACTTCAAAAATGTGGATTATTGGTGAAGGCTCAATCATGGCACAGCGTATCTGCAAAATTGCCCAAGACGCACTATATGCAGGAATGAAAGCCGTTCGCAATGGCGCCTATGTAGGCGATATTGGCGCAGCGATTCAAGCGGTAGCAGAGCCAGAGCGTTTTAGCGTAGTAAGAGAATATTGCGGACATGGGATTAGTGACGTATACCATGATGAACCACAAATTCTGCACTATGGTAAAAAAAATACCGGTCTACAACTGACCACAGGCATGACATTTACCATTGAACCAATGATTAACCAAGGTGTATGGCAAACCAAAACCTTGCCTGATAAATGGACGGTAATTACTAAAGACCGTAAATTGTCCGCCCAATGGGAACACACACTGATGGTCACTGAAAACGGCTGTGAAGTGTTTACCAAGCGTCCAGAAGAAGATTTGAGTTTTTTAAACAGTTAAAATATGAATAAAATCATGAGTATAAAAGAAAGTTAGCAATTAATTTAAAATTATTCATATTTTCCTGTTGACACCCATTCCAATTCACGTATAATACGCCACCACTGAGCGACGAAGAGTTTACAAATAAGTAAAACAACTTACGAAGCTTAGAAAGAATTAAAATAAAGCTTGACAGAGTAAAACAAAACGTATTACAATATCAAGCTCACCAGATGATAGACGATATCTTTGGTACACTAAATAACAACGAACACAAGAACAACTTGTGTGGATTTTCACTTAGGGCGATAAAATTAAGACTTTAATTAATTGTATTGTCAGAGTGAAGATACTCGTAAGTTTATTTGAGCAAAGACAGTATAAATAATTGAGTCAACAAATTAATATCTTAGTGACTGCGGAAGTGGTGATTAGGATATAGAAAGATTAAACTGAAGAGTTTGATCATGGCTCAGATTGAACGCTGGCGGCAGGCTTAACACATGCAAGTCGAACGATGATTATCTAGCTTGCTAGATATGATTAGTGGCGGACGGGTGAGTAACATTTAGGAATCTGCCTAGTAGTGGGGGATAGCTCGGGGAAACTCGAATTAATACCGCATACGACCTACGGGTGAAAGGGGGCGCAAGCTCTTGCTATTAGATGAGCCTAAATCAGATTAGCTAGTTGGTGGGGTAAAGGCCCACCAAGGCGACGATCTGTAACTGGTCTGAGAGGATGATCAGTCACACCGGAACTGAGACACGGTCCGGACTCCTACGGGAGGCAGCAGTGGGGAATATTGGACAATGGGGGCAACCCTGATCCAGCCATGCCGCGTGTGTGAAGAAGGCCTTTTGGTTGTAAAGCACTTTAAGCAGGGAGGAGAGGCTAATGGTTAATACCCATTAGATTAGACGTTACCTGCAGAATAAGCACCGGCTAACTCTGTGCCAGCAGCCGCGGTAATACAGAGGGTGCGAGCGTTAATCGGAATTACTGGGCGTAAAGCGAGTGTAGGTGGCTCATTAAGTCACATGTGAAATCCCCGGGCTTAACCTGGGAACTGCATGTGATACTGGTGGTGCTAGAATATGTGAGAGGGAAGTAGAATTCCAGGTGTAGCGGTGAAATGCGTAGAGATCTGGAGGAATACCGATGGCGAAGGCAGCTTCCTGGCATAATATTGACACTGAGATTCGAAAGCGTGGGTAGCAAACAGGATTAGATACCCTGGTAGTCCACGCCGTAAACGATGTCTACTAGCCGTTGGGGTCCTTGAGACTTTAGTGGCGCAGTTAACGCGATAAGTAGACCGCCTGGGGAGTACGGCCGCAAGGTTAAAACTCAAATGAATTGACGGGGGCCCGCACAAGCGGTGGAGCATGTGGTTTAATTCGATGCAACGCGAAGAACCTTACCTGGTCTTGACATAGTGAGAATCCTGCAGAGATGCGGGAGTGCCTTCGGGAATTCACATACAGGTGCTGCATGGCTGTCGTCAGCTCGTGTCGTGAGATGTTGGGTTAAGTCCCGCAACGAGCGCAACCCTTTTCCTTATTTGCCAGCGGGTTAAGCCGGGAACTTTAAGGATACTGCCAGTGACAAACTGGAGGAAGGCGGGGACGACGTCAAGTCATCATGGCCCTTACGACCAGGGCTACACACGTGCTACAATGGTAGGTACAGAGGGTTGCTACACAGCGATGTGATGCTAATCTCAAAAAGCCTATCGTAGTCCGGATTGGAGTCTGCAACTCGACTCCATGAAGTCGGAATCGCTAGTAATCGCAGATCAGAATGCTGCGGTGAATACGTTCCCGGGCCTTGTACACACCGCCCGTCACACCATGGGAGTCTATTGCACCAGAAGTAGGTAGCCTAACGCAAGAGGGCGCTTACCACGGTGTGGTCGATGACTGGGGTGAAGTCGTAACAAGGTAGCCGTAGGGGAACCTGCGGCTGGATCACCTCCTTAAC
This sequence comes from Moraxella tetraodonis, assembly GCF_022359095.1. NCBI lineage: Bacteria > Pseudomonadati > Pseudomonadota > Gammaproteobacteria > Moraxellales > Moraxellaceae > Moraxella > Moraxella tetraodonis. The sequence continues at coordinate 2,226,293 of NZ_JACSYB010000001.1, read as the reverse complement.
TAAAGCACTAAGTGAGAATTCACAGCAAGTTGTTCTTGTGTATAAAAAGCTAATTCGAGGGTTACGGCTTTAGAATTTACTTCGTAAATTCTCTTGCACTCGGGCAAAGCGATGCTTTGCTAATCCTCGTTCAGGGTCTATAGCTCAGTTGGTTAGAGCACTGCCTTGATAAGGCAGGGGTCATAAGTTCAAGTCTTATTAGACCCACCACTAATCGGGGCCATAGCTCAGTTGGTAGAGCGCCTGCCTTGCACGCAGGAGGTCAGGAGTTCGACTCTCCTTGGCTCCACCATAATTAGCTTAACGTAATAAAGCAGACAGAGTAATTTAGTAAGTATTAAGAGATTACTTCAATCTGTTTTATCAGAAATCACGACCTGACGAGGGTCTGATAATTCAATAACAACATAGAGAAATGAGTCTGGGTTAATTATCAAGTTCCAACGAAGATAATTAACCTTAGTAATCAGCCAATCAGACCCAAAGAAATGATTGGAATAACTGATTACTTAAAAGTAAAGAGAACTGAATCAAGCGTAAACATAGGTGAAGATCGTTACCATTACCTATACGACCCTTTAGGGTTGTATAGTCAAGTAATGAAGTGCACATGGTGGATGCCTTGGCAGTCAGAGGCGATGAAAGACGTGACAGCCTGCGAAAAGCGTCGGGGAGGCGGCAATATCCTGTGATCCGGCGATATCTGAATGGGGAAACCCACTTGTCATAAGACAGGTATCGTAAATTTATTTACGAGGCAAACCGGGAGAAGTGAAACATCTCAGTAACCCGAGGAAAAGACATCAATAGAGATTCCCCTAGTAGCGGCGAGCGAACGGGGAGGAGCCGACTGATTATAATTTAGAGGAATGACTTGGAAAGGTCAATCGTAGAGGGTGATAATCCCGTACTCGAAAGGTTATAAGAAGCATATTAAGTAGGGCGGAACACGAGAAATTCTGTCTGAAGATGGGGGGACCATCCTCCAAGGCTAAATACTCCTGACTGACCGATAGTGAACCAGTACCGTGAGGGAAAGGCGAAAAGAACCCCTGTGAGGGGAGTGAAATAGAACCTGAAACCGTGTGCATACAAGCAGTCGGAGCGGACATGTTCCGTGACGGCGTACCTTTTGTATAATGGGTCAGCGACTTATATTCTGTAGCAAGGTTAACCGAATAGGGGAGCCGTAGGGAAACCGAGTCTTAATAGGGCGTCTAGTTGCAGGGTATAGACCCGAAACCGAGTGATCTATCCATGAGCAGGTTGAAAGTGACGTAACAGTTACCGGAGGACCGAACCCACTGTCGTTGAAAAGCCAGGGGATGACTTGTGGATAGGGGTGAAAGGCTAATCAAACTCGGTGATAGCTGGTTCTCCCCGAAAGCTATTTAGGTAGCGCCTCGGACGAACACCATTGGGGGTAGAGCACTGTTTCGGCTAGGGGGTCATCCCGACTTACCAAACCGATGCAAACTCCGAATACCGATGAGTGATATCCGGGAGACAGACGGCGGGTGCTAACGTCCGTCGTCAAGAGGGAAACAACCCAGACCGCCAGCTAAGGCCCCAAATTCCTAGTTAAGTGGGAAACGATGTGGGAAGGCACAGACAGCTAGGAGGTTGGCTTAGAAGCAGCCATCCTTTAAAGAAAGCGTAATAGCTCACTAGTCGAGTCGGCCTGCGCGGAAGATGTAACGGGGCTCAAACTAGGAGCCGAAGCTGCGGATTTAATTGTTTCAATTAAGTGGTAGGGGAGCATTGTGTAAGCCTGTGAAGGTGTGTTGTAAAGCATGCTGGAGGTATCACAAGAGCGAATGCTGACGTGAGTAACGACAAAACGGGTGAAAAGCCCGTTCGCCGGAAGACCAAGGGTTCCAGTCCAACGTTAATCGGGGCTGGGTGAGTCGACCCCTAAGGCGAGGCCGAAAGGCGTAGTCGATGGGAAATCGGTTAATATTCCGATACTTGTTTATGATGCGATGGAGGGACGGAGAAGGTTATGCCAGCTTGGCGATGGTTGTCCAAGTGGAAGGATGTAGTTAGGTTTAGTAGGCAAATCCGCTAGACTATTAATGAGATCTGATAGCAAGCTGTACTTGTACAGCGAAGTGGCAAATACCCTGCTTCCAGGAAAAGCTTCTAAGCGATAGTCATAAAGAAATCGTACCCGAAACCGACACAGGTGGTCAGGTAGAGAATACCAAGGCGCTTGAGAGAACTCTGCTGAAGGAACTAGGCAAAATGGTACCGTAACTTCGGGAGAAGGTACGCTGCCGATGGTGAGTAGTCACGCACTACAAAGCTATTGGCAGTCGCAGATACCAGGCCGCTGCAACTGTTTATTAAAAACACAGCACTCTGCAAACACGAAAGTGGACGTATAGGGTGTGATGCCTGCCCGGTGCTGGAAGGTTAATTGATGGGGTTAGCGTAAGCGAAGCTCTTGATCGAAGCCCCAGTAAACGGCGGCCGTAACTATAACGGTCCTAAGGTAGCGAAATTCCTTGTCGGGTAAGTTCCGACCTGCACGAATGGCATAATGATGGCGGCGCTGTCTCCAGCAGAGACTCAGTGAAATCGAAATCGCAGTGAAGATGCTGTGTACCCGCGGCTAGACGGAAAGACCCCGTGAACCTTTACTACAGCTTTACATTGAACTTTGACCTTACCTGTGTAGGATAGGTGGGAGGCTTTGAAGCAGGCACGCCAGTGTCTGTGGAGCCATCCTTGAAATACCACCCTGGTAATGTTGGGGTTCTAACTCAAGCTTAACAGAGCTGAGGACAATGTATGGTGGGTAGTTTGACTGGGGCGGTCTCCTCCTAAAGAGTAACGGAGGAGTACGAAGGTGCGCTCAGAACGGTCGGAAATCGTTCGAAGAGTATAAAGGCAAAAGCGCGCTTAACTGCGAGACCCACAAGTCGAGCAGATACGAAAGTAGGTCTTAGTGATCCGGTGGTTCTGTATGGAAGGGCCATCGCTCAACGGATAAAAGGTACTCTGGGGATAACAGGCTGATACCGCCCAAGAGTTCATATCGACGGCGGTGTTTGGCACCTCGATGTCGGCTCATCTCATCCTGGGGCTGAAGCAGGTCCCAAGGGTATGGCTGTTCGCCATTTAAAGAGGTACGCGAGCTGGGTTTAGAACGTCGTGAGACAGTTCGGTCCCTATCTACCGTGGGCGTTGGAAATTTGAGAGGATCTGCTCCTAGTACGAGAGGACCAGAGTGGACGAACCTCTGGTGTTTCGGTTGTGACGCCAGTCGCATTGCCGAGTAGCTATGTTCGGATGGGATAACCGCTGAAAGCATCTAAGCGGGAAGCCCACCTTAAGATTAGATTTCCCTAAAGAGCCGTTGTAGACTACGACGTTGATAGGTTGGGTGTGGAAGCATAGTGATATGTGTAGCTAACCAATACTAATTGCTCGTTTGGCTTGACTATACAACGCCTAAATGGCTTTGTAGGTAATAACGATTATCACCTCGCTTGATATAGCTGATACTTTACTTCTAAAATAACTCATTCCTCTATCCCCCTTTGCTGACGATAATAGCTTGGAGGTCCCACCTGATCCCTTCCCGAACTCAGAAGTGAAACTCCAATGCGCCAATGGTAGTGTGGTTCGCCCATGTGAGAGTAGGTCATCGTCAGCTCCCTATTCCAAAACCACCCCCTTACAACAGTAAGGGGGGTTTTGCTTTGTGGGTTTGCAACAATCTAAGTTATGAATATTGGTAATTAAAAAATTGGGATGAAAGCCTTCTAATAAAGGCTTCCATTTCAAACATCTATGCCAAAATTAATCGATTTTTTCTACATTAACTTTCATATCTTTTAACTCAAATGGCGCGAAGAAAGTCGCAAAAGCAACATCCGCAGCATCCCTTCCATAACCTAAAATCACACGACCGCCTTTTGGCGCAGATTGCGTGGCGTCAAATGTGTACCATCGATCGCCAATAAAAACCTCATACCATGCATGTAAGTCCATTGGGTCAAGTTGATATAAGTAGCCAACCACCATGCGAGCGGGCATATCTAATGCCCGTGACAGGCTAATACCCAAATGGGCAAAATCACGACAGACGCCTTTTTTATGTTGCCAAGTGTCTAGTGCTGTGGTCTCTGCTGTACTACTCCCATATTGGTAAGTAAAGTTTTGGTGAATATAGGCGCAAATTGCCGCCGCTTTGTCATAACCTTCGGCAAAATCTTGGGTTATCATTTGGACTTCTTGAAGTAGAAATTCTGGCAGACAATAGCGACTGGGTAACAAATATACCATTGTATCTGAAGGCAGCTGCTCAATCGGTGTTTTTGGCATACCGGGTGCGACATCTATCCATTCGCTAGTATATAGTTCAACTGTTAGGCTAACTTGGTAATCCCCCATCGGAAATAAAACCCTGTCACATAAGTTACCAAAATTGTCGTTATAGCTTGTAACTGGTAAGGGTGGCGTTACTTGCCATTCTTCTTGAGTGATCTGCTGTGCTAACCCTGATTGCGGTCTTAGTAGAAACACCGCAGGGGTTGGCTGAGAAAAGTGATAATCGAGTTGGCAAGTGGCGCGTAATTTCATCATAGATTTTTCATCAAATAAGGTGACAACACTAACTGAAAATTGCAAGGTGGAGTGATTGCTGCAAAAAAACTAGCAGAAAGCTTAGAATTTATGCCATTATCATTAAAATGGCAATCAATATTTATAGATTTTATTTGCACTTAAATTCTCATAATTTAAAGCTTGTTTATCAATGGCTATCAATGGCTATCAATGCTCGCGGCAGTATATATTGTGAAAATTCTAGGATTAATCTATGGTAGAATGAGGAAATTTTTTAAAACCCATTAGCATCATGACATCACCTAGTTCAAATCAGCGCTCTGATAAATTTGCTAGCCATTTAGAAGGATATGCCGCGCAGACCAAGGGAAAAACAGGGCTCAAACGTATCATCAATGCCGCAGGTTACTCAAAAGATGGTTTGGTTGCGGCGTATCAAAATGAAGCGGCTTTTCGACAGGTTGCATGGCTCAATAGCATTTTATTAATTGCGCTGATTTTTTTACCTTTTATAATGCCGATTAAAATGATACTGGTATTTTCATCGTTTTTTTCTCTGATCGTCGAGTTGTTTAATACCGGTATTGAAGCGTCAATTGACCATACATCGACAGAACGTCATCCGTTGGCAAAGATTGGTAAAGATGTAGGTTCTGCCGCGCAGCTATTAGCCTTGACGATGCTGTTTTTGTTATGGATGATGGCGCTATATACGACTTTTATTAATTTCTATTAATCAATGACGGGCTAATTTTGCAATTGAGTAGACCAATTTTCTATGAGCATCTATATCGGAACCGGTGGATACAGTGATACGGATTTTTTGGGAATTCTCTATCCTGCTGACACCAAAAAAACCGAATTTTTAACCGAGTATAGTCGTCATTATGCCACTGTTGAAATCAATAGTAGCTTCTATGCGCCTTTAGGTCGAAAGGCGTATGAAGGTATGCTCAAAAAATCCAACGGGCAGCTAAAATTTTCGATTAAGATTCACCAAGATTTTACCCACCGATTAACCGCCACCGCAGAGACCGCGCAAGCTTTTTTGCAGGCGATTGAACCTATTTTAGCGGCAGATTGCTTGGCTGCGTTATTGATTCAATTTCCGCATGGTTTTGATAGAACGGTGGCACATCGTCAGTATTTGGCAACCTTAACCAGTTGGTTTGATGGGTTACCATTGGCGATAGAGTTTCGCCACCAAAGCTGGCATATCCCGCAAGTTTACGCCAGTTTTCAGCAGCAAAATTTGATTTGGTGTAGTGTGGACTATCCAAATATCCATGGTTTACCGCCCAGTCGGCTGTTATTTACTAGCCGCATCGGCTATTTACGCATGCATGGGCAAAACTTAGACTGGTGGGATGCCCATTCGGCGGCCGAGCGGCATGATTATCGATACAATGATACAGAAATGCAAGCTTGGGCAAAGACGATTGCTAATCAACAAGCCAATTTTGATACTTTGTATATTTACTTTGAAAATACGGTAAAAGGTCACGCGGTGTATAATATTAAAATGCTCACACAAGCGCTCATGAACGAAGGTATACCAGTCGTCAGTCCGTTGCTAGCGAATGATGAGTAAGTAAACAGCCGCTATCAACAAAATCATTCACTTGAAAATGTAATTTTTGCTATCATAAACAGTTTTACTTTTCATCATTTAAATTTCTAATTTGGAAGCATGGTTAAGCGGTATGACTGATTTTGCGATTGGACAACGTTATCTGTCGGATACAGAGAATGAATTGGGGCTGGGCGTCGTCGTGCTCGTTGATGAACGCTGTGTGCATATTTTGTTCCCGCAAAGTGAAGAAACGCGTGTGTATGCCAAGACATCGGCGCCTTTGTCGCGTGTGACCTTCAAAGCAGGGGATACCATACATGACCAAGATGGCGCATCGTATGTAGTCAGCGATTTTGAAGAAACCAATGGCGTTTATAAATACTCGGTTGAAGGTCATGACCGTGCAATTATGGAAACCCGCCTTGCGGCTAACATTAATTTGGCAAAACCACTTGAGCGCTTGCTCGCCAGTCGTATCCACCAAAATGATTGGTACGAACTGCGCCAAGAGCTACTGCGTACCCAAGCCTATTTGGCGTCTCATCCACTAAGAGGCTTGATGGGTGCACGTGTCGATGTTATTGAGCATCAGCTGTATATCGCTCATGAAGTAGGTAAACGTATCGCGCCGCGTGTCCTGCTTGCCGATGAGGTAGGGCTTGGCAAGACGATTGAAGCGGGTCTGATTATTCATCAGCAACTCATCACCGGCAAATCTGAACGTGTTTTGATTTTGGTACCTGATAGTTTGCAGTACCAATGGATGATTGAAATGCGTCGCCGTTTTAATCTTGAGTTTGCGATTTTTGATTTGGTCAGAACCGCAGCGATTGCAGAGCATGACCCTGAGCAAAATCCTTTTACGACTGAGCAGTTGATTATTGCCAGCATTGATTTGCTACTTGACCATGAAGATTTGCATGAAAAAGCCTTGGAAGCAGGGTTTGATTTGCTGGTTGTGGATGAAGCGCACCATCTGCATTGGGACAGTGAGCAGGGGGGTAATGACAAATACGATTTGGTTGAAGATTTGGCCGAACAAACCGCAGGTGTGTTGTTACTCACAGCAACCCCTGAGCAGTTAGGTTTAGAAAGCCATTTTGCGCGGTTACGATTGTTAGATCCCAATCGTTTTAATGATTTAGACGACTTTATCGATGCAGAAGAAAATTTTGCACAAACCGCCGCAATTGCTGAGGTGTTATTGAGTGACCAATCGCTGTCAGATAAGCAAAAATCAGCATTAGCCCAGTTGTTAGGTCATGACATCAGTGATGACGAGCAAGGTCGTGCGCGCGCCATCAATGAATTGTTAGATCGTCATGGTACTGGTCGTGTGCTATTTCGCAACACCCGTGAGAGCGTGTCTGAGCTTATTTCTGGCTTCAAAGGTCGGCGCTCAATGGCGTATCCGCTGCCGCTCCCGATAAGTTGGCAAGACAGTTATCACACTCAAGGTAAATTGCGCGAACAATTATGGCCAGAAGAGTTACAGCCCGATGGTAGTTGGCTAGAACAAGACCCGCGGGTGCCTTGGCTGGTTGATTTGCTTAAAAACACCTTAAAACATCAAAAGGTGCTGCTGATTGCGCGCAGTGGGGCAACGGTTGAGAGTTTAGAGGCAGTATTACGATTGCATGCGGGCATTAAAACCGCGATTTTCACTGAGCAAATGACTTTACTTGAGCGTGACCAAGCCGCTGCATATTTTGCCGATATAGAAGGCGCGCAAGTATTGTTGGCTTCTGAAATTGGCTCTGAAGGGCGTAATTTTCAGTTTGCCAGTGATTTGGTGTTGTTTGATTTGCCCGCCAATCCTGATACATTAGAGCAGCGTATTGGTCGCCTTGACCGTATCGGTCAGCAAAACGAGATTACCATTCATGTGCCTTTTGTCGAAGGCACGGCAACTGAACGTATGTACCGCTGGTATAACGAAGCGCTAAATATTTTTAACCAAATCTCACCCACGGCGCAAACCGTTCAAGAGCAGTTTATTGTGGATTTAAAACCGCTGCTTGAAGGGCAAAAAGTTGAGCATGATGGTCAAGAAATTACTTTAGATCAGTTGATTGAAGAAGGCAAAGCCCAGCGCCTCGCACTAGAAGCAGCCATGCAAGCAGGGCGTGACAGACTGCTTGAATACAATTCTTGTCGCCCGCGTGTCGCCAGTAAAATCGCTTACACCATGCGTGATTTTGATGATACCCACATGTTGCCACGTTTGTTTGAACGCTTTATGTCGTCCATCAATATGGAATATAGTGGACAGCGTGATGGCTCATTGATGCTGCATCCGAGTGATGAAGTACAGGTGCAAGGACTGGCTGTCCCTGAAGATGGTATGACCTTGACCTTTGAGCGTGACCAAGCGTTACTACGCGAAGACATGGAATTTATGACTTATGAGCATCCTTTGATGCAAAGTATCTTTGAAACGGTCAACGCAGGCACGTTTGGTAATACCACGGTTGCAACCTTACAAAGTAATGCCATGCCTGAAGGACTGGTCTTGGTCGAAGTCAATTTTCGTGTTGAAGCGATTGCACCAAAGCTCCTTAATTTACCCGCATTTTTGCCAAAGCCGCTCATTCGGGTGTTTTTAAGCCAGCAAGGGACTGATTTTAGCGATAAAATTGCGCCTGATATGATTGTGTCGCATATTCATCGCTTGGATAAAACCCGAGCGCGCCAAGTCATCAAAGCGCGTAAAGACATCATCGAAGTGCGCTATGAGCAGGCAGTTGAGCTGGCAAACCAGCAATTACCTGCGATAAGTGAGCAAGCCAAAGAGGTATTTAATCAGCGCTATGAGCGTGAAGTTGAGCGCCTGCAATATTTGCAATCCATCAATCCGAATGTACGGGACGCAGAAATCAATCAATTAAAACGTTTGCAAGAACAGGGCTTACATGCACTGGGTCATTTATCCTTAATTCCTGATAGTATCCGTGTGTTAGTCGCTGTCAAGCCCGCTTAATTGTTTTGAATTTAGGTTAATTTAGGTTAGGGGTCAGCTTATATTAGGCTGACCTTTGTTATATGTTTGCATTTTCCATTTTTTAGTTAAGACCAGTTGTTAGGTCTATTTATCAGGCTTAGTTAGCAAAGCTAGTTATTTATACCTCAGGATTCACCACACTCATACTAAATTTAAGTCCGATACTAAGTAGTACAATCGCCAGTGGCAACAGCACCATCGCAATGCGTTGGGTTTTATACCTAACAGGCGGCTCCTTACTAACTTTAGATAATAAAAAACATAGCATACCCGCGACCAATGTCAAAATCCCTAGACCTAAACAAAGAAAACCTAAATAATTCATCTGTTTACTCACTACCCATACATATATGTTTGACGGGTGTAAATTACATACCACCACGACCCATCGATATTTGTTGAAACATGATTGTTGCCTCAGACAACTTTGATTATAATCTAACAAGGCTCATAGGACATGAGATTTATTTTTAGCCGCAATACAAGGATGGTGAGATGAGTGGCTCAACGATACAGACTTTGGACATACAACATCTACACCAGCCCCCGTTTGATACACTAAGCGCTCAGCAGCGAACCCATCTGCAGCAGCACAGTAAAATCGTCTATTTGGACAACTTACAGCCTATACCCACTGGATGGCAAGGGGATTTTTTTATTATCCTTAAAGGCTTTGTTCATCAATTACAAGGCGATACGTTGATTGCTACCTTAAATGCAGGCGATTGGTTTGATACCAAGGTCAGGCAAAACAGCGTGTTCAACTTTATCACCCAGCAGCAAAGTCTGATGTACCGTATCGATGGCCAAGTGCTAAGTGCAATCACCGAGCAAAATCCCACCTTAAAAAACGCCTTGTTTGCTGATGTCGCTGCCCGTCTCAACCATCACCAAGCCCGCCTTGCCCAAAGTGAAAGTCAAAAACTGCTATATCAACCGATTGCCAATTTGGGGCAGCATATCAAACCGCCGCATTTTGTTGATGATACAGCAACCCTATACGATGCCACGATGGCGATGAACCAATTTGACATCAAGCATATTTTGGTTAAGTCTCAAGCGCGAATGAGCGAAGCAGAGCGTGACAAACTCATCGCACAAGGCGTCGAAAAATCTACCATCGCAGCGTATGTCGAGCGCATCGGTATTTTTACCCAAACCGATGTGTGCCGAGCGATTGGACAAAAAGTTGATTTTGCCACTACGCCTGTGCTGGACTTTACTAATTTTAAAATCCATACCGTGCATCAATCGCAAGATGTGAGTGAAGCCTTGCTGACCATGTTACAAACTCGTACCCACCGTTTACCCATTATTGACAGTCAAGGTCAAATCATTGGGATTTTGGGACAAACCGAATTACTGAGCTTTTTAACCAACCATTCCAATCTTATTGTTGCTCGTATTGAGCAAGCGCAGAGCCTAGAGGATGTTGCGGTGGCGGTGGAATTGATTGGTAAATTTATCCGTGAGCAGCACGCCAGCGGCATCAAAATCCATGTTATCAGCCGAATGGTGCAAAGCTTGAATTCACAAGTGTTTGCCAAGGTATGGCAGCTGATTGTGCCTGCTATCACCTTCTACAATACCTGTCTGTTTGTGATGGGCTCAGAAGGGCGTGGTGAACAAATCTTGCGTACTGACCAAGACAATGCGCTAATTATCCGCAATGGTTTTAAAGATGACAATCTGCCCAGCTATGCCGCGCAGTTCAATGAGGCATTGGCAAATATGGGTTATCCCTATTGTGATGGCAAGATTATGCTTAGCAACGAGCGTTGGCGAAAAACTTCAACCGCCTTTGAAAAACAAATCACCGCATGGTACGTGAGTGGCAGTAGTGAAGATATGATGTGGATTGCGACCTTAGTCGATGCGCATTTTGTTTGCGGCGATATTAAGCTCTTTGAGCAGCTGCAAAAACATTGGCAAGTCAGCGCGCAAAATGTGGCGACTAGCAACTTTATCAACCGTTTTGCCAAACCGATTCTACAATTTGGCGATAGCAGTGGTTGGTGGCAAAAGTTTGTTGGCGGTAGCGATACCGATATTGACTTAAAAAAAGCAGGGATATTCCCGATTGTCCATGGCGTGCGAGCCTTGTCATTGGAATATCATATCACTGAGACCAATACCAGAAGCCGACTGCAGCAGCTAGCACAGCAACACGTACTAGGTGACACCATGGCGCAAAATCTGGCAGAAGCACTGGATTTTTTTATGGCAAAACGACTGGATGTGGCATTGACCACCCAGGATAGAACAGCGCGAGCGGTAAATCCCAATCGCTTATCAGCACTGGAAAAAGACTTGTTAAAAGAATGTTTGGCGATGGTCAAAGATTTTAAAACCTTTATTACCCATCATTATCGTCTAGATATTTTTTAACTAAATAGATAGTGTTAATTGCTTAGAGAAAAGCCATGTTTAATCGCATCAAAAATCTGTTCGGCGGTCAAAAACTTGAGCGACAAAAACAGCGACTCAGCAAGCCTGAGTACGCTTATCTGTTTGATACCCAGCTATCTAAAGTCCCCAATGAATGGGTGAGCCTAGACCTAGAAATGACCGGGCTTAATGCCAAACAAGATTATATTTTAAGTGTCGGTGCAGTACAGGTACGCAAAGAAAGTAACGGGTTTGTGATTGATACCGATAGCGCGCTGTCCTTGGTATGCCGTCCGCCTGTGATGCCCACCCACGACACCATTGTGATTCACGGATTAAGACCGATAGATGTCGACAATGGCTTATCGTATGACGAGATGCTCACCCAATTATTGCCAACGCTTAAAAACCGTCCCATAATTGGGTTTTGTGTGGACATGGACATGGCGTTTTTAAATGCCATTGCCAAACCGTTTTTGGGCGTGGAACTGGCTAATAAACTTGTCGATGTCAGTCGCTTGTATCAACAAAATCAGCATCGACATGACCCCAACCAAGTTGGGCAGTTACCACACCTCAATCAACTGCTAGAAGAATACCAAATCCCGCGATTACCTGCCCATAATGCCTTGAATGATGCCATCATGACTGCCATGTTATTTACCCATCTAATGAAGTCATAGCAAGCTTATGAGGTCATAAAAGCTAACCGACATAAAAAAACTCTCATCATGAGAGTTTTTTATTTAAAGATAACTTTATTTTTTGCTAGCCGCGGCGTCTGCGCCTTTTGGCTTGATGCCTGCTTCTTGGGTTAATTGCATCAACATGGTACGGGCTTCTTCAGCGGATTTTTGCGCTTTTTTCATTGACTTAGCAATTTCTGGATTGGTCTCTGGGGTTGCCGTTGGTTTTTTGATTAAAGCCGCCGTACCGGCACGGCTATTGGTAATACTTTCGACCATTTTATCGCGGGTTTGTGCAACACGGGGGTCATTAAATTTTAATTTGTTGAGCGTGGCCTTTTGCAAATCTAACTGTGCCGCTACTTCTTTAAAGAAAGCTTGTTGGTCAGCAGGCGTTTTAGCGTTTTGCATTTTTTTTGCCATTTCTGCTTGTTTGGCTTGGGTATTGCGGTCAAGCTCGTTTAAGGTTTTAAATAACTGAGTCAAATCCGCTTTTAGGGCAAGATTAGGGGTCGCAGCCGCGGCATTATTGGCGGCAACTGTAGGGGCGCTGCTAACGTTGGCGGTTTTTTCTGCAGTCGCTGGCGTGGTGACAGTTGTTGTGGTTGACGAAGCGGTGGTGGTAACGGTAGCACTAGCAGGCGCGCTAGAGATGGCTTGGGATGCTGCCACAGGGGTAGTAGTTGTAGAAGTTGACGTGGTGGTGGTCGTCGTTGCAGAAGCGGTAGTGGTTGCGGCTTTGTCATCTTTTTTTGAGCATGCAGATAACGCTAGCACAAGACTCATAGCGCCTATAGTCATGGCAGAGGTGGCGATAGATTTGTTTAACATAGAGTTTTTTTAACCTAAATAATTTTTTAATCTAAATAGCTTTAATCTAAATAACTTTAATATAAATCACTTGTTAACCTAAATGATTTTAATCTAAATAATTTTTTCACCCAAATCAATGGGGTCAGAATTCTCAACTGAAGTTTGAGTCGGCAATAGCAGTGACTGCAATGTGGCAATTAGGCGACAGTTTAGCAAATAACTGAAAAATGAAATGTAGAGAATTGCAACAGAAGGCTACGGCTGTTTGTCTAAATGCCTTAATTTTAGCCGATTTGCTATGAAATCAGGTGGATTTTTATGGCAAAAAGCGATAAGGTGGCAGCTTATTTTGCCTAATTTATTTTTGCCTAATAAGATTCGATACCTAGTATAGATTCGTCACATTGTTGCTGTTGTTATGAAAAATTCGCGCCAATCCGTGGGTCTGCAAACCTGCGCTACTCAATTATTGTCTTTAAAAACGGGTTTATTGCTATGGATGGCTTGTCTGTCCTTGGTGGGTCATACGTCAGATACCACACAAGTCCAGCCGCCAATACCCACTGACCCAGTGACCGAGCAAAGCCATGCAGTCATGGGGCAGCGCGATCCAGTCAACAAGCTACCTGAAACGATTCAGGCCAAACTTGCCCAAGCCAATATTCCGACCGATAGCCTGAGCATGGTGGTACAACCGCTAACGGACAATGCACAAAATGTAGCATCGACTGCGCCCCAAAAGCCTTTGTTTAGTTATAACGCTGATGTGCCACGTACCCCTGCATCTACGCAAAAACTGATTCCCACTTATGTGGCGCTCGATAGTTTGGGTAAAGATTTTGTTTGGCAAACCAAATTGTATCAGCATGGTTTTGTGTGGAAAGGCACGCTTTATGGCGATGTGATTGTGCAGGGCAGTGGCGACCCAAAACTGGAAAACGAGCGCTTGTACCAGCTGCTTGCCATGATCAAAGCACAGGGTATTAAGCAAGTACAAGGCAATTTAATCATCGATAATCAGCAGTTTCAAGGGGTGGATTTTGATGTTAACGCGTTTGATGGTAAAGGGTTACGCCCTTATAATGCCCAGCCCAATGCTTTGTTAACCAATTTTGGTACGGTGGAAGTAGATTTAGTGCCAATAGCAAAACCCAATGCCACACCGGTCGTAAAGCCTAATACCAGTAGCGTCACGCGATCCACAACATCGGCTTCGACAGATATCGACAATCCTGCGGCAAATCTTGAGCAAATCCAAAGCAGACCCTCGATTAATCCTAAAGACGTAGCCGCGTATCAAGTCAGCCTAAAGCCTGCGCTGGCAAACTTTACTATGCCTACAACACTTAAAGCCAGTCAAGAGCCTTGCAATAGCAACCAAGACGATTGGATTGGGACATTGACGTCTACAGGATTGAGCTTTCACCAAACCGCGTCCGCCTTCTGTGGTGAGCAAAAGCGCTATCTAACGTTTCCTGATGGAGATGTGCTGGTCAAACAACAAATTATCGCTGACTGGCAAAAAATCTTGCCAAACTTTACAGGGAATGTTGAATTTGCCAATCCTGCGGTGGCTTATATGCAGCAAGCCAAGGCGATACCGCAAGCGCTACCTTGGTATATTCGCTTATACCTAAAATACTTTGGCAAACCCTTGACCCCAAAATTGGTTGGCTATGTCGCCTCCAATCCATTGCACGAGCAAATCAAAGACATCAATCAGCACTCCAACAATGTGATGACGGAACAAATCGCCTTGTCGCTACCGCTGTATGCCGACAAGCAGCGTATCAGCACTTATCCAAAAACCTTTGCCTACATTCACCAGTGGTGGCAACAAAAGCTGCCCCAAGCACAGCCGCCTGTGATGACTAGAGCCTCAGGTTTATGCCGTGATTGCCGCGTGGCGCCCAATAGCATGTTAGCGCTGCTAACTCTCGCCTATCATTCACCCAATTTTACGGTTTATCGTGATTCGTTGGGCGTGGCAGGCGAGTCGGGTACCATCAAAGCGCTCAAACTGCGCCAGCCAAATAACCCTGCCATTGGGCATGCTTGGATCAAAACAGGCACGCTCGATAATGTCACCAGTATGGCAGGCTATGTTCAAGGCAAATCAAGAAAATGGTATGCCGTGGTTGGGATGATTAATGCCGACAATGTCAAAAATAATAGCAATGCCAAAGCCGTGCTAGATGAAATGCTAGCGTGGACAGCGCTGCAGTGATTGGTTTCTAGTTGATTGGCTATTTATCGTGAACATTAAAATACCAATCAATCTGGCGGTCAAATCCCATTTCCAGTAGGCTTGCGGTGATGCGTCCCGTCAAGCCCCACACGGTCTCGCCATCAATGATAAAGCTTGGTGATACCAGTACTTGACTCCCCAAATCATACGCATAATCGATAGTCGGCTGGCGAATAAGCGTGGCTAAGTCTGCCCAAAATAGCCTTGCAATTTCGCACATCTCGGGCACAAGGTTAACACTGGGTGGTATCACCCCCACAATCGGCTTGACAGGTCTGCCACTTTTGGCAAATTGTAGTGGCAATTCGCCCAACACAGTCACTTGACTGGGATGAATACCCGTTTCCTCATGCGTTTCTCGTAACGCGGTAGCTTGGTTGCTATCGTCCGTGTCTTCGCGTCTGCCCCCTGCAAATGATACTTCGCCGGCATGTTCTCGCATATCCGAAGCGCGCAATGAGTACAAAATTTTTGGCTCAGCTTCATTGGTAATGGCGATGAGTACCGAATACGGCTGCGGCGTGGGGTCGAATGGCAGTTTTGCGATTCGCTCTGCCAGTTGGGTCAGCAAAGGACTTTGAAATCTAGTTGTGGACATATTTTTTAATTCATCAAAATTTAATGGGCAATTTCGCAATGTTTATAGGGCGCTTTGAGGTGACCGAATTTATCTAAAACTCATTGTCTATTGTCGATATCATTATCAAAGGGTAATGCTGGCATAGCTGAGACAGGTTTTTGCATACTAGGCTGGGTATGCGGCGCGCTACAACCTGCTAATAATCCCAAACTTAATACCCAGCTAAACACCTAAGCTAGATACCAAGTTAAATACTTAGCTAAACTTGCTCATAATCAGCTGCTCAAATCATTTTTATCATGTAAAAACCTGCAATCAATGCTACCATACTTAAAACGACTTTCACCTTACAAAACATAAAAATAATAGGAAAATACCATGCCTTACTGCCTACAATGCGGTCATCTAGCCGAAACCAAAATCCCGCCGATGGACAGTCGTCCGCGCATCGTGTGTCCGTCTTGTGGCTACATCCATTACGAAAATCCCAAGGTCATCAATGGTTGTTTACTCATTCATGAAGGTAAGGTTTTGCTCTGTCGCCGCGCGATTGAACCGCGGCATGGTTATTGGACGTTGCCCGCAGGCTTTATGGAGCTTGGCGAGACCATGAAAGATGGCGGCAATCGTGAGTGTTTTGAAGAAGCCGAAGCCATCGGCAGTGCATTAGAGTTATATTGTCTATACGACATACCCGATATCGGACAGATTCATGTGATGTTTATCGGCTCGCTCAAAGATGGCAAATTTGGGGTGGGCATCGAGAGCCTAGAATGTGCGTTGTTTGCCGAAGAAGACATCCCGTGGGAAGACTTGGCATTCCAAAATGTCATTGAAACGCTGCAACATTATTTTGCTGACCGTAAAGCAGGGGCAACGTTGGGTAATTTCCCCATCCATCAGCAAGTGATTGTCAAAGACGTACATTTGGGCGATTAACTGTCCATTTAAACGGTAAATTTTAAACGGCAAATTGTTAGCTAAAAAGATAAGGGCGTAGTGCATACGCTCTAAATAGCTAGGCTTCAGATAGCTAGGCTTCAAATTTCCATGCCCCAAATACCCCAATGACGGCGCCGCTGCTTTTTTTAATACAACAGTCAGTTTTTTGAAAATTGCGCTTATTCACCTTGATACGACATAGAGATTTAAGCAACAATGTTGCTGTTTAATCAAAGGTTCATGAATGACAAAATCATCAAAAAAGTCACGTATATATCATTTTGTCGCTATAAAATCTTGCTACAATACTTGAGTGATATATATTCTATGCTAGATAAAAACCACTATACTTACGGATGATGAGATTATTATGTCAACTAGAAAAACCATCCCCACACCTGCGCAACCATCTAAGCCATCACCTGATAATTTATCACCACTCAAGGCGATAGAGCCACCAAACCCAAACCCCAATCAACCCACCCCACAAGGCACGCCACCGCTCAAAGAATTGGTCAAACAATACGATAGCGTGTCGTTGCTGCTCCAAGGTGGCGGTGCGCTCGGTGCCTACCAAGCAGGGATTTATGAAGGGCTACATAAACAAGGCATCAAAATCGACCGTATTTCAGGTATTTCAATCGGCGCGCTCAATACCGCCATCATCGCAGGTAACCGTCCAGAGAACCGCTTGGCGGCGCTGCAAGGGTTTTGGAACACCATCACCCATCGTAACTACACCCCTGCGGGGATGAATGTCTACCGTCAAACGGCCAATGAGCTAGATAAACTCAGCAAAATTGACATGGTAAGCCATTTTATGCCTTGGATATTTGAAAATGGCTTTTTAAAGCAGCAGCTGCGGGTGATGGAATCTACCGCTGAGGCTTGGCAAACCATGATTGAAGGACAGCGTGGCTTTTTTAAACCGCGTTATTTTGTGCCGTATGACACCACCCCCAATCACTTAAGCTATTATACCACCGACAAGCTGCGCGAGACCCTTGAGCGTTATTGTGATTTAAAACTGGTCAATGACGTCAATCGGATGAAGGTATCGGTGTCTGCGGTCAATGTGCGAAACGGTAACTTTGCTATTTTTAGCAATGAAAACGAAGAACTGCGCTACGATCACTTCATCGCATCGGGCGCACTGCCGCCAGGTTTTCCAGCGGTTGAGATTGATGGGGAGTATTATTGGGATGGCGGATTGGTGTCCAACACGCCGCTCAATGAAATCTTAAGCCATGAAGAGCACCTCAAGCAATTGATTTTCCAAGTGGATTTGTGGAATGCCAAGGGCACGGTGCCAGAGAATATGATGGAGATTGACGAGCGCATCAAAGACATTCAATACTCTAGCAAAACCCGCATGGTTACTGACTTTATGGCGCAAAAGCTGCGTTATACGCGCCTTATCAAAGAGTTACTCAAAATCATCGATGACGATGCCAAAATTGATAAAGTTGAAGAACTGTGCGTCAACAAAGCCCGCGAAATGACGGAAGTCGGTGTCAAAAACGTGATTCATCTGATTTATCACAAAAAGACTTACGAGCGCGGCTATAAAGACTATGAGTTTAGCGGCTCAACCATGCAAGAACACTGGGAAAGTGGCTTACAAGATATTGAGAACACGTTTCGCCACCCAGATTGGTTTATGCTACCTGAAACCGATGATATCTTTGTCAGCCATGATATCCACCAAAAACGCAAGCGCTTGGCACAGGTCAGTACCCTGCTAAAAAATCTTGAAGACTAGCCGTCGTTGCACGTTGAATCTTTACAAGCGGAAGGCTTACAAAAAGTCAAAAAAAGTGATGGTAGCTATCCATCACTTTTTTATGAAAAATCACACCAAATTTGATAAGTCTAAAGTCAGCAATCGGTCAATCGCCTCGCTGCTTTGTGCGATATCTGCGACCAATGCCATGCGCACATGGTTTTTGCCAGCGTTACCGCTGTTGTTTTGGTATGGGGGCGTATCGCGAGATAGGTAACGCCCTGCGAGCGCATGGATATTTAGCTGTTCATAAATCACTTTGACAAACTGCTCATCATCTTGTACCGGCAACCAAAAATAAAAACCGGCATCAGGACGGCGTAGGGGTAATTTGTCTGACAGCTTGTCCATCCATAAATCAAACTTTTGGCGATATAGTTTGCGGTTTTCTGCCACATGGGCTTCATCTTGCCACGCGGTAATCGAAGCGAGCTGATGATGAATCGGCATCGCACAGCCTTGATAAGTGCGGTACTGGGCATACGGCGCTAGTAGCTTGGCATCACCTGCCACAAATCCTGAGCGCATGCCAGGTAGATTGGAGCGTTTTGACAGCGAATGAAACACCACGCAATTGGCAAAATCATCGCGTCCGAGTTTGGCGCAGACTTCAAGTAGTCCAATTGGTGGCACCTCAAAATATAGCTCACTGTAGCACTCGTCACTGGCTAGGATAAAGCCGT
The DNA here is from genome assembly GCF_022359095.1 of Moraxella tetraodonis. Lineage (NCBI taxonomy): Bacteria > Pseudomonadati > Pseudomonadota > Gammaproteobacteria > Moraxellales > Moraxellaceae > Moraxella > Moraxella tetraodonis. The sequence continues at coordinate 2,207,021 of NZ_JACSYB010000001.1, read as the reverse complement.
ATTTATCTGACAATTCTATAAGTCGTTGCCACTGCGCCATATCCATCACTGAGCCAGTTGGGTTGTTTGGACTACACACAAAGACCAGTTGGGTCTTCTCCCAAACCTCGCTTGGCACGCTGTCATAATCACCGACAAAGTTATTGTCGGCGGTACAATTGACAAAATATGGCTGTCCACCAGCGAGCAGCGTCGCGCCTTCATAAATCTGATAAAACGGATTGGGCATCACTACGTAAGGTCGTTTGCTATCCTCACGGTCAAATGCCGCTTGTACAAAACTAAATAGCGCCTCACGCGTACCCATCACCGGTAATACTTGGGTGTCGGCATTTAATTGTTTGATCTGAAAACGGCGCTGTACCCAATCGGCAATCGCTTGGCGCAGCTCAGGCAAACCGTTGGTGGTGGGGTAATTTTGGATTTTAGCCAGATTGTCTTTGATGACATCTAACACAAACTGTGGCGGTGTGTGCTGCGGCTCACCGATACCCAGTTTAATCGGGGCATAGTTGGGGTTTGGGGTGATGCCTTGTAGCAACGTTGCCATCTTGGCAAACGGATAAGGATGCAAAAGTTGTAATTGCGGATTCATAAGGGGTTGGCTGTCCATACATGCGAGAGAGCTAATTTTAAAATACTGTCATTTTAAAAATACTGTGAAAAATGAGGTTACTTTACCCCGAATCACAGAGTTTGCCAAGATTGAACCAAAATTTTGCTAAAAGTTGATAGCCAATTAACGTTTTGAACCATGAGCTTGGGCAATATTTCGCTCAAAGTTTCGCTCAAAAAAATGGGTAAAGGTGAGTATCAAGGTAAAAAGAGTGGGGAAAAAGCAGGTGTTTACTATATCATGCACACTGCCTTGCCAGTACCAGTGCTTGTCAATTATAAGCTGGTCATGTCTGTCTAGCACTTCACCCATGCTGGCAGCAGCAATCACCGTAAATAAGGCGATAAGCCAACGGTAGCGGTGATTTTTAAAGAGTAGACTTGTGATAAGAAATACCCCAATACCGACATAGATATGCAGGGCATCTCGCTCTAAGCCTGTGAAGCTAACGATATGGGTTTTGATGTCTTGGAATACGAATTCGTACATAAAAAGTTTGATTTTGATTGCAAAGTTGGCAGAGCATAGCGATTTTCTACCAACGGTTAAAGGCGGTTTTTGTGTTGATTTATCACGGGATTATTATTGAAATAGTGTATGAAAATCGCTCTAGCCAATGAAATTGTTTATCCAAAGCTTTGAAGCTTGAAAGTAGCTGAGGATATTATTATTCTATAAATTAAGAAGTTTTATTGTTAACATATTTAAAATTCGATAAAGTCTTCTACCCTAATATTAGAAATATTTTCTTGCTTGTTTTTAGTTTTTTTATGAAACCAATTTGGTATTGGTCTAGCATTTTTCCTATAAGAGTAAATAGATGATTGCATCATTCTGCATCTAGCAATTATTTCATCATTAGATGAGTTATTTCTAATATCTTCTCTCATCTGTTCATTTATTGTTTGTAGCCTTTCATTCTCATTTATAGAATCTTTATGCTCTATTATTAATTTATAAAAATATAGAATAACTGGAATTAAAAGCGATAAAATATTAGTTAAGAAGTCTCTAAAATTTGTATTATTAACTGTTCCTAAAATAATTATAAATAAAATAATACCTATACAGGATAAAAAACTATAATAAATGAGTGGTTTTCTTAAATAGTTATCCCAGCAAAGATTTTGTTGCTGACATAATACAATAGAATGTGGATAGGTATAATTTGCAGCTTTAGGAGTATACCAGTCATAAAAACCAGTATAGTTAGGATTTTTTCTATCAAATTTACTACTTTTTTCAGCAATTATTCCTATATCTGGACGACTTCCCACAACGACATTATCCCAATCTAAATCAAAAACATCTGTATCAAAACATTCCTGAATCTTAGCTGCTTGTTCCTTATTAGAAAAAATAATCCTACTCAATAACTCAATAAAGAATGTGGATATAATCCCAATTAGGGCAGAAAAATACCCTAAATCTTGTTTTTGAAATCCTATTAAAGATGAAAAATAATTACTATTCATAAAAAACGTAAAAAATGAAACTATACATGGTACAACTACTCCAATGATAAGACTTATTATCATTAAAAATTTTACTTCAGAATATGCTTGTCGTTGTGCTTTTAGCTTATTGATATTTTTATCTTTATTTTGATTTTCGGCAATATTAGTCATATTATATTTTTTTATCCATAATTTGGGAATTGTTCACCAAAAATTTCTCGCCATAATTTTATAGATTCCTCTTGTTTCTCATTGGATTCCAAAATTCTAGCATTTCTTGATTTTTCTAAATCTCTTTCTAGACGAATTTTAACTGCTAATTGTTCTGAGTAAGATATAATATTTATATTTCCATCAATATTTTTGGGGTCGGAAACAATATTATAGATATTCTGTATAATATAGTTTGCAACCTTTACAAATTCGATATCTGGATAAACGGTGACATCATTTTGTAAGCCTTGATTAATAATTTCTTGATAGTAATTACTTATCATTGTTTCCAATAAATAAGAAGATGATAATTTTGATTTATAGGGTATCTGATTCCAAAACTTAAAAAGTCTAATGACATTTAATACTTTCCCATTACAAGCTTGATTAATGCTTTGTAGTCTTGCCCTATCTACTCTTGGATCAGTTTTTTTCCAGTTACCGTTCCCATTTGGAATTAAATAATAACTTTTATCATAGTAATCTACGGCTGTTCTGAAACATGGAACTATGTCAAAATTCCAATCATAGGAAGTAAGTTTTAAAACAGTTGCAACACCGTTTTTTTTAATTTCTGCCTTACTATATTGACTAATGGTATTTAAGTTTTTAATAAACCTATTTAAAATTCTAGTTGAACTTAGATTGTTTTCCTGCCATTGCACTGTACTTTTAAAAGCGTTTAATCTTCCTGAATAATTTGAAGGTGGTCGTAATGTAATATCATCTACACTATTTTCAAAATATGACCATCCATCTGCATTAAGACAAATCATAATATCTATATCATCCAGTGGGCGTGTTTTAGTTTTTCTTTCAAAAGAACCATAATTTAAATGACTTGCTTCATATAATAAAGGAAAGCTTAAATCATTTTGTGGGAAGTTATTAATTTTATTAATTAGCCAATCTCTACTAGCTTTTGCGGTATCGCTTTTACTTTTATCTATATTAACTTTATCTTTTAAAAATTCGTTAAAAGCTTCAACAACATTTTTTGCCATAATCAAACTCACATTTTCCAAAATTTTTTTATAAACTAAAATTTAAGTCTTCAAACCACTTTTTCTATCTTACTCACCTTTTGAAACCTTTTTGGCAGGAGTGCCACGCACGCGCATAAAATTGACAGTATTCAGCTATTAAACGTTATCAAATAGCACTAAGCTGTGCCAAATTGTTTAACATACGACTGCATCAACTGATTAATCACCTCATTCATGCTCAGGCGTTGGCTTTCGCAGACTTTAGCAAAGTCTTCAACCAAATGCTTATCTGATTCAATGGTTAAGGCTTCCAAATCGCCCCAATCATCACTGGTATCAATCTCACTATCGGGAATTGCTTTTAACCGAGTAAGCATCGCTTTTTGCTCAGCAGTTAATGCAGGTGGTCGTTCCCCTTTTTTAAATGTCATGCTAACGGTAGCCATAGTATTCTCTCTCTTCTTGTTTGGTTGCTTTGCGGGCAGTAATTATCCTTACAACCTCAGTATCTTTATCATCATAATGGGTCAAATGCCCCACAAAAACAACCACACAACCATCAATCATACCCACAGTACGCCAACGCTGTTCACCATCGACAATTTGATGTCTTTCACTAAAACCCTGTTCATCAAAGAACGCATAAATCGCTAATTCAAAGGATAATCCATGTTTGGTTTGATTACTAGTATTTTTACTAATGTCCCATTCAAAGCGAATATAGTCAAAATCTAATTGTTTATCCATTAGATTTTTTGAACCCCACTCACTTTTTGAAACCCTTTTGGCAAGAGTGCGCCGCGTCGACCGCGTGTACCCATAAAATTGGCAATATCCATCGGTTTGAGCGTCAAGGTTCGTTTACCACTGTCCAATGACAAACTATCCCCTTCGCTAAACGTCGTGATGGCGACCACGCTGTCACCGTCTTTTAAATCAATCAGCTTGTTGCCTTTGCCTTTTTTCATCATCGGTAACTCAGTCAATGGGTATACCAGCAAATGCCCTGCCGAGCTGACCACGCCAACTAGCGTATCTTGCTCACCAATTTGGTGGGTTATTAAACTAAAGGCGTCATCAAAATTAATCACATTTTTGCCCGCTTTTTGGTTGGTATCAAGATCAGCAAAGGTGTTGATAAAGCCATAGCCTTGCGAGCTTGCCATGATGAGCTTACTGTCATCTTGTCCCATCAGTACATTGACAAAACTTGCTCCGCCCGTGGGTTTTAGCAGGCTTGTGAGCGGCTCGCCTTGCCCCCGAGCAGAGGGCAAAGTATGGGCATCGAGGCGATAACTGCGACCGGTGTTATCCATGAGATAGACTTTTTCATTGGATTTGCCTTGCGCATGGGCAAGGTAGGCATCGCCCGAACGGTAATTCATATTGGCGGCATCGACATCGTGCCCTTTGGCGGAGCGAATCCAGCCTGATTTTGACACGATGACCGTCACAGGCTCGCTTGGGGCTAGGTCAGTTTCTTTAAGCGCAGTAGCTTCCGTGCGTTCCACAATTGGCGATTGGCGTTTGTCGCCATGCTCTTTCATATCGGCAGTGAGCTCTTCAATCATTAAGCCCGTCAATTTATCTGGGTTGTTCAAGTATGCTTCGATTTGGGATTTTTCTGCTTCTAAGTCACTTTGTTCACGTTTGAGCTCAATTTCTTCAAGGCGTGCCAATTGACGCAGACGAATATCCAAAATCGCGTTGGCTTGGATTTCAGTTAAATCATAGCGCGTCATCAATTCTGCTTTTGGGTCGTCTTCCTCACGGATGATACGGATGACCTCATCAATATGAAGATAGGCAATCAGCAAACCTGCCAAGATATGCAGACGCTGCTCGATTTTATCCAAGCGATATTGCAGACGGCGCGTGACGGTATCTCGGCGCACAGACAGCCATTCGGTGAGGATGGTAAGCAGTGATTTGACTTGGGGTTTGCCATTGGTGCCAATCATGTTGAGATTAACGCGGTAATTACTCTCAAGGTCGGTACTGGCAAACAAATGGCTCATCATCGGCTCGATATCAACACGGTTAGAGCGCAGCTCAAGCACGATACGGCAAGCGTTTTGGTGGTCGGATTCGTCATGGATGTCAGTTACCCAAGGCAATTTTTTGGCATTAATTAAATTGGCAATTTGCTCAATGATTTTATTGCCGGAGATTTGATAGGGTAGCGCATCGATGATGACTAAGTTTTTTTCTTTGTCATCGACATGATAAGTAGCACGCATTTTGTAGCTACCACGACCCGTTTTATATAGCTGTAGCAAATCCTCAGGCGAGGTGATGATTTCTGCTTTGGTCGGCAAATCGGGTGCAGGGATGTACTTTGCCAGCTCTTTTTCCGTCATTGTGGGTTTTTTAAGTAGCGCAATACAGCCTTTGACCACTTCAGACAAGTTATGCGGCGGAATATCGGTTGCCATACCGACCGCAATGCCGGTTGTGCCGTTGAGCAAGATGTTCGGTAGGCGGGCAGGCAAGGTGACGGGTTCTTGCAAGGTGCCGTCAAAGTTGTCTTGCCAATCGACAGTGCCTTGACCAAGCTCGTTTAGCAAGGTATTGGCATAAGCCGATAGCTTGGCTTCAGTATAGCGCATCGCAGCGAAGGATTTTGGATCGTCGGGCGAGCCGAAGTTGCCTTGACCGCTAATGAGTGGATAACGGTAGCTAAACGGCTGACTCATCAACACCATGGCTTCATAACAGGCGGAGTCGCCATGCGGATGGTATTTACCAATGACGTCACCGATAGTGCGCGCTGATTTTTTGGGTTTGGCAGTATTTTTGAGCCCAAGCTCGCTCATCGCATACACGATACGGCGCTGCACAGGTTTTAACCCGTCGGCAACGTGTGGCAATGCCCGGTCCATGATGACGTACATCGCGTAGTTCAGATACGCGTTTTCGGTAAATTCAGCGACTGAGCGAGTGGGGTTGTTCAAATCGTTTGGTTTGGTAATTTTTGCTACAAGGGTATCAGACATAATGGTTACTTAATCAATGACGAAAAATAAAAGAGTAAAAGAAAGTGCAAAAGAGAGATAAGAAGTATGAGAAAATATCATAAAGCTTGAGAGTAGAAAAACAAGTATTAATCCATGACATGGCAAATTTGCCCAGTTTTACACGTCAAAATGTGTCGCAAAAATGCCTTTTAAAGACAATTGGACTCTGTAACCGCTTTAACGGTTAAATAATGGACAACTATTTCGATGCGAAATCATTTTTATCATCCCATAAGTACAGAGAATAGGCTTGAGAATTGAGTAAATATTTAGTATGTTAATAACACATTTGGCCGCGATTTTTAATATAATTTTTAGTAGTGGGATGGACCTTTTTATAAAAATTCTTTTAATTATCAATATGCTATCCGCTGATAGACCGCATACCTAAGGAAAACATTTCTCATGAATGAATCAACCACCTCAGCTCAAACCCCTGACAACAATACCCAATACAATGCGCCTATCGATACTCCCGTCGATACTCCCGTCGATAATAGGGAAGCGCAGCCACATGCGCCAAAGCTTACCGATCATCATGAGAAACCTTGGTTAAAGACTTACCAGCATTACGGCATGAACTATAACATGCAAATGCCCGGTGACGAAGTTAACCTAATGAATGTTTTTGAAAAGAATTTCGAACAATTCAATGGTAGTGATGCCTTTGTGTGTATGGGTAGTAGCATGACCTATCGTCAGCTAGATACTTATAGCCGCCAAATCGCGGCGTATTTGCAGGGTTTGGGTCTAAAAAAAGGCGATACCGTTGCGGTGATGATGCCAAATATCTTGCAATACCCAGTGTGTATGATTGGTATCATCCGCGCAGGTTTTATCTTAGTTAATGTCAACCCACTATACACCGCTCATGAATTAGCCCATCAGTTAGAAGACTCGCAAGCCAAAGCGTTATTTATCGTTGAAAACTTTGCCAAAACCTATCAAGATATCGGCAAAAAAATGGTTGATCACGTTATCGTCTGTTCAATCGGTGATTTGATGGGTACCTTCAAAGGTATGCTCGTCAATACCGTGGTCAAATATGTCAAAAAAGCTATTCCTGCTTGGCAAATTGACGGGCATGTGACATTTAAGAGTGTAATCAAGCAAGCGTCTGCCAGTCGCTATCAGCGACCAGAAGGTATCAAAGGCAGTGATATTGCGGTACTACAGTACACTGGCGGCACCACAGGGGTTGCCAAAGGTGCGATGCTTACCCACAGTAACTTGGTATCCAATATGCTACAGTGCCAAGAGTTCGCCAGACAAGTGTTCCCCAATCAAATGGTGGGTGAGTACGTCGTCATTGCCTTACCGCTCTATCATATTTTCTCATTTACCGCCTGTGCGCTACTATGTATGAACATGGGCTTTACCGGTGTATTGATTCCAAACCCCCGTGACATGGACAGTTTTGTCAAAGAATTAGCAAAATATAAGCCAGTGTTCTTCCCTGCGGTGAACACATTATTTAATGGCTTGGCGCACCACGCCGGTTTTCGCGCATTAGACCACAGCAAATTGCGTTTGTCGCTAGGCGGTGGTATGTCGGTATTGCCTTCAACCGCTGAAGAGTGGAAACGTATTACAGGTACCAATATCCTAGAAGGCTATGGTTTGTCCGAAACTTCACCCGTTGCCACCCTAAACCCCTTGGCACAAGAGCAATTTAGTGCCAAAATTGGTATCCCGATGCCCAACACCGATATCAAACTGCTCGATGACAACGGCAATGAAGTCGCAGCAGGTGAGCGTGGTGAGATTGCAGTTAAAGGTCCACAAGTGATGAAAGGCTACTGGCAGCGTCCTGAAGCCACTACAGAAGTAATGACAGCAGACGGTTATTTCAAAACCGGTGACATCGCTGTCATTGATGAGCAAGGCTACTTCAAAATCGTTGACCGTAAAAAAGACATGATTTTGGTATCAGGATTTAACGTCTATCCAAACGAAGTTGAAGAAGTACTGGCGGCGCATCCCAAAGTGTTGGAAGTCGGGGTGATTGGGGTGCCGAGCGAAAAAAGCGGTGAAGTACCAAAAGCGTTTGTGGTACGTAAAGACCCAAGCCTCACCGAGGAAGAGTTGCTGCAATATGCGCGAAGCGAGTTAACGGGTTATAAACGTCCGCGTAAAGTTGAGTTTGTGGATGAATTGCCAAAATCAAACGTTGGCAAAATCCTGCGTAAAGAACTGCGTAAACTTGAAGAAAAAAAGTAAGCTAACGCTTGTTGCCAAAACCCAGCTTTTCTATATCAGATTAGTTGGGTTTTTTATTGCATCGCGCCCAACTAACCTTATAAAATTGGGAATACCAATAGGCTGTTATGAGCAATACTGAGTTTATGGATGACGCTATTTCACCAATCAATGAGCGCCCGATGCATGAGATGTATGAATGGGAAGAAAATCAGCAACCGTGGCTGATTAGCTACGAGCGCTATAATATTTGTAGTACCATCGATATGCCAGATGAACAAACGTCGCTAATTGACATGTTAGAAGCGGGGTTTGCTAAACATGCGCGGCAAGTGGCGTATTACTACGATGATCAGCAGATTACTTACGAACAGTTAGATAAACTGAGTCTAAAAGTTGCCATTTATCTGCAGCAGTTAGGGCTCAAGGTCGGCGATGCCATTGGCGTGATGTTGCCCAATATTTTGCAATATCCTGTGATTACCCTTGGCGTCATCCGTGCTGGCATGGTATTGGTGAGTATGAACCCATCTTACACCAGTCGCGAGCTTGAGCATCAAATGGATGATGCCGATATCAAGGCGTTGTTTATTTTAGATAAATTTATTTATACCTATAAAGACATTGCCGATAACCTTAACCGCGATTTACATCATTTAATCATCTGTCGGTTGGGCGATTTAAAAGGTAAGCTCAAAGGCGCGTTAATCAATCTGGTCTCAGCGACCACCGATTTGCCGCCAAAAGGTAATTGGATTTATTTTAGTCAGTTATTAGCGGGCGCTAGCAAGGCTTATCAACGGCCAAATCTCACGTTATCGAATATCGTATTAATTCAATATACCGGTGGTACCACAGGGACGGCAAAAGGCGCGATGCTCAGTCATGGCAATGTGATTGCCAATTTGCTGCAAATCGATGCGTTGATTCGCAGCGCGTACGATGAAGAAGGGCAGGAAGATATTATTTTGGCGTCGTTGCCACTGTATCATGTATTTTCATTCACCATTTGCTGTGTCTTTATTTTGTACCGTGGGTTTGCCTCAAGACTCGTGCCCAATCCACGTGATATCAATGAAATGGTTAATACGCTAAGGCGTACACCGCCGCATTTTATTTTGGGGGTTAATACGCTATTTAGCGCCTTGATACAGCATCCTGAATTTCGAAGGCTCGATTTTTCCCAACTCAAAGCCACCATTGGCGGCGGCATGGCAATTCTCCCCAGTGTTGCCAAAAAATGGCATACCATCACAGGGTTACCGATTATCGAAGGGTATGGGCTTTCAGAAACCGCACCTGTGATTACCTTTAATCCATTAACTATCGCAGAATTTACCAACAAAGTCGGGCTACCAACCCCTGCCACTGACATCATCTTATTGGACAACAACGACCAACCTGTGCGCATTGGTGAACGCGGAGAAATCGCCGTCAAAGGCCCGCAAGTGATGGTGGGGTATCGCAATCTACCGGTTGAGACCGCTAATGCGTTTACCGCCACAGGCTATTTGCGCACGGGCGATATTGGCATCATTGATGAGCGCGGTTTTATCAAAATCGTTGACCGTAAAAAAGACATGATTGTGGTGTCAGGGTTTAATGTCTACCCCAATGAGATTGAGTCAGTGATGCTCGAGCATGCCGATGTGCTCGAGTGTGTGGCGATTGGCGTACCAAGCGCGACGCGCGGGGAAGAGCCTAAAATATTCGTGGTCAGAAAACACAACCGCGTCACCGCTGAGCAGCTACTGGCGTTTGGTAAACAGCACTTAAGTGGCTATAAACGCCCCCGCTATGTCGAATTTGTCGATAGTCTACCCAAGTCCAATGTTGGTAAGATTTTACGTAAAGAGCTACGTAAGCGCGAAGGGCTTGAATAGCAACCTGCCATGTTGCCGACGGAATTGTCTTGCTAAAACTGGGTTGGCAAGGTAGCATAAAACCACTGTAATTTTTGCCCATTGCTTAAAAACTATCTACCAAACCGTCAAGTCGGTCTTTTAGGGAATCTTATGCGTATCGATAATCGTGAAAACAACCAACTTCGCCCAATTAGTTTTGTGCGTAACTTTACCAAACATGCCGAAGGCGCCGTATTGGTCAGCTATGGTGACACCAAAGTGCTATGTACCGCCAGTATCGAAACCCAAGTACCGCGCTGGCTCAAAGGCACAGGTAAGGGCTGGATTACCGCTGAATACGGTATGTTGCCACGTGCGACCCACGAGCGTACCCAACGCGAAGCCGCCAAAGGTAAACAATCAGGTCGTACCCAAGAGATTCAGCGGTTGATTGGTCGTAGCCTACGGGCGATGGTCGATCTTGAAAAGCTTGGGGAAAATACCATCCATATCGACTGTGACGTGCTGCAAGCCGATGGCGGTACCCGTACTGCCAGTATCACAGGTGCAGCTGTGGCATTGGTCGATGCGTTAGAAAAACTGCAAGCCGCCAAAAAACTTAAAGCCGATCCTTTGGTTGGCTTGGTAGCAGCGGTCTCTGTGGGTATCAAAAATGGTGAAGTACTCTTGGATTTGAACTATAGCGAAGATTCAAGCTGTGACACAGATCTTAACGTCGTGATGACGCAAAAAGGCGAGTTTATCGAGATTCAAGGCACTGCCGAAGAAAAACCGTTCACCCGTGCCCAAGTGGACGAAATGCTAGCAATTGCCGAAGAAGGCATCAAACAGCTGATTGCTGAACAACAAGCGGTACTAGGTTGGTAAAATAGCCTAACAAAACAGGCTGGGCTAGTAAGGGCGTAGCGCATACGCCCTTTTAATTGTCATAGAGATGATTATGTTAAAAGTCACCGAGACAGGCGTTACCATTGGTTTGCAAAGTCAAGCGGTGACATCAAACAAGCTGACCCAAATACTGTGGGTGGGTATCGCTATTGCCGGGGTAGGGCTATTGATGGTATTTAAAATGCTATCAGTTGCCATCGGCTCGCTTATGATTTTACTAGCCATCATCACAAGTATTGTGTGGCAATCATTCAACCGAAAAAAAGAGGTGGCGACTTTAGCAGGGGGTGAGCTGCGACTGACCCAACAGGGTTTTAGCCATCACCAAGGTGCTAAAGTCACAAGCTATCAATTATTGCCTAGCGATAGCATTGAGCCGACCACTGATGGGATGACCATCTACAATGCTGACGGTCTAACCTTGTATCACATCACAGGTTTTCATGACCCTAAACATATCAAAATCGCCCAAGCCGTCCTACAAGGCAAGCCAATCAAAACCCAAGGCAAAGCAATCAAATTACAAAGCACTTAATCAAAAAACCACACCCTATCTCACATAGTGGTTAGGCACAGTGGTTAGGCTTAGTTACCAAATCATAATAATTTTTTTGCCAATACTTGTTAAAATCCTTAGAGATGATTAATCCACACTCTGATAATAACATTAATTATTTAATTCATATAAACCAAAAACACGGAAGGAAAGGACGATGTCGACTGCATTAAAATTTGCCACCCCATTAATCGTTGCGATGGCGCTGGTAGGCTGTAATAAAAAAACAGAAACCACAACCACAACTACTGCTTCAGCGCCTGCTACCACAGTTACCGCTAGCGCCAATGGTGCAACTGCAACCGCTACGGTAAGTACCACGACAACCTCGACCACGGCAGTTGACCCTAACATGACGCCAGAAGACCACAAAAAAGCGCGTGAAAGAATCATGAAAGATTGGAAAAAAACCAACCAAACCATTGGTGCCATGGTCAAAGATCCAAGCAAATTTGATGCCGCGCAAGTCAAAGCCGCTGCCGAGAAACTTAACCAAAATCCTTGGGTGCATTATCCAGAGACAGCTAAGGGCGGTGAAGCAAAAGATGAAATTTGGCGCGATGCTGCAGGGTTCCAACAGCAGATTGATAAATTTAAAACCGCTGCCAGTGCCCTCAATGCCGCCGCTGCGACTGCAACCAGTGTTGATGGCATCAAAACCCAATTTGGTGATTTGGGCGCTAGCTGTAAATCCTGTCATGAAAAATATAAAGAAGATTAAGTTTTTATCCCCAATAAAAAGGCAGTGTTCAATGACTGCCTTTTTTATTGATTTAATTCGCTTTGATAAAAATTCACTTTGATAAAATTATGATAGATATCAAACGCGGTCAATGGTAGCGGACGCAGTTTGGTTAACTGGCTTAGCAACACTTTGGCATCGGTTGATAGTTTTTGCCCCGTTTGCCAAAACTTTACCGCTTGGGCTTGTACATCGGCTTCAAAAGTGCTCTGACTGGTATCAAAATCAGCAAACAAATTATCTTTAGACACACTAAAGGGTTTGTTGCAAGCCAGCGTCAATAAACATTCAATCGCTTGCGGCAGGATTTCTACTTGTTCAAACTGTTGCTGCTGCTGCTCATTACGTCCATCGGGCGCATACCAGTAGCCAAAGTCATTGAGCAATCGGCGTTTTTGACCTGCCATACACCAATGGCTAATTTCATGCAAGGAACTGGCAAAAAATCCATGCGCAAACACAATTTTGGCAGGCTCAGTATCGGTCGCGGCAAAATATTCAGGCTCATGCTCGCCTTTGACCAAAATCGTATCATGATGGAAAAACCACAGTTTGAACCAACCCATTAGCCATTGCACTTGTAATGCTTCCACCGATACCCATTGATAGTCAGTCAAAGGGCGATTTTTTGTCTTTGATATACTGGCGAGTACGGGCAAAAAATTAACCTTTAATGCTAACTGCGCACTTTTTTGGTCAATCACAGTCGTGTCAACATCACTGGCTAACACAGGCGCCACCGCGAATTGACTGACAAAAGGCAGCGTCATAAAGGGAAAAATAGCAAGGGTTGGTAATGATATTTGTGCAGATAGTGGCGATAGGTGTGTGGACATAGCAAAAGTAGGGTTGATAAAAATTGCTATTATACAATTTAACAGCCCGCATCGACTAGGAAATCACGCCAACAACATGCTACCATGCAATGGACGTCAGTATGCTTTATACTACAACGCAATATAACTGAAAGGAGCGGTGAAATGACGCTACATTCTTCATCAAACGTGCCAGCACAATCATCGCAAGATGTACCAACAACTGCCCCATCCAAAACCGCCAATAACACCACCAGTGAGATTGGCTCTAGTGCCAGCTTGGTCAAGTTTATTGATTTGGCACGTTGGGAGTATAACAACGATAACCATTATCACTGGGAAGGCGAGGTGAGTCTCAAGGATTTACCACGTATCTATGCCTTGGGTGATGAACATCATGACAACGATCAGCCACTGGATGTGATACTAGATATTCAGAAAAAAGGGGACGTGGTATTTTGGCAACTACACACCACGGGCGTGCTTTGGCAAACCTGCCAGCGCTGCCTAGACCCCGTCGCAGTGAGTCTAGATGTCGATAGTGAGCTTGCGCTACTTGAAGATGAAAATCACGTCGCATTGCTTGATGAAGGCACAGAAATCATCCTGGTTGATGAGCTAACGGATGACAATAAACTGTGGCTATTACCGATGATTGAAGATGAGTTATTGGTTGATTTGCCATTAGCGCCCAAGCATGATGACTGCGAAATGGCAGTCACTGAGGTCGGCGAGTTGCCAGAGGCAGTGGCGGAAAAAGAAAATCCGTTTGCGGTACTGGCAAGCTTAAAAAGTTAAAAAGAACAACGCCAGTATATACGCTGTCATACACGTAGTAACAAAAACTTGCCACTAAATGTCGGTTAAGGCTTTGCTAAATGGGTTTTTTTACGTATAATATGGCGTTTATAAATTTATCTGATTGTCTGTTCCAATAGTTTGCCTTATATCCATGCCAAATATCGATATCAAGTTGTTTGCATGATGATGTAATGAGGTTAAGGGAACGATGTTTTAATAGCGAGAAGCACAGGAGCTAACCTCATGGCTGTTCAACAAAACCGTAAAAGCCGTTCACGCCGTGATATGCGTCGTTCACACGACCGCATCACAATCAATGCTGTTGCTGTAGATGCAACTACCGGTGAAAAACACATCCGTCACCATGCGACCAAAGACGGTTTTTACCGTGGTCGTCAATTATTCAAAGTAGCAGCCGTTGCTGAATAATTAACGCAAAATGTAGGGCTTTGACATGGCTTAGTATGCATTGGCTAAGCACCAAAAAGGCTGATGATGATTCATCAGCCTTTTTTTACTTGTTTTTGATGTAAAAATACCCCAAAGAAAAAGCTAGAATTTTTTTTTCAATATGCCATAATAATCAGAGTACAATTGTACACATAAATTTGCTAGCTTACTTTTGCCTGCTTGCTGGATAGTAGGTTATATTATTGCCAGCCAAGTTTGATAAGACTATAACGTCAATCCAAGCTACTGACACATTTTGATTTTGCCGATAACATTTGGTAAAGTAATCGACCAAAAAATCGCCTAAGCAAATTTTTTAACCGTATTTTTTAGCAGTCTAGTAGACGCAATACAACATAAGCATTACAACATAGGCAGTAAAATATAATAAGTTAGGACATTATGGATAACCCAATGCAAAGCCAAACCAGCGCAAATCAACCAGCCACTTCATCACAACACAATGCTACATCTATGAAATATGCGGTGATTTTCCCAGGACAAGGCTCGCAGAGTGTGGGCATGCTAAACGATTGGGCAGCCCAGTATCCTACTGTCAAAGCAACGTTTGATGAAGCCTCAAAAGCGCTTGGGTTTGACTTGTGGGCGATATGCCAAGGGGCGTCAGGTGCCGCGTCTTTAGATGATACTGCGTATACCCAACCTGCACTATTGACCGCTAGTATGGCAATTTGGCGGGTGCTGCGCGATGAGCTTGATTTACAGCCGGCATATGTTGCCGGGCATTCACTGGGTGAATACAGTGCGCTGTGTGCCGCTGGGGTGTTGAGTTTGGCAGATGCGGTAAAGCTGGTGCATCATCGTGGCCAGTATATGAGCGCCGCCATGCAATCACAAACAGGCAAAATGGCGGCGATTTTAGGTCTGCCTGATGAAGATGTACAACAAATATGTGATGCTGTGGTAGCGGCGCATGCGCAGGCAGTGGTCAGCCCAGCCAATTTTAACGCGCCAGGGCAAGTGGTGATTGCAGGCAATGTGGCAGGCGTGGATTTAGCGTCAGAGAAAATTGCTTCACTCGGTAAAAAAAGCATGCCGCTAAAAGTCAGTGTACCGTCACATTGCCAGCTGATGACGCCTGCCACCGATAAGCTTGCCGCAGAATTAGAAACCGTGACATTTAACCCACCCAGCATTCCGGTGATACAAAATCGCCATGCGCGAGTGGAAAACGATGTGACCGCAATCAAACAAGCCTTGATTGAGCAGCTCAATATGCCCGTGTTATGGTCGACTATTGAGAATAATTTAGCAAACGCGCAAGTCAGCTTACAAATCGAATGTGGCAGTGGTAGCGTGCTGACAGGACTAGCCAAACGTCAAGCGCAGAAAATTAACACTCTAGCGACCGATACAGTGGCCAAACTAGATAATATAAAACAACAATTATCAGCCCAATAAAAAAACCAAGGAAGTATATGACTCAACGTATTGCATTAGTGACAGGCGCTAGCCGTGGGATTGGTCAAGCAATCGCCAAACGTCTGGCAAATGAAGGCTATCTTGTCATCGGCACTGCTACCAGTGAAAAAGGCGCAGCGGCAGTCAATGATTACCTACAAGAATTGGGGGGCGCAGGTCGTGTGCTCAATGTGCAAGATGCCGAGCAAATCAACCAGTTATTTGATAGCATTGAAAAAGAATTCGGCAATGTACAGGTGCTAGTCAACAATGCCGGCATTACCCAAGATGGTCTGCTCATGCGGATGGACGACAATGCCTGGGAGCGTGTGATCGACGTGAATTTGACCTCGGTGTTTCGCACCAGTAAACGCGCCATGAAAGGCATGATGAAAGCGCGGCAAGGTCGCATTATTAATATCACTTCCGTAGTCGCAGCGATGGGCAATGCCGGACAAACCAACTATACGGCGAGCAAAGCAGGCATTGAAGGGTTTACCCGCTCATTGGCTCGGGAGATTGGATCACGCCAAATCACCGTCAACTGCGTGGCACCGGGCTTTATCGACACTGACATGACCAGCGAGCTTGATGAAGCATTGATTCAATCCATGCTTAATACCGTTCCGCTAGCCAGATTGGGCAAACCTGAAGACATCGCCGCTGCGGTAAATTTCTTGGCAAGTGAAGAAGCAGGTTATATTACCGGTACCGTGCTTGACGTCAATGGCGGCATGTACATGTAAATGGTTTAGCCTGCCAAACACCAACCTAACGAGCGTTAAAATGCAGTTTTTGAACTTAAAATACAGTTTTTGAAATAGTAACAGGTTGCATTATTTTATTTTGAAATAGGCAATGAGCATGATAATATGCTCTAATATGTAGTTTACTCGATATATCATATACCCCAATGCAAGGAGAGAAGCATGAGTAACGAAATCGAACAAAAAGTAAAAGCCGCAGTAGCTGAGCAATTAGGCGTGAATGCAGAAGACATCAAAAATGAATCTTCATTTATGGATGACCTCGGTGCAGATTCACTTGACCTTGTTGAATTGGTGATGTCTTTTGAAAACGAATTTGGTATTACCATTCCTGACGAAGACAGCGCACAATTGACCACGGTGCAAAGTGCTATCAGCTACGTACAATCAAAATTGGCTAACTAGTTACTAGTTATTTAGTTTAGCAGCTTACTTATCACTTAGTTTAGCGGCTACTTAGTTTAGCAGCAGTTTACCCCAGTTTTAGCGATAAAATTGGGGTTTTTATTTGTTTAAAATCAGCTCCAACACAAACTTCGTCCCGATAAACGCCAAGCCAAGCAAAATCACACCATACAGCGTCATATTAGCCGCGCGTTGACCTCGCCAGCCAAAGCGCCAATGTCCAACCAATAGCGCCCCAAATACCAACCAAGACAACAGACTAAACACAGTCTTGTGTACCAAATGCTGCGCCAGTAAATTGGTCGTATCAATAAAGCCCAGCAACAGCGAAATCGACAATAGCAGAAAACCCACAGTAATCATATCAAACAGCAAGGCTTCCATGCTTTGGAGTGAAGGTAGTTTATCGACCCAGACACGGTGAAAGGTTTGACGTTTGAGTTCGCTGATTTGTAGCCGCAGCATAATCGCGGCAATCGCTGCCATAAATAGTACCGAATAGGCAGCCAAAGACATAATGATATGAGCTTGTAAGATAGGACTGATGGTTGATAGCGGGTGATACGGTGCATCGCCAAAAAAACCAATCATCATGCCCAAAAATGCCAACGGCGTTGCCAAAATCCCAAGCGGCAAAATTTGGCGATAAAGACAAAATCCCCAATAAAATAACAGCATAAACAATGTCGTCAACGACACGACATTAAAAATATTAAAGTTTAGCCCCCCTTGGGTAATAATATCAGGATATAACACCACCGCATGACCCAATAACCCAATCAGCAATTGCCCAAGCACCATGCCTTTACGGATGGGCTTTTGTTGCGTAACTGCCCACATCAAATAGACGGTAGTTAAGCCATAACAGACTAACGCAAGTACAAAGATTACAAACACCCTAGCCTCATCAAAAATCATCAAATACGTGCAAAATGCGATGGTTATACTAGCATGACCCATGTAACAAATCGCGATTTTATCGGTATTATATTAGCAGTTTTAGCTAATTTAGCATAAAATAGTAAGATTATAAAATTGATAGCAATAGATTAGAGAAATTATATGTTTGAAACCTTAACCGAACGCCTGTCGACGAGTTTACGTAGTATCTCTGGTACAGGGCAGCTAACTGAAGACAACATCAAAGACACCTTGCGTGAAGTGCGTATGGCACTACTAGAAGCGGATGTCGCCTTGCCAGTGACGCGCGATTTTGTGTCACGGGTAAAAGACAAAGCCCTAGGTCAAGAAGTCCTTAAAGAACTCGCCCCAGGTCAAGCCTTTGTCAAAATCGTCTATGATGAACTGACCGAGATGATGGGCAGTGCTAACCAATCACTTGAAATGACAGGCAAACCACCGGTTGTCTATCTACTAGCGGGCTTGCAAGGCGCGGGCAAAACCACCACAGCCGGTAAACTTGCCAAATATCTGCAAGAGCGCCATAAGAAAAAAGTCATGCTAGTCTCTGCGGACGTCTATCGCCCCGCGGCAATCAAGCAGCTTGAGCAAGTCGCTGAGCAAGTCAAAGCCAATTTTGTGCCATCAAGTGCTGACCAAAACCCGATTGATATCGCCAAACGCGCCATCGAACAAGCCAAAGTACAGTTTCAAGATATTTTGATTATCGATACCGCAGGTCGTCTGCATATCGACGAAGCCATGATGGACGAAATCAAAGCATTAACCGCAGCCGTCACTCCGTCAGAAACCTTATTTGTCGTTGACTCAATGACCGGTCAAGATGCGGCAAATACGGCAAAAGCCTTTAATGATGCGTTACCTTTGACCGGCGTGATTTTGACCAAGACTGACGGCGATGCGCGCGGTGGCGCGGCGTTGTCGGTACGTGCCATCACTGGCAAACCGATCAAATTCTTGGGTCGTGGTGAAAAACTTGATGCGCTTGAGCCCTTCCACCCTGAGCGTGTGGCACAGCGTATCTTGGGCATGGGTGACGTGTTGTCACTGGTCGAAGAAGTTGAGCAAAAAATTGACCGTGAAAAAGCCGAAAAAATGGCGAAAAAAATCCAAAAAGGCGGCGAGTTTGACCTTGAGGATTTGCTAACCCAATTCCAGCAAATGAAAAATTTGGGCGGCATGGCGGGCTTCTTGGATAAAATGCCAGGCATGAGCGGTGCGGATGTGCAAAAAGCGGTATCAGATGCCAAACCAGAAGAAAAGGTCAAAGAAATGGAAGCACTCATTCATTCAATGACCCCATTTGAACGTAAAAACCCCGATAAAATCAACCCAAGCCGTAAACGCCGTATCGCGGCAGGCGCGGGTAAAGACGTACAGCACGTCAATCAGCTGTTAAAGCAGCACAAGCAAATGGCAAAAATGATGAAAATGCTATCTGACCCATCGGGCATCAGCAAAATGATGAAAGCGGTGCAAGGGTTGACCAAAGGCATGGGCGGTGGCGGTGGTCCATTATTTGGACAAAACAACCAAGCAGGCGCAAATACTACGACAGTTAACGGTCAAGCCAATCCAGTTGCGCCAAAATTTAAAACCCGTTTTTAAAATTTTAATCGCAGAATTGTACTTTCAAAGCCCGTATGCATTACGGGCTTTTTATTCATCTAAGGAATAATGAAAGTATTAAATATTCCAAGACAGTATAAATAAAAATCCTTACTATATTTTCAATCATTAAGCCATTGGATGTTTAGCGTGGCACTTTGAAAACTTATGAGGAAAACATGACAAACGCAACCCAAACTCACCCATTCACCACCCGTACGCAATCTAAAGGCAAAGTCTTGGCATTAGCCGGTATTTCAGTGATGGCAGTGGCAAGCTTAACTGCCTGCCAAAAAGCCCCGCCCAAAAACGAGAGTGCAGCCAGCGCTTCAGCCGCTAACGGCAATGGTGTATCTTTGCTAAACGTATCTTACGACGTGTCCCGCGAGTTGTATAAAGAATACAACCCGATTTTTACGGGGCAGCAAAAACAAGCCATCACTATCCAGCAGTCGCATGGCGGCTCAAGCAAACAAGCCTTGAGCGTAGCCAATGGGCTTAAAGCGGATGTGGTGACCATGAACCAAACCTCAGATGTAGAACTGCTGGTGAAAAAAGGCTTGGTGGATAAAAACTGGCAACAAGCGTTTCCCAATAACGCGATACCTTATACTAGCACCATGGTACTACTAGTTCGCAACAACAACCCCAAGCAAATCAAAGACTGGGATGACTTGGCAAAACCCGGTGTCAGTATCGTGATTGCCAATCCAAAAACCAGTGGTACAGCGCGATATGGTTTCTTGGGTGCGTATGGATATGGATTGCACCACTTCAATAATGACGAAGCCAAAACCAAAACCCTGGTGAAGCAAATTTTGAGCAATGTGGCAGTGTATGACAGTGGCGCAAGGGCAGCGACAACAAGCTTTTTACAACGAGAAATCGGTGATGTGCTGATTACCACAGAGAATGAAGCACAAATCACCAAAAAAGAATTTGCCGATAAAAACTTACAGATTATTTATCCCAGTTATTCGGTCAAGATTAGTAACCCTGTCGCTGTGGTGAATGCGGTTACCGAGCAAAAAGGTACCACTGAATTGGCAAAAGCCTATTTAAAAGGTTTGTGGGATACGCCTGCCCAAGAGATTATGGCCAAGAATTATTTGCGCCCTGTGGATGCGGCGACTTTGGCAAAATACCAAAGCCAATTTCCTGCAATTGCCACGTTTGAGCCAAATCAAGTTTTTGGTAGTTGGGATGAGATCATGAGCAAGTTTTTTAAAGATGGCGCAATTTTTGACCAATTGGCGGTAAAAAAATAACCGTGGCTCTAGCGATTGGCGAGGGTAGTTAAGTCATACTTTAAGGCATCAAAACACACATCGGCAGCAAAGCCCCGATATTGCAAAAATCGCAGTTGACGGGCTTTTTCTTTAGGCTCCGTCGGGATGGCATCACCGTATTTTCGTACCCGTGCTGCCACTGCTTGGGCAAGCCAATCCACTTCATAGGCCTCATCTGGGTCGTCATCCGCCGTGTCTGATTCAATATCATTGAGTAATAAATCTTCAAAAAAATCATTGTGCATCTCAATCCATGCATTAATCGCACTGACCGAACGGACGGTGGTTAAGCCGTGTTTTTTTAACGTTTGAAAAATCCGCTGGGTACCATGCTGCTTGCCGATACCTTCTTTGATTAATGCAGATGTCATACGCTCATCGCTTTGATAGCCTTCTGCTTCAAATTCGGTCAAAAGCGTTTCGATAGCCGCCGCATCACATCCTTTTGCCAACAGTTTATCCCGCAGCTCTTTTTTAGACTGCTCACGCCGCCCAAGATAATAAAACGCCAGCCAACGCATGTAGCTCTCAGCTTTAAGCTTGTCATGGTAAGCTTGGCGTTGTTCATCAGTCATTAACTGATTTTCGATATTTTTTAACAAGGATTTAGGATCTGGCATAGCGGTTTTAACCGTGACTAAAAAAAGCTAACAGGCGGGGGAACAAGTTGAGCAGTATAAAAACAAAAACCCCAGTAAAAACTAGGGTTTTGGTTAGCTAGGCAATTATTGCATACCTTCGACAAACTCAGGGGGTTCAACATCATGCGCTTCTTCTGGCACAGGTTCGACATTACCAAGCTTAGCAGCGCGCACTTTGGCTTCAATCTCTTGGGCGATTTGGGGATTTTCTTCCAAGAATCTAATGGCGTTGGCTTTACCTTGACCAATTTTACTGTCATTGTAGCTGTACCAAGCGCCCGATTTTTTGACCGCATCAATATCGACACCCAAGTCAACCACTTCACCTAGATGATTGGTACCTGTCCCATACATGATGTCAAATTCTGCTTGGCGAAACGGCGGCGCCAGTTTATTTTTGATTACCTTAACGCGGGTCTCAGAACCGATGATGTTTTCACCGTCTTTAACCGCACCAATACGACGAATATCCAAGCGCACCGACGCATAGAATTTAAGGGCGTTACCACCGGTTGTGGTTTCTGGCGAGCCAAACATGACACCGATTTTCATACGAATTTGGTTAATGAATACTACCATACAGTTAGAGCGTTTGGCGTTACCGGTGATTTTTCGTAACGCTTGGCTCATCAAGCGCGCTTGCAGACCCATGTGGCTGTCGCCCATCTCGCCTTCAATCTCCGCGCGTGGGGTAAGGGCCGCGACCGAGTCAACAACAATCATATCCACCGCACCTGAGCGCACTAGCATATCGGTGATTTCAAGCGCTTGTTCACCGTTGTCAGGCTGCGTGACAAGTAAAGCGTCGACATCAACGCCCAATTTTTTGGCATAAATAGGGTCTAGCGCATGCTCAGCATCGATAAAGGCACAGGTACCGCCTTGCTTTTGACATTGGGCGATTGCTTGCAAGGTCAAAGTGGTTTTACCCGAACTTTCAGGACCATAAATTTCGACGATACGACCCTTTGGCAAACCGCCAATGCCCAGTGCAATATCCAAACCCAATGAGCCTGTGGAAACTACATCCACATTGATTTTTGCTGACTCATCACCCAAGCGCATGATGGTATTTTTACCAAATTGTTTTTCAATTTGTGATAAAGCGGCCGTTAAAGCTTTGGCTTTATTGTCGTCCATAAGGACTCCTTATTATAAAAAAGGTTGATAAAAAAGGTTAATAAAAAAGGGAAAAATTTAAAACTAGGGATAAGTTAAAAAAGAAGTGAATTGATAAGGCTATAATAACAAAATATACGAAAAATTATAGGGCTAAATCACTGATATACGACATATATTGTCGCTTATTATTGTTAATAATTAATTAAAAATGACATGAGAAAATCTCTATATAAATGGGTGTTTTTTGGGTGTTTTCAAGCTATAAGTTGCAACAAAAATCCCGACTAGTAGAGTGAGGATATGCAATGTGAGTCGCCAATATTGAGCCTTAGTGTGCCTCATCTTCTGGTGAGTCATTGGGTGGGGTTTGGGTGTTGCTAGGTATGGCAGAGCTAGGCATAGCAGTAGCAGTGCTCGGATTTGAGTCGGCTGTCGCTGCCAAATAGCTTTGCGGATGATGGTGAGTGATTTTTGCTTCTTCATGCGCCAGTGAGCGCGCCGCTTGACGTAGCTCAAATTTTTGCACTTTACCTGTCGAGGTTTTTGGGATTTGCGCAAAAATAATATGTTTGGGCACTTGGAAACCTGCCAAATATTTACGGCAATGGGCAATGATGTCTTCCCGATCTAGCGTTGAGCCTTCGCGGATTTCGATAAAGGCTACCGGTACTTCACCCCATTTGTCATGGGGAGCAGCAACCACCCCACAGCTTTCCACTTCTGGCATACGATACAGCACGTTTTCCACTTCGATACTTGAGATATTCTCACCGCCCGAGATGATGATGTCTTTGAGCCGATCCATAATTTTAATGTAACCATCCGGGTATTTGACGCCCAAGTCACCGGTCTTAAACCAGCCACCGTTAAAGGCTTCTGCGGTGGCTTTGCGGTTTTTTAGATAGCCTTTCATCACCATATTGCCACGGATAGCCAGCTCACCAATTTCGCTACCATCGGCTGCAACTGGGGTAGTGGTGCCTTGTTTGAATACATCAAATCCCGCTAGCAGATGTGAGTTCATGCCTTGGCGGGATTTTTTTTGCGCGCGTTCACTGACAGTCAAATCATCCCATTCTGGGCGCTCGACACACAGGGTGACGGGACCATATACTTCTGTCAAACCGTAGACGTGGGTGATTTTAAAGCCCATTTCTTCCATTTTGGCGAGCAAAGACTCAGGGGGTGGCGCGCCTGCGACATTACAACGTACTTCATGTTTAATGGCTTTTTTCAGCGCTTCATTACCATTGGCAATCATGTTGTGCACGATAGGCGCTGCGCTATAATGGGTGACCTTTTCATCGCCAATCAACCGTAAAATCAAATCAGCATCAACTTTGCGTAAGCACACATTGGTACCCGCCCGCTCGCCAATGCTCCAAGGAAAGCTCCAGCCATTGCAGTGAAACAAGGGGAGCGTCCATAAATACACAGGGTGCTTTGGCATATCCCAATCTAAAATATTAGAGACGGCATTTAAGGTGGCACCACGATGGTGATACACCACGCCTTTTGGAATACCTGTGGTACCTGATGTGTAGTTGAGCGCGATGGCATCCCATTCATCAGTTGGTTTTTCCCAGTTGTCTAAGTCGGTTCCTGAGGCGATCAATTCCTCATACGTCATATTGCCAAATTGTTCAGTGGGCGTGACCGCAGGGTCGGTGGCATGAATGATAATTAAGTTAGGAAATGACTCTTGAACCAGGGCAATATGCTGTTCAAATTCAGTATCAACAATCAATACTTTCGCTTCACTGTGCTGTAGGCAGAAGACCAAGGCATTGATATCCAAACGGGTATTTAAGGTACATAGCACACCACCAGACATCGGTACGCCAAACGCGACTTCAACCATGGCTGGGGTATTGGGTAGTAGCACTGCAACGGTATCGTCTTTATCGACGCCCAATTTTTTTAGGGCATCCGACATTTTGCGGCAGCGATTATAGGTCTCGCCCCAAGTTTGCCGTAAGTCATTGTGCTCATAATCTTTATACACAATCGCCGTTTGATCGGGATAGATGCTAGCAGTACGCTCAATAAAATCAATGGGAGTAAGCGGGGTATAGTTGGCAGGATTTTTTTCCAGCCCTGTATGGAAGTTTGGCATAACGACATCCCTGTAGTTAACAAATAAACGCCTTTATCATAACAAGGATTTTGACCAAATCCTATATATCAGTGTGCTTTTTGATAAAATATAAAAAAATGACCAAAATAGATAAGCCTTGACTGTGTTTTACAAGCTAGCACAACACAGTCAGGGTTTAGTCTTCGACAAATACGCAGCCAAGTGTAAACACACCGATATTTGCTATAGAAACACTGGCGGCAGGAAGAACTTCGGTTTTAGCATAACCGCGTAACGATAAATAGTTGAGTAATGACTTGGTATGAGGGTTTAAATTGCCGCTAAGCACATACATTGTACCTTTTTTGCCATTGGCGGCGGTGATGATAGCATCGGCGAGTCGCTCAATACATTTTTCAAAACTACGCACCTTTTCAAAGGCGACTATTTGACCTGAGTATTCGACTTTTACAATCGGTTTAATACCGAATAAATTGGCAAAAAAGCCGACTGGGGCTGAAATACGCTTGGTACGAATCATGCCTTTAAGGTTATCAACGGCCAAATAGATATGGATTTTATCGCGCAGGCGGTTGATTTCGGTGATGATTTGAGGGATTTCTGTGCCTTTTTTGAGTAAGCGTGAGGCTTCTTGTACAAGAATCGCTTCGCCATGTGAAATCGTGCGTGAATCATAAATATAAATTTTCATGCGATGACTAAACATCGAGCTGATATTGAGCAAGTTTTTGTAGGTCTGGCTTAAAGAAGAGGACAAACAGATGAATAAAACTTCTTGCACGTCTTCTTTGATGAGCTGATAAAAGAATTCAATGAGCTGATTTTCAGTGGGGGCAGAGGTACTGATGTCGATATTGGGGGTATCGAGTAGAATACGCGATAGACTGTCTAAGCTTAGGTTTTGTCCATCTAGATAATTGGCACCGCCCATATGGATATTCATTGGCAACATTTTGACATTTTCTGGAATGCCAAGGTCGTCAAGACAAGACGTGGACGTGCTGACAATCATTTTTTTCACAGTAATTTCCCTTCGGTTGTACTTTTATCCTAGCTTGATATTAGCATTATCACAAAAATAAGCATGATTTTTTTGTAGACTCATCGGGACAAAATTTGCCTTATGCTTTCAAAGATGACTATTTATAATAGGTTGACCTATTTTTGGTTTGATGTATGCTTAAGGTATGTTGATACAGCTACATCGCGTGACCAAATTGACGAATTCCCACATTAACGAATTGATTATAATAACGAGCTCTTTGACAAAGTGACAAGATTAATTCCTTAATGTGACCAAATAGTGAAAGGAAATTACTGCCAAGGATTATTTATGTCAAATAACAGCCGGATATCTACTCATAACACCCATTATCCGCATATTTTTGAGCCCCTAGATTTAGGATTTACCACGTTAAAAAATCGTATTGTGATGGGCTCGATGCACACAGGGCTTGAAGATCGGTTTTTTAACTATCCAAAGCTAGCCGCTTATTTTGCCGAGCGCGCCAAAGGGGGTGTTGCCATGATGATTACGGGCGGTATCTCGCCCAATCGTGAAGGTTGGTTAGTGCCGGCAGGCGGGACGCTCAATCACAAAGGCGATGTGATAAACCATCGTAAAGTCACCAAAGCTGTGCACCAATATGACTGCAAAATCATCTTGCAAATTCTGCACAGCGGTCGCTATGGTTATCATCCATTGGCGGTATCAGCCAGTCCCATCAAGTCGCCTATTTCACCCTTCAAACCCCGTCAAATGAGTGAAAAAAATATTTTGGCGACTATCAAAGACTATGCCAAAACTGCCAAACTTGCACAAATGGCGGGCTATGATGGTGTTGAAATCATGGGTTCAGAAGGCTATTTACTCAATCAGTTTTTAAGCAATCACGTCAATCAGCGCACCGACCAATGGGGCGGTAGTTTAGAGAACCGTATGCGTTTTGCGCTTGAAGTCATCAAAGCGGTACGCGAGGCGGTGGGAGAAGCGTTTATTATCACCTTCCGTTTGTCGATGATTGACTTGGTGCCCGATGGCAACACCATGGATGAAGTCATTACTATCGCCAAAGCCATCGAAAAAGCCGGTGTGACCATAATAAATACGGGGATTGGCTGGCATGAAGCGCGTGTTCCCACTATCGTCACGTCGGTGCCACGCGCAGCATTTGCCGATGTGATTGCTGAAGTCAAACGCCACGTGACTATCCCTGTGATTGCTGCCAACCGTGTCAATATGCCAGAGACTGCCGAGCAGCTGCTAGCAGATAACCAAGCTGACTTGGTACAAATGGCGCGTCCGTTCTTGGCAGACCCAGATTGGGTAACAAAAGCCAGCCTTGGGCAGACCCATCTGATTAATACTTGTATCGGCTGTAACCAAGCGTGTCTAGATCATACATTTGAGAACCAACGCTCAACCTGTCTGGTCAATCCCCAAGCCTGTTATGAAACTGAACTGGTGTATAAACCTGCCAAAAAAGCCAAAAAAATTGCCGTAGTGGGCGCAGGCATGGCAGGCTTATCAGCGGCGACGGTCGCCGCCAAACGCGGTCATCAGGTCACCTTGTTTGAAGCACAGGATAAAATCGGCGGCCAGTTTAACTATGCCAAAGTGATTCCCGGTAAAGAAGAGTTCTTTGAGACCATCCGTTACTTTACCAATTTGGTGGACAGCTTAGGCATTGAGCTTAAGCTCAATCACAAAGTAAGCAAAGAAGAGCTAGAGTCGGGTCAGTTTGATGATGTGATTATTGCGACAGGCGTTGTGCCACGGGCGCTTGACTTTGAAGGGGTGGAGTTACCGCAAGTGATGAGCTATGCCGAATTGCTATCGGGTCAAAAAGTTGCAGGTAAGCGAGTCGCGGTGATCGGTGCAGGCGGAATTGGCTTTGATGTCAGCGAATATTTGACCTCCACCCATGTTAAACCGTTTGAAAAAGATGCCCAAGGTAACGTGATTTATCAACCCCATCCGCAAAGCGTAGACTCATGGAAACGTGAGTGGGGGGTGGACACCAACCCACACTATGACAGCGAAGGTGGACTGGTAAAACCAGAGCCCATTACCCCGACCCGTGAAGTGTATTTGATGCAGCGTAAAAAAGGTCGCTTGGGGGCAGGTCTCAATAAAACCTCAGGCTGGGTGCACCGTGCTCATATCAACAAGCATGGCGTCAAACAGGTGAGCGGCATTGGCTATGAGAAAATTACCAATGAAGGGATTTGGATTACTAACCCAGACGGTCATAGCCAATTATTGCGCGTTGATAGTATCGTTATCTGCGCGGGGCAAGAATCGGTCAATGACTTAATGCCGGCCGTGGGTGATGACTTGACAGCCCAATATCACTTGATTGGTGGGGCAAAATTGGCAGGCGAATTGGACGCCAAACGTGCCATTCGCGAAGGCGCGGAAGTCGCTGCCATGTTGTAGCAGCTTTTACTATGTCATAAAAAAGGCGATGAATGAATGTCACCGCCTTTGTTTATATCGACCGCGTGTTATTGAATGGCATCAGATGCTAAGAAAAAATTGCGCGCTTGCTGAGAGTCAATCAGTTTGTCTACAGCACCTTGCAAATCGTGCGTAGTATGCGGCTGCTCAATCATCTCGCGAATGGTGTCATACAGCCGTGAAAACAACGAGAAATTACTCTGTAGCAAATAACTCATAATTAGCTCGCTCACCCCCGTCACCTCTAAATCAAGCGACGTCTTAAAGCGCAGCTCGCCATCCATCACATCCATTTCCAAATTGCCAATCATCAAATCATAATTCAGATAAGCGAGCATGGCGAGCATCTCTGGGCGATTGGCTTCAGCAATCGCAGTAGGATAAACACTGTATACCGCAATCAATTGCTGCTCACTAAAAAAACGAATCATACAACCCCAATGCCGCTCTTTATCTGACACTTGCATCGTATAATGATGAATACTTTGCTCATCTTGTTCGCTGGCTGGGTGATACATAAATTGATAACCCATACTGGCTAAGATATGCTCTATATCATCGGGAGTAATCGGTTGTAGCTCTAATTCGTCATCTGACTCGGGCGACTCACTGGCTAAAATCGGTTCATCTTGTGAATGGCTATGCTCATCAAAAGCTGCATTGACTGGATTTTTGGCAAAAGGCTGATAGCCAGTAGCTTCGGTATGCTCGCCTGTCTCAGCACAATGACCAGAGTCAGTTATTTTATCGGCTACAGGGAGTGACGCTGATTTTTCAGCAGTAAACAACAGTTTTAGGCGTTGCCATAAACGCTTCGGATTTTTGGACATTGATTTCACTTACCCAAGAAAAAATAGCTAAAAATAGAAAGAAAAACGAAAAGCAGAACAGTTAAAAAACAAAAAAGTTAACAAACAGGTTGGCAAAACTTTGACGCTATCACCAAGCTTTATATGGATACTTTATATTGATAATAGCAAAGACCTATCGCAAGTTAGTATATAATAAGCTTTCTACACAACTTTAGCCAATTATCTATACAATGGGTATGAGGCTGTGATTTATCAATTTAATCTGTTATCTATTTAATGACTTGCAAATTTTAACCAATGCTATGCCAAATCCAACACCCACTGCTATGACTATCTCGGCGACCAGTTCGCTGCTAA
The DNA here is from genome assembly GCF_022359095.1 of Moraxella tetraodonis. NCBI lineage: Bacteria > Pseudomonadati > Pseudomonadota > Gammaproteobacteria > Moraxellales > Moraxellaceae > Moraxella > Moraxella tetraodonis. Next base: position 2,177,514 of record NZ_JACSYB010000001.1, on the reverse strand, counting down.
ACTGTCAAAATGTCACCATACAACGTGGCGAATTTCCGCTGTGTGAAGCGGTGAATTTGGTGCTAAACCGTGGCGATATTTGTCATTTGGTGGGTGAAAATGGCACCGGAAAAACCACATTTTTGATGCAGCTTGCAGGGTTGATTCCTGTTTTGACGGGTGATATCAGCTGGCAGGGCAAGGCAGGGTTACCTGTGCAGCCATTTTATGTGGCGCACCAATTGGGTATTCATTTGCAACTCACCGTTGAGCAAAATTTGCGATTTTTGTTAGCCTTGTATGGCATCAAACCAAGCGCAGACGCCCTTGAGCAAGCACTCGATTGGGTTGGGTTAGCAGGTTATGAGAAAATCAACTGCTATCAACTCTCGGCAGGGCAGACGCGCCGCGTGGGTTTGGCACGCTTGCTGTTTGCGCTGGAGTATGTAGCGCAATTTCCTTGCTGGCTACTTGATGAGCCGCTGACCGCGCTTGATATCAATATGATTGCCAAAATTGAACACTTGATGCAGACATTCGTTCAGCGCGGCGGGGCAGTACTCATGACCAGTCACCAAACTGTCGCCGTCGCCAACAAGCAATTAGATTTAACCTTGTATATGGTTTAGGGGCAACTGCAATGATTGATTTTTCTGCCCTGTGGCAACGCGAATGGCAAATCAAGCAGCAAAACAAAGTGCAGTGGTTATATCCACTGGTGTTGTTTTTAATTATCATCACCTTATTTCCACTGGCGATGGGCACGGAGCCAAAATTATTGCAGCAACTAGGCGTGCCTGCGGTATGGATTGCAGCGTTATTATCACTGATTATGGGTATGGAAAACTTATTTCGCCCAGCCCTCGATAACGGTACACTGGCGCAATTGGTTGTCGCTCGCGCCTCGATTCCCACTTGGGTTTTAGTACGGCTTATCGTGCATTGGCTGACCAGTGCGGGGATGGTATGTCTGCTCGCATTTTTAGCGATGCCGCTTTTTGGTTTGACCAGCCAAGCAGCCATTGCCCTGAGTGCTTCGATTTTGGTGGGTAGTCCGATTTTGCTATGCTTATCAGCGATTGCCAGCAGCTTGACATTATCGCTAAAAAACGGCGCGGTGTTAGTGCCATTGATTTCGTTACCGATGCAGCTCCCTGTACTGATTTTTGCCACGGGGGCAGTGGGGCAATTTGCCATGGGGCTTAACGGTTATCCGATTTTAGCCCTATTACTGGCGGGCAGTATTTTGGCAGTCATCGTCACGCCTTTTGTGATTGCATTTTCATTAAAACTGGCTTGGTTAAGCTGATGATTTTTAGATGAAAAAATCCCAAAATACCAGTAAAATAAGCGAACAAATATCTTATTGTTGATGGCTTACATTCATTTTAGAAAAAAAAGCAAGGCGCATTCCATGGCAGAAATTACCCCAAACGTTGGCAAAACTGGCTTTTTTTCTCGCCTTTGGCAAGGGTTTCTTAAAACTGTTGGCACCAAAGAGTTTTATCGTATTTTTGCCCCTTGGGTGAAATACTTGGCTGTCATTGCTGCGCTGCTATTAGCGGTGGGTGCCGTTTGGGGATTAGCGTTTGCGCCACCCGACTATTTGCAAGGTAATAGCTATCGTATTATCTTTATCCATGTCCCCACTGCCAGTCTGGCCATGTCAATTTATTTGGGTATGGCAATTTTGGGGGTGATTTTTTTGGTCTGGAAAATTAAAACCGCCAATTTGGTTGCCCAAGCGATTGCACCGATTGGCTTTATGCTTTGTGTATTAAGTCTACTCACAGGCTCTATCTGGGCAAAACCTACCTGGGGCACATACTGGGTATGGGATGCGCGTCTGACTTCTATGCTGATTTTGGCGTTTTTATACGCAGGCGTGATGGCGCTATTTACTGCATTTGAACATACTGCCAGTCGTGGTAAAGCGGCGGCGATTTTATCGATTGTCGGTGCGGTTAATTTGCCGATTATCAAATATTCTGTCAACTGGTGGAACACCCTACACCAAGGCTCGACATTTACCGTAACTGAGCGTCCAAAAATGCCGCCTGATATGTATATGCCGTTGTTGCTGATGATGTTAGGCAGCTATTTTTTGGTGGCTGCACTGACAATCTATCGTACCAATACCTTGATTTTGCAACGCGAAAGTAGCAAGCAGTGGGTGATTGATGAATGCAAACGGCTATATCGTTAAAGTATTATTGCTAAGCTTATCCTAGCTAAAGTTGTCGCCATTTAACTAGCGATAGCTTTAATTCTATGGCATCAATCCATTCTCTAAACCTAAATCCAAATCTGAGGTCACCAATGAGCCCGTATTTTCATAATGTTGCCGAGTTTATCGCCATGGGTGGGCATGGTAGCTATGTGTGGTCAACTTGGCTACTGACCTTACTAGGCATTGTCGCGCTTGTCTTTTTTAGTCGTAGTCAGCGTAAAGCGACCTACCGAGATATCACTACCCAGCAGGCGCGCCAACGACAGCGTCAACAGCGTACCGCTAAGGGCAGGTGATAATAGTATCTATCGGCCTAATCGGTGTTATAATAGACAAGTAGCCCCATAGGGTTTGGTTCATCAAAAGTGAGATGAAAAAAAGCGATGAATAAAGTTCGACAAAAAAAATTAATGTGGGTGATGGCAACCTTATTTGGCGCAATCATTGCCGTCGTTCTTGTGATTTATGCGGTAGGACAACAAACCGACTATTATTTTGACCCCACAGCCATTAGTCAAGGCAAGGCACCTGAAGATACCCGTATCCGAGCAGGGGGCATGGTCGTGCGTGGTAGTGTCGAGCGAGATAGCACAGACCCGCTCAATGTCAAATTTAAAATCACCGATTTTAAATCCACCGTGCCGGTATCTTATAAAGGCATCTTGCCAGATTTATTCGCCGAAGGTTCGGGCGTGGTAGCCACAGGTTCGCTTGAAGGCAATACCTTTGTAGCAAGCGAAGTACTAGCAAAGCATGATGAGAATTATATGCCGCCAGAAGTAGCAAAATCATTAAAAACCCAGCATCAAGCCAATGGCACGGATGTCAACCAAGCGCAGTTTATGCCGGCTACCCCTGTTAAACAATAAAGTGACTTAACTAAAAAATTAATTAGCTAAAAAACCAGCCGGCTAAAAAGCCATGGAGCTAAGAAAGTGGGCAATGACCCACTTTTTTAATATCTAAATTTTTTAATATCTAAATAGTGTTAAAAAATTTATGCCATACAAAATCTTTAACCATAAAAAAAGGAAACCGCTTGGGTTTCCTTTTTGTTCAGTTTAAAAAACTGATTATTGTGCAGCAGATGCAGAAGCGTCAGCAACAGTTGCAGCAGCAGAAGCGTCAGCATCAGCAACTTGGTTAGCAGCGTCAGCAGCAGCTGAAGCTGGTGCAGCAGCAGATGCAGTTTCTACTACAACAGTAGAAGCGTTAACAGTTGCAGCAGATGCAGTTACTGCTGGTGCAGAAGCTTCAACAGTGGTAGTAGTAGTTGATGAAGCAACTGTAGTTGAAGCAGTAGTAGATGCAACAGCTGGTGCAGCTTCTTCTTTTTTGCTACATGCAGTCATAGCTAAAGATGCAGCAACTAAACTTGATACAGCGATTAATTTAACGTTCATTACGTGTTCTCCTAAAGAAAATAACCCCGTATTCACTCGACGATACTCTAAATAAAGCGTTTATTTAGAATTAAAGACACACGGGACATGAAACTGGCAATATTGTAGCTGAAACTTAGTCAAGATAAAATAACTTTCGTATAAAAAAATATAATAAATCTGATAAAAGGTTGTAACAAAATAACACCGTAACCACAAACACAACTTTTTAGGCTTATTAATATCGTACGAAAAAGATATCTTTTTTTAGCTTTTCGCAGAAAATGACGTATTATACGCATAAAAATCTATGAAGGATATCTTTATTTTTGTAAATTTACAAAATTTTTCTATTTGAAGTGCTGAATGAAACAATATATGAAAAATAAATTTTTATCGCAATAAATGGTTAGTTTTAATCAGGTTTCGCAGATTTTAGATAGGTAATAATAAGTTACATTAGTGGTATATTGTTAGGGTTTATTGTCAAAAATCTGTATAAAACTACGATTTCACACAGTAAATTTTAGGCAAAATGCTACAATGCCAAAATAAGCATATTGTATAAGCATATTATAAAAGTAAGACAGTATTTAAGGAGGTATTGGTATGAAGTGGGAAGATCGTAGTGGTAGTTCGAATGTATTGGTCAGCGGTGGTAAAGCCGTGGGTGGCGGTATCGGTAGTATTATCATTGGTTTGATTTTGTGGCTGGTGTTTGGTATGAATCCTATGACTGCTATGCAAACAGGTTCTGCAATTACCGGTGGAAATAGTGGTGGTCAACAAACCCTTGACCAGCAAACGGCTGATCGCGACCAAAAATTCGCCTCGGTGGTGTTAAAAGACACAGAAGAAGTGTGGGGTCAAATTTTTAGTGAAAACAATATGCAATACCAACAGCCTAAGTTGGTGTTATTTAATGGTATGGTACGTTCAGGTTGTGGTAATGCATCTTCAGCGACAGGACCTTTTTATTGTCCTGCTGACCAACGCGTCTATCTTGATACCAGTTTTTTCCAAGAAATGCGCCAAAAACTGGGTATCACAGGTGACCAAAATGGCTCAGGTGATGCGCAAAACCAAGGTAAAGCAGGTGACTTTGCACAGGCTTATGTGATTGCTCATGAGGTGGGTCACCATGTACAAAATCAGTTAGGTATTAGCCAAAAAGTAGATGAAGCCAGTCGCCGTGCCACGCAAGCACAAGCCAATAATTTATCAGTGCGTCAAGAGCTGCAAGCGGACTGTTTTGCCGGTGTTTGGGCAAACCGTAACCAACAACGTGTTCAATTCTTAGAGCAAGGCGATATTGAAGAAGCGATTAATGCGGCGGAGCAAATCGGTGATGACCGTTTAGCCCAAGCCAGTGGTCGAGCAGCGGTGCCTGATAGTTTCACCCATGGTACCAGTCAACAACGTATGACGTGGTTTTCACGCGGTCTAAAATCGGGTGATATCAATCAATGCGATACTTTTAGTGGTGCAATTTAAGTGGCGGTGCGATTTAAGCCCAAAGGACGCTAATAAAAAAGACGCCAACAAAAAGCTCAACACCAGGTTGAGCTTTTTTATTTTTATAAGTCAGCTAATTAATACGATTAAGCGGTAACATGATTAAGATTTATCTTTACGCGTCATTTGCTCAAAGAATTCATCATTGGTTTTTGAGTCTTTAAGTTTTTCTAGCAAAAACTCAGTGGCTTGTAGTTCATCCATTGGGTGTAGCAGTTTGCGTAGAATCCATACTTTGCGTAGCATCGCCTCATCCATCAACCGCTCTTCGCGGCGAGTGCCCGATTTTTTGATATTGATGGCAGGGAATACCCGTTTTTCGGCAATGTCTCGCTCAAGGGTAATTTCTTGGTTACCTGTCCCCTTAAACTCCTCATAAATCACCTTATCCATGGTACTGCCTGTGTCAATCAAAGCGGTTGAAATAATGGTCAAGCTACCGCCTTCTTCGACATTACGCGCGGCACCAAAAAAGCGTTTTGGGCGTTCTAAGGCATTGGCATCGACACCACCCGTTAGTACTTTGCCAGATGAAGGCAAAACCGTATTGTAAGCGCGAGCTAGACGCGTAATGGAGTCAAGTAAAATCACCACGTCTTGTTTGTGCTCAACCAAGCGTTTGGCCTTTTCAATCACCATTTCGGCGACTTGTACGTGACGGGCTGGCGGCTCATCAAAGGTCGATGCGACCACTTCACCACGCACCGTGCGCTGCATCTCGGTCACTTCTTCAGGACGTTCGTCAATGAGCAGCACTATCAAATAACATTCTGGGTTGTTTTTGGTGATGGATTGCGCGATAGATTGTAGCAATACGGTTTTACCCGCTTTTGGTGGAGCGACGATAATCGAGCGTTGACCTTTACCAATCGGGGCAATCAAGTCAATAATACGACCCGTTAAGTCTTCTGTGGTGCCGTTACCAAGCTCTAAGCGAAGCTGCTGGGTGGGGAAAAGTGGGGTTAAATTTTCAAAAATCAGTTTGTGGCGAGAGCGGTCTGGGGTGTCGAAGTTGATTTCGTTGACTTTTAATAGGGCAAAATAACGCTCAGAATCCTTGGGTGGGCGAATCGTACCAGCGATAGAGTCACCCGTCTTGAGATTGAAACGGCGAATTTGGCTCGGACTCACATAGATATCATCGGGACCTGCTAGATAAGAGCCTTCCGACGATCGTAAAAAACCAAAGCCATCGGGCAAAATCTCAAGCACGCCATCCCCATAGATAGCTTCACCGTTTCGGGCATGGGTTTTTAAAATGGCAAAAATGATATCTTGTTTGCGACTACGGGCCATGTTTTCTAGACCCATTTGCTCGCTAATCAACAACAATTCAGCAATCGATTTTTTTTTGAGTTCAGTCAAATTCATAGGTAAATCATCAATAACTAATTTTGAACCACCTCAAAACGTGAGTCGAGCAAAGGCGCTGCATCGTTTTAAGACAGTAGGGTGTGAAGAGAATATAAAGAGAAAAAAATAGAAACGTTTGAAATGATTAACTGAGCGTTGCAAACAGACAATACCAAGTACTAAACCAAATAATAGTAAATGCCTGCTAACGTAACGTTAAGCATATCGATAAGATAGTTATTTTGTGAAACACACTATACGACTTGACATATTCATTTGTCAATGTATGGGCATAAAAAACCGCGATTTTTTTACTGATAAGTATCAAAATCGCGGCGAATCTCACTGGTTGCTATCAAAAAACAGACAGTTACCAATGTAACCATTTAATTTAACCTACGCTGGTGATTCTTACCCTAGCGATTATAAGTGTTTGTTGATAAGGGCAGTCAATTGGGCTTTTGGTTGCATACCCATAGTGGCATCCACTTTTTCACCGTTTTTGAACATAAATAAGGTAGGGATACTACGGATACCATATTGTGCGGCTAGGTTTGGATTTTGGTCAACGTCGATTTTAACGATTCGCGCTTTACCCTCATATTCTGAAGAAAGCTCGTCTAATACAGGGGCGATGGCTTTACATGGTCCACACCAAGTTGCCCAAAAATCGACCAATACTGGAGTATCTGATTGTAGTACTGCTTTTTCAAAAGTACTTTCATCGGCATGAATAACTGAAGACATAGTAACTCCTACGTGTTTACGTGTTGATGTTGTTAACTGTTAGGTTTTGGATTACGGTTAAGTAATGACCCAAACGCTTGTTTTTGCCCAGTGCTTGTTTTTGCCTAATAAAAAAATCTTAATATTGGATACAATCAAACAGTGATAGAAACATTGAAGTGATAGAAACAATGATAGGATAGTGAAATCTATTAAACAGACACCCAACGGCAAATTACTTTATTGTGCTTATTATGATAGGGTCATCTTAGCATAACACAACCCTAAAACAGGGTATGGGTATGGTTAATTGTTTTGATAGTTATGATAAGAAACATTAATGGTATCTAACTAATCGTATCTAAATGATTGTAACGATGGAAGTTTTTAGAAAATATTAAAGTCAATTTTTTTTATCGATAGACAGGCATGGAGGGAGGCAAAAATGGCAGTTGCAATAAAATGGCTTTTACTCAGGGATGAAAATGCGTAAAATGGTGTCTAATCGAATTATTGACTTTAACCGACACTAAGTGACATATGCCTGACTTACTTGCTAACAACGAACTTATGGCCGCCATTGATATTGGCTCAAATAGCTTTCATCTTGCCATCGCGCGGTTAGACCATGGGGAAGTACGCAAATTAGCATCAATGTCAGAAAAAGTGCAGCTTGCCGCTGGACTTGATGAAAACAACTATTTGTCGCTTGAGGCACAAAAACGCGGGCTGGATTGTTTGACCCGTTTTGTTGGACGACTAGACGCTGTTTCCCCACAGCGGTTACGGATTGTGGCTACCAATGCCCTGCGCCAAGCCAAGAATGCGGATGAATTTATTCGACAAGCCAATTTAATTTTACCCAAACCCTTAGAAGTCATTGCTGGGCGAGAAGAAGCGCGTCTAATTTATTTGGGAGTTTCTCATACCAATGCCAGTACCGACAAACGCTTGGTGATTGATATTGGGGGTGGTTCGACGGAGTTTATTATTGGTAAAGGCTTTGACCCGATTTTGACCGAAAGCCTACAGATGGGCTGTGTTGCCTTTACCAAATCCTATTTTACTGACGGCGCTATCACCGAAAAAGCGTTTGAAAAAGCGATTGCTGCGGCGAGAAAAGAAGTGCTTGGTATTAGCCGTTTATACCAAAAAACGGGTTGGGACAGTGTCACGGGCTCAAGTGGTACGATTAAAGCGGTCAATCAAATTTTGGTACAACTTGGACTTGCCGATGAAAATGCTCGTGTGACTTACAGCGGTGTCAAAGAAATCCAAAAATTACTGATTAAAGCAAAGCATATCGACAATATTGATTTTGCCGATATTAAAGACACCCGTAAAGCAGTGTTGCCGGCTGGTGTCGCAGTGCTGTTGGCAGCGATGAATGTTTTGGGCATTGATACCATCTCTTATTCAGATGGTGCGCTGCGCGAAGGCGTCATGTACGATATGCTCGGGCGTTTTGCCAGTGAAGATGTGCGCGATCGCAGTGTACAAGCCTTGATGACGCGTTATTCGGTGGATAGAAAACAAGCAAAACGTGTGGTAGGTACCGCGCAGCAGCTGTTTGACCAAGTGAAAAACCGCTTGGGGCTTGATGAAGAAGACGCGGATTTACTTCGCCGTGGTGCCTATTTATACGAAATTGGTCTTGCCATCAGCCATAGTAGCTATCACAGGCACAGTGCCTATTTGCTGGAAAATTCGGATATTGATGGGTTCTCACAAGTCGATAAAACACGCTTGTCGCAGCTCGTGATGCACCATCGCCGTAAATTAAAACCTGATAGTTATGATGAAGTCAAAATGGTCGGCGGTGACAATCTGGTGTATTTAACTTTGATTTTACGCCTGGCGGTACTGGTGCATCACAGCCGTAGCAAACATGATACGCTACCGATTCAGCTAGCCGCTAAAGATAACCATACTTGGGAAGTTTCGGTAAATTTAGCGGATGATAACGCAAGTCTTGTGCTATCAGATTTGCAAGATGAAATTGATATTTGGCAAAAGTGGGGGATGAGCTTATCCGTTGCCACCTACGAGCCAGCTATTGGCTAAGTAAATAGCTAAACAATTTTTTAAATTTTAAATAAAGTTAAGCGTTTAGGTCTGTCATACGATATTGAGATGACAACAGTTGTAATAAAACAAGGGAATAACGACAATGAGTGTTTGGGAAAAAGTACAGCTTGCACGTCATGCAAAACGACCATTATTTTTGGATTATGCCAACCAGCTGTTCACGGAATTTGATGTGCTGCAAGGGGATCGCGCGTATGCCGATGACAAAGCGATTTTGGGGGGCATGGCGATGTTTAACGACCAGCCTGTCATGCTGATTGGTCAACATCGCGGTCGCAGCACCCGTGAGCGTATAGAATACAATTTTGGTATGGCAAACCCAGAAGGCTACCGCAAAGTGGTTAGACTGGTGCAAATGGCAGAACGGTTTAAATTGCCGGTGTTTACTTTTATTGATACCCAAGGCGCATATCCTGGCGTAGGTGCAGAAGAGCGTGGTCAAGCCCAAGCGATTGCCCAAAGTATTGCGGTATTTTCATCATTGAATGTGCCTGTGATTGCCACGGTAATCGGTGAAGGGGGGTCAGGTGGTGCACTGGCGATTGGCGTCGCTGATCGTATCAATATGCTAGAAAACAGCATTTATTCCGTGATTTCGCCAGAAGGTTGTGCCTCGATTCTATGGAAAACGGCTGAAAAAGCGCCCCAAGCCAGTGAGGCGTTGAAACTCAGTGCGACAAATTTAAAATCACTTGGCTTGATTGATGAAGTCATTGGGGAAGGCGAGGGCGCACATATCAACAGCGATGTGGCTATGACCAACCTTAAAGCCACGCTCGAACAGCAACTAGGACAGCTTGAAAAGCTTGATGAACAAACGCGTCTGCAACAACGCTATGAAAAACTGATGAGCTTTAATTCTACGGTGTCCTTACCAAAAGCCTCTGCTTGATTGTCAGTGATTTAACCTATTTTAATTTTTAATGATTCATGGGCGTTTATTGAGGCGCCCATTATTTTATCGCATTTGTTTTATTCCCTTGTTTTTCTCTTGCCGCATGAGCTTGAGCACTGTGTCTTCTATCCCTATGTCATCTGTCCCTATGTCACCTGTCATTGAAGCGATTAAACAAAGTTATCAAACCCATATCAACCCGCACCCCAAGGCTGCCACTAGAATTTATATTGCGTGCAGTGGCGGGCGAGACTCGATGGCATTACTGTTCGCCTGTCAGCAGCTACAACTACCGATTCATGTGATTCATATCAACCATAAATTGCAAAAAGTCAGTGATGACTGGCAACAACTGGTAGAAGGCTATTGCCACAAGCACCACATCGACTATGACAGCGTTTGTATCGATTGGCAATCGCAGCAAGTTTATGGAGCCGATAGCACAATCAGCCAAGAACAACAAGTCAATGAACAACAAGCCAGAACCGCCCGCTATCATGCCATCATACAGATTGCAGGCGAAAACGCCATTGTTGCCTTGGCGCATCACGCCAACGATCAGGTGGAAACCTTGTTGATGAACCTATGCCAAGGGACAGGATTGGCAGGGCTGACAGGCATGACGGCGTTTGGGGTGCAACACGAATTTGGCAAACCCATTTGGTTATGGCGTCCGTTGCTTGGGGTAACGCGTGATGAGATTAGCGACTTTGTAGCGGCGCAACATATCCCTTATGTCGATGATCCTACCAATTTTGGCGTAACTAATCAGCGCGCTTTTTTACGTAATCAGATTTTGCCACTCCTTGATGAGCGCTTTCATAAGCTAGTGCAAAATATCACCCGCACCCAGCAAAACCTAAGCGAAGCCCAGCGTATAGTCGATGACCAATATCAACAAGATTTGGCGCTATGTCAGCGCTCAAATGGCTGGACAAGTCATCAGCAATGTTTGCATATCCCCAATCTAAAATCATTGAGCCAAGCCAGACGCCTTAACCTTTTGCATCATTGGGTCAAAGGCTCGCAAAAATTTGCCCCCACTCGGCAATGGATTGCACAAATTGAGCAGTTACTACAATCAGCGCAAACAGACCAGCAAGCCATTTTGCAGTGGCAGGGGATTGAAATTAGAAAATACCGCGATACGTTATACCGCCTTGATGCCGATTATGTAAAGGCGATTCATGGCAAGTCAGACTACAGGGTATTAGCCAATTTGGCTGCTGATGTGGAATTATCTGTTGGATTATCTGTGGGGCTATCTCTAGGATTGTCGCTTGCTAGCAGAGCCGTGTTGCCCAATGAGTCTTTTCAATTATTGTCACAATCTTTTCACCAATCGTTTAAAAAACTTTGTCAACGATTTGATATTCCTAGCTGGGAGCGACAATTTGCCAAAGTGGTCATCATGAATGACGACGAAGAAAAGGTGCTCACGGCATCTCAAATACCAAAACAGTTCGCTTTATTATTGCCGAATATCAGTGTTTGGCTGGCAGATGCCCGTGAGCTGAATTTGGCTACCCAAGCAGCTTGTCCGTGGCACTTGGCTTGGGCAGACAGTCTTGATGGTGAGTCTCATTGATTTAAGACTGTCATGGACTAAGACTATCAAACCACCAATAATCCCTTGAATTTGCGCCATGCACACCAATTTACACTGTGTAAATTTGTCATCAAAATTTGCAGTAGGTATGGTAGACTTATTTGCGAATAATAGCGAGGGCGAACCCTTTAACTACTTTCTTCTAACTGCTTTCGTCACCCCACAAAAAATGACTACAAAGGACATCTATGGCAACCACAACTTTTCTTAATATCGCTTTTATTGGTGGCGGTAATATGGCATCGGCACTTATCGCAGGGCTATTGGCAAAAGGTCAGCCAAGTAGCCTACTGCATGTGGTTGAAACCGATGCTGAAAAGTTAGCGGATTTTCAAGCCCAAGGGTTAAATACTTACAATGCGAGCAATATCGACGATACCAAGCACGCCATCGAAAAAGCTGATGTGGTCGTGCTAGCCGTCAAACCGCAGGTCATTAAAGATGTACTACTGCCAGTCAAAGATAGCTGGGGTGAGCAAGTGGTTATTTCAATTGCCGCAGGGATTGCTACCGACAGCTTAGCCGAATGGTTGGGGCCGCAAGTTAAGCTAGTGCGGGCGATGCCAAATACCCCTGCGATGATTCAAATGGGTGCCACAGGCCTGTACGCGACAGCCGGGGTTAGCGAGGCGGAGCAGCAACTCGCGCAGCAAGTGATGTCCGCGGCAGGACTGGTGTTATGGGTAGATGACGAAGAGCTACTGCACGCCGTGACTGCTATCTCAGGGTCAGCGCCTGCGTATTTCTTTTATATGTTAGAAAACATGATTGCCACGGGTGAAAAATTGGGACTGACTCAAACCCAAGCCACGGCTTTGGCAATGCAAACGGCACTAGGCTCAGCGCAAATGGCATTGACCAGTCATGATACGCCAGCTGAGCTGCGTCGCAAAGTGACCTCGCCCAATGGGACTACCCAAGCAGCAATTGAAGTGATGGATGCAAAAAAAATGCATCAAATTATTGCCGATGCCATGCTAGCATGTGAGCAGCGCTCCCGTGAGCTCAGCCAAGCGTTTGGCAAATAACTCGATTTGGCTATAACATTGGCTACAACAGCAAATTTTAATTGACTATCTTAACGTCTTATCGTTAACAAGTGTGTAAGCAGCAAATAAGGATAAACACAGGGCATGACTAATCTTTTGGCAGGTTTGTTTGATATCGTCGTCGCGGCGGCGATGATACTGGTTTTCTTTCGATTTATGCTGCAGTTTGCTGGCATTACCGCAAAGGATGCGTTTGCCAAACCCATTTATCGTATGACACGCATTGTCGATGTGTTTGGACGTATTTTCCCAACCCTTGGCGATGGCAGAATCAATACCGCAAGTTTGGTGCTACTGTTTTTGCTGCGGATGATTTTTATTTGGGGCGTGCTTGGCATGATGCGCATTAATAGTCAAAATATTGGGCTGTTTTATATGCCAGAGGTGAACTTAGCCATGGTCGATTATCTATCGCGGCATTTTTCACCCGTCATGATGTTTTTTGTGGCGGCGGTGACCTTGCTGATTGATTTTTTAAGAATGTGTCAGTACATCATTATTGGCTCGTTTATCGGGGGTTGGGTGATGCTTTTTACCCAAAAAATGCCAGCGATTTTTGGCCTTCTCACCCTGCTTAGTGAGCCAATTATTCAGCCGTTTCGCAAAGTATTACCTGCCACAGGCATGCTTGATTTGGCACCTATGCTGGGTTTTTTCTTGATTATTTTGTTAGAAACCTTGGTGCAAACCGTAGGTGTTTATCTATTAACTCTATAGTCTTTCCCAAACGACGATTAAATGATTAAGCTTTAAAGCAGTGGGCTAAACAGGCGAATAGCGTTGTCCAAGAATTTTGCCCCAAAGCTACGCTGCTGCCATCCATCGCGCTGTAATGGCTCACTTTGTTGCAGGTATTCATGCTGGCAAGTAAGCATTTGCTGGGTCATGGTACGATTATAAATTGCCATACTCACCTCCATATTCAGATAAAAACTGCGCATATCCATATTGACGGTACCAAACAAGCAATAATCGTCATCCACGCACAAAATTTTGGCATGTAGCAAGCCGGCATTGAACAAATAAATCTGCACCCCTGCTGACAACAGCGGCTCAAAATAAGCCTGTGAGGCAAACCGTACCAACAGCGAATCTACTTTTTTGGGTACATTTAAAATAACCTTGACCCCACGCTTGGCAGCGGTAGTGATAGCGAGCAGCAGCGCATCATCTGGCACAAAATAAGGCGTAGTAATAACCACTTGTTTTTTGGCAGCAAAAATTGCACATACCAAGGTTTCGTAGATGACATGCCCGGTTAATTCTGGCGCCGATGGAATCAGCTGCAAACTGACTTGACTCACCGACGGGTAAGCTTGTAGGTCGCTTTGCAGCGGCAAAATGTTAAGCAGGGGCGGCTGAGGGACATGCGTGTTAGCGTTTTGACCTACACCGCGCGAGTTAGTCACGTGTTGTAATTTGTGATGATGCAGCTTTGAGGTGCCAATATACAGCGACTTGGTATAGAACGACTTGGTAAAGCGATTAACGATTTTTTTAAGGCCGGAAAAATTGGCGTTGGTTTCTGCGCTGATATCCGTGGTCGTGACAAGTGCCATGGCTTTCACCGAATTGACGTTATCATGACCTTCCACCCGTATCATGACATCAATCCATTTGCCCACATGCTCGTTTTGTTTGAAAAAATCGGGGTCGATTAAATTAAAACTTCCCGTATAGCCATAGCAGTTGTCAAAAATAGCCAGCTTACGATGATTGCGGATATCAATGCGTTTGACAATAGTTTTGAACAAACCTACGGGCAGCGATTCATGCACAAAAACACCAGCGTCTTTGAGTTTGTTTACCCACTGACTGCGAAAAAAAGCATGACTGCCAACGCTATCAGCGAGCAAATGCACGGATACGCCGCGCTGGGTAGCCGCCATCAACGCTTCCAATAACTCAATCACCCGGCCTTGTGGCGACACAATATAAAACTCCAGCAAAATCATCGTGTTTGCCGCACGGATATCGGCTAATAAACTGGCAAAAATAGCATCAGCGTCTGTCATCAGCGTCAGCGTATGATGGTCATACACGCCAAGCCCAGTTTTTAGTAGGGCGATATTGCTCAGTTGCCGTGCTTCAGTGTCTAAGTTTTTGGAAATTTCATTAAAATCAATATGCTGGGCATTGGCAAAGTCACGCAGTAATTTTTGCGCCATCAAACTGCGCTTACGGTACTGGTGCCCAATATTGATTTCACCAAATAACATATAACCGATGATGCCAACAACAGGCAGGGCAAATAACACCGCAATCCAAGCGATTGCCACGCTTTGGTGGCGCTGCTGTTGAATAACCCGCACCACTAGCCAAAGCGTGATGAGAAAATGGGCGATAACACCTAGCTGTAATAGCAACGTCTTGACAATCGACCACTCCAATAATAACCCCATTCTAGCTTGCCTAACCTAGCATTGAGGTGTAATGAAAGCGCTTGGGAATTCTTTGACCATGAGGGTGGACAATGTCAGCGACTTTCAGCACGTGTTGTATCCAAATATCTGCGCATTGTACCGCTGTCACAAGCTCATCACCCAGTGCCAAACGACCTGCGATATAACTTGCCAGACTACAGCCTGAGCCATGATATTCACCCGCCAGTCTTGGCAAAATCGCTTGATAGGCTAGTCGGCAGGTTTGGTTGTCATTAACATATAAATACTGCTCGATACCAGAGGCTTGGCTATCGTGAGACGTCTTGACTAGCACTGCTTTGGCACCTTGTTGACACAAATCTCTGGCGGCGTCGTGTAGATTGTCGATGCCTGTCAAATCACGTAGTTCAATGCTGTTGGGGGTCATTAGGGTCGCAAAAGGGGTCAACTGGGCAAAGGCAGCCACCAAAGTGTCTTTGTCACCTAAAGCACCGCCACTGTTGGCCACCAGTACCGGGTCAAGCACATACGGCGTATCTTTTGCAATACTGCCATCGCTGAAAAGCTGCGCGAGCATTGCAATATTGTCAGTGGTGCCAAGCATCCCCGACTTGATAGCTTTGACAGGCAAATCATTGAGCACCGCCAGTGCTTGCGCCCTTACCAGCCCACTTGCGCATGCCTCAAACCCAAAAACTTGCTGTGAACTTTCAACGGTCACTGCAGTACAAGCAATCGCTGCATGACTCCCTGCTTGCCCAATCGACTCAATATCCGCTTGCAAGCCTGCGCCGCCTGATGGATCTAACCCCGAAAAACACAATACAGTGGGGCGCAGTGTCATGCTGGGTGCTAAAATAGGGGCAAGGGTAGCAGGGGTTGACATAAGATTCTCACAGGCTGGTTATCAATCCTTGTAAAGGATTGGTTAAGTGGTTTTTTTAATCATTAGTTTTAAACAGATTATCACATAACGACTGGGTCATGGGCAGTCGACTTGTTTCTGGGCAGGCACGGTGCCACTGCCAAGGTGCTGCAATTATTCTCACATAATTTTTTTAAAAAGTCTTGCAAATTTGGATTGGTTTGTTATAATGCCCACCCACAATACTTGAGGTTAATGGCGACATTGACTAAAATTATTGTACGGTGTTATAGATAAGTAAGACCAATTCGGTGACGTGGGTGAGTGGCTGAAACCACAGCCCTGCTAAGGCTGCATACGGGAAACTGTATCGAGGGTTCGAATCCCTCCGTCACCGCCATTTATTGAATCAAAATTAGTTTTAAAATTATTTAAAATAAAGTTTGACAAAATAAATATTCTAACTTATAATAGCGCCCACTTCAAACGAAGACATTAGTTAAGCGCTTGTAGCTCAGTTGGATAGAGCATCAGGCTACGAACTTGAGGGTCGGGGGTTCGACTCCCTCCAAGCGCACCACTAATTACTTTGTTAAAATTAATCGCCACTCTTTGAGTTTAGGCGATTTTTTTTATGTCTTATTTTTTTATACCTCATATCGCTCGGCGGGTTATTTGGCCGTTCCATTTTTTTCACCACTGCCTCACTATTGCCTAAGGCATTTTCATCCCAGTTATGTTCATCTGAGTCATGCGCTGATGGGTCTCTAGTTTGCGTTTGAGTCATAGCGTTTTGGTTGTATTTAGGCTACAATTTCGCTTAATTACTACTATCATTCGCCCGCCATACCTATGCCTAAGACCAAAACCCCAATGTTAAAAACAGCTGAGACCAATAGCCAGCCGCAATCCATGCCATCAGCACCATTGCCAGAACAACAACCGGTGATGGCAAAAGCGGCTACTCGGCTGATTGCTATGCTGTATGATGGTATGTTGATTTTGGCGATGCTATTTTTTGTGCAGATGCTGCTTATTGTATTGGGGACTAAACTGCTAGGGTTGGCAGGGACGGATATGAAGCAAGCGGCGACATTACCGCTATGGTATCGTAATGCTGTGCAAATCCCCGCCTTTGTGATTATCTTGGTCGGGTTTTATGGGGTATTTTGGCGTAAGGCAGGGCAGACGCTTGGTATGCAGACTTGGCGGCTTAAAACCATGAACCGTGATGGCTCATTGCTAAGTTGGCGGCAATCGATGATGCGGATATTAGCCGCGTGTTTATTGCCGGTGGTGTGCGGGATGATAGGCTATCTTATCCACCAGTCGGTGGGTGCGCTGTATTTTAGTATGTTTATCGGGCTATTGTTTAATTATTGGTTCGCATGGGTCAATAAGCAAGGCTTGGCGCTGCATGATTTGCTGTCAAACACCGTGACCATGAAAATGCCAAAAATTAACCACGAAGGCTTGTTTGCTGGGTTTAAAAAGAAATAACTATTTGTCTCTCGCCCACAACCAGTCTGCCAAATCGAGCAAATAGTTATCATCGCCAAATTCAGCAATCACCGCATTTTTAGCGGTATCAAATAAGCTTTGCGCGTAAGTCTTGGCAGCCTCCACCCCCAGTAATTTGACATAAGTGGATTTATCAAGTTTCTCATCACTGCCAGCGGGTTTGCCAAGCTGCTTGGTATCGGCAGTTACATCCAAAATATCATCTTGTACTTGGAACGCCAAACCAATCTGCTCGGCAAAGCTATTGAGTGCTTGCCGCTCGCTGTCAGTTGCGTTGGCACAGATGGCACCCATCAATACTGACGCTTCAATGAGCGCGCCTGTTTTGTCGCGGTGGATGGCTTCAAGCTCAGTTTGGCTAAGCTGTTGGTGCTCGCCATTTAAATCCAGCATTTGTCCCATGACCATCCGCCGTGCCCGTGGCGCAAACGTGGCAGAAAGCGGGGTAGCAAACTCACTGTTTTCACCAAAATACGTATGGGTCAAGGCTTCAAACGCCAAGGTCTGTAGTACGTCACCGGCAAGCATGGCAGCGGCTTCACCATAGGCGATATGGGTGGTAGGGCGACCTCGGCGCAGCGCATCATCATCCATACAAGGCAAGTCATCATGCACCAGCGAATAGCCGTGTAGACACTCCACCGCCATCATGGCACGGCGCACGTCATTAGACAATTGATAGGATGGGTGGGCAAGACTGTTGTCGGTTTTTACCGTGGCAAAAGTTGCGGCAACCAGTAAAGGACGTACCCGTTTGCCGCCATTGGTCATCGCGTATAGGCTCGCTTCATGCAGCTTTGAGGGTAACTTGCAGGCTTGGAGGTAGGCTGTGATATCCGATTCTAGTTGGTCAATGACTTGGCGCGAAAAAGCAGTAAATTCCATAATCAATTCTTTTGTATGTGTTAAAATTTTGAGCAATAAAAAAGCTGCCCCCATTAAGGTTGAGCAGCCTTTTTGCAAAATGGCGCAACAAGTTTAACCCATTAGTCTAGGAAATTAAAGCTATCTAAATCCATCGCCATTAACTCGCTTGGTGCCAACATGCTCTCTGAGTGACCTGAGGCGCGTGGCAATAGTTTTTCAAAATAGAACTCAGCGGTTTTGATTTTGGCTTCATAGAATTCTTTGGTTTCGCTGCCGCCATTTTTGAGTTTGTCATACGCTACCGCTGCCATACGTGCCCAGTGATAGCCCATGATGACGTAGCCTGAGTACATTAAATAATCATCAGATGCCGCTGAAACGATTTCACGGTCTTTACGCGCCGTCAACATGATACGTGTGGTAAGGGTATTCCACTCCGCACAGTATTTGGTCAATTCCCAAACGAATTTACGCATGCCTTTGTCTAGGGCGTATTCACTACACCATTTCATGATATTGGCGGTGTAATCCAGCAGCACTTTGCCTTTTGATTGGATTAACACTTTACGACCTAGTAGGTCAAGCGCTTGTACGCCTGTGGTGCCTTCATACAAGGTTGAGATACGCGCGTCACGAGCGATTTGTTCCATGCCCCATTCTTTGATATAGCCATGACCACCGTAGATTTGCATACCGTGTTTGGCACATTCAATGCTTAGTTCAGTTAAGAAGCCTTTAAGTATTGGGGTATAAAAGCCCAATTTATCATCCCATTTGTGGAATTCAGCATCGTCACCGAGCATCGCTCCTTCAAACATTTTATCAGCATAGCGTGATGCGTGATAAATCATTGAGCGCGCCCCTTCTGAGAAGGCTTTTTGAGTAAGTAGCATGCGCGCAACATCGGCATGATGGATAATCGCATCAGCCACTTGGTTTGGCTCTTTGGTACCTGAAAGGGTACGCATGGAGCGGCGTTCTTTGGCGTAAGGCAATGAGTTTTGGAAAGCCAATTCCATATGCGCTAAGCCTTCCATACCTGTACCTAGGCGGGCAGTGTTCATAAAGGTAAACATGGCTTTTAAGCCTTTATTCGGCTCACCGATTAAATAGCCTGTCGCATTATCAAAGTTGAGTACCGCAGTGGCTGATGCTTTGATACCCATTTTGTGCTCAATTGAGCCACAGTTAACGGGATTACGCTCACCAATGTCACCGTTTTCTGTGACCAAGAATTTTGGCACGATAAATAACGAAATACCCTTGGTACCTTCAGGCGCATCGGGTAGGCGTGCTAATACGATATGCACGATATTTTCTGTTAGGTCATGTTCACCAGCTGAAATAAAGATTTTGGTACCACTAATCTTATAAGTACCATCGTCTTGTGGGATGGCTTTGGTTTTAACTTGACCCAAGTCGGTACCACATTGTGGCTCAGTCAAACACATGGTGCCCGACCAACGACCTTCTACCAAGCCTGGCATATAAGTGGCTTTTTGCTCGGCGGTGCCGTATTGCATGATGGTATTCATACAGCCTACCGACAGCCCTGGATACATGGCAAATGCCCAGTTTGCTGTGCCCATCATTTCACTTTTGATGAGGTTGACAGACATTGGCATATTCAAGCCACCAAATTCTTCAGGAAACGGTATGGCTTGATACCCAGCTTCAACGAACATATCATAAGCTTCTTTAAAGCCTTTTGGCGTGGTGACAACACCCTTGTCAAAATGACAACCTTCAGCATCGCCTGATTGGTACAGTGGCATCAACACATTGCTACAATAATCCGCAAAACTGTCAAGCATCATATCCACGGTTTCCGGATCGGCATTTTCACCAGATTTTAAGGTTTTATAGTGTTCGGGGTAATTAAATACTTCATTGGTTAAAAAGCGAATATCACGCAGGGGAGCTTTATATGATAATGGCATACGCTGAAATCCTTTTAATAGGCTATTAACTAAGATAAAAAGGGAAAGGTAAAAATAAGTCCGCTCAGTATAAAGGTATTTCCCGCTAAAAGCTTCAAATCATAATAAATATTCATAAATAATACTAATTATCATAAAATTATTTTATGATTTTGTGGTGCAAAGCTTCGCATGGACAAGAATGCAACAATTACCAACTACCTTAAACGCATTCGTTTTATTTAAACTTTACCAAAGATATTAAACAACCAAACGTATTGAAAAATCATTTGTGAGCCACTCTTGCCAAATATTCCCAACCCATCTCCCAACCAATCGCCTAGTCCATCGCTCCCTGATACATCGACACTGCCAGCCAAACCTGCTCCGATATCACTCAACAAACGCGAACGCAGCGCCGTGCTGTGGTCAATTATCAAAAAATTATCCGTTTTTGCAAAACCTTATCATTCATTAATCATAGCGACGTTGCTGCTTACGGTGGTTGGTTCATTTGCCGCACAAGTCAATGCTTTTGTACTGCGTTACACCGTCGACCATTTGACCGAGATTCTCAAACTTAGCGATCCGTGGCAGGAAGGTACAAAACTGCTCACGACTATCAGCATCGTGCTACTGCTCAAAGAATTGTTGTACGCGGCAATCAGCTTTGGACAGCGCTATTTTGGTGAAAAAATCCGTATTAATTTATCTCGGGATTTATCGCAAAAAGTCGTGGCGCGTATTTTAAGTTACCGCATGGGGTTTTATACCCACCCTGATAATGACAGTGGTAAGCTGCAGACGCGCATTGATTTGGGTGTCAGTAGTCTGACGCGTTTGGTGCAAAACTTTTTTATTGATATGTTGCCGTTATTTGCCAATGCGATTGTAGCGCTGGTAGTGATGTTTAGCGCCAATGTGTGGGTGGGGATGGTAGGGCTGGTCATTGTGCCGATTTATTTTTATATCAGTCAAAAACAAGCCACGCGTTTGCAAGGCTTTCGTCGGCAGATGCGCCACTACCGGGAGAGCAAAAGCGAGCAAATCATTTCGCTGATTAACGCTATTACCGTGATCAAATCCTTTGTACGCGAGCCGATTGAAGCGCAAAAACATTTTGCTATTCAAAAAGAGATGACTGATAACCAACTTAAAACGCGCGGTATTGGCTTTGGCTATGATGCACTCAAAAGCTTTATCGAGCAGATTGGTGTCGTGGCGATTATTATTTTAACGGCGTATTTTGTGCTTGATGGGCAGATGACCATTGGCATGATTATGTTTCATGTGTTGTTGTTTCAAAACGTAGCATCGCCGATTCGCCAGTTGCATCGTATCTACGATGAGGTAAATGATGCCCTGACTTATGCCGAAGGGTTTTTTGATATCTTAGAAGATGATAGCCAAATCGAAGTGGTAGGCGGTGTCAATCCTGCGACGGTGCAGGGCGATATCGAACTTCAGCACGTGGATTTTGTTTATCCCAATGGCAACCAAGCCTTGCAAGATGTCAGCTTTCGCATTCGGCGCAACCGAATTACCGCGTTGGTCGGCTTGAGTGGCGCAGGTAAAAGCACCATTATCAATCTGTTGGTAAAATTTTATCAGCCCACGCAGGGACGAATTTTGCTCGATGGCAAGGATTTGCAAGACTATGATACCCATGAGCTACGCCAACAAATCGGTTTGGTGTTGCAAAAAAACCATATTTTTGGCGGGACTATTGAAGAAAATATTCGTTATGGCGATTTAACTGCCAGTCAAGCTCAGATTGAGCAGGCAGCAATACAAGCCTCTATTCATGAACAAATCACCCAGCTGCCCAAAGGCTACCAAAGCGAAGCCAAATCCTTGTCAGGTGGACAGCAGCAGCGTATTGCACTGGCACGTATGTTTCTCAAAAATCCGCCAATTGTCTTTTTGGATGAGCCGACTGCAAGTCTAGATGCCATTGCCAGCCAGCAAATCAAGCGCAGTTTGGATTTAATCAAACAAAACCGCACGGTGATTATCGTGTCGCACAATATCGCGCAGATTATTGACGCTGATGATTTGGTGGTCATCGAGCAAGGGCGCGTGGTGGAGACAGGAACGCATGATGAACTATACCGCAAGCAAGGCAAATACTATGAGATTTTTAATGCCATGTCCGATAGTTTAAATCTTGATAAAATCACCCAAACGTTAGACAGCCATTAATTTCGGGTTTATCATGCAGGCTTAGCATGCGTACTGGTAGCCCTAAGCGGATTAACGCCGTAACCCTGCTGACTTAAATTTATGCTACCATAACTGTTTTGTCATATTCACCCAACTTCATCCAACAAGTTAGTCAATACTCATGGAATCTCAAGTCTTAAAAATATTTTTGGCACTGGTGGTACTGGTCAATCCATTTGCCGCGTTATCGTTATTTATTGATATCACCAAAGACGCCAATCGACAACAAACTCGCAAAGTTGCGCTGATTTCAGCCATTACTGTGTTTGTGACCATCGCGATATTTTCGTTGGCAGGCGAGCCTATCTTAAAGCTGCTGGGGATTTCGCTTGGGTCATTTCGTATCGCAGGCGGTATCTTGGTATTGATTATTGCCATTGGCATGATGAATGGCGCTGGCAATGTTGCCAAACCGCATGTCGGCAAGTCAGGGGATTTAAATGGCGTGGCGTTTCAAGGGGCGGCATCTGCCGTGGTACCATTGACGATTCCGATGGTGATTGGGCCTGGTGGGATTTCTACCGTGATTATTTACGCCGCGAGCGGTCATAGTTATTTTAATATGCTAGCGATTATCACCGCAGGTTTGATTATCAGTATTATTACTTATCTAAGCTTTATGGCAGCGGGGCAGGTGAGTCGTTTTTTAGGTGATACCGGGCTTAATGTGCTCAATCGTATCATGGGGATGCTACTTGCGGCCGTTGCAGTAGAGATTTTTGTTGGCGGTTTAAAAAGTGTATTCCCGCAGTTGTTGTAAGTTCACCGGGTCGCTAAATCGGGTCGCTCAATAATTTATCACAGCAACCCTTAAGCATTATGCATTGTAGTGGCTGTGTTAATATCACAAATTATGCTTGATTTTTACCGTTAAAGTCGCCATTTTAATAATCATGCAATATGCCAAACCCTGTTAATAAGCTATCAACCAGCTTTTAAAAAGATGCAAGCGTTAAACCATGCTAACGTTGATGAAAGCGATATCACAGGGTGACTAACAGGTTTCTTAGCCTAGTTCATAATATAGCTACTAAGGTAGTAACCAAAATAGTCACTGGGGCGGATAAAAGATTGAGGAGCGACGATGCAAAAAGATGCAAAAACAGATTACCAAAGCCTACTGCAAGCGGCAAAAGAGGCCAAAGCAGAAGCGATGATGCTAGAGTTTATTGAGCAAGCTGATGGCAAAATGGTACTACGTACCTCGAATGACGAATCAGAAAACTTGGTAAGTATTGAATTTTCTGACAAAGTGAAAGAACTGTTGGGAGAGGACACCCAGTTGATTGGTCAAAGCATGATTCATGCTGCCATTCAAACCTTAATGCAAAAGCAGCTCTCGCAGTGGCATGCCAATGTGTATGACGAAGAACCCGTGCATTATAGTTAATGCGTAACGCCTATTCATTGATTTGTTGAACCCATAAGACTAAAGACTTATGGGTTTTTTTGTGCTTGGATTTTTTATTTGTGGGCAAATCCTTTATAATTAGCCATAATTTTTCTTCTGTGTTTCACTTATCAAAAAGAGCCGCCACCATGCCTATGCAAACCGCCAATTTTTATACCATCAATCATTCCAATTATCCTGTCAAAACCATTGGGATTTTAGGTGGCGGACAACTGGGTATGATGTTGGCGCAAGCAGCATTGCCACTCGGTATCCGCTGCGTGTTTTTGGAAGATAGTGCCAATTGCCCGGCACGCTTACTGGGCAAAGTGTTTAGTAGCGAGCAATTTGAAGATTTTGCCCAAAGCTGCGATATTTTTACCTTAGAATTTGAAAACACCCCGCTCAAACCTGCCCAGTTTTTGGAATCGACCAAAACCTTGTACCCATCATCATTTGCGCTATCGGTGGCACAAGATCGGTTAAATGAAAAAAACTTGTTTAATCAATTAGATATCGCCACCGTGCCTTTTATGGCGGTGCATAGCAAAGCCGATATCCAAGCTGCCGCCGACAAATTGGGGCTACCCTTGGTGCTCAAAACCACACGCGGGGGCTATGATGGCAAAGGGCAGTTTGTGGTCAAATTCGCTGACCAAATTGACACCGCGTGGGCAGAACTTGGTGACGCAACCAAAACAGCGCCGCTTATTGCCGAAGGCTTTATTCATTTTGAGCGTGAAGTATCTATCATTGCCGTGCGCGGTCAAAACGGTGAAATCCGCTATTATCCGCTCGTGCAAAATGAACATAGTAATGGTATTTTGGCAAAATCAACCGCCCCAGCACCGAACGTCGAGCAATTGACCGAACAAGCCCAAAGTAATATCAAAAAATTGCTCGAACATTTAAATTATGTGGGCGTGCTGACGTTAGAATTATTTGTGACATCTGAAGGCGGCGCTGAAAAACTGCTTGCCAATGAAATCGCGCCCCGCGTACATAACTCAGGGCACTGGAGTATTGAAGGCGCGGTAACCAGTCAATTTGAAAATCATATGCGTGCGGTGGCAGGACTGCCATTGGGAGACACAGCCATCGTCAAACCCTCTGTCATGCTGAACGTCATCGGAGAGTACCCAAAACTGGACGAAGTCCTAGCCATCGCTGGCGTGCACGTGCACAATTATGATAAAGAAGAGCGCGAAGGTCGCAAAATCGCTCATATCACTGTCATGCCGAGTGATAGCAGTCAACTGGATAACACGGTCGCGCAAGTGGTTGCAAAATTACCCAATAAATTGTCTGACTAAAGCCATGTGACTAAGGCTATGTGTCAGCAAAAACACCGCAATCATTCGTGAGGTTGCGCATAGTCAAATCAAACGGGGATTAAAGTTTGACATTACCCAGTTTCTCCTCATCAATTTGTAGCTCGTTGGCAACTTCACTCACCGTTTGGTGATTGGTGCGGTCAAGGTAGGTTTGTGCGCGGTCAACTTCTTGGGTCAGTACATTGAGCGTTTGCTGCATATTGCCCAGTGCTTTGACTTTAAAGGCGTCAATGGCATGCATGGTCTCATAGATGTGATTAAAGGATTTTTGCAGTTTTTCCAAGTCCAGTGAGCTGCCGCTGGCTTGCTCATGCACTTGCGCGGTTTGGCGTTTGAGCATGACTGACGTTGATTCAATCAAGCTACTGGTCGTTGAGTTAAGCGCATTGATTTGGTCAAGCACCAGTTTTTGACTGCTCAGCGCTTGTGACACCATCACCGCAGTACGTAGCGCAGCAATCGTTGTCGTCGTGGCACGGTCAACGCCTTTGATAAGCTCTAAGTTGTTTTTGCGAATCATATCAAGCGCCAAATACCCTTGGATGTTCACCGCCAGTTGGGTCAAAAAATCCATGTTTTTTTGGCGGACATAAAACAGCAGTTCTTCTTTGACCACGCGTGCTTTTTCAGGGTCGGTGGCTTCAAGCTCACCGATTTTGTGCTCTAGACGTTCATCAATTTTTTGACCGACATAAATATATTGACGGAGCGACTGCATGAGTGCCCACATATTGACCTTTTCTTGCTCAATGCTGGCATTGTCTTTCATCAGCTCATCTTTGCCGTGATACAGGCTTTCGATGATGGCATTGATATGGGTTTGCGAAGATTGGTATTTGCGAAAATAATCTTGCACGGATTTGCCCATCGGGATGATGCCCAAAAATTTGCGTGGACTTGACAGCGAACCTTGTCGGGCTGGATCTAGGTCTTCGACCACGCTGCGTAGCTCAGTCAAGGATTTGGCAATCGGGGAGTTGTCAAATAAGGCTTTGTCCATGCTTTTGGCGGGACGATCGAGCATGCGATTTGCAATCTGCGCGGAAGCGCGAATTTCGGCACTACCCAGCTGATGAATGGCGTTGACTTTCTCATCGAATACAGACGTGTTGACAGGGGTTTGTAATACATGCATCACAAAATCGTTCACTTTGGCATCAAGCTCAGGCACTTTGGTTAGGTCAAGTTTGACCAGTTGGTCGGCTTCGTCTTGTGGCACAACGGCAACGGGTTGCGGCGCTTCAAGGGTGATGACAGGGCTGGTTTCTGGCGGGGTGAGTTCTGGCATGATATATCCTTGAGTTGTCTATATTGGTGTTTGTATGTTAACTTGCCTTTTAATTTGTGTTTGTATTTTAGCGGTTTGAGCTAACGCTAGTTTGATTATCTTGGTGAATTATTTCATTTGTTGTTCTATTTGGGTAATCATTTTTTCCATGCGCGTTTGACGAATGATTTTTATGATTTATCGCATAACGCTACGTCAGTGTGATAGCGTGACAAAAAATTTTCCAATCACCTGTTAAAAAAATAAAAGCCCAACAGTTAGTTGGGCTTTTATTTTTTCAAAATTCTTGGTAATAAAATATATTATTGTACCCGTGATAGGTATTCACCAGTGCGGGTATCGACTTTGATTTTTTCGCCTTGTTGGACAAATAATGGCACACGTACTACTGCGCCTGTTTCAAGGGTTGCAGGTTTGCCGCCACCACCTGATGTATCGCCTTTTAGACCTGGGTCAGTTTCAGTAATGACTAACTCAACAAAGTTTGGTGCAGCAACGCTTAGAGGTACGCCATTGAATAGGGTAATGGTACATTCTTCGTTGCTATTTTCTTTTAACCATTTTGCCGCATCGCCCATGGCGTTTTTGTCGGCTTGTAGCTGCTCAAAGCTTTCTGGGTGCATAAAGTGCCAGAATTCGCCGTCGTTGTATAGGTAGTTCATTTCAGTATCGACAACGTCAGCGCCTTCAAGGCTATCGCCAGATTTAAAGGTGTTTTCTAATACTTTACCCGTTCTTAGGTTACGCATTTTGACGCGGTTGAATGCTTGACCTTTACCTGGTTTAACGTATTCATTTTCTAAAATTGCAAAGGGGTTGCCTTCGTGCATGACTTTTAAGCCAGCTTTAAATTCATTGGTTGAGTAAGTTGCCATAAAATTTCCTAATAAGGTGTTGCGACTAAAAAATAACCGAGGTAAATCAAATCTTTGTATAATAGCCAATTTGCATAAATGCGCTGCCAACACTGTAACCCTATCCGCAACAGGCGTTATCAGCAAGCGGCATTGACAATTGGATAAACACTATATGATAAACTATTTGGCGACACAAAAAAACTGGCAAAATGCGTTTTCTGATACCATCACGAGCTTTGCTGAATTAGCGCAAGCATTGGATTTGCCGATGGATAGTTTTGATAGTCAGGTCGGTCAATTTCCCCTCAAAGTGCCACGCCGCTTTGTGCAAAAAATGGGGAAAGGCGATATCCATGACCCATTGCTTAAGCAAGTGTTACCGACGTTTCAAGAAACGGTACAAGTCACCGGCTTTGTCACCGACCCACTCGACGAGCAACACGCCAATCCCGTCAAAGGCATCATCCATAAATACGCATCACGGGTGCTGATTCCTGTCACCGGGGCTTGCGTGGTCAATTGTCGCTATTGTTTTCGCCAGCACTTTGACTACCACGAGAATTTACCAACCCAAAACGATTGGCAAGCCATCAGTGCCTACATCACAGCGCACCCCGCCATCAATGAAGTGATTTTAAGCGGCGGCGACCCATTATCGCTGAGCAACCGCCGTTTATTGGAGATTTTCACCACCCTTGAAGCACTACCCCAAGTGCAGACCATTCGTATCCACACCCGTGTACCTGTGATGATTCCTGAGCGCTTAGATGAGCCGTTACTTGCGCTATTTGCTAACAGCCGCTGTCACATCGTCATGGTCATTCATGCCAATCACCCCAATGAAATCGACCAAGAAACACAAATATTTTTGGCTAAGGCAAAAAAAGCGGGTGTTACGTTACTTAACCAAACCGTGCTACTTAAGTCGATTAATGACGATGCAAATACGCTGGCAAGCTTGAACGAAAAATTATGGCAAGCGGGCGTCTTACCCTATTATTTGCATGTGCTTGATAAAGTTGCCGGGGCGAGCCATTTTTATATCTCAGATGAGCAAGCAGTTGCTCTGTACTGGGAGTTACTTGCCAAATGTGCTGGCTACTTGGTGCCAAAATTGGTGCGAGAGTTACCTAATAAGCCATTTAAAACACCGATTGACTTGTATAACCACTAACATATTTTGAAACACAACAACTAAAATAACGGGTTATCTGTTACTTATCTGATAAATAGTACAATTATCTTAAATATCTAGATAAAACATGGCTTTTGTGTTATTTATTGTTGTTAAATAAGTCGAAAAATGTTGTGCATTTTGGTGCAAAAAAATGGTTACGGATCTCACACTAGACGATTTCTTACAGCGCATAAACGATATACCGACCAGTCCTATTGAACTCAAAGTTACCCAGGATTCGTTGCAGGATACGACCGATTGGCAGATACAATTTAATCGTATGTCGGCGTGTGAGATGTATAACGAATATAAGTTCGTGATAAACCAGTTGATGTTTGCCGATATTGACGATGTCAAACGCTTTGCATTATTTGATGAGGTTAATAAAGCCGTCAGCGTATTACTTGGCAAATTGCGGGTGAATTACCAAACCCAGCCGGGGATTTTGGATGAAGAAAAACAGCAAGGCTTAGATACCGTGCTATCAGTGCTTTATCTAGGCATCATGTTTTACCATGTCATCTGGCAACGGGCAGCGGCTCGACCTGAAGTGGCTGAGAAAAAAGGCATCATTAGCCTATTTCGCCAAACACCTCAATCACTTACCTCCACTCAAGTCATTCAGCGCTCCCTCTACAGTACCATGCTATTACTGCGCCAATCGCTGTTTGAAAAATATATCGGCTATCGTAAAGATACACAGGTGATTTGGCAATATCTGAATGCCTGCTATCGATTTGCAGTCACCAATGATTGGCAGTCTATCTCCTTGCCAATCAAACTGCATTCTGCCAATGAGTATAGCAAACAAGGTGCACCGCTATCGATTGAGGAAATATATTTTCATTGCTTGACGGTAGCGGTCACCAATCCGTATGCTTGTCGGCGTGCCGATATGTTAGCCATTCAAAAAGTAAGTACCCAGTGGATTGAAGCGCTAATAATTAGCAAAGACTTGCTAGAAAAACCTTACCTGTATATTGATTTAGAAGGTAAGCAGCCGCCCAAACTGCTAGAAATCGATGGTACATTCAATCCCTTTGCAGCAGCCAGCAACTGCCTGTTTGTCATGTTTAGCCGGTTGTTTAAACACTTACATCAAACCATCAGCCAAGGTCAAAACAGTAGCGAGGCTGAGATAAAAAATAATGCGCGTCAGGCCAAATTGGTATTGAATAATATCCAAGATGGGTTAAAACCAGCGGCAGACTATCATCAGAACCATTCAAAATGTGAAGTGGTACTTGGATTTAATAATATCCATTACATGCTTGCCAATAAAACCAGTTTGGGCAATCTCATTCATGCCAATGAGTTGCCTGAGCGGTTAAAACCCAAAGCTCAACATACGGCGTATCTTAAAAAATCTACCGTTGTGGAGCTGAACAAAGAAAATCCCCAATCCATGTGCCTGTCGCACGTGTTTAGCTACGCCAATCAAATCGTTGACCCATATCCAAGCAGCAGCCGTGGCGATAGCTATCATCCGCTGAGGCAATTGCAAGTCAATTGCTTAATTGCGCTGCGAAAGGTTAATGGCGCAAAAACTTGGCAGCTCGGCTACATTAAAGATAACCGTCAAGGTTTTATCGATACGCCAACCGGTCAACCCACCAACAAGACCTACTTAGAAATTGAGGCACAAGTGCGAGTGCATTGTCAAAATGCCATTCCCTGTGGCGTGCGCTTTCAAAATGCGGGTGGCCGTCAGCCACATTTTGTTGCGGCATTTATTATCCCTAGCGATCCAAACAACGCTGATACCCAGCCCCGTTTGCTGATGGCACGCTTTGGCTACCATGTGGCAGACAAGCTAGTGGTGCGTATTGAGAGCAAGGAAATTAACGTGCGTCTGACTGAGCTACTTGATATGACTGATGATATCGAAGAATACGCTTTTGTAAGAATTCCGTAAACTTAACCGCTAAGAAATGGCAACAAAATCTGCCATTTTAACTCTAACTCATTAAAAATAAAAGATTTTCATATCCTTGTAGCCGTTTTGAAAGATTAATCATATAATAAGAAATTGAATCTAATATTATAAATAATTTATCAAACAGTTCGCTTATAATAGCTTGCACATGGCTCTATAAACCAAGCGTTAATGGGCAAGCGTTTAATGGGATAGTGAATCGATGCAAAAACACAACCAACTCAATCTGTTAATCATTGATGATAACCAGCTGTATGCCGAGCAGTTGGTTGGGTTATTAGAAAAACATTATTATAGACAGGTTAATTTAGGATTTTTGGATGCCAAAGACGAGCTGATTAAGTTATTGCGCCAGTCTTGGGACATTGTTTTGGTGGGAAATGCGTATGATTTATCGTTTAAAGACGTCAAAGAGATTTTAAAAGCCCACGATGCTCACATCCCCGTCATTGCTGTGTTGCCTGATGACGCGACTGCTTACCCAGACGCATTAACTGCCAATGAGCAAGCCCAGACCCAGCTTGTTAGCGACAATGATAAAACTCATAAGTTATTACCTTTATATACCTATTGGGGCGCAGCGGATGCTTTGCCCAAAAGTAGGTTATTGCGCATGGCTATTCGTATCTGCCATGAACACGAGCATCATAAACTCGTCCGCGAGCTTGAGCGGCTAAAAATGGTGTTGAGTGATGCCGAACAGCGTGCCAATATTCTTATCACCAACTCCAAGAGTGCGGTGGCTTATATTGAAGATGGTTTACATATTTATGCCAATGAGCCCTATCTTGAAATGTTTGGGTTTAAAACGCTCGATGAACTGATGGGGGTGCCGGTCGTTGACTTGATTGCGAGCAATAATATCCAAGATTTCAAAACGTTTTTAAAAGACTTTGAAAAAGGCAACCGTAAAAACGTCGAATTTAAATTTGAAAGTGTTAGAAAAGATAATACCACCTTCGCGGCTAAGCTGCAGTTAGCGGCTGCTACCTATGACGGTCAGCCGTGTCTACAAGTCATTATCCAGCCCAACGAACAAGCCAATAGTGCTGAGCTTGCCAAAAAACTTGAGACGATGGAACGCATTGACTCAATCACCGGGCTATTTAATCGTCATGGTTTTGAAAGCCTGTTTCACCGACTGCGTGACGCGATTGTTGAGAAAAACCTATCTGTGGGTTTGATGGCGTTACGCGTCGATAATATTGGTAAAATCCATGCCAGTGTGGGGATTGAAGGAATTGATGGGGTAGTGGTTGCCGTCGCCAATATTCTTGAGCAACATCTCACTGAGATTATTGGGGAAAATCGGGTGAAAAATGGCTATTTGAGCCGCTTTAATGATAGCATGTTTATGCTAATTATCCCTAATATGCGACAACAAGATTTGACAGCATTGGGACAAAAATTGGTTGCCGATATTAATAGCACCATTATTGAAATTGGTCATCGTACGGTTAAGACCACAGTAACCATTGGTGCAACCTTAGTCAACGCCAGTGCACCTGATACCAATAGTATTATTAACCGTGTCATCCAAGCCGTCGGCATGGCAGCCAAAGCCAATAAAGACAGCAACGACGATAAAGATTCATTCTATCTATATGACCCAAGTAGTTTTGCCAGCAGTGATGACAGCGCGCTGTACGAATCGCTACGTGATGCGCTAGAACACAGCAAATTTAAATTATTATATCAGCCGATTTATGACGTGGAAAACGATGTCAGTAACATGTTTGAGGTATTTTTACGCCTGCCGCTAGCAGATGGCAGCTTAATGGCACCTGATAAATTCTTAGAAGTGGCCACCCGACATCAGTTGATGGATAAAATCGACCGTGGGATGTTGATTCAAGCCTGTAAAGACTTAAAACGTTACCGTCATGAGGTCGATGCCAGTGCCAGATTATTAGTGCATTTAAGCCCGACATCACTAGCCGATGCCACCTTGCCAAGCTTTATGAGTCGATTGATGCAAGCGTTAGAGACCAGCGAGCCGGGGGTGTTGACGTTGCAGTTTAATGAAACCATGGTAATTGATTATCTAGCGGTGGCAGCCAAACAAAGTAATGAGCTTAACCAAATAGGTTGTCACTTAGGCATTTATAATTTTGGCTCAGCGGTCAATGCGATGGAAGTATTGGAATTTGTCAAACCGCAACTAGTACGACTCGATCGCAGCTATATCAAAGATTTGAGCAATAATGACAATGTCAATACCGTGGCAACGGTAGTGCGCGAAATCACTGAGCGCGGCTCCAGTTGTTTGATGCCCTTTATTGAAGACCCTGCCGCCATGTCAGCGGCGTGGACAGTCGGTGCGCGTTATTTGCAAGGGGCCTATTTGCAAAAAGCCAGTGACACCATGTACATCGAGAATGAAACCAGCTAAATCCAAGCGCTAAATTTATAAGATAAAAACGAGTTAGCCAAAATGCACCAAACAATCATTCATAAAACCAAACCATTGGCTATGCTAGGATTGGGTCTTTGTATCGTCATTGCGCCAGGTTGTCAACATCAGCCACCCGCTCAGCGCCCCGCAGTTACCTTGCCCGTTTATAGCCAAGGGGATGCCGATAACGGTAAAAAGCAATACGAAGAAGCCTGCCTCAAATGCCACAAGTTGCAGCCAGGAAATAACGAGAAAGGCCCGCAATTAATGCGTATTTATGGGGCAAAATCCGCCTTATTAACCGATTATCAATATACAGACGCACTAAAAAACAGCAATATGACGTGGACAGCGGAAAATTTGGATAAATATATCGCCCATCCAAAACAAACCATCGCAGGAACGCGTATGCGTTCTGACCCGATTGCTGATGCCAAAGTCCGCCAAGATATTATTGCCTATATTTCGACACTTCGTTAAATCGCTTTGTGGCTATACTTTTAAGCGATATTTTGAGTTAACATGATTGATAAACAAAATTTAAACCTTTAAAGGATAGACCACATTTTGATAGGTAACTTAGACAATCAGTCGTTACAACAACGATTGCAAGCCATGCTAGTAAGTATTAATGAGATCGTCTTGGATAAACCTGAGGTGGTGAAGCTGGCGGTCGCTTGTTTATTAGCCAATGGTCATTTACTGCTTCAAGATTTACCAGGAATGGGTAAAACCACGCTGGCGCACGCGATTGCCAACCATTTAGGGTTATCGTTTAATCGGGTGCAATTTACCAGCGATATGCTACCTGCCGATATTTTAGGAATTTCGCTGTATAAAACCGATACTGGCACATTTGAATTTAAGCCAGGCCCGATATTTTGTCAGCTGTTACTTGCCGATGAAATTAATCGCTCTAGCCCAAAAACCCAATCTGCGCTGTTAGAGGCGATGGAAGAGCGGCAAGTGTCGCAAGATGGGGTAACACGAAAACTCCCTGAACCTTTTTTTGTGATTGCCACCCAAAACCCGACGCAGCAATCGGGTGTGTTTATTTTACCTGAGTCACAGCTGGATCGTTTCTTGATGTGTTTATCGCTGGGTTATCCCTCGGTTAATGCAGAGCGAGAGTTGCTACTCGGTAAAGATAGACGTCAAATGCTCAGCCAAATTACCCCGATGTTAGATACCCAGTCATTGCAGCAGGCACAATCGCAAGCCAAAGATATATATATCGCAGATGTTGTGATTGACTACTTACAGCGATTGGTAGCAAAAACGCGTGAGAGCCGAGACTATCATGGTCTATCTACCCGTGGTGTCCTAGCGCTCAAGCAAGCGGCACAAGCCTTTGCTTATTTGGGTGGCTACAATGAAGTGACGCCAGAAGATATCCAAGCGGTATTTGCTGCCGTCGTCGATCATCGCTTGGGGCAAGCTTTTATACCATTTAATCATTTGGGCGGTGAGCAGCCGCAATCGATTGCGACCCAGTTGTTACGCCAAGTGCCAGTACTGGTGTAAACCATGATGTATAAAGTATTTTAGCGTTAAAAACTTTCTCATTGCTGTATTTTTATTATTTGATTAAATTATCCCAATTAAGAGCCCGCGCCTATCATGTTTGCCATTCGCCAGCGACTTGAAAACTACTTGCAAACATGGTTTAAGCGTCGAGCGCCGATTAGCCGCGACATCACCCTCAACCTGCGCAACGTGTATGTTTTTTTGAGTAAAGAAGGATTGCTGTACGCTTTTTTACTCATCATTACCTTTGTCGCAGGGATTAATTATGCCAATAATTTGGTGTTGGGTTTGTGCTTTTTGTTGGGTAGTCTATTCGTGGTGACTATCCATTATACCTTTGCCCACTTAGCAGGGTTGCAAATCAAACTGGTGGATATCAGCGATACACAAGTGAGTGACAAAGTGCAAGTGCGACTGCAAATTAGTAGTGAGTCAAGTCAGCCGCATCGGCAAATTCGGTTAAGTTTTGCCAACAACGCCTTTGATTTTAAACAGCCGATACACCGCAAACTCAATGCACAGTCCGAACCAAATGATTGGCTATTGGTCAGTCAAATACAAGCGCCGCAACAGGTGAGCTTATGGTTAGCAGCCGACAAACGCGGCAAATTTGTGTTACCCAGACTTACGGTGAGCACCGTATATCCCTTAGGGATTTTGCAAGCTTGGTCGTATGTGTTTTTTGAAGGACACGCGTGGGTGTATCCTGCGCCACTGAGCTATGAGATGAAAGCCAGTCAGTTTGTGCCATCTGATGATGAGCAAACTGCTGCCTTACACACCCAAGCAGGGCAGGAAGATTTTGACCAGTTGGATAATTATGTCGCAGGGGAATCATTGGCGCGTATTTCGTGGGCGCATGTCGCGCGCGGGCAAGGACTCATGTCAAAACGTTTTGTGGAGAGTGTGGGGCAGCAGCAATTGCTTGATTACTATCAAATGCCTGCGGTGACGCATGAAGAAAAACTCAGCCAGCTGCGCTACGGGGTGGATAGTTTGACCCAAAGCCAAATCGCTTTTCAATTGCGACTGCCTGATGGTGAAGGCGCAATAGGTGAAGGACAAGCATTTCGTCAGCAATGTTTGCTAAGATTGGCAAAAACGCCATGAGTCGCCCTAACCCAAATCGCCCTAGCTTAAGCTTATCTCAGCGCCTAAACCAAATCTCGGCGTATCAGTGGATATTGCTGTCTCAACTGTTGATTGTGGCTTTTCACGTCAAAAATCTACCCATTTGGCTATCGGTGTATGCCTTTTTTATTATCATCTTTCAATTGCAACCCCTGCGACGTTGGTTGCCCAAATCCCTGTATCGTCCGCGCAGTCTGCAGCTGATTCAATACACTGGTTTTATTGCAAGTTTGGTGGGGCTGTATTTAACCTATCGCACCGCCTTTGGATTGGATGTCGGTATCGCGTTTTTGCTATTGTGTGCCGTTAGTAAGCTACTTGAATTGCATACCAGGCGTGATGGCTATGTGGTGCTGAGTTTATCACTGTTTGTATTGGCAGGGCTGTTGTTAATTAACCAAGATTTGATGACAACGCTACAAGTAGCGATCGGCACGATGGTCGTGCTGTTTGCCATGATTGCGCAAAATGATGATGGTACAGGACGCTACCGCACGCTTGGCTTATTGGTCGGTCAAGCCATTCCTCTGACCATTATTCTGTTTTTATTTTTTCCTAGATTGCCGCCATTATGGTCGGTGCATTTGAGCGGCGCGCAAGCAAAGACCGGCATGTCAGATAGTATGTCACCGGGCGATTTTGCCAACCTCAGCCAATCGACTGAATTGGCGTTTCGGGTGGAATTTGGCAATCAGCAGCCAAGCCAACAAAATTTATATTGGCGCGGTTTGGTATTTTCTGATTTTGATGGCACCACGTGGCGAGCCAATCCTAGCGCCTCGCTTTGGACGCCCGATCAGCCGATTGCTGATTGGTTGTTGCCGACGTTGAAGCTGAGTAAACGCTTTACCTTGGCTGTTACCCCTGACTATCGGGTGATTTTGGAGCAGACGGGACAAAATTGGTTGTTTGGGCTTGATTATCCGATAACCAACCAAAAAGGCATTGGGCTGACGTCGGATTTTACCCTACGGTATTGGGATACTGTCAATCAGCGTTTTACTTATCAAGTGCATTGGTTAGATGATGCGCCTATCAATTTAGCCTTATCCACCCAGCAGCGTCAGGTCAATTTAGCATTGCCAGCAAGCGGTAATCCGCAAAGTCGCCAATTTGCCCAGCGACTCTACCACCAAGCAGGCGATGACCCGATTGCCTATACCAATGCCATCGCCCAATGGATGCGTAGCCAGCAGTTTCGCTACACCTTATCGCCCCCTACCTTGGGTAGTAATCGCATCGATGATTTTTTATTTGCTACCCGTGCAGGGTTTTGTGAGCATTATGCGTCAAGTTTTACTTACCTTATGCGAGCGGCAGGTGTGCCTGCTCGGGTGGTAGCCGGGTATCAAGGTGGGCAATTAGGGCGTGATGGCAAAAGTTGGGAAGTGCGCCAAATGGATGCCCATGCATGGAGCGAGATTTGGGTGCAAGGGCGCGGCTGGGTGCGGGTAGATCCTACGGGCTTTGTCGCACCCAATCGGGTCGAGCAGGGTATGGACACTGTCACCCAATATGCTGGGGCAAAAATGTTTGGTGAGGGCGTGGCAGGGCAAATTAGCTATCAGCAGTTTCAAATGCTGCAGCGAGCGCGCCGCTTGTTTGACCAAGCTAGCTACTATTGGCAACGCGATGTGGTCGGCTATGACCAAGACCGCCAGCGGTCATCGCTGTTTAAATGGCTCAATATCCAATCTGTCTATCAGCAAGTGATGGTGATGTTTGTCACCCTTGTGAGCGTCCTTGCGCTATTGGGATTGTGGCTGTGGTGGCGTCGCCGCCGGGTGTGGGATAGACATGATTGGATTATGGTGCAGTTATCCAATCGCTTGGCAAAAAAAGACAAAACGCTCGCAAGGCAGGATAGTGAAGGGGTGCTGGCTTGGCTTACTCGACTTGAGCCAAAAGTTACTGATAAGGCAGCCCTTCAAGCACTTGCCGCGCTTTATCGACAAACCCGCTATCAGCAGCCTACGGATAACAAACAACCCATGCGGCAATTAGACAATTTGGCGAAAACCATCGCGCTAAAAAAATCCCATTAATATTCAATATTTGTTTGCTATCCTCTATAGGATTTAAATCAATATAGTAAATAAATATAGGGTTCACCAGATATGAATAACTTACCTACGCCACCGCTACAAACCGATAATAAAAACTCATTACCGCTGATTATCTTTGGCATTATCTTGGCACTCGGTCTCATCGCTGCGGCATTTGTACTGGGTACGCAGTTTAAGAATCTAAAACAGTCCGGCACGATTACCGTCAAAGGCTTGGCGGAAGCCCCTTACAAAGCCAATCTTGCCCAAATCCAAATGGGCGTCAGTGCTTGGGGGCAAGACTATGCAGGTGCGCTCGCCAATGGTAAAAATGACTTTAAAGCGCTGCAGCAATTTGTGGCAAGTAAAGGTTTTAGCGTATCTAGTCAAAATGTCACGCCCATAAGCGTTGAGCCGTATAATGAAGATTATGTGGATGAGCAGGGACAAACCCGCACCCGCCAAAATGGCTATAAAGCCACGCAAACGCTGTCAATTAGCAGTCAAGAACTCAATAAAATCACCAATATGCTCGCTCAAGTGCAAAATTATCGTATCAGCCATGAATCCGTGACGTTTGAAAAACCGCAATATCTGCTCAATGACCTTGAGAAAATCAAGCATGATTTGATTGCCAAAGCCACCGATGATGCCAACAAACGCGCCGAAGAATTTGCCAAAACCGGTCATGCCAAAGTGGGGGTGATGCGCTCAGCGTCGCAAGGGTCGTTTAATATTTTGGATGCGCATAACCCTGATACCGATGACTCAGATTATGGCGGGACGTATGATAAAGATGGCGTGGATAAATTGGTGCGGCTCGTTGTCACCATTGATTATGCGATTGAGCAGTAATTCAAATTTCTATAAAAGCTTATAACCTGCAATTTCGCAGGTTTTTTTAGGTTAATATTATTTTTAATCTTTGGCGCTTTCAAAGCTACTATTTTATCAAATATGTTAAAATCTTGTAACACACGATATTATCGCCAAAATGATGGATTTGAGGGTGATTAGGATTGCACTATTTTAAGAGATTCAAAATACAACCTCATAACCCCGAAAATCTTGTCGAATTGGCGATGCAGCAAGCAAGTAAACACAAGCAAGAGCGTGGTATCAAAAACAATATGACGAATAACCCACTAAAACCCTGCAAACCTTGGAAATCATATCAACAACAAATCCAACTACTCGAAAGTCGTGGTATGTGCTTTGAAGATAAAAAATCAGCAGAGCACATCATTTCCCAAATCAATTATTATCGACTTAGTGGGTATTGGTATCCATTTCGTCAAACAGACAATGCTGGACAAAGACAAGATAAATTTATTAGAGATACAAATTTTCAAGACGTACTAAACCTATATAATTTTGATAAACACTTACGTCTGCTAGTCTTACAAGCATTAGAAAGCATAGAAATGTCTGTTAGAACACAGATTGCTCATCTCATGGGAAGAACTAGCCCCATTGCTCACCTAGACCCAAAGAGCTTTGATAAAAGCTTTACTCAATACAAAGATAAAAAAGGTAAAACTAGTTATGATAGGTGGAAAGAGAAATTTGACCAACAGATTGAAAGAGCAAAAAAGAGTCCTGCTATCATACACCATGCCACAAACTATCAAGCCATTCCTATTTGGGTAGCGATTGATCACTTGGACTTTGGAGCAGTGTCGGTACTTTATACAGGATTACCTAATAAGCAAAGAACCCTAATTGCCCAAAGTTATCAAGTGAGAAATGCCGATGTGTTCGCCAGCTGGCTACGTTCACTCAATTACATTCGTAATATCTGTGCCCATCATAGTCGTCTGTGGAATGTGAATATTGATGTTATTGGAAAAAAAGACCATCAAATTAAGGGATTAAACAATCTTGATAATAAAAGACTATTTTTTTATTTGATTGTTATTGACCATCTATTGAATATAATTAGCAAGGATACATTTTGGCGAGAAAATATCAAAGACTTGCTCTTAAGCTTTCCTAAACCAAAGAATAATGCCGTTAAATTTGAAAATATGGGGTTTATTCAAGGATTTTTTTGATAGGCAATAGAAAACCACTACATATTCTAAACCAATGTTTCCAGAGAGAATAGATAGCGGTAGTGGTGCTGTTACACAGTAGTTTACACAAAATGTTTATATCACTGCAAGCATTTTTACAAAAAGGTAAACATTATAAATTCGGATTTAGCCACTTTTCTGCGGTAGCTTTATCCCAGCCTTTACGCGCTGCATAATCGAGCAGTTGGTCTTCGCTGATTTTGCCCACATTAAAATACTCACTCTCTGGGTGCGAGTAGTAAAATCCACTCACACTAGAGGCAGGGTACATGGCATAGCTTTCCGTTAAATACGTCCCAATAGCATTGGTGGTATCAAGCCAGTCAAACAGCTTGCCTTTTTCGGTGTGGTCAGGGCAGGCAGGATACCCAGGCGCAGGGCGAATACCGACATATTTTTCTTTAATCAGCTCTTCATTGGTGAGATTTTCATCGGATTGGTAGCCCCAATACTGTTTACGAATCAACTCATGCAAATGTTCGGCAAATGCCTCAGCAAAGCGGTCGCAAAGCGCCTGTACCATAATGGCACTATAATCATCGCCTTTGGCTTTATAGTCATTGGCAAGTGCTTCTGCGCCAAACAATGACACCGTAAAACCACCGAGATAATCGGTTTTTTCAGGACTGATAAAATCTGCTAGGCTGTAATTAGGTTTACCACTGGCTTTATCAGACTGCTGGCGTAAATGCTCAAAGGTATGCACGACATTGCCTTGGTCGTCCAGTACCTGCACCGTGTCTGAGCTTGGACGTTGGGCAGGGCTTAGTCTAAACACCGCTTTAGCTGTGACCAATTTTTCCTTGATTAATTTATCAATCATGGCTTGGGCATTGGCAAATAAGTCTTTGGCTTCCTCCCCGACGATGCTATCATCAAAGATTTTGGGATATTTGCCGACCAATCCCCAAGAGATAAAGAAAGGCGTCCAGTCGATATAAGGCAATAAATTTTGTAACGGATAATCGTCCAAAATGACTTGTCCTAATTGGTTGGGCTTAGGGGGCGTGTAGTTTGCCCAGTCGTATTGGAAACCTTGCTCAATGGATTCTGCATACGACAGCTTCGCCGCTTTGGGTTGGCGATTGGCAAGGCGTTCACGGACTTCGCCATACTCTTGACGCAGCTCACTGATAAAATCGACGCGTTTTTCTTTGGATAGTAAAGTCGTCGCTACGCCCACTGCGCGGCTGGCATCAGCAACATAGACAACCGCATCGTTTTGATAGTTGGGCTCGATTTTTACCGCGGTATGGGCTTTTGAAGTCGTCGCACCCCCAATCAGTAGGGGCAGATTAAAGCCTTGCTCCTGCATTTGTTTGGCGACATACACCATTTCATCAAGGCTTGGGGTAATCAAACCTGACAAGCCGATGATATCGACGTTTTCATCTTTGGCGACTTGTAGGATTTTTTCACAAGGCACCATCACGCCTAAGTCGATGATGTCATAGCCATTACAGCCGAGCACCACGCCGACGATGTTTTTGCCGATGTCATGCACATCGCCTTTCACCGTTGCCATGAGCACTTTGCCTTTGGTTTCGCCCGCAACTTTTTCTTTTTCGATATACGGATTAAGCCATGCCACCGCTTGCTTCATCACCCGGGCGGATTTTACCACTTGCGGTAGGAACATTTTGCCTGCCCCAAACAAGTCACCGACCACATTCATACCGTCCATCAAAGGCCCTTCGATGACGTCTAAGGGACGCGAGAATTTTAGCCGTGCTTCTTCAGTGTCTTCATTGATATAGGTGGTTACCCCTTTAACTAACGCGTGTTCAATGCGTTTTTCTACGGGCAATTCACGCCATGACAAATCGACGGTGCTGTCTTTTTTCTTACCGCTTAAATAGTTTTCTGCCACTTGCATCAAATGGTCGGTGGCGTCTTGACCTGACTCGCCTTGATTGCGGTTCAAAATCACGTCTTCAATGGCATTTCTAGCGTCTGGCTCGATATCGTCATACAGCTCTAGCATGGCTGGGTTGACAATCCCCATGGTCATGCCGTTTTTGATAGCGTGGTACAAGAACACGGCGTGAATGGCTTCACGAATGGGATTGCCACGAAATGAGAACGACACATTCGACACACCGCCTGAGACCATGGCGTTGGGCAAATTATCGGTAATCCATCGGGTGGCATTGATAAAGTCTAAGCCGTAATTGTTATGCTCTTCAATCCCCGTGGCGACGGCAAAAATATTGGGGTCAAAGATGATATCTTCACTTGGAAAACCGATTTCATCAACCAAAATATCGTATGAGCGTTTGCAGATTTGGATTTTACGCTCAAAGCTGTCCGCCTGTCCGTCTTCATCAAACGCCATGACGATAATCGCCGCCCCATAACGCTGACATAGCTTGGCTTTTTCCACAAATTCTGTTTTGCCTTCTTTTAACGAGATCGAATTGACCACAGATTTGCCTTGCGTGCATTTAAGACCCGCTTCGATGATGTCCCATTTTGACGAGTCAATCATCAGCGGTACACGGCTGATATCTGGCTCACTGGCAACCAAATTGACAAAGTGAATCATCGCCGCCTTGCTATCTAGCATGGCTTCATCCATGTTGATATCAACGACTTGGGCACCGCCTTCGACTTGGTCACGAGCCACATCCAACGCTTCGGTGTATTCTTCGTTTTTGATGAGACGCAAAAATTTCTTTGAACCTGTGACATTGGTACGTTCACCGACATTGACAAACAGGCTATCACGGGTGATGTTGAATGCTTCAAGTCCCGACAATCGGCAAGCTGGCTTGTAGTCTGGAAGCTGGCGTGGGGCAAAGGGTGACGTCATCTCGACAATTTTGGCGATATGTTTGGGGGTGGTACCACAGCAGCCGCCCACGATATTGACCAAGCCAGATTTGGCATAGTCGGCAACCATGGTGGCAGTTTGCTCAGGGGTTTCGTCATATTCGCCAAACTCGTTGGGCAAGCCTGCATTGGGGTGAGCGGAGACAAAAGTTTCGCACACATCCGACAAGGTTTTGATATGCGGCTTTAACGCATCTGCGCCCAGCGCACAGTTAAACCCAATCGAAATCGGCTTGGCGTGGCGGATTGAATTATAAAAAGCCTCGGCAGTTTGTCCCGACAGCGTACGTCCCGACGCATCGGTAATGGTGCCCGAAATCATAATCGGCAATTCAAACCCAATGGTCTCGAACACGCCCGTCACCGCAAAAATCGCTGCTTTGGCATTTAGGGTATCAAACACGGTTTCTATCAAGATGATATCGGCACCGCCTTCAATCAAAGCATAAGTCGCCTCGGTATAGTTATCAACAAGTTCATCAAAGGTGACGTTACGAAATGCGGGGTCATTGACATCGGGCGAAATCGAGCAAGTGCGAGAGGTGGGACCAATCACGCCTGCGACAAACCGAGGTTTGTCTGGGTTTGTCGCAGTGACTTCATCACACACTTGGCGGGCAAGGGCAGCGGCGGATTTGTTAATCTCATAAACGAGATTTTCCATGCCGTAGTCTGCCATCGAAATTTGCGTGCCATTAAAACTGTTGGTTTCAATGATATCTGCGCCTGCCTCAAGGTACGAGCGGTGAATATCACGGATAATATGCGGCTGGGTCAGTACCAATAAGTCATTGTTGCCTTTGACATCACGTCCAAAGCCTGCAAATCGCTCACCACGGTAGTCTGCCTCGATGAGTTTATAGTTTTGGATTTCTGTCCCCATCGCCCCGTCAAGGAACAAAATCCGCTGCTTTAACAGGTCAGCTAAACGGACTCTATTGGTGGCTTGACGGTCTTGATACGGAAAGCTGGCAGGGGGTGTGAGTTGAAAATTGGCTGGGTCGTGGGGTTTGTGACTGGTAGGTGCGTTACTGGTGCTGATACTCATCGAAAGGCTTGTCCTGATTCAAATTGTCATAGGTATCTGTTAATAAGTCGATTATAACATTTTGTCGCGGCTCAATCGTTAGATTTGTGGAATAAGCGGCTCAAGTGAAAGTTTACAAAAAATTTAACTTGAGCCGGAAGGCCTATTGTGGAAGGATAAAGCAAACCCAAATTTAGTCAGTAATATGTCCAATAACTTATACCCAATACTGGTCACGATTGCCAAGCTTTATAATGTCGCAGCCGTCATTATCGCTTTTTATGTTGCGCCCAATTACTTATTGGCCGTGGGTATCATTGCCGTAATCACATTTTCTATGGTGGTTGGCTATGTTGCAAAATCGCCCAAAGACCTGCCAAGCTTAAGGGTGTTTTTCACCAGCTATGCCGTTATTGCCTTGATGGCCATCGCTATTGCCCATTTTTTCTCCATCACTGACACGCCACTTGAACAAAAAGACTGGCAAACCATCACCGCTACACTGCCCAAACAACCGACCGAATTGGTATTTGCCCAAGGCAAATCGAGCAGCAGCCGTGATGAGTTTTTGGTGTTAAATGGCAAGCGCTTTCGCTGTTTGGAAACCGACGGTTATCATTCAAGTTGCCCAAAAGCCTACCCGTTGGCTGAGCATACGGCCAGCATTCACTATGCTGAGGATTACCCGTATGGGTTTATCGTCTATGAGATGAGGGTGGCCGACCAAGCGCTTTATAGCATTGCTGATTATGATAAAGGCGTTCAAGCCATCGCGGCCAGGCGTCGCAAAGGTGATCAATGGTTATTAATTCTGTTTGTGTTACCCGCTGTTATCATGTATTTATTAAACAAAATAAATAGATTAATAAAGCATAAATCAAGCGCGGGCTA
This sequence comes from Moraxella tetraodonis, assembly GCF_022359095.1. Lineage (NCBI taxonomy): Bacteria > Pseudomonadati > Pseudomonadota > Gammaproteobacteria > Moraxellales > Moraxellaceae > Moraxella > Moraxella tetraodonis. Next base: position 2,133,004 of record NZ_JACSYB010000001.1, on the reverse strand, counting down.
GTCACCAGTCAAACACTCATTGATACTGGTAGATGCAGCAATCCATAATCAATAAGCGAACTAGGCCTAAAAATACAAAAACCAACGCTAGGGCAAATGTAAAACGGACAACGTATCATCGTTGTCCGCTTTGTGTTGGGCACTTTATCCTACAATGGCAGGTTTGAACACGGTGTTGAGTTCAATGAGGGGATGCGACAGCTACAACAGGCGTTGGTAGAGGTTGCGGGCTGGGCTCAGCTATGCCAACTTTGGGTGGCTCGATATAAGGTAACACAGCGCCACGGCAACTTTCTTTACTATTTTTAGTGGCAGCAAGCGGCTTTAAGCGCGCCAAATACTGGGTTTTTAACGCATTAAAGCTTTGTTTATCTACGCCCGATGCATTTAAGGCGGTTAATTCAGCCGTAGCGACCCAGCGGTCAACAGTATTATAGTGCTCGCGAGAATGGCGCCAACCAAACTCACAAAATTCTGCTTCTGCCCAAATAAGTTTGACTTCACTATCGGCTACCGTTTTGACGAGCGGTGTAAACGCAGGCGTTTGTTTAATGGTCAACAGACTTGCCCAAAGATCGGGACGCTGTAAACCTGATGTAGGCGGAATGTCTGCTGTCAAAGGCAGTTTGTCAACTTGGTTGGTTTTTAACGCCTCAACAATACTTAACGCTTCAGCCAGCGCATAACGACTTGCTTTGGTGAGGCTGGCTTCATTTCTTTCATGTGCCACATAACTTAGCCATGCATCGGCTTTATAAGCCTGAAAACGAGTATTGATTGGTTGGTGCTCAGCTTGATAGGGCTGTAGCTGCTCACGAATACAAAAAACATCTGCGACAAAGGCTTTATTTTGGGTGCCTTTAGCTATAACGGCTTTTGTATCACTTGAACAATAAGCGCCTGGTTTATATTGGGTAGGCACGGCTTGGCTCGCTAGTTCAGCATGAGCAGGACTTGCCATGATACCTATCATGATTGCAAAAGAGCAAATGGATAACGATGGATGGGCGAATAAAGACGCAGCCGAGACACAAGCCTGAATTGGGTTTAATTTCATTTTTTAGCAACCTCATCATCTGCCATCATACGGCTATTGACGGTAGGGCGTTTTTTGTTAAATAAATCTTCGTCAAATTTATAACGTAAGCGGACATACGCACCTTGTTGGTTGTCGCTGCCACTGGCGATATCATCGTCATGATAGCCTTTGAAGTTGTAACCTGCAGAAACCCACAGATTTGCCATGGGTGTATAACCCACCTCGGCGCCGATTAAATAATTACGTGAGTCATTATCGCTCCACATGGTACCCGCTTGGATACCCGCATCCCAACGTTCGTTGATGTCATACATGGCGCGAGCAGATAATACTTGAGAGGTGCTATCACTGGTGATGCCATCCATCGTCAATTCATTGTATTTACCCGCGTAATGACCCGATAAAGTCAAGCGGCGTACAGGATGATAATTACTATGTAAAGAAGCAATATAGGTTTCTTTTTTGTAAGGGCTATCTGCGTCTAGACCGTTATTGTCATAGCGATATTCAATTTTTGCTAGATGGTCGCTGATGTTGTTATCATAGTCACGATAAGCCACACCCAACTGAAACCGATCAATGGTGCGATCTTTATTTTGCTCATTATCTTGTTGCAGCGAATAGATATTTTTGGCTAGCAAGGTGACGTCATCATTGATTTTGTTGGCATAACCAAAACTAGTCAGCAAGGTGTCGGTTTGTACGCCCCAACGTTTTTCAACACGCCCACTCACTTTATATTTGTCACTGGCTAAGTAGTCAATACCTACCGTTGCTGCTGTTGCTGTGTTGTCGCTCTCACCTTGCATAGATTCAAGGTGTTCAAATGATGTATTGACGTAGACGCCATCTTGCACTTTCCATTTATTGCGTAAGCCAATCGCCGCTTCGGATTCGCGTGAAGATATGCCATCTTTGACACGGTATTCACTAAAGACTTGACCGTCTTTCATGTAGTTGGCATCTACCCCGATGATGGTTGATTGGTGTTCATCTGTACTATCTAGACCATAATCACCGGTTAAGGTTGAAGCCAATTCGTGACGCGCATATAGGCGACCTTTATTCCATAAGCTCGTTTCACCACCAACACTCCACGCATTACGGCTAGCATCATCAATATCCTGCTCGTATTCGACAAACACTTTTGATTTATTCAATCTTGGTAAATCCGCAGTCAATTTACCACGAAGCGTGGTACCTTGATAATTGCTGTCATTGTTAGTCACGCTTGAAGTCAATGATTGATTAAGGTCATCGGTATTGACCACTTCTTGATAATTGGTGGAAGCCGCTTTGGCATCTTTTTCGTAGTAACGTATGCCTAACTCACCTGTCAAGATGTTGCTGAGTTTACGCTCAATACTGACCGTCGCACCTTGACGTTGGCTGTCATTGGTGTGGTCTTTGGTTTGAATGGCTTCAGCTTTTAGCAAGGTTTTATCATTAATACGGCTATTGACCGTCAAGCCAGTTTCAGTACGCCCAGCAGTAATGGGTGAAGTTGCAGGCGTAAAGCCTTCATCGGCTTGGTTGTAATACAATTTGGCATCACGCGCTTTGTCTTTATAAGTCAATTCAACGCGTGCTGCATCACCGGATGTCTGTGAATTTAAGCTTTGAACATTAATGGCTGATGCAAGTGAGTCATTGATTTTATCCGAATCATAATGGGCAACCTCGGCGATAAGTTTTAATTTGTCGTTAAATTTAACAACGCTATTCACCCCTGAGAGTTTTTCGTTATTGGTGGGGTCGTCACTTTGGGCATAACTTGCGCCAATATTCACTCGTTTGGTGAGCTGATAGTTACCAGCGGTACCGACAATGGTATAGTCTTCACCAACATCATCCGCTTCAACGGTCACACGCAAATAAATGGGGTTGCCATCAATATCCGTGCTAGCAATCGGTGCGCGTAGATAAATAGCACGGCTAACACTATCAAAATCGTAGTCACTATAACGATTGAGCGCTTGACGAGAGATAATGGTCCCTGGATTGTTGCGGTCACGAACCAGTACTTCAACCGTTTCGCTGTTGAGTAGGATGTCCGCAAAATCTTTAACGCCAGTCGGATAGGGACCTGAGATACCCAAACCACGAGTTTCTGTGACGTGTTGGCTTGAGCTTGTTTGTGCCGCAAAGGCAGTGACTTTGGCTTTATCGGATTCGTAGTGTGCTTTTGCACCTGTTAGGGTACGGTCATATTGACCCAATGATAAGCCTTCTTCGTTGTCGATATGGGTTTTGATATCGCCATACATCACGAATGAGCGGCCTTTGTCTAAACGTACGTAGAATTTTTCGCTAGACTGGGCATCAAAACCTTTGGCAGAGGCATCACCATAGACAGGATAGTATTGATCTGGGTCAATATCACGAAATAGACGATCTTTTTTGTCTTTATCGGAATCATACGCCATGGTCAATAGCATATTGCCGCGCACTTTGCCTTTTAAGAAAAATGCCGCACGACCCTGTGTGCTGGTGTTATCGCTATCATTGCCTGATAGACTGCGTAATTCTTGTTCAAAGCCGTCATTGTTGCTGACAGATTCAATAGTTGAGCCAAGGTTGTTAAAGGAAATCACCCCTTCAACAATACCTGCTGCGATCATCGGGCGTAGTTGTGGCACGAATTGGATAGGGATAATTTTTTGTAAATTACCGGCTTTGACCACCAAGTTGCCTTTGCCTGGATTGGTGGGAGCACGGACGCTCACGAGCAGTTCACCACCTTCAGCCATCATCTGAATGCCAGCTTGGTCTTTACTGTGATCTGGCTGATTACTGACAATAGTACCGATATCAGTATCAAGTGATACCGTGGCAGGCGCAGCATACTGACCGTGATCGGTATCACTTAGGCGAATTACCACTTGATATTCACTAATACCATCCGCTTCTGCGGTGTTTGATTGATTAACGGTAGTAATATCTGCAATTTGGTTGGGTGCATATACGTTGATAGATTTGCTAGAAACGACTTTGCCTGTGCTATCTGTTGCGCGAATCGAAAGGGTATTATTGCCACGTTGTAACGGTACTGCAAAATAATCAAACCCTGAGATGCCTTCTTTATCCCAAGCGACTTCTTTACCCATCAAGCTTGCATCAACGAGGTGGTTGTTAACCAATAATTGTGTGGTTGCACCTTTGGGTGCTTTAATTTGAACACGGATTTTTGTACTATCGACACGTTGGTTATTGGTCAAATTTAAGAAATCTGCATCGGCTGTCACGCCTTCAATACGCTTGTCATCGGCTGTAGACAAGGCTTTTTCAATCTCAGGCGCTTTGACAGGGGCAATCGGATGAACTTCAAGCTGACCAGTTTTTTTGGTAGCTACAGTATTATCAGAAATTACCGATTCACAATTAATTTGACCATCAGCGATATTGGGATTTTTACACCCAGCGGCTTCAATATTGGTGTCGTTATCAACCGTGTAAGTAGGCTCTAAAGCCAGATCTGTTTTGATGGCTTGCTCTAACGCATCGTTTTTAATCGCAATTTGTTTGGCGCGTTTTTGCAAATCGCTAATTAATGCAGCATGACCTTGGTTATCATTGCTGTCGATCCCATCGGTTATTGCAAAATCTGCCCGATGCAATTCACCAAATTTTAAGTCAACAAAGCGGCTCCCTGGATCGCCTGCATTACGATTGCTTTGTTCGATAAGTTCAACACCGCGCGGTAGCGTGGTACGGTCAAGTTTGATAACATGGGTTTTGGCTTTCATGCCATACACGCTGTATTTACCTTCGCTATCTGTGACCACAAAGGTACCATCTTCTAGATACAAACGAACACCTGCAACACCCAGTTCATTTTGCGCTTTTTGTTGAATGCCATCTCGGTTCAGGTCAGCATAGACTTTACCAATAATAATACCATCGGTGTTTAATACGCCAGCTGTTACGTCAACATGCGCTTCACCTAAGGGCGATTGAACGACACTGCCAGTTAATGAGTCTTTACCTTCTGCAAATGCGATGTTGGTGCCTGTACCTGAGGCAGCATTAGAGCCCAAAGCAACGCGATAGGTGACTTTTTTGGTTTCATTGGCTTTTAGGCTGTTTAAACCCAATGTCATGTACTTGCCAGACTGGGCAAAATCTTGCGTGTATTTTTGACCATCCACTCTGACCGAGTTTTTGACATAGGTAAAACCTAAGGGTAAATCGTCTTTGACTACCACGTCTGCCGCATCGGTTTTACTTACATTTGTGACTTTAATAGTATAGTCGACAAAATCGCCAATTTCGGCAGATGTGACATTCGCTTCTTTGCTAATGCTTAACGCAGTCTGGTCGTTATTAACATTGATTGATGTTAAGATTTTGTCTGAAATCACCCCAGTCGTGCTACCATCGGCACTTTCGCACTTATCGGCTTGGGCTGTTAAAGTATCATCATCCAATGTCTGAATAATGGCATCGGCAATGGCATTGGCATTGAGCTCGGTAGGGGCTGAGATACGGTATTTACCTGTATTGACCCCTGTTTCAACGGCTTTTAAACGAAGGGTATCGCCTGTTTTGCTAGAAGTAACATTGAGCCATACATTGTCAACCTGTGTTGGATTGGCATTACAATAGGCAAGACCGACTTCAATATAGACAGGCTGTCCAGCAGAGGTTTGACTCAGGTTGTTTTGGTAAGTTGGGTCTTTATATACAATGCTTGGCGCGATAGCCACTAAGCTATCAGTTGCGCTAGCTTGTACTGTGTTATCCTCTTGCACTACCGCGGTGATGGGTACATCGACTGTGTCGCCATCTTTAAGCTCGGTGCTGGTCAATGCTTTGACAATCAGATGAATTTGCTCACCTGCCGCGATACTTATCGTAGGCTGCAGCTCGGTTTCATTGCTATCAATAATGCCATTGTTATTGGCATCAATATATACTTGGAAGTTTGAAAGCGTGTTGGGCGTGTTAAAGTTAACCGCAACATTGGCATCAAAAGTCCCTGTGTTTTCTAAGGTGTTTTGCCACTGGACTTCATTACCAGGTTTGATGGTAATAGTGAGTGGCTGAGTGAGAGTAATGTCGTATTTGGGCAAAGAAAAAGCTTGAACACGAGTCGTGTTTGATTTTATTGCATTAACAATGCCTTCATGGCTATCAACCACATAGTTGGCATCTGCGGTATTATCGATTTGGATAATATTACGACCGTTTGCTGCCAGCGCAGGATTCATTTGGATAAGCAAGATACTGCTCGCAAGCAAGCCAAGCTTACCCAAGCTGTGATATCTAGTCGAATTATGACGATTATTTGTCATTAATAGTTTCTCACTTATCAAAATAAATTTATAAAAGATGGGTGGGTTAGGTGTGACTTAATCACACCTAACTGTTACCACTTAACAATTTAGATTAAAACAATTAATTGGCGCCGTTAATTTTTACGACAAATTGTAGATAACCAGTCCCACCATTTGCTGCCAGTGTCAAGCTTGAAGACTGGGCTGAGGAACCTGGGACAACGGTAGCGCCATTAGCACTATCAAAGATACTACCCGCAACATAAGTCGCTTTGGTATTCCATTGTGATGCTTCGTCTTTAATCACAACATTGGTTAACTGTTTGGTTTTCATTGTATTGGTTGCGGTGATTTTATAGACAATACATTGACCTGGTGTGGCAGTAACGGAAGTTTGGGCAAAAGCTGTATCCGGGGTTTTATCACAGGTAGCATCTAGCGCCTGCTCTTTTACCAATGTCATACCTTGTACAGTAGTGGTATTAGTAACAGGGGCTACAGTGGGTTTGGTTGTACCTGTTACCTCTGCTGGGATTAGAGTAATCGTATTGGTTTCGCTTGTGTCAATGGTTGCTCCTTTGGTCACAACGTCATACTTAATAGTACCTGTCGCACCTGACGCCAATGAACCAGGAATGGTATATACCCCATTAGCATCTGGCGTCAACGTCACAGCGGTACCCCCTTGTGGGGTATAGATAACATTTTGTGGGGTAATATTATCAGTCGTGCTTGGGTTACTAATAGTAAAGGTCAAGCCAGTTTCAGGATTGTTACCTGTGTTGGTAATAGTTTCAGTATAGGTCACGCCAGTCGATGTGCTCGTTGGTGGTAACTCAGCACTGGTACTACCTGTGAGTGTCAAACTACGATCACTAAATGTAATTGCCGTGCTAGTATCACCGCCCGTACCTGGACCCGTTGGATCATTGGGTACTTTTGCATCAGTTGGGTTGCTAGTACCTGAGCTATCTTTAATATCAGACGTTGGGTTGTCACCTGGAGTTACTGCTGTATCGTTATAGTTATCATATACTTCAGCAGTATTGGTAACGCCTGCTTTATTGACTTTGGTTTTATCAATTGCTGCTGTAAAGGTGATGGTCAGGGTTTCATTGACTTTTAAGGCAACGCCATTAATAGCAATAATTTGACGACCATCAACGGTTGACGTTGTTAGCGTAGGGGTAGTGCCATTAATCGTACTACTATCAGTAGAAGTTACGTTAATAGCACTAAGACCGCCTGATACCGTCAATCCAGTTGGTAGTTTATCTTGAATCAAAACACCTACCGCATCTGCTGCATAAGTGGCACTACCATCATTTTTTACCCTAATTGTATAGTCAACTGTTGGTGAGTCAGCATTTAAGTCAATGTTGGTGTTAGTTGCCGTTTTTTGAATAGCAAATACGGGCAATTTAATAATCGCTTGGTTTTCATTGATTAAGGTAGCAGAAGTACCTGTGGTCGCATTATTGGTGATATAAGTACTAGTCGCAGTCAGCGTACCAACCGCACTTTGACCGCCTGTAGCTGTAGTAGGGCTAGTGACATTATAAGTCAATGTAGCATATTGATCTGGTAATAACTTAATAGTGCCAGCAGTCGCAGATACGGTACCTGTTTGTGCTTGACTCGTCGCCAATGTTGTCGCAGTGGTGCCATCAGCATTAAAAATAGCATAGCTAATAGTAGTAGGGTTGGTATAAGTGTAATCTTGGTTACCCGTTGTGATGTTAGGATCGTTATTGGTCGTTAGATTTAATGTATAAGTATCGGTCACATTACCAGTATTTTTTAATTTATTGGTAAACGTAGTAGTGCCACCCGGAACAGCTGCTTGTGATTCATTTTTATCATCCGTCGATGAAGTACCTTGTGTACCGAAAAGGGTAAAACTACCAACTTCACTCACGTTAACAATGACTGCATTTGAAGTGACAGTAGGCTGTGCTATACCGTCAACAGAATAGCTCGCTGTCGCCTCATTGGTTATCGAAAAACCACCAGATAGGGAAGCTGAGCCCGATGATGTGCTTGCTGATACACCATTAGCAATACCAAAACCCAGAGCTAACGCCACCCCAGCCGTTAGCACATTAGGATTAAAATTGAATTTTTTCATTCATAACTCCGAAAATAGGAAAAAAATAAGACTTGGGAAAACGCCCTATTAAAATAAGACGTTATAGGTAACAGCAAAACATTAAAAATAAAAAATTACCCAGTTATTGCACTTTTGCATTCAAACTAACAGTGGTACTCTGCTGAGCAGGTAAGGTTTTAACAATCCAGCGTAGCGCACGATACTGTGATACGGGCACTTCAACCATTTTGCCATTGACCTTACGCATGATTGGCAAATTCTCAAATTTTTTGCCATCTAGACTGGCTTGTGTAGGCGCAGGGGAGCTTGAGCTGACATAGACCATATTCGCTGGCACAGGAAGGGTCAAAGCCAGATCCGTCATAGGTTTTTGGATGTTATTACGGTAAATCGCTTGATATTGGATGACATCACCACTGTTGGCGCGATTGACCGTTTTTAGCACTTGCTTACCATTTTCTGTGACGATTTGTTTGGCTTGTAAATTGACCGATAATGCCTCTGCGGCATGGGCAATATTTGACAGGCTTAAGCCTAGAACAGTTGATAAGGCAAAGGTCTTTAAAAATTTTGAATTGTATAGATTGTATTTCATTTAAATACCTCTTTGTTAACTTGTGTATATTATATCTTAGTGAATAATACGACAAATAATCGAAATTCGTCAAACGTCCTAAAAAGTCGATAAGCTGTAAAATTCTGCAAATAGCCTAATCGTTTGAAGTTTTAAAAAAGTTATATCGTTAAGGTTTGTATTGATTCTATCGTCAACAAGGATAGGGTGAGTTGGCATTCGATGAGAGGTGGTTAAGAAAAACACCCATTGTTAAGACCGAAAAAAAAGTCGTTGATTTATTTTATGTTTGTTAATTTATTTACCCTAATAATTCTATTTAATTTTATAAAATTATAATTTAGGCTATAAATCAGCATTTTTATTAGAAATTTAACCATTTATCGGCTAACGTAACCATTAATCTAATCCATCCTATTGATAAATTTGTTAAGCCTATAAAAACTGAGGTTATGACGATTAGGGATGGGAAATACAAGTTTTGACTAAAGGGAGTAGAGAGTTAAATAGTGGACTATACCTCCATGCTAACACTCAGTAAAAAATATTTGCGCTAAAAAAGACCACGCTTGGGTGGTCTTTTTTAATCATAAATTAAGCTTAAGGCAAACTACTATCATACTTCGTATTAAAATACAGTGACATACTAGCACCTTTATCCAATGATTTAACATTACTGACTACCGTACCATTTTGCCCAAAGGCAGTAACTGCACCTGTCACCCCACTATTAAAATTAATATTAAAGTTATTAGACGTGGTATCTGTTGGCCCAACGAGGGTTGATGTGACTGTTGAGGTGTTTACCCCTTTTTTGGGCAGCGCGTCTGTGATTCGCACATTGGTTAATGGTTTGGTCAAATTAGTGCGGTTATAAGCGGTGATTTTGTACGCCACGCACTTACGCGCATCGATACCTGACTGAGTGACAGCGTTATAAGTCAAGCCTAACATAGCGGTATTGGTGATATTACAATCATTGGTAGCTTGCTCTTTGACCAATACTAAGCCTGCGTTATTTTGGCTGACTTCACCAAAGTTGAGATTGGGATAGTTATAGGTCGTAGCGATATAGTTTACATTGAGTTGGTTGTTGGTGGTATCCACAGGGTATGTTGTTAAGTTACCACCTGGTTCTTTTTCAATCAAGCAGACATTGGTTGCACCTGACATTTCAGTTTGGGTCGCAGTGATGCTGTAAGTACCATCTGCATTCACAGGAACCGTTTTAATAGGGGTAGGAGATGTGGTATTACAGTTCTTTGCTAGTTGTACTTGTAGTCCTGTTTGATAAATCCCCTTTTCGTTTGCAGTTGGGTCATATTTGCCATTGAAGTAATTGGCATTGGGAGCAGTTGTGGGATAGGTATTAGTTGCAGGATTGTTCAAATCGCTTGCTATACCACCGTTATCGTTAAATATGATGCCAGAGAAAATATAAGCACTGGGCGTATTAGTAATGGTACAGGTAATATCGTCTCCATAGGTCAAAGTCGGTAGATTAAAGCTAGTGGTTGAACCACTCGGCATGGTGGTCGTCGAAGATGAGTTAGCATTGGTACAGGCATAATTGGTGTTATAATTGGCTAAATTTCCTTTACCGTCCGTATTAGCGATGGTTTCAGCGATTGTGTAGGTCGCGGTAGTGGATAGTCCCGTAGCGGTTATGCTATTGGTGGTTAAGCTACTACCCGTGCCTGTGGTGGTAAAGCTACTAACAGGCGTTGTACCTGTGGTAGTGGCAATGGTAAATTGGTCATTTGTTTCGACACGGTTGCCTGTTAGAACTTTTCTAGTTGTCAGCTTGGGCGGGGTAACGCAGAAATAAAAGTCTGAGTAACCCACTGCATGAGCTGCATTAAATTGTGTATATCGATTACTATGTGTGATACTGAAGATACTGTTTGCAGGCTTAGCCCCCCAAGTCGCATCGATATTACAACCATTAAGGTCACAGTTTCGACCTATGATAGCCGTGACAATATTATTATTCGGATTATTAATTGTATGGTAATAAGTATTATAAGTTAACTGTCCGCTAGTGCTAGAAACATCGACTTGCTCCTGATAAGCGACTTGACCGCTATTATTGGCAGCAGAATCCAAATCTTGAACGACAAAGCTTAATTTAGTAACGGCACGATTCACTGAAATATTCATTGTATGATTATCTTTAACACCGGGTGAATTATGCACTAAATTTAGGGCATTTTGCGTTGCATTAGTAATACTGCCATAAAAGGGAGGCGTTCCGCCATTATTCGAATTTGGGTCAACTAATAATGGAAAATTGATGGTCATGGTCGTACCTGTACCATCATTAAAGTTAAAAGTTCTACTGGTACTGCCAGCCGTCCATGACAATGCTAAACGGGTAGACCCAGAGGGAGCATTTGCCCCGACATAATACATTTTATCACCGCTAGGACAAACCGGAGCAGCATAAGAAGTGCTGATATTTAATATTGAAAATATTACACCTATCAGCATCAGCCAATAGACTTTGGGCTTAGCATATTGCATAGAGTTATCCTAATGTAACAATTATTTAATTATCTTAAACATAAGTAAGCATTGGTATAATTTTAACGACAATTAAATTAAAATAAAACCAAAAACAACAAACTTATGTCAGAACGTTGTTTTTTTCCGATAAGCCTATTTTTTTAACATTCTCTATCATCATACCTTCATAATTTTGTCATATTATCAGCATTTTTAACGCTCATTAGAGAGTCTCAATATGCCAAATAATCAGCCCACTGCACACAGCAACCTTATTATCAGCAATCATATTACTGATATGCTTGATGACTTACCCCAATCACAGTTTTTAAATGATGAAACCCTCAAAAACAATGATAGACTGCGCCAACAAATGCATGAAGACTTAATTGACAGCTATGATGAAGAGATTGAATCCGAAATGGACGACTACATCCAAGATTTACGGTATGACGGGCAGCCGTTAACCGACAGCCAAAAAATCGCTCGCCATATTTATTTTAATGAATTGATTCGTCTGCAAAAAGAACTCATTAAATTGCAAGATTGGGTAGTGGCAACGGGTGAGCGCATCGTTGTCATCTTTGAAGGTCGCGACTCAGCGGGTAAAGGCGGTGCTATCAAACGTATCACCCAACGGCTCAATCCGCGCGTCTGCCGTGTGGCCGCCCTACCTGCACCCAATGACCGCGAAAAGACCCAATGGTATTTTCAGCGCTATGTCGCGCACCTGCCAGCCGCGGGCGAGATTGTGCTATTTGATCGCAGTTGGTACAACCGTGCTGGGGTTGAGCGAGTGATGGGATTTTGTACTGACGCGCAATACGAAGAGTTTTTTGAGTCAGTGCCAGAATTTGAGCGTATGTTGGTGCGCTCAGGGATTCGCTTAATCAAATATTGGTTTTCTATTTCAGATGACGAGCAAGAGTCACGCTTTATGAGCCGTATTTATGACCCGCTCAAACAGTGGAAACTCTCACCGATGGATTTAGAATCGCGTCGCCGCTGGGAAGATTATACCAAAGCCAAGGAAGTGATGTTTGAACGCACCCATATTCCAGAAGCCCGTTGGTGGGTGGTTGAGGGTGATGATAAGAAAAAGGCGCGGCTAAACTGCATCAACCATCTGCTCTCACAAATTCCCTACCAAGAAATACAACGGGATAATGTGGTATTGCCAGAACGCGAGCATCACGACAATTACCAACGTGAGCCAATCGCTGAAGATATGTATGTGCCTAACGTGTACTAATTTTTAGTTTACTCGCACAAAAAGGATACGCTATGTATGCTTTTTTAAACGCCTGCTGCTGTTGGTGAGTTAAACTTCAGCAATTGGCACGTCAGCGCTTAAAGAGACTAACTTGAAAACCGCAAATCTGCCCATTTTGTTCTAGGTTCTGCATGGTAATTTGCAAACCATGCAGCTCAGCGATACGGCGCACAATCGACAGACCCAAGCCGCTACCAATCTCAGCTTGACCTGCGGGACGAAAAAACCGCTCTGATAGCCGAGCAAGGTCGATAGGTGCAACCCCGTTGCCATTGTCAATAACTGTAATCACCTCACTATCTAATACTAACCGAATCGTGGTATGGTCAGGGCTATAGCGAATGGCATTGTCCAATAAGTTGCGCAGCAAAATGCCGATTAAAGTGGCGTTACCTGTCAAAGGCAAAATAGCTTTGGCATCCACTAACACATCACGGCGTAATTGGCTGTTTTTTTCGCGGGCACGACGGTTGACTTCTGAGAGGATATCATTGGATAGGGCTATCCAATCAATCGGTGCAAAGGTCTGCGGGTCGAGCCCTTGCTGTGGCGCCAGTTTTGCCAAAATCAGCAATTGTTCGACCAGTCGATTGGCGCGCTCATTACTATGACTGATTTGTCGGCAGTGACTCAGGAGTGCATCGGTTTGACTATCGGTTAAATTGGCTTGCAAAATGGTTTGTTGTAGTACATCGGTCTGTAGTTTGATGGCAGTGAGCGGGCTGCGTAATTCATGAGAGGCATCTGCGGTAAAGCGTTTTTCACGCTCAAGGGTATCCGCGACTTTATCAAATAACTCATTAAGCGCGTTTAGCAAGGGTTGAATTTCTAATGGTGTATCGACCGATAATGGGGTTTTATCTTCAGGGCTGCGAGTGCTCAACAAGTCACTAATCCGTTTGAGCGGAACAAAGCCACGCCGCACTGACAGCCATGTCAGCATAATCAATAGCATCACCCCAATCAGCGAGGGAACGAGTTGAATGGTTAATGATTTATAGATAATCTCTTGACGCGAATTAAGGTTTTGCCCGATAGCGATGAGATGGTTGGTAGCGTCGTCATGCGCATAAAACAGGCGCCACGAGTGACTAAAGGGATTGAGCTCTTGATAGGCACTGTTGTTTTCCAAAAAACCGTGTTGTTTGGGCAAAAAAGTAAAATGCTGACCGTCTTTATCAGCCATCAGTAATTTACCGTTTTGATCCCAAATCGCAAAACCCATATAGTCTTCTTCAGCATCCCCTAAATCGCCTGATAGCAAGCCATTTTCAAGATTTAAAATTTTAGGCACATTGGCAGGGTTGGTGAGATGAAGTTTAACATCTTGAGAAATACCAATCAGATAGCGGGCTAATTGGGTGATTTGGGTGTCATTGATTTCGTTGATTTCGTGCGAAAGCCGCCATACCGATATGAGGGTAATCGATAGCCAAATAATCGGTAGTCCGATGAGCAGGGAGTTGAGTAGCTGCCTTTGGATACTATAAGGTTTTTGGGTGGTAGGGGTCATAATGGTAACCGCTTAAAGCGGGATATCGGGCGAATCATTCAGGGCGCTGCAACGCAGGATTGAGATAATAGCCAATACCACGCCGAGTGAGGATAAAATCATTACCGAGTTTTTTTCGCAGGTTGTGAATATGTACTTCAATCGCGTTGCTTTCGATATCTTGCTGCCAACCGTATAGCTTATCCTCAAGGCTGGCGCGGCTATGCACCAAATTGGGATAGCTGATAAACTGCTCAAGGACGGTGATTTCTTTGGCAGTCAAATCCACCCATTTTCCTTGATAAAAAACTTGCTGCTGCTGTGGCAAGTAGCTGACATCCCCATAACGGATTTCAGTTTGACTGCGCCCTTGGCTGCGGCGAATCAAAGCCTGCAAACGGGCAACCACTTCATCTAAAGCAAACGGTTTGACCAAATAATCGTCTGCCCCAGCATTGAGACCTGCCACGCGGTTGGCAATGGCATCGCGCGCCGTAATAATCAGTACAGGCGTGTCAATCTTTTGTTGTCGCCAATTGGCCAAAATAGTCATCCCATCGCCACGCGGCAAGGTCAAATCCAATAACACGGCATCAAACACCCCTTCATGAATGGCCATTTCACCGAGTTTGGCATCAGCAAACCAATCCACCATCATGTTTTGTTGGCTCAAGCCTTTGACAATACCATCGGCAATGGTGGCATCATCTTCAATCAGTAAAATTCGGGTCATGAGGGTATTCCGTGGGTTTTATCTTATTTTTTAGCAAAGGTATTTATTGAACGGTTTTTTCACCCGTTATCATCGATTTTACCAAGTTTTGCTGTTGTAGTCTTCCCATTATAATCGCGGCTGCCACATGTAAAGGGACTAGCACCCAAAGACTGTTGGCTAAAAATTCGTGAATCGCTTGGATGCTATCGTCTCCCAAAAATTGGTCGGTGGTTTGCAAATAGCCTGTGATACCCAGCGCGATAATAATGCCCCATAGCGCAAACATCATCAGCGCACCCAACGGATTATGACCCAGATGACCGTGAAACTTATGCTGCTTGATGTCGGTCATATGCTCGCGAATGCGGTTTGGGGTAGGGAAAAAATTACTAAATCTGGCGTATTGGCTACCCACCAATCCCCAAATCAAACGAGACACTACCAGCGCCACGACGGCATAACCCATGTACTCATGCACATCACTACCACCTTCAGTGACGATAAGGTTGGCAAAAATACCCGCAGCGACTGCCCAATGAGTGATGCGCACCCAAATATCCCAGACTTTGACGGTTTGTGCAGATTGTGGTTGTGGTAACATTGCTATTTTCCATTGTCTAAAATATCAACACGGCTAAGTTAGCCGTGTCAAGGCATAACATTGGCAAACCTACCTCAAATTGCGTTGGTTGGATGGTTTGCTTGTCCTATTATTAGTCGATTTCTGATTTAACGATTTTGCCGTCTTTGGTATCAAAGTACATTTCGACTTTTTTACCACCTTTGCTTTTGCCATACATTTCATAGCAGTTGCCATCAGTTTTGAATTTTTTGATAGTAAAGCCATGTTTTTCTAGTGCTTTTTGAAAATCGGCTTGCGGGATTTGTTCGTTTTTTGGGTGCGCTTGGCAGTTGGCTTCGGCAAATGCGCTGCTGGCTGATAACATAGTGAGTGCCAATAAGCCTGAGGTGATTAATGATTTTTTCATAATGCCATCCTAAGTTTTTGATAAAGTTGTCAGGTCACGGGATAAGGTCGATACTGAGGTATATCCAAGTGGCTGAGTGTATTAAAACAACATAACCTTAACGAAAACTTAGCTGAAGATGGCGCAATAAAAATTGAAGCGAAAAATTAAAACCACTTGCAAAAGCAAAATTTTTTGGTAAAATGGCACTCCTACTTACGCAAGTAGATTGTTAGACCCTTTTAGGCATATAGCTCAGTTGGTTAGAGCACCACCTTGACATGGTGGGGGTCGTCTGTTCGAGTCAGATTATGCCTACCATATTCCAAAAGCCCCAGTCGATTGATTGGGGCTTTTTTATTGCAGTGATATCAAGGGCTTGGGCGGTTTTTGCGAAGTAAATAATTTGACCACTTTTGTGATTTTGGACACCTTTTTTACTACAGAAATTGAATGGTGACCAAAAGGTGACCATTTGGTGACCACGCATTTTTTTAAGACTTTTAATTTCACACCCACTTGTTTTTGGTCACTTTAGTAAAAATAAATAAACTTCACTGTTTTACTAATTAAGAATCAGCCGCCTATGTGGCGGTGAATGCAAAGCACGAGGAGCAAATGGCGGCTATTAATTTCTAAGCCGCCTGTGTGGCGGTGAATGAGCAGACATAGCCCCAAGGGTTAAGGTTGCATTTCTAAGCCGCCTGTGTGGCGGTGAATCACCGACTTTTTGACCAAGCATCTTTGTGTTTTTTCTAAGCCGCCTGTGTGGCGGTGAATTCAAGGCGATAAACTAGATCGTGCGATTGCTTTTTCTAAGCCGCCTGTGTGGCGGTGAATCCATCTCGTCGATAGAGTAGGGGCAACCTTTGTTTCTAAGCCGCCTATGTGGCGGTGAATAAGCTACCGCATCCTCCCGGTAGCTTTTTTTATTTTCTAAGCCGCCTATGTGGCGGTGAATGGCATTGCGCCTGGTGCTAGTGAGCGCGAACATTTCTAAGCCGCCTATGTGGCGGTGAATGCGCTGGGGAACTTCCAAACGCTCACCATACTTTTCTAAGCCGCCTATGTGGCGGTGAATTTACGCTTAATTATTGGCTATCTACTGCGCTTTTTCTAAGCCGCCTATGTGGCGGTGAATAGGTTTACACCGTTGATAAGGGCTTTGTATTTTTTCTAAGCCGCCTATGTGGCGGTGAATTTTAGAAATTGGTGGACTGACGCCTATTGATTTTTCTAAGCCGCCTATGTGGCGGTGAATCGTTGGCTCGCAAATTGAGCGTGAAGGACACATTTCTAAGCCGCCTATGTGGCGGTGAATCATTTGCGCTTGATGTAACTAGCATTATCTCTTTTCTAAGCCGCCTATGTGGCGGTGAATAGGTTTACACCGTTGATAAGGGCTTTGTATTTTTTCTAAGCCGCCTATGTGGCGGTGAATCTTAAGTTTGACCAGCGCAATATCTCCTTGGCTTTCTAAGCCGCCTATGTGGCGGTGAATCACATCACCCAAGTTTGGTACGTCTGGATAATTTTCTAAGCCGCCTATGTGGCGGTGAATTTCGCATTTGTGAGCGCCTGGCAATTTGTATGTTTCTAAGCCGCCTATGTGGCGTTGAATGGTGGCTTATGAGTAATGTAGTCTTGGTTACTTTTCTAAGCCGCCTATGTGGCGGTGAATACCAACACCGAAAGATAAGACACCACCGAGCTTTTCTAAGCCGCCTATGTGGCGGTGAATTACGTTGGAACCCACCTGAGATGCGATACGTATTTCTAAGCCGCCTATGTGGCGGTGAATATTAAGCTGGGTATATCCTGTAAAAAGCGGTTATTTCTAAGCCGCCTATGTGGCGGTGAATCTAGGCAAGAAAAGCAGATGCGAGATTGGTTTTTTCTAAGCCGCCTGTGTGGCGGTGAATATCGGTGCCGCCGCTTGCCTTGTTGACGATGTTTTCTAAGCCGCCTGTGTGGCGGTGAATTACCACCGACAATCAAGCCGCAACATTCACGCTTTCTAAGCCGCCTGTGTGGCGGTGAATGTACAAAAATAACTGCGTCATCGGCGTATAGCTTTCTAAGCCGCCTCTGTGGCGGTGAATTCAAACGGTCCTTTAGAGACGCCATTCATTAATTTCTAAGCCGCCTCTGTGGCGGTGAATATGCAAGTGTGATTCGCCTTGATAAGGGAATTTTTCTAAGCCGCCTCTGTGGCGGTGAATTTGACAGGTTGTTGGTGATTTGGGCTGTAAGTTTTTCTAAGCCGCCTCTGTGGCGGTGAATTTAACGCTCGTAAAGCCCAAAAACTAACCAATTTTCTAAGCCGCCTCTGTGGCGGTGAATACTTTTCGCATAAGTCCACCATTAAATAAGGTTTTCTAAGCCGCCTATGTGGCGGTGAAGTTAAGACTGGCAACTGTCGGACATTCCCCTTATTTCTAAGCCGCTTATGTGGCGGTGAAGAAACGGTCATGGCAGCCAGTGGCGCACAGGCATTTCTAAGCCGCCTATGTGGCGGTGAAGAAGTGTTTAAGCGTGGCTGGCAAATCATTCGCTTTCTAAGCCGCCTATGTGGCGGTGAAGCGACTGAATTGCTTGTGCCTTTTGACTTTAGCTTTCTAAGCCGCCTATGTGGCGGTGAAGAGTGGCTCGGTGTTTAATGGTAGTTATTTTGTTTTCTAAGCCGCCTATGTGGCGGTGAATGCCAGTGTTATCAAACACTTCAATGGTGTAGCTTTCTAAGCCGCCTGTGTGGCGGTGAATACCGTTTAGCCTTTTGATAACTTGCATACTTTTTTCTAAGCCGCCTGTGTGGCGGTGAATAACGTTTAATTGTGCGTTGACCTGCTAAATCTTTTCTAAGCCGCCTGTGTGGCGGTGAATTCCAAGCCTCTGCCTTCTTTCAGGTAGGCATCTTTCTAAGCCGCCTGTGTGGCGGTGAATTCAGCAGAATTTTCTAGCTGTTTAGTCAGTTCTTTCTAAGCCGCCTGTGTGGCGGTGAATGTCTCAAAGGCAAAGCGGGGGTCGTCGCTACATTTCTAAGCCGCCTGTGTGGCGGTGAATTTTAGCGGTGACTTTGCTGACATTGATATCACTTTCTAAGCCGCCTGTGTGGCGGTGAATTTGTGCTGCCTCTATGCGCTTGGCTGCGTGGCTTTCTAAGCCGCCTGTGTGGCGGTGAATCTCAGCGTGTAGATATTATCCAAGCGGCACAATTTCTAAGCCGCCTGTGTGGCGGTGAATACAGGCAAAGAGCAAACTAAAGTACATATTAATTTCTAAGCCGCCTGTGTGGCGGTGAATTCTTGAGCAAGCCTTTATTTAGGAGTAATCATTTTCTAAGCCGCCTGTGTGGCGGTGAATGACATGATGCCGTCATGCGCTTGACCGATGGCTTTCTAAGCCGCCTGTGTGGCGGTGAATCTAAAGCAAGTGGCGTAGGGGCAACAGGTCAATTTCTAAGCCGCCTGTGTGGCGGTGAATAAGCTATTTATAGCTTGTGGCACTAAACAACATTTCTAAGCCGCCTGTGTGGCGGTGAATGGTATCGAGCTCGCCGCGGTAGCTGCATTTTTTTTCTAAGCCGCCTGTGTGGCGGTGAATACAAAGGCACCGGATTGTGGGAATGTCATTATTTTCTAAGCCGCCTGTGTGGCGGTGAATTGGGCTGTCTTTGTTCGACATATTCCACTCGATTTCTAAGCCGCCTGTGTGGCGGTGAATTTAAGTTTGGTACGTTATCTATAGTCGATAAATTTCTAAGCCGCCTGTGTGGCGGTGAATTGTGTTACTTGGCGAACATAAAACAATATATTTTTCTAAGCCGCCTGTGTGGCGGTGAATGGCAAAATGCGGCAGCGCAAACAGGCAGCGCATTTCTAAGCCGCCTGTGTGGCGGTGAATCGTAGCATTGTCTGGCGAAGTATCTCGTATGTTTTCTAAGCCGCCTGTGTGGCGGTGAATATAGTTGTTTGCGAGTGGCTACGTTTGAATTATTTCTAAGCCGCCTGTGTGGCGGTGAATACTGGGATATAGGCACCTGATGTACGCTGATATTTCTAAGCCGCCTGTGTGGCGGTGAATTGATGGCTTTGCCCTGCGTATGGCATCTCAATTTTCTAAGCCGCCTGTGTGGCGGTGAATGCATTGGCATAGGCTTCTTGCAGTTCGTCAGCTTTCTAAGCCGCCTGTGTGGCGGTGAATTAAACTTTCCAATGCCTTGCTGAGATTGCGCTTTTCTAAGCCGCCTGTGTGGCGGTGAATTTCGTCTGTAACGTCGTTTCGCTGAAAATACATTTCTAAGCCGCCTGTGTGGCGGTGAATAATCAAAAACGGAATCAAACTGCCATACTCACTTTCTAAGCCGCCTGTGTGGCGGTGAATCATATTGGGGCATGAAACCTATCGCTAAGATTTTTCTAAGCCGCCTGTGTGGCGGTGAATTGCTCATCTTTAGTCATGCCTGATGATTTGCTTTTCTAAGCTGCCTGTGTGGCGGTGAATTTGATTTTTTCAGCATTATCCGTTGCAAACTTTTTCTAAGCCGCCTGTGTGGCGGTGAATCTAGCTTACACAGCTCAACATTTACTTACATTTTTCTAAGCCGCCTGTGTGGCGGTGAATCATCAATTTCAGCCGCTTGTTTTTCTACTACTTTTCTAAGCCGCCTGTGTGGCGGTGAATTCGCCACTGCTTGTGTCAATATCCCATGTAAATTTCTAAGCCGCCTGTGTGGCGGTGAATTGGCACGCATCGCAAAATACACCGCATTAAACTTTCTAAGCCGCCTGTGTGGCGGTGAATTTGCCATTACTACCGCGGGCTTTAATCTTGATTTTCTAAGCCGCCTGTGTGGCGGTGAATTCTTGCCTAGCGCATCATCTTGAAAGGCTTTATTTCTAAGCCGCCTGTGTGGCGGTGAATCGTCTCGGTCTTGATTATCAAGTGTTGGTGTTTTTCTAAGCCGCCTGTGTGGCGGTGAATTCGAAGAAGATGACACGGGCTTAAAAGTCACATTTCTAAGCCGCCTGTGTGGCGGTGAATGTTCGCTTGATTCTCTAATGAAGTAATTTCATTTTCTAAGCCGCCTGTGTGGCGGTGAATGTTGAAACAAACACGCCACCATCTTGGAAGATTTTCTAAGCCGCCTGTGTGGCGGTGAATAAATGTGGAATAACGGTAAAGGTCGTAATGGTTTTCTAAGCCGCCTGTGTGGCGGTGAATCTTAAAAGGTGAAATATCGTCAACACCTAAAATTTCTAAGCCGCCTGTGTGGCGGTGAATAGCAAGGTCTAGCGGTAATTCAATTTTATGAATTTCTAAGCCGCCTGTGTGGCGGTGAATTAAGTTTGAGTCCGCAATGGCTGACGTTAAAATTTCTAAGCCGCCTGTGTGGCGGTGAATGCTATAGCAACGGTGTTCTACACAGTGAAAATTTTCTAAGCCGCCTGTGTGGCGGTGAATCTGACACTCTTAAATGCCAGTTCGCTGCGTTTTTTCTAAGCCGCCTGTGTGGCGGTGAATGATGAAACAATCCAACATCTAGAAACACTGATTTTCTAAGCCGCCTGTGTGGCGGTGAATCACAACTACAAATCATCAAGGCGCATTTGCAATTTCTAAGCCGCCTGTGTGGCGGTGAATGCAACCTGCTCGTCAACAAACTTTGATTGAGCTTTCTAAGCCGCCTGTGTGGCGGTGAATGCCACCGATACTCAAATCAGCACTGTTAGAGATTTCTAAGCCGCCTGTGTGGCGGTGAATACACGCACATAAACAGATTATCAAATCGGTCTTTTCTAAGCCGCCTGTGTGGCGGTGAATACGACCTTTACCGTTATTCCACATTTCAAAATTTTCTAAGCCGCCTGTGTGGCGGTGAATAACGCTTCTTTGTCAGACAGCTCCACTGCTTTTTTCTAAGCCGCCTGTGTGGCGGTGAATCAAAAATAAATCAGTGTAAAGAGAATTTGTTATTTCTAAGCCGCCTGTGTGGCGGTGAATCGAAGTTGTACGGTGGCTGAGGCGTTAGCATTTTTCTAAGCCGCCTGTGTGGCGGTGAATACTGACCCCAAGAAAAAATTGCGTATCGAAATTTTCTAAGCCGCCTGTGTGGCGGTGAATGTTGGGAATCGTTTTATGATGAGTGGGCAGCTTTTCTAAGCCGCCTGTGTGGCGGTGAATGCCATTGATAACCAGATATTCAAGTTTCAAGCTTTCTAAGCCGCCTGTGTGGCGGTGAATTCATAGACAACTGCAACAAGTACGTTACCGTTTTTCTAAGCCGCCTGTGTGGCGGTGAATTTCTAGTGGGAAAGCGCCCAATGGTGTCGCCATTTCTAAGCCGCCTGTGTGGCGGTGAATTTACAAGTAATGGGGCTAAAATCGGCTCACAATTTCTAAGCCGCCTGTGTGGCGGTGAATCAACCGCTAATGATAACAAAGCATTGATTATTTTTCTAAGCCGCCTGTGTGGCGGTGAATGCGGCACAAGGCGGCAATATCAGCCTTATTATTTTCTAAGCCGCCTGTGTGGCGGTGAATATGACCTTGTAAAGACACAGATGTATGGATTTTTTCTAAGCCGCCTGTGTGGCGGTGAATGTTTGTTGTCGCTGTCGAAAATCACCCATACATTTCTAAGCCGCCTGTGTGGCGGTGAATATCAAACAAACTCGGTACTTATGCCACTAAGATTTTCTAAGCCGCCTGTGTGGCGGTGAATAAGAATTTTATCCCAAAAAAAGCAGTTATAGCAAGGCTTACCAAGTAAAAATACCCTTTTTACCCTACATTTTTTGCCTGGATATAACTGATTGAAATTTATACCTATTTTTATTGAGTCAAAAATAAGGGTTATTCACCCTTATAGTTTGTCGGCAAGGTTGATTACCAGTGGGGAACGGTTACCGCATCTAATTGATTATTCATCCCATAGGTATTCAAGCTGCCACTTTTTTCATCCTTCGCCACTTCTTGCCAAATTGACAGTTTGTAGTCATTTTGGGTGGTTTGACTTTTTAGGGTGATAAAAGGGTAGTGTTTGATAGCACGCTTATGGGCAAGACAATGCGCCAATGCTTCTTGGTCATTGATGCCCTTAAAGTTGGCAAACTCCGCCACTTTTTTGTCAAAATTCTTGTAACGGTAACGTTTCACCACCACATGCCCATGCACTTCGGGTACAGGCTGGATACGTTTAATATGTACATAATCTATCAAACGCGCTAGCCATTTATCCAAATTTAGCGTTTGCAACGCCTGCTCACTTGGGGCAAAAATGCGTAATTTGTGGCCTAAAGTGGCGAAGGTTTTCCCCTGTTTTTCGGTATATTGATAATTGGGAAAATTGACCCCAATGGTTTCAATACCGTGACTGTTTTTGACATCGGCAAGTGCGATGTGGAGTTGGGTGAAAATCTTACTCCATAGTTCAAAAAAAGGCATATCATCAGCGATTAGCGTGAGTTCTTGATAGTACTTCATGATATTTCCTTAGCGTAAACGAATATCGGATACATAAGCCAAGCCTTTTTTACCTAAATAAAAGCTAGAAACGCCTGCGTTATCAATCATCTGCTTTAATTCTTTGGCTTGCTCAATATTAATATCCAATGTGATTTCAAGTTGACCATTGGCTTTGGTCAGATTATGGTTAATCTTACCTTCACCTTTGACAAATTCTTCACGGACATAGGGGTTGCCATAAATTAATTTACTTTTACCTGTTGTATAGGCTCTCATAAAGTCTTTTGGGGTAAAGCCGTTATTAGAAATTCCACTAATACCCCCCATTTTTGATTTGGCAGTGGTCATGTCATAACGTTGCTCAAGGCGTTGCATTTGCAAATACAAAGCAGAGCAGTACATTGGCAAAATCAACTGTAAACCTTTGGTGTTAAGTGGTTTATATTTATCAAACAAACTGGCTAGTTTATCTGATGCTTGTTTAAGAACACCGTCAGCCTCGACAGGCTTGGATTTGCCAATAATTTCAAGACGATTTAAAATCGATACTGGGTCAAGTGAAATAGGTGCATCAATTTCAAATTCTTTAATCAATTTATCGCTAAGGATAAGCTCACAAAGCTGTTCGATATCGAGTGCCAATACACCCCAAAATTCTTTAGAATAATTCGATAAAAAAATTGGGTCATTGACCTTAATCATACCTGTAAAAGAATTTTGGTCAGTGCTGCCTTTCATATTGCGAATATAAGCAATTTCACGATTAATGACTTTAGGCTTATCTTCAAATGCAATCAATTCTTCTTTGTCTGCAAAGTAATAATCCTCACTTGCACGGGCTTGGTAAAGTTTACGTTGGTCGCCAATCAGACGGCTTAAAATACCCATCACGGTATTTTTGGTCACTTCACGTTGAAAATAGTTTTCGGGCTTTTTGAGTTCAGTCATGGACGCAACAAAGTTACGCCCTTTATTCGGTAATTTTTCATCATTACTACCGTCCAAAAAGGAATTTCGCCATGATGATTCGTATTCAATAATAATACGCATAGCGCCTCCTTATTGAGTAGATTTGGCTTCAAAATACACCGCATAATTGCCATTTGGTTGGCTAGAAACTTCATCTGGGTTACGTTTGATGCGCATCATCTTATTACTGTCGTTGTAATCCACTTCCAAGCTATCCACATACATATAACCTTTGGCTTGGCGGATTGACAAATTATGAATCATTTCTAAAGTGGTTTGCACCAAAATATCAATGGCGTCTTGGTCAAGCAAAATACCGACTTCCCCTTGTTCATAAATTGTACCTTTACGCACATAATTTGAGTGGAAAGTAGCTTTAGGATTACGATTTGGGGCAAGTGACTGGATAAAACTTTGTACTTGTTGGGCGACTGCCTCACCTTGATTATCTTTAATCACCATTGCACAACGGTCAAACTTGTTATCCAAAGAAATAAATTCAAGCTGCTCAATGCTAATCGATCCATAAGAGATATATTCAGTGTCACCAAATGTAGTTTTTGAAAAGAATGATGAGCTATCACGTTCGCCTGCTTGACCAAATTGCTCAAAGTTTCCATTGCCAAGTTGGTCTACAAAATCTTCAATTAATAGAGGGCTAGTGCGTTTGCATTGGCTAGCTGGAACAACGTACCCACGCACCAAGCCTGTGATAGAAGCCAGTACTTTATCAAGCGATTTTTCACCTGCAAAATGTAAATCGAAAGCTTGCTCACGGAATAAATGATGACGAATACAGTTTTGGCTAATATAAAGTGGTGTTTCTTTAAAATTGATATCGGTCGCTTCTTTTTTATATTTATAGCCTGTTTCGTCTTTGATTTTGCCTGTTAAATTGGTATAGCCACGCAATTTTGGCAAAGTATGATTATCAACAGTACGACCTTCGCTACTCAAAGTAGTTGGACCATTCCAGTTGACTACGCCGTGTCCGAATGCTTTGATTTTAAAATCCACACTTTTAATACCTGTTACTTTTTCCATGATTTTCTCCTACGATTTTGTTAGTTAAAATTAGGATAAATTTATTGTGCTATCCCAATCACATTAAAAAACTAATTACTCTCTTCTTCAAGCCCACTTTCTATCGATTGTGGGTTTTTCAATTTATCAATCGACATCATACCGACTGGCTGTTTTGCCGTTTTAACATAATACATCGCATATCCATGACGTTCACGTTCACCGCCAATCGGCTCTAAATCTTTGGTGGTGTAACTTAGATAAATTGGAAACTCGGGTGAGCGAGCCAGTTTTAATAACTCCCAATCAAAGCGCGTGGCTTTGAAAGTCTCATTTGGATATTTGCCTGCCATGATGTTGTGATGTTTTTTATGCATGAAAGTTACCAAGTCTTTGTTACTATCACGCATCTCAAATCGCCCGCCTTGAATACGGTTGGTACTTTCAGTCAATCCAACCGTGATTTTGCTATGGTCTGTATCTTCTGGATAGGCATATTCTTCAATAAAAGTCGGTGTTAATTGATTATCCACTTCACACACCGCCATTTGCACAAAGCGGTTATCGCCACGCAACGACACATTGGCGATTTTGGCAACACCATCTTTTTGTTTTTTACGGCTCGGCATACTGATAGGGTCGATGATTTTGTCATTAATCAATTTGACACTTTCTTTGAGCGATTTATTCAAGTCTTCTCTAACTTTTTCTTGGCATTTTTCATCGGCATAAAAGGCTTGATAAATTTGGTATAAATCATTAATTTTGACGGTATCGCCCTTGTCTGCAATATAATCTTTGACAAAATTAAGCCATGCCACGCTACTGTGCCAAACATTCATATTTGCCAAGAATTTGGCTTTACTACTCGATTGTTTGCCTGTTTCAGCTGATTTTGGTAATACAGTGGTATAAATATTTAAAGAATTATTGCTGTCAAAACGGTCAAGTCGCCCCAGACGTTGTAGCCAGTTCTCGGGACTGGTCATATCGGTAAACATTCGCTCACAGCTAATATTGAGCGATGCTTGCACAATCGGTCCGCTGCGTAGTATTTGGAAGTTGCCGCTGCCATTTTGCTTAAAGCACTTATACACCCTATCAAACCATTCAGCTTTGTCCTGTTTGGTGTATTTTGAATGCAACAAAATAGCATGCTCATCATTTTGATTGAGTAAAAAGCCAAGTTGGGCTTCTTGGGCGGTATTGGTAATGACGAAGGTTACTTTATTATCAGTCACTTTATCGATAATTAAAGGACTGACTTCACCATTTTGATCATCATAATTTTTAAACTCGATTTGATAATCTGCGTTATTGAAACTATCCACTCGGACAATATCGCTCTCATCAAGTTGTAGCACATTTTTGACGTAAAAATCATGGGGTGTTGCTGAGACAAGCAGGGTATTAGCTTGGTGTTTTCGCATTTTTTTGGCTTCGATAAGTTCGGCAAAAAGCAAATTAAATGCAGCCATTGGAATTAATTCATGAAATTCATCGAAAACCACATGAGCCTGCATAAATCTCATCATGCCGTCAATTTTTTGATGGGAAATAATGTTATTCACTACTTGGTCAATCGTGGTAATCACAATATCGCCACTAAAATAATCATCAACAGCCGTTTCTTCGATATCTTCAAAACGCTGTCCATTCGTCAAAATTTTCTTGTATTCGCCTGTGAAAATTTCGATTTTGCTGTTTGGTAAATAGTCTGCTTGGGTTAAATCTTGCAAAATACCCAAACATACTTGCACGCGTGGGCATACCCACACGATTTTTTGGACATTGGTTTTGGCTGCCCATTGAAGGGCGATTTTGGTTTTACCGCAGCCAGCAGGACCTTGTAATACGGCAACATTATCGCGACCATCAAATTCAGCAATTTCTGTCAGTTCAGCTAATTGACTTGAAGCAGCATTTTGGCTTTGATTACGTTCACTATTAGGATAACTTTGATTAAAGCCTTGAATACAGCGGTCAATTTCTATTTTTAAATTGGTATCTTCTTGCAGAATATTGTTTAAGGCATGCACCAGTGAACCTTCTGCTAGATATTCGGCTAAATCTTCGCTCGGTATTTTTGAGACGATACGGTCAGCATTAATCACTGCCATTCGTACCAAATTGTGTAATGCATTGGGTTTGATATCTTTGACAAATTCCGCCACTTCATCGGATAAATCATTATAATTCTTATACAATGGCAAATCATTTTTAGTTAATTGGTAAGGATATGACAAAGTTGGCAATAAATTGGCAAAATCAAAATCTTCTGACTGAAAATTTTTAGCAATTACTTTAAAATCTTTGAGAACGGCTACGAGTTGGTTAATTACTTTATCAATATGCGTATTCGTTAATGACTTGATAAAGAGCTTATCAATACCTTCTGCTTTACTGAAGTATTTATCTTCTTTTCGGTAAGGCCGCGTGTGATGCCAGTAGATACCGTGATAGATTTGGGCTAGCTGAGTGGTGTTCAAATTTTTTTCATCTTTTAGCAAGGAAGCAGCCAATAACCAAGATAATTCATGATGCCTTGGATGGGTTTCAAAGGTAAATTTTCCCAAGCCTTTTACCGTGCTATCGATATGTACCCCATCATCAAGCAATTTGATATCTTCTGGTTCATCTTCGTTGGCGACTTTAAATTTTGGACTGGCAGATTTTTTGGTTATCCATTGTTGAAATTGTGGGTCAATTTTGCCCAAATCGTGCAAAATGCCAGCGATAAAAGCTGATTTTGCCAAATTTGGACTGTCTATTTTTAGTTTGTTTATAATTTGGTATGCCAAATAACCTACCGCAAATAAATGGTGACTTAGTGGCTGACCATGCGTGTTGGCTAGAATGTTTTTTGTTTCGATTGGCAAATCCATAAATACTTCCTTTGTTGTCCAGTTGACAGGCACAAAGCCTAAGTTGTTGAATGCGTCTTTACGCCCCACCACCCACACCAGTTCACTGCGTTGCCGTGTCCTTACCCGATGGCAACTCACGGCGGTAGATTTGGTTGCCGATTGACGTAGTAACTTTTTGACAGTGTCTAGCCCATCTTCGGTAATGGCGGTTTGCCATACGTTATCGCCAATACGATTGGCAAACGCATCCAAAATACGGCGAGTACGGTTTAACGCCTTTTTTTCACATTGCGAAATAAACGTCACTAGCATAAATTAATTTTTCCAATCCATTGATTTTCATAAGTTTATAATTTTTAAAAGTCCTTTTTTAATGCCAAATCTTTCACCGTATCGAACATCACATCCAACGCTTTATAAGTGGTAAAATAATTCAGACATTCTTGGCGGAATTCCTGCTCACTGGTATTTTCTTTAGCACAAATAAAGGCAAGCGGTAGCACAATTGCATCTTTGACAATATCGGCAATATCAAACACCAATGCCCCGCGCCGTGTCTTACCGTGCATGACCGCAAAACCATGCGGAATGCCAAGCACCCAAGCAGTGGTTGCCCCGAGTCCGTAGGCTAAATAATTGCCGTGATTCAAGAAACCATTGGCTTTATCCATCCCGTCATGCTCACGGCTAAAGCCTGCATGATCGGTATGAATTGACGCTAACTTATACAATTCTTTAGTCATACGGGCTTCAAGCTGTAATAAGTGCATAACTTCAGTTTGCTTAGGAATATCAGCGCGATAGCGTTCAATTAAGTTCGTCACAGCGTCACTTCTACTGTCAAAACCCATTTGCCGAAAATCTTGATCGCGACTCCAAATGTTTTGCAAAAATGCCAATCGCGCAAATTGAATGTGTTTGGCGGCTTGCAAGCGTTTGCCATCCTCCCACCACCACGATAGCCAGCCTTGTACATATTCAGTCGGGCGATATTCTGACTGCGGCGTCATCCATTCGATTTCGGTTCCCATAAACAAAGGCGTACCACCGCCGCCGCAAAACCCGACCAATACCCCCGCTTGCGACAGCATCCGCATGGCAGCTTGGGTAATTGATGTCCCTGTGCCCAATAATATACAAGTGGTGTTGGCAATCGGAATGTTGTAATAAAGATTCTCTTTTTCGGCTTCAGTAAGATACAATACACGCCCATCTTTTTGCATGACGCGGCAGTATTGTAGGTAGTAGATATTGGCACGTTTGGAGTGCAGGATGGTCTTTAAGTCAGAAGACGTAAAGCTATTGTCGGTATAGGGATTGGCGTTTGACATGATAGAGATGACATAAGTTGATTTTTCTTTAGTCTGTCAAACCATGTTCATGAATGCAATAGGGTATTTATAGTAAAACGACAAATAGTGACGTTTAGAAAAATTTAATCTTATAACTTATATTGAGGTGTTTATTTAGTCAATTGTTAAAATTTGGTTGTTATGGATTTTAATTATCAAAAAAATCTTGATTTAAGAGTTATCAATATTATAAGAGTTATAGATAATTCACTTGTAACTCTCCCTAAAATAAAACAGCTCAGACATAGCCTTATTTAGAAACCGATCGTGGACTTGAATTCTTTGCTGAAAAGGTTCAGAAGAAAATGATTGAGTATGGCATCAAATTTAGACCCAATAAACCAGGGTCGCCACATCTCAATGGTAAAGTTGAGCCTTCTCAAAAGACTGATACAACTGAATTCTATGCAAGCGTAGATATCACGTCCGAAAACCTTCAGGACCAATTGGCTGAATGGCAGCATTACTATAATTGGCTAAGACCACATTCAGCTTTGAAGGGAAAAACACCCATCGAGAGGTATTTTGAATTAAGCGAGGAAACGCCGTTAATTTAATTCCAATGCACCAATTACCGCTTTGCCCCAATTTGGTAACTCTTTACTAATCGAATACCAAATCCAAGTGCCTTTACGCTCACTTTCTAAAATACCGATTTGCTTTAATTGGTTTAAATGCCGTGAGATAGTTGGCTGTGGTTGGTCTAACTCGCTGATGATGTCACACACGCATAACGCTTGCTTCTGATTAAGTAGTTGCACAATTTTTAATCTGGTGGGGTCGCTTAACGCCTTGAGAAAGTCTGTTTTATTCATATATTTACATATCCAAATATATAGATTATAGTATAGCTCAATTTTAACAGGTTTCTATAGGCAGTCAATGATTACTGCATTACTCATTTTTCTAGTGACTTTGATATTTGTAATATGGCAACCTAAAGGCTTGGGCATCGGCTGGACTGCCAGTATCGGGGCTGGGATAGCTTTGCTATTAGGGGTAATAACGGTTGCCGATATTCCTGTAGTGTGGAATATTGTTTGGAACGCTACCTTTGCCTTTATTGCTATTATCATTATTAGTCTGTTACTTGATGAAGCAGGCTTTTTCCGCTATATCGCCCTGCACGTTGCAAGATTAGCAAAAGGTAGCGGTAATCGGTTGTTTGCGTTTATTGTGCTACTTGGGGCGGTGGTATCGGCATTGTTTGCCAATGATGGTGTGGCTTTGATATTAACACCCATTGTGATTGCGATTTTAACCACGTTACGCTTTTCCCCTGCGACTACCCTTGCTTTTATTATGACAGCAGGGTTTATCGCTGATACCGCCAGTATTCCGCTCGTGGTGTCTAATTTGGTAAATATTGTGTCGGCTGACTTTTTTAAAATCCCTTTTACCGATTATGCCAAAGTGATGATACCAGTAAACGTGGTAGCGGTTGTCACCTCATTATTGGTACTGTATGGGTTTTATCATAAAGACATTCCTACGGTTTATGCGTTGGATTTAATCGAAAACTCACAATCGGCTATCGTGGATAAAAATACCTTTATCATGGGTTGGGTGGTATTGGCGTTACTTTTGTTGGGTTTTTTTGTGCTTGAGCCTATAGGTGTACCCATTAGCTTCATTGCAGGGGTTGGCGCGTTGGTGTTGCTTGTGGTAGCGAAAATGGGTAAAAAAATAACGGTGCTGCCGATTGTCAAAAATGCCCCGTGGCAAGTGGTGATATTTTCATTGGGTATGTATTTGGTGGTGTATGGTTTAAAAAATGCAGGGCTGACCGATTATTTAGCTCATGAGTTAAGCCAACTCGCTAATCATGGCATGATGACAGCTACAGTAGGAACAGGGTTATTATCGGCAGGACTTTCATCTGTCATGAATAATATGCCAACGGTGCTAATTCAAGCTTTAGCGATTGATGAGGCGATTATCCATGACCCCATGATAAAGCAAGCCATGATTTATGCCAATGTAATAGGCTGTGATTTAGGCACGAAAATTACCCCGATTGGCTCACTCGCTACTTTATTATGGTTGCACGTTTTAGCCAGTAAAAATATTACGGTGAGTTGGGGCTATTATATTAAAGTCGGTATTATTTTAACCTTGCCTGTATTGGTGGCTACATTGGTTGCATTGGCAATTTGGTTGCCAATAATTCAATAATTTTAAAACTTAAAAAGGAACAAGTATGCAAAATATCACAATTTACCACAACCCTAACTGTGGCACATCACGCAACACGCTTGCTCTTATCAAACATCAAGGCATTGAGCCTTCTGTTATTCACTATTTGGATAACCCACCTGATGAAACAACCCTGCGTGATTTAATTACCAAAATGGGTATTACCCCAAGACAATTACTGCGTGTAAATGTGCCGCCTTACGCTGAACATAGGCTAGATAACCTTAGTTTGACTGATGATGACCTTATTGAAGCTATGTTAGCTGACCCACTTCTAATCAATCGTCCAATCGTTGTGAGTGATAAAGGCGTTAAGCTGTGCCGTCCTTCCGAAGTTGTACTAGATTTGATTGATACACCCTTAACCAAAACCTTTATCAAAGAAGATGGGGAAAAGATTGAGCCGACAATTTAGTCAAAACACCTGTTTTTATTGAACTTGTAAGCCGTTACTGGGACTCCCCATTAACGGCTTTCTCATTTCAGCAATAAACTATCGTATTGATTTGAACTATAACTTGTATATTAGGACTTACGCAAAAAATTTTGCTTTTGCGTAAGTCCTATATCTAATGGATTTTGCTAACATGCAATTTAGGGTAATTTAACTTAAAGGTTTTCGTCTGTTCGAGTCAGATTATGCCTACCATATTCCAAAAGCCCCAGTCGATTGATTGGGGCTTTTTTATTGCAGTGATATCAAGGGGTTACGTGATTTTTCGAGGGTTGAAAGGTAAACATCTGACCATTCTTTGGGCTGACACCATTATTTACTATTTTTCTCAAGTAACCGCAGTTCAGTTTTTTGAATTTTGCCAACCGCGGTTTTGGGTAATTGCTCAATAAACGTATATTGACGTGGCCGTTTATACCCGGTTAATTGCTCATGACTAAAGGCTTTAAGCTCATCTATCGTCAAACTGTCATCTGATTTGACAATATAGGCTTTAACCGATTGCCCTTGAAGCGCATCTTCAACGCCAATCACGGCACATTCTTGGACTTTCGGGTGATTTAACAGCACCGCTTCAATTTCGGTTGGATAGACATTAAAGCCACTGACGATCAGCATATCTTTTTTGCGATCCATTAATTTGATATGCCCGTTTTGCATCATCATCCCAATGTCGCCTGTCTTTAAATGGCCTTCAGGTAAGAAATAATCGGTGTTGTCAATGTTATGATAACCTATAGTCACATTATCACCTTTGATACAGATTTCACCCACTTCGCCTAACGCCACTTCATTTCCCACATCATCACAGATTTTGATATCGATACTCGGTAAAGGTAGGCCAATATCGCCAGTGTACTCATGATTGGTGAGGGGGTTACACGTGCCTGCACCGATAGTTTCGGACATGCCCCATCCTTCTATTAATGGGCAGCCAGTGAGCTCAAGCCAAGCTTTGGCCGCGGCGGGGGTGGCTGCCATACCGCCGGCGATTGATAATTTTAGTTCACGGGTATCGACACTTTTAAAATCGGGGTGGTTAACTAATGCCTGAAACAAGGTATTAACCCCAGGAAGAATGTGAAACGGCTTAGCAGATAATATTTTGATAAAACTGGCAATGTCTTTAGGGTTGGTCACCAAGGTCATGCGCATGCCAGATTTCATGCCTAACATGGAAAAGATAAAGGCAAAGATATGATATAGCGGCAACGCTAGGATACTATGGAATACTTGTTCGACATTTTTTTGTTGGTTGAGTACCGGCAAAAACCACTGATAGTATTGCTCAACTGCTGTCAAAATATTTCGATGGGTCAGCAAGATGCCTTTGGGTCTGCCAGTGGTGCCGCCGGTGTATTGGATAAAGGCAACATCATCAAGTGATTTGGATGGCTGTTGGTAAGGCATGGATTTAGCGGTTTTCATCACTTGACCCAATCGTAATGGCTGATACTTTTTGTCAATTTGGTAAGGCGCTACCATTTTCTTGACATATTTTACAGCGATATCGACTATTTTACCCTTTAATCCTAACAAGTCCCCTAAACGGATAATCACGACTTTTTTCACTGGGGTTTTGTCAATGATTTTTTGTAAAGTGTGAGCAAAATTTTCTAAAATAAAAATAACTTCAGTATTGGCATCAATCAACTGAAACTCTAATTCACGAGCTGTATGTAGCGGATTAATCGGCGTCAAAACATACCCTGAGCGAATCGCACCTATCATGACCGGTAAATACGCTTGTACATTAGGCAGCATGATAGCGACACTGGCATTTGGGCCCAAGGATTGGGCTTGTAGCCAGCGGCTGACAAGGCGTGCGACGTTATCCGCCTGTTGATAGCTGATAGCTCTCTCCATATTGCTGGTGAATTCTCGTGAGGCAAAGGCCGTTAAACGATCATCAAAAAATTCTATTAACGATTGATCTGTTAAAGCGGGAATGTGTGCGGCGGTGGCAGGGTCATAAAATTTTGTCCAAAAATTTTCCATGTTGTTATCCTTTTTCTGTCCTTAGAAAATAGGCTAATAGGCCCTTGAAAAGGTTTTTTCCATGGGCCTATTAGGGTGCGCGTATTGCCGCGCTTTTTGATTACTATCAATTACTGTGCCTTGAGTTGATAGTGACGCAAATGAATAGCCTAGTTGCAATCATTATCACACCAAGGCTTAACATTACCATACTCATCTTGATTAGCAAATAGTTCATGACAGGCGGCTTCTGCCAAGGTTAAAATAGGCGTCACACACACATCAAATTGGGTAAAGTAGTGCTGCCAGTGGCTAAGTGGCTGCGATGCAAATTTTTGGGCGATAGCCTTGGCAGCGGCTTGGCTCTGCGGATGAGTAGGCAGTACGCCCATTTGCCAATGGCTAGCCGCATGTTCATTAACGTCTAACGCTTGACACAAGCCTTGCCAAAACTTTAGCTCAAGCGAGCCGACTGCCATATAACGACCGTCTTGTGTCTGATATAGCCGGTAACATGGCAGCACGCCGCCTAAAAAATCCTGCTCAGGCGTCGGTGTTACCTGGGTTAATGCTTTGACAAATTTCCCCGTCGCTTTTGGCATCACCAAATGGTTGTATAAACTATGGGTCATGCTGATGATGATATGGCGACCTTTGCCAGTTAGCTTGGCATTGACAACGGCCGCTAATAAAGCGATGACCGCCGTGTCACTCCCGCCAGCCAAGTCGGCAAATTGAACATTGGGCATGGCTTGTTCACCCGATGCGGTTTTGAGTTGGTCAAGTACGCCACTCATTGCCATAAAGTTGATATCGTGCCCGGCTTTATCCGCCCAGTTGGGCGTCGTACCATAGCCAGTGATGGAAACAATCACCAGCTTTGGGTTGTCCGCAAGCAGTGCCTGTGGCGAAAGTCCCATGCCTTCTAATACGTTGGGGCGGAAACTATCAATCATCACATCAGCAGTGGCAATGTCGCTTTTAAGCTTAGCAATGTCATCGGGGTTTTTAAAGTCCATTTTGTGACAAGCTTTACCATGATTTAAAGCATCAAATAAATTGCCCAACGCCCGGGCAGGGTCACCTGACTTGGGTTCATATTTGGTCACATCTGCCCCCAAATCAGCGAGCAGTCTTGTGGCAAATGGACCCGGCAAGTTGCGTGATAAGTCAATAACTTTTAGCCCTGTTAAGCAGTCAGCTATACCCAGTGCAGCTATGGCGTCATTCATTAACAAACTCCTTATGCGCCTTTG
This sequence comes from Moraxella tetraodonis, assembly GCF_022359095.1. Lineage (NCBI taxonomy): Bacteria > Pseudomonadati > Pseudomonadota > Gammaproteobacteria > Moraxellales > Moraxellaceae > Moraxella > Moraxella tetraodonis. Next base: position 2,097,491 of record NZ_JACSYB010000001.1, on the reverse strand, counting down.
CCATAGCTACTAAAACTTGGGCAGGGGCAAAGCGCTCACCATAACGCTCGGCAAGTTGTTGACTGCGTGCGACAAAATTATCAACGCCATAGGCATTAATAAACTGCAAAGTACCCCCATGATGCGGGGCAAATCCCCAGCCAAAGATAGAGCCGATATTGGCATCTGCGATTGAATTAATCACGTTTTCTTCATAACAACGGGCGGTCTCATTGGCTTGGATAAACATAAAGCGGTCAATAAGCTCTTGCTGAGTAGGCTGCGTGTCTGCGACAGGGAATAAGTTTGAGAGCCCGGGCCACAGTTGTTTTTCACCTCCCTCTGGGTAGTCATAAAACCCTTTGCCGACTTTTTTACCCAAACGCCCGTGGGTTTTGCCCATCAGCTCGACCACGCTATCGGCGGGGTGATGGGGCATTTCTTTGCCTTCTTTTTGTAAGTCTTTTTTGGTTTGCTCATTAATATGCAGCATCAGACCTAAAGACACCTCGTCTTGCAGTGCCAGCGGTCCGACTGGCATACCCGATTTGATACCAGCTACCTCAATCAATCGAGGATGGACGCCCTCAGAGAGCATGGCAGAGCCTTCGGTGATATAGGTGGCAAATACGCGAGAGGTATAAAAACCACGGCTATCATTGACCACAATCGGCGTTTTGCCAATTTGTAATACATAGTCAAAGGCTTTGGCTAACGTAGTTTCATCGGTTTGCTCGCCCATAATGATTTCCACAAGCGGCATTTTATCGACAGGTGAGAAAAAGTGTAAGCCGATAAATTGCTTAGGACGGCCACTCGCTTTGGCTAAACCGGTAATTGGCAAGGTTGAGGTATTTGACGCAAAAATCGCATCGCTAGCGGTGACTGCTTCTGCTTGCTGGGTACACTTGGCTTTAATATCACGGTCTTCAAACACCGCTTCAATCACCAAGTCACAATCCGCTAAATCTGCATAATCCGTGGTGGTTTGAATTTTATCCAGTAAGGATTGTTTTTTGCTATCATTGCTTCTGCCTTTGGCAATCGCTTTATTCAGCAAGTTTTCTGAATACGTTTTGCCTTTATCCGCATTTTCCATCGTGGTATCTAGCAATACCACGTCAATGCCTGCCTTGGCAGAGACATAGGCAATACCTGCACCCATCATCCCTGCGCCCAACACACCGACTTTTTTGGTTTGGTATGGCGGGATAGATTTTGGACGAGATTGGCCCTTGTTGATGCTGTTGAGTTGGTGCCAAAGCGTGCCAATCATATTTTTTGACACTTGTGACATGGCACAGGCGACAAAATAGCGCGACTCAAGCGCCAGACCAGTATCGATGTCCACTAAGCTACCTTCAAACACACAGGATAAAATATGGGTAATGGCAGGGTAGTTGCCATGCGATTTTTGATTTGCCATCGCAGGGGCAATGCTCAGCATTTGGGCATTTTGCGGGGTTAAGGCGTTACCTTGAGGGATTTTAAAGCCTTTGGCATCCCAAGGCTGCTGAGCGGTTGGATGCTCATGAATCCACTGTTTGGCTTGTTCAATCAGTGATGTTTTATCAGTAACTACCGCATCGATAATGCCAAGCTGATGAGCGGCTTGGGTGGTAAGCTTAGTGCCTTGGGTCATCAACTCTAACGCTTTTTGCATACCGACAAGACGCATTAGACGCTGTGTACCACCGCCCCCAGGTAATAAGCCCAATTTGACTTCAGGCAGGCCATATTTGGCATTCGGTTGGTCAACGGCAATGCGATAATGACAGCCCAACGCCACTTCAAGCCCGCCACCTAAGGCAGTGCCGGTTAATGCAGCGACGACAGGTTTACCGCAGGTTTCAAGGCTGCGTAACACCTTTTTGAAATGTTCAACAAAATCAAAAGCTTGCTTAGGGGATTGGATATTGGCAAATTGGTCGATATCGGCACCCACGATAAAGCTATCTTTATCGCTGGTGATGATAAGCCCTTTGCTGTCTTTGTCTTCAATAAAACTTTGAGCGATTTTTTCTAAATCATTGCTAAAATGCTCATCAAGCACATTCATTTTGCGAGATTGTTGAATGGTCAAAATGACAATATTATCGTCGTCAGTGGCAGAAAAATTGGCCAATTGATTCGCCGCTTGGCTGGTAAGACTGGTCATAGAAACATCCTTTTTTCTTCAGTTTTTTAATTCAATTAAATAGGCGACTTAAACACGTTCAATAATCGTGGCAATACCCATACCGCCACCGACACATAAGGTCGCAAGTCCAGTGGTCAAATCACGACGCTCCAATTCATCTAACAAGGTGTTAATTAAAATTGCCCCTGTTGCCCCTAATGGATGTCCCATAGCAATCGCACCACCGTTGACATTCACGATATCCATATTAAGCCCTAGGTCTTTTGCCGTTTTCATTGGCACCGCTGCAAACGCTTCGTTAATTTCCCATAGGTCAATATCAGACACCTGCATATTCGCCCGGGCTAAGGCTTTTCTTGCGGCCAGTGTCGGACCTGTTAGCATTATCGTCGGTTCTGACCCCACCACTGCCGCCATCGTGACTTTGGCACGGGGTTTTAAATTCGCCGCTTGTCCCGCTGATTGACTACCAAGCAGACATAACGCGGCCCCGTCAACGATACCTGATGAGTTACCGGCATGGTGCACATGGTTAATTTTTTCAATCGTGGCATACTTATCTAAGACTACTTTATCAAAGCCCATTTTTCCTGGCATGGCAAACGAGGGCTTTAATTCTGCCAAGCGTTCAACGCTGGTATCAGCGCGAATGGTTTCGTCATGGTCTAAAATCATCAGACCATTGATATCTTTAACAGGAATAATCGATTTAGCAAAATACCCTTGCTCAGAAGCCTGCTGGGCTCTGCCATGAGACTCGGTGGCATATGCATCAACATCACTGCGACTAAAGCCTTCTAATGTCGCAATCGTATCAGCGCCAATGCCTTGTGGGGCAAAGCCGGTGGCGGTATTGACGCGTGGGTCCATGTACCAAGCACCGCCGTCTAACCCCATTTTGACACGGCTCATAGACTCCACGCCACCTGCCACCACCATATCTTCCATGCCCGACATGATTTTGCTTGCGGCTAAATTAATCGACTCTAGCCCTGATGCACAAAACCGTGATAGGGTAACGCCTGCCACCGATTCTGCCCAACCGGCATCAATTACCGCAATTCGGGCGATATCCGAGCCTTGCTCACCAACAGGGGTGACACAACCTATTACCACATCATCCACCAACTGTGTGTCCAACTGATTGCGCGACTGTAAATTTGTCAGTAGTTCTCTGATTAACCAAATTGGAGCGACTTGGTGCAAGCTGCCATCGGATTTGCCTTTGCCACGCGGCGTGCGGATAGCATCATAAATATAAGCGGTATTACTCATTTGATTTTCCTTAATCATGGTTAAAATTTGTCAATTCCTAATGGCTAATCCTAAAATCTGATACTAATATCTAGGCTAGCTAAAAAGTGGCGCAGCCATATAAAACGATGAGTTACATAAAACGAGACGCCAACTCTTTCATGATTTCATTGGTACCGCCATAGATTTTTTGCACTCGGGCATCGGCGTATAATCGGGCAATCGGATACTCCAGCATATAACCATAGCCACCAAATAGCTGTAAACATTCATCCGTGACTTTGGCTTGTTTATCCGTGGTAAACGCTTTTAATAGAGCGGCATGTTGTACGGTCAGTTTTTTGTTAAGATGGGCCTCGAGTGCCGCATCACACATCGCCCTGACGGCAAGGTAGTCCGCATTACATTCGGCAAGTTTAAATCGGGTATTTTGAAATGACCACACAGGCTTATTAAAGGCGTGGCGTTCTTTGGTATATTCGATGGTAAGTTCAATTGATTTCTTAATCGCCCCCGCCGCCGCCAAAGCAATGATTAAGCGTTCTTGTGGCAACTCTTGCATCAACTGAATAAAACCCATGCCCTCCACACTGCCCAATAAGTTTTTCTGTGGGACACGCACATTATTGAAGAACAACTCTGAGGTATCTTGTGATGATAAACCGATTTTCTCTAAGTTGCGACCCCGCTCAAAGCCTGCTAAACCATCGGTTTCTAACACCAAGAGAGATACCCCTTGAGCGCCTTTTTCGCGGTCGGTTTTACAAGCGACGATAATTAGGTTGGCTAACTGGCCATTGGTGATAAAAGTTTTAGAACCATTTAAAATGTAGTCATCACCGTCTTTAACGGCATAGGTTTTGATAGCTTGTAAATCTGACCCCGTCCCTGGCTCGGTCATCGCAATCGCACCAACCAATTCGCCCGTTGCCATTTTTGGTAACCAACGCTGTTTTTGCTGTTCACTGCCATGATGCAAGATATAAGGTGCCACAATACCTGAATGCAAAAAGCCACCAAATCCGCTCAAGGCCGCATCGGCTTGGGCATAAATCAATGCCGCTTCATGACGAAAGTCGCCACCGGCACCGCCATACTCTTCAGGCATCGATGCACATAAAAAGCCCATCGAGCCTGCTTCAAGCCATGCTTCTTTATCCATCATGCCGTTTTTTCGCCACTCGATGTCTTTATCGATCCAAGTTTGAAAAAACTTCTTGGCAGTATCTTCTAGCATGGCGACTTCTTCGTTCATCCAGCTTGATTCAAAATGGTTGATCATCCTTGATTCCTCGTTCGTTATTGAGAGATTAATTAAACCGTTATAATAGTAATATTAATTACTACCTTAAAAAATTGCTCGGCTATTTATAGTTATTTATCCTTAAATTATATTATAAAGGTAATTTATATTACCAATGTAATACTAAATAAAAACCCTAAGATTATGATTAAATAGCCAAATAATGCCGCCATCATAACAAAGATAAAAAATGAGAACAATATTGTCTGCAGATATGGTAACCTATATTACTATTTTTTAAATATCTAAATAGAGAATGTTATGACTGCGTTGAAAAAGCCAATGACGCTTGGACGTCCTAGTAATACAATGGGTGATTTAACCTTACTTGCGCAGATACGACCTGCAACCTTAGATAAAATCGAAAAAAGTGTGATTACACTGTATGCCAGTGGTGAGAGCGAGGTCGCTGCGGATAGTGTGACTATGCAGTCAATTGCAAAACACGCGAACGTGTCACTGCAGACCTTGTATAAATATTTTGGCGATAAAAACACGCTGATTTATGTGATTTTAGATCGAGTGCTTAGTCGCCTAGCCGCTCGAATGATTGACCATTTGAGCGGTATTGATAGTGTCAAAGACCGGCTGCGTAAGACGCTATGGGTGATGTTTGATTTTGTTGACCACAATCCTGATGCGGTATTGTTTTTTTCTACAGCGATTCCTGTCTCCCACTATCAACATATTGCCATTTATGAAAACAAGGATTTGATGGAAGCTTTTTTGCAAGTGTTGTCGGATGGGCAGCAGCGTGGGGAGCTTAATCAAAATGTCTCGCTTAAAACCTTATTAGATGTGTTTATGGGGTTTATCACCCGATTGGGGCTGATGCACGTGTTAAGAAACGCTGCCAAACCGATGACAGCTGACTTTGATCCTTTGTTTGATATCCTATGGCAAGCTATTTCACGGCATGACTAAGAGAATAACGCATTTTACAAATACACGAACAACAATCTAGGAATGTTTGTCCGCTATTATTACCCTGAATAAATGAACGGTCCAGCACTGGCTGTAGCGATTGCGCCCTATGTTTTTCTCTACGCAGAATAGCATTTATCTGTCCACATACCCTTCCGCTATCAATAAACAAAAATTAAAGCGGTTAGCAAATTCCGCTATATTCTTATCAATTATAATTATTAAGCTTTGTTATTATTCTGTGGAATAATAGCGCCATTCGATGATGTTTGATAGCGCTTGATAGCATTTCATATCGAAAAAATGAAAAATTTTGAGGATAAGGACAAATTGTCCTAAATATTGCATAAGGTGTTGTAATGAAAAAAGTTTCTGCTGTACTTATTTCGGGGTTTAGTATTAGCTTGCTAGTATCAGGTTGCCAGCAAAATACCACCAAATCTGCCAATGCGGCAACCACCAATGAAGCACAGACCAATGACACTAAGAGCGGTGATGCAAAACCACTTGAAGAAGTGCGTATCGGATTACAAAGCTCAGGGGCTTTGGTGTATTTGCGTGAAAGTAAGCTGCTTGAAAAGTCGCTCGAAAAATCCGGCATCAAAGTCAATTGGGTGCAGTTTCAATCGGGACCGCCGATGCTAGAAGCGCTAAATACCAACAATATTGACTTTGGCACCACAGGAGACACGCCACCTATTTTTGCCCAAGCCGCGGGTAGTAATTTGGTGTATGTGGCCTATGAAAAACCTTCACCACAGTCTGAAGCCGTCATTGTCCCCGCGAATTCAACCTTAAAGTCAGTGGCTGAATTAAAAGGTAAATCTGTGGCGGTGACTAAAGGCTCTAGTGCTAACTATACGTTACTAAAAGCATTGGAACGTGACAAATTGAGTTTTGCTGACATAGATGTCAAGTATTTACAGCCATCTGATGCCCGTGCTGCCTTTGAGTCGGGGAAACTGGATGCTTGGACCGTTTGGGAGCCTTATTTATCGAGTGCCAAAATTGAGCTAAAAGCGCGAGTTTTGACCGACGCTACAGGTCTTAAGCCCAATAATACATCGTTTTATTTGGCATCAACGGATTTTGCTCAAAAACACCCCAATGTGATTAAAGACATTGTCAAAGCCATTGATGAAGCGGATAAAGCCATTACCGCTGACCCGGTAACTTTTAGCAAAATGATCCAAAAAATCACCAATCTAAAACCTGACGTGGCGTTAGCCTCGGTGAAATCAAGAAATTACGGTGTCAACTATATCACCGATGACATTATTCAAGCGCAGCAGCAAGAAGCGGATACTTTTTATAAAAATAAATTGCTGCCAAAACAAATACAGGTAAAAGATATTGTTTGGTATCCACCCAAGTAAAACTATGGCTAGTAAAAAGCTAGTAAAAAAAGAATAGGTAATCTTTATGACGCTAGCTTGCGCTTACTACTTTGAAGCGATACAGCCGACAGTTAAGCTTTTAACAGTCATTAATAAAGTTGCATTGATAAATTTGCAGTGAGAGGTTGTTTATGAAAACGTCAAGTTTTGTTGCGGATAATTCAGTGGTAGCGGCATCAAAGCCGCTACCGACGAAACCGATAAGGGTGAATACGCCAGTCAAGACATTGTCAACCCGTAAGGTTATTAAAACCCTATTTGGGCGTACAGGGGGTTGGTGGTTGCCGTTACTCATGTTGGCGGGTTGGCAACTGGTAGCAAGTTTTCAATTACTGCCTGAGGCTTACCTTAAAAATATTTCGTCACCCAGTGCCGTTGTTCAAGCGGGCTATGAACTCATAAAAAGTGGTGAGCTTTGGCAGCATCTCGGCATTAGTGCGCTGCGAGCGTTTGCTGGGCTGTTGATTGGCGGGTTGTTTGGGTTGGGGTTTGGGCTATTGACCAGTACCTTGCCTGTATTTCGCACGTTATTGGATACCACCTTTCAAATGCTAAGAAACATTCCACATTTGGCATTAATTCCCCTCGTCATCGTGTGGTTTGGGATTGATGAGGCGGCAAAGGTTTTTTTGGTGGCAGTTGGCACATTTTTTCCGATTTATTTGAACACCTATCATGGCGTTCGTAATGTGGATAAACATCTGGTCGAGATGGCAAAAAGCTATGATTTAACAGGTTGGGCATTGTTTAAAGAAGTGATTTTACCTGGGGCATTGCCGAGTATTTTGGTGGGGGTGCGTTTTTCATTGGGCATTATGTGGCTGACGCTGATTGTGGCGGAAACCATTTCCGCCACCACAGGCATTGGGTATTTAGCCATGCACGCTCGCGAGTTTTTTCAGATTGATATCATTATGTTTTCAATCTTGGTTTATGCATTATTAGGGTTTTTAGCCGATTTTATTGCCAAAAAGCTTGAGTTTGTTTGGCTCAAATGGCACCCCGCTTACCAACAAGGAGCACACTAATGTCAACGCAATTGTTAGCACCATTGGCAGCGCCATCCAGAACGCCATTAAAAACCTCAGCAGGATTGGCTTTAAGCTTAACCAATGTGGTCAAAAAATTTGACAATCGAGAAGTCATTAAAAACCTAGATTTGCACATTCAAAGTGGGGATTTTATTGCTATTGTCGGGCACAGTGGCTGTGGCAAATCAACATTGCTGCGTTTACTTGCGCAGTTAGAAACGGCGAGTAGTGGGGAGTTGACAGCCATGTCAATTGCCAATCAAGCAATGTCGCCTCAGGCATGGCGACAATCTACGCGGCTGATGTTCCAAGATGACCGATTATTACCTTGGAAAACAGTACTGGAAAATGTGGGGCTTGGGCTAAAAACGCCAGACTGGAAAGCGCAAGCGTTGAAAGCGTTGGCAGAGGTCGGCTTGGCAGAGCGAGCTGATGATTGGCCATCGGCATTGTCAGGGGGGCAAAAGCAGCGAGTGGCTTTGGCTAGAGCGATTATTCATCGTCCCCAGCTGTTGCTACTTGATGAGCCATTGGGTGCGCTCGATGCGTTAACCCGTCTTGATATGCAACAACTATTGGTCAAATTATGGCAAGAACATCGATTTACGGTGATTTTAGTGACCCATGATGTCAGTGAAGCGGTCATCACTGCTGATAGGGTGATTTTAATTGAACAAGGCAAAATTGGACTGGATTTGCCAATCTTATTGCCCCATCCCCGTAATAATATGACTAAAACTGCGCCACTGGAGCAAATTGTGCTGGATAAGATTTTAGCGGTGCATTGAGCACGCCTATCGGTCAATGGCAAGCCACTGACACCTTTTGGCACTCTTTACCACCCTTTGGTACCCCTTATTTAGCAAAAGCCTATTAAAAAATTAATGGGCTTTTTTAATGACAAATTTAATCGATTTGATTTTTCTGTCTGGGCTAGTCAAAGCTTTGCTCAGCGCTTTTATTGGCGCTAGGTCAGTAAGTAAAATCCACCCAAAAATTATGCGCTCACAGTAGCGCCTGTTAGTAGAATTTATTATATTCATATCAGTTATGGTTATTAAGTATAATCAATAATTTATGGAATAATGCCTTTTTCATTTGATACAAGTGCTATATCAATACTGGGAGAAAGGAGCGTGCGGTCATGAAATTTTTAAAAAATGAGGATAATTGGTCGGTTGTGCTGGGACTATTTATTGTGGTGGTGATTTGCACCTTGTATATATTGCAGATACCTATCGCCAACTTAAATGTCAAAATAAAACCTTGGTCAGATTTTAGTGAGCTATTTAACCTAGTTAGCCATTCAATCCTAGGACTGCTAAGCTTAGCGATTGGTTTTGGATTACTGCTATTTTTGGGTGCCAAATCAGCGCAACCAGACATAAAGTTACCCCCATTTTTAGCCAAATTTATCTTATTGTTTTTGATGGCGGCGGGCATTTTGATTTTAAGCAGTAATAAGACTGTCAAAGCATGGCAACTAGAAAGTCCTTTAGTAGCCTTGTTCATAGGTCTGTTACTTGGCAATTTTACCTCAATTGCTGATAAATTAAAGGAAGTGCTGAGAACCGAATACTATGTCAAAATTGGTATTATTTTAATGGGGGCAACCTTACCCTTCACTACGATTTTAAAAGCGGGTCCGGCCGCCATTGTGCAAGCCTTAATTGTTTCGGTTGTGACTTTTTCTACCATTTATTTCGTAGCAACAAAAGTATTCAAGCTTGATAACCGATTTGCAGCGACCCTTGGGGCAGGTGGCTCGGTATGTGGGGTATCAGCGTCGATTTCCTAAATTTATTATCGGTTTTTTTATTGCCTCAATCATCACGACCTTATTTGTACTGATTGCACCCAACGCTGAAGCCTTTAATAAACAAGCATTAGGTCTTATCAAAGACTATCGCGGTTGGTTTTTTACCTTAACGTTTTTATCAATTGGTATGACAACGCGATTTAAAGCATTGGCAAGCGTGGGCATTAAACCTGTACTTGCGTTTACAGCGGGTGTTTTGGTCAATCTACCGCTGGGCTATTGGCTCTCTAATCATGTGTTTGCAAACTATTGGATAAATTTATGATTACCCAATTAACCACTATCAAAAGTCAAATCCCATTGCCAAAGACGGTGTTAGCGCAATTTGGCTTTAGCAATCATTGCTCCCAAGCCATCTTTGATACGTGGGAGTTAAAAAAAGCCCTCAAAGCAGCGGGTATCGATGAAAATCAATATCAGCTGACAGTAAATTATCACCGACAGTGGGGATATTTTTGATGGTTTGAAAAAACCTATGGCGATAAATTAGCTTTGTTATTAATTTGAAATTCATCCAACAATTTACCTGTTGGTATAAGCCCTGATATAAGCCCATTAAAAAATTAATGGGCTTTTTTTATGTTTACTCAATCAATTAAATGACATGCTGTTCATCACATTTCTTGCTATAGATAGCAAAATATCTTGGTTATCTTTGCAAAAAAAAATCTTTACCATGGTGCCTTATTCAAGCATTTAGCGGTAAGGAATTAGCATGACGGATTTTAATCAGCCACTTGATAAATATGCCCCAGCGCAACGCATTGTCACTGATGAGCAAGCCATTCAAGCTGCCAAGCAAGTGGCGGCTTTTGCCCTAATCAATCGCGACGAGCGCGACCAACAGCGACAATTACCTTTTGCAGTGATGGACCTATTTAGCCAAACCGGGCTTGGCGGCATACGTATTCCCAAACAATATGGTGGCGCCGAAGTGTCAAATCGCACCTTAGCAGACGTCTTTCGCATTTTGAGCAAAGCCGATGCCAATATTGGATTGATTCCACAAAATCAAATCAGTCTACTTAATATCATCAATATCATCGGCAATGACAGTCAAAAACGTTTTATTTTTGGCGAGATTTTGTCAGGCAGTCGCTTAGCCAATGGCGGGCCAGAACGTGACACCAAAGACAGCAAAACCTTGGCAACGACATTGACCATTGCCAACAATGGTTACTATGTTAACGGGGAAAAATTCTATTCAACAGGCAGCAGTTTTGCCGATTACTTGGCGATTAAAGCCTTACACCCTGAGGGTCATGTGGTACTTACCATTATTGATAAAGCCGCAACGGGCGTTGAGGTAGTAGATGATTGGGATGGTTTTGGACTGCGTACCACCTCAAGCGGCACGGTCAAACTTAACCAAGTCAAAGTCCTACCTGAGCTAATTTTTGATGAGCGCTTGCTTAGCGATGCACCGACCTATCGAGGGGCTTATTCTCAGCTGATACAAGCGGCGATTGATGTCGGAATTGCAGAAGGGGCGTTTGAAGACACCTTAGCTGTGGCAAAAAAAGCCCGTCCCATTGTCGATGCCAATGTCGAAGCTGCGCGCTTTGAGCCGTATTTGCTACAAGTAGTGGGAAAGTTAAAAGTACGCTTGGATGCGGCTACCCTATTACTGCAAGAAGCGGCTGATTATTTGGATGCGCTGGATAGATTGGATTTTGTCACCGCAGAAGAGGCAGCACTCGCGTCTATCAAAGTAGCAGAAGCCAAAGTATATGCCAATGACGCCGCTCTCACGATTTCTGAAAAACTGTTTGAAATTGGCGGTAGTCGTTCATCACTTAGCGAGCATGGCTTGGATCAGCATTGGCGAAATGCCCGCGTGCATACTTTGCATGACCCAGTGCGCTGGAAGTTACACGCATTGGGCGATTATTACTTAAATCACAAATTGCCCAACCGTCATGCTTGGATTTAGAAAGTAAGGAAAACACCATGTCAGATACCATCACCCGTCCAGTAACGGACGCTCAAGCCTCGCTAGTCAAACCTGCGCCTGTCGCCCATATCATCAAGTCGGACAACGAAGCATTAGAAATCGCCTATCAGCTTGCCCAATCGTTTAAACAAGCGCGTATAAAACGAGACCGCGAACGGCTATTACCCTTTGCAGAAATTGAAAGCTTGAGCCAATTAGGGTTATGGGCAATCACCGTGCCAAAACGCTTTGGCGGCGCTGATGTATCAAGTTGGACCGTCGCTCAAATCATTGCGCTATTGAGTGGTGCAGATGGGGCGATTGGGCAAATTCCGCAAAATCATTACTATGCGTTAGAAGTATTAAAAAACACGGGGACAGAAGCCCAGCAGCAACGCATTTTTGCTGAGGTATTACAAGGGGCGCGGCTAGGCAATGCGTTGGCTGAGTTTAAGCCCAAAAATGCCGTTGATAAAACCACCAAACTCACCTCAACGCTAGGCGGTTATCTAATCAATGGCGAAAAATTTTACTGCACAGGCAGTCTGTTTGCGCACCGTATTCCGACTTTGGTAAAAGATGACAATGAGCGCGAATTTTTGGCATTTGTGCAGCGAGACGCCAAAGGTCTCACGCTGATTGATGATTGGCAAAGTTTTGGTCAACGTACCACAGGCTCAGGTACGGTCTTATTTGACCAAGTTTTTGTGGATAAAGACGATGTCATTGCTTTGGATACAGCCTATCAAAATCCAACGGTTTGCGGGCCGTTTGCCCAGCTGTTGCACGCCGCCATTGAAACAGGTATTGCACGTGGGGCGTTTGAAGAAACCTTGGTACAAGTGCGGCAAGCTCGTCCTTGGATTGATTCGGGCGTGGATAAAGCGACCGATGACCCACTCACGCTATTGCAAATTGGGCGCAGTGCGGCAGATGTGCGAGCGGTGGAGGTGTTGCTCAAACACGCTGCCCAAACCATCGATGCCGCTCGTCCAACGCCCAATGAGCAAAATATTGCCCAAGCGTCATTGGCGGTCGCGGCAGTGCGCGCATTAAGCACCGAAGTGGCACTAAAAACCTCCTCACAACTCATTGAGTTGGCAGGCAGTCGCGGTAGCCAACGTGACAAAGGGCTAGACCTGTATTGGCGAAACGCACGGGTGCATACCTTGCACGATGCGGCACGGTGGAAATACTACTTTATTGCCAACTATGCACTCAATGGGGTATTGCCGCCACGACGAGGGACGCTGTGATGGGTGAGACGGTAAAAAAAGAAAATAACCCGCCAAAGCCGATTATTCTCAACGCCTTTGATATGAATTGCGCTGGGCATATCAATCATGGTTTGTGGACGCACCCAAGGGATGAATCTTATCGATTCAATGAGCTTAGCTATTGGACAGGCTTGGCAAAAACCTTGGAGCAAGGGCTGTTTGATGGGTTGTTTTTGGCGGATATCACAGGCTGTTATGACGTTTATCAACATAACATTGATGTGACCCTTAAAGAGTCGGTGCAATTGCCAAGCCATGACCCGACCACCTTGGTGTCTGCCATGGCGTCGGTGACCGAGCATTTGGGCTTTGGTATCACTGTAAATTTAAGTTATGAGACGCCTTATCAATTTGCTAGACGTATGGCGAGTCTAGATCACTTAACCCAAGGTCGTTTGGGATGGAATATCGTGACAGGGTATTTGGACAGTGCTGAGCGATTGATTGGTAATCAAGGGCTAAAGGCGCATGATTTACGCTATGAGCAAGCGGACGAGTTTTTGCAGTTGTGCTACCAGTTTTGGGAAGGCTCATGGCAAAACGATGCAGTCAAAATAGACAAACAGGCGCGCATTTTTACTGACCCTGCCAAGGTAAAAGCGATTCACCATCAAGGGCGTTTTTACCAAAGTGACGGCGTTTTTCAAGTGATGCCGTCTATTCAGCGCACGCCTGTGTTATTTCAAGCAGGGGCATCAGCCAAAGGTTTGGCATTTGCCACCCAGCACGCGGAGGCGATTTTTATTGGGGGTGGCGAAAAATCAGCGATTAAACGGCAGGTGGAGACGATTCGCCAGTTGGCAGAAGCACAGGGTCGCGAGCCCAATGACATCAAAGTGCTGATGGGAATCACAGTAGTGACTGACAAGCGTCACGACCTTGCCCAAGCAAAGCTGGCGGAGTATGAAGGCTATGCCAGTAGCGAGGCAGGATTGGCACATTACTCAAGTTCGGTGGGGATTGACTTATCACAATATGCCGATGATGAGGTGATTGCTTACCAACAAACCAATAGCATTGCGTCGGTGAACCAGCGCTTTCGGCAGCAGCAGGTTACCAAAGCGCAGCTGATAGCCGAGCATCGGTTAGGGGGACGCTATCCGCTAATCGTGGGTGATGGGCGCGAGGTGGCTGAGGCATTGATAACCTGGGTGGACGAGACAGGAATTGACGGTTTTAACGTCACTCGCACGGTCACGCCTGAGTCTTACGAGGACTTTATCCAGTATGTCATTCCTGAGCTACAACGTCGTGGACGCTTCAAAACCGAATACAAACAAGGCAGTCTACGCCACAAGCTCATTGGCAAAGGTGAGCGATTACCCAGTTCACACCCAGTGCAAAGCTTTCGATGTTAAGGGCTTGTTTAGAGGACATTTTTTAGTGCTATCAGTTTTTTATGTTTTAAGCAGCTATTTCTAAGCAGCTATTTTTAAACCATCATTTTTAAGGAGCTATTATGGCAATCGCAGCAAAACATCGTGCTACTGTTTTAGGGGTAACTATCATTGCTGTCTTGGTGTTACTGAGCGGCTGGGCATTTTACAATAAAAGCCAAGCATCAAACGTCACCAAAGACAATCCGTTAACCATCGGTATTAGCCCGCCTTTTGCCAATCCACTTAAAGAAGCAGTCGCGGCGGCAAAACAGCAAGGTATCAACGTCAAATTGGTCGAGTTTACGGATTGGAATACCCCAAATGTAACACTTAACAGTGGCGACATCGATGCCAATTATTTTCAACATCAGCCGTTTTTAACCAATGCACTCAAACAGCATCCAGAGTATAAGCTATCGGCTTTGGATAAAGGGGTTGCCACCCATGTCGGTTTGTATTCTAAAAAATACCAAAGCCTAGCAGCATTGCCGACGCGTGCCCGTGTGGTGGTGCCAAATGACCCTGTTAATCAAGGGCGAGCGCTACTACTGCTGCAACAGGCAAAATTAATTGGGCTAAAAGACCCAAATAATTTTCTCTCTAACTTAAACGATATCAGCAGCAATCCAAAACAATTGCAATTTGTTGAAGTCGAAGGCCCGCAGACCGCAAGAGCGGTTGATGATGCTGATTTGGTGTTTAGCTACCCGCATTATTTGCGCTTAGCCAAAACCATTGACCCCAATCAAGCCTTAATCCTTGATGATACCACCAACAACCGCTATGCGATTTTATTTGTCACTCGGGATGATTTTGCCCAAAAAAATCCTGAACACGCCGAACAGCTGAAAAAATTTATTCACATTTATCAAACTTCCCCTAACGTAAAACAAGTGCTAAACAAAGAAATCGGGGAAAAACTGTGGTTTCCAGGTTGGACCTCGTAATGCGTTAACAAGTTTTAGCCATAACAATTACAAAGGATCATGCTATGCAATCATTTACTCATATTACCCAAGATGACAGTCATTCATCACCTCCCTATATCCAAATCGATAAGGTCAATAAGTTTTATCAAGGACAGGCGCAAGCGATTCATGCGCTAAAAGATATTTCGCTTGAGGTGCCAACAGGCAAAATTCTGGGTATTATCGGTAAAAGCGGGGCAGGCAAATCATCTTTATTACGCATTATCAACGGCTTGGAGTCGATTAATGATGGCCATGTTTATATTGATGATAACAATGTGGCCTCACTCAACCAAGCACAGCTACGACAGCTGCGACAAGGTATTGGTATGATTTTTCAGCATTTTAATCTGCTGTCGAGTAAAACGGTACAAGACAACGTCGCCTTGCCATTAAAAGTCGCCAAGGTAAGTCAGGCTGATATCAATAAACGTGTGGCGCAAGTGCTAGAGATGGTGAGGCTCAGTGATAAAGCATTGATGTATCCGTCCCAGCTATCAGGCGGTCAAAAACAGCGGGTGGGCATTGCGCGGGCGCTCGTGAATGAACCCAAAATTTTATTGTGTGATGAAGCCACATCAGCACTAGACCCAGAAAGTACCCAGTTAATTTTGCAGTTACTCAAGCAAATTAATAAAAAACTTGGCATTACCATTGTGCTCATTACCCATGAAATGCAAGTCATTCGAGATATTTGTGACCAAGTGATTGTCATTAACCAAGGGCAAATCGTTGAAACAGGACCAGTGTGGAAAGTATTTGCCTCACCCATGCACACCATGACCCAAGAATTACTAGGCTATAATCAGTCATCCATTGATTTGGGTGAGGATAAACTCACCGACAAGCACAATGCCACTCATACCTTGCTCAACCTAAGATACGTTGCCCCAGTAAAATCTGCCCCTGATTTAAAAGCAATTTTTGCGCAATTTGAAGCGCCCGTCTCTTTGTATCAAAGTCAAGTGGATACCATTCAAGGCTATTTGGTAGGCAATATCGTCGTTGGCGTCGCAACCACTGGGTTGGATGTCGCCCAGTTGGCGCATCGCTTGGGAAATCAAATTTTGCATGTGGAGTTAATCGGTTATGCTTGAGTTGTTACTGACGGGGTTGATTGATACCCTGATTATGGTTGGCGTATCAGCGATTTTAGCGTTTTTATTGGGACTACCGATTGCATTGGTATTGGTCAATTCAAGCGAGCAAGGCATTGCCCCGTCATTTTTGACCAATCTAAGTTTGGGTTGGTCGGTGAACATAGTGCGTGCTATTCCCTTTTTGATATTGATGGTGGCTATTATTCCAGCCACTCGAATGATTGTCGGTACAAGCTATGGTGTGTGGGCAGCCGTGGTGCCGTTAACCTTAGCAGCGACCCCTTTTTTTGCTCGAATTGCCGAAGTGAGTCTGCGTGAAGTTGACCCAGGGCTCATAGAAGCGGCACAAGCGATTGGCTGCAACCGTACACAGATTATTCGGTATGTCTTATTGCCCGAAGCATTGCCTGGCATTATTGCCGGGTTTACCGTGACGATTGTCACCATGATTAATTCGTCTGCCATTGCTGGCGCGATTGGGGCGGGGGGCTTGGGCGATATTGCCTATCGTTATGGCTATCAGCGCTTTGATGTGCAAATGATGGTATCAGTCATTGTGGTTTTGGTGGCATTGGTGATGTTGGTGCAAGCCACAGGCGATAGTTTGGCTCAATGGGTCGATAAACGCCAATTGTAGCTCTGCAGATTTACCACTTTGATATAGCAAAAAATCAGCTAAATAATGCAGATATTGTTGTTTCACAAACGGCTTAATTTTTCGTTTAATGGGCTTATCGAAATGTCATCGATTTATCTGATTACACTAAATTAAGGAATAAAGATGTCTATCACTCAAAATTTCACCAATCAACCAAATCCAGCCATTCCACTCAATATCGTTGCGGTATCGGGTGGGCTCAACACACCATCAAAAACCGAAAGTCTGGTACAAAATATTGTAGATGAATTGGCACAAGCCACGCCCATCAACGTGCATTTTATCAAGCTGAGTGAAATCGGGCCTTTACTCAGTGGGGCGATTTATCGTAACCAACTGCCAGAGCGAGTACAAAACGACTTGGCAGCGATTGAGGCGGCGGACGCCTTGATTGTAGGAACGCCGGTGTATCGCGCGTCTTTTACCGGATTGTTTAAACACTTATTTGACTTTGTGGAGCAAACCGCGCTCGTGGATGTGCCGGTATTGTTGGCTGCCTCTGGCGGTAGCGATCGTCATGCACTGGTACTAGAGCACCAGCTTCGCCCATTGTTTAGTTTTTTCCAAGCCCAAACATTACCAATAGGCGTGTATGCGACGGATAAAGACTTTACCCCAGAATACACCGTCTCAAGCCAACAGTTGCGTGACCGTATTGTGTTAGCGGTGGCGCGCGCGTTACCGATACTTGAGTGGGCACCCGCCAAAGGCCGACGCGCCCAAGCCATTAAAGAAAAATCAGCGCAAGCCAATCAGCAGTTAGGCATTAATAAACAAGTCGAACAAGCCGAAATATTACCCTCTGTGGCAGTGCCAGATTTATCGAGTGCCGAAGCCAGACTACACCCGCAAACTACTCAATCATCCCCTAAAAACCATCCATCCGTCGCCTAAAGGGCGCATGCCTTAGTGTGTATTAGCTGACATCACCAGCTCAGTATGAGTAAATACAACCCGAGCAACAAACTGCTTGGGTTATTCAAATTTTGTTTTTTGTGTGATTGATATATGTAATTTTGGAATATTAATTTGTTTGATAGGCGTTTGTTGTCCTAGGCCGCTCGGCTTACACTAATTTTATTCATTATCGGATTATTTGGGGCAACAGACTATGAACTTTCAACAACTTCGTATTATTCGAGAAACGGTGCGCTGTGACTATAACTTGACGGAAGTAGGCAATGCATTATTTACCTCACAATCGGGTGTGTCCAAACATATCAAAGACTTAGAAGATGAGCTTGGCGTCGGGCTGTTTGTGCGTAAGGGCAAACGGCTCTTAGGTTTGACCGAGCCGGGTAAAGAATTGTTGGTCATTGTAGAGCGGATGCTACATGATGCCAACAATATCAAAACCTTGGCTGAACAATATACCAGCCAAGATAAAGGCGAATTGACCATCGCAGCCACCCATACCCAGTCTCGTTATATTTTGCCGCCCGTTGTGCAAGCGTTTAAACAGCTTTTTCCTAAAGTGCATTTGCGATTGCTACAAGCCGCACCGCCAGAAATTGCGGCAATGCTACTTGATGGACGAGCGGATATTGGCATTGCCACCGAAGCCTTGTCAAGCTATAGCGAGCTTGTGACTTTTTCTTATTATCACTGGTATCATGCGATTGTGGTGCCGCCAAACCATCCGCTGACCCAGCTTGAACAGGTAACGCTTGCCGACATTGCCCATTATCCGATTATCACTTACATTAGTGGTCATACCGGGCGAACGATGATTGATGAGGCGTTCGCCAAAGCAGAATTACAGCCTGATATCGTGATGACGGCCTTGGATTCTGATGTAATAAAAACCTATGTGGAATTTGGTATGGGCATTGGTATTATCGCCGATATGGCGTTTAATCCCAATAAAGACACCCAGTTAACATTACTCAGTTGCGAGCCGCTATTTCATCAAAATACCACCTTGCTAGCGGTGCGCCAAGGGCATTTCTTACGAGGATTTGGCTATCAGTTTTTAGCCTTGTGTAATCCCACGTTAACCCAAGCAACAATGCATGATGCCATACAACCTAGCAGCTAACGCTAAATCCTGATAAGCAAGTTTGAAAAACTTATCGTCTGCTACATCCGATGTAATACGCATCAAATTCGCTTGCTGTCTCGCTTGCTGTGCTATTTTTAAGATTTGGGCTTGTTTATCTGCTGTTGATATCAATTCATTTGACGATAAAACGCTTTATGGTGAAAACTGTAAAGCTTTTTTTATGTCACTGCTTTAGCGATTAAATTGATAGGGTTAGCAGCAAAATTATTAAGTATTTTTTGTGCTAACCAAAGCAGTTTTTGTTATTTTTTATTGAGCGATATTTGCTTTAAGCTTATGGCTACCGATAAACCGCCCATGACAAAAGGCGAGTTATCTTAATCAATTTTTGAGCTTACAAGCAGGGGTTACGATGAAAATTTTTTGGTTTATACCGACACATGGCGACAGTCGTTATTTAGGTACAAGTAAAGGGGCAAGAACCGTTGACCATGCCTATATGAAGCAAATTGCAGTGGCAGCCGATAACCTCGGCTATGAAGGCGTGTTGATTCCGACAGGTCGCTCATGTGAAGACCCTTGGCTGGTCGCTGCTAGTCTCATTGATGCGACCACTCGCTTAAAGTTTTTGGTGGCATTACGCCCTGGGGTGACGACACCCGCGCTTGCTGCTCGTATGACAGGCACCTTTGATCGTTTATCAAATGGTCGATTACTGCTTAATCTGGTCACAGGCGGCGATGAACAAGAGCTTAAAGGCGATGGCATCTTTGAAGACCACGCGACGCGTTATCAGACAGCCAGTGAATACACCACGATTTGGCGAGAGATTTTAACCCGCTCGCACACAGGTGAATCCTTTACCTTTAACGGTGAACGCTTGCAAGTCGAAGATGCCAAATTGCTATATCCCCCTCTACAACAGCCGTATCCGCCCTTGTGGTTTGGCGGTTCATCTGAGGCGGCGCAAACACTGGCTGCCGAACAGGTTGACAGTTATTTGACCTGGGGTGAGCCGCCTGCTGCCGTCAAAGAGAAGATTGAGCAGCTTAAAACCAAAGCCGCTGCCAAAGGTCGCACGTTAAGCTATGGGATTCGTCTGCACGTGATTGTGCGTGAAACCAATGAAGCCGCTTGGCAAGCCGCTGATGAATTATTAAGTCATGTCACTGACGACACCATTGCCGCTGCCCAAGCCAAATTCGCCCAAATGGACTCGGTGGGACAACAGCGTATGGCAGCCTTGCATGGCGGTCGCCGTGATAACTTAGAAATTTCGCCCAACTTATGGGCAGGGATTGGACTGGTACGAGGTGGCGCAGGCACCGCACTGGTGGGCGACCCACAAACCGTTGCCGCACGTATTCAAGAGTATGCCGATTTGGGCATTGATAACTTTATTTTCTCAGGCTATCCACACTTGGAAGAAGCCTATCGGTTTGCTGAATTGGTTTTCCCATTATTACCGATTGACACCCAAAACACCTTGGTCAAGCCAAATTTGACAGGACCGTTTGGTGAAATTGTCGCTAATAACTATGCACCGCCGCAACAAACTAGCGGCATTGCAGCCTCAAAAACACCTACCACTACCGCACCCAAACACGCCATCGCCTCTTAAATTTATCTTAAAGACATATTAAAGGCGTCTTAAATACTTGTGATAAAACGTGCTAACTAAGGCACGTTTTGCGTCTCGTCTATACCTATCTATATCTATTATCCGACAGAGTACGCGGAATCCACCCTAGCCATGATAAGCATCTTTTAACTGATAGACCTTTTAACTGATAAACACTTTTTTTAAAAGTGGTAGCCAGTTATAGGGTGAGATTAGACCAGCAAGCTACTTTGCTAAAGTTAATCATCAAAGTCCAAGGTCCCAAATTTTTTGAGGTCCCACATAGCAGGAAAAGTGATTTTTCTACACAGATTTTATATTTAAAAGTTAAATAATCTATTGATTGTAATGAGAATTTTTTAAATTAATGCTTCGGTTTTATGGTTTCTAGTATGTCATTTTTTAATCAATAGTTTAGTTTTGTAATTTTATGGGTGATAAAAGTTATTTTAACGCTTTTTGCTTTTTGCGGCTTATATAATAAAAAGGATTTAAATTTTAAATAATAAAACTATGAGATAAATAAATTTAAATCAAGCACATCAATTAATGATCAACTAACTATAAGGGCAATAAAACATGACAACTGAAAACAACGAAAAACTTTCTTTATTAGATGATGTGGCATTGAAAGCACAAATGCTCATGGCAAACTTCAAAGAGGGCGCTAATGATGGCTATGACCATTCTGTCACCAGTGCCGGTAAAAAGGGCTTAAAATCAGGCAAAGTGTCTGAACTCACCGCCATCGCTCCCTTAACCAAAGATGGGGCAGCTCGTATCAAGCGAATTTTAGAAATCACCAAAGGCAATCTTGCAGGGGCGACCAATGTAGGCACCTTGCATGATTTGCGGTTGGTGTTTTTAGACAATGACACCAAGCTACTGTTTTGTACCGCCTATGATGGCGATTGGGATGCTTACATTAATGACTTTGCTACCAAAATTCCAGAACTCATGGACTTAATTTTTGGCAATGTAGAAGGTTGGCCTGGGATTAAGAGCCCGACGGTTAAGCAATTCATCCTTGACCATCAGATTACCGCTACCGGTTGGTATGTGGGTGTACCGCATCTGACGGTTCGTGATATTGCGCGTAATGACAAAATCGTGCGTGGCATCAATAAAGCCATTGAACAAGCCCAATAAGCTGACTTAGAACTTGTATTCACCATATCACGTTTATCAGCGTACTATTATAAGGGTACTATTCTAAGCGTACTCTGAACGGGCAAGCTTTAGGTTAAAATTTCGATACAAAAGCCATTTGTTGCGTGATTTTTACCATAAGCGATATTTAGCGTGGTGTATGTGAACAGGTTCTTAGTATCAAATTTTTGAAATTCCCTGCTAGGAACGACCATGAATAACGACAACCCAGCGAATGAAAGCCTACTTGGCAAATTAAAAACCCATCTACAAGATGGTATCGAGCATGGCATAGAGGCCGTTAAAGACAAATTTGAACACAGCGATACACCCACTGAAAAAGGCAGTGTCAAAGAACGGGTACACGAAGCCAAACAAAAAATCAGCACGCAGCTGCACAGCGTCATGACACGTGCAACGAACGCTATCTATCCCAATATCGCCACGATGGAGCTTGAGGATATTCAAGCTATTATTTTGCATGACCGCCCTGCGCCTTACTACGGCACGCTTGTCGCGCTAAAAGTCAATGACAGCAACGCGGGTCGTGAATTACTAAAAGCGGTATTACCAAACGTCACAGGCTCAAAAAATTTCCAAAAAGATATGGATGCCAATTTGACCATTGTGATGACGTATAAGGGGCTAAAAGCTTTAGGCTTACCGCAAAGCTCGCTTGATTCTTTCCCAGAAAATTTCAAAGCAGGTATGGCAGGCCGCTCCGATATCTTGGGTGACAAAGGCGATAATGACCCTAGTAACTGGCTTGCGCCATTTGGTGATAAAGGCGATATTCATATTTGTGGCGCGGTAATTGCCGATAGCCAAGAAAAATGGCAAGCCAAACTTGACGAACTTAAACAGGCGTTTGCCCCTTATCTAGATACCAGCCGTAACGCGATCGAAATCTTAGTGGAACATGATTTTGGCGTAGATGGTGACGTCAAAAACGTGTTTGGTTATCGCGATGGCATCAGTAACCCAGAAGTTGATGGCAGTGGTATCACCCTTGAAAATAACACCGAACGTCCGATTGCGGCGGGTGAATTTGTGTTAGGTTATAAAGGTGAAGCGGGCGTGGTACCTCCCATGCCACAGCCTGAAGTATTGGGAAAAAACGGTTCGTTTATGGTACTGCGAAAATACCGCAGTAATGTCGCTGACTTTCACCGCTATTGCCTTGAACAAAGCGACAATGACCCAGCTAAAGCCGATAAATTGGGGGCAAAAATGTTTGGTCGCTGGCGTTCGGGTGCCCCCATCACCCTAAGCCCAGACCATGATGATGAAGCCCTCGGCAAAGACAATGTAGCAAACAATAAATTTGACTACACGGACGATCCCTATGGCAAAGGCTGCCCGTTTGGTGCCCATGCTCGCCGTATGAACCCCCGCAATACCAAAGATTTTATTCTAAGCGATGTGCGTCTTCACCGTATCATCCGCCGTAGTGTATCGTATGGCGATATCGTGCCGCCCAACGTGACCCAAGACGATGGTCAAGAGCGGGGGTTATTTTTTATCGGTATCAACGCCCATGCCATGGACACGCTTGAGTTTTTGCAAAGCCAATGGATTAATGACGGCAACTTTATGAACCTTGGGGAAGAACGTGACCCAATGCTAGGCGTACACGCAGGTAGTGACGCTGATAGCGATGTGTTCACCGTACCCGATGAGCCAATTCGTAAGCGTCATACCAATATTTTGCAATTTAATACCCTACAAGGCGGTGAATATCTTTTTGTACCAAGCTTGTCGGCACTCAAATGGATTAGTGAGCTGAACGAAAATTCATATTAGAGTAAATCTAAATAAAAAAAGGTTAGGTGGGTTTAGTAAACCTAACCTGATAAAAATAACAAAGGACAATCATCATGTTAAATAAATTATTCGGTCGTCGTTATGCCAAGTTTGACCCAGCCATCGACCAGCTTACTAGCGACGATGAAAAAGCCATCGACCAAATCACCGCAGATATTCGTGACTATATCGGCAAATCAGACACGGTTAGCAAAATCAATTATCACACCCGAGATGCCCACGCTAAAGGCTACTGTGCATTAAAAGCCAACTTTGAGATTTTACCAAAACTGCCCAAAGAATATGCCCAAGGTATCTATGCCAAACCCGCTCGTCATGAAGCAGTGATTCGTTTTTCTAACGGCTCATCTCGTGTGGCTGCCGACAACAAGTTGGGGCTTTCTCAAGGGTTGGCGATTAAAGTCTTTGGTGTCAAAGGCGACAAATTACTGCCAGATGAGCCAGATAGCCCAAACTTTGACTACAATCTGATTAATTTTCCTATTTTCTTTTGTAATACTATCCAAGACTATAGTTATATTTCACGGCTATTTTTACAATTAAATGATTATTTTGCCAAAGGCGCGAAAGGGCAAGCCAAATTTGCCTTTGACTGGATTACCCAATATGGCAAAAAACTGCCATCCAAAGAATCCCTCAAGACTTTTAGGGCTTTTAGTAAGTTTAAAACCATCAAACCGCAAAATACCTTGTTATACAGTTTTTACTCACAAGGGGCGGTGCGTCATGGCGACTATATGGCGAAAATCCGTGTCGCCCCGACCAAAGCGTCACAAGCCAAAATCAAACGCCGAGATCTCGATGTCAGTGCCACCAGCGAGGCGATTCGTCCTCTGATTTTACAAGAAATCCGTCAGCACGATTATGAGTTTGATGTGCAAATCCAGCTGTGCCGTAACTTAAAAGACCAACCCATTAATGACTTGACCAAAGAATGGGATGAAAAAGACGCCCCGTTTGTGACAGTGGCAAAACTGACCATCCCTTGCCAAGATGTGCTGGATGACGGTAATTTTGACATTATGGAACACTTGTCATTTACCCCGTTTCGCTGTATTGAAGCCAACCGTCCGATTGGTAATTTGCAACATGCGCGACTGCGTGCCTATCAGACCGCCTCGACCACTCGCCATCGTTTAAATCATAAAAAACGTGCCGAGCCAATCAATCTAAAACAGGCATTTGATAAAGATTTTTATAACCTTTAAATTTGGCAAAAAACCAGTAGCGGGGCGGTTATGGGGGCATTGTTTGGGGTAAAATTTCACCCATTGGGTAAAAAACTACATCGCCTTTAATCATTCAAAAACCGTTAGCCTGTGACTGGGCTAACGGTTTTTTACCTTTTTACGCCATTAAACTTATTTCATTAAACTTAAGCTATTAAACATAGTGATTAGCAAATACGATAATACCAAAAATAAAGTTGCGTATTTGCCAATCAATCTAGGAGTATTGTATGTCAGAGTCGAATCCTCTTGTTAATTTTACCCATATCACAGTCGCAGGCAGTGGTGTTTTGGGCTATCAAATCGCCGTACAAGCGGCGTTTCATGGTTTTAAAGTCGTTGTGTATGATATCAATGACGAGGTGCTCAATAAAGCCAAAACCAAATTTGCCAATATCGCCAAACGTCATCAGGATGATTTAAGTGAAACAAGCGAACAAGCCAAATACGCTGAGCAAAACTTGCGTTATAGCTCAGACTTAAGCGCCGCCTTAAAAGACGCCGATTTGTTGATTGAAGCGGTGCCCGAAGATGTCGCCATCAAAAAAGATTTTTATAGCAAAGCCTCAGCAGCCGCACCCGAGAAAACCGTATTTGTCAGTAACTCATCTACCATGTTGCCCAGTGATTTGGTCAAATTTACCGACCGTCCTGCTAAGTTTTTAATGATGCACTTTGCCAATGAGATTTGGAAGCGCAATCTTGCCGAAATTATGTCGCATGCCGATACTGACCCTAATGTATTTGATGCGGTGACTGCGTTTGCCAAACAAATCGGTATGTTGCCTATTATCGTCAACAAAGAAACCTCGGGCTATGTACTAAATTCACTACTCAATCCTTGGTTAAATGCAGGGATGCAGCTGTATATCCAAGGTATTGCTGACATTCAAACCATCGACAAAACTTGGATGCTTGGCACAGGCTCGCCGATGGGACCATTTGCTTTTTATGATATGCTGGGGCTGACTACCCCTTACAATATTTACAAGCTTGCTGTAGCTAAGGGCAAACAACAGGACCAAGCGGTCGTCGATATGCTTAAAAAAGAGTATATCGAGCAACATAAACTGGGTGTGCCAACGGGCGAAGGATTTTATCAATACCCCAATCCCGCCTTTAAAAATCCTGACTTTTTAAAACCACCTAAAGCGGATTTATCCAAAGTACCCTATAAAAATATTACCGTGGCAGGTAGTGGCGTATTGGGCAACCAAATTGCGGTGCAATGTGCGTTTCATGGGTTTAACGTGACTATTTATGACATTAACGATGACGCGATTGCTAAGGCGAAAGCTCGCTTTACCGACCTTGCCAATCAGCATCAGCATGACCTAGGTGAAACCGATGCCCAAGTGACAGCAGCTAGCAAAAATTTGGCTTACACCACGGACTTGCATGAGGCGTTAAAAGATGCAGACCTATTGATTGAAGCGGTGCCAGAAAGCTTAGACATCAAAAAAGATTTTTATAGCAAAGCCTCAGCCGCCGCCCCTGCCAAAACCGTGTTTGCCAGTAACTCATCGACGCTATTGCCAAGCGTGTTATCGACCTTTACTAACCGTCCAGAAAAATTCTTGATGCTGCATTTTGCCAATCACATCCATATCCGTAATACGGTGGAGTTGATGGCGGCAGCAAGCTGCGACCCACAAGTCTATGCTGACGTCATCGAATTTGCCAAAGCCATTGCCATGTTACCGATAGCGGTAAAAAAAGAACAATCGGGCTATGTGCTTGATAGCTTATTGATTCCGTTATTGGTAGCGGGGTTAAAACTGTGGGCAAACGGCGTTGCCGATGCCGCAACCATTGATAAAACGTGGATGATAGCCACGGGTTCACCCTTTGGACCGATGGCGATTTTGGATAAAAATGGCATGAAAACCAACTACAACATCTTTAATGAACTGGCAAAAATGGACCCCTCTTTGCAGCAGCCCGCTGAAAAGCTCAAAGCAGAACTGGTCGATACTAACAAACTGGGTGAAGCCACGGGTGAGGGGTTCTATCAATATCCTAACCCAGCTTATTTAGCGAAAGATTTTTTAAGCCTATCTGACTAAATTGCGTTTGGTAGAGGAGAATAAACAAGGGTTAATTTGCTAACTTGACGTATCTACCGTTGCCACTACCGACATGCCTGGCATCAATTCATTCAGACGACTTTGGTTGCCATCGATGTCAATGCGTACAGAAATGCGCTGTACCACTTTGGTAAAATTCCCGGTGGCATTGTCGGTTTTAATGACACTAAATTCTGACCCTGTTGCGGGGGAGATGCTTTTGACTACCCCCGTAAATTTTTGTTTGCCTAGGGCATCCACAGTAAACCACGCTTTTTGCCCGATTTTCATTTTATCAATTTGGGTTTCTTTAAAATTGGCAATGACCCACATCGATTTTGGGATGAGGTAAACCAACTGTGTGCCTTGCGTCACCAGCTGACCGGTACGGATATTGATTTGCCCTAATTTACCTGAGGTCGGGGCGGTGATTAAGCCATACTCTTGGTTGGTATTGGCTTGATTTAGCTGTGCATTGGCGCTTTTAATCTGTGCCACCAAACCAATCTTTGCTACTTCTGCGGTCTTTTGACCTTCGCGGGCGACATCGACACTGGCTATTGCTTGGCTCATCAGTGCTTCATTGTTTTTAACCGCCGCTTTGGCAGTATCGACTTCATTTTGTGACACGGCGCCAACGCCGACCAAGGATTCTAGTCGTTTTAGCTGTTGGATAGACAATTCTAGCTGGGTTTTAACTTGTGCTACTTTTGCCTGCGCGGCTTTGACATCGGCTTTGCGCTGCTCGATGATTTGTTGCTGGTTGGCTAAATTAGTCGTCGCTTGTTCCAACCCTGATTCGGCTTGTACCACTTGCTGTGAGTAGTTAGCACTGCTGACTTTAACTAACGGCTGACCTTGTTTGACGTCCTCAAAATCGGTGACGTAGACTTTTTCGATATAACCATTAATTTGTGCCGACAATAGGGTGATATTGCCTTTGACATAACTGTTTTCGGTTTGTTGCAGTGGCGTATTAAACGGACCCAAATGCCATGCCCATAAAATCACCGCAACACCGAGCAAAAAAACCACCAACATGATAATTAAGGTAAGCGGTCTAGGGTTAATAATCTTTTCAGGCGCCTGTGTGGGTTTATTATCACTGTCATCAGCTGGCGCATCATTCTGGTTTTTTGCTTCACTACTCATGAGTTGGGTTTTCCGTAAGCATTTTATTTAGCATTAAATTTTATTGATCATTCAATTTATCATTAAACTGTTATCTAAAAAAAACAGTTATCTAAAAACAATTATCTAATTGGGTCGCCTTGTTAGACCCTCTAGCGTATCCAGTCTATGTTTGCTTAATTGCTACTTTTTGCCGATTTTCAATGTATTTTTTGCGGGCGATATTAATCATACCCCAAGCAAATAAAAACGTGGCAATGTAACTGTTCACAGTAATGATATCGCCATACGCTTTAATCTGCGCTTCTCGCGTGACAATTTGGTTGAGGGATTGTTGGGCTTGTTGCTGCGACAAATTGCTGTCGGTGATGACGGGTTTAAACCCTGCTTGGTATTGTTGAAGGCGCTGGGTTACCGTGGCATCTGTCGATTGCATTTGCTGTAAAATACTTTGTTTATGATACTGGGTGCGCTGCTGTTGCAGGGTGCTATAAAAAGCCGAGCCTACCAACCCACCAAAGTTTTGGGTCGCCCCAAACAATATGATAAAGGTGATGACATGATTGACGCTTTGTCGCAGCGTCAGCCCAAATCCCATCAATACCAATGGACCCATAAACAGTGAGCCTGCAAACGCGACTGCAAATTGACTGAGATAAAAATTTTGGGGTCGTACGTCACTGGTGAGCATATTGGCATCATACACACCGGCAACCGCTACGAGCAAAGTCGCCACCACCATTGGCGGAATCAAACGATCCCGTGAAAAGGTCAGTGCGCTGACTATCAAACCTGCCAACATACCAAAAAATATGACCGTATAAAAACCCACAAACTGGTCGGACGTTAGACCTTGGGATTTTAAAAAATTCACCACCGCGTAACTTTGCTCAGACATAATCAAACGCAATAAAAAAGCACCGACCACAAAACGCCATAACGCAAAACTCCCCAGCCAGCGGGTCATAATCAAAGGATTTTTGCGGTAATGCTCAAAGAAAAAGCCTGACATCAACAGCGCCAACGCGCCAATGAGCATATACGCCAATAAGGGTGAGTTTTCCCACCACAAAATCGACCCTTGTACCAACACCCCACACAGTAACCCAAAACCGGGCGCCAATAACAAAAAGGTGAGAATGTCTTTCTTTTCATACACTTCAATACGTAAACTTCGTGGCAACTTGACGGCGACCACCATCGCAAAACAACACAGCGCCAAACCAAACTCAAAGGTATAAAGCCGAGTCCAGTCGTTCACATTGACCAAATAAGGGGACATTATCCAAGCCAACGGAATCGCCAGCGCACTGACCCCAAAGCCAATATACAAACCTTGCAGGCGATACTGACTACTAAAGGCTTGCATCACATAATAAAGCCCGAGTGAGGATAACGGCGCCGCGACAAAGCCTCCCATCGCCCTGACCAGTAAAGCCATCGGGTAGTTTTGCACAAATATATGAATAAACATCACTAGCATAAACATCAGCAGCGATATTTCAGAAAACCAGCGTAACCCAAATTGTTGACGCGCTTTAAACAGTAGCAGGTTGGCGCTGACATTTGCCATCACATACACAGCAGGTATCCAAACCACTTGTGAGGGTGTCAGCGCATATTCGCCTTGGATTTGCGGTAAATTGGCGGTAATAATGCCATTGCCCAAGCCACCACAAATTGCAATAAAAACGCCGATGACAAAGTACACAATGCTTTTTGATCGAGAGTGAGCAATACTCGGCGGGGAACCGGGTAACGCGGGTTTTTCATCCTCGGTCCAATTGGGTGGCGTTTCTAAGATTCTAGGTGATTTCAAAGGGTAGCTCGATTTTGATACTGTTAAGACAAGAGAGGTTGGCTATAGTGTAATCAAAAATAGGCTTAGCGTCAGCGACAAAATAGTTCTATAAATGTGACATGATACATGTAAAATGGACTAGCGCTATGCTAGTCATCATTACCCAACTCTTCGTTATCCAACCAATCATTATTCCACAGGTCATTAAAACCCATCAGACAAGCTATGGTCAAATCCATCCAGTAAATATACCCAATCGATTAAGGGCGAACATCTTCAAACAAAAAAAATCAATTTTTTTGCTGCATAGATGTTTTTTAGTTGCCAAAATACGCTAGGCTATCTATTCATTCATTACTGATTTATCACTGCTATGAACCCGCTTTATCAAACCGATTTGCCGACACTGGGGCGCAATACTGACATTGACCACCATGCTGATTTACAAGTGTTGCAGCGTATCAAACGATTTTTATTGCCCCGTGATTTTGAGGTGTCAAAGGATTTATTGCAACAGATGCAGCAGGGGTACGGTATCGCAGATCAGCCTGTCGATACGCTGTTATCCAGCGGTATCAAATTTGCCAAACCTCTGCAGCAATTGATTTTGCATGAGCAAGGGATAGCGCAAACGAGTAACGTATCGGCAGCCAAAGCGTTATTGCAACAGCCAGCGTTTGAGACGCTTTATCAGCAGTTTTGCCAATATCCAAGTTGGTATGATGCCAAGCTTGCCGAGATTGGTGCAATTGCCTATCGGCGCTATCCGTTGATGCTGATTTGGTTACTGCGTAATGTCGCGCTAATGGCAGGGTATAGTATCCCTGCGCTGTCATTGCCACTCATCAAAACAGGGGCGTTAGTGCATGATGCATTGCCAAGGCTCATGCGAACCTATGCATATATTTTGGCAGTGTCTGAGTATCCAGCGATTAGCCGCAACCAGCAACCACCATTGGCAATTGGCACAGAAGGCTGGCGACAAAGTCTGCAAGTGCGTCAGACACACGGTCTGGTACGACAACACTTATGCAGTCATGATTGGGACAGTGACTACTGGGGGGTACCCATTAACCAAACCGATATGGTGGCAACCCACTTGCAGTTTTCGCTACTCATTATGCGCGGACTAAAATTACTGGGGGCAAGAATCAGCGCCGAAGAATCCCAAGGCATCATGCACTTATGGCAACTGGCAAGTTGGTGGATGGGGATTGAGCTGGGGCGCATTCCTGAAGATGAAACCGAGGCGTGGGCATGGCTTTATAGCTATTTGGCAACCCAGCAATTAGATTTTGAATTTGGTAAACCGCTCGCCAAAGCGCTGCATGATTTACCCTCGCAAATTATGGGTGAGGATAACAAACGTGGACAGCTGGTTGAGCGGGTCAATGCCAGTGTCACACGGACTTTAGTGGGTGATGATATTGGTGATGGCTTGGGACTGCCTAGCCCAAAATGGCGCTATGGTGTGCTTGTCAGTGTGCCGATTCTGTTTGGGCTTGATACCGCACGAGCGCACAATGCGGCTATTGCCAAAAGATTGGAGCAATTTCGCGCCAAACGCCAAGATAATATGAACTGGTGGCTCAAAAAGCACGACAACTATTATCAATGAGCTAGCACGTACCAATGAGCTAGCTCATATGATGTTACCAATTTACAAGAGTGACAGTAACGGTTATCTAGGCAAGATTATCAATACAAGCTTCTCTAAGCATTGCAAGCACTAGGCTTTTAATATCACCTTCATCATGTTCCAAAAGGTCTTGCCATACGGTGGTTGAAGCAAATGCGCGAAGTTAAGGTGACTTTGTTTAAAAACCGCTTTTGGATGAGAGAAGGTGTCAAAGCTATATTTGCCGTGGTAACGCCCCATCCCTGATGCCCCGACACCGCCAAACGGCAGATTTTGCTGGGCGATGTGAAAAATCGTTTCGTTGATACACGCGCCGCCACTCACCGTATGCGCAAGTACGTAGTCGGTGTCGGCTTTGTCCTCGCCAAACACATACAGCGCAAGTGGGCGGTCACGCTCATTCACATACGCCACTGCCTGCGTCAAGTCTTGGTAGGACACCAATGGCAATACGGGGGCAAAAATCTCCTCTGTCAGCAACTTAGCATCGCTTGGTAAATCGGTGACAATCATCGGTGGGAAAAATCCAGTCTCGATATTCACTTCATAATCGGTCAGTGGAATGAGGGTGGCACCGCGCTGTTTGGCTTCATCGAGATAACCTTGCACGCGGCTGGCTTGTTTGGGGTTGATGACAAAAGTATAGTCGGGGTTGTCTGCAAGATTGGGGTAGTGGGCGTCAAGCCATGCGGTTGATTGTTCGATAAAGGCGTTTTTCTTATCCCCCTGCATCAACACATAATCAGGCGCAATACAGGTTTGTCCTGCGTTCATGGTTTTGCCTGTCCATACGCGGTTGACAGTCTTTGCCACATCAGCGCTTGGCGTCACCACGACAGGGGATTTGCCGCCCAGCTCAAGGGTGACAGGGGTCAAATTCTGTGCCGCAGCTTTCATGATATGTTTGCCCACTGCGGTAGAGCCGGTAAAAAATAAATGGTCAAACGGTAATTGGCTAAAGGCTTGTGCGACTTCGACACCCCCTGTAATCAAGGTCACTTCGTCTGCGGCAAAATACTTGGGTAACGCATTAGCCAGCCACCGCTCAAAGTTCGGCGATGCTTCTGAGACTTTGAGCATCGCACGATTGCCTGCCACCAATGCGGCAGCCAGTGGCGCAATCACCAAATACAACGGATAATTCCAAGGTGCGATAATGCCTACGAGTCCTAACGGCTGCGGCTGGATATAGCTGCGAGCGGGCAAAAACCAAATCCCAGTTTTGACGGGCTGTTTGGCAGACCAAGCCTTGCCGTGCTTTTGTGTATAACGAATGGCTTCAAGCGTTGGGAATAGTTCAAGCATGGTGGTTTCAGCCGCTGGGCGTTGTCCAAAGTCGGCATGAATAGCGGTGATAATCTCGCTTTGGTTGTCCATCACCAGCTGTTCTAATTTTTTTAGCCGCGCACTACGAATTGACCAATCGACATATTGGTCTTGGCGGCTAGCCGTCCGCATGATGTCGAACTGCTGCTGCATGGCATTGATAGTTGCATCCGAATTAGTTGCATCTGAGTTGTCTTGAGGTGTCATGTATTATCCCAATCATTTAGTTAAATTTTAACTCAACATAGCAGTTAAGCCGGTATCTTGCTAGCATCTTTTTGAACCAGCGTCACGTTTTGCCTCGTGGTATCCGCAGCATGCGGTAACTGGGTTGCTTTGTGCGGAATATGGCTCATGGCATGCTCTGTCAACGCCGTTATGGTGAGACTTGGGTTAACGCCCAAGTTGGTCGAGATATTGCCGCCATCACAGACATAAAACCCTTGATAATTAAACAATCGGTGGTACTTATCGACCACGCCATCTGATGCGGAGTTGCCTAGCGAAATCCCACCCATACAATGCGCGGTGGTTGGGATGTTCAAAAATACTTCCGACAACACGCCATAACCGATTCCTCCCATTTGGGTTGCCATCTGCTCGGCAAACGCGCTCGCTTCTGGGATAAAGGCGGGGATCGCAGGCCCATAGGTTTGCATCTGGTAGCGACTACCCAACCAAGCCCGCCACCACGGGCTTTTTTGATAGCGCATTTCAAGCGCATACGGCGTGCTTTGCATACATAGCAAAATAAGGCTTTGTTTTGCCATATTATGCGGTCGAAATGCACGCCACGCCTGACGGGGCTTGACGATAAACTGCGTTATAAAACACCATAACCAAGCCAGTAGCGGTATTTTTTTGCCGTTTTTATAATTGCTTAACGTCGCCAAAAAGGACGCAATATTAAAACCTTCAGGATAACGCGTCGCCTCAATATGTGTGCCATCACCCAAATAAATCCCAGAGCCGATAGCCACGCCATCGCTCATGGCGCCATGTTGCTCATCCAAAAATCGCACGCCTAGCAAAGATTCAGCATTGGTATAGATACGCTTGCCAAGATAAGGGGAAATATGGGGCATATTGCCTTTATGGCGCTGCTCAAACAGCAGTTTTTGGCTACCGAGGCTAGAGGCTGACAGCACAATTTGTTGGGTGGTGATTTGATACTCCCCTTTATCCGCTGATTGCAGCGTCACCCGATAGCCTTGCGAGCCGTTTTGATAGGCAAGGTCGCTTGGCGATTTGCTATCATCTGCTATCGGTACTATATCCGTGACTTTGGTTTCAGCGAGCAAGGTAGCGCCATTTTTTTGGGCAAAATACAGGTAGTTTTTATCTAGGGTGTTTTTGGCGCCATAACGGCAGCCCACCATACAGCCACCACAGCCTATACAGGGACTGCGCTTAGGACCTGCGCCGCCAAAATACGGGTCACCATTGACAGAAGGGTGAGCATACTTGTCATGTTCACTAAAGTAGGCGCCCACATCGGTGAGATAAAAACTATCACCCACGCCACTCAGGTTCGCCATTTTTTGTAGCATCAAATCTGCATTGCCGACTTTTTTATTTTGGCTCACGCCTAGCATGCGTTTGGCGGTCTCATAATGCTGTGGCATCACCGCTTGCCAATCGTGAAGCCCTGCCCAGCTACCTTGTTGCCAGATTTTGTCTTCTGGTTGTAATAAGGTATTGGCATAAGTGATTGAGCCACCACCCACCGCATTACCATGCAACACCATGACATGCTTAAATAGCTGAAGCGAAAAAAAACCTTTGTACTTGAGCGCAGGCAACCACAAAAACTGCTTGATATCGCGCACGGTTTTGGGCATGGTCTCGGGAGAAATATGCTTGCCTTGCTCCGCGATAATCACGCGATAGCCTTTTTCGGTCAGTCGCATCGCTGAGACGCTACCGCCAAAGCCTGAGCCTATGACCAAAAAATCCGTATCAAATGATTGACCTTCCATGTATCGCTTTCCTTATTTTCCTTAATAGTTGTCCTTAATAGTTATCTTGAATAGTTGTCCTTATAGCTGACCCGCCGCGGGCTACTTTGCAGTGGCTTTTTGGCTATATCTGTTTTTGTATAACAGGGGTTTACCGCTAAACAGTTCAACCCGCTACCTGATTAGGGTATACTAATTTTTCAGCAGGCTGCTGCAACTGTGACATTTGGGTTTGTTTTGTTTTGATAAATTAAGTAAAGGATTGAGTTGAAAGGATTAACGCGTGCCAAAGCCAACCTTCACACCGCTTCCATCGCCCACGGGTACGAGTATTGAGTCGAGCTTGAGTGATTTTGGACAGCAGGCGCATATCATGGGCAATGCCAACACCGTGGTCAGACGTTCGCTCGCCATAGCGCTGCTCAAATTTATGGAATCCACGCCATTTGCTGATATCAGCGTCACCGAGCTGACCCAAAAGGCGGGCGTGAGTCGCATGGGGTATTACCGCAATTACGATAGCAAACTTGCGCTACTCAAAGACTATTTGGCGCAGATTGAGCATGATTTTCCTTTTATCGACTTGACGGCGGCAAGCGAGTCCGAGTTTTATGCGTTTTTGCGACAAGTGTTTGACTATCTGAGCAAGTTTGAATTATCGACCAAGATTTTGCTCAATCAAGGCTTTGAAGGGCTGATTTTAGATACGCTACTTAATAGCAAAATTTTTGTCGAATACCGCAAAAAGCAGTCATTGACTTGCCAAGCTATGACCGCGCCACATCAGGATAAAAGCGGGGAGTACAATCTGGTATTTGCCTCAGGAATGCTGTATCACACCTATATTCATTGGGTGCGGCAAGGGCAAACAGAAACGCCACAGCAACTAGCAAGCTGGCTCATGGCGTCTGGGTTTTATCGGTTATTTCACCCTACTGATGACTAATGATGATTAAGCAGATTGGGCTTTATCAAACGCTATCACCATCCCCATACCCACTAGCATGGCGATAAAAAACACCACCCCCTGCCAGATACCCATGCCCATGAGTACCACCGCAGGGGCAGGGCAGATACCAGCGATGCCCCAACCAACACCAAATATCATCGACCCAATCGCCAAGCGCTTGTCAATACCGCGGCGAATCGGTGGAAACGGCGCACCCGATAGACTGGTCTTTTTTAAGCGACTTAAGTTAAAACCGATGGTCGCGACAATGAGCGCGCCAACCATCACAAACATCAACGCAGGATTCCAATCGCCTGCGAGGTCAAGAAAGCTTTGCACGGTTTTTGGGTTTGCCATATCACTGACAATCAAGCCTGTACCAAAAAACAACCCACAGATACCACTAATCAATAACACAATTTCTTTTCGCATGATAGATGCCCCTAACGTCTCAATTAAATCAATGACAACAAATGACGACCGATAAACACCGTCACAAACCCAGCGGACATAAAGACAATGGTTGCCACCAATGAACGGGGTGAAAAACGTGCATTGCCACAGATACCATGACCACTGGTACACCCTGAGCCCATCCGCGTACCCACACCGACCAATAACCCTGCGATGACATACAGCCAAGGCGATGAGGTTACCTCGATGGTTGGCAAACCAAATAACCAACCAACCACCCAAGGCGATACCAGTAAGCCAACAAAAAACGCCAATTGCCAAGCAAAATCAGGTGAGTTTGGCTGCCAAAGACTGGCGACAATGCCACTGATGCCAGCAATCTTGGCAATACTCCACCACAGCATAACCGCAGAGAGCCCAATCAACATACCACCCACCAATGGATGACTATAATCTGCCATAGAAAATAACAGCATAAAACACCTGAGATTTTTGTAATAATATACATTATACAATATTATATAATGTATAGCTAGTTTAACGGATAATTTCTTTGGTAAACGGATGGATTTAACGATAGGGGGACAAAACGGATTACTAAATGGCTTTTTGCAAAAAAAATATGCTAGATTAAGGCAAGTACCTAATAATGACAGGGATGAAAAAACCAATCATGTATAAACTCACCACATACATACCGACCGATTATCTAGACGCTGTAAAGCAAGCTTTGTTTGACGCAGGGGCAGGGCAGATTGGCAATTATCAGTATTGCTGTTGGCAGGTGTTGGGCACAGGACAGTTTATGCCATTGGCAGGCAATCAGGCCTTTATTGGTACCACCAATCAATTACAAACAATCGAAGAATGGCGAGTCGAGATGGTGGTTGTAGATGAGCGCATCAAAGCGGTGGTGCAAGCCTTAAAACAGGCACACCCGTATGAAACCCCCGCTTATGATGTGCTAAAGCTTGAAGACATTTAGTCATCCAGTTTATCCTCACCCGATGACTGATTCGCTTACCTATATACTTACATGCCTAAGGTTATTAAACGCCTTTTTTGGCTCGACTACAAGTAAAAAGTATGACCAGAATATAGGGCAAAAAGCGATTGTGGCTTGGTTTTAAATGGTCTATAGTCAATAGTAAATAATTTGTTACACTTTATTTCAACCCATCAGCCGACCATTGAATTTAAGGAGCGAGACATGGCAAATCCCCCCAATAGCACAGCGGCAAATAGCGCCAAAACTGACAGTACAAAAACTGACAATGCCAAAACGGATAAAGCGAAGCCCCAAAAGTCGCAGCCTACCAAAAACCTAGCTACCAACACCCCAGCGCGCCGCAGTACTAAAACACCAGCGACCGAGCGCATTGACCAGCCTTATGAGACCGACCCCACAGTGTTGCTTGAGCAGTCGCAGCAAGCAGGGGTGAGTGAAAAAGCCAATGCCAAAAAACGCGCCATCGAAAGCATCATGAATAAAGACCTGACAACAGGCAATGTCGAAAAAATGGCAGAGCACTTACAAGCGCTGATCAATGGCATGTCCAACGATGAAATCAACGAAGTCAAAAAACTATTTGGCAGCCAAACCACTAGCGTGCAAAGCAAAATCAACAAAGACGACGAATTGGCTGACAACTGGCGTGAAGGCGGTTATCCCTACAAAAACCGTATGTCACGCAAAAACTATGAAGCCCAAAAATACGAGCTACAAGTTGAACTATTAAAACTGCAAAAATGGGTCAAAGATAGCGGGCAAAAAATCGTCATCATCTTTGAAGGTCGTGATGCCGCAGGTAAAGGCGGTACCATCAAACGCTTTATGGAACACTTAAATCCGCGCGGTGCCAAAGTCGTTGCCCTGGAAAAACCCACCGAGCAAGAAGCGGGTCAATGGTACTTCCAGCGTTATGTCCAGCATCTACCGACCAAGGGCGAAATCGTGCTATTTGACCGTTCATGGTATAACCGTGCTGGCGTCGAGCGTGTCATGGGTTTTTGTACCGAAGACCAATACAATGACTTTATGCGCCAAGTCCCAGAGTTTGAAAAACATCTGATTAGCTCAGGTATTCATTTAATCAAATTTTGGTTCTCAGTCAGTCGTGAAGAGCAGCGTCGCCGTTTTGCCGAGCGTGAAGCCCATCCGCTCAAACAATGGAAACTCTCACCCATTGATAAAGCGTCACTTGACAAATGGGATGATTACACCCTTGCCAAAGAAACCATGTTCTTTAACACCGACAGTGCAGAATCGCCTTGGATTGTCATCAAGTCAACCGATAAAAAACGCGCGCGTTTGAATGCGATGCGCTATGTATTAAGCAAACTACCTTACGACAATAAGGACCCGAAAGTGGTGGGGACAGTTGACCCATTGATTGTGGGTCGTGCAGGGGCTTTATATGAAAAAGGCGAATATAACGAATTGGCAGTACCAAATATCTCATTCAATCACCACAAATAATTGCTCAGCAAACTGATGCAATAAACATCACAACACAACAACCCCAGTGCATGGCATTGGGGTTTTTAAATATAAAGATAGCAGCAAGTAGATCGCTACCATTGCTACCAAAACATTGCTGCCAAAAGGTGGGGACATATCAAACAAGCCAAAACCATATTTTTTTATCGACAATCGCCTATTTTTCGTCAGCCAAAGTCAAGCCAGCCAAATTCAAGATAGACGGCAAGCGTATTCAATACCCCCGAATTTTGTTAAAATAGGCAAAAATTTATTCAGCTGAGGGCCCCATGAATTCAAATAACTCAAACAACTCGACAACCAACCAATTACTGTTTAGACAAGCCAAAGCCCATATCCCTGGTGGGGTGAATTCACCTGTGCGGGCATTTGCAGGCGTGGGGGGTACACCTGTCTTTATCAGCCGTGCCCGTGGCAGCAAAATGTATGATACCGAAGGCAAACCCTACATAGATTATGTGGGCTCATGGGGACCGATGATTTTGGGTCATGCGCACCCCCATATTATCGAAGCGGTCAAAAATGCGGCAGATGACGGGTTAAGCTTTGGTGCCCCCACCACGTTTGAGACTACGGTGGCGGACAAAATCTGCGAATTGATTCCTAGTGTTGAATTAATCCGTATGACCAGCTCAGGCACTGAAGCCACCATGTCCGCCATTCGTCTAGCACGTGGCTATACAGGGCGCGACAAAATTGTCAAATTTGAAGGCTGTTATCACGGTCATAGCGACAGTCTACTGGTCAAAGCGGGTTCGGGCATGCTAGATATCGGTGAACCAAGCTCAAAAGGCGTCCCTGCCGATTTTGCCAAACATACTATCACGATTCGTTACAACGACCCACAAGCCATTAAGGACTGCTTTGCGCAATTTGGCAATGACATCGCTTGTGTGATTGTCGAGCCTATCGCCGGCAACATGAACATGATTGTACCCACGCAAGAATTTCACGATACTTTGCGTGCCGAGTGTACCGCGCATGGCGCTGTGCTAATTTTTGATGAAGTGATGACTGGGTTTAGGGTTGGCTTACAATCAGCGCAAGCCCATTTTGGCATTACCCCCGATTTGACCACGTTTGGTAAAATCATCGGTGCAGGTCTGCCAGTCGGGGCGTTTGGTGGTAAACGTGAGATTATGGAATGTATCGCACCGTTAGGCGGCGTGTATCAAGCAGGCACCTTATCGGGCAATCCACTGGCGATGCGTGCCGGTATTGCCATGTTTGATTTGCTCACGGCTGAAGGTTTTTATGAAGCATTAAGCGAAAAAGTCGTTTACTTGACGGATAATCTTGAACAGTTGGCGAAGGAGGCGGGTATTGGCTTTAAAACCACGCGCTGTGGCGGTATGTTTGGGCTGTTCTTTACCGATGGCGCTTTTGACAACCAGCTACCACAAAACTTTGAAGAGGTGTGCCAATGCGATGCGCAAAAATTTGCGACATTCTTCCACGGTATGCTCGATCGCGGTGTGTATCTTGCGCCATCCGCCTTTGAGGCAGCCTTTATGAGTAGTGAGCATTCGCAAGAAGACTTGGATGCGACCTTGCAAGCGGCAAAAGACGTGTTTAAAGATATGGCAAATAAAGCTTAACTTAATTATTTAGGTTTAAAAAAGGCTATTGTTTAACGTAGCCTTTTTTATTGGCTACTAATTTGGCGCACTGGCGTTTTGTGGGATTTGCTTGAGAAATTCAGTCGCTTGGTCGATATTTTGTCGTTGCTCAGCCATATCTTTTCTTTGAAGATAATTTATTAAAGAACTAAGTGTCAACAGTAAAGCTGAGATTGCCATACACCATAGCGTTATTTTTTTGAGTTTTTCATTATTCACTTTATCATGCCTAAATCCATCAAATGTTATGCTAATATAGCACTCTTCAATGAATCATGACGAAGTAATATGGCTTTAACTGCAGAAAAAATTGCTCGATATAACGAAGAAGAGAAGCTAAAACCGCAAAGCTTTTTTGATGAGTTTGCCAAATCTGTTACCCTATATCGTGATGACGACATTTGGGTCATCGACAAACCGCACGGGCTGTTATCCGTGGATGGTAAAGAACTCAAAGTAAGCTTGCAATCGCGTTTGCTCAAAGCCGACCCCAACGTCAAACTTATTCACAGACTTGATATGGACACCTCAGGGATTATTATTTTTGCGCGCCATAGCGAGGCAC
This sequence comes from Moraxella tetraodonis, assembly GCF_022359095.1. NCBI lineage: Bacteria > Pseudomonadati > Pseudomonadota > Gammaproteobacteria > Moraxellales > Moraxellaceae > Moraxella > Moraxella tetraodonis. The sequence goes on along the minus strand of NZ_JACSYB010000001.1, from coordinate 2,056,536 downwards.
AAACCCATATCAGCAAACAATTTATCGAGCGTATTCCGAGCAAAGAATACCAAGCGCTGGTCTGGGGAACGCCGCCGCAGCAAGGCGAGATCGATGTGCCGGTGCGTTACGATCCATCACAAAAACCTAAGCATATCGTCGATATGAATTGGGATAAACGCGCTTATACGAAATATGAAACCTTGCACCACGAACTGCGTGAGGGTAAGGCGGTTAGCCGTGTCGCCTTGTATCCTGTAACAGGGCGCAGTCATCAACTACGCGTGCATATGCTGCATATCGGACATGTGATGCTTGGCGACCCCATCTACGCGCAAGATGTATTGGACGGTCAAGCGTTTGATTTATCGCCTAGGCTTTGCTTGCATGCACGCAAATTGCGTTTAAAGCATCCCAATACGGGTGTATGGATGGAATGGGAAAGCCCCGTGCCGTTTTAACTGCGTGGGTTATTAACAAGCTAGCTTTTAAATTGATAGGGTTTAGCGTGCTGTTTTCATCCGACTGTTAGCAGCAAACAAGGGGCATAATCACCATGCCCCTTGTTTAATTACCCATGTTGGTGCAACCAATCCAGGGTTTGCTGCCAGAGCAGTTGGTTTTGTCGGCTAAAGAACTTCATATGACCGATATGCTGTAAGCCATAATCTTTGGGTTTTAGCGTTTGGGTGGTGGCTTGCATGTTGGGAAACACCCGAATCATATCGGCGACATTCTTATCATTGGCGATATCATCATCTGGGGCATTCACCCACATAGCAGGCAAGTTAACCTCATTGTAATAGTGGGTTTTCACTGTTTTACCGAAAGCGGTTTTGATATAGCCTGCGCCATTGCACCAATCTCGCCACTGTTTGGCGACGTTTTTGGGCAAGTCTTCGCCCATGCCAATTTTGCTTGATTGGGTATAGCCAAACAACACATTGGACACGGGAATAAATACATCCATAAACCACATGGCTTTGGCACGATAGGGCATCGCCATATTACGGATTTGCCCAGATGAACAGGCAACGTTAAACACGGATGTGAACTTGTGATAATTGGGCATCAAACCAAATAATTGACCGCCTGCGCTATGACCGACCAGATGATAGCTGGTATTGGGAAACTCTTGAATCAGCCTATCAAGCACCGCAGTCATATCGTAGCGTCCCCAGCTAATCAATGATGCATTAGAGTGCTTGAGGTCACCTTGCATCGACTCGCCAATATCTTCATTGTCATAGCTGATGACGCCATAGCCATGCTCCATTAAATACTGCGCAAAATTTTGATAAAACTGGCGTTTTATACCTGTTGCGGGCGCAATCATCACGGCGGCTTTAACCGTATCGGGTCGAAACACAGTCGCCGCAAGTGTGGCAGGGTGTTTGGTGGCTATTTGAATGGTTTGCTGCGTAGAGGTTGAGGTGAGTTGTGACGGTGTTTTTAGATTTAGGTTCGACATGACTGTTATCTTCCTTGGCAATCAACTTTTTATACAAGCTTATACGAGCGCTTTTTATACGAGCAGTAAGCCAAATTTTGACAAATGATGAGCAGACTCGTTTAAAAGCGACTATAGCAAACAATTTATGGGTGCAAAAAAGTTATCATGAACATAACAGTCATAAAAAAAGCAATCAGCGGCGGCTAATTGCTTGTTTGAATCGTTGACGAAAAAGCTAAGGGGTTTTAACGACAACTTTTTGGTTGGTGTTGATTAAAATCTCAGAAGGTCCATCAACGGTGACGCGCACTTGGTTATTATTAGGGCGCTGTGAGCGAAAATATTGGTCTTCAGCAGGGGTACAGCCCAAGCAGCGATCGAGTGCCGCCAGTGGCTCAAGAATCAGCTTGCGTTCTACCTGATCGATTTCATCGTTATAGATGGTAAATGGCATACTGGCAATCGCCGTCATCACGCCGCCCACCACTGCCAATGCGCCCAATGGCTTACCCACAATGGTATCAGCGACCATGGAGCCATAGGTTGGACCAAAATCTTTTTCATCAATTTCGGTAGCGGCAAAGCTGCAAGTCGTCGTTGCAACCATCAAGGCTACGGCTGATGCAATCGTATTTAATCGTTTCATAGCAGGTTCCTAACTGACAGCAAGCCACTATTAACAAGGTGACTAGTTAACTAACTAAATTAAATGAATAAATATTTAGGCAACTAGATAACCAAATAACTGGGGTTGACTGACAGGTTGTACCTAACAAGTTTTGCTAGGTTGTTGCTGAATAGTTCAGGAACATTACATCAATTTTGCCAAGAATTATCAAGTAAAATTGTCTTTGCCGCAGTTTTTTTTACGTTAATGGAGAGCCGCTATTTCTTGAGCAGTTTTTTGAACGTTTTTTTGAGGGGTTTGTTCACTGTTTTTTTGTGGGTTATCAGCGGCTGGCAAGTGGGACAGAATGTGCTCGCCCGCTGATTGATTTTGACGTTTTCGATGGTAGTGCCACAGCTTGGGCAATCAACGCCTTTATGCCCATACACCAATAACGTCTGCTGAAAATACCCCGTTTGTCCATCGGCTACGGTAAAATCTTTTAACGTTGAGCCGCCTTTTTCAATCGATGTTTGTAGGACTTGTCGAATATGGGCGACCAAGGTGATGAGCTGTTCATGGCTGATGAGATAGGCAGGGGTCAACGGATGAATTTTTGATAAAAATAGGCTTTCGGTTGCATAGATATTGCCCACACCGACCACAATCTCTTGCGCCATAATCACCGATTTGATGGGGCGCTCAATCGGTTTTTTGCGATTGTGGATATGGTGATATAGATAGTCAGCGCTAAAATCGTCTGAGAGCGGCTCTACACCCAAATGGGTAATCAGTTTGTCTTCATAGTCATCCAGCCACAGTAACATGCCAAACCGCCGTGGGTCATGATAATGCAGTTGGGTGAGTTTTTTGCCATTATTAAATGTCAAAATCACGTGATCGTGTTTACGCTTGTCAAACCCCACAGGATGCTGCTGTAAGCTACCCGACATCCCCAAGTGGATGAGCAGTTTTTTTTGCGCCGCGCCGCCTTTAAAGGTGAGAATCAGGTATTTGGCTCGGCGCTCAATGTCGATAAGTTGATAATCTCTCAAACTCACCAAGTCATCAGGCACTGCCCAACGCAATTTGGGCTGAAAGACGCTAACTTTTTCAACGGTTTGATTGAGCAAAGGTTGCAGACTCGTCGCTGTCGTCTGCACTTCGGGCAATTCTGGCATGTGCCGTGTGACTCCTATTTAAAGCATTAAGACTTGTTATTGACGATACGACGCGCCAAGATAATACCATGTTGCTGCTCTAGTTTTGCCAAAAGCTTGGACAACTGACTTAACCCCGTCACTTCTATGGTAAAATTCAACCGCGCGATATCATCATCCCCGCTTAGGGTGTCGACTTGGCGGATATTGACGTTTTCTTGGTCGATGATGTGGGTTAGGTCTTTGAGCAAGCCACGCCTGTCATACGATTCAAGGTATATTTTTACCAATTGGCTTTTGCCTTTATTGCCATACCAAGCGGCACTAATAGCGCGATCAGGCTCACGCTCCACCAGTCGCTCATATTCGACGCAATCACTACGGTGGACGGATACGCCATTGGACTGGGTAATATACCCTGCAATTGGCTCACCTTGCACAGGCGAGCAGCAATTTGCCAAGTGAATAGCGATGTTATCCAAGCCATCGACTTCGATTTTATACGCATCTAGCTTGCCTGTGGCTTTGGGGTGAATGCTGGGGATAAGCTCAGTATCAGTGACTTCCGGCTCTAAATCTAGATGACGACTGATATGACCGGTCAAATTATGTAATTCAACGTTGCCATTGACTAGCCCTACCAAAATATCATCACTGTTTTTGGCATTAAAAAATTTGACGTAGTCGTTTAAATCGATACTGTTAGGGTGTACCGACATACGCGCCAATTCTTTGGTTAATATGTGCTTACCTGTTTCAATATTTTTATCACGGTCTTGCTTGTTAAACCATTGGCGCAGTTTGCTGCGAGCGCGACTGGTATTGATATAACCTAAGGATGCCACTAGCCAATCACGGTTTGGCTCGCGTGATTGCTTGGTAATAATCTCAACTTGTTCGCCTGTTTTGAGCTGATAGGTGAGCGGCACATAGCGTTTATTGACGCGAGCGGCTTGGGCGCGATTGCCGACATGGGTATGCACATGATAGGCAAAATCAAGCACAGTTGAGCCTTTGGGCAATTCGATGATATCGCCATCACGACTAAACACATAAATCCGCTCAAATTCCCCAAAATCAACGACTTGTTCTTCTTCATCGAGCTCGCCATGTTCATGCTCAACATGTTTATCTAATACAAATTTTAACGGGTCATGATTGTCAGCATTTTCTTGATTGAGCAATAACTGACGCAGTGAGCTGATTTTTTTGGTCAGATAGTCGTCTTTTTTGTTTTTGGTGCCTTCTTTGTAGTTGACGTGTGCACACATGCCAAGTTCAGCTTCATAGTGCATGTCAAAGGTACGAATTTGTACTTCCAGCGATTTGTTCTCAGCAATCACCGCGGTATGTAGCGAGCGATAGCCATTGGTTTTTGGGTTGGTGATATAGTCATCAAACTGTTCGGGGATATAGCGCCATAAACCATGCACCAGCCCCAATACGTGATAACAATCGGCATTGTTATGCACCAGTACCCGCAGTGCGCGGATGTCATATAACTGGTCAAACGACAATGATTTGAGTTTCATCTTACGATAAATCGAATAGATGTGTTTGACACGACCGGTGATTTCCCCGTCAATCCCTTGGGCAGCTAACGCCTCGCGCAGTTGTTGGGCAACCCGGTCGATATAGGTTTCGCGCTCGCTACGTTTTTCAGAGAGTAATTTGGCGATTTCTTTGTAGCGGTCAGGCGCAAGATAACGAAATGATAAGTCCTCAAGCTCCCATTTAAGCTGGGCAATACCCATACGATGCGCTAGCGGCGCGTAAATTGTCATAACCTCACGGGCGACCCGTTGCTGACGCTCAGGACTGGCATACGACAGCTCTCGCATCGCAAAAGTACGCTCAGCCAATTTTATGAGCACCACGCGCACATCGTTGGTCATCGAGATGAGCATGTTATAAATGCCCGATAACTGCTCGCGCTGGTTGTTGTTAAAGTGGTCTTCTAAGCGCTTGTTGTTCTCTATCAAATCGGACAGTCGCCCCAGCGCTAGGGTTTCTTTAACCAGCTCTGCGACTTCATCGCCAAAGGTGGCTTGGATTTGTTTGGGGGTAAAAATTTGGATACGCGCAGCACGGTATAACATCGCAGCAACGAGTGTATCTTCATCTTGGTACAGATAACCCAAAATATCCGCAATCCCAATCCCAGTCAAAAACGCATTAGAGCGGTTGCTTTCGGTACTTAAATCTTGATTTTTGAGTAGTTGACAGGCTTTGGTCAGCTCAGGCAGCTCAGTGAGATGAGCGCGTTTTGCCATCGATGCCAGCCAAGCTTCGGTATCAATGGTATGCTCATCGATGATGTGACTGGCAGGCTCAGAGAGAATGGGCAAGTCAGTATGGGTGAAATGACGCTGGCTGGCAGTGATACTCGCAATCATCGTGGTACTATCATGATCAACGTCTTTTCCATCCAAGAGCGGCAAACTTTCTCGTATTTTTACCATGTCAATTCTACACCTTACTTACCAGATTTCCTCAAAGAGCAAAAAAACTAACCTTGTTCATTTAAAATTATCAACTCACTTTCCCTGTGAATTTTTGTGTGATTAAGTTTGATTTGATACTGCGCTAGCAATAATAAAATATGACAGAGTAGTCGCTATAGCAGCGCGTTTTAGCTATGATAGTGCGTTGGTTTTGGGCGTGTTAACCCTCGAAATAAATGTTAAAGGTTAAAATAAAGTAAATGCCATACTCACTTTATATATCTTAACCGTTTTAGGGTTACCCATGTTTAGCCATTTAACACTAACTTTATTACGCTTACTCATGTGTTAATTTTATTAAGATGTGTCTATTAGCAAACAATTGCAAGTCAACACGTCGATAAATTTTTTGTATCACTCAAATGAGTGTTAGGCAACGATCCAATCAGTGAGTTGAGTGAATCTCAATCCAAATTAAGATAAAACTATCTTGTTCAGTATAGGTGAGTTTAATGAAATTACCATCTCATTTTGTTACAAATGCGACTACTGTAGCGTCAGATTTTACCATGACCCGCTCAAAAAGCCTTGCAAACTTTGGTAAAACCCTGTCAACGTTGGCGATAACGCTGACTTTATCGCTTGGGCTGACAGGGTGTGATTATTTTCAAACGCAAACCGACGTTAACTCGCCCATTGGTGCCAAACAAATTGCCAAACTGATTCCCAAACGTGGACAAGATAGCAAAAGCTGGGCACAAGACATCAACCAAATATTTGATACGCTAAAAATAGAAAAAAACGCGCAAAATATTTGTACCGCGGTCGCCATTATCGACCAAGAGTCTAATTTTAAAGCCAATCCGCCCGTCCCGAATTTGGGGCAATCAAGCCTAAAAGCGATGAATGAGGAGTTGGAAGAAAAATTGGGCACAACGCTAGCCCCGTATTTTCGCACCATGCTAAAAACTGAGCCCACGCCTGACAACAGCTTTGAAAAACAAATCGCTAAAGTCAAAACCGAAGAAGAACTTGACGATATTTATCATCAGATGTTTGCGTATTTTTCAAGCAAATATTATGCCAGCAAGCTGAACAGCGTCACCAAACTGGTAGGCGGGGATATTGAAGAAAAATTAGACCCAATTACCACCTTAGGCTCAATGCAGGTGCAAGTAAGTTATGCGCGTGACCATCGCCGTATGAGTGGCAATAACCTTGAACTGCGTAAAGACCTATATAGCCAATATGGCGGATTGTACTATGGTATCCATCGCTTGTTACTGTATAAAGCCAATTATCAAGACCCGATTTATCGCTTCGCTGACTACAACTCAGGGATGTATTCAAGCCGTAATGCGGCTTTCCAAAAAATGCTAAAAGAGTTATCCAAAGCCGAAATAGACTATGATGGCGATTTATTGATTTATGAAAAAGGCAATAAAATCAGTGCCAATATCAGCCAAAGTGAGCAGGCGCTGATATCGATGATACAACAAGGCATGATTAGCCTGACAGAGCGACAAGTGCGTATGGACTTGGCAAAAGAAAAAAGCCAAGATTTTGAAAATACCGAAACCTATCGCACCATCGGTAGTCTTTACAAAATGAAAACTGGCAAAAATGCCCCTGCCGCCATCATGCCACAGGTGGTCATCTCTGGGGCAAAACTCAGCCGCGATTACAATACCAAATGGTACGCTGATAAAGTCAACGTACGCTATATGAATTGTATGAATAAAGCCAAATTTTAGCGTTTCTCAAAGCGTGCAATACTTTCCACATGCCCTGTGTGCGGGAACATATCCATCACGCCCGCGTGGGTGAGCTTGTAGCCTTTGTCAAGCAGCACGGCGGTATCGCGGGCAAGCGTAATCGGATTGCACGACACATACACAATGCGTTTGGCATTGAATTTATCTAGATACTGCATGACTTCTAAGGCGCCTGAGCGGGGTGGGTCAATCAGCAGTGCATCGACTTGCCCAACCCAAGGCTCAGCAGAAAAATCTTTGGTCAAATCTTGGGCAAAAAAGTCGGTATGGTGCAAGCCGTTGGCGATGGCATTCATTTTGGCACGCTGTGTCATCTCACTGCTGCCTTCCACCCCAATCACAAAGCCTGTATCACCCACTTGACGCGCCAGTGGTAGACTAAAATTGCCCAAACCGCAAAATAAATCAAGCACTCGCTCGCCTGGCTTCAATTCTAACAAATCAATCGCCAGCTTGGTCATTTTACGATTGACTGACAAATTCACTTGGGTAAAATCCAGTGGCGAGAATTCAAACGTCACATCAAACTCGGGCAAGCGATAAAACAAACCGCCCGTCGGTGGCACAGTCAGGCTTGATGGGCGCGCATGGTCAGTATTTTCATACAATGGGTCAATACGATGTACCGTGTCGCTGCCTTTGGGCTGTAAAAATAACTGCCAGTTACGCTCTGCAAAAAAAGCTTGCAGTTTTGCGATATCATGCTCGCCTAAATCCACCATGTGACGGACAATGACGGCAATTGATTTTTTGCTGTCAATAACATCATCAAGTGTTTCACCCATCGCTAACTCAAGCTGTGGAATATGGTCACGGGCGTCAAGCGAACTGATAAGCGCTTTTAGCGGTTCAATTTCAAAGCCGACACGCGGGTCAAGCACATGGCATTCATTTAAATTTGCCAAAAAATTGCTGGCGCGCTCACGAAAACCGACCAATGCTGTGCCTTTTTTCTCGACATAGCGCACGCCCATACGTGCCTTGGTACGGTAGCCCAAACGGTCAGCAACCAATGGGGGAAGCCAGTGTTCAGGCTGGATATGGGCTTGGTGTTCGAGCAGCTCTGCCAGTACAGATTGCTTAAATTGAATCTGCCCATCGGGTTGCCAGTGCTGTAAGCTACAGCCACCACACACCCCAAAATGCGGGCAAGGCGGGGTCGTGCGTTCAGGGTTTGGGTTTGCCAGTACGAGAGCCGCGTCCCCTTCTTCCATGCTTTTACGTGAGCCTGTGATTTTGACGCTCACGGTCTCGTTGGGCAGCGCAAAGCTAACGAATACTTTTTTGCCATGTTTATCGAGGTGATGGTCGGGCTGGTCACCGTAACTTGCCACGCCACGTCCATCATGAGCAAGGTTGGTCACTGTTAGGGTCACGGGTGGGGCGTCTTGCAAACGTTTACGCACCCGCGCGGTGGGTTTGATTTTTTTGCTTGGGTTTTTGGTGAGTTGGGAAGAATGGGTTTGGTCAGCGGTAGCGTTTGACATTTATTAAAAAACCTATTTAATCGAGGGTCAGTGTAAATATTTATTACAAAATTCATCAAAATTTTGCGGTTATGATAGCTTAAAATGGATTTTTTTTATATCAATACCTGACTTTACATCGCTAAAAGAAGAAGGTTTGGATGTGATTGCATAACTGGTCATCACTTATCATAGGTCATTTTTTAAATGCTTTAAAATTTTACCAACAACAAATGAGCCAAGTGGTTATTTTTAAAAAGCAAAGTTGTGCTATGATGGTGTTTTATCCGTTAGCTATATAGGTTAATCGACACCATCATGCACGAACTAGAACTCAAGTTTGCTGTCCCAAGCTATCAACAAGGCGTCTTAAGAAAAAACATCGACACCAAAACTGCGCGGCAACAGCGGCTATCGGCGTATTATTTTGATACCCCCAATCAACATCTTGCCAAACAAGGCATCGCCCTGCGTATTCGTTTTGAAGACAATCAATGGGTACAAACCCTCAAAACAGCGGGTGACGGCGTTGCCAAACGCGTTGAGCTCAATACCGTGCTGAGCCTGACGGGTACGCCAGATACCCTTGATGTTAGCAGCCTTGTGCCCGATGTTTCACTGATTACAGAGCCAACAGTCGTAGCGCAGCTGACTAGCATCATGCCGCTCGACCAGCTCGCTCAAGCCTTAACCGTGCAATATTTTACCGATGTCCAACGCACTTCTCGTCAAATTAAGAAAAATAACAGCCGCATCGAAATCGCTTATGATATCGGCAAGGTTGGCATAGGTCGCCTAAACTCACAAAAACCCGCCAATAATCATGGGTTAACCCAATCGGATATTCATGAAATTGAATTTGAACTCCTTGAGGGTGACCCAAGGGATTTGATTGACATTGCAAAAACTTGGTGCAAAAAATACAAATTATATTTATCAACCGTTACCAAAGCCCAGCGGGGTAGTTTGCTACTCGCGAATAAGCAATATGCCCAGCCTGTCAAAGCGGATTTGGCTGTGCTGCAATTACACAAAGGTATCAGCCAATTTGCGTTTTTGCAGGCAGTGGTCAATAACTGCCTCGTGCAGATTTTGCCCAACGCCTCTGCAATTGCTGAAGGCAGTCCTGATGGTAACTTAGTGCACCAACTGCGTGTCGGTATTCGGCGTTTACGTACTGCTCTCAAACATTTCAAATTTGCCCAAGATTATATCGACCCAAATTGGCTGATGGTACTCAAACAAACCTTTAGCCTGCTAGGGGAGTATCGTGATAAAGAAATCTTGCAAATAAAAACCCAGCCCCTGCTAGAGTCAGTCGGTGCACCGCATGTCGAGTGGTCAACGGCAGTCGATATCATGCCGATTGATGCCGTCAGAGCCAATGATTTTCAAATTCTGTTGTTAGAGCTGATTGGTTTTACCCATTTAGCCGTACCTGCGGACAACCCAAAAGCCAAAGCCACTGTTGCCAAAAAGTTGGAAAAACTATTTACCGCGATTGCTGTAGCAAGTGATAAATTTGCCAGTCTCGATACAGAAAGCCAGCATGGTGTCCGTAAAGACCTAAAAAGCCTGCGTTATGTCAGTGAGTTTGCTGCGCCGCTTTTTGCCAGCCAAACCAATGGCAAAAAAGGGAAAAAAGCAGCTGAGCTCAATGCTTTCTTGCAATACTTAGAGCCTGCACAAGACGTACTCGGTGAATACAATGACAATGTGGTCGGTCATGCCAATTATTTGGAAAAAGCCAAAACCGACCCAAATGCACTATTTGCGGTGGGTTGGTTTAGCGGGCGTGAGCAAGCGAGTGCCGAGCAATGCGCGGTGAGTCTAAAAACGGTTAAAAATGCGCCAAAGTTTTGGTAGTAGTTTGGCTTGATTGTAGACATGTGAATTAAAGAAAATTGCCTCTGCAGAAAGCACTAATCAGTCAATCATTGTATGACTAGTTAGGTCAGTCATGGATGACAGCATTTAGCCGCTAATTTCGATACCGACAGTAGATAATATGCGGTATATTGTCGGGTTTTTACTGAGCTAATTTTTTAGTTAATGGCAATCAAATTTATATAAAAAAGCCAATACCGTCAGATATTGGCTTTTTGCTGTCACTAGCACTAGCACTAGCACATGCATTGTAGTGCACATTAAAAAATTATTTTCCGTAAACTTTTAAGCGTTTTTCAATAGGTTCAAAGGTTTTTTCACCTGCTGGGGCGGCGATACCACCAAATACCATCTGCGCAATAAGTTTCCAGTTGCTATCGATGTTCCATGTTTCTGCCACTTTTTCATCAATCACGCCATTGTAATGCTGTAAGTTTGCACCGATGTTGAGCGCGGCTAAGGCGTTCCAAATCGCATATTGGTGCATGGCACTGGTGTGTTCTGCCCATACTGGGAAATTATGCGCATACAGCGGGAATTGTTCTTGTAAGCCTTTGACCACTGATTGGTCTTCAAAATACAAGATAGTCCCTGCACCGGCTTTAAACATGGCCATTTTATCGGCAGTTGATTTGAATTTTTCATCATCATTCACCATCGCACGTAGCAAATCTTCGGTGATTTGCCAAAGTTTTTGATGGTCTTCACCAAACAATACCACCAAGCGGCTTGATTGTGAGTTGAATGAAGAGGGGGTATGTAACACGGCATGTTCAACCAGTTTAACTACCTCATCTTTTGAGACAGGTAATTGGTCATTGAGCATATAGATAGAACGGCGAGTTTCTGCAATATTGTGTAATGTTTCGACTGACATAATCAGCTCCTTTTCATTGTTATTTGATAATCAATCTACCTTATTAATTAAAGTTAAAGCCGATTGATGTGACACGGCTATTATATGCCTAAAATACTAATAAATAAAAACTATTTTGTAATTTTTTTTAACCATTAATTGTATTTATTAATTTTATCTAATATATTATTAAGGTTAATTTTGATAAATTTACGGCAAAATTTCGACCGCTGTACCAATATCCACTTGGTCATACAGTGTGATAATGTCTTGATTGCGCATGCGGATACAGCCATGAGAAAGCGGAATGCCCATCGGCTCGGTATTGGGCGTCCCATGAATGTAAATGTAACGCGCCTTGGTATCACACACCCCTTGCTCATTGGCGCCTTTATTAAAGCCCGTTTCATTTCCCTCTAACCACAAAATCCGTGTCAAAATCCAGTCTCGATTGGGGAATGTAGTTGCCAAATGATCGTCATAAATTTCGCCGGTAAATTGACGTGCCACAAAAACACTGTTGATAGGTAAATTATCACCAAATTTTTCGCTAATCAGGTGCGCACCGAGCGGTGTACAGCCAGTATCCTGTAGTTGTCCAATACCATTTTTGGCAGTAGAGACGGGGTAAGTTTGTGATTGGGTGGGGCTCAGATGTAAAGTAAGTTGTTGTTTTTTTATTGAAATAATGATTCTTGGGTAACACATAATCGACTCGTTTAACATTAAGCTTAGACTATCATAACAAAAAAGCCCATCATATTCATGACAGGCTTTTTAAGAAAAATTTGAAAACATACAACCAGTTATTTGATGTCAGCAGTGGATACCCACAAGGTAGAATCGGCAATGTTCACAAAGCCATTTTTGGCTAATACCCAGCTAAACTTGACGCCTTTGGGCAGGGTCTGCACCACGGGGCATAGACGATTGGGACAAGAACGTACAATCGCATCTTTGTTGGTTTGTGCTCGATGAACGCTATCGGCTTGCGCAGTGAGTGGTAAAACCACCCATACCAAAGCCGCAGCCAAATTTGTCAGTTTATACTTAGCAAGGAATGATTTAATGCTCGAACTCATGATTTTTCAAAAATACAGTCAAATAAATACAGCCAAATAGTGAGAAAATTTTATCAAAAAATTATCTATCAAAACAAAAAAACTATTGTCATATTCACGTAAAAATACTGTGACAATAGGTATAAAAAAACTCAAAAAGAAAAAGGCCTACGAAAACGTAAGCCTTTTTAATTTGGTCGGAACGGCGGGATTCGAACTCGCGACCCCTTGCACCCCATGCAAGTGCGCTACCAGACTGCGCTACGCCCCGAAAGGTGTACTATTCTACCAAAAATGACAGAATTTGCAATACCAACTTATCCAATTAGTTCTTTTAACAGCTGATTAACTTGAGCCGGGTTGGCTTTACCTTTAGAGGCTTTCATCACTTGACCGACAAGACCGTTAAAGGCTTTTTCTTTACCTGACTTGTACTCATCGACCATCGCTTGGTTGTTTTTCAACACGTCTTCGACAATCGCTTTAATCGCGCCTGTATCGGTTTCTTGTTTTAAACCTTTATCGGCAATGACTTTATCCACGGCTGTTTCATCGTCACCGCCTTCGCCAGCGAATAGGGCGATAAAGGCTTGCTTAGCCAGCTTGCCTGATAGCGTATTGTCTTTGATACGCTCTAGCAGTTTGGCAAATTGGGCGACAGAAATCGGGCTTTGCTCAATGGTTTTTTCATCTTTATTGAGCGCGCCGAGCAGGTCACCCATTATCCAGTTAGCAGCCAGTTTGGCGTTATCATGACCGATTTTTGCCACTACTTGCTCAAAGTAATCAGCGAGCGAACGGCTAGCGGTTAAAATACGGCTATCGTATTCAGGTAAGCCAAGCGCCGATTGAAAACGCTCACGACGTGCCACTGGCAACTCTGGCATGGCGTTTTTGATTTGTTCAAAAGTTGCAGTATCAATATGCACAGGTAAAAGGTCAGGGTCTGGGAAGTAGCGGTAGTCATTGGCTTCTTCCTTGGTACGCATTGAGCGCGTTTCGTCTTTGTCGGGATCGTACAGGCGAGTGGCTTGTATGACTTTGCCCCCGTCTTCAATCAAGTCAATTTGACGCTCGATTTCCACCGTGATGGCACGCTCAATAAAGCGAAACGAGTTAAGGTTCTTAATCTCACAGCGAGTACCTAAGTCAGCGCCGGGTTTTCGCACGGAGACGTTACAGTCGGCACGAAATGAACCTTCCGCCATAATGGCATCAGAAATACCGAGCCAAGTGACCAACTGGTGAATGGCTTTGACATAGGCAACCGCCTCGGCAGCTGAGCGCATATCAGGCTCTGAGACGATTTCAATCAGCGGCGTACCGGCACGGTTTAAATCCACGCCTGTCATTTGTGGCACCGCATCATGCACCGATTTGCCCGCATCTTCTTCTAAGTGGGCACGGGTAATGTGAATACGTTTGGGATATTCGTTTTTTTCACCTTCATTGACCACGATGTCGATATAGCCTGTACCGACAATCGGGTGCGCCATTTGGCTGATTTGGTAGCCTTTTGGCAAGTCGGGATAAAAATAATTCTTACGGTCAAAGGCGTTCATCATGCCAATTTCAGCATTGACGCCAAGCCCAAACATCACCGCTTTTTCTACCACATCTTTGTTGAGTACAGGCAGCGCCCCTGGCATGGCTAGGTCAACAATATTGGCTTGGGTGTTGGGCTCTTGCCCAAATAGGGTGGAAGCCGATGAGAAAATTTTGGTGTTGGTGTTGAGTTGGCAGTGGATTTCGATACCGATAACCACTTCATAGCCATCCACTAAAGGCGCTTGCAGTTTATTTTCGTTTGTCATAACAAGGCTCCTTAGGCTTTGGCGATGGGTGATAGTTGTTGGTGAAAATCAGTGACTTGCTGATACGCATCAGCAGTCTGCAGTAGCGTCTCTTCGTCCCATGCTTTTGCAATCAGCTGTAAGCCCACAGGCAGATTGTCACCATCAAAACCCACCGGATGGCTTAATGAAGGTAAACCGGCTAAATTCACGCCAATGGTATAAACATCCCCCATATAAATTTCGGCAGGGCTAAGGCTTGCACCGATTTTATAAGCCGTCGTTGGCGCAGTTGGGGTGGCAATGACATCACAGCTTTCAAAGGCTTTGGCAAAATCTTGGCTGATGAGGCGGCGCACTTTTTGCGCTTTGACATAATAGGCATCAAAATAACCCGCTGATAGCGCATAGGTACCCATCAAAATACGGCGCTGTACTTCGGCACCAAAGCCTTCAGAACGTGAGCGGGTGTATAAATCTTCCAAGTTTTTTGGGCTGTCACAGCGGTAGCCATAACGCACCCCATCATAACGCGATAAGTTAGATGAAGCTTCAGCTGGGGCGAGCAAATAATAAGTGGCAAGGGTGATTTCAGGTTTGGTCAAATTCACATCCACCAAGCTTGCACCCAAGGCCTGGTATTGTTTTAATGCCGCTTCTACACTGGCTTTAACCTCGCTATTTAAGCCATCGGCAAAGTATTCGGTTGGAATACCGATGCGTAACCCTTGAAGCGGTTTATCATGGCTGGCATTGGCTTGGCGTTTGCTAGTCAAACTAGCGACAAAATCCGGCACATCTTTGTTGGCGGATGTTGAGTCTTTGCTGTCATGACCTGATAACACGTTGAGCAAATAAGCGCAGTCTTCTGCGGTTTTACCAAAACTGCCAGCTTGGTCAAAACTTGACGCATACGCCACCATGCCATAACGTGAGACACGTCCGTAAGTTGGCTTAATCCCTGTCAAACCACAAAATGACGCAGGTTGGCGAATTGAGCCGCCGGTATCTGAGCCTGTGGCAAGGGGCGCAAAACCTGCCGCAACCGCTGCCGCGCTACCGCCCGATGAACCGCCTGGTACACGGCTGATATCCCAAGGGTTGTGCACGGCGCCAAAGTAAGATGACTCATTGTCCGAGCCCATCGCGAACTCATCCATGCTGGTTTTGCCAAGCATGACTAAGCCTGCATTTTGGCAGTTTTCAACGATGGTGGCGTTGTAAGGCGCCACAAAGTTTTCTAGCATTTTTGAGCCACAAGTGGTTAAAACGCCTTGGGTACAAAAAATGTCTTTATGAGCCAGTGGTACGCCCGTCAAGTCTGCGCCTTTGCCCTCTGCCAATAATTTATCGGCGGCGGCAGCTTGCGCTAATGCTTGTTCAGGCGTGACTGTGATAAAGCTATTAATGGCTTTATCATGCTGGGCAATCCGATTAAGAAAATGTTGGGTAAGTTCGGTACTGCTAAAGTCTTTATTTTTTAGACCTGCCGCCAATTGGGCAACCGAAAACGTATGTAGTTCAGACATAATTTTCACTTATAATTAATTAACAAAAATTTGACAAGTTATTCGATGAGCTGTGGCTTATTCAATGACCTGTGGCACAAGGTATAAGCCATCAGCGACACTTGGCGCAATGGACTGATTTAGCTCACGATTGACTTCGACCCCATTACCGCCAACAACATCTTCTCGCAGTGGCTGGGTCATATCATGGACATTGGTAAGCGGTGCGATATTGTCAGTATTGACCTCTGCCAAAATATCCATCATCGATAGAATTTTGCTTAGGTCATTGGCATAACTATCTGCCTGCTCAGCGGTCACGCCAAGTCGAGCAAGTTTGGCGATGTTCATAATTTCATCAGTTGAAAGCGTCTGCGACATGATGAGTTCCTTAAGTACAAACAAAAATAAAACGGACAAACAAGGCAAATGTTTGATGCGATTTTACACCAGCCAATTATAGCAACAGGCTATAATAAAAGAGGATAAAACCTGATAAAAAACAGTTGCATAAGTTTAGTTGCTTTTAATAACAAATTTGAAAAATAGGGTGATGTGACCTAAATAATTTGTCACAAAAAATTCGTGAATAAAGATAGAATGTGATTAAATCACTATATTTTGCGATATTTTACCGCTATAATCTAGCACTATTCTTACTAAACGCAAATTAATCGCATTAAAGTCACTATCGCCTAAACCGCTTTAAAATCATCGTCACCTTTTTTATCTAAAAAAATAGCCTTTTAACTGTTAAGCGTTAAGAGTTTCTTGCTATTTTTTATGTAAAATACAGCAGCGGTAAGCAGCTTGCTTCAGATTTTTTGCTAGTGGGCACAATAGGGTGGTTTTGAAACACGGGCATTAGAAACATCGGTATTAAAAGCTTTTAAATGAACGCTTTTAAAAAATGCGTCGTTGACTCGATGTGCGATTAAACACCCCGCTAATTTCTGCTTTGCTTGCAGTGTAGTTTTGTTATCACTGGGAAATGATACATGAGCCTTTTCGGATTTTTATCAAGTAATATCGCCATCGACCTTGGCACTGCCAACACGTTAATTTTCACCCCAGGTAAAGGTGTGGTCCTCAATGAACCAACGGTTGTTGCGCTTCGTAGTAACCGTACCCAAAATCCTACCGTTGCAGCAGTCGGTATTGATGCCAAACAAATGCTAGGTCGTACCCCAGATAATATCACTGCGATTCGTCCACTCAAAGACGGTGTGATTGCCGATTTTGAAGTGACCCAAAAAATGCTCAAGCATTTTATCAACAAAGTGAAAGTGAAACGTTTTTTGGCCAATCCAAACGTGATTGTTTGTGTGCCTTGTAAATCTACTTTGGTAGAACGTCGTGCGATTCGTGAAGCGGTTGAATCGGCAGGCGCAAACAAAGCCTTATTGCTTGAAGAGCCTATGGCAGCTGCGATTGGCGCAGGATTACCCGTGCATGAAGCCAGTGGTTCGATGGTGGTGGATATTGGGGGTGGTACCACAGAGATTGCGGTGATTGCACTATCAGGCTGTGTGTATGCCGACTCCATCCGTATCGGCGGTGATGTGTTCGATGAAGCGATTATTACTCATGTCCGCCGTACCCATGGCTGTGTGATTGGTGAAACCACGGCTGAACGCATCAAAACTGAAGTAGGGACGGCAATTGAAGATCCTGAAAACCCCTTGGAAGTGGAAGTGCGTGGTCGTAGTATGGCAGAAGGGGTGCCTAAATCATTTGTGGTGACATCTGCCGAAATCCAAAAAGCCTTAAGCGACCCTATTGCTGGTATTATCTCAGGTGTCAAAGCGGCGCTTGAGCAAACCCCGCCTGAATTATCAGCCGATATCGCAGAGCGTGGTATTGTATTAACCGGTGGTGGTGCACTATTACGCAATCTTGATGAGCTGATTTCGCGCGAGACAGGCTTGCCTGTCACGGTAGCCGAAGACCCCTTGACTTGTGTCAGCCGTGGGGGTGGTAAAGCGCTAGATTTTATCAATAACAAAGCATTGAATATGATTTTTGTCTGATGTTAACTGATGTGTTACCGTTAACCGCTATTTTTTAATAGCGGTTTTATTGCTTTATTGACAAGATGATTTTACGATAGCTTTGTTTAAAAGATTTTTGCTATCCTGATGGCTTGTTATCGCGCGCTGTATTGACCGTCACGGATTTTGCTTGGATGTTACTTATGTCACTTACCATTTTTACCCAACAACCGCTCGCCATTCGCAAAACCCTTATTGTGGTGTTTGCGGCGATTGTGCTGATGTTATTGGATAGTAAAAATAGCAGTTGGTTTCAGCCAATACGTACCGCGACCCATGCCGCCATGCAGCCCATCTATCAAGTATCGGCTTATCCAAGTTTTTTTGCAGGCTGGCTTGATAGTACCATGACCGAAAAAGAAGCGTTACGCCGTGAGAATGTCCAGTTAAAAGCTGAGCTTGTCCATGCTAAAGCGCAGTTGCAGCAGCAAGACTATCTTGTCGCGCAAAATGCCCGCCTGCAAGGGATTTTATCCGCTACCACGCCAGACCAGTTTAATTTGCTGTTGTCGCATGTCATTGGTACCGATAGCAATCCACTGCGGCAAATGGTGGTCATCAATAAAGGTAGCAAAGACGGAGTGATTGTCGGGCAAACGGTGATTGATGAAAACGGCATTCTTGGACAAGTCGTTAATGTTTATCCCGATACCTGCCGTGTGGTGTTAATCAGCGATGACCAACAATCGGTTGCAGTGACTATCAAACGTACCGGGCAAAAAGCCATCGTATCGGGTAAAGGTAATCCGCAGTATTTGGTGCTAGATTATATCTTTAAGGCATCGGATGTACGCATTGGTGATGAGCTGATTTCATCGGGGCTTGGTGGTCGTATTCCTGCCGGATTTCCTGTTGGGCGCGTGGCAAAAGTAGAAGCCGAGCAAGCTGGCGGCTATGCCAAGATTATGGTGAAACCCGCTGCCAATTTTATCAATACGTCTTATGTTTTATTGCTTCAGCAAAAGGTTTAAAATCACTGATTATGGTCGTCGTTCAGCGCAAAAAAACCAAACAGCATTTATATATTGTGATGGCAATCAGTTTTATCATCGCATCGGTACTTAGTGTGTATCCGCTGTCGGCAGAGATTGCGCTATTTCGTCCGATGTGGATGATCATGATGCTGATTTTTTGGCTGATATTTCAACCGACTTTAATTGGGGTGGGATTGGCGTTTGTGGTTGGTCTGTTTGCTGATTTACTGACGGACAGCCGAATCGGTCAGCAAGCCTTGTGTGCGGTGCTGGTAGCATTTTTTATCAAGTTTGTCAGTGGTTATTTACGCCAACTGTCCTCAAACTTGGTATGGCTGCTTGCGGGCGCCTGTTTGCTGATTTATCAACTTGGGTTAATTTTTCTGCATTTATTTACCCAAGGGGTGTTTGCACCCCAATTACTTTATACCGTTGCCGTCAGTACCTTAATTTGGCCACTGTTAGTTGCTGTCATGCTGCGTTATACGCGATAAGCGTATTGAGAAGTTATTATGTATCAATTTAAGGCCACTATACCGATTATCTTGGCGTCCACATCACCGAGGCGGCGTGAGTTGTTAGATCAAGTTTTGGTGCCACATACTTGCGCGGCAGTCAATATTGATGAAACACGGCTAGCAGAAGAGTCGGCGATTGACTATATTGGGCGTATGGTGAGTCAAAAAGCGCAAGCCGCTTTACAAGTTTTGCCAAACGCTATGACCGAGTGTGTGGTGATTACCGCCGATACCATTGGCGTACTGCCGGATGGGTCAGTGCTACAAAAACCTAGCGATTTTGCCGATGCTTGTGCGATGTGGCGGCAAATGAGCAATGCCTCGCACCAAGTATGGACTGCAGTGCAAGTGAGCCGACTGGCGCAGCGTGACGGTCAATGGCAGATAGATTATGCTGAGCGTACTGTGGTGAGAACCGATGTCAAATTTATCGCACTCACTGACAGCATGATGACGCATTATTGGCATACGGGTGAACCACGAGACAAAGCTGGCGGTTATGCCATTCAAGGGCTGGGCGCTGCGTGGGTCAAAGCGATTGACGGTAGCTATAGCAATGTGGTTGGACTGCCACTGGTAGAAACTTTAGACTTGCTTTCTCAGGTGATGCAAGCCCATTAGTAAAAATAAACTTAAAAAAAGCCATAAGTGCAAATCTTATGGCTTTTTTATCATGTTTTAAAGGGTTAACCCAATGTCGCTTTGACCAACTTTGAGATCAAAGCGGGGTCAGCGCGACCTGCGGTCTTGACTTTTAACGCATTCATCACAGCGCCCATTTGCTGCATCGAAGTGGCACCTTGCTCAGCAATTTCAGTGGCTACCAGATTGGCAATTTCTGCTTCACTCATGGGTTGTGGCAAGAATTGACTAATCACATCAATCTCAAATTGTTCTTTTTGTGCCAAATCTTCCCGCCCATTGGCGGCAAAAATCGCGAGCGACTCTTGGCGCTGCTTGGTTTGCTTTTGTAAGATGTCTAGTACACCTGCATCATCGAGCGTTATTTGGCGGTCAATTTCGATTTGTTTTATCACCGCTTGTACGCTGCGTAGCACTTTAACTTTTTCAAGCTCACGCGCTTTCATGGCAGTTTTGACCACATCGGTCAGGGTGTCTTTTATGGTACTCATGGTTTTAACGCTCCTTAATGTTAGCTAATGGCGTTTTTAAAATTGTGGTTAGCAACATAGCATAAAAAAATCCACTTAACAAAGTGGATTTTATCATTTACTGGTATTGGGTTGTCTGTCGACAAATTACCTTAGTAAAGACGAGTCGTGCGTACTGATTCACGTGACATTTTCTTTTTGTAACGTTTTACCGCAGCTGCTTTTTTACGTTTACGTTCTTGAGTTGGTTTTTCATAGAACTCATGTTTACGTACATCTGCTAAAATACCGGCTTTCTCACAAGCACGTTTAAAGCGGCGAATTGCGATATCTACAGGTTCGTTCTCTTTTACCTTTACTGCTGGCATGTAGACTCCTTAAGTCTAGGCTGATTGATAGACAATGAATGTGCTATCAACAAAGCGGGGTTAGTGGGTCAGGAACATTAATCCGGCTGTATAGGTGATTATTAGCCAACCTACCCATGGTTTGGCATCAGCTCAGATTAGGATAAAAATAGGTGCGAATTTTAACTAAATATTGAATGTAAGTCAATGTAAATTTTAGCTTTTTAATAACCTGTTAAATTAGAAAATCCTTCTCTTAGCCAATTGCCCTGTTTTATCTAGCCGATAAAAATTTTTTGCTCGTTAGCGTAACAAAATACACAACGATAGTAATGATTTAGCAAGGTGGCTTTAAAATGTTATTTTATTCATACCGCAGTAATGCTAATATAGTCACTAATTCTCATGTGATAACAACATACCGCTAAATGTCGTACTAGCCATTTGCCAGTCGACATTACCACGTAAAACATTACCATGCAAAAACAGTTTGTAGGGCTATTAAAAATTTATACATTGATGTGAAATTAGATTTCACCTTATTTGAAAGGAAAAGGTTATGCTACCGATATCAACACGCAATGCCACGCTAGCCAGTCTTATGATTGCCTTGGGTCTTACCATGAGCGCATGTAGTAAGCATGAGTCAGCCGAAAGCAAACCAACCGAAGAAATTGCTGCACAGCAAGGTGAAATCGCTCGTGCAAACCATCCTATGCCAGTGGCTTCACAGCCTGCTTCATTTGTGCCACCGACAGCTGCCTCAGCCGCTGCCACCACGACTACAGCAACCGCTACCCAAGTTTCTGCTGATGCTGGCGAAAAATTGTTTGGTAGTGTATGTACCACTTGCCACACAGCAGGCTTGATGGGTGCACCAAAACTTGCTGATAAAGCCGCTTGGGCACCTCGCATTGCGCAAGGTAAAGACACGCTGTATAAACACGCCATCGGCGGCTATCAAGGAAAATCCGGTGTAATGCCAGCCAAAGGCGGTAGTCAAGCCTCTGATGATGAAGTAAAAGCTGCCGTTGATTATATGGTCTCAAAAGCAAGCTAATGGGTAATGCGCCATTTATAAAATAAAGGCTATACATTAAAGCCTATGCAACAACTAGTATCTAGCACTTTACTAAATCCAGTCACTAGTAAAATAGTTGGCTGGTTTTTTTATACGTTTTTTATACCCAATGTGCTTTGTTTTAACCCGCAGTTTGGTTATGATGAATGACTATGTTCAATCACCAAACCCTGTTAAGAAACCGCCATGACACCTGCCGTTAATCTTGCCAAAAAACTAAAAATCAACTTCCAATTACATGAATACCATCATGACGCTAATAGTGAAAGCTATGGGCTTGAAGCAGCAGAAAAACTACAAGTTGAAGCTAAGCGGGTATTTAAAACTTTGGTGGTGCAAGATGACAATGACAAACTCGCTGTTGCGATACTGCCTGTTGAGCATTTATTAAACCTAAAAAAAATCGCCAAGGCCATTGGCAGTAAAAAAGCACAAATGGCAGACCCCAAATTGGTAGAACGTACCACAGGCTATGTGCTAGGTGGGGTAAGCCCGCTCGGTCAAAAAAAACGCCTGCCCACGGTCATCGATCAGTCGGCACAACACTTTGCGACCATTTATTGTAGTGGCGGTAGACGCGGCTTAGAGATTGAGTTGTCACCGTCAGATTTAGCAGGCGCAGTAAACGCCAAGTTTGCAGATTTAATTCAAGAATAAAGGATAACACCATGCCCAATGTCATTATTGAAGTGAGTCACGACCATCTTATTAGTCAGCCTGATAACCTGCTAGCGCGGGTCAATGATACGCTATGGCAGTCTGGCAATTTTAAGCTACAAAGTGATATCAAATCACGTATCTACTACCCAAACCACGTATTGGTGGGACTGAGCGATAGCAGAGATGAAGCTTTTGTTATGGCGCATTTTTATCTGATGCCAGGGCGTGATGACGCTACCATTCAATCATTGGCGCAGCGGATTGCCGATGCTATCAAAGCGCATCTGCAGGAATTTAAAAGTGAGGTACCTGTTGGCAGTTTACAGATTTGCGTCAACTCCACCACGCTAAGCGCCAATTATGTCAAGCAGTATGTCGAATTCAAATAGAGGGGTTAGTGATAAAAATTGACTACTTTAAGCACATTTTTGCTGACTTTTGCCAACTGGTAAGATAGTAGGTTTGGCAACAAAACCTGCAGTAGCAGCGGCCCCGTTGCTAGCCAATGACTAAACAGTCATTTGCGTTATTCTCAACTTATCGCAAACATAGTAAACTAGTCAAGATTTTGTTTTGTCTGCGGTATGTAAAAATTTTAACAAGCATCTTTTCACAAGCATCTTTTAAAGACATCATATAAAGACATCGTGCAAAACATCATTTTTTCGGTTTTCCCCGTTGATTTCAACATAACTCAAGGAGTTAGCAATGATTTATCAAGGAAATAGCATCTCGGTATCGCTACTCGAAGACGGTATTGCTAAATTAAACTACGATAATCAAACTGAGAGCGTTAATAAATTTGACCAAGCCACCATCAAAGAATTTGGCGAAGCAGTCACGGCATTAGAACAATCTTCAGACGTTAAAGGTCTCATCGTTACTTCAGGAAAAAAAGTTTTCATAGCTGGTGCGGACATCACTGAATTTGTTGGTAATTTCAAAAAACCAGAAGGCGAGATTGCTTCGTGGGTATTTGACATCAACAAAACGTTCAACCGTTTTGAAGATTTGCCTTTTCCAAAAGTTGCGGCAATCAATGGCGCATCCATGGGCGGCGGTACAGAGATGACGTTGGTGTGTGACTACCGTGTCATGAGTGACAAAGCGAGCATCGGTTTACCCGAAGTTAAATTGGGCATCTTCCCAGGCTTTGGTGGTTCAGTGCGTTTGCCACGTATCATCGGTATCGATAACGCTTTAGAAATCATCGCAACTGGCGAAGCACAAAAACCAGCCGCTGCATTGAAAGTCGGTATGGTGGATGCGGTTGTTGCCGCTGACCAGTTAGAAGCTTCAGCGATTGATTTAGTCAAAAAATGTATCGCAGGCGATCTAGATTGGAAAGCACGCCATGACGAAAAAATCAATCCAGTCAAATTAAATGCCCTAGAACAAACCATGGCATTTAACTCAGCCAAAGGTGTACTGTTCTCAAAAGCCAATCCAGCCCAGTACCCAGCACCAAAAATTGCCTTAGAGTCCATCGAAAGACAGGTGAACCTACCACGTGACAAAGCGTTAGAAATTGAATCTGCAGGTTTTGCAAAAGCAGCAAAAACCCCACAAGCAGAAAGCCTAGTCGGTCTATTCTTAAACGACCAAGCCGTTCGTAAACTTGCTAAAACTCACAGCGCCAAAGCGCATGATATTAAAGAAGCTGCTGTATTGGGCGCAGGTATCATGGGTGGTGGTATCGCTTACCAAGCCGCCTCAAAAGGCTTGCCAATCATCATGAAAGACATCAAGGCAGAGCAACTTGACTTAGGTATGCGCGAGGCCAGCAAACACCTATCAAGCGGTATGGCACGCGGTAAAGTAACCCCAGCACAAATGGGCGAAACCTTAAGCCGTATCCGTCCTACGCTCAACTACGGTGATTTTGGTGAGACTGACATCGTGATTGAAGCGGTTGTTGAAAATCCAAAAGTTAAACACGCGGTATTAAAAGAAGTTGAAGGTTTGGTGAAAAAAGATGCAATCTTGGCATCTAACACTTCTACCATTTCAATTACTTATCTTGCATCGGTACTTGAGCGCCCAGAAAACTTCGTGGGCATGCACTTCTTTAACCCAGTCCATCGTATGCCCCTAGTTGAAGTAATTCGTGGTGAAAAATCAAGCGAAGAAGCAGTAGCGACTACGGTAGCGTTAGCAGAAAAAATGGGTAAAGTGCCAGTGGTGGTAAATGATTGCCCAGGCTTCTTAGTTAACCGTGTATTATTCCCTTACTTCGGTGCGTTTGACTTATTGATCAAACAAGGCGCTGACTTTGTTCAAATCGACAAAGTCATGGAAAAATTTGGTTGGCCAATGGGGCCTGCTTACTTGATGGACGTTGTGGGTAT
This sequence comes from Moraxella tetraodonis, assembly GCF_022359095.1. Taxonomy (NCBI): domain Bacteria; kingdom Pseudomonadati; phylum Pseudomonadota; class Gammaproteobacteria; order Moraxellales; family Moraxellaceae; genus Moraxella; species Moraxella tetraodonis. The sequence goes on along the minus strand of NZ_JACSYB010000001.1, from coordinate 2,031,456 downwards.
CGACACAGGGGTTCATGGGGCAGAAGTGATGGCGGAAGGCTTCCCAGACCGTATGAAACCAGACTACAAAGTGAGCGGTCAGATATTGTTTGAAGCCAATCGCTTAGGTCAAAAAAATGGCGTTGGTTTCTACAAATACGAAACGGATAAAAAAGGCAAGCCAGTTAAAACTGCCGATCCACAAACCGTTGAATTATTAAAACCATTTATCGATGCGCCAAAACAGTTTGAAGACCAGGAAATCATCGATCGTTTGATGATTGCATTATGTAATGAAACGGTTCGCTGTTTAGAGGACAACATCGTATCGACGCCTGCAGAGGCAGACATGGCGATGATTATGGGTATTGGTTTCCCGCCATTCCGTGGTGGCCCATGTCGTTACATCGACCAAATCGGTCTACAAAATTACCTAGCCCTTTGCGACAAATACGCAAGCTTAGGTAAAGCCTATGAAGCGCCACAAATGATTCGTGATATGGCGGCAAATGGTAAAACTTTTTACCCACAAGCGTAATCGACGATTATAAATTTTAAGGAGAATAAAATGACTACATTAAGTCCAAAAGATGTCGTGATTGTCGATGGCGTTCGTACCGCAATGGGCAAATCAAAAAATGGTATGTTCCGCAATGTACGCGCTGACAGCATGTCTGCGGAGCTTGTTAAAGCTTTGGTAGCACGTAACCCGTTTGATACCAAACTTGTAGAAGATGTCATCTGGGGCTGTGTCAACCAAACCCTAGAGCAAGGTATGAACATTGGTCGTAACATCGGTTTATTGGCTGAATTACCACGTACCACAGCAGGTCAAACGGTCAACCGTTTATGCGGTTCATCCATGCAAGCGCTTCACACCGCAGCGGCACAAATCATGACCGGTCAAGGTGATGTGTTTATTATTGGCGGTGTTGAGCATATGGGTCACGTGGGCATGATGCACGGTATTGACATCAACCCAGAGGCTTCAAAATACTATGCAAAAGCCTCTAACATGATGGGTTTAACCGCTGAAATGCTTGGACGTATGAATAACATCAGCCGTCAAGAACAAGATGCGTTTGGTGTAGAATCACATCGCCGTGCGTGGGAAGCGACACAGCAAGGTCGTTTCAAGAACGAAATCATCGGCATTGAAGGTCATGACGAAAACGGTAACCTACAACTTTGCACTATCGATGAAGTGATTCGTCCCGATGCCAACATGCAATCATTTGCGGCATTACGCCCCGTATTTGATCCTAAAGGCGGTACCGTAACAGCTGCCACGTCATCAGCCTTATCTGATGGTGCATCTGCGATGCTTATCATGTCTGCACAAAAAGCCAAAGATTTAGGTCTAACACCGCGTGCCCGTATTCGCGGTATGGCAGTTGCAGGCTGTGATGCGGCTATCATGGGTTATGGGCCAGTGCCTGCCACCAAAAAAGCCTTAAAACGCGCTGGCATGAGCATTGACGATATGCAAACCATCGAGCTTAACGAAGCATTTGCCGCACAAGGCTTATCGGTTCTTAAGGGCTTAAACCTACAAGACAAACTAGACATCGTTAACCTAAATGGTGGTGCTATTGCGTTAGGTCACCCACTAGGCTGTTCTGGTGCGCGTATCACCACCACACTTCTAAATGTGATGGAGCAACAAGACACCCAACTCGGTCTTGCCACCATGTGTATTGGTCTGGGTCAAGGGATTGCCACCATTATTGAACGTGTATAAGCAGTTTGTTCTAACAAAAACCCTTGATTTCAATCAAGGGTTTTTTTACGCGGCCAGTTTTCTTCACCCATGTTTTTTACTAATATTGCTTTACTATAAAGTCTAAGAAATTTTTTACCAAATCTGTTATGTTGTCTAGATAAAAATAGATAAATATAGGTGTATTGTGAGTTTATTCCAAAATCTACTAATTATTTGTATATTAGTGTTGATTTCCAGTTTTTTCTCCATTTCCGAAATTGCCTTGGCAGGTGCTAGACGCATCAAGCTAAAGTTGTTGGCAGAATCGGGTGACAATCGCGCCAATAAAATTTTACATTTACAAGAAAATTCTGCCGAATTTTTTGCCACCTCACAAATTGGGCTAAATGCCGTGGCAATTTTGGGCGGTATTGTCGGTGAGTCTGCGCTTCGTCCCTACTTTATTGACCTTATTTCGCCATTTTATCAAGGCAAAATGCTCGATAATATCGGTTTTATGATGTCATTTTTGCTAGTCACTTTGTTGTTTATTTTGTTTGCTGATTTGATTCCCAAGCGCATTGGCATGATTAACCCAGAACGCGTGGCGTTAGCGGTGATTGAACCTGTACTGTTGTCAATCAAAGTATTTAAGCCGCTGGCATGGATTATCAACGGGCTGGCAAATCTGATTTTTAGAATTTTCAAAATCAACATGGTAAGAGAAGAAAATATCACCTTTGATGATGTTTCTGCCGTGGTGGATGCAGGAGCGCAAGCGGGGGTGTTGCTCAAGCAAGAACATCACTTTATCGAAAACGTTTTTGAGCTTGAAGAACGTAACGTGCCCTCTAGCATGACCACCCGTGAGAACGTGGTTTATTTCACCCTTGGCGAGTCTGAGCAAAGTATTCGCCAAAAAATCGCCAATTACCCGTATTCAAAATTTTTGGTATGTAAAGACCATATTGATGAAGTGATTGGGTATGTCGATACCAAGGATATCTTGGTAAAACTTCTTAGTAACCAGTCGCAAATTTTGCTCAATGAAACTACGATTCGTAATGTATTAATCATTCCCGATACATTAACTTTATCCGAGCTGCTAGACCGTTTTCGCTCCAGTAAAGAAAAATTTGCCGTGGTGATGAATGAGTATGCGCTCATTGTCGGTGTCATTACCCTCTCTGATATCATGATGACAGTGATGGGGGATTGGGTCGCACCGATTGAAGATGAGCAGCAGATTATCCAGCGTGATGAATTTTCATGGCTGATTGAAGGTACCACGCCGATTGAAAACGTCAAACATGCGCTCGGTATCGAAGATTTTCCCGATTGGGACAATTATGAAACTTTAGCAGGTTTTATGATGTACAAACTGCGCAAAATTCCTCGCCCTGCGGATTTTGTTGAATATCAAGGTTATAAATTTGAAGTAGTCGATATTGATCATCATAAAATTGACCAGTTACTTGTGACGCGTAATTTCAAAGATGAAGAAGAGCACATTATCAGTGATAGTTAGTCAAAGTGATTGAGTAATACGGCCGCTTTGACTTGAAATTGATTAACTTTTTTCACGTTTCTTGTTAAAGTAGTTCATGGTTTCACCAAATCGTGAACTTTTTTCTTTTGGGCTTGGCAAACGGTAAAATTATTTTATGCTTGAAATCCGCCACCTTCAATTATTGACCGCACTACGTGAGCAAGGCTCGCTTGCTGCCGCGGCTGAGGACTTGTATGTCACGGCATCAGCGGTGTCCCATCAGCTCAAAGAAATCGAAAATTATTATGGTGTTAGCCTTGTCAATCGCCGCTCAAGACCGCTAAGCTTTACCCCAGCAGGCAAAGAAGTACTCAAACTTGCGGACAGTGTGCTACCGCAATTTAATCGTACCACCGCCAACCTTAAAAGACTGGGTCGTGGTCAAACGGGACAATTGCGTTTGGCCTCGGAATGTCATAGCTGTTTTGATTGGTTGATGCCTATCCTTAATCGTTATCGCAGGGAATGGCAAGATGTTGAGCTGGACTTTAGCTCAGGCTTTGAACCTGAGCCACACCAAATGCTACTCGATGAAGAAATTGATGTGCTTATCACAGCCAGTCGCTTACCCTTGGAGGGAATCAGCTATCTGCCGTTATTCCAATATGAAAGTCGCTTGGTGTTGTCACCGACGCACCCATTGGTCGATAAAAAATCGCCGATTTTGCCAGAAGATTTGATTGATGAAACGCTCATCGTCTATCCTGTGGAGGCCAAGCGCCTTGATATCATCGCGCATTTTTTTGCCCCTGCAGGACTTGCGCCCAAGAAACTAAGAACCACAGAATTGACCGCGATGTTAATTCAGCTGGTTGCGAGTGAACGAGGGGTTGCCTCGTTACCGAATTGGGTGGTCAATGAATACGAAAAAAAAGGCTGGGTCATATCAAGGGCATTGGGGGAAGGCGTGTTTTGCCAGCTTTATGCGGCGACCCGTACCACAAGTAAAGAGGTGGCTTATATCCAAGGGTTTTTGGATTTACTGCCAGAGATTAGCCATAAATCAACATTACCCGCCCATCATCGAGCCTAATTGATTAAACCTAATCAATTAAAAATGCTGGGTGTGACATTACAACACTTATGTTGATGTATGCCACAGCCAAATTACATACCAACACACGCCAACAAAAGACACACCAACAGAAGCCAAAGCGAGCTCACCCAAAGTAGAATGGGATTACTTTGAAACTAGGTTAACCTCTTCAGGGGCGATATGCGTTGTCGCTAATACCGTAGACTCATCATATTCAACTTTTTCAGTCACCAATTCTTCATGACGCAATGTCACAGGAATTTGCGTTTCATGACTGACATTCTGGGTCATTAACTGTACTTTTTCCGCCACAATGGTTTCAATATTCACTTTCGCTGTTTGTTGAAGTAGAGGAATCTCAATCGGGGTATCGCCTAAAGTAATCGCTTGCCCATTCACCATCAACTGTGGCACATTGACGTTATTAGTAACCACACTAACTAAATTATCATGAGAGGCACTAGGCTGCGTAAACACATGTTCAATCACTAAGACTTCTTGATTGAGTGTCACAGGAACGTTAACTGTTTGGCTAATAATTTTTTTTGATAATTTAATATTGTCTTTGATAAATCGCTCAATTTGCACTTGGGGGCGTTCAGCTAATAGCTCTAAGGTGTTAGTGGTATCTTCACGAAGATCGACGGTTTTAACAATGTTATCATGAGTATGGGTATCATTAGTGTCTAGTTCAGTAGTATTTGTCATCGGGTTTTTCATAAAGTGTTTTCCATTGCAAAGTTATTGTTCCAAAATCCTGTAATAATATATAACAACCACAAAAAAGGCAGATGAAATCATCTGCCTTTTTCAAGCCAATGGCAACACCGTTGGCAGAAGTTAAAATCTATAGTAATCAATTATCTAATGATATTAATTATTAAAGTTTACGGGGCGCATTTGGATCAATTGCAGGTGATACATTACCATCGACGGTATCAACACCCGTTACACGCTCAACGCCATCTTTTTGTACATCTAACTCTTCACGGCGAACGGTTTCATTAAAGGTCTCAGTGCGAGTTTGTGCCACTTTATCTACGTTAACTTCTTCAGTGACATAAGTTTGTTTGTTAACATTTGCACGTTCTGCTTCAAGTTCAACCTCAATAGTAGCATTGTCATTATCACCAATGCTGCGATCAGTAGGTTTATTAACTGGTGTACGCTGGATATGCGCTTGTTCTTCAGTTAATTCAACGTTGACAGTGCGTGGCTCAGACACAACATGTTTACCAACTTTTAGTAAACCCGCTACGATTTTGTCTTTATTGACTGAAATGCGTTCTTCAAGTAACTGTAATGTATTAGGTGATTGGTAATCGTTATCAGTAAGCTTAACAGGTGTGGCAGCACGGTCAAATACGTGACGGTCACGAACCGTTTGTTCTTCAATACTGTAGTTGTAGTCAGGATCGTAGCTATCCATTGTTTCAACAGTATCTCGGCTGAGCGAATCAAAGTATACATTGTCATCTTGAATACGAGCTAGACCCGCTGGTACTAAAACTTCTTTCGAGCTAAACCAGCCACCTACATCAACAATGAAATAGCGAATACGGCCTGTGCTCTCATCAACTAAAGCACCTTGAATACTACCCACTTTGTCGCCATTGGCGCCATAAGCGTTTTTACCAGTTGGATCAAAATAATCGTTACCTAAAAGGTCAACGTGGGTGTCTTGGATATCGCGTAAACGTATTAAACTTGCCATGGAAAAATCTCCTTTAGATATCTTATTGTTTATTTTTTATTAAGGTAGTTAAGTTAAAAACTAAATAAATATAAGATAGTTTTTTATAGTTAAATGAAAATTGTTATAATAAAATTTTTAAAATTCAACAAATTAGATGTTTCACAGCTACTTGGTTGTTGCAACAGATGCTTGATTGTTGAAATCGCCGATGATAAAAACGATGAAAAATGCCATACGCTTAATCGTTCGACTTGCAAACAAGATTACTGAAAAAAGCTCCCATTAAGTAGTAGGATTTGATAAATTTTTGTTTAGAGGGTGTAATTGGCAGTTGTCTTAAGTAACTTTTGCAACCAAGCGTAAAAAAAATTGGCTTTTAGCAATAAATTAAAAACATATAAAAAAAGTTGGGTAGAGCACTTAGCGCGAAACACCATTGCCCACCCAATAAGGCGTTATAAAAGATAAGTAATAAAAAATAATGAGTTATCAACATATATATTAGGTGATTTTCAATGACAAAATATCAGGGCAAAATAATCCGCTGGCAAGATGACAAAGGCTTTGGGTTCATTGAACGAACGGATAACAATTTACAAGACTCAGCCATCTTTTTTCATATCAGTGAATACCGAGCAAATCAACGTCCTGTGCTTAATGAAGCGGTAGTTTTTGAAATAGGGCAAGGTAGAGATGGCAAACCCTGTGCTATCAACGTGCAGCAACAGACGTTTGTCAGACAAAAAGTTGCCCAACAAAATGCCCGCCAAGTTCGTCAAGCTCAAAACGGCCTTAAAAATCAAACATTACTCACGTGGGTGGCTATTGGGGTGCTGTTTTTTGTGTTACTGACCGCTGTTGTACTGGTTAAGCACTTACCCTTATGGATTATTGGTTGGTATTTTGCGATAAGTTTGGCGACCTATCTGCTGTACGCGCATGATAAAAAAGCTGCGCAAAATGGTGATTGGCGCGTGCAAGAAGCGTCACTCCATAAATTAGCTTTTGCTGGGGGCTGGGTAGGGGCGGTGTTTGCCCATTGGTTATTGCGCCATAAATCAACCAAGCCAGAATTTCGTAGGGCTTTTTACTTGACAGTGATAGGGAATCTTTTAGCTTTGGCAATCATAAGTTATATCAACATGAAAATCAGATGATTGCTTGATTGATTGATTCGCAAAAAAAATCCCTAATACAGATTAGGGATTTTTTTTGCATAAGACAATTAGATTAACTCAATCGCTAAGGCAACCGCTTCACCGCCACCGATACATAGGCTAGCAATGCCTTTTTTACCGCCTGTGCGTTTGAGTGAGTTGATGAGTGTGACTACGATACGCGCACCCGATGCCCCCACGGGATGACCCAATGCACAAGCACCGCCTTCGATATTAACCTTAGCATGATCAAGGTCATTTTCTTGCATAGCAAGCATGGTTACCATAGCGAATGCTTCATTGATTTCCCAAAGATCAACGTCTTCTTTGCTCCAGCCAGCTTTTGCTAAAACTTTTTTCACACACTCGATGGGCGCGATGGTAAATTCGCTTGGGTGTTGTGAGTGGGTGGCTTGGGCAACGATACGGGCAAGTGGTTTTAAGCCTTTTTCCTTAGCTTTGTCTTCTGACATCAATACAACGGCGGCTGCCCCATCAGAGATTGAGCTTGAGTTAGCGGCAGTGACTGTACCATCTTTTGAAAACGCGGGTTTTAAGGTTGGGATTTTGTCTACATTGGCTTTACCGGGTTGTTCATCCGTGTCAATGACTACATCGCCTTTACGAGTTTTGACAGTAACCGGAACGATTTCGTTTTTGAAGTGACCTTCATTGATGGCGGTGTTGGCGCGTTTTAGCGATTCAATAGCAAATGCATCCATCGCCTCACGTGTGATACCCCGTTTATCTGCCATTTCTTGCGCAAATGCACCCATTAACTTGCCGGTATCAGCATCTTTGAGACCATCTAAGAACATGGTGTCTTTGATCTCGCCATCTCCCATGCGATAACCACCACGTGCCTTTGGTAGTACATAAGGTGCGTTGGTCATTGATTCCATACCACCTGCTACCACGATATCAAACTCACCACTACGAATTGAGTTGGCACCTAGCATGATAGCTTTCATACCAGAACCACAAAGTTTGTTGACATTGACTGCGCCTGTGGCATCTGGGATACCTGCTTTACGCATCGCTTGACGCGCTGGGCTTTGACCTGCACCTGCGGTTAAGATACAACCCATGATAACTTCGTCAATCTCTTCTGGTTTTACGCCAGCACGGTTGACGGCTTCTTTAATGACGGTTGCACCAAGCTCTGGCATTGATACTTCGTTCAAATCACCTTGGAATCCACCCATTGGGGTGCGAACGCCATCTACGATTACGACTGAATTTTCCATATTAAATTTCCTTTGCGTTATGGTTTTTGTGGTGACAAGCAAACTACAACATAAATCATTAGGGTCTATAAACAAGGCTGTAAACGCCAACCATGCCAATCACAATAGATGTTTTAAGTTTTGCTAATGCGATACATTTCATATTATCATAGTTAAAATGTAAATTAAACTACTGAAAACACTGTAAAATATACCAGTCGAGTCTACCCAAATCTTACTGCATCAACTCATCCAACCGAATGCGCACCACCTTATCTGTCACGGTATCTAACGCTTCAATTTTGGCAATCGCTTCATTCATATTGCGCTCAACAACGGGGTCAACCATAATAATGACAGGCAAATCAGTGCTAGTATCATCATGTGCTGGCTGTTGCAAAATTGCATCAATACTAATTTTAGACTCACTTAAAATGCGGGTGACTTCTGCTAGTACACCTAAATCATCTTTGACCTGTACGCGCAGATAGTAGCCTGTGATCATTTCATCGCTTGATAAGATGCGTGTGTTATTTAGTGTCTCAGGCTGGAATGCCAGATGCGGCACCAAATTTGCGGTTGAATCATTGGTCTCTGCAAGGGCGCGTACCATGTCCACCACATCTGCCATCACAGCGGATGCAGTTGCCCCCGCCCCGGCACCCGAACCGTAATACAAGGTTTGTCCGACAGGCTCTGCGTCAACCATGATGGCATTTTTTACCCCATTCACATTGGCAAGTAACACCTGTTTTGGAATCAAAGTCGGATGTACACGTAATTCAATACCTTCTTCGCCATTGTCTAGAATACGACGTTTAGCAAACCCTAAATGCTTGATACGGTAGCCAAGCTCGTTGGCATAACGCACATCTTGCTTGGTGATTTTGGTAATACCTTCACAGTAAACTTTGTCAAATTGCAATGGAATACCAAATGCAATTGACGCAAGCAGCGTCAATTTATGCGCAGCATCAATCCCTTCGACATCAAATGTCGGATCGGCTTCGGCATAACCCAGCGCTTGGGCTTCAGCGAGGACATCTGCAAAGTCCCGCTTTTTATCGCGCATTTCAGTCATGATAAAGTTGCCTGTACCATTGATGATACCGGCAAGCCAATCGATTTTGTTGGCAGCTAAGCCTTCACGTAAGATTTTGATAATCGGAATACCGCCGGCAACCGCGGCTTCATACGCCACTTTGACGCCCTTGGCCTCCGCTTTGGCAAAAATCTCATTGCCATGTTCTGCTAGTAAGGCTTTGTTGGCAGTCACAATATGTTTGCCATGCTCGATTGCCGCTAAAATCACCTCTTTAGCTGTGGTCGTACCGCCCATTAATTCCACCACAATATCCACATCATCTTGCTGAACGATATCAAGCAAATCGGCAGATTGTTTGATGTCTGTTGGGATATCGGTACGGTTGCGACGCGTGCCTACGTGGGTAATTTTAATCTCACGTCCTGTGCGACGCGTCATTTCATCAAGGTTGTTTTGTAGTAGTTCAACCACCCCAGTACCCACAGTACCAAGCCCTAAAATCGCTAATTGAATAGGTCGATTATTCATAAAAAAAATTCTCAAATGTCAAAAATATAAAAATAAAAGTTTAAAAATTGGCTAGCTAAATATACCATGCTAACTTGTGATTGGTAAGGTATAAAATCCAATTGCCCAAAAAAATTAAAATAAAAAAACCAGCTAATGAGTACTAGCTGGTTTGTATTCCATCAGGGGTGAACTTATTTGAGGTTGAGCGCCTGTGCCAATTCAGCAGGTGGCACATAACCGCCAAGTTGATGACCTTCTGTGTCAAACACGGCTGGGGTGCCATTGATACCCAAATTTGCGCCTAACTCATAAATTTTACGTACGGGGTTACTGCAAGTCGGTGCGTTGATAGGCATGCCCAATTTGGCATCGGTTAAGGCTTTTTTGCGGTCACTGCTACACCAGATTTTTTCCATGATTGGCATGGTCTGTTCACTACGTGGCCAAGGTAGATAGCGCACTTCGATACCCAGTGCATTTACTTCATCAATTTCACTGTGGAATTTACGGCAATAACCACAATCTGCATCGGTAAACACATAGATTGCGGCTTTCGTCTGCCCCTTAGCGGGGAAGATAATCATGTCTTTTTTATCAATGGTGGCAAGGCTGGCTTTCGCATCTTGCGCTTGCAAGTTCGCTGAGATATGCTCAGGTTTGGTACCACCGACTTTGATGATATCGCCTTGTACCACATATTGTCCTGTCGCATCGGTAAAAAACGCCGGTAAACCTTCGGCTTTGACCCAATAGATATTTGGCATACTGGTCGCTGTCACCGAGGTGATTTTGGCGGTGATACCTGATTTGGCTAAATTTGCCGCCAGCATTTGCTGTAGCTGTGATTCATTTTTTGCCAAGGGGGCTGAGCTGCTAGTTGCTTCATGTTTCTGACTTTCAGACTTGGCAGGTGTGCGCGATTGGGCATTATCACAGCCTGCCAAACCAACCATGCCAGCCACGGCGATGACACTGGTAATTAAACGGGTGGCTAATGAGGTTTTAGCAGGATAAGTTGCAAAACGAATGAGCATGAGAAAACCCACAGAACGTTAATATAGGTTTTTATTTTACCATATTGTGATGGTGTATGAGCGCTACCCCTGTCAACTTATTGTTAACAATCTACCAGGTCTACTAGGTCGGGGCTCACATTTTTGCCCGTTTCAATCTTTATGCTTGTCTCAATCTTTTAGTGCGCTAAAAGTAATCAGCTCGAAGCCAAGTTCTATTAATGGATTGAAAGGTTGTATAACTGAGAGTTTGTTTAACTAGGTTTTTTAAAAAAATTCAACGTTTAGGCAAATAACTATTGATAAGTTGCGATACAATTTAAACATTGTGTTTGAATGACAAATTTGTAAACTAACAAATCGTCAGCCAGTTTAATAACTATTATTATTTTTTCATCTTTTACTATTTTTTAGGAATTTATCATGGCAATTGCTAGTTTGTTAACCTTACTCGATGATATTAGTGTCATCCTAGATGATGTATCGGTGATGACAAAAGTCGCTGCCAAAAAAACGGCGGGCGTGTTGGGCGATGATTTGGCACTCAACGCCAATCAAGTATCAGGGGTAAAAGCCGATCGCGAGTTGCCTGTGGTGTGGAGTGTCGCCAAAGGCTCTTTAGTCAATAAAGCGATTTTGGTGCCACTGGCTTTAATTATTAGTGCGATTTCGCAAGCCTTGGTGACCGGGTTATTGATGATTGGTGGTTTATATCTGTGTTATGAAGGGGCAGAAAAAGTGGTGCACAAATTTTGGCCACACCCTGCGAGTAACGACCCTGAGCAAGCCGAGCGGGTAGCAGCCAATGCCGATGAAAGCGTAGATTTGGTGGCGCATGAAAAAGAAAAGATTAAAGGGGCAGTGCGGACGGACTTTATTTTATCGGCTGAAATCATTGTGATTTCACTTGGTACCATTGCGGCAACGGTGCCTTTACTGGATAAGGCAGTAACACTGGTAGTAATTTCACTCCTCATGACAGTGGGTGTGTATGGCTTTGTCGCCATGATTGTCAAGATAGATGATTTAGGGCTGCACTTGCAGCAAAAGTCGTCATCAGCGGCACAAAGTATAGGTAAAGCCTTATTAGCCTTTGCGCCTATTTTGATGAAAGTGCTATCAATCGCCGGTACTTTGGCGATGTTCTTGGTCGGTGGTGGTATTTTGGCCCATGGCGTTGGTGCATTACATCATGGGATTGAACATTTAGGTGACTTGTCAGGGGCGTTTTCAGGCTTAACCACCAACCTATTAAATGCACTGGTTGGTTTGGTAGCAGGTTTAGTGGTGGTTGCGATCATGACAGTCATCTCAAAAATTCGTAATAAACCTGCCCATTAGGAAAGCCTGTTCATTCATTGTATGTAAAATTTGTAGCTAAAATAAAAAAGCAGTTCATGTTGAACTGCTTTTTTATTGCTATACAGGCACGCAAACACGATTGAATTACTGATTGTGCTGCGGCGTTACCGACTCATCGTGAGAGGGCGCTACGTCAGTTTCGGCGGTGGTCGTCGATTTTTTAGTGACAACCACGGCATTTTCCACCTTTTTACTGGTACGCGTTTTGGGTTTGGCTGCTGGTTTTTCGCTCGCCTTAGCTTTACGCGTACGGGTTTTTGGTGCTTTTGGGGTTGCCAAGGTCAGCATACCAACGGTTGCCGGTTTCATTTGTTCTGCCACACTTTCAATCATGTTCTTATAACTTACGGGTGTGGTTTTACGTTTTTGCGCCGCTGCTTCTGCGCTATCTTCTACGTCCGTTGCTTCAACACCTTCGCTGTCAGTGTTATGGTCTAATGCGGGTTCATCAGCTGTTAGCACTAAGTCAACGTCCTGATTCACTATAGCATCATCCGCTATTGTTGTCGCAGAGACTGGCTCGGTAGGTTGGTTAGCGACTGGCGCATTGTGCGCTTGTAAGTAAGCTTCGACCAATTTACCTTGCTCAATCAACGCATGACCTTGCTCGCCTAAGCGCGCCACAATCCATGCGCCTACGCTACCTGCTTGATATGACAGGTGACTGTGGCTAGGCGACGCTGATTGAGTTGAGGCTGCTTCTAATTGACCTGTGCCACTGTCAGTTGCATTGGAGGCAGGCTCAGTAACTGACGGGTTTGAGTCAGTCGGCGCTTGAGCGACAGCGGTATTAACCAATGAACCGCGTGGATCATTGATGGCGCGTTTAGTCACTGTTGGCAGCGCAGCGTCAGTTTTGCCTGCTTGGCGTTGGAACTGACTGGCTGGCAAAATGGCCGTATGATAATCATCCAAGTTTTGCGCGGATAGGCTGGCATAGCCATAATTTCTAAAGTACTGCCCAAAACGCTGTTGTTCAGCCACTACGATATTATCTTTTGATGAAGTGGTGGTAGCAGCTTGATGATTAAAAGCATCGATGGCTTGGATAAAGCAGCTAACCATGCTGTCGGTTGCCATTTTTTCAGCAGCATTATCTAAGTACTGGTTAATAAACTGACTCACCGTACCTGAAATTTTTGCAACCGAAGGGGTCACTACAGAGGCAACTGGGCTAAATTGCGCTTGATACGCCTTATACACTTCACGCGGGTCATTTTTGGCACGACCTTGGCTCGGTGTCACTGCCAGCTGTGCAGTGGCTGGCTCAGCTGATGGCACAGATGGTGTGGATGCTGTAGAAAGCTCTGCTACCTCGTCATTGTACACTGTAACGCTGCTAGGGGTAACTGGCGTCTGAGTTTCCTGTTCGGGTGTTGTGGGTTCGGGCATCGTAGCCGATGCTATTGACTGCACCTCAGGTTTTGCAATTTCCCCTTTGCTGGCATCTAGCGAGAGGTGCGTTGTTTCAACCGCAGTTATAGGTTGCTGTTGTTCAGTTTTAAATACTTGAACTTGCACGCTGTTGGGGTCACGTTGTTTTGCGCCTTTCGGTTTTTCTGCTTTGGATTGGTTATTTTTTCTACCATCGACAGGGGCAACAGCGGTATCAGTCTCTGTTACATCATTGACTACAAACGCGTTACTATCATCGTTCGCTAGTGTAGCACGACGTTCTTTGACCCCGCGGCTGTCACGGCGACTATTCGGCTCGCGTTTTGGCAGCTCACTAGTTTTGGCAGTTTTTGACGCATCATTTGACTTGTCTTTATTGCTGTCAGTGTCCTGTGATGAAACTTCTGCTTCACTCGTTTCAGATTGATAACGGTTTGGTTTTTTAGCCTTTGGTTTGCGGTTACCACGTTTACGGCGCTCGGCATCTTTATCGCTTGATTCAGCCGTGGCTGAAGGTTGTTGAGACGCTTCTTGATAAGGATTGGCACTAGTTTCACTGGTGTTTGCGCTCGCCGCAGGGATGCTTGCCGTCAATGCCGCGTAATTGATTTGACCTTGCACACCCAAACTTTGCGCGCCGGTATTGACGAGACTTTCAATCGCCGAAGCGGCATCTTGACCGCTAAAGTGTGGGGTGACTTGGGCTTGCTGGGTAGGGGCAAACAAGTTCGATAGCCAAGCGACTGCAGAAGTTGCAGGCACAGTTGCGGCCGGCTGCACGGGTTGTGGCGCGGCAGCTTTGGCGGCAGTCGTATTGTTAGCAGTTTGCTGAGGCTTGTTGGATGGCGTTGCAGGGCTAGGCGTGGTGTTGGCGGCGTTGCTAGCATTGCTCCAGGCATTATGATTACCTGTCGGTGCTACACGGCTGACTTCATTGTCATCCGTGTGCCAGTTGCTAGTATCGTAGCCACGGTCTTTATATTCTTGTTGTTGGCTTTCGGCGACACGCTCATAGCTCGATGGCGCAAACCCGTCACTGTTATAAGTGATATTAAACTCGGGGGATTCAAGATGGGCATGTGGCAAGATAGTAATGCGCGTGCCACTTTCTTGCTCAAGACACACCAGCGTTTCACGTTTTTCGTTGAGTAAAAATGCCGCGATATCGGTTGGCACTTCGGCTTGTATTTCGCCATGACGCTCTTGTAGCGCCCGTTGTTCGATTTGACGCATGATTGATAAGGCAAGTGAACGCAAGTCACGAATCATACCGGTACCGTGACAACGGGGACAGAGGTAACCTGTCGCTTCTTCAAGTGACGGACGCAAGCGTTGACGACTCATTTCAAGTAGTCCAAAACGTGAAATTTCAGCGAATTGGATACGCGCGCGGTCGTTTTTAGTGGCTTCTTTGAGACGATTTTCCACTTGTTTTTGGTGGTCATCGGTTGCCATGTCAATAAAGTCAATAACAATCAAACCACCCATATCACGCAGGCGTAATTGACGGGCGATTTCATCTGCTGCTTCTAAATTGGTATTAAACGCCGTTTCTGAGACATCCGCGCCTTTGGTGGCTTTTGATGAGTTAATATCGATTGATACGAGGGCTTCAGTTTGGTCAATTACAATTGAACCGCCGCTTGGCAAACGTACTTCACGTTGGTAGGCGGTTTCGATTTGTTTTTCAATCCCAAAACGGGCAAACATCGGCTCATAGTCAGTGTATTTGCGCAGTTTATTCGCTTGCTGCGGCATCACCGCTTCAATAAAATTCGCCGCTTCATTATAGGCGTATTCATTGTCGACCCAAATTTCCGTGATATCATCACGCAGGTAATCGCGTACTGCACGGGTGACTACGCCCGCTTCTTGGTGCAACAGGCGAGGTGAGGGGAATTTTTGGCTTTGTTGTTGGATGCCTTTCCAGATGTTTAATAAATGGTCAAGGTCTTGTTGCAATTCATCCGTAGTTTTACCAATCCCTGCGGTACGGATGATAACGCTCATGCCTTTGGGTAGTCTTAGATCACTTAACGCTTGCTTCATCTCGTCGCGCAACTTGCCAGAGATTTGGCGAGAGATACCGCCGCCACGCGCATTGTTGGGCATCAATACCAAATAACGACCCGCCAATGAAATCAAAGTAGATAAAGCCGCACCTTTATTACCGCGTTCTTCTTTTTCCACCTGAACGATGAGTTCATCGCCTTCTTTAATCAGTTGTTTGATGTTAGTGGTAGAGCGAGGGTCACCTGCTAGATACTCTGGCGCGATTTCACGAATCGGTAAAAAACCTTGACGTTGTGAACCGTATTCCACAAATACGGCTTCAAGCGATGGCTCGACACGGGTCACATTACCTTTATAAATATTGGCTTTTTTTTGCTCGCGGGTACGGTTTTCTAAATCGAAATCATATAAGTGATTGCCATTGCACAGGGCAACACGGATTTCTTCGGCGTGGGTAGCATTGATAAGGATGCGTTTCATGTGTTTTCTCCTAAACACACAAAACATACGAGCGTAGATAAATGTTGCTATCAAACATTACTATCAAATATTAGATGAAACAACGTCAAACAGTCTTGATTAGACTCGCTGATACCAAGCTTAAGCGGCTTGATAACAAGGTTTGTTGTTCATCAAAAATTGCATGATTAAGTTGGATTATTGCCATAGCGAGGTTGTAAGCCTGCTAGGTAAACGCTACCGTCATGCTGGATTGGGGTTGTTGACCAAAACAATGTCTGTTTTAGGACAAATGAATGAACCCTGTTTCTCTATTGGTCAAAAAGTGTTAGCGTTAGTTTTCGCTTTAAATGGCAAGCCTGATAAGTTAGGTTTTACAAAGGCGTGGGCAATTTAAAATGGTAAATCGTCCAAAACCGTAAACGTTTATCTCAAAATCGCAACTACTGAGTTCATTTACCTAGGCGCATAATACGCTAATCGTTACCAGCAGTTTTGTGGTTGTAAGGCACAAAACCCACCATTTATCTGTTATCTCTATATATCACTAATCTTTACAAACTATTTGAACATGTTTCCAAATGACAATTATCTTCGTTACTCGTATGTCGTGTGCTGATATTGATTAAAATCAGTCTTAAAATCTATAAATATTGGCAGTCTAGTGCGCCCTATCATAAGTCATACTGCCATGAATAAATTTCGGCGGTATGGGCGACAGCAAAAGCGACAGTTTAATTATCCCGCATACACTACTTTGAAATGAAGCTTAACAGGGTTTAAGTCGAATTGATGGCGCGAATTCATAGCGGCACAGGCACTAAACTGCTAAACTATAGCAAATTTTTATGTAAACGGCTATTAAAATATGACAGAGCACTCGCAGTCTCCCAAACCTCCTGCCCATCCTAGCAAAAAACGCGACACCCCATCGCAGCAATCGGCTCATCAAACCCCAAAACGCACGCCTAGCAAACAACCGCAGTCTGCAGATGACGATATTTTAGATTTTGCTAAAGTCAATTACCTGACCGTCACGCGCCAGCAGCATGACCAACGTGTTGATAACTTTTTGTTGGGTCGTCTTAAAGGACTGCCGCGCTCACATGTCTATAACATGATTCGTTCTGACGAAATCCGTGTCAATGGCAAACGCTGTAAACCCCACGATAAACTGCAGCGTAATGACGTGGTGCGCATTGCACCCATCAAGCTTGCCACGCGTGAAAAACCCGTGATTAGTCCTGACTTTGCCCAGAGCTTGCTTGAGCGCATTGTGTATGAAGATGAGGGTTTAATCGTGCTCAATAAACCATCGGGTATGGCGGTGCATGGCGGCAGTGGCGAGAGTTTTGGCGTGATTGAAGCGATGCGAGAAGCAACGGGTAAAAAATACCTTGAGTTGGTACACCGCATTGACAAAGATACCTCTGGCTTGCTGATGATTGCCAAAAAGCGCTCAACCCTTAAAACTTTACAAGAGCATTTGCGAGAAAAAACCTTGCAAAAAACCTATCTGTGTTTGGTGGTAGGTTGGATAAGTAGCGAAACACAAACCATTGATAAACCGCTACTAAAATACACGTTGCCTGCCACACAAGAAGGCAAAAGCGGTGAACGCCGTGTCAAAGTAGATGTAAAATCCGAAGACAGTAAGCCAAGCCAAACCCAAATTAAAGTGTTGCAAAAATTTGAGTTAAATGGTCAAAAAGTCAGCTTAATTGAAGCCAAACCGCTGACAGGGCGTACCCACCAAATTCGGGTGCATTTGGCGAGTATCGGGCATCCATTATTGGGTGATGATAAATATAATCCGAATGTAGCTAAAGGCGATAAAAGCGTGCGCCGTTTGTGCTTGCATGCTTATCAGCTTGCTATTCCAGAATATGAGGTGATAACAGCAGATTTACCCGATGATATGCAATCATTAGTAGGGTAATAAGCGGTGGCAATAGTCTATAAAGATGATAGATGGGCAAAGCTAGAGCCTTCGCTCATCACGCAAATTACTGAGCAGTTTAAGCAATTTTCACCAACTCAAGTGCGGGCGTTTTTGCTATCGCTTGCCCTTGAAACATCCGCAAATACCGATGATTGCATTGTTTTTATGCCATTGGCTTACTTAGTAGGTCAACAGCCTGTGGCTATTTCGAAGCAATCAAGCATTCAGACAACCAGTCAAGAATTCCCGATTGATAAAAAGATTGAGGTGAATAGCAAAGGCATCACGTTTGAAAAAGCCATGATGTTTAACCAAATGGGTATTTTGGGTAACTATGATGTGGGGTATGAGGATAATCTTGAGTATATTGCCGATTTTTCAAAGGCATTACAAATCTTATTAACTAAAAATGCGCTAACTGCTGAGGATTTTATCAATATAGTGCATTACTTATTATGGGTTTGGGAAACTCGCTTTCATCGAAAAGATTTTTACCCCGAGATTGTCAGTCGAATTAATCAATTTTTACAACCAAGTGAATACAACAACTTATGAATAATTTTAACCAAAAATCGCTAATCATTTTCGATTGGGATGGCACGTTGATGGATTCGGTGGGCTTAATCGTCGATGCCATGCGCTATGCTGCTGAAAAGCACGGTTTAACCGTCACTGATGACGCCACCAAATCTATTATTGGTATTGCGTTAGTCGATGCGTTTCCCATGCTGTTTCCCAATGACAGCGATAAATATGATGAACTTTTAGCGACTTACTCAGAATATTACGTTAAACATTGCGACAACGACAAACTGTTTGATGGTATTAAAGAATTGATTCAAGATTTACACGCGCAAGGCAAAACCTTAGCCATTGCCACAGGCAAGAAACGTAAAGGTCTGGAGCGAGTATTGCCAAACTCTGGAATTGAAGCCTTTTTCACAACTACCAAAACCGCTGACGAAACCGCAGGCAAGCCCAATCCGCTCATGCTGGAACAAATTTTAGCCGAAACAGACAAAACCCTTGAAGATGCGGTGATGATAGGCGATAGTATTCACGATATGCGAATGGCAAAAAATATCAACATGGATAGCATTGCTGTAAGTTACGGCTGTGAAAAAGCCGATGTTTTGGCTAAAGAAAATCCCACTCTCATTGTAGATTCAGTTGAGCAATTAAAATTGAGTTTGTTTTAGTGGAAATTAAATTTACAACAAGGTTTGTGGAAGTTTGGCATAAACGAATACATGATATTGAGTTTGAATATAATACTGAACCAATCAATGCTTTGTACTGTTATTTAAGAGAGCTTAGCTATAATTTAGAGTTTGCAAAAGAGATATTATCACAACTAGATTCCAATAAGCTTTTTGATATTGATTTTAGTTCAAGCTATTGGGGTGTTGATATTACAGATGATAAATTTAAGATTTACTCTTTAATGGATGAAAATGATACTGAAAATCAAACAACATTAACAAAGCACGAGTTTAGAACTGTTATTTTTGAATGGATAGCGTTTTTAAAAAATCCACCAAATGAAGGGTATGAGAAGTTAGTCAGCATGAACTAGCCTAATTATCTAATTTTATAAATTTGTTGAAACTACTAAAACTCTAGTAGAATAACGGCAACTAAAAATTTTAAAAAGCTGTTTACAATGACCGAAGAACTACTCATCAACATCAGCCCATCTGAGAGCCGAGTCGCCGTGCTCGAAGATGGGATACTCAACGAAATCTTTATCGAACGCCATAGCAAACTTGGATCAGTGGGCAATATCTACCTTGGCACAGTGGTGCGCGTATTGCCAGGCATGCAGGCAGCGTTTATCGACATTGGGCAATCGCGTACCGCGTTTTTGCACGTCAATGATATGCAGACCCTGCGTCCTAAGCTCTCAGCCATTGAACCGCCCAAACCACAAAACCCCGCGATTGACAACACCTTAGACCCTGACACCACTACGCTTGCGATGACCACAACCACCTATCAGCCACCGCCTAGCGAGTTGATAGAAAACCGCTTGTATGAAGGACAGCGTATCTTGGTGCAAGTGATTAAAGACCAATTAGGCAGTAAAGGCGCACGACTGACGACGGATGTGTCATTGCCTTCGCGTTATTTGGTGTACTTGCCGTATGGTGAACATATCGGGATTTCACAGCGGATTGATGGCGATGAGCGAGAACGGTTAAAAACTCAGCTTGGCGAGCTGATGCACCAAGTCAATCTGCAAGGCGGATTGATTGCCCGTACCGCTGCCGAAAATATCCCGCAATCCAAACTTGAAGAAGATATTTATTATCTACTGCAGCTTTGGCGGATGGTACAAGCCCGCCGTGAGCAAACGCCGACCCATCGCCGTTTTGAGCTAATTTATCAAGATTTGTCGCTACCTTTGCGCGCGATTCGAGATTTGATTGGTGAGCAGACTGAAAGGGTGACGGTCGATAACGCCCGAGTGTTTGATGCTATTCGTCATTTTGCCAAAGAATTTGTCCCACTCATTTATCCACGTATTCAATTGTATGAAGGCGAGCAGGCGTTATTTGATGTTCACCGCGTTGAAGAGGATTTAAAAGACGCGCTCAATCGCCGTGTCAATCTCAAATCAGGCGGTTATCTCATCATTGACCAAACCGAAGCCATGACGACCATCGATGTCAATACAGGCTCATTTGTCGGAGGGCGTTCTCTTGAAGATACAGTGTATAAAACTAATTTAGAGGCCACCCATGCTATCGCCCGTCAGCTGCGACTGCGTAATTTGGGCGGGATTATCATTCTTGACTTTATCGATATGCAAGAGCAACAACACCGCGATGAAGTGCTAGCAAGCCTGCAAGAACAGCTCAAACGCGATTATGCCAAAACCAACATCAGCGAAGTCTCAGCGCTTGGGCTGATAGAGATGACTCGCAAGCGCACGCGCGAGAGCCTACAACAACAGCTTTGCGAGCCGTGTCCAACCTGTGGCGGTAAAGGCTTTGTCAAAAGCGCCGAAACCGTGTGTCTGGAGATTTTCCGCGAATTGATGCGCTGCGCCAGAACCTACAACGCTCCTAAGAAATTTACCGTGGTCGCAAATAGCGGCGTGATTGATTTACTTGAAACCATTGAAGCGGATACAGTGGCAGAGATGGAATATCTGCTAGGTCGTCCGATTAATTTGGAGAGTGATAACCGTTTTAATCAAGAACAATATGATATTTTGCTAGATTAGCCTATTGCTTTTACCCAAAAAATCGGTATAATACAGCCCACTTAACTTATTGCAGGGCGACGAAGATGATTCGTCAATTCATAAAAGAATAAGCCCTTTAATACAGTCGCTCCATTGTTTGCGACACGAAATTAAAGAATACAGTTTCACCGACTATTAATAATGCTATCTATGTATTGTAAGTTAATAGTTTGAGTGGGACTGAAATTTTTTTATTTTCAAAAAGTGCCTGTCAAAAACAGGTAAAAAATGCAAGTTAGGTGTTTACTCAATAACAGCTTAACACCCAACGCAAATTAACCCATATCAAACTTTATATTAGGAGCTTACTGGCATGGCTAACCAGAAAATCCGTATCAGACTTAAATCTTTTGACCATCGTCTGATTGACCAATCAGCTCAAGAGATTGTTGATACCGCAAAACGCACAGGTGCACAAGTTCGTGGTCCAGTACCGCTACCAACTCGCATTGAACGCTTTAACATCTTAACCTCACCACACGTGAACAAAGATGCCCGTGACCAATACGAAATCCGCACATTTAAACGTATGGTAGATATCGTTCAGCCTACTGACAAAACAGTCGATGCACTGATGAAGTTGGATTTGGCGGCGGGTGTTGATGTACAAATCGCATTAGGCTAACCCCTTAGGGTAACACCTATATTGAATAACAGTAAAAATTAAGAGGTTAACAACATGGCGATCGGTTTAGTCGGAAAAAAATGCGGCATGACTCGTATCTTCACAGAAGCAGGTGTTTCAATTCCTGTAACTGTTGTTGAAGTTACTGCCAACCGTATCTCTCAAATCAAAACACAAGACACAGACGGCTACCAAGCTATCCAAGTAACAACTGGTGAACGTCGTGATTCTCGTGTTAATGCAGCTCAAAAAGGTCACTTTGCAAAAGCTGGCGTTGCTGCAGGTCGTGGCACTTGGGAATTTCGCGTCGAAGACAGCGAACTTGAAGGCCGCGAAGCAGGTAGTGAAATCGCTGCTGACTTGTTCCAAGTAGGTCAAATCGTTGACGTAATTGGTACCAGCAAAGGTAAAGGTTTCCAAGGTGGTATCAAACGCCACAACTTCCGTTCACAAGATTGGACACATGGTAACTCAGTATCTCACCGCGTTGTGGGTTCTACAGGTCAAAACCAAACACCGGGTCGTGTATTTAAAGGCAAAAAAATGCCAGGTCAAATGGGTAACAAACGTGTGACCGTACAAGGCTTAGAAGTGATTTCAGTTGATGCCGAAAAAGGTGTCCTAGTTATCAAGGGTGCAATTCCTGGTGCCAACGGTGGCGACGTTATCGTACGTCCATCAGTTAAAGCTTAATCAAGGGGATTAACGTGAATCTAAATACAGTAACAGGTTCGGCGGTTGAGCTATCAGACGTAGCATTTGGTCGTGAATTCAACGAAGCACTTGTACACCAAGTAGTTACCGCTTATTTAGCGGGTGGTCGTCAAGGTAGCCGTGCTCAAAAAACACGTGGTGAAGTATCTGGCGGTGGTAAAAAACCATGGCGTCAAAAAGGTACTGGCCGTGCACGTGCAGGTTCCATCCGTAGCCCAATTTGGGTCGGTGGTGGCCGCGCATTTGCAGCCAAACCACAAGATTGGTCACAAAAAGTGAACCGTAAAATGTACCGTGGTGCCATGCAATGCATTCTTGCTGAATTGATTCGTCAAGACCGTTTGGTATTGGTTGATGACATCAGCATTTCAGCACCAAAAACTAAAGAGCTTATTGCTAAACTTAAAGACTTAAATGCCCCTAAAGCATTAATCGTTACCAATGAAGTTGACGAAAATCTTTACTTAGCTGCTCGTAATATTCCATACGTCAGCGTACTAGGTAGCACTGAAGTTGATCCAGTTAGCCTAATTGCGTTTGACAAAGTCATCATGTCTGTCGCAGCCGCCAAAGAAATTGAGGGAGTGTTAGCATGAATAACGCAAGACTATATCAGGTACTAAAAGCACCTGTATTTTCAGAAAAATCTCAAATCTTGGGCGATACTTTAGGTGTGCAAGTGTTCAAAGTTGACACCAACGCGACAAAAAAAGAGATTAAAAAAGCCGTAGAATTAATGTTTGAAGGTGTTGAAGTAGTTAAAGTTAACACTTTAAATGTTAAAGGTAAGACAAAGCGATTTGGTCGCACGGTAGGTCGTCGTCAAGACTTCAAAAAAGCCTATGTGACCTTAAAAGCTGGTCAAGATGTTCAAGTAGCCGACGTAGCAGAACAACCTGCTGCTGACAACGAATAAGGATTACACAATGCCTATCGTAAAAGCCAAACCGACATCACCAGGTCGCCGATTTGTCGAGAAAGTGGTGCATCCACACCTTCATAAAGGTCGTCCTTATGCAGCATTAGTAGAGTCAAAAGGCAAAACTGGTGGTCGTAACAACAACGGTCGTATCACTACCCGTCATATCGGTGGTGGTCATAAACAGCATTACCGTGTTGTTGACTTCAAACGTAACAAAGACAATATTCCTGCTGTTGTAGAGCGTATTGAGTACGATCCAAACCGTACTGCACACATCGCACTACTTAAATATGCAGACGGTGAGCGTCGTTACATCATCGCACCAAAAAAATTGCAACAAGGCGATACCGTTATTTCTGGTGAAACTGCACCAATTCGCCCAGGTAACTGCTTGCCACTACGTAGCATTCCAGTGGGTACAGTGATTCACAATATCGAACTTAAAATCGGTAAAGGTGCACAGATCGCTCGTTCAGCAGGTGCTGCGGTTCAATTATTGGGTCGTGATGGTATCTATGCAATCGTTCGTTTACGTTCAGGCGAAACTCGTCGTATCCACGTAAATTGTCGTGCGGTTATCGGTGAAGTATCAAACACTGAAAATAACCTTAAATCATTGGGTAAAGCAGGTGCAAACCGCTGGCGTGGCGTTCGTCCCACCGTTCGTGGTACTGCAATGAACCCAGTTGACCATCCACACGGTGGTGGTGAAGGTCGTAACTTCGGTAAACACCCAACCAGCCCATGGGGTCAAAAGGCTAAAGGCCTTAAAACACGTTCTAACAAACGTACTGACCACATGATTATCCGCCGTCGTCGCGTCAATAAGAAATAAGGAATAATTTCATGCCTCGTTCATTGAAAAAAGGTCCATTCATCGATGCGCACTTGTTTGCCAAAGTTGAGAATGCGTTAGAAACTAACTCACGCAAACCAATCAAAACTTGGTCACGTCGCTCAATGATTTTGCCACAAATGGTCGGCTTAACTATTTCTGTTCATAACGGTCGTACACATGTACCTGTTATCGTAAACGAGCAAATGGTTGGTCATAAACTTGGTGAATTCGCCCCAACCCGTACATATCGTGGTCATGGCGTTGACAAGAAATCTAAGAAATAAGGTGCTCATCATGGAAGTAACTGCAAAATTACGCGGTGCCGCCATTTCGGCACAAAAAGTACGCTTAGTTGCTGACGAAGTTCGCGGCAAATCAATCGAGCGTGCATTAGATATCTTAACCTTTAGCAACAAAAAAGCCGCTAAATTGGTTAAAAAATGCTTAGAATCTGCAATTGCTAACGCTGAGCATAACAATGGTTTAGACATCGATACATTGCGTGTTTCTACCATTTATGTGGATGAAGGCATTACGTTAAAACGTGTTTTACCACGTGCCAAAGGTCGTGCTGACCGTATTAGCAAACGTACTTGCCACATCACAGTTAAGGTAGGAGCATAATATGGGACAGAAAGTTCATCCAATCGGCATCCGTCTTGGCGTAATCCGTAAATCAAACGCTAACTGGTATGCAGATCCAAAAAAATACTCTGAATACTTAATCAACGACTTACAAGTTCGTAAATATTTAGAGAAAAAGCTTAAAGCAGCGATGATTAGCGGTATTAGCATTGAACGTCCTACGGGCGCGGCTAAAATCACTATTGCTACTGCACGTCCTGGTATCATCATTGGTAAAAAAGGCGAAGATATCGAAAGCCTACAAAAAGAACTTACCAAATTAATGGGCGTACCAGCACAAGTTAGCATTGAAGAAATCACCCAACCAGACTTAGACGCACGTCTAGTGGCTGATGGTATTGCTTCACAACTTGAACGTCGTGTCATGTTCCGCCGTGCTATGAAACGTGCTGTTCAAAACAGTATGAAAGCTGGCGCACAAGGTATCAAAGTTGAGCTATCAGGTCGTCTTGGCGGCGCTGAGATTGCTCGCTCAGAGTGGTATCGTGAAGGTCGTGTACCTTTGCATACATTACGTGCAGATATTGACTATTCAAATGTACGCGCAGAAACCACTTACGGTACTATCGGTGTAAAAGTTTGGATTTTCCGTGGTGAAGTGCTTGACGGCATGAACCGTGTATATAATCCAGTCAAAGAAGAAAAACAAGCACGTGCACCTCAAAAACGTCGTGCTCGTAATGATCGTAGCGACCGCCCACGTAGTGAGCGCCCAGCTAAAGACAGAGGTTAATCGATATGTTACAACCAAAACGTACCAAGTTTCGTAAAGTACAAAAAGGACGTAATACGGGGTTAGCTCACCGTGGTAGTAGCGTATCTTTTGGTACAATCGGACTTAAATCAGTAGAACGTGGTCGTATGACTGCACGTCAAATCGAAGCTGCTCGTCGTACGATTTCACGTCGTATCAAGCGCGGTGGTAAAATTTGGATTCGTGTATTCCCAGACAAACCAATTACCGAAAAACCATTAGAAGTTCGTATGGGTAAAGGTAAAGGTCCAGTAGAATACTGGGTATGCGAAATCAAACCAGGCAAAATGCTTTATGAAATCGAAGGGGTTTCTGACGAGCTAGCAACTGAAGCGTTCACGCTTGCAGCTGCCAAGTTGCCTTTCAAAACCACCATTGTTAAACGGACGATAATGTAATGAAGATCAGTGAACTTAAAGACAAATCAGTCGAAGAGCTGACCCAATTACTAGACGAAAAACAGTTAGAAACATTTCGTCTTCGTATGGCAAAAGCCACTGGTCAGTTAGGCAACACCCATGAGATTAAAGCAAATCGTCGTACGATTGCTCAAATCAAGACTCTTATCTCTGAAAAACAGAACACCGAAAACCAAGGGGCTTAATCATGAGTGAGCAAAATACCAACCAAGCTAACGCTACTGAACAAAGTACAGTCACTGGTAAAGTTGTCAGTGACAAAATGGATAAAACCATTACTGTACTTGTTGAACGTCGTATTCGTCATGCCAAATATGGCAAAATGATTCGCCGTTCGACCAAACTACATGCTCATGATGAAAACAATGAGTGTGGCGTTGGTGATACAGTTCGTATCAAATCAACACGTCCACTATCAAAAACCAAATCTTGGGTATTAGTAGACGTCGTAGAAAAAGCAGTTAATATTTAATTTAACTTAAATAGATAGTTATAATTGCAAAGCAAGTCAGTAACTGCTACAATACGCCACCTTAAAAATGGCTTATTGTGGCAAAGACTTGTTTTGCCAATTTATGGAGTAACGCGATGATTCAGACTGAAACAATGCTGGAAGTTGCAGACAACAGTGGTGCAAAACGAGTTATGTGCATTAAAGTGCTAGGTGGCTCACATCGTCGTTATGCATCAGTAGGCGACATCATTAAAGTGACTGTGAAAGAAGCAATTCCACGCGGTCGTGTCAAGAAAGGTGATGTAATGAACGCGGTAGTCGTACGCACGAAGTTTGGTGTACGTCGTCCTGACGGTTCAGTACTACGTTTTGATGATAATGCAGCTGTGTTGTTGAACAACAATAAAGCACCAATTGCAACACGTATTTTTGGACCAGTAACCCGCGAACTACGTGGCGAACAATTTATGAAAATTGTTTCATTAGCCCCAGAAGTATTGTGAGGAAAACATGGCAAAATTACGTAAAGGCGACCAAGTGATTGTAATTGCTGGCAAAGACAAAGGCAAGCAAGGTACAGTACTAGCAGTAAAAGAAGACCGTGTAAAAGTTGAAGGCATCAACATCGTTAAAAAACACCAAAAGCCAAACCAACAGACTGGCGTTGAAGGTGGTATTATCGAGAAAGAAGCATTTTTACACATTTCAAATGTTGCAATTTATAATGCAGCAACCCAAAAGGCAGATCGTATTTCTTACCAATTGAATGACGAAGGCAAAAAACAACGCGTTTATCGTTCATCTGGTGAAGTTGTGGCGACTGCATAACCATCTAAGGGTATCAGTAATGGCAAGACTTAAAACACAATATAACGAACAGCTTAAGCAAAAAATTCAGCAAGAGCTTGGTTTAGCCAACGTTATGGAAATCCCTAAAATCACCAAAATCACCCTAAACATGGGTGTGGGTGATGCGGCGCAAGACAAAAAAGTTCTTGAAGGCGCATTAGCGGATATGACGGCAATTGCCGGTCAAAAACCTGTAGTAACCAAAGCTCGCAAATCAGTTGCAGGCTTTAAAATCCGTGAAGAATGGCCAATCGGCTGTAAAGTGACGTTACGTGGCGAACAGATGTACGAATTTTTAGATCGTTTAATCTCAATTGCTATTCCACGTATCCGTGACTTCCGCGGTTTTACAGATAAAGCATTTGATGGCCGTGGTAACTATTCATTAGGTATCAAAGAGCAAATCGTTTTCCCTGAAGTTGACTTTGACAAAATCGACCGTATTCGTGGTTTAGATATTACCATTACGACTACCGCAAAAACTGATGATCAAGGTCGTGCATTGCTTAAAGCATTCGGCTTCCCATTCAAGGGCTAACAGCAAGGATAAGGCAATATGGCAAAGAAAAGTATGATTAATCGCGAATTTAAACGCGAAGCGACTGTTGCTAAATATGCTGAGAAGCGTGCAAAGCTTAAGGCAATTATCAGCGACATCAACGCAACTGACGAAGAGCGTATGGACGCAATGCTTACGTTACAAGCACTACCACGTGACGCTTCACCAGTACGTTTACGTAACCGTTGTGCATTGACAGGTCGTCCACATGGGTATTTCCGTAAATTTGGTCTTTCACGTAACATGATTCGTGAAAAAGTAATGCAAGGTGATGTACCTGGCGTTCATAAAGCAAGCTGGTAAGGGGAAACAATATGAGTATGCAAGATACCGTTGCTGATATGTTGACTCGTATCCGTAATGCACAAATGGCTCAAAAAGCGTCTGTGACTATGCCAAACTCAAAACTACGTAAATCAATTGCTGATTTGCTAGTGAAAGAAGGTTATGTTGCAACCGCAGAAACTCAAGAAGTTGGTACAGGTAAAACTGAATTAACTATCGAGTTAAAATATTTTGAAGGTAAGCCAGTTATTGAGACGATTAAACGTTATAGTCGTCCAGGTTTACGTCAATACCGTGGTAAAGATGCACTACCAAGTGTCCAAAAAGGTCTAGGTGTAGCAATCATCTCTACCAGTAAAGGCATCATGAGCGACCGTGAAGCTCGTGCAGCTAGATTAGGCGGCGAAGTTATTGCGTTCGTAGCTTAATCAACATTAAGAGGGACAGGCATAGTTTGTTGTGCCTGTTCGTTTTTTTATCACTTTTATAGGAATTACCCGTATGTCTCGTGTGGCTAAAGCCCCTGTAGCACTACCAAATGGTACAAGTGTTACTTTGAACGGTCAGCAGGTTGAAGTTAAAGGTAGCAAAGGTACGCTAACTTTACGCCTGCATGATTTGGTCGAGCTAAAACAGGAAGATAATCAAATTATTCTTTCACCAAAATCTGACACCAAAGACGGTTGGATGCACACTGGTACAGTTCGTGCATTATTAAGCAACATGGTTAAAGGTGTTACTGAAGGCTTCGAACGTCGTCTACAATTGATTGGTGTTGGTTATAAAGCCGCTGTTGCTGGCAATAAAGTTAACCTAAACTTAGGTTACTCACACCCAATCGAATATGTACTACCTGAAGGTGTTACTGCTGAAACTCCAACTGCGACTGAAATCGTGTTAAAATCTAGCGACAAACAAAAGCTAGGTCAAGCAGCAGCAAACATTCGTGGCTATCGCCCACCTGAGCCTTACAAAGGTAAAGGCGTTCGTTATAGCGATGAGTATGTCGCTCGTAAAGAAGCTAAGAAAAAATAAGGTGAAATGACATGTTTGATAAAAAAGCTGCTCGCCTTCGCAGAGCGAAAAAAACCCGTGCACATATCCGTGGTTTAGGCGTAAATCGTCTATCTGTTAATCGTACTAACACCCACATCTATGCACAAGTTATCTCACCAACGGGTGGTGAAGTATTAGCCCAAGCTTCAACGTTAGATACTACTTTACGTGCTGGTCAAACTAGCAACATCGAAGCTGCAACTGCCGTTGGTAAATTAATTGCAGAACGCGCTAAAGCTGCCGGTATTACTAAAGTTGCGTTTGATCGTAGCGGTTTTAAATATCATGGTCGTGTTAAAGCATTAGCTGAAGCCGCTCGTGAAAATGGATTGGAGTTCTAATCATGGCAAAAGTTGAACAAACAGACGGTTTAGTAGAGCGCTTAGTCACAGTTGGCCGTGTATCTAAAGTTGTAAAAGGTGGTCGTATCTTTTCTTTCACCGCACTCACAGTGGTAGGTGATGGTAATGGTCGTGTTGGTTTTGGTCGTGGTAAAGCGCGTGAAGTGCCTGCAGCGATTCAAAAAGCACTAGAAGCTGCCAAACGTAATATGATTACCGTTGATTTAGCAGGTACAACCCTTCAACATCCTATTACTGCTAGCCACGGTGCAAGCCGCGTGTATATGCAACCAGCCTCTGAAGGTACCGGTGTTATCGCGGGTGGTGCAATGCGTGCAGTATTAGAAGTTGCAGGCGTAGAAAACGTATTAGCAAAATGCTATGGTTCAACCAATGCCGCTAACGTTGTACGTGCAACTTTCAACGGGTTAAAAGAAATGTCTTCTCCTGAAAAAGTTGCGGCAAAACGCGGCAAATCAGTTGAAGAAATCTTGGGCTAAGCTAAGGTGAGCTAACATGAAAAAAATGAAAGTTACTCAAGTAAAATCGAGTGCCCATCGCCTAGCAAGCCATAAAGCTTGTTTGAAAGGTTTAGGGTTACGTCGTATTGGACATACTGTCGAAGTTGAAGATACCCCTTCGACCCGTGGTATGGTAAACCGCGTTAACTACTTAGTTAAAGTGGAGGAAGTATAATGGGTCTACGTTTAAATGAATTGAGCCCAGCTGAAGGTTCAAGAAAAAATAAACTTCGCCGTGGTCGTGGTATCGGTTCTGGTATCGGTAAAACCGGTGGTCGTGGTGTCAAAGGTCAAACCTCACGTACAGGTTCTGGTATTCGCTCAGGTTTTGAAGGCGGTCAGATGCCTTTATACCGTCGTTTGCCAAAATTTGGTTTCACCAGTAAACTTGCAATGGTAACGGCAGAAGTGCGTTTATCAGAATTGAACCAAGTTGATGGTGACGTGGTAAGCGTTGAGTCTTTAAAAGCAGCGAATATCATTCGCCACGATATGCAACGTGTTCGTATCATCCTTTCAGGTGACGTAACCAAAGCATATACTTTTAAAGGTGTTAAAGTGACTAAAGGTGCTAAAGCGGCTATTGAAGCAGCTGGTGGTACTGTTGAGGAGTAATCCTACATGACTAAGCATTCAACATCGATGAATCCTCTAGCATTTATTCGTAAGTACGATGAATTATTTAATCGTTTACTATTTTTGTTGGGTGCTTTAGTCGTCTATCGTTTCGGTTCACACGTACCTATTCCTGGTATGGATCCAGAAAGCTTATCGAAATTTTTTCAAACCAATGAAAATACTATTTTAGGTTTGTTTAATATGTTTTCTGGTGGGGCATTAGAGCGGATGTCAGTCATGGCACTCGGGATTATGCCTTATATTTCTGCTTCAATCATTGTCCAGATGATGACGGCGGTTATACCATCATTGGATGCATTAAAAAAAGAAGGCCAAGCCGGTCAACGCCAAATCAACAAGTATACACGCCAATTAACCCTTGCCTTAGCTTTGGTTCAATCAATTGGTATGTGCACAGGTTTGATTAGTCAGAATTTAACATTGACCAGTGGTCTTGGTTTTTATATTCCTGCAGTAACCTCGTTGGTTGCAGGGTCAATGTTTTTGATGTGGTTAGGTGAACAGATTACTGAACGTGGTATTGGTAACGGTATTTCAATGCTAATTTTAGCGGGTATCGTAGCGACTTTTCCACAGGTGGTCACACAGTCAATTAACTCTGTTCAGCAAGGTCAAATGAATATGATTGCCTTGTTGATATTTAGTTTATTGGCGTTAGCGGTGGTGGCAGGGATTGTGTTTATTGAGCGTGCACAGCGCCGTATCCCCGTCAACTATGCCCAAAAGCAATCGCAAGAACGAAAAATATATGCACAGCAGCAATCGCATTTGCCATTAAAAATTAATATGGCAGGGGTTATTCCAGCGATTTTTGCCAGTTCATTGTTATTATTCCCAGCGAGTTTGGGACAGTGGGTAGGTCAATCACCCAATCCCAATATTTTTCAAAGCTTCTTGCAGAATATGGCATTAGTGTTATCACCGGGTCAGCCGCTGTATTTGGTAATTTTTGCAGCCTTGATTATTTTCTTTTGTTATTTTTATACCGCGTTGGTGTTTAGTCCAAAAGAAGTATCAGAGAATTTGAAACGAAGTGGGGCGTATATTCCAGGTATTCGTCCAGGTTTACAAACTCAACGTTATTTAGATCATGTATTAAATCGCTTAACCTTTATTGGTGCGATTTATATGACAATTATTTGTTTGATGCCGATGATATTGCAATCTGCGTTTGGTATTCCGTTTCATTTAGGCGGTACCTCAGTACTGATTAGTGTGGTCGTGATTATGGACTTTATTGCCCAAGTTAAAGCGCACTTAATGACTCACCAATACCATGATTATTCGCTGATGCAAACCATGGAAGTCAAGCATTCATAACTACTACTAGGAGCTGAAAATGAAAGTTCAAGCATCTGTAAAAAGAATCTGCGGTAGCTGCAAAATTGTACGCCGCAAAGGCGTTGTTCGCGTTATTTGTAGTGCAGAACCGCGTCATAAACAACGTCAAGGTTAATCTAAATTGTTAGATTGGACTTGAAATCAGGTAGCGGATACTGTATTATCCGCTACTTGTCGTTATTTTGACACATTTGTAGATAACCAAGTGTTTCAAAATGCTACATCAGTAGATGATTAACTCATCTTTTCCTTATAATTGGAGAAATGTCAATGGCTCGTATTGCCGGTGTAAACATTCCGGACAACAAGCACGCTATCATTTCACTCACTTATATTTTTGGTATTGGTCGTACCACTGCTGCTAAAATTTTAGAAGCGGTAAACATTGCACCAACTACTAAAATCAGTGAACTAAATGATACTCAGCTTGATGCTGTCCGTACCCAAGTTGCAGAGTATGCGACTGAAGGTGACTTGCGTCGTGAAATCTCGATGAATATTAAACGTTTAGTAGACTTAGGTTGCTATCGTGGCTTGCGTCATCGTCGCGGTTTACCAGTAAATGGTCAACGCACAAAAACAAATGCGCGTACTCGTAAGGGTCCACGTAAAGCAATCAGAAAATAATTAACTTAGGAAGCTAAAAGATGGCAAAAGACACTCGTAGTCGCAAAAAAGTGACTCGCCGCTCGGTAGCTGAGGGCGTAGCGCACATCCATGCGTCTTTTAATAACACCATTGTAACGATTACCGATCGTCAAGGTAATGCTTTGGCTTGGGCCACCGCTGGTGGACAAGGCTTCCGTGGTTCACGTAAATCTACACCATTTGCTGCACAGGTTGCGGCTGAAGTTGCTGGTAAAGCAGCACAAGAATATGGTGTCAAGAATGTTGATGTCTTGGTTAAAGGTCCAGGACCTGGTCGTGAGTCTGCGGTAAGAGCCTTAGGTGCATTGGGTTATAAAATAAACAGCATTAGCGATATAACCCCGATTCCTCATAACGGAACTCGTCCACCGAAAAAACGTCGCGTATAAGGAGACTTTCATGGCCCGTTATCTAGGTCCAAAATTAAAACTTTCTCGTCGTGAAGGTACTGATTTACAATTAAAATCAGGCGTAAAAGCGTACGAAGAAAAAACCAAAAAAGCTGACCGTGCCCCTGGTCAACATGGTAATCCACGTAGCAAAACGTCAGAGTATTCTGCACAGCTTCGTGAAAAACAAAAAGTAAAACGCATTTATGGTGTGTTAGAGCGTCAATTCTCAAACTACTATAAAGAAGCTGCGCGTATGAAAGGCGCAACTGGCGAAAACTTGCTTCAAATGTTAGAACGTCGCCTCGATAACGTTGTTTATCGTATGGGTTTTGGTGCAACTCGCGCAGAAGCTCGCCAATTAGTTAGCCATCGTGCTATTCTAGTAAAAAAAGCGGGTCGTGATGAGTTTGTTCGTGTGAACATTCCTTCAATCCAATTACAAGATGGTGATGTGATTGCCGTACACGAAAAAGCCAAAGAACAATTACGTATCAAAAACGCAATTGAATTGGCGGGTCAACGTGGCACACCTGTATGGTTGGAAGTTGATCACAGCAAATTGCAAGGTACTTTTAAACAAGCGCCAGAGCGTGCTGATTTACCAAGCGAAATCAACGAAAGCTTAATCGTTGAGTTGTACTCTAAATAATTAATTTTACTATAAAGTCGAGGTGACAAATGATGCTAAATGCTACTGAGTTTCTTACACCGAATGCCATTCATGTGGACACGGTCAATGAAACACACGCCAAAGTCACGCTCGAACCGTTAGAACGAGGTTTTGGGCATACCTTAGGTAATGCCCTACGTCGTATTCTATTATCTTCATTGCCTGGTGCAGCTGTAATCGAAGCTGAAATCGAAGGCGTTGATCATGAGTATTCAACCCTTGAAGGGTTGCAAGAAGATGTGCTAGATCTATTATTAAATTTAAAAGGTTTAGCGATCCAATTGCATGATCAAAATGAAGTATTCTTGACCCTTGACAAACAAGGTCCTGGCACTGTACTAGCATCAGATATTGAGTTACCTCACAATGTAGAGATTATCAATCCTGATTTAGTTTTAGGTACA
This sequence comes from Moraxella tetraodonis, assembly GCF_022359095.1. Taxonomy (NCBI): domain Bacteria; kingdom Pseudomonadati; phylum Pseudomonadota; class Gammaproteobacteria; order Moraxellales; family Moraxellaceae; genus Moraxella; species Moraxella tetraodonis. Next base: position 1,997,046 of record NZ_JACSYB010000001.1, on the reverse strand, counting down.
TTAAGTGATCGTGGTCATTTAAAAATGCGTTTGCGTGTAGCAGTAGGTCGTGGTTATGAGCCTGCCAATGTACGTAAAGATTCTGGTGATAACAAAGTTATTGGTCGTTTAAAATTGGACGCTAGCTATAGCCCAATCTTACGCGTGGCATACCAAGTTGAAAATGCCCGTGTTGAACAACGTACTGACTTAGACCGTTTGGTTATCGAACTTGAAACCAATGGTACTATCGATCCAGAAGAAGCGATTCGCAAAGCAGCAACGATTTTGCAGCAGCAAATTGCCGTATTTGTTGACCTTGAAGCGGAAGCTACCCCAGAACCTGTTAAGGAAAAAGAAGAAGTTGACCCTGTGCTACTTCGCCCAGTGGATGACTTAGAATTAACGGTTCGCTCAGCAAATTGCTTGAAGGCGGAAAATATCTATTACATTGGCGATTTGGTACAACGCACCGAAACTGAGTTGTTAAAAACCCCAAATCTCGGTAAGAAATCATTAACTGAAATCAAAGACGTCCTTGCTTCTAAAGACTTAGAACTTGGTATGCGCCTTGAAAATTGGCCACCTGCTGATTTACGTGTTGATGACCGCTTCTCTTACCGTAGCCGTTAAAATTTAAAGGAAGTTTGACCATGCGACATCGTAACAGTGGAGTTAAGTTGGGTCGTACCAGCAGCCATCGTAAGGCCATGTTCCAAAATATGACCAACTCACTATTTGAACATGAACTCATCAAAACTACTCTTCCTAAAGCTAAAGAGCTTCGCCGTGTGGCAGAGCCGCTAATTACTTTGGCAAAAGAAGATTCAGTTGCTAACCGTCGTCTAGCGTTTAACCGCTTACGTAATAAAGCGACTGTAGGTAAATTATTCACGACACTAGGCCCACGCTACAAAGCGCGTCCAGGTGGTTATTTACGTATCATCAAATGTGGTTATCGCGATGGCGATGCTGCGCCGATGGCATACGTCGAATTAGTAGACCGTGACTAATCATCCTGATTAAAAAAACCCCATAGGTTCGCGCTTATGGGGTTTTTTTGTTTATAGTGATAACTCCTCAATTAACCTTTGGAAATATGATGCAGCTGAGTTTTGATATGCTAGTGATGTTAACGTTGGTCGCGGGGATTGCAGGATTTTTAGATGCCATGGCAGGGGGTGGCGGCTTATTGACCATTCCTGCTCTGTTAATGGCAAATGTTCCTACGCTTTATACCTTGGGCACCAATAAGCTGCAAGCGACGGCAGGTTCGCTTTCTGCTTCTATTACCATGATACGCAAAGGCAAAATTCACCCCAAGCAAATTTGGCGTTCGCTTATCGCCTGTTTTGTGGGCGCTGTGCTAGGCGCCATGGCTGTGCAGCTTTCTCCGCCAGTGCTATTAGCCAAAGGCATTCCTTTTTTAATCGCACTTATTGGTATTTATTATCTGTTTGCACCCACTATCGGTGAGGTCAAATCTGCACCACGAATCAGCAAAAATAAATGGCAATATGGGATGTCACCCTTAATTGGTTTTTATGATGGCTATTTGGGCCCTGGTACAGGGATGTTTTTTGCGCTAGGCGGTATCACCATGCGGGGCTTGGATATGATTACCGCGACTGCCAATGCCAAATTACTCAACTTTACCAGCAATGCCGCATCATTGATGTTCTTTGTGTTGGGTGGAAAAGTGCTTTGGTCAGTGGGAGTTGCTATGATGGTGGGGCAGTTTATTGGTGCTTCATTGGGTGCAAGGATGGCAGTCAAAGGCGGTACCAAGTTTATTCGACCGGTCATTGTGGTGATGTGTTTTGCGATGCTAATTAAATATGTGTTTTTTTCTTAATAATTTTTATTTATGATAGCGGTAAAATTATTCATACTTAGACTATAGAACATATGACAACTGAAATGATTTTAAGTATTTTTCTTGGGATTGGCTTGGCGGCAAGTAGCGGGTTTCGTGTGTTTGTACCGCTGTTTGCGCTCAGTTGTGCCGCATATTTTCATATTATTCCCCTTAATGATAGCTGGCAGTGGGTGGCTTCTACGCCTGCGTTAATTATTTTGGGTGTAGCCAGTATTGCAGAGTCGATCAGTTATTTAATCCCGTTGGTTGATCATCTGTTAGATACGGTTGCTGTACCGCTCGCAGGGATTGCAGGAACATTGGTCATGGCTTCGACATTGACCGATATGAGTCCTGCCATGACTTGGGCGCTAGCGATCATTGCTGGCGGCGGCGCTGCGGCTACGATAAAAGGTACAGCTGCCACCACGCGCGTGGCTTCAACTGCGACGACGGGCGGTTTGGCAAATCCCGCTGTTTCAGTGGCAGAAACCGGGACAGCGATAGGGCTGTCGGCTTTGTCGATTTTTTCACCCATTTTTGCAATGATTGCGTTAATCATTGGTTTATTGATGATGATTTGGGTGGTAATAATGGTTAAAAACCGCGTCAAACGCTAAGGCATCTTGCCTGTTTCTTGTAAAGAAAGCGTGCCATCTTGACCCACGATAATATGGTCAATCAAAGTCATATCGACAAGCTGACACGCTTTTGCCAAACTGCGGGTAATTTCTAGATCTGCTTGTGACGCTGTGGCAGAGGTGCTTGGGTGATTGTGGGCGATAATAAGCTGACTTGCCCCGTATTTTAACGCACAGCGCAACACTTCCCGTACACACACCGAGCACGATGAAATACCACCTGTGAACAACACCTCATACTGGATTAAGGTGAGCTGATTGGTCAAAAACAGCACCGCAAACACCTCGCGATTGAGCGGTCGCAGCTGCGTAGTCAGATAGTCTTTGACCAATTGGCTGGCGTTAAGGGTAGGGGCTTGTTTGACTTGGCTGGCAAGGTAGCGTTTGCCCATCTCAAGGCTTGCCAAAATCTGCGCGTATTTTGCCATGCCGATACCATGACATGCCATGACTGCTTCACTCGGCGCAGCTAGTAACTGAGCTAGACTACCAAATTTTTCAATCAAGCCACGAGCCAGTTCGATAGCGGATTGGTCTTTGGTGCCTGTGCGTAAGAATATTGCCAAAATCTCGCTATCGGATAGACTCTCAGCGCCTTTTTGCAGTAGCTTTTCTCTGGGGCGCTCGTCTTGGTGCCAGTCTTTGATTGCCATAGGCATTTCCTAATAAATGATGATTAATCATACCTAAAATGGCAGAAAATTGTTACTATAGGCGAAATTTTTTAGTGCTTTTATCTTATGAAAAATATCCTTCTTGGTATCACAGGCGGTATTGCTGCCTATAAATCTGCCTCGTTTGCCCGACTATTGATTAAAAGTGGCTATGACGTCCGTGTTATTATGACGGCAAGCGCGCAAGCCTTTATCACACCGTTAACGCTGCAGGCCTTAACGGGTAACCCAGTGCATATCGACTTATTGGATGAGAGCGCTGAGCTGGGAATGGGGCATATTGAACTGGCAAAATGGGCAGATTTACTGATTATCGCGCCTGCTACCGCGAATACGATTGCTAAACTAGCCATGGGAATAGCGGATGATTTACTCACTACCGTTTGTCTTGCCACCACGGCACCGATTTTGGTGGCACCTGCTATGAATCAGCAAATGTGGCAACATCCATCGGTCAAACTTAATTTGCAGACGTTAACCGATTATGATTATGAAATCATCCAACCAGCCAGCGGTGAGCAAGCCTGTGGTGATATCGGTGAGGGAAGATTGCCAGAGCCAGAGCAGTTGCTTGAATACGTGCAATATTTCATTGCAAGACAAATCACCCCCCAAGTATTGGTGGGTAAAAATGTGACAATCACCGCAGGTCCGACGATTGAAGCCATAGACCCTGTGCGCTATCTATCCAATCATTCCACGGGCAAAATGGGTTTTGCGCTGGCAAAAGCGTGCCGTAATGCAGGCGCGAGGGTGACCTTGATCGTTGGGGGTAAAGTACCGCTGCCAACGCCACTACTGGTCAATCGTATCGATGTGTTATCGGCTGAAGAAATGCTAATGACCGCTCGCCAATGCGCCAGTGACGATATATGTGAATGCCATGACCATCACGACCATGACCACCCTCATCATGACCATGATCATCACCACCATCATGACCATGATGAATTCGGCAATGATATTGAAGTCGAACCTAGCTGCACAGCGACCGATATTTTTATTGCCACGGCTGCGGTTGCTGATTACCGCACGCGTGATGTCGTGCCGCAAAAGATTAAAAAAACGCAAGATCAGATGGCACTGGATTTGGTGAAAAATCCTGATATTTTGGCGACCATTGCCGAAGAATTCCCTGAGGTTTTTGTGGTAGGATTTGCGGCAGAAACCCAAGATATCGAAAAATATGCTCGTGGCAAACTCGAAGCGAAAAATCTCGATATGATTGCTTGTAACGATGTGTCACGCAACGATATTGGTTTTGGCAGTGATGACAATGCCATGACGGTGTTTTTTAGGGATAAAGCAGCAGGGGTGACACTAGAAAAAGCCAGTAAAGATAAAATCGCGGAACAATTGGTTGCTTTAATTGGGGAAAATTTGCATTAACCACCCAAAAAAGCTGCGTGATTGCACCCAACTTTTTTGCATTAACTAAAGTGTGTCTTAGGTTGTTTTAGCTTTTAGCCGCTAATTAGTTTGGTGTTAATGATTAGTGATAGTTGCGATTTTAGCGATGGTTAATATATTTCATCACTTGACGGGGTAGCGCTGATGAAAAGTATCAGCGTTTATTCTACTATCCGTTGTAGTCGTAAAGCTCTGTCATATAAGGCATTTTTTTTCGTCCCTGTGATATCGCTCGCGAGCTGTGCGGCTTTTTTCACTGACAAATCTTGCAATAGTCGTTTTAGCAATTCATCGTGCTGATTATCATGATTCTGTAATTCACTTGCCCCAGCGACCACCAGTACCATTTCCCCTTTTTGCTGATTGGCATCGCTTGCAACAAACTGCTTTAGTTCACCAAGCGTTGATGGATAAATGGTTTCAAACGTTTTGGTTATCTCACGGCAAAACGTCACTTGTCGATTGTCGCCAAGCACCGTAATCATGTCATCAATACACTCAACAATACGATGCGGCGCTTCATAAAAAATCAGCGTGGCGGTTACATCCTTGATTTTGGCAAGTTCGCTTTGGCGTCCTGCGGTTTTGGCAGGCAAAAAGCCATAAAAATAAAACTTGTCTGAAGGTAATCCTGCGACCGATAAGGCGGCTATGGCAGCACTGGCGCCGACAACCGGCGAGACTTTGATACCGGCTTGGTGACAGGCGCGCACCAGTCGAAAACCAGGGTCGCTAATGAGTGGGGTACCGGCATCACTGATAAGCGCGATACTTTGCCCTGACTGTAATATCTCAATCAGTTTAGGGGTCTGTACTTCGGCATTGTGGTCGTGATAAGCCCAAGTTTTGGTAGGGATGTTAAAGTGATTGAGCAGTTTGCCCGAGGTGCGGGTGTCCTCACAGGCGATGATAGCCACACTTTTTAGGCAGTCGATGGCGTGGGCGGTGATATCGGATAAATTACCAATTGGGGTGGCGACGATGTACAGTGTGCCATTTTGTTGCATGATTTTCTCAAATTTTGCTAAATATTGGTGATATTATAAGGTTTTCTGCGGAAAAAAGGATTTGTGATGAAAACAATTTGCTTTGCTATTTTAAGTGTAAGTTTAATTTCAACCGCAAAGGCTTGTTTACCTTTATCCCCGGCTGATGTGTTGGTCGGAAGAATTGCCAGTATCGAAAAAGGCGGTGAATTGCAACGTGAAAGCCAAGCAAAGCAAGGTTTTGGCTTAAAATTCACTGATTATCACTGGGCATTTCGTACGTGGCGACAACGGCTTATTTTGCCATCGGCGCAGCGTTTTGAAGGTGTTTTTGCCATTAGCTCACTAAAACCCAACGATATCGTTGTGGCATTAGCCAGTAATTATGATGGGGGTAAACCGCATAATTATCGCATTGATAGTGTGGCAAAGCTGACTTGTCAAAACAACAAGCTGATTTTAAAAAAACCGTTGGTAATACCGGTCAGTTGGAATCGACAACAGAAACGATGTGGGATTGGTCAAAATTACTCAGGGATTTTGGATGGCTTTATCGATAATAATCAAGCGTATTATTTGGCAAAATTACAGCAAAAATACCTAACTTGTGCCGCTTTAGAAAAAGCCTTTGCAACAGTAAAATAACGCAGCAATGAAACTCACCGCCCCAAAACAGCGCCAAGGCGACTATTATGAAACCCTCGCTAAAGGCTACCTTGAAGCGCAAGGTTTAACGTTTTTTGCCAAAAACTGGCACTACAAAAACTTGGGCGAGCTTGATTTGGTGATGCTTGAGCCGACGCAAAAAATCCCTTGCTTAGTCATTGTCGAAGTGCGTCAACGAAAAGCCAGCCAATTTGGCACAAGTTTAGACAGTATCACCCCCGCCAAACAACGTAAAATCATTAAAACTACCGCAGCTTTTTTACAAGCGCATCCACAATTTGATAACTTTGATATTCGCTTTGATGTGGTAAGTTATGAAGGCGTTCAAGTTGCAGGGCAGGCTGTTATGCCCATGCCTACATGGATTAAGGACGCTTTTAGCGTAAATTAAGCATTTTGTATAACGTATAAACTTAGCAAAAATTATGCTATGCTACGCAGCAAAATAGTATAATTTTACCCCTCTTTTATTAGGTATTTCCCATGAACGCACAAGATTTAATTACTTTACTACAACCCCATTTTCCGAGTGGCAAAATCGAAGCCGCCAATCAAGGCAACAAATTTGATGTGCGCGTGGTGGATGACAGCTTTGAGGGTAAACGTGCTGTCGCACGTCAACAAGCCGTGTTGGGGTTGGTCTCGGATAAATTTGCGTCAGGTGAAATCCATGCACTCAATATCCAAGCGTTGACCTATGCCCAGTGGCATGAGATGCAAGCCAAACAAGCTGCGCAATAAGCCATTTTTAGGAGAAACACATGGATAAATTTTTAATCACGGGTGGCACTCAAGTCAAAGGGGAAGTGGTCATCTCTGGCGCAAAAAATGCGGCATTGCCCTTGCTTGCGGCAATGATTTTGGCAGAAACCCCAGTCACCCTGCACAATGTACCGACACTCAAAGACGTCAATACCTTGGTCAAATTGATTGCGGGCACGGGTATTACCATTGAAAAGAACGGCGATACGGTGACCTGCGATACCAGTACCATCAATAGCTACTATGCCCCGTATGAGCTAGTCAAAACCATGCGTGCATCGATTTTGGTATTGGGACCGCTGCTTGCGCGCTTTGGGCAGGCTGAAGTGTCGCTGCCCGGTGGCTGCGCAATTGGCTCACGCCCTGTCGACCAACATCTAAAAGCCTTGGAAGCGATGGGAGCGACCATTACCGTTGAAAATGGCTATGTCAAAGCCAAAGCACCCGCTAGCGGTCGGCTAAAAGGTTGTCATTTTACCTTTGATGTGGTCACGGTTGGCGGTACTGAAAACACCATCATGGCAGCGGCATTGGCAGAAGGAACCACGCACTTAGAAAACTGTGCGCGTGAACCAGAAGTGGTTGATCTGGCTAATATGCTTGTCAAAATGGGCGCAAAAATTGAAGGCATTGGCACCGCTTATATGACCATTGAAGGCGTTGACAAATTAAATGGCTGTGAGTACTCAGTCGTACCAGACCGTATCGAAACCGGCTCATATCTTGCGCTTGCCATGATGACAGGCGGGGAAGTGACTGCCAAAAAAACCGAAGCAAGCTTGATGCAATCGGTGCTTAAAAAATTTGAAGAAATGGGCGCCCAAGTCACTGTTGGCAGCGACTGGATTAATGTCAAAATGGCAGGTCGTCCAAAAGCGGTTGATATCCGCACATTACCACACCCGGCGTTTCCAACTGATATGCAAGCGCAGCTCATGACAGTTTGCTGTATTGCAGAAGGCACCAGTACCATTATTGAAAATATTTTTGAAAATCGTTACATGCATGTGCCTGAGCTGCAACGTATGGGGGCAAATATCAAAGTCGATGGCCATACTGCCGTTGTTCAAGGCGTCGATAAGCTCAATGCCGCGCCTGTCATTGCAACCGATTTACGCGCCTCTATGTCACTGGTAATGGCAGCGGTGGCAGCCCAAGGCGAGACCTGTATCGAGCGCATTTACCACATTGACCGTGGTTATGAGTATGTGGAAGATAAACTGCGCGGCTTGGGCATCACCATTGAGCGGGTAAAAGGCGAATAACAGGTATAAGACAATGACACAAGCAAATGATGCCAATTATAACGGTCTTACCTTAGCGTTATCCAAAGGGCGAATCTTAAAAGATACCTTACCCCTACTAAAAAAGGCAGGTATCGAACTACTTGAAGACCCAGAAGAATCACGTAAACTTATTTTTCCGACCACGCATGCTGACGTGCGAATCTTGATTTTACGCGCCAGTGACGTGCCAACCTATGTGGAGCATGGGGCGGCAGATTTTGGTGTAGCGGGTAAAGACGTGCTGATGGAGCATGGCTCAAGCAATTTATATGAATTGCTCGACCTACAAATTGCCAAATGCCGTTTGATGACGGCAGGTAAAGTGGGGCTACAATTACCCAGTCGTCGTCTTCGAATTGCTACCAAATATGTCAATGTGACGCGCGCGTTTTTTGCCAGTCGTGGTGAACAAGTGGATGTGATTAAACTCTATGGTTCCATGGAACTTGCGCCATTGGTGGGCTTGGGTGATTTGATTGTGGATGTGGTCGATACCGGTAATACCTTAAGAGCCAATGGTCTAGAGCCGCGCCAAGAGATTTGCCAAGTCTCTTCGCGTTTGATTGTCAATCAAGTCAGTTATAAACGCAAATTTGCCCTGCTTGAGCCAATCATTGAAAGTTTCAAGCAAAGCATCGCTGATAACACCCAGTAACGGTTCAAAAATCACCATGATGCAGCATCTTTTTGTGTATGGCACGCTAGCGCCCAATCGCGACAACCACAGTATCATGACACCCATCAACAACGGCAGTTGGCAGCCCGCGACTATTCGTGGGCAGTTGATGCCAGATGGCGGTTGGGGCTCGGCGCTCGGTTTTCCTGCAGTCATCCCAGATGAACAAGGCGACATGGTAGCGGGATGGGTGTTTTCGTCGGATGATTTGGTCAATCATTGGGCGCGGCTAGATGAGTTTGAAGGTGAAGCCTATCAGCGCATCGAAGTAACCGCCACGCTTGATAATGGTGCAAAAATCCAAACCTTTGTGTATGCACTCGACAATCTACAGCATTATTGAAGCTGGCTATGCCGATTAAAACATGGAAGATGAAAACATTGAAAATTAAAACATTGAAGATTAAAAAAAGACGTTATTAAGACGTCTTTTTTAACTGGGCGAAAACTAAAAGCGGTGACGGGTTGGCTCAGTTTAGCTGATTTTGATGCGTCGATTTTGATGCGCGAATTTTGATGGGTTGACGAAGCTGTGCAGGCTAAAAAGCCGCTTTCATCCATGAAAAATTTGTTATGCTATGGGTTAGTCATTTTTTATTCTTAGGGGAATACCATGCGATTGTTAAATAGCCAACAAGCCAGTTTTGAGCAGGAATTGACAGAGCTGCTTGCTTTTGAAACGGTAAATGATCCAGCGCTACTGGCTACGGTCGATGATATTATCGCGCAAGTGCGTCAGGGTGGGGATAAGGTGGTGTTAAAGTTGACCCAACAATTTGACAACCATCCTGCCAAAACCTTTGCTGAGCTAGAGATTTCACAAGAAAAGCTCAAACAAGCATTTGATGGGTTAAATCCTACAATCAAGCAAGCGCTTGAACTGGCGGCACAGCGCGTCACATCTTTTCACGAGCGCCAACGGCAAGAAAGCTGGACGTATCAAGATGCGCTAGGTAATACGCTTGGACAACAAGTTACGCCACTCGATAAAGTGGGTATTTATGTGCCAGGTGGGCTGGCAAGTTATCCATCTAGCGTCTTGATGAATGCGTTACCCGCCAAAGTGGCAGGGGTCGGACAAATTATCATGGTGGTGCCTGCCCCGCATGGTGAACTAAATCCCTTGGTATTGGCGGCCGCTTATTTGGCGGGTGTGGATAAAGTCTTTACCATTGGGGGCGCGCAAGCGGTGGCAGCGTTGGCTTATGGTACTAACACCATCCCACAAGTCGATAAAATCACAGGACCTGGCAACAAATACGTGGCAGCCGCCAAACGCGCCGTGTTTGGGCAAGTGGGCATTGACATGATTGCAGGCCCCTCGGAAGTACTGGTATATGCCGAAGGTGTGGCAAATGATAAAGCCGACTGGTTAGCCATGGATTTATTGTCGCAAGCTGAGCATGATACTGTCGCGCAAGCGATTTTTGTCACCCCATCTGAGCCGTTACTTAAAAAAGTTGCGCAGGAAATCGAAAAAGCCTTAGTAGATTTGCCAAAAGCTGACATCGCTAAAGCAGCGATTGCCAACCGTGGCGCGCTGATTTTGGTGAAAGACCGCGCAGAGGGTATTGAGGTGATTAACCGCATTGCGCCTGAGCATTTGGAATTATCGGTAGATGACCCAGAGGCAATGCTCAAAGATGTCCGTCATGCGGGTGCTATCTTTATGGGGCGCTATACCCCTGAAGCGATTGGCGATTATTGCGCTGGCCCTAATCACGTGTTGCCAACGTCAGGTACCGCACGCTTTAGTTCACCGCTTGGCGTGTATGATTTTCAAAAGAAATCTTCGATTATTTATTGTAGCGAGCAAGGTAGCCAAATGCTGGCAAAAACCGCCGATATATTGGCGGTGGAAGAAAATTTGGATGCCCACGCACGTTCAGCCCGCTACCGGGTAAAATAGGCTCAAACGCGCCTGTGGTAATTCAACAGCTTATGGCAATTCAACAGGGCATTTAACTCCTTTAACTCATTTTAACGGGGAAGTTAACGCTGCTTTGTCAATACATCTAGGCGTAGCCGTTCTTCAGGCGTAAACATCGTCTGCTGTAACGCCACAATTTGTTGCTGTGCTTGCGGCACATTACCCAATTTGCTCAGTATTTGGTTAGACTGTGTCTGATAAGTTGCCACACGCTGCGCAAATTGCGCTTCGGACTGGTCAAGCTGCTCAAGCCGTTTGACCGCTTCAGGCGAGACGTATTGACTACGCAAGGCATTGATTTGGCTTTGCGTTGCCCCTTGCTGCTGCATTTGCTGCGTTTGCGCCAATAACTTGTCAATATTGCGCTGCTCGGTTAGCTTTGTCTGTAGATTTGGGTCTTTAACACTGGCGATATAGGCAGTTTGTGCCTTATCAATGATGGCTTGGCGCTGGTCATTGCTCAGTTGCGCGTTTTGGTTGGCTTCGACGACCGTCATGTTGTAGTCATTGAGGGCTTGTTCATCGCCAAAAAAGGCTTCACGGGTTTTGGCGTCAAAATAGCGGGCTTGCAGCTGTTGTACTGCGCGTAGTTGGTTCTTAATCGCAGATAAATCTAATGCGCTGACGTTGGGATTGGACTGTGCTTTAGGCTTATCTAGCTGGCTGACCGCAGTCAAATAGGTGAGATAATTTTGAAAAATGTTAACCGCTTGGCTTGCGGCAGGCTCAGGCGTATGTTCACGAATATAGGCAATCACCCGTTGTTCAATCTGGGTTAACGGCTCTTCCCCTTGTGCGGACAAAAAATAATCAAACAGTCGGCGCAAACCCGCGGTCACCACCAATTGCTTATTTTCATCGATGATAATTTCGCCATCGACTTGGGTGCCTTGTAGCGATTTGGGCAGCGATGTGGGCAAGGGGGCAGTGTTCGCGGTGACGGAGGATGCGTTGGCGAGCGTTACGGTTTGATGGGACGGCAATCCACCAGATGGCATCGTACTAGCGGCATCATGCTGCAAAGGATTGGCTGTTTTGACAGCGTCCTTAGGTTTTAACCACAGGATGCAGGCTATCAATAATGCGATGATGCTACTGGCTAATACGATTATTAGCCAGTTTATCGTTCGTTGGTTTGTGTCAGGGTTGTTTGAAGGAACCATAGGCATAAGCTTACAACGATTGACGTTTTAAGCGATTGACTTGGTTGCGATAGACAGTCAATGGATTGGTTTCTAGCAAACTGACAATGCCAAATACCTGATTGACTGAATCCATATGATTCATTTTATAGTTATCACGAATCACTGCACCCAGACGACTTGAACAGGGTGAGACAAGACCATCATTGGCTTCGCCATTGAATGACAAACCCGTTAACCCCAACACCGTATCAGAGGGATCGACAAGCATGGTCATAGTTTGGTCGCCACTAAATGAGTAATAACGTACATTATTGACCACCGTGTCTTTTGGGTATCCACAATAACTGGTCGGCATGGCTGCAGGGAATTTTTGGTTAAATTTGGCCGCATAATTGGTGGTGAGTGCATTGACGGCTGCCCAGCCATCTTGCTGCTGCAGTTGATTGAGTGGCACGCCAGATCCGATATCCATCGCACCGCCCACCAATTCAAAAAACTTGATTGCCATTAAAGAGGCGGTATTAAATTCGCCAGCGGGTAAGCCATCAGCCGCACTGCCTTCAGTCACCATCTTGACTGTCCAATCCGCCATTTTTGAGCCTTGCTCAGGGCTGGAAATCGCTGTCACAGACGAGACTAGCGATGGCGCCACACCCGCGACATAGCGAATATCAATCCCACCTTGGCTATGACCGATTAAGTTAACCTTTGGGCTGCCGGTGATGGCAATGATGGTTTTGACTTGTTGGAGTAGCTGCTCACCGCGCACTTCGGTGTCATTGACACTTGATGTCTTGGTCACATACACACTTGCGCCATTTTTGGTGAGATCTTGAGGGATGCCATTAAAATAATCGACCAAACCAAACATTTTGCTCCAGCCACCAAGCCCGTGAGCAAGTACGATAGGGTATTTGGTTTTTGCATAATCTGAGGTGGCGGTGAGGGTAGTGACTGCGACACAGCCAGTGGCATTGGCACAGTTGTAATAGCTTGAGGCATAAGAAGATGCAGAAAATGCGATGGAAGAAAAAAGCAATCCTTTGGCGGCACGGCGCATAAAGCGATGATTTGACATATACTGATCCTTGTAAAGTCATAATGAAGTTTCGCTGTCCTATGGATTAATTTAACCTAAATCAACAATTTGTGAATCAAATAAAATGACTTATCAGTATATTTTTTGGCAAAGTCAGTTGATGCAGTAGCTATGTAGGGTTTGGGTAAGGTTAAATATCAAGTGATGTATTGGCACAATTGGCGTGCCATCTACAAAAGCAGACACAAATTGTCATTGATTTTTTGCTATGATTTGCTAAGGTAACGGCTGATTTTTCGTTTTTGCTGTTTGTTGATTTTTTGACCCTCATAACAAGAGAATAACTGACCCACTATGTTAGAACTACTATCTGACCCGTCAGCGTGGCTAAGCCTTGCGACGCTTGTCATTCTTGAGATTGTTTTAGGTATTGATAATCTTGTCTTTATTGCCATCTTAGCCAATAAACTCCCGCCGCATCAGCGCGCTAAAGCCCGAAATTTAGGTCTAGGTCTAGCATTACTCATGCGATTGGTGCTCTTATCCATGATTTCATGGCTCATTACCTTAACCGATCCTGTGCTCACCTTGGGAAGTTTTGATTTATCGGTTCGCGATATTATTTTATTGGTAGGCGGGGTGTTCTTGCTGTTTAAGGCAACGACAGAGCTGCATGAGCGGCTAGAAGGAAAACCTGAACATACCAACCAAAGCAAAGTGCAAGCTGGGTTTATGGCGGTTGTTGCACAGATTGTGATTTTAGATGCGGTGTTCTCGTTTGACGCGGTGATTACTGCCGTAGGTATGGCAAAACACCTTGAAATTATGATGGCGGCAGTGATCATTGCCATGATATTGATGGTGGCTGCTTCCAAAGCCTTGACGGAGTTTGTCGGTCGTCACCCGACCGTGGTGATTTTATGCTTAAGTTTCCTACTGATGATTGGCTTTAGCTTGATTGTCGAAGGACTGGGCTTTCATATGCCAAAAGGTTACTTGTACGCGGCGATTGCGTTCTCAATTTTGATTGAAGCGTTTAACCAAGTAGCCAAACGCAATAAAACCAAATATGAAAATCAAATTCCGATTCGTGACCGTACCGCGGATGCGATTTTACGTTTAATGGGTGGTAAAACCGAAGAAGCGGTTACCCCAGAGAATAATTCAGAGCATTTTGATTTTGATAGTATGCCCTTTGCGCAAGAAGAGCGTTATATGATTAGTGGCGTATTAGCGCTCAATGAGCGCGATGTACATACCATCATGACGCCGCGCAATGATATCTCTTGGGTCAATATCAACGGTAGCCGCGAAGAAATGCGCGCGCAATTGCTTGATACGCCGCATAGTTTGTTCCCTGTGTGCCGAGATACCATTGATAAAGTGCTTGGGGTAGTACGCGCCAAAGACTTTTTGGATTTGCTCGATAACAATGTCGCAGATATTGAAACCGCCATTAAACCCTTACTTAACAAGCAGCAGCCTGTGTTTGTGTCAGAGAGCATTGACAATCTAAAACTGCTCAATATGCTCAAAAAAGCCAAAGGTAATTTGGCAATGGTGATTGATGAATACGGTCAAGTCGCAGGATTAGTGACACCGCTTGATGTGCTAGAGGCGATTGCAGGTGAGTTCCCTGATGAAGATGAAACCTTAGAAATTATCCCTTATGACGATTATTGGATTGTGAATGGCACAGCAAGTTTGCACCAACTACGTTTGGAGCTTGACGATCCGGATTTGCTACTCGATGCCGATCAGTTCACCATTGGCGGGTATTTGATTTCGCAGTTGACCGATGTCCCAGAAGTCAATCAAACCATTGATATCGGTGCCTATAAGTTTACCATTCTGGAAACTTCAACATCGCGCATTTTGAAATTAAAAGTTGAACGTGAAGCCCCGATGGTGGCAACGGTTTAAATCACTGATTGGGTATAAAAAAAGGGGCAATTAACCCCTTTTTTTTATGACTTTTTTAGGGATATAACAATTAAGGAATTTGCTTAATCGTCAAGGTGATAGTAGGCAGATTGCTCATTGACGTGGCAGCAGATTGACTGGACACAGGCGTGGATGATAGCGCAGTCAAGGTAATATCCATATTGGCAAAACGCTGTGTTTGACGCAAGTCACCGCGCAAATCCCCAATCGATAGGTTGAGGGTTTGTGGGCGAGAGGTGGTTGTCATAGCCGTAACCGCTACTGTAGCATTGCCTGCCCAAATACACTGTACGCCTGTGGCACAGCGGCTATCATTGAGCACTTTATCAAAAGTCAGATTTAGCTGGTGTTCTTTAACAAAGATGTTTTGACCCAGCGCAAGCGTGACCGTGCGAGTGGCATTGGCGGGCTGGTTGACTGTTGAAGGCGTTGGTTTGGCGGGCAAGGTGGGCGCAGTCATACAGGCGGTCAATAGGCTCGTAGTGAGTAAGGCGATGCTTGTGGTTTGAATGATTTTTTTCATCGGTGATTTCCTTTTTTTTCTTAACGGTTAATTTTATTTCTGATTTTTAGTTTTTAGTTTTTAGTTTTGATTTTTAGTGTTATTTTTTAGCGGCAAAAAAACGCTGTAGTCCCGCCAATACCAAGTCTTGCCGAATTTCCACGCTGGCTGATAGGTGCGGCTCAAAAGTATGGGCATCACCGCCTGTCATGGTGATTTCAAATTGAGGGTAGCGATGAATTGTTTCATTAATGGCCCCGACAATAGATAACATAATACCATGATGCACTGCGTCTTGGGTATTGGTGCCTGAATCTATACTATCAAAAGTGCCATCAATAATACTAATCTGGCGCGTTCCTGAGAATAGCGACTCGCGCTGCAAATAGATACTGGGAAAAATATAGCCCCCCAAGTGATGACCCTGATCGACCAAATCAATGGTAACGGCAGTGCCGCAGCCAATCACGCATTGTTTTTTGCTAGGCTCGATGATACCGAGCATTTGTAGCCAGCGGTCAACGCCAAGTTGGGCAGGGTTATAATCGCTCGACATCAGCGCATGCTTGGCATGGACTTGGGCAAATTCAAACGGTTTTTGCAATCGCTCTAGGCTTTCTGCGACGTGATTATTGACGGCTTGTCCAAGCACGGATGATACCCCGATAAAGTCAGGATTGAGTCGTTCAAGCCGAAAGGTCAACCCCTTGAGCAATTCGGCAGGGGCTTGCAAATGCTGCTCAGCCGCATGATCCAGCACTTGACCGCTATCGTCCGTGAGCCAATATTTTAAGCGGGTATTACCCAAGTCTAGCCAAAGTTTTGTCATAAGTGAGAACCTTTGAATGGGATGCTTTATTTGTGTTTATTTATTTACAATGATGAAACGGCTGAATCCAAAACTTGAATGGTGCCTGTCCAAATCGTTTGTGTGCTGCCATCTGCTTGCTCAATCAGTAGACAGCCTTGCGCATCGATACCTGTTGCAATGCCTGTTATTGATTGCTCAGATAAGGCGTTATGAATTTGCAAATGCTTGTTTTTTAATACGTCTTTTTGGGCAAAATCATGGATAAATTGTTGACTTGCTTCAGTCGCTTGCAGCTGATTAAATTGCCCAATCGCATTAGCTATGGCATCGGTAATGGGCTGATAAAATTCACGGGGCTGTAAGCGCTGCGCTGTCAAATCTTGCAGGCTTATCGCTTGGTAGTTTAAGCCTTCTTGGGTTTGCTCGGTCAGCACAGGGGCATGGGCAATATTGACCCCCACACCGATGACGACCCCTAGCATGTGACCTGCGACATTGACAGGCTCTATCAAAATACCCGAGAGTTTTTGAAATTGGTCAGGTAGGTTGTCTTGTGGTTGATAAAAACCCACATCGTTCACCCATTTGACGCCAATGGTGGGCAAATGCTTTGCCAGTCTTGTTTGGTTGATGTGTTCTATGATAGGGATTTGACTGAGCTGATAACCCACGCACAGTGACAAGCGACCATCTAATCGATAAGATAAGCAAAGATTTTGCTGCCAAGCATAGGCTTGTGTCGGCACATACAGCGATAAATAAACATTGCCTAGCGGTGATTGCCATGTTCTGCCATGTTGACCACGTCCGCCTGATTGGGTATCGGCAGTCAACAAATGGGGTCGGCTAAAATGCGGTCGGTTATGGTCGGTGGGCGACTGCGCTTGATAGCTTAGCACCATCCACTCAATCAGCTGGCTGTTGGTTGAGTGGGTGCTGGCTAAATGGGTATGGCAAAGCGAATCAATTCTCATGGGGATGGTTACATAGGGTTGGGTTCATAAGCTTAGGCACAATGTTACAAACGACAAAAAGATAAGTTTGCTATACTAACGCTATTTTTAATCAAAGGAAATGCAAAAAATGATGTATCTGTGGTTTTTGCTGGCGGGGGCATTTGCTGGCACTTGTGCGGGTCTGTTTGGTGTCGGTGGCGGATTGATTATCGTACCTGTGCTGATGGCGATTTTTAAAGCGTATGGCTATCCAAGCGATGTCATTACCCATTTGGCGGTAGGGACATCGCTTGCCACGATTGTGGTGACATCGATAAGCTCCATGCAATCGCACAATAAGCGCGGTGGCGTGCGCTGGGATGTATGGCGCAACATGTCAATTGGCTTGGTGGTTGGTAGTTTTGTTGGTGCTTATATCGCAGATTTATTGCATGGTAAGGTCTTGGCGTTTTTGATTGCTGGCATGGCGCTATTTATGGGGCTAAAAATGCTTTTGGCTAAAAAATCGGAAGTTGTCGCGACCACTCACTTGCCATCTGCGCCTGTGCAAACAGGGGTCGGGGGCTTGATTGGCGCAGCATCGGCGATTTTTGGTATTGGCGGTGGCAGTTTTACCGTGCCGTTTTTGAGCCGGTTTGGTTTAACCATGCAACAAGCGGTGGGTACGTCTGCAGCCTGTGGCTTACCGATTGCCATTGCAGGGGCGCTCGGGTTTATGTTCTTTGGTAAAGATGTACAAGGATTGCCCGCTGAGGCGATTGGCTTTGTACACATCACCGCGTTTTTGTGTATTTCAGTGATGAGTTATCTATTTGCCAAAGTGGGGGCAAAATTGGCGCACCAATTGCCTGCTAATACCTTAAAGCGCATGTTTGGTGGTCTGCTGCTGATTGTGGGAGCAAAAATGATGCTGGGCGCGCTAGGGATTAATTTATGGTAAAAATAAACAATGGGTTTTATGTTATGTCATGAGAGTGAATTCTATAATCCATTCTCAATCATATGCCCCATGCGCGCTTTTTTGGTATTGAGGTAGGCTTCATTGTGGGGGTTAACACCCACCAACAGCGGTACGCGCGCTACCACTTCAATACCAATATCATTGAGATAGTCAATTTTGTTGGGGTTGTTGGTTATCAGCTTTACCTTGTCCACACCGACATGCTCAAGCATCGGCTTGCACATTTCATAGGTGCGAGCATCGGCAGGTAAATCGAGCAGCAAATTGGCATCAAGCGTATCATGTCCTTGGTCTTGCAATGCGTAAGCTCGGATTTTGTTGGTCAGTCCAATCCCGCGTCCTTCTTGGCGCAAATATAAAATCGCCCCGCAGCCGCCATCTTTAGCATAAGCTTGAATCATCTGCATGGTGGCATTGAGCTGGGGGCCACAGTCGCATTTAAGCGAACTAAAGGCATCCCCTGTCAAACATTCGCTATGAATGCGTACCAATGGGATTTTGGATTTATCGGCCATGGGTAAGCCTGCCGTCAGCATGACGTGTTCATGCTTGCGATTGCCAAACGCATCGCGTGCCGTGTCGTCCGTATCTTCAAACACATGAATATCAAATAGCCCATGCGCTGTTGGTAAGGTTGCTTGCGTGATAAATTGATACGACACCCACTACTCCAAAAAAATGACCCACTGACCCAAACAACTGAACCAAGTCGGTAAACCCAAAAATAAAAGTGCCCTTTACATGAAGGCATTGATTAAAATATCAAGAAGGATAGCGTCATTACGCATCTTATCAATAAGCCGCAAGCTAGGCTCGCATCCTATCTGAGGTAACTTTTTTGTCAAAATTTATCAAAAATTCAAGGCGCTAAGCTAAACTTTATAGAAGCTATAAGATACAATCTAAAATAGCGAGGTTTGATGTTTAATCAACAAAAAAATGCTATTATGCCACATTCATGCGCCACATTGGCAATTCAAAGCTGGTAATGCTAGCTTAGTCACCTCGATTTTCAAGCGCCCAACGCTTTGGCAGTCTGTCAACTTTGTGCCCGTATCTTGTGCCAATTTTGTGCCAACAATAAGGTGTTAATAGTCATTGTGCGTTTTACCATTTATTTTTTTCACCTGTGTCAACAGGGCTCATCGAGTGCCTGTAAGCAATGAAAAGTGTCAGCCAAGATATGTCAAAAACTAAAATAGCTAACCAAAAATACCCATTAAAAACCTTTGATACCATTCCTATGCTAAAGCCGCATACGCCGCTGCTCGATGGGGTGGACAGTCCTGATGACCTAAAAAAAATGAGTATCGCGCAATTACAGCAATTAGCCAATGAGCTGCGCGAGTTTTTGTTGTATACAACGGGCGTCAGTGGCGGGCATTTTGGTTCTAACCTTGGCGTCGTTGAGCTGACCATTGCACTACATTATGTCTTTAACTCACCCAAAGACCAAATTGTCTGGGACGTAGGGCACCAAGCCTATCCCCACAAAATTTTAACAGGTCGCCGTGACAAGCTCACCACCATTCGTAGCCAACATGGGCTGACTGCTTTCCCTGAGCGTCATGAGTCTGAGTATGATACTTTTGGCGTTGGGCATTCATCGACGGCGATTTCTGCAGGGCTAGGCATGTCGCTTGCTATGCGCTATTTAGGCAAACATGACAAAGTGGTTAGCATCGTCGGTGATGGTGCTATGACAGGCGGCATGGCGTTTGAAGCGATGAATGACGCGGTGCAGCAAAATGCCGATTTGATTGTGGTGCTCAACGATAATGACATGTCAATCTCACAGGCAACGGGCGGATTTTCTAAACATTTAGCCACCCTCTGGCAGCGTGGTTTGGCAGTCGATATCGATAAAAACGGTGATGCGATTTTTACCAAGCGCGTCATCTCCAGTGAAGACCGCCGTATTCGTCATTATTTGCACATGGCAAATGAAGCCTTAGATGATTGGACCTCGCGCCTGCCCAATAAAATTGTCGAAAAATTGGCAGAAAAAGGTATTCCTAAACCCTCTCAGTTAGAGACATTACCTGAGAAAATCGCCAATAAACTCATTGATGAAGTGTTCCCTGAAAACTTATTTAAAGCCATCGGTTTTCAGTATTTTGGACCGTTTGATGGGCATGATGTTGCCAAATTGACGCAGGTATTTGAACGGGTGAAGCAGTTACAAGGTGCGGTACTCGTTCATGTGCATACGGTCAAAGGTAAAGGCTTTTTACCGGCAGAATGCGACCCGATTACTTATCATGCCATTACCAAACTCAAAAAAATCAACCCAGCGCAAGAAAAATCTGTGCCAGTTGACAGCCAAAAGCCCGTAGCTACTCCCGCCAAAAAATACTCGCAAGTGTTTGGTGAGTTTATCTGCGATAAAGCCGCCACTGACAAACAACTGATGGCAATCACCCCTGCGATGGCTGAAGGCTCAGGCATGACCGAATTTGCCAAGCGCTTTTCAAGTCAATTCTTTGATGTGGCGATTGCCGAGCAACATGCAGTGACCCTAGCGGGTGGTATGGCAACCCAAGGCGTCAAGCCGATTGTCGCGATTTATTCCACATTTTTACAACGTGGCTATGACCAACTGATTCACGATGTGGCTTTGCAAAATCTCAACGTGATGTTCGCCATTGACCGTGCAGGCTTGGTCGGTGAAGACGGTGCGACTCATGCGGGGGTGTTTGATATCGCCTTTATGCGAACTGTGCCTAATATGGTGATTGCTTGTCCAAAAGATGAAAATGAGTGCTATAACTTACTTAATACCTGTTATAAGCATATGGGACCCTCTGCGGTGCGTTATCCACGCGGTAATGGCATTGGGGCAGAGATTGATAAAAACCAAGCGATGTACCCAATCGGTAAGGCAGAGCTAGAGCAGACTATTGATGCCACTGCAGCAGGTACGAGCAACGTGACGAAAAAAGTTGCAGTGCTTGCTTTTGGTACCATGGTAAAGACGGCGGTCACGGCGTGTCAAAACTTAGCCGAAACTTACCCAACAACGATGTTTTTTGTTTATAATATGCGGTTCGTTAAACCGTTAGACAGCGAATTACTGGATACTCTATTGGCGCAAAACTGCTCCATTGTTACCCTTGAAGAACACCAAATCATGGGCGGTGCCGGTAGTGCGATCAATGAATACCTCGTTGCCCAAGCAGCAAAAACAAGCCAAACCTTGCCAACGCTACTTAATATCGGTATCCCCGATAAATATATCGCGCATGGCAGCCCTGAGCAGCAATTAGCCGATTGTGGGCTAGATGTCGCGGGTGTGGTCAAACAGATGCAAACGATTTTGTCATAAATTTTAGATTTTTATCCTTCAACAAAAGGTCAATTATGGAACCGATGGTCGTCATGGCAGCCCGCGCTGCACAAAAAGTAGGTCAAGAGATTTTAAATGCACACAACAATCGCCACAAGCTAGATTTCACGATTGAAAGCAAAGGCTTAGATGGTTTGGTGACCGAAATCGACCGTTACAGCGAAGAATTATTGATCGCGATGCTCAAAGAAAGCTACCCAACCCACTCATTTTTGGGTGAAGAGTTTGGGCTACAAGAAGGCAAGGGCAATGATAAAGACTGGTGCTGGGTCATTGATCCATTAGATGGTACCCACAACTTTATTCATGGCTTACCGCATTTTTGTGTCTCAATCGGGGTGCAAAAAAATGGCGTCACCGAACATGGCATCATCTATGACCCAGTGCGTGATGAGATGTTCTCAGCCAGTCGTGGTAAAGGCGCGCGCCTCAACCAACGCCGTATCAGCGTCAGTGAGCATAAAACCATTGATGGCGGCTTTTTTACCACAGGTCATCCGCTTGAGCGTAACCGCGCGGAAGGTAAAGTATCGTATGCCAAAGAGCATTTTGAAAGCTTACAAAAAATCTGCGAACAAGGCGGTCAAGTGCGCCGTGTTGGTTCAGCCGCGTTAGATTTGGCATATGTAGCAGCGGGACGGTTTGATGGTTATTTTGAAATGTCTATCAAACCTTGGGATATCTGTGCCGGTGAATTGATTGTCACTGAAGCGCGCGGTACTGTGGTTGACCATACAGGCGCACACAATGCGATGCAAACAGGTTCTATCTTTGCGGCAAATATCAAACTGTTAAAACCATTGATGCAAACTGTGGTGCCAGTTTGGGGCAGTGCCGTAAAAGGCTGATGTTGTTGTGACACTAAAAACGCGCTAATCCATAGCGCGTTTTTTTTCATAATCAATTTGCAAAAAAATAGGCTAAGTTAAAGAGGTTAAGTTAAGCAGATAGAAAACAACGTTGGCATAATACCAAGGCTGGCATAATAAGAAATGACAATATAAAAACGGCAATCAATATTCACTGATTGCCGTCCTCGTTCTATATGCTGTTTTATGGAATCTTGTTTATAGCATCTTGCTAAAAATCACCTAAATGGCGTATGTTAGAAAGGCTATCTTTCAATATACTGTAATTTATTAGGTACGCCATCCCATTCTTTGGCATCGGGTAGTGGGTCGTGCATGGCTGAGATGTTTGGCCATTTTTCAGCGAGTTCTGCATTCAGTTCGATGTATATTTCTTGACCTTTTGGCACTTCATCTTCAGAAAAAATCGCATTGGCAGGGCATTCTGGCTCACACAGCGCACAGTCAATACACTCATCAGGATGGATGACCAAAAAATTCGGACCTTCATAGAAACAGTCCACAGGACAGACTTCAACGCAGTCAGTATATTTACAACGAACACAGTTATCAGTAACGACGAAAGTCATGGCGGTGGCTACCTTTTTTTAGTTGCACAAATGTTAAAAGCATAAAAAATACAATCGTATTATTTTAGCGCGTTACGCTTTTTTTAACAATTCCTTTAATGAATAAATAAATTCTAACGCCTGTTTCGGCGTCAGCTCGTCAGGGTTTAGGGCTGTTAGTTGCTGAGTAAGTTTATATTCATCAGTTTTCAACGTTTGATAGTCAGCCGCGGCACTTTGCAAATCTAGCCCCATTTGCTGCTCATCTTTTGGTGGATAGGGTAAAGGATTGTTTGGCAAGCTTTTTTGTTCACTTTGGTTATCTAAATAATATTGCGCTTGGGCTAATAAGGCTTGCGGCAAACCTGCCATTTTGGCGACATGCAATCCAAAACTGCGATGCGTTGCCCCGGGTGCGATTTTATGCAGTAGTAGTAACTGCCCGTTGATTTCTTGGGTGACAAGGTGCTGATTAAACATTTTGGGGTGGCGCTCAGCCAATTCAGTGAGCTCAAAATAATGGGTGGCAAATAGGGTCAAACAGCCGATTTGTTCTGCTAAATAATTCACGCACGCATGCGCAATTGCTAGACCATCTTGGGTACTGGTGCCACGACCGACTTCATCCATGAGTACCAATGAGTTGGCATTGGCTTGGTTCATGATATTGGCGGTTTCAATCATCTCGACCATAAAGGTTGATTTACCACTTGCCAAGTCATCTGCTGAGCCAATGCGGGTAAAAATCCGCTCAATACGACCGAGTGTCACCGACTGCGCAGGGACATACGCGCCACAACAAGCAAGTAGTACGATAAGCGCGGTTTGACGCATGTAGGTCGATTTACCGCCCATATTGGGGCCTGTGATGAGCATTAAGCGTTCAAGTTGGGTGGCTGTTCCCATGACACAGTCATTGGCGACAAATGGGTAAAGCGATGCCGTCTGATGGTGAGCTTGGCGCTGTTGACCTGCTTCAACCACGATATGGCGTCCGCCTTGGATATTGAGGCTTGCGCTATCATCAGTGGTATTAAACAACGGGCGGCACCAGTTTTTACTATGATGAGAACGATTCTGCAAACGCGTTAGGCTGACCCAGTTGGCGAGTACGTCCAAGTACCCAATCGCTTTGGCAAGGCGCTGCACCTCGCCAAGCTGAGACTTAAGCTGACCCAGCAGGTTTTCATAGATACGCTTCTCAAGGGTCAACGCTTGCCCTTGAGCTGATAAATAGGATTCTTCAATGGTTTTGAGCGCTGGCGTGATAAAGCGTTCGGCATTTTTGAGCGTTTGACGGCGAGTAAAATACTCAGGCGCGTTCTTGGCTTGTAGGGCGCTAAGTTCAAAATAAAATCCGCTCACTTTATTAAAGCCCACTTTAAGCATGGGCAGGTTGTTTTTTTGCCGCTCTTGCGCCGCCAATGCTTCCAAAGTTTGCTCGATATTGCCATGCAGATTTTGTAATTCATCAAGCTGTGGGTCATAGCCCTTTTTTATCATGCCGCCATCACGGATGTGGGCGGGTGGCTCATCGACAATCGCTTGCTCTAGTAAGGCATGGATATTGGCAAAGCTATCAGTTAAGGCTAAGTCAGGTAGTTGTTTGCTAAGCATGGCAAGCAAAGGCGTCTCAGCAGTTAGCGTCGTTATGGTGGCAAAATCAAAATGTTGCTGCAACTGCTTTGACAACGCTAACGCTTGTGCCAGACTTAGACGCAATTTGAGCAAATCGGTCGGTTTTGCTGAACCCAAGCCAATGCGTCCCCCAATCCGTTCGATATCGCTGATTTCGCTTAAGGTTTGTTTAAGCAATTCAAACGCTGCTATCGGTAATGCCATCAGTTGTTCAACCGCATCAAGCCTGCGGTTAATCAGGGTGACATTGCGTAGCGGTCGGCGCAAATGATGCACTAAAGCGCGTTTGCCCATCGGCGTTTGGCAATGATCAATCACCGATAACAGCGAAATACCCGATGCCAACACGGGTTTAAAAATTTCCAAATTTTGCTGACTGATGGTATCAAGCTGCAAAAAATCGCCGTTATGCTCGAGCTGCAGGCTGCGAATATGGCGTAAGTCAGCTTGCTGGGTCTGTTTGCCGTAATGCAGCACAACCGATGCCGATGAGATGGCAAGCGGTTTTTGCTCAATGCCAAATCCTGCCAGCGTGGTGACGCTTAGATGCTGGGTCAGATGTTCAAGCGCGTTATTGGGCAGAAAATAGCTGTGCGGCTGTGACAAAATCGGCGGCAGGGTAGCTGTTGGGCTATTTGCCCTCAAACAGTCCTGCAAAAAATGTTGCCACGCCTCAGACAGCTGCTCATCTATCAGCACTTCACTAGGATCAAAGCGGGTGAGCGCGTTAGCAAGCTCGCTTTGTAGCTGGGCATGACTGTCGCAGTTAAGCTCAGTGACGCGAATTTGCCCTTGTGCCAAATCCAGCTGTGCCAATCCCACCGACATTTGCTGTTTGGCAAAGCTAATCGCGACGACGGTTGGCGTCTGCCCTTGGGTGATGAGGTTATCATCAGTCAGCGTTCCTGCGGTTAAGGTACGGACGACTTTACGTTCCATAATCTTAGCGGCATTGGCTTTTGTTTTGCTGGTTTTTTTTGCTATGCTTTTGGCTGCAGTGTCTTTTGCTACAATGTTGTCTTCAAGATTGTGTTCTAGATTGTCTTCTGAGCCGTCTTCTGGCTTTTCTTCTTCGACTTGTTCACAGACCACCACGGTTTGCCCGGCATTAATCAGCCGAGCAATATAGCCGTCTGCCGAATGAAATGGCACACCTGCCATCGGGATGATATTGCCCTGTTTATCTTTGCCACGTCGGGTCAAGGTGATGCCCAAAATATCGGCAGCAAGCTTGGCATCATCGAAAAACAGCTCATAGAAATCGCCCATCCGGTACAGCACCAAGGCATGCGGATAATCCGCTTTTAGCGTAAGATATTGCTGCATCATGGGGGTGTGATGGTCAAGATTGTGAGGCATGGTCTGGGGCATAATAGTTAAACGTTATGAAATTAAGCAACAGGTGCGTTTGTCGCACCATGTTGGGTGTGTGAGGTTGGTTAAGGCTGGCATGCACGTTACTTGTAGCTTATTTCTTCAAGCCTATTTTTTCGAGCTTATTTACAAACTTATTTAAAAGCTTAAAGCGATGCGATTTTGGAGATCCAATGCTGTTTTTCAGCATCCCCTATAAAAGACGCCTTAAAGCTGTTGATGGCTAATTGTTTGATATCGTCATTTGATAGCGCTAGCGCTTGCTCAATGGCGACAAAGTTGTCATTCATATAGCCACCAAAATACGCTGGGTCATCTGAGTTCACCGTCACGCACACGCCTTGGTGCAGCATGGTTTTGATATTGTGCTCACCCATGTCTTGCACCACTTTTAGTTTAAGATTACTTAACGGACACACCGTCAACGGCATTTGCTCCGCTATCAAGCGTTGCATGAGTTTATCATCTTCTGCCGAGCGCACACCGTGATCGATACGATTGACCTTTAACAAATCCAATGCTTGCCAAACATACGCGGGATCGCCTTCTTCGCCCGCATGCGCAACCGTCAAAAACCCAAGCGCTCGCGCCTTGGCAAATACCCGTTCAAACTTGGCGGGTGGATTGCCCACTTCGCTAGAGTCAAGCCCCACGCCAATGATAGTATCCTTAAATGGCAAGGCCTGCTCAAGGGTGGCAAACGCGCTGTCTTCGCTCAAATGACGCAAAAAACACAAAATCCAATGCGAGGTGATACCCATTTTTGCTTTGGCATCTAAGCTGGCTTGATAAAGCCCTTGAAAACAGGTGGCAAAATCCACCCCCCGCTCAGTATGGGTCTGCGGGTCAAAGAAAATCTCCGTATGCACCACATTATCAGCCTGGCATTTTTCAAAATACGCCCACGCTAAATCATAAAAATCCTGCTGTTTGACTAAAACGTTTGCGCCGGCATAGTAAATATCCAAAAACGATTGTAAATTATGGAAATTGTAGGCATTTTTGACATCTTCAATGGTTTGGTAGGGTATATCAATTTGGTTGCGTTTAGCGATGGCAAACATCAGCTCCGGCTCAAACGTGCCTTCGATATGCACGTGTAGTTCGGCTTTGGGTAATTGATGAATCAGTTGTTGTGGCGTCAATGTGGCAGTCATAGCAAACTCGATAGCATAATGGCAAAGATGACGTTAAAATCTTCCAAGAAAATTTCAACAATGAAAATCTCGAAAATAAAGCTCAATTATGGGGATGGATTCATAAAGATAAAGGTAATAAAAATCAGGCTGCAAAAAAGGTGCAAACATCCAGTCGCTTTATCGTATCATTTTACAATGATTCCTATTTAATTGGTTATTGAACTTATTATTTAACAGGTCTCGTTCTAAAGCTTGATGGTATTGCGCGTAAATTAATGATTGGAAATTAATCGCCTAAGAGTTAACAGGCGCATGAGGCGAGCGGTTCAAACTTACAGGCTCTCATAACCTTGTATCTAAAAAAAGCAAACCCATATATAATAGCAAAATTTATTTTGAACACCTTTATTAACCGTCATCGTATTAAAAGTCATCGCACTTATTGATTTGAGCACTTTAGGAAAACCCTCGTATGTTAGGCAAAATGATAGGCAAGGTTATCGGCACCAAAAACGACCGTGAGCTTAAGCGAATGCGTAAGTTGGTCGACAAAATCAACGCCTTAGAACCCAAAATCCAGCCCCTCTCTGACGAAGCATTAAAACAGAAAACTGCGGAATTTAAAACCCAGTTTGAGCAGGGTACTAGCCTAGATACGATTTTACCTGAAGCCTTTGCGGTCTGTCGTGAAGCCTCAAGCCGTGTCCTTGGCATGCGTCACTACGATGTACAGCTCATCGGGGGTATCACCCTGCACGAAGGTAAAATCGCCGAGATGCGCACGGGTGAAGGTAAAACCTTGATGGCAACGCTTGCGATATATCTCAACGCGATTAGCGGTAAAGGCGTGCATGTGGTTACCGTCAATGATTACTTGGCAAGCCGCGATGCCGAACTAAACCGCCCGTTGTTTGACTTTTTGGGTTTGACTGTCGGCGTGATTTACTCACAGCAAGACCCGATGGAAAAATTTGAGGCCTATGCCGCAGATATTACCTATGGTACCAACAATGAATACGGCTTTGACTACCTGCGCGACAATATGGTGTTTCGCCTAGATGAGAAAAAACAGCGCGGACTCAACTATTGTATTATCGATGAGATTGACTCGATTTTGATTGATGAAGCGCGTACGCCGCTTATTATTTCGGGTCAAGCCGAAGACTCATCGGCTATGTACAGGCTGATTGACACCATCATCCCGCGCCTTAAACGCTCAGAAACCGAAGAAGGCAACCGCGAAAACCGTGAGCAGGATTTTTGGATTGATGAAAAAAATCGTCAAATCGAAATCAGCGAAAAAGGCTACGAGAAAATCGAAAAATTCTTGGTGGAAAAAGGCGAGCTTGGCGAAAACGAGAGTCTATATAGCCCAACGCGCTTGCCACTATTAGCCCACGTTCAAGCTGCGATTCGTGCGCACCATTTATTTGTTAAAAACATTCACTATATCGTGCATGAAGGCGAAGTCATCATTGTCGATGAAAACACAGGGCGTACCATGCCCGGTCGCCGCTGGTCGGAAGGTTTGCACCAAGCGGTTGAAGCCAAAGAACAGGTCGAAATCCAAGCCGAAAACCAAACGCTCGCCACCACGACATTCCAAAATTATTTCCGTCTGTATGACAAACTCTCAGGCATGACCGGTACAGCCGATACCGAAGCCGCGGAGTTTAAACAAACTTACGATCTAGATGTGGTGATTATCCCAACCCACAAACCGATTCAGCGTATTGACCTTGATGACCAAATTTTCCTAAGTAAAATGGGCAAGTATCAAGGCATCATCCGCGAAATCAAACGTATTCAAGAAAAACAAGCACCGATTTTGGTGGGGACGGCAACCATTGAAGCCAGTGAAGTGCTTTCAGAGTTATTGACGCAAGAAGGTATTCAACATAACGTCCTCAATGCCAAACAGCATGAGCGTGAAGCCGATATTATCGCGCAAGCAGGTAGCCCCAATGCGGTCACTATTGCCACCAACAT
The DNA here is from genome assembly GCF_022359095.1 of Moraxella tetraodonis. Taxonomy (NCBI): domain Bacteria; kingdom Pseudomonadati; phylum Pseudomonadota; class Gammaproteobacteria; order Moraxellales; family Moraxellaceae; genus Moraxella; species Moraxella tetraodonis. The sequence goes on along the minus strand of NZ_JACSYB010000001.1, from coordinate 1,967,917 downwards.
GGCAGGTCGCGGTACCGATATTATCTTGGGGGGTAACTGGCAAGCCGAGCTCGCCAAAATCGACAACGTTACCCCTGAAATGAAAGAGCAAGCCCATGCCGAATGGCAAGTGCGAAACCAACAAGTGCTAGAGGCGGGTGGTTTACATATCATCGGTTCTGAGCGTCACGAATCGCGCCGTATTGATAACCAATTGCGCGGCCGTGCGGGTCGTCAAGGTGACCCGGGGGAGTCACGGTTTTTCTTGTCGCTTGAAGATGACTTGATGCGGATTTTCGCTGGCGATCGCGTGGTGAATATGATGCGCGCCATGGGGCTAAAAGAAGACGAAGCCATTGAGCACAAAATGGTATCACGCTCGATTGAAAACGCCCAAAGGAAAGTGGAAAACCGCGACTTTGATGCCCGTAAGAGTCTACTCAAATACGATGACGTTGCCAACGAACAACGTAAGGTTATCTATAAACAGCGCGATGAACTGCTTGCCGAAAGTAATCTACAAGCAGCTATCGAAGCGATGCACTACGATGTGTACAATGCCTTGATTGACCAGTTCGTGCCACCAGGCTCGATTGATGACCAATGGGACATTGATGGGCTTGAAGACGAGCTTGAAAATGAGTTTCGTATTTATATGCCAATCAATGACTGGCTAGATGCCGATCGTCGTTTGGATGAAGAAGGTTTACGCCAAAAAATCATTGAGGCTGCGCTACTCAACTACCGCGCTCGCCGTGAGCAAATGGGCGAGGAAAATGCCGCCCAGCTTGAGCGTCACTTTATGCTATCTAGCCTAGATAAGCATTGGAAAGAACATCTAAACCAAATGGATCAACTGCGTAAAGGTATCCATCTACGAGGCTATGCGCAAAAAAATCCTGAGCAAGAATATAAATCTGAGTCTTTCTCATTGTTCCAAAGTATGCTTGGTGCTATCAAGTCTGAAACCGTGCAAGATTTAGCGCGTGTTCATATCCCAACGCCAGAAGAAATCGCTGAGCTTGAGCGCCAGCAACGTGAACAAGCCGAGATGATGCGTCTGCATTTTGAGCACCAAGAAATGAATGGCGTGACCGGTGAGCTGAGTGACGATGAAGACATGATTGCGCGTAACAGCCAGCAACGCACGCGAGCCACGTATTCATTTGGTCTAAGTGGCTCAGCAGCAGCAACCGCGAGTCCAGAGATGGCAGAAAATGGTGACAATCCGTATGCCAACTTAGCGATTAGCCGAAATGCCCCTTGTCCATGTGGTTCGGGTTTAAAATACAAGCAATGCCATGGTAAAATTTAAGGTGATATCATTATCATCTTTGAATTAGCAAACTCGTTGATTGAGCAATTTTTACTATATAGGCTATCAATTACGTTGTCGGGTTGAGCGATTTATTGATAGTAGAGGAATACCCATGCAAAACACACTAGCAAAAATCACCATGCTGAGTTTAGTATCGGCGCTTACGTTGACAGCTTGTGATAAAAAGACTGACAGCACAGACAACGCCGCCGCAGCGTCAGCGGCAGAATCACAAGCCGTACCAATGTCCGCTGCGCCTGCCGATGAAAAAAATAGCGCCGCTGTGACCGAAGCCAATGCCACCGTAGATGCCGGTCCTGACGCTACCAACGCCAGTGGCGCGGCGACCACTGTAGATGCGATGCCAGCGAGTACCGAGGCAGACGCTGCAGATGACGGCGGCGCGGATAATTCAGCCATGGATAAGATTACGGAAAATGATACCGTCATTGACAATGCGCCTGCCTCGCCCAACGCACCAAAAGCCAGCGATGATGCAGCGCCTGCAGTCGGTAACCAAAAGGTTGGTCAATAACAACTGCACTCACAAAAAAAAGCTGATACCCATCAGCTTTTTTAACACTTCATCTAAACGTTGTTCAAACTAAATGCGGTTCAAATAATTATCAAAACGCACGATATCATTTGATAGGCTTAGGTTGGGCGATTGGTCCGCAAGAAAAGGCGCTGATTTAGGTCGTTTGACTACCACCATACCCTGTGGGGTTATTTGCGCCAACGCTGCCGACAATATTTGTTGGGCTTGCGCAATCGACGGCGGGGTCGTCACAGTATGCAACATCTGCATATGTTTATTAACCGCTGATTTGTAGCTATCAGCAGGAAACATCGGATCTAGATAGACACGGTCGACTTTTGGCAACTTAGCCAGCAACGCTATTGCATCGCCATGATAAATCGTTAATCGACTCATTAATTTTTGCCAGTTGCGCTGCTGCGCCATTTTTTGCTGTTCCAGTTGCAGTAGCAAAAACATGATTGGCTGCTGTTCAAGCAACGTCACACTGGCACCGGTACTTGCCAAGATTAGGCTATCATGCCCAAATCCTGCGGTTGCATCAATGACAGTCATGTTAGCTTGTAGCTGCATGGCTTTGAGTAGTAGTTCAGTTTTTTTGCCCGCTTTGACCACACGCTGTTGTAGGCTTTGCCAATTTGGGCTGACTTTCATGCCCGCTGCGATGACAAAAACATCGCCTATCTCATCAATCAGCACACTGCTATCATCGACGGATTTCAGCCATTTTTGAGTTACTTTGCTAGTAATCTTTTGTGGTTGTAAATTGACGGATAAAGGGGCGAGTATGGTTTCAACGTTTGCCAAACGCTGTTCGCTTGGCAAAGTGTCAACATAATACAGTTGGATTGATTGATGAGATAGCATAGGGATTTAAATATAGCCCAGCATACCAGCGATGAGTACCAGTACGCCTACCACGATGCGCCACCAAGCAAAAATCGTAAAATCGCGGGTACTGACCCAGTTAACCAACCATTTGATGAAAATCATGGCAAAAATAAATGATACCACCACACCCACTGCCATGATGGTCCAGTCTTCAGTGGTGGTTAAAATATGATGGTTTTTGGTCAGATCTAGTAGCCCAGCACCCACCAATACAGGAATCCCTAAAAAGAAAGAATACTCCGCAGACGCCTTACGTGATACCCCCAAAAATAGCGAGCCGATAATGGTAGACCCTGAGCGAGAAGTACCAGGAATCAAGGCAAGACATTGAATCAAGCCAATGATAATCGCCGTTTTAATATCAATATCTTCTGCTTCGGCATATTTGACCGTATGTTTGTGTTGTTGGCGCTCTGCCCAAAAGATAATCAAACCACCGACAATCAATGAGATCGCCACTACGGTTGGGTTAAATAACGCCGCTTTTAACGCTTTATCAAACAGCAAACCTATCAGCATAATCGGAATGGTGGAAATAATCAGCGAGATACCCAATTGACGCGGGTTGTTACGTTTAGGGTCTTTACCCGTAATAAGTCCCATCAAGGCGCGCCATAGCCGCCCCCAGTACAAATAAATTACCGCTGAAATCGCACCCAGCTGAATGACGACGATAAACAAGTCGGCTTTATCTTTGGTCCAAAAATTTAACAGGGAGTCGGCAAGAATTAAATGCCCGGTACTTGAAATCGGTAAAAATTCGGTAATGCCCTCAACCATGCCCATGATGATGGCTTTAAAAATCAAAATAAGATCCATAACGTATCCAACTATGTTAGTTATTAACAGTCAAAGCTAACAATTTTTGCGCTTATAACAAGGTAAAGGGTAGCGAGTCAAACTTAACACAACATGAGTAATCAGCCGATAAATTAAGCCTTTTGTTGTTCGGCTAGGGTTTTCCACGCATTATTTCTTAAATAAACCGGCAGTGCCAGCTCAGCAGGGACGGATTGGTGCTGCTGGTACAAGGTTAGCCCAAGTTTGGCAATGATAATCGCTGAGGGGCGAATATCGGCAAAGATGGCTTGACCTAGCTGCGCATTGACCAAGGTTGCGCCATTGCCTACTAAGGCTAAGTCTTTGTCTATCACACTGTCATAATCAAGCAAATGCTCAGTAGCGCCTGCCACAAGCTGCATGATACCATCGCTCACGGCGTATTCACCGACGTATACTTGGTTCATGCGCGCATCTGTCAGCGCCAATACGTGGGGGCTTTGGTGTCGTTCAAATGCCGATTGGGCGATAGCTTGCAGGCTTGATACCGGCAAACAAGGCAAATCATGGGCAAAAGCGATGGCTTGCGCTACCGCCGTATTAATGCGTATGCCACTAAAAGCCCCGGGACCTCGATTAAAAGCAATCGCAGTCAGTTGTGACCAATCAATCGATGATGCTGTCATCAGCGCGTGTATCATCGGCAAAATTTGCTGGGTTTGCAGACGATTTCCCGTCAGGGTCTGTTCAGCGATGACATTACCTGCTAAATCCACGAATGCCACTGAGCATTGGTCAAACACACTTTCAAGTGCCAAAATCATAACAAATTGCCTTTACCGTTAGCAGCAATCATGCGCTTAAAGCACACAAATTTTGCCTAAAAAATTGCTTGGTATAATACCACTAAAAACAAATTTGAGCATAATTTAGTTAACATGGATTTAAGCAAAAATGCCCTCAATCCCGTCAATAAAATGCTATAATCCTTACTATTTTTAGGGATTTAAAGCCAATGTATTAAAGTTGATAGCTAACGGTTAACAATGGTTTGCAAAGTCACTCAGAGTTATTCAAAGTCACTTTGCTGCGCAATTTTATAGCGTATGTTATAGCATGTTTTATTAGTGGTCTAAGTTTTATTTGTCGGTTAAATGGGTAGATAGGTTATGAGCGGTAAAATAATTTTTGATAATGGCAAGCATCAGTGCATTATGTTTAGTGATTTGGTAAAAGGTGACGGTATTCAGTCCAATCAATTTTTAATTTTGCACTCAGATGAAGAAACTGTCGGCGCGGTTATTGACCCAGGTGGGGATTTGACCTATACGCCGCTAACCCTAGCACTACTCAAACATACGGATATAAGGCATATCCGCTATGTGATTGGCTCACATCAAGACCCCGATATCATTGCGTCATTGCCGCGTTGGTTATTGCATACCCAAGCCAATATCGTCATCTCAAGATTGTGGGAGCGTTTTTTACCGCATCTTAACTCCGCGTTTACCACTGACCGTCTGCAAGAAGGGTATCTTAAGCGCTTGATTGCGCTGCCAGATGAAGGCGCGGTGTTGCCTTTGGGGAAAAGCCAGTTATTTGCTTTGCCTGCGCACTTTCTGCATTCAGAAGGTAATTTTCAGTTTTATGACCCCATCAGCAAAATTTTATTTTCAGGCGATATGGGGGCTTCGTTGCTCGGTGATGCGAATGTGCCAGTGGAAGATTTTGACGCGCATATTCCGACCATGCGAGGGTTTCATCAGCGCTACATGGTCAGTAATAAAGTCACCCGTTTTTGGGCAGATGCGGTTCGGCAGTTAGATGTCGAGATGATTGTGCCGCAGCATGGCAAATCTTTTGTTGGCAAAGCCATGATTAATCGCTTTTTGGATTGGATAGGCAATTTGCCTTGTGGGGTTGATTTGCTCACACAAGACGATTATGACTATGCAAGGCTGATTAATAGTGTTAAAGTTGACTGATTTGTTGTTTTAGTCGATGATGTCTTGTACTGTTACCCCTGTTTTTGAACAATTTGCCAACTCATACGATGCCGCCACGCCGATTCAATCGCAGGTGGCAGAGCATTTGGCGCAGCTCATTGTGCGTTACCATACCGGCGTAACCGATATGTGCGTGGTTGATGTGGGCTGTGGCACAGGAAAATTGACGCAGGCGGTGATGTCAAAGTTTTTACAAAATGCAGCGTTAGCTTCCGCTCAGTTATATGGCGTCGATACTGCTGCCAGTATGCTTGCAATTTGGCAACAGCGAGTCGCGCATCTTTTGTCGATGCCGCTGTCATCTACCTCATCCTCACCAACTTCTCCAATGACGCTGCACAGCCAAGCGCTTTGCGCCAATATGGCAGATATGGCATTGGCGAATCAATCAGCCGATTTGGTGATGAGTAGTTTTGCCCTTCATTGGACATCGCCAAGCGTTATCGCAGAGCTTGGGCGTATTGTCAAAACCAAAGGTCAACTGCATCTGGCAATTCCGGTGGCAGGCTCTTTTCATCAAGTCAGTCAGCGCTTTCCCAAGTTACCTGTTTTTGATTTTTTATCCAGTCAAGCTTGGCTAGCGGCGATAGAGACCTTGCGGCAACAGCGTCAAGGCACGCTAATGTATCACACCGAGCAATCGTTTGCTTTTTCTTATGACAATTTAAAAAGTCTGTTAAAAAATCTCAAGCAAATGGGCGGCGCCGTCTCTGGCAAAGACCGCATCGATACGGCGACATTTAGACGCTATCTGCAAGACCAATCGCCGATTGGTCTGGATTATGAGCTGCTGATGATTGGCTTACAGCTGTAAGGGTAACAAATTTATCGACGATTTGGCTAACATTTAGCGTTACACTAGCATCAACTTTATACCTCTTTTTGATTATTTTAATTAACAACTCTATGACTACACACACTCTATCTTTTAAAGATAAGCTACAAGCCTATATTCACTTGACCCGCTTTGATAAGCCTGTGGGCATTGAACTGGTGTTTTGGTCGACTTTATGGGCGGTGTTTTTGGCGGCAAAAGGATTTGAGCAACTCCCCCCTTGGCATGTGGTGGCAATCTTTGCGGTGGGTGCGGTGTTGATGCGAGCGGCAGGCTGTGCCATCAATGACTTTGCTGATAGAAAAGTCGATGGCCATGTGTCGCGAACCAAAGGTAGGCCGCTGGCGGATGGTCGCTTGACGGGTAAAGAAGCGGTTTGGACGTTTTTAATTTTATCTTGGGTGAGTGCAGCGCTATTAGTATTTTTGCCCGTGCAGGTTTTTATTTGGTCATTTGGTGCGGTGGCGCTGGCGTTTATCTATCCGTTTATGAAACGCTTTACCCATTTGCCGCAACTGTTTTTGGCAGCGGCTTTTGGCTGGGCGATTCCGATGGCGTATGTTGCGGTATCGCAAGTATTAACGGGGCAGACAGAGGTTGATATTTGGTGTTGGCTGCTGTTTGTCGGCTATATGTGCTGGACGGTGGCGTATGATACCCAATATGCGATGGCAGATCGTGAGGATGATTTAAAAATTGGGGTCAAATCCACCGCGATTTTATTTGGTAAATATGATGTGCTGATAATTAGCCTACTGCAAGGGATATTTTTGCTCAGTTTGGCGGGCGTGTTTTGGCATTATTTTGGCGCGCTTTCAGTATTGGCGCTGCTACCTATCGTTGCCATGTTTTACCGACAAAATAAACAATGTCTGACCTACGATCGTAAGCTTTGCTTTAACGCATTTTTAGACAACGTGTGGGTAGGGCGCTATGTATTTTTGCTAATCGTGATACTGAGTGTATCGGCACTTCGAGGATAAACTGTGATAAACATAAAAAACGCCTAAATTTGATTGTAGGCGTTTTTTTTGATAATAGCCATAATTTAACTATAACCATAACTTGATAGGCAAATTGAGTCCAAGGCGGTTGGTGAGTTGGTTATTGTTAAGCGAAACAATCCGCTCAGCAAATAACCCCACCACCATAGGCAGCAGTTGGTGTTCCATCGCATGAACGCGCTGCTGTAATTGGCTAGCATTTTCAGCCGCGTTGACGCAGGTCACCGCTTGGGCGATGACTTCCCCCGCATCGAGTTCGCTCGTTACCAAATGCACGCTGCAACCATGATAGCGCTCGCCAGATTGTAGCACACGGGTATGGGTATCTAAGCCTTTATAATTGGGTAGCAGTGACGGGTGCAGATTTATCATGGGCACGTTTAATCCATCCTTGCTGGTGACACCATCAATAAACAGCGGCGTTAAAATCCGCATAAATCCTGCCAACACCACCAAATCAGGTTGCCACGCGCGCAATTCTTGCAGTGCCCGTTGTTCAAAACCGACACGGGTATATTTTTTGCCATTATCGTCACGCGCAATCACTGCGGTTGCAATATTAGCTTGCTGCTCATTGGCAAGGCGGATGCGCTCAAGTGCATAGGCATCGGCTTTATTACTAATCACGCCCACGATTTGAATGTTTAATAATTGCTGCAGCTGCTTATCAATTAATACTTGCAGGTTACTGCCACTGCCAGAGACGAGGACGGCAATTTTTAACGGGGTAGGGTTTGTCATGTTCAACTTCATAAGGATAGCAAAGCAATAGGTTGGAAAAACTAAGGTGCGTAAAAACGCACCTTTTAAATTAACTCAAGGATAAACTAGCTCAAGGATAAATTAGCTTAAGGGTAAATTAAGGGTAAAATAGCCCAATAGTAAAGTAACCGATTGAGTCGCGGATAACATTAGCGATAGGTTACCGCATCGCCTGTTCTTTCAACGATTTCACCCAATTTCCATGCGGTTTCGCCTTGTTCATTGAGTAATTCAATGGCTTGGTCTGCTTTATCTGCCGGTACCACGACGACAAAACCCACACCGCAGTTAAAAGTGCGGTACATTTCCATTTGCGCAATATTGCCTTTTTCTTGCAACCAAGCAAATACAGGCGGGAATGTCCAAGATTTCACATCAATTTGCGCCGCCAAATGGTCGGGCAATACGCGTGGTAGGTTCTCCGTCAAGCCGCCGCCGGTGATATGTGCCATCGCATGCAAGCTTGCGTTGCCCAAGGTTTTTTGCAGTTGTCCAATGGCTTTGACATAGATTTTTGTCGGTGCCATCAACACGTCTTTTAATGCTTTGCCGTCTAATTGTTCAGTGGCAACATCGGCACCGCTGACTTCAATGACTTTACGCACCAATGAATAACCATTTGAATGCACGCCGCTAGAGGCGATACCGATTAACACATCACTGTTGGCAACGTTTTTACCCGTGATAACTTCCGACTCTTCGACGACGCCCACACAAAAACCTGCCAAATCATAGTCGTCATCTTGATACATACCCGGCATTTCAGCCGTCTCGCCACCGATGAGCGCACAATTTGCCAATTTACAGCCGTCACCGATACCGGTGATAACCGTTGCTGCGGTATCGACGTCCAGTTTTCCTGTGGCATAATAATCCAAGAAAAATAACGGCTCGGCGCCACAGACTAGCAGGTCATTGACACACATCGCGACCAAGTCTTGACCAATGGTGTCGTGCTGCTGCAGTTGTAAAGCCAGTTTGAGTTTGGTACCGACACCATCAGTCCCTGAGACCAATAAAGGGGATTTATAGCCTTGCGGAATACGGCACAAGGCGCCAAATCCACCCAAACCACCGACTACTTCAGAGCGGCTAGTTGCTTTGGCAACTGATTTAATGCGCTGAACTAACGCTTCGCCAGCATCGATATCGACGCCAGCATCTTTATAACTTAACGAAGTGGGTTGTGTAGTCATGGTCTTCCTATCGCCAGAATCATTGGGAAAAGTAATACGCGCATTATACCCAAATTCCCATCAAAAAGAAAAATAATCCATCGCTTTGCTACTTGGCTGATATTAGGCTGTTTATCGTTCATAACGCCTTCTAATACCATAAATGTGATATGGCTTTATAACATAGCTTTGAATATTTGTATGAGTTGTGCAGTTTGCGCTATCTATTTTTGTCAAATTACCTAAAATTAGTCGAAAATACAACGATGGCAGTGACCGTCTTTTATTTGACATTACCCTTATATTTTTGGCGTATTTGGCTTTTTTGAGGAACCTATGTACAACCCATTCCCTTATCGATTTACGAAAGATGTGTTTTTCAAACGGGTATTTATATCGCTATTTTTGGTTGCAATAGGCTATATCATTTATCAATTACAATCGGTAATTTTACCATTTTTGGTAGCATTTATTTTGTCGTATGCGATTAATCCGCTCGTACAAAAATTACAGGACAAGGCACACATTCGCCGCTGGGTGGCGATTTTGCTGGTATATTTGTCCACTGGGCTGATGATTGGATTGATACTTTGGTGGCTCATTCCGCTGGTGTGGGAGCAGTTACAATCGGCATGGAAGTATGTACCAACGGCAATTGACTATTATAACAATACGCTTCGAGGCTGGGTGCGTTCTCACACCCCCATACGCTTGCCTGCCATGCAAGTGCGTGATATGTCCAAAGGCTTGGTGGATTATCTCAAAGAAAACTACAATATCACCGATGCGCGCTCATTTTTTACCAATTTAATGTTATCAGGCATGAATGTAATCAACGTGGCGGGCATTGTGGTGCTGGTGCCGATTTTGATGTTTTATTTTCTATATAATTGGGATGAGCGCTTGGTAAAAATGCGTCATATGATTCCCAACCGTTATATTCCATCGGTCTATCGTATCGCCAAAGAAAGTGATGAAGCGTTAATGTCATTTATCAAAGGTCAGCTACTGGTGATGGTGTTGCTCGGTATGGTGTACGCGGTGCAATTACAACTCATTGGACTTAAAGTCGGTCTTATCATCGGTATGATGGCGGGTATCGCAAGTTTTGTGCCGTATCTTGGCTTTACCCTTGGCTTTATTGCGGCGATTATTGCAGGGCTGTTTCAATTTGGCGTGGACTGGGTACATTTAGTGCTAATTGTCGGTGCCTTTATGGTAGGGCAGGCGGTGGAAGGTTATGTTTTGCAGCCGTTATTGTTGGGTGATAAAATTGGTTTATCACCATTGTGGGTGATATTTGCGGTACTTGCCGGGGCGGCACTGGCAGGCATTGCCGGTATGCTGATTGCTTTGCCGCTCGCCGCTGTGCTCAATGTGCTATTCAAACATGCGTATGACAGTTACCGTGAAACTGAGTTTTATAAAGGCGATGCCCAATATAGTCTATTTAAAGAAAAAAATCTGATGGATATCAAGCTTGAGCAGCAACAAAAACAAATCGAGGCGCAAATGAAGAAAGAAAATACCAGTTGGATGACGCGGATAAAAAATATCTTCTAAAACAGCAAGATGTCATTCAAATGACTACAAGCGCGTAATTTTGCCGTATAATAGCCGACTATGTGATAGGCGTTTTCTATCTGATAGGCGGCTATAGATACGCTCAATCAAGCATTTGTTGTGAGGGATTGGTCAGCCTTGCGTTAAATGCTTTTTTTTATTTGCAATTTTTCCAATAAATGACGCGTCGTTGATAGGCGATAGCGTCATCATAGGTTTATTTATCGGTTTATCATCAGTTAGGTATCTTATGCAATCAAACAATTCTGTAAGCCCAGCAGCAACCATGCCTGCTGTTGAATTAAATCCCCAATTATCAGCCCAACTATTAGAGAGTGACGTAGACTTAGATAGTGACATAGATGGGCTTGATGATAATGATTGGGGTGGTGAGGCGTCAGACAGTGATGCTTTAGACAATGAAGCGTTAAACGAAGCGTTAAACAATGAAGCGCAGCAATCCTTGGGCGATGCTAAAGGTGACAGCCAAGGCGATGACATCAAATCCGCGCGTTTTCGCAAGCTACAAAAAAAATTACGTAAGCTGGTCTCTTGGGCGATTCGTGACTACAACATGATTGAAGACGGTGATGTGGTCATGGTGTGTATTTCAGGCGGTAAAGACAGTTTTACCTTACTGGATATTTTGTTGTTCTTAAAGAAAATAGCGCCGATTCAGTTTGATGTGATTGCCGTTAATCTTGACCAAAAGCAACCTGACTATCCTGAAGATATTTTGCCCAACTATCTGACCGAGCATGGCATTCCGTATTATATTTTAGAAAAAGACACCTATAGCGTGGTCAAGCAAATCGTACCAGAAGGTAAAACTTACTGTTCGGCGTGTTCACGTCTGCGCCGTGGGTCGTTATATGGTTTTGCCAAACAAATCGGCGCAACCAAAGTGGCACTCGGTCATCACCGTGATGATATCATGGCGACGTTTTTCTTAAATTTATTTCACGGCGGTAGTCTCAAAGCCATGCCACCAAAACTGCTATCGGATGATGGGCAAAATATTTTGATTCGTCCGCTTGCGTATGTGGAAGAAAAAGACATTATCAAATATGCCAATTACAAGCAGTTTCCGATTATTCCTTGTAACCTGTGCGGCAGCCAAGAAAACCTGCAACGGGCAATGATTAATGACATGCTGCGCGCATGGGATCAACAATACCCGAATCGCTTGGATTCGATATTCGGCGCGATGCAAAATGTCGCACCGTCACAGCTCGCTGACCGTGAGTTGTTTGACTTTGAAAATTTGCAGTTAAAGCGTGATGAGCATATCCGTGTATTTGAAGGGGAAAACATCCAAGCGGGGCAGATTGATGAGCAGCTTCAGCAAAAAGGGGTACCAACTGCACCTGATGTGCAAACCTTTGACCCTACCAAATATCAAAAAACCAAAGCGCCTCAAAAATCCAACGCCAGCCAAAACGCTGAGAGCCAAAAAATACCGACAATCAATCCTTTGATTTGATAACCAAGCGGGTCAAGCACACGACTATTTTGGTTACTGTAATGGGTTAAGCTATTGAGGTGATAAGCGGTTGATTCGATAAGCTACTGGTTTAATAAGAAAGTTCGATTAAATAAACCCGAACTTCTTTTTTAGTTTTAATTTGTAAATTGTTGCCATCACGCAACGAGCCGTATCGCTAAACGAGATTGCGCAACGAGATTTCAAAACAAAATTTCACAACGAATTGTCGCGTTATTTTTATCTTAGCCGCGATTATTTTTTTGACCCTATGGTTGCATCATTGCTAGGGGTAACGGGGCGAGGCGCTACAGGTTGGCTTGATTTAGGCTGATGGGTATTAATGTATTTTGGGTGGCGGTTGTTAGGTGTGATGCGAGGATAATACGGACGTGACCAGCCGCCAAAACCGCCGAGCCTTCCATAAAATGGTGAGCCCCAAAATGGGTCGGTGTTGTACCACAGTTGATTTAGCCTTTGCTCACGTTGGTAGTTGAGATAACCTTCGTCATGCGCTTTTAACAAATCAAGCGTCATCGATTGTGGGCATACATCATTGTAGTCATAGCCCTCACGTCCCAACTGGTAAGCGCGTAGCGGTGTGCAATAACGTTTTAATCCTTCTTCACGACCTTGTCGCCACTGTTGCTGGTTGGGTACAGCATTGGCTTTAGCGCATTGCTTGATATGCTTTTGAATATAATCTTGACTGCGACCCAGTAAACCATCTTGATAACCAATGGTTTGCCAATTGCTTTGTTGGCACTGAGTGGGTGTTAATCCGCCGCCCAAGGTAGCACAACCTGTCATCGAGGCAGTGACAGCAAACAGTCCAAGCATTTTTTTTGAGGTGGTTGCTGGGTGATAGGTCTCTATGAATGAAAGCATCGTCATGGTGGTACCTTTGAAGTTTAAAGTCGCTATTAGCCAGTCAAAAACTGGCTAAACCGATCAAACCGTTAATGAATTGATATTTTTTAATTTAGCAGATTATTTATATAAAAGCATTTATCAATGGTTAAAATTTTGTTAGGCTACTTAATACAACCAAATGAATAGCGTCAAATTAACAGGGTCAAATTTTTGAGTTAATGTGGTGATAATGCATTAATTTTTTATCAACAGGGTGAGGGTCATGCAAAAAATTTTAATCGCCAATCAAAAAGGGGGCTGTGGTAAAACCTCGATTGCGGTGAGTCTAGCGGCGGCATTGGCAAACCAAGGCAAAACAGTGGCATTGGCAGATGCAGACCCCCAAAAATCAAGCCTACAGTGGCTAAAAATGCGCCCAACGGACGTACCTGCTATTATCGGTATTGACTGGCGCGATAGCAATGATATCGGTGATATCCCAAAAAGCTTGGGTAAAAACGACTGGCTGATTATTGATGCCCCAGGTGCGTTATCAGGCACTAAAGCCGAGCAGCTGATTGCCGAATGCAAGGCGATTTTAATTCCTGTTTTACCCGCTTTTTTTGATATTGACAGTACCAAACGCTTTTTAAAAAGCCTAGAAGACATCAAACGTATTCGCAAAGGCAAAGTCGATATTTATCTGGTTGCCAATCGCGTGCGTAGTCAATTGATGCAGGACAATGAACCGACCGAAAAACTGATGACGTATTTTGCTGATATTGGGCAGCAGCCACTGGCTTGGCTATCTGAGCGTAGTATTTATCAAGCCTTGGCAGAGCGCGGCTTGACGATTTTTGATAAAAGCCAAAAACCGTACCGCGACATTCAAGCCCAGTGGCAGCCAATTATGGATATGTTAGCTTCCGAGCCGCAGCCGACTGACAAAGTTGACGCCAAAGCCGAAAACAAAGCTGACACCAAAACTGAAGCAAAAACATCATCTAAAAAATCCAAAAATAGTAGCTGGTACGAGTAATATAATCAATGGGAATATGGATAGCCATCGCCATCGGGGTGTTTATTGTCGGTAGTATCATGGGGTTAAAACCCTCTGCTCGCGAGACCATGCGTGATAATCTACGCATGGCAGCCAGACGCGTAGGCGTGCAGCCAAAACTGGTCGCATGCCCCGATTGGATTATCGGCGATACAGGCGAACGCGGTAAAGGCATGATGGCGCAGTACGGCGTGGTGATTGAGGACGCGAAGATGCGCCCCTGTGATTATCAGGTGATTGAGGGCAAATGGCGACCCTTTACCGGGCATTATCCCGCTAATTTTGCGCTTGATAATCGGGAGGTGGATTTACCGGCATCCATCGCAACAACTGTTAAAGGTTTAAGCTGTAAAGCCAATTTTGTGTGTATTTATTGGCAAGAAAATAGCCAACTGGGCATGAAATCAGAACTTGAAACCACCGAAAAAGACCTAATCATGTTAAAAAGTAAATTGCATGATTATGCCAAATTGGTGCAGAATAACTAACTTTTCGTATTTTAACTTACCCTTTTTAATGATTTTGTGAACCCAACATGAGTAAAACACCGACAGCGAGAAAATCAACCAAAACCACGGATACGGCTGATACAAAAGCAGACACGAAAGCCGCCCAAAAAGCCGCAACCAAAGCCGCCGCGCCCAAATCAACAGCCGTATCAAAAGCATCAAAAACAACGCCTAAAACGTCGGGGCAAGGCAAAGCCTTGGTGATTGTTGAATCCCCTGCCAAAGCCAAAACCATCAATAAGTATCTGGGAGATGATTTTATCGTCCGCTCTAGTGTGGGGCACGTGCGTGATTTACCTGTGTCGGGTTCTGGCGCAGCAAAAACCGATGAGAAGTCGGATACCAAGCTCACCAAAGAGCAAAAAGCGCAGCAAGCCTTGGTACGGCGTATGGGCATTGACCCCGAGCACGACTGGGTGGCACATTATGAAATTCTACCCAGCAAAGTTAAAGTCATTAAAGAATTAAAATCCCTTGCCAAAGACGCCAAAGAAATTTATCTTGCAACCGACTTGGATAGAGAAGGGGAAGCGATTGCTTGGCATCTCAAAGAAGTTATCGGTGGCAGTGATGACAAATACAGCCGCGTGGTATTTAACGAAATCACCAAAAACGCGATTCAAAATGCCTTTAAAAGCCCCACCAAGCTAAACTATGACCGTGTCAACGCGCAGCAAGCCAGACGATTTTTAGACCGTGTCGTTGGTTTCATGGTATCGCCATTGCTATGGCAAAAAGTAGCGCGCGGACTGTCGGCAGGGCGAGTACAATCTGTCGCCACGCGTCTAGTGGTCGAGCGTGAACGTGAAATTCGCGCTTTTACCCCAGTGGAATATTGGGAAATCCACAGCAATACCCACAGCCAGCAAGCCAAACAAGAGACCATTCGCCTAGAAGCGGTAAAAAAATCGGGTAAACCCCTGTCGCTAGAAAACGAAGCACAGACCCATGCCGTTGTCGCATTGCTTGAAACATCCGATTTTATCGTAGCAGATCGGGAAGAAAAACCCACCCAGTCAAAACCCGCTGCACCCTTTATCACCTCGACACTGCAACAAGCCGCCAGTACCCGCCTTGGTTTCCCTGTCAAAAAAACCATGATGCTAGCTCAGCGCCTGTATGAAGCAGGTCATATCACCTATATGCGAACCGACAGTACTTTTTTGTCAGCGGATGCACTCACCAGTGTGCGCGGCTTTATCGACAAACAATACGGCACAAAATATGTCCCAAAATCGCCCAATGTGTATGGCAACAAGCAAAACGCCCAAGAAGCGCACGAAGCGATTCGCCCCTCAGACGTACTTGTACAATCTGCCTCGCTAAAAGACATGGAGCGCGATGCCCAGCGTTTATATGAGCTGATTTGGCGCCAGTTTGTGGCGTGTCAGATGCCACCTGCGCAGTACCAATCCATGACGTTGATTGTCAATGCTGGTGAGGTTGAGCTTAGAGCCAAAGGTCGGGTGATGACCTTTGATGGGTATACCAAAGTACAGCCCCCGGCCAAAAATGAAGACAATCTATTACCTGATGTAAAAATTGGGGAAAAATTGGTGGTCGATAGTATCGAGCCTACCCAACATTTTACCAAGCCACCGGCACGCTATACTGAAGCAAGCCTAGTCAAAGAACTGGAAAAACGTGGGATTGGTCGTCCGTCCACGTATGCCGCTATCATCTCAACCATTCAAGAACGTGGTTATGTCAAGGTAGAAAACAAACGTTTATTCGCCGAAAAAATGGGTGATATTGTCACTGACAGATTGGTTAACAGCTTTCCGCATTTGATGGACTATACTTTTACCGCTGGGCTTGAAGAAAACCTAGATGAAGTCGCTGAAGGTCAGCAAAACTGGAAAAAAGTGCTGGATGATTTTTATGGCGATTTTAAAGGCAAGTTAGAGCGTGCCAAAGACGAAGACGGCATGAAGCCTAATGACCCAACCGATGTCCCAGATATTCATTGTGACTTATGTCAGCGCCCAATGCAGATCCGTACAGGCTCTACAGGGGTGTTTTTGGGTTGTACCGGCTATAATTTACCCCCCAAAGAGCGTTGTAAAGGCACCAAAAATTTGATGCCTGTGGAAGCCTTTCATAGCCAAACCAGTAAAGAGAGCCAAAATCTCGGTGAGGACGACGCGGACAACAACGACGAGATACAAGCGCTACTTGAGAAAAAACGCTGCCCGAAATGCCATACCGCGATGGATGGGTATATCGTCGATGGCGGGTTAAAACTCCATGTCTGTGGTAACAATCCTGACTGTGATGGCTATCTATTAGAAAAAGGCGTCTTTGAAACCGCAGGCAATGACGATGTGCCTACCATACCTTGTGATAAATGCGATGGGCAAATGGTGCTTAAAACTGGGCGTTTTGGTGCCTATTTTGCCTGTCAGCAGTGCAATAACACCCGTAAAGTGCTCAAAAATGGCGATGCAGCGCCGCCACGCATGACCGCAATCCCTATGCCAGAACTCAAATCACAAAAATTTGATGACCATTATATTTTGCGTGAAGGGGCAGCAGGGTTATTCTTGGCAGCGTCAAAATTTCCTAAAGTGCGCGAGACGCGCCCACCAAAACTGTCAGAGTTACGCGAGATACAAGATCAGTTGGAAGATAAATTCCAGTATTTATTTACCGCGCCAGATACCGACAATGAGGGCAATCCAACAATTTTGCGTTGGAGTCGTAAAAATGCAGAGCAATATATCGGCTCAGAAAAAGACGGCAAAGCGACTAAATTTGCCTTGGTTTATCGTAAAGGTAAATGGGTGGAAGAGTGACGAAAGATAATTCAGCAAAATTAGCGGTTTTAATTGATGCCGATAATTCTTCTGCCAAAAAAATTCCGTTGATTTTGCAGGAAGTGGCAAAATATGGTGTTGCTAGCGTTAAAAGAGTATATGGTGATTGGAGTAGTGAAAATCTAAAAAATTGGCGTGACGTACTTTTGCCTCATGCGATTACACCTGTACAACAGTTTGCCTATACGAGCGGTAAAGACGCTACCGATATGATGTTAATCATCAATGCAATGGACTTACTTTATAGCAAAGCGTTAGATGGATTTTGTATCGTTTCTAGCGACAGTGATTTTACCCCACTTGCTTCTCGGATACGAGAAAGTGGGTTAGTCGTTTATGGTTTTGGTGAAAAGTCAAAAACACCTGAAGCCTTTATTAATGCCTGTGATAAGTTTATTTATATTGAAAACTTGGAAGATATTAATAAAACAGATACCTCTATTCAACTAATTACTTCAACGAATAATGACAATAACCAAGTGGTAAATCCTACTCAGGTTACAGAAGTGAAAAACTTTGAAAAGCTACAACTAGATAGTGTCTCAACGCAACTTACCATTGATAGTGCAACACTACAATTAATTTATAAAGCAATTAAAGATACGGCTGATGATGATGGTTGGGCATATTTAGGGAATTTAGGCAAATATTTAGTCATGTTGAAACCTGACTTCGATGTGAGAACGTTTGGCTGTAATAAGCTTTCTGAATTACTCGAAAAATTAGGATTATTTACTTTCCAAAGAAGAGGCTCACAGATTTTTGTGAGAAAAAAAGCCAGTTTTTCAAAATTTTTGAAAGCCGTGCAAGACACGATTATAGCTAAATACGGTATCAATCAATGGGTTTATTTGAATCCCTTAGCGATAGAAATTAATAAATCTTATCCAAATTTGGATGTTTCTGAATACGACTGTAAAAGTATTTATCAAGCCTTATTGAAGATTGAAAGTAAATATTTTGAGTTTTCGGACGATAAAAGAAAACTTCAGCTATTACAATCAAAAAACTCATAAAATCTCTACTAAAAAAGCCCAAATTCGGGCTTTTTTAGTAGAGTTATTAGCGTGGCTATGGTTGAGCTATTATTAATTTTTAAGCAAAAATCATCTCAATATCTTTGTGATCAAAACGGTAAACATGTCCGCAGAAACCACAATCTAGCGCCAATTCATCCCCATGCTCATTAGCAATTTCTAATGCAGCTGGTTTGCCCAACTGAAAAATTGCCGATTCACTTTTCTGCTGTGAGCAAGTACAAGCAAAGGTCAACGGCATAGGCTCAGCCGTCACCACGTCTTCTTCATGATACAATCGATATAAAATCTCATCGGCTGGTAAGGTGGTTAATTCTTCAGCTTTTAGCGTTTTGGTTAAGATTTTTAAGCGCGGGAACAAGTCATTATCCACCGTCTCATGCTCTTCTTCTGTGGTACGTGGTAGCAACTGTAGCACGATACCGCCCGCTTGCTCACCATCACAAGCCAAGTTGATTAAGGTAGGAATCTGCACGGATTGCTGTTGGTAATGTGCCAAACAATCCGCCAAGTTATCTGCCACACGCTCAACAATGCCTTGATAACCTTCTGCTTGTGTGCCATACGTGGCATCAGGTTGGATATTAATAAATAACACCCCTTCACCGACTTTACCAAGTTTGGCAAAGGCATCATTTGCCGTTTGTGCGGATTGCCATTCGCCTGTCCACTCTGCAAGACCGCGAATGTGACCTTGGTGGTCGCACTCTGCCATCGCCCAAGTTAAGCTGTCCTGTTCAGGGTCAGTGGCTGCGCCTGAATTTTGCAATTGAATGGATAGACGACCTTCAATTTTTAAGGTGCCAATCAGCAAGCTTGCCGCGACCAACATTTCCCCAAGTAGTTTTTGCAGGGCAACTGGGTAATCTTTTTGCTGCAATATCGTCTGTAGGCTGTCGTTGATTCGTACCACGTCACCGCGTACAGGGCTTTGCTCAAAATAAAAACGTTGGCGCATATCAAAATCGTGAAGTGCTTGAGTCGCTGTTGTCATAAATAACCTATGTTAAGTGAGTTTTAATCAATTTATTGAGCTATAAATGGGGATAAAATACAAAATAGCAAAAAAATGGTAAAAAAATTGTCGATGATGAAAAAAATATTTTTTGTAAATCTATTGTCACAACACAGAAAAGTAAATTACTATAAACTCACATTTGAAATCTTTTGAATATCCTTAACTATTTTTTATCAGTCATTGTGCAAGGTTTTGCCAGATTTTAATGGGTGCAATGAGGGATGATGAAGGACAGGGAAGGATAAGCATAAAGAGATGGGGGGAGTCTTTTCACTAGATTTGGCATTGACAGCCACACAGCGAAAAGATTAACTAAGAACGTATCATACGACAAGGATCATAGGATGATTTTAATCTCTAAAAAGCCAATAGCCTTAGCAACCGTTGCTATTATGGCATTAGGTCTTGCAGGTTGTAACAAAGCCAGCGACAACAAAGCGGCAGGGACTGAAGGTAGCCAACCAGCGGCAGCGGCTACTGGTGAAAAAACGCTCGATAAAATTAAAAAATCAGGGGAAATCGTACTGGGTTACCGTGACTCCTCAATTCCATTTTCTTATATCGCAGGTACGCCAAACCAACCTGTGGGTTATGCCCATGACCTCCAATTAAAAATTGTTGACGCAGTCAAAAAACAATTGAATATGCCAGACCTTAAAGTGCGTTACAACCTAGTAACCTCACAAACTCGTATCCCATTGGTACAAAATGGTACGGTTGACTTAGAGTGTGGTTCAACCACCAACAATGAAGAACGCCAAAAACAAGTGGCTTTCTCAAACGGTTTCTTTGAGATTGGTACTCGCTTATTAACGGCTAAAGATTCAGGCATCAAAGATTTTGCGGATTTAAAAGGCAAAACCTTAGTGACTACCGCAGGTACCACCTCTGAGCGTTTTATCAAAAAACTCAACGATGACAAAAAAATGGGCATTAACATCGTTTCTGCCAAAGACCACGGCGAATCTTTCTTGATGTTAGAAAGCGGTCGTGCGGCAGCCTTTATGATGGATGACGTACTGCTTGCGGGTGAAAAAGCCAAAGCCAAAGATCCAAACAAATGGGTCATTGTTGGTACCCCACAATCGTATGAAATTTACGGCTGTATGATGCGTAAAGACGATAGTGAATTTAAAAAAGTAGTCGATGATGCGTTGGTTGCGACTTATTCATCAGGTGAAATCAACGACATCTACAAAAAATGGTTCATGTCACCGATTCCACCAAAAAACATCAATATGAACTTCCAAATGTCTGACAACTTAAAAGCCTTGTTAGCAAACCCACATGACGGCGCGCAACCAAAAGACGTCGCTAATGCAGCCGCATCTGCTACAGTCAATGCAGTAGCAACGGGCGCTAGTAATGTGGCAACCGCTGTGGCATCTGCAAGCAATGCAATTGCAAGTGCAACAAAACCTTAGTTGATGGGATAACAACAAACTAGGTTAGGAAGGTTGCTATCCAACATAAAACTGACGTCATCACCTATCAATTGTGGTTACGTCAGTTTTAGTTTTTGGGTAAATCAATTTGCTAGACAGGATTTTGGGGGTGGCAATGAATTATAGTTGGAATTGGGGCGTGTTGCTGCAACCAACAGGCGTAGGCAACGAAGTCTACTGGCAGTGGCTATTAACAGGCTTTAAATGGCTGTTGGTCATTGGTGGGAGTGGCTGGCTGATTGCCTTAATTATCGGTACGATTTTAGGTATTATGCGTACTTTACCAAATAAAACTGCTAGAGCGATTGGTACGGCTTATGTGAGTTTTTTTCGTAACATTCCGCTATTAATACAGTTATTCTTCTGGTTTTATGTGGCACCTACTTGGCTGACACCTGCCTTACAAAAATGGTGGTTTCAGGAGTTAGACCCAAATACCTCGGCGGTGATTTCGGCAAGTATTGGTCTTGGGTTATTTACTGCGGCGCGTATCGTTGAGCAAGTGCGTACGGGCATTGAATCATTGCCAAAAGGGCAGACCAATGCTGCCTATGCGCTTGGGTTCACCTTGCCCCAGACGTATCGCCATATCGTCTTGCCACAGGCGTTTCGGGTGATTTTACCACCGATGAGCTCTGAGCTTACCAACTGTTTTAAGAATGCCTCGGTCGCTTCATTGGTCGGGGTTACTGAGCTGATTAGTCAAACCAAAACTATCAGTGAATATACCCAGAACAATATCGAAGTGTATACCTTTACCACGATTATTTATTTATTGTTTAATTTGGTGTTGATTTATTTTATGACTTGGCTTGAGAAAAAATTACGCATCAAAGGTCAAATCGATGGGGGTGGCGCATGAATATGATGGAATTACAAGCCGCAATGCCCGGGTTGATGGGTGGCTTATGGATCACTTTCAAAGTGTTATTTTTAGCTATCATTGGCGGTTTAGCGCTGGGTACGATTCTAGCCTTGATGCGGTTATCAGGGATAAAAATTTTAGCCGTGCCTGCCAAGCTGTATGTCAACTTTTTCCGTTCAGTGCCGCTGCTGTTGGTATTGCTTTGGTTTTATTTTGCTGTACCGATGGTGTACAACTTGGTGACGGGCACGTATTTGACGTTGGATACCGCGTTTACTTCGTGCGTGGTGGCATTTATGGTGTTTGAAGCCGCATATTTTTCTGAAATTGTACGTGCGGGTATCCAGTCAATTGGCAAAGGACAGGTCAATGCTGCTAAAGCCTTGGGTATGACGTATGGTCAGACCATGCGCTTTATTATTTTGCCACAAGCGTTTCGCAAGATGTTTCCGCTACTTCTACAACAGTCGATTATTTTGTTCCAAGATACGACGTTGGTGTTTGCGATTGGCTTGGTGGATTTCTTCCGAGCCTCATACGTGCGCGGTGACTTGATGGGGTTATTGACCCCCTATATCTTGCTGGCAGGGGCGTTTTATTTTGTGGTCAGTCTAACCGCATCGACCGCTGTCAACCACCTACGCAAACGCTTTCGCATGGCTTAATCAATATTGAATAAAGGAAAATAACATGTCAGTAGTTACTAAAATTGATGAAACCACCTGGCTCAACGAATTTGGTGGCTTGGTATCAAACAGTGGACACGCCAGTCCCGATATCATGATTAATGTCAACAAAATCAGTAAATGGTATGGCGACTTTCAAGTATTGACCGACTGTACCGCGCATGTGCATAAAGGCGATGTGACCGTCATCTGTGGTCCATCAGGTAGTGGTAAATCAACTTTAATCAAAACCGTCAATGGGCTTGAAGCCTTTCAACAAGGTGAAATCTTGATTGATGGCATGTCGGTCGGCGCCAAAGCAACCGACTTGCCAAAACTACGTAGCCGGGTAGGGATGGTATTTCAGCATTTTGAACTGTTTCCGCATTTATCCATCTTAGAAAATTTGACCTTGGCACAAATCAAAGTATTGGGTCGTAGTCAGTCTGAAGCGCAGAAAAAAGGCTTAGGTTATCTTGACCGCGTGGGCTTGTCAGCGCATGCCAAAAAATACCCTGCCGAGTTGTCAGGCGGTCAGCAGCAACGGGTAGCAATTGCACGCGCGCTTAGTATGGACCCGATTGCAATGCTGTTTGATGAGCCAACTTCCGCGCTTGACCCTGAGATGATTCAAGAGGTACTTGAGGTGATGATTGAGCTTGCTAATGAGGGCATGACTATGATGTGTGTGACCCACGAAATGGGCTTTGCGCGCCAAGTCGCCAGCCGTATCATCTTTATGGATCAAGGTCATATCGTTGAAAACTGTAGCCGTGAAGAATTCTTTGCCGGTGCGCGTAGCGAGCGTGCGAAAGATTTTTTGTCAAAAATCTTAAATCACTAAATATAAGATAAAGTTTATTTCATTAAAAAACGGCAGTCACTGCCGTTTTTTATTGTCAAAGTTTGCATTAGCCTAATTGCTCATGAGTGATTCAAATTCTTTGAGTTCCTCTTCCATATAGGTGAGTAATCGTTGGCTATGGGGCAATATTTGGCTACAGGTGACGATACAAAACTCGATTTTATCCACGTAAGTACACAAGGTGATATTCATCGCTTGGTCATTGAGCACGATCGAGGCAGGATACAGCGCCTGCAGTTTTGCCCCTTGCCAATACAATGGCTGATGAGAACCTGGTACATTTGAGATAATCAAGTTAAAACCGCGATAATCGGGAAACAGACCGGTAAGTACCTGCAATCCTGAACGGCTATAAGCAACCCCACTATAAATAATCGACGACGCTTGCTTCATCCGTGAAAAGCGTTTTTTACTATTTTTGGTGCTGCCATTAATCGTCTTTAACCGGGCAACAGGGTCGGCAAGGTGGGTGGCAAGATTGGCTAAAATAAAGGTAATTTGATTGCCAACGTGTTGGCTTGCGCTATCGTTGTCACCGCGCAGGGATAAGGGTACAAAAGCAATCAAGGGTTTTTTGGGTAAGCCATTGATATCGAGCAAATAACGGCGTAACGCGCCCGAACAAATCGCCAAAATCACATCATTGACGGTCACAGCGTAATGTTTGGCGATGGTTTGAAACCGAATAAGCTCATAAGATTGCGCAGAGATACGCCGTGAGCTTGATACTGGTTGGTTGAGGGGGCTATCTGGCGCTTGGGTAGTGGTAATGTAGTCTTTGTGAAATCGCTCTACCACATTTTTACCTAAGGCTTTGATGGCGGGTGGGATAGCCAGCGCTTGCTCTTTGACGACACGCAGAAGGGATTTATCTTCTGGTATCAAAGCATCAAGTTGGTGACGATGACGGGTCATTAGCGACCAAATTGGCAGGCTAATACGCTCGGTTGGCGATTCTGATAGCGATTTTTTCACCAAACGAATCGCCGCTATCCCATCGACCATAGAATGATGAATCTTAAAATACAACGCAAAACGATTGCCTTCAATCCCCTCGATGATGTGACATTCCCACATCGGTTTGGCACGGTTGAGTAATTTGCTGTGCTCTTGAGATACATAGGTCAATAGCTCACGGATGCGTGCCGGTTTGGGCAGGGCGATATGGCGAAAATGATGGTCGACTTCAAAGTTTTCATCGGTTTTCCACCATGCTAGGTGATACAACACTTGGTTAAACGGAAAACTCGGCGGCGTCTTTTGCGTGACCATCTGCTGCACCAAATCACTGACAAAGGTATCGCTTGCGCCATCGGGAATCTCAAACAAGAACAGCCCACCAATGTGCATCGGCTGATTGCGATTTTCAAGTAAGATAAATAACTGGTCAATGGCGGTGAGCAGACGCATGCGATGTCCTTAAGTATGAAATAATAAATTAGCGGAAAAAATAGCCAGTCTGTGGCGAGCTAGCTTGTGCCATATAACGTGCTGGCATACGACCCGCCAAGAAGGCTTCACGTCCAGCCATCACCGCATGTTTCATGGCAGACGCCATCAACACAGGGTTTTGCGCATGGGCAATCGCGGTGTTCATCAGCACACCATCACAGCCTAATTCCAACGCAATGGCAGCATCACTGGCGGTACCCACGCCTGCATCCACCAAGACCGGCACTTGGGTTTGCTCAATGATGAGACTTAAAGTATGGCGATTGAGCAATCCTAGACCTGAGCCAATCAAACTGCCCAATGGCATAATCGCCACACAGCCCATGCTCTCAAGTTCTTTAGCAACAATCGGGTCATCTGAGGTGTACACCATCACATCAAAGCCATCATCAATCAACGTTTTAGCGGCTTTGACGGTTTCGATGACGTTGGGATACAGATTTTTTTCATCGCCCAATACTTCAAGTTTGACAAGGTTGTGCCCATCCAACAATTCACGCGCTAACTGACAGGTACGAACGGCGCTAGCCGCGTCAAAACAGCCCGCGGTGTTAGGTAAAATGGTGTATTTTTCGGGAGAAATCACATCGAGTAGATTGGGTTCATCTTTCTTCTGCCCGATATTTACGCGCCGAATGGCGACAGTGACGATTTGCGCGCCGCTGGCAGCGATGGCTTCGCCTGTTTGTGCCAAATCTGTATATTTGCCAGTACCGACGAGCAAACGAGAGTTAAACGTGCGCGAACCAATGTGTAGGCGGTCATTTGGGGCGGTCAGCGTATTTTGGCTTGAAGAATTTTGGGTTTCAGGATTTTGAGTTGAAGTGGTTTGGGTCATTGTCATCCCTTTTTAGATTTTGATTGTCATGGTTATCAATCAGTAAAAAATGCTTTAGTATAACAAAATATAGCTTGTCTCAGGGTCTTTTTGTGCGCCTTGGTAGGATTTGTCCTGTTGATAAGCTACAATGGAACGCATCTTTTCTTGGCTTATTTCATTTGATAATCCCTATGCTAAATCCGATTGCCTTGCCCTATAGTTTTGCCAAACGTCATCAACTGCTGTTGCAATACTCGCAAGATTTGACTGCCCCGCCGACGTTGTTGATGACGGCTGATACCCCTATGGAAGCCATCAACGAAGCTAACCGTTTTGCCAGTCAAGCAGGGGTGCCGCTGCCATTGAATTTTGCCATGGCGCAAAGTGACGATTTTGAAAAGCAGTTAGCCGCTGTCTATGCAGGTAACACAGGGGAATCTCAGCATATTGCCGCTGGGCTTGAAGACCATCCTGATTTGATGAGTCTTGCTGACAGTGTCCCTGAGACGGAAGACTTGATGGACCAAGAAGATGACGCACCGATTATTCGACTAATCAATGCGCTACTGTCTGAAGCCATCCGCCTAAACGCCTCAGATATTCACATCGAAACCTTTGAAAAACGCCTATCGGTGCGCTTTCGGGTGGATGGGGTGCTTAAAGAAATCGTCAGTCCAAAACGGGAACTGTCACCGCTACTGGTGTCGCGTATCAAGGTGATGGCAAAACTCGATATCGCTGAAAAACGGGTACCGCAAGATGGACGAATCTCACTACGTCTGGCTGGGCGAGAAGTGGATGTGCGGGTATCGACCTTGCCATCAAATTTTGGTGAGCGTGTGGTGATGCGGCTTTTGGATAAACAGGCGGGTCGATTAAATATGACCTATTTGGGTTTGTCAGACAATGATTATAGCGAGCTTAAACGCTTAATCCATCGCCCGCATGGCATTATTCTTGTCACAGGTCCGACAGGTTCGGGCAAAACCACGACGCTATACGCGGCTTTAACGGATTTGAACGATAACACCCGTAATATTTTGACCGCTGAAGACCCGATTGAATTTCAGCTAGATGGTATTGGGCAAACCCAAGTCAATAATAAAGTGGATATGACCTTTGCGCGTAGTTTGCGAGCCATGCTACGCCAAGACCCTGATGTGGTGATGGTGGGGGAGATTCGCGATTTAGAGACCGCAGAAATTGCAGTGCAAGCGTCACTCACAGGTCACTTGGTACTCTCGACCCTGCATACCAACACCGCGATTGGTGCGGTGACGCGACTACAAGATATGGGGGTTGAGCCGTTTTTGTTGTCATCGAGCCTCATTGGCGTGGTGGCACAGCGACTAGTGCGTACCTTGTGTCCGCATTGCCATACATGGGCACTTGCCGATGCCTATCAAACGCAGATTTTTACTGAAATAGACGAAGTCGGAGAGATTAAACTGCCAAAACCTGTGGGCTGCGAGAAGTGCAATCAATCAGGGTTTCGGGGACGTACTGCGATTTATGAAGTGGTGCCTGTCGATGACAAACTGCGACAACTGATTCATAGCCAAACAGCCGAGTTTGAGTTAGAAGCCTATGCGCGCAGCAAAACACCGTCAATTCGTGCCGATGGACTCAAAAAAGTATTGGCAGGGAAAACCACGCTGGAAGAAGTGTTAAGGGTGACGAAAGAAAAAGAGATGTGATATATTTTTCTAGTGTTAATGAAAAAATGAATATAGGTCGCTAAATTGATACAAATAACTTTTGACCAAAATAAAGCTGAGAGTAATAAAATCAAACATGGTGTAAGTTTTGATGAAGCAAAAATTGCATTACTTGACCCGAATGCGCTAGTACGTGAAGATTTTGACCAAGATGAACCAAGATTTGTATTATTAGGAATGGCAAATCGCTTATTAGTTGTTGTCTATTGCTATGTGGATAATGATGATATGATTCGGTTAATATCTGCACGAAAAGCAACCAAAAACGAGGAAAAACAATATGCAAACTGAATACGATTTCTCAAATGCTCAAAGAGCGACACAAATTTCCCATCTTAATCGGTTGCGAGAACAACAGCATTTGCTGGATAAAGATGTGAGTGATTGGCTTGTAACCCAAGATGATGATACTAAAAAACATATCAGTGAAATGATTCGCCAAGTAATGGCGATGAAAATTCACACACAATCTACTGTTTAAATTATGTGTTTTAGTCACTGATGCAATGAATAACTTGCATTTTTTCAATTGACAAACGGATAAAGTTTTCGATTTTCTGACAGTGAGTGATAGATTGCTTATGGTTATTTTTCGCAAAATAGTCTGCCAAATTATTTAATTCAACGACCAGTGATTTAGCAACATTCGGATAAATCACTGGGTCATTATAGAAGTTATCTAGTAGCCAAGTAAGCGTTGAAAAGTTAGTGTTACCTTCGGCTAAACGTAAAATACGTTCGTCCTCATGCGAAATTTGACAATTAATTTTCTCATTGTCACAATCAAACCACATGTCAAATGCCATTATCTTAACCTAAAACCTCCACCAACTCACCTTCCACCAAATGCGGACTCATGGCACGCGTGACTTTCACCATCACCAGTTTACCAATCAACGCATCATCGCCTTTGAACAATACCGTTCGCGTATTATCTGCCGTTCCCATCAAAAATTCAGGATTGCGGTCGCCATGTTGCTCCACTAGCACACGCACGGTTTGACCCACCATGCCTTGGGTTTTTGCCCAAGTCGAATCGACAATTACCTTTTGAAACTCAGCCAAACGGGCTTTTTTGGTTGCTATGTCGATATTGTCGGGCAAGTCTGACGCAGGGGTGCCTGGGCGCTTGGAGTAAATAAAGCTATACGAATGGTCAAAATCCAAATCTTTGGCAAGATTGAGCGTATCTTGGAAATCTTTGTCGGTTTCATTGGGAAAACCAATAATAAAATCGCTTGATAAATACATATCAGGGCGCACCGCGCGCAGTTTGCGGATTTGCTCAATGTAGATATCAATGGTGTGGTTACGCTTCATGGCAGCTAGGATAGCGTTGGAGCCACTTTGCACAGGTAGGTGCAGGTGGGATACCAGTTTTGGTATTTTGGCATACGCTTCAATGATATCATCGCTAAATTCCAGTGGATGGCTGGTGGTATAGCGAATGCGCTCAATGCCGTCAACGTGTGCCACGTAATGCAATAACTCACTAAAACGGCAAATCGTACCATCGTGTTTTTCGCCCCGATAGCCATTGACGTTTTGCCCCAATAGTGTTACTTCACGTACCCCTTGGCTGGCAAGGCTGTCAATCTCGGCAAGTACATCATCGAGTGGGCGCGAGATTTCTTCCCCGCGGGTGTAGGGCACCACGCAAAATGAGCAGTATTTTGAGCAGCCTTCCATGATAGATACAAACGCCTTAAACCCTTCTACTTTGGGCTCGGGTAAAAAGTCAAATTTTTCAATGCTAGGGAAAGACACATCGACGACGCCGATGCGGTTTTTGGGTTTGACATTCAGTTGTTTGGTAGATTGGTCATAAAGTTCTGGCAGGCGATGCAGGGTTTGCGGTCCAAACACCATATCGACATGCGGGGCACGGCTTTGGATTTTATCGCCTTCTTGTGACGCCACGCAGCCACCCACACCGATGACCAGATTCGGGTTTTTCTCTTTAAGCTTTTTCCAGCGTCCGAGCTCAGAAAATACTTTTTCTTGCGCTTTTTCACGAATCGAGCAGGTATTCATCAGCAGCACATCGGCTTCTTCAGGATTGTCCGTCAGTACCATGCCATGGGAGTCGCCTAGCACATCTGCCATTTTTTCAGAGTCATACACATTCATCTGACAGCCTTGGGTCTCGATAAACACGCGTTTGACACGAGTATCCGCTGGTGGCATGGTGGGTTCAACACTCACCGCTAGCGTTGGCGTTACCAAATTTTGAGTTTTGGAAATCTGTGCTTTTGGGTCAAAAGTAGCAACTGTCATGACTACACCTAAATGTTTCGCCTAAAATAAACCCTCAATTATAACAGATTTTTTTGGTAAGATGCGGTAGTGATTATTTTGACAGCACTAAATAAATGACATCGGTGCTAAAATTGCCAGCCTCATCTATCTCAAAATATTGTCTAACAGGCGCGGCACAATTTTTTTGTAAGGCTCGAATCACTTGTATGCTGGTATCAGCTGTATGCATACGGGCGACCCAACTGTCAAAATTTAATGCCAGTTTTTGCATCTCGACAGTCGTCACGCAAAAGCCGGTGATTTCTGCAAAATACAACCACTCGGCAAGACTATAATCTTTGACATGACTGGGATCGCGGATGGTTTCAATGGTTTGTAAAAAATTATTGAGCACAGGGTTGCTATTGCCCAACACATCGACAATCACCACTTTGCCATCGTGAGCTAGGGCGCGATGCATTTCAAACAGCGCTTGTGGTACATTCTGCCAATGGTGCGCAGAATAGCGCGTGATAATGGCATCAAATTGGTGGTCGGCAAAGGGTAATTTTTCTGCTGTACCGATTTGCGTGGTAATATTGGTTAGGCCGCGTGTTTTGGCTTGGCTGGCGACAACTTCAATCATCGTAGGGGTAATATCATAAGCAATCACTGATGTGGCCACAGGTGCCACTTGATAACTGACGTGCCCACCGCCACAGCCCAAATCCAATATATGCGCAAGCTTGTGCGCCTCTATCAACTGCTTTATTTTGTCGAACTCAGCGCCTTGCGCATGGACAGCGCTATTAAGGTAGTTGTGGGATTTGTCTTGGTATTGCTGAATATTTAGGGCGTGCTGGGTATGGGTCATGGCTTATCGCATTTAGTTGGCTAATAATAGACTTATCATAATCCAAATAATTGATAATTTATAGTTAATTAAATTTAAAGATTAAAAACTATTATTTATATAAAATAAGCTGCAACATTTTTATACAATTAGTTGATATTTGGGTAAATTTTTTTTAGTCGACAATCGTTATAATCGCTTCAGCAAGGTTAACCATTTTTACATTACTTTTGTCATTTTTTGCCTATTTATCCTATTTATTTATCCTAGTTAAAGGTCTTACCAATTATTATGAAAAATCTCAAGCTTTCGATGATTTCATGCGGTGTGATTGCTGTTTTTGCAGAATCTGCTTGCGCAAGTAGCTATTCTGTAGGGACGCCTAGCACGGCGGATAGTTATTTTAACCAAGCCGAACGTGAAGCTAGCCGCGGCAACTTATCGCAAATGGGCAACTATCAGCAAATGATGGCGGGTGGCAGTCTAGCCATGTATCCAGAGTATTGGCAGCTTAATAAAGACTTAGACGCTCAGCCTGCATCAGCGATTGTGAGTTTTGCTAACCGTTATCCACAAACTGCGATGGCAGAAAAATTGGCGGCAGATTATGCGGAAACCAAAGCGCGGATGGGTGATTATGATGCGGTTAGACAAGTGGCAAGCTATGTAACCAATCCTGATGCCAGTGAAGCTTGTGCCATTGCGTTAGGTTTCAATCACGGTGGCGATAGCATGCGCGCTTATACCGAAAAAGGTAATGTTTGGCTCAGCACGGATAAAAAACTGCCACAGCTTTGCCAACAGTTGGCGACAGAGCTCAATGGCAATCGCATGGTTAGCAATGATGACCGTGAGCAGCGACTGTATCGTATGCTACGTACGGGCAACAATGGTGATATCGTGCAGCTTGCCAGCCGATTGGGCGTGCAGATGAGCTACAATCAGCTCATGAGCATCAGTAGCAGTCCCAATGCATTTTTCTCACAACTCGGTAGTATGCCAGCAACCGCCAGCAATCGATATTTATATCTATACGGTTTAGGGCAACTTGCCAAAAAATCTGTCAGTGAAGCGGCGATGCAGCTTAACTATGATTTGGGGCGAAACCCGCAGTTTTTTGATGCCAAAACCCGTCAATATGCCTACCGTACCTTGGGTGTGGCAAGGATGGGCGTCAATACCGATCAAGGGTTTAGTAGTGACGCGGTGGATTGGATGCAAAAAAGTTTAGGCGTACCATTTAACAATGAAGAAGCCGAAAACTATGCCCAAGCAGCGATACGCTACAGTCGATGGTCAGATTTGGCACAAGCCATTGGCGCAATGGACTATAAAAATCAGCAGCAACCGATATGGCAATATTGGCTTGCCAAAGCCTACAAATTGGGTGGCACTAACCAGCAGCGTCAACAAGCCAATCAGCTATTTAGTCAATTGGCGCAAACCAATGACTATTATGGACTGCTCTCCAAAGACCAACTGGGGCAGCGTTTTGACCGCTTACCGACCAATCCACCGGTGAGTAATAGTGATTACTCACGCCTCGCAAACGATAGTTTCTTTAATCGCGCATTTACCCTCTATAAACTTGCCGCCAATCCCAGCTATACCAACCGTGAATGGAACTGGGCAGTAAAAAAAGCACGTGACCGTGGTGATGAGACGATGATTTTGGCAGCAGCGCAAACCGCATCGGACATGGGATGGTACGACCGTGCTATCTATGCGTTGGAATCCACCAAAACAATTCCAAATTCGGCACTGGCATTCCCGATGCCCCATCAGTCTAGTGTCGTGCAATACAGCCGCCAAGCAGGAATCGATCCTGCGTGGGCGTATGGCATCATGCGTCAAGAAAGCCGTTTTAATATCGGCGCGCGTTCGGGTGTCGGGGCAGGTGGGTTGATGCAAATCATGCCAGACACCGCGCGCTATATCGCACGTAAATTGGGCGAACCGTATGAGCCATCTCGCGTCGCAGGGGGCGATACCAATATCCGCTATGGTACGTATTATATGGGCGATATTTTAAATAAATTGGGCGGTCAGCCTGTACTAGCCACCGCAGGCTACAATGCAGGACCAGGTAAGGCCAAAACTTGGCAACCTGAGAACGGTAGCCTAGCGGCCGATCAGTATGTTGAGACTATTCCTTATGCAGAAACGCGCAATTATGTCAAAGCCGTGATGGAAAATGCGACCAATTATGATGTGCTCCTTGGCGGCAGCAACCAACCGATTAGTCAGCGTATGGGTACCATTGCTGCTAAATATTAAATTAATCTGAATTAAATAAACCTGCTAAATCCGCTAAAAAACAACAGCTAATTGATTGATAACAGTCAATAAATTACTGTTGTTTTTTAGTATATACAGGGTTTACAAATTCTGACCTAATCAGTATGATTTCAAAAAATTGACATGACTCATTAAGGTTAGTTGCAATGGGAAAAAATTAAGTTTTTTCAAGCAAAAAATTGATAGGTCAACAACCCCTGCTGTCACTTCTATTTTAAAAGCTCACTGTAAACGTTAAAACAACCTGCTTGTTTTTAATCACCAACTATTTGGTTTAATTGTTATGCTGTCATCTTGTCTAAAAACGTTACTCGATTTTACCAACTTGCACGCGGCATCACACGCCGTCAAATGGGCATCGTTACAGTTTCCATTACAGTTTAAAGATGATAAGGCGGCGGCAAATTTAGCTAGTTTAGTTATCAACTCAAGTCATCAAAAAAGGGCAAAGTTTAGCGGTTACTTGTCACTCAGCTGCTTGGCGGTGATGGGTACTATAGCGACCCCAGCTGCCCATGCCGACAGTGTTTTAGGGGTGGAATTATCCCCTGCTGTCTGCAAGCTCAACCCATACATGGGTAATCTTCGCCAATGTATCGAAGGCAACCCGATGACGGTGAATTTTTATCGGGTGGCGAACCAGTCTTGTAGCAATAGCCGCTACAGCATGTCGCCACTGCAAGAAAAGATCACCTCAAAAGTCATTCCAGATGGTAATATTCGCAAAAATATCTGGCAGCAGTATGGCCGCTGTAGTGGCCTAAGTACCCCTAATTATTTTCGTACCATTAACTCGCTTGCCAGTCAATTAAAACTCCCAAAAGAACTCAGTAGCGGTCGCAGTTATCGATTCGCGTCCAGTGGTTTTAGCCGCCAATTGTTATCTTTAAACCCCGGCATGAAGCCAAACTCGTTTAATTTTTTCTGTCAAAAAAATAGTGCAGGTCAATCTGTATTGACCTATATCAACGTGTGCTATGACAACAATGGACGTTTTGCCCAATGTGCCACCCGCTCTTACGCCTGTGCCAGTCAGTTTCTGATTGATGGCAATTATTGAAGGATAGTAGTATCAATTTTTGCTTAGGTTTAAGCATTTTTTATTTTGTTCTTTGCCTCACTTCAACCCATAATTGTCAAGCTCACCCGACAATTGACCCCATAAATTTATGGTCTTTGATGGTGACAAGTGATAAACTAGGCAAGCTTTTTTAGACAACTTTTTCTGCTTTTTTCACTGCCTTGCTTTTGCAAAGGATCTTGTACTTATCATAATAGGAGCTTTCAATGAAACAGCCTGTTCGTGTTGCGGTGACTGGTGCTGCTGGTCAAATCAGTTATTCATTATTATTTCGTATCGCATCTGGTGATATGTTAGGTAAAGACCAACCTGTCATTTTACAATTATTAGAAATCACGCCGGCCTTAGAAGCTTTAAAAGGTGTGGTAATGGAACTTGAAGATTGTGCATTCCCATTGCTAGCGGGCGTCGTACAAACTGACGACGCTAATGTTGCGTTCAAAGATGCGGACTATGCACTACTTGTGGGTGCCCGTCCTCGTGGTCCTGGCATGGAGCGTAAAGATTTGCTCGAAGCTAACGCCGCCATCTTCTCTGCACAAGGTAAAGCGTTAAATGACAACGCTAGCCGTAATGTCAAAGTATTGGTTGTGGGCAATCCAGCTAACACCAATGCCTTAATCGCACAGCGCAATGCCCCAGACCTAGACCCACGTAACTTTACAGCGATGACACGTCTTGACCACAACCGTGGTATGGCGCAACTGGCTGAAGAAACTGAAACCACCGTGAATGACATCAAAAAAATGATCATTTGGGGTAACCACTCTTCAACCCAGTACCCAGATTTGACTTTCACTACGGTAAAAGGTCAACCTGCCCTAGAGCAAGTACAACGTGATTGGTACGAAGGTACTTATATCCCTAACGTACAACAGCGTGGTGCTGCCATCATTAAAGCACGTGGTGCCTCATCAGCGGCATCTGCTGCAAATGCTGCGATTGCGCACATTCGTTCATGGGCACTAGGCACTGACGAGAATGATTGGGTATCTATGGGTGTTTACTCAAATGGTGAATACGGTATCCAAAAAGGTCTTATCTATTCATTCCCATGTACTTGCCAAAATGGCGATTGGAAAATTGTTGAAGGGCTAGATGTTTCATCGGCTTTCTCACAAGAAAAAATGAAAGCCACCGAAACTGAGCTCGCTGAAGAGCGTGATGCGGTAAGCCACTTATTACCTAACTAATTAGGTTAGAATGTTTTAACCAAAAAAACCAGCCTCATAAGGCTGGTCTTTTTACATGAAATAACCACTCTATACAATCAAATCACATTTTTTTTACCCAATTTTGGCTACAATGCTAACGGTAACAATAACCCATGGCACTTTTTTGATTATTTTTAAATAAAACGAGTGCTCAAAAATAATGATATTGCAATAACCATTGATACTTTTAAGAGTACTAGGAGAACCACAATGATGATAGATGGCGAAAGAAACATTAATATGTTGTTTGAGCAAATGGGCATGGACAGCGATGATGCATCCATTGAAGCTTTTATCCAAAATAACCAACTGCCACAGTCAGTAAAGCTTAGTGATGCGACGGTTTGGACTGATAACCAACGCAAATTTTTAAAAGAAGAATATCATGCAGATGCAGGTTGGATTGAGATTATCGATGAATTAAATACCCGTCTGCATAAAGATGCCATGGATGCGACGAATCTAACCAAATAATTGACTTAGTCAGTTAATTTTTTGATACAAGATCAGCACTAAAAAACCCAATCATTTGATTGGGTTTTTTAGTGCTCAAATACTCAAATGTTTAGTTAGCCAATTTTTGTAAATGGGCAATACGGTCATCAAGGGAGGGGTGGCTAGCAAATAACTGGGCAAAACTAAATCCCCCTTTACCTTCATTAATGGCAAAGGCTTTCATGCCTTGCGGCATATAGTCAGGATGCTGGCTGGCAGGTTTTAACGCTTCTAAGGCAGCAATCATGTTGTATTTACCCGCCAAACGTGCGCCTGCTTCATCCGCACGGTATTCACGGTAACGAGAGAACCACATAACCACTGCTTGTGCGGCAATACCAAACACAATATCTAACACCATACTGGTAATGTAATAGCCCATGCCAGGTGAATTGCTGTCATTTTTAAATACCGCCTGATCTACAAATAAACCCACAATGCGCGCAAAGAACATCACAAAGCTGTTAACCACTCCTTGCACAAGCGCTAAGGTCACCATATCACCATTGGCAACGTGACCAATCTCGTGAGCAAGTACCGCTTCGACTTCTTCTTGGTTCATCGATTGTAGTAGTCCAGTCGATACCGCAACCAGAGCTTTGTTTTTGTTCCAACCTGTCGCAAACGCATTGGGCGATGGATTATCAAAGATACCCACTTCTGGCATATCAATATTGACGTTTTGCGCTAAACGGCGAACCGTTTCGACCAGCCAAACTTCCAACTGAGTAGCAGGCTGTTCAATGACTTGCGTACCTGTGGAGCGTTTGGCGAGCCATTTTGACATCAACAGCGATACAAAAGACCCTATCATACCATAGATGAAACACATCACCAGCAGGCTAGTCGTGCCTGTGCCGCCCAAATTGAACCCTAGCATTGGGGCGATGAAGTTCATGACGATACCAAACACCACCATCACTGCTAGGTTAGTTAAAAGAAATAAGCCAATTCGTAACATGACGGTTTCCTAAAGACAATCAAACGATTAAATATACTTATCAACAATAAGTTGACTATGATATTTAGTATAATAGCGTTTAATGCAACAAATTAAAGGGAAAAGTAGCATAAATTTGTAACATAAAAAAAGCCAGTATTAAACTGGCTTTAGGCTTCTGGTTTTGGGCTTATAGACATGGTTGTTAGCGGATAATCGTATAAGGATTTGATGAATTATAGCTAACATTTTGAAAGCCATTGCTGCTAGTACTAGAGCGCAGATTGGGGTCATTGCGATATAAGTTGTTGTAGCGGCTTAACACACGTTGTACGTAGTCACGGGTTTCACGAAAGGGGGGAATACCGCCGTATTTACTGACGTTGCCTTCACCCGCATTATAGCTCGCTATCACATGCTGAACATTACCAAAACGGTTTTGTAAAAATTTCAAATACTTTGCCGCGCCTTCGATGTTCTCGGCAGGGTTCCAAGCGTTATACACACCAAACCGTCTAGCTGTCGCAGGCATTAATTGCATTAACCCCTGTGCCCCAACAGGTGAGCGCGCATTGGGATTAAAACCTGATTCAGTATGCATCATGGCTTTCATCAATGCAGGATCGACCCCATGACGCAGCGCCGAAGCCAAAATCATGCTATCGTAGCTATTTTTGTTGCCACGTGCACTGGCAGGTACTGCAGCTTCATTGGCGCCCCAATTGCTATAACTATGCACATTGGTATCCGCGTAATAAGTCACTTTGACTTTTTTGGTAAAATTTTGGAAGTTATTCCCTGCAGGGCGGTTGTTGCTGACTACATTGGTCAATAGCACCTGACCATTGCTGTCTTTAAACACATACATATTGCCAGCGTTCGCTGCATCCATACTTGCCAAGCAACCCAATGACAATAGGGAAGCCGATAGCAAATAGGCTAGGCGAGGTTTTTTTGCAAACAATCCCATAAATATACCTATGTAAAATTTTTGACAATACGTCACGGTGAAGCCCATGACTATAAAATTTGAAGTTAGCGTGAGGCTTTAAACGGACATAAGAAGATAAAATTCGTTATGTTTCAATGACATTTGATAACAATATTATAAAAGAATTGGCATGAAATATACCATAAATCTATCAAAAACTGGTTAAAGTTTACAAAAAATCAGATAAGGGGGAAAAAGAGGAAAAATGGCCAAAAAACTTGTCAGCCTGTTGGGTTTCATGCCATGGACTCAACAATATATGGGTTGGAATTTTTAGCCAAATTAACTATCAAATTTGCAAGGCCAAAATCTAAAAAAAAAAGTAAAATTTTTTGCTTGCACTTTGCAAAAAACTATAACTATATGATTTATATAACTAAAATAATTGGTTAAAAAATAACCAATTTAGAGATAGCCTGTAGTGATATGCGGTTTATTGTTGTCAAGTCATAAGTTATCCACATGGTTATCCACATAAATTGGGGAAAATGACCTAAATAGTTGATATTTATAACAAATAAAACAAAATAAACACCAATAAAACCGAAAAAAATCTCACAGCCCATTTGCTACATGACAAAAAAATGACAAAGTGTTGAATATATTTTTAAGATTTAATTAACGCATAGCCCGTCAGCTTATTTTATCGAGTCGTAAGGTCGTTTATTAAACCAAAAAAACCTGCACCGACTTAAGATTGATGCAGGTCTAATGGTGCCAATGGCTATAAAATTATGTCTCGTCGGCGGTATCCAATGATTGCTGCTGTAATAGTTGTTCAAATGGCTCAAGCACTGGCGCAAGCAATTTGGCTTGTGCTTGCGACAATACTTCCTCAGGTGCGATACCAAATTCACCCAACAACTGCTTAAGCTTATCCACCGACATCATGGTAGTCAGTTTAGTTTGACCTGTTTCATCGTAGCTGAGGTCTTCAATCACTTCTAACTTATGCAATTCGTGTTGCAATTGTCCAAAATTGGCCGGTAAGGTTAATTCAAACCGCTGTAATTGACCTACCAATAACTGCTGCACGGCAAGGGTGAGTTGCTCGATACCTAACCCCTCATGGGCAGAGACATACACCCGATTGGGCTTGGCTTTATCACTATAACCGATGTGCGGCGGCTCACCTGTGAGGTCAATTTTATTAAACACATTTAGCACAGGCACTTGATTGTCAATTTCCGCTAACACAGATTGTACTGCAGCGATTTGCTCATGCATGTCTTCACGGTGACTATCAATGACATGCAGCAACAAATCTGCCTCTAAGGTTTCTTCTAGCGTGGCATGAAAGGCTTCCACTAGCTCATGCGGCAAATGGCGGACAAAACCGACCGTGTCGACAAGTACCACCTTACCCACGCCCGACCATGACACACTCCGTAGCGTCGGGTCAAGCGTCGCAAATAGCTGATTGGCGGCATAGATGTTTTCATGGGTCAGGGTATTAAACAAGGTAGACTTACCCGCATTGGTATAACCGACCAGTGAAATTGTCGGCACCGAGGATTTTTGGCGTTTGGCACGACCTTGTGCGCGGGTTTGTTTGACCTTATCAAGCTTGGCTTTGAGCTGCCCGACACGCACTTGTAACAAGCGTCTATCGGTTTCAAGCTGGGTTTCACCTGGACCGCGCAGACCAATACCGCCTTTTTGGCGCTCCAAGTGCGTCCAGCCGCGTACCAAGCGAGTCGCTAAGTGATTAAGCTGGGCAAGCTCAACTTGCAGTTTACCTTCGTAGGTTCGCGCCCGCTGGGCAAAAATATCCAAGATAAGCCCCGTTCTATCAAGCACACGGCACTGTACCAAGCGCTCAATATTGCGTTCCTGCGATGGGGTCAAACTATGGTTAAAAATGACAATATCTGCCTCGTATTGCTTGACAAGTTCCCCGATTTCTTCAGCTTTACCCGTACCCACAAAGTATTTGGCGTCAGGCTTAGACCGCGTACCTGTGACCAAGGCTTGTTTTTGCGCCCCTGCCGAATCCACCAGCAATTCAAATTCTTCCAAATCGTCTGGGTCATTGAGATGGGTAATATTTAAATGGACTAAGATGGCTTTTTCACCACCTTCATAACGCTCAAAATACTCCAATGATTTATCCTTTCGTTGTGAGTGTAAAAATGTGTCGATATCCAAATGTATTATCTAAGTCTATGTTAAACATTCGCTTAAATAGTCGATAGCCGCGTTAGAAAAGCGCTAGACACGATAGATGGATTATGTATATCAATATAAGGTTTTTTTGCAGAACTTTTAGTCAAATTTACAATTAGTAACTTAAAACGGGGGTAAAGGTGCAGGTTTGGTCATGGTTTTGCCATGAAAACGTCATTGAAACGACACTGGTGTCACGCATACTGAATTCATCCAGACTGACTAACCATCCAATTAGATGATGGGGGCTTTGTAGCTTTGACAATGAGTCAATGACAAGCTAAGGCATTTTTCGCTCAGCAGCTGGCCAATGCCATAGCAAAAATCACCATAGGTAACAGTAAGATGACTGATTTTGTAGAACAAACTAATTTTGTAGAACAAAATAACGGCGCCAAATTATACGAAGATATTGCCACTTATCCTGTTGATAGTCTTTTTAATACCCAGTTTGTTGCGCAGTTGCTGGCACATAATTTTGCTGATATGGCAGTGGTAGAGACCCTAGCCCCGCTGGTGAATCCAACGATTAGCCGCCCAAGTACCCGCCAACGCCCGTTATTTAAGTCAGTGATTATTAACGTGAGTGAGGATAAGTTTTCGCTACAAACCCAGCAGCATTTACTCAATGCCCAGCGCCTACGTACTTTGACCTTTACCCAAGCGTTTTCTGTAAGTTTTGCGGGGTTTCATCCAAGCTCGGAGCAGCCGCTAGATCGGGATGATTTTGATAATTATTGCACCCATGTGGTGGTGTATGACGAAACCAAACAAGATAGCTTTGGGCAACCACTCGCGGTGGCAACCACCCGATTATTGGATAAAAACGGCGCGATAAAAGCTGGGCAATTTTATAGCGAGCATGAGTTTAGATTAGGTCGCTTGCTCGATGATTACCCGTATAATGTACTAGAAATCGGTCGCACTTGTGTGCACCCGGATTATCGCGGTATTACCACGATTAATCATTTGTGGGAATCCATCGCGGCAGTTGCCAAAGCTTACAATGTCAATGCATTTATGGGCTGTGCCTCAGTTCCGATGGAAGAGGGCAATGTGCAAAACTGGTTAGATCATCAGCTTGATAGCACCAAGCTAGATGTCAAAGTGACCCGTAAATTGCCAGAGCACAAACTATCCGCTATCGATTTGGCGCAAGTGGCTGATGTGGACTTGGCAAATCCG
This sequence comes from Moraxella tetraodonis, assembly GCF_022359095.1. NCBI lineage: Bacteria > Pseudomonadati > Pseudomonadota > Gammaproteobacteria > Moraxellales > Moraxellaceae > Moraxella > Moraxella tetraodonis. The sequence continues at coordinate 1,927,000 of NZ_JACSYB010000001.1, read as the reverse complement.
CAAAATTTCGCTTTGCCAGCGCTATTGAAAATGTATGTCAAAATGGGCTGTAGTCTTGGCGCAACGGCTTGTTATGACTCTGAGTTTGATTGTGCCGATGTGTTTGTTTGGTTGCCATTTGAACAGGTCAAACCGCGCTATCAGCACTATTTGCACTAACTTGTTTATTGATAGAGGCAAAGATGCTAATCTTGACCAATATAAACCGGGTTTGGTTACTGTTATTGAGTGATTGATACTTAATAATTGTTACTTAGGGATTGCTATTGGGTTATTGCTAAAACTCAAACAGACCTAGTAAGCCGTGTGCCCAATAATTTGCTATACTACATCCACAATTTTTCACTCACATATTTACCTTATGCAAAAATCTGACTCTAACCTCGCCCCATCTGTGCTGACGATTACTAGCCTACTTAGCGAAACAGCAAAACAACTGCGACAACCTGCTACCTACAGTAAAAAGAATTTGGCGACCCAGTGGCAACGCAGCAAGCGTGTTGTGAGCTTAATGGCAGCGATTCAAACAGGTATCGGCTATGCTTGGCAAATTAGCCGCACACCAAATCCCGATAATCAGCAAATCATCCAATTGATTCAAAAATTCTGTAAAAAATCGCTCAAATCGTTAGGCATTGAGGTGACTGCACTTGAGCCAATACCGACACATCACGCGCTATGGGCGAGCAACCATATCTCTTGGCTCGATATCCCCGTGGTGGGTAGTATTATACCGACTTTCTTTTTGTCCAAAGCCGAAATTGCGCATTGGCCAGTGATTGGATGGATGGCGTCCACCGCCAATACCTTATTTATCAAGCGCGGTTCGGGCGATACCAGTAAAATCAGTGAGCAAATGAGTGAGTTTTTATCGCAAGGCTCACCCGTGGTTTTCTTCCCAGAAGCGACGACCACAGACGGCACAGCGATTAAACGTATATATGGTAACTTATTGCAGTCTGCGATGGACAGCCAAGTGCTCATTCAACCGATTGTGATTTGCTATGTCAACCAAGATGGCGAGCTTGACCAAAACATTCCGTATTATGGCGATATTGGGTTGATAGATAGCGTCAAACGTATCCTTGATAATCGTCCTACCAAAGCGTATGTGTTGCCTCTACAAGCCATTGACCCTGCGGGTAAAACCCGAAATGAAATTACCGCTATCTTGCAGCAGCGCATGGTGGATGGATTGGCGCGTTTGCACCAACAAGTGGTTCACGCTAAACAGCCTTAATAGTTACGGTTTTCTTATAGTTAATTATTAAAAGCCAAGCGCTTACTGTCTTGGCTTTTTTTATCCTATGAATAGCACAGACGCTCACTAAAATTTTTCAGTCTCTTTGTATTGTAATAAAATGTAAAAATTTTATTAAATTATGTTATCATACTACCCAGCAAAACGTTATGTGACACTCAGTTGCGATTATAGATTGGATACGGGGGTTGAACCGTTAACCTCCATAAACCACCGATGAGCGCCGCTTAATCAGCCCCTCACTTAACAACATTTCCCTTCTATTTTTGCCCTATTATTTTTGCACGATGCCAGCCATAATTAAGAATGATTTTAATACGGATTGCATGGGTGCAAGTTTATTTTTATTTTGCCCACTAAATTTGCCCACTAACCCCTAATTTTGTTTACTAAAAAGGTTCTTGATATGCGTACCGATATGTTTCAACAAATCTTAAACGACCTAAACAGCTCTTCAGCGGATGTAGAAGCCTCGGCGTTGATTTCGACCGATGGTTTGATGATTGCGTCAGCATTGCCAGCGGGCATTGATGAAGACCGTGTCGGTGCGATGTCAGCGGCGCTACTATCACTCGGTGACCGTGCAGGTCGAGAACTAGCGCGTGGCAGTATCGAGCGCGTCATGGTACAAGGCGAAAAAGGCTATGTGATTATGTCGGCATCGGGTACAGAAGCGGTATTGACCATTTTGACCAAACCAAATGCCAAATTGGGTCTGGTGTTCTTGGATATGAAGCGTGCGGCTGAAGCCTTATCAAAACTTATCTAAAACTTACAAATAGTTTAACTTTGTCAGCCTTTCACTAATATTCGCAACCGTGACTCAATCAAAAATTTATCCATCAAAAATTTATAAGGAGAGGTAATGAAATCTGTACAATTACCCGATATGGACCAACCTGCTAGCGATGCTACAGCGCATCGTCTGACTTACTCAGATGGCTCAAGTCGTATCGTTTATACCACCGAAAACGAGCTACCTTATCCCGATGGCAAACTTATCGTGTCACGCGTGGATTTAGATGGCATTATCACCCACGCCAATGACGCCTTTGTAGATATCAGTGGCTATAGCCGTGATGAATTAATTGGTGCGCCGCATCATATTTTGCGACATCCACAAATGCCAAAAGCCGCCTTCAAAGACCTGTGGCAAACAGTCGAGGCGGGCAAAAAATGGCATGGCTATGTCAAAAACTTGTGCAAAGATGGTAGCTACTACTGGGTGTATGCGACAGCTGTGCCCAATATCCGCCATGGCGAAACGGTTGGCTATACCTCGGTACGACGCAAACCATCACGCAGCAAAATCGCGCAAGCTGAAGCACTGTATCGCAAAATGCTAGAGGAGCAAGCCTAATGACAATTAATTTACTCATTGCGCCTGACTTCGCACCTGAGCGTTTTGCAGGGTGGCATATGCTCAATACACTGCTACAAAAAAAATCCGGCATTCACATTCACTTACTGACACCCGCGTCTGCGCATGAACAAAACGACTTAATCCAAGCGCAAAACGTGGATATTATCTATGCCAATCCCTTTGACGCAGCGACCATGATTCGGGAGCAGGGTTATCGCGCCGTGGCTCGTCCGCTGGGCAAATCTGATGAAATGGTGATTGCTGCAAAAGCCGGCAGTGGCATTGCAGCACTTGAGGATTTAAAAGCAGGCTGCACCATTGTCATGGCAGACAACCGTGATGTCAAATTGATTGGGCTTCGTTTGCTAGAAGCCGTGGATTTGTTAGAAGCTGACATTACTTGGAAAGTTACCGAAACTTACCAAGCCGCTGCGCGTAATTTGATTAAAGGCGAAGCCGATGCGGCATTCTTTTTATCAGATGTCTATCATAGCTTGTCACGCTTGACCTTATCGCAAATGCAGGTATTGGTTGAAAGTGATTTGAGCGATATCAGCCATGTGTTGCTGGTTAAAGAGAGTTTTGCCGACAGTGAGCCATTTATCGATGCCTTATTAAGCTTAAAAGACACCGCAGAGGGCGAACAAGTATTACAAGAACTGGGGATGAGCGACGGTTTTGAGCCGATGACCCAAGAAGACGGCGAGTTTATGATTGATTTGATGGATACCTTATTGGATTAATCGGTCAAGCTTGTCATCTTGCCCAATAGCGCAATTCATGTTTAGATGAAGTTGCGCTTTTTTTATGCTGAAGCGTTTTGATTGCAATCGGGTTTAATAGTATAGTAGGGGATAAATGCGTGGATTTTTCACAGCGTCAGTCACTAATACCTCACCCTTGTCACATAACTTTTTATATAATTAGGCTAATTTTTTGAGGAATCAGCATGTATTCATTGTCGAATCGTAATCGTAGAAAATTTCAAAAACATTGGCTTAATTTTCGTCTCTATAGTCGCCAAGTGATTGACCAACCGATGAATATGGATATCCATACCAGCCGCATCATGGCAGCGATGGAGCTTGATGAAAAAGAGCCGTTGCAAGGTGCGTTAGCCGATATGTTTTATGGTTGTTGGTTTGACGTGCCCTATTTTGGTGACCGTATCCTCAACCAAGTCAGAGAAAAACTAACGCCAACACTGCTACAAGGGTTTGATCAATGCATCAATCATGGTGAGTATGTGTTTAAAGTAAGCCATCTTGCCACACGCTGGAGCGTATTGGTATCGCCTTCAATGAACACTTATCAACACCAACTACGTGTGTCCACTGATGACTCAAAAGTAGTGGCACAAATGACGATTGCTTCGCTATTAGATATCATGGAAGAAGAAGACGATCCAGAAGACCAAGCTGAGCAAATTGCCGAAATCGAAGAAGAATTCTTTAACCATTGCCTTGTTTGTCATGACCGATTGGCATTTAGTATGGTTTGGTGGGAAATGTCAAAAAACAAATGGGATTTTAATGACAAATGGCTTGAAACCAAAGAATATTTTGCCAAGCAAGCCGCTTAATTATAGCCGAATGAATTAGCTTTTGAATTTACCAAGCCTATCACAGTGATTGACAACATGACCTTTGCCGTCTATCAAAATTTAAGGAAAACACCATGCCAGAACAAAACGACACCTATGTGATTTTAACGCCTGCCGGGGTATTGCATAGTTTTTCAAGCGCCAATCCCTCAGAGCAGCAACTAGCCTTACAAGCGGTGCTCGCACCTGAAGAAAGTATGACGGCACGGGAATGGGGTGAGCGTTATAGTGACACTTGGCTAGATATGTTTATCGAAGAAGGTTGGATTGAGACCCTTGAAAAACGGGTGATCGCTCCGCACGTGCAGCTGGATAATTTCTTAAAATATGTAGCAGCAAGTCTGTCAGGTAGTCGCCGAGTCGTAATTGCATCCGATGAAGGTTTTTGTCTAGCAAAAATGGGCTTTACTCAGCAAGAAGCAGAGACGCTGTCGGTAGCCGCTGCCGATTTTTATGGCTTTTTAGAACGCCAACAGCAGCGCGGTTGGGCGGTACATGGCTATGGGGTGTCATTTTTTACCAGTATTGATATGTTGATGCCCAATACCAGTATTGTGTTTTTATGGATCAACAAAACGGGCTATTTCTTGATTATTGAAGATGAGCCGCTCATCAATAACCGCGCTTTTGTGGAATTGGTGTGGGGTATTAAAGCGACGGGCGAACGGTTTGAGCAACGTGCAAGACTGGCAGAACAATCAGACGCTAAAGAAGGTGATGCGGCAGACGATGACACCCAAACGGTTAACTGATAGACTGTAAAAAACCGCTGAGAGTTAATCAGCGGTTTTTTATTGTCAGTGATTCTTATTGAAAGCTTCCATTCAGCTGAATGCCAGATGAATGTCAGCTTAGTGTGATACCTTTACTGTCTTTTGGCGTCACTCTAAAAATCTGCACTTTAAATAGTATATTTTGACCTGCCAATGGATGGTTAAAATCCACTTTGATGGCGTCTTCAGTGACGTCACTGACCACACCCACGAGCGTGGTTTTGCCTTTGTCTTCAAATTCCATCATGGTACCGACTTCAGGCAAATTGCCCGTCACTGCAAACTGCGCATGACTAAAAGTCTGTACGTTATCAGGGTTCCACTCACCAAAGGCTTCGTCAGGCGACAGCGATGCGGTGCGCGTGTCACCGGCTGTCAAGTTGATAAGTACCTTCTCAAACCCTTCAAGCAGACTACCATCACCCACCACCAAGCGAACAGGTTCGCCACGCTCAAAGGTTGAGTCGATGACGGTGCCATTTTCTAAGCTGACCTCAAAATGCAAATCAACAGTTGAGTCTTGAGTGATGCGGGTTTGTTCGTTTGGCGTAATAATGTCATGATTCATGCGGTTGTTCATCCATCTAAAAATTAAAGGGTTTTACGTTTGGATTCTAATAAAAACGCATCGATTAAAATCAACACAACGCCAATATTAATCGCCACATCAGCTATATTAAAAATCGGGAAATGCCACGCATTGCCATAGTGCACATGCAAGAAGTCAATCACATAGCCCAAACGTACCCGATCAATCAAATTGCCCAAAGCGCCCGCCATCACCAATGACAAGCCCAAAGCCAATAATTTGGCTTGTTGGGGTATTTTGCGTAGATACGCCATGATGCCAAGGGAAACAGCCAGTGCCAGTCCGCTAAATAGCCATTTTTGCCAGCCGCCTTTATCTGCCAAAAAACTAAACGCCGCGCCATAGTTGTGAGCAAGGGTAAAGTTAAAAATCGGCTCAATAATCGGCGTGGTTTGATATAGCTGGTAGTTGTGCTCAAAGTACAACTTGGTCAGTTGATCAATAATCATTGCCAAAACCGCAATAGCATACCACATCATAGCTTTGTTGCCGTTGATGGGTAGGGTAGTGGATGAATGAGTGGCAGTAGTCGTTGCCTGTGTATTAGGCATAATGACGCACCTCGCCTTGACCTTCGACATTCTCGACGCAGCGACCACAGATTTCTGGATGGGCAGGATTGATGCCGATATCCTCGCGAATGTGCCAACAGCGGATACATTTTTCACCCGTGGCAGGCTTGACCACTACCGCAACTTGGTTATTCGAATCAGTGGCTTCATCGGTAAAGGTCACATCGCTTGGTTTTTCAGCGAATGGTTTTACGCTTGCTTGACTTGAGATAAACACAAATTTGAGTTCATCGCCTAATCGATTGAGTGACGCCATGGTAGTATCTGGTGCATACACGGTGACATTGGCCGATAAATTGGCGTTAATCACTTTATCGGTGCGTGCAATTTCATAGGCTTTGTTAACGGTTTCTTTGACATTCAAAATCGCTTGCCAATCCGATTCGCTCACGTCATCCAATACCACTGGTGGGAATTCATACCACTCTTCGGTAAAGATGTAACCATTGCCATGGCTTGTATGCGTCCCTTTTAAGATTTCCCAGGCTTCTTGTGCGGTAAACGACAAAATCGGTGCAATCCAGCGCAGTAACGCATGGGCAATATGATAAATCGCGGTTTGTGCTGAGCGGCGCGCTTCACCATTGGCTTTGGTAGTGTATTGACGGTCTTTGATGATGTCTAAATAAAAACCGCCCAAATCTTGTGAACAAAAACCCACTACCGCTTGACACACTTGGTGAAAATCCATGTTGGTATAAGATTGACGAATGTCAGCTTGTACCGCTTCAGCGCGTTTTAAAATGTACTTGTCAAGGCTGACCATATTACTAGCATCCACCATGTCGGTGGCTGGGTCAAAGTCGTCTGTATTCGCCAGTAAAAAACGAATGGTGTTACGAATACGGCGATACATATCAGTGGTGCGCGCAAAGCCTTCAGTCGATACCGCCATCTCGTAACGGTAGTCACTTGAACCGACCCATAGACGCACGATATCAATACCATATTTATTGGCAAGTTCTTGCGGCTCAAAGCCTTTGGTATTGCCTTTGGATTTTGATAGTTTATAGCCCTTGGCATCTACGGTAAATCCGTGCGTCAACACTTGCTTGTACGGTGGACGACCATAAATCGCTTCACTCACCAAAAGCGACGACTGAAACCAACCCCGATGTTGGTCAGAGCCTTCAAGGTATAAATCCGCAGGATTGGCTAAGTCAGGACGATTGGCGAGCACGGCAAAATTGGTTGACCCTGAGTCAAACCACACGTCTAGCGTATCGGTCGATTTTTGGTACTCTTTAGCATCATCTCCGATAAAGTCTTCAGCCGCGGCATCAAACCACGCTTCTACACCACCTTGCTCAATCACTTGCGCGACTTTTTCCATCAGCTCAGCCGTATTTGGGTGCAAATTGCCCGTGTCTTTATGAATGAAAAAGGCAATCGGCACACCCCAAGTACGTTGGCGGCTGATACACCAATCTGGGCGACCATGCATCATCGATTCGATACGATTTTGTCCCCAACTGGGTGTCCATACCACTTTTGGAATATCGGTCAACGCCTGTTCACGCAGACCTTGGCTTTCCATGTTGATAAACCATTGTGGCGTTGAACGGAAAATAATCGGCGTTTTGTGTCGCCAGCAATGCGGATAGCTGTGAGTAATCACGTCATGCTTGAGCAAATGCCCACTGGTTTTGAGCGTTTCGATAATTTTTGGTTGCGCTTTATAAATATGCTCGCCGACAAAAACTTTGGCTTCAGGCAAATACACGCCATTACCTGCGACTGGGTTTTCGGTAGGCAAGTGAAATTTTTGCCCGACCATATAGTCATCGACGCCGTGCGCGGGCGCAGTGTGTACCAAACCCGTACCGCTATCTGCCGTCACGTGGTCGCCTGTAATGATTGGCACTTGGCGCTCGGCAATCAGTGGATGCTGGGCTTTAAGTACAGTTAATGCATCGCCTTTCACAGTGGCAACAACGCTGTATTCTTTGGCGTTAAACACACTCATTAAATGCGCAACTAAATTATAAGCGACAATCAAATGGCTGATTTTCGGCTGTGGTTTTTCGCCTGCCATTTGATAAAACAAGCGCTCGCCTAAACCGTTGTCAGCGGTTTTTTGATAAGTTGCGCCAATTTTTTCTAACGCTTTGGCAGAACGCTGATTATCGGGGGCAACATGAAACCAAATCGTTTCTCGCTGCGGTTGGGCATGACTTAGCATAGCCGATTTAATTTCAGCATTGGCCCCTGATCCCCAATACTCACGGGTCAAAAAGGTATAGCCAATTGCAATCGAATTTTCTTCAACATTATCATCATAAAAACGGGTTGTGCCAATAATGTTATTGGTTTTTTTATCGACAATCGCAAAGGCTTTTTGTTCAAGGGCTTTTTTGAAATACGGCTCAAATACGGCAGGTTCATGGCGTTTTTCCGGTAACGCTTCCCAAATCAAAGGGTCAGATGCACTTGCCTGTAAAGCGGTTTTATCGTCTTTGGTTAAACGGCGAAGTAAATAATTAGGCGTGTCTAGGGTGGTAGGAATAGCAAAGGCTTGTTTGTTAAACGTCACTTTTACCACGGAGTATTCTAGCTCAGCGCTTGCGGTAATCGCCTGATTGGCAGGCAATGTCCAAGGCGTGGTGGTCCAAATCACCGCCTGCAAAGCGCCATCAACCGCTTTAGTCGCCGCTAACGCCTCACGGTTGACGACATCAAAACCGACATAAATCGCATCGGATTTTTTATCTTCATATTCCACTTCTGCTTCTGCGAGCGCCGAACCACAATCCAAACACCAATTCACCGGCTTCATACCACGAGTGATATGCCCTTTTTTGTAGATTTCTGCCAATGCGCGGACGGTATCAGCTTCTTGCTTGAAGTTCATGGTCAGATAAGGATTTTCCCAGTCACCCAGTACGCCCAAGCGTTTAAAGTCAACCATTTGCAGGTCAATTTGGCTTTTGGCATAATCACGGCAAGCGCCGCGAAACTCGGTTGACGTCACGATGGCACCGTTTTTACTTTTGTCTTTATGGGGTTGACCCACTTTACCGATAATGCCTTCTACCTTTTGCTCAATCGGCAATCCATGACAATCCCAACCCGGTACATACGGCGCATCATAACCGTCAAGCGTCTTGTATTTGACAATCATGTCTTTAAGCACTTTATTCACCACGTGACCCAAGTGAATCTGACCGTTGGCATAGGGTGGGCCATCATGCAATACATACTTTTCACGACCTTGGCGAGCGCTACGAATTTGGGCATACACATCGTCGGCAAACCATTGTTCTAGCCATTTAGGTTCGCGTTTGGCAAGGTCGCCACGCATGGGAAATACGGTATCGGCAAGGTTTAGGGTGTCTTTATAGTCGATTGACTGATTGTCAGTGTTGTCGGTCATGTAACTCTCGGTATTCTATAAAAAGTGCAAAAGGTAAAAAATTGATAACAGGGTATTATATGTTAAAATTGGCAGATTGACAAAGCGTGGTTTGGCTTATCTCATGCTTGATTTTGGTAAGTTTGTCATAAAAAAATCTCACTCACCAAGTAGCTATAAACGCTAAAGATAGTTGCTGAAGAATACAATTTTCCGCCAGCCTGCAAGGGTTGCCCTACCTACTGTTAATGGCAAATGGCAGCGCAGGGTATAAGGAAGTGTATGTAAGTTATTTTTAACCCTACCGACTCAGTGAATTTGGCTAGCTCGGGTAAGCCTAATATGTTGCTTGGCGGCAGCATGGTGGAGACTGACACGCCAAAGTCATTAAGGGATTGATTTCGCAAAAGCTTGCTGCTCGCGCCAGTCAAGTAAATCCACCACGTCTTGGGCAATGCCTTGTTTTAATGCGTCAAGCCCAGCATAATTTTTTTCCCCATGTAAAAAATGCAAAAACGTTACCGTCAGTTCTCTGCCGTACAAATCCCCGTCAAACTTTGGAAAATTGACTTCCAGTCGCCATTCTACCCCATACTTATTTTTTAGTGCAGGGCGAGTACCCACATTGCAAGCGCCAAACAAACTGCCTGGGGTGAGTCCTTGCACGCCTGTCTGACTATTTTTCCCCAGTGTTGATAAATCCGTGCCATCGGTAGCGGTCACCGATACCGCAAAAATCCCATGCAGGGCAGGCTTGATGCGGTTTAGGGCAATATTGGCGGTGGGAAAATCAAGTGTGCGACCGATTTTATCGCCATGTTCCACCATGCCAGTAATCGCATAATCTCGCCCTAGCAGATGCTTTGCGGTTGCCAAGTCCCCTTGTTGCAAACAGTCTCGAATGCGGGTTGAGCTGACACGCTCATCTTGATGCGCATGGTCGGTCACGGTATGTAAAATTTGTACAGGCAAGCCAAACGCACGCAAAAACTCACTATCGCCAGTACGGTCATGCCCAAAGCGAAAATCATCGCCCAATACCAAATGCTTTACGTTTAATTCGACCAACATTTTGGCAAAATCGTGTGCCGATAAATTCCGAAAGTCATTATCAAAATTTGCCACAATCAAGCTATCAATACGATGTTCAGCAATCAATTGGGTTTTTTCTGCCAAATTGGTGAGTCTTGCGGGGGCGGTTTGCGGGCTAAAAAACTCACGCGGCTGTGGTTCAAATATCATCACCATACTGGCAAGTTGCTGAGATTTTGCCAAAGATTTGGCTTTATCCAGCATCGCTTGGTGACCCAAATGTACCCCATCAAAATTACCAATCGTCAGTACCGAATCAGGTAATAGGGTTGGACTTTTTAGCCAGTCAGATAAGTCAATCACGTTCATGAGCATCGCAAACTATCAATTTTATGAAATCGCTTATTATAAAGTAAAAATGTTGTTAACATACGCGCTAATAAGATTTTTCGGCAAATTTTAGCCGCATTTTTTAGTTCAATTTTGGAGTGCCCATGTCTGCAGCGCATCACAACCTTAGTATTCGCCTAGCTGCGATTGATGATTTACCGCGCATCGTTGAAATTTATAACCAAAGTATCGCAAGTAAGCAAGCCACGGCAGATTTACAGCCTGTGAGCGTGGCAGATAGGCAAGCGTGGTTTGACGCTCATACGGGTAATCGTCCGTTGGCGGTTGCCCAAACTAGCTCCCAAACTAGTTTAGGTGAAATCATCGGTTGGGGCAGTTTATCTGATTTATACGCGCGTCCTGCCTATCATATCAGTACTGAAATCAGTATCTATGTGGCAGAGGAAGCCAAGGGGCAAGGCGTGGGCAAGGCGTTGGTCAATTATCTAATCGAAGTTGCGCCAAGTTGTGGGGTGCAGCAAGTTGTTGCGCTGATTTTTGCGCATAATACACCGAGCCTTACGATGTTTGGTAAGCTAGGATTTGAGCCATGGGGCAAGTTTAAGCAAGTTTGTGATATGAACGGATTTATTGCTGATGTGGTGATTTTGGGGAAAAGTGTAGCTTAGATAAACAAGGCGCATGTTGAGCCTTGTTTGTGTTACAAAATTATTGTTACTAGCAGACGATTACATATTATTAGGATATTGCGTTGTCATTGGCTGCGCTATTATCATCAGATTGCAGTGAGAGCTCCAGCTCACTTTCCTCAGTTTTATTGGCCGATTTACTCTCTAGCTTAATAAGTAGGCGTAAATCGTTGGGTGAATCAGCGTGTTGGATGGCATCGCGGTAAGTGATGTCGCCATTTTCATACAAATCAAACAACGCTTGGTCAAAGGTTTGCATCCCAATTTCACGGGAACGTTTCATGACAGGCTTAATTTCGTGGATTTCCCCTTTACGGATGTAATCACCAATCAGTTGCGAATTGAGCAAAATTTCAATCGCAGGGCGGCGACTTTTGCCATCAGGGGTAGTAATCAGTTGCTGCGCCACAATGGCTCGAAGGTTCAATGACAAATCCATCAAAATCTGCTCGTGATGTTTTGCTTCAAAGAAGTGAATAATACGCTCAAGCGCTTGGTTGGCATTGGTGGCGTGTAGGGTGGCAAACACCAAGTGTCCTGTTTCAGCATATTGAATGGCATAATCCATGGTTTCGCGGGTACGAATCTCGCCAATCAAAATCACATCAGGTGCTTGACGTAGGGCGTTTTTTAATCCTGCTTCAAATGACTTGGTATCAATGCCAACTTCGCGTTGGGTGATGATACAGCCTTTATGTTCATGCAGGTATTCAATCGGGTCTTCGATAGTAATGATATGACCGCGCGAATTCTCGTTGCGATACCCCATCATAGCTGCCAGTGTGGTAGATTTACCTGTACCTGTCGCGCCGACTAGTAGCACGATACCGCGTTTTTTCATGGCAATTTCATTCAAAATCGGTGGTAGATTGAGTTGTTCTACCGTTGGGATTTTGGTTTCAATTTTACGTAGCACCATGCCCGCACAGTCTTTTTGGACAAAGGCAGAAACACGAAAGCGTGCGGTTTGGTTTTTGTCAACAATGGCAAACTGGCATTCTAGGGTGTCGTCAAACTCTTTGCTTTGAGCAGGCGTCATCACGCTTTTGACCAACGTCATCGACTGCTCTGGGGTCAGCGCTGACTTGGTGACTGGCGCGATAGTACCATTGACTTTCATTGATATGGGCGCATCGGCGGTGATAAAAAGGTCGGAGCCGTTTTTTTGTATCATTAGCTGCAGTAATTTATCAAGATCCATAACGCGTCTCTCGCATTGGTTTTATAAGATTGTTTCTATCAAACAGTTATCACATAAAATTTTCAGGTTGTTTGGCATATTGGCGCGCCGATTCTTTGCTAATCACGCCCTTATTGACCAACTCGCGAAGGCTTTGATCGAGTGTGGTCATACCATCGCCTGCACTGGTTTGGATGGCAGAGTACATTTGGGCGACTTTGTTTTCACGAATCAAGTTACGAATCGCAGGCGTACCAATCATAATTTCATGCGCGGCGACACGACCACCCGCTTGGCGTTTGAGTAGCGACTGCGAGATAACCGCTTGCAGCGACTCAGATAACATCGCTCGAATCATGTCTTTTTCGGCGGCGGGGAACACGTCGACCACACGGTCAATGGTTTTGGCAGCAGATGAGGTATGCAATGTCCCAAATACCAAGTGTCCTGTTTCAGCAGCCGTCAATGCCAAGCGGATGGTCTCAAGGTCACGCATCTCACCGACAAGAATAACATCAGGGTCTTCACGTAGGGCAGAGCGCAGCGCAGCATCAAAGCTTAAGGTATCACGGTGGACTTCACGTTGGTTGATGAGGGATTTTTTTGATTGATGCACAAATTCAATCGGGTCTTCGATGGTTAAGATATGTTCTTTACGGGTTTCATTGATATAGTTAATCATCGCCGCAAGGGTTGTTGACTTACCCGAACCCGTTGGACCTGTGACCAGTACCACGCCGCGTTTGTAGTTAGAGATTTTCTCAAAAATCGGTCCCATACCAAGCTGTTCCATCGTCAATACCTCAGATGGAATGGTACGAAATACCGCACCTGCGCCCCGGTTTTGGTTAAAGGCATTGACACGAAAGCGCGCCACATTGGGGATTTCAAACGAAAAATCGGTTTCAAAAAACTCTTCATAATCGGCACGTTGTTTGTCGTTCATGATGTCATAAATCAAACTATGCACTTTTTGGTGATCAAGCGGTGGCATATTGATTTTGGTGATTTCACCATCTACCCGAATCATCGGCGGTAAGCCTGCTGAAATGTGTAAGTCAGAGGCTTTATTTTTGAATGCAAAACGCAACAAATCGTCAATCGATAATTCCTTTGCCATGATAGCGAATCCTACAGGTGGGTAATGAAAATACAAAAGCAGCAATAGAAAAAAGCCGCGGGAAAAAAAGATAGCTATACTATAATCATACGTCCACAAAAAAAACAGAAAAAACTGACTAGGGGTCATAGTTTTTTGTTGATTTTAGCTTATGTTAAACTCAATTGGAAAATTGGGCACACAAGTGCAAAAAAAACGTTACCTTAACCCGGTAGCCATCAAGCCAGTCCACTATCAACAGGAAAAGTTAACCATGCAAACATTCGACGCACAGCAGCCATCGGCGACAATCGCAACAGATGCTGAAAACCAAGCCTTGATAGCGCGTTGGCAACAGGTGAAAACTGACGTTGCTAGACTCAATCCAACTGTCAAACTGCTTGCGGTATCCAAAACCAAACCCAGCTGGATGATTCGCACCTTAGCGCAGCAAGGTCAGCAAGATTTTGGTGAAAACTATGTGCAAGAAGCGGTGGCAAAAATTGCCGCACTCAAAGACGTTACTGCCAACGAGCAGCCATTGGTGTGGCATTATATCGGTCATATCCAGCGTAACAAGACCAAAGAGTTGGCAGCGCATTTTGATTGGGTGCATGGGGTCGATCGCTTAATTATTGCCCAGCGTCTCAATGGGCAAAGGGGTGAACACCTTCCGCCACTCAATATCTGTATCGAAGTCAATATTGACGATGAAGCCAGTAAATCAGGCTGCCAGCCAGACCAGTTACCCGAATTGGTGACACATATTAGTCAACTGCCCAACTTGCAATTACGCGGACTGATGATTATCCCTGCCAAAAATTCAGCCGCTGCCTTTGTCAAAATCCAGCAATTATTTGAGCAAAACAAGCGATATCATGCACATCCTGAGCAGTGGGATACTTTGTCAATGGGCATGAGCGGCGATATTGAACAAGCCATTGCCGCGGGCGCCACCATCGTTCGTATTGGCACCGCCATTTTTGGGGCGAGAGATTAGTGCGAATGATGGGGTAAAAAGACAGCAATTTAACGATTTTTATCATTTTTTACTCAACAATGAAGCAGGGTCAGTTACATATTGACCCTGCTTTTTTTACATGACACCAAAATAAATACAGAGTAATAGGCGTTGATTTAACCCAATGGTGTGTTAAATCAACGATTTTCTTACACAATTATTGCTGTATACTTTCTATAGGCTTTCTGTAAGCAAATTAGCTTACATTGTAATATTTTTTAACATTTTATGGAAAAAAGATATCTACATTCAAAAAACTTTATTGGTATGATGGCGTTGTTTTACAGAATGTAACCAGTACAATAGTTATGTAATTTTTATCCGTATATCAACTTTTTAGCTTCTAGCAATCAATTGTGATATAGCCCATATACGGATAAAAGTTCTGAACGGATTAAAGCCCTATGAACTTTCTTCAAAAAACTTTATTAACCGCTCTACCTTGTGTCTTGTTAAGCGTAGCCCCAACCGCTGCCAATGCCGACAATGGTATCACAGAATATTTTGGTAGCTTTAACTCAAGCGTTTCTGAAAACCCAGAGGGTGGCTCAAAAGTAGATAGTCTCATTGCAAAAGCCAAAAACTTTATCGGCTTGCCATATCGTTTTGGTGGTACCAGCCCAACGAGTGGTTTTGACTGTAGCGGCTTTATGCAATATGTTTATAAACAAACCGCTAACATCAATCTGCCACGTACCTCAAGCAGCATGGCGCAAGTGGGTGAACGTATTAGCCGTAATGAGTTAAAGCCAGGCGATATGGTGTTTTTCTCTCAGGGTGGTGGTCGTATCTCTCATGTGGGCATGTATATCGGTGAAGGTCGTTTTATTCATTCCCCATCAACCGGCAAAAGCATTTCTATTACAAGTTTAGATTCTGGCTATTGGGCAAACAAATTCGTGACAGCACGTCGTGTCTTGGACGCTTAAGTTCAATTGACAACGTCACGATGAATGTTAAACAATCAGGTTAAATCAACCAATCAAGTTAAAATGCTGTAAACTGTAGATTAAGGTAAGCTTAGGCTTACCTTTTTTATTTGGTCGAGGAAATTTTGATAAAAATAGATAAGTCAAGACTCATTAAAAAAAATTAAACATTTACCCTTTGGTTATTAATAAAGTATTAGAATGAAGCAACAATACCTTATATAATCTTTAGGGTAAGTTAACTGCAAACGACTAAAACTAATCAATGAACGACAATGACTGACATCGCTGTTGATTTGTTTAATGCGTGACGCCCTTTTTTAATAGATTTATTGATTTTGCAATAATCCTATGACCCAAACCGCCTTGCCAAGCTTTAAAGAACAATTGCAGCAAACGCTAAAATTTTTTAGCTTTAAACCTTCGCTATATATCAATTCGCCAAGAGTCAACGATACCAATAAATTCATGCTGTTTATTATATTGGCGTTGGTTGAGACATTTTTTCATTTAATTTGGTATGCGACAGTTCTTGTCATCACATTGCCCATAGATATCTTTCCTTTTGCTCAGACGTTCAATCAAATTTTTAATCGCAGCTTGATGATAAATATCACCTATTTGGGACTGGCGATGGTGTTGTTTTGCGGGTATTCACTATGGGTCATTACCCGCATTCCTGAACAGTCAAGACTTTGGCGAGAGTACCAAATCTTTTTTGTAATCATCTATTTGATTTATGAAAATCTTTTTATCGTCTGGATTGGCAACAACAGTGCGCTTGAAGGTGTAATGCTGATTAGTGCCACCGGTCTTGGGATGGTGCTATTAAGATGGCGACTGGTCTGGGTGTCATTTGTCAGTTGTATTGTTGCGTTATTTATTTTTAATATGAGTAATAGCATGAATTGGTGGCAATTGCTGCCTAGGTTGTATCCAAGTTTAGCAGCGCGTAGTCATTGGCTTTGGGGATTGTCTTTTAGCTTTTTGGTAACCGCCAAGGCAACAGTCACGCTGTATTGTATTTTGCAGGGCATGAAAGTCATGAACTTTCAGCGCCGCAAGATTTATGATTTGCTAGAAGCTGATGCGCTCACCAATATTGCCAATCGGCGTACCATTTATAGTTTTTTGAGTTATTTATGGCAACGTAAAAGCGATTGGCATACGCTTAGTGTGATTTATATTGATTTGGACAAATTTAAACATATCAATGACAAATATGGTCATGATGCGGGTGATGCGACGTTGATTTGTACCGCGAATACCTTAAAAAACTTCTTACCGACAGGGACGATGTTTGGACGCGTGGGTGGGGAAGAATTTTGCATCATCTTGCCAAATATGGGGATTGAGCAAGCCTACGATATGGCAGAGCAGCTGCGCCAGGCTTTTGAAAAGCAAGTGGTGAGATATGGCATCTTTGATACAGAAATTCAATTTACCGCAAGCCTAGGTATTGCCAGCCTTTATCAAAATCATAGGGGAGATAGCGAGCGTGCGATTGATAATCGCGGTTTTATCGAATATATGCGCGAGTATATGCATAGTTTACCAACCATGCCTGCACTGCCGCCCGCCCTTGAGCGCATTATCAAATTCTCCGATTTGGCAATGCAGCAAGCCAAAGCCAATGGTCGCAACTGTGTGGTCAAAGGTCAATGTTATTTATTGATGACGCAAAGCAATCAGCCTTCATAACTTAGCCTTTATAATTTAGCTTCTATAACCCAGCCTTCATAATTCAGTGGTGAGTACCGAGCTTGCAACAAGCGTGTCAATAATGGTCGTTGCAAAACTGCCTGCCGGTAATTCAAAATCTAACACCAATGTCTCACCGTCTTGCCAAACCCATTGTAAGTTACTGGGCAGCATACGCAGGGAGCGGCGCTGCTGCTTTAAACCAAACTCAATCAGACCTTGACTTAGCTGCTGATAAATGGGATTGTCAGTGATGACTGATAGTTCTAATGCGTTAACCTTACCACTACTTTTTAGCTCACCTGCGCCCCACATCGGTGCAGTCAAATTAATATCGCCACTTTGTAGCCTTGATAGCATGGTATCATCTATATGCTGTGCCACAAAAATACTGTTCGAACCCGCCAAATTCATCACATCACCATCAAGCGGTTGGTTCCAGATGCCCAATGCGATACGTTTTGCCAAGATGGCATTGAATAATTCACTACGCGCTGCCGACAGATACAGACTGATTTTATCTTGGTCAAATTTGCGATGAATTTTTTTACCCCTAATTGTATGATGGGTAAATAGTTCGATAGCGGCGTCAATATTATTGGCATCTTGCCCAAAGCGCTGCTCGCCAAAATAATTGGGAACACCTTGTGTTTTGATAGTCGCAAGTTGTTGCTCGATGGCGGCTTTCTCACCTACCACATTGCGTAAGGTGATGATAAACTGATTGGCCTCATGAGTACCGCGACCCAGTTTTTTATGATGCCAATGCTGTGCCAGTATTTCTAGCGTTTCATCGCTAGCTGATTTGGTCTGGACAAATTGCTCAAAGTTTTGTTCAGGGGCAATTTTTTTTGGCAAGCGAAGACTAAACCACTGCGTCGTCAGCGCATGACGATCTTTGAGCCCCGAGTATCCCACATCCTTGAGTGGGATGCCTGCCCATTGTGACAGCAACTTTGCCACAAAATTGGTATTCATACGGGTTTTTTGAATATGAAGCCAAAGATGTTCGCCTGTATGTCTGCATTCAATGCCAAGTTTTTCATGGACAATAAAATCAGTGGGTTGTTGTTTATAAATCGCCGATTGAATCGTAGGGGTATAGGGTGAAGGCAGTTTTGGCATGCTAGTATTACTTGTAAAAGGTTTATTTTAACAAACGGATGATTGATAAACCATCTCGATTACAGATTCGATTACAGCAGCGCTTTATTATAACCATGCTTTATTGTCTTAAGCTAATAGGTTAAAAATATGACGGCAACAACAATGACGTCAAATACGGCTTGAATGCCAAAGCAATTGCCAATAAAGTAACATTCAATCAAGTGATCTTCAATAAAGTAACAGTGCTTATTTTAGGTGGGTTGGGTGCATTGGGTGGCAAAATCGGTCAGCTGACTTGGCAAAATGTTTAACGCATCCTATGTTTAGCCAATGTGAGCATAAAAAGAGAAAAAACATGAAAAACCCTGATAGCGATATCGATAAAAACGCCGTGCAATTACGCGTTGCCACGCAACAAGACGTCGAAAATTTGGTAACTTTGCTCAATCGCTGTTACCGCTCAGATGAAGGTTGGACCAATGAAGCTGCTTTAATTGGTGGGATTCGTACCACGACTGAGGAAATGACAGCCCTGATAGAAAACCCGAACATTTATCTGTTTGTGTTTGAAAATCCGCACGATAGCGATGATTTGCTCGGGTGTATTTCTGTGGATTTCTCACCCATTAACCATCAGCCAGCGGCGTATATTGGCACTTTTGCGGTTCATCCTGCTGTGCAAGGTAGAGGCATTGGTGACACGATGTTGTCTGCGGTAGAAACGTTTGCTATCAGACACGCTCACGCCAAAAACTTAACCTATTTACCTTTAACCCATTTGTCCATGTCGATTTTAAGCCATAGACCAGAGCTGTTAAGTTATTATCAGCGCCGGGGTTATCTACTGACAGGGGAGAAGATGGCATTTCCAAGAGACGGCAACAATGGCGACCCCAAGCGCGATGATGTATTTTTAGAGTTTTTGCAAAAACCCATTCAAGCAAATGAAGCGTCCGTCAAATCTAGTAATACAATTGAATAACAATAATCGTCATGCTTAGCAATAAAGTCTTAAGGGCATTTTATATAATGGTTGCAATAATTTTTTACACAATAATTTTAAACAAAAAGGAAATTATGATGAAAAAATGTGCCAAAACCTATTCACTAGCGCTAGGTTGCTTGATAGCAGGAACGCTGGCAATGACAGGCTGTCAAACCATAGCGGATAGTAAGTTAGGGATCGTGAACCCGACCCAAGCGGTCACCTTACCGTTAGCCGATGCCACGTTGCAAAATTATCGCTGGCAATTGGTCTCGGTGACTGATTTGTCGGGTAAACCCACTAAACTTGAATTATTTAACCAAGCCAAGCCGCTATTGGTCAGCTTTGATAAAGGTCGTGTCAGCTTTGACAATACCTGTAATCGCATGTGGGGCAATTATAGCCTGACCCATGACAATGTATTGATAAAAAATATCGTTTCCACGCGCATGATGTGTCTGCCAGAATCGCGCATGGCATTTGATGCCGCTGCGCCATCCACACTACAAGGGCAATTTAAACTGACCCAAGATAGCAAAGGCGAACTGATGTTGACGGTGACGGATAAGAGCCAAATCAGTCTATTTAAAGCGATTGCCAATAAAGCGATTGCCAAATAATGGTTTTTATCCTCCGTTGCCGTAAAACCACCGACCTCAGGCAATGGATATAAGGCAACTTAAGCAACTATGCTTACACGCTATAATACTTGCATAAATTTTGCTAAAATAACCCCATGAAAACACTCAAGCTACGCATACGAGATAAACATACAGCAAAGCTTAATAAGTTAAGCGGTTCAGTCAATTTCGTATGGAACTACGTCAATGACTTGAGTTACAAACATCTACAAAAAACAGGCAAATTCTTTTCAGCTTATGATTTGAACGAATACACCAAAGGTAGCGGTGAATTACTGGGCTTGCACTCTCAAACCATTCAAGCCATCAATGAAACCCATGCTAAAAGCCGTAAGCAATTCAAAAAGGCTAAACTCAACTGGCGAACCAATAACCCCAATGCCAAGCGTAAATCGCTTGGCTGGCTACCGTTTAAACAATCGGCTATTAAGCATATTGCCACTCACCAAACAGGCAAAAAGGGCTTAAAATCAACCCTGCAACTAAGTCTAGCCAAAGGGCAGAAACTCATCATCGACCTATGGGACAGCTACAACCTATCGCTTTACCAAATCAACACCTGCGAGATTGTGCAAGACAGCCGTAACCGTTGGTATGCGTGTATCACCGTTAAAGACTACCCTAAAACCACTTGTGGAACTGGTAGTGTAGGCATAGATTTAGGTTTAAAAGACAGTGCCACTACCTCAAGCGGTGACAAACTCACCATTAAGCAAACGTTAAAATATGCCAAAGATTTAGCCACCGCCCAACGTGCCAAAAACAAACAGCATGTAAAGGCAATCCATGCCAAAATCAAAAACACACGCCAAGACCTGATACATAAATTCACCACCCAATTAGTCAAGGACAATGCCCTAATCGTGGTTGGTGACGTTAAAACCACCCAGTTTAACAGTAAAAAAGGCAAACTAGCCAAGTCGGTTTACGATGCAGGTTGGTTTGAACTCAAAAGGCAACTGACCTATAAATGCGAGAACGCAGGTTGCCGTTTTGAAATCGTGAATGAACGATACACTACCCAAACTTGCTCGTGCTGTGGCGATATGTCCAGTAGCTTGAGCGGTAGAGCAGGTTTGCGAATAAGAGAATGGACTTGTGTAAAGTGTGACACACGGCATGATAGAGATATTAATGCCAGTAAGAACATTCTTGCGGTCGGGCTTGACCGTCTGGGAGCAGGAATCCCCTCACTTTAGGGAGGGGAGGAAGTCAATACCAATAATTAAAGTGGGTTTGTGAAAACAATTCATTTGATTACCAAAAGTTTTAGCTGTCACTGTCTGATTTCCCCATGCCCAAACACAATCCATTTTTGCGATGTTAAACCTTCAAGACCCACAGGGCCGCGCGCATGGATTTTATCGGTAGAGATACCAATCTCTGCACCCAAACCATATTCAAATCCATCGGCAAAGCGGGTTGATGCATTGACCATCACGCTACTAGAATCAACTTCACGCATGAATGTTAACGATTTTGAGTAGTTTTCGGTGATAATCGCATCGGTATGGTGTGAGCCATGGGTATTGATATGGGCAATGGCTTCGTCGATATCGGCGACTACTTTAATCGCCAAAATCGGTGCCAAATATTCGGTATCCCAATCTGCTTCACTCGCCGCTGACAGATGAGCGGTTAATTCAGCGGTATCGCTCAAGATGGCTAAGGTTTTTGGACAGCCGCGTAATTGCATGGCACTGTCTGCAGCGACAATGGCGCTGGCGATTGGCGGCAAGGCTTGCGCAGCGATTTGGCTATCAATCAGCAGCGTTTCCATAGTATTACAAGTGCCGTAGCGGTGAGTTTTGGCATTGACGCAAATATCGGTTGCCATACTCAAGTTTGCATCGCGATCGACAAAGGTATGGCAGTTACCATCTAGATGCTTGATGACAGGGACGCGCGCTTCATTACTGATACGCTCAATTAGGCTTTTACCACCTCGCGGCACAATCACATCGACATAGCGATTCATGGTAATGAGTTCCCCCACTGCCGCGCGGTCGGTGGTTTCGACCACTTGCACTGCGGCCTCTGGCAAACCAACTGCTTGTAAACCTTGTTTGACACACGCAGCCAATGCTTGGTTAGAATAAAACGCTTCTGACCCCCCACGTAGGATAATCGCATTGCCAGATTTTAATGCCAAAGACGCAGCTTCAATGGTCACATTGGGGCGAGATTCATAAATCATCCCGACCACACCCAGCGGCACGCGCATTTTACCTAGCTGAATACCCGATGGACGAAAGGTCATATCCGTGACCTCGCCAATTGGGTCAGGTAACATGGCGACATCTTTTAGCCCTTGTAACATGCCTTCAAAACGCGCATCGGTGAGCGCCAATCGGTCAAGTAGTGCGTCATCCAGTCCTTTTTGTTGACCGTTTTGAATATCGGTGGCATTGGCCGCCAACACCTGTGATTTGGCTTGTTGCAGGGCGTCATAGATAGCGAGTAGGGCGCTATTTTTGAGCGCGGTGTCTGCTTTTGCCAAAATTGCTGAAGCAGCGCGCGCTTGCCGTCCCACGGTTTGCATATAATGTTTGGTATCAGTCATGGTTTGCATAGTCAGTCCCTAATATAATCATCGCTTCATCATAACAACTTCAATCCAAAAATGGAATTTAGAAAGTTTTGACAGACAAAAATTAATGGTTATGACTCAATCTAAAAACAAGCGCTAAAGACCGGCGCCATAAAATAAAGTTAAATGAGAGAAAAAGTTGCGTTTTAGTAGCGTTTTAAGCGAAAATAGACAGTTTTTTTCCACCTATCGTCAAATTTTGGATTGAATATCATGTCAGATGCTATGCCAAACTTACAGCGTCCTGTAGCCTTGCAACTTAACAATATCCACAAAAACTTTGGATCGCTTGAAGTATTAAAAGGTGTATCGTTGACCGCTTATGATGGCGATGTCATCTCAATTCTGGGCTCCAGCGGTTCGGGCAAATCCACCTTGCTACGCTGTATAAATTTGCTTGAAAACCCCTCACAAGGGGAGGTTTTCTTGGGCAGTGAAGCATTGGTATTAAAACCGAATAAATCAGGGGATTTGGTTGCCGCTAATCAACGTCAGCTTGAGCAGTTTCGCTCAAAAATGGGCTTTGTGTTCCAAAACTTTAACCTATGGCCTCATCGGACTATTTTGCAAAACATCATTGAGGGGCCGACCCAAGTCCTAAAAATCGCCAAAGACCAAGCCATCAGTGAAGCCGAAGTGCTACTAAAACGCGTAGGACTACTGGACAAAAAAGACGCTTACCCAGAAAACTTATCGGGTGGGCAACGCCAGCGTATCGCCATCGCTCGTGCGTTAGCGATGAAGCCCCAAGTATTGCTATTTGATGAGCCAACCTCTGCGCTCGACCCAGAATTGGTCAATGAAGTATTAGCGGTGATGAAATCGCTTGCTGAAGAAGGTCGCACCATGCTGATTGTCACCCATGAAATGCGTTTTGCGCGCGATGTATCAAGCCAAGTGGTGTTCTTGCATGAGGGACGTATCGAAGAAATAGGCACACCCGAGCAGGTATTTGACAACCCGCAATCAGCGCGGGTAAAAGACTTTATGGCAAGCCATCAAAAATAATTCAATCAACCTATGAGCCGTCAATTGCTATGCGATTGGCGGTTTTGTAGTTTTAGGCATCAGAAAAAATTTATTTGATTTAATTGTTGCTGAATACGTTTTTCACTTGCAAAAATGTTAATTTATGTTAATTTTAACTAAATTGTAAACTCGCATTGATTTTAGTCGCATTGATTTTAAATATTGAAATCGCTGAAAGCGAAACCTGATATTAAATCGCTTTTTACTCAAAAATTTCATTTGTAAGGAACATCCATGCAATCAACCTTGAATTCAACCTACTCAAAACTCGCCTTGGCAACGGTATGTGCAGTTAGCATGGGATTAACCGCCTGTCAAAAACCTGCTGAAAAAACAGAAGGTGCAGCCGCCAGCCAACCCGCTGCCAGTGCCAGCACAGGCAAAAAAATTCGTATTGCCACTGAAGGCGCCTACAAACCATTTAACTATACCAATGCCGATGGCACGTTAGGTGGTTATGACGTGGATGTTGCCAAAGCCTTGTGTGCCCAAGCGAAACTCGACTGCGAAATCGTAGCGCAAGATTGGGACGGTATTTTGCCAGGCTTGATGGCGAGAAAATACGACGCGGTTGCCGCGGGTATGTCAATTACCCCAGAGCGTTCGGCGCAAGTGGATTTCACCACGCCTTATTTTAAAAACACCATGGTTTGGGTCGCTGCCAAAGGTGGCAAATTCAACCCACAAGCGATTTCAGGGCTAAAAATTGGCGGTCAACGCTCAACCACCATGGCGCAGTACCTTCAAGATAAACTGAGCAAAACCAACGAAATCAAATTGTATGACAACTATGACAACGCCTACATTGACCTAAAATCAGGTCGTATCGATTCAGTGCTGTCTGAAAAAGTAACCGCTAGCGAATGGCTAAAACAAAACAGCAACTACCAACTCGTAGGCAGTGAGATGGATAATGGTGACAACATCGCAATGGCCATTCGTAAAGGCGATCCACTAAAAGCAGAATTTGATAAAGCCTTAGATGCACTACAAAGTAATGGCGAGTTGGCAAAATTACAAAAGCAACATTTTGGTAATTAATTGACGTTGTATCGATCGTTTTAAAATTTACACAATAGATGTGGGTGACCCTCAAATTTTGACAAAAGGTGTTGTTATGAAACAGTTATCGGTTTTGGGTGTATCGTCGTTAGCCATTTTGATGGGGGTAACTGCCTGTCAAAAACCTGCCCAAAAAGAAGCAGACACGGCAGCAGCAAGTAGCGCAACCACCGCAGCAAACGCAGATATGCCACAGATTCGTATCGCTACCGAATCAAGCTTTGTCCCCTTTAGTTATAAAGATGCCAATGGCAAATTAATCGGCTTTGAGATTGATTTGGCAGATGCGTTATGTAGTGAAGCCAAACTCAAATGTGAAGTGATTTCCCAAGATTGGGATGGTCTCATTCCAGGGCTACAAGCACAAAAATACAATGCCATCATGGCGGGCATGTCAGACACCGCAGAGCGTCGCCAAGTGGTGGCATTTAGCGACCCATACTTTACCAATAACCTCGTTGTGATTGGCAAAAAAGGGGTAGAAAAAGGCGCTGATGACCTAGCGGGCAAATCCGTGGGTGCGCAGCGTTCAACGACTGCCGCTGAGTACTTAGCCAAAAACTTCCCAAAAGCCACCCCAAAACTGTATGACACCCAAGATAATGCCTATCTTGACCTAGAATCGGGCCGTACAGATTTGATGATTTCTGATAGTGCCCCAGCCTTATCATGGTTAAAAACTGCCAAAGGTCAAGGCTTTGAAGTCAAAGGTCAACCGATCAATATTGATGACAAAATTGCCATTGCTCTTCGTCAAAATGATCCATTGATTGGCAAATTCAACACCGCACTGGCGGCGCTAAAAGCCAATGGTACTTACGATAAAATCAGCCAAAAATATTTTGCAGATGTGCCAAAATAAGCCGTTAAATAACTGATTAAGTGTTCGTTTTCTTACAACTCACAAGCAAAAATTGTCATGTGTTAGACGTTAAAAATTAGGAGTATCAGGTGAAAGCAAATATTTCATTATTGGGTAGCTTGGCATTGGCAGGTCTAGCGCTGGTGGGTTGTCAAAAACCTGCAGAAAAAACGGCGGCAACGACGGCGAATAGCACAGCCGCTTCTACAACGGTGAGTAGCAGCACAGAGACATCGAGCAGTATGGCTGGCAAAACCATTCGCATCGCCACTGAAGGCACTTATAAACCCTTTAGCATCACCAAAGCGGATGGCAGTTTGACAGGTTTTGATGTGGATTTTATTCGGGCCTTATGTGCAGAAATGAAAGCCAACTGTGAAATCAAGCCACAAGATTGGGATGGTTTATTACCAGGCTTGATGGCAAAAAAATATGACGTGGTAATTGATGCGATGTCTATCACCCCAGAACGTCAAGCGCAGGTCGATTTTACCGACCCCTATTTTACCAATACGTTGGTATTTTTGACCAAACAAGGTAGTCCTATCAATCCGGATGACCCTGCCCAAATTGACAGCCATACAGTTGCGGCGCAGCGTTCAACGCTATCGACCCAGTGGATGGAAAAAAATCACCCAAAAGCCCAGCTAAACCTGTATGAAGGTTTGGACAATGCTTTTATGGACTTGGCAGCAGGGCGTTCGGATCTGATGATTTCGGATAAAGCCCCGGCGGCTTATTGGCTGACCACGCCAGAAGGTAAGGGTTTTGAAATCAAAGGTAAAGAAATTGATGTCAATGACAAAATGGGTATTATCGTGCGTAAAGGCGACCCACTGCGTTTAGAATTTAACAAAGCGATAGCCACGTTAAAATCAAATGGCACGTATGACAAAATCTATAATCAATATTTTGGCAGTGCAAACACCACAACAGCGGCGGCAAGCAGCGTGGCAGTTACGGTCTCTAGTACCACAACGACCACGACGACTGTGGCAAGTACCAGCAAGTAACTTAACCAAGCGCTTGGGTTTAGTCAAAAACTGGGTGAAAAGTCACTCAGTTTTTTGTTTTTTTGATGGTTTTTGATAGGGCAATCACGTAAAATTGCACCCTGCAAAAAACAAAGCAAAAGGTTATATCCGTTATCACCTTTTGTCTAGGCGACGGTGAAACTGGGTTTTAAGCATTTTTTGGGTAATAGGTCAACAAACAGAGTTAAAAAGACAGGGTATCGATATTGTGTTAGATCTACAAGGTTTTGGGCAGCTATTATTAAGTGGTGCTTGGGTCACCATCAAACTGGCACTGACTAGTTTGGTCATTGGGCTGATTTTGGGATTATTGGGCGCGACTGCTAAGATGTCACGGTTTAAAGTGCTCAACGCCATCGCCACCGCTTACACCACGATTATCCGTGGTATTCCAGAACTGCTGTCAGTCATGTTTATTTACTTTGGCGGCTCGATGTTGATGGGTCTTATTCTATCGCAATTTGGCAATACGGGATATGTGGATGTCAGTCCGTTTTGGGCGGGGGTTACGGCGCTGTCTGTGGCATTTGGTGCGTATGCGACCGAAACTTTTCGTATGGCATTTCAAGAGATTCCAAAAGGTCAAGCCGAAGCGGCGCAAGCGATTGGCATGAAAAAATTTCAAATCCTTTGGCGAGTGACGTTGCCACAAGTCTGGCGTATTGCACTGCCAGGACTGGGGAATTTGTTTTTGGTACTGCTCAAAGATACTGCGTTGGTTTCTGTGGTCGGGCTTGAAGATATCATGCGCCATGCTAAAACGGCGGCGACTTCCACCCAAAGCCCGTTTACTTTTTATATGGCAGCAGCATTGTTGTACTTGAGTCTGACCGTCATCATCACGGGTGTGATTATGTGGCTAGAGTGGGTCAATAACCCAGCAGAGCGTTATGCAAAACGCCTACAAAAAATCGGCATGGCAAAATAGGGGATTCATCAATGAACTGGAATTGGCAAATTATTATTGATAGTATCCCAAAACTGCTGCAAGGCAGTATTATCACCATTGAGCTTGTGGTGTTGTCGGGTTTATTGGGGTTTATGTTGGCAGTGCCGCTAGCACTGGCTAGGCTGTCGAAAAAACCTTGGGTGCAGGCATTGCCGTTTGCATATATTTTCTTTTTTCGTGGTACGCCGCTACTGGTGCAAATCTTTTTGATTTATTATGGTTTGTCACAATTTAAATGGGTGACCGAGTCTGTGCTGTGGAAATCGGGTGTGTTAGCGAGTCCATTTTGGTGCGCTATCATCGCTTTTACCCTCAATACGGCAGCTTATACCGCAGAAATCATCCGCGGTGCTATCAAGTCCATCCCCAAAGGCGAGAATGAAGCTGCCGACGCCATTGGCATGTCGTATAGCCAAAAATTGCGCCGAATTATTTTTCCTCGTGCCTTTGGCATCATGCTGCCGGCTTATGGCAATGAAGTGATTTTTATGCTCAAAGGCAGTGCGCTGGCATCGACCATCACTTTGATGGATATCACCGGTGTGGCAACGACGATTATGTCAAAAACTTATACCGTTTTTGAGTTGTTCTTTGCCTCAGGTATCATTTATTTGTTATTGTCTTGGCTATTGATTGGGATGTTTCGATTGGCAGAAAAACGCATCAATCGTCATCTTTCTTATCAGCCCATCAGTGATGGGGGCGTCACTGCCTAAGCTAGGCTAAGTTAGGCTAAGCTAAATAAAGAGTTTGGATGTATTGGAGGCGTGCCAATGAAACAAGCAGTTATAACATCAAGTTTGCTGATGGGTGGGGTGTTACTCTCGGCTTGTCAACCTGCCAGTGATAACAAGCCACAGCAAAACAGCACAGCAAGTGCCACAGTAAGTGCCACAGTGTCTAGCGTTCAAAGTCCGCATCACGTTGCCAGTGTAGCTGTCGCCAGTACCGTATCCTCCCAAACCGCCCAAAACGGTGTGCTCAAACAAGTCAACTGGGCATTGGTGGATTCGGGCGTTAAGCCAGTCGATAAAGCTAGCTTTAAATACCCGTTTGCGATCGATAGCGAGCCTGTCAAAGCGTATGCTGAGATGTATCATGTGGATAATGAAACCTCCCGCTACAATTTAACGGTGGGTATGGCAGTCAATGAAGTCTTATCCAAAGTGCTCGACCAGCTGGGTACTGCCTATGTGTCACATGAACTCACAGCCGGTAAAAACAGCGCGTTTGTCATTCATACCACCCAGCAAATTGCCCCGAGTCAATACACTTATGTCTTTGCCGAGCCCTTTGCCAAAGGGTTAACCATTCCTGTCAAAATTATCAATGATGGCAAAAAATAACTAAGTTGCCATCGGTATGTTGACGTTTATTTATCGTTTAAGGAAATACCATGCGTGTGCTAGGACTGGAAACATCCTGCGATGAAACGGGATTAGCCATTTTTGATAGTGACCAACGTCACCAACCCAATCAAGGTTTGGTCGGGCAAGTGCTATACAGTCAAATCGCGCTACATGCGACATATGGTGGGGTAGTCCCTGAACTTGCAAGCCGCGATCATATCCGTAAATTAGTGCCCTTGTTGCAGCAACTGCTGGATGACTGCCAACTCAACAAAACCGATATCGATGCAATTGCCTTTACCAAAGGTCCTGGACTGGTGGGCGCGTTGATGATTGGGGCATTGTTTGGGCGCAGTTTGGCGATGGCACTTAATATTCCTGCGATTGGCGTACATCACATGGAAGGACACTTACTCGCGCCGCTATTAGGCGCCAATCCGCCCGATTTTCCGTTTGTCGCGTTGCTGGTGTCGGGTGGACATACCATGTTGGTGGCGGTCAAAGGCATCGGGCAATATGAAATATTGGGTGAGTCGATAGACGATGCTGCAGGCGAGTGCTTTGATAAAGCCGCTAAAATGCTAGAGTTGCCTTATCCTGGTGGGCCTAATATTGCCCGCTTGGCGCAAACAGGCAATCCGTTAGCTTATGAATTACCGCGCCCGATGCTCGGCAAAGGATTGGATTTTTCTTTTAGTGGTATGAAAACCGCCGTGCATAATTTGATTAAAGACCATCCAACCGATAGCCATAATCCTGAGCATGCCCAGACGCGCGCCGATATTGCAGCAAGTTTTCAATATGCGATGGTCGATACGTTGGTGAAAAAATGCGTCAAAGCCTTGCAGCAAACAGGCATGAAACGTCTAGTAATCGCAGGCGGGGTGAGTGCCAATCAACAACTACGAGAATCGTTAGCCGAGGCATTAGCCAGAATCAATGCCACTGTGCATTATGCACCGCCTGCCTTGTGTACCGACAATGGCGCCATGATTGCCTTCGCTGGGTGGCAGCGCTTGAATGCCGGTCAACACGATGAGCTAGCGGTTAGCTGCTTGCCGCGTTGGGATATGACATCGCTGCCTGCTGTCAACCTAGCTAAACCATAACCACCACAAGGACTTGAAGATGCCATGGCTGTGGATAGGATTGGGGGCGGCATTGGGGGCAATGCTGCGCTGGTGGTTAGCCAGAATCAATAGCGTACATCCTTGGTTGCCCTATGGCACACTATCTGCCAATGTATTAGGCGGGCTGTTGATGGGATTTGCCTTGATACTCACCCAAAAGATGCACCCAAACTTACGACTGTTTATTACCACCGGGTTTTTGGGGGGACTGACAACGTTTAGTACGTTTAGTGCCGAAGTGTTTACTTTGTTGAATAGCGGCAAGGTATGGCAAGGTTTAGCCTTGATTGGCGTCCATGTGTTTTTAACCTTGGTTGCGACTGCCATTGGTTTTTATTGTCTTAAATTGTTAAATTATTGATAACTTTTCAACTTGTTAACTTTTTCACCTTTTCACTTCTTGTTCATGCTAAAAGTTCTAAAGCTGCTCAAGGCTTTGCGAATCGATAAGCGAATTTAATCTTAAATTCCCTTATCGCGTCTCACCTATAGCAGCGTGTGCCATCCGTCAGCCATCAAACTGTCATGATACTGTCACATTTCTTTGTAATCATATACACAATTTTTATACAAACCGAAATATGGTTATTATTAGGATACCTGAAGCGGCCAACTTTGATTGATATCAGCTTTGACCTATCATAGTGAAAATAGCCAAAAAAGGTTAAATCGTACGGTTCGTGACATTTATTTCATTCAGGCAGTTTCATCGTAAACTCAAAAAATGTTTTTAGGAGCTATCCATGCGTTATTCATTATTAAGTGTTGTTGTAGCATCAACGTTAGCATTAACCGCTTGTGGTAACAAACAAGCAGACAATCAAGCAGCGGGTGCCTCAGCGACGTCAAGCACTGCGACTACAAGCGCGGCAGGTAGCGATAAAAACGCCGTATTTACTATCACAGGTGCAGGCGCCTCTTTTCCACAACCTATCTATGCTAAATGGGCAGGTGAGTTCAAAAACGCCACTGGCGGTCAAGTAAATTACCAATCAATCGGTTCATCAGGTGGTATCAAACAAATCCAAGCCAATACCGTTGACTTTGGTGCGTCGGATGCGCCTTTAAGCAAAGAAGAGTTGGATAAAAGCGGTTTAATCCAGTTTCCAACCGTTATCGGTGGGGTTGTACCGGTTGTTAATATCGATGGTGTTGCACCAGGTCAATTAAAACTAGACGGTGCCACCCTTGCCAATATCTACTTGGGTAAAATCACTAAATGGAATGACCCAGCGATTACCGCATTAAACGCAGGCGTCACACTACCAGATGCGCCAATCACGACGATTTTCCGTTCAGATGGTTCAGGTACAACCTTTAACTTTGCAAGCTACTTAGCGGCTGTATCACCAGAATGGAAAGCAGGTCCAGGTGTAGACAAATCCATTAAATGGCCAACCGCTGCGACAGGTGCAGGTGGTAAAGGTAACGAAGGCGTGGCAAGTAACGTCGCTCGTGCCAAAAACTCTATCGGTTATGTTGAGTACGCTTACGCAAAACAAAACAAAATGTCGCATACTCAGTTGAAAAATGCAGCAGGTAACTTTGTACAACCATCGGCTGAAAGCTTTGCCGCTGCGGGTAATGCAGATTGGAAAGGTACCCCAGGCTTTAATATTGTATTGACTAACCAAGCAGACCCAAATGCCTGGCCAATCTCTGCGGCAACATTCATCTTAATCCATACTAAACCAACCAACCCAGAAAACGTCAAAAATACCCTTAAATTCTTTGACTGGGCGTATTCAAGCGGTGATGAACTAGCAAAATCATTGGACTTTGTACCATTTTCAGCAGAAAGCAAAGCTATCTTCCGTGAAGAGTGGAAAAAAGTTGTAGGGGCTGATGGTAAGCCACTATTTAGCTCAGATGCTGCTACAGCAACTGCGTCAGCGGCAAAATAATCTCATGATGATGGTTAACAGTTAACAGGGTTAAGCATGTCAAACGATACGTAGAGCAATAAACAAGTTAATGCTCTACGTTTTTTTTTCAAATTTCTAGAATTAGTAAACTAAAACTATTTTTTGATGGCTGGGTTCTTATGTCGGATTTACACGCAAAACTCGCAAAGCAAAAACAATTAGACTGGTTGTTTGTCAACGCGACTCGTCTTTTTGCGTTTATCGTGCTGTTGTTGTTAGGTGGTATCTTAATCTCACTATTTCTTGGTGCATTGCCAAGTATGAAGGCGTTTGGCATTAACTTTTATACCAGTAAAGACTGGGATACAGGGATGGATGTATACGGCGCACTCGCACCAATCTATGGTACGCTAGTGACTTCTATCATTGCTATTTTGATTGCGGTGCCTGTAAGTTTTGGTATTGCCATGTTTTTGACCGAGCTTTGCCCAAATTTTTTAAAACGTCCTTTGGGTATTGCCATTGAGTTATTAGCGGGTATCCCTTCAATTATTTATGGTATGTGGGGATTTTTCGTATTTGCACCTTGGTTTTCAGAACATGTACAGCCTTGGCTGATTGACCATTTAGGGGATGTGCCTTATGTGGGTCGTTTATTCCAAGGTGCGCCGATGGGTATTGGTCTGTTCACTGCAAGTTTGATTTTGGCAGTCATGATTATCCCGTTTATTGCATCGGTCATGCGTGACGTTTTCTCCATTACGCCAAAGATGCTTAAAGAATCTGCCTATGGTTTGGGTTCAACCACTTGGGAAGTGATGCGATACGTGGTGTTGCCTTATACCAAAGCCGGTGTGATGGGCGGTATCATTTTGGGATTGGGTCGCGCATTGGGTGAAACGATGGCAGTCACCTTTGTTATTGGTAACGCTTATAATGTCAGTCCAAGTTTGTTCCAGTCAGGGGTGTCAATCACTTCGGCATTGGCAAATGAATTTGCAGAGTCTGAAGGCTTGCACCAATCATCGCTATTACACTTAGGTTTCTTACTATTTATCATTACCTTTATTGTACTGGTGATTTCAAAATTGATGCTCAGTCGTATGGATAAAAATGCGGGTACGAAATAAGGACGCTGGGGAATACTATGACTACTACCAACATGAATCGTAACAATGCCATTTACAAACGCCGCCGTCTAAGCAATGCTTTAGGACTGGTATTCGCCGGTTTGTCCATTGTATTTGGCTTGACCTTCTTAGGCTTAATTTTATTCAAATTGTTTTTATCAGGCTCGCATGCGTTATTGACCATGCCTATTTTTACTCAAGACACCCCATCGCCAAACGAAATCGGTGGTCTTCGCAATGCGATTATCGGCTCAATCATGGTGACAGGATTAGGGCTTGTAGTCGGCACACCGATTGGTGTCATGGCAGGTATTTATCTTGCTGAATTTGCCGAAAACAGCTGGCTTGGTAAAGTCACCCGTTTTATGAACGACATTTTGCTATCCGCACCCTCGATTGTGATTGGTCTATTTATTTTTGCGTTGATGGTACAAGGTCGTAACTTCTCAGGTTGGGCAGGTGCAATGGCTTTAGCGCTATTGGTTATTCCTGTGGTGGTACGTACCACCGAAAATATGCTGCGTCTAATCCCCAATACATTGCGTGAAGCGGCTTATGCGTTAGGGACGCCAAAATGGAAACTGGTAACATCCGTTACTTTACGTGCTGCCAAAACTGGGGTGTTAACAGGTATCTTACTGGCATTTGCGCGTATCTCGGGTGAGACCGCGCCATTACTATTTACCGCGCTCAATAACCAATTCTTTAGTACCGATATGGGTCAGCCCATTGCCAACTTACCAAACGTGATTTATCAATACGCCAGCCAACCATACCCTATTTCAAACCAATTGGCTTGGGCAGGTGCGTTACTCATCACCTTGGCAGTATTAACATTGAATATTTTGGCACGTGCGCTCAGTGGTAAAGAGCAATCATCACATTGATGATCAATAGAAGATTAAAACTATTTGCTAGTATCAAACAAAATTTATTAAGGTATTCATCATGACCGCAAAAATGCAAATTCGTAATCTACAGTTTTATTACGGTAAATTTTTAGCCCTTAAAAATATCAACATCGATATCGCTGACAAAAAAGTCACCGCGTTTATTGGACCGTCAGGTTGTGGTAAATCAACGTTACTGCGTACCTTCAACCGTATGTATGACCTATACCCAGGCATGAGTGCCACGGGTGAAATTAACCTAGATGGACAAAACATCTTGGATAAATCGGTGGACGTCAACTTGCTGCGTGCTCGCGTGGGTATGGTATTCCAAAAACCAACGCCATTTCCGATGTCAATTTATGACAACGTGGCATTTGGTGTGCGTCTGTACGAAAGCTTAAGCCGTGCTGAGCTAGACGAGCGCGTTGAATGGGCGCTCAAAAAATCGGCACTATGGAATGAAGTCAAAGATAAACTTAAAGCATCGGGTCTGTCATTGTCCGGTGGTCAGCAGCAGCGTCTGTGTATCGCCCGCGGTGTGGCAACCCGTCCTGAAGTATTGCTACTAGATGAACCCACCTCGGCCCTTGACCCTATTTCAACAGGCTCAATTGAAGATTTGATTTCAGACCTAAAAAATGATTACACCATCGCCATCGTCACCCACAACATGCAGCAAGCGGCACGGGTGTCTGACTATACCGCGTTTATGTACTTGGGCGAAATGATGGAAATGGGGGATACTGATAAAATGTTCACCAACCCAGACCGTAAAGAAACTGAAGAATACATCACCGGTAAATTCGGCTAGGCTATTTTGTTATTAGGCGATCTGCGCGTCATAGCCAATCACAATACCTCGCTACCTCGCTGGTGCGGGGTATTTTTTTGCTTAAACTTCTAAGCGCAATCAAAGCAAAATAAATATTGATAACGATTCTCATTTACACTATAATTCGCAAATTGTCATTATTTTTTTTATTATTTATTGGTGTTTACTTTTAAGGATGTTTTATGTTGAGCCGTACTTTTACTTTATCAATATTACCCCTGACGATATCTGCATTACTCTTGACGGCTTGCCAAAAAACCGAGCAAAAAACCGACGTAGCAGCTGCTGCAAGTAGTGCCGCAACAGCGCCTGCAACGAGCAATGCTTCTGCAGTCACAGCGTCGGCGCAGAGCTCAGTTGATTTGAGTAAAGAAACGGCGGAATACAAAGCTTGGGTACAAACCCAAATTGATAGCTTGCTCGCCGATACCCAAAAATTTGTCGCACTGCTCGAAGCGGGTAAATTAGAAGAGGCGAAGGCGTTATACCCAAAAGTACGCATGTATTATGAGCGCTCAGAGCCGATTGCTGAAAGTTTTGGCGACCTTGACCCACGTATCGACAACCGTGAAGCCGACCTTGAGCCCAATGAAGTATGGACAGGGTTCCATGCGATTGAAAAAATCTTGTGGACACAAAATACCACCAAAGGCACTGAAAAACTGGGTAAACAACTGATTGCAGATGTCAAAGAATTGCACGCCAAAATTCCAACGGCAGAGGTCACAGGCGACTTGATGGTACAAGGTTCAGTAGATTTGCTCAATGAAGTATCAACAAGCAAAATCACCGGCGAAGAAGAAATTTTCTCGCACACAGACTTGTATGATTTTAAAGCCAATATTGAAGGCGCCGAGAAAATATTTGCCATTTTAAAACCAAAAATCCAAGCCAAAAACCCGGCGTTAGTCACGGAGCTTGAGCAAAAATTTGGCGCAGTCAACCAACTACTTGCCAAGCACCAAGTCGGGCAACAAGATTATAAATCCTATAAAGAGCTAACCCCTGCAGATACCAAAGCGCTAGCTGAGGCGGTGAATAAACTTGGTGAACCCTTAGCGCAGATGGGCATTGTATTGCAATAAGTCAAAGGTGAAGCAAAAAATTGCTTCACTTTACGGTTTTAGGGTGGCATAAAAAGGTCAGTACGGTGTTAGGGGCAGTATGAAACATAGTAAATTAGATAAGCAAGCGCAAGAAACAGGGGTGGGATTAAAAACGTCAAATCGTCGCAGTTTTTTACGCCAATTTGGTGCGCTCAGTGTCGCAGGCGCAGGTTTAGCCGTGTCGGCCTGTCAGCAAAAACCAAGCGAAAACTTACCTAACTTGCAAGCTTTAGATGGCAATCAGTCCAAAGATAGCGATAAAAACGAAAATCCTAAACATGCCGGTAGTGATGCCAATACTACCAAAAATAGTTTTGCGGATGTCAAATATGATTTTTATGGCGAACACCAAGCAGGCATTACCACGCCGTCACAGCGTAATATTTATTTTTTGGTGATGGATTTACATACCGATAAGCTTGATGATGTCAAACAGATGTTCAAAGACTGGACAACCTATGCGGCCAATTTGACGCAAGGTAAAAACATCAAAGCGTATGAAAAGAACCCGTTTGTGCCCCCAACCGACACAGGCGAAGCAGACAGTATGGGCGCGTACGGATTGACGTTGACCTTTGGGATTAGCCCAAGTTTTCTAAAAAAAATGGGACTTACCCATAAGCAGCCCAAAGAATTCCAAGACTTGCCCAAGTTCCCGCGCGATCAATTACGAGAAAATTTGACGGGGGGTGATATCTGTATTCAAGCCTGCGCCGAAGATGCCCAAGTGGCGTTCCATGCGGTACGGCAACTGGTTCGGCAAGCGCGTTCTAATATCACCATGCGTTGGAGTCAGTCAGGTTTTGTTGGGTTTGATACCGGCAATCAAACGCCGCGTAATTTATTCGGTTTTAAAGACGGCACTGCCAACCAAAGCACCATCAAAGCTGTGGACAAAAACTTATGGGCGGATGCGCCTGATTGGATGAAAGGCGGCACTTATTTGGTCACCCGTGTCATCCAAATGCATCTTGAAACTTGGGATCGCACCTCACTTAAGGGTCAAGAAGACACCTTTGGTCGACATCGTGATAGCGGCGCGGCGATTGGACAAAAAGGCGAATTTGACACCTTTGATGTGAATGCCAAAGACGCGCAGGGTAAAGCAGTGATACCTGAAAATTCCCACGTGGGACTGGCAAAACGCACAGGCGTGGAAATGCTACGCCGTTCGTATTCTTACAGTAGCGGCATTAACCCAGCCACTGGGCAGTTTGATTCAGGGCTGCTGTTTATTTCATTTCAGAAATCGCCCGAGCAATTTACCATCATCCAAAATGCCCTAGGTCGTCTTGATAAAATGAATGAATACACCACCCACATTGGCAGTGGCTTATTTGCTTGCTTCGGTGGTATTCCGCAGGGTGGCTATATTGGACAAGCATTATTTGAAGCTTAAGGTTCAAATGCAACATCCATCACTTAAAATAGACGGTTCAAAACACACGCTTAAAAATAGGCGGTTCAAAAAACACGCTTAAAAACAGACGGTTAAAAAGCTACTCATGATAAACATCACTCAAAAAACCTTGCTAAGTTTTGGCCTAGCAAGTTCGCTGCTCATCACCACTCAAGGCTTACAAGCGCAGCAACCAATGCCTGCAAGTGCACAGATAGCGACGCAAGCCAGTCAACCAGCCAGCAAAAAGTTGAATTTAAGCCCTATTTTTATCAACCTATCAGACGCGATGGCGGCGATTAAAGCCAATGATACCCCGAAAGCCAAGGACACCCTTGTGCAAATTCAAACAGCCTTTGATGCCATTGATGCAACGGCAAAAAATTCCACGCTTGGGCAACAGGCAAGCCAAGCGATTGGGCAAGCCATCAGCAACCCCACAGAAGCCAATTTATCAGCCGTGTCAAATGCATTATATGCTTTTGAAAAAGAACAAAATCCTGTAGATTACAGCGGTAAGCGAAAAGAGTTTGCCAAAAAAATGGTACCGGCGTATGACAATCTTAATCAAGTCATACAAGGTGCAGCAGCGACAGATGTCGAAGCATTACGGGCGGCTTACAACCAGTTTAATGCAGTTTGGCTAGGTAATGAGCGGGTCGTGCGCAATACCAGTATGGGGCACTACGGCAAAATCGAAACATCCATGGCGCTGATGCGAGTGGCAATTGAAACCCAACCCATCAATATGGCGCAAATCAAAACCCAATCTGCCGCCCTAAAAGATGCCATTGACAGTTATAACAAGGGTGACGTAGCTGCTGTACAAACCACACAAACTGTCACCTTGGCGGATAGTATCCAGTTACTGCGCGATGGTTTACAGGCGTTTAAAACAAACGATGAAGCGACTGGTCAAGCCAAGTTAGGCGAGTTTATTAGTATTTGGCCAATGGTGGAAGGCGATGTCAGCACGCGTAACCCCAGTTTATATAATCGGGTGGAAAGTCAAATTCCGCTAGCGATGGCGAAGGGGCAAGACCCTAAACAGCAGCAAACACTGCAATCGATTATCAATGAATTGGCAGCAATCAATCCAACAGCCCAATATACCGCGGTTGACTCGATGCTGATTTTGCTTCGAGAAGGGTTGGAAGCCTTATTGATTGTCATCTCGCTGTTATCGGCTTTAACCGCTGCCAAACAAGTCAAAGCCAAAAAATGGGTGTATGCTGGTGTGGCTTTTGGCTTACTTGCCAGTATCGCAGGCGCGATGGCATTACAGCTACTATTCCCTGCGGTGACTTCTGCCGCAAATCGTGAGATGTTTGAAGGGGTGATAGGCATCGTTGCGGTGATTATGATGATTGGCATTGGCGCGTGGCTGCATAGCAAATCATCCGTCCAATCATGGAATGCTTATATCAAGCGTCATATGGGACAAGCCATGACGGCAGGTAGCTTTGTGTCGTTATTTGGATTGAGCTTTTTATCCGTGTTTCGAGAAGGCGCAGAGACCATATTGTTTTACGTCGGTATATTACCCAATATCAGCATGAGTAATTTTTTAACCGGGATTGGTTTGGCGCTTGTAGCACTGGCAGCAGTGGCTTGGGTGATGCTAAAAACCTCGGTTAAATTACCGATTCCACAGTTATTTAAACTATTAACTTGGGTGATTTACTTACTGGGCTTTAAGATTTTAGGCGTTAGTTTGCACGCGCTGCAATTGACAGGGTATCTACCGATGACTGCCATGAGCGGCTTGCCAGCGATTGAATGGCTAGGATTTTACCCAACACTACAGACATTTTTGGCACAAATCGGCTATATTATTATCCTTATCGGTATCAATCTTTGGATGAAAAACCATCAACGTCAGCAAACGGCTGCATTGGCATAACCTTTAATCAAAGATAATTAACGCCATAAAAAAATGGGTAAAACTTGTTTACCCATTTGGTTTTGGCGTCTAGTTTATAACGCATAGTTTGCATAACATAGTCTAAACTAAGCTATAGACTACACTACGCCGTTTTTTCCATACGCTCGCGCTGCGCTTGACCTTGCCATAAGCCTTCTAGGTCATAAAACGTGCGGGCTTGTGGCATCATCACATGCACCACCACAGCGCCCAAATCAATCAAGGTCCAATCACTGGTGCCTTGACCTTCCACACCAATCGGATTAAATCCTGCTTGCTTCGCTTTCATCGCGACATGGTCGGCAACCGCTTTAAGGTGGCGGGTAGATGTCCCTTCGGCAATCACGATACGCTCCATGACTTCAGTCATATCAGCAACATCGAGTACGGTAATGTTTTTGGCTTTTAAATCATCCAAAGCATCTTGAACGATATCAAGACAAGTGGTTAACTGTTGGTGGGCAGGGTGTTGATTGACTAAACTAGCAAATTGGGTATCGGTCATAAATGCGTGGGTTCCATTAATTGGGTCATAATGATTGGGTTATAAGGGTAGCTTAAAATAGGATCATGACAATCCTAAAAAAAGTGTGCTATTTTAACAAAAATCTAACGAACAGGTTATCAAAAAATGTAAATCAATATCAGGCTAAACGTCTGGGGCATATAACTGATGCTCAACAATATACCGATAAACTTGACTCGGTAAACTTAGCCGCGCTTGCTGTCGTTGCCGAGCTTCTGTGCTATAGATCCAAGCCCTGATATCACGACTGGCAATATCAGGCACGACAAACTTATCAATATAAATATGGTTAGTGGTTTGATTTATCAAGTCTTTTGGCGAATGAATGATAAAAGGCACTAACCGATTATCAATATTTATACTAGGGGGTTTATCCGTATTGGTTAAAGCATTTTGGTTTAAATTTTTGTCTAAAGCGTGGTTTAAAGTGGGGCTGAGGCTGCCCAAGGCAGGACGGGGGAGCACCCATAGATTGGTCAGCGAAAGTAGCTCAAAGCCGCGATACCATTTATCAAGTTGTTCAACACTGTCTTGTCCAAGGATAAAAATCAGTAGGTCATTGGGATAACGCTGTTTAAACTCACTCAAGGTATGAAAGCTATACACAGGTGGCTGACACTGCAGCTCAGTCTCATCAATCGACAAAAAAGGCACATCGCCAATCGCAAGCCTAAGCATCTCAAGGCGCTGCTGGTTGGAGGTTGGCTTGGTTTTTAAGGGCGAACCCGCCGTGGGCAGTAATTTGGCCATGATATCAACGTTGGGGAAAGCGCGCATGAGCTCATGGTACACATGCGTAATCATCTGTAAATGCGCCAAATGTATCGGATCAAATGAGCCACCCAACCAGACACGAATACAGCGAGGCATTGTCATAACCACAAGCCCAATAAAAGTTTAGGGTAAAGAAAACTAACATCCTTCATCATCACTGACACATCTTACGGTTGGTTTGGTGGTTCATCGGTTGGTAAATTGCGCACAAAAATTACTTTGTGCAGAATTTTACCATAAAGCAATTTTTGGGCATAACAGATTATGGAACAATAGCCTAGTTAAAATAACCTAGCATTGCATTCAAGCCGCTATCCTGTGTGACAGGCAGTGGCGATAGACAACAAAAAGGTGAGTGTCAAACTCACCTTTTTTTAAACATAAAAGCTTAAAACTCACCGCTATCGGCTTGAACGGCTGTGAGCGCAATGGTATAGACAATATCTTCAACCAAGGCGCCACGCGACAAGTCATTCACAGGCTTATTTAAGCCTTGCAGCATAGGACCGACGCTCACCACGTTGGCAGAGCGCTGCACCGCTTTATAGGTGGTATTGCCAGTATTCAAATCTGGGAAGATAAACACATTGGCTTGACCTGCCACCAGCGAGTTTGGCGCTTTTGATTTCGCCACGCTTGCGACACTGGCAGCGTCATATTGTAACGGACCATCAATGAGTAAATCAGGTGCTTTGGCTTTGGCGATTTCGGTGGCTTGACGCACTTTATCCACGTCTGCGCCTTCACCTGATGAACCCGTCGAGTAACTAATCATGGCAACTTTGGGTTCGATACCAAACGCTTTGGCAGATTGGGCGGATTGTAGGGCGATTTCAGCCAGCTGTTCTGCGCTAGGGTCTGGGTTGATGGCACAGTCACCATATACCACCACTTGCTCAGGCAGTAGCATAAAGAAAATTGACGAAACCAGTGAATACTGCGGCGCTGTTTTAATTAACTGAAACGCAGGGCGGACGGTATTGGCAGTGGTATGTACGGCGCCAGATACCAGACCATCGACTTCACCCAAGTGCAGCATCATCGTACCCAGCACGACGGTGTCTTTGAGCTGTTCATGGGCTTGCAGTTCATCGAGTTTGCCTTTACGGCGCTCAACCATGGGTTTGACATACTTATCAATCAAGGTCTCTGGGTCAAGAATCTGCAGGCCTTCAGGTAGGGTGAGCCCCAAGTTCTTGGCAACCTCTTCGACCTCACTGCGTTTGGCAAGTAAGATACAATGGGCAATACCACGATTTTGACAGATGACCGCCGCTTCAACGGTACGGGGCTCATTGCCTTCAGGCAGTACGATGGTTTTTTTGGCAGCTTGGGCTTTTTTGACCAAGGTATGACGAAAAGCCGAAGGCGAGAGTTTGCGGTTGTTGTTGCCTTGACTAAAAGTGGTTTTGATCCAGTCCAAATCCAAATGCGCGGCGACAAAATCGGTGACTTCACTGGCGCGAGTGGTATCATCTGCGGGGATTTCATGGCTGATATGGTTAAGTTTGGTGACGGTATCAAAGCTGTCAGTGTCAACCAGCATCACAGGAATCCCCGTTTTTAGCGCGGGGCGACACAGATTGATAATCTTTTGGTTCGGCACGATACCGCCTGTCAGAATAAGACCTGCTAGCGGTACACCATTCATGGTGCTAAGCGCAGTTGCCAAAATTAAGTCATCACGGTCGCCTGCCGTCACCAGTAAGTTACCACGGGTGAAAGAATCTTCAATATTGGCAACGGTACGCGCAACTAGTAAAGTATTGAGCACACGACGGTTTTTGGCGTCGCCTTCATTGAGCCATTTGGCATCAAGCTCACGAGCCACATCCCAGGTACGGGGGACACTTAAGGTGTTACTAAAAGGCACTACG
This sequence comes from Moraxella tetraodonis, assembly GCF_022359095.1. NCBI lineage: Bacteria > Pseudomonadati > Pseudomonadota > Gammaproteobacteria > Moraxellales > Moraxellaceae > Moraxella > Moraxella tetraodonis. The sequence goes on along the minus strand of NZ_JACSYB010000001.1, from coordinate 1,884,421 downwards.
CCAATCAAGCGAAATTTATCGGAGTCAAAATAAGGCGAGTGGGATTTAATCGCCTGTAACTGCTCCGCTGCCAAATCAACTTTGGCTTTACCAGGCGCGACGGGTGCTTCATCATAATGGTTGTCCACGTTTTTGACGCGCATCAAAATCGTGCCTAATGTACGCTCGCTTGCCATACCGCCAAAATCACGGGCAAAAATATCTAACTTGTCTACCAAACTATCAGGGTTTGCAATATCGCCACTACTGACCAAGATGACTTTGGCATCTAGCGCGTTGACGATAGCTAAATTCACCAATTCCGCATAACTTGAATCATTGTCGGCAGCCAGACCTTCACAGACGATAACGTCATATTGCTCAGCCAATGCTTGGTGTTTGGCAACCACTTCTTCCATCAAGTCATCTAACTGACCATCCCCAATCACGCGCTCTAAGCGGCTACGGTCAATGGATGTTGGCGGGTTTAAGTTAAAGGCATGTTTTGCAAGCACACTTGAGCTGTCATCACTCTCATGATTGGCGGTGGTATTTTGGCTAAAAGGTTTTAAAAATCCTGCTTTTAGCCCGATATAATCCAGTGCACGGATAAAACCCAAACAAGCTGAGGTCAAGCCAATGCCGCTACTGGTAGGCACAAATAAAATCGTTTGCATGATAGTTCCTATTTGTTATTTTATTCAAACTAAAAACCCTGATGGGTCATCAGGGTGAGAGGGTTTATAAACCTAAGACTTCTTTGGTTTCTTTGGCGATTTGGTATTCTTCATCGGTCGGAATCACCCACAATTGCAGTTGGCTGTCGGCTTGGTGGAAACTACCTTCGGCACCGCGAGAGAGCTCGGCATTTTTGTCAAGGTTCGCTTTGATGCCAAAATGCGGCAAGTTTTGTAAGATTTTTTGGCGAATTGAGGCGCTGTTTTCACCGATACCGCCGGTAAATACCAAGCCAGTGAAGGTCGGTAATGCACAGCTGAGTGAAGCGATATAACGGGCTGCCTTATAACAGAAAATTTCGATGGCAAGTTTGGCATCTTCATTGCCTTCGTTGGCGGCTTGCTCCACCGTGCGCATATCACTTGAGATACCTGAAATGCCCAACAATCCACTTTGTTTATTTAAAATCGTATCAATTTGGTCAAGGCTATAGCCCAAAATACGGTGTAAATGAATATGCAAACTTGGGTCAACATCACCACTGCGCGTACCCATGACCACACCTTCCAGCGGGGTCAGACCCATGCTAGTGTCCAAGCTTTTGCCATCATACACGGCGGTTAACGAGCAACCATTACCCAAATGCACCGTAATCCAACCATTGGCTTGGTCATGAGGGGCTAGGCTGTCAGCGCGGTGGCTGACATAGGCGTGCGAGCTACCATGAAAACCATAGCGACGGATGTAATGCTCATTGTACAAATCTTTTGGAATGGCGTAGCGGTAGGCTTTGGCGGGCATGGTTTGGTGAAAGGCGGTATCAAACACGACCACTTGCGGTAAATCTGGGTAGATTTTTTCCACCGCTTCAATACCTAAGGCATGGGCGGGGTTGTGCAGGGGCGCCAATACTTTTAGCCGTTTGACTTCCGCCAAGACATGGTCGTTGACTTTTTCAGCATGAGAAAATTCACGTCCGCCATGCACCACACGGTGACCCACGGCAACGGGTTTGTAAGCTGCTAATAAACCTAATATTTTTTGCAGTGCCCATTGGTGATTGGCGCCTGCCAAAGAGATTTCGACTTTTTCCCCATTGAGGTCGGTGTGTTTGATACGCGCTGTATCTAAGCCCAAGTTTTCCGCAAGACCGGCAACGCGCTCGCTGCTGTCATTGCTTAATAACGCGTATTTGATTGACGAAGACCCACAATTAAGTACTAAGATCGGATTTTGCATGGCTGTTCCTTTAGACAAGATCTTGTGCATTCCTTGCAACAAGCCCCTTCCTAACTGGATTAAATTTTAAGCTATCCTTGCCTTCAGTAATTTATTGTAGATTAAAAAAATTATATTGTGGTAATTTTTTGCCAAATTTTTGTTGTCATCATGATAGCGAAAAAGCATACCACAACAATGAGGGTGTCAACAAAATGAAAAATTAACAAAAATCATCGATTTAATGCTCATCTTTAATAAGGTGAGATAATTGCTTATAAAACGCAAAAACAGCTACAATAACCCCATCGCAAATTCTATTTTTACACTTATTTTATTCTTAAACTTAAGGGCATTCATGCAAATTTCAAAACTATCCCCAACAATCGCCGTGCTGACGGTGATGTTGGCAACCCATATGCTGACAGGATGTGGGCAAAAAGGGGCATTGTACCTACCCAGCAACAATAGCCAACAAGTAGTCGATGCTGCCGCCAAACCAACTAGCACCACTGCCAATGCCTCTGATACCAAAGTTGATGTCAACATCCAAGACCCCAACGTCATGATCGACAATAACGCAGCCCAAGCGCCACAATCAGCGCCTCACTCAGCGACTACGCCATCTGTGCCATCGGTTGGAGGTAAAAATGATTACTGATGATGTAGCCAAAAGCTTAGCAATCAATCCGACCGAACACGTCAAGTCAAGCAACTGTCTGAGTTATGATGGCACTGCCTTGATGATGGATGGCGTCAGTCTTGCGGATATCGCAAAGACCTTCGGTACACCGACCTATGTGTATAGTCAGCAGGCGATTTTGGCAGCCTATAAAGCTTATGATGATAGTTTTGCTGAGATTGACCATCAGATTTGTTATGCGGTAAAAGCCAATAGTAACCTTGCGGTATTAAACGAACTTGCTAAAGCAGGGTCAGGGTTTGATATTGTCACAGGGGGCGAGCTTGCGCGGGTGTTGGCTGCGGGCGGTGACCCCAAAAAAATCGTATTTTCAGGACTTGGCAAAACCGCCGAAGATATCCGCAGTGCCCTTGAAGTAGGGATTGCTTGCTTTAATGTCGAATCAGAAGCTGAGCTGTACCGTATCAATGCCGTGGCAGGCAAATTACAAAAACAAGCGCCTATTTCGCTACGCGTCAATCCCAATGTCGACGCGCAAACCCATCCGTATATCTCCACAGGGCTCAAAGAAAATAAATTCGGCATTACCCATGAAGATGCGCCCCGTATCTACCAAATTGCCCATGACTTACCGCACCTAAAAATCGTTGGTATTGATTGCCATATTGGCTCGCAGTTGACCCAAGTTCAGCCTTTTATGGATGCATTGGATAAAGTCATTGAGATGATTCACGCACTTGCCAAGCAAGGTATTGCGCTTGAGCATATTGATTTGGGGGGTGGCTTGGGTGTGCAGTATATTGACGAAGACGTTGCAAGTATTCAACAATTTGCGCAGTTACTGTTACCAAAACTGAAAACTCTAGGCTTAACCCTGTACCTAGAGCCAGGTCGTAGTATCGTTGCCAATGCAGGCGTATTGTTGACCCGCGTGGATATTTTAAAACCTACCGAACACAAAAATTTTGCCATTGTCGATGCGGCGATGAATGATTTGATTCGTCCGGCACTTTATCAGTCAGAGATGGCAGTCATCCCCACACAGTTGAACTCACCGGTTGAACCCAAAGTATGGGATATGGTCGGGGCGATTTGTGAGACGGGCGATTTTTTGGCAAAAAACCGTGTGTTGGCATTGGCTGATAATGATATCCTAGCCATCACAGGCGCAGGGGCGTATGGGTTTGTCATGTCGAGCAATTATAATAGCCGCCCACGTGCTTGTGAAATTTTAGTCAAAGAGGGTCACGCCCATGTCATTCGCGAGCGTGAAACGGTTGAGAGCCTTTGGCAAAACGAAAAATTGGTAGATTAAATCTATCCTGTAAGGTTTGCTGGCAACGCTAAGCCTTATTGATTCCTCTGAGCCCAAAACCTTAGCAACTGAAACCAAAACCTTAGCAACCGAGCCCAAATTTGCTTGACTTGCTAAGGTTTTTTTGTTCCCCAATTACCTTATAAAAAATTAGCTATCATGATAAGATAGCGTGCATAAATCAAAATAATTTTAAGGAATAACAATGTTAATTGAATTTACCAAAATGCATGGACTGGGGAATGACTTTATGGTCATTGACCTAGTCACACAGCGGCTTCACTTGACCAAAGAGTTGGTAGCGTTGTTAGGGGATAGACACTTAGGCATTGGCTTTGACCAGTTGCTGATTGTTGAGCCGCCAAGCCGCCCTGATGTCGATTTTCGCTATCGTATTTTTAACAAAGATGGCAGTGAAGTGCAGCAATGCGGCAATGGCGCTAGATGTTTTGCCCGCTTTGTACAAGCGCGTAAGTTGTCATTTAAACAGCGTATTCGGGTAGAAACCGCCAGCGGTATTATCACCCTTAGCACCGACGATTATGGCTGGGTAAAAGTGCATATGGGTAAACCAAAATTTGAGCCTGATGAGATTCCTTTTACCCCCAAAACCATTACCAAAGTTCAAAACTCATATCGGCTCAATGTGGATGGTACGCCTGTGACACTCTATGTGGCGAATATGGGCAATCCCCATGCCATCATCAAAGTAGATGATGTGTTGACCGCCGAGGTGGAAAAACTTGGTAAAGCGATTGAGAGCCACCCTGCATTTCCGGAGCGCGTCAATGTCGGGTTTATGCAGGTGATGAATAATCGCCATATCAGGCTACGCGTCTATGAGCGCGGCGTGGGCGAAACGCAAGCTTGCGGCACGGGCGCGTGTGCTGCCGTTGCGATAGGGGTGCGTGAAGGCTGGCTAGATGAAGGCGTGGATATTCGCGCCCAGTTGTATGGTGGCAGTTTGGTGATTCGTTGGCAAGAAGGCTATCCTGTGTATATGACGGGTCCTGCGACCTTTGTGTATGAAGGGGTATTTAGTCCTGAGGGTTTAATGGCAGGTGCGGGGCTGAAATTTGCGCCAGCACAATCAAGTGAGGAATATCGCTCAGATGAGGGGCATCCTTACCATGAATAGCACCCAACCTCGCTAACTGACACTATGCCAACTAGCCGTAGCCTAAGTCAAGGGAAAAATAGTCAAGGGAAAAAGCGCAGCCGTGTAGGCAAATCAGCAAACGATGATTTGCCCACCCACTTAATACCGCATGCGGCAGAAACTGTGCTCAATACCGATGATCAAGCTTTGGTAGATCGCTGGCTTGCTGAGCTAAGTAGTAAGCGTTATAGCGTGGCGACTATCAAAAGTTATCGCCAAGCGCTACAGCCTTTTTTGGCGTATTGCTATGAGCAACATACCGAGCTTTGTCACATCACCCGTCAGCAATTATCAGACTTCCTAATCCAACGATTGGATGTCGATAAAATATCCAAATCCAGTAGTCAATATGAACTGACCGTGTTGCGTCAACTTTACAAATGGTTGATTGCTCAGCAGCTGATGACACTAAATCCCACCATAACCATACGTCTCAAACGCGCCCCGAGACCCTTGCCCACATTACTTGATATCGATGTATTATCCCAGTTATTAGACCAAGCTGCGCCAGAAGATAGCCATGAAGCGCGGTTATGGATTCGCGATAAAGCCATGCTAGAATTACTATATGGCAGTGGTTTACGGGTCGGCGAGCTAGTAGGACTTAATATGTCTGATATCGACAAATCACAGCGGCTGTTGCGAGTACTGGGTAAAGGTGGAAAAACGCGCATCGTACCGATTGGCGAAAAAGCCTGGCAGGCACTCATCAACTATTTGCCGCATCGCTCGCTATGGGTGGAAGAGCAAGACCCTGCGGTATTTGTCAGTGAGCGTTATGGGACGCGTATCTCAACACGCACCGTGCAGCTGCGTATCAAGCTACAGGCCAAACGTGCCGGTATCGCACAAGATTTATACCCACATCTACTTAGACACTGTTTTGCGTCACATATTTTAAGTGATAGTGGTGATTTGCGTGGCGTTCAAGAACTGCTAGGACACAGTGATATCAGTACCACACAGATTTATACCCATTTGGATTTTGGGCATTTATCGCAAGTGTATGACAAAGCGCATCCCCGCTCACGACGATAGCGCACAATAATAGGCAGGTTAAGCACTAATATTAGGCACGAAAAAAAATATTAAGCTTAAGCCTAGCCACATCAGCCTTAGCCATCTTAAGCATTTACCGCGCGGGTCAAATGCTCAGAAGTACGGCGAAGATTAAGGCTCAAGATAATCGCTAAGCCACGCAGCATCTCAACACCGATACGAGGATAATCTGACAAAAGTCGTTCAAAATCAGCTCGGGATAAGGTGACAAGCGCACATAGGCTGGCGGCTTTAATGGTAGCGGAGCGAGTTAATAAATCTAACAGTGCCATTTCACCCGTACTTTCGCCCGCCCGAATTTCACCGACTTTAATTTCTGTCCCTGAAGGGCTGTATTTAATGACTGATAGCTCCCCAATCAGCAAAAACGCCATAAAATCGCCATGCTCGCCTTCCGTAAATAACACTTCTTGCGGACTCAACTGTTTAAAATGTAGTGAGTTTTCGACCACTTGAAACATATAAGGATCAAGACGGCTAAAAATTGGGCTATTCTTTAAATATTCAAAAAGTGGATTATCCATTTTTCGCTTCAGGGTCGTTAGATATTATTTGCCATGATAGTCAATTTTTGACATTCGAGCAACGCAATATTCTGCCGAGTTATTTGCTGCGCATCCGCATCAAAGTCGGCAAAAATCACGCTCGGCGCTTGCTGTAATAGGGTTGTTTTATTAGTATTTTGGACAGCATTTTTGTCAAGCTCGGGGCGACTATCTGACTTAGGCAGCCAGCTTGCTGCTTTGGCAGATAAAGGTAAATTAGCTAAATTGTTGGTGATATCAAAATCTCGGGTTACTGCGTCGTTTACTATGTCGTTTGCTGCGTCGATTATTTGGGTGAAAACGCGCTCACCATCGCTGCTGATAAATTCGCTATGCCCCCAAGTGCTGCGAACGTTGCTAGGCGCTGAGGGATTGACCACATGGTCACCCGTCTGACCTGCGCCAATGACCATGCACTGACTATCGAGCGCCCTTGCGGTGAGTAGCGCATGCCAATGTGCTTTACCTGTTTGGTAGGTAAACGCCGAAGGCGCGGTCAATATATCTGCGCCTAGTTCGCGTAGTTTGACCGCAAGGGTGGGGAAACGAATATCAAAACATACCATCATGCCGACCTTGCCAAACTCGGTATCTGCCACAATAAGCTCATTACCGGCTTCGAAGGTTCTACCTTCATCATAGTTGCCTGTGCTATCATTGACGGTGGCTTTGAACAAATGAATTTTGTCATAGCGCGCTAAGCAATCGCCTGCCGGGTCAAATAATAGTGAGCTTTGCCGAAGTTTGCCGTCAGCCACAGGCGTACCGTCAGGTCGATACGGGCAGGGCAAGGTACCTGCCAGCAGATACACACTGTAGTGGCGGGCAGCCTGTGCCGACCAATCTTTTAAGGCATCAAAATATTGACTGGCAAAGCCCTGTTTGCCAAAACAAAAAGCGTTTTCTGGCAAAATCACCATGCGGGTGCCGCGTTCACTGGCAATTTTAATGCCTACTTCAATAGATTGAAGATTTGCTAAGATGTCGGTCTGGCTATTGAGTTCAACAATCGCAAATTTTGTCAGTTTCGTCATGGTTTGATTTCGTAAGCAAAAAATTTAGGAAAATTTTTGGGTGCTGCAGCTAAGTAAAGCTAAGTGCAGATAATTAATATACGGCTGAATGTCAAAAAATACTAGCATATCTTGTTGAAACAATACTAAACTAGCAACCTAGCAGAGCATGAACACACCATAGACACACCATCTAAACTAACCTCACTAGAATAAGGCTTGAAAAAACGCGTTATGAAAATTGGTATTGGGGCAAAGCTAACGACGGGGATGACACTCACCCCGCAAATGCAGCAGGCAATTCGCTTGCTGCAATTATCGAGTCTTGAACTTGAACAAGAAGTGCAGCTTAAACTCGATAGCAACCCCATGCTTGAGCGTGAAGAAGAGTGGGAGACGTCTTATGAAGACGCTGATAACCTACCTGATGGCGAAAACTATCCAGAACACGATACAAATGACGACTATGACTATGACGAAGATGACTATAAAGTAGAAGGTGTCGAGTTGTCTGAAGCTGATTTTGATGATTATACCCGTCATGAAACTGAGGTGTTGGAAGATTATCTAGCATCGGATGATTTTTATGCTGCTTCTGCTAGCCAAGATTATCCCGAGCACAGTGAACCCTCGGCAGTGCATGAGTATGCCAGTCATAGCCCAAGTGATAGTTACAGCGACAGTTATGATGACAAGCATAGGGACAGTGATGCAGACAGCGATTATCGCTATGATGAGGAATATGGCTTAGATGGCATTGATAGTAGCGAGCATCTTAGCAGCCAGCAAGTCGACATGCCGGTGGATGCACAGTGGGATGATATTTATAGCTATGAATCTTCGGCAGCCACGGGCATTGATAGCGAAGACAGTCAGGATGATTATAAGCTTGCTACGCAAGGAAATATTCAAGATTATGTCCGTTGGCAACTGAATTTAAGACGGCTCTCCACCATCGATATGCTGATAGCGGAGTATCTGATTGATAGCATGGACGAGCGCGGTTTTATCACGTTATCAAATGATGAGCTATTTCAAAGTTTTGATACCATGTTGTCATTTTATCAAGTTGAAAACGTGGACTTGGCGCTAGAAGACATTGAGCTTGTGGTTAAGCAAATACAAAACTGCGAGCCACTGGGCGTTGGCGCGAGAAATTTGGCAGAATGCTTGCTGATTCAGCTCAATAAATTACCGAGTGATACCCCCGCTTGGCAAGCAGCCAAGCAAATTTTGATGCATTCAGAGTTTTTTGCCAACAATAACATCAATGCACTGCTTAAATCATCCAATCTCGACGTCTCTGAGATTCAGCCTGCGCTTGCCTTATTGCGCACATTAAACCCCAATCCTGCACTGTCTTATGAGAAATCACAGCGCCAGCTAGATAAAGGCATTGAAAGCTACGACATTCCTGATGTCATTGTGGTGCAGCGTGGACAGCATTGGGAAGTCAGCCTAAACCCAGAGACTTTGCCAAAACTGCGTATTAACCAAGTGTATGCCAAACTTGTCAGTCGCAATGACAACAGCGAGCAAGGCGTTTATCTAAAAGAGCAGCTGTATGATGCGCGGCTGTTTATCCGTAGTATCGAAGAGCGTAATCAAAATCTACTAAAAGTTGCAACCTGTATCGTCAAACGTCAGCAGGCTTTTTTTGAGCAAGGCGTCATGGCAATGCAGCCGATGGTACTCAAAGATGTGGCAGATGAAGTGGGCTTGCATGAGTCAACCGTTTCTCGTATCACTACCAGCAAAACCATCGTTACCCCCAAAGGGCTATTTAGCCTAAAATATTTCTTTTCAAGTCAAGTCAGTAGTGATGAGGGTGAAGGCGTTTCTTCAACCGCTATCAGCGCGATGATCAAGCAAATGATTGAAGCAGAAGACCCCAAAAAGCCGCTATCTGATAGTAGTATTATGAAGAACCTGCAAGATAAAGGTATTGATATTGCCCGTCGTACCGTGACCAAATACCGAGAAGGTATGAACATCGGTTCTTCTACGCAGCGTAAAGTGCGGTTTTGATAGCAATGTTGTGATTAGAAGGTCAGTCAAAATCTTTTCTAGCTGAATTTTTAAATTTAACTAAGATGTCAAATATAACTCAACTTTCAAATTTAACTCAACTCTCGAACTGTTAACAAATCTCTTGGTATTTTGCTAAACACCAATGGTTGATAGCATACCCACCTTTTTGCATAATAGATTCATAAGGGATAAACCTTTTACGCAATAACGTGGCTCTTTTAGCAACTTACTCTTGGTACACAGGTATGCTTGAAAACTATAATTTGATTTTACTTTTTTTGGGGTTGGCATTTTTAATCGGGGCATTCTTTCCTGTGCTACCGCGCAAGCTTTCGATATCCCTGCCTATGATACAAATTACCTTTGGCGCACTGCTAGGGTATTTTTTTATGGGGCTGCCTACAATTAATCCGCTTAATTATGGGGTTGCTATCGAGAAAGTTACAGAAGTGGTGGTGCTGATTTCGTTGGTCGGTTGTGGTATCAAGCTCGATAGTCCGCTCAATTGGAAAACTTGGCAACCGACCTTAAGGTTGTTGGTGATTGTGATGCCAGTGGGTATCGCCGCGATGGCATTGATGGGGCATTATATTTTTGGACTCAGTATGGCAGCGGCTATTTTGCTCGGTGCGGTGCTGGCGCCAACCGACCCTGTACTAGCGGCAAGCATCCAAGTCGGTCCACCCAACTCCAAACGACAGGAAGATGTGACCCGATTTACCCTCACGTCAGAGGCAGGTCTCAATGATGGACTGGCATTTCCATTCATTTATTTAGCCGTAGCGATTGCTACGGCAGTGTCACTCAATCAGGGTTTTGGTGCAGAAGATTGGCTGCATTGGTTGGGCTATGACGTGTTATGGCGAATCATTGCAGGGGTGGCGGCGGGTTACTGTGTCGGTAAGTTTTTGGCAAATTGGCTATTTACCAAGACACATCCCGATAAAGTCGAGCAAAGTTATATGGTATTAGCCTTGATGTTACTAGCTTATAGCATCGCAGAGTTTGTGCATGGTTATGGTTTTATTGCAGTATTTGTGGCGGCCTTAACTTTTCGGCGTTCAGAATGTGAACATGAATATCATGAAGGCTTGCATGATTTTGCTGAGCAAATTGAAGGTTTGCTGATGTCGCTTGTAATGGTATTTTTGGGACTATTGGTGGGTCAAGCGTTGGCGAGTGATGTTACCCTTAGCTGGCAAGTGTATGTGGTATGTTTGGCGTTTATATTTTTGATACGTCCCATCGTGGGTTATTTTAGTCTAGGTAAACTGGGGATGAGTCGCAATGAACGCTGGGTAACGGCAGGATTGGGCATTCGCGGGATTGGCACCTTGTATTATATCGCCTATGCGATGAATAAAGGCGTATTTACCAGTGATGAAGCGCTAAAAATTTGGGTGATTTGTGTGGTAACGATTGCAATGTCGGTGTTTTTACATGGGCTAACCGCCAATCGCTTATTAGCCATGACCAAAAATTAGCGTAATGCAAAAATAAAAAAGCGGGTAAGTTACCCGCTTTTTTTACGCTAATATGATTAGCCACCACCCACCGCTTGCACCACTTCAATGTTCATACCATCTTGCAAGGTGACATTAGCCAATTGGCTTTTTGGAATCAATTCACCGTTGATTTCAACAGCAAAACGACCTTGGGTTTGCCCCATTTCATCCAATAGTTGTAAGAGATTTTGATGTAACGTTTGTTTGACGTCACCATTTAAAGTCACTTGTGGCATTATTACATTTCCTGTTTTGTTACACTTTCTGTCATGGTTAAATAGGGTTAAACTGATGAAGTGTGCTTAGCAACACTGATCGCAAGCCAAATCCATGCAATAATAAACAGCGTGCCGCCAATCGGGGTAATGGCACCGAGCCAACGTGGCATACCCAAAGCCATCAAGTACAGCGAACCTGTAAAAAGCACAATACCCAGTTGCATCACCCACGCGATAGTAGGGGATATGAGGCTTAGACGCAGTAACATACCCACAATCAACAATCCAAGCGCGTGATAAAAAAAGTATTGCGTACCTGTCTGCCACCAAGCCATTTGCTCGGCTGACAAACGCGGTTTAAGCCCATGTGCGGCAAACGCCCCACAGGCGACCGCCACTGCCATATTTATCGCGCCAATACTTATCCAATTCATGAAGGTTAATCCAACTGCAAATGGGTATTGGCTAACATGGCTTCTTTGATTTTATCCATGGCATTTTTTTCAATTTGGCGTACCCGTTCCGCTGAGATATTATACTCCGCCGCCAACTCGTGCAAGGTCGCTTTTTGCTCATTGAGCCAGCGCTGCTGTACGATATCCCGCGAACGATCGTCTAAGTCCTCCATCGCTTCCATCAGGGCCGAATTGTTATTTTCTTCCCAATCAGCATCTTCTACCATATCGGCAGGGTCAGCCGCATCTTCTAAAAAATACTGCGGTGCATAGCGACCTTCGTCTTCATCATCACTTTGTGCTTCAAACGATGCATCATACGAAGTCAGACGGCTTTCCATCTCTAGCACTTGTTTGACGGTAACATTTAAGTCTTTGGCAATCGCTTCGGCTTCTTCGAGCGTTAACTGGTTGTTGGTTTTTTTCAGTGAGCGCAAGTTAAAAAATAGCTTGCGGTGCGCTTTGGTGGTTGCGACTTTGACGATACGCCAGTTACGAATCACAAATTCATGGATTTCAGCTTTGATCCAATGCACAGCAAAAGACACCAAACGCACACCTTTGTTTGGGTCAAAACGTTTCACCGCTTTCATTAAGCCGACATTGCCTTCTTGAATCAAATCGCCTTGTGGCAAGCCATAGCCAGAGTAGCTGCGCGCAATGTGAATCACAAATCGCAGATGCGACATAACCAGCAACCGCGCTGCTTCTACATCCCCTTCATCGGTATAACGATGCGCTAGCTCCTGTTCTTGCTCTGCTGTCAAAATAGGAATTTGATGAACCGCGTTGATATACGCGCCTAAATTCACTCCAGGGGCAGATAACGCAGTCGGCATGGTAGGAACAAGGGCATTAGCCATGGCTTTCTTTTGACGGGATCGCGATGCAGTCTTTCGTGGTTTTTCAGCAAACTCATCGTCATAGTCGTCATCAGCCTCATCCACTAATTCATCATAGTCATCATAACTATCAGGGAGCTGTGTAAGGTCGATATCGTCGTCACCTAAGCTATCAAAGTCTGGCTCATCAAATTCATCGAGTTCGTCATCGTCGATGTCATCAAATTCAGTGTTTGGATCGTCACCCAGCTTAGCGTCAAGCTTGGTCGATTTTTTTGCGTTGGCAGTCTTTTTTATTGTCGTTGTTCTGGTCTTTGTAGCCATGAAATAGCCTGTCAATTGTCCTTTAATTTCTGTTATTTAGTATGCCTTAAAGCCAGCTTTTTTGTAAGAGGCGTTTAGCAATTTTTGGTTATGATCGAGTGAAAGATTGTGTCTGTTGTATTTTCAGACGGTGTGATTGATGTCTGTTGCACCAGAGTATATCCGGCATGCTGACAAAAAGCTGCGATGTCACGCTTGCTATTGGGGTCGGTTGCAGTCACATACACCGCATGACCCAACGCGGTTTTTTTTAGTGCCATTTTAAGTTTAAGTAGCGGCATCGGGCAGGCGAGTCCTTTACCATCTACATAGTGCTCAATTTGAGCATTGATGTGGATATCGTTATGTTCGCCTGAGCGAAACAATCCCCAATCTTGGCAAAAGGCGCCATCCGATAGTAAGGCAGGATTTAGCGTAATCTGAGAAGAATCCGTCATGGTAATAAAATCGCTACTGGAAAATTCAAAGTGTGTTAGATGGTTATTATAGGCTAAATTACAAGTGTAGACGATTGAGATAAATCAAAGTTAGTATTATATTTTTGAAAATTTAACCTTTATCCTGCATTCAGTAGTCGGTAGATTGTAGCAAGATATCATTACAAAATTTGGCTTTTTAAAGCTGCTGAAATTTGTATATTGAGCAGTATTATTTAGCATTTACCTTTTTTTAAACACCATTTTTTTAAACATCATTCTAAGCAAATTCGCTGTCAAAGGTCGCGCATGCCCATCAATCCACTTGCTAGTTATTTATCTGCTAGTTATTTATTAAGAAAAACGCTCATAGTAGCTATATTAAGTACCCTATCAACAGCGGTTTTTGCGTTAGATAACTTCTCCTATCAAAGTGCGCCTGCTTTTAATCCAGTCATGATTGCAAGTGCTGAGCCTACCAAGGTGAATAGCCAATTAGCCTCTATGGACAATGGGCAAGCGCTCATCGATACCGAGCAAAATCGTCAAGTCGGTGAGTGGGCACTTCGACAAATCAACGGTAATGCGGCGCTGATACAAGACCCTTGGTTGCAGCAATCGCTTGAACAAATTGTGTGGCAAATCAATGCGGTGGCAGGTCTCAACGCACCTATGGGATTGGTGATTATCAATGACAAGCAAATCAATGCCTTTGCAGTACCGTCTGGGCTTATCGGCATCAATGTCGGTTTGTTGGATAAAGCAAAAAGTCTCGATGAAATAGTGAGCGTCGTCGCGCATGAGATTGCCCATGTTAGCCAGCGCCATTATCAACATCGCAATGATGAAAAAACCAAACAGCTACTGATGCAGGCAGGCGGTCTTTTGGCGGGCGTCGCAGCATCCAAAGTCGGAGATGGTGATGCCGCCGCTGCTGTCATGCTAGGCTCTCAGGCGATGTCAGCCAACGCTGCTGCCTCCTATAGCCGTGGGCAAGAGCGAGAAGCTGACCGTATTGGCATGCAAATCATGAACCAAGCGGGCTATGATGTCAATGCCATGCCCAGTTTCTTTGCCACCCTAGACCAACAAAACCCTGTCAAAAGTAACACCTTAATTCCCAGTTTTATTTTAAGCCATCCGCTCACCGCAGATAGAATTAGTGAAGCAAGGGCGCGAGTCGCAACTTATAAGCGTGATAGCCAGGCTAATATGGCGTCAAACCGTTATCAATCTATTCAACAGCAGCGCGCGCAACTGTTTGAACAAATCCAGTGGCGTGCTCGCTACTATGGCTATCTAGTCAACAAAGCCGATTTGGAACAAGGGGCAAAAACGAGTGAAGGTGCCAAGCTTGCGCTGATTAATTATTATCTCGATAACGGACAACCCAAAGCGGCACAAAGCTTAATGCAGGATTTTGACAAGGACATCAACACGCTCGCCAATCCGCTGGCAGTCGTGACATTTAGTCAGTTAGCTGCGCAGCAAGGCAATGTCGATGTGGCAATCGCTAAATTGCAGCAACTCGCCTCTGTGTATCCTGAGCGCACAGATGTGCCACGCTATCTAAGTGACATTTATTTAAAATATCGACCTACTGCAGAGAGTGGTCAAAAAGTATTAGCGCTGCTTCAACCCTTATCCAAGCAAAATCCCCGTGACGTCATGGTGTGGGATCGATTGCAACAAGCCAGTCAACTACTCGCAAAACATGGTAGCGGCAATGAAAAACTGATTCATCGCATCAATACGTTACGCTATCGCGCGTATGGCGAGTTATGGCGCAATGAGCTAAAAGATGCGGTGACATCACTGACCCAAGCCAAATCGTTAGCAAAGCAGCTACCTAGTAACCAATCTTTGCTAGCACTGCTGAATCAGCAAATCAACCAAGTACAAGACGCCAATCAATTTAAACCATCTTAACCATTAGAAGGCTAACGTAGGTTCATTATCCGTTGGCTCATCCTGCTCGGGTAACGCTAACCAACTGGCAAGTTTAAGTGACAGTTCTTCGAGACCAATTCTATCTTGGGCGGAAAATAATTGAATACTAAACGGCAATTTTAATTTATTAAGCTGATTGCGGGTTTGCTGCAGCGTGTTTTTGGCAGCGCCGTATTTGAGCTTATCTGCTTTGGTTAATAGCACATGAACCTCAAGCTCACCATCTTTTGCCCAGTGTAGCATTTGTTCATCAAAGAATTTTAGTGGATGGCGAATGTCTGTGAGCAGCACTAAACCGGCGAGGCTTTTACGCGAAATTAGGTATTTTTCCAGCTCTGACTGCCATTCTTTTTTCATCGACTCGGGCACGGCAGCATAACCATACCCTGGCAAATCCACTAAACGCTGATCCAAATTGCCCATATTAAAAAAGTTAATCATTTGGGTGCGACCTGGGGTTTTGGACGAACGGGCTAACTGGCGCTGTTGGGTCAACGCATTAATGCAAGAGGACTTACCAGCATTTGAGCGGCCAGCGAAAGCAACTTCGCGACCCGTATCGGCAGGACACAATTTAAAGGTAGGGGCAGACAGCATAAATTGGGTTTGATGCAACCAGCGTTTTGCTGCATCACTATCGTCAGTAATCGCAGTTGGCGCAAGGGTGTTAGTAGAATCCATCATCAGCACATAATCTTAATGTTAAAGCGCTATTGTATCAGCAAATACCCATAACCCAAAATTTTGAGCACTTGCTACTGCTGTTTTGTGAGATATTTTTTGTAGTGGAACCCGCTTGCCAACGTGCAAATGACTTTTACATGATTATTGAGTTATGGCATAATAATCAGCCATATCAATTATTCGATTATGGTTTTAATCATCGCCATCCCTGTAATCGACAAAACCCTCGGTGTTTTAAAATCATTTAGCTAACTTAAATGTCGTATTAGCCACATGATTAGTGTTCATTATTAGTGGGGTAGCCTACAAATTTTGCAGACAAGCGCATGGTTGTCTTGCTATAATATTGTAACTTAGTAGATACATTCACCCGTGTTAAAGCAATAAATATGTATGATGATAACTGGGTGTTGCTTTGATATTGTAAGTAATGCCTTTGTCGCTAGCTCATTGTGAGTCATAACCAACACGCTTTAGTAGGAATTGTTACCGATGAAAAAAATACTCACTGCCGCAAGCCTTTTAATTGCCAGCGTAAGCGGTTCTGCAGCTGTTACCGTACCAAAATATGACATTGCCAAAGGTAAGGTTATGGCTGAATCAGTTTGTGGTGCTTGTCATGGCGTCAATGGCGTTAGCACTGTTCCTGCACAGCCTAACCTTGGCGGACAAAATGTTAAGTATCTCTACAAACAGCTAACCGAATTCAAATCAGGCGCGCGTGTCAACCCTATCATGTCAGCGCAAGTGGCAAAATTAAATGACCAAGACATGGCGAATGTGGCAGGTTATTATGCAAGCCAACCACGTTGGGGGGTAGGTTATGCCAATCCTGCTTACGCAGCAACAGCGCAAAAATTGTATTATGGTGGTAATAGCAAACGCGGTGTGATTCCTTGTGCAGGCTGTCACGGTGGTAAAGCCAATGGCAACGATTTAGCCGCTTTCCCACGTATTGGGGGTCAACATTCAGCTTATATCGCAACCCAATTAAAACTATTCCGTGCGGCAGGCCGTGAAGACGAGGTGACCGACCCCTCACAAACGCGTATGAATGATGCCGCTAAAAAAGGCGATAAAGGCATGATGCAAATCGTGGCATCAAAGTTATCAGACAATGACATTAAAGTATTGTCTGACTATATCAGCGGTCTACACTAGTATTTAGCGGTATATCATTTAGCCAAGCTTAGCGCTTGGCTTTTTTATTGTCTAAAACCACCTAAACCAATATTAACCAATAGTAAATTTTGGTGGCAAATTAACCTGTTAACAAAAGCTTAGGCATAAAAAAAGAGCCACCGAAGTGACTCTTTTGTATGCTTACTAACGATTAGTCGTTAACTTTAGCAACAACACCCGCACCTACAGTACGGCCACCTTCACGGATTGCAAAGCGTAAGCCTTGGTCCATTGCGATTGGGTGGATTAGCTCTACGTTCATTTCAACGTTATCGCCAGGCATTACCATCTCTGTACCTTCTGGTAATTGGATTGCGCCAGTTACGTCAGTAGTACGGAAGTAGAATTGTGGACGGTAACCATTTAAGAATGGGGTGTGACGACCACCTTCTTCTTTTGATAGTACGTATACTTCTGCGTCAAATTTGGTGTGTGGTTTGATTGAACCTGGTTTAGCCAATACTTGACCACGTTGTACGTCTTCACGTTTGGTACCACGTAGTAGTACACCACAGTTCTCGCCTGCACGACCTTCGTCTAGCAGTTTACGGAACATTTCAACGCCAGTACAGGTGGTTTTTGCGGTTGGTTTGATACCAACGATTTCAATTTCTTCACCAACTTTGATGACGCCTGATTCTACACGACCAGTTACCACTGTACCACGACCAGAGATTGAGAATACGTCTTCGATTGGCATCAAGAATGGTTTGTCAATCGCACGTTCTGGTTCTGGGATGTAGCTGTCTAGGGTGTCAAGTAGTTCTAGTACGGCTGGTTCACCGTATTTGCCTTCGCCGCCGTTTAGGGCTTCTAGGGCAGAACCTTTGATGATCGGGGTGTCATCGCCAGGGAAGTCGTAGCTTGATAGTAGTTCACGTACTTCCATTTCTACGAGTTCTAGTAGTTCTTCGTCATCAACCATGTCACATTTGTTCATGAATACCATGATGTATGGTACACCTACTTGGCGTGATAGTAGGATGTGTTCACGGGTTTGTGGCATTGGGCCGTCAGTGGCTGATACAACTAGGATAGCGCCGTCCATCTGTGCTGCACCGGTGATCATGTTTTTAACATAGTCAGCATGGCCAGGACAGTCTACGTGTGCGTAGTGACGTGCTTGGGTGTCATATTCAATGTGTGAGGTGTTGATGGTGATACCACGGGCTTTTTCTTCAGGGGCTGAGTCAATTGACGCGTAGTCTTTGGCTTCACCACCGTTGTGTTTTGCTGCTACGGTTGCAATCGCAGCTGTTAGGGTCGTTTTACCATGGTCAACGTGTCCAATGGTGCCTACGTTAACGTGTGGTTTAGTACGTTCAAACTTGGCCTTTGCCATAATTTAATCCTCTTTTGTTAATATTAACCCAATGTCTTAGGTCATTTACTTTATTATCAACGCTT
Source organism: Moraxella tetraodonis (assembly GCF_022359095.1). Lineage (NCBI taxonomy): Bacteria > Pseudomonadati > Pseudomonadota > Gammaproteobacteria > Moraxellales > Moraxellaceae > Moraxella > Moraxella tetraodonis. Next base: position 1,865,798 of record NZ_JACSYB010000001.1, on the reverse strand, counting down.
ATAGGTTATGAAAATTTGACCCATTAAATTTAACAGGTCAAATTAGCTAACTTATAATTTTTTTCAGTGTCGAATAGGATAGAAGAATTTGACTGGTTTTAACAATCAAATTGCCCATCAAATTTATTCGTCATCATCTTTATGAGTGAATTTTTTGATGATTTCATCAGCAACGTTGCGTGGTGTCTCAGCGTATTTTGCAAACTCCATTGAGTAGGTTGCACGACCTTGAGACATTGAACGTAATTGGGTTGCATAACCAAACATCTCGGCTAGTGGCACTTCAGCACGGATTTGTTTAACGCCGCCAAACATATCATCCATACCTTGCACCATACCGCGGCGACGGTTTAAGTCACCCATGATATCACCCATGTAGTCTTCAGGTGTTTCAACTTCTACTTTCATGACTGGCTCAAGTAGAACAGGGTTTGCATTCATAAAGCCTTTACGGAATGCCATTGAACCTGCCATTTTGAACGACAGCTCATCTGAGTCAACGTCATGGTATGAACCGTCATACAGTGTCGCTTTAATACCAACGACTGGGTAACCTGCAAGAACACCATTTTTCATACGTTCTTGAATACCTTTGTCTACCGCACCAAAGTACTCTTTTGGTACCACGCCACCAACAACTTCTTCAGCAAATTCATATTCTTTGCCATCAGCTGTGTCAAGTGGCTCAAGACGTAACCATACATGACCGAATTTACCACGACCACCAGTTTGGCGTACGAATTTGCCTTCTTGCTCAACGGTGTTACGAATCGTTTCACGGTAAGCGACTTGTGGTGCACCCACGTTGGCTTCAACGCTAAACTCACGTTTCATACGGTCAACAAGAATTTCTAAGTGAAGCTCACCCATACCGCTGATGATAGTCTGACCAGATTCTTCATCGGTGTGAACACGGAATGAAGGGTCTTCTTTTGCCAAACGGTTAAGCGCGATTGACATTTTTTCTTGGTCAGCTTTGGTTTTTGGTTCCACTGCCAATGAAATAACAGGATCTGGGAATTCCATGCGCTCAAGCGTAATGATATTGTTTTCGTCACATAGGGTATCACCTGTGGTTACATCTTTTAGACCTACAAATGCAACGATGTCACCTGCGCGAACTTCATCCACTTCTTTTTGTGAGTTAGCGTGCATCTCAACGATACGGCCAATACGTTCACGTTTCATTTTCACTGGGTTATAAACAGAATCACCTTGTTTAGCAACACCTGAATATACACGGACGAAAGTTAAGTTACCCACGTATTTGTCATTCATAATTTTGAACGCAAGACCAGCAAATGGTGCATCATCCGATGATTCACGAGTTGCTTCAGTTTCAGCTTTGTCATCTAACACACCTTTGATCGCATCAACGTCATTTGGTGCTGGTAAGAATTCGATAACCGCGTCAAGCATACGTTGTACGCCTTTGTTTTTAAACGCAGTACCACAAAGCATTGGTTGAATTTCGCCCGCTAAGGTACGTGCACGTAAACCTGCTACGATATCTTCACGTGATAAATCACCTTCTTCTAGGTATTTATCCATCAACTCTTCTGAAGATTCAGCAGCTGCCTCAACCATGTTGTTGCGCCATTCATCGACGGTATCAACCAAGTCAGCAGGAATTTCTGCATATTCAAATTTCATACCTTGAGAAGCCACATCCCAAATGATGGCTTTCATCTCTAGAAGGTCAACAACCCCTTCAAAGGTATCTTCTGCACCGATTGGCACAACCACAGGTACTGGGTTACCACCAAGACGTTGTTTTACTTGGTCAACAACGCGGAAGAAATTTGCCCCTGTGCGGTCCATTTTGTTTACGAACGCAAGACGTGGTACTTTATATTTGTTTGCTTGACGCCATACTGTTTCTGACTGAGGCTGTACACCACCAACTGCACAGTAAACCATACAGGCACCGTCAAGTACACGCATTGAACGTTCTACTTCAATAGTGAAGTCAACGTGACCGGGGGTGTCAATGATGTTAATGCGATGCTCTGGGAATTGATGACCCATACCAGACCAGAAACAAGTCGTTGCCGCTGAGGTAATAGTAATACCACGCTCTTGCTCTTGTTCCATCCAGTCCATGGTTGCAGCACCTTCATGCACTTCACCTAGCTTATGGTTTTTACCTGTATAAAACAAAATACGTTCAGTTGTTGTCGTTTTACCCGCATCAATATGTGCAGAGATACCGATATTACGGTAGCGATTCAAGGGTGTTGTACGTGCCATAGTTAATTCCTAAGGACTAAAGATTAAAATTATTCCATTATCAATAAACAGTTATGTCTTAACATGAATAATAATTAGTTTTAACGTTTGATTGAAAGATCGACAACCAACTAGATAAAAGAAAGCCTTACTCTTGACATAAGTGCTGTATGATAAGAGCTTGCCATGACAAATGCATGACAAGCTTCTTTTTCAATATGCAATATTGGGCTAAATTTGCAAACTTCAAGTCGCCCAATATCATCTATCTATTATAAGCTAATTGCTACCTAGGTGATAGCAATCAGTATCAATTAGAAACGATAGTGTGAGAACGCTTTATTTGCGTCAGCCATACGGTGAACTTCGTCACGTTTTTTCAGTGCATTACCTTTGCCATCAGCCGCGTCTAGCAATTCACCTGCTAAACGTAAAGCCATAGATTTTTCAGAACGTTTTGCAGCCGCATCAACTAACCAACGCATTGCTAATGCAGTACGACGGGAGGGACGTACTTCCATAGGAACTTGGTAGGTAGCACCACCCACACGGCGAGCTTTTACTTCCACCATTGGGCGAACTCTTTCTAACGTATCTTCAAAAAACTGGACAGGATCAACGCCCGAGTTTTTTTCTACAACACGGTCTAATGCACCGTATACGATTGATTCTGCAACTGATTTTTTACCGTCAACCATTACATGGTTGATGAATTTAGCAAGTGTTTTGCTACCAAATTTAGGATCTGGTAGGATTTCACGGGCAGCGATGACACGACGTCTAGGCATGATAATTTCCTTGTGTATTCAGGGTAGTCTGGTAGCTAAGCGGTTGCTTTTCACCAGCCTTACTGCATAGTGTTGTAAAACTATAATCAACTATGCAAACAATGTTAAAAAATGGGGTTAAAAACGGCTAAAATTATGCTTTAGGACGTTTTGCGCCGTATTTTGAGCGGCCTTGTTTACGATCTTTTACGCCTGCACAGTCAAGTGCGCCACGAACGGTATGGTAACGAACACCTGGTAAGTCTTTTACACGACCACCACGGATAAGTACAACACTGTGCTCTTGTAGGTTGTGACCTTCACCACCGATGTAGCTTGATACTTCAAAACCTGACGTCAAACGCACACGGCATACTTTACGCATCGCTGAGTTTGGTTTTTTTGGTGTGGTAGTGTATACACGGGTACACACGCCACGGCGTTGTGGGCAAGCTTTTAAAGCTGGCACTTTTGATTTTTCAGTAATGGTATTGCGACCTTTACGAATTAATTGATTTGTAGTTGCCATAAGGCACTCTCTCCCGTTTGTTGTCAAAAAATCTCTAAAAACCGCTAATAAGCTATTTTTAGGACAGCGTATTATAGAGATTTTTGTTGGTTTTATCAACTAAAAAATCACCTAGATAATGTAGATGATGATTATTAGCAAAATTTGAAGAAAAGTAGGGGAAGGCAAATCATCAAACATTGTGTTTATCAAGCATACTGGGTTCAAGCCCACTGTGAATTACATCACAACAGATTAAAATAAAAAAGACTAAAACTAAAAGAACCAATGCGTTAACTTTGAAAACCTTAAGAAACTTATCGGTTAAAAGTCAACGCATCGGTTCTAGCTCAGTTATTATTTATTGTTGTTATTCAATGATTCCAAAAAATTCAATTTAATGATGGTGATTTTAAATAATTGTAATTTTAAATTTCTTATTTTTTTTATAATTTTTTTAAATTAACAACGTGATGTACTGACATTTTATTTTTATTTATTGGGGTTATCATCGTTATTGGTTATTAAGCTTGTCATCCGTTGTTAAAGCTATTTTGCCAAATTTAAGCGGGTTAGTCTTTTTAGGTTTGGTGAATAACGTTGATATTGATAACTAAAAATGTGACGTTGCTGACGGGTTGTGTAAAAGTTTGTGTAACATGACTTAAAGTAACGAACTTTATCGTAACTAGCCTTAAATTAATAAGCACTAGCTAAAACTAATAAAAAAGGCAAAAGCCAGACAGCTAGCTTTTACCTTGTTATATGAGCGCAAAATTATTCTTCAGTCATATGGGTCAACTTTGGCGCGGGGGCAAATACCGACATCGCAATTTCAATCACTTCATTGATAATAATATTGTTGTAAGCCGTACCCAAACCAACCGCAGTGAGTGGAATGACTTTATGTAAAAAACCGAAATTAAACTGCTCAATGTTAATATTAAACTGCGTCGATAGTTCTTCTAGTTTGGTTAATATGCCCATCGCTGATTGGCTGTCTTCTTCGGCAAGTACTGCCGTTCTATACTCTTCAATCGACTGGTCGGTCATCGCTTCAAATATACCCAAGCCTGCCAGCAAAGTTTGCTTTTCTTGCAATTTATTGAGATCCACTTTAGCTAAAATTTCATAAGCGATGGCGATACCTTGTTGTCCCGTCAACGGACGGTCATAGATTGCACTGATTTGGAAAATCGTCCGCAAACACACCGCCAACAACCACATTGTATCTACCAAAATACCGGGCAAACCCGCCAAATTACTAAGTCCACCCAAGGTAGCTAAAACACGGTTTTGATCGCCAATACTGCGGGCTAGGGCTTGTCGCTCACTAGCAACCAAAGTGTCTTTAAAACGCCCATCACGCGCCAAATCAAAATTCGCCCAATTTTGCGACAGTTTACCGACTTGGGAAAAAACCGCATCCGTTGCTTTATCAAAAATCGCCTTGGGGATTAGTGAGGTTGCCATTTTGCTATAGCTGCCAAATGGGGTTTTACCAAGTAGTTTTTTTGATAGTTTGGGAATATGCTCATGAAACGCATTTTTATCATTTGATAACGCTTGTTGAAGGCTATCAAAATCAATATCCGCTAATGGTTTGTTTTGTATCGTATCTTTTGCGCTCAGTTGTGCTAATTTATGACCTAGCGCTTCAAAGACACGGCGGCTAATAGAAGTGGAGGCTGACATGAGAGTTATCCTTAATATTATGCTTTTTTATTGGGAAATACTGTCGTAGTAAAACAGCGTAAAGAAAGTGACCGCACTTTTCAACTTTAATGCGTAAAGAGACGTTACACAATGATATCTTTTGTCGATTTAGTTGAATGTTGTGCGTGTAGCTATATTGGATTAAGACAACATAACTAACCATAGTCGTGGTCTAAGAAATATTTTGTAACATTTTTGGGGAAAAACTAGGCAGGTGAAATCGAGAGGGGTACAATAGCATGATATTTATCATCAATTGATTAAACCAAAAGGAATGGTATATGCAGCGCGTTGTAATCACAGGGGCAGGACTTATCTCATGTATTGGTAATGACTTAGCCACAGTCAGCGAGTCGCTACAGCAAGGCAAATCGGGGTTGGTATTTAATCCCATTTATCAAGAAAAAGGCTTTAAAGCCTGTATCTCAGGTAGTATTGATGACGATAACCTAGATACCTCGCATATCGATCGCAAACTTAAACGCTTTCTGTCAAAAGCCAGTTTATACGCCTATCTAAGTGCGCTACAAGCAATCGAGCAAGCAGGATTGTCATTAACAGATATTGCTCATAACACTAATATCGGCGTGGTAGCAGGTTCGGGTGGGGCATCGAGTGCCGATGTGGCGGCAGCGGTTGATGCAATGCGCGAAAAAGGCTTGCGCGGTGTCGGCGCCATGGCAGTGCCAAAAACCATGGCAAGTACGGTATCAGCCAGTGTTGCAACGGGATTAAAGATTGGCGGGGTTAGCTACTCTATTGCATCAGCTTGCGCGACCTCAACGCATTGTGTGGGTCATGCCATGGAGCTGATTCAATTGGGTAAGCAAGACATCGTGATTGCAGGGGGCGGCGAGCAAGAAGACTGGACACAATCTTGTATGTTTGATGGTATGGGTGCGATGAGCACACAATATAATGACAAGCCGCAACTCGCCAGTCGCCCTTACGATGCAGATCGAGACGGCTTTGTGATTGCCGGCGGTGGTGGCATGGTGGTGATTGAGAGCCTAGACTCTGCGAAACAACGCGGCGCGACTATTTTGGCAGAGATTGTTGGCTATGGCGCAAGCTCTGATGGGGCGGATATGGTGGCACCCAGTGGGGTAGGTGCGGTCAACTGTATGAAACAAGCGCTTAAACAAGCAGGCTTAAACTCCGTTGACTATATCAATACTCATGGCACTAGTACCCCCATTGGGGATATCACTGAGCTTGAAGCGATTCGCCAAGTGTTTGGAAGTGAGTTGCCACCGATTAGCTCGACCAAATCAATGACAGGTCATAGCTTGGGTGCGGTAGGGGTGCAAGAATTGATTTATTGTTTATTGATGCTCAATCAAGGCTTTATTGCGCCCAATATCAATATTGAAACCTTGGATGAGAAAGCCACAGATTTTGATATCGTCCGTGAAACGCGTCAAGTCAATTTAAACACTATAATGACCAATAGCTTTGGCTTTGGTGGTACCAATGCAAGTTTAATCATCAAAAAGTTTGTTGAATAAATACTGATGGACGATCATAATTGATAAAAATAGGCGATGACAGTTACCCGATTGTTATCGCTTTTTTGACGCTAAATATAATCATAAAGGTAAAGCATGTACCCAATGCCAAGTTTACAACATCTTGCGCCCTCTCAACTCATCACCCTGTTACAGCAGTTTAATACGACCAATAATCATGCAATCTATCCGATTTGGCTCAATAACGAGGGTCAAAATGTCATCGGTTTATTGCCAAAAACAATTTTTGAAATACATTCTCAAAATCAGCTTACCCAAAAGCAACGTCAAAATTGCCCATTCGATGATTTTGGGTACTATGATATCGTGATTAATACTAGGGCTGATACTGCGACTAATACTACCGCTAATAGGGCAGCTAAGGGTGTTGATATTAGCGAATTAACTGCTGCGCTTGAGGCTTATCAACAGCTATCACTTAAACAGTCTGCTAGCCAACATACGGCTAATGTGGGCTACCAAGATGGCTTGATGGGATTTATTAGCTACGATTTATCAGCGTATCATTTAGCAAATGCAAACCGTGTAGCAAATGCAAACCACATGCAAACAAGGGCACATCACGTAGAATCTAGTTACTTAACGCCCAATCAGCCGCAGCTATTTTTGGGACATTACGATATTTATTTGACCTATCAGCACCAGAAGTGGCATTTACATACAACCACTGAGGAAGCCATGGCGCAAGCCGCCACCATCGAAAACTGGCTAAATGATTTAGTCAGTGACGTCAAGCTTCCTACACCAAAGCCGCTTAGCTTGTTACCTTTATGGCAAAAATCTGCGTACCACCAAGCTTTTAACAAAATCCAAGACTACCTAACAGCAGGGGACTGTTACCAGATTAATTTAACCCAGTGCTGGCAAGGTGAGTTATCCAATCAGCAGTTGGTCGATTATTTGCCAAGCTTGCATCAGTCCACCCAGGCGCCGTTTGCAGGATATCTAGCACTCGGCAATTACGAGTTACTAAGCTGCTCGCCAGAGTTGTTTTTTACCTTTGCAAAAAACGCGCAAGGCGAAAATTGCATCATTACCAAACCGATAAAAGGCACGCGCCCACGCGGACAAAACGTAGCTGCTGACCAAGCCAATAAAAATGAACTTGCTAGCAGCGAAAAAGACATCGCCGAAAATGTCATGATTGTCGATTTGCTGCGCAATGATTTGGGCAAATATGCCAAGACTGGGACGGTAAAAGTCCCAAAACTGTTTGATATCGAAAGTTTTAGCAATGTGCACCATATGGTGAGCACCATTACCGCCACCCTCAAAGATGACATTAGCCCTTGGACGGTATTGTTTGAAAGTCTGCCCGCGGGCTCAATCACGGGTACACCCAAAAAGCGCGCCGTAGAAATCATCAATGAATTGGAAGCTAAGCCGCGCGGGGCTTACTGTGGTACCATGGGGTATCTCAATTTTGATGGCACAGGGCAATGGAATGTGCTGATTCGTACGCTACAAGCTTCAGATAGTAATGTCAGTCTGTGGGCAGGCGGCGGCATCACGATTGCGTCAGACTGTGATGCAGAATACCAAGAATGTTTTGATAAAGTAGGAAATTTACTAAAAATATTGCACCAGTAAAGTTACAACAACCTGCCATCAAGTGCGGTATTGAGTTCAGCTGCACTGATGGGCACGCTTTCGCCCTCAAATAGATTAAACACTAGGTCAATATCATAAAAGGCGATATGGGTATCCACAATCGCCAATTTTTTGCGACCCAATTGCGGGCTAAATGCCAATAATGCAGATTGATGCGCGAAGCGATAAGTCACCACCTCGCCTGTTTCGATATTTTGGCATTTGATAAAAAACTGCATAATAGGGTCACTCATGACGGTCAAACCAAATTTGTTAAGGTATCTAGTAAGCGCTGATTTTGTTCTGCCGTGCCGATGGTAATACGCAAATAATCGCTAATTTTTGGCTTGTTAAAATGACGAACAATCACCCCTTGCGCCCGCAATTTTTCAAATACCTGTATGGTTTCCCCCATTGAAGCAGGTGGTTTGGCAAACAAAAAATTGGCTTGTGAAGGCAAGACAGTAAAGCCTAATTGGGTCAAAGCTTGAGTGACATCATGGCGTAGTGCGATGACTTTTTGGTTGCAGGCAACAAAATAGTCGTTATCTTGCAAGCTAGCAACTGCGCCTGCTTGGGCAAGACGGTCTAGGGGATAGCTGTTAAAACTATTTTTATACCGATTTAACGCTTCAATGAGTGAGTGATTGGCAAACGCCATGCCGACACGCAGCCCTGCTAATGAGCGAGACTTTGAAAAGGTTTGGGTTACCACTAAGTTATCATATTTGTTAATCAAACTGACCGCAGAGGCATTGGCTGTGTCTGCAAAATCAATATACGCTTCATCAATCACAATGACCGCATTGCGATGTTCTTGTAGAAGTTTTTCAATATCCGCTAGCGGCAAAAGCACGCCCGTTGGTGCATTGGGATTGGCAATAATAATGCCACTACACGGGCGGCGATAGTCATCGACATCAATGCTAAAATCGGCTTTGAGCGCAATGGTCACCAAGTTCACATGGAAAGTATCGGCATACACAGGATAAAAACTATAACCAATATCAGGGGTTAATACCGAACGGTCTTTGACAAAAAAACAAGCAAAAATATGCGCCAAAACTTCATCAGAGCCATTACCGACAAAAATTTGATTGGGGGCTACATCATAAACTTGTGCCATCACCGCACGTAGTTCATCGGATTCTGGGGCAGGGTAACGCTTTAAATGATCGGCTTGATTGAGCAAAACTTGTGCGATGGCTTCAGCGACTTTGGGGGAAGGTGGAAAAGGGTTTTCATTGGTATTAAGCTTACACAAATTGTCATGCTTGGGCTGTTCACCCGGTGTATAGGGCGTTAGGTTGCGAATCAAAGTGCTCCATAGTCGAGTGTTGATTTCGGGCGTTGCATCTGCGTTTGAAGTAAGCGTATCCACCATGACAAATCCTTACAAGATAATCAATGTGTTAAATCAATGTGGCCAGTCAATTTGCTAAGTCAATTTACCAAATTAAGTTACCAAACCAATGCGCCAAAGGCTGGCACAAACAATACATAGTAGCATAAATTGGTTGAAAATTTATCCATCGTAGTCCACTGATATTATAAAATTTGGGCTAACGGTTGAGCAAGGCTGATAGACAGTGAATTTTTAGCCGTTATGTGAATAAACCGTGCGCTGGCTTGACGAATGTGTTAAAAGATAACCTTTTAAATCAAGCCCGTTAAATTAAGCCCATGAAAATAAGCTTACTAAATCACCCGTGCTAATAGATTACCTAGTTAAAATTTTGGAAGATGTATGAAATTCTCAGCGTCGCAATCGAGCGAGTCGAATATTCACCCTGCTGCTAACGCGTCTCAGATTTCGGTAGCGACTGCCCCGACCAAGGCATTAATTATCACGGTAGTCATTGCCATTTTACTCCTCGCTATCAATATGCGCGCGCCCATTATTGGGTTTGGTGCGGTAGCAAAACTGGTTCAGCAGGATTTGGGGTTAACGACCAAAACCATTGGTTTGATTGGTACGATTCCTGTCATGGCATTTGCATCGAGTTCGTTTGTTGCGCCTATGCTGTCACGGCGGATTGGCTTAGAAAACACCATGATTTTGGCAACCAGTTTGCTTGCCATCGGTATTTTTGTGCGAGTGGCGCATCCGCAATTAGGGTTTTTGCTAGCGGGCACGGTGCTGCTATCGTTGGCGATTTCACTCGGCAATGTATTAATCCCTGCCGTCATCAAAAAATACACTCCCAATCACATTGGGCTGGTGATGGGAAGCTATTCGATGTTTTTGTCGGTATTTGCTGGCTTTGCGTCAGGCATTGCGATGTGGCTTGTCAGCTTGTCCAATTGGCAATTTGCACTGGGTGTATGGGGCTGGGTATCCGTGGCAGCGGTAGCGGCTTGGCTAATGGTCGCTCATTTGCGGTTACGGCAAAAAATTAGCACCCATGATGCTCAAGTCATTAATCAAGCGGTTGCCGAAGCAGCACAACCAAGCCGAAAATCAGTCTGGAAAATCCCGATGGCGTGGTGGATTAGTGCGTTTATGGGTTTGCAATCACTACTTTATTATACGCTCGCCAGTTTTTTACCGTCGTTACTCATTGATAAAGGGCTGAGCAAAGCGCAAGCCGGCAATGTGGGCATGGTGTTTCAATTGGTCGCTTTTCCTTCGATTTTACTATTGACCAAATGGGTCTCTAGTCAGTGGAATTTACGCACGTTAGCGTTGCTTGCCGCAGTGGGAAACTTGGTGGGTGTGTTTGGCTTTGGGTTTTTGCCCCTGCAAGGCTGGGTATGGGTTTGGAGTATTGCATCAGGCTTTGGATGTGGGGTGATTTTCACCTTATGTATGATGATTTTTACCTTAAAATCAAAGGATAGTCAACAAGCCGCTGAACTGTCGGGGATGGCACAAACAGTGGGTTATAGTATCGCGATAACCGGTCCGATTGTGACAGGGTGGCTTAAAGACTTGAGTCATACTTGGACACTATCGATGGGGTTTTTAACGATTTTAATGGTACTTAATTGTGTGTTTAGTTGGTTGGCAACACAAAACAAAGCGATTGAATAGCAAGTAAAAATTTGCGGTAACCTTGCGCGTTTTACCTCGTATTTTTATGTTAAAGGCTTGTGTATCTTTCAGCTAAATTGAGTAAAAAATCCTGTTTATTGCCAGCTTTTTATCTATACTGTGAGCGTCATTACCAATGCAATTAACGGCAAACAACGGCAATAGTATTGGTAATGCTCTATTTTATCTTTAACAACTATATAGCCAATCTTGGTAGCCAGCCATGATAGCCAATCAGGCGATAACGTTGTCTAGTCAAGATTAGCCATCTTATAAAATTAGCCACAAAAAAAATCATCAGAGGAAAATAATATGTCAAACGATAAACGTATTTCAGACGCAATGGAACAAGCGCTAAACAAGCAAATGATGGAAGAAGCCACACAAGCGCAGGCGTATATTGCGCTAGGTAGCTGGGCGGAAGTGAATAATTACCCAGGTATTGCAGATTTTTTCTACAAGCATTCGGCTGAAGAACGTAATCATATGTTCAAATTTTTAGCTTATATCAACGAGCGTGGTGGCGAAGCTAAAATTGAAGCGATTCCCGCACCGCGTGACAACCCTGTCAGTCTTGAAACCTGTATCGAAGACGTCTGGCAACATGAGTTAGAAAATTCAAAAAAAATCTATGCACTTGTGGACCAAGCCATGGCAGAGCGCGATTGGGCAACGTTTAATTTTTTACAATGGTTTGTCAAAGAACAAATCGAAGAAGAAGCGTTAATCAATAATCTACGTGATAAATTTGCCTTGGCATCAAAAGATAAGGCGGATAATCAAAACTTCTATGAGTTGGATAAAGACATGGCATCAGCCTCTCAAGAAGGTGATTTGCCGCGTGAAAAATCGGTGGAATAATTTTTGCCTGCATAAAAAAAGCTGAGAATCAATCTCAGCTTTTTTTGTATTTCATTATTATTTAATTTCAGTTTTTACTTCAGTGTGAGCTTAGCTTTGTGAATTAACTTTTTAAACTAACGTCACTGGCATCGACTGGCAATTGATTGGGTTTTAATGCCACAGGCTGTGATACCAACGCCGCTTTAAATACTTCATCAATCGTTTCTACTGGCTGGATGCTTAGGCCCTGTTTGACATTGTCAGGAATATCAATCAAGTCACGCTCATTGGATTTTGGAATCAACACGTGTTTGATACCGCCACGATGCGCTGCAAGCAGTTTCTCCTTCAAGCCACCGATACGTAGCACTTTGCCACGCAAAGTAACCTCACCCGTCATGGCAATATCGGGGCGAATAGCAATACCCGTCATCGCAGAGGCTAACGCAAGCGTTAACGCAATACCGGCGGATGGACCGTCTTTGGGGGTCGCACCTTCTGGCATATGCACGTGGATATCTGTGCCTTTGAGCTTATCGTAGCTGACGCCTAAGCTATCAGCACGGGCGCGAACTACCGTCATCGCCGCACGAATTGACTCTTTCATCACATCGCCTAGTGAACCTGTAAAACTTAGTTCACCCTTACCTTGCACCGCAACCGCTTCAATGGTCAATAGCTCACCACCGACTTGTGTCCAAGCCAAACCTGTGACACGGCCGACTTCAGGTTCTTGCTCCGCCAAACCATAATCGAATTGGTACACACCCAAGTAATCAGCGACATTTGAACTATCGACTGTTAATTTGTGTGCCGCGGTTTTATCTTCCGCTTTGTCTTTGCCTAATGATTCAACGTTTTGTTTCACCACTTTGCGGGCGATTTTGTTGATTTCACGTTCAAGGTTACGCACACCTGCTTCACGGGTATAACGCTGTACGATCGCTTTGAGTGCCTCATCGGTGATATCAATTTCAGTATCACTTAAGCCGTTTTGCTGAATCGCTTTTGGTACTAAGTATTTATCCGCGATGCTGATTTTTTCATCTTCGGTGTAACCTGGCAGACGAATCACTTCCATACGGTCAAGTAGGGCAGGCGGAATATCCATACTATTGGCGGTACAGATAAACATCACTTGTGATAAGTCTAAATCCATATCCAAGTAGTGATCGTTAAAGCTATGATTTTGCGATGGGTCTAACACTTCAAGCAACGCTGAAGCAGGGTCACCACGAAAGTCTTGCGCCATTTTATCGATTTCATCGAGTAAAAATAGCGGATTTTTTACGCCCACTTTTGAAAGTGATTGTACGATTTTACCTGGCATAGCGCCGATATAGGTACGTCGGTGCCCACGAATTTCGGCTTCATCTCGCACGCCGCCCAATGCCATACGGATAAACTCACGACCTGTCGCACGGGCAATAGATTCACCTAAAGAAGTTTTACCCACCCCAGGCGGACCTACTAAGCAGAGAATCGGACCTTTTAAGGTATCCACGCGAGATTGCACTGCCAAAAACTCCAAGATGCGGTCTTTCACGTCTTGTAAACCATAATGGTCAGTGTCAAGCACGTCATGGGCTTTATTGAGGTCAATTGAGACATCGCTGGTTTTGTTCCAAGGCGTATCTAAAATCCACTCGACATAGTTGCGTACGACCGATGATTCAGAAGAGGCAGCAGGCATGGTTTTGAGTTTACGAAACTCATTTTCTGCTTTTTTACGCACTGCTTCTGGCAAATCAGCTTCCGCTAAGCGTTTTTCTAGCTCAGCAATGTCATCATCTTCATAATTTTCACCGCGTTCTTCATGAAGGTCAGAAAGCTCAGATTTTATCGCTTTCATTTTTTCATTTAAGAAATACTCACGCTGGTTGTTTTCCATCTGGCGACGTACCGCTTCTTGTAATTCTTGCTCGATATTGTGCTCGGCACTTTGCTGAATCAAATAGTCTGACAACTCTTTGATATGCGCAGTCAAATCATCGACTTCCAAAAAGTTTTGTTTAATCGATAAATTGAGTGAGACACGCGTCGCAATGAAATATACCAACTCTTCAAGTTGCGTGATGCGCTCAGCCACACGAATCAACTCGCGTGAGTTACGTAGGCGATTTTCTGCGTATTTGCTAAACAAAGCAACTAACGCTTCTTTGTGCGATTTTTGCGTTTTAGCCGTCATATCCACGGTGATAGGCGCTTTTTCAAAATCGGCCAGTAATACCGCTTCTTCCTCATCGCTGTCTTGGATATCGACCAATTTGGCACGGTACAGACCTTCAATCAGCACTTTGATGCAATTTTCGTCATTTTCATGTGGCATGGTATTGACCACACGGCACACCGTACCATATTCAAATAGATTACTGGCATCAATGTCTTCAGATAGTGAGTCTTTTTGTGCCACCACCAATACTTTATTGTCAAATTCATTCTGCGCAAGCTCGACTGCTTTGACTGAAGGCGTACGACCCACAAATAAAGCAATTTGCATTTGTGGATACACCACAACGTCACGTAAAGCTAACAATGGTAGCGTAGTGAATTCTTGCGATTCAGATGATTCTGGATTTGTCATTAAAACATCATCTTGCATATACTATGTCCCCTTAAATAACACAACAAGCAACTGACCATTTGTGAGCAAATGATGGCTTGCTGATAGACTTAAAAATATAAATGGCGTCAATGCAAAAAATTGCAAGGCTGGTCACACAAAGGGGGAAAAAACGACCAGCCAAGGGCGATAAAATGGTAAACAAGTGCTAAAAATAACCACCGCAATCGTGCACTGAGCCTAATGCCGCTGTAATATTGATTTATATTTATCTAATTTTTTAGGCTAGTTGATACGTCTTTAATTTATGCATGTCTAGCTTATACGTATCTAAAAGTCGTCCAAGTCTTCAGAATTCACTCGGGTAAAGGCATCAGCTTGGGTTAAAAGTTGCGTTAATCTAGCGGGATTCATGACACTGGCAATTTCTGCATCGCTTAATTCATTAAGATTTTCAGTTAATTCGGCATTATTAGTTGGTGAGTCTGAAGCGGTAGTTGGAATGCTGTCATTGTTTTTTTTGTCGTTCATCTAATTATTATCCATTTATTGTTTAGACACCAAATAGCGTCGGAATATCCATAGGTTACTCGGCGTGATAAGGGCATCAAGCCTGATATCCCAAGGATTAGCATTTAATTTTTCAACCAATTGAAAATCATAAGCCCAGCCAATTTTAAGCGGTTTGCTTTTAACCTTGGCTAAGGTGCGGTCATAGTAACCACCACCCATCCCCATACGATTGCCAATTTTATCCGCTGCCACTAACGGCATAAATAATACATCAAGCGCCGCTACGTTAAGCATTTTTCCTTTCTCAGGTTGGCGCATACCCAGTGGATGTTTGGGTAGGCGAGATTGTCGCCAAGTTTTTTGAGTAAACTCGATAAATACAAGCGGCTGATGTTTGCCGGTGACGACAGGTAAATAAATACGATAACCGCGCTGCCTTGCCCAATCCATCAGCGGTTGGGTAGGCATCTCCCCAAAGGCATCTGCAAAAATCCCGATCTTGACGTTTTTGCCAGTTAAAGCAGGATGCTGTAGTCGGTTTAAACCTCGTCGTGCTTGATAAGCGGCGCGATTACGGTGGCGCTTGGATAAGCGTAGACGTTGTTGACGTAACTGTTTACGCAAGTGATGAGCATTCATAGATTCACAGCGATGATGTAATGGTTATAGATTATAGTTAAGCCATTGATAATAAAGCATGATAATAAATCAAAATCAAAAGAAAGCCAAATGGCTGATTTGGCTAATTAGGTTTAGTTGCTTAGCTATTTATTCACTTATTTATTTGCTTAAACACCCAAACATCCTACCGATAGTGTACAACCCATAACAAGTGTCCACTACCTGTTATGCCATTCCCTTTGAAATATTTGAAAAATAAAGCATTTTTGCGGACGGTGATACTGAGTTTTAGTAGCCCTACGGACTCAAACTTAACTAGCAGCGCCTGTAAAAGATGATATGATTGCTGATAACGAGGATGACGGTTTATGTATACGTCTTTAAATTTTTATCTCAAGTCCAATTACTAAAGTTTGGCTTGTAAGTTAGCTGGTTTGTAGTTTATGTTGCATTTTTTTAAATTGCTGTGTTGATAACTTAGGAAAAATTAATGGATGCACTCAGTATGTTGCTTGAAGATATACATTTGTATCAAACTCAGTATCACTATATACACGCCACTGGGGAGTGGTCGTTTGAGTTAGATAAAAAAGATTGTATCGTGTTTTATTTGGTTACCACAGGTGGGATTAGTATTAAAGTCGATGATGTATATCGCAACGCACGCGCGCGCGATGTGGTCATGGTGCCAGGCGGCAAAAAACACCTTATTTGTGGTGTGGGGCAATCGGATATCCCATCAATTGACATTGCTCCGTTATTAAGCAACCAGACTGTTGAAACTATCAACTTGGGTAAACCCGCCATTCATAGCAAAGGTGATGAGCCAGCGCAAACAACTGAAATGGTGGCGATTGTGTGCCATTACGATCGAGAGATTACGCGCCCGTTACTCAGCGCTTTACCAGAAATTTTGCCAGAAAGCGAATCAAACGATGAGCAAAAAATGATTATGCTTGATTTGGGTGTCAAATTTTTGGCATTAGAGTCTGAGCAGAACCGACTTGGTAAAATGACCATTATCAATCGTATCGCCAGTATTTTGATGATTGAGTGTGTGCGCAATTATATTGAGGACTTGCCCGAAGCGACGGATAATTGGCTAAAAGCTGTGAAAGATCCTTACCTTGCCAAGGCGTTGGCAGTCATGCATGATCGACCTGAGACCAATTGGACCATTCATAAGTTAGCTGAAGTCGCCGGGATGTCACGCAGTAGTTTTGCCGAGCATTTTCGTGAAGTGGTGGGGGTGCCGCCGTTAACTTATTTAACGGACTATCGACTTCGTCTTGCGGCGCGTTATTTACGGCTACAAGAAAATAGCATCAGCCGTATCAGTGAGTTAGTGGGTTATGCCTCCGATAGTACCTTTAGCCAAGCATTCAAACGCGTCTATAAAATGTCACCACGAAAATATCGCCAGTCGTTTCGAATCGATGGTGTACATTTTGCTGATAGCTTGAGCGAGGAATAAGTCGGTAGTCGAGAACCCTGAGTAACCACAAAAAAGCAGGTTTGCTGCGGTTTTGTGGTTATCGCTACTTTTATAGCAAGCTCTATGTCTTATGACGAGTTTTATCGCAACTAAGAATGCCCAGTCTATTTTCATAGCAATATCTGTTAGGTTATGTCGATAGGGGTATGATATAGTGACAAGCACTGTCCCATATTTTATCAGCTGCGATTGCCAACATGGAAACTTCAACTACCAAAGGTCAACCTGTCGAAGCACATGGCTTGCACATCAAGCCCAATCCAGAAGACCCTGCGATGGACCATCGTGGTGTTAACCCAATGGATGTGACCAGCCAATATACGGCCGTGTTTCATGCCCAAGAAAACGCGGTAACCCAGTATTTTGAGCACTCCCATCCCAACCAACTGTTATTTTATATTTCCAGTAAAAAATCCCAGTTTATTGAAACTAAAAAACTGCAAGTCGCCAAATATTTAAACATGCGCGATAATGTTGGGCTGATGCAACTGCAGCATTTGTTCAATAATTTACATATCGTCGATGATTTGGTGATGTCGATTAGCCATCATTTACCGCCGCAGCGACCGATTGGTTGGCAGGTTGTCAGCCAAAACAAAAATTTAATGAACTTACCAACCGTAGGCTTGATGCCATCATCCGCTGAATTTCGCGGTCTTGAGCATAGTTTGGCGGCAACCGTGATTCAGTTTTTGGGCGTGGCGTGCTATCACAACGACCGGGGTTATTTTGTGGGGCATATTCTAGGTTATTTATTTAGTTGTTATTATTTTGCCCATCTCGGTGTCAACTATTCAGTCACGCCATTAAAAGAGGCGGCGATTCTCAATTACCCTTACCAAGTCATCAATGTGGCAGAATTGGTGAGACTATTGCAATCACTCGATGAGTCACTCAAAGCGCAAGTTTATCAATTAGCCATCTATTGTGCGCAAATCAGTGAATACGCCGTTGACAAACGAATCGAAAAAATGCTGATTACTGAGGTCAATAGCTTTAACAAACAAGACTTGCGCGATGAGCTATCGGTGTTGGTACAATATGATTCCAATGAAAACGAGTCTTTATTTCAGCCTATTAAGCCTTTAAAATAACGCTAATTTTACCCGTTGGGAACTCACATGCCCGCATTTCAGTACAAAGCCATGGATACCCAAGGCAAGTCACACCAAGGTATTCTTGAGGGCGATTCTGCTAGGCTAATCCGCCAACAACTGCGCGATAAAAATTTACTGCCTGTCGAAGTCTCACCTGTACAAAAAACCGATGTCAGTCGCAACCGATTGTGGCAAAAAGGGGTGGGTGCGTATGATTTGGCATTAATCACCCGCCAATTGTCGGTGTTGTTGGCAGCGTCCATACCGATTGAACAAGCGTTGCAAGCGATTGCCAAACAAAGCGAAAAACCGCATGTCAAAGCGTTGATGCATGGCGTACGCGGCAAAGTATTGGAAGGCTATAGCCTAGCGAGCGCGCTACAAGACTCTGGTAATTTTCCAGCGATTTATATCGCCACCATTGCCGCAGGTGAGCGCTCGGGACATTTGGATTTGATTTTAAACCAGTTAGCCGATTACACCGAAAATCGCTTTGCCATGCAAAAAAAGGTACAAGGCGCGATGGTGTATCCGATAATCTTGCTGATGATGGCGGTGACAGTGGTGGTGGGCTTGATGAGCTTTGTCGTGCCAAAAATTGTCAAAGTGTTTGAACAATCCGAGCAAGCGCTGCCATGGATCACCCAAGTGGTGTTGACATTGTCTAACCTCTTAACCCAATGGTGGTGGCTGATATTAAGCGGGCTAATCGGTGCGGTTTTTTTATTTGTGAAGTTTATTAAAACGGTGGCAGGCAAAGCCACTTTTGACCAATTTATCTTGCGGTTGCCGGTGTTTGGCAGATTATCGCGAAATCTGAACGCATCACGTTTTGCCAGTACGTTAGCGATTTTGGTACGTTCAGGGGTGCCGTTGGTGGAAGCACTAGCCATCGGCGCGGCAGTCACCACCAATACCCATATCAAACATACCATCGTGAACGCCACAGAAAAAGTCACCGAAGGCGCGAGCCTATCAAGCCAGCTTGAGCGCAGTAATTATTTTCCGCCGATGATGGTACAGATGATTAAAAGCGGTGAAAATTCAGGCGAGCTTGATGACATGCTGACGCGTGCAGCAGCGATGCAGCAAAATGAAGCCACCAATATGATTAGCACGCTATTGTCGCTACTTGAGCCGCTGATGTTGGTACTGATGGGGGTGATTGTCATGACCATTGTGATGGCAGTAATGCTACCGATTATCAATATGAATGATTTGGCAGGCTAAACCCTAAAATCGCCAAACAATTAATCGCCAAATAATTAATGGCTAAATCATCCGACAAAATTAACCAAATCGGTATGCAAATTGTCAAAAAAGCCGTGTAAAATCCTAACACCTTATCAAAAGCGCTAAAAATTTAAAAAATGGAAATTCGTATGTGTTGTACTCATGTATCAAAAAATCGTCAATCGGGTTTTACCTTAATTGAAGTCATGGTGGTGATTGTCATTTTGGCAATTTTGGCCGGTCTTGTGGTACCCAAAGTGGTGGGTCAAAGTGACAAAGCCCGCGTCAAAACCACCGAAACGGCATTATCCACCACCTCAAATGCCATTGATATGTTTAAAGTGGACAATGGTCGCTATCCCACCACCCAAGAAGGCTTAGAAGCCTTAAATAAACCACCACAAGGCGCCAAAAACTGGCCAGAGGGCGGGTATATTAAAGGCGGTTTCCCGAAAGATGGCTGGGATAATGACCTACAATACGTTATCCCAGGTACCGAAGGCAGAACCTATGATTTGTTCTCATTGGGCGCTGATGGCAAAGAAGGCGGCGAAGGTCAAGACGCAGACATTTTTGCTAAGTTATAAGTTTAGTGTTTTCACTGGGTTAACGAAATCAGAGTCAGGCACTCTGATTTTTTTTGCTAGGTTTTTGGACAGGGATTAGCTAAAATTAGTCGTCATAGTATAATTACGTGGCTGAAAACGTATAAATCTGAAACGTATAAATTTAAAACCTATGAATTTGAAACGTATGAGAAGTTATCTTTGAAAAATCTACCCCCTATGCCCACGCCCTTATCTTGTTTTCGAACCGTGAGTCGTCATGTCTTTTTGCTTGGCATGCTACTGGCTGTCACTAGCCTTACCATGCCAAGCGCGCAAGCGATTAGTTTAAGCGACGTTTTTGGCGGTAATGACAATCCCAGCTTGCCCGCCAAAGACAAGCCGCTACCGGTGCATGAGGCTTTTAAAGTCTATACTGAGCAAAAAGGGCAAGTGGTGACCATTCATGTGGATGTCAAAGCAGGCTATTATGCGTATCGGGATAAATTAACCTTACAATTGCCTGACGGGGTAACAGCAACGCCGCTACAATTTAGTGCAGTACCGACCTATGTGGATGACCCGGATTTTGGTCGGGTGCCTGTGTTTGAACACCCCTTTACTGCCACAACCACGTTGAGCGCGGATAAAGCAATCACCTCACAACCTGCTACGGTCAAATGGCAGGGCTGTGCCAAAGTAGGACTTTGCTATCCCCCTGAAAAGACCAAATTTGTCATTACCCAATTGCCAGCCGCCAATAAAACTGCAGCAAAAAAATCAGACACAATGACGTCAAAAACGGCGCAAGCAAAAGTCACCAATACTGTGGCGACGACCAATGATGCCGCACCGATAACGACTCAGCAATCTGCTAGCTTGACCCCTGCTAAAACCGTCGATGAGGCAACTAGCACACCGTCTGCCAAACAAGCGATTTCCAGTGGCAGTGCCACAACGGGGCAGCAAATCGCATCAACCGCAATGACCGATGTCTTAACCACAGCGCAGTTAACCGCATCCGACCCTGTCGTATCTATGGCATCGTCTCAACCTGCCCAAACAACTGTCATGACTGAACCCACGGCTTCATCGGCGGCGGTTGCAACGAGTTTGACAGCTAGCGCTAGCAATCAAGATATTTTTGGATTGACCAAGCATAGCGGTGTTGCGTTATTGCTGTTGTTTTTAGCGGGATTGGGGTTGGCTTTTACCCCTTGTGTGTTACCTATGCTGCCGATTGTAGCCAATATCGTTGCGCGTCAACATCGTCCATCTGCCAAAAAAGGGTTATTACTCACGGGCAGTTATGGTTTGGGTGTTGCCACCAGTTATGGCATTTTGGGCGCAGTGGTTGCGTTATTCGGGCAATCTTTGGGTATACTAAACTGGCTACAAAACCCTGTCATTTTGCTAATTTTTGCAGGGTTATTTATCCTGCTTGGACTGTACATGTTGGATGTCATTCGCTGGCAACTGCCGCATGCGCTTCGTGTTAAGTTCCAAAAAATCAGCCAAATTGGGGAAAATCGACTCGGTAGCTTAAGTGGCAGTTACTTGACAGGCTTGTTTTCTGCGCTGGTTGTCTCCCCTTGCGTGTCGGCACCCCTTGCAGGCGCGTTGGCAGGCGTGGCAGCACTGGGTGATCCTGTGATGGGTTTTGCCGCATTGTTTTTGTTGGGGCTTGGGCTATCCACACCGCTCATTTTACTGGGCGCCACCCAAGGTAATTTTATGCCAAAAGCAGGCGAGTGGATGAACTGGGTCAAAACCAGTTTTGGTTTGCTGTTATTTGGCGTCGCTTTATTGATGATAGAGCGTATATGGCTATCAAGCTGGATGCTGATGCTATGGGCGCTGTGGTTTGCTGTGATTGGCTTATGGCTGTGGCGCTGGCAGGGCAAAAAAGGTCAATTACTCACTCAAGCACTAGCATTGCTAGCATGGATTTGGTCAGCGTGTCTTGTGATAGGCACTGCCTCAGGTAGTCAAGATAGTTGGCAGCCGCTTAACAAGCTTGTGAATACTTCAGGGCAATCGGCATTCACGGCAACAAAGACCACCCAAACGATTACAATCACTAAACTGTCAGAGCTTGAACCCTTGCTTACGCAATATCCAAAGCTAGTCGTCGATGTCACCGCAGAGTGGTGCATTGAATGTCGTATCATGGATAGAACACTTTTTGCCAACCCCCCGCAAAGTTTAGCCAGCTGGCAAGTTGTCAAACTTGATGTGACTGACAATACGCCGGATAGCCAAGCAATCTATAAAAAATTAGCCGTGTTCGGTCCGCCTGTATTGTTGTATTACCAAAACGGTCAACTGGTAGCAAGACAAAATGGTGAGGTCAAACGCCCTGATTTTGAGCAAGTCTTGTCCCAATTAAATT
Organism: Moraxella tetraodonis; assembly: GCF_022359095.1. Classification (NCBI taxonomy): domain Bacteria; kingdom Pseudomonadati; phylum Pseudomonadota; class Gammaproteobacteria; order Moraxellales; family Moraxellaceae; genus Moraxella; species Moraxella tetraodonis. Next base: position 1,843,123 of record NZ_JACSYB010000001.1, on the reverse strand, counting down.
AAGTCTAAACTCAGTTAAAGAAAACTCAGTTCAAGAAAACAACTCAGTTAAAGAAAACTTAGTCAAATGATTCATTGACCCATCCAACCATAAAGGCTAAATAAAAATTGAACTATCACTTAGCAAAGTCTATAGCTATCCCCTTAACTTTGGGGGTGCTGATTTTTGTCACTGGGTGTTCCCATGCAGGCAATGCCGACCAACAGCCAAGCCAAAATCAAAGCGGAAATAGCCAGTTAGCAAGCCCAAATTCACCGTTGGCTGGCTCAAATTCCAATCAACAGACGGCTAAAAATTCAGCAAGTTATACTGACAAAAAACGTCAGGTAACAACTCTTCAATGCAACAATGCCGCCATTAATCAAGCTTATCAAGCCAAAAATCCCAGCGTTAAACGACAGGTATTAGGGTGTGGTACGGTGATTAAAGTGCTAAAAGACGATAATGAGGGTAGCCGCCATCAAAAATTTTTGGTCAAAATTGATAACTACCCAAACATCACGGTGTTAATTGCCCATAATATTGATTTGGCACCGCGCATCGAGGGCATTCAAGCCAAAAATCCCATTCGTTTTTATGGTGAATATATTTATAACGACAAAGGTGGCGTTGTACATTGGACACACCGTGACCCCGCTAGCCGTCATCAAGATGGTTGGCTTGAGTATAAAGGCCAGCAGTATCAATAGAATTACCAATACCAGCACCAATAGAAATACCAATAATTGACAAGCCAATTGTTGATTAAAACTTTACTTTACTGTTAAAAATTATTATGCATTTGTTAACTATTTGTCATCAATTTTTGCTATCATGAACGATATTTTTGTAAGAAGGTCAACCTATGTCACAACTTACGCTTTACCGTACCTCTTTATCGCTTGCTATACTAGCCACACTAACAGTTACAGCAACTACGCATGCAAAAACTTCAACAAAATCCTCAACAAGAGCTTCAGCAAAAACTTCGCTAAAAACGACCGTTATCCCCGTTGACCAACAAATGCTGCTAACCTGTTCAAAAATCACTGACAATGTCGCGCGGTTGGCTTGTTTTGACAAGATAAGCGTTGGTAAAATCGAACCTGAAGCCAAGGCGCCCCTTGATATTGCCAAAACCTTGGAAGTGAGTATTAAAGAAGGTAAAGCGGTGCCAGTGTTAGCCGTGAATCAAACGACAACCGTCACGACCCCCACTAAAAATGAGCAAAAAAAACTGGATCATTTGGTACCCAACAAGCAAGACAAAACCATCTTAAAACAAGTGGGAGTGACTGCAACAGATGTTGAAAAATATACGCCACTGAGTGTGTTATATGACTTGGATAAAAATGATCCCAAAGGGATACTGACGATACGTCCACATTTGCCTATGTATGTCATGCCGCTTTGGTACAACGCGACGCCAAACTATGACATCCATTCACCCACCCAAGATCATGTTCGCGCATCGAAAGATTATTTGCAGCACTTAGATAGCAAGCTGCAAATTTCAATGAAAACCAAGCTTGCCCAAGATGTGTTTGATACCAATGCCGATGTGTGGCTTGGCTATACCCAGCAGTCTTATTGGCAAGTGTACAATGGTAAAAGTTCAAGACCTTTTCGCAGCTCAGATTACCAGCCAGAGATATTTTTGACACAGCCTATCAAGGGTAATCTGCCTGGGAATGGGTCATTAAGACTGTTGGGCGCGGGGCTAGTGCATGAATCAAATGGACAGTCAGACCCGTTATCCCGTTCTTGGAATCGTATCTATGCGATGGCAGGGACGGAGTGGGGCAAACTCACTGTGATTCCAAGACTGTGGCTAATCGCAAATGAAAACAGTAAAGACTCGGATAACCCAGATATCGGGGACTACATGGGCTATGGCGATGTGCGTTGGTTGTATCCGCTCAATGACCAAAGCACAGTGGGTGGTGTGATGCGTTATAATCCAAGCACCAATAAAGGCGCTATACAGGTGGATTATGCTTATCCATTGACAGGCGGTATGAAAGCGATTTTACAAGTATTCCATGGCTATGGTGAAAACATCCAAGACTATAATCATAAGAGCACCAATGTCGGTATTGGTATCATGTTCAATGATTTTAAAGGGCTTTAACTGCGTTTATGGCAATCGTAGCCCCCTTGCCTTGGTGGCGATTGCCCTTTGCCATGGCGTTGGTGTATCAAGCGAAAGTTCATCACCGTTGCCAATTATGTGGCATCAATGATTGCGCTGCAGCAGGCTTTGATAACTTAGCACCGCGTCACCATGAGCATTGGTTCAATCGACAGCAATTTCTTTGTCAGCCATGCCATAGCCAGTTTGCATGGTCCGCGTCATGCTTTAATTTGCAACTAAAGCAAACGTCACTGCGTGGCGTAGCCAGCGGCTACTATCAATATCCCCTCAATCAAATCATGCTTGGGTACAAAAATGGGCAGCAGTTACATCATCTGCCCGTTTTGGTTCAAGCTATCAGACAACTGCATATACCCAAAGGTTGTCATTCAAAAAACTCTTTAATCGTTAAAGTGCCAACAAGTTTACAGCGCATTAGGCAACGCGGCTTCGATCCGCTTGCCATTTTAACCGCTTATCTAAGCTTTCACTGGCAAATCCCTGTTTTTACGGGTGTGCAGCGAATTGACCGACCTCACCAGCAGGGTCTAAGCCGAGAAGAGCGTTTAGATAATATCAAAGATGCGTTTTCCCTAACAGATATGCCCCCTAGCAAAAATTTGATTTTGTTTGATGATGTGGTGACCACAGGCGCCACCCTGTCTGAATTGGCTAATCTACTCACAAATTATTACCCATCTGCCCATATCCATGCGTATTCAATCTTGCATGGTAAAGTTTTGCATTAGGTCCTGCTTGTCACTGTTTTGCGACCAAAATTGCATCGCTCTATCGTTAAAGCTCGCAGATAAAGGCGGGCTACCAGTGGGTTTTTGGAAAGATTCTTTAAAATACTAAGCTAAAAGTGATTTGATAATACGTGAGCGCCCTTTCATCCTAATTCACTTAGCAACAATAAGTGGGTAAGGTAAACTATCGGTAATAAGCTTGAGGTATGAAAATTAACAAAAATACTGAGATAATAGGTATGTTTTTTGCTTTAATGTTAGAATTGTTTGTGCTAGTAAACATGGTATGATAGGTCGTTTATCAAGGGGTATGGGTGGGTATCGTGATGAAAGTTTTTAACAGACAATATCATCGTAACCAAAATCATGACCAAGGTTTTACGCTGATTGAGCTTGTCATCACCATTGCGATTATGGCTATTATTGCCGCGATGGCAGCGCCTAGTATGCAGCGACAGATACAACAAGCGAAAACACGAGAGGCTGCCAGTGTCTTTGTAAATGCTCTTAAAGAAGCACGCTCACAAGCACTAATAACCCAAAGCAATACTATTGTAACCCTTGATACTGCAGCAAAGCGCATTACCCTGACTAGTGGTGCTGTCAATGCTAGTAATAGCACGTCTAAGACGTATCAAATTGACAATAGCGTCAATATTTCCCAGATATCTGATGCACCTAATATAATCACTTTTGCTGCTAATAAAGGCGTTTATCAAGGCACAGATACAGAGAGTACAGAACGTAAGAAGATAACCTTAGGAATGGGGTATGGGGTTTGTTTTAATAAAGGACTGCTAAAATCAATTGTCAAAGTAGATGGTAATGGTAGTATCTCGACAGAAGAAACAGCCGTCAATGGGAGTTGTTCATGAATTCACAACAAGGCATTGGCTTAATAGAAGTGCTGGTCGCGTTGATGTTGTTAGCAATCGCGGTGCTTGGATTTACTGCGATGCAGATGACCGCAGTCAAAGCCACCGATGAGAGTTTGATGCGTACCCGAGCCTTAACTGTCATGCGGGGTGGCGCAGAAATGATGCGAGCGAATCCTAATGGTATTACAGCATTTAAAAAGGCACTTAACGGTAATCCAACAGAAAGTAATATTACCACCGCCAGTTGTATGACCAATAGTTCAACTGCACCAATAGCTTGCACTGTTGATCAATTGGCTACTAAAGACGCTTTAACCATCAAGCAATACGCCACAGACAATGAACTAAAAATTTCAATAGACACTTGCCCTGGCACAGGGACAACTACTAACACAGTGACATCAGTAACCACGACCCTATCAGGGCAAGAGCGACAATGTTTTGTGGCAAGTTGGGGTAATACCAATGCAGCTTTAGGCGCAGGCACGAATGATTGTGCCGATGCCAATGGTGTGTATAAAGCAGGTGCTCAGTGTTTTATCATGGAGGCGTACTGATGGCACGATATCACCAACATACCCATGGTTTTACCTTAATTGAGCTGATGATTTCATTAGTGTTGGGATTATTGATATCGGCGGCTGTTATACAAATCTACTTGACCAATGTGCAATCGACCACGGTTCAAAAAAGTGGCAGTGAGCTACAAGAAGCCAGCATTTTTGGTTTGCAGCAGTTAGAAGCCCATCTAAGACTGGCTAACCTTGGTAATACTGAGACTAAAATTACTGATACTACCCCCAATGGCGGTATTGTATTGTCATGGGATAATCTGGGTTTACCGAGCACAAGTTCAACGACAAGTGCAATGTTTCTTCCTTATTTAACTCATACTGCAGGCGATAAGAAATGGGAGAGTAATTCTAATACAGATATTAATAGTGACCAATTAACTATCCAATTTACTAACACCACAGGACAAACGATGTTTGACTGTGAAAGTGCCGAGGTTGCGAATAAACAGCGAGTGATTGAACGCTATTTTTTACGTTCAGTGACAGGCGATAACAGTACAGGAGCTGTCAAAAATTTGGCGTTAGTTTGTGATGCGGGTAGGATTGAGGGCACGGCGGTGACAGGTTTAAGTGCTGATTATCGGACTGGTGGTAGCGAGTTTATCATGGGGGTGGATCAATTTAAAATACTACTTGGTGTACAAGATGCGAACAATCAGATGATGTATTTACCCAGTAGCACGTATACGAGTCTAAGTGGCACACATCCACCGATTATTGCCGTCAAAATTGGCTTAATCGTTCATGGTAGTACGCCCATTATCGGTAGCAATGAAATAACAAGTTTTACCTTATTGGGGCAGTCCCAAAACCTAAAAAGTGACACAACTCGTAAAAAATTGGTACGCAGAACCTATGAGTCTACCACGCTATTACGCAATGCACGTGTGGTGGCGGTGTCTTCTTCATAATTTGATTGGCAGACTAAGCGTATGATAAACAACCGTAAAAAACCGCTTGGCTTAGCCCACTCCAAGACGATGATAGGGGTTTCTTACCGCCATCAGCAAGGAGCGGCTCTGATTGTGGTGTTATTATTTTTGGTGCTAATTATGTTGGCAGGTGTGATGGCAGTCCGCCGTAGTAGTACTGATTTAAAGACAGCAACCGCCGACCAAATCAACACACTTTTATTACAATCTTCTGACAGTGCCAACCAAAAGTTAGAAAATATGGTAAACGGTAGCCCGGCCTCTCAGGAGTATAAAGATGTCATGAGCGTGTCAGGGGTATTCGGGCATTTTTTACTCAACCCCGACAATCAAGGTAACGAGTTTATTTACTGTTATAACCCCCGTACCAAAAAATACCTTACTAGTAACGCTACCGTTTTGACAGCCAACAAGGAGGATAAATGGAGTAGTCTTAATAATGGTATCTGTGATTATAACAGCCCAGCGGGATACACCAGTGCCCGCCAAACCGTGATGACGCAGATGAGCGTGTCTGTACCGCCATCGTTAGGTGAGCAAGAAGTGTTTTCTTATGTGGTGATTGGCAAAGAGATAGAGAATCGTTCAAGTAAAAAGTTCAATTTTAATCTTCGGGCGACGTCGGTATTACCTGTATTTAATGCACCAAAAGATGACAATACTAGTTGTCTTAGCAAATCGAGCGTTCCGATAACCACGAATGGAGTCACATCTACCCCATTAATTGATTGTTTGCATAAGGCCAGTACGCCAACTAAGATGTTATTTGAGCAGGTAGAGGTACAAAATGATTCGTCTTCCATCAAGTGTGTGGATTTTGGGAAAGGGTCGGGTCAATTAACTTGTCAGCTCTCTTGATATGTTAGTCAATAATGCGGTAAAGGTTTGGCTTGTATGTCGTTATACTGGCGTGTTAAAAAAGCGATAGAAAAAGGATTGATGATATGAAATTTACACCCCATTGTTCATCTTATCAGCAAAAGCTGTTGCCACGTATGCGGTATTTGGTGGCGGCAGTAGTATCATTGATGATAATGCCGCCATCACAGTCTAATGCTGCCCAAAATAATATTGGCGACTTAGAGATTTATAAGGCGGCTGAAGGTGGTAAAGTTACTATCACGATGATGCTTGATACCTCGGGGAGTATGACCCAAACACAAGCAGGAAGTAATGCTTGTGATTTGAATGGGGTGGCTAATACCACAACCAATTATAGCAGCACTTATGATACTTCTGCAACGACGCCAAGTTATCGACGTTACTATTGTATAGGTAGGGACAATAGGAAATATTATGATAGACTTACTCGGCTAAAAGATGCGATTTTTGCTTTGATGGATAGCACTGCGTTAGACTCAAATAAAGTAGCGATTGGCATTGGTCAATTCTCATCCCAAAGTGATAGTAATAATACGACTAAAACCGCAGATGGTACTAGTGGTAAAATTGTTGTACCTGCAAAATTACTTGATAATGCCCAACGTCTAGAGATTAAGACAGCAGTGGCTAATATGTTTGGTGGAAATGGTACGCCAGCCGCCAATGCCTATGCTGAGGTGGGGGCCTACATGTTGGGAGAAACCACGGATGATGGTATAAATAGGTATGAAAACTATTATGTGAGAAACTCCAATGGTAACTATCAGTATTGTATTAATTGGAGTGGAACAAGTTGTGTTACTTGGTCATCTTATTATAGTGGTTCAAATTTTAGGGCGTCAGACTGGTCTACATTGAGTTCAAGAGATTACTATGGTAATTATTATTCAGGTTACCGACTAGATCGAGGCTTTAATAAATCTATTAGTACTTCAAAAACTAATAATAAGTATCAATCACCCCTAAGTAGCACTACTTCCCAATGTGATGGGCAAGGCATCTACTTTTTGACCGATGGTGAGCCCAATAGTTCCTATAATCCTCGAACTTTAATGAGAGCCGCATTAGGGAGCAGTGGAGCAGCCTTTAATGTACCTACTGCGGGTAACGGCACATTACCTAATGGTTCACAGGATGGTCATGGAATGCCAGAGGTAGGAGCATTTGCCCAAGCATTACGTACGACTACTAGTAATCCAAAGGGTTTAAATATTAAGACAGCTGTCGTAGGCTTTGGCTCTGATTTTGATCTCTCAAAATATACCAATATCCAACGTATATTAAACGTACCAGTTTTGTCACAAAACACGGCGTTGCCTGTTAGCCCTGCAATCTATCAAGATAAACAGGATACGTATTTTAACTGTAGTTTAATTACCGATCCTGATGCCAAAAATGCTTGTAACTGGGGTGCAAAATCACATCCGCTCTTACCAGGCGTTGGCGGTTATGGCGAAGGCGGTTTTTATTCGGCACAATCTACGGATGATGTCATTAATAGTATTGTGAAGTTCGTTAGCGACTTAAATCAAGAAATTCCCGCCGCACCATCAGGCACGATTACCATACCCGATGACCCCTACCGTGTCGATAGCCAACTTGCTGTTGCCTATTATCCCATGGTAGAAGCCAAAGTATCTGAAGCTAAAGTTATTTGGCCAGGTAACGTCAAAAAATACAATCTCAATGCTGGCACACTAAACGGTAAATCTAACCAACCACTATTCACTGGCGTCAGCGGCGACCTAAACCCCAGCACCCAAGACCTATGGAGTGATAGAGACTACCCCAACGCAAACAATGCCGTCACTTCAGGCGGCTTCTATGCTCAGCTTAAAACCCCAAATACAGGGATAAGCTCAGTACGCACACTCTATATCGAAGATTTGACATCGACAGGTGCAACCACCACTAAGCTACGAAAATTTGCGGTCAATACGAACGGTAAACTTACCTTAGATGGCAATCCTATAACCGATAGTAATACCTTTAATGACACCAGTACTTACACCACCAATACTGTCACAAAGCTCCTTAACTTCTTGGGATTTAATAATATCAGTGTCGCCACTACAGGTACAGATGTGGCAAAGCTAAGCGGTATTACCCTGACACCTGCCAATGCTACAACACCAATCAAGGTGGTGGGTGCAACTATCCATTCCGCACCGAACGCTGTATCTTATTCTGCTACCTTAGATGATGATGGACGGGTAACTGACAGCAGAGATGATTATGTACTGTTTGGCTCAATGGATGGGGCAGTGCATTTGGTCAATTCCGATAATTATGGTAGCGGTAGTGGTGGACAAGAAAAATTTGCCGTGATATTACGCAAAATGATGAGCAGTCAGCCCGATGCATTAGTGAAAGACGCCACGCAAACTGCCATTGGGGCACCAAAAGCGGGCGTAGACGCACCGTGGTTGGTAACTGCCGACTACAAATACGACTTCCCTAGTAAAAGAGTCAATATCGATACGTCAGGATCGGGTACTACTCAAAAAGGTGTCTTTGCCTATGGCGGGCTACGGATGGGCGGTGAGGGGTTCTATGGACTTAATCTGAGTAATTATGATAGTCCTACCATGCTTTTTTCGATTGATGCAAGTACCTCAGGCTTTGATCGTATGGGACAAATATGGTCAAAACCCACCAAAGCCAAAATCAAAACCAGTGCCACCGATACCGGCACCGATGTGCTTATCTTTGGCGGTGGCTATGATACCTGCTATGAAGATGAAAACTACCAAGTGGGTACGATTACCTCTACTTTAACCAACCAACGTGGTAGCAGCTGTAACCGTACCACGAACCGAGAAGCATTGGGCAATGCTGTTTATATCATAAATGCCAAAACGGGTGCGCTTATTTGGTCAGCTACCAAAACAGCCAACAGTAAAGGCACGTCTAATACCACCAATAACAACCTAAATAACAGCATCGTAGGCGGCATTACCGTCCTTGACCGCAACAACGATGGCTATATGGATGGTATCTATTTTGCGGATTTGGGTGGGCAAGTGTTCCGTGCAGATTTTACCAATGCAGGTGATAATACTTATAACAAATCAACAACAGACAATAAATATACCCCAGCAGTACAAACCAGCTTTAGCAACCAGCGTGTTACCCGTATCTTGCAACCACGATACGCCATTGCCAATACGTTGGGGGCGATTACCACCAATGCCGATGCCAAATATAACTTACGCTTCTATGAACGACCTGTGGTCAGCTTCTTCCGTGATGATAATAGTAAATTATTTGCCATGGTCAACGTCATCTCAGGTGACCGCAGTTCACCCCTATCAAAAATACGCCCCATTGATAAGGCAGATAGACTCTACGGCATCATCGATAACGATGTTACCAAAGCCAATAGTATCTTTTTTGCCAATGACTTTACCACGACCAATGCCAACAAACAAACCGTGGTGGATCTAGCGGATACAGATCTGGTCAATGTACCCACCGCCCTCGGCACGATGCCCACAGCGGGCTATTCACTTGAGACCAAAAACGGCGTTATCAATACGCTCAAAAATAACAGCAAAAAAGGCTGGTACTACCCGCTGACCCGCTTTGATGGTTATGCCAATGTATTGTATAACAAAGGCGTAGGCAAGTCAGAAGTCATCAATAGTATGTTATATACCACGGTATATAACCCCGATATGTCATATGGAGAGGCAAACCCTTGCTCGGCTCAAATTGTGGGTGGGTCAGAACGTGAGCTTTACTGTTTGCCTTACGGTGTCTGTATGGACGATACATCTACCACGGGAACAGGCGGCTTTTTGCAGGCGGGGCAAGGTATTCAGGAGTTGACTTTGGGACCTTATAGCAGTAGTAAAACAAATATCCGATTATTGATTGGTAATACCTCTCTGACGCAACGCTCGACCTTGGATAGTCGCTTTAGCTATGGTATAGATAATAGAAAAGACACAAGTTTGCTCAAAACCCGACAAGTCGCTGGTGGCAATACATCAATCACTCAGATAGGCGGCGATGGCTCGGCAGCAGAATACCTCTATAGAGAACGCTATACCTTATATCCCAAAACTTGGTACGAAGTATTTAATTAATGGATAGCTATGAAAACTGCTAACAAAGGCTTTACGCTGATTGAACTGATGGTAACGGTAGCGATGGTTGCGATACTCGCCAGTATCGCTATCCCATCGTATCGGCAATATGCTATCCGTAATGCCGAATCGCAAGCGCAAGCCAAAATGAAGCAGCTAGAGATTGAGCTCAATCGCTGGCGGGCGACTGCACTGACTTATAAAGGATTCAAACCTGCCAAAGTTGCTAGTGATGGTACAACCAGTTATGATTATGATGAAACAGATAATAAAACTATTTATGTCCCTGCCAATAGTAACAGCAGTAATTATCACTATAAAATTACCCTAGCAAGTATAGTCAAAACTACGACAACCGCAGGCAGTAGCACCACTACATCAAGGGAAGATAAAAGTTTAGTGAATACTAGCACAACTATAGACGATAGTACGTTGGCTGTAGGACGTAATTGGGCAATGTTGGCAATACCTAACACTAATAAATTCCCAAGTGCTAAGAAAATTTTACTTAATTCTGAAGGAGCTCAGTGTAAAATCAACAACGCTGATACGAATGTGACAATAACTTCTTCAGATTGCGGTAATAACTCGGAGACATGGTAATGAAAAATCGATATAGCCAACAAGGCTTTACCCTAATTGAACTCATGATAGTGGTCGCGCTCATCGGTATATTGGCGGCGATTGCGTATCCAAGCTATCAGGGCTACGTCATCAAGACCAAACGCACCGATATGATGGCTGAGATGCAAAATATCGCCTCGCAAATTGAATCGCGTAAACTGGCACAAGGCAGTTTCACGAACGCAGGCGCGGGACTCAATGGGAGCTTCCCTAGAAGTGGTACAGCATTATATACCATCACCCTAGCACCCACCCCCCTCACTGACCGTTGGAAAATTACAGCCACACCTATTAGTTCATCGCAGATGGCAAATGATGGTACGCTCACGCTAAACGCGCAAGGGATAAAATGCCGAAATACCTCATGTGGTACAGGTCAAGAGTGGAATAACTAGCTTATTAAGCTAGGCATTGAACAATTTTTGGCAGTATAGACAATATTCATGTGGGGTGATATAAAATAGTGACCAAGGCGGTGAAAAGTGATTATGAGTAGCTGAAACAAGATTATAAGAAACTGCTGGAAAAGTGTAATTCACTATTATTGGAAAATTTTGAGTTAAAACAAAAAACGCATCAGATTTGATGCGTTTTTTAATTATGTAAGATAATTAACTAACAATAGTACCTGCTTTAGCATTAGTTGCATCTGTAGTACAGCTAACGGGAATAAATTGTTTTTCTTGAGCATTTGTTGAATCTAAGCTTGTAATACACTTCCATTGACCATCAGTTGTGCGTTGTAAGTTAATAAATTCATTAGCGATACGCGGGCTACCTTTTAGCTTACATGAAATACCAACATTAGATGCACCAGTAGTTGCATCAAAAGTATCAACAGTATAAGTACAGCGCTCACTAGAAGCTGCATTAAATCCAATATCTGCTAGTTTAGTAATTTGCACACCATCGTTAACTTTTAATTCATAAGCAGTTTTAGCACCAGCAATCTCCGCAAGAGCAGCAGAAACTTGAGATTTGGCAATATAGTTTTGATAAGCAGGAATCGCAATTGCTGCAAGAATACCGATAATGGCGACAACGATCATTAATTCGATAAGGGTAAAACCTTTTTGAGCGTTCATAAACATTCTCCACAAATGTTATTAATTTAATTATAAGCTTTGTAAGCTATTTTAATATTAGCACTAAACGTGCCAATTTTTATTATAGAAGATTTATATAGGAAAACATCACCTTATCCATAAAAAAATTCACACTATAAATTCATCTCCCTATTTTTATTAGAAAGTGACAAATATTGTCAGGTTGGATTTTATACTTTCGACAAATATTGTCATGGGGTGATTTGCATCACCTATTGTTTGTTTCTGTTTGGGTATAGTGATAGCGTAAATTTCTACCTTTGAAAGCTTACCAAACAGATATGATAGTTTTATGGGCTACAAAAAATTAAAAAATTCTTAAAGTCGTTGACAGGCGTCCTTGGTAGTATCAAGATATAAATTTCATTGCTGAATCGAATACTTATTTTATAAAAAATGCTAAACTACCTTGTTTAGCATTTTTGCGTTTAACCCATACGAAAATCCTATGCTGTCATCTACGCCACCCCAAACCCCCAATCAAGATATTCGTCTATTTACCCTATTCATGGGGTTAGCCATTTTGACGTACCTCATGCCTTGGCACTCGCCACTGGGTCGGGATTTTGTGGTCAATGCCACCGCATTTGGGTTTGTGAGTTTGGCAGTCGCGGCTTTTTTTTGGCAAAACCCGATTACAAAGTTTAGCAAATCTGTGCTCACTTGGTTGCTGCTAGCGCTATTGATTGGATGTCAGCCATTATTCAACCATATCGCTTACCCCGATGCGCTGATATTCCCCGTGATAAGCTTGGTGGTCGTTGCCTTGACTGCTTTGATAGGGACCAATATTGAAAATAAAGCGAATTTATTAAACCGCTTGTTTATTGCAGTATATCTCATGGCAATCGTCACCTTTATGATTCAAATGATGCAGATGAGCGGCTATCAGATTGATTATCAAGGTTGGGTGATTGCGCGCGGTAATGCCAATGGCGGACGCTATGATGGCAACTTTGGGCAAGCCAACCACGCAGGCTACGCGTTTGTGTTGGCGCTGTGTGGGGTGATTTATCAACTGCAGCAGTCGTTTCAAGAAAGGTTAAATGCACCGCAGTGGCTGATTGGTCGATACCGACAATATGCGCGGTTTGGCTTGATGCTATTGTTTGTGATATTTACCATCGGGCTTGCCTTAACCCAAAGTCGGGCGGGTCTGGTGATGATGCTGGCGGTGATTCCCATTTTCTTTTTGACCCAGCCGATAGCGTGGAAAAGCAAATTATCGGCTAGCGTTTTTGGTCTTATTGTATTTGTGCTGTACTATATGGGCGCAAGCTGGATTAGTAATTATAGCAGTGCTAATCAGCTTGGGGCGGTGAGTCGTATGGCGGGCGGGCAGGGGAACCGCTCGGCGATGAGCGAACGCGCCATGATGATATTTCATGACCATGTGCTCACAGGAGTCGGCTGGAACAACTACATGGGCGCAAGCGTTGATTATGCCCAATATTTTAAATGGCCAGAGATTGCCGACCATTCCCACAATTTTGCCACCATGATTTTGGCGGAGCTAGGGGTGTTAGGCGCGCTGTGCTTTGTACCGATTGTTTGGGTGCTGGTGCGGGCGATTCATCTGCGTCATAGCAGCGAAAGCGCGATTGCACTGGCGTTTGTCATCGCCAGTATCTTGTATGCCAGTGTAGAATACCCGTTATGGTATTTTCGTTATCTCGCAGTTTTTGCCTTGTTTTTGGCGTTGATTGAACAGCGCAACTGGCAACTTGCGTGGCAACCCAAACTAAGAAAAGCCATGTCTGTTGTCATGCTTGGTTTGGCGATGTTATCAGGCTACTATATTTGGCAATATTTTCAGCTTAATTATTTGGATTATAACCGCTTTATCAAGCATACCAATCATCTAAACCAAGACAAAGGAATTGATTACCAAAATGAGGTGTTTGGCTTTAGCGCTTATCATGACCGCATCCTTGCCATGCAAGTGCCGATTAATCGCCATCAGGCAAGCGTAAAAGAAGCCATCTTTGAAGAGGTGCTCAATACCGATTCTTCCCAGTATAATATATTAGCTTATGCACAGTTCTTAGCCTATAAAGGTGACCAGCAAGCGGCATTAACACATATCAAAGCGGCTTGTGTCATGGTAAAAAATTTGTCGGATTGTGACAATGTGGATACTGACTTGGGTAATCTTGCCAAACAAGATCCTGCGACATTTGCCGCTTTATACCGTGAGTTTCAACAATGGCGAGACGCCAATCCTGAAAAGACAGGACTCAAACCATAATGCAGCGGGTAATTTTTTTAGTATGGCAAAATATCGCGTTCCGACTCATCGTGGGTTGGGGGGTGGTGGTAATTTTGCCCGCCTTGCTGATGTGGCGAATGCGTTTTTTGCAGGGGCGCTGGCTGATTACTGAGTTTAATAGTATGGTGTTAGCCACGTTGGGTGTCTTGCTAGTTACCCTTGGTCTGCGCAAACTTACCGAGTTTCCAGGTCAACGCTCCATCAGTTTTGTGTTGCCAACTTTATTGTTGGTGATGATGCTGTTAGGCATGGTGATTATCGTTTTTCGGTTGCCGTATTCGCTATATTACTTTGGCTTATCGGGCGTTATCGGCGCAGTATTTTTCTTTTTATCGTTTTTACTTGAGCAAAAAGCGCACCAACCTTATATGGCGTATATTCCACTGGGACATTGTCAAAACTTTGAAGCAATTTTTCAGATCCATTGGCTGCGCCTTGAAAAACCGCATTTGGATGCCATACAATCCAAAAAAGTGCAAGCGATAGTAGCAGACCTGTCATCGCCTGCACTCGATGAAGACTGGCAGCGGTTTTTAACCGAGCAAACGTTACAGGGCAGACCAGTGTATAATAACCGCCAAGTGTATGAGTCTTTGACGGGTCGTCTGCCAATTCATCATTTGTATGAAAACGAGTTGGGCTCGCTGTTGCCTTCTCAAACCTATTTATGGTTTAAACAACTGATTGATATTATAGCGATTTTGTTGGTCTCACCCTTTGTATTGCTGATTGCGGTGATCACTGTCATTGCGATACGGTTGGAAAGTCCGGGCAAGGCGATATTTGTCCAAGAGCGGGTCGGGCAAGGCGGCAAATTGTTTAAAATCTATAAATTTCGCAGTATGCGCTTTGACTCAGAAAAAAACGGGGCAAAACTGGCGCAACAAAATGACCCGCGTGTGACTAAGGTCGGTAAGTTTATTCGTAAAACCCGTATCGATGAATTGCCGCAATTTTTGAATGTGCTCAAAGGCGATATGAGCCTGATTGGACCGAGACCTGAACAGCTAAGTTTTGTCAAAACCTTTGAAAAAACCATCCCATTTTATAATTATCGACATATCGTCAAACCCGGTATTTCTGGATGGGCGCAGGTCACACAAGGCTATGCCAGTGATACCGATGAGACAGCGCTTAAGGTACAGTACGATTTTTATTATATTAAACATATTTCTTTTGCATTAGATATCTTGATTGTGCTCAAAACCATTCAAACCATGCTGACAGGTTTTGGGGCTAGATAAACTGCGACAAATAACTTTAGCCATAATAGGTAGTGCACTATGTTAACCAATTCAACCATTTTAGTGACAGGCGGGACAGGCTCATTTGGGCATACCTTTGTGCCGATGACGCTTGAAAAATACAATCCCAAAAAATTGATTATCCTCTCGCGTGATGAGATGAAACAGTGGGAAATGGCAAAACTGTACCAAGGCGACCCGCGTGTACGTTTTTTTATCGGTGATGTGCGTGATAAAGACCGTCTATATCGAGCGCTTGATGGGGTGGATTATGTGGTGCATGCCGCAGCAACCAAAATCGTGCCCACCGCCGAATATAATCCATTTGAATGTGTCAAAACCAATATCAACGGGGCAATGAACTTAATTGACGCCTGTATTGATAAAGGGGTGAAAAAAGTCGTTGCCTTATCGACTGACAAAGCATCCAGTCCCGTGAATCTATATGGCGCGACCAAATTGGCGTCGGACAAACTGTTTGTCGCAGGCAACGCCTATTCAGGGGAGCATGGCACACGCTTTTCGGTGGTACGTTATGGCAATGTCATGGGGAGTCGTGGCTCGGTGATTCCGTATTTTCTCTCAATTAAAGACAGTGGCGTGCTGACCATCACAGACCCGCGTATGACCCGTTTTATGATTTCGCTTGAGCAAGGTGTGGAGCTGGTTTGGCACGCATTTGACGACATGGTGGGCGGCGAAATTTATGTCAAAAAAATTCCCTCTATGACCATGCTAGATTTGGCAACTGCCGTTTCTGCCACTGCTGAGCAGAAAATCATTGGTATTCGTCCTGGCGAGAAATTGCATGAGCAAATGATTAGTGCCGAAGATTCTTTTCATACCTACGAATATCCCGAGCATTTTAAAATCTTGCCTGCGATTAATGGCTGGGATGAAACGCCTGAGCGTATCAAAGATGGTGTTAAGGTACCAGAAGGCTTCGTGTACGCCAGTGATAATAACAGTGAGTGGATGACAACTGGACAACTAAAAGAATGGATTGAAACCAACAAAGCAAAAATTGGTAAAATTTAATCGCTAAATCTTGATAACAAACCCACTTGATAACGAACCCACTCAATAACCCCCCTTGGGCAAATATTATGGCAAATATTATGGCAAATCAATTTATTCCTTATGGTCGTCAGCATATCACCCAAACTGATATTGATGCGGTGGTTGCCGTGCTACAGTCTGATTTTTTGACCCAAGGTAGTCAAGTACCAGCATTTGAAGAACGAGTCGCTACCTATACGGGGGCAAAGTTTGGCGTGGCGGTGAATAGTGCGACCTCAGCACTACATATTGCTTGTTTGGCATTGGGGCTTGGTCAAGGTGAAAAGGGTAAAGACGACTGGCTGTGGACGACGCCGATTACCTTTACCGCATCTGCCAACTGTGGATTGTACTGTGGTGCTAACATTGATTTTGTGGATATTGATCCGCTAACGCTCAATATGTCTATCAACGCGTTAGCAGAAAAGTTACAGCTTGCCGATGCTGAAAACCGCTTGCCAAAAATAGTCATTCCCGTACATTTCACCGGTGAACCCTGTGATATGGCGGCCATTCATGCGCTATCACAGCAATATGGCTTTAAGGTTATTGAGGACGCCTCCCATGCCATTGGTGGCAAATATCACAAGCAACCTATCGGCAATTGTGAGTTTAGCGATATTACCGTGTTTAGCTTTCACCCTGTCAAAATCATTACCACCGCAGAAGGCGGACTGGCAACAACGAATGACCCGGCATTGGCGGAAAAAATGCAGTTACTGCGTAGTCATGGTATCACTCGTGATGCCAATCTAATGACCCACGAACCTGACGGTGGTTGGTATTATCAGCAAATTGATTTGGGCTTTAACTATCGCATGACCGAATTGCAAGGGGCATTGGGGGTGAGTCAAATGAACTATTTGGATGACTTTGTCACTCGCCGTCACCAGCTTGCCAAGCGGTATGATGAATTATTAACAGATTTACCGATTATGTTGCCTTATCGCAATCCTGCTAGTTATTCGGGGTTTCATTTGTATCCCATTCAACTGACAACAGACAGTGGCAAAACGCGTAAGCAAGTGTTTGACAGTTTGCGGGCGCAAAATATCGGGGTGAATGTGCATTATATTCCAGTGCATACCCAGCCGTATTATGCCAAGTTGGGCTTTAAACAAGGTGATTTTCCCCATGCCGAGCGCTACTATGCCCAAGCGATTAGTTTGCCATTATATTATGACTTAAGCGAAGCCTCGCAAGCGCAAGTGGTGGATGCCTTAAAGATAGCGTTGGCTCAGGCATTAGCATAATGAAGGTCTGTATCATCCCTGCGCGTGGCGGTAGTAAACGCATTCCCCGCAAAAACATCAAAGATTTTTGTGGCAAACCCATGCTGGCTCGTGCCATTGCAACGGCAAAAAACAGCCAATTGTTTGAGCAGATTATCGTCTCCACTGATGATGGCGCTATTGCCGATATCGCTCAACACCATGGTGCCACTGTCAGCCAAAGACCTGCCGAGCTTGCCGATGATTACGCCACTACCGCTGCGGTGATTCGGCATGTACTGCAGAGCGTGCCAAAAGCTAGCCATATCTGCTGTCTATACCCCTGTACGCCGTTATTAAAACCGCAGTATTTAACCGACAGTTTTGAGCGCTGGCAGTCATCCAACAGTTTGTATTGTTTTCCGGTTTTAGAGTTTGAATCCAATGTGTTACGTTCACTGAAGTTAAGCGATACCAGTGAAGTGTCGAGCATGTTTAGCCAACATGAACTCACCAGAACCCAAGATTTGCCGCAGGCGTATTTTGACGCAGGTCAGTTTTATTGGGGCGGTCGTGAGGCATGGCTCGGCGAGGATAAAATCCATAATCATGCGCTAGGCTATGTGCTGCCAAAATACAGTGTTGTCGATATTGATGATGAGAACGATTGGCGATTTGCTGAGCGCCTGTACCAAGCGCAATTGGAGCGAGCATGAAGATCGTGGTCCGAGCAGACGCAAGTTTAACGATGGGTAGCGGTCATATCATGCGTTGCCTCACGCTCGCTGACCGGTTAAAACAGCAAGGACATGACATCACGTTTATTTGTCGGGAGCATGACGGGCATTTGGCGGATTTGATTGGGCAAAAAGGTTTTGCGGTGCAGCTATTAGCCAAAAGTGAGACTGCAGATTTTATCAAACAGCATGCCCATAGCGAATGGCTAGGGATTAGTGAAAGCGATGATTTTGCCGAGTGTCAACCTATCTTGCAAGCGTTAAAGCCAGATTGGCTGATTATCGACCATTATGCGATTGGCAAAAACTGGGAGCAGCAAGCCAAACGACTTTTGCCAAACCTTAAAATTTTAGCCATTGACGATTTAGCCGACCGAACGCACGACTGTGAGATTTTGCTCGACCAAAATTTTGGGCGAAAAAACGAAGATTATCAAGCGCTTGTACCAAGTCATTGCCAGCTATTACTAGGCACGCGTTATACACTATTACGGGATGAGTTTGCCAGCTGGCGAGCGATGAGCCTAAACAGACGTAAAAGCGTACAGCCGCCCAAACATATATTGGTTAATCTTGGCGGTGTCGATAATGATAATGTCACGCTCAAGATTTTGCAAAGTCTTAATACCTTTGTCCAACAATCTACGCAATCATTTAACGTGACTGTCGTCATGGGCAAAACCGCACCGCATATCGAAAGTGTGCAAAGGTTTGCCAAACACGCAAGTTTTGCGTGTGCTGTTCTTGTTAATGTGACTAATATGGCGCAACTGATGGCAAATGCTGACCTTGCGATTGGGGCTGCAGGCAGCACCACCTGGGAGCGCTGTTGTTTGGGCTTACCGATGGTACTGATTGTGCTTGCCGATAACCAGCAGGTGATTGCCAAAGCGTTGGCAGATAAAAACGTGGTCAAAGTGGTGACTGACATGGCTACATTGGATGAGCAACTGCCCCGCTTGTTGAGCGAATTAACCGACAATTATAAAAAATTCAGCCGGCAATCTGCCAAGTTGGTCGATGGGCAGGGGGCAAAACGGGTTGCGCACTGGATTGAATTTGCGCAAAAATTTCAACATTGTCAAGTGAGGCAAGCCACCCAAGCCGATACCCAGATGATTTGGCAATGGCGTAATCACATCGACGTGCGCCAGTGGATGTTTGGGCAAGATGAAATTGCCCTTGCTAACCATGAAGAGTGGTATCGCAAACAGCTTGACCGTGCCAATGTGCATTTGCTAATTTTTGAAGTTGCTGGTGAGCCAATGGGGCTAGTCAATGTTACCCAAGTGACGGTAGATAAATACCAAACGCTGCAGTTGGCAAACACCCATACGCCAAACCCTAATGCGTCAAATCCTAATTCATCAAGCCAGAATGAAAAAACCGCCAGTTGGGGGTTTTATTTATCCCCTAATAGTGCAAAAGGGCAGGGGCTTGGCTTTACGTTGGGGGTTTTGGCGATTGCACAGATTTTCAACACCACCGACATTGACAAAATCACCGCGCAAGTGCTGGCATATAATACTGCGTCATTGGCGTTGCATCGTAAATTGGGATTTAGCGAAACAGGCGTGTTACAACAGCATTTTGGTGTGGGTGAAAAAGTGTATGATGTGGTTGAGTTTGAATTAAAATCGCAAGATTTTTTATTTTAGGGGTGGGTCTTAGTGGGGTATCTATGAATCAAAATATGAAGCAAAATTTTAGCATTAACAACCGTCCAATCGGTATTGACCATGCACCATACATCATCGCTGAAATGTCCGCCAACCACAACGGCGACATCAATAACGCTTACCGTATCATTGACATGGCAAAGGCGTGCGGGGCTGATGCGGTCAAAATGCAAACTTACACCGCAGATACCATCACCCTCAACAGCAGCGCCGCTGACTTCCAAATTCATGGGGGACTGTGGGACGGGCGTACCTTATATGACTTGTACCAAGAAGCTTACACGCCGTGGGACTGGCATAAACCATTGTTTGAGCACGCCCACAAAGTCGGTATCACCATGTTTAGCTCACCGTTTGACTTTACTGCGGTGGATTTGCTCGAGGATTTGAACGCGCCAGCGTACAAAATCGCTTCGTTTGAAGCCATTGATTTACCGCTTATCAAATATGTAGCAAGTACCGGCAAGCCAATGATTATCTCCACAGGGATGGCAGACCAAGCCGAAATTGCTGAGGCGGTTGCCGCCGCTTGTGATGGCGGCTGCAAGCAGCTTGCGTTATTGCACTGCGTGAGTGGTTACCCAGCCCCCGCACAGGACTATAACCTGCGTACCATTGTCGATATGCAGCGCCGTTTTGGCGTGCCGATTGGCTTATCCGACCATACGCTTGACAACACCACCGCCGTGACAAGCGTGGCATTGGGGGCGTGTATCATTGAAAAACACGTCACCCTAGACCGCAATGGCGGCGGGGCGGATGACAGTTTTTCACTGGAAAAAGACGAACTCACCGCGCTCTGCCGTGACAGTAAAACCGCTTGGCAAGCGTTGGGACAAGTCGATTACGGTCGTAAATCAAGCGAAATTGGCAATGTACAATTTCGCCGTTCGCTGTATTTTGTCAAAGACATGACGGCAGGGGATGTGATTGATGAAAGCTGTATCCGTAGCGTTCGCCCTGGTTTTGGGCTTGCCCCGAAGTTTTATGATGAATTAATGGGCAAAAAAGTGCTAACGGATATCCAAGCTAATACCGCTACCTCATGGGATGTTCTTGAAAGGTAATGTTAAATAAAATCAAACGTTTAACACACTCTGCTTTGCTCAAAGACAGCCTGATTTATGTGGTGGGCGAGATGACCGCCAAAGCCGTGCCGTTTTTGCTATTGCCCTATTTGACACGGGTATTAGGCACAACGGGCTTTGGTGATTTGTCTTATTATTTATCGCTCACGGCATTTATTGTAATCGCCATGAGTCTGTCGCAAAATGGCGCTTTGACCCGTTATTTTTATGTGTATGGCAGGCATGGGCTGGGCAATATTTTACTGGCGGGTGGGCTATATAGCGTGGGCGTGCTGCTGATTGGCACAGCGATTAGCTGGCTGTTACATAGCGAATTGTTATTTTACTGCTTTTTTACTGCCTTTTTGCAAACCTTGGTGCAAAACCAACTGGCACTGCGGCAATGCCAAAAACGCCCGTTTAGCTATCTGACCATCCAATTGGGCTTAGCCTTGGGCAATTTACTATGGACGGTAATGATTTTTCAGTTTTTTGCTGGCGATACCACCGATAAAGTTGCCCAGCGTCTTATTGCAATCATCTTGGCGCATGGGTTCACTTTTGTGGCAGCGTTGGCGTGGGCAAAATACCAATTTGCTATCAAATTTCGCTTTACCCCAAAACGGCTCAAACTGGGACTTGGCTATATTTTAACGCTAGGCTTGCCGCTGCTGTTACATGGATTAAGCTATACCATCAAAGGGCAACTTGACCGAGTGTTGATTCACCAGCGGTTTAGCAGTCATGAGCTAGGCGTATACTCGGCAGGGGTGCAAGTCGCTAGTAGCTTGACCATTGTGATTATGGCGGTCAATTCTGCGCTGGTGCCTCACTTATATGAACGGCTAAAATCGCAGCGCATGACAGTGATGCAACTGCATCGATTGTTTTGGCTGAGTTTGATGGTGCCTGTTATGTTGACTGCCATGGCGTGGGCGATGCCGTCGTCATTGATGGCGTGGCTATTGGGGGCAGATTTTGCCCAAAGCCAGTATTATGTGGTGATGTTTGTACTGGCGTTTTCGCTGATAATTCCGTATTTATTGTTGGTGAATTTTTTGTTTTATCATGCCAAAAGCGCCCAAATCTCGCTGTGTTCCGTCATCTCAACGGTCGTGTATTTGGTTGCCTTGTGGGTGTTAAGTGGCATATCACTGGCGGTGGTGCCGTATGCGACTATTATTAGTGGCGTGGTGATTTTGCCGTTGTTATATTATTATACGCTGCAGGTGGAAAAGGTCAAAAAAACGCCATGAATCTCATTATTTGTATCACCCCCTTGCAAGTGTTGATTGCCAAGCAAATTATTAAGCAACACAGTACCCCCTTTATTGGGCTTTATTTGCCGTATGGCGTCCATTCAAAAAGCGAGCCTAAACATCGCTATTATTTTGAACAACTTGAGCAGGTCTGCGAAAAATCCGCCTTTATCGAACTGAACAATAAAACCTGGGGCGAGCGTTTTGCCACCCTAAACCGCATCAAAACCACACTTAACACGCTTGATATTTGGCAAAAACCTATCAAAAACGTCTATCTTGCCAGTATTGACGTGTTGTTTTTGCAATACGTTGTTTCTAAAGTAAAATTCCAACAGCTGTATACCTTTGATGATGGCACTGCCAATATTTTCCCCAATTCTAGCTATTTTCAACCGTTACCAAAATCCTTGCCACTACAACTGTTTAAACACGCCGTGGGCATTACTTATCCCAGTATCCCTAGTATTTTGGCTATATCCAAAAAACATTTCACCATTTTTCCCCAGGAAAAAAATATCATAGACGCTACCGAGCCGGTTTATTTGTTTGATAAAGTAGATAATCAGCCTGATGAGAATTTGCCGGTAAAACGGCTGTTATTGGGGCAAGCCCTCGACAATTTTATCGGTGACAAAGCTTATGCTGATATTGTAGAAAAAATGGTCAAGGCATTTCACCTTGACGCATTTTGTCCGCACCCGCGAGAAAATTTGGATTTTAGCCATCTTTTGCCAGTGATTCATAGCGATAAAATCATTGAAGATTATCTAAGCGAGGCATTGCAACAAAACCCCCATCAACGCTTTGAAATTTATACCTTTATCAGCACTGCTGTGTTCTCGCTCAAAGAATTTCCCCGCACCCAAGTATTTATGGTGTATACCCAAGCGCTGTGGGATAAATTCCCTGATGCGTATGAATTTCTTGCCAGTCGTGGTTTTACCCTCATTAATTTAGATGACGCAGTTAATCTAGCTGGGTTCAAAGGGTAACCGCATGAAAAAACACGCCTTACTTATCCAAGCCCACCAAGATATCAGTTATTTTATTAAGCTGGCGAAAATTCAGCCAAACGTCAATTTTTATGTACATATAGATGCTAAATCTGATTATTTTCCTGACGCTGAGACTGCACAGCTAGCCAATGTATTTTTGCTCAAAGATAGAATAACGGTGCGTTGGGGCGGGTTTAGCCAAATTGAAGCGACATTAAAATTGTTTGAAACGGCGTTTGTCAATGAGGACAATGCTTATTTTCATTTGGTAAGCGGTGAAGATGTGGTGTTACAACCATTTGAAGTGATAGAAAAACAGTGGCAACAGCGGTTTGATTTTCAGGCGATGATGGCTTGCAAGCTGGCGCCAGAGTGTGCGTATCGCTTTATTATGGACAGTCCCCATGCCGACAGCAACTGGCAACGGCAATTGACGGGCAAAATCATCACCAAACTGCAACAAGGCGTGGCAAAAATAAAAACTTATCACTCACCCATTTATTTTGGCTCACAATGGTTTTCAGTGACGCGTGCAGACTGGGAGAAAATTATGCCTTTTACCGATGAATACAGTGATTTTTTCCGTCAAAAACTGGTACCCGATGAGCATTTTTTTCAAACCCTAATTACTGAAAAATTAACCAATCAAATTCGCCTAAGTAATGATAACCGCCGACAAATTATTTTTGACAAAAATGTAAATAATGGTAATAGCCCGATTTATTTGGATTTATTAAAGCTTGAGCAGGCGAAATTTAATGGCTATTGGTTTGCCCGTAAAGTAAAAAAGGATGTGGCATTGACTTGGGTGGGTGAATTAACATGAAATTTTCTGTACTGATGTCCCTATACGACAAAGAAAAACCCGAATTTCTGACCGAATGTCTAGCTAGCTTGGTTAGCCAAACACGCCAAGCTGCTGAGGTTGTGTTGGTTTTTGATGGTCCCATCAATGTGGCATTGCAAAAAGTGGTACAAGATTTTAAGCCGCAACTACCGTTAACGATTATCGCTTTAACAAAAAACGTGGGACTTGGGCAGGCTTTGAATGCAGGTCTAAACGCTTGTCAACATGACTGGGTGATGCGCATGGATACGGATGATATCTGTGTGGCTAACCGCTTTGAGCAGCAAATCAACTTTATCCAAAATCATCCCGAAATTGACGTGTTGGGCGGGCAAATCATTGAATTTGAAAAGCAGCTATCACAGGGGAAAAAATCTCGCACGGTGCCAACCTCACACGAGGCGATTTTTGCCTCCGCCAAGTCGCGCAATCCCATCAACCACATGACCGCGGCCTTCAAAAAATCTGCAGTACAAGCGGTCGGTAGCTATCGGCATGCGCCGCTGTTTGAAGATTATGATTTGTGGGTACGGTTATTGGTCGCTGGCTATCAGTTTGCCAATTTGCCAGAGGTGCTGGTATATGCACGGGCAGGGGAGGCGATGTATGAACGGCGCGGGGGCTTGGCGTATGCCCGTTACGAGTGGGCTATTCAGCAAAGCTTTTATCAACAAGGGTTTTTGCCTATTGCGCAACTGCTTAAAAACCTCGCCATTCGCTTACCGGTGCGATTATTGCCAAATAGTTTACGCAGTTTGGTTTATCAAAAACTGCTGAGAAAATAACTTAGCGTCGAATGACCTTGCGATTGGGACTTAAACTGTTGACCATCTTTTCAGACAATGGCAAAACTTCTCCACACATCAGTCCCGCCAGCAACTCACTACAAATCGGCGCATAAGCATAGCCCTTTGACCCCAATGCCGAAAAGCTCCAGACTCGGCTTTTGCTTTCATAACCCGCTTGCCAAACCTGCCCAACTAGGGGTAGATAATCCACGGTTTGGCTGCGGATACTGGCGCGACCCTGCCAATGGGGTATGTTTTTTTCGACGGTAAATATATCGGTGTTATTGACCAAATCGGGCACCGCATCCGCCAAATCTGCCACATTCATCTTATGGTCAGCAACTGCTGGTGCAGTATCCAAGGTATCCCTGACAAAACTTGCCCCAAGCATGACATGGCGTTTACTGTTTTCGTTAAAACTGGCGTAATAACTGCCATACTTTAACGGCAGTTTTGGCAACTGTGCTTTATCATGCGCATCGACAGCAAACCACGTCACTTGCCCACGGCTGTGATTAAAGCGTTTGATGGTGGGTAGAAAATCGCAGGTGTCTAAAGCCATGCACAAAATCACATGGTCAAAAAACTGCTGACGCTCAGTGAATGTTAATAGCACCTGGTCGCAATCTTGCTGAAAATAGGCTTGCTGAAAATAGGTTAATTCCTCAGTTTGAAAGCTGATATTGGGGTGGCCTAAAACAGCATTGGCAAAGTTTGCGGTAGTGATTAACCCGGCATTGGGCAAAAATATCGCTTGCCCAACCTCATAACCGACTTTTGCTTTGGCTTGTTCAGCAGTCAATAAACGGGCAAATTCAATGGGAAAATCTTTGACTTCATCAAGATGTAAGCGATTGTGTGAGAGTAAATCCAAACAGCCGGTGGTCTGTAGGATGTTAATACCGGTCTGTGCGGTCAAATAAGGGTAAAATCGACAGCTTGCCAAATAACCAATCGCATGTAGATTGGTTTCAAGGCGTTTTAGGCTGGTAAGTTTTGGCGCAAGAAAACCGCGGATGTTGCCCGATGCCCCTGCCAATGGTTGCGCTTTATCAAAAATGGTGACCTTGTGTCCACGGGCGGCTAAGGCATACGCACTGCTTAACCCCGCCACACCCGCGCCAATCACCGCCACAGACAGCGGTTTTGTAATAGCAGAAAAATTGGGTAGTTTAAAGCCTTTAACGTTATTGGCTTTTCGACGCTGACGACGTCGGGATTCAAACGTGTCAGTAAAGGGTAGGGTGACAAAAAATGGTTTAATTTTTTTGTTATAGCGAAAATAAACCTCGCAAAAATTGGCGGATGTTAACTTAGGTTGAAAGCTTGCGGTGAGCATTTCTCGCTTTTTGCCAAAGCCTTTACGTTTGGCTAAGGTAAAACCCTGATGTTTTAGCCCCTGTTTGACTGCGCTTGCCACGCTAAATGTCGCCAAAGTCGTGTGAGGTTTGGATAACCTTGCAATTTGAGCCAATAAACTCTCTGACCAAAGCTCTTGGTTACAACTCGGCGCAAACCCATCAAGCAGCCACGCATCGACTTTACCTTGCCCAGTCACTTGTGACAAACTACTCGTCGCATCGCCAAGCCATAAATCAATCGTCAATCGTTCATCAAACCAGTTCAAACGATGGCAGCCAGCCAGTGGCGGTGGATAGTTGTCAATGAGCTGTTGTGATAACCCAGCAAGCTCTGTCCACACGCTTAAAGCTTGTTCAAGGTCAGTTTTGCGTAGGGGAAATTTTTCGGTGGTAATGATATGTAAATGGCTATGATTGTCAGGTCTGATTTGTTGCCAAAGTTGCCAAATAGCCAAGAAATTAAGCCCTGTCCCAAAACCAATCTCACCGATCACAAATCGTTCAAAGTTCTTCAAATTAGTGAGGCTATTGGTTAAGTCGTTGCCATCAATAAAAACATGGCGAGATTCTGCCAAGCCATCGGTTTTGGAAAAATAAACATCGCCAAATTCGCTAGAGAGGGGGACAGTCACGCCGTTATCGTCTAGCTGCCAGTGCAGTTTGGCGGTTTGAATGGTTGATGCTGGGGTAGTGCTTGAGTTTGTGACAGGACGTTGGCTAGATTGTGGCATCAGTGACCCATAATAAATAACTAAAAGTTAGTGCTAAGTAAAATATTACTAATACAAGGCTTGAAAACAGCGATTAGGGGGTATAGCATAACTGATTTTTTATCGTTGCAACATGGCATGCAGCTTTTTTTGGGTGTGGTAACAACATGAATCAATCAACTAACGGGCGTTATAACTTAATCACCGCATTGGCAATGATTGTGGGGATTGTGATTGGCTCAGGGATATTTTTTAAGGCAGACAATGTTTTAAAATATACCAATGGCAATGTGGCGCTGGGCGTGGTGGTTTTTGTATTGGCGGCAGTGGCGATTATTTTTGGTTCGCTATCGATTGCTGAGCTGGCAAAACGTACCGATGCGCACGGCGGCTTGATTGGCTATGCCGATGAATTTGTCAGTCCACATTTTTCTACAATGATTGGCTGGTTTCAATTGTTTTTGTATTACCCCACACTTGGTGTGGTGGTGACGTGGGTGGTGGGTATTTACACCGCCCTGTTATTTGGGGTAAAAGAGGCATCGCTTGAATTACAAATGGGCATTGGGCTTACGTGGTTTGTCATTTGTTATCTGTTTAATGTGATGGCAGCGGTGTTTGCAGGGCGTTTTCAAGTCTTTGCCACTGTCGTTAAATTAATTCCGTTATTTGTGCTAGGGGTGATGGCGTTTGTCTATGGTGACCCTGTGGCTGCATTAACCTATCCAAATGAATCCGCGCGTCAAGCGACGCAGTCTTTGGCATGGCTCGGTGCCATTGGTCCGATTGCGTTTTCATTTGATGGTTGGGTGGTCTCTACCAGTATTTCAGGGGAAATCAAACATGCCAAACGTAATTTACCGATTGCCTTAGTTGTTGCGCCTATATTGATTTTATTGGGCTATTTACTGTATTTTGTTGGACTCACCTCGTATCTAGGCGCCGCACAAGTGATGGCATTGGGTGATGAAAGCGTCTATGTGGTGGCGACCCAGTTATTTGGCGAAACCGCTGCCAAAGCCTTTTTGGTATTTGTGGTGATTTCGGTGATGGGTACAGTCAATGGCTTGGTATTAGGGCTGATTCGTCTGCCCCATTCTTTAGCGCTCAAATCATTGATTCCGTTTAGCGCGCAATTGCGTGACGTGTCGCCCAATTATCAGCTATCGATTGGTTCAGCGCTGCTAGGTTTTGCCTTATCGATGTTTTGGGCGGCTGTGCACTATGCGGCGATGAAACATCAGCTGCTAGGCGATATGGATATTTCAGAAATCGCGATTGTGGTGAGTTACTTACTGTATTTGGTATTTTACTTTGCGGTGTTTCGCTTATGGCAACAAGGTCATATCAAAAGTATATTATTGGGTGTGATATCGCCAATTTTGGCGGCATTGGGCTCATTGATGGTAGTGTTCGGCGGTATGCAAAATCCGCTGTTCTTGCCTGTCTGCTTACCGATTTGTGCGCTTGTGCTGCTGCTTGCCTACCTTTACAGTCGCTATCTGCACAGTCGATAAGTACCTTATGTCAAGTACCTTATATCAAGTGCATTGCGTCAATTTTTTGGATAACGCTAAAAACTGCGCCACGCCTTGTCCGACGGCTCGACCCGTGGCAAAACAAGCCGTCAGCAGATAGCCACCCGTTGGCGCATCCCAATCAAGCATCTCGCCACAGCAAAATACATAAGGATTGGATTTTAGCGCAAAATCCTCGGTTAATGCTGTGCGTTTTACCCCGCCGCCACAGCTAATTGCTTCTTCAATCGGTCGAAAGCTATCAAATTCTACGGTTAACTGTTTGATTGCCTTTGTCATCTTATCGGCATTATGCCAGTGCGTTTTTGCGACGATTTCTCTGAGTAAGGCGATTTTGACCGGATCAAGTCCTGCCTTTCGCCACAGGTTAGCTAGCGATTGTTTTTTGGGGTTTTTTAAACTACTCAATAATTTTTCGTCAGCCACATCAGGCAGTAAATCAAGTTGTAGTGATACCTTGCCCGTATGATTTAATTGCTCACGCATAGCACGATTGAGCCGGTATATCAGCCCGCTTTCCATGCCATAATGGGTGAGAATAATATCACCAAAACCCTGCTCAATTTTGCCATTGGGCAATGCCACCTGGGCTTTCACGCGTTTTAACGCTTTGCCAAAATCGCGGTGCAAATGCGCCGACCAAGGCTGCGACAGTGGGCGACAGATACCGACATTGCTGGCATAAAACGGCGTCAATTCTGTATCGCTGAGCCATGCTTGCCATTTGCCATCACTACCGAGCCGCGACCATGACATCGCGCCCGTTGCCAACACAATCGCATCAAAGCTTTGGCTAACAGTCAGGTTGCCGCTTTCATGCGCTACCGAAAAAGTCGCTTCCTTGCCCTCAATGTTGTCACAGCTATGCCGATAAAAAAACGTTACGCCGTCCTGCTGCAGCGCTTGCAACCACGCCCGCAATAGTGGCGAGGCTTTCATCATGGTAGGAAAGATGCGCCCTGTCGAGCCAACAAAAGATTCAATCCCTAAGCGGGTCATAAAATCACGGATATGCGTCGCATTAAAATCTTCAATATACGGCGTTAACCAATCATTGGGCTGATAACGTGTGACAAAGGTATCAACAGGCTCAGCGTGCGAGATATTGAGTCCAGATTTACCCGCCATCAATAGTTTGCGGGCAGGGGAAGGTTTTTGTTCAAATACGTGGATTGTGACATCAAACTGGCGCAGATAATCTGCCACCATCAGGCCAGCAGGACCTGCGCCAATGATGGCGACAGTGGGCTTTTTTGGCAGGTCGGCTTGGTTATTTGGCATCATAGTAAGTCAATGTCAGGCTTATAGTAGTAGGCTTATAAAGTCGACTACCAACGACCTTTACGTCCCGCGACCATCCAGCCCAGTGCGATACCAAGTATACCACTGAGCAGTGCAGTGACCGCCCCGTAGATAAAAATCTGTCCACTGCGCTCATTGACAAGCACTTTGACCTGCGTATTTAAACTATCGACTTGGTTTTGTAATTCAGCATTTTTTGCCAAGAGTTGTTGGTTGGCGTTGGACAACTGGCTGTCAGTGGGCTGGTTGAGCTGGGCAAGGGTAGGTTGTTTGGGGTTTTGCATCGGTGAGGTGCTACTGGCAACGCTTGAGGCAATCTCTGGCTGTTTGGCGAGCGGTTGTCCTGTTTTTGGGTCAGTGACGACAACTTGCGGTGCTGCATGGGTCAGGCTTGTCACCTGTAATACCGTCAATAACACTGCGCCGCTTGCCAAAGAGCCCACCAAATTTTTCATGCTTGTCACCTATCACCACCCAGACTTTGCCAATTATGTACTACAAACAACTGATAAACCCAATATTAACTCACTGATTTAGGAAAAACTTGGATAAAAGGTTTGATATCCACATGACTATATACACCATTTAATAAGTAAGGCTCTTCGCTTGCCCAAGCTTGCACGGCTTCATCGCTGTCAAAATCCACGACCAATACACTGCCACTCATTTCAGGCTCTCCATGTACAATTGGCGTAGGACCTGCGATGATTAGACGGCGCTGTTCATCTAACCGCGTAAGACGCTCAAGATGAGCAGAACGGAATTGTTTGCGTAGCTCAAGGCTATCAGGAACGTCATGACCGATAATAATATAAAGTGCCATCCATATTCTCCTTTAGTTTTTTCCTTTATCATTGATTTGTTGTTGTATATCTGGATTTAGATGGTTTTTTAAGAACACAAATTGCCCGATTAAAAACACCAGCATCACCGGTATCCATCCCCAGCTTTTAAAATTAATCCAAGTATCGTTGTTGGTAAAAAACGCAAAATAATATTGCAAACCTGCCATCAGCAAGAAATACCCTGCCCAAGCGAGGGTGAGTCTATTCCAGCCCGATTGGGTCAATCGAAACACATTTTTCATTGCCAACTCTAATAGCGGTTTACCTATCGCGACACTGATAATGAGGGCAACTGCAAACACGCTATTGATGACAGTTGATTTCCATTTTAAAAATGCTTCGTCATGGAAAATTAAGCTTAACCCACAAAATCCCACGGTTAAAATCAGCGTGACCCACTGCTGTTTATTGAGCTTGCCTTTTTGCCGGGCAAAATGCACGACATATACCACCAGTGTGGTAATCAATAACGCCGCCGCACCTGCCAATACCCCTTGCTGTTTGGAAAAGTAAAAAAATGCCAGTAAAGGTAGCAAATCCAATAAACCGCTCATAGTCATCTCTAACAAAAATCTTAGCCGCTAGTTTACACGGATATGCTAAAATCGAAAAGTAACTTTGCGATTTTCCTTGCTTCATCCACCACGTGCCCTTGTGAGTAAGCCAGCGCAGAGTTAACCCCTCTTTGTCTTAACCCCTTTTTGTCCTATTGTTGGCAACCAGCTTTTGTAATTAAGGCGTATTTGTGAATTCTTTAAATCTCGATATCTTGTCTAGCAGTCCTATTTATACCCAACTTCCGATTGATATGCATTGTCACAGTACCTGCTCAGATGGCACTTTTAGCCCAAGCGAAGTGGTGCAAAAAGCGCATGAAAAAGGGGTGAAAGTATTATCCTTAAGCGACCATGATACGGTACTTGGTATCCTTGAGGCGCGCCAAACCGCTGAAAGTCTTGGTATGACGCTGATTCACGGTGTTGAAATCAGCTGTCGTCATCGTGTCATGGGCGGCTACTCCAAAAAACCTGCCCAAAATGAAAAAGTGATTCATGTATTGGGGTACGGCTTTAGTGATATTGAAACAATGCATAGCAAACTCGCTGCCATCCAAGCCAATCGAGAAACGCGCGGCTATGCGATGTGCGAGCGTGTGGCAAGTACCTTTAAACGCCCGATGGATGAAATTTGGCAGGCTGTGTTAGTGCAAGCCAAAGGTAATCCGCAAGCGGTCGGTCGTACCCATATCGCCAAAGTGATGGCGGATCAAGGTTTGGTGAGTGATGTGCAAAAAGCCTTTACTGGCTATTTGGCTGACCATAAACCTTGCTATGTGGCACTCGATGGCTTATCGCTTAAAGATTGCATCAATTTGATTCATGACTGTGGTGGCAAAGCGTCTTTGGCTCATGCGACCCGTTATAATTTAACCGCCAACAAAGTGCGTAAACTGATTGCAGATTTTGCCAGTAGCGGTGGCGATGCAGTGGAATTGCCTGCCAGCAATGAACCGACTTCAACGCGTCATATGGTGGATCGGGTCATTAAAGAACATGGGTTAAAAGTGTCTATCGGTAGTGATTTTCACGGCAGCACCATGCCTTGGCGGGTGCTTGGCGGTGTACCAAAATTGCATGAAGGGCAGGTGGGGATTTGGGAGAGTTGCTAAAAATTTACCCTCAGTTACCATTTTTTAACTAACAAGCAGGGTTTTCTAAATAGCCAGCAGGCTTTTTTGGCATTTTTACTGATGACGATATTTATAAAAGGTACAAGGAAGCCAAGTACCTGTAACCAAGTGCCTGTAATTAGTTGACTGAAACTAAGATTTTTTGTCAAACGCGGTCAGTGGCTTAAAGGCAATCGACTTCGCCATCGGCAACTCCTCAATTGCACGCAGTCGCCAGCTATTGGCTGGGTCATGCACTACAATATAGTATTTGCCTTTAGACGGGTCTAGCTGTACATTGCCCGCATAACTGCCATCACTTAACCGTTTGACGATAATGTCACGGTCTTTTTGCTTTTGGGTGGCATGGGAAATCTCCACTGCCAATTGCTCAGGTGCGTTAAACTTGTCACCGGCGGGCGCCTCAAGTTTAAAATTGACGGACTGCTGGCTAATTATCATTTGACCGGTTAGCCCCAAATCATGCGCCAGTTTATCTTTGGACACATCCGCATATAAGGTCTTACCATCCATGTACCAGTCATCACGCACAGTAGAGTCTTGGATTCTCACCGAGTAAAACACGAACCAGATACAGGCGACTACCACAAATAGCGGCAGACCAATGACAAAAATCCAAACCATATAATTTTTATACCAAAGTTTGGATATCGACTGATTAGAAGTTGATGAAGCAGGAGAATTTGTCGGTGTTGCCATAGACCACTCAGCAGATAACAATCAAAAAGCTAGTATAGCAGAAAAACCCGTACCCAATAACGTGCGCCAATAATTTGGCACAAAAAAAGCCGATTATCAAAATCAGCTTTTTTAGGCAATCAAACTTATTTATCGGTGGTAAACACGTTATCTTTTACCGCTTTATATTTACCGCCATCATCCACGCTCACCACTTGCATTTGGATAGGGATATTGCTTTGGGTAATCACTTTTGGATCGCCTAGCACACTGACAGGGAAGTCATAACTTTCGCCTGCTTCTAATGGAATGGTTTTAAAGCGGCTATCAAGTTTTAAGCCGGGTTGTGGTGTCAATGTCACCGCATAATCATGGTCTTGCTGGGTTTTGTTGGTGATTTTGATGATATAGTTATTTTCTACCAAACCTTGCGCATTGATTGACGACAACTGATTACGGTCACGGCGTATATCAATCTGTAGCGGTACACGGCTGGTTAAAAAATAAACCCCCGTCCCAATCAACAACGTAATTACCGCCAAATAAGCAAAAAACCGTGGACGCAAAATTTTACTTGGCTCATTCTCTACCAATTGGCGTTCGGTACTATAACGAATCAAACCGCGTGGTTTATTAACTTTATCCATGATGTCATTACACGCATCGACACAGGCCGCACACTGGATGCATTCAACTTGCAAACCATCACGAATATCGATACCCGTCGGACACACTTGCACACACATCAAACAGTTGATACAGTCACCTAAGTTCTCATCTTCACCGCCTCTTTTACGTGCGCCACGTGGCTCACCACGTTTATAGTCATAGGTGACAATCAACGTATCTTTATCGAACATCACGCTTTGGAAGCGGCCATAGGGGCAAATATGGGTACAAAAGTGCTCACGCATATAGCCTGCATTGGCAAACGTCGCAAAGGTAAAAATAAGTACCGAAACCCAAGTTAGCGGTGTCCAATCTGGCACAGGAATAACGCCAAACCATTGCCAACTATGATAAAGATAATCAGTCCCAACGGCATAACTACTAAACGTCAATGCAGTCACCAACGCCATGATAAACCAAATCAGATACACCAAGCCGCGTTTCATGATTTTTTCGCCATTCCAAGGCGCTTTATCTAACTTAAACTGCTTATTACGATCACCGATGATAAGCTTCTCAGTATATTGGTACATATGCGTCCAAATCGTCTGTGGACACGCATAGCCACACCACACACGACCGGCATAAACGGTCACCATAAACAATAAAAAGGCAGCAACCATAAAGAAAAACGCAAAAATAAAAACGTCTTGGGGTAAAAAAGTTAGCCCAAATAGCACAATCTTAGAACCCGAGAAATCGAACCATATTGCTTGGTGTCCGCCATAGCGAATCCATGGTAACACCAAAAACAACAACAATAAAAAATACATACTGACAACGCGGATGTTTTGATAAAAACCCGTCACAAAACGGGGGTGTACGCGTTTTTTAGTGGCATCTACTTGGTGAACAGGAAGTCTAAAATCATTACCAGCAGGGGAAGGAGGTTGTACAGACATTGTTTGCCCTCACATATTTTCTGACATGAACATAAAAAAAATGAAAGACGACAACCGCAAAACCACCGAACATCGCCTAACGAAAAATTGCTTAAACAATATATTCAATTATATATCAAATGGCAGTAAATACCCACAAAATAAAGGGAATTATCAATAACTGCAAAATAAATGAAAAAACTTTTCGTAGTGGTATTGACAGGTAAAAAGAAAAGCGTATAATACGCACTCACTGGCAGCGACTACAGCCACAAACTGTAGTAAAAACAACAACTTAAATTAATATAGATATAAGTTGAGCGGTCATAAAAAATTAAAGAAAAAAGTTATTGACAACACAAAATAAGCTGTTAAAATAGCGACCTTCTTAACGACATCAGCCGATGATGTTGTGAACTAAATAACAACGAACACAAGAACAACTTGTGTGGATTTTCACTTAGGGCGATAAAATTAAGACTTTATTAATTGTATTGTCAGAGTGAAGATACTCGTAAGTTTATTTGAGCAAAGACAGTATAAATAATTGAGTCAACAAATTAAATCTATTGACATCGCATAGCGATGACAATAGATAGAAAGATTAAACTGAAGAGTTTGATCATGGCTCAGATTGAACGCTGGCGGCAGGCTTAACACATGCAAGTCGAACGATGATTATCTAGCTTGCTAGATATGATTAGTGGCGGACGGGTGAGTAACATTTAGGAATCTGCCTAGTAGTGGGGGATAGCTCGGGGAAACTCGAATTAATACCGCATACGACCTACGGGTGAAAGGGGGCGCAAGCTCTTGCTATTAGATGAGCCTAAATCAGATTAGCTAGTTGGTGGGGTAAAGGCCCACCAAGGCGACGATCTGTAACTGGTCTGAGAGGATGATCAGTCACACCGGAACTGAGACACGGTCCGGACTCCTACGGGAGGCAGCAGTGGGGAATATTGGACAATGGGGGCAACCCTGATCCAGCCATGCCGCGTGTGTGAAGAAGGCCTTTTGGTTGTAAAGCACTTTAAGCAGGGAGGAGAGGCTAATGGTTAATACCCATTAGATTAGACGTTACCTGCAGAATAAGCACCGGCTAACTCTGTGCCAGCAGCCGCGGTAATACAGAGGGTGCGAGCGTTAATCGGAATTACTGGGCGTAAAGCGAGTGTAGGTGGCTCATTAAGTCACATGTGAAATCCCCGGGCTTAACCTGGGAACTGCATGTGATACTGGTGGTGCTAGAATATGTGAGAGGGAAGTAGAATTCCAGGTGTAGCGGTGAAATGCGTAGAGATCTGGAGGAATACCGATGGCGAAGGCAGCTTCCTGGCATAATATTGACACTGAGATTCGAAAGCGTGGGTAGCAAACAGGATTAGATACCCTGGTAGTCCACGCCGTAAACGATGTCTACTAGCCGTTGGGGTCCTTGAGACTTTAGTGGCGCAGTTAACGCGATAAGTAGACCGCCTGGGGAGTACGGCCGCAAGGTTAAAACTCAAATGAATTGACGGGGGCCCGCACAAGCGGTGGAGCATGTGGTTTAATTCGATGCAACGCGAAGAACCTTACCTGGTCTTGACATAGTGAGAATCCTGCAGAGATGCGGGAGTGCCTTCGGGAATTCACATACAGGTGCTGCATGGCTGTCGTCAGCTCGTGTCGTGAGATGTTGGGTTAAGTCCCGCAACGAGCGCAACCCTTTTCCTTATTTGCCAGCGGGTTAAGCCGGGAACTTTAAGGATACTGCCAGTGACAAACTGGAGGAAGGCGGGGACGACGTCAAGTCATCATGGCCCTTACGACCAGGGCTACACACGTGCTACAATGGTAGGTACAGAGGGTTGCTACACAGCGATGTGATGCTAATCTCAAAAAGCCTATCGTAGTCCGGATTGGAGTCTGCAACTCGACTCCATGAAGTCGGAATCGCTAGTAATCGCAGATCAGAATGCTGCGGTGAATACGTTCCCGGGCCTTGTACACACCGCCCGTCACACCATGGGAGTCTATTGCACCAGAAGTAGGTAGCCTAACGCAAGAGGGCGCTTACCACGGTGTGGTCGATGACTGGGGTGAAGTCGTAACAAGGTAGCCGTAGGGGAACCTGCGGCTGGATCACCTCCTTAACTAAAGCACTAAGTGAGAATTCACAGCAAGTTGTTCTTGTGTAGTAAGCTAATAAGCCAAGTAAATAAAACATTACTTTGCAAGGTTACTAGCGAAAATCCTATTTAAAGGATTTTCGGCTCAAGCCTAGCAAAGCGGTGCTTTGCTTTAACGGCTTTCGGGGTCTATAGCTCAGTTGGTTAGAGCACTGCCTTGATAAGGCAGGGGTCATAAGTTCAAGTCTTATTAGACCCACCATTTAACCAGAGGTTAAATGCTTTAGAATTTACTTCGTAAATTCTCTTGCGCTCGGGCAAAGCGATGCTTTGCTGATCCTTGCTCAGGGGCCATAGCTCAGTTGGTAGAGCGCCTGCCTTGCACGCAGGAGGTCAGGAGTTCGACTCTCCTTGGCTCCACCATAATTAGCTTAACGTAATAAAGCAGACAGAGTAATTTAGTCAGTGAATTAAGAGATTACTTCAATCTGTTTTATCAGAAATCATGACCTGACGAAGGTCTGATAATTCAATAACAACATAGAGAAATGAGTCTGGGTTAATTATCAAGTTCCAACGAAGATAATTAACCTTAGTAATCAGCCAATCAGACCCAAAGAAATGATTGGAACAACTGATTACTTAAAAGTAAAGAGAACTGAATCAAGCGTAAACATAGGTGAAGATCGTTACCATTACGAATATAACTCAAATAGAAAAGTGCAGTAAGCACTTGCTTGAAATCTCGAATTATTTCGAGATGCAAAGCAAGTAATAGCTGTCACTCATTTGGCAACAGATGAAGCTATTTAGGGTTGTATAGTCAAGTAATGAAGTGCACATGGTGGATGCCTTGGCAGTCAGAGGCGATGAAAGACGTGACAGCCTGCGAAAAGCGTCGGGGAGGCGGCAATATCCTGTGATCCGGCGATATCTGAATGGGGAAACCCACTTGTCATAAGACAGGTATCGTAAATTTATTTACGAGGCAAACCGGGAGAAGTGAAACATCTCAGTAACCCGAGGAAAAGACATCAATAGAGATTCCCCTAGTAGCGGCGAGCGAACGGGGAGGAGCCGACTGATTATAATTTAGAGGAATGACTTGGAAAGGTCAATCGTAGAGGGTGATAATCCCGTACTCGAAAGGTTATAAGAAGCATATTAAGTAGGGCGGAACACGAGAAATTCTGTCTGAAGATGGGGGGACCATCCTCCAAGGCTAAATACTCCTGACTGACCGATAGTGAACCAGTACCGTGAGGGAAAGGCGAAAAGAACCCCTGTGAGGGGAGTGAAATAGAACCTGAAACCGTGTGCATACAAGCAGTCGGAGCGGACATGTTCCGTGACGGCGTACCTTTTGTATAATGGGTCAGCGACTTATATTCTGTAGCAAGGTTAACCGAATAGGGGAGCCGTAGGGAAACCGAGTCTTAATAGGGCGTCTAGTTGCAGGGTATAGACCCGAAACCGAGTGATCTATCCATGAGCAGGTTGAAAGTGACGTAACAGTTACCGGAGGACCGAACCCACTGTCGTTGAAAAGCCAGGGGATGACTTGTGGATAGGGGTGAAAGGCTAATCAAACTCGGTGATAGCTGGTTCTCCCCGAAAGCTATTTAGGTAGCGCCTCGGACGAACACCATTGGGGGTAGAGCACTGTTTCGGCTAGGGGGTCATCCCGACTTACCAAACCGATGCAAACTCCGAATACCGATGAGTGATATCCGGGAGACAGACGGCGGGTGCTAACGTCCGTCGTCAAGAGGGAAACAACCCAGACCGCCAGCTAAGGCCCCAAATTCCTAGTTAAGTGGGAAACGATGTGGGAAGGCACAGACAGCTAGGAGGTTGGCTTAGAAGCAGCCATCCTTTAAAGAAAGCGTAATAGCTCACTAGTCGAGTCGGCCTGCGCGGAAGATGTAACGGGGCTCAAACTAGGAGCCGAAGCTGCGGATTTAATTGTTTCAATTAAGTGGTAGGGGAGCATTGTGTAAGCCTGTGAAGGTGTGTTGTAAAGCATGCTGGAGGTATCACAAGAGCGAATGCTGACGTGAGTAACGACAAAACGGGTGAAAAGCCCGTTCGCCGGAAGACCAAGGGTTCCAGTCCAACGTTAATCGGGGCTGGGTGAGTCGACCCCTAAGGCGAGGCCGAAAGGCGTAGTCGATGGGAAATCGGTTAATATTCCGATACTTGTTTATGATGCGATGGAGGGACGGAGAAGGTTATGCCAGCTTGGCGATGGTTGTCCAAGTGGAAGGATGTAGTTAGGTTTAGTAGGCAAATCCGCTAGACTATTAATGAGATCTGATAGCAAGCTGTACTTGTACAGCGAAGTGGCAAATACCCTGCTTCCAGGAAAAGCTTCTAAGCGATAGTCATAAAGAAATCGTACCCGAAACCGACACAGGTGGTCAGGTAGAGAATACCAAGGCGCTTGAGAGAACTCTGCTGAAGGAACTAGGCAAAATGGTACCGTAACTTCGGGAGAAGGTACGCTGCCGATGGTGAGTAGTCACGCACTACAAAGCTATTGGCAGTCGCAGATACCAGGCCGCTGCAACTGTTTATTAAAAACACAGCACTCTGCAAACACGAAAGTGGACGTATAGGGTGTGATGCCTGCCCGGTGCTGGAAGGTTAATTGATGGGGTTAGCGTAAGCGAAGCTCTTGATCGAAGCCCCAGTAAACGGCGGCCGTAACTATAACGGTCCTAAGGTAGCGAAATTCCTTGTCGGGTAAGTTCCGACCTGCACGAATGGCATAATGATGGCGGCGCTGTCTCCAGCAGAGACTCAGTGAAATCGAAATCGCAGTGAAGATGCTGTGTACCCGCGGCTAGACGGAAAGACCCCGTGAACCTTTACTACAGCTTTACATTGAACTTTGACCTTACCTGTGTAGGATAGGTGGGAGGCTTTGAAGCAGGCACGCCAGTGTCTGTGGAGCCATCCTTGAAATACCACCCTGGTAATGTTGGGGTTCTAACTCAAGCTTAACAGAGCTGAGGACAATGTATGGTGGGTAGTTTGACTGGGGCGGTCTCCTCCTAAAGAGTAACGGAGGAGTACGAAGGTGCGCTCAGAACGGTCGGAAATCGTTCGAAGAGTATAAAGGCAAAAGCGCGCTTAACTGCGAGACCCACAAGTCGAGCAGATACGAAAGTAGGTCTTAGTGATCCGGTGGTTCTGTATGGAAGGGCCATCGCTCAACGGATAAAAGGTACTCTGGGGATAACAGGCTGATACCGCCCAAGAGTTCATATCGACGGCGGTGTTTGGCACCTCGATGTCGGCTCATCTCATCCTGGGGCTGAAGCAGGTCCCAAGGGTATGGCTGTTCGCCATTTAAAGAGGTACGCGAGCTGGGTTTAGAACGTCGTGAGACAGTTCGGTCCCTATCTACCGTGGGCGTTGGAAATTTGAGAGGATCTGCTCCTAGTACGAGAGGACCAGAGTGGACGAACCTCTGGTGTTTCGGTTGTGACGCCAGTCGCATTGCCGAGTAGCTATGTTCGGATGGGATAACCGCTGAAAGCATCTAAGCGGGAAGCCCACCTTAAGATTAGATTTCCCTAAAGAGCCGTTGTAGACTACGACGTTGATAGGTTGGGTGTGGAAGCATAGTGATATGTGTAGCTAACCAATACTAATTGCTCGTTTGGCTTGACTATACAACGCCTAAATGGCTTTGTAGGTAATAACGATATTCACCTCGCTTGATATAGCTGATACTTTACTTTTAATAACTCATTCCTCTATCCCCCTTTGCTGACGATAATAGCTTGGAGGTCCCACCTGATCCCTTCCCGAACTCAGAAGTGAAACTCCAATGCGCCAATGGTAGTGTGGTTCGCCCATGTGAGAGTAGGTCATCGTCAGCTCCCTATTCCAAAACACCCCCTTACATTAGTAAGGGGGTGTTTTTTTGCATCCCTGAAAGACTCAGAGAAAAACTCAGAATAGAAAATTAATGTTTTTATCGCAGACTTTGGGTAAAATAGGCGAAAATTTTTGGTGTGAAATTTAAAGTGAGTGTTACCATGCAAATTACCGTTATTGACCATCCCTTAGTTAAGCATAAATTATCCTTGATGCGCGAGGCAGATAGTAGCACTTATAAATTTCGTACCTTAACCAAAGAGCTTGCCCGTTTGATGGCGTATGAAGCAAGCCGTGATTTTCCCATAGAAACAATCAGCATTCAGGGCTGGGAAGGTAACCAAATAGAAGGAATTCAAATCAAAGGTAAAACGGTTACTGTTGTACCTATCTTGCGCGCAGGTTTAGGAATGCTTGATGGGGTTTTAGACCTTATTCCCACGGCTAAAATCTCGATGGTTGGATTGCAACGTGATGAGGATACCCTTGAGCCCGTGCCTTTTTTTGAAAAATTGGTCAAAGATATTAATGAGCGTCCTGCGTTGATTTTAGATCCTATGCTTGCCACGGGCGGTAGTATGGTAGCAACGATTGATATGATGAAAAAACACGGTTGTAAAAATATTAAAGCCTTGGTATTGGTAGCAACGCCTGAAGGGGTAAAAGCGGTGAATGATGCCCATCCTGATGTGAAGATTTTTACCGCAGCCCTCGATAGCCATTTGAATGAACAGGGGTATATTATCCCAGGGCTTGGGGATGCAGGGGATAAAATTTTTGGCACAAAACAGCACTGATGAGCAAAATAGTAAAATTAGTAAAAAAGCTAGATGATTTATCTAGCTTTTTTATTGACAGTTGCATAGTGGCTATTTTTTGATGGGTTGTAAGCTATCGGCTAAATCGATAAGCTTAATAAATTCGCGGCGAATACCTTGTGGGTCGTTGCCGATATTGGCTTGGGCGAGTCGCTTGCTGTCATTTAGTCGCCAATTAGCGAGGTATTTGCTTTGCTTGAGGGTTTCACCAAAACTTGCCACACTTAGCGCAAATGCCAGCTCATTGCTTGGCTGTTGGGTCTGATTGCTAATGGGCAGGGTCAAAAGCGTTGATGTTTTGCTATTTGGGGCTTTATAGCGAAGTTTTAAAAACCCTAACTCAGTATTTTTGCCTGTGTGATTGATAGGGTGAGCTTGGTAACGGCTATCGTCTAGCCAACCTTGCTGCCCCACAGGGGTAATTTCAAACAGCGCAACCACAGATTTGCCTGCCCCTAGCTCACCTGCATCTACTTTATCGTTGTTAAAATCTTCTTTTTCAAGGACACGATTTTCATACCCAATCAACCGCCATTCTTTAACCGTCTGGGGATTGAATTCCACTTGGACTTTAACGTCTTTTGCTACGGTATTGAAGGTGGCTGACATTTCGTCTACCAAGGCTTTTTTGGCCTCAGACAGGCTGTCAATGTAGCTATAGTTACCATTGCCGTTATCCGCGACTTGTTCCATCATGTGGTCGTTTAAATTGCCTTCACCAAAGCCAAACGTGGAAAGTGACACACCGCTATCACGCTCACGGCGGATAATATCTAGCATTTCATCGACGTCCGATACACCGACATTAAAATCCCCATCGGTCATCATCAAAATGCGGTTGATGCCGTCTTTTTTATAGTGGATTTTTGCTTGTTGATAAGCCAGCTTTATCGCTGCTTCGCCATTGGTCGAACCACTGGCATCTAGGCTATCAATTGCGGCTGATATTTTGTCGGTGTCACTACCTTTGGTGGCAGGAAGCGTCACTTGGGTATGACCTGCATAGGTCACGATACTGATGGTATCTTGCGACCTCAATTGTCTGGTGAGCATTTTTAGCGAAGATTTGACCAGTGGTAATTTATCGTTGTCTGACATCGAGCCCGATACATCTACCAAAAATACCAAGTTGGCAGGCGGTAAGACGCTTTGTTTGGTGATGGTAGGGTCATCTGCTTTGATAGCCACTTTGATGATACGATTGGTAGCACGCCAAGGTGCGGCAGCCGTTTCGGTACTTACCAAAAAA
The DNA here is from genome assembly GCF_022359095.1 of Moraxella tetraodonis. Taxonomy (NCBI): domain Bacteria; kingdom Pseudomonadati; phylum Pseudomonadota; class Gammaproteobacteria; order Moraxellales; family Moraxellaceae; genus Moraxella; species Moraxella tetraodonis. The sequence continues at coordinate 1,800,272 of NZ_JACSYB010000001.1, read as the reverse complement.
GGGGCGTTGGCAAGGCGTTTGGCTTGTGAAAAATCATAGTTAAAATAATTGATAAGCTCTTCAATACGCACCGCATCAGTGGGCGGTAATTGTCCGTTGTTGAGAAAACGGCGCACATTGGCGTAGCTGCCCGTGTCGGTATCGATACTAAAAGTGGCAACCGCATCGGTGGCGGTTTGGTGAATGGGGTTGACTGCAAGGTGCTGATATTTTTCGCTATTACCCTGTGGTATCGGCATCGGCATGATGGGTGAGTAGCGCGCCATCTTGGTCATTGCTGCCGCTTCCATCATCATGGCAGGCGCAGCAACCACGGGCGTTGGTGAGGCGATAACAGGTGTGGCAGGGCTCGTATCACGGTTGTTTGACGGTGAGGGGCTACACGCCGTCAATAAGCTTTGGGCGATGACGAGGCTCAGTAGTGTTGGCTTAAAAATGTCGCGCTGCATGACTAACTCCTTTTCAATCGTGGCTGGCGTAATCACAGTTTACGACATTTTTTGATGAAAAAGGCAGTTTTTTGCGATAAAACCCGCTAGACATGGCTGTGATTAGCACGGTGTCAGCGGTTAAATAGGTTAAGAATAATAGTAAGAATGATACTCACGATAATCATTGTGACGATGGGAAAATGAAAACTAAAGCCGCCACCTTCTGAGCGATAATTAACGTCGCCAGGCATACGACCAAACCAATTAAAGGCGGTGGGGAAAAAGTGCCAAATTAGCCCAATAATGAGCATTAAAATGCCTAAGCCGATTAAAATTTTTGCCATATTGAAAACCTTTTCATTATTATAATGGTTTGTATTTTAATGATTTTTTAACGTTTTTAGTGCTGTGTTTAGTTGTTATGATGTAAGCTTGATGTAAAAATAAAAATTTAAATTTTATTGAGAATATTTTATCAAAAAGAAAGGCTATCACATAACTTTTGAGGCTTCGAGTCTTTATTCGGAGCAATACATTGGAGTTTTAGACAGAAGGTGAATATAACGCAGCCATCAGGCATGAGAATGATTTAATCCATTCAGCCTATAGGTTATTTCTAGATAATTATTTTGCATTTAACGATTACGGTATTCGAAGAAAACACCAAAATCAAATTGGGTGCTTTTAGAAATCATCAAAGTCCAAACCAAGTTAAAGGGGCTAAACACTCTCTTTTTAATCATGCAAAAAACATAAAATTGCTATCAAGCTTTAGACGTTCATTAAAATTGAAACAATTTAAAAATAAATAAGACGGCTTGTAGAAATGCGCTACAAGCCATGAATGACATAAACTACTTAGTTTTCCGCGGCGGCAAGCCCGTATGTTGGGTTTGGAAATTACCCTTTTTCGGATTCGGTTTTTTACCAAAACTGGTCGGTGTTGGTTTTTTACCCGATTTTTTCGCAGTACTATCTTTATTCGTACGTTTGACCGAATCACCAGCGGCAGAACTATTTTTCTTACGAGCTGATTGGTAAACATCTTCACCCTCAAGTTTGGGATTGTACGGCGGTATCAAGCACTGACTGCCATGCCCAATCAAATCCTCACGCCCCAAGTCTTTAAGCGATTGACGCAGCAGTGCCCAATTTTTGGGGTCATGGTAACGTAAATATGCTTTGTGTAGTTTACGTTGTTTGCCCGATTTGACGATTTCAACCCCTTCGCTGTCACGGGTGACTTTATGCAGCGGGTCTTTGGCAGTATGGTACATGGTAGTAGCAGTTGCCATCGGGCTTGGGTAAAAGGCTTGTACTTGGTCGGCACGAAAGCCATTGCGCTTGAGCCAAATTGCCAAGTTCATCATGTCGGTGTCGGTGGTGCCAGGGTGCGCGGCAATAAAATATGGAATCAAATATTGCTCTTTACCTGCTTCACGGCTGTATTTGTCAAACATCTGCTTGAAGGTGTCATACGTTCCCATACCCGGTTTCATCATTTTGGAGAGTACATTGGTTTCGGAATGTTCGGGGGCGATTTTGAGATATCCGCCGACATGGTGAGTGACCAATTCTTTGACATATTCGGGGTCTTTGACCGCCAAATCATAGCGCAAGCCTGACGCAATTAGGATTTTTTTCACCCCTTTGATATCACGAGCTTTACGGTACAGTTGGGTGAGATGACTGTGGTCGGTGAGTAAGTTGTCGCAAATATCGGGATACACGCAGGACGGTTTGCGGCAGTTTTTCTCAATGGCATCGTCTTTGCAATGCAGACAGTACATGTTGGCAGTCGGTCCGCCAAGGTCAGAAATTACCCCGGTAAATGACGGCTCGGTGTCGCGGATTTTTTTGATTTCGCCCAGGATAGACTCTTCTGAGCGGTTTTGGATAATGCGTCCTTCATGTTCAGTAATCGAGCAGAAGGTACAGCCGCCAAAACAGCCGCGCATGATATTGACTGATAATTTAATCATGTCGTAGGCAGGAATTCTTGCGTTGCCGTAGCTAGGATGGGGCAGACGGGCATACGGCAAATCAAAAATATAATCCATCTCTTCCATGGTAAGTGGAATCGGCGGCGGATTGAGCCATACATCAATGTCGCCATGTCGCTGCACCAAGGCGCGGGCGTTATGCGGATTGGTTTCTAGGTGCAAAATGCGGTTGGCATGGGCGTAAAGTACCGGGTCGGATTTGACCTGCTCAAAGTCGGGCAAGCGAATCACGGTTTTGTCACGGGGCGGCAACGGGCGTTTGTGTTTTAAGGCGTTTTTATTAGGGTCTTTGAGATTGACCACTTGGATGTCTTGGCTTTCAGCGACCTTATCAGCATTGAGCACCTTGTGCTCGACTTTATCTGCCACAAACCCTTTGTATTGACTCTCAAGGGTTTTTTCTTGTTCGATGTGACAGTCGCCCACATCTTCCATCATCACATACGGATTGATAATCGGGTCAACGCGCCCAACGGTGTCGACGTCGTTACTGGCGATTTCTATCATATCGGCTTGCCAGTGTTTTTTGGTTTGTGTCGACAGATACGCGGTGCCACGCACTTTGGCAAGGTCTTCAAAACGGTAACCCTTGGCAAGTGCATGTACAACATCGACAATCGCACGCTCGGCATTGCCATACAGCAAAATATCAGCGCGGCTATCCATCAAAATGCTACGGCGCACTTTATCTGACCAATAATCGTAATGGGCGATACGGCGCAACGAGCCTTCAATCCCGCCCAAAATAATGGGCACATCGGGATAGGCTTCACGGCAGCGCTGGCTATATACCACAGCCGCACGGTCGGGGCGTTTGTCGGGGGCATTGTCCGGCGAGTAGGCATCGTCACTGCGAATGCGTCTATCGGCGGTGTAGCGGTTAATCATGCTGTCCATATTGCCTGCAGTGACGCCCCACGCGATGGTCGGTTTGCCAAGGGTCATAAAAGCGTCTTTGCTCGTCCAGTCTGGCTGAGCGATGATACCGACGCGAAAGCCTTGCGACTCCAGCAATCTGCCGATGATTGCCATACCAAAGCTTGGGTGATCGACGTAGGCATCGCCTGAGACGATAATGACATCACAGGCATCCCAACCCAGGGCATCCATTTCGGCTCGGCTCATCGGCAAAAATGGCGCAGGCTCGAAGCAGCTTGCCCAGTGTTTATCATAGTCAAATAGGGCTTTGGTGCCTTGTTTAAAGGCTTTGTTGGCAATAGTTTCGGCGGACATAGGCTTGGATAGTAAATAAAATGAATATGGCTCATTTTATCATGAATCAATTTTGCGATGGGGCTTTATGGAGTGAAATAACAAAAAAACCTGATTAAATTAGTCGGGTTTAATTAAAGGGTAAAGCGATTCAGTATTTTTGTAAGAATTAACGGAAAAAATGACTGTCAAATGGCTATATTATGATTAAAATGGAAGGTATTGAATATCGCCCTAGTATTTAAACCAAAACAAACCAATGGCAGCTTTTTAAGTAAATAAAATCTTTTTAAACAACGGGTAATTTTCAACTTTTACTCAATTTTTCAATCAACTTTTTAATCAATAAAGCAATACTGATTCGCCCTGATTTTATGCTAGTTTAATGCTAGAATGAGATATCAAGGTTGTTAAAATGATGCTATGACCGATACTTTTGCTGATGCCCTAGAAGCGCTTGATCCGCTAACACCTGAGCCTACTAAGCTTTCGCCCCCGACAGAGCCGAAGCCTAGACGGCGGTTGCCGTATATGGCGTATGAACACCAGCAGCAAATCACCCGTCTGTGTGTGCGCTGTGGGCTGCTACTCATGCAATATGGGGCAGAGTCGGCAACGGTAACAGATTTGTGCCGCCGATTGGGGTTAGCGTTGGGGTTGGCTAGTGTGGAGTGCGGGATTGCCTATAATGGCTTGACCATCACCACAATTTATAATAACCGCTGTATTACCACCCTGCGCGCGTCAACCACCCATGCCATCAATGTCAATATCATTGTGCAAATTCAGCGAATTGTACTGGATTTGGAAAGTATGCCGGTGACGAGTACCCTAGAGCATGCGACTTATCGATTTGATGAGATTGATCGCGGCACTTATCCTGCCAAGATGGTCGCGACGATGGTCGGTGTGGCGTGTGCCTGCTTTGCGTATTTGGCAGGGGGCGATATACTGGTGTGTTTGGTGACTTTTATTGCGAGCATGATGGGGTATTCGCTGCGGCTATGGCTGAGTAACCGCAACTTTAATCCCTTTATATCCGCGCTCATAGCGGCGTGTTTTGGCTCCATCTTCGCCAGTACTGCGCTGTTATTGGGGATTGGTAACGACCCGCATATTGCCATGGCATCAAGTGTGCTTTGGTTGGTTCCCAGTTTTCCTTTGATAAATTCGCTATCGGATATGCTCAAGGGTTATATGAACATCGGTATCGGGCGCTTTATGTTTGTGATTATCTTGACGCTATCGAGCTGTATCGGCATCGTGCTGTCATTGCTACTACTAAATATCAGTCATTGGGGCGTGGGTTGATGAAAGCGTTTGATAAAATTCTATTGCCAATATTGGGCAGGGTAAAAAATGGTGATTGATGCGACTGCCTTGATACGCGCAGCAACTTTTGCTTGCTTGATGACGCTTGGCTGGACACTGCTTGTCAATGTGCCGCGCCGCTATATTTGGCAATGCTTATTGTTGACCGTGCTGGGTTACGGACTTAGAGAACTCTTAAAACAACTGTCAGTCAATTTGATAATAGCGACATTTGTGGCAGCGGGTATTTCATCCTTTGTGGCAATTTATTTGGCAAAAAAATATTTACTCACCCCAAAAATGATTTTGGTGCCTGCCATGCTGTGTATGATGCCAGGGATTACCGCGTACAAAGCTATGATTAGCTTTGTACAGCTAGGCTACTATGGCTACAATCCACAAGTATTTACCCAAATGATGGATTTTAGCTTCAATGCGATATTTGTGACCGCTGCGTTGGTGTTTGGCATTTCGTTGCCAACGTCATTTTGGTATCGCACCAAGCCCATTGTTTGAGCCCATTGTCTGATGGCGCAGTAATCTAACTAATCTAACTGGATTTTAGTGCCTACCTTGGAGAAATTCATCACAAATTGACTTTTAAAGCGTCGGACATTGTTTTCATAAGTTAAATTATCTTGGGTAAAACGGTGATATTCCGCCATATTTTTGGCATGTACCAATAGCAAAAAGTCATAATCCCCTGAGATTTCATAACAACTCATGACGTTGGGCAATCGGTTCATCAAGCGCTCAAAGCCATGCTGCAGCGCGGTATTTTGTTTTTCCATTTCAATCAGCACAAACGCGCTTAAATCAAAGCCCAATTCGGTGGGGTTGACAATCACCACTTGGCGAGTAATCACCCCGGTCTCTGTCATCATTTGGATACGGCGCTGACAGGTCGCTACCGATGCATGCACTTTTTCGGCGATGTTCTTTAGTGGTAGCGTCGCATCTTCTTGCAATAAGTTTAAAATACGTTTATCGATATCATCGATTTCATGAATCATAGCCATGTCCTTCTAAAAATATACAATAAGACAAATTGAGAAAAATATAGCAAATTTATCTTATATTAATGTTAATTTATCATAAATAGGGGTATTTTGAAATAATTTACCAAAAATAATTGTTATACTGCTTGGCAATTTAACCGCAAAAGCAAAAATATAACAAGGTCAATTATGTCAGTCTCCAGCGCTTTATCACCATCGTCTATCGTTGTCCAGCACAAGGCAACAACTTCTCAGCCCGCTACCGCTGCCAAAAAGTTACGTTTTGGGGTGGTGTTGGCATTGATTTCTAATGTGTTGTTTGGCGTGCTGTATCTGTATAGTCACTGGCTTGCGCCGTTGTCAGGCACGCAAGTTTTTTTGTGGCGCATGGTGGCGATGTGGTTTGGGTTGGTGGGGTTGTTGGCCGTGACGCAAAGTTTTGGGCAGCTCAAAGCGTTTTTGATGGCATTAAACACACAACAATGGATTTTATTGCTGTTGCCGACACCGATTTTGGCAAGTCAGCTGTGGCTGTTTATGTGGGCGCCTATCAATGGACAGGCGGTCAATACCGCAATGGGGTATTTTTTGCTTCCCTTGATGATGGTACTGATGGGCTGTGTGGTGTTTAAAGAAATCTTAAATCGATTGCAGTGGGCGGCGATTATCGCTGCGTCGGCAGGGGTAGGATTGCAATTTTGGCTCGCGGGGAGTGTATCGTGGGTCACTGCATGGGTGTGTTTGACGTATCCGATTTATTATGGACTGCGCCGCTGGCAAGGGGTGCCGGCACTGATGGGGCTGTTCGTTGATTTGTCAGTGATTGCACCGATTGCCCTAGGTTTTTTATTATGGCAAAACAGCAGTATATCGATAGTCACTGGGTCAATGACAATGGGGCTGCTATTGATTGGACTGGGTATGATTAGTGCGCTTGCCATGCAGACCAATCTCAAAGCCAGTCAGGTGTTGCCGATGAACACCTTTGGTATGCTCAGTTATCTTGAACCTGCGCTGATGTTTTTATTGTCCATTTTTGTGCTGCATGAAGCTGTCAATGGTACCATGATTGCCAGTTTTGCTTTAATTTGGGTAGGGGTGTTGCTGATGATCGTAAATGCAATGCGAGCGTCCAAAAATAACCACTCAACCGCTATTTGTGATTAGGTAAGCAAATATTCTTGATTTAATGGATGGATTAGTATGTAATAAATTGTTAAAATTGCGCTGAACAAAAATTGTAAAACCATAAAGACTGAGGTGCTGCTTGGGGCAAATTCATTATCTAACTTATGTGAGCCGTATGACGTTGAAAGCTGGCGTAACCCCTAGAACGCTGTCTGATATCATGACGGTGGCACAGCGTGAGAACCTTGCCCATCAAATTACCGGTTTTTTGTGCTTTGGTAATGGCTATTTTTTTCAGTACATTGAAGGCGAAAAATCAGCGATTGAGCAATTATTTGGTAACATTCAGCGTGATGGGCGCAACCGCGATGTCACGCTCAAGTCTAAAGGGATAATCGAACAACGGCTGTTTCAAGATTGGCAAATGTTGATGGTCAATATCAATAACCCAGAAACGCATGAAGATGTTATCAATGCGTTTTTACCTCTATTGTCAGCTGGGTCAACAGCGGCAGCGGCTGATAAGTTTGTTGAGGTCATGCGGTCACAATATCATCGCCGTAGCTTGGTGGATTTTCAAAGCTATTCTCTCAAAAATGTCAGTCATTATGGCATCAGTCTGCGCGGATTGCTCAAAGTGCATCAGCATTTTTTATTGGTTCAAAGCATTTTACTGGTATTGATTTTGATTAGTTTTAGCCTATTTTGGGGTCTGTAGCACCGAGAAATCTGTAGCATCGAGAAATATGTTATCCGCTATTGAATATTGAACTCGCTTACCGAAAATCACACGCCGCTACATGGTCATTCACCATGCCGACTGCTTGCATAAACGCATAGCAAATCGTCGAGCCCACAAATTTAAACCCGTCTTTTTTAAGCTGTTTTGACATCTTATCTGAACATTCAGTGTTGCTGGGGATATCAGCAAATATTTTTGGGTGGTTATCCTGCGGTATTTTTGCCAAGCCGCTGGGCGATAAGCTCCAAAGATAATCGCTAAAAGATTGCGTTTCGGTGATTTTTAGATAGCATTTGGCATTGTTGATGATGGCTTTAATTTTACCGCGGTGGCGAATAATCCCAGCATCGGTCATGAGACTATCGACCATGGCATCATCAAACTGTGCGATAATTGCAGGGTCAAAATCAGCAAATACTTGGTAATAACGCTCGCGTTTTTTGAGTATGGTAATCCAGCTGAGTCCCGCTTGCATACCTTCTAAACACAGCATGGCAAATAGATGACGGTCATCATAACTGGGCTTTCCCCATTCATTGTCGTGGTAAGCTTGATAAAGTGGGTCTGTGCCGCACCATTCACAGCGGTTATAGGCTTTCATCCTATGTTTCATGGTATTGAAAGTCTTATTATAACCGCCTTAGGCAAAAAAACGCCAGCATTTGCCAGCGTTTTTGAGCTATCAGTTTTTAGTCTATCTTCTAATCTATCTTTTAGTCCATCAAATCAATATTTTTGGTTTCTTTAATTGAGAGTAACGCGATGAGAGAAATCAAACCGTTAATAACGATATATATAGCCACACCTTTCATGCCATATTGCTCATTGATTTTGATGGCATAAATCGCAGGAATCGATGCACCCACAATCGCTGCTAGATTGTAAGCCAGTGACGCACCTGAATACCGTACTTCGGTGGGGAACAGCTCTGGTAATAGCGCTGCCATTGGACCAAACGACATACCCATACATGCCATGCCCAAAATGAGGAAAATAAATACCGTGGTTGGTGTACCATTGCTGAGCAATGCGGGCATAAAGCAGGCAAACACCATGCATAATATAGTCACGCCAATCAGCCATTTTTTACGACCGATTTTATCCGCACCAATCCCTGAAATACTGGTAAAAAGACCAAACACAATCGCAGCCACCAATAAAAAGCCAGTAAAGGTATTTGGGGCAATACCTAACCCTGTTGGGAAGCCAAAAGAAGATAATTTTGCCGGGCTTTTTGAATAGGCTTGTACGAACGCAGTCATGATATAAAAAATTACATAAGTCATCGCCATCAAGAATGTGCCTTGCATAATCGGACGCCAATATTGGGTAATGACTTTTGACACAGGGGCATTAACTTTTTTGCCTTCGGCTTCAGCGGTAAGGAATACATGGCTTTCATGCAGGCTTAAACGTACCCAGAGACCCACACCCACAAGCACGATTGAAATAAGAAACGGGATGCGCCATGCCCACTCGACCAAGGCATCTTTTCCTAAAAAATAACTGAGTAAAAAGAACACTAAATTAGCTAAAAACAACCCAATCGGCGCGCCTAACTGCGGGAAAGTACCATACCAAGCACGTTTGCCTTCTGGCGCATTTTCGGTGGCGACCAAGGCAGCACCGCCCCATTCACCGCCAAGCCCAATCCCTTGACCCACACGAAGTAAACATAACAATAATGGGGCAATGACGCCTACTTGGGCATAAGTTGGTAGCAAACCAATCGCTACGGTTGATAAACCCATCGTGAGCAGAGAGGCCACCAAGGTTTTTTTGCGACCGAGTTTATCACCAAAGTGACCAAATAACGCTGAGCCGAAAGGGCGGGCAATAAACGCCAATGCCAACGTCGAAAGCGAATAAAGCATCGCCGCTTTTTCATCGGTTTTATCAAAAAACTGGGTATTAAAAATCAATACCGCCGCAGCGGCATAAATGTAATAATCATAAAACTCAATAGCCGTACCAATCATGGATGCCACGGCGACCTTTTTTGGGTCATTGCGTAGCGCGATATGCTGATGATCAGGGTGCGCGGTTGAAGCGGTTGTCATGATGTCATCCCTCCTTAGATAATAAAAGTTTAAGTGAAAATTAAGATACATAAAATATTGGAATGAATTATAAATCATAATTTGTCAAAAACTTGATAAAAATAGTTAAGGTGATGCAAACATTTGGTTATTAATCGCTGATTTGATAAATTTCGTCAGCTTATCCATAATAAGCCATCACAAAATAGACATTAAAAATTAAGAGGTAACCATGATTCGTGAGCTAGCAAAAAATATTATCTATACGGGCGTAGCAGGGACAGGCAAGACCTACCAACTGCAACAAATCGCCAAACAATATACCGAGATATTGCCAGTAGCCAATGCGGATGAATTGCTAAAAGCTTTGCTTAAGCCACTAAGCTGGCGAGAGGTGATTTGTTTAGTATTTTTAGATGAAAGAAAAAAGGGAAAGTCATTACTTAAAGTTGCTGAAATTACTAACAACTTATTCTTTGTTACTAAGCTAAAAATTAACCACCGCGAAAAGGCAATTGCTAATACAGCATGGTCAACGCTACAGCAATTTAGTCCTGCAGATTCCAAAAATGTATTGGTAAAAAATAAATCTAGCCAATCGTATTTTGATAAAGACGATAGCAGTAATTGGTTTTTATTAGCAGACAGCTTACCGTTATTAGCAGATTTGCAAAACAAGCTTGATGATTACCAAGCGGCAATTCACAGCCAGTTTCAGCCCAACTATTTACAGCCAAAGCTAGAACGCTTTAGTTTTGTCAGTTTTCATCAAGCGTATGGGTATGAAGAATTTGTCGAAGGCATTCGTCCCCACATCGCGGACAATGGGCAGATGAGCTATCGCATTGAGTCAGGGGCATTTCTTAGACTGTGTCAACAAGCCAAACATGACCCTAGTCACCGTTATGCCATGTTGATTGATGAAATCAACCGCGCCAATGTCGCCCGCGTGTTTGGGGAATTGATGAGTTTGATTGAACCGAGTAAACGCGCAGGACAGACAGATAGCTTATCGGTGAATTTGGCGTATTCGCGTCAGCCGTTTAGCGTGCCTAGCAATGTCGATATCTACGCCAGCATGAACAGCCAAGATCATTCATTGGCGCCGCTCGATATGGCATTTCGCCGCCGTTTTGAATTTATTGAATGTCAACCACAGCCACAGTTGCTGGGTAAAGTCATGGCAAATGGGATTGAGATTGATTTAGCCAAACTGTTGACTGCACTCAATGAAAGAATCTCGCAAAATTTGGCAAAAGACAGCCAGTTAGGGCATAGTTTTTTGTGGGGTATTGATTCGCTGCACGCGTTAAGCGCTGCGTTTAGCCACTCTATCATCCCCCAAGTTGCCCAAGCCTGCCAGCAGCATGGACAAATCCTGCAAGCAATCTTTGGGCAAACCTTTATCAGGCTAGTTGACAACAAAAAAGCAACTGGATTTATGGCGCAGCAAGCGGGTTTTGACATCCATACCCGGGCGCTTGATGACCCAAATAGCTATCTTGCAATCTATCAAAGCGCCCAATGAAAACCATCATCACGTTTGAACATAGTTGCTTGACCGCGGCAGATTTTGACGATGGGCAGGATTTTGACTGGCTTATCGAGCAAAATTTTGACGTGTTTCGCATTGAGCGTAAACAGCAGCAGTGGCAACTCAAAGTGCGCCACTATATCGGTGTGATTGGGTTGCCCAGTGGCGGGCAAGTGGAGATTTTGCCAAAACTTGCACAAGCCCAAATCACCCATGCCGATGAAGTTGCCCAAACCCGTCAATGGGTGCAACAGATGCTGACAGCGGTGTGGCAAGCCTTATTGCCCAAGTCGTTACCCAATCTAGCCAATCAACTACTCATCAATCCTCCAGCCCCCAATCCTCCACCCAGCAATCATTCACTATCGCTTAGCGAGTGGCTACAAGCGTATTTTTGGCAGGGATTTGTGCAGTATGTGCCCAATCAGCAATATCAGCAATTTGAGCAAAATCAGCCCTATCTGCAGGGTAAATTACTGGTCAAAGAGCAATTGCAGCATAACTTCCACCAGCCGCATAAGTTTTATCATCAGACTGAAAATTTTGCGATGGATACCGCTGGCAATCGCTTGGTAAAAACCACCATCGAGCGTGTGATTGGCAGCATGGCTATGCCATTACCGAGCCCATGGCAGGCAGTGGCTACCGTTGCCAAAGACTTATACGGCAGCTTATTTTCTCAAGCGCTACAAGAGTTGACCGCGTTGCCCAGTCTGACTGCCCAGCGTAATTATACTTTTATCAGCTTTTGTTATGCGCTGCTGACGCTACAACAAGCCAGCAGCCAAGGGCAGTTTTTGACCCCAACTTGGCTGGTGAATATGCCATTTGCCTTTGAAAAATGGGTGGGCAGAAAAATCCAAGAACAATTTGCAGCACAGAATTTTGAGCTAGTTGAGCAAAAAAGACAGCCATTGACTGTGCAGCAAGGGTTAACCATCAAACCCGATATTTGGTTAAAGTCTGCCGATAAACTCATTATCGCCGATGTGAAATGGAAAAAAACTGCTACTTTTAACGACATAAGCTTGGCAGACATGTACCAACTACTTACCTACGCCAGTGAATTTGATGCCGATGAAGCTTGGCTGATTGTCCCAACACTAAGCACGCAATTGATGGCACAGCCGATTGAATTTTGCCAACCCAAAAAAACCCGATTTTATCTGATGCCTTTTGCGGTGAGGCAAGGGTGTTTAACCCTTTTTCATTAAAATTATTCAAAAAAAGCGCTGATTTGTTTTATTTTATCAATGAGAAAGGTGAGAATTAACAACTTTTCTCGCCACCAAAACTTGGTAAAATAGCCACATATAACTTTGAAAATCATCAAAAAACAGGAAGAATTATGAGCAAACATTATGATTATATCGCGATTGGTGGTGGGTCAGGGGGCATTGCATCCATCAACCGTGCTGCCAGTTATGGTAAAAAATGTGCCTTGATTGAAGCCAAGCAGCTAGGCGGTACTTGCGTCAATGTTGGCTGTGTGCCCAAAAAAGTGATGTGGTATGGCGCCAATATTGCAGCAGCGATACATCATTATGCGCCTGACTATGGCTTTGATTTGGACGTCAAGAAATTTGACTTTGCCAAATTGGTACAAAGTCGCCAAGCTTATATCAGCCGTATTCATCAGTCGTACAACAATGGTCTCAAAAATAACCAAGTCGATGTGATTCATGGTTTTGCCAAATTTGCCGATAAACATACAATTGAGGTATATAAAAATGACGGCACGGTAGAGACCATTACCGCTGACCATATTTTACTAGCGATGGGCGGTCGACCTGTTCGCCCAGCGATTGAAGGGGCAGAGTTGGGTATTGACTCGGATGGTTTTTTTGACTTGACCGAGTTGCCACCGCGGGTAGCGATTGTGGGGTCAGGTTATATCGGTGTCGAGATTGCAGGGGTGATGAATGCATTGGGCTCAAAGACCCATCTGATTGTGCGTAGCAAGCGGGTGCTCAAAAACTTCGATGCCGACATTGTCACCACGCTCACTCATATCATGCACGATGATGGTATTGAATTTCATTATGGATTGCTGCCACAACAAATACGCAAAAACCAAGATGGCTCATTGAGCATTGAATTGTCAAATAATGAGACCTTGACGGTGGATTGTTTGATTTGGGCAACGGGTCGCGAACCTGCAACCGATACCATCAATCTTGATAAAGCAGGCGTTGAAGTCAATGAGCAAGGCTTTGTTAAAGTCGATGCCTATCAAAATACCAATGTCGAAGGGATTTATGCGGTGGGCGACATCATCGAACATGGTATTCAATTGACCCCAGTGGCTGTGGCAGCAGGTCGCAGACTATCTGAGCGCTTGTTTAACAACAAACCCAATGAGCATTTGGACTATAATCTAGTGCCGAGCGTGATTTTTAGCCACCCACCGATTGGTACGGTGGGGCTCAGTGAAGAAGAGGCGGTCAAAGGCTATGGCATCAATGCGGTTAAAGTCTATAAATCCAGTTTTACCCCGATGTATAGTGCAGTGACCAAGCACCGTGAGCCGTGCCACATGAAGCTGATTTGTGTGGGTGAGGAGGAAAAAGTGGTGGGCTTGCATGGCGTAGGTTTTGGCGTCGATGAGATGATTCAAGGTTTTGCTGTTGCTATCAAAATGGGCGCAACCAAACGTGACTTTGATGACACGGTGGCGATTCATCCGACTGGCTCAGAAGAGTTTGTCACCATGCGCTAAGCAGATTTTTAGGGTAAAAAAGCGGACTTAATCATAAGCCCGCTTTTTTTATAGTTTTTTAATGACCGCTTATTGAAAAATTACATATCCACTTTGAGCCTATCCCAGTATTGCTGATACAGCGCCATTATCTCATCGCCTACGTCTTCACGGAACATGGCATGTTTTAGCAAATCAGCTGGCGGATACACAATCGGATTATTGGCAAGCTCAGGCGGCATTTCTTTTTTCGCCGCCTCATTGGGCGAGCCGTAGCCGATTTCTTCGCTAATCATGGCAGCGTATTTGGGTCGCAAGATAAAATCGATAAACTTATGGGCGTTGTCGTTGTTTTTGGCATTTTTGGGGATGACCATGTTATCCATCCACATAATAGCGCCTTCTTTTGGATACACAAAGTCCAGCTCTGGCATCCCTTGGTCTTGCGCCATGATGACTTCACCGTTCCAAGCCAAGCCCAAGTAAGTTTCCCCTTCCATAAACGGCATGCGTGGTGCATCTGAGTTAAAGGTGCGCACATTGGGCATCAGCTTGGTGAGTTTTTCATACGCTTGTTTGATGGCTTCAGGGTTTTTGGTGCTGCCGTTATAGCCAAGGGTCAATAGACTCATGGTGAACACGTCACGGATGTCATTCATCAGCATCACGCGCCCTTCGTACTCTGGCTTCCACAAGTCATTCCAGCTGCTCAAGCTTGCTTTAGCAATGCGTTTGGTATTGACTGCAATGCCTGATGAGCCCCACAGATAGGGAATACTAAACTTGTTTTCAGGGTCAAAAGGGGCATTGATAAAGGTTTTGCCGAGGTTGCCAAAATTGGTTAATTTGGCATGGTCGAGCGGCTCAAGCATCCCTTCTTTACGCATTTTGTCGACAAAATCCGTCCCTGGAAACGCCACATCATACTCACCACTGCCATTCATCAGTTTGAGCTTGGCATACATGGCTTCGTTAGAATCAAAGGTGCTATAAATAACGTCGATGCCTGTCTCTGCGGTAAAATCTTTAAGCACTTGGTCAGAGATATACTCCGTCCAGTTATAGACATTGACAACCTTGCCACCTTGACTGGCAGTAGGCGCAGACGCGGCAGTGCCAGTCGCGGTTTCGCTCGCTTTTTGACAACCCGTTAGATTACTTGCCAGCCCCCCTGTTAAAACGGCGCCGCCCACACCTAAACCATATAAACCATACCCTAAAAAACGTCTTCTATTGAGCATCCGAGAAATCATATAAGTCTCCTTAACGTTTTTGGGTCGATGGTAGATTCATCGACTTTTTGGCAAGTAATAACTGCGAGATAATCAGACCCAGTAGCGAGATTGCGAGCAAGATTGTACCAACGGCATTGACTTCAGGTTTTACCCCAACACGCACCATCGAATAAATCTGTAAGGGTAAAATCTCAAAATCAGGTCCTGTATTGAACGTCGATACCACCACATCATCAAGTGATAGGGTAAAGGCAAGCACCCAGCCCGCCAAAATCGCAGGCAAAATAATCGGTACAAGCACGGTACGAATCATGGTAAATTCATTGGCACCCAAATCACGCGCCGCTTCCAACACGCGGGTATCGAGGCTAGATAGACGCGCAGTCACCGTAATCACCACAAAGGGCAGACAAAAGGTAATGTGGGCAATTAGCAACGTCACAAAACCCAGCTGTATCCCCACAATCAAAAACAACGCCAATAGCGAAATCGCCAAGACAATCTCAGGTGACATCATCAGCACAAATAGCAAGCTTTGTAGTATCGATTTACCTTTGAAGTCATAACGCTGTAACGCTAACGCCGTCAAACCGCCAATCGCAGTAGAAATCGTCGCAGCCACTACCGCCAATATGACCGAGTTGATGGCAGCTTGTACCATCGCGGCATTACTAAATAACTCGCTGTACCAATGGGTACTAAAACCGCCCCATTGATAGCCGACTTTTGAGGCATTAAACGAGAAAATCACCATCACCGCAATCGGCGAGAACATCAGCAGATATACGATGGTCAAATACAGGCGAGACAGCCATTTTATAGTATTAGACATAGCCGTCCCCCTTATGCCACTTCATTGTAGTCAGTTTTGCCAATGCGTTTGCTACTGGCTCGATACGCGATAATCAACAGTGCCATGGCAAGCGTCAATAGCACGGACGCCGCGGCACCAAATGGCCAGTCACGGGCATCCAAAAACTGTGATTTGATGATATTACCCACCAGCAAGTTGCGCGAACCGCCCAAGATATCCGCCACATAAAACATGCCCATGGCAGGCAACAGTACCAGCAATACCCCTGAAATAATCCCTGGCGTAGTCAGCGGCAAAATCACGTGCCAAAAGGTCTGTAGCTTGTTAGCGCCCAAATCTTTGGATGCCAAAATATAATCATCACGCAAATCCACAAATACCGCATACAGGGGCAGTACCATAAACGGAAACAGCAAATATACCAAACCGCCAATCACCGCTTTTTGGGTATATAAAATTTGCAGTGGCTCGTTGATAAGCTCAAGGTTAATCAGCATGGTGCTGAGCAGACCATTGGCCGCCATAATGAGTTTCACCGCATACAGCCGCACCAATGAGTTGGTCCAAAACGGAATCACTAGCAATAACATCAATAATGACTGCCATTTTTTATCCGCTTTACTGACCAGGTAGGAAAATGGATAACCGAGCAGCAAACAGATAATCGTCGTCATCCCTGCCATCGACAGCGAATGCAAAAACACTTTTAAATAAAGCGGATCAATCAATCGAATATAGTTGCCCATGGTGACCGGCAGTGTTAAAAACTTATCTTCATCACGGGTCAAAAAACTGGCGGCAATCACCAAGATATTGGGAATCAGGGCAAAAATAATCAGCCATGCCCAAATCACAAACAGGGTCGCACGCTGAAAGCCACGCCCGCCTTGCTTTGTAATAACAGGGGCAGACGCGGTAGTAGTCGAAACGCTAGAAGTCGAAGGTGAAGTAGTATTATTCATCTGGCAAAATCCACTCCCAACCATCGACCCAGTCAATACGCACTTCTTGACCCAGTTTATAGTTAAAATTTGGATCGTCTTCGTTAAAATACTCTGACGTTTTGACGATATTACCGTTTTTTAATCGAATCACAGAATCTAAGGTACTGCCTTTATAAGCACTGTCTACCACGTTGCCGATTAAGCCTTCATGACCTTCATGGGTGTAGTACACGCGGATATCTTCAGGACGCAGCAGTAAGTTGACATTTTGACCGACTTGCACGTCAAATTTTGGACGGGGTAATTCACGAATCGGATGAAAGCCGTCATTTTGCTCAACCACTTCCACTTTGATGGTGGCTGGGTTGACCTCTAGCACTTTACCTTTAAACAAATTGGTTTCGCCAATAAAGCTTGCGGTAAATAAATTGGCAGGCGATTCATAGATACCAATGGGTGTATCAATTTGCTGGAATACGCCGTTTTTCATGACGGCAATCCGGTCAGACATCGACAAGGCTTCTTGTTGGTCGTGGGTCACGAACACAAAGGTAATACCCAGTTCACGCTGCAAGCGTTTGAGTTCTGATTGCATTTGCTCACGTAGTTTGGCATCGAGCGCTGATAGAGGTTCATCAAGTAGCAGCATTTTTGGGCGATTGACCACAGCACGGGCGATGGCGATACGCTGCTGCTGACCTCCCGACAAATCTTGCGGACGACGATTGATGGTATGGTCAAGTTGTACCATTGCCAGCGCTTCACGCACCCGCTGGTCGATTTCGGTTTTGGGCACGCCTTTAAGTTTTAGTCCATAGGCGATATTGTCGTACACGTTCATGTGCGGAAACAGGGCATACTGCTGAAACACCGTATTAATCGGACGTTTTTCCGCAGGTAAGCCTGCAATATCAACCCCTTCTAACTGCAAACTACCGGCATTGGGCAGCTCAAACCCGCCAATCAAGCGTAGTAGGGTAGTTTTGCCACAGCCAGAAGGACCCAGCAGCGTCAAAAACTCCCCGTCATAAATATCTAGATTGATATTTTGCAAAATTTGGGTGTCGCCATAAGATTTGGATAAATGACGGATTTGTAGTAGTACAGGTTTTTGGTTGGTCGGCTGGGCGCTATCAGGCATAGCTGATGGTGCGTTTAGGGTGGTTTGTGGCGTTGATGCGGACGTTGATGCAGACATAGGCACAATCTCACGGCAAGGCTAAAATAGCGGGCTAAAATGGCATATTTATGATAGGGTCAAAGCGCAATCAGCATGACAACATAAATACAGAGTTTTTCGATAGTTTCACCTGTGAAAATACAGTTAAAAGTTGCGTTCAGTATAACGGCTAAAATTAAAAAATGTTACTGAAAATTGACCTACTGTTCATAAAATTTTAGTGGCTAATTTTAGTGGCGAATAAGGGGTTGATTTGGCACAAATAAGCAACGTAACTTTTTACCAAAGCCATTAAAATAGCAAGCTTGAATGACTTTGATGTGACGATAATTTAGCCAGTGACCGATTTAACATTTACCGATTGAAAATTTAAGAGACACGCCATGCCTAGCAAAAAAAAGCCTCAAAACCCAACGACTCAAACAGCCACTCAAACAACAAATGCTCAAACAACAACCACTCAAACAGGCGCAAACAATACGGCTTCTCAAACCACGGCTAACAAAATACCCGCAAAAAAATCATCTACCAAAAAAACGGCCACGGACACAACAGCCGCGCTGCCCATCGCTATTGCTCTGCCCAAATCCTTACAGCATGCTCAGTGTGTGGATTTGACGCGCCATCGCTACCAAGGCAAGCTATTAACCCAAGCAGATAGTATTGCGCTTGGCAAACAGCAGCGTAAGGCGTACCCATTAAAAACCTTGGCTGCCATCAGCCAACGTCCGACTGCCATCGACGCGCTCAGTCTTTATCATTGGTCCAATCAAGGTCGGTTGACAGCGTTATTACCCATACGAGCCAAGCGCATGAGTGTATCACCGTTTACTTTTTTTCGTGGGATGCCCGCTTTGATGCTGTTTGACCAAGCATGGCAGGGGCAACATTCTGGGCTGTTTCAGCAGATTTGCGGTGATTGTCATGTCAGTAATTTCGGCGGTTATGCCAGTCCTGAACGCAATTTATTATTTGGCATTAATGATTTTGATGAAACCATCGTTGCGCCATTTGAATGGGATTTGCAGCGAATGGTTGCCAGTATTTTAATCGCCAGTCAAAGTTTTAAGTATGTAGAATCGGTGGGCTATAAGGCGATAGAAAAACTGCTGACCAGTTACCTTGATGGATTAGAAGCGCATTGCAGCTTGTCACCGCTACAAGTGTGGTATGAAAAAATCGACACCCATAAAATATTGGCAAATACCGAAGACGTGACTGTTCGTAAACGCCGTCACGCCGATTTTGAAAAAGCCAAAAAAAATGATGCGGTAAAAATGCTGCCAAAATTGACTGAGCGTGATACTGTCACAGGGTTACGTGCGTTTAAAACGGACGGTGAATTGCAGCGACCACCACACCGAGGACAGCCTTTTTTTGCCGGTAGCCACGCCTTTTTTGACGCTTATCGAGATACCCTGAAGTCAGATAGACAAGTATTGTTTGACCGGTATGATTTTACCGATGTGGCGCTCAAAGTAGTTGGGGTGGGGAGTGTCGGTACCGTGTGTGCGGTGGCATTATTCCAAGATGCCGACCATGAGCCGCTGATATTGCAAATGAAGCAAGCCAAAGCGTCTATCTTGACACCCTTACTGGCAAAACAATTTAGCCATCAAGGCAAACGCGTGGTTGAAGGGCAACAATTGATGCAGGCATCGAGTGATATTTTCTTGGGCTATGCATCGCTCAATAACTTTGAGATGGATTTTTATGTCAGGCAGCTGCGGGACATGAAGTATTCGGCGTCTCTTGAGACCATGACGGCTGCCCATTTTTATGAATATATCGAAAGCTGTGGCCATGCCTTGGCGCATGCGCATACCAAAGCGGGCAATGCCGATACGCTTATGGGCTATCTGGGCAATGGTAGTGAAATCATCCCTGTCATGCAAGCGTATGCCGAGCAAACTGCCGCTCGCAATGCCCAAGATTATGCGCAATTTATGAACCAAATAGCCGATGGGCATATTACTGTGGCAGGCGATGAGGTATTATAGTAGCTATACAACCATCTTAAAAAAATTTTTGAGTCTTAAAAAGTTTAAAATGATAAAAAATATCGCGTTTTATATCATCAAAAAGTTCGTTATTATCACAGGGTGAAAGGAGAAAACCAAATGCCAAACAGTCACTTACCGCGTCCCGAAACTGCCGAGCAAGCGCTCGAGATGCTCAAACAAGGCAACGCACGATTCGTAGAGAATGTGCAAAACCCCCAATCAACCTTGCTAGCGTCTAATGCACTCACCCATGTGCATGAACCGTTTGCGATTATTTTGGGTTGTTCTGATGCGCGCGTGCCCGCTGAGATTGTCTTCGATCAAGGTTTGGGTGATTTATTCGTCATTCGTGTAGCAGGTAACGTAGTCGCGCCGTCTCAGATTGGCTCGGTTGAGTTTGCCACTGAAAAATTCGGTACCAAGTTAGTCGTGGTGTTGGGTCATTCACATTGCGGCGCGGTGACGGCTTGTGTGGAGACACTGATCAATCCTGATCAGCAGTTTTCGCCCAATTTACGTTCGATTGTTGACCGTATTCGTCCCAGTGTTTACAACTTGCATGAAATCTATACCGCCAATGGACAAGACATTGACGCGCAAGAGTTGATTAATCGAGGCATTAAAGCCAACGTGCGTATGTCAGTCACCCAACTCAAACACGGCTCTCGTATTCTTGAAGATGCGGTTAATAATGGTAGCTTAATTATTGTTGGGGCGGTGTATGATTTGGACACCGGTAAAGTGACCTTTATTGAGTAGCCAGTATTGAATAGCGAATAGTAAATAGTGAATTGAGCAGCTTACCTAAGCGTAATGTTATTAGCCATGATGTTATGAACCATGATGTTATTAGCAATGAGGGCTATATTTTTACCCAAAAGTTAAGTAAAATTAAAAAGTATTGAATTTTTGGCAAACTGTCGCTATTAATGAAGTTTAGTCAACGTCTTTTTCTTTTAACATTTTTTCTTTTAGAGGCATATTACAATAAGGATCACTATGTCAAACTTGTCTGCTACCAATGGGTTTATCTTTAATCACACTATGCTTAGGGTGAAAGACCCGCAAGTGTCTTTGGCTTTTTATCAAGATGTATTAGGCATGACGCTACTACAAACCAAACGCTATCCACAAGCGGAATTTGATTTGTATTTTTTGGCAAAGCTTACCGATGAACAGGTGGCAAATTTGCCGACCGATACTGCCGCGCTAGCAGCATTTACCTTTAGTCAGCCAGGGGTGCTAGAATTGACCCATAATTATGGCACGGAGTCTGATGCAGAGTTTCACTATCACAGTGGCAACAGCGAACCACAAGGATTTGGGCATATTTGTTTTGCCGTGCCAAATCTACAAGAAGCGGTGGCTTGGTTTGAGCAACATCAAGTCACCTTCAAAAAACGCCCTGAAGAAGGCGCGATGAAAGATATTGCCTTCATCTTGGATCCAGATGGATACTGGATAGAAATCGTACAACCAAACTTAATGGGTTAATCGCCCATTAAAAAAAGGGCAATTGTGATTGCCCTTTTTTATTGTGTTTTATTAAGATTGTGTCTTATTAAGCCTTGAGGTTCAACCAATCTCTGGGTTTTAGATAAAAATCCGTGAGTTCAAATTCAGGCGTTCCTGCGATAGGCTCATAACGATATTCCCAGCCCGTGAGCGGCGGCAGACTGACCAAAATCGACTCAATGCGCCCGTTTGATTGCAAGCCAAACAAAGTGCCGCGGTCATACACCAGATTGTATTCGACATAGCGACCGCGACGGTACAACTGAAAATTACGCTGCGGCTCGGTATAGCGCGTGTGTTTGCGTTTCTCAAAAATTGGGATAATACCTTCAAGATAGCCATTGCCTACCGCCTGCATAAAGGCAAAGCACTTATCAAAATCCCAACCCATGCTAAGGGTGTTCAAATCATCATAAAACAAGCCGCCGATGCCACGTTGTTCGTTACGATGCTTTAAATAAAAATACTCATCGCACCAAGCCTTAAACTTGGGATAAACGTCACTCCCAAACGGCGCGCACAAATCATAACACACTTGGTGCCAATGCACGCAGTCTTCCATCACAGGATAAAACGGCGTCAAATCAAAGCCACCACCAAACCACCAAATCGGCTCGTAGCCTTCTTTTTCGGCGATAAACATGCGCACGTTGGCATGACTGGTTGGCACGTTGGGATTGGTCGGATGAATCACCAGCGAGACACCGAGTGCTTGCGCTTGGCGACCGGCAAGTTCAGGGTGGCGAGCGGTGGCAGTGGCTGGCAGATGGTTGATAACAATGTGGCTAAACATCACCCCGCCTTTTTCGATCACTTTGCCGCCTTGAAGTACATTGGAGCGACCACCGCCCAAATTTTGATGAGTGCCTTGTTCCGCGGGTCTTTCCCAAACATCGGCGACAAATTTGGCATTGCTGGCACCTTCAGCATATAGATTAAAGCCGCCAGTGGCTTCTTGGTGTTCTAGCGCTTGGCAAATACGATCTTGTAAATCAAGTAAATAAGCGCGAACGGCTTGAACATTGTGTGAGGAGAGCAGCATAGACATAAGCAATAGTTCTTTTAAAAATTTTTAGCGATTAAATTTTAGTGGTTAATTTTTAATAATCATTGTAACACATAATCGCGTGGGTAAAATTGGGCGTATTGACTGATGATACGCATAAATATTTACATAAAACCCTTAAAAAAATCGTCACAGCCGCTACCCAAATGGTCAGAAAACTCATAAAATGCCATAACGTCTTGATAAAATTAAGTTGAGATTTCATAAACTGATTAGCCGAGTGATACTGATTGATTTAGTGATATAGTTATTGGGATCATATAGTTATCGGACTATCAAGTTATCAGATGGATGATTACATTAACCATTTTTGGAGAAAACTATGAATAAATTATTAATCACATTAGTGACAGTCATCAGCCTTGTGGGCTGTGGTAAAAAAGAAGAAGCCAAAACTGAAACCACTACCACGACGACGACCACCACAATAGCGTCTGTACCTGCCAATACAGCGACTGCAACGGCAAATACAGCGACTGCTACTGCGTCACCGGCAAAATAATAGTGGCGAGAATATGATTGATAAAACCGCTAATCCACTTAGCGGTTTTTTTTATGCTTTTTTTATGCTTTTTTTATGCCATGGTAGATTTATCAGCTTAAGGCTTTAGCAGGTTTAGCCTGATTTCTGTGTACCAATTCAGCATAGATCAAGTCAGCATAGATTTAATGAATAATCGCTAAAATTTTGCTAAAATAAGCGCCTTTTTTTGATACCTACACTCTAGCAACATGCGGTTAAAACAGCTCAAACTGGCAGGCTTTAAATCCTTTGCCAATCCTACAACGTTTCATTTCCCCAAAACCATTACCGCGATTGTCGGACCCAACGGCTGCGGCAAATCCAATGTGATTGATGCCATTCGCTGGGTGCTGGGCGAATCCTCCGCCAAGCAGCTTCGTGGCGGCGCGATGAGTGATGTTATTTTTGCAGGCACGCAAGACAAGTCCGCCAAAAGCTTGGCAAGCGTAGAATTGGTGTTCGAACATACCCACGGCGAAGATGGTAGCAGCGGCATCCACCACGCGCTTAATCTGTATCAAGAATTATCGGTGCGTCGGCAAATCAATAAAGAAGGCAAATCCGATTACTTTATCAATGGCACCAAAGTACGCCGCCGTGATGTGGTCGATATTTTTTTGGGCACAGGTCTTGGCGCGCGCTCGTATGCGGTGATTGAGCAAGGTATGATAGGGCGCATCATTGATGCCAATGCGTTGCAGCTACGAGAGTTTATTGAAGAGGCGTCGGGCGTATCGCGCTACCAAAGCCGGCGTGATGACACCCAAAAACAGCTCGATACCGCAAGCGATAATTTAGCGCGGCTGCATGATATGGTCAGCGAACTGACCAGCCAACAAAAACGCCTAGAAAAACAAGCCAAAACGGCACAACAAGCCCAGCAATGGCAACAAGCGCAGCAGGCGATCAGTGAACAGCTACTCATCGATGACTATGGGCAGGCGTGGCAAAAACAGCAAACACTCGCGGCAGATTTTCAAGCGATGCGTGAGCGGGTGGATGCTCAGCAAGTATTGATTGAAGGATTAATCGAGCAGCAGCAACTTGCCCAGCAGGCTCTGACTGAGCAACAGCACACGCTACAAACCGAGCAAAATCTTGCTAAGGATTATTGGCAGCAGCAGCATGAAACGCAAAGTCTACTGAAACAAGCTGAACAAGCCCTTGCCAATGACCAACAACGCCTTAATATCCTCAATGTTGAATTGGGTCGTTTTGCTGAGTATCAACAAGCGTTGCAAGCACAAAAACAGCAAGCACAAATGCGTATTGAAGGCTTACCTGCAAAGCTTGAACAGCTCACCGCACAGTTGCGCCAATTGCGTGATGAACAAGATGATTGCAAACAGCAGCGTGAGAAAATTGCGAAAAATTTAGTGGCATTAAATAAGCAAAAGCAAGACGTAGAAAAAAATCTTGCCGTCAGTGAAAACGCCCTCAAACACCATGCCAGCCAACAACAGCGCCAACAACAACGCCAAAGCGAACATGACAAAGCCGTATTGGCATGGCAGACTGCTAAGGCCACATTTGACCAGCAATTTGCAGCGTTTGATGACAACGAGCTAGACACGCAAATGACGAGAATCAGTGATGAGATTGAACGTCTTGAAGTCAATATCATCGCCCGTCAAGAGTCTATCGCTGACCAAGCCGATGAAGTTGACAGCTTAACCCGTCAGCATCGCCAAGCTGAGCAGCAGTACCAAGCGTGGCAAACCGAGCACGCGACACTACAAAATTTGCTAGCCCAACAAGAAACTGTCCTTGCCCAAGTTACCCACCAGTCAGCCAATCAAGAACATACTAGCAGTTTGCCAAAACTTATCAGTCAACTGCAATTGACCGAAACAGGTAAGGGGTATGCCAAGGTTTTTGATACCTTAGTTACGGTATTTGCCAAATGGTCTATCGCGGCTGACCAAGATTTTGCCCAAATCATCCATGACAATGCGCTGTTTATTGATAATAAACCAACTTTACATCACACCTCGAAAAATCACACAGCGAACAGCCATCTAATAGAAGGTTGTTTGCCACTGTCTGCTTTGATTGCGGCGCCCAATCTGGCTATTTTTCAGCAGGTTTGGATCAGTGCGACGCCACTTGACTGGGCAGATGTGCAGGATAAAGGGCTGATCAATAACTTACCAACGGGCGATTGGTTGCTGGTGCAGACATCAGCGCAACAGCTGATACTCTGTAATGAGCAGCTGCTGATTAACCTAAGCCATTTGTTGCAAGATGCGGGTCAGCAGGTTATCAGTTTTAGCCAGCAGTTGATGAATGAAGCCCGTATTGAAGAGCTTGATGAACACTTAGCGCAGCAACAACCGCAACTACAGCGTCTAGCCGATCGCTTGCAACAAGCGAGAGTTAGTCTGCAAGAATGGCAAGCCCAAGACCGAACCGCGCGTAATCAACTGCTAAGCCTAACCCAGCAACAACAGCAATGCCAGCAACAAAAACTACAACAGCAGTATCGATATCAATCCGCACTCGATAAACTTAATGAAGATAAAAAACGCCTCGACAGTGACAGCAAGCGTCTACAACAAGAGGGGCTAGGTTTTGCGGACAAATTGCAGCAAGAACAACAGCGGGTTCATGAGCTAAGCAACACGCTTTCGCATTTACAACCGCAATTACAGCAGCAAATCAGCGAGCGCCAGTCACTCGATGAACGCTTAAATCAGTTTGCCAGTCAGCAGCGCGAGCTAGAACAACAACAAAATCGCATCACCCAAACACTGGCAACCGGAAAATTGCAAATCACCGCAAGTGAGCAGCAACTTGCCAAAGCTTGCCAAGACCAAGCAAGATTCACCAGTGAGCAGCAGCTGCTTAGTCATAAAATTAGCGAGCAGCAGGCACGCTTGCCCCAGCTACAACAGCAACTCACGGTGGACTCGACACAACTGCAAACCGCCAATGACAGCGTTACGCAATTGACAATGACCTTAAAAACCATGGAAACCGAGCTACATCAAGCGCAATTGGGTGTGCAAGAGTCTCAGCAGCAGTTAAGCCAACTACAACAGCAATATCACACCACCGACACCGCATGGGCACTAGCAAAACAAAACGTGGCATTGATTGGTGAGCAATTGACTAGTCGCAAAATTGCCGTGCCAAAAACTGACAATATTGAGTTGCTGGGTAGCAGCAAACGCGAGCAACTACAACGACAACTCGATCAGTTAGCATCACAGGTGCTTAATCTTGGGGCAGTCAATCATGCTGCGGTGGCTGAGCTCAGTGAAGTGAACAGTCGCTTGGCGCCCCTTGCTGAGCAAATCTCGGATTTGACCGCCAGTATTGACAAATTGCAACTTGCTATCCAGCAAATTGACAGTCAGACCAAACAGCTTTTTATGGATATGTTGACCCAAGTTAATATCGAACTTAACAAGCTATTTACCCAAGTGTTCGGCGGCGGGCAAGCGCAGCTAGTATTATCAGACCATACCAATGACAAAGATAACAGCGGCAAAGGCTGGCAGTCAGGGCTAGAGCTTATGGCGCAGCCGAAAGGCAAAAAGAACAGCCGGCTAGCGCTGTTATCGGGCGGTGAGAAGACCTTAACGGCGTTAAGTTTAATCTTTGCTATTTTTAAACAGCAGCCCGCGCCATTTTGTGTGCTCGATGAAGTCGATGCGCCGCTCGATGATGCCAATGTCGCGCGCTTTACCCGCTTAATTGAGCAGCTTGCCAAAGACGTACAGTTTGTTTTTATCAGTCATAACAAACTTGCCATGCAAATTGCCGATGAGCTCAAAGGTGTGACCATGCCAACGGCGGGGGTGTCCAAGCTGGTCAGTGTGGATATGACTGAGGTGGAAGCTTATTTGGCATAAGCGATTTTCACCTGTCAAATACGCAAAAAGTCAAGCCTTGTCACGGTTTTTTCTAGCTGATTTTATGAAGTCATGATAGTATAACGGCAAAAATACCAATGTAAAAATTTTTACACTACAAACAGGGTCGTTATCGTCTTTCTCAAAGGTCGTTGTTTATGTCTATCACTCAGCTTATTCTTATCATTCTTGCGGTTGTTGCTATCGTTTGGGGTATTTACACGCTACTAAAATCCATTCGTCAAAAAAACCAAGATGTATTAGCGACTGACGCGATTGAACATGACAAAGATGGTCTACCTATTATTCCACGCCATCAGCGCCCTGAGCCCGAAGAAAGCCAGCTGTTTAAAGCGGAAATTACACCCGACAATCCTAAAGGCGAAGTACAGCTAAGCGCTGACGATACCGAGTTGCACCTAGATAACTATCCAGCCAATGGCGGTTTTGCCAATGCCAATGCTAATGTCACTAAATCTGCCAATGACAAATTATTGGCAGAAACCCATACATTTGTGGAAAACGAAAACGACGCTTTTAGCATGCTTGCCAATGCCACAGAGACTATCAGCCCTGTTGTGCATACTTTCGATGAAAATCAGCTAAAAAATGACAGCTTTACCGATAACAGCCCAATTTTGGACACCCATATCCAAGCGCAAATTGACGAAGAACAAAACAGCCCACTCAACAACGCCATTCAAAATATCAACATCAGTATTTTTCCCAATCAGCAGTTTGTCGACATTAAAGGCGATTATTTATTAGAGCTGATTGACAAGTATGGCTTGAAGTTTGGTGCGATGAATATGTTCCATCGCTACGAAAACAAAGACGGGACAGGCTTATTGTGGTTTAGTCTGATGATGATTGATAATGAAGGTATTTCACCGTTCGATCTCAATCGACTACCGATGCAAACCATGAAAGGCTTGGTATTATTTTTATCGCTACCACACCCACGCCCTGTTCAAGGCTTTGATAGCATGATGAGTATCGCAGGACTGCTTGCCAATGACTTAAATGCCACGGTATATGACGACACAGGCGAGCCGATTAACAAAGAAAACACCCAAGCCATGCGCGAGCTTGCCATTAATTTTGGTCGATAGATTTTATTAAAATGAAACAAGGTACTCCTCGTGAGTGCCTTTTTTTATGGTTATAAGTTTTATTGTTTTGACTGACCTGATGACTGAAAAATTGACCAAGTAAACCATCACTTTGTTGTAAAATATCCGTTATCTTTTTTAAATCATCATAATTATGAACACAGCCGCCATTACTGCGCAAATGCGCAAACTCATTGCACAGCTAAAACAACATAACCACGCTTACTACGTCCTAGATAATCCGCTGTTAGAAGATAGCGAATACGACCAACTTCGCCAAGAACTGGTGGCACTAGAAACTGCGTATCCTCAATTGGTACAAAGCGACAGCCCTACCAACCAAGTAGGCGACAAGCCGTTGCCATCTTTTACCCAAGTCACCCACCAAATACCCATGCTGTCACTGGGTAATTTATTTACCTTTGACGATTTACAGAATTTTATGCGGCGGGTCAATGACCGTTTGGCAGTCAATCAGCAAAACCCCGAATATGAAGTCGAGCTCAAACTTGACGGGCTTGCGGTTTCACTGTTGTACCAAAACGGGCAATTTATCCAAGCGGTCACGCGCGGCGATGGTCAAACGGGCGAAGATATTACCCAAAACGTGCGTACTATTCGAAATCTACCCCTGCAGCTGGCGATTGATATACCACGGCTAGAAGTGCGCGGCGAAGTACTCATGCCCAAAGCAGGGTTTGCCAAGCTCAATCGTGATGCACAGGCGAAAGGGGAGAAAACCTTTGCCAATCCGCGTAATGCCGCTGCGGGAAGTTTGCGCCAACTTGACCCAAATATCGCCAAAAGTCGTCCACTGGCGTTTTATGCCTATTCCGTCAATCAAGGCTTACCCGCTGAGATTACCACCCAATCCGATGCGCTTTTTTGGCTAAAAGCGTTGGGGTTTAGCATTAGCGATATCAAAATCGTGCAAACAGCCGCGCAGCTGCAAGCGTATTATCAAGCGGTGATTGAAAAACGCAGTCGCTTACCCTTTGAAATTGATGGCACGGTGATTAAGGTCAATAGTTTAGCCTTGCAAGAGCAACTGGGCTTTTTAAGCCGTGAGCCACGCTGGGCAACTGCCTATAAATTCCCTGCCGAAACCGTGATGACGCGTCTAAATGCGATTGAGTGGCAAGTTGGGCGCACAGGTCAGTTGACGCCTGTGGGCAAACTTGAACCTGTCAATGTCGGTGGCGTCACTGTGAGCAATGTGACCCTGCATAATATCGGTGAAATTCAGCGTTTAGACATTCGAGCAGGGGACATGGTCAGCGTACACCGTGCCGGTGATGTCATACCCAAAGTTACGCGCGTTTGGACGGACGAGCGCCCCGCCAATGCCCAAGTGGTGAGCCTGCCGACGCATTGCCCGGTGTGTGATTCACCCGTTATCATGCCAGAAGGTGAAGCGCTGGCACGATGTACCGGTGGGCTATTTTGCCCAGCCCAGCAACAAGAAGCGCTGATTCACTTTGTCAGTCGTAAAGCGATGGATATCGACGGGCTTGGTGAGCGCTGGTTGATTAACTTTTTTGAGCAAGGTATTGTTAAAAATGTCGCAGATATTTATGCGCTGAGCAATCACCGCGACGCGCTTATCAACCTTGAAAAATTGGGGGAAAAATCTGTCGAAAATATGCTAGCCGCCATTGAAAAAAGTAAAGATACGACCTTACCGCGGTTTATTTTTGCCTTGGGTATTGGTGGCGTAGGCGAGAGCACGGCGATGAATTTAGCCATGCAATTTGGCGACTTGCAGCCGCTCATGGCAGCGAGTATTGAAGCCTTACAAAAAACCCCCGATGTCGGTGAAAAAACCGCAGACTCGATTTTTGAGTTTTTTCGTGCCGAGCACAATATCGAAGTCATCAATCGATTATTACAAACCGGTATTCATTGGCAGCCTGTCAGCCAAGTGCCTGAAGGCAATCAGCCGCTTAAAGGTCAAAGTTGGGTCATTACAGGCACCCTTGAAAGCATGGGACGCGATGAAGCCAAAGCCAAACTACAAGCATTAGGGGCAAAAGTCTCAGGCAGCGTTTCTGCCAAGACCACCGCACTGCTCGCAGGCGAGAAAGCGGGTAGTAAACTTGCCAATGCCGAAAAACTGGGGGTGAAAGTGGTGACTGAGGCGCAATTCACCGATTTATTAAACAGTTATCATGCCTAATGCATAGCTAATATAGTAGAACTGGTATTGTGGAATAAGTTAACGCAACCTTGAGTAAGTTATTCGCTGCCCAAACTATATAGCAAGGTTACTTACAAAACACGTATAAATCAGTCTTTATTCATAACAATAGGGTGAAAAATTTACGCTAATATAACTTCTGTAAGTTGCTAAAAGCACTTGATATTTTAGCAAATGGAAACCCTACTGGAGAAAAGTATGAAATCACTTAAAACACTTGCGGTACTTGCGACACTTGTTGGTTCAACAGCATTGACAGCGTGTGCAACCACTGATGCCTATGGCAACCGCGTCACTACCCAAGGCTCTTCTCGCGCGGCGACGCAAGGCGCGGTAGCGGGTGCAGCATTAGGTGCACTGGCAAAATCAGATGGCGACCGTAGCGACATCGGTAAAGCTGCGGCAATCGGTGCAGCAGCGGGCGGGGCAACAGGCTATGTATTAAGTACATCACCTAACTATCCATACCAAAAATAAGCTATACTAAGAGTCATAGCCTATATCTACAGTATCCAATAGCGATGCTGTCAAAAGCCAAACCTTTAATGGTTTGGCTTTTTTCTTTGCTAAACGTTAAGCCAGCTATTTGATGCAATCAAAGATGCGTTGAAGTAGAGCCGTTAATTTTTATTTGTCTAACCTAAACTGCTAGCCTAAATCATAGCGCTAAAAATCAAGGGTATAAAAAAAGCCCTTATCAATTCGATAAGGGCTTTGGATATGGTGGATCGTCCGCGACTCGAACGCGGGACCAATGGATTAAAAGTCCACTGCTCTACCAACTGAGCTAACGATCCTGAGAAGCGTTAAGAAAACGTCTGGGAGACGTTTTTAGCTTCGCAAGAGCAAATCTATGATTTGCTAAAGCATTAAAAAATTGCAAAGCAATTTTGATTTCACAAGTCAAATTCATAAAATGACATTGTGAAACTTTCAAAATATGGTGGATCGTCCGCGACTCGAACGCGGGACCAATGGATTAAAAGTCCACTGCTCTACCAACTGAGCTAACGATCCAAAACTTTTAAGGCAATACAAAACGATTTTCACGTTTTTATTTTGGCTATTGCCGTTAAGTGAGTGCATATTATACGCATTAAATCTTAGTTTGCAAGCCTTTTTGCACAAATTTTTTAACTAAGGATGTGCATCAAAATACAGGCGTAAATTCATCGATTTATCATACCTTTAACTTATCTAGTCTTGATTAGATAAGTCTAATTAGATAGGTATTGACGAGCTAGATGATGACTAAATAGGTGATAAAACTTTTATTCACCACCTGATTATTCACCACCTGATAAGGCATCAACAGGATTGAGTCTGGCGGCATTGCGCGCCGGAATAAACCCAAAAACCACACCAATGAGAGTGGAACACACCACCGCCGCTACAATGGAAGTGGTTGAATACACCACTTGGAAATTACCCCCTGCAAATTTGTTAATTAAAGCGCCGATGGCAAACGCTAGGCTAATACCTAAAATCCCGCCCAAGATACACACCAAAATCGCTTCTATCAAAAACTGCTGCATGATATCAGATTGCCTTGCGCCCACTGCCATACGCACACCAATTTCACTGGTGCGCTCGGTGACTGAGACGAGCATGATATTCATGACGCCAATACCCCCCACGATCAAAGAAATAATGGCTATCGACGAAATCAGTAGTGTCATCGTGCCTGTGGTGGATTCAATGGTCTGACGGATTGAATCAGAGTTTTGAATACGAAAGTCATCGGTGCCGTGTCGCTGCTCTATCAAATCAGAAACAGCTTGCTCAGCGGCACTAGACGAGATAGTATTTTTTAGTAGCACAATAAAACTATCTACATGACTGGTGCCAACCATTCTACGCATCACAGTGGTATAAGGCATATATAGGGTAGGGGTGTCTGAACTTGGACCAAAAGCTTGCTCAGACGGCTGCAATACACCGATGACGCGAGCGGGCACACTACCCACCAACATCACTTCACCAATGGGATCGCTGACATTGGCAAAAAAGGCGGTTTTTGCATTATTATCAATAATCACATCTTGGGTCATCGAGGTGATACTATTGTCATTAAAGGTTTGCCCAAGTGCGAGTTTTTCCCCTTTCACCGTTAGATAATCTTTGCCCACGCCACTGACATTTACAGAAGCTTCTGTTTCACGGTAACGGGCGGTGGCGCTATTGCTGCTGACTTGTGGACTGACGCTTTGCACATACGGCTGTTCTGCGACAGCATTGGCATCGGCATCTGTTAAATTATCATCATGGTATTTACGGCGAGGGTCACCAAATTTATAGCCATCTCGTATGGTTAAAGTATTGGTGCCTAAGGAGCTAATATCATTGAGAATTTTTTGTTGAGAACCTTGTCCTAGACCCACTACCGATACCACAGAGGCAATACCGATGATAATACCTAGCATGGTTAACAATGTCCGCATTTTATGCGCTTTCATCGCCAAAACGGACATCTTAAAGGCTTCAGATAATCGGTCCAAAAACGCGGTCACACCAGATTTTTTGGCAAAATTTAGGTGTTGAACCTCTTTGGTTTTATCAAATCTATTATCGGTATAATAATCTTTGAGGATGCGTCCGTCTTTGATTTCAATCACGCGTTCGGCTTGGGCAGCGATAGAAGGATCGTGGGTCACCATAATGATGGTATGACCTTGGCTATTTAGATTTCTTAAAATTGCCATCACGTCTTTACCCGATTGGCTATCTAATGCCCCAGTCGGTTCATCAGCCAGAATAATGTCGCCACCATTCATTAAGGCACGAGCGATAGACACACGCTGTTGTTGACCACCGGAGAGTTGGCTAGGGCGATTTTGGGTTTTTGCCGCCAGCCCTAAGTCGTCTAACAATTGGGTGGCGCGCGCTTCACGTT
Source organism: Moraxella tetraodonis (assembly GCF_022359095.1). NCBI lineage: Bacteria > Pseudomonadati > Pseudomonadota > Gammaproteobacteria > Moraxellales > Moraxellaceae > Moraxella > Moraxella tetraodonis. Next base: position 1,766,837 of record NZ_JACSYB010000001.1, on the reverse strand, counting down.
GCCGCACGGGCATCCCTGCATACACGGCAGGGACGGCGACATTGTCTTGGGCATTGATGTCACCGAGTAAATGATAGCGCTGAAAAATAAAGCCAAAATGCTCACGGCGAAGCTCGGCAAGTTCGTCTGCGGTAAGTTTGTCCACCGCTTTGCCATAGATGTGGTAACTGCCCGCAGTCGCCTGATCTAAGCAGCCTAAGATATTCATTAAGGTGGATTTACCAGAGCCTGATTGACCGATAATTGCGACCATTTCGCCTTCATAAATGGTCAAGTCAATCCCATGTAAAACCCGAATTTTTTCATCACCTGCAGGGAATTCGCGGATTAAATCCTTCACTTCCATAATAGGTTGTTTGGTGTCTTGCGTTATCATCAGCCGTGTATCTCACAGTTAGCATGCGTCATAGGTTACAATCAACGTTTACAATCTAGGGTTCTCATCTACCGATGACTAAATCATCGGTGGACGACCGTTATTTTTAGATGATGAACTTGATTTACTCACCGCTGCTTGACCCACAACCACCTTATCCCCTTGGTTGACGCCGCTAAGAATTTGGGTGGTAATACGATTGGTGACACCTGTTTTGACCGCTTGTTTTTTGGTACTACCATCGGCTTGTACGACTTCAACATAACTGCCTATTTTTGGGTCATTTTTGATTGCTGCAGCCGGTACGCTAAGCACATTATTGACTTTGTTTTCAACAATATAGACTTGCGCTGTCATATTGATGCGTAGCGCGCCATCGGGATTGGGGACAGTAAAATAACCAATATAATAAATCGCCGAATCCGTTGACGTCGATGAATCACTGGCGGTAGTACCATCGGGCGCAGGTCCAATGGTCGACAGTGTGGCTTGGTATTTCTTATCTGGGCGTCCAATGATATTGAAATAAACAGGCAACCCTACTTTTAGGTTAACGACATCGGCTTCTGATATTTTGGCTTTCACGCGCACACTACTCAAATCTGCCAATGTCACAATGGTGGGGGCTGATTGATTGGCGTTTACTGTTTGCCCTTGTTTGGTGGTGATAGAAATCACCGTGCCTGACATTGGGGCAACAATTTGGCTATATCCAAGATTTTTTTCAGCCGTATTGACGTCCGTTTGCGATTTTTTTATGGTTTGTTGTGCACTAACAATATCGGCTTGCGATGAGGCAATATTTGCTTGGGCAGTCGCAATCGCTTCTTTGGCACTGTCTACATTGGCTTGGGCTGTTTTGACAGCGGTACCCGCTTGCTCCAGCTCTTGTTTGGAGATGGCATTCATGGCAAGCAAGGATTTTAGGCGATTGTATTCTGTTTGCGATTGTTGCAAGGTTGCTATTTTACCTTTCAAGTCGGCTCGCGCTGTGGCAAGCGCGGCTTGTTTGGTCTGATAGGCGGACTTGGTACTTTCCAAATTCGCTTTGCTTTGCTGTAAAGTAGCCTGCTGCGTGGTTAAGGTATTTTGCAGGGTAACTGGGTCAATTTGAGCAATGACATCGCCTTTTTTGACCGTATCACCAACCTCGACATACAATTTTGTTACTTCCCCTGACACCTGAGCCCCCACATCCACTTGTTTAATGCCTTCAATTTTGCCCGTCGACATCACACTGTTTTCAATATCGCTACGTTCGACATTGGCGGTGATGTAATTGGGTTTTTGGGGTTTGGGTTTAAAGTACCAATAAGCTAACGCTGCCAGCGAAATAACGATCAAACTTAAGATTGCCCATTTGAGCCATTTTTTTTGGGTAGCGGTCATCGTGCCAAGCCTTATCAAGGGATAAACAATTGAAAAAAAATTAAAAGTGAACAAACAAAGTTTTTTACCACTGAGCATTAAAAGCTAAATGAGAATAAATTGCAATAAAAATAGGTAAGTCGCAAGGATTTTTAATTATAACGACATAATCTTACTGGATTATAAAATAAATGTTATGAGTAACAAAAACGCATTAAAAATTTGGGGATAGTGGATTGTACGGTGACTTGATGGGCGTGCTGTTCGAAAATCTGCAAAGGTTGCGAAGCATTTTTAAAAGCAACTTTAAAAGTAACTTTTAAAGCAATTAGTGAAATAGGGGTTGACCCGCTAGGCGAAAAGCGAGTTGGTAGAGGAGCTCCCAAGCTGGTTGTTGCACCAGACCTTTGATGGCTTGGTCGGCTTGGTACAGTGCATCCGACCAGTTTCGGGTGGCGTCATGGGAATGACGATGCAGGGCTTTACTATACAGCTGTTGCTTACTTTGCCAAATGCCGAGGCTTTGATAGCTTGCCCCTGATTGCAAGCTTAAAATATTGCGCATGTCTTTGGCTATCATCCATAACACCAAACTCTCTGGTTCTTCGCTGGCTTTGAGTTGCTGTAAGATTTTTGCAACCTGCGCGATATCACCTGCCAACATGGCATCCGATAAATCAAAGGTGGTAAACATAGATTGACTCACCAACCCATCAAACAGCTGAGACTCATCGATGGTCACAAAATGGGTAGGGGGATTCGCATCTGCTATAGCATAGAGATAGGAGAGTCGCCACAGACTTTGGTAAGCTGCCAGCAAATTATGCTGAGTTTGTGCCATCAGCATTTGCCAAGCGGGTTTGGTGAGTTCGAGCCCAAAGTCTTGCGCGTGTTGCTGTAGCAGTTGTTCGCGTTGCTGTTCTTGATAAAGATGACATTCGATGACCTGACCAAAGTTGTCGCAAAGCGAAAAAAACGCACTGCTTTGGCTTTTTTTATCGTATTTATCACTGATAATGACTAAGCAATTGCTCGAATTGCTTGTCGCAAATTGCGCTAATTCTGCCAACGCCTCTTTATCGGGTTTATGATTACCGTGAACGATAATGGCTTTGTTGTCGTCAAACAGTGACAGACTGCTTAGCTCTGCCAAAACCGCTTGCCATGATTTGGCGCTGGTAATATCCATGCGCGAAATTGCCATATTATGCTGCCGCCAATTGGGCGACATTTTTTCTATCAGCCACTGTGACAGCAAATCTTCATCGCCATGCATTAGCCACACCCCAGTAGCGGGGTCTTGCCTGTTTTTGAGATGTTGAAAGGCATTTAAAAAATTGTACTGCATCAGCGTGTTATCAATTAGGTTAGGTAGGTTAGGGGGTGGTTGCGGTAGGCACTTTGGTGATTTTAGGAAGGCTCAGTGCGACATATTGGTCAGCAATACGCTGCGCCAGGTTGTCATACAACCATACTTTAATTTGCTCAGCTTGGGGATTGTCGGTAGCTACCACACCTTGGTCATACTGATAGCTGCGCTGTACTTGAATCGTATTGGTCAGCGTGCGGGGTTGACCATTTTCAATGGCGCGATAGCTCACCTCTGCGCTTAGCACCATGCGAATTTCGGTCAAAATACCGCGTAGCTGGTAGTTTTGCAGGCGAATGTTTTTGACTTCAATACTGGCAGGCAAGGCGTCATTTGATTGGTTGGCTGCCTTGTTATCAATCACCCTATCTTGGGTGTTAATGCTCAGCTGGTCGAGTTGTTTTTTTAACGAATTTTTGACCGCATAGGCTTCTGGGCTATTGTGAAAAATCAGCTCAGTGGTCGGGATATTTTGTGACATGGGCGCGTCATACCCGCGCAAATGAAAACCACAGGCAGGTAGCTGCGTCAGTAACACACTGCTTAGGAGGATACGAAGAAATGGCTGATTCATATAGTTACCTGTCTGTTAGTTACCCGTCTATGATTGTCGGTATTGCTTGTGATAACGCTTTATTATAAAGCGTCAAGATAAAGCTTTAAGGTCAAAAAGGGCTTAGGTCACCAATAAGCCCTTATGGTCAATTAGGCTTTTACCACAATATTGACCAGTTTATTGGGCACCACGATTTCTTTGACGATATCGCCGGTGATAAATTTAGCGACGCTGTCGAGTTGTTTCGCTTCGGCTTTTAACCACTCGCTGTCACTATTTGGCGCCACATCCATTTGACCACGGATTTTGCCGTTGACTTGCACCACCATGGTAATAGTGTCTTGTACCAAGGCTGAAGTATCAACGGTTGGATAAGTTAGCGTCATTACATCAATCCCTAACTCCTCAAGTAGGACTTCTGCCATGTGCGGCGCGTACATGGTGAGCAAGGTCAATAACGTCACCAGTGCTTCATTGGCTACCGCCAAATCGCTGTCTGAACGAATGTCAAACGCGGTGAGTTCGTTCGACAGCTCCATTAAAAATGACACAGGCGTATTGAGCGCCAAGTTTTTGCCAAACGCGTCATCTAATTTGCCGATCGTATCATGTGTTTTACGGCGTAGACTTTTAGCGGCTTTACTAAGCGACTGGGCGTCACTCACCGATAGCGTTGCTGCGGTTAAAGATTGCTGCGCCAATGTTTCGGCATGCTCGATGGTATAACGCCAGACTTTTTTCAAAAAGTTATACGGACCTTTTAGACCGTCGTCAATCCATTCAAGCGTCTGGTCGACAGGTGCGGTAAACATGGTGTAAAGTCGAACCGTATCTGCGCCATATTGATCAATGGTCGCTTGGGGGTCGACACCATTGTTTTTTGACTTCGACATTTTTTCGATTTTGCCAATTTTGACAGGCTGACCATCGGCTTTTAAGGTCGCTTCGATAGGCTGACCTTTGTCGTTGTAGCGGATATCAACTTCTTCTGGAAAGTAATAGGATTTGCTACCATCGGCATTTTCGCGAAGATAAGTACCCGCCAAGACCATGCCTTGGGTGAGCAAATTAGCAAAGGGTTCATCACCCTGCACCAAGCCTTCATCACGCATGAGTTTGTGGAAAAAACGCGCATACAGCAAATGTAACACGGCGTGCTCAACACCACCTACATATTGATCTACAGGTAGCCATTTATCGGCGGCGACTTTATTAATCATCCCATCGGTATAATTGGGTGAGGCAAAACGCGCGTAATACCAGCTTGATTCTACAAAAGTATCAAAGGTATCGGTTTCACGTTTGGCAGGCTTGCCGCAACATGGACAGTTGACATCGGTAAATGAAGTAAGATTATTGAGGGGATTGCCACGTCCATCGGGCACTACATCTAAAGGTAATACCACAGGCAGCTGATTTTCTGGGACAGGTACTGTACCACAGTCGGCGCAGTTGATGACCGGAATTGGGCAGCCCCAATAACGCTGGCGAGATACTCCCCAATCGCGTAGCCGATAATTGATGGTTTTTTTACCCAAGCCTTTTGGCTCAAGTTGGGTTAAAATGTTGTCAAAGGCTTGTTTAAAATTTAAACCGTCTAACTCACCCGAGTTAATAGCCACGCCATTTTGCTTATCGCCATACCAGTCTTGCCAAGTCGTCGCATCAAACTGTTGACCTTGCTTGTGTGGTTCTTTTAGGTCAATCACTTGTTTGATAGGTAACTGGTATTTATTGGCAAATTCAAAGTCGCGTTCATCATGCGCAGGGACTGCCATGACAGCGCCAGAACCGTAGCTCATTAATACATAGTTAGCGACCCAAACAGGCACTTGCTCACCGGTCAACGGATGGGTGACAGTCAGACCCGTATCCATACCCATTTTTTCAGCTTTGGCTAAGTCTGCTTCGGCAACTGAGCCTTTTTTGCAGGCTTCAATAAAGCTTTGTAGGGCAGGATTGGTCGCGGCAGCGTGTTTTGCCAGTGGATGCTCAGCTGCCACCGATACATAAGTCACGCCCATTAAGGTATCAGGACGGGTAGTGAATACATCTAGGGTTTTTTCTTCACCATTTAAGGTATAGGGAAAATGAATTTCCATGCCTTCAGAGCGACCAATCCAGTTGCGCTGCATGGTAATCACTTGCTGTGGCCAATGACCTTCTAGCTTATCCAAATCATTTAACAGCTCGTCTGCATAGGCGGTGATATTAAAGTAGTACATGGGGATTTCGCGTTTTTCAATTAGCGCACCTGAGCGCCAACCGCGACCATCCACCACTTGCTCATTGGCAAGGACGGTATTATCAACAGGGTCCCAATTCACAGTTGAGAGTTTTTTGTATACCAAGCCTTTTTTGAACAGTTGTACAAATAGCCATTGTTCCCACTTGTAGTATTCGGGCGTACAAGTAGCAAATTCACGTGACCAGTCAATCGATAGTCCTAATGATTTAAGCTGTGCGCGCATGTTATCAATGTTTGAAAACGTCCACGCAGCAGGGGCAACAGCATTGGCAATCGCTGCATTTTCTGCAGGCATACCAAACGCATCCCAGCCCATTGGCTGCAATACTTCATAACCTTTCAACCGATAGTAACGACTCAACACATCACTAATCGTGTAGTTGCGCACGTGCCCCATATGCAGTTTGCCACTGGGGTAGGGAAACATAGACAGCAAATAACGTGACGGCTTATCAGATGCCGCATTATTTACTTGATAGCGATTTTGCTGTTCCCATTTTTGTTGTTGGGCGGGCTCAATCTCTTGGGGTTGGTATTGACTGGTTAAAGCTGAATTACTCATAATGGTCTGAATTTGCAGTATTTGAATGGGAAAGTATATTAAGCCCCATAGCATAGCTTAAAACCGTAAAAATTGCGATAAAAAAAGGAGGTAATATGAGCATCACCATCTACGGTATCAAAAACTGTAGCACCATGAAAAAGGCGTTTGATAAATTAACTGCACTGGGTTTGGAGTATGAATTTTTTGACTACAAAAAACAGGCGATAAATAAACCGACATTAGCACATTGGGTCGAAACAGTTGGTATCGACAAAATCATGAATAGCAAAGGCACAACCTACCGCAACCTTAGCGATGCGCAAAAAGCCCAAGCCAAAGCCGATACCGAGTTTGCCATCACTTTGATGACAGAGCAACCCAGTATCATCAAACGCCCGATTGTCGTCTCAAACAATGAGTTAATCATTGGTTTTGATGAAACTGCCTTTGAAAAACTAGGCATGTAAAACTAGGCAAGTAAAGAGGGACAAGGAAAAGTCAATCCGCAATAAAAAAGCGAGTAACTAAAACTCGCTTTTTTAAGTAGTGGGTAAAAATTATTTTACCGCACTAGCCACCGCAGATTTTACCGCATTTGCAGTTTCAACTGGGGTAGAGGCTGCACCACGTTCTTTATTGACGATAGTTTGTGGGGTCATCACAGAACCATCTTGTTTATGATCGCTTAATGAATAAACATACGCTGCCAATAACATAATACGCTCGTTACCCAGTTTGGTATCCCAATGTGGCATCACACCGGCACGACCATTACGTAACGTCGTACGAACCGTTTCACGGTCGCCACCATATAACCAAGTGTCATCCGTAAGATTCAACGCACCGACATCATGATTACCTTTGGCATCTTTACCGTGACATACCGCACAGTTGGTATCAAAAATAGCCTTGCCTTGATTAACCAAAGTTTGGTTCAACTGACCATTTTCTTTTGAGCCATGACCGGGTGATAGTGATAATACGTATTCAGCTGCGGCGCGAACACCGTCTTCACCAATTTGCGCTTTCCAAGCTGGCATACCACCCACGCGACCATGATTAAGGGTTAACAAGATTTTATCGGGTGTACCGCCATAAATCCAGTCATTGTCCGTCAAGTTTGGATAACCGGGTGCACCATGCGCTTGTGAGCCATGACACACTGAACAGTTTTGTAAGAACAAACGCTGACCAATTTTAATCGCTTGCGGATCTTGAGAGAGTTTTAGAACGGCAGGTGCCAGTCCTACAATACCTTTATCAATTTGCGATTTTAATTCGGCATTCGGTTCTGCATTTTTAGCTTGCTGCGCTTGTAATTTAGCAAGGCTGTCAATTTGCGCCGTTACTGCTTTGTCTTTTAAGATTTTATCATTGAACGTGCCAGTAAATACGGCATTATTGCGTTCAAGATCGGATGCTAATTCATTAGCACTGGTCCAAGGAACATCTTGACCATCTACTTTTACCGTAGTGATACCTTTCCAAGAGCCTGGCATTACTGATGGGAACAATAGCATGTATAGTAGTGCCCAAGCTAATGTACCCCAAAAGATTGCTAACCACCATTTTGGTAATGGACGGTCAAACTCTTGGATACCATCGTATTCATGGCCTGTAGTACCGTCATCCGACATGTTTGGGCGATAACCCAATACACCGACTAACCAGCACAAAATCCAAGCCCAACAAGCGATGGAAAATAGGGTTATCCAAAAACTCCAAAATCCACTCATTTTTTATCCTTATTGCGTTGTGATGCTTCTGTTAGGTCTTCGTCATCTAACGCAAGTTTTGCATCTTCTTCAAACCGTTTGCGATTCTTTGGCGAGTAAGCCCACCAAACAATCGCAATAAAAGCGATAAACGCTGCGACCGTTGCGATACTGTGTAATGTGCCCAACATTAACGTTGACCTTTCATTGCAGTGCCCAGTTGTTGTAAATACGCAACAACAGCATCGAGCTCAGTTTTACCTTGTACCGCATCGGGTGCACCTGCAATATCAGCATCGCTATAAGGCACGCCGAAATGGTCGCGGAATAGACGCATTTTTGCTTGTACTTCTCCAGGGTTAACGTCATTTTTTGCTAACCAAGCAAATGATGGCATCACAGACTCAGGTACCAATGATTGTGGGTTAATCAAGTGTTCACGTTGCCAGTCATCAGAATAGCGTCCGCCCACACGCGCAAGATCAGGTCCAGTACGTTTAGAACCCCATAAGAAGGGATGATCCCAAGCGGATTCAGCTGCGCGCGAGTAAGGTCCATAGCGTTCCACTTCAGCCCGAAGAGGACGAACCATTTGGGTATGACAAACGTGACAGCCTTCACGAATATAAATATCACGACCCTCTAATTCAAGTGCGGTCCATGGCTTCATATTGGGCAAAGGTTGGTTAACCTCTTTGGTATAAATCAATGGCACGATTTCTACCAAAGTTGCAAAACTAATAGCTACAACGATTAGGATAACTAAAAGACCCGTGTTTTTTTCAATAATTTCGTGATTGAGTTGCATGAGTCTCTCCTTAAATCTGTTTTACGGTAGCAGTTTCTACTACAGGTGTAGTGGTATCCGCTACTTCAACAGTTTTAGTGCTTGGCATCGTGATAGTTTTGTAGACGTTGTAAGCCATAACGACCATACCTGTGACATACAATAAACCACCAAATGCACGACCAATGTAAGGATAGTGCGAGAACAAGACAGTATCAACGAAACTATACACCAGCGTTCCATCTGGATTTGTAGCACGCCACATCATACCTTGACCAATACCTGAAATCCAAAGCGATACGATGTAGAAAATAGTACCTGCGGTAGCCAGCCAAAAATGCGTGGTGATTAAGTCAGTTGAATACATTTTTTGTTTGTTCCAAATACGTGGAATCAATACATATAATGAACCAACCGTAATCATACCAACCCAGCCTAACGCACCAGAATGCACGTGACCTATCGTCCAGTCAGTATTGTGGGATAACGCATTGACGGTTTTGATTGACATCATCGGACCTTCAAACGTTGACATCGCATAGAATGACAGTGCAACAATCAAGAAACGAATAATAGGGTCTGTGCGAAGTTTGTCCCAGCTACCAGATAAGGTAAGTACACCATTAATCATACCGCCCCATGAAGGCGCAAATAAAATGATAGAAAATACCATCCCTAAAGACTGTGCCCAGTCAGGGAGTGCTGAATAATGAAGATGGTGACCACCCGCCCACATATAAGACGCAATTAACGCCCAAAAGTGGATAATAGATAAACGATAGGAGTAAACAGGACGACCGATTTGTACAGGCACAAAGTAATACATCATACCCAAAAACGCGGCTGTTAAGTAAAAACCTACGGCGTTGTGACCATACCACCATTGCACCATAGCGTCAGTCGCACCGCCAAACAAGGAATATGACTTCCAGAAACTCAGAGGGATTGACATACTATTGACAATATGCAGTAACGCAATGGTCAAAATAAATGCAGCAAAGAACCAGTTAGCAACGTAGATATGCGAGGTTTTGCGTTTCAATAACGTACCAAAAAACACAATAGCATAAGATATCCACACCACGGCAATTAAGATATCAATGGGCCATTCAAGCTCAGCATATTCTTTCGCTGAGGTTAAACCCAAGGGTAGGGTAATAATTGCGCCAACAATAACAAGGTTCCATCCCCAAAAGGTGAACCAGGCTAGATAAGGTGCGAATAAACGCGTTTTACACGTTCTTTGAACGATATAATATGAAGTTGCGAATAACGCACAACCACCAAATGCAAAAATCACCGCGTTGGTGTGCAATGGACGCAAGTGGCTAAATGTTAGCCAAGGGATACCAAAATTGAGGGCAGGCCATGCCAATTGTGATGCAATGAACACCCCAATTGCCATACCGATAATACCGTATACTACCGCCATGATTGAGAACAACTTAATGATGTCCACTTCATAATCATCGGTAATAGGTATTGCTGTGTTTTGTAAATTCATTCGATGATTTCCTTTACAGCCTATATTATCAACAAGTTTAAGCAGAAATCTCCTTTGTGCCTGTCAATAAAACTATCAGGTCAGATACGTTGGCACTAGTTATTTTTTTATAAGATAGGCTAACTGTTTAGTGGCTAGTTTCACGATGAATTTTAAAGAAATTAGCGGCTAAATCTTGACGCAAAACAGTAAATTTACAAGCAGTAAAATAGGCTCAAACTCACGATTCTCACCAAGTATTGTAACTTAATCTTTGCTAAATATCATCTAATGTAACGTTCATACCGCAAAAAAAAATTACATACCAACTATTATAATATGAAAAATAAAAAAAACCATGTAAATTGTGGGGATTTTTTTTAACATCCCATACACTATCTAGTAACAATGCTAAAAATGGTTAACCGAGCGCCATTATCGTTGTTCTATAAATAGGTTTATTATGGGTTAGAGAATTGTCATTCTTACAAAATCTCGGTAAGATGCACAAGTTCTAATACAACTAACGACAATGAGGATTTAAAATGGCTAAAATTTTAACACAAGAATGGTTTGATAAAGTTGACGAATTAACTAACAAAGCAGGTGACCTAAATCTCCCACCCGCGATTAAAAATATGTCGATTAATTTACAAGTCACCGATAGCGACAATCAAGAAGTCAATGCAGCTTTTTACGATGGGACAATTCATCAGGGTTTGAAAGATGGCGCTTTAACCACCTTAAAACTGGATGCCGATACCTTAAAAGCGATATTTTTAGATCGTGATATGAACCGTGCGATGGAAGCCTTTATGTCTGGCAAAATCCGCGTCGAAGGCGATATGGGACAATTAATGTCAATCCAAACCGCAAGCCCAAGCGCTGAGCAAAAACAGCTTTTCAAAGACATCTTAGCCAATACACAAGTGTAATCGGGCTAATCAAATAATTTTGGATATTGCGCGCATTATCCGTGTGTTAACCGAAATATCACTAACACCCCGAGCACAAAGAAAATCATCGATAATATTCGGTGATTTTTTTTATCGCGTCCTTGGGTGGGGTACAGTAGCAAACCTGTGGTATAAACCATCAGACCATTGACTGGGCTAGTTTGAGTGGCTAAGGTGGTTTGGGCTGCTAAGGTCGTTTGAGCAGATAGTGGGAGTGGGCTGTGATTTACCAATCCAGTCTGGGCTTGGATAGCGTCTGAAGTAGAAACTGCGGATTTAGTCGACTGATTTGGCATGGGTCATCTTCCCAAAATAACTGATAGAACACTCATAAACGTTAGCGGATGATGTTGGGTAGGCTGTTGAGCCGCTATAGGATTTATGATGTTGATTGATAAAATTGATTAAAATCAAACTTAAAATAACGATAATATAAAATTATAGTCAACTCAATGAATTAAATAAAATAACGCGCAAAATTTACATTTATTTACAAAATAACAAAGCCACTGTCATAGTCGGCAGTGGCTTCAAGAAAATTAATCAATAATCTTACAGGGGAATGGCTTAAAACGCTCTGTAATTGGTGGCTGCTTTTTTCTGGTTTTCCACAAAAATAGTCCCCTGTAGCCAAATATTGGCTTGAATATAATCGTTAACTTGAATCGTCGCATCGATGTTATCGGCATTGACCGCTAAACGAATCACAACAGGATTATCAAGGCTTTCACGTAATATCACCACATCAAGCAATACAAATTCAACGTCGTTAAAGCTAGCAGTCTGTTTGCCAATAATTTGACCTTGACACCAGGCTTCATCTTGTTGACCGATGGTTTCACCAAATAAATAAGCACACATATGACCGACGTTGATTTCAATTGGCTCCAGCGGCAAGTCGTTTTCGCTAGGTTGCCAAGCGGCGATTTGGGCTTCAAGGTCTTTTGGGGCAACGTTATTATTTTTGGTCAAAATATCATTAAAAGCGCGGTGATAGCGAATCGCTTCAGGCTCATCAACCACAATAGTTTCTGAGCGGTTACTCAAGCTTACGGTGTAAGCAAATGCACTCAGATTGATTAAGTAGCGGTGATTTTTTTCATAGTTGTGCGCATTGATGGCATAATACTGGTCAAATACATACAGCACGGTATTGTCATCAGTTTTTAAGCGCAAAATCGCCTCTATCTGATTGTCACATTTATAGACACCTTCAATAGTGACCCATTGTCCATACGGGCTATTGACACAAGGAAACGCATTAATCAAACGTTTGGGTGAGCGATTGCTATCAATTTCAATCACTTGATTGACATGAATTGGCTGATTACCCGATAGTAAAATATGCGAAGACGTGGCGTTGGTAGTCTTTAGTGGGGTAGGGAGAGTGGCAGTATCGATATGCGATTGCAACCAATTTGGGACGTCATCGGGAATATTGTTGGTAAAACATGACCAGTGATCTGCATGACCAACCACTTGATCACAGTTTAGACTAATCGTATTGGGGGCATTTGAAGAAGAGGGTTGGTGAGTATTGGTCATAAGACGTCCTTTAAGTAACAACAGGTTTATTAGTAACAACAGGCTTATGTTACAAACAAACTTAATAAACTAAACAGCTGTCACGATATTTATCAAAATTTTAATGATTACATTATCAGCTATCAATAGGCTAATATCAGCCTTCAAATCATCCTGATTAAATCAACGAGTATCAGCTATTAACCTATCTGTTAACAATGGATTAACCCTTGATTAAGCAGGGATGAAATTTAATTCTGCTATGTTAATGGGGACATGCAGAATTTTTTCACCTTATTTTGCTTAAAACATCCACAATTTATTGCGCAGATATGTTTGATTCTGCGAATTTTTAGCAAAATTGCAAAAAAACTTTTGCCAAAACGGTAAAAAAATGTGTCAGACTAACACGCTTTTAGCAGGCTTGAATAATGGTTTTAGACATAAGCTATTTCATTGCCTGCTTGTATCATCAAAATAGTGATAATTTTTAGGAATGCTATGTTTCGACCGTTGGCTTTGTTTTTAGGATTACGGTATACCCGTGCTGAGCGAAGTAACCGATTTATTTCTTTTATTTCTTTGATTTCAATGGTGGGTTTGACGCTTGGCGTCGCTGTGCTCATTACCGTGTTATCGGTGATGAATGGCTTTGACCGCGAACTTAAGAGTCGTATTTTGGGGATGGTGCCGCAAGCCACCGTCACTGCCAGTGAAATTATCCCAAATTGGCAGACGCTAGCGCAAACGATTCAAAAAAACCCCAAAGTTGAAGCCGTCGCACCTTTTATCCAATTACAGGGTATGCTCACCGCGAATGGACAAGTGGCAGGTATCATGGTGACAGGTATTGAGCCAAGCTATGAGAAAAAAGTCTCGATTATTCATCAGCATATGGAAAGTGGTAGTGTCGATAGTCTAAGGGCAGGTCAATTTGACATTGTGATTGGCAAGCAAATGGCGGATTCACTGGGGGTGAAACAAGGCGATATGGTCACCTTGGTGTTACCAGAAGCTTCGCCATCGCCTGCTGGCGTGATTCCGCGCTTCAAGCGTTTTACCGTCACTGGGGTGTATGATATCAGCCCTGAAGTCAACAATATTATGGCATTCATCCCGATGAATGATGCGGCTACGTTATTGCGTCTGCCTGCGGGGGCCCAAGGTATTCGCATGAAGCTAAAGGATTTGTTTGCCGCACCACAAGTGGCTCAGCAAGCCGCGAGCCTAGCACCCAATATGCTTATGCCTAGTGACTGGACATCAACGCATGGGAATTTATTTGGTGCCATCCAAATGGAAAAAGCCATGGTGGGGTTATTGCTGTTTTTGATTATTTTGGTTGCTGCATTTAACATCGTCTCATCCTTGGTGATGCTGGTGACTGATAAAAAGGCGGACATTGCGATTTTAAAAACCTTTGGTGCGTCGCCTAAGCTCATAACCCAAGTATTTATGGTGCAAGGATTGTTTATCGGGGTGATTGGTACCGTCGCGGGAACTATTTTGGGCGTGATTTTAGCGTTGACCGTGAGCGATGTGGTAGGCGGTATTAATAGTTTATTTGGGTTACATTTATTTGATGCGTATTTTGTCAACTATTTACCTTCACAACTTGAATGGAAAGACGTAGCCATCATCGTGGCAGCCTCACTGGTAATAAGTTTTGTGGCAACCATTTATCCAGCACGCCGAGCAGCTAGCATTCAACCGGCTCAAACATTGCGTTATGAATAGGAGTGAGCCATGACGGCAATTTTAACAGGAAACAATATTACCAAGACCTATCAAGATGGTAAAACCACCACGAATGTGCTCAATCATTTGGATATCAGTATTAACAGTGGCGAGCGCATTGCCATTGTTGGCACGAGCGGGTCGGGTAAAAGTACCTTGCTACATATCTTGGGTGGCTTAGATGTGCCGACCAGTGGGGAAGTTTGGCTTCATGGGCAACGCATCAATGATCTGAATGAAACCCAGCGCGGTGAGCTTCGTAACCAGCATTTGGGCTTTATTTATCAGTTTCATCATTTGTTAGCGGAGTTTACTGCCATTGAAAATGTGGCAATGCCGCTATTGATGCGAAAAGCAGTGCCAATCGCAGTAGCGCGTCAACAGTCTATTGAATTACTGGAAAAAGTAGGATTGGGACATCGGTTGACCCATCGCCCAGGCGAGCTGTCTGGCGGTGAACGTCAACGGGTGGCGATTGCTAGGGCGCTGGTGACAAAGCCTTCATTAATACTGGCAGATGAGCCCACAGGGAACTTAGACTACGCCAATGCACAGGCGGTGTTTGAAATTCTGTCAGAGCTACAAAAAGATTTTAATACCGCGCTGTTGATGGTCACCCATGACCGGCAATTGGCGCAGTTGGCGGATAAGCAATTGGCCTTACAAAATGGCACGTGGGTGGCTTAATACTCATCGAGTAGCCAGCCGCTGATAAAAGCAAAGTATTCGCGAAACCACACATTTGGACGGATATACCAAGGAGTGTCAGACCCGACTACCTGTAAATTGGTATATCCTTGTCGTTTGCCAATAAGGCTTGCGCGCAAGGTGTGAAAATCACTGGTGACTGCGATTATCGGTTGATTTAAGGCAATCCCTTGCTGCGCTAAAATCGTTTTACTATTGACAAAGTTGAGCTCGGTGCTGGTGCTTTGTTCTTCAAGCGCAATATGCGCTAAGCTTATACCATAGGTGTCATGTAAATAGTCCGCCATCGCTTTGGCTTCACTGACATCCTCCCCCGCATCAAAACCACCACTGGTTATCACAACTGCGTTTGCAAAACGCTTGATGACTTCAGATGCTTTATCCAACCGCAGTTTTACCGCATCGGTCGGCTTATTATCTTTTGTTCCGCCACCTAAGACAATAATCGCTTGCGCTGCTTTAGGATGGTTATCGGTATTAAAGTGCTGTTTTAAATAGCTGACAAAGACACAAAAACTTATCAACCATACAAAAAATAATAGCCAAATCAGCTGCCATAATTTTTTTAGTGACGGCTGTGATGCCAAATAAAGTTGGATACGCTCCCAATATACCGCATGGGCTAAAAAAATTAGCCCTATGCCCAATGGTACTAGGGTGCCAATATGAAAAACACGATTGGCCAGCAATAGCCCACAGTCAACAACCAGTATTAATCCTGCAATCCCTAGACTGATTTGGATGCTTTTTTTGCCGAACACTGAGGCATTGTCATTGCCGCTACTAAATTGAGTCAACATCGATTAATAATTTCCAAAAGTTGCTATTTGTTTTACTATATCGTTCATTCGATAATTGTAAGGGAAGTAGCGAGCTATCGCTATCTTTATCAAGGATGAAACATGATTTGGCTCATCACGGTTGCCAGTTTGTTGGGTTTTTTAGTGGTAAATACACTAGCAAATCAACCCTTGATGATAGGTTCTGCGCTAGCCAGTTATGATGCAAAAATTTGGCAGATGTTATCAGTAGTACTATTGATAGCGCTGCTAATCAATGTAGGTTTATACCATGGCTGCAACCGTAAACAGCTAAAACGAGCGTCACCAAACCCTGCATTAGCCTACCGTTTTACCTTGCCGCTGTTAGCAAGTTTTATCTTTTTGCTGACGCTCATGTTGAGTGCCAGTTATGGTTTATATCATTACAAGCGGTATGAAAACGCGTTATTGCCCTCAGCGGTCACAGTGGATGCTATCGTTGAATCGCATCAGATCAGCGATACGGTGAGCCAAATGAGCCGATTATCAAATGATAATGCCCTAATTGGCAATGGTTTTATCAAACAAATCCTGCAAGTCCGCATTGATAAGGACGGCGATGCTGATGCATCAGCAACCCCTCAACCACCGCTAACGGCACTCATTACCGCTAACATCAAAGACAACCCTGATTGGGAAGCGCCCTTATCTCAGCTAAGACCTGGCATGCAGCTTAACGTAAAATTACAGCTTGAGCCCATTGCAAAGCCTAAGCCTACAAGTTTACCCAGCAATGCCAAACCGCTCAGGCTAGGATTTGATGAAGCGCAATGGTTAAGACAGCGGGGTGTGCAAGCAAAAGGAGTGATCATCGGTATTGAAAAAACGAGCCTACGGGAATTTAACCCATCTCATGTCACAGACCGTACGGTTATTGCTATTGAAAAATTGCGCTGGCAACTACGCCAAAAAATCCTCGCCAATTTGCATAGAGCCCATCTGAAACAATCCACCTCTATAGTCAATGCTAAAAACGATATTGCCCAACCCGTGCTTAAAAGTTCTGGTCAAAATTCTAGTCAGAGTGCTAGTCAAAGTTCTGGTCAAAGCGCTATTCAAAGCCACGCAATCTTATTGGGATTGTTAACGGGTGATAAAAGCCTGATGGATAGCGACCTTAAGAATCGCTATCAAGTCACGGGGATTAGCCATTTATTAGCAATTTCAGGCCCGCATGTGTTGATGCTCGCTGCTATCGTATCCATTCTTTTATTATGGCTCGTTAAATGGCTTGCGCCGCAGTTATTGGTCAAATTACCGAGTAGTTTGTTGGTGCTTTGGGTGAGTGTGGTGATGGCAGGGTTTTATGCGCTGCTGGTGGGTTTTGAAATACCTGCGCAGCGGACATTTTGGATGCTGTTACTACTCACGCTGTCGAAGCAGTTATTGGTTAATTTTTCTGCTTATCGGCTGTTGGCTTGGGTTGCGCTAGGCATGATTTGGCTAGAACCGACAGCAGTCGGGCAAGCAGGGTTTTGGTTGTCCTTTGTGGCGGTGGTTTTACTGTTAAAATTTAGCGAGACAATAGGGACAGTTAGCGCCGCTGAAATTAACAATGTTAGTCAGTTACTAGCGCCTACTGCACGCAGCGATGTGCTGAGTGGTTTTGTTAAAATTATAAGCCATCAATTCAAGGCGTTATTAAAACTGCAAATTTGGCTATTTTTTTGGATGCTGCCCATCGTGGTCTGGTTTTTTGGCAAAGTATCCGTCATTGGCATCTTGGTAAACTTGCTAGCCGTACCATTTTTAGGGTTGGTTGTTGTACCCTTGGATATGTTGGCAGGCGTCGTTAGTTGGCTACCTGTGGTAGGGGATTGGCTGAGCCAAATCATTTGGTCGATGCTAACAACCCTGCTCAATGTATTTCACTTTTTGCTCAATCAACTTATCGACACGGGTGTTGCCAAACAATCATTTTTTGCCTTGTCACAAACGCAGCTTGTCCTGTGTTTGTTCATTGCGCTACTGGGGTTGTTAAAAGGCTTGTTGCCTAGAATGCTGATGTTGCCACTGGCTATCTTGTTGATATTATTGCCACTGCAGCAGCGCAGCCTAAATAACAACAAGCCGACTCTAGCAGTTGGTGATAACCCTAAACTGGTGATTAGTTTATTAAAGAAAGGCGATGATAGCTGGCTGATTTTGTCCGATAACCAAATCAAAGCTGCGCAGGCGGATAAACCCAATTTTTTGAAAACCAAACCAGCTATCCGTAATGTTGCAGTTGATGAAGAAATCAGTTCGCTGTTGAACCGTGATATTTATCCGCTGTTGGCAAATCAGCAGGTTCACCGATTAACTGGCGTGATTAGTCAAACGCCCAGTGTTCGTGTCAATGAGCTGGTGCAACAACTGGCAACCCATGTACCTATTAAAGCCTACTGGCTGGCAGGGTATGATGTCGAACACAGCAGGCTTGATGTGACAGATAAGGCTGTATCTGCAAGTTTTCGTGCGATTACACCCCGCAGCTGCCAAACCGCCCAACGTTGGCAACAAGATGGCTTGGAAGTGACAGCGGTGTCGGGATGGCACTTGGATTTAGCCTTAACCGATGAGCAAAAGCTAGCGACCCAAACCTGTTATATTCACATTCGTTTCAAGCCACCAACTAGAAAGCCCTACGATGTGCTGATGTTGGCAGGAAATAGCGATATCCCCATGCAAATGACTGAAAAATTATGCACGGTGTCGGCGACCCATTTACTCATTCAGCCCTATACGTTATCCATTAAACCATCGTGGCTAGCGTTGACTAAACCTTCCTTACTGCATGTGGTCACAGGCGCGTATAAGTCGCAAAAACTGGGCGAAGATAGCCAATTATCGCTGGCTAGTTGGTCAGTGGATAAGCCTGCAGACCACCCATTCGAAGTCCTGTATGCCGATCAAGTGGGCGCGGTAATTTACACGCTTACCCCAGATGATACGGACTGATACTTGACGATTTGGCTACAAGGCAGTGATTGTAATTTTGACCGCTTCCCCCTATCATGGGCGGTAAATTACCTATTGCTAAGGAACTTTTATGTCAGATAATTGGCCACCCGATCCCAACCAACCCTCACAGTCAAAGCCACCTGTTCAACCAAACCATGCACAAAACTTGCCACCCAATGCGCCATACGCAGGCAAAG
This sequence comes from Moraxella tetraodonis, assembly GCF_022359095.1. Taxonomy (NCBI): domain Bacteria; kingdom Pseudomonadati; phylum Pseudomonadota; class Gammaproteobacteria; order Moraxellales; family Moraxellaceae; genus Moraxella; species Moraxella tetraodonis. The sequence continues at coordinate 1,747,505 of NZ_JACSYB010000001.1, read as the reverse complement.
AATGGCAATTGCTAGAAAAAACCCTGATGGCAAGCCTTGTGGAGCAGCGCCGTGCAAGACGCTGGGGTATTTTCTTTAAGCTTATCACCTTGGGGTATGTGCTACTATTTGGCGCGGTAGTGGCAAAAGGCTGTAGTGGCTCTGCCAAAAGTGGCGTGAGTGATATCGATATGAGCAAACCGCATTTAGCCGTCGTCGATGTCAAAGGCGTTATCAGCAGCGACAATGAAGCCAATAGTCAAGCGGTGGGCGAAGCATTGACGGAAGCGTTTAACAACGACCAAGCGCAAGCGGTGGCGTTACGCATCAACTCACCGGGTGGTTCGCCTGTACAATCCGATGAAATCTGGCAAACCATGACCGAATTGAGAAAAGCCCATCCTAACAAAAAACTGTATGCCGTTATCGAAGATATGGGTGCTTCAGGCGCGTATTATATCGCATCTGCAGCTGATGAAATTTGGGTCAATCCCTCAAGCTTGGTCGGCTCAATCGGCGTGATTATGCCAAGCTACAATGTCCAAGGTTTGATGGATAAACTAGGCGTTAAAGATGGCACCATGACAGCCGGTGCGCACAAAGATATTTTAAGCATGAGTCGCCCGCTCTCCGAGTTTGAGCGCCAGCATGTACAAGGTGTCCTTGATAACACCCACGCCCACTTTATTAATGCTGTCAAACAAGGTCGCGGCAATCGCCTCAAAAATCCTGACGCCAATCAGCTTTTTTCCGGGTTGTTTTGGAGTGGTGAGCAAGCGATTAATCTCGGTTTGGCGGATAAAAAAGGCGGCATCAGTACCCTTGAGTCTCAGCTAAAACTAGACAATGTAGTGGAATATAACCCAGAAGACCCGGTGAAAAAAGTGTTCGGTAAATTTGCTAGCCAAATCGGCTATGGGTTTGGCGAAACGGTCTCCAAAGGCTTTGCCAGCCAATTAACTCAAGCGGCTGCAAATGATAAAGGGATGCAATAACCATGTCATCTGAGACGAGTCAGCATCCATTAGCCAATGGTTTGCCCTCTGCCCCAACGCTAGCGACAGGCATAGAGGGGATAACAGCGATAGAAGTGACAGGGCAAAAACCGCTGATACACTTCGCGCATGCCAATGGTATTCCATCGCGAACCTATCAATATCTGTTTGATTTGCTGAGTGATGAATTTGATATTGTCTATATCCCAGCGTTAGGGATTGACCCGCGTTATCCGGTTGATAATCATTGGCAAAAACTGACCCAACAAGTGATTGATAGCATTCAAGCGCACCTAAGCGCGCGCGGGCAAACCAAGGTCATCGGACTAGGGCATTCGCTTGGCGCATTGTGCACACTGCAAGCCAGCTATGAGGCGCCCGAGCTATTTAGCCAAGTGATTGCCTTAGACCCACCGCTCATTCATGGCTACTATTCAATGGCACTACATTGGGCAAAACGCTTTAGCCCACGGTTGGTAGATAGGCTCACGCCTGCAGGTCTATCAAGCCATCGCCGTGACATCTGGCCAAGCCGTGAAGTTGCCTACGAGCATCTGCGACATAAAGCATTCTATCGACACTTTGATGAGCGCTGTTTTAATGATTTTATTCGTTATGGCTTGACTGATACGGCAGATGGGCAAGTGACGCTTACCATTCCAAAAGCGGTGGAAGTAGCGGTGTTTCGCACTAATCCCTCACTTTACTGGCAAAAACCTAACCATCCGCCGGCTGTCCCTGCCAAGCAAATAATTGGTAAAGATAGCCTGTTTTTCAAACGCGGGTTTCCTGCGCTGGTCAAACAGCGTATGGGCATTGATTTTGAAGTGCATGAAGGGGGGCACATGTTCCCGCTAGAATACCCAGCCAGTACGTTTGAACGAATCAAAGCGCTTATTTACTCAGTCAATCATGATATCCAGTAACAAAACCAATAGCCATTCAAAGGTTTAATGTGCAAAATTTATCGTTACAGCCTAGCACCCCCATCTATGATTTGCCAAAGACCATTGTGCTATCTATGGTGTTATTGGCGGTGTTTTTTGCCAGTCAATTGATGGGCGTGGTGTTATTTGCACCATGGGTGCTACAAGATGCAGCAGATTTGGATATCGCTGAAAAAGTGTTGCAGGGCAGTGAAAACGGCACGTTAATGAGTCTATCGTTAGGCTTTACCTTAGCCATGGTGATAGGCTGCGTTTATTTGTTTATTCGATTCAAAAACAGCCGTGTCAAAGATTATCTTGCCCTTAAATCCTTTACTTGGTATCAGTTGTTACAATGCGGCGCGCTGTTGATTGTGCTAAATGTTATCATTAATCTAGTCACCGTCTGGCTGGGTCGCGAGCCCATGATGTTTATGGACAATCTTGCCGAGTCCGCACATCCAAGGTGGCTGCTTGTGCTGGCGATGGTGGTATTTGCGCCGATTTATGAAGAAGTGATATTTCGCGGGTTTATGTGGACAGGGCTTGCCAGCTCAAAGCTCGGTATGTGGGGTGCCAGTGTGCTGACCAGTATTGTATTTGCGGTGATTCATATGCAATACGGGGTGGTCGAGTTGTTGGGGATTTTTTGTCTAGCGATGTTATTTAGCTATGGGCGTATCATGTCAGGGTCACTGTTATTGCCTGTGGTGTTGCATATGATGAATAATGGCTTGGCGATGTGGCAGTATTTATACAGTTAGTCTTTTTTAGCTAACTTTTAACCCGCATTTAACGCCAAAACCGCTTCACCCGCTTCACGAACTTGGGCAACCGAGAGGGATTTTTGCCCGCTAAGTGCCTGACGCCATTTACGACTGCCTGTCAATCCTTGAAACAAGCCTAAATAATGGCGCATAATGACCGTCAATGGTGTGCCACGCGCGTCACTGGCTGCCAAAAAATCCAGTAATTGATAAAAAATATCCGCTCGGCTAGGTACTGGCTCGTCCCACAGCTGCATGGCTTCGGCTAGAATATAAGGGTTGTGATAAGCTTCACGCCCAATCATCACACCATCGACTTTCGTCAGATGGGTTTTGATTTCATCAATAGTGGTGATACCGCCATTGATTTCCACAAATACATCGGGAAAATCCTGCTTTAAGCGGTACACATCCTCATAGCGAAGGGGCGGAATTTCACGATTTTGTTTAGGGCTTAAGCCTTGTAGCCAAGCGGTGCGCGCATGGACGATGACATGCTGACAACCTGCTTTCACCACATGATCTACAAAATCCGCCATAAACTCATAACTATCAAAATTATCAATGCCAATACGATGCTTGACAGTGATGGGAATATCCACCGCATCACGCATGGCAGAGACAATATCTGTCACCAATTTGGGCTCTGCCATCAAGCACGCCCCGATTTTGTAATGTTGTACCCGATCGGACGGGCAGCCGACATTTAGGTTAATTTCATCGTAACCATAGTCCTGTCCGATTTTTGCACAGCGCGCCAATTCGTCAGGATTTGAGCCGCCAAGCTGAAGCACCAAAGGATGTTCATTGGGATAAAATCGCAGCTGATAGTCTGTATCTCCCTGCAATATCGCCGAGGTACTGATCATTTCAGTATAAAGGTAAGTATAAGGATTGAATAATCGAGCAAAGTAACAGTAATCGCGTGTACTCCAATCAATCATCGGTGCGGTGGACAATCGTTTATGCTGCATTGTGGTCATAGGCAGGGTTATAGGCAGTGTCATAGGCAAATATTCAAACAAGTGGCTAATCTATAGCTAATCTGTCAAAGAAAGCACTAAAAAAAGCGATGGTAAAACAACTATCAGGGATGAAAAAGCTTAGGAATTCATCAGCCGCTTATCTTCCATGCGATACAAACCATGCAAATTAGTCAACAACATACCCATGATAATGCCAATCACACAGACAAACACCAGATACAAGGCGCTTGAAAGCATTAATTTACGTGAAAAATAAACCAATAGCACAGGCAATAATGCGCCTGTCAATGCATACGCCACGTTATAGGTAAAGCTAATACCACTTAGGCGTACACTCACTGGAAACAGACGCACACAAATACTTGGGACTAAGCCAATCACGCCAGAGAAAAACCCTAAAATCGCATAGTTAATCAGTAGTAACTCGCTACTGTTTTTTAGTGAAACAAAGAAAATAACACTGGCAATGCTTAAAAATATACAGCCTAAAGTAAATACACGACCTGAGTTAAAACGATCGGCAAAATAACCATAGGTTAACGCCCCCAATCCACCAAAGATAATACCCACTCCATTGGATATCATCATCAAACTGGTATCGACATCAAAAAACTGGATGCCCAAAATCGGCAAAAGCAAATAAATCGTCAGATAAATACTGGCGGTAAACCAAGACAAACCCAGCGTCATCACCGTACCATAACGGTATTTGATAATAGCTCGGCGTATTGGCAGACGTTTAACCAAGCGATTTTTAGACTTAGCCATCAGCCAAAGCGGGGTTTCTTCAAGCTTGGCTCGTAACAGCACCGCAAATAGCGTACCGATACTAGCGAGGACAAAAGGAATACGCCAACCATACGATTGCATCTGGGTAGGGGTGAGCATATTTGATAACGTGGAGCTTAAAATATTGCCCATCAAAGTCGACAAAATCAGTGCACTAATAAGACCGCCACACACTGACCCTAATTGACGCCGTGGCATATGCTCAGCAATGTATACCCATGAAGCGGGCACCTCAGCGCCATAGCCAAAGCCTTGAATTAAACGCAATAATAGCATGAGAACAATCGCTGCCACACCGATATGATGATAGGTAGGCAAACAGGCAATCACTAAACCAGACGCACCCACCAACAGCAAACTATACAGCAACACAGGTTTTCTGCCATAACGATCGCCGATATCACCCAATATCAAACCGCCTAGCGGTCTTGACATGTAACCGGCTAAAATCAGCAGCAAAAAACAAATCGACTTTAACGACTCAGGTATATTTTCTGGGAAAAAAGCTTGATTGATACTATCATTAAAATAAAAATAAATCGTAAAATCAAAGGAAGCAAAAAAAGCCCCAAAAATCGTTAAATACACCACGTTTTTTTCGTAGCGATTTAAATCCCTAATTTCTTCGTTGGCATCATGAAAAAATGGCATAGTCGACAATATTACCTAGAAGCTGGCTAAAGGTTTGCAAGCTTTATAATCAATGGAAAAATAGGTTGTTTAACGTGCTAAAAAATTAAATTCGTCAGTATTCATCCGATAAATTGAATCACTTGAAAAATTGAACAGTAATTTATCAAAACTGTAATAAATTTAATTATTTAAATAAATACTACAAGCAAACGTCATGATTTAACAGTTGAGATATATTACTTTTTGAAACCGCATACTATAGTGATTTTGGTACTATTTTTACTACCAAAAATGTGTGTTTTTTGTAATATAGCTGCTTACAATAAGCGCTTAAATGGCAATGCCGAAAAAATCTTTAGCCAAAGTCCATTTACAAACGTCATGTGCGGCTCTTTATCCAAAGTGATAAGCTTTTTATTGGTTTTATCATCATGGGTTTGCCACGTCAGTTGTTCATTATCCTTAAGATGCACGCGGTAACTGACATTGAGCATGGAGTTATCGAACGTATTATGGAAGGATTTGGTAAGCGCTTTATCTTCAATCAGCACACCAAGCTCAGTATTTATATTGGCAGAGCGCGGATCCACATTGTAAGAACCGATAAAAGTATATTTGTCATCCACGGCAAAAGCTTTGGTATGCAAACTGGTGCTGTATTTACTGCGATATAAGCTACGTTTTTTGCGGCGAAAGTCTGCATCGGCAGAGGATTTTAGCTCATACAGTCCAATTCCTGCTTTGAGCATCGGCACGCGTGCCACGTTATACCCAGAATGCACGATAGGCACATCGGTTGATTCATACGAGTTGGTAAAAATATTGATTTTTACCCCGTTTTCCATGAGTTTGCTCAGTTGCAGCACGCCCAAGTCAGTGGGTACAAAATACGATGAGACAATGGTCAATTGCTGTTTTGGGGTGCCAATACGTGCCCGAAGCTTGGATACCAATCGGCTATCTTTATCATCTTGGTTGAGTAGTTTTTTGACATCATCTGCCAAAAACTGCATTGGTTGCCAACGAAATTGGATTTTTTTGTTATACAGTTGTTTGTCAACTATTGCGCCATTTTGTACCCGATAAAGTTGCGAGCTTTTATGCAGATGGGACTGGCTGTTGATCGGTGCAATCGCGGTCAAAGTCCCCAAAAATGGCTCATCGCTTTTATTACGATCGGGGTTTTTTGAGGGTTTGACCAAACGCTCGATATCATACGATAGAGGACTATCCCAATAATCTTCAAAACTCTCATTGATTTGGTTGACCACTTTGCCGGCAAGCAAAACATCCAAATCAGCAAACTCAGCAATGCTATCTTTACGCAGATATTCATCGCCAATATTGCGCCCACCAATGATGGATAACTGGCGGTCAAAGGTCATGCTTTTATTGTGCATGCGGCGTTGGTAGCGGGGCAGTGCTACCACAAAATTGGCGGGGGTAAAGCCGCGCACCACTTTGGGGTTAATCAATCGCACTTGGATATTAGCATGCGCAGCAAAGGCAAGCAGCTGTTGGTCAAGTTCAGGATTGGTGTTTAAATCATCGAGTAACAGTCGTACTTTGACACCCCGATTGGCGGCTTGGTACAAGTCTTTAAGCATCAATTGCCCTGCTGCATCGTTGTGCCAAATATAGTATTGGATATCAATGGTTTGCTGAGCCATTTCGGTCAAAATACTGCGTGAGGCGAACGCATCACTGCTATCAATCAGCGGATAATAACCGGAAAATTTGCTTGGTGAGGGGTTTTTGCTGGCACTGATACGGCTGATTAAATAATGACCTTGTGTACGCGATTTTTCGGAAAATTTTTGCGCACCTGTCAGCTGCGTTGGTACAGTTGGCGTAGCGGCGATATGAGGGTTGTTCGGCAGCATTTGGCAAGCGGTAAGTAGCGTAAGTAGCAGCGTAAATAGCAATGGCAAGCAAAATGTCACAATCTTGGGCGTGAGTTTTTGCGATACCAAGGTGACCAACACTAATCTGACAAAGCCAACAGATGATGAATAAAATGCTGCTACCAAAGCCTGAATCCTTTTAAAAAAATCACTGATTAACGTGGCACTCACCTAAGAAAAGTTGGTTGTCATGGCGTTTTTGCATAAAATACTGACTTGAAAGCCACCGTCAAATCCAACTTATGCTATCATAATTTATTTGATGCACAAAAGATGTAACATTATGACCCAATTAGACCCCAACTGGCAAAGTGATGCACTTGATTTAAGCCTAGACTATGCCGACCAAACCATCGCCGTGCGGGGCGGTTACCACCGTACCGATGAAGGCGAACATAACGAAGCGATTTTTACCACCAGCTCCTACGTATACAACAATGCCGCCGATGCCGCCGACCATTTTAATGGTAATAAAAAAGGCAATGTCTACTCGCGCCATACCAATCCGACGGTGCGCGCTTTTGAGCGTAGATTGGCAGCTTTAGAGGAAGGCGAGCGCTGCGTTGCAACCGCATCAGGCATGGGCGCGATTTTGACCATGTGTTTGGCGTACTTGCAAGCCGGTGACCATCTGCTAGCAGCCAAGCAATTATTTGGCTCATCCGTCGCCCTGTTTGATACCTACTTTAAAGCGTTTGGCGTCGAGGTGAGTTATGTCGACTGCTTTGACAATGACGCTTGGCAAAACGCGATGCAGCCAAATACCAAGGTGCTGTACTGCGAAAGCCCCTCCAATCCTTTGGCGCAAATTGCCGATTTAAGCTTTTTATCAAGGCTGGCGCATGATCACGATGCGCTATTAATCGTCGATAACTGCTTTGCAACCCCCGCCATTCAAAAACCTTTGATGTTGGGTGCGGATGTGGTATTGCATTCCGCCAGTAAATATATTGACGGTCAAGGCCGTGTGCTAGGCGGTGCATTGGTCGGCAACGATGAATTAATGGAAAAAGCCTTTGGGGTAGTGCGTACCGGCGGGATTAGTCTATCGCCATTTAATGCGTGGGTGTTGCTAAAGGGTCTAGAAACCTTGTCGCTACGTATGAAAGCCCACTGCGAAAATGCCAATCAAATCGCTAAATTTTTGCACAATCACCCAAAAGTCAGCAAAGTGCATTTTTCAGGGTTGCCCGATCACCCATCCCATGACATCGCCAAACGCCAACACACGGCACTCAAAAATGTACAAGGCGGTGCGTTTGGCGCCATTATTGGCTTTGAGGTGGCTGACCAAGCGGCAGCCTGGCATGTTATCGATAGTACCAACATGATTTCGATTACCAATAACCTAGGTGATGCCAAAAGCACCATTACCCATCCTGCGACGACGACGCATTTTCGCATGACACCTGAAGCAAGAATCGAGGCAGGCGTGAGCGAAGGCTTAATTCGCTTCTCGGTGGGGCTTGAAGATGTCGATGATATTATCGCTGATTTAAAACGCGGTTTGGATACACTCGCCTGATATAAACCCAAAGCCACTAGCCAGAACCCAAAAGCCAGTAGCAAAATTTACTGGCTTTTTTATGTCACTGTTTTATTGCGCTTTTTTATCTAACTTTTTTATTTCAGCGCATTGACCAGCAACGGCAATATTTTTCCCGCGTTGTCGGGTAACACGATGTCAACCGCTGGGTTCTGGGTCGGATTGGGATTAATCTCGATGACGGTTGCACCCTGTTGTTTTGCCAAATCAATCAAGCCCGCCGCAGGATAGACCACGCTTGATGTGCCGATACTCACCAATACGTCGCAATTGAGCGTTGCCGTTTCTGCTGTTTGCCAAGCCTCCTGGGGCAACATCTCGCCAAACCACACAATATCCGGGCGAATCAAACCGCCGCATTCACAATGCTTTAACTCAGTGTCTGTGATAGCAATCGCTTTGGTATACGGTTTGCCGCAATCATGACAACGATTTTTGGCCAAATCCCCATGCAGTTTTGCCACCGTGGCACCGCCTTGCTCATGCAGATTGTCGACATTTTGGCTAAACAGCGTCCAAGTTTTGCCTTGCTCTTTTGCCAATGCTTGCCATTCACCTAAGGCAAAATGGGCAGGATTGGGCTGTTTATCGGCGATTTGTCCACGCCACCATTGGTGCCATTGCCACACCAATGCAGGCTCATTTTCAAATGCTTGAACACTCACCAAATATTCGGCTTGGTATTGTTGCCAAAGTCCGGTAAGTTTATCCCGAAAAGTCGAAATGCCACTTTCAGCCGAGACGCCTGCCCCTGTCAGGATGGCAATATTTTGGGCGCATTTAATAACATCAGCGGCTTTATAGAGAGCGACCTCTAGCGATGCGGGTGTAGTTGTTGTCATAGTAATAGTCATAGTTTTTTTATGTGAGTAATTTTAGATTAGCAGTTGTATGTTAAAAATTTGGGCTAACGATTAGCAATAGACAGTTTGCGGTCAAATTCGCTACAATGAGCCACCAACATTAGAAACAAACAGGAACACTCATGAACTTACAAGCCCTCATGCAACAAGCGCAAATGATGCAAAAGCAAGTCGAAAAAAACGTTGAAAATGCCAAGAAAAAATTGGCAGAAAAAGAAGTGCATGCCGAAGCGGGTAGTGGCTTAGTGAAAGTCACCATGAATGGTCGCCATGTGGTCAAACGTTTATCAATCGATCCAAGCCTACTGCAAGACGACCCTGATATGATTGAAGATTTGATTGCGGCTGCTATCAATGATGCCGTGCGTCAGGCCGATGAACTACACGAGACTGAAATGGCGAGTGCCACCAATGGCATGGGTTTACCACCCGGCATGAATGGTTTATTTTAAACCCATTAGGACTATACTATGGTTATAAAGTAGCGCTATAAAATAGTGGAAAATTGCCTTGCGATTAGGCAGGCAAACCCCCATAAAAAGCTGATAATTGATTGTCAGCTTTTTTTATTTTTTATCATTTTTATAAGAATGCGCCTATGCTTACGCCAAAATTTGATGAACTTGTAAAACAACTCAAAGTACTACCTGGGGTCGGACCCAAATCTGCCCAGCGCATGGCACTGCATTTGCTTAGCTATAAGCGCCCGCAAGGTCAAGCACTGGGCGAAGCCTTGATTGTGGCGATGCATGATATCAAACAATGCCAAGTATGCCGTGGTTTATCAGATGAAGATATTTGCCCGATATGTAGCGATCCGCGCCGCAATGAGCGCGTGCTTTGTATCGTAGAGACGGCAGCAGACATGATGGCAATCGAGCAAACCGCCAATTTTAACGGTAAATACTTTGTGCTTGGCGGGCATTTATCACCCATTGATGGCATTGGTGTCGAGCAGCTCGGCATCAATCAGCTGATTGGGCTGTTAAAGCAACACCAAGCCGCGCAAACTCCCGTAGAAGAAATCATCTTGGCAACCAGTACCACTGTAGAAGGGCAAACCACCGCGCATTTTATCAGTGAAGCGGTCAAGCCTTACGTCACTCATATCAGCCGGATTGCCCAAGGAATTCCGATGGGCGGCGAGCTTGAGTATTTAGATAGTATGACACTGGGTCAAGCCCTGCAAAATCGTGGACGGTTATAAAATATTTTCATCAGTTTGACAAGACAAAATCTTAGATTCATCATAAAATACGCTTAAATTATCCGTCCACAAGACCCAAGTTATGCTCATCCAAAATCCGTTAAGCCCAGCCCAATTACAACAACTTCATGACTTGCCAATCCATTGGGTAAAAACTCAGGACGCGCTTTTTGCCCTGCTCGATGACCTAGAGCAAGTCGATACCATTGCGTTAGACACTGAGTTCATCAAGCGCGACACTTTTTTTCCCATTCTTGCGCTGATCCAAATCAATACGGGTGAGGCGATTTATTTGATTGACGCGCCCAAGCTGTATTTAGAAGAGTTTTGGGAAGTGTTAGCGGATATACCCACCGTGGTGTTACATGCGTGTGGCGAAGATTTGGGGATTTATTATTTACTCTCCAACTTGCCTGCGCTGCGCAATGTGTTTGATACCCAAATTGGTTTGGGTTTTTTGACCGGTGAAAATTCGCTTGGCTATCAAAAATCGCTGCAAGAAACAATTGCTGTGCATGTAGATAAAGGTGAAAGCCAATCAGATTGGTTGCAGCGCCCATTAACACCTGAGCAAGAAAGCTATGCGGTAGACGATGTGCGTTACTTATTGCCGATGTTTGCGGCCATCAAGACACAGTTGACCGAGCAAGGTTTATGGCAATATGCGGTTGAAGACTGCCAAAGCTATACCCAAGAAATTTTTGCCAACTTTAGCATGCCTGATAACGCTTTGTACTTGAGTGTGGCTGATTACCGCGATAATCGCGAGCAACTCGCCATGCTGCAAACTCTGTGCGAATGGCGCGAACAACTTGCCAAATCAATCAATAGACCACGCACTTTTATCCTGCGCCCGCAGGCGCTCCGTGAAATCGTCGAAAAACCGCCTTTTAGCATGAAGCAGCTAAGTTTTACCAGTATCAAGCCCAATGTGATTCGCATGTATGGGCAAGAGATTTTGACGCTGATTGATAAGGTACGTAAAGAAGATGACGCAGCCTATCCAGCTCTATTGCCTTTACCCTATCGCAGTCTGTCTAGCGATGTGCAAAAACAACTGGATAAAGCCATCAAACAGCATGGGCAAACCTTGTCAATTGATGAGACAGTATTGATGCGAAAAAAATGGCTGTCAGAGCTGTATGCTTATGCTGTCGCAGCAGAAAAACCGGCATTGAGCCCTTGGCTGAGTGGCTGGCGCAAAGCGTGGATTATGGCAGAGATTTTACCCATTTTAGATACGGTGATTGCCAATAACTCGGCATCTAGCGAGCATGAAACGACCACTGAATAAATAAAAAATCCCAACACTGATTGGGATTTTTTACTACTAAATGGCTTAAAAATAAACCGATTAAAAATAAACAGGTTAAAAATAAACCGCTTAAAACGAACCCAGCATGGTACCCAAAGCAATCACCACCGTCACCGCAATCAGCGGAATTGCCATCGTCACTATGGCGACATCTTTATAAGATTGCTTATGGGTCAAATGGCAAATGGCAAATAACGTAATCACCGCACCACTATGGGGTAGCGTGTCTAAGCCACCTGCTGCCATCACCGCGACCCGATGCAATAATTCAGGATCGATGCCATGCGCCACCGCCTGCGCCAAATATTCTTTGCCTAAAATGGGCAGCGCGATACTCAAGCCGCCAGAAGAAGAACCGGTGATGCCCGCTAAGGTGGTCATAGCCACGGCTTCTGAGATTAATGGGTTATTGGGCGATAGATTTAATACGCTATCTCGTAACACCGCAAACCCCGCCAATGTCGCAATCACCGCACCATAACCGACTTCTGAGCCTGTATTAAAAATAGGCAACATGGAGCTGTAAGTGCCTTTATTAAGACTGTGTTGCAAGTTCGTCCATTTGCCCAAACGCAGCACAATCAAGGCAATAATCGCGGTGACTAAAGCGATAATGATTGACCAAAGTCCCAAAGCACCTTTTATATCCAAGTCTTTAAACTGCGTTTGCAGTGCAGAGAAATCCATACTCGGAAAAACCGCATACGTTAACAAGGCATTGATGCCGATGACCAATACCAAAGGAATCATCGCCACCATAAAAGAGGTGTGATGGGGGTCTAGGTTATCAGCGTGCAGCTCATCATCTTCATGAATACCATATCCTTCGCCAGCCGTTTTGGCGCTATGGGCGCGTCGTTGCAGCCACAGCATGCCCAAGCCAAACATCACAAGCGAACCAATAATACCCAGTATGGGTGCAGCAAAGGCATTGGTACCATAATAGGGAATGGGAATGGCGTTTTGGATGGCCGGTGTCCCGGGTAACGCTGTCATAGTAAAGGTAAATGACCCTAACGCAATCGCCCCTGGAATTAGCCTTTTTGGCACCCCTGCTGACTTGAACAAATCTTTAGCAATCGGATAAATGGCAAAAGCCACCACAAACAGCGACACACCGCCATAGGTTAAAATCGCACAGACCAAAACCACAGCCAGTATGGCTTTATTCGCGCCTAATTTACTAACCACCGTTCTGGCAATCGCTGTGGCAGCCCCAGAGTCTGCCATGAGCTGACCAAACACCGCCCCGAGCAAAAATATGGGAAAAAACTTCAATAGAAAGCCACTCAACGCTTTCATAAAAACGGTGGTATAGATAGGTAGTGAGCTTAGAATATCGCCTGATAGCGCCACCGCTAGGGTTGCCATCAAGGGCGCTAAAATTAATACAGAATAGCCGCGATAGGCAAAATACATTAATAGAAATAGCGAAATAATAATCGCAATGGTACTAAACATAATGTCATCCTTGACTTATTATGGGTTTAAAGTCACGCGTAGTGATTACAATTTTTTTGAGTCCCCTGCATCATAACAGAATTCTTTTGACTCGCAATTGGCTTTATAGCAAAAAGCCACACATTTTTGCATGGCTTTTGTAATAAATACGGTAAGTATTGATTGAGGTTTACTCTGCGATTTCACCATTCTCATAGCTTGAGATATCGGGGCAAGAACAGATTAAGTTTTTGTCGCCATACACATCATCGATACGGCTCACCGATGGCCAAAACTTATTGTCACGTACATAGGCAAGTGGATAGGCGGCTTCTTCACGGCTGTATGGACGATCCCAGTCACCGGTTACCACTTGCGCGGTGTGTGGTGCGTTCACCAGTGGGTTGTTATCTGCTGGCCACTCGCCGTTTTTAACTTTCATCGCCTCAGCTTTGATTTGAATTAAGGCTGAGATAAAGCGGTCTAGCTCTTCTTTGCTTTCCGACTCAGTCGGCTCAATCATCAAAGTACCTGCCACGGGGAAAGACATGGTAGGCGCATGAAACCCGTAATCCATTAAGCGTTTGGCGATATCAACTTCGGTGATACCTGTTTCGGCTTTTAGTGGGCGGATGTCAATGATACATTCATGGGCGACGCGACCGTTTTCACCACTATAAAGCACGGGGTAATGGTCTTTTAATTTCATAGCGGTGTAATTGGCATTTAATAGCGCAGCTTCTGTCGCTTGCACCAAGCCATCACGACCCATCATGGTGATATACATCCATGAGATAGGCAAGATGCTGGCTGAACCAAACGGGGCAGCCGATACCGCACTCATGCCATCTTGGGCATTGGGCACCGCAGATACGACGTGGTTGGCAATAAAAGGCGCCAAATGTGATTTCATGCCGATAGGACCCATGCCAGGACCGCCGCCGCCGTGTGGAATACAGAAAGTTTTGTGCAAATTCATGTGTAGGACGTCAGCACCGACATCCGCAGGTTGCATCATGCTGACCTGCGCGTTCATGTTAGCGCCATCCATATACACTTGACCGCCGTGTTGATGAATCAAGTTGCAGATATCACGGATACCTTCTTCAAACACACCGTGCGTCGAAGGGTAGGTAATCATCAAGGCGCCCAAATTGTCACTGTATTTTTCCGCTTTTTCAGTCAAGTCGGCAATATCAACGTTACCACGCTCATCGGTGGCTACCACGACGACTTCCATCCCCATCATTTGTGCCGTGGCAGGATTGGTGCCGTGTGCGGAGCGCGGAATCAGACAGATATGACGATTGGGTTGACCTAAGCTTTCATGATAACGACGAATCGCCAATAGTCCTGCGTACTCGCCTGATGCGCCTGAGTTTGGCTGCATAGAAATAGCGTCAAACCCTGTGATGGCTTTGAGTTGCTCTTGTAAGCCTTCAATCATTTCAATATAGCCACCCACTTGTTCACGAGGTGCAAATGGGTGCACATTGGCAAATTCATTCCAAGTAATCGGTAGCATTTCGCTAGTGGCGTTAAGTTTCATGGTACAACTACCCAGCGAAATCATACTGTGATTCATCGCCAAGTCTTTGTTTTCTAGCTTTTTCAAATAACGCAGCATTTCATGTTCGGTGTGATAGCGATTAAACACAGGATGAGTTAAAATCGCATCGGTACGTAGCAATGATGCTGGCAAAGATAAGCTGATATCATCGGATAATTGAGCGGCTACGCCTGTAA
Organism: Moraxella tetraodonis; assembly: GCF_022359095.1. Lineage (NCBI taxonomy): Bacteria > Pseudomonadati > Pseudomonadota > Gammaproteobacteria > Moraxellales > Moraxellaceae > Moraxella > Moraxella tetraodonis. The sequence goes on along the minus strand of NZ_JACSYB010000001.1, from coordinate 1,732,409 downwards.
ATAACTGCGTGAGTACACCAAAATCCGCTGCGTCACTGGTTTCGTTAAAGGCAATGGCGATATGGTTATCGTCTACTTTGCGCAGGTTATAGCCGATATTGAGGGCATTTTGATAAATTTGCTCAGTTTGACCTTCGGTATTAACCAACACGGTATCAAAAAACTGCTCATGCACAATCGACATGCCAGCTTGTTTGATGGCTTGGGCAAAAGCACTGGCTAACGCATGAATGCGGGTGGCGATACGTTTGATGCCTTCAGGACCATGATACACCGCATACATCCCAGCCAAATTGGCTAGCAGCACTTGCGATGTACAAATATTTGAGTTGGCTTTTTCGCGGCGGATATGTTGCTCACGGGTTTGTAGTGCCATACGCAAGGCTTGTTTACCTTGGGCATCCACCGATACGCCAATGATACGACCTGGGGCAGAGCGCTTGGCACTGTCTTTAAAGGCAAAATAAGCCGCGTGTGGACCACCAAAGCCCATCGGCACGCCAAAACGCTGGGTATTACCCAGTGCCACATCCGCACCCATGCTACCTGGTGATTTAAGAAGTACCAGACTCATCACATCAGCGGCAACGATTGTCTGCGTGCCTTTAGCTTTGACTGCACTGATGATATCAGTTAAATCAACCACATCGCCTTGCGCGCCCACGTATTGGAAAATCGCGCCAAAGAAATCACCCTGTTTGGCAACGTCGAAATCACCGACCACTATATCCCAACCAAAATACTTGGCACGGGTTTTGATGACATCTAAGGTTTGTGGGTAGATACGGCTATCAACAAAAAATTGGTTAGATTTACTTTTACCCACGCGTTTTGCCATCGCCATCGCTTCAGCCGCCGCCGTCGCTTCATCAAGCAAACTTGCGCCCGCCAATTCAAGACCTGATAAGTCAATACAAACTTGTTGGAAGTTGAGTAATGCCTCTAAACGACCCTGGGCAATCTCTGCTTGATAAGGGGTATAAGCCGTGTACCAGCCTGGGTTTTCAAGCACATTGCGCGCAATGACGGCAGGTAGGCGAGTCGGATAATAGCCTAAGCCAATATAGCTTTTATTGACCTTGATTTTATCCGCCAAACCGCGCAACTTTGCCAAGGCATCATGCTCAGTCATACTGAGGGGTAAATCCAGCTCTTTGCTAAGACGTACCGAAGCTGGCACCGTCTGTTCAATAAAGCTTGCCATGCTGTCAGCGCCGACGGCTTTTAGCATCGCTTCTTTTTCATCTTGGCTAATACCAACATGACGATGAATAAATTCTGATGATTGGAATAAATCAGCAAATGATTGAAAAGACGGTTGACTCATTCAAGTTTCCTTTAGCGTCTGATAAAACATTGAAAAAAATAGCAGGTTTTGCCATGGCTAACATGACAAACATCGGTTGAATGGATAAAAATTACACTTTAACGATATTACACCTTAACGATAAAGCGCTCACGCTCAAAACGGTATTGCTCACTATAGATACCACGTTCGTCGCGCTCACCGGCAGCAATTACCATGCAAATATGCTGCTCTTCATTGAGGTCAAGCAATTTTTTGAGTTGTGGCTCATCAAATCCTCCCATGGGACAACTATCAAAACCGTGGGCACGCAAGGCAAGCATCAAATTCTCGGCAGCCAGTGAGGTGCTAATGAGCGCCCAGTTTTTGAGATCGTCAGCATCATAGATGGGGTCAACCATCGCACCTCTGACTTTACGAGTGGCTTGGGTCAGCGCCCACTTAGTAGGGGTGAACACATTCATCACACCGCGCGTCATGGTCAGCGGAATGAGCTTGCCATAATAATCTTGCACGGGTTTTGGTACAGGTTTGACAGGAAAATACTTGATATTGTCTTTGGCATGTTGACGCCACGTGTCAGTGCGAGCGACCACGACAATCAGCTTATTGGCGGTTTTTGCTGCATTTTGGCTCATACAATAAGTCACAGTTTTTTGGCGCTTTTCTTCTGATTCAATCACAAAAAATTGCCAAGGCTGTAAATTACTTGAGCTAGGCGCTAACATCGCCATATCAAGACAAGCATTGAGCACCTCATCACTGATGGGCGTTTTGGTAAAGCGTCGTACCGAACGGCGAGTGCTCACCACCTCATAAAAACTGGCTTGTTTTGGGTCAGCAAGCGGGGTAAGTGTTGACATAGCAGCTCTCAAGTTAACAAAATAAAGGATGCATTACAGTTAATTGATAGGATAATAGACTAAGGTAATCAAGCGATTACCTTAGTGCTAGGCTCTATAACGACGATTAGATAAAAGCAATGAGATAAAGATAATTAAATACTATCTTGGTACTCGTCTGCGTCCATCAAGCCTTGGTAATCATCGGCATTGTCTGGTTTGATTTTAAAGAACCAACCTTCGCCATAAGGATCTTCATTAATGGTTTCTGGAGCATCTACCAAGGCTTCATTGACCGCTAGGATTTCACCAGCGATGGGCGCGTAGACATCCGAGGCAGCTTTCACCGATTCGACCACGGCAATTTCAGCATCCACGTCAACGTGTTCACCCACTTCAGGCAATTCAACATACACGATGTCACCGAGCAAGTCTTGGGCATGGTGAGTAATACCAACGGTGATAGTGCCGTCTTCTTCTTGGCGTAACCATTCATGACTAGCCACATATTTTAAATCTGCTGGAATATTGCTCATAACTATTTTCCTCAAAGCGAAAGTAGGGGTGAAAATAAAAGGCTGTTAGCCAAGCAGTCACACTTGGCGCCTTTTTACTAACCAGTTTTAAAAAGCTTTATAATTCAAAGGTTTAATAATTTAAAAAGCTTAGTAATTTAACAAACTGAGTAACAAAAATTTGGTCGATACACTATATATCGACCAAACTTGAAAACCAAATTAGCAGTTTAACCCATTTAAAGAGTAAATCGGATTAAATAGCATTACACACAAAGTTATAATCACGACCTTGTGAGGTCACGGTTAACGCACCTTCTGCACCTTTAACGCCCCAATCATACATGGTAGTTTTGGTGGCATTTGACAAGGTATAACGATTACCCGAGCCTGAGACATCTTGTTTTAACACCATCGCCGCTTGGTTTAGACCGAGCATTGGCGAGGTGATTTTTAAATTAGCGACATTGCTGCCGTTTTCTTCACCATAGAATGCCACAACTTCAGTGTTGTTGTCACATTTAAAGGTTTGTGAATTTGCTTGAACTGCCAACACTTGTGACGGACTGGGCTGTGCAACTTGGGTTGAGGTACAGGCTGCCAAACTTGCTAAAAACGGTACAACAAAGAGTAACTTTTTCATGATTTTACCTTCTAAAGTATGATGAATTTATTATCGATTTTTCAAATTACGCTGACTAATTATTTGAATGTTGTTCATTAATAAGCGCTAAATCCATCATAACATGATAAAATCTCAGTTGAATTGTTTGTTGCCATTTCTAACAAACGGTAACGAAATGATACGTACTGGCGTCGCTGTGCCCCGCAAATCAACGGTGGCTGCTGTATCCGTCGTCTTTGGAATACGCGCAATCGCAATCGATTGTTTTAGGCTTGGGCTAAAAGTGCCGCTGGTGATTACCCCAGTTTTGCCATTGTCTAGCGTTACCGTCATGCCTTCACGCAGTACCCCACGTGACTCTAGCACTAAGCCTACTTGCATGACGTCATTACCCTCAGCAATCGCTTGGTCTTGTTTGGCTTGCATCGCTTCACGACCCACAAAATCCCGATCCTCTTTTACCGCCAACGTCCACGCCATACCGCATTCATATGGATTGATGGTTTCATCCATCTCATGGCCGTACAAATTCATGCCCGCTTCAAGACGTAATGTATCACGGGCACCTAATCCTGCTGGGGCGATGCCATGGTCTTTGAGTAAGGTAAAAAATGTTGAGGCTTGCGCTTGTGGCAAAATGACTTCAACGCCGTCTTCACCCGTGTAACCGGTGCGCGCCACAAACCAATCTGCGCCTTCAATGTCGGTCAAATCTTTGCCCACAAACGGTTTTAAGGTGGCTAGGCTATCTGCCCAATTCGGTTTGGCTTGGCTCAGTTTATGCAAGGCATTAGGGCCTTGCACCGCAAGCATAGCAAGTTCTGGGCGCTCGGTAATGGTGACAGCAAAGTCTTTGGCGACTTTGTCAAATTGTGCCAAATCTTTATCACGGGTGGCGGCATTTGAGACGATACGATACTCGGTCTCTGCATCGTTCATCCGGTAAACGATTAAGTCATCAATCACGCCGCCGTTTTCGTTTAGCATGGCAGAATAAAGCGCTTTACCGACAAATTTGAGTTTGGCGACATCATTGGCGAGCAGTTTTTGCAGCCAAGCTTTGGCGTCTTTGCCGGCGATGTCAGTCACGACCATATGGGACACGTCAAACATGCCCGCATCCGTACGCACGACGTCATGCTCTTGAATCTGTGAGCCATAATGGATAGGCAATTCCCAACCAGAGAAGTCAACGATTTTGCCGTTGCTATCGATATGGGATTGATAAAAAGGGGTGCGGTTTAAAGGCTTGTCTGTGGCTGACATGGCAAATCCTTGAATGGGTAAAATCAAATAACGGCTTGATGGTTTATTTGATGTTTTAACAGCGTGGGATAAAACGCCAAAACCAAACATCGCACATCAATAGAGCACTAAAACTAATCCAACCTGATGTCGGTAGCTATCAGCCCTATCTGTCCTGTTACCTGAGATTTTCAATCGACTTGTCAATTTCTTGTAGTATAGCTTATAGTACAGATAGACAAGTCAATCTTTTCCCCTTCGGTGGTATTGCAAAGCAATACACTCTCCAGATTTGTTATATTTTGATGCAGTGCATATGCCACTGCCAAAAATTACGATTCCAGTCCTTTTACCTGAGCGATTATAGGGTCTTTACGCCTTCGGTGATGGTTTTGGTATTTCATAATTTGATGAAAAACAAAACAACATTCTCTCCTGAAATCTTCGGTTATTATGCTGGGTTTTTAACTTTTTGACAAGCAAATTTGCACAGATTTTATGACCGCCTCATATTTTGGCAATACTGGATTATGAGCATTATTGTGTTATAGCAAATAAAGCCAAAAGCAAGTATGATTAAAGCCACTGATGAATATGAAACTTGAAGTATTTAAATAAAGTTAAAGTGCTTAAATAATTTTTGTGGTTTTGGGTTAAATTTTTGCGCGCTGACCCCATTAAAAGCAGAATAATTTAGCCTTTAACATTTTGAATATCTTTGAATATTAACTCCAAATACCAAAAATTATTAACAGTCACTATTGATTAACAATGGGTAGATGAGCTGAGTTTTACCTTATTTTTTACCTTATAAAGATGGCATGATAACAGGAATAAAATAACGATGGACTTGATGAATATTTCGTTGGTAGGCATTTTAACCAGTCTAGCCATGGGGGGTACGTTGCCCGATGATAGCAAAACCCAACAGCAAGTGGCGCAAGTGTCAACTCATATTTTGCCAAATATTGCAGGACAGTGGCAGCTACGTCTTGATAAAACCGACGCTGCGCAGCCAAATTGCCAAGAGCGTTATAATTTTGGGCGCGATCAGCAATTTATCGGTTCAAGCGGTCAGGAGTTTACGTACGGCAAATATTTATACGCTGACACAGGGGATGGCTTACCTGCACTAGCGATTCAGACCCAATATGATAACAATGCAACAGACTGTTCTGGCAATCGCGTTGATCAGACCGGCGATATTTTGGTTGCTTATGTCAAACAGCAAGGCGAGCAAATGCAGTGGTGCAAGGATAGTAAAGGCACCCGATGTGATATGACATTGTACCGTGTGTTGCCTTAATTTTTTTTACTTTTTCTCTCTATATCCCATAGCACTGGCAAGATTTGCCAGTGCTATTATCCCTGTTAAAACTTGCAACTAGTGTCAAATACTTATGATTCCACCTTTTTCAAGTGCCAATTCGCAGCAACGTCTGATTAGTCCGATGGGGCGCTCAGAAGATCAAAATGACAATAATATCCGTCCAGCCTTACTCGCTGAATATATCGGTCAGCCTGTGGTTAAAGAACAAATGGGCGTGTTTATCAACGCGGCATTATCGAGAAAAGAAGCGCTCGACCATACCTTGATATTTGGACCGCCTGGACTGGGTAAAACTACACTCGCCAACATTATCGCCCGTGAGATGGGCGGGAATTTGCGCTCAACGTCTGGTCCTGTGCTTGAACGCGCGGGTGATTTGGCAGCGATGCTGACCAATTTAGAGCCTGGTGATGTGCTGTTTATTGATGAGATTCACCGTTTAAGCCCGATGATTGAAGAAATCTTGTATCCTGCGATGGAAGATTTTCAGCTTGATATTATGATTGGCGAAGGACCGGCTGCGCGCTCCATAAAGCTTGATTTGCCGCCTTTTACTTTGGTGGCTGCGACCACGCGAGCAGGTTTGTTGACCTCGCCACTGCGGGACCGTTTTGGCATCGTACAGCGATTAGAGTTTTATAATGTAGAGGACTTAACGACCATTGTCACAAGATCGGCTGGATTGCTTAACGTGCCTATGACCAAAGAAGGGGCAGTGGAAGTCGCTAGACGTTCGCGCGGTACACCGCGTATTGCCAATCGGTTGCTACGCCGCGTACGCGACTATGCCCAAGTTAAAGGCGATGGCACCGTCACCGCTGAAATTGCGCATAGCGCACTCGATATGCTCGCAGTTGATAAACGCGGGCTTGATAATCTTGATAGACGTTATCTTGAGATGTTAGAGGAGCGTTTTAATGGCGGGCCTGCGGGGGTTGAGTCGATTGCGGCGGCTTTGGCAGAAGATAGAGGCACGCTTGAAGATGTGATTGAGCCGTATCTGATTCAGCAAGGCTATATCGTACGCACCGCACGGGGGCGGATGTTGACTTAGTTTTTTGAATTTTTGGAGTGACAAATAAAAACCCCTTACATTGTGTAAGGGGTTTTTTACTGACTACAAATCAGTAACAGTATGGATTGTTGTTAATATATTTATAACCATTAAATTGTGTTCTAAGACCAAATGGACTGATCCAGTTTGGACGAAGTGGTGGTGTTGCATCAGGCTCAGATACGTCTTCTTCAGCGGTTGGTAAAGTAATCGTACGGTATTCGACAAATTCAGTACCATTTACCTTGGTAGTAACTTTAATCATACCTATCCACCAACCAGCAGACTCCTTAGTATATCGAATACTAAAATCAAGCTTACCAGTTGCATCAGTCATCATGGTTTGACCATTCACTAGCTCAGTTCCACTGGCAGATAATATAGTCGCTGGGTTAATTGGGTCTAATTTACCATTTTTGTTAGCATCTTCTAGAGCATCCAAAATACCATTGTTGTTGGCATCTTCGTTAAGACACATTACAGCACCAGGTGTGGTAACGCCCCAACTGTCATAATGTCTAATTCCCCATTTTGCTGGAACTTCAGGTACTGCTGGACTAGACTCATCTTGAGCAGTGTTAGGATCATCTTTTACTTCAGGTACAGCTGGTATTTTTGGAATTACATAGTATTCTCCTAACAGATACTGTACAGGAATAATCGACACTGACACAGGCTGATTGGCAGCTGGCTGACTAATATTGTTATTAACAAAAATAGAACCATCGTAAACATAGTAAATATTGCGACCATCTGGATGTTGGCGAATCTTATCAGCAAAACCGAAACCAATAAATGTCGCATTGGTCTGTACAGTCAAGGTTTTAATTTCGGAAGTCAATGGGGTAACTGTTTGTGCATTGCCATTTACCTGAATTGAATTAACCGTCGTACGAATTTGCACAGCATCGTTTGCTGTTGGAGTACGACCTGAATAGTATTTAACTATTGCATTACCGCTATCATCTGTAATGGCATAACCTTTCTCGAGACGTCCACCTGAAGCGTCTTGAACAAGTGAAAATTCAACAATCGCATTCTTAACAGGCAAGTCGTTTGAGTCTTTAACAGTGGCAATCACATTGGTTTCGCCATTGGTCGATAATGTTGTACGCTCAATTTGAAGTAATAGCTTTTTAACATCTGCCGTTAAGAAGCTAATGCTATCTGTAAATACTTGCTCACCATTGTATTCAAGTACTAAATTGGCTGTGTTTGCGACAGGCGAGCTAATTGTAAAATTAACGTAGTTTTCAAGTACTCCCTCATTATTAGTACGTTGTTGGACTAAACCTTCAACTCTAGTACCTTGACCATTTAATGTACCTTTATTGGTTGATAAATAAACAGTGGCTCTCTTTCTATTCTCTGCATCTTTATTAGGATCGCTATCAGGGACGTAGTTAGGAATAGCAAAACCATTTTTATCTTTAGGTCTTAAAATCGTAATTTGACCTGTGGTATTGACCATGATTTCATTATTTGCCATTAACACATTATTGGCGCTTACTTCTAACTTGGTTTCAGTTTGGCTGACAACCTTCAGTTCAGTCAAAGCGATTGGTGAAGAGCTAATCTCAACGCCTTGTGAATTAGTACCAAATAACTTCACTGATAGCGGATATTTGGTTGCTTGTCCACCGAGTTCTGCTTGAGAAACGGTAAAGGTAAACTTACCCTGTGCATCTGTGGTATAAAATTTAGGCGTGGCTAATGACTTATCACTCAACAATAGTTCAACTTTGGTATTAGCAAATGGTTTGCCACTACCATCTAAAGCTGTTGCTGAAATAGTGCTGTTAGTGGTAGCACTGATTTCTTTATTAGAAACAAATAAGTTATCAATCGTCGTGCCTGTAATTGGGATTGTGACTTCTTCTTTTTCAGCTCTGTATACACCATCGTTTACAATTACGCTGATTTTGCCAGTGCCATTGAGTCGAGAAACTAGACCAATATCATTTTGTGATAAATCAACCGTGACAAGTCCTTTATCATCTGTTTTTAAGGTTGAAACTTTGTTAAATGATAAACCACGTGCAATGCCATCTTCAAGAATTTGTAGATAAACTGGCACATTTGCCTTAATACCACCATTAATATCTGTTACTCGGATAGTCATTGACAGGCTATCATTACCAGTTCTCAGTTCATCTTTAGATTTACTGACAAATACATTGTAAGCTTGGGTTGCTGATTGACTGCTTGCACTGACGATAGTGGTCGTACCTACAGACACACCAGATTGGGCAGTGACGACTAAACCATTTTGTAAAGCAGTCGTTGCCTTGGCAAGGTCTTTGATTTCAACTTCAATGGTTGCTTCACCATTGGCGTTAGTATTGACAACCGCACCTGTGTTATTGACCAAGCCAGAATCCGTTGGAACTTTGAAGCTGACTTGCGCATTTGGCACGACGGCGCCGTTTTTATCTACTGCCAGCGCTGTGACTTTGACTTTTGAGCCAATAGCCAATTGAATTGCTGAATCACTGGTTAATAACAATGTGTTGACGCTATTGGCCGTAATCGCTTCTTGGGTTCTTAAGGTGACCGTTGAGCTAGTGATAGCACCGGCAGTTGCTTTAAATGATAGGCCACTGGTTTGTAGATAATATTTTTGGTCTGGGGTGAGTGCACCGACTTTTAAAGTTAATACCGCTTCACCATTGGCATTGGTGGTTGTCTGAAGTGGGGTGGTATTAATTATACCCGTTGCAGCTGCCGCATCCAATAGCGTAAAGCTAACTGGCATGTTCGCTAGGCTGAAATTTTTGGCATCACGCACTTGGGCAGTCACGTTGATTGTATCACCATTATTGGTAGTTAGCGTATTAACATCTGTAACCAAATTGACTTTAGCAATGTCATTCACTGTCGGTTGTGCGGCGGTTTTGGTGAGAGGTACATTGAGTGTTTGTGTTACATTACCGTTAGATACGGCTTTTACCATATAGCCACTTGCAATCAATTTTTCCGCTTTGGCTGGGTCTATCACGCGTAAACGGATATAAGCTGTCCCCTTAGGGATAATTACTGCTCGCTCGCCAATCATCGGCTCTACAGGTGCAGCGACTTCACTGGTCAATACTGTAGAAGGCGATAAGCTCACAATGCCAGTGGTTGTCGGGTCTGGTAGGTTGAAAGTAACAGGCGCATTGGTAACAGCACCGTTTTGAGCATCGACTGTGTGAGCCATCACAATGAACTCATTGCCTTGGCTCAATACGACTGGCGTATTTGGGAAATTCTCTAAGACCACTTTATCAATGCTCACTTCATTGACGGCTTTGGCTTTTAGCGTGATTTCACCTACAGCGCCACTTGGGGCAGTGACTTTAACTTTTAGACCATTTTGTAGATAGGCTTTTTGGCTAGCGGTTAATAAGTTTTTGACTTCTAAATCGATACTGGCTTCGCCTTTTTCGTCCGTTTTCACGGTTGTACCCGTGATATTAAAGACATTAGTCAACGCTGGATCTGGAATGCTAAATGTCAAATCACTGGCAGCGACTCCGCCAAAGTTACCATTCAATGCAGAAGCAGTCACATGGACTTTAGAGCCTGCCATCATCAAAATATCATCTCTATCAGCGGTGACAGCGATAGAGGTAATGACGCTATCAATCCCTGCATCTCTGGCAGTGAGTTTAATCGGATTAATTTTGGTGCCATTTGGTACTGTCGCGTTGACTACTAAACCATTGGTAAGTAGATAATTACGTTGGGTTTTTGATAAAGAGTCAATACGTAGCTTGATAACGGCTTTGCCTTGCGTATCGGTAGTAACCGTTGACCCTGATAAATTAGCAATACCCGTTGATTCCAACCCTGGCAATGAGAAAGTGACAGGTACTTTGCTCAATGGACCCTGATTGGCATCTGCTACCGACGCAGTAATATCAAAGGTAGTACCCACGGTCAAATCGAAAATATTATTAGATAAACTACTACTCAATGCACCTTGTTTGACTAACGCAATATTAGCTTCGACTGGCACTGCTGAAGGATCGATGCCTTTTAAGGTGATATTACCTTTAACGTCAACTGGTGTCGTGTTCATGGTATTCTTAGATACCGCTTGGATGCTGATACCGTTTTGAATCAGGTAGTCTTTGGCAGCTGTCGATTTGACTTCTAGCTCAATCGTGGCTTCACCACTGGCATTAGTGGTGATATTTGAGGTATCAGAAACTGCATACACACCCGATACGGATGGGTTAGTTAGCAGATTGAATTCAACAGGTGCCCCGCCAATACCAGTATTATTACCATTGAGTACTGACGCAGTCACAGTGAAGCGTTCGCCAATTTTGATATTAAATGGATTAACGGGCGATGTTAATTTGACCGATTTGACATCAAGGCGTTTGACACTGGTATCCACGCCTTTTAATATTAAGGCAGGTGCAGCTTTACCGTTGGATGTGGCATTGATGGTAAAACCGTTAAGTAATGCTTGTTTTTGCGCATCTGTAAGCGATTTCACCTCTAAAGTAATGACCGCTTCACCCTTATCATCTGTTAATACCGTAGAAGCGGATAAACTGGCTACACCTGTATCTGCAAAGCTTGGCAGAGTAAACGTGACAGGCGTGTTTTTAACGACACCTTTTTGGTCGTCTAATACAGTAGCGACCACTTTAACTTGGCTACCAATGGTTAAAGGAATATTTGAGCCTGTTAGATTAACTGTGCTTACCGATACTTCATTGGCCGCTTTGGCAGCAAGATTAATAACACCTTGTCGACCATTTTGTGCGGCTACAGTTACATTTAAACCATTTAAAAGTGCGGCTTTCTGAGCATCAGTCAAGGTTGTTTTAACTTCAAGGTCAATAATGGCTTCGCCTTTGTCATTAGTAGTAACGGTAGAGCCGCTTAAATTAAAGACACCTGTTAATGCTGGATTTGGAATATTGACGGTTAGGTTTTGGCCTTTAATCCCACCGAAATTCTTGTCAAGTGCAACAGCGGTGACACGTACACGACTACCTGCCGCCATAATAATATTGTTGGAATCAGCCGTAACTGAAATTGAATCAATTGTATTATCAGGCGTCGTAACGTTTTTAGCCGAGAGCTGTAGCGGTGAAATTACTGTACCATTAGGCACTGCGGCTTTAACTGTCAAGCCATTGGTAAGTATATAGTTACGTTGGTCTGCAGACAATGATTTAATTTCAAGATTAATGATTGCTTCACCATTGGCATTCGTGACGATGGTAGAACCTGACAGATTAGCGATACCTGTTTTATCTAAATCAGGTAAGGTAAAACTAACAGGTACACCATCTAATTTGCCATTGTTAGCATCTGCGATGGATGCTGTGATTGACAGCTTATTCCCTACCGTCAGATCAAATGGGTTCACGCTAGATACTAATAAAGCTTTACTGACTTTAGCAATATTGGCACTTAACGTTGGATCGGTGCCAAGAATAGTTTTCTTGCCGCTGATATCAGCAGGTGGATTATTTAACGTGTTTTTAGCAATCGCAGTGATAGTTACGCCATCAGTTAACAGTAATTGCTTAGCGGCTTCTGACTTAACTTCAAGCTCAATAGTCGCTTCACCATTTACGTTAGTAATAACATTGGTCGTATCAGAGACAGCATAAACACCAGTCAAACTAGGATTATCAATAGTAAACTCAACAGGAGCGCCACCTATACCTGTATTGTTAGCACCTAATACAGATGCAGTAACCGTAAATCGCTCTCCTGTTTTGATATTAAATTTACTGATAGGGCTTGATAAATTGACTGCTTTTACATCAAAGCGCTTGATAGTATCCATGCCTGTTAAAGTAAGCGCAGGTGCCACTTTACCATTGGCAGTGGCATTAATGGTAAAGCCTTTTAATAAGTTGGCTCTTTGGGTATCAGTCAGCGACTGAACTTGCAATGTAATAATAGCCTGACCCTTATCATCGGTAATAATGGTTGATGGCGACAAACTTGTCACACCATAATCCGCTAAAGATGGTAGGCTAAAAGTTACTGGTGAGTTGGCAATGGTACCGTTTTGTGCATCGCTCACATTAGCAGTAACTGTGAACTGGCTACCCACAGATAGGGGAATATTGGTGACATTGGAAGTTAAGTTAACATTTGAAACTACGACATCATTGACTGCTTTTGCCGATAATTTGATTTGACTAGTTTTGCCATTGGCGGCAGTGATATCAACTACCAAACCATTAGCCAGTGCCTGTTTTTGTGCAGCAGTTAAGGCAGATTTGATTTGCAGGTTAAAAATCGCTTCGCCTTTTGAATCAGTGGTAATCGTTGAGCCTGTAATATTGTACACGCCCGTAGCTGATGGGTCTGGAATTTTAACCGTTAAAGTTTGATTCGCCAATCCACCAAAATTTTTATCCAGTGCGATGGCAGTGACTTTTACAGTGCTACCCGCTGTCATCAAAATATTATCGCTATCTGCTACGACTGAAACACTTTCAACCGTAACAGGAAGGGTGGAAGATTGTTTCGCTGATAATTTTATAGGTGCAACACTAGTACCATTAGCAACTGATGCGTTAACAGTTAAACCATTACTCATTAAGTAACTACGTTGAGTTGCATTAAGAGAGGTAAGGGACAAATTAATAGTGGCCTTGCCTTGGGCATCAGTGGTGACTGTTGAGCCCGACAAATTAGCGATACCCGTTTGATCTAGTCCAGGTAAGGTAAATGTCACTGGTACGTTAGCTAACGCACCTTGAGATGCATCTAACACATTGGCAGTCACAGTAAAGGTATTACCGACTGTTAAATCAAACTCGTTGTTAGTAAGACTAGAAGAAAGACCGACTTTTGAAACCTTAGTAATATTTTCATTAAATGCGGGGTCTTTACCCAAGATATTTAATTTATTTGTTACGTCAACAGGGGTAGTGCCAGTCGTATTTTTTGCAGTGGCTGTGATATTAATGCCCTGTGACAATAGTTTAGCTTTAGCAGCTTCAGATTTTACTTCAAGCTCGATGGTCGCCTCACCACTGGCATTTGTTACCACATTAGAGGTATCAGAAACCGCATAAACACCTGTCGTACTTGGGTCATCAAGTTTAAATTGGACAGGTACACCACCTAGACCAGTGTTTGAACTGTTTAACACTGAAGCAGTAACTGTGAATTTTTCACCAACTTGTACATTAAAGTTGGGTTTTGGTGTCGTTAGATTGACCTTTTGCACATCTAGCTTAGTCGTCGTACTACCTTGCTCGACTCCCTTTAAATTAATAGTATTGGATGCAACACTACCTGTTCTCGCAGTTGAGTTAATGGTTAATCCAGTATTTAACAGATAACTTATTTGTTCAGCTGACAAGGATTTGAGCTCTAACTCCAAAATTGCTTCACCTCTGTCATTGGTTAACACACTTAAATTACTATTAGCAAAAATACCACTAAGAACTGAATTTCCGATATTAAAATCGATGGTCGTGTTCGGAATGATATTATTGTCTTTATCCACTGCTAATGCCGTAACATTAATTTTCGTACCTTTTACCAACGTAATATTTTGGCTGTCGCTAATTAATAGTAAATTACTGACAGTCACGGTAGGCGTTGGGGTCGTGGTATTAACATCGGTGCCTTTTAGGGTTTTACTTGTTGAAACTGTACCTACTGTGGTAGTCACAACCAAACCATTTTGTTTTAAATAGTTTTTTTGATCATTGGTCAAAGACTTAATATCAAGTTTGATAACCGCTTTACCCGTGTCATCAGTGACTAAATTTGGACTAATTCCACTAAACACGCCTGTTACGCTTGGGTCTGTAATCTGAACGCTTACCGGGACACTAGCAACACCGATATTGTTACTGTTTAAGGCGTAGACAGTTAACTCTACACTATCGCCAACATTCATATAAAAATCAGAACTGGTACTGACTAATTGAACTTTTTTGACACTGGCAAGATTGGTCGTAGTGGTCGAATCTGTACCCGTGCTTGGGTTAGTGACACTGACCGTACCTGTTTTCACAGGCGGCGGCAATGTATCATTACCGCCACCACCGCCACAACCCGCGAGGGCAAGTGCGGTCGTCAATGCAGAGAGTTGAAAGGACTTGATTAGGTTGGTAGAGATAGCCATAAAGTTATCCTAGAGACAGTAAGTAAGGCTGCTAAATAAATCGATAGATATAAAAAAATTACCAATTTTTCGATAAGCAAAAAATGTTACGTGATTGATGCTAAAATATAATTTTTGATGCTATCTACTTTACTAAGTTTGCACAAAAGTTACAACAAATTCTAATCATAATTTGATGAATTTAATCGAATTAAAATGGTAAGGTGTCAACAAGATTTCTAAATTTAACGCTATTTTTTTAGAGGGCGTATAAAGAAGTTGCCCTGCATCTACGATATTGCTAAAAACTCACTAACCACCCCAATGCCAAAAAATGTAAATTAAGTGATAAAGTATGCTGTCAAAAAATCTTTCCACAACTTGTAATATCATTGACCATATATCGTTATATCATTTTTGGGCAAACACTCTGCCACCATTGCTGCCAATAGTAGCAGATGGGTCACACGTATCAATTTGTTATCTAAAAAAAGTCATGCCTGAGCTGTTAAAAGTCGTTCTTTACCAATTGTCGGCAAAAATTCAGCAAAATCTGTCATTAATCCATCAAAATTTGGCACAGGTAACAGATAAAAATAGTTTTACCTCCGAATTTTTCACTAGTTTAGTTACAAAAAATTTGACTGAAAAAGGCATCAACTTTGTAACCTTAAAACAACTGTCTAAAAATAGCCTATCGATTTTTGAGCAGTTGTTTGACGATGAAACCCAAAAAACCATGATTGCCGGCGTGCTACTGGAAAAAACCCATCTGCCTTTAGATAACCTGTTAACTATCTGGCAAACCATCACTGCATTGGCGCTGATAAATTTGGCAAATATGATAAGCTCACTACAAAACAACATAGACTCAGCGCAGATTACTGAGTGGCTTGCGATGCAGCCGGTTTTTTTTATGTCACCAGAAGATACGGGGCTGATGAATGCAGTGGATTTTAGGCGCGCTGTCAGTTTTCAAGCAATACATCAACAGCAATTAAAATGGTCAAAAATTCAAAATATTGCGGATTTGCCTATCTATCAACAGCATATTGTCCAGCAAATAACTATTTATAAAGCGTCCAATTTTTTTAAAATTGCGCCAATAACCATCCCGCATGCTCACCTCAATCAACATGTGATTTCAAACGGTAAACTCCAAATAAGTAAAGCGGTGACATCAAACGCACAAACAGCCCTTTCAACCAGCGATATTTTTGCCAAACCACAAGTTCGCAAACCCGCTTATTGGATAGATAAGCTACAAAAAAATTGGATTGCGACAGCCACTGTATTGTCTGTCGCCGTTTTTGGCGGGGTAGGCGCATTGGTGAGCGTCAAAGATAAGCCTGCCGCCACCCAACCCTCAGCAAAAATGTCAGTGGCACACCCAGTTTATCACGATGTGGCGATAGTAAAAGTCGCCTCTATAGCGGATATGACTAATCCGATAACAATGACTGAGCCTAGCAAAAAAGCAGCTATCTCTGAATTACAAGAGAATAATAAACCGCGAGATAATCAAAAATCACAAGATAATAAGCATTCAGCGCACGCTGAAAAAGCGCGAGATACGAAAAAATCCGACAAAAAGCAGCTTAACAAAGAGCGCAAAAAAACGACCAGCCCTGATTTTGGCAATGATTCTAATGCTGACTCTAAAAAAGATGTTAAAAAAGCTAACTTAGCGACCAAAGGCGGCAAGCAACCCTCTGAAAAAAACGCTAACGCTAGCAAAAAATCAGCGACTAACGATAAAACTGTAAAACAAAAAGCGCCACAAAAAGCGCAGAAAGTCTCATCGTCAACAACGGCTACTGACAAAAAATCCGCTAAAAAGCCTGATAAAAAAGCAAATAACACGATGGATAATAAGGCAGATGACAAAGCGAATAAAAAAGTGGATAACAAAGCGAATAACTAGGTGGATAATAAGATAAACAATAAAGCAAATAACAAACCCAGTAGTAAATCCAAAACCCATTAACACAATCATCGAAACGACATAAACTGACGTATTATTTGTCAGTGTACTTGGCTTGCGAATATTTTCATGTCGTTTTTTGGCTAAAACTGCTATCATGCACAAGTTTTTCAACGCTTCAATTATCGGTTTTTGACGTTGTTTTTTTAAGGCACTCTCAAAACTGTTCGAGGAAATCATGAGCGCAGCGACTGCACCTATCAATAATTTTACTATTACCGCACCTGATGATTGGCACATTCATTTACGGGATGGGCAGGCGCTTGCCACGACGGTGCCACATGCTGCGGCCAATTTTCGCCGCGCCATTTGTATGCCAAATTTGGTGCCACCCGTCAAAACAGCCGCTGATGCTATCGCTTATCGTGAGCGTATTTTGGCGCAAGTGCCCAATGACAGTATCTCCCAGCAATTTGAGCCATTGATGACGCTTTACTTAACCGAGTCACTGACGGCAGCAGACATCGAAGCCGCTGTTGATTCCGGTGTAGTAAAAGCAGTCAAGTTATATCCTGCAGGTGCGACCACCAACTCAGCCGATGGTGTGACCAATATCAATAACTGCACCGATGTATTTGCCAAGATGGAGGCGTTGGGTTTGCCGCTGTTGGTGCATGGTGAAGTGACGCACCATCATATTGATATTTTTGACCGTGAAAAACGCTTTATTGATGAAGTGATGGTCAATCTCATTGATAAATTTCCAAAACTAAAAATCGTCTTTGAACACATCACCACCAGTGATGCCGCTGACTTTGTGTTGTCACAGGGCAAAAATGTCGCAGCGACGATTACCCCGCAGCATTTACTGTTTAATCGTAATCACCTGCTGGTGGGCGGGATTAAACCGCATTTTTATTGCTTGCCGATTTTAAAACGCCAAAGTCACCAAAAAGTATTACTTGATGTGGCAACCAGTGGTAATCCCAAATTTTTTATTGGCACTGACTCTGCGCCCCACTCGACACATACCAAAGAAAATGCTTGCGGTTGTGCAGGCTGTTACAGCGCATCGATTGCGCTGCCTTTGTATGCGCAAGCCTTTGACAGCGTGGGCAAACTTGACAAGTTAGAAGGCTTTACCAGTATTCACGGGGCAAAGTTTTATGGCTTGCCTATCAATAGTGATAAAGTAACCTTGGTGCGTGAAGCCTGGCAAGTTCCCGAGCATTATCCTTATCTTGACGGTAAAGATTTGACCCCGCTGATGGCTGGGCAAACGCTGGACTGGAAAGTGATGCCATTTAATTTAGCAGTATGATTGTTCACCCTTTATTTTTTCTGTTTTTTTCCGCAAGGTAACGTATGACCGCCACAACTGAATCGATGACTATTACCAACCGTTTTCGCAATTACTTGCCCGTGGTGGTGGATGTAGAGACAGCAGGGTTCAATCCAAAAACCGATGCCTTGCTTGAGATTGCCTGTATTCCAATTTTGATGGATGATAGCGGGCGTTTTTACCCAGGTGAGGCGATCAATGCCCATATTGAGCCGTTTGAAGGGGCAAATCTTGAAGCGCGCGCCCTGCAATTCACCGGTATCAATCCGCATAGCCCGATGCGAAAAGCCATTGCCGAAGATGAAAAAACCGCCATTCGCCGTATTTTTAAATATTTAAAAACGGTGCGTCAATCGACCCAATGTACCAAATGTATTTTGGTAGGGCACAATGCGCATTTTGACTTGGGCTTTTTAAATGCTTTAATTGAGCGTACCAATAGCAAAAATCAAAGCCAATTTCACCAGTTCTCCGTGTTAGATACCGTCACCTTATCCGCGCTTGCGTTTGGTCAAACGGTACTGGCGAGAGCGTGCAAACTCGCTGGACTAGAATTTGATGGCAATGAAGCGCATTCTGCCTTATATGACACCCAAAAAACGGCTGAATTGTTTTGTTATATCTTAAACAATTATCCGCTGCTGACACCAAACTTGGCGAGCGATGAGGCTAATGATGAGGAGCATGATGAGCGTCAGGATAGCGATGACGAGGTCGTACTAGTGCCATCTGACGACCCAACGGATGGCTAAATTTTTTTAAATACTGTGATTGGGATATTTAACCTTGTTTAACATCCAAATCACGGCATTCATCCAAGTCTTTAAACTTTAACTGCCACAAATATCAGTATCATGAATATAATCAGCGCCGCAGTCGCAAGCGCCATTTTTTTGCCATAGCTAGTATCCTCGCGTTGGGTTTGCTTGAGTAATGACAGGGTGGCAATACCTTGTGAAATTCGTATGGCATCAGGGTGACCATGTGCCGCAGCCAGCTCTAGCCAGTATTTGCCCATCTCTCTATCTTGCTCGACCCCATGTCCTGCATAGTAGAGTTTACTGAGTAATTTCTCCGCGCGATTGTCTTGTTGCGAGGCTGCTTGTTGCAACAATAGCAAAGCTTGTTGGGAGTTTTGAGAAATCTTGAGTAAGTGATTGCCTTCAAATAGCCACAGCGCTCGACGCAGCAATGCATCAGCAAGACCATTCTCGGCAAATTCATCAATTAATTGTACGGCTTTTGCCAAATTGTCTGCTGATATAGTGTTTTCGACTATATTTTCTGCTGCTACATTGTCTTCAAGTACACTATTTTCTAATACATTATTTTCTAATAAATTGCCACTTGATTGCGCTGTTTGAATCAGCGCAACCGCTTTTTCATACATTGCTCGGCTTTGTTCTGCTATGTCTGAATCAAGCCATTGAATGGTCTGCAAATCCTGTGCAAGCTCGCCAAAAATCGCATGTTTGTTGACCACTGCCTGTGATTCGGCAATGGATTTGCGCTGATTGAGCAGTCCTTCATGCAGTGTGGGATTGAGTAGTGCGGCTTCAACTTCTGCCCTGTAGCGCGCGATTTCCTGTGCTTGGCGTTGCTGTTCTTGTTGTTGTTTTTGCTGTTCAATTTGTTTGGCTTGGGCTCTTGCTTGCGCAATGACTTGGCGATTTGAGCGTGTTTTTGATGGGATTTTGCTGGTTAGCGATTGAGAAGTAAGGGGGTTGTTGAGCGAAGTGGGCGCCGCCGATGACGCAGTTTGTTGAGCCACGCGTAAAGATTTATCAGTAGCAGGGGTGACATTTTCTGTTACTGCTTCATGATCATTCGGCATAACCATGATATTGGGTGCATCAATCACCGGGGTGATTTGCATCACTGTTTGGCTAAAATCTGGCACCTCGGTAAAGTCAAACCGATAAATTTGCGGCAATACCACGCCGTCATCGGCTGCCATCTCATTGGGATATTTACGATCAATCAGCGGATTGTCTTCATCGGTGACAAATTGGGAATGAGAGAAGCGAGATGCAATCATGGTGTTGGATAAATGTTGATAGTGATGTCATTATAGAGGACAAATAACAGAAAGTAAAAAAGCCAAAACAATAAAAAAGGACAGCGTCACTGTCCTTTTTTATTGTCTTTTTTCACTGCCCTTTTAATGGCAATCACACGCTGACTTGTGATAGCGCTGTTATTTTGCAGGTGTTATTGGGCAATGGCTACAGGCGTTTTTGATTGTAATTCTTCAAACGTGACACCGTCTGCCAGCTCAACCAGTTTTAGACCGCTATCGGTCACATCCATGATAGCTAAATCAGAGATGATACGATTCACCACTTTTTTGCCTGTCAGGGGTAGCGTACATTCAGCCAATACTTTTGGCTCGCCATGTTTGTTGGTATGTTCCATCAATACAATGACGCGTTGAACGCCTGCGACCAAGTCCATCGCGCCGCCCATGCCTTTGACCATCTTGCCAGGAATCATCCAGTTGGCAAGATCGCCATTGTCTGAAACTTCCATCGCCCCTAAGATGGCAAGGTTGACTTTGCCGCCACGAATCATGGCAAATGATTGTGAGCTTGAGAAAAAGCTCGCACCGGTCGCTGTGGTGACGGTTTGTTTACCTGCATTGATTAGATCGGGGTCAACTTTATCAGGTGTTGGGAATTCATCAATCCCAAGCAGCCCATTTTCTGATTGTAGCCAAACGTTGACGCCTTCTGGAATATAGTTCGCCACTAAGGTTGGCAAACCGATACCTAGATTGACATAAAAGCCGTCTTGTAGTTCTTTTGCGGCTCTTTGTGCCATTTGTTCACGAGTCCATGCCATGGTAATCTCCTTATATCCTAGTTTGTCTGTTCTTTGGTCGTCACTTTTTCGATGCGTTTTTCTGGGTTGGCATTGACCACGATGCGATGCACATAAATACCCGGCAAATGAATTTGGTCAGGATCTAGCTCGCCAGTTTCCACCAATTGCTCAACTTCGACAATGGTGACTTTACCTGCAGTGGCGACATCTGGGTTAAAGTTACGCGCCGTTTTGTTGAACATCAAGTTGCCCGCTTTATCGGCTTTTTGGGCTTTGACCAGTGCCACATCAGCGACTAATGAGCGCTCAAGGATATATTGACGACCGTCAAATTCACGTTCTTCTTTACCTTCAGCAATTTGGGTGCCTACGCCAGTTGCGGTAAAAAACGCAGGGATACCCGCACCCCCGGCACGCAGTTTTTCTGCCAGTGTCCCTTGTGGGGTCAATTCCACTTCCAATTCACCCGATAAAAACTGCCGTTCAAATTCTTTGTTTTCACCCACATACGACGCAATCATTTTTTTAACTTGGCGAGTCTCTAGCAATAATCCCAAACCAAAGCCATCGACACCAGCGTTATTGCTGATACAGGTCAAATCTTTAACGCCGCTATCTCGCAAGGCTTCAATTAAAGCTTCGGGGATACCACACAGACCAAAACCACCAACCGCAATCGTTTGTCCATCTTTGATGACGCCTTCAAGTGCCGAAGCTGCGCTGTCATATACTTTGCTGGTCATACATTCACTCCTTGTTGCTAACCAATGTTGCTAATATTATTTACCAAAAATAAAAACATTTACCAAAAATAAAAATTACGCTCAAACCTAAAAATTCCAAAACGAAATAAATCGTATCGTTATAGATTTTATATAACAAATTTCGTCTTAAGTAAATCACATTGCATGAATTTTTGCAAAAAGTAAACCCAGTTTTTCGCAAAAATAGGGCATAAAAAAAAGGCATACTAGGGATGCCTTAAATTTATCAATGTTTAACAGTCAATTTTTTATCCATTGTCTAGTCATCATTGGCAGAGCGGGTGATGCGTTTGGCGTTCGAGTTGACCGTTTTGGCTTGTCCGTCAATGGTCGTGCCAAATTTACCGCCATTGTTATTTTTGCTACCAAAGCCCCCAAAAGGATTTTGTCCGCCCATACCACCAAATGGATTTTGACTGCCAAACGGGTTTTGTCCACCCATGCCGCCAAGACCCCCTAAGCCACCCATTTTTGAGGGATCCATACCGCCCATTTTGCTTGCCATCATTTGCATCAATTTTTCTGGGTTTTTAGTGGCATAGTCTTTGGCAAAGGCTTTGAACTTATTTTGTACCGCAGGTAATAACACAATAAGTGCCGCAATATCACTCAAAATACCTGGCAGTACCAATAAGATACCTGCCACCGCAAAAGCAATCGCTTTCACCACGGAATTTTCATTGGGACGCATGGCAGGGTTAAGCATAGCGGCTTGGGCTTGTCCAGCCATCGGTTTTAAAGTGGCTATGCCTTTTTTAATGAGTGCTGCACCCACAAAACCGGCCACCACAAACCACAAAAACACCCACCAGCCACTGACAAATTGTGCGATTAGATACCAAACTAGCATCTCAATAATCAACCAGACAATGGCAATCCCAACTATATTTCCCATGAAAATACGATTCCTAAATTGTGAATAAACTATAAAGAACAAACGATGAATCATTAACCAATGCAATAATGATGGGGGTAATGAATAAAACTATCAAATAGTTTTTTGAAATTCAGCAAATTTTTCGTTAAATTTTTGATAAATGCTATAATTTGACGGCATTTTTAGCAAAATTTTTTTGTGGGTATCTTTTTGTACGAGCATGTTTTACGAGCATCTTTTATGAGCATCTTTATTGGTATTGACCCAGGCTCGCGTCTGACAGGCTATGGCATCATTCGGTTAAGTGGGGATAAACTTGAACATTTGGATGCAGGCACGATTCATGCTTACAGCCAAGGGGAAACGATGCCCGAGCGGCTCAAGCGGATATTTGATGGGATTAGCCGTATTGTTGAGCATTATCAAAAATACACCAATGAACCCATGACCGCCGCCATCGAGCAAGTATTTATGGCATCAAACCCCGACACCGCGCTCAAGCTTGGGCAGGCGCGGGGTGCAGCGATTGCCGCCATGGTTGCCAAAGATTTGCAAGTTGCTGAATATACCGCACGGCAAATCAAACAAGCGGTATGTGGCTATGGCGCGGCAGACAAAGAGCAGATTCAGCTTATGGTGATGCGCTTGTTGAGCCTTGAGATACAGCCGCAAGCGGATGCGGCAGATGGCTTGGCGTGTGCGATTTGTCATGCCTATCATAGTCAGACACTGAATAAATTGCTCGGTGGGGCAGCGGTAATCGCTGGTCAAAGCGCAGGTGGACGCTCAAAGAAAAAAGGGCGCTGGCGCTTGACCGAAGTTGATTTGGGTAATTTAAGTTAAAAGGCAGAGGGTAAACGAATCTCAAGAAAATTTTTATATCCAACAAGGCTTTTGACGGGTTTAGACTTCTTTGTCAGCACAAAAATCGCTACAATGGCATCTTTTGAAAATTGAACACAAGAAGTACCTCATGAGCCAACTAGCCACTGCAACTTTATTGATTAAATGCCAAGACCGCGCAGGTATTGTGCAAGCTGTATCCGAATTTTTTTATCGTTATGGCGCCAATATTATCAGCCTTGACCAATACTCGACTGAACCCGAAGGTGGTCAATATTTTATGCGCCTTGAAATGGCCATCAATGATTTAGACAATATCATCGACAACATGAAAGGCAGTTTTGAGCATACCGTCGCTCGCATCTATCAAATGGAATGGAAACTATTTGACAACAGCAAACGTAAAAAAGTGGCAATTTTGGTGTCCAAATACGACCATGCGCTACTTGATTTGCTATGGCGCTGGCAACAAGGGCAACTAGATTGTGAGATTACCTGTGTCGTCAGTAATCACCATGATTTGCGCCAAGCGGTAGAAAATTTTGGTGTGCCATTTCATCAAGTGACTGTGAGCAAAGACAACAAAGTAGAAGCAGAAGCCGAGATTCAAGCGCTGGTAAAAGACTGTGATTTGTTGGTGCTGGCGCGCTATATGCAGATTTTGTCCGCTGAATTTACCGCCGCTTGGCACATGAAAATTATCAATATTCATCACTCATTCTTGCCAGCCTTTGTCGGTGCTGATCCATACCGCCAAGCCTATGAAAAAGGGGTCAAACTGATTGGTGCCACCGCGCATTATGTCACAGCCGACCTTGACCAAGGACCGATTATTGAGCAAGACGTGCACCGTGTCAGCCATCGCCACCATGTGGCAGAATTGCGGGCGATTGGGCAAGATGTCGAGCGTAGCGTGCTGACCCGTGCCGTGCGTTGGCATCTACAAAACCGGGTGATTGTCACAGGCAATAAAACGGTGGTATTTAACTAATTTTTCATCCGTTATTTGCTATCATTGCAGTTTATCTTGTTATATGAGGGCGTAGGTTTTACGCCCTTCTCATGACTATAAAAATAATTGACTATAAAAATAATCTACCTGTGGTAGTCCTATGCCGTTATCAAAGTCGCCAGCGCCACCATCCCACACTCATTTGACTCATTATAAAACCTTAGGCTTACTGCTCACCTTATATTTGGCTCAAGGCTTGCCCGCAGGATTTATCACCCAAGCCTTGCCAGCGATTTTACGTGAATACAAAGTCTCATTAGTTGCCATTGGTTGGTCAGGGCTGATTTTGGTACCTTGGGGGCTTAAATTCCTGTGGGCTACTGTCGTGGACGGCTATTATTCACAAAAAATCGGACGCGCCAAAAGCTGGATTTTGCCGATGCAAGGGCTGTCGATAGTCATCCTGATTGCGGTGGCATTTTTTGAACCGCATAATTTGGCACAAACCCGTTCGGTGATGACATTGTACGGGATGTTATTTACCTTAAGCCTCATTGGGGCGACACACGATGTGGCGACCGATGGGCTAGCAACCCGTTTGCTTAAAACGGCTATGGCGCCCAAAGAACCGCTAACCCATGATATGCCTGCGCGTACTCCTGATTCGGTGAATCAGACGACCAATCACCATCATCGCCAGAGCCAAGGCAATGCCGTACAAGTCATCGGCTATCGGCTGGGACTTATTGTCGGTGGCGGTGTTTTACTAATGCTGCTCGAGCAATGGGGCTGGCGCAACAGTTTTCTTGCCATGGCGGCTTTGGTGGCAATGAATACCGTGCCCATTGTGTTTTTTAAAGAGAACGCGCACACCCCGGTTGAACCTTCCAAAAAACAAGTACAGGCAGCAAAATCTGGCAGTTTTAAGGCACTAAAAAATTACCTTAGCCACCATTATCAGTATTTTTGGTCATCGCGGGAGATGCTGGCTTGGCTAGGGGTGTTATTGACCTATAAAATTGCTGATGGCATTTCAAGCGGTATGGTCAAACCGATGATGGTCGATGTCGGACTCAACTTGCAGCAAATTGGTTTTTGGGCAACCATCTTGGGCTCGGCTGCCTCAGTCGCTGGGGCAGGGGTCGCCACAATTTTGATGAAACGACTCACTCGCTTTACGTCACTGCTATATTTTAATCTTGCCCAAGCGCTGACCACAGGGTTGTATGGCTTGGTCGCTTATGGGTTTTATCATCAGTTACTGACGGATTTTTTGTGGCTATATGTTGTCAATGCGCTGGAGCATTTTTGTGCATCGTTGGCGCTGATTGCGATGCTCACAACCATTATGCATTATTCACGCCCTGCCAATGCGGGGAGTGATTTTACCGTGCAGGTTTGTCTGTTGACGGTGTTGGGCGGCTCAGCGCATTTTGCCAGCGGCTATATGGCGCATTTTTTGGGCTATCAATGGCATTTTTTGGTGAGTATGTTGATTGGCTTTGTGTGCCTTTTACCAATAATTTACTGGCATAAATTACAAAATAATGAGAAATAATTTCATTTTTAATTGAATTTTAATATTTTTGACCATATTATCTATTTATATGATAAATTAGAAAATATAGATAGAGCGGAGGGGATATGGCGAAAACATTTTGGCTGAACCAAAAATATAATATCAATTTACCCATTTGGACGTTATTGTCGCCAAGTATTGCCGCTTTAGTGCTTGCGGTGCATTTGATTTGGCATCCCTCGGGTATCATCATGAATACCGTGACGGCGATTTTTTTGATGGGGTCAGTTTTTGCTGCCGTACATCACGCTGAGGTGATTGCTCACAAAGTGGGTGAGCCTTTTGGTACGTTGGTTTTGGCATTGGCGGTCACTGTGATTGAAGTGGCACTTATTTTGGCACTCATGAGTAGTAGCACACCCACCGATGCCGCCGTGCTTGCCCGTGATACGGTATTTGCAGCAGTGATGCTGATTTGTAACGGGATTATTGGTATTTGCCTGTTGATTGGTGGTATCAAAAATTACGTACAGCGTTATAGTTTGCATGGCAGTAAAGCGGCAATTAGTGTGTTATTGGCGATTGCATTAATCGTATTTATTTTACCCAATTTTACCACCTCTGCCGCAGGCGGTTTTATGATTGGCGCTCAGCTGCTGTTTGTAGCGATTTGCTGTTTGATTTTGTATGCCGCATTTATCTTTACCCAAACCATTCGTCACCGTGATTATTTTATTGCCGACGGTGTAGATGATCAGCATCACAGTGATAATACGCTAACCACGGCGATGAGTGTAGGATTTTTGTTTTTCAGTTTGGTGACGGTCGTGGGTCTTGCTAAGATGTTGTCGCCTGCGATGGAAGCGGCGCTGCTGGCGATGGGTATGCCAAAAATTGTGCTAGGGATTATTATTGCTGCTTTGGTACTGTTGCCTGAATCTATTGCTGCGGTAAAAGCTGCCTACAACGACCAACTGCA
Source organism: Moraxella tetraodonis (assembly GCF_022359095.1). NCBI lineage: Bacteria > Pseudomonadati > Pseudomonadota > Gammaproteobacteria > Moraxellales > Moraxellaceae > Moraxella > Moraxella tetraodonis. The sequence goes on along the minus strand of NZ_JACSYB010000001.1, from coordinate 1,705,380 downwards.
AAACAGTTTAAATTTGGCGTTAGGCTCGGCTTTGGCGTCTATTTCGTTGACAATTCCTGTTATCGCGCTTTATTCAATGTTCACAGCAACGCCCGTCATGTTTGGGTTGTCTGCCAAAGAAGGGCTAATGCTGGTTATTACGCTGATGATAACCATCAATACTTTAAGTACCGGGCGCACCACTTTTTTACATGGCATCATCCATTTGGTCATGTTAGCCACTTTTGTGTTTTTCTCCATTATCCCCTAAAGGAATAAATGGCATAGAAAATTGGCGTAATAAATGACGTAATAAATAAATGAAAGGATACTTGCAATTAGTAACATTCCTTTACTAAATACTTATGCTCATTAATTTAAGTTTTTGATAATCTAGAGGGCAACTAGAATAACGCCATACTTAACACGATTATCGTTGTAGTGATTAGAGGTCATTCTAGTCATTTGAGGTGTTGAAACGATCATTTAAGAGTTTCAACGAACCATACATTAAAAATTGTGCATTAAAATATTACAACATAAGGAAAAACAAATGGGACTATTTAGCTTTGCAAAAGACATCGGTGATAAAATCTTTCATCGTAACAAAGACGCTGCGCCAGCATCGACACCCGCATCAAACGTTGCACCAACCGCAACGCCTGCAGCTTCTAATGAGCCATCTGCACAAGAGATTGCAAACTTATTGATTCAGCGCATCCAACAAAATGCCAAAATTGACAATCTATCAGTCAACTATGACGGTAACACTGACAAAGTAACCATTAATGGTTCTGCTGCTAACCAAGCAGAGCGCGAAAAAGCCATTCTAGCGGCAGGTAATGTACAGTATGTTGCACAAGTGGAAGACAACATCACGGTTGCGACGCAAGAGCCAGAATCTCGTATGTACACAGTGAAATCAGGCGATACGCTGTCAAAAATTTCAAAAGAAGTGTATGGCGATACCAACCAATACAACAAAATCTTTGAAGCCAACAAACCATTACTCTCTGACCCAAACAAAATCTATCCAGGTCAAGTGCTTCGTATCCCAGCTTAATTTTTACCTTAAGCCTTTTAAAAAACCAGTGACTCCTACTCCTGTCGCTGGTTTTTTTATAAAAAAATTTGCATATCGATAAATAAAGTTTTAAGGATAAACCATGAAAAACCAAAAACAATTAATTAAATTGGGTGAGCGACTGGAGAAAAATCCGTCAATCGCTCAATCCAATTTGGCTGTTAAACCCCGTAATTACTTGGCGTTAAATCCGCTTTTGCAAAAAGGCGGACTGCATGAAAAAGACGATGTCGAAATCGCCCGTAAGAAACAACGCAGGCAGACCAAGCAGGATTTGCGAAAACAAGTTTGGCGACAGGAGTCGTAATAACCAAACACCCCAAATTTTGGGGTGTTTATTTGACGGTCATACGATATAAACTTATTCAAATACCACGTCTGCGCCATCGGCTATCGTGCCATACAGACTTAGGGCATCCCAATTGGTCAAACGCACACAACCGTGTGATTTTTGTGCGCTGATTAACTCAGGCTCAGGCGAGCCATGAATACCATAGCTCCGTTTTGATAACCCAATCCAAGCGCGCCCCACAGGATTGTTGGGTCCTGGTGGTAGCCACTTTTCTTTGGAAGAAAAATCAGTATTATAGGTGGGGTTTAATACCCGATTTTTAACTTTTAAACTGCCAGACGGTGAGGGGGTGTAGTTCGAACCCACGGTTGTTGGGTAGCTTGCAACAAGCTCACCACTAGCGGCATAGGCGTATAGAATGTTTTTCTTTTTATCACTCACAACCTTAGTCACTTCTGTCATATTGGGCTGATAAGGATTGTAGACAGTGATAATGTTACCCGCTTTGAGTGGCGTGGTGGGGTTTAATCGACTCACCAGTTTTTGGCTCATATGGAACTTTTCAGCTACTGCTTCACGCGCTGATTTGTATTGCATGTCTTTGGGCGCTTTGGTAATCACCAAATCATCGCGCGTTAGCTGATAATTGATAAAAATCGGCTGCTTATTTAACGTCTCGTTGCTGGTTAATGCCGACCAGGTAGCTTCATTCATCGTGGTGGTTACGGGCAGATTGTGTTTTTGCTGAAAAATCTGCATCGCTTTGATGGTATTTTTATTCATTATTCCTGTCAGTGCACCCACACTATGCCCATGCCAGTTAAGCAGGGCTTGGGTCTTAAATACCAGCAGTTCATCAGGTTTAATGGACACTTGTTTTGATGGTAACGCGTCTTTGTTAGCCACGGATGACGGATTGTCATTAGCCGATTGTTTGAGCGCAGCATAGTCAATAGTTGATTGAAAACCCGTCACAGATGGGGTCGCTGAGGCAGGCGGGGTTGATGCGGCTTGTGACGCCACCACCGCAGAGGCAGGCATGGTTTTTAATTCAATAGCGCCTTTGGGTGACCAACTCACTTGGTTTACTTGCTGGGCAACCATTGGTAAATTATCAGTGGTATAGGCAATCTCTGGCAAGGCTTGTTTCAGTCGTTGCTGCACCAAGCTTGTGCCAATAAACTGTTGACTGACATTGGCTTTTAGTGTTGGGGCAGGCGAAGAGGCAGCGATACTTGCGGTTGTACTGGCTGCAGTACTAGCTGTAGTACTTGCTGTCGGAACTGTAGGTACATCCATCGCTTGATTGGGTGACTGTTGACAGGCAGATAAACTGATAGCAAGCACGATGCTTGTAAAGCAAGGTAAAATTTTATAATAAGAAGACATAGTCATTGAAATTTAAGAAAAATTTAGCAAGGGAGGATGGGATGAAAGGTCATCGAAGTTTTAGAGAAACGATAATGGCATACTATAGCAAAACTCGGTTGAAGATAAGCAGGATTTTACAAATTTTTCAAAAAAATGTTGGCAAAAATGGCATAAAAAAAGGCAGGTTAGACCAGCTAACACTACCTTTAACGCACGATAAAAATTAGGATAATCAAATATTATAAGTTAGCGATGACCGCATCACCCATATCTGAGCAAGAAACCAGCGTGGTGCCTTGTTCAAAGATATCGCCCGTACGTAACCCTTGCTGCAATACTTTTTGCACTGCTTGCTCAACCTGTGTGGCACGGGCTTCATCATTGAGGCTATAACGTAACAGCATCGCCAATGACAAAATGGTTGCCAATGGGTTGGCTTTATTTTGACCGGCGATATCAGGGGCAGAACCATGCGATGGTTCATATAGCCCTTTGCCTGTGTCATTTAAGCTCGCGGATGGCAGCATACCAATAGAGCCAGTCAGCATCGAGGCTTGATCTGACAAAATATCGCCAAAAATATTGCCGGTGGCAATCACATCAAACTGTTTTGGGGCTTTGACCAGCTGCATCGCTGCATTGTCGACATACATGTGAGTCAATTCAACATCTGGGTATTCGGCAGCGACTTCGGTGAAAATCTGCTTCCAAAACTCTGTGGTCTCAAGCACGTTGGCTTTATCAACTGAGCAGAGTTTTTTACCGCGTTTTTGCGCGGCTTCAAAAGCGACTTTGGCAATACGGCGAATTTCTGATTCGCTGTATTTCATGGTGTTGTAGCCTTCTTTCTCGCCGTTTTCAAGCGTGCGAATACCGCGTGGTTCCCCAAAATAAATATCACCGGTGAGCTCACGGACAATCAAAATATCTAAGCCAGATACCACTTCAGGTTTTAAAGTTGAGGCATTGGCAAGCTCTGGGTAAAGAATGGCTGGGCGAAGATTGGCAAATAGATTTAAGTCTTTACGAATCGCCAGTAATCCACGCTCAGGGCGCACTGAGCGTTCAAGGTTGTCATACTGTGGGCCGCCGACAGAACCGAGTAATACCGCATCAGCCTTGCGGCACAGGGTTTGGGTAGCTTCTGGATAGGGTGAGCCATGCGCATCATACGCTGAGCCACCTAACAGCCCATACTCATAGTGGGCGTCTAATCCTTGCTCGATTAATTTGTCCAATACTTTGACAGCTTGTCCAATGATTTCAGGACCAATACCATCACCTTGTAATACGGCGATTTGTTTTGTCATGTTACTTCCTTCACGTTAATCCACAACTTTTTGCTGACAACGCAGCTTTTAAAATTTTGTTAGTTTTTAAAAAATAATTGAATCAGGCGTTATTGAATGATGCTTTCTTGGATAAAGCTTTTTGTGAGAAAAGCTTTTAGGGGCATCTATAAAGCAATCTTTATAAATTCATTCGATAAAGCGCCTTGCTGATTGGGTTTTTTACACCATTGATTGGTAAGTTTGGCATTTTCATACAAATCAATACACAGTGGCGTTGGGGCAGACTGCGCTAGCAAACTATAATCGGTCTTTTGAATTTGGCGGTAGGCTTTGAGCTCATAACGTTTACCGCTTTCAAAACGATGGATAAAACTAAAACTCTCAACCGCCGTCAAATCGTCATCCAAATAAAAACGGGTGGCAACCATGTGCTGACCACTGGGAAAACTTACCAAGTAATTTGGTATAGTAGACTTGCTCTGCGGCTTATTGATCAAAGGTGTGACGGTCACTGGGCTAGTCATTGAGCTATAGTTGCCAAGTGTAGCGCTCGGGGTGTGAGTCGATTGATTGATAATTGACAACGTGCCAATGCGACTGATTTCACAGGCATAAATACCCGTACATTTTAGTGTGCTTTTGCCTGTAGCAATCGGTTGCGGCGCTGTTACCACTGAGGGTTTGGCACGTGCGCTTGGCTGCTTCGTCATTGATTGACAGCCGGATAGTGCCACTGCCGAACAAATTGCAATGGCTACAAAAGGCAAACAGTCAGGGTGAAAAAAGCGCTTAGTGAACATCATGGTCGTTATTCCCTCAAATCAAAAAAAGCAATTAAAAAATTGCAGTAACAGGGTGCCTGCCATAGTTAGATGATGATAATCATGGCGGATGATGCCATGATTTAAACACAGTCATAGGCAAGCTAAAATGTGACTAACATAACCAATATCCCAACCTTTGTCAAAATGCCTTTTTTATACGCGACTTATACGCAGGTTGGGATACATGATGAATAAACCATCAATGATAAATCATCAATGATGAAACGCTACTGACATTGTACATTTACCTAACCAAGTAGCACTTTAAGCCGCGCCTGTGCCAAATACCCAAGGGCGTGATTGTTTGGCGTTTTCTTCATACGCTTTGATACTATCAGCTTGCTGTAATGTCAGACCAATATCGTCTAAACCGTTGAGCAGACAGTGCTTACGAAATTCATCGACGTCAAACGCATAGCTTTTACCTGAGGGGGAAATCACTTGCTGGTTTTCTAAATCCACGGTTAATTGATAGCCATCTTGGGCAAAACATTCGGCAAATAATTCACTGACCGCATCTTCGCTTAAAATCACTGGCAACATGCCATTTTTAAAGCAGTTGTTGTAGAAAATATCGGCAAAACTTGGCGCAATCACCGTGCGAAAACCGTATTCTTCGAGCGCCCAAGGGGCATGCTCACGGCTTGAACCACAACCAAAGTTTTTACGCGCAAGCAAAATATTAGCACCTTGATAACGGGGCTGATTTAAAATAAAGTCAGGGTTAATGGGGCGTTTGCTATTGTCTTGACCAGGATAGCCTTCGTCCAAATAACGCCATTCGTCAAATAAATTGGCACCAAACCCCGTGCGTTTGATAGATTTCAAAAACTGTTTTGGAATGATTTGGTCGGTGTCCACGTTAGAGCGATCAAGTGGGCAGACAATGCCTTGCTCAAGGGTATATTTTTTCATAGTTTTACCTTAATAATTTCTCACGTCAACAAAATGACCGGCTAATGCGGCAGCGGCGGCCATCGCAGGGCTGACCAAATGGGTGCGTCCGCCATTGCCCTGACGACCTTCAAAGTTACGATTGGAGGTACTGGCGCAATGTTCTTTTGGCTGCAATTTATCTGCGTTCATGGCGAGGCACATCGAGCAGCCTGGCTCCCGCCATTCAAAACCCGCTGCGGTAAAGATTTTATCCAGCCCTTCGCTTTCTGCTTGTTGTTTAACCAACCCAGAACCGGCTACCACAATCGCTTCTTTGACGCTATCTGCGACTCTACGACCTTTGATAACAGCCGCCGCTGCGCGAATATCTTCAATACGTGAGTTGGTACAAGAGCCGATAAACACCCGATCGACTTTGATGTCGGTAACCGGTTGACCCGCGGTCAAACCCATATACTCATAAGCGCGTGTCCAAGCGTCTTTTTGGACGTCATCTTTTGCCGCATCTAGGGTAGGGACGTGCGCGCTGATATCCACCACCATTTCAGGGGAGGTACCCCAAGATACTTGGGGTGCAATGTCCGCGCCTGCCATCTCAATGACGGTATCAAATACAGCATCGGCATCTGAGTGCAGGGTTTGCCAGTAAGCCACGGCTTTATCCCACATTTCACCGGTAGGCGCATAAGGACGACCTTTGACGTATTCAATCGTGGTGTCATCAACGGCTACCATACCAACGCGTGCACCGGCTTCAATCGCCATATTACACACGGTCATACGTCCTTCCATGCTCATGTCACGGAACACATCGCCAGCAAATTCAATGGCGTAACCTGTACCACCCGCGGTGCCGATTTTTGCAATAATCGCTAGTACCACGTCTTTTGGGGTGACACCTTCACCCAATTTGCCATCGACTTTGATAAGCATATTTTTCATCTTGGTTTGCACAAGACACTGCGTTGCCAATACATGCTCAACTTCGCTAGTACCGATGCCGTGGGCAAGACAGCCTAACGCACCATGGGTTGCGGTATGTGAGTCGCCACACACCACGGTCATCCCAGGTAACACTAAACCTTGTTCTGGGCCTACCACATGCACAATGCCTTGGCGCACGTCATTGATGGTAAATTCAGTGATGTTAAATTTGGCACAGTTTTCATCGAGTGTGGCTACTTGCAATCGAGAGACATCATCTTTAATGCCTGCCACCCCTTCTTTACGTTCGCTCGCCACTGTCGGGACATTATGGTCAGGGGTGGCGACGTTTGCTGACAAACGCCAAGGGTCACGATTTGCCAATGACAAGCCTTCAAATGCTTGTGGGCTTGTGACTTCGTGTAATAAATGACGGTCGATATAGATAAGACTCGAACCGTCGTCTCGTTGATTGACTAAATGGTCTTGCCAAAGTTTATCATAAAGCGTTTGCGCTGCCATGACACATATCCTATGGTTTTTTTATAAAAGGGCGTAATAATTTGGTAAACAATAACGCCATTATAACAAAGAAAAATGATAATTTTAATTGATGATTTTTATATTTTATAAAAATTTTAGGAATGTATTGAGCGATTAAATAAATTGTATTTGTCTATACGTTGTCTTATAATCTTATTTAATGTATTTTTTAAAGAATGAAACTTTTATTTATATCAAATGGTAGGGTTTTAGTTTTGGGGGAAAGATGAATACCACAAATTTAAATACTTTTTTAGCGGTTATGCAAACAGGTAGTATCTCGCAGGCGGCTGATAAACTATTTATTACACAGCCTGCAGTAAGTAAGCGTATCAAAAACTTAGAAGACGAATTTGATGTCACCCTTTTTGATACTGTGGGTCGTGGTATTATCCCAACCCAAGCGGCGCATGACTTGATACCCCATGCCAAACGCTGGCTAGATGATTACGATAATCTAAAAATTAATCTTAAAAACCGCCAGCAAACGGTATCAGGCAAACTGATTATCGGTACCAGTCATCATATTGGCTTACATCATCTGCCAGCTGTCCTCAAACAATTTATCCAAAGCTATCCTGCGGTACAGCTTGAAGTGCATTTTGTCGATTCCGAGCAAGCGCATAAAGCAGTCCTAGATGGCGACTTGTCATTGGCTTTTTTAACGCTACCCCCTGTGTATGATAAACGTCTAAATTATCATATGCTATGGTCAGATCCGCTGCATTTTGTGACGGGTGTTTTATCGCCGCTGGCGCATAAAATGAACGTGACGCTTGAGCAATTGGCAAATTATCCAGCGATTTTACCCGCCGCCAATACCTTTACCAGCCAAATCACTTTAGCTGAATTTGCCAAATATAACTTAAAACCGTATGCCACGATGAGCACCAATCCGCTAGAATCGATTCGTATGTTGGTATCGGTTGGGCTAGGCTGGTCGGTGTTGCCGCAGACGTTAGTCAATCAAGATTTACAGCCGATTAATATGGATACCCCCGTTGAGTTGCAACGCTATTTGGGTTTGGTCACCAACCCCAATATCACGGTATCTGCAAGCATGGCAGCCTTGCTTGACATGTTGGGATTAGAGGTGGATGGTAAACATCGCGATTAATGGTTCGACATAAAAAAAGCCTATCGATGTGATAGGCTTTTTTTATGGGACTTACTTCTTCTGATAAGTTAAACGCAGCCCGTAAATCCAAGCATCGTTGTTTTGGAAATCCCCCACTAAATCGCCATTGGGGATTTTTGATTTGGCATCGCCAAACATCAAATATTTCACGCCTGCCGACACGGCGACTTCGGGTGTAACATTGTACTTGGCGCCTAGACCCACATTCCAATGACCTTCCACAGGTCCTAATGTAGTGGTGGGATCACCCGCGCCGCTATCCCAACCCACTGAGCCTGATACCGCCCATTGATTACTTAATTTTTTACCCAAGCCTACTTCTGCTGCCCAGCCATCATCTGAGTAATCAATCAAGTTTAAACCATTGGGATATAGGGGTTTAAAATCCGCGCCGGTGGCTTTTTTGGTCGTTGCATTATACAGAGGCGGTTTGATTGAAAAATCACTCCAAGGCACCCAGCGCAGTTTTGCGGTCAATAGCGTGGTTGGGTTTAGACCTGTCTGAAAGTCAACATTCACGGATTTTGGGGTAGTGATGGTCATGTCATAACTGCCTGATTCGCCAGTTGCAGGCATGTATTCATACGCTACGGTGTCATGATCAATTTCAGAGCGATAAGTCAACGCCGCTTTAAGCGCAATCTCAGGTTTGCTATAGGCTAAACCTGCCATCCAACCATAGCCATTCGATTGGGCAAAGATACCATCATAACCTTGGGTAGAATTGTAGGCTTTACCGCGTAAATGCACTTCACCTTCTAATTTTTGTAATACCGGCCCGCCATATACTTGCCAGTTATTTTTTTCGCCAAATTTGACCCCCAGCAAACCTGTGAAGTTTTTACTATCAACGGAGACGTTGGTACCTTCGTTGGGGTGCTGAGCGATATTGGTTGCTAGATTGTAGACTGCCCCTGCTTGCTGTGCGGCTTTAAGCGCGGTAGCCGCATTATACGCGAGTGTTTGATTGGTGGGATCTGCTTGATAAGCGGCGGCGGCGGTTTTTGCAGCTGTGGCGGCGGCTAACGCCGCTTGTCCTGCACCAATAACCTGCTGCGGGCTGACTGTACCATTGACAAAGTTGTTATTGCCTGTGAACTCAACATCCGCGCCCCATGGCTGGTCAAAAAACACGCCCACACTGACTTTATCATTGACGTCTGCTTTTGCCCCATAATTGATAAAATCATAGTTTAGCGCCATGTTATTAATATCGCGACCTTCTTCATACGTAGTTGGCGAAGGGGTGGTGGCCGCATTGTCTTTGCCACTAATCGATGGGTCGATGGTGATTCGTTCGATGTAAGCAAAAGTGCCATCTTGGGTAAAACCCCAACTTGGCTGAGTTGAGCGGTCGAGCCCTGCGGCATGGGCAGCGCTAGCAAATGAAATGCTGGCAATAGCGAGTGTTAAGGATTGCAATCTTAATGACATGAAATACTCCCTTTTACATGGATATTGATAAGGTGCGAATTGGAGAGCTTGCTAAAGGTTGCTAAAAGGTATGAAAAACTTAGACAGGATAGTGAGGCCTTCCAATGGACCTACAAAGAATAGTTAAAAACTTACGCCTTGACAACTTATGGCTTACAAAAATGACGCCAATTTCTGACCTGATAAGTCATTAATAGCGTATTTACAGTAACATAAACATAGAAAAACACCGATTAATATAATCGGTGTTTGAGTCAAAACATGACAAAGTATTAATTTACTCTAGCCAAATTCATTTCCATTTTTCTACCATCATTGTTTTGAACGACTTTAACAGGTAGATAATCAAGTTTTGGAGCTAACCAAAAACTGGTTTGACGGTCTTTATCATCATGCACGCGATCGATACGCACCACGTCAAAAGTGCCCGCTGGCACGGTTATGCGAGTCATGGCAGATTTTTTGAAGGGCACTGCTTCAACTGTATTGCGATCTGCCATGTAATAGTTACCACGGAATTTGCCTGCTTTTAAATCTTCCCGAATTTGAATTTCCAAACTTAAATCATCATAGGCAGGCTGTGGCAAAGCAATGACTTTGTTTTGACCTTTATAATTGGTAACCAGTTGTTTTTTTGCATTATTAAAGTTCAAGGTGGTAGTTCGACCCGTCCCCAAAATTTTGTATTGTGTTAATGCGCTCACCGGTAAGATAGCGCCATTGGCATTGACAAAATTGGCGGTTTGCTTGGCACTGGCTAATTTACCGACACTTGCATTAACGTTATAAAAATACTGATTGCCAGTTTGGGTCAATACACGGCTTGCGGTACCATTGTATTTGCCTTCAATATTAAAATTATAGGTTGCATTAAAAGGGGCAACTGCTGCATTCGCCATAGAGGTGATAGCCATCGCTGACACGAGTGAAATACCTACGGCTAGCTTTTTTACTAAAGAATTTTTCATGTTTCATCCATCAAATAACGTTCATAAGATAAGGTTAAATCTGTTTGGTATGCATACAGTAGTATTGACGGCAAGCAAATACAAGCCAGTTAACAAAAGATTGTAATTGTGCAATAAACGACAGTCTTTATGAAGTGTTTGGGCTAGGTAGTTAAAAAATTGACAACAAATTGCAAAATTTCGTAATTTTCTGCTTGAACAAATTGGCAGACATCCCCACTGTTAGACAGTGAATTGATAACATGTGATAAGCATAGGATTATTTATGTAAACAGATAGTTATCATCTTTTTGTGGTCGGCAAAATAGCGGTGGTCTTTTGAGCTAACCTCTGAGCTGATCACAGCTTTCAAAGCTAACTACGGCTTTCAAACAATAATTTAACAGTTAATTTATGGAGTAGATTATGGCAATTCGTCCTTTACATGATCGTATCGTCGTGCGTCGCAGCGAAGAAGAACAAAAAACGGCTGGCGGTTTATTACTAGCAGGCAGTGCCCAAGAAAAACCTTCTCAAGGTGAAGTCATTGCAGTAGGTAATGGTCAAATCCGTGAAAACGGCGATGTACGTGCGCTCGATGTCAAAGTCGGCGACAAAGTACTCTTTGGTCAATATGCCGGCTCAACGGTTAAAGTAGATGGTGAAGAATTATTGATTATGAAAGAAAGTGATGTATTAGGTGTGATTGAAGGTTAATCAGTCATTACTTTAAACAATCGTTTTTTACCCAAAAGCTAATTTACTTAGTCTTAATTTACCTGGTCTTAATCTAACTGGTTAAGTACTTGGTAAAGTAATTGATAGCAACCGTGGTAGCAATTTGGACTACCTTATACAAATAAAAATTTATAATTTGGAGAATTTAACATGGCTAAAGATGTAAAATTTGGTATTGATGCCCGTGCAAAAATGATTGATGGCGTCAACGTATTGGCAAATGCGGTTAAAGTGACATTAGGCCCTAAAGGTCGTAACGTGGTTATCGACAAATCTTTTGGCGCACCCACCATCACTAAAGATGGCGTATCAGTGGCTAAAGAAATCGAACTTGATGACAAATTTGAGAACATGGGTGCACAGCTGGTCCGTGAAGTTGCAAGTAAAACCAATGATGTTGCAGGTGACGGTACTACCACAGCGACTGTTTTAGCCCAAGCGATTTTGCAAGAAGGCATGAAATCAGTTGCCGCTGGCATGAACCCAATGGACTTAAAACGTGGTATCGATAAAGGTGTACGTGCTGTTGTTGCACAAATCCACGCGTTTTCAACCCCAGCCAATGACACTAAAGCCATCGCACAAGTTGGCTCTATCTCAGCTAACTCTGACCAAACTATCGGTGACTTAATCGCTCAAGCGATGGAAAAAGTGGGTAAAGAAGGCGTAATCACAGTTGAAGAAGGTTCAGGCTTTGAAGATACCCTTGAAGTCGTTGAAGGTATGCAATTTGATCGTGGCTACATCAGCCCATACTTTGCCAATAAAGCAGATACGTTGACCGCTGAACTAGAAAACCCATTAATCTTGTTAGTCGACAAAAAAATCAGCAATATCCGTGAGTTGATTCCACTGCTTGAAAACGTGATGAAATCTGGTAAAGCCTTACTGATCATTGCTGAAGATGTTGAAAACGAAGCCTTGGCAACTTTAGTTGTGAATAACATGCGCGGCGGTTTAAAAGTTTGTGCTGTCAAAGCCCCTGGTTTTGGTGACCGTCGTAAAGCGATGCTTCAAGATATCGCAATCTTAACGGGTGGTACAGTTGTATCAGAAGAACTGGGCATGAGCTTAGAAACGGCGGATTTATCAGTATTAGGTACTGCCAAAAAAGTGACGGTTGGTAAAGAAAACACTGTGATTGTCGATGGTGCCGGTCAAAAAACTGAAATCGATGATCGTGTTGCCTCTATCCGTCGCCAAGTGGAAGAATCAACCTCTGATTATGACAAAGAAAAGCTACAAGAGCGTATTGCTAAACTCGCAGGCGGTGTGGCAGTTATCAAAGTCGGTGCGGCGACTGAAACTGAAATGAAAGAGAAAAAAGACCGTGTGGATGATGCTTTGCATGCAACTCGTGCTGCCGTTGAAGAGGGTGTTGTAGCAGGTGGTGGTGTGGCATTGGTTCGTGCTATCTCTGCGCTTGATAATGTCAAAGGTGACAATGACGACCAAGCAGCGGGTATCAACATTCTACGCCGTGCGATGGAAGCACCACTTCGTCAAATCGTGACCAACGCAGGTGATGAAGCATCTGTGGTGGTAAACCAAGTCAAAGGCGGTCAAGGTAACTACGGTTACAACGCAGCGACTGGTGAATACGGCGATATGCTAGAAATGGGTATCTTAGACCCAGCCAAAGTCACTCGCTCAGCGCTTGAAAACGCAGCATCTGTGGCAGGCTTGATGCTTACGACAGAAGCAATGATTACTGACCTGCCAAAAGACGACGCTGGCGCTGCTGCCATGGGTGGTATGGGCGGCATGGGTGGTATGGGCGGCATGATGTAATCTAAAGATTATATCCTACTCAAGCCATTTAGCTAAAATTAAAACCCTATTAAACTTCAGTTTAATGGGGTTTTTTAATTAGGAGAAATTATTACAACCATGACGATGGAATTACTGGACAATCTGCTACCACAAGCCAAAATCATCGGTTTATTCTGTATATTCAATGAAACTGTGCTAAAAGATAGGGTCAGTGGATTTTATGGGCGAATATTTTGCGTTAAATGGCGGCGCAGTTAATCATTATCCCGTCTAAAAACATACTCAGTTGAGCTTGAAGCATTTTCAACAAACTGATAGCCTTCCAAGTTAAAGTCTTTTAACTGTTGCGCGGTTGTCAGCTGATTTTCAGCGGCAAAACGCACCATCAAGCCGCGTGCCTTTTTGGCATAGAAACTTACCACTTTATATTGACCATCTTTGCCGTCTTCAAAACGGGGCGTGATAATATCCGCGCTGATTTTTTTGGGATTAACCGCCTTGAAGTATTCGTTGGAAGCCAAGTTTACCAAAACTTTGTGTTTATTTTCTGCCATGCGTTGATTGATGAGATTGGCAAGCGTATCGCCCCAAAATTGATACAAATTATCGCCTCTAGGATTTTTTAGTTTTGTGCCCATTTCCAAGCGATAAGGTAGCATCAAATCAAGCGGCTTTAACAAGCCGTACAACCCAGACAATATTCCTAATCGCTCATTGACATAATGGACTTGTTGTTCAGTCATTTGCTTCGCTGCCAAACCTGTATAGACATCACCATCAAATAAATACAGCGCCGCTTTAGCAGGTATGTCAGCATGATCGGTACTAAATGGCTGGGTAGTATCCCATCGCCAATTTTGGTTGCGCACGGCATTTAATTGCCCAAGTTTAGCTGAGATACTCATCAACGCCGACAAATCGGTTGGCGCTAATGTTTTTAATTCACTCATCAATTCGCAAGCGTGCGCCATCAAAGCAGGCTGGGTGTAATGTTGACTAAAATCAAAAGGTAAATCATTTTTTTTATTCAGATTTTTGGCAGGCGAGAGCACAAAGTACATGGGGTATGTTCCGTTTACTTTATCGGTTAAGAATTAGAGCGGTTAAGATAATGATAATGGCAGCGCAGGGCGCAAAGATAACGCCCAAGCCACATAGACTAGGCGAGTTTGATTTTATCGGTTAACAAGAATTCCATCAGCGCTTTTTGGGCATGCAGACGATTTTCGGCTTCATCCCATACCACAGCGCGCGGATCCTCAAGCAAATCATAGGAGATTTCTTCGCCGCGGTGGGCAGGCAGACAATGCATAAACAAGACGTCTGGATCGGCTTTATCCAGTAATGAGCGGGTCACCATATACTGGGCAAATCGCCGCGCACGAGTATTTTGCTCGCTCTCTTGCCCCATACTTGCCCATACATCGGTGGCGACCAAATGCGAGCCCTTGACCGCTTCATTAACATCTTCGACCAGCTCAACACAGTGCGAATACTGCTTGATGAGGTCGGCATTGGGTTCAAACCCATAAGGCGCGGAAACCCGCAGTTGAAAGCCAAATTGATGCGCAGCATGGATAAAAGAAGCGCACATATTATTGCCATCCCCAATCCAAGTCACTGTTTTGCCTTCGATGCTACCACGGTGCTCTATAAAGGTTTGGATGTCGGCTAGTAGCTGACAAGGATGCTGCTCGTCAGTGAGTGCATTGATAACAGGCACTTGCGAATACTGGGCGAATTTTTCAACAATACTGTGTTCAAAGGTGCGAATCATGACAATATCGACCATGCGTGAGATGACACGTGCTGAATCTTCAATCGGTTCGCCACGACCTAGCTGGGTATCGCGAGGTGATAGAAATATGGCATGGCCGCCAAATTGTCCCATTCCTGTTTCAAACGAAATACGGGTACGGGTACTCGATTTTTCAAAAATCATCCCCAAGGTACGACCGACAAAAGGCTGATAAATAACCCCTTCATGCTGCATCAAACGCAGTTCACTGCCGCGTTTAATTACTTGCATTAATTCTTCTTTGCTAAAATCCAATAACGTCAAAAAATGGCGGGTACTCATTGCCTGTCCTACATCCCAATTTTGTCAATAAACATTACAGTAAACTATCAGTATAGCGGATTTATCCAAACTGTCTAGCAAATTGACGCATTTGTGTCACTTTAACATTCGTCACATAGTTAACAGTTACGACTGATAAATCCACGTTGGACGTCGGGTGACCACACTTAACAGCTCATAGCTAATGGTATCATTCCAGCTACCTACTTCATCAATGGTCGGTGCGTTCCCCCAAAGCTGGACAGGGCAGTCAAGGTTTACCTCAGTAGTATGGGTCAAATCAACCATCAACATATCCATCGCCACGCGACCGATGATAGGCGCCTGTTGACCTGCGACCACGACATACGCATCATCGCTAATCACCCTTGGATAACCATCAGCATAACCCACACTGATAATGCCGATGCGCGCTGGGGCTTGGGCAGTCCAGCGACTACCATAACCCACGCTATCGCCCGCTTTTAGCGTATGAATTGCCATGATGCTGGCGTTAAAATGCATGACGGGTTGCAGATTTAGCTGTTTGGCAGTGGCATGATTTATAGGCGTTGCCCCATACAAGATAATCCCTGGGCGTACCCAATCATAATGGCGGTCTGACCAGTTGACAATCCCAGCTGAATTACACAATGAGCCTTTAATTGCTGGGTTGACTTGGTCACGTAGCATTTGTAAGGTTGAATCAAATAATTCAAATTGTTGTTGGTTATTGGGATGATCGATGGCATCAGCGTTGGCAAAATGGGTGGTCAAAACAATCTCATAGCCTGAGCTAGTTAATTGCTGAGCAATTTCCTTGATTTCATCCGATGTAAAGCCAAGGCGGTTCATGCCAGTGTTTAGTTTTAGCCAGACGGTTGCGCCGGTTTTTGCAGGCTGCTGCAACGCCCAGTCTAATTGGCGTTGGTGGTGCAGCACACATTGGATTTGATGCGCTGTACAATATTGCCATTCTGCTAATGAAAACGCGCCTTCAATCACTACCATTAATTTTTGCCAGCCCGCCTGTTGTAGTTCTATCGCTTCTTGCAAACAAGCGACACCTAGGGCATCGGCTTGTGCTACGGCGGGTAAACAGTTGACGGCGCCATGCCCGTAGGCATTGGCTTTCACCATGGCTAATACCTTGGCGGTAGGGGCATAATCTTTGACGCGTTGTAAGTTATGGGTAAGCGCTGCTAAATCGATGGTGATGCTGGTTTGACGCACAATCTTGACCTTGTTGCAGTAAAATTTTTATTCATCAGGTTCGCTAAAGGAAGCGGTTTGGTAAAATTCAGGGGTTAAGTTACCAAAACGGGTAAATTGCCCTTCAAAGGATAGGCGCACCGTACCAATAGGTCCATTACGCTGTTTACCAATAATGATTTCAGCTGTGCCTTTAGCATCGCTGTTTTCATTATAAACCTCATCACGATAAATGAACATAATCAAATCGGCATCCTGCTCAATGGCACCCGACTCCCGTAAGTCCGACATAATCGGGCGTTTGTTGGGGCGATTCTCCAAACTCCGATTTAGCTGTGATAAAGCCACCACAGGGCAATTCATCTCACGGGCAAGCGCTTTTAAGCTTCGTGAAATCTCCGAAATCTCACCTACGCGGTTGTCACCTAAGCCTGGGACTTTCATCAGTTGTAAATAATCGACCATTACCATCCCAAGTTTGCCATCATTGTCTTTGGCAATACGGCGACAGCGCGAACGAACCTCAGATGGCGGTAGCGCCGTACTGTCATCGATATACAATTTTTTAGCATGCAGATGGGCGATGGCGTTAGAAAGTTTACCCCATTCGTCTTCGTTCATTTGACCTGAGCGCAAATGGGTTTGGTTGATGGCGCCCCAAGAGGACAATAGACGCATCACAATTGACTCGGCAGGCATTTCCATCGAAAACACCACCACCGGCAAATCGGTATTGTGTAAAATACTTTCTGCTAAATTCATCGCAAACGTGGTTTTACCCATCGAAGGACGTGCTGCCACGATAATGAGATCGCCTGCTTGCAGCCCTTGGGTTTTATTATTGAGTTCTTCAAACGGCGTCTTAAGCCCAATCATACCTTCAGGATGGTCTTTAAGTTCGCGGATATTATCGACGACATTGGTAATAACATCGCTTAGTTGGGTAGGACCCTTGTGTTTTGACTGGCGACTATGGGTTTCATTGATGGCAAAAATTTCGCTTTCAACGGTGTCTAAAATATCACTGACACTTTGATTTTTTGGGTCAAAGGCAAGCTCTAGCATATGGCTGCCGGCTTTGATGATTTGGCGTAAAGTCGAGAATTCTTTTACCCGCTGCGCATAAGCAGTCAGGTTAAACAGTGTCGCTGGGCTTTGCGATAGGATATCGCCTAGATAATCGCTGCCGCCCGCGGGCTCAAGCAGTTTTTGCATATCGAGCCAGTCCATTACCATGGTGGCATCATACGGCTCATTGGCATTGGCAAGATGAGAGATGGCATCAAAAATATATTGATGGCGCTGTGCATAAAAATCATATTTGGTAATAATATCCGAGATGCGATCAAACGACTCTTCAAGGCTCATCAGCGACGCCAGGACGGATTTTTCTAAGTCCATACTGTGCGGTTGGTGCTGCGTCAGCGAAGTATTTTTAAGATCGTTCTCTTTGGTTTTATCGTCTGCCATGATGACCTGTGATAAAGTTATTTTAAATGGTTTGAAAGGGCAAAATTTTGCTAAAAGTTATCGCTTGCAAATTGTGAGTCTAATACACGCATCGAAACAGAACAGTCAATATACCGAAAAAACCATCCAAATTCTAATGAGAAAAATATAAAAAAACGGCAATTTTTTTGAATGAAATCAGCTTGAATTTTAGGCTTTCTTGTTGAATTTTTACGCCGCAAACAATAAAAAAAAGAGACAGCAAAGCCATCTCTTTTTTAAAGTAAACTATCAATTAAGCAGCTGAATCTTCTGCCAAGATAGTGACTTGAATGTTGGTCATTACATCGTGATGTAATTGAATGTCAACATTGTATTCGCCAATTTGACGTAATGCACCTTCAGGCAATTTAACTTCTGAACGGTCAACAGGTAAACCAGATTTGGTTAAGGCATCGGCGATATCGCGAGTACCGATAGAGCCAAATAGTTTGCCTTCATCACCTGATTTTGCACGGATGATAACATTGACGTCCTGTAGCGCTTCAGCACGGGCATTAGCAGCCGCTAATTCATCAGCTTCTACTTTTTCAAGTTCTGCACGGCGTGCTTCAAATTTTTCGATGTTAGAAGCAGTGGCTGGTAATGCTTTACCTTGTGGTACAAGGAAGTTACGACCGTAACCTGCTTTTACATTAACAGTATCGCCTAGTTTACCTAGGTTAGCGATACGTTGTAATAAAATAACTTGCATATATCACTCCTCGGTTTATTTTTGGCTGTCAGTGTAAGGAACCAACGCAAGATAACGTGCTTGTTTGATTGCTACAGCCAATTGGCGTTGATATTTGTTTGAAGTACCAGTGATACGGCTTGGTACGATTTTGCCACTTTCAGTGACATACTGTTTTAGGATTTCGATATCTTTATAATCGATATGGGTAATGCCTTCAGCAGTAAAACGGCAAAATTTACGGCGGCGATAAAAACGTGCCATGATTAGTCTCCTTAATTATTCGTCGTTGTTGTCTTCAGCATCAACTTCTGACTCATCATCATTTGATTGATAGTCATCTTGAGCTGTATCGTTACGGCGTGAAGCTTTACGAGCACGTTTTTCTTCAGCACTTTTTGCTAATGGTGATTCTTCAGTAATCGCTTCGTCACGACGGATAACTAAGCTACGAATGATAGCATCGTTATAACGGAATAATTCTTCAAGCTCATCAAGGGTTTGTTGACCCGCTTCGATGTTTAATAGCACATAGTGCGCTTTGTGAACTTTGTTGATTGGGTAAGCTAATTGACGACGACCCCAATCTTCTAGGCGATGGATAGCACCACCTTGTTCTTTTACTAAGTTGATATAGCGCTCAACCATGCCAACCACTTGGTCGCTTTGGTCTGGGTGAACCAATAATACCAGTTCATAATGTCTCATAAAGACTCCTCACGGATTAAACAGCCGTTGACCCCGTGTCAACAGCAAGGAGATTGAATGCACCTAAGTTAGAATCATCTAACTATATTGGTATAAACAAGGTGCGCTATTATATAGTAGCGCACACTCAGTAGCAAGTTAATATTTACTTAACAAATTCGCCCACGCATTGCTGCAAGGTATTCGATACCGCACGCGCCACAATGACATTGCGCGCGGTCGGGTCAACCGCTGCTGTGGTCAAATCGACAATGGTGACGGACTGCGGGGCTTTTTCGCTGACGCAGCTACAGACATTGCTCGCTACCTCTGCTTGCTTGTCGGAAGTCATCAACACGCTGCCCAAGCGCCAGTATTGGTTATTTTGTAATTGAGTTTGGCATTGTTGATTCACCGCGGCTTTAAATATCGCCATGCCGACATTGTTGGCAGTGCCGATGGTGCTATTAGCATCCATCACACCGCTACCTGTGGTAGAGGCGCAGCCGCCCAAGGCAAGGGCTGAGCCAATTACTGCAGCGGCACTTCTTAGACTTAGGCGTTTAGTAGCTCTGCGTTTAGTAGATGGTTTAATAGCGGCGAAAAAAGAAAATTGTTGATGCATGTTAAATACTCCTGTCCTTTAATGTGTTAAACAATTGATAAACACCGCTAACATAGCAGATTACAGAAGATTTCTTTACCACAATTTTTTAACCAAGTCATGTTATTGGGTCATAGTTATTAAAAATAGTTACTAAAAAATATGCCATCAAACTTAAAAAACTGGGTGGAATTTTTTTTCATTAATGCTTATAAAGCCAATTAAATTCCTCGACCTCGGTAATATTAATCGGAAAAAAACGCCAGTTTTTTAGATTTCTCAATAGATTTCATTCAAATTAAACCTTACTAAAAATGTGGAATTGATAACCAATTGTTTTAGGTCGTGCATTTGTTTAATCTTTTTTTTCCTTGTTTTGAGTGTGGGATTGGATTATAACTATACGTAACAAATACATCTATTTACGCAATGATAAGGAGTTGTTATGAACTGGCAATTATTTAGCGTAATTTTTACAATCGCTTCTGGTGTGACTATCGGTGTTCTAATGACCATTGCGCTGGTAACTGGTTTTGACCAAATTCCACACATTATAGCCACAGCGATTGTTGGCTTAATCCTATCTATTCCAATTGCATGGATTGTCGCCAAAAAAATGCAAACACTGAATATTGCCAAAACCCCAGTAACCCCAGTTGCGCGATAACAAAGTACGCTCGATAAACAACTAAAATCACTAAAACCGCTTAACTAATAATAGTTAAGCGGTTTTTTTATGGTTAATAAGGTTAAAAGAGTATAGCACTCACGCTAAACTGTGGTGCTAAACGCTGTGGCTCAACAGCTACTGTAAATCTACCTTAGTGCCTGTATCAACATTGGCATACACTTCAAGCACATCCCAGTTGGTTAAGCGAACACAGCCATGCGAGGCCTGACGGCTAATACCTTCAGGAACGGGCGAGCCATGAATCCCGTATGAGGGTTTACTCAGTCCCATCCATACCACACCGACTGGACCGTTGGGTCCTGGTGGCAACATAAACACTTTTTTATCTTTGCCTTCACCGCTACTGGCGCGGTACCAAGGGTTTTTAACACGATTGACAATACTAAAGGTACCCGTAGGAGACGGTGTATCACTACTACCGACCGTGGTAGGATAAGTGGCAATTAATCTATCGCCATTATAAGCGTATAAGATATTGTCGGCTTTTTTGGCAACCAAACGGGTGATTTTCTCATTGAGCGGCGCGCCTGGGTTAAAGACGGTGATGGTTTCACCCACGGTGAATTTTTTATCGCTATTAAGCTTTTTAAGATAGCGAATATCCATGTGGAAACGTTCAGCCAACATTTCTTGGACGTCTTGATAGTATAGACCTTTCATTTTAGATTTGGCTTCACTACCACTCGGTGTTGGCTGATACGGACCTTTAATATCTTCTTGCGTCAAGGTATAACCGACCAACACAGGCTGATTGGCAGGGATTTTTTCATTTAACAGTTTCCAAACTTCCGCGCTCATACGACCATCTTGGGGTAGTCCATGCATGGCTTGGAAATTTTTGAGCGCTTTTTTGGCATTCATACCCCAGCCGCCATCAATCGGACCCGGTGAAGCATGATTCCAATCTAACAAGGCTTGAAGTTTTAAGGTCGTTGCTGAGTTAACATTTTGACCAGGTTTCCAGTCGGCGCTATTGACTAGCTGTGCGTAGTCAGACAAATTTAGGGTAGAAAAACTGGCAGGTGTCGTTGCTGTTTTATTGTTACCTACCGTCGTCGGGTCAAAAGTTGGCGCAGCCGTCGTAGTATTGTTGACTTCTTCAGAGCTCGCGCCTGCGACACCTGCACCCGAAGTATAGTCACTATCGATACCTGTTTGGGTGGCATCTTCTTTAATGCCTAATGCCGTGGTGGTGGCTGGGATTGCGGTTGCTGCTGCCGTTGGTTTTGCCGCCGTCACCGCAGTAGCCGAGGCGAGTTTCGGCGTGGTGGTAGATTGTGTGACGCTAGCTGCGGACTTGGCTGGTTGCGGTTTTTTAGCAGTAGTGGTTGCGGCTTTGCTTTGCGATTTTTTAGCCGTTTTACTATCGGTAGTGGTTTTTATAGCAGTCGCGGCTGCGGTAGAGGTGCTGGCCGCTTTGGTTGTGGCAGTTTTAGTCGTGGTCGTTGTTTTGGTCACAGCTTTGGTGGCGGGTGCCGTTTTGGCGGTAGTGGTGTCTGAGACCGTGTTGGTGGCTGCAAATGCTTGATTGGCAATCAGACAAGCTAGGGTAGATAGTACAAATTTTTTCATAGATTGACTCAATAATCGGCAATAACAAATAAAAATAAGGGACAATATAACGTACAAGAAAAGTATAAATTGGCAGCAATTATACTATAAAAACCAACTTTTCGGGCAATGGTTCATTTGTTGGCAGCACGGCTGTCTAAGTAGCGTTTGCCAAGGTGTTTAACAGCCTTGCGCCATGAAACCTCGCTGCCCACTTAATTTTTACGCTGTTAAATTGTTGTATAGATAAATTGTCCCATAGGCGAATTTACATGCTTTAAGTCTAACATTAACAAATCGCACGATAGACAATGGTAAAATTTTTTAACCAAGCGGTATTTTTATAGCAAGGTTAAGCTAAAAAAGTGTTTAAAATGTTTAGCCATGCGCGCAACAGTTATTTTTACCATGTTTATTGAACAGCTCAATGATGAAAAATTGGATTGTACAAATCTGCGACCTTTTAGCTTGTTAAATGACTTTAGCTCGTTAAATAATTTGTAAAAAAATCAAAGTATATTATAATTTTAATTCAAAATTTTTTAGGTTAACCACTATGTCATCATCGCCATTTGCATCAGCCAATGTTTCTCACACGCCATCTTTTGACCAAAATCAAGATTTACAAAACCTTGATGATTTGCAAATCGATTTGCAAACACTTGATATGGATGAAGAAAGCGAATCAGATGACATCTTTGACACCATGCAACAAGAGTTTGCTGAAGCACACCAAACCCTAAAAACGATTCGCGATTTTATCCGTTTTGGGGTCAGTAAATTACGCGAGCATGATGTGGTAGTCGCGCAAGGTACCACAGATGAGTTTGCTGAAGCTTCTGCCATTGTGCTACAAACCTTGTCGCTTGATTGGTCTGCCGATGAGCAAATTTTAGATTGTCGCCTGACCAATAGCGAAAAATCAGAAGTGTTGACATTGTTGCAGCGCCGTATCGTAGAACGTAAGCCTTTGAGCTATTTAATTAATTTATCTTATTTTTGCGATTTGCCATTTTATGTGGATGAGCGGGTATTGATTCCACGCTCGCCAATTGCTGAGCTGATTCGTCAGCAGTTTTATCCGTATTTTGAGCCCAATGATTTGGTTGAAAAAATCAGTGGCACTACTAATGACAAAAAATTTCATGACCATGGATTGTATGATAAGCAGTTAGCACAACCAGAGCGTATGCTCGATTTGTGTACAGGGTCAGGCTGTATTGCCATTGCCTTGGCAAGCCGTTTCCCTGATGCAATGGTCGATGCCAGTGATATCGACAAGAACGCGCTAGAAGTGGCAGCGGTCAATGTGGAACATCACCATATGAACCATCAAGTCAATTTGATTGAGTCAAACTTATTTGAAAAAGTGCCTGCAGAAAATCAATATGATTTGATTGTGACCAACCCGCCGTATGTTGATGCGGCGACGATGGCAGATTTACCACCCGAGTTCTTGCATGAGCCAGACCATGCATTGGCAGCGGGACAAGATGGCTTGGATTTGGTGCATCATATTTTATACAACGCCCCAGATTATCTGACTCGTGACGGCTTGCTGGTGTGCGAGGTGGGGGATAGTGAATGGGCACTGCGCCAAGCCTATCCTGAAATTCAGTTTGATTGGTTAACCTTTGCACATGGCGGGCATGGGATTTTTGCCATGGATTATGATGAATTGATGGAAAATCGGGCATATTTTGAGCAGTATGTGAGTGTATCTCAATAGGCAGTCGTTTAGGGTTGCTATCTTTAACTGGTTGATTAGGCTTGAGGATTTAACGAGTTAGATAATGGCTAAAAAAACAATATATGAACAGTGTGTAACAAATCCATGATTTTATTTGCAAGCATTCATGAAATAGTAAGCGGAGCATAAATGGCAGGCAATACCATCGGGCAAGTTTTTACCGTCACCACCTGTGGCGAATCACATGGCGCAGGACTTATGGCAATCGTTGACGGCGTGCCACCAGGGTTGCCTTTAACCGAAGCAGATCTGCAAATTGACTTGGATCGTCGTAAGCCCGGTACCTCAAAATTTGCGACCCAGCGCCGTGAAGACGATGCAGTTGAAATTATCTCTGGCGTGTTTGAGGGTAAAACGACAGGTACCTCGATTGGCTTACTCATTCGCAATACCAACCAAAAATCCAAAGATTATAGCGATATTAAAGACACCTTTCGTCCCAACCATGCCGATTATACTTATAGCATGAAATATGGGTTTCGCGATTATCGTGGCGGTGGTCGCTCATCAGCGCGCGAAACGGCAATGCGAGTGGCAGCGGGCGCGATTGCCAAGAAATATTTGAAACAACGGCTGGGGGTAGAAGTCCGCGGTTATGTGACCCAGATTGGTGATGTGGTTGCCAAACAGATACCTGAAGATACGATTGATTGGGACTTTGTCAACAGCAACCCATTTTTTTGTGCAGATATAGACGCCTTGCCAAAGTTTGAGCAGCTGATTACCCAATGCCGTGAGCAAGGAACAAGCTGTGGCGCAAAGCTTACCATATTGGCATCGGGTGTACCCGTGGGATTGGGTGAGCCTGTGTTTGACAGGCTTGATGCGGATATCGCGCATGCGATGATGAGCATCAATGCAGTCAAAGGCGTTGAAATTGGCGATGGCATGGCAGTGGCGGGACAGTTTGGGCATGAGTCTCGCGACGAGTTAACCTTGCACGGCTTTAATGCCAACCATGCCGGGGGAATTTTAGGGGGGATTTCATCGGGTCAGACGATTGTAGTAAGTATTGCGCTAAAACCTACTGCCAGTATCACCACGCCGGGTCAAAGCATTGATGTTCACGGCAATGCAGTAGAGATGCTAACCAAAGGGCGCCATGACCCTTGTGTCGGTGTGCGTGCTACGCCGATAGCAGAAGCCATGCTTGCCATTGTGCTGTTAGACCATTATCTGCGTCATCGTGGGCAAAATGCAGATGTCACTATGCCGCTCACCCCGATTGTATAATTTTTTAATAGGGGTATTTGGTTGCCATAAGATTGCCACACGGCGTTGCCCCATTCAACTTGAGTTAACATTGGTATGACTGTACCTGACCTTACCCTTGATGAGCAGCAGTACGATGCCTGGCAAAGCGAAATACTGGCGCAGATGGGTGTTACGCGTTGGGTGCGCCAAGATTGCCCTGTCAAAACGTTTGCTAATCTAGAAGATTTTGAGGTTGTTTCTTCCTATCAAGCGGTTGAGACCCTTGCTGCCATGCCACAGCAGTTACAACCCGCTCAAACTGGGTCAACTAGCGAACTTGCGCCTATTGCTACAACGCCAGACATCAATCATCCTGTTATTGCGGATGATGCCGTTGAGAGCACCGTAGAATTATCCCCAGCGAATCTGGCAAATTTTCAACCCCATGATTTACCTTTACCGAATTATTCATCTTTACTGCATGATTCACCTTTAAAAAGTGACCCTGCGCCAAATAGTGATAGGTACAGTGATGCCGGGCAGAGTGATGAACTGTTCAATAATGAACAGCTCAATGATGAATTGCTCACTGCCAGTTTTGATGTGCAGGCGATAGTGGTGGGTGAGTGGACACTGGTGGTTGACAGTCGTTTTTTGCAGACGGACAGCCGCCAACACCAGTTATGGCAACAAATCATCGATGGGTTAAAAGCGTCACCACATTTTTTTAACTTTCCTTTGCTCACCGATAGCCAACATTTACCCAAAGCCACGGTGCAATTAATGAGCAGCTACCCGATGGCGGTCGCAGGGTTTTCAGGATTTTTATATCGTATTAATCAAGGCAATCCCAAGGTGGGGGCATTGACGCCATTGCCTGACTGTCTAGATGAACAACCCATACAGCGTCTGCCGTATCTGCTGGATATGCTCGATGATTATCGCCTAAAACGCCAACTTTGGCAGTTGCTAGCCCGTTAAACCCAATGAGCTGCCGATTGATGACTTATCTTTATGATTCATCGACTAGCCATATTGTGGTAAAGTATTTTTTTATTTCATTTCACACGATAACATTTCACACGATAAAAAGGAACGTGCTATGAGTGTCAGCTTTGATCAACGTGTTGCTAACTTTTGTGCAGGCCCAGCATCTATGCCGACTGCAGTGCTGCAAAAAGCGCAAGCCGAATTGTTAAATTGGCAGGGCTCAGGCATGTCGGTGATGGAGATGAGCCACCGTAGCAGTGAATTTGTGGGCATTGCCTCAAAAGCCGAGCAGGATTTGCGCAAGCTGATGAACATTCCTGACAATTATAAAGTGCTATTTTTGCAAGGTGGCGCAAGCTTGCAGTTTTCAGCCATTCCATTGAATTTACTCAAAGGGGAGGCTGATTATTTAGACACCGGCATTTGGTCTAAAAAAGCCATCAGCGAAGCCAAACGCTATGAGCAAGCGGGGCTAGGCAAAATCAATGTCGTCGCTTCTGCCAAAGACAGCAACTATACTATTGTCCCTCCACGTGATAGCTGGCAACTTAATGACAACGCCGATTATTTCCATTATTGCCCCAACGAGACCATTAATGGCTTGGCGATGTTTGATGTGCCAGCGGTCAATGTACCCATCGTGGCGGATATGTCATCTTGCATCCTATCTAGCCCAATAGATGTATCAAAATTTGGACTGATTTATGCAGGTGCGCAAAAAAATATCGGTCCTGCGGGTTTGACGCTTGTGATTGTCCGTGATGATTTGATCGGTCATGCCAACTTGGTTTGCCCAAGTATCTTGGACTATAAAAACCAAGCCGATAATGATTCGATGGTCAATACCCCAGCAACTTTTTCTTGGTATTTGGCAGGTTTGGTGTTTGAGTGGTTACTTGAGCAAGGGGGTGTCGAGGCAATCTATCAACAAAATTTGTTAAAAGCGCAAAAGCTGTATGAATTTATCGACCAAAGCGATTTTTATCAAAACCCTGTCAACAAAGACAACCGCTCAATCATGAATGTACCCTTCACCTTGGCAGATAGTCAACTTGATAAAACCTTCTTAGCTAAAGCCGACGAAGCAGGATTTTTGAATCTTAAAGGGCACCGTACAGTGGGTGGCATGCGCGCCAGTATTTATAACGCGATTGATTTGGCGACCATTGAAAAGTTAATCAAATTTATGCAGCAGTTTGAACAAACTAGCGTATAAAAAGATTTGACAATCATGCTACATTAAGACTTAACAGCTAAAATGCTTGTTAAGTCTTTTTTATAGTTAGCGGGTGTGGGGCATATGAGGGATAACAGCTAGCAATACCAAGGTTTTTTGAAAAATAGTTGAAGGGGTCAGGGGGATGCAAGTGAAAAAAGACAGGATGATAAGACCAGCCCACTGGATGAGGGCAGTCACTCGCCAGACAGTCGGCAAAAAATACTGGGTGCTGGGCTTGTTAGTGGTAGCCTCTGCTGCCAATACTGCTATCATCACTGGCACGTCTATCGCTCACAACAGCACCGCGCAATTTGCCCATGTCTCTCATTTACCTTATGCCAATCCCAACGCCCCCAAAGGCGGTGTGTTAAGCCTATCTGCCATCGGCACTTTTGACAGTATTAATAAATGGATTGATGTCGGTACGCCTGTGACCGGCACCGATTATTTGTTTGAAAGTTTGATGACAGGCTCGCTCTCTGAAGCGTTTGTGCAGTACCCACTACTGGCGGATAAAGTCACTTATGACCCAGATGACCCAAGCTGGGTTATCTATCACATCAACCCCAAAGCCTATTTTTGGGATGGCACGCCTGTGACGGCGCAAGATGTCAAAGCCAGTATGGATGCGCTGCTCACAAAAGGCGTGATGAGTATGCGTAGTTACCTATCCGATGTCAAAGAAACCCAAGTGATCGATCGACAAACCGTCAAATTTATTTTTAAATCTAAAGACAACCAAGAAATCAAACTGACCGTCGCGCAAATGCCGATTTGGTCAAAAAAATCGATTGATGGCTATTTTGATAAAGTCGGACTGACGCCACTGATGGGCAGTGGCGCGTATAAAGTCGGCACAATCGATGCAGGACGCGCCATTACCTATGTGCGTGACCCCAACTATTGGGGCGCCAAACCTGAAGCGGGCGTGGTAGTGAATGTCGGTCGGTATAATTTTGACCAAATTAAGTATGTGTATTATCAAAACCCCGAAGTGGCATTTGAAGGCTTTAAATCCGGCGAATATTTTTTCCGTGCCGAAAACAAAGCGCGGACATGGGCAACGGGTTATAACTTTCCTGCCGTCAAAGCAGGCATGATCATCAAAGCGCAAATCGCCAATAACAATCCCGTACCAATGCAAGCGATTGTGATGAATTTGCGCCGACCGATTTTTCAAGACATTCGGGTGCGCCAAGCGATGACACTGGCGTATGATTTTGAATGGCTCAATAAAACCATGTTTTATGGGCAGTATGAACGCTTGCAAAGTTTTTTTCATGGGTCAGCGCTTGCCGCAACTGGCACGCCAACGCCCCAAGAGCTGGCGGTTATCAATCCGCTATTACCTGACCTTGAGCCCATTCAAAGACAGGCTGTTTTAAGCGATTGGCAAGCCCCCAAATCAACTGGCGATGGATTTAATCGCGACAATTTATTAAAAGCGCGTGAATTGCTGCTACAAGCAGGTTTTAAATACCAAAATATGAAGCTGTATCAGCCCAATGGTCAGCCCGCCAAACTGGAATTTTTATCCGCCGATGACAAGAATGCGCGCATTGTGTTGCCTTTTTTACGTAACCTGCAGCGGCTCGGGTTTGAAACAAGCTTTCGCCAAGCCGATGTGCCCCAGTACCTAGAGCGCACTCGCAAATACGACTACGACATGATTATCGATAGGTTTGAACAAGGTTTGTCACCTGGCGCCGAGCAAACCTATATGTGGGGCTCACAAGCCGCAGACGAAAAAGGCAACCAAAACTCAGCGGGTATCAAAAACAAAGCCATTGATGCGGTGATTGCCAAGCTCATAGTGTCGAAGAATCGTGACGATATTGTGCTATACAGCAAAGTATTAGACCGTCTGCTACGGGCGGGCTATTATGTCGTGCCAACTTATGGCAAGCATACTGACAATGTGGCGTATTGGAAATTTTATGAGCATGGGCCGCTGCCAAGCAATGCCATCGGCATCGATTATTGGTGGGCGAACAAAGATAAACAAGCACAAGTCATGCAGTATTTAGGAAAATAATTAGGAATAAAAAATGCTAAAAATCCACCCAATCCCGGCCTTCACTGACAACTACATTTGGGCGATGATCAATGATGAAATACAAGAAGTGATTATTGTCGATGCTGGCGATGCTGAGCCTGTTATAGAATTTGTCAACCGTGAAAATCTAACCATCACCCAAATATGGGTGACCCATCATCACAGCGACCACATCGGCGGCGTAACAGCATTGGCAAATGCGTTTCCAAACGCACAGATTTTTGCACACGTCAATATTCACCCATTAATCAATGCCAACAATCTAATCGCTGTCGCTGAAGGGCGCGAATTAACCGCTTGGGGCAGTCCTGTGCAGGTGTGGCAGGTGGCAGGGCATACCGAAAATCACTTAGCGTACTTAGTGACGCTTGATAACTGTCTGCATATTTTTTGTGGGGATACGCTATTTCGCGCAGGTTGTGGCCGCGTTTTCACCGGCACGATTGAGACGTTGTTTGAAAGCTTTGACCGTTTTGCGCAGTTACATGACGATGAAACGCTATTTTATCCTGCCCATGAATATACGCTATCCAATCTAAAATTTGCCCAGTTTATCGAGCCCAATAACCCAGCCATTGCACAGGCAATAGCGCATGACAGTGAGTTACGCCAGCAAAATACGCCAACCTTGCCAACCACGCTTGCCGATGAAAAAGCCATCAATCCGTTTATGCGTGCAGTGATTGCACCCAGTGATGAGATGATAAAAACCGTACAAACGCAGACAGGCATTGAGGATGACAGTCCGTTTGAGATATTTAAAGCCTTACGCCAACTAAAAAATAACTTTTAATGGCAACAATTAAAGGTAACAATTAAGGCTAATAATGAGGGATAACCATGGGCAAATATATTGTTAAACGGCTGTTATTAATCATCCCCACCTTGTTTTTGATTCTGCTCACCAATTTTGCCATTGTCCAGTCGGCGCCGGGCGGTCCTGTCGAGCAAAAAATATCCCAAATTGAAGCAGAACAAAAACACAGCTCAACCCAAACCCAACTGTCGACGACCACTTATCAAGGCAGTCGCGGTTTATCGCCAGACATGGTCGAGGCTATCAAAAAACAATACGGCTTTGATAAACCCGCGCCCGAGCGGTTTTGGCTCATGTTGACAAGCTATGCCAAGGGCGATTTTGGTACCTCATTTTTTAAAGGCAAACCTGTGTCACAGCTGATTTTGGAGAAAATGCCCGTGTCGATTTCGCTAGGGCTTTGGAGTACGCTACTGATTTATCTAATCGCTGTGCCGCTGGGGATTGCCAAAGCCAGACGCCATAATTCACTGATGGATAAAACCACCGCATTGCTCCTTGCGGTGAGTTATGCCGTGCCTGTGTTTGTGCTTGCGGTAGTGTTACTGGTGATGTTGGCAGGGGGGAGTTATTGGCAGATTTTTCCGCTGCAAGGCTTGGTGAGTGAGAATTTTGATAAACTGTCCACGTTTGGCAAAATCAAAGATTATTTTTGGCATTTGGCATTACCCATCACGGCAAGCACGATTGGCGGGTTTGCGGGACTCGCGTATTTGACTAAGTTTAGTTTTATGGAAGAATTGAACAAACAATACGTGTTGACTGCTCGCAGTAAAGGGTTAAGCGAAAAAAAAGTGCTATATGGTCATGTATTTCGCAATGCGATGATGATTATTATTGCGGGCTTGCCGTCGGCGATTGTAGGAATATTTTTTACCGGCAATTTTTTGATTGAAGTAATTTTTAACTTGGATGGTTTGGGACGACTGGGGTTTGAAGCGATTGGGCAACGCGATTATCCGGTGATTTTTGGCACGTTGTTTATTTTTACCTTGATGGGGCTGATTTTGCAGTTGATAAGTGATGTAACTTATCATCTGATTGATCCCCGTATTGATTTTGAGGGTCGCTAATGCTGATAAAACATCCTGTTTGGCAAGCCCGCATTCACCGCTTTCGGCGTAATCGATTGGGATTTTTTTCGCTCATCATGTTTAGCCTGATTTTTCTTGCCTGCATGGGGGCAAACCTTATCGCCAATGACAAGCCAATACTGGTTAATTACCAAAATCACTGGTATTTTCCCATCGTCAAGTCTTACCCCGAAACCACCTTTGGCGGTGTGTTTGAAACCGAAACCAACTACCAAGACCCTGTGGTCAAAGACCTAATCAACCAACATGGCTATATGATTGAGCCTGTGATACCGTTTGCCGACCAAACGCCAAGTGTGAGTCGTGATGTGCCGTTTCCTGCCCCACCCAATGCCCAAAACTGGTTCGGTACCGATGACCAAGGTCGAGATGTGCTGGCAAGGGTATTGTATGGTTTGCGTGTATCGCTATTATTTGGGTTGGCGTTGACGGTGGCAGGGTCAATCATTGGTATTGCCGTAGGGGCGGTGCAAGGGTATTTTGGCGGCTGGACGGATTTGGTGGGGCAGCGGCTGATGGAAGTGTGGGGCGGTCTACCACAGCTGTTTATGATTATTATTTTGGTCAGTCTCTTTAGCCCAAGTGTGTTTGTATTGTTTGGCTTAATGCTGCTCTTTGGCTGGATGGGGCTGGTTGGTCTGGTGCGTGCCGAGTTTTTGCGAGCGAGAAATTTTGATTATGTGCGGGCTGCCAAGGCGATGGGCGTGAGTGATGGCAAGATTATGTTTCGCCATATTTTGCCCAATGCGATGTCGTCGAGCCTGTCGCAGTTGCCGTTTATTTTGACGGCAAATATCACGGCACTCACCACGCTCGATTATTTGGGCTATGGCTTGCCTGCAGGTTCGCCGTCTTTGGGGGAGCTAATCTCACAGGGAAAAGATAATTTGGATTCTCCGTGGCTCGCTTTGGCTGGGTTTTTTAGTTTAACGATTGTGTTGTCGCTGCTGATTTTTATTGGGGAAGCGCTGCGAGATGCGTTTGACCCACGGCAGTCTTGAATTAACTAAAATTCAATGCAGCAATCAACCCAAAATGCTGAGTAAACGGAATAAAATCCCTATCGCAAAATAACAGGGGTAATTGATGTTCAACGCAAAAACTAGCAATCATCACATCATTGGCTTTACGAATGGTAATGCCTTGTTTGCGTAATTGGCGGTAATAATCAGCGTATTTAATCGCATTTTGTTGGTTTAAAATATCGTAACATAATAAACTATCAAGGGCATTTTTGGCTTGATTGTAGTCTGTATCAAGGCGAAAACCTTGCAAAATTTCCATCAAAATCACGTCAAAAATCGCCACATTACTTGCCTCAAGCTGCGTGTCCAAAAAATCGGTGTGAGGTGTTGAATGACCGTTAAAATAGTCTATCCAAACGCTAGTATCAGCGATGATAGGCAAGTTCACGCTTCGACACCTGTTTTACGTATTTCGGATAAGTCGCCTTCCCAATGCAGTTTGCCCCGTAAGTCACGGATTTTTTGTTGTTGGCTTTTTTGCAAGAGTAGCTTTAGCCCTTGTTCGACGGCTTCTTTTTTAGTTTTAATGCCTGTGGCTTGTAGGGTCTGTTGCATTAGATTGTCATCTATTATGATGTTAGTTCGCATATCATTTCGCCTTTGTGTATGATTCTTTGATATTATACACATTTTAATAAATAGTTAAAAGGATAAAAATATGAGTTCAGGTTTTGTGGCGGGGACGCTCGTGCATACGGATAAAAGTTCGACCATTCAAGGAAATGATAAATGAGCGAGTTACTCAAAGTCAAAAACCTAACCATCAAATCCGCCACCCAAACGCTGGTCGATAACCTATCTTACACCCTGCACACAGGCGAAACCCTCGCCATTGTCGGCGAATCGGGCTCTGGTAAATCCATCTCAAGCCTCGCTTTACTCGGACTATTGCCAAATAGCCTAAGCATAACAGGACAAGTCCATCTAACCGACAGCCAAACTGACCAAGCAATCAGTTTACCGATTGAAAATAATAGCCTAAGCAATAAAAGTCAGACCAAACAAAACGAAAATATCTTCCGCCAAATCCGTGGCAAACGCATCGGCATGATTTTTCAAGAGCCGATGACCGCCTTAAACCCCTTGCACACGGTGGGCAAACAAATTGCCGAATCGTTAAGTCTGGCTGGCGTGGCAAAAAAACACTGGCGACAGCGTACCCTAGAGCTGCTTTCCCAAGTCAATATTGCCGACCCTGAAAGCAAACTTGCCCGCTATCCGCACGAGCTGTCGGGTGGACAACGCCAGCGTGTCATGATAGCGATGGCACTTGCGCAAGACCCTGACATTATTATCGCAGACGAGCCAACCACCGCCCTAGATGTGACTTTACGTCATGAGATTTTGGGCTTGCTCAACCGCCTAAAAAATGAACGTGGCATGGCGATGATTTTGATTAGCCATGATTTAAACCTTGTCAAACGCTACAGCGACAACCTCATCGTCATGCAGCAAGGCAAGGTTATGGAGCAGGGGACGACCCAAGCGATTTTTGACCAGCCGCAGCAGAGTTATACTCGCTCATTGATTTATCAAGAGTTTGGACAAAGTTTGCCAATTATTGACAATTCACCCAGCGTTTTGCAAGTTAAAGCGTTAACGATTGCTTTTCCCCAAAAAAATAATATATTGGGTCAAACCACCCAATGGTTTGAGGCGGTCAAAGGGTTAAATTTGACCCTTGCACAAGGTCAATCCTTGGGTATAGTGGGCGAGTCTGGGTCTGGCAAAACTACCACTGCTTTGGCACTTATCAAATTATTGGCGAATGCTGCCAAAGTTGAAGGTCAGATTTTGCTGTCAGCCAATGCTCACATGACGGACGTTTTAGCGTTGTCGAATAAAGCCTTTTTGCCGTATCGCTCGGATATGCAAATGGTATTTCAAGACCCGTATGCCAGTATCAATCCACGGTTTAGTGTGTTTGAAATAATTGAAGAAGGGCTAACCATCCAAGGTATGGCAAAAACGGAGCGTGAAAAAGCGGTATTAGCCGCCTTAGACACGGTGCGGTTGCCACGAGATTTTATCAGTCGTTATCCGCATGAACTTTCAGGCGGTCAGCGTCAGCGGGTGGCACTCGCGCGGGCATTGGTGATGAAGCCCAAAATTTTGTTACTCGATGAACCCACATCGGCGCTTGATAGCAGCACCCAAGTGGCAATGGTGAAGTTATTGCGAGATATTCAAGCAAACTTTGGCTTAAGCTATATTTTTATCAGCCATGATTTGCACGTGGTTAAGGCATTGTGCCAAACGATACTAGTATTGAAAAATGGCGAAACACAAGCGTATGATACGACAGACAATATCTTCAGCCAACCACAAAATCAGTATGTGACTGCCCTAATTGCGCACAGCGGTGAAAACTAGCGGGTTTGCTGTCAAAACATTAGAAATTTAACAATTATCGTGAACCATGTTGTTACGTAAGTTTGTTTGAGTATAGCCAATTTATCCTAGTCATTTAACCCTAGTGATTTTATTACAAGCACTTATACAGCGACTTGATTACATGCACTTCACTACAGCCCCTTTAGCAATTGTTAAAAGTTAACCATGCCAAATTCCATCATTACCGAAGACAAAAAGCCACAGCATGACGTATTTGCTATAGCTGCCTTGACCCCCGCGCAAACCAAATATTTGCCAATCGTGGTGGCAATCGCCTTGTTTATGCAAATCTTAGACTCAACGGTGCTCAATACCGCTTTGCCTGCGATGGCGCATGATTTGAATCAGCCTGCGTTATCAATGCAGTGGACAGTGATTAGCTATGCGCTCACTTTGGCAATTTTTACCCCGATTAGTGGTTTTATTGCCGATAAGTATGGCACTAAGACCACCTTTATGGTGGCGATTGGCGTGTTTACTGCAGGCTCGATGATGTGTGCGGTGTCACCAACGCTCAATAGCCTAATTTTTTCTCGCGTGGTGCAAGGATTGGGCGGTGCGATGCTCATGCCTGTGGGCAAGTTAACGCTGATTAAAAGCTATCCGCGAGAACGTATGCTGTCGGTGATGAATTATGCGGTGATGCCTGCGATGATTGCGCCAGTGATTGGGCCTTTGGTCGGGGGGTATTTGGTGGAGCTTGCAAGCTGGCATTGGATTTTTTTGATTAATATTCCCATGGGCGCATTGGGGATGTGGGCAGGGTGGAAACTGATGCCCAACTATCTACAGCGCAATCCCAGTATGGACTTACTTGGATTTTTGCTGTTTGGTGGCGCGATGGCAAGCTTTACCTTTGCGCTCGAGTTTGCCAATAACATTCATGCCGATAATCTGGCTTCAGCGGTTTTTCCCGTGATGGTTGCTTTATTGGCGATTATGCTGCTCATTGGCTATTATTATCACGCCAAATACTCAGAATCGCGTAATGGACAACAACCGCTATTTGGCTTGGATTTATTTCAAGTGCGTACCTTTCGAGTGGGCATCGTTGGCAATTTGCTGACCCGTTTGGGGATGAGTGCGATTCCTTTTCTACTGCCGCTACTGCTGCAAGTGGTGCAGGGCTATTCGCCGTCACAAGCGGGTTGGATGTTGGCACCGATGGCGGTGGGCGCACTGTTGACCAAGCCGCTGGTCACGCGTATTGTGAAGCAATTTGGCTATCGTAAAACATTGGCGGGCAATACCTTGTTGATTGGCGTTAATATTATGTTGCTATCACAACTCAATCAAACCACGCCGATTTGGTTAAGTGTGCCATTTTTGACTTTTATGGGGGCGTGTAATTCGCTACAATTTAGCACAATGAATACCATCAGTATCGCACGGCTTCGCCCAAGTCAAACCAGCAGTGGCAATAGTTTATTGTCGGTCAACCAACAGTTGGCGATTAGTTTTGGGATTGGCTTTGGGGCGATGCTGTTACATTTACTGACGCCCGCTCGCGCCTCACTGGCACAGACGCAAACCGCATTTTCATACAGTTTTATCATTTTGGGTATCATGACGATTTTATCTGGGCTGTATTTTTTGCGGTTGCACCGATCTGATGGCAAAGGACTATACCAGTAGTCGGCCTTATATTTCACTCATTTTTATGATAATTTTAATCCTTTAACCCGATTGTCCCTAATTGACCCTAATTGCTATTCTATTGGCGCAATCGTTTTGGAAACCCTATGCTCTCCAATGCTTTTTCAATGATAATTGATACCCGTTGGTGTCTTGATGAACTGCTAAAAGATGGCATCATTGACCAACGTGATTATAATTTGGTGATGACCCATAACCGCAAAACCTTGCATCCCCTGCAAGTGATTGCAGGCTTTCATCTAGTCGATAAAACCACGCACATCGCGCTCAGTCTTGACCAGCTCAATCGCTGGTTGGCACAAAAAGCAGGCGTTGATTATGTACGTATTGACCCGCTGAAAACCGATGTGCCCTCAGTGACATCAATTATGTCATTTGAATATGCGCGCTCGCAGCACATTTTGCCAGTCGCCGTCACCCAAGATACGGTGGAAATCGGTACTGACCAGCCATTTTATCAAGATTGGCAGCTCAATATTGCGCATATCGTGTCGCCCAAAAAAATCAAAACCGTATTAATCAGTCCCGAGCAAATCAACCGCTATCGCCAAGAATTTTATCAAGTCACCAAAGCCATTGCGGGGGCAAACCATCAGCAAAAACGCGCAGATGCCGATATCACCAATGTCGAAGCGTTATTACAACTGGGCAATGCCGCCAATATTGAAAACCCCGATGCCAATGACCAACACATCGTCAAAATTGTCGATTGGTTATTACAATACGCTTTTGACCAGCGTGCCAGTGATATTCACTTAGAGCCGCGCCGAGATAAAAGCAACGTGCGTTTTCGTATCGATGGTATTTTGCATACGGTTTATCAAATGCCGACTGGGATTATGACCGCGGTAGTGGCTCGGATAAAAATTTTAGCAAGACTCAATGTCGCTGAAAAACGTAAACCGCAAGACGGACGGCTCAAAACCCGTACCCCTAAAGGTCAAGAAACCGAGCTACGGTTATCGACGCTCCCCACTGCGTTTGGCGAAAAATTGGTGATGCGGGTATTTGACCCAGAAGTACTGGTGCGCTCTTTTGAACAGTTGGGGCTGACAGGGCGAGATTTGCAAAAATGGGATGACATGACCCGTAAAGCTAATGGCATTATTTTGGTCACAGGTCCGACAGGCTCGGGTAAAACCACGACGCTGTACAGTACCCTCAAAAAACTGGCGACAGAAGAAGTCAATGTCTGTACCATCGAAGACCCCATTGAGATGGTGGAGCCGTCGTTTAACCAAATGCAAATTCAAAACAATATTGATTTGACCTTTGCTGACGGTATTCGCTCGTTGATGCGTCAAGACCCCGATATCATCATGATTGGCGAGATTCGCGATACCGAAACCGCAGAAATGGCGGTACAAGCCTCGCTGACTGGACACTTGGTGTTATCGACCTTACATACTAATGATGCACCCAGTTCGTTGACGAGGCTGCATGATTTGGGCGTGGCGCCGTTTTTAACCTCAGCGACTATCTTGGGCATCATGGCACAGCGTTTGGTGCGTACCCTTTGCCCGCATTGTAAATCCAATAAACCCATGAATGACATTGAGCAGCAGACTTGGCAAGCGTTAGTCAGTCCTTGGAAAGCCGCAGCCCCAGATAGCATCAATCATGCCGTTGGCTGTGAACATTGCCGTAATACCGGGTATCTTGGGCGAGTAGGGGTGTATGAAATCATGGTGCTTAGTAATGCGCTTAAAAAATTGATTAGCGAAGGCGCTGACTTGTCGCAAATCGCGCAAAAAGCCTACCAAGATGGATTGCAGCCGTTAAGACTGGCAGGTGCAAAAAAGATTGCCGAAGGTATTACCACGTTTGAAGAAGTGATGAGAGTGGTGCCGTTAACTTAGGCGGCTACCCATTATTTGAAAGACAAAAAGTAAAAGTTAAAAAATAACCGGCAACAAAAAAGCCTAAACGTAAAAGTTTAGGCTTAATCAATGGTGCCCGGGGCCGGACTTGAACCGGCACGCTCGTAAGAGCGAGGGATTTTAAATCCCTTGTGTCTACCAATTTCACCACCCGGGCAGGGTAGTCACAGCACTGACGATTGGCGTCGTGTGGTGTCTGTGTCAGAAGTGGGTGCTATTATAATCAGTTTTGTTAACTTTGCAAGCAATTTTTTTACGATATTTTTTCGCGTTTATCGCTCATCAATAATAACAAAACAATAGTACCGCAAAATGAAAATGGAGGCTGAGGCCGGAATCGAACCGGCGTCCGCGGATTTGCAATCCGATGCATGGCCACTGTGCTACCCAGCCATTTCATTTAGGTTTGCTATGATAGCAAAAATTTTTAAAAGTGCAAGGACTTTTTTAGCCATTTGAGCAATGTAATGAAGGATTGTGAAGGGTATTTGAGCGCTAATTTAGCGGTTAAACATTTTCAATGGATGTTATCACACCGCAAAATCGGTTAAAATAACGCAAATTTTTTGCTAACCGACTTTTTGTTGACCGATTCGTTATTGATTGAGGAACCACCATGACTGCGACAGTGTTAGATGGCAAAGCGTATGCCAAACAAATGGAAGCTGAACTTGCCGAGCGGGTTGCCAAGTTAAAACAAGACTCTGGACGCACGCCGATTTTGGCAACGATTTTGGTGGGTGATGACCCTGCCTCGGCAACTTATGTCAAAATGAAAGGCAATGCCTGTCAACGTGTGGGTATGGATTCCTTAAAAGTTGCCATGCCACAAGCCACCACCACCGAGCAACTATTGGCAAAAATTGCCGAGCTTAACAACAATCCAGACGTACATGGGATTTTGCTACAACACCCTGTGCCCAGCCAAATTGATGAGCGTGCCTGTTTTGATGCCATTGCACTGGCAAAAGATGTGGATGGCGTGACTTGTTTAGGCTTTGGCAATATGGCGATGGGTGAGCCTGCGTATGGTTCTTGCACCCCGCAAGGCATTATGTATTTATTAGAAAAAAACGGCGTTGAGCTTGCTGGTAAGCATGCGGTGGTCGTGGGTCGTAGCGCGATTTTGGGTAAACCGATGGCGATGATGCTATTAAATGCCAACTGTACTGTGACCATTTGCCACTCACGTACCCAAAACTTGGCAGAATTGGTCAAACAAGCGGATATCGTGGTGGGTGCTGTCGGCAAACCAGAACTTATCAAAAAAGATTGGATTAAATCGGGCGCCGTGGTGGTCGATGCAGGGTTTCATCCGCGCACCCATGCGGATGGCACGAGCGGTGGCGTGGGTGATATTGAGCTGACAGGTATCGAAGCTATTGCCTCAAGTTATACCCCAGTGCCAGGTGGCGTAGGTCCAATGACCATCAATACACTCATCCGTCAAACGGTAGAAGCGGCAGAAAAAGCAGCAGCAAAATAATGGATTTGAATTAAAAAAGGGAGTGGTTAAAGCTTCCTTTTTTTGTACATTTTTTTTGTATTCATTTTTTTACCATGACTTATGACTGGAAATCTTTACGTGACTGTTGTTAAAACTTCCGCTTATAAAAATTCGCCCTATAAAACTTCAATGCCATCAAATACTTCTGACCCATCAACCGTTTTTCACCAACTGATTACCGCATTGCAGCAAGTGTTGCCTAGCGCTAATCTTGCCAAGACATACGTGCCATTATTATCTAAGCCGAATCAACCTTTTTATTTATGGCTTATTGATGCAGATTTTTGTCATGAAGATTTGACGCCAGCGGTGATAGAAAATCTGTGGAATAATTGTCCATATTGGGTGTTTGCATGGGCGTCAGGGCAAGTGTTGGCGCAGTATATTTTGCAGCAGCCACAGATGGTGCGCAATAAAGTGGTGATGGATTTTGGCGCAGGGTCGGGGATTGTCGGTATTGCCGCAAAA
This sequence comes from Moraxella tetraodonis, assembly GCF_022359095.1. NCBI lineage: Bacteria > Pseudomonadati > Pseudomonadota > Gammaproteobacteria > Moraxellales > Moraxellaceae > Moraxella > Moraxella tetraodonis. The sequence goes on along the minus strand of NZ_JACSYB010000001.1, from coordinate 1,665,108 downwards.
ATGGCCGGTGCCAAACGAGTCATTTGCTGTGATATTGATAGCGTGAGCCTAACTAGCTGCCAAGCCAATGCGCAATTAAATGGGGTAACGGCTGAGCTGCTAGATAATTTATTTGAGTTAAAACAGCAATTGGGCATGGATAAAGTCGATGTGCTGTTGGTTGCGGATGTGCTGTATGACAAAGCCAATCTGCCGTTATTAGATGTGTTCTTACAATACGCGCATGAGGTTTGGGTGGCTGATAGCCGCGTCAAAAACTTTGCTCACCCGCACTACCACAAAGTAACGACGTTAGATAACACAACCACCTTGCCTGATATGGATGAAGCGAAGCAGTTTAACCAAGTAGTGCTTTATCGCAGCACCGATTGACTGAGAAAGTAGTAGGGACACAGTAGTATGGAGTGTATGCCCGCAAAAAACCCTCGCCTTTGCTTTCTGTATTTTTAAGGCTATGAAATAATTTGTAACATAGTTATCGCATTATCGCTATTTTCAAGGCATAATAAGCCACACCCCTTATTTTTAATGATCTAGCAGTTGAATATCATCCCCATCATTATTGATGATAACAGCTAGATGATTGCCTCCCCGTTTTACGTTTAGAAAAGGAATCCTAATATGAGTATTTGTATCACTGCCACAGGATTATATACCCCGCCTTACAGCATCAGTAATGAAGAGTTGGTCGCTACTTTCAACCAATACGTTGATAACTATAATGCCAAAAATGCCGATGCCATCGCCCGTGGTGAGAAGACGGCGCTTGTGCATTCGACGGCTGAATTTATCGAAAAAGCCTCAGGTATCAAATCCCGCTATGTGGTGGAAAAAGACGGCATTTTAAACCCAGATATCATGGCGCCTGTGATTCCTTATCGCAAGCTTGGCGAAGAGATGTCCATCATGGCAGAAATGGGTCTAGATGCACTGAAACAAGCCCTGGACAATGCAGGTTTACAAGGTAAAGACTTAGACGGTATTATTGTTGCTTGTTCAAATTTCCAGCGCGTGTATCCTGCCATCGCCATCGAAATTCAGCAATATATTGGTATGCAAGGCGGTTTTGGCTTTGATATGAACGTCGCCTGTAGCGCAGCAACCTTTGGTATCGCCCAAGCGGTCGGTCTAATTAAATCTGGCACTGCCAAACGTGTCGCCATGGTCAATATCGAAATTACCTCAGCGCACCTTAACTGGCGCAACCGTGACAGCCACTTTATCTTTGGGGATGTGGCAACGGCGACGATTATTGAAGAGCTCGCCACACCCAAAGGCTATGAAATTTTAGATAGTCATCTGTTTACCCAGTTTTCAACCAATATTAAAAATGAATACGGCTTTTTGGACCGCAGTGAATTCTTAGCCGCTGGCACGCCGATGTATCCTGATATCGACGCGCCTGTGACCGACAAATTGTTCTTGCAAGAAGGTCGCAAAGTATTTCGTGAAGTGTGTCCTGCCGTGTCCAATTTAATCCTTGAGCTGCTCCATAAAAACCACGTTGAGCCACAACAGCTCAAAAAAATGTGGCTGCACCAAGCCAATGCCAACATGATTGATTTGATTTTACGCACCGTGTTGGGCAAAGATGCGGATAAATCAATCGCGCCTATGGTGCTAGCAGAATATGCCAATACCAGCTCAGCCAGTCCTATGATTGTGTTTCACAAGCACCAAGAAAATATGCAATCGGGTGATTTGGGTGTGATTTGCTCGTTTGGCGCAGGTTACTCAATTGGGGGTGTGTTGGTCAAAAAAGTCTAAGCTTTTTATTGCCTCTCACGAAACCCATGCAAATCCCCCCAAAATGTGGCAAAATATCCGATTATTTTGCCATTTTTATTTTTAAGCGCACATTGCGCCAAAACTTTTAAGCCCTAAATTAAGCCAAAACTTTTAAGCCATCATTATGAAAGAATCTTTACGTTTTCGCCTTGACCAAATGTCTGACCGTTTCGAAGAAGTCACCGCCATGCTGTCTGAGCCAGAAACCATGAATGACAACAAAAAATTCCGTGAATTATCGGTTGAGCACAGTGATTTATCAGCGCTGGTCGATGTCTGGGGCAAATACCGCCAAGCGGAAGAAGATTTGGCAACCGCTGAAGAGATGCTGTCAGATTCAACGGGCGATGGCGACATGAAAGAAATGGCGCAGGAAGAAATCCAAGCCGCCAAAGACACCATCAATGAGCTTGAAGACGTGCTCAATGTGATGATGCTGCCTAAAGACCCGAATGATAAAGTGCCTGCCTTCTTAGAGATTCGAGCAGGGACGGGCGGCGATGAAGCGGCGATTTTTAGTGGGGATTTGTTCCGTATGTATGAGCGTTATGCGGCAACCCAAGGTTGGACAGTGGAAGTATTGTCCGAGAACGAAGGTGAGCATGGCGGCTATAAAGAAATCATCAGCCGCGTATCGGGCACGGGTGTATACGGTCGTTTAAAATTTGAGTCGGGTGCACACCGGGTGCAACGGGTGCCAGAGACTGAAAGCCAAGGACGGGTACATACTTCGGCTTGCACGGTCGCGGTGATGCCAGAGGTTGAGATTGATGATACCGTGGATATCAACCCTGCCGACTTGCGTATCGATACTTATCGTGCCAGTGGGGCAGGTGGTCAGCATATCAATAAAACCGACTCTGCGGTGCGTATTACCCATATTCCAACAGGCACGGTGGTCGAGTGTCAGCAAGAGCGTAGCCAACACGCCAACCGCGATAAAGCCATGAAAATGCTAGTATCCAAAATTCAGCAAGAAAAAGTACAAAAACAAATCGATGCGTCAAGTGATATGCGTCGCAATTTGGTCGGTAGTGGTGACCGCTCGGAGCGCATTCGCACTTATAATTTTCCCCAAGGGCGGATGACCGACCACCGTATTAATTTAACCTTGTACAAACTCGATGCCATTATGCAGGGTGACTTAGATGAGTTACTTGACAGCCTACTGCGTGAGCACCAAGCCGATTTGATGGCATCGGTGAGTGGGGAAGAATAACGAGTATGTTGGATTAATAGGATAAAACTTTATTTTTACCATTTGGCATAAAAATTTTAACTTTTGATAGTGTAACTAAAATTGTGGGAAAACATCATGTCACAGCAAAACCAAACTGAAAATGCAGCAACCGAAGCGCATGTGGAAGACAGCCAAGACGTCAACGAACTTATCAAACAACGTCACAGCAAACTTGATTTAATCAAACAAGCCGGTAAAAACCCTTACCCAAACCAATTCAAACGCAAAGAATATGCCCAAGACTTGCAACAGCAATTTGCTGATAAAGACAAAGAAGCATTAGCAAACAGCGATAAAGTGATGGTGACTGTTGCCGGTCGTATCATGCTCAAACGGGTGATGGGTAAAGCCAGCTTTGTCACCATTGCCGACATGACAGGGCGTATCCAAGCCTATGTCAGCAAAAACGACTTGGGCGAAGAGATTTATAATGACTTTAAAACATGGGATATCGGTGACATTATTGGCGTGACAGGTTATGTATTTCGTACCAACACCGGTGAATTATCTGTGCATGCCACCGAAGTACAGTTATTGACCAAATCACTACGCCCACTGCCAGACAAATTCCATGGGTTAAGCGATACTGAGGCTCGCTATCGTAGCCGTCATCTTGACCTGATGACCAATGAAGACAGCCGTAACGCCTTTATTATCCGTAGTAAAGTCATTGCTGGTATTCGTGAGTATATGCTAAATGAGCGTTACATGGAAGTCGAAACCCCGATGATGCATGTCATTCCAGGGGGCGCTGTGGCTCGTCCATTTGTCACCCATCATAATGCGCTTGATATGCCGCTTTTTTTACGCATTGCGCCAGAGTTATACTTAAAACGTCTAGTCGTCGGTGGTTTTGAGCGTGTGTTTGAGATTAACCGTAATTTTCGTAACGAAGGGGTATCGGCGCGTCATAACCCAGAATTTACCATGATTGAGTTTTATCAAGCCTATGCCGATTACGAGGATTTGATGAAATTGACCGAAAATATGTTTGAAAAACTGGCAAACGATATTTTAGGTACCACGGAGATTGATTATCAAGGTGAAGCAATTAGTTTTAAAGCCCCATTTGAACGCTTACCAATGACCAAAGCGATTGAAAAATACGCGGATAATTTTGACATGAGCAAAATTGCAGACCGTGATTATCTAGCGGATTATGCCAAAAACGTACTCAAACAAGACGTTAAAGACATATTTGGGATTGGTAAACTGCAAACCATCATCTTTGAAGAAACCGCAGAAACCAAACTGCGTCAACCAACCTTCGTCACAGAATATCCTGCCGAAACTTCCCCACTAGCACGCCGTAACGATGACAATAGTGAAATTACTGACCGTTTTGAACTGTTTATCGGCGGGCGTGAGATTGCCAACGGCTTTAGCGAACTTAATGACCCAATCGACCAAGCCGAGCGGTTTAAACAACAAGTGGCTGAGAAAGACGCAGGCGATGATGAAGCGATGCATTATGATGCAGAGTTTATCGAAGCATTGTCCTATGGCTTGCCACCGACTGCAGGCGAGGGCATCGGTATTGACCGTTTAGTGATGTTATTTACCAATGCACCGAGTATTCGTGATGTGATTTTGTTTCCGCATATGCGCCGTAAAGACGTCTAAAAAATACCAATACAGCGTTAATATAGCGATAGCTTTCAAAACCGCAGTCATTATGGTGACTGCGGTTTTTTTATGATAATCCAGTCCTCATCGAAGCCAGCCGTCATTAAAGACAGTAATATCAAAGATATCTTTTGAAACAAAACTAATAAAAAATCGGCTCAACTCACCAAATAATCAGTGTTAGACTAAACTGTATTTTTCGCTCAAAACCGTCTATTTTCTGACCTATCGTTGAGAAACGTTGACTATGACAGACCCCCGTTCAGACAAGCCTTTGGAAACCCCACCTGTTTTGCCGCCTACGTATCGTAAACCTAACAAATTTAATGTAATCCTCCCTTGGATTCTGTTACTACTAGTCCTGTTGGCGGGCTTGTGGATGATGACCAAGCCACAGTTGCCTTGGCAAAAAAATCAAGCAGTGGTAGCCAGTCAGCCCAGTTGGCAGCCGCCCAAATCTGAGCCTGTCGATACTAAAAAACTCGGTGATAATCCAAATGCTGCGGTGGCCTCTTATCACAATGCTGTCGCTGTCGCTGCCCAGTCAGTCGTCAATATCTATACCACGCAAAAAATCGAGGAGCATCCCTATATGAATGACCCGATGATGCGCCGCTATTTTGAATATCACGGTATCCCCAATGGCGAAAGCGATAATACCAATTTAGGCTCGGGTGTCATTATTTCGCAAGATGGCTATATCGTCACCAACTCGCATGTGATTTCCAAAGCCGATAACATTATCGTGATGCTCAATGATGGTCGTAAGGCAACGGCAAAAGTCATCGGCAACGATGTGGAAAGTGATTTGGCGGTGATTAAAGTTGATTTGACAGGGCTGAAACCCTTAGGATTTCGTGAACAGTCCACCCAAGTGGGTGATGTGGTGTTGGCAATTGGCAACCCGTTTGGGGTCGGTCAAACCGTCACCCAAGGCATTATTTCGGCAACGGGGCGCACGGGACTCGGTATCAACACGGTGGAAGATTTTATCCAAACCGATGCCGCTATCAATCCCGGTAACTCAGGGGGTGCGCTGGTGGATGCGTATGGTCAGCTGGTTGGTATCAACACCGCGATTTTTTCACGCTCGGGCGGCTCAATGGGCATTGGGTTTGCCATTCCTACCGAGATTGTCAAGCTTGTGATGAATGGCATTATTAAAGATGGTAAAGTGCATCGCGGCTGGCTTGGGATTGAATTACAAAGTTCGATGAAAGACCCAACCAAGCTAGGTGATGACACCCAGGGCGTTGAAGTGATGAACGTGATGCCCGATGGTCCTGCCGCCAAAGCGGGCTTGCAAAAAGGGGATATCATCACCGCAATGGATAATAAACCTGTCAATGATGCCAATACACTGATTCAATTGGTCGCACGTAAAGCACCCAACAGTGTGGTCAATCTACAAGTGATGCGTAATAAAGCACAAAGCAGCGTCAATGTGACCCTAGGTGAAAGACAACCCCAAGAGGCTTTGACCGAGCTACCCACGTCACAAAACTTTGACCAAAACAATGATAGTGCTAATCAAAATGGCACCACCAATGAGGATGATATTCGAGCAGAGTTAATGGAATTACTGAAAAAACATCATTAAACGTTATTCAAAACTTCAAAAGTTTGATGCGTTGTGGCTAGCCGGGTACTTTACCTGCTCTGGCTGCCTACTGTTATTACCTGCTTTCATTACCAGCTAAGGTCAAACCACGACCGCCATCCACTGCAATAATCTGCCCTGTGATATACGGGGCAGCTGCCAAAAATACCGCCACTTGCGCGATATCTTGCGGTGTGCCAATTCTTTTTAACGGTACGGCGCGGCAGATTTTGTCAATCGTTTCAGCGGTGAGCGCTTGCTCAGAGCCCTCTATGGGTAAAATGTTAATACCCGGCGCGATACCATTGACGCGGATATCGGGCGCTAGTTCGATTGCTAGCGACTGCACCATCATTTGGTGCGCGGCTTTTGCCATGTTATAGACCGTATAACCCCCAAATGGCTTGCCATTGGCGTGAATGTCCAAAATGCTGATAATGCAGCCTTGCGATTTTTTTAGATAAGGATATAAATATTGGCTGATAAATAACGGGGTTTGCGCATTGGTCAAAAATAAATTTTGCCAGTCTTGCTCAGAGATTTGACCAAAGGGCGTCGGATAAAACCGTGAGGCATTATGAACCAGACAATCCAATCGACCAAAACTGTTGATTATTCGCCAAGTCAATCGTGGCAGCGTTTCAAAATCCTCTAAATCCCCTTGCACGCTTTTTGCTGACTGGGGACGAATGGCATTACAGTAATCAACAAGTTCTATGGCTTCTGATTCACTGGTGTGGTAATGGATGATGATATTATAATTGGCTTGGTGCAGTGCCAGCACAAGCGCCCGACCAATTCGTTTGGCGCCACCTGTGACACACGCCACACGGCACGGATTGGATACTCCGCTCATCGCGGCTGGATTTAACATCATTTGCTACCTATGTCTATTTGATTAAGCGGTTTGTCGTTTTAATCATTCATGCTTTAATTCATATAAGCCCAATGGGTTGGGTTTTTTGGAATACCCCATGATTATCACACACCTTAAACGAGCGACACAACTTTATCAAGCGCTGCAGGATTATCAGCAAAGCACCCATGCTTTTAGCCAAAGCATCACCAAATGGCGCACCAAGTCCTAACGATTTACCTTAAATTTACATAAAAAAAGAGCAGGGCTTATCCTGCTCTTAATTTTTGACACTTAAAAATTAGTTAGCTTTAAAATAGTTAACTTTAAAAAAAATTAGTTACCTTGCTCAAGCGTTTGTTGATAGGCTTGGTCAAAATTGACTGGCGCAAGTAATAATTGTGGGAAGCTACCACGGGTCACAATGTCACTGACCACTTCACGGGCATAAGGGAACAATACGTTTGGACAATACGCACCTAAAATTGCGCCCAATTGTTCTTCAGGGATATTTTGCAACATAAAGATGCCCGCTTGGTGTACCTCTGCGATAAACGCGGTTTCACCACCGTTATTGGCAGTCACATTAACGGTTAATATTACTTGGTAGTGGTCATCGTCCAATTTTTCAGCGGCACTTGATAGGTTGATATCAAGCTCTGGTTGCCATTCACGGGTAAATACCTCTGCACCCGGTACTTCTAATGACATATCTTTAACATAGATACGTTCTAGCGCCAGTTGTGGTAAGTTTTGTTCGTCTGCCATGGTAGTGTCCTCAATTAACTGTTTTTACGTTGATTATAACAATATGACAGCTTTAACTTTTTCTAAAAACTAGTCTAAAAACTATCAACTGTATTTATAATGGGGGTTATTTATCTAGTAAAGTCTAGTAAAATTTTTTAATCTGCGAAATGTTAATCCGCTAATAGACCATCAAGTTTGCCTTGACGCTCAAGACCAGCGAGTTGGTCATAACCACCAATAAAATTATCGCCAATAAAAATTTGCGGTACTGTACGGTAATTATTGGTTTTTTGCGCCAACGCCTGACGTTCCTCTGTGGTCACATCATACATGTTAACTTCTTCAAATGCTTGGCCTTTGTTTTTTAATAGCATTTTAGCTTGCATACAGTAGGGGCACGTCGGTGTGGTATAAATTTTCACCATAGCCATAACAATCTCCTTATTTCTAGATTTTTTAAAATGGGTTAAAAGCTTATTATCAGATACCGATGAGATAAAAGCGTTATTGATGGTTATGGGGCTTGGCGATTTAAATTTCAAATTGTGAACAGCCAACCAATCTTATTTGGTTTTGCCGGACACGGTTTTTTCTACCACTAAAGGTAAACCTGCGGCTTGCCAATTGGTAATACCACCATCGAGACGATAAACGTTGTCGTTACCAATCATTGCCACTGCGGTACCCGCGGTCATACCCATTTGGCAAACGATGATAATAGGATGGTCAGCACTGCGAAGTGCGTCAACGTGATCTTTTAGCTCAGTAAACGGGATATTGCGGCTGCCTTTGATATAGCCTTTTTCAAAATCTTTTCGTGGGCGGATATCAATCAGCTGAGCGTTTTGGTTATTGACCATCAAGCCCACTGCATTTGGATTGATTTTTTTGCCGCCGCGTTTGTTCTCAAGCATAAAAAATAGCACAATTAGCACAAACATGGTGCCAAATAAAAATGGGTGATGACCCATAAACTCAAACCAACGTTCCAAGATATCCTCCACAGGGGCATGTCGTCAAAATTATCGTTCGATTGCCCATAAAAAATTGACTGTATTATAACGGTAGTTGTCAATTTTAAGAAACTTTTATTTAGTCTAATATTTAGTCTAAAATCGCAAGCTTAAAAATCCTGCGAGGCCGCTTCTTGTTGCAGAAGCACCAAATTCTCCACCCGCCTTGCTAGCACTTGCCCCTCTGACACCGCCTGCCACATCGCACAACTGGGCGTGGACTCGGTGTGTTTGCAATCGCGAAAACGGCAGTAGAGGGCAAGCGGCGCAAGCTCGATAAAGCCTTGCAAAATATCATCAGGGGTCAAATGCCAAAGCCCATATTCGCGAATACCGGGCGTATCAATAATGGCACCTTTGCTGAGCGCCATCGGGTCAAACGCTAAAAATCGGCTAGTGGTGGTAGTATGTTGACCCAACTGTGAAATGGTTGAAATTTCATTGACTGATTGTCCCGCAGCAGGCAATAACTGGTTGACCAAGCTGCTTTTGCCAACCCCTGATTGACCAGCAAAAATTACGTTCTTGCCGGCAACGGTGTTTTTTAGTTCGGTTAAATCACCATTTGATTGGGTCACCAAGGTGGCATAGCCAAGCTGTTGATAGGCTGACAGTAGCTCTAACACTTCGTTATGACTACCATCTGCCAACAAATCGGCTTTATTTAAAATTAGCAATGGGGTGATGTCTGAGTGATGGCAAGCCACCAAATACCTATCAATCAGCTGGGCAGACGGTAGCGGCAGCGGCGCAAATACGACTGCTAAAATATCAACATTGGCGGCGATGGGCTTGAGCTTGTGATAACGATCGGGGCGGTTGATGATGCTTTGTCTATCATAAATCGCTTCAATGCGTCCAAGCCCTGTATTTGGGTCAGCGACAAAACGGACTTTATCCCCAGTGGCAATCAGTGGCAAGTTGGTACGGGTGTGACAACGCCAAACACTGTGCAGGGTGATGGGTTGCCAAAACGGTTCTGGCTCGTCAGCGGCGACAATCGGTTTTTCAGGCAGGGTTTGCGGTAGGCTAGTGGCTTGAACTTCGAGCTGCTTGCCGAAGTTTGCGACAACAATGCCATCCATCAGCTGGGCATCGTCCAGCACTTGCTGGGATTTTTGTTGTTTTTGGATGCGGCGGGTTTGCTGGTCAGTGAGTTTACGTTTACGGATTAACGCCATACGCTATCTACTACATCAGCCACTAGGGGGTTTTTTACCATACTAACACCTTATAAAATTTTGCAATATCTTTAGACTCGCTACATGAGCACGCATGAGCAATCGCCAACAAAACCGATATTTTACCTGTAAAATCTGCTAAGATGGCGGATTATTTGTTAAAGAGTATGAAAAGGCAACAGTATGGCGGTTGATAAAAAACATCTGATTTGGATTGACCTTGAGATGACAGGTCTAGATACCCTCAACGATACCATCATCGAGATAGCGACGATAGTGACTGATAGTGAACTCAATATCTTAGCCGAAGGTCCTGTGTTTGCCATCCATACGCCTGACATTGTGCTCAACAGCATGGATGATTGGAACACGCGCCAACATGGGCAATCAGGACTGATTGACCGTATTCGCCGTAGTAACGTGACGATGGCTCAAGCAGAAACCGAAACCATTGCATTTTTGAGTAAATATGTCGAATCAGGACGCTCACCGATGTGTGGCAATTCGATTTGCCAAGACAGACGGTTTTTGGCACGTCAAATGCCAACGCTTGAACGGTTTTTTCATTACCGCAATTTAGATGTGTCAACGGTCAAAGAGTTGGCTTATCGCTGGCGCCCCGATATTTTGTCAAGCTTTGAGAAAAAAGGAAATCATTTGGCACTTGATGATATCCGTGATTCGATTCGTGAATTGCGCCATTATAAAGAGCACTTTTTTAAATTTATTGGTTAACAGTAAAATTTTTAAAACGATACAATTCATATCATAATACTTGAAATTATCCAAAATTTTAGGCATCATAAGCTGACAAAAGGAATTTGTTAGCTTGACTTGGTACAAGTAAATCTAGATAAAAGTAAATCAGAGCGAGTGTAAATCAGTAATAGTTGCGAGCCCATCGTCAAAAAACTGGTTGTATCAACTCAAATTTATTTTAAGCCAAATTTATTTGAAGTCAGCGCTATTTCAAGTCAGCGTTATTTTAAGCCAGTGGGTGACCGTTGACACTGGCACTCATTCCTATCTCATGGACGACATTAGGAGCCTGTCATGGACAATCTTGACACCCAAACCCCGCAATCTACCCATCCTGATTATCAAAACTACCGCTATCAAAGCTACCTGTATCAAAGCTACATTGACCAATTTAATATCGACGAACTTGAACAGCAAATCCTGCAAGGTTGCCGCATCAATGGTATCAACGCCTATGTGGAGTGTGTTGGTCGTCACGCCCAGTCTGATAAGGCAAATAAAGTCGCGCTAGTGCATGAAGACACTCAAGGTAATATCCATAAAATCACTTATGCGCAGCTCGATAAACTGAGCGGTAAAATGGCAAATCTGCTGACTTCTTTGGGGGTGGAAAAAGGCGATCGGGTATCAACCATGCTGCCCCGTACACCGACTTTGTTAGCAGTGATTGTGGGTGCATGGCGCATTGGTGCAGTATATCAGCCATTGTTTACCGCATTTGGTGTCGAAGCGATTGAATATCGCCTTGAAAAAGCCGCTACCAAAGTGGTTTTCACCGACAGCCATAACCGTGAAAAATTCAATGACATAAACCCACTACCAAACATGGTAATGGTGGGTAGCGAGCAAGCCGCCAAACAATATGGGGATTGGCATTTTGATAGCCTAATGGCAGCGCAAGGGGAAGACTTTGAACCTGTGATGCTAACAGGGGAAGATCCTTTTTTGCAAATGTTTACTTCAGGTACCGTGGGCAAGTCAAAAGGTGTGGCAGTACCAGTTAAAGCGCTAACCGCATTTTATTTGTATATGGTACACGCAGTGGGTCTAAGCGATAATGATCAGTTTTGGAATATGGCTGACCCAGGTTGGGCCTATGGCTTGTATTATGCGATTACAGGACCTTTGCTAGTGGGTGCTACTACCCACTTTAATGAGTCAGGGTTTGATGCCAAGCATACATTAGATTTTATCAAAAATCATAAAATCACTAATTTAGCATCATCGCCCACCGCATTTCGTATGATGAAATCAAGTGGTGTTTTTGACAATAAAGCTGATGAGTTACCGCTATTGACGCGTATTAGCTCAGCGGGTGAGACGTTAAATACCGAAGTGGTGACGTGGATTAATGACCATCTTGGCGCATCTATTCTTGACCATTATGGACAAACCGAATTGGGGATGGCGTGCTGCTGTCATCATAAGTTAACCCATGATCAGCCAATTGGCTCAATGGGTATGCCATTGCCAGGTTATCGCTTGGCGGTACTCGATGAAAACTTTAATGAAGTAGGCGCAGGCGTACAAGGTCAGCTAGCTGTTGATGTGGCAAACTCGCCATCCTTATTTTTCCAAGGCTATACGTGGAACGAAAAGAATCCGTTTGAAAATGGCTATTATCTGACGGGCGATATGGTCGAACAGCATGATGATGGCACTTTTTGGTTTGTCGGGCGTGATGACGATATTATTACCACCGCAGGGTATCGCGTGGGTCCTACAGATGTCGAGAATACGGTAATGGAACACCCGTCGGTAGCCGAGACCGCGGCGATTGGCGTGCCAGATGACATACGCGGTCACATCATCAAATCCTATGTTGTACTCAAAGACGGCTATAGCGCTAATGACCAGTTAGCCAAAGACATCCAAAGCTTGGTGCATGCACGGTTATCTGCCCATGCGTATCCACGTATCGTTGAGTTTATCGATGCCTTGCCAAAAACCCCAAGCGGTAAAGTGCAGCGTTTTATGCTGCGTAGCATGAGCGTGGCGCACTAACAAAAATTTTATCCCTATGCAAAAGAGTAGCTAGCGTTAGCTAGGCTTTTTTTATCAACAAAAAATAACAGATTAACGGAAAAACAATGCAATTACAAAATAATACATTTTTAGTCACAGGCGGCGCGTCAGGTCTAGGTGAAGCGACAACCCGTTATTTGGTGGCGCATGGCGCAAATGTCATCATCGCCGATCTGAACCAAGAAGCCGGTGATAAATTAGTGGCTGAATTGGGCGACAACGTGATTTTTGCAAAATGTGACGTCACCAGCGAAGCGGATGTCAAAAACGCGATTGAGGTGGGTGTGACCAAATTTGGTAAATTATCAGGGTCAATCAACTGTGCTGGTATCGTGGTGGTGCAAAAATTACTGGACAAAGAAGGCAATCCAGCCGATTTAACCACCTTTGCCCGTGGTATACAGATTAACCTCATCGGCACTTTTAATGTGGCGCGACTGGCGGCGGCGGCGATGGCAAAAAATACTGCAGACAGTAATGAAGATAAAGGTGTGATTATCAACACCGCTTCAATTGCCGCATTCGATGGTCAGGTCGGACAGGGCAGTTACTCGTCATCCAAAGCAGGTGTGGTGGGCTTAACCTTGCCACTCGCGCGTGAGCTGCAGCGCCATCAAATACGTATCATGACCATCGCCCCAGGGGTGTTCGGCACACCGATGATGGCAAGCCTGCCAGAAGCTGCCCGTACCAGTCTTGAGCAAGCCGTGCCTTTTCCCAAACGTTTGGGCAACCCAGAAGAATTTGCTAAATTGGTGGTACACATCATCGAAAATAGCTATCTCAATGGCGACGTCATTCGTTTGGACGGCGCTATTCGCATGGGTTAATTCAGGCGATTGTTGCCAGTCACTGGGCACAGTGACTGGCAACAGAGACTATCAACTTAACCATTTAAAAAAGCCACTCTGAGGAAGATTGGCTTTTTTTTATTAACAATTTCACCGGGACTATTTGGTGAGTATTAGGCGGTTATTACGGGTCAATCGAAGACGGTATTCTTCGCCGTCATGCTGAATGCGAATCTCTTTGGTCAGCGCAAATAAATGATTGGAATATAGCGTAGGCAAGGAACTTTGTTGGATGAGATTGGCGCGATTTAATAAATGTAGCATAGGATACTCCTTTTCTCTGGAAGTGGGGCGAATAGTGTTTTTAATTGATAATGATTATCATTTATATTTAATGGGTCGTCAAGTGACTTTTTTCACTTTTTCATCAAATCTAATGCTTTATAATGGGTAACAATCAACAGTTTGAGAAAAATATGTCAAAAGTCGTTAATGTGGCAGTCGCGGTGATACATTTTAACAATCAATATCTACTGGGATTTCGCCATACCAATCAACACCAAGGCAATCGCTATGAATTTGTTGGGGGGAAAATTGAGCCAGATGAAACCCCAAAACAAGGGTTAGTCCGTGAAGTCCATGAAGAGATTGGCTTGGATATCGCGCAAAATACCGCAGTCAAAATGGGGGTGATACGCCATGATTATGCTGATAAAAGCGTGGCATTGCACGTTTTTAAAATTCAAGTGAGTCAAGCCCAGTTTGATGGTTTACAACAGGGTATAGGCAAGGAGGGTCAAGCGGTCACATGGGTGCACCAGTCAGACTTAGTCGCCAATCAGTACCCGCTGCCCGATGCCAATGCCCGCATTTTAGAGTGGTTAAAATTGCCTCGTGCGATTTATATCACGCAGCCTTTAGATAGCTTTGTTAGTGTGGATAAGTGGGTTGATTTTTATAGCCAAAAACTGCCCGACGATGCCCATTGTTATCTTCGCCCGCAAACCAGCGATGAAAATGCCACCGCTATAATTGATGGCTTGCTAACGATAAGGGCGGATATCACCCCGATTATTCAATATGCAACACTAGCGTGCTTATTTGAGTGCTTACCTGAGCGCTTATTTAAGCGTTTAGATGCGTGGTTAAAAAACGGCATGGTACATTTGAATCACCAACAACTCATGACGCTGGATTTCTCAAGTTTATCAAAAAATTATCGCTATTTTGCCAGTTGCCATGACCAACATAGCCTAAGCAGATTAAATGCCTTGGCAACCTCGCATACTGTCATGGGCTGTTTTTTATCCCCGGTGAAAGCCACACCGACACATCCAGAAACCTTTCAAAGTGGGGGCATGGGCTGGCAAACCTTGGGTGAATTGGCAAAAATCTGTGATGTGCCGGTGTTTGCGCTGGGCGGGGTGGGGCAGGCAGATTTAGCCACCGCCTATGAGCATGGGGCGATGGGAATCGCGGGTATTCGGTTATTGGTCGACAAGGTATAAAAAGTAGCCAACAGGTTGACTTTTTGTTACAACTTGGTGACATACTTTGTGGGCGGTAGAGCGATTTGCTTTATTAATTTACTTTTTTAACTTGCTTTTTTAACTTGCTTTTTAACTGAGTTGGTTTGTTAGCGAAACTGTGTACAATCTTTAACCTAATGAAAAAAGCCCATAAGCGTTTGGGCGTTTGCTATTTAACAATAGCGCATTCGTTGTAACAACTGGCTGACAAAAAATGCCCCAATAGTCACCGTTTGAGCGTTTATTTTGGGCTAAAATGACTACTTTAATGCGCAATAACACTGAGTAAAATAAGGTGATATAGACAATGAAAATAATGAGTAAAAAAACGCTAGCAGCGGCAGGTATTGCAGGTACATTAATTGCGATGAGTGCTTGTTCCACTACACCGACAACCGAAACCACCGCCAAGTCCACAGGCGTTGGTAAAGCTCAGGCAGTGCAAAGCGTTGATTTAAACCGTTATGCGGGCAAATGGTACGAAATTGCCCGTTTGCCGATGTTTTTTCAGCGTAACTGTGCCAGTGATGTCACCGCCACTTACACCCTACAACCGACAGGCAAGGTGGAAGTCAATAACCAATGTATGGGCAAAGATGGCAAACCCATGCAAAGCATTGGTGAAGCCACCAAAAATGGCGACAGTGGCAGTAAACTTAAAGTTACTTTCTTGCCGCAAGGACTGCGTTGGTTGCCTGTTGGTAAAGCCGATTATTGGGTGCTTGCTTTAGACCCCAATTATAACCATGCGTTGGTGGGTACGCCAAATCAAAAATACTTGTGGATTTTGTCACGCACGCCCACGATAGATGAAGACACTTATCAAACAATGGTCGCTACCGCAAAATCTCAAGGCTACGATGTCAGTAAATTGCAAAAAACCGCACAAAATAGCCGATAAGCTAGGTAGTTGAAACACCCTGCTTTAAAATTGCTAAAACGCCTAAATTCCGTTACAATTTAGGCGTTTATTTATTGCTGCATTTTCCACAGATTTTATTTTTCCTTCACAAAAAAAGGTCATACTATGTCTGCCAATCTTTACCAAGACCACCTCACTACTCGCAAAAATCAAGAAGCCCAAGCGGTTCAGTTACTAGTTGAGCTAAATACCCTAGCCAATAAAGGCGTCAATGTGTTGTTTTTTGGCAACCGCATTGCCCTAAACCTTGTTGATATCATCGCTCATCATGACAAAAACGCCCTTAACATCGCTGATACACTCGCTTTTGCCACCGCGTTAAACGACCAAAATCTAAGCCATACCACGGTGGACTTGGGTCAAGCGCTAAAATCAGGCAAACAAGCCGGCAGCTTTACTAGCGGTGAGGAAGTGCCTGCGACAGATGTCGTGTTGTATGGTTTTGGTCGTATCGGTCGTATCTTGGCTCGTTTGCTGATGAGCCGTCCTGCCTCAGACAAAGGCTTACAATTAAAAGCCATCGTCGTTCGTCCAGCCGGTGAAGCCGATTTGGAAAAACGTGCAAGCTTGCTTGAGCGTGACTCGGTACATGGCTGGTTTGATGGCTCAGTGGTGGTTGATAAAGCAAACAGCGGTATCATCGCCAACGGTCGTTTCATCAAAGTCATTTATGCTTCTGACCCAAGCGAAATCGACTACACGTCTTATGGTATCGACAATGCCTTAATCATTGACAACACCGGTAAATGGAAAGATGAAGCAGGTCTTGGCAAGCATTTACAGTCAAAAGGTGCCAAAAAAGTGCTATTGACTGCGCCAGCGTCGGGTGATATCAAAAACATCGTTTATAATGTCAATGATGACACCATCGGCAGTGATACCATCGTGTCAGCGGCAAGCTGTACCACCAATGCGATTACCCCTACGCTCAAACTCTTAAACGATAAATACGGCATTGAAAACGGTCACATGGAAACCATCCATGCGTTCACCAATGACCAAAACTTGGTTGATAACCACCATAAAGCCGAGCGTCGTGGGCGTGCTGCAACCTTAAATATGGTGATGACTAGCACAGGCGCTGCCAAAGCGGTCAGTAAAGCGATTCCAGAACTAAAAGGCAAATTGTCAGGTAGCTCGGTACGTGTACCAACGCCAAACGTGAGCCTTGCGATTTTGAATTTGAATTTCAAAAACCCAGTCAATTCAAGCGATGAACTCAATGCCTTTATCAAAGAAGCCACTGAGAGCGAACAATGGCAAGCGCAAATTGCTTATTCAGATTCGGATGAAGCGGTTTCTACCGACTTTGTGGGCTGCGAAAAAGTGGCGATTTGGGACGCCAAATCTACGCTTGCGCAAGACAACCGTGCCGTGATGTACCTATGGTATGACAACGAAATGGGCTATAGCACCCAAGTATTGCGTGTCGCTGAAACCATGGCAAAAAATGCCTAAGTGTTCCTAAGCGTTAAGGACGATGACAAAACCGCTCAATTTTGGGCGGTTTTTTATTGGATAAAATTTTAAACATCGATTGTTCAAATTTTTCTTGCTAAAATTCATGCTATAATATTTGGTTATTCAAGAATTTAAGGAAAGTCTTCAATGCGTTTTATCGATGAAGCAATCGTAACAGTCAAAGCAGGCGATGGCGGCAATGGTATCGTCAGTTTTCGCCGAGAAAAATACGTCCCCAAAGGCGGCCCCGATGGCGGTGATGGCGGCAAAGGCGGTGATGTGTACGTGGTGTGCGACGACAACACCAACACCCTCGTCGATTACCGGTTTACGCGTCGCTATGATGCCAAGCGCGGCGAAAATGGTGGTGCCAAAAACTGTTCAGGTCGTGGCGCGGATGATATCTATCTATCTGTGCCCATCGGTACCACCGTGGTTGATACCGAAACAGGTGAAGTGTTAGCGGACTTGACCAAAAAAGGGCAAACGGCGAGGATTGCCAAAGGCGGTGACGGCGGACAAGGCAATACCCATTTTAAAACCTCCACCAATCAAGCACCACGACGTGCCACCCCAGGTTTCCCAGGCGAATTAAAAGTCTTGAAGTTTGAGCTAAAAGTGGTGGCGGACGTGGGTCTTATTGGTCTGCCAAATGCGGGTAAATCCACCTTTATCCGTCAAGTCTCTGCTGCCAAACCCAAAGTTGCCAATTATCCGTTTACCACTTTGGTGCCCAATCTAGGTGTCGTGGATGTGGGTAAACACCGCTCGTTTGTCATGGCAGATATCCCAGGTCTGATTGAAGGCGCATCTGAAGGGGCAGGACTGGGTATCCGCTTTTTAAAACACGTCGCTCGTACACGTCGATTATTGCATCTTGTCGATGTACAGCCCATTGATGGTAGCGACCCTGTGGCAAATGCCCAAGTGATTTTTAATGAGTTAGAAAAATTCTCGCCAGAGCTGTCAAAACTGCCACAGATTTTGATTTTAAATAAAATCGACCAAGTGCCTGAAGAGGCATTAAACCAACTTTGCACCCACATCGTGGCAGAGCTTGGTTGGACAGGGATGGTTTTTCGTACTTCCACGCTCACCGGGGAAGGGGTTGATGCCGTGGTTTGGCATTTGATGAACGAAATCGAGCAAGAGCGCGAGATGGAAGAAACCGATCCCGACTTTGCTGAAAGTCAGCGTTTGCGTTTTGAACGACTGGAAGCGGAAGTGCGCGCCAATACGGAAGAACAAAAAGAAGCGTATCGTGCCAAACGTAAAGCTGAGCGTGAAGGTCGCGCATTGGATGAAGATGATTTTGATGACGACGACTACGATGACGATGATGGCGTGGAAGTGGTCTACGCACCTTAGCGGTGATTGAAATAGCTTTAAAAAGGTTAGCGCGGGCTAACCTTTTTTATTAGATAAATTTAGATAAGGACAGGTCATTTTTTTAATGCTTTGACAATGTGGGGTAATTCACCATAAAACACCCCAATGCCTGTTCCCATCAAGCCATGATTGGCAAGCGAAATAGTCGACACGCGAATGACAGGCAAATCATGCCAACCAAAATGGGTCGCCAATAAATATTTAAGATACTCGGTGCTTTCATGATGCCCCGTATCTGTCAAATAGATAAACGCGGGTTGATTTGCGGCAAATTTTTCGACGGTTTTTCCCATGGTAGTCAGGGTTTTTTCAAGCTTACGCACTTTTTCTACCGCGACAATCTCGCCAATTTGATTAATTTGCATAATCGGTTTGATATCAAATAAGTTGGCGACAAAGGCGGCAGGGGCGGACAATTTTTTGTTGCGAATAATATAGTCCAAGTCGCTGAGGGTAAATAAAAACTCACTGCGACGTCGCAAATCGTCAAGTTTTTTTGCCACGTTTTCAAACGATTCACCTTGCTCAATCAACACTTTTGCCTCGTACGCCAGCGCCCCTTCAGCAATATTAAGTGTTTTGGTGTCATACACAAAGATGTGCAGACGATTGGCATAATGTACTTTGAGTTCTTCGAGCATGGGCAAAGTTTGGCTAAATTTGGACGAGATGCCGCAAACAAATACCTCAGTGACCCCGCGAGCAATCAAATCATTAAACAACAGATGCATCTCATGGATGGATGGCGGAAATGTCCTCGCCACCGATTTGAGGTTGGTTTTCATAATGCTTGCTAGACGTTCACTGGTGATATTTTTACCATCGATAAAATCAACGTTATTGATGTTTACGTGTAAGCGCAGAATGTCCATGCCTTGCGACAATCCGAGGGCTTCAAGACAAGATGAGGAAGTGGTGACAACAGCTCTTTTCATAAATTTGATAAACCCAGTAGCCCATGAAGATGAGCAAATTTATATAAAAGCAAAGTTGATAGCAAGTTATCCTCATCTAAATTGAGAAAACTTCAAGTCGATATTTTTTAGTTGACAATGTCAATTTGTTTTTCCAATGGTTGCTACTTAATTGGGATAAAAATGCGTATGATAAAAACATGTGATATTTAACGGATACCGGCATCGAATTAGCATTTATAAAGCCAGTAAAAATTGTTACAATGCTCAGCCAAGCCATTATGGCATTTAATTTGATTAAAAAATTGCACTTGACTGATTATGACTGCCAACTTATGACTGCCACCGCCTCATCTAGCTCAACTAAAAAAGCCCTTAAGTCCAACACCATTGTGGTAAAAATTGGCTCATCGCTACTGACCAATAATGGTAAAGGCTTGGATCGCACCGCAATTTATGAATGGGCGAAGCAAATTGCCAAGCTGCATAATGAAGGCTACCAAGTATTGCTAGTGTCCTCAGGAGCAGTGGCAGAAGGGGTGGTGCGGATGAATTTGGAAGAACGCCCCAAAAAACTACAAGCCTTGCAAGCCTGCGCCGCCATTGGGCAGATGGGCTTGATTGAAACTTGGTGGTCGGCGTTGATTCAGTATGGTGTACAAAGCGCGCAGTTGCTACTGACACATGACGATCTTGCCAATCGAAATCGTTATCTCAATACCGCCAATACGTTAAATCAGCTACTTGAATGGCGAGTGCTACCGGTCATTAACGAAAATGACACCGTCAGTGTCGATGAAATCAAATTTGGTGATAATGACAGTCTAGGTGCGATGGTGGCAGCCATGGTCAAAGCCGATTTATACATTATATTGACCGACCAGCAAGGCGTATTCACCGATAACCCTCGCACCAACCCGGATGCCAAGCTGATTAAGAGCGAACGGGCAATGGCAGATTATTTGTTTGACGTGGCGGGAGATGGCGGCAAATTGGGTCGTGGCGGGATGATGACCAAAATTCGTGCGGCAAGGCTTGCGGCAATGGGTGGTTGTCCCACCGTGATTGTCAGCGGCAGCATCGATAACGTGATTAATCGCGTGGTCAAAGGGGAATCCTTAGGTACGATGCTCACCACCAATGACGATGATAAACGCATTGCCAAAAAACAATGGCTAGCCGCGCATCTGCGTATGGCAGGTCGCTTGGTGATTGACGATGGCGCAGTGGATGCCATCATTAAAAATAACAAAAGCTTATTGCCTGTCGGGGTGATTGAAGTGCAAGGTGATTTTGATGAGGGCGATGTGGTGGAGTGCGTTGATAAAACAGGGGTGCGTATCGCGGTCGGTCAGGTGGATTTCTCATCAAATGAAGCTAAGCGCATCGCTCGCAAACGCAATAGCGACATCGAAGCGATTTTGGGTAAAAATGAGGAACGGCACGTGATGGTACATCGTGATAATATGGCGATTATCGTATAATTTTCGACAATTCTTGATTGAAATTTAACTACTTTTAGACTGATACAATATTAATTTTACCCAATAGTATTTTTATCCAAGATTATTTTTAAAGGCAATGACATGACCCATAACTTTCCGATGTTAAAAAATGACCGCATTTTAAGAGCCATGCGTTTTGAATCTGTGGATGTGACCCCTGTGTGGATGATGCGACAAGCCGGTCGATATTTGCCTGAGTATAAACAAACCCGTGCCCAAGCCGGTGATTTTCTATCGCTTTGCAAAAATACCGATTTGGCGACGGAAGTCACCATTCAGCCATTTCGCCGTTTTGAGTTGGATGCGGCGATTTTGTTTAGTGATATTTTAACCATTCCTGATGCGCTCGGTTTGGGTCTGTATTTTGAGGCAGGGGAAGGTCCAAAATTTCACAAAACTGTCAGAAGCATGGCAGAGGTTGAAGCATTGCCAAACGTCGTGATGGCAGATGCACTCGACTATGTGATGAAAGCGGTGACCAGTATTCGTCATGCGCTGGCAGGTCGTGCGCCATTATTTGGCTTCTCAGGTAGTCCGTGGACGCTGGCGACCTATATGATTGAAGGCGGTAGTTCTAAAGAATACCGCTATGCCAAAGCCATGTTGTATGGCGAGCCTGAGACCTTGCATGCGCTGCTCGCTAAAATCACCGATGCCGTGATTGATTATTTGCTAGCGCAAATAGCAGCAGGGGCACAGTTAGTACAAATTTTTGATAGTTGGGGCGGGGCATTGGCACACCGCCAATTTGTTGAATTCTCACACCATTACAACACTAAAATTGTGACGGCAATCAAAGCAACATACCCAGAGGTACCTGTAGTACTGTTTACCAAAGGTGGCGGATTGTGGTTAGATACCCAATGCCATAGTGGCGCGGATGCGCTAGGGCTTGATTGGACGATGCCACTGGATAGAGCCCGCAGCATCGTCTTTGAACAGCAAAAAGCATTGACCAAATTGCACAAAAAGCTGCATACAGGCATCGCGCTGCAAGGTAATCTTGACCCCGCGACATTATTTGCATCGCCTGAGCATATTCGCCAGCAGACGCATTTGATGCTACAGGACGCCTACAGCCTCGGTGATAAAACAGGCTATATAGCAAACTTAGGTCACGGCATTAACCAATGGGTTAATCCTGACCATGCCAAAGCTTTTATTGATGCGGTGCATGAATATAAACTTTAATAATAATATCAGGAGACGACCATGATCAAAGTAGGTATTGTCGGTGGCACAGGCTACACTGGCGTAGAGCTAATTCGACTATTGAGTCGTCATCCACAGGCACAAGTTACGATGCTGACATCGCGCTCAGAAGCGGGCAGGCGCGTCGATGATATGTTTCCAAGTTTGCGGGGCGTGACCGATTTAACGTTTTCGGATTTGGATGAAAAAAAATTAGCAGCATGTGATGTGGTATTTTTTGCTACGCCACACGGCGTTGCGATGAAGCATGCCAGATTTTTAACTGAAAATGGTACTAAAGTCATCGATTTGGCGGCAGATTTTCGTTTGCAGTCGCTACAAGATTTTGAAGCTTGGTATAAACTTGAACATGCTTGCCCCGATATTTTAAAAGACGCTGTGTATGGGTTACCCGAAGTCAATCGTGATGCCATTGCCAAAGCCAAGGTCATTGGCAACCCAGGTTGTTATCCCACCACGGCGATTTTGGGGTTAAAACCGCTAATCGATGCCCAAAACAGCCAGCAGCAGGCATTGATTGAGCCTTGGATTATTATTGATGCCAAATCAGGCGTCTCAGGTGCAGGTCGCCAAGCCAAAATGAATTTATTATTTAGCGAGACATCGGATAGTTTTAGCGCCTATGGCGTGGCAGGTCACCGTCACGCTCCAGAGATTACCCAAGGGATTGACCAAATATTGGGTCAAAGCAAGCGCTTTCAGCCGCATGATATCCGCTTTGTACCCCATTTAGTACCCATGATTCGCGGTATGTTTACCACGATTCATGTTCGCTTGACGGCGGCAGGTCAAGCATTGGATTTACAATCCTTATATGAAACCAGCTATCAAAATGAATATTTTGTAGACGTCATGCCAAAAGGGATGTACCCAGATACCCGTAGTGTACGCGGTAGCAATTATTTAAGAATTGCGGTGCAAACACTAGACAATAGCCCGATGGCGACAATTTTGGTGGTACAAGATAATTTGGTCAAAGGTGCGGCAGGACAAGCCGTGCAAAATATGAACGTGATGTTTGGGCTTGCAGAGCAAACAGGATTGGCATTGGTCGCCGTCGTGCCTTAAATTATTTCTTTAATAAGTTGTTTTCTTAAGCTATTTATGGTCAGCCTGTTTAGAAATATTAATGCCATAACAAGCATTGCTTTATTTTTTTTAGTCAAAAAAATATGACGCTATGATGAAATGGGCTAACTTTATTATTTTTTCGGTTAATAAATTTAGCTGAATTCATCATAATTTTTGTTTATAATGGGATTCGCTTTAATGGATGTCATATTCATCAACCCTTTTTGAGCTATCATCAGTACTGTGATTATCCATGTTTTGATCGTTTTTCAATTTGAGTATCTCTATGGATTTGCCCGAAGATCATAACTCTTCTCAATCTTTGCCAGAAGCACAACGCAATTATATTGCCCAACCCAACAAGGTGTCTGGGTGGTTGATTGCGTTTGGGGTTAGTTTGTTGTTAGTTGCCATCATTGCACTGGTATTAGGTCAACGCATTGGTTATCATCGCGGCTTAAGCTTTGCTGCTGAAGAAGCGAAAAAAACCGCCGCAGGTCTTGAAATCTCAGCAGAAAACATCAAATCATTAAAGCTAAAATCTGATACGTTGCAAAGCCAATTAACCACCGCGCAGCAAGAGCGTGATATCAGCTTGGCGAACCTATCAGCATTGCGTACCGATATTCAAGATCTAAAAGTGACCAACTTACAGCTTGAACAAGGTCAGCAATTCTTAACCACGTCGCTTGCTAAAAAAGGCGGTATGAGTTTACAAGTCATCGGGGCAAAAATCGCACCGTTGCCAGAAAATGCCTATGAATACCGCTTTGATGTCGGTATGGTCGATCCGTCAAATCAGCCAAAAAATTTGATACCAAAATTGACCTTGCTCGATGAAGTTAATATGGTCGAAGTGCCATTGCAACCCAATAGTTATTCGATTCATGGGATTGCAAGAATTCGCGGGCGTTTTTTGATGCCCAAAAACTTTGTACCCAAACAAGTGAAACTTGAATTAACCGCCGGCAACCAAAAAACTGAGCAAGTGTATGATTGGCAACTCGGTCAACCGATTGATAACATGCCATATACGCTTGAAGAAACGCCTGAAGCGGATAAACGACCCGTGAGTTCGACCGACAGCACGCCAGTAGCAAGCACAGCCAATACGCAAAAACCTGCCGCAACGACTGCTGCAAAGTAGTATAATCAATGTTTAATCTAATCTTAGGTAAATGTTCAATTAATGATGCTTCAAACGCTTAATTTTTCTCGTCAATCAGTCGTATCACAGCCAACCACCACGAATATGGATTGGCATCTACCGGCATGGTTGCCAACACAGTCCCCTAAACAGCCACTTAGCCAATCACCAAATTCATTGCCAGCCCGTTTGACCGACATAGAAGGCGAGCCAAATACCGACCCCGTCGAAGATGTGCTATTGGCTGACCCTGAACTTAAAAAACCACAGATGTATGCGGTGGTCATGTATAACGATGACTATACGCCAATGGAATTTGTGGTGGATGTTTTACAAAATCATTTTAAACATACGCTAGATTCAGCTATCAGTATTATGCTTGCCATTCATCACCAAGGCAAAGGAATTGCCGGTATATACCCTAAGGACATCGCAGAAACCAAAGCCCAAGCCGTCAACCGTGAAGCGCGTCAGGCAGGCTATCCGTTACTGAGTCAAATCGAACCACAAGGTTAGTGGCAGTTTGCTATTTAACCCCGTTTTATTTTTGGTGGCACCTCCTTTCTATTTTTTATTCATCATTGAATTTTTTGCCATTTTAAAACCCGCCATTAACTACGTTTTATCACTTGAATTTATTAGCAATGTCATTATATTAAACGTAATGATTTTGATTTTTCCCATTTTGTCATCTTTCATTTTTACTTCCTTTTAACCGAACTTAGCATGATTAGCCAGATATCCATAAGATATTTGGTGCTGAGGTGACGGCAAATGAAACTTGAGAAAACATCAACGCAAATAACCATCAATAGCAATAACGACGTCAAACCAATCAATTAGATAACGCATGATTTTTCAAGTAGGACAAAATCAAAAACCGTCGGTGACAAGTATTAAGGACATCTTATGTTAAGTTTAGAATTACAAAGCACGTTGCGGTTGGTAGTGACACTCGCAAAACAGCGTGCACACGAATATTTAACGGTCGAGCATCTGCTATTGGCACTGTTAGAAAATGAAAATGCGGTAGAAGCCTTGGTGGCTTGTGCAGTCAATGTGGATCAGCTTGGCAAAGATTTGACCCAGTATATTGATGAACATACCCCAACGGTCGATATCAACGAAGATTACTCGCCACAACCAACGCGCAGTTTTGACCGTATCTTGCAGCGTGCGATTTTTCATGTGCAATCGGTTGCCAGCAGCCGTTTGGTAGAAGGTTCAGATTTGCTAGTGTCGATGTTCTCAGAGCATGACACCTACGCGGTATACTTGCTTAAAAAACAAGGGGTTACGCGGCTTGAGTTAACCCAGTACCTATCGCATGGCCAAGACAAAAAAGTACGCGACAAATTAACTAGTGTTGAAACTGAAGAAACGGGTGAAAAAGCTAATAAAGACCCATTGACTGAATTTACCATTAATCTCAATCAAAAAGCCTCTACGGGCGGCACTGATCCGTTAATTGGTCGCCAAGCAGAAATCGAGCGTACCGCGCAGATTTTATGCCGTCGCCGCAAAAATAATCCCCTACTGGTGGGTGACCCAGGGGTGGGTAAAACGTCGATTGCTGAAGGATTGGCATGGCTAATTGTCAATGACAAAGCACCGAAACCATTATCAGGCTGTGTGGTTTATAGTTTAGATATTGGTGCCCTGATTGCCGGTACAAAATACCGCGGTGATTTTGAAAAACGGATGAAAGCGCTATTAGATGCCTTAAAAGCTAAGCCCAATGCGATTTTATTTATTGATGAAATCCATATGATTATCGGCGCAGGCTCATCGATGAGCAGCAATATGGATGTGTCAAATTTAATCAAACCTGCGTTGGCATCAGGTGAGCTGCGTTGTATCGGCTCAACCACCTTTACCGAATACCGCCAAGTGTTTGAAAAAGACCATGCCTTAAGTCGTCGTTTCCAAAAAGTTGATGTTAACGAGCCATCGATTGATGAAACGATTGATATTCTACGCGGTCTGAAAAAACAATATGAGAAATTCCATAACGTAAGTTATACCGATCAGGCGCTACAAAGTGCTGTGCATTTGGCGGTAAAACACATTCACGAACGCTTTTTGCCTGACAAAGCCATTGATGTGATTGATGAAGCGGGTGCATTTGTTCGCCTGCAAAAACAAGCTGAAAATCAGGTTGAATCTAGTGTGGACAGCAATCAATCCGTTGATGCCGTCGCAAATGACAAGCTATCAAATCAGCCTGTGGTGGATGAAGACGCACTTGTCGATGATTTGGATGCTAGCCATGCAGCAGATGGTGTTGTCGAACCTGAAGCTATGTTAAGCGAAGCCGATAATAAAGTAATTGATGCGGCACAACAAGATGGCGAAGTGGTGATTGATGTCCCGCAAATTGAATACATTATCTCAAAAATTGCGCGCATCCCGCCAAAATCAGTCTCAACGGATGACAAATCGGTGCTGCAAAATCTTGAAAGCAACCTAAAACATCTGGTGTTTGGTCAAGATGAAGCCATCAAAAACTTGGCAGATGCCATCAAGTTGTCACGTGCAGGCTTAAAACCAGATGATAAACCGATTGGTTCGTTTATGTTTGCCGGTCCTACGGGTGTCGGTAAAACTGAAGTCAGTCGTCAGTTAGCGAATTTGTTAGGCATTGAGCTGGTTCGTTTTGATATGTCTGAGTATATGGAAGCACATACGGCGTCACGCTTGATTGGGGCACCGCCAGGCTATGTGGGCTTTGATCAGGGTGGTTTATTAACCGAGAAAATCAATCAATTCCCGCATTGTGTACTATTGCTAGATGAGATTGAAAAAGCCCATCCTGATGTATTTAACTTACTGCTTCAAGTGATGGATCATGGCTCGCTCACTGACAATAACGGCCGTACATCAAGCTTTAAACAAGTGATACTGATCATGACCACCAATGTCGGTGCTGATAGCATCAGTCGCAACAGCATGGGCTTTACCAAACAAGACCATAGCCGCGACAATAGTGAAGCGATGAAACGGATGTTTACCCCAGAGTTTCGCAATCGTTTAGATGCCATCATTCAATTTAACCCATTGGATCAAAATGTCATTGTATCTGTGGTTGATAAGTTCTTGGTTGAGCTGCAAGCCCAGCTCGATGACAAAAAAGTGGTGCTTGAAATTGATGATGAGGTCAGAAATTATCTGGCAGAAAAAGGTTACGATCGTCTCATGGGTGCACGCCCAATGAACCGCTTGATTCAAGATGAAATCAAAAAACCATTGGCAGAGCAAATATTATTTGGTGATCTGGTCAATGGCGGTACGGTGTCGATTCGTATGAATGCCGATAAAACAGCGATTGAGCTTGTGCCCATTGATGAAAAGCAAATCGATAATGTTTAGTAATGTCTAGTATAAAAAAAGGAGCCACTGAGCTCCTTTTTTTTATGCCTACTGATGATGTTTAATGACTATATTTAATGACCATCGCTAATGATTATAATTAATGATTATACAAAACCAAATTTGGGTTTTTCTGCTTGTTTCTCTCGATAGGACAGATGATCCATGTTGGTTAGCTCTGCCAATGAGTGCGGTTTATTGACGGTGATAGCTTTATCAATCGATGCCAAAAACGCGTTGGATTTTTTAACGGACAATTCTTTGAATTTATACTCAGCTATCAATCGACCTTTACGCAGCAGCGCGGGGTCAATTTTTGAGATATCGGAGTTAAAGGTACAAATAAACTGACACTCCAACACATCCGACAGCATACCATCAGCAATGTTCAAAATCGCCGATACCACATCGGTATTGGCGTTATCAATGCTACGTTCGGCAATGTAGTTTTCACAGTCTTCAAGCACTAATACCGAGTTTTTATTATCCACCAATAGTGACATAAATTCAGGGTTGGTCAAATACCCAATCATAGTAGTGGGCACAAAGATGAATTTTTTATTAGGCACTTGGCTGGTTAGCCATTTGATATAGTTGGTTTTACCTGAGCCCGCCACGCCATGCAACAGTACCACGCCTTTACCATCGTGATTGAGTGACTCTTTGATATGCTGATGCACAGGCAGAAAATCCTCGTGATACATGGTATCTAAATTGATGGGAAATGGCTTGATACGATGGGTTTTAAACACAAAACCATGGACTTCTTTAAGTAAAATCGATACTTTAGCCTCTTGCGAGACATACTTTTGCAAGTATTCATCAAACACGTTTTTGACACTTGCCGCCGAATGCGGATTGGTCGAAATATAGTAAATACTGACGACTTTTAACAAGCCTGACTCAAAGATGTATTCGTCATAGTCATTTGACAAATCTTCATTGGTGAGCATGAACACTTCATATTTGGGATGAAAATAACAAGCTTCACGCTCATACAAGGTATTATTTTTATGCGAATAGGCGACGGTAGTAAAATCGGTGCAACGCTCAAAATCTTTAAGCTGCTCTTTGCGAATCACCATATCATGGTTGCCAACATGCACCCCAGGGAAAATATCATCGAGTAGCGACTCAAAAGGGTTATATTTGCTAGCGTATTGGATGTTGTCTTCAATAAGTTGAACAGTATAGGGCGGCTCAGAGGAGGCGCTGAGCAGCTTTCGCGGCTGGTAATAGGGCGATTGTAAAATTTTCATAGGAATATAGGCTTGTAAAAGGCAGTAGAAAAATTAACATAGTTAGCAATAAACAAGCTAACTATAGAGATGGGGCAGTTAATACTAGATGCAAGCTAAAAAGTAGCTAGTTGGCAATCAGTTAAAAAATTTTTAGCAATACAGTGAGCAACATACTGGCTAACAGTAAGCAATGGTGAGATAAGATGGACAGGAATTTTAGGCATAAAAAAACCTGCGAGAGGCAGGTTAATTTAACTAATACCGATTTGAGTGGTGGGGCTGAAGAGACTCGAACTCTTACACCTCGCGGCGCTGGAACCTAAATCCAGTGCGTCTACCAATTTCGCCACAGCCCCATGAGTTGCCTCAAAGTGTTGACTCAATATTTGTATCAGTGTCTTTGTGGTTGGCTATTATATAGAAAATTTTCGCTTTGGCAAGGGGTTTTTTAAAAAAATCGCATTTTTTTATTGGTTAAGTAAAATTTTTAGCGCATTGATAATATTCGATAAGTCATTAATACGGTTTTCCACGCGTTTTGCCAGCAGCTTGTCGATAAAAGGCTGGCAAGCTTGGCAAGCAAATTCTGATAGCTGATGATTTGGGCCTAAAAAAGGCACGGGCTGTTGGCAATGCGCGATTGCCCAACCAGGATAATCATCTGCCATAAAAGGCAGATATCCCATCAATAATTCATACCATACCACCCCCAAGCTATAGTAGTCGCTAAACTTGTCAACAGGCTGTCCTGTGAATTGCTCAGGACTCATATAGGCAGGCGTACCAGCAGTGTAAGTTTTGCAGTTGAGTGAGGTATTTTTTGCCATAGCATCGCTAAGAGCAATATTATTGAAATCAATATCACTAAAACTAAAATCACTCAGACCAAAATCAATTAACACCACCTCAAGATTGGGTTTTACAATAAAGTTAGCGGGTTTGAGATCCAAATGCATCAGCCCAAATTGATGTAGACGGTTGACCACTTGGCAACTATGTAAAAAAATGGTCATTTTTTGCGGAAGATTAAGTATTGGCAATTTAGCATGCGCATATATCAAGGATTTTAACGTCTCGCCTGGATGATACGACATGATTAGACACGGACTAACAGATTGCTGCGGCTGCTGTTGGTCAAAGATGAGGGTATCAGGTAGAAGGTTTGAAGCATACAGCGTGGGAATGCCGCTTGTCGCATGGGTGCTGTAAATCGCTAGACTTTGGCAATGATGAAGGGCGTTAATTTCCTGCTCAAAATGGGCGAGATTGGTTGCATTAAAGTGAGGTAGTAATTGTTTAACGACA
Organism: Moraxella tetraodonis; assembly: GCF_022359095.1. Lineage (NCBI taxonomy): Bacteria > Pseudomonadati > Pseudomonadota > Gammaproteobacteria > Moraxellales > Moraxellaceae > Moraxella > Moraxella tetraodonis. Next base: position 1,634,414 of record NZ_JACSYB010000001.1, on the reverse strand, counting down.
ACGGCAGTAGGCGGGGAGTGAGTTGAATGCCATACCCCATACCAAAGCTCGGTATGGTTGAGTGGATTTGAAGGTGATAGTGGCTGTAAGTCAGTAACGAGCGACTGACAGCCATTTTTTATGATAACCAGTGCTGGGTGAGTTGACCTTGTCTCAATCATGATGGCTTAACGGGTCTGCCTTCAATCAACTGCTGGTATTTTCGGGTCACAGTATTGCGCCCCCAACCCAGTAGGTCAGCCGCTTGTCCTTTATGTTGAGCAGTATGGGCGAGTGCCACTTCAAGCAAACATTTCTCAAACATCGGATAAGCGGTTTGCAATATGTCATACTGTCCTTCAGCCAATGCTTGTTGTGCCCAAATTTGCAGTGGCGTGATCCAATCTGCGGTTGCGCCAGTTTGTGGTGCGTGCAAGGTCGGTATGACCGTCGTAGCGGATAAAGGCGTTGGCAGCTCACTCGAATGGACATTCAGATTAGCACTAGCACTGGGGCTGTTACTCGGAGCTGGCAAAGATGACGGATGTTCGCTAGCAGGTGCCTCAAACTGAGTGTCAGGCTGATAGTTATGTGTCGTATGTGTATTGGGCTCACGCGTAGTTACAGGCTTGCTATCTTGTAATTCAAACGCTTGTAAAATCTCGGGTGGCAAATCACTCGGCTGAATGGTTTGCCCTGTTGTCATCACACTGAGCCAGCGGCAGGTATTTTCAAGTTGACGCACGTTACCTTGCCAAGGATAGCTTTGCAAAATATGCATCGCAGACGGCGTGATGGTTTTGGTCGAGGTATGCATGCTTTTGGCGATATTTTGCATAAAAAAATCGATTAACAGCGGAATGTCTTCGCGGCGCTCACGTAGGGAAGGTAGCGCCAGTCGAATGACATTGAGCCGATAAAACAAATCTTCACGAAACTTGCCTTGCTGCACCAGAGTTTCTAGGTTTTGATGGGTCGCTGCGATGATACGTACGTCGACTTTAATGGGTTTGAGCCCACCGACACGGTAAAACTCACCATTTGCTAAGACGCGCAGCAAACGCGTTTGGGTCGGTAAAGGCATGTCGCCGATTTCATCCAAAAATAAAGTGCCGCCATGCGCCTGCTCAAAACGCCCTTGGCGCGTGGTAGTCGCACCCGTAAACGCGCCTTTTTCATGACCAAATAGTTCAGCTTCAATCAAATCATGCGGAATCGCCGCCATATTGAGGGCGATAAATGGTTTGGATTTGCGTGGCGAATGTTCGTGTAAGGCACTGGCAATCAGCTCTTTACCCGTACCCGATTCGCCTGTGATGAGTACTGTCATCGGCATATGCGACAAGCGACCAATCGCACGAAATACTTTTTGCATGGCAATCGATTGCCCGATGATGCCCGATGGGTTGGTGGTGGTTTTTTCTGGCTCGGCTGCCACGGGTTCAGTTGGCGGCTGCTGTGAATCACGAATCAGAGAGTCGTTGTAGTTCTCAGCCTTACTGCGCTTTTGTGTTTGGTTTGACTGGCTTTGCAGGCAAGCTTTTTTCACCATGGCAATGGCATCATCCAACTCAAACGGCTTGGGTAAGTAATCAAACGCGCCTGATTGATAGCTATCCACTGCAGACTGCACATCGGCATGCGCGGTCATGATGATGACAGGAATTTGTGCAAAGGCTTGTTTGATTTTACTGCTAAAGTCCAATCCGTTCATCATCGGCATTCGAATATCGGTAACGATGACGCTGGGCAGGGAGGCACTATTGTCACTCTTCGGTTGGCTGTCTTGCCCGCTATCTTGTAGCAGCCGCCACGCCGATTGCGCATTGCCAAAGGTTTGCACTTGAAACCCGCTATCTGTCAGCGTATCTTCCAAAATCATGCGTAGCGCTTGGTCGTCATCGATGACCCAAACAATAGGCTCGGTGGTTGGCGTTTTATTATTGGTATAAGTCATATAAAAACCCTATATGGGAAACTGTATTGGTTTAAACATTATTGATTGAAAAATTCATAGCCGATCAGTCATGATGCTGTGGTGTATCAGGGTTAAACTATCCATTGGTCATTTGGTTATTTGTCGAATTTGCCAAGGTAAAAAAATCGTAAATAGGGTTTCACCTGGCTGAGAGGTCACACTGATTTGCCCTTGATGGCGCTGAATAATGTCATGAGCAAGTGCCAGTCCCAACCCCGTACCATTGGCGCGTCCTGTGACCAAAGGATAAAAAATTTGCGGTAACAACTCACTATCAATGCCCAAGCCATTATCAATAAAATCGACGCGCAAGACGCTTTTATGTCGTATATCGCCAATGGTTTGTTGGTGCTGAATACGGGTTTTTACCGTGATGCTAGGCGATACAATGTCGTTTTCATTGAGCGCTTGTATCGCATTATTGACGATATTCATAAATACTTGTACAAGCTGGTCTTTATCAGCGGTGATTTCTGGCAACGATAAATCAAAGTCTCTGACTAGACTAATATTGGGGTTTTGTATTTCTGCCAATGTTAGTACATGCTGCAGGGGCTCATGTACGTTGATTACTTGCCAGTTGGGCAAATTTGGCGCACCCAGCAATTGGGTCACCAAGTTATTGAGTCGTCTGGTCTCATCCATGATGATACTGAGATAATTGGCGACCTTTTGCGCCTTGGTGTCGTTAATATAGCGGACAATCCCATCAGATTTCATGATTTGATTAAAATTCTTCTCAAGCAGTTGGCTTGCCCCAAGGATGCCGGCTAAAGGGTTTTTGACCTCATGTGCCATACTGCGAATCATTTGACGGGTTATCAAATGTTGGTGATTTTGATATTGTTCTTGTTGAATACGACTTTCGCGATCTTTTGCCCAAATTTCGATCAAATAGAAAAAACCCGCCTCGGTTTCTAATGGGGAAACCCCATAATCGACCAATAATGGTGCACCAATCCCTTGGGTGCTTAGCCCCAAAATGGTGCAATCATGATGGATAAAGGCTTGGTACATTTTTTTGGTATGTTCAAATTGGTTTTGTAGCGCCAATTTGGCCTGTGCTTTGGTTTTTTTATGGGTTATCGGGTCATCATCCGTGGATGATTGCTCTGGTGCTTGCGTTAGTAATTTTTCATAGTTTGCGGGGGTTAAAATATCGATAACATTTTTATGAAGTAAATGGGGCTGACTGACTGACAAAATCTGCTCAGCCGTCGCATTGATATAGACGCACTCATAGTTGCTGTCAGCGACAATTAACCCCGATAGTAGGTTATTGAACATGTCCTCAAACAGATTCTGGTTGGATTCAAGACTATGTAAAAAAGTAGGATGGGTCATTGGATAACTACCACAAATTTGAGCAATGGTTAAAGTGCAATTTAAATGCCAACAACTTATTGGAAAATATTTGGATCATTGTCACAACAGATAAATAATAGAATGATGGGCAGCAAATCAGTCATTGAATATAAAAAAATCACTCATTTATAGCAACGTGCTAATCGTAGTATGATATATTTTGAACCAAAATAGTGCAAAAGTTAAAACGTAATTGCTAAAAAAAGAAGTATAAAAAAGGGATATAAAAAAAGGGCATAAAATATATGCCCTTTGATGTACTGTAGATATAAAAATTAAAACCATTGGTAGGTTAGTGAGATGAAGGAATTAATGCCTTTTTGTCGATAGCCATAAACTGTCTCATAATCTTTATCTGTGAGATTGTTAAGTCGGCTGCTAATGGTTAGGTTGGGACTGACATAATAATTCCCAGTCAGGTTCAACAAGGTGTAGCTGTCTAGAGTTTGTGAATTGTTGGCATCACGATAACGCTCTCCGACGTGTTGTAGCTCCGTTCGAATGTCATATTTTGGCTGTTGATAGCCTAGGTAAACAATACCTTTGTTTTTGGGTTGATAAATTAATTCTTTGCCCGTTTTTTTATCTTCAGTATCTAGATAATCATAACCTAGACCAAATAAAGTATTATTTAACTGCCAGTCACTGGTTAACGAAATACCGTTAATATCCGCTTTATCTATATTTTGCATTTGACCTGCATAAGTAAGTGGGTCGGTGGTTACCCAAGCTAATTTATCGGTAAATTTAGATTGATAGGCTGTTACGCGTGTGTGTTGATGATGATTGCTGTTTTCAATAAAGATTTCTGCATTTTTGCTGGTTTCAGGTTTTAAGTTGGGATTTTCTGAGCCTGGCCAATACAAATCGTTGAATGTGGGGGCACGAAAATTGGTTGCGTATGATGCACCAATGCGAGTGTTGGGGCTAAGACGATACGCACCGCCCACATTGTAGGTGGTTTTGCTATCAAATTGTGAGTTATCATCGTGACGCACATTTAATTGCACATCATATTTATCTTGAGCGAGCTGATATCCCAAAAACTCACTGTTGATAGTGCGGTGAGTCACGTCATAATCATTAGAGCTATCAACTTCTTGTTTTAAATTCTCATAACCACCGATAAGCTTACCGAGTGGCAACTGATAGCCAAGCTGTATGGTTACTTGTTTCTGAGTCGTATTGATTACATCGTCTAGGCGACCTGTTTGCCAATCTGCACCATCATACGTGGTAGATTTATCATAACTTTGACCATATTTAATATTGGCAGACAGTTTATCTTGTTGATAATCGGCAAAAGCTGAGACAGCCGCGTTTGTTTGGTCAGCATATGCGTTTGGCACTTCTGAACCATTATCAATATCTGTAGTGGATTTTGCAAATAATCCTGTTGCTCCAATTTCAACATTGTCATTGACTTTATGTTTGGCGACCAAACTTGCGTTTTTGGACTCAAAAACGTCTTTGTCAGCATGATGTATGCCGAACTGAGCGTAGGGTTTCGTCGCGTCAATGCCATTGGTCTTTTCATAACCCGTAGAAAGGCTTAAAGTCGTTGCAGAATTAACCAGTTGTCCTGTAATTTGCCCTTTATAGCTGTCCTCTGAACCTGCACCCAAGGTCAAGGCTATATTTGATTGTTGAGCATTTTGACCTTTGGTAAAGACTTGAATAACGCCGCCCATCGCATCTGAGCCATAAAGACTTGAGCCAGAAGCACCATAAACTATTTCTATTCTATCGATTTGGTCGACTGGTAACAGCGATAATGCTGCTCCACCTGCGGTTGCAGAGCTGTAACGAATCCCATCGATTAATACTAAGACTTGACTATTGGAGTAACCACGCAATCTGACACCACTGCTCGCACCATCCCCACCATTTTGAGTAACATATATACCACCTTGTCCACGAAGTACATCAATCACGCTTTGACCGCGATAACGTTGTAATTGTTCTTCATCAATCACGGTGGTTTGGGCGATGGTATTCTTGACAAGCGTCGGCGTTTTGGTTGCCGTGGTAGTAAAGGTAAGGCTCGGCAAAGTCGTTTCAGCTTCGCCATTAGCAGCTTCGCTAGTCGCTGCATGAGCGCTAACACCAGTCATGGACATGCCAATAATCACCAAAACGCTTTGCGTTATTGGATGAATATTAAAAAATGGCTTTTTGATAAAACGCGGTGATGTTTGACAGGTATAACGCATAACTTGACCCAAAAAAATAGTTTAAAGACACATTGTAGAAAAATATCGTTACATAAGCTATTACTTTTGCTTGGTCATTGCTCATCAAAGCCTGAGGATTTTTCAATAAAAAACCCCTTTAGCAACTAAAGGGGTTTTGATAAAAGCCTTCGTAGCAACAATTAGCTGGCTTGTTGCTGTAATTTTTTAGCTTTTTGGTAGCATTCATTGATGTGATTTTCAGCAATTTTTTTAAACATCAAGTACCCAATCGTCCCTGCCACTAATTGACCGCCAAATGGTACAAATTTGGTGACTTGCTTGGCGATAATACGACTACCAAAACCTTGGAAAGTTTTTTTAGCAATACTGCGCGTCACCACTAGCCCTGCAAAATCCACTGCTTTATCTTTTAATTGGTTGATTTGTGCGCCGTTGTTCAAATCTACCGCTGCTTGAGCAGGTTCAATTAAACCAAATTTAGCAGAAATTTCAGGTAGCAATTTTGATAACAGCGTGGCATCCACCGCAACGTCTAGCAGCGGCACTGGGACAACCGCGGCTGCTGCCGATATTTTGGCTTTACTTTTAATCATCGCCTCGCATTCGCGTTTGATTTTTTCTAAATCAAGTTTTGGGTCGATGGTTTTGGTCGAATTTTCTGCTGACATAATTTTTCCTTCTAAAAAATTTCAATTATCAATAGTAAAGGTAGTATTGCAAAACACTTGCAACAAGAGGTGATTATTCATTAATGGTCGGTGATACTGTTTCATTAATGGTAAGTGATGACTCTTTGGTTTGATTATAACTGAGTGTAAAGGTATGAATAAGCATCTTTTTGCAAAAAAATGCTAATGGTTTGTAGTGGCATTATTACGATATGCAAAACGCACGAATTACTATGAAAGCTGATGGGATGTTTTTCACCGTTTTGCTGTTGTAATTTTGCCTATTCACTCTCATTATGCTAGTTTGTTCTCTATACTTTATTTGACAACCATGATAAATTTATGTTGACTGTGACTCCCCGTTTTAGTGCCACCCATATTGACGATATTCCCCGTGATTTACAGCCGTTGGCGCAGACATCGATGACATTAGCACGCGTTTTGGCTGGGCGAGGCGTGCAAGATGTGGCAAATTTAGACACCGCCTTTAATAAGATGTTACCTGCAAATTCGCTGACTGGCATTACCAAGGCAGTGGCGCTACTTGACAAGGCGATTGATACGCAGCAAAAAATACTGATTGTGGGTGATTTTGACTGTGATGGCGCGACCAGCACTGCACTGATGGTAAGAGTGTTGCGTGAAATGGGTGCGCAGGTTGAGTTTTTGGTGCCTGATCGTTTTAAGTACGGTTATGGACTGACGCCAGAAATTGTTGCGCTAGGTATTGAAACCTATCATCCTGATGTGATTGTCACGGTTGATAATGGTATCTCTAGTCATGCGGGGATCGAGCTTGCCAAAGCCAAAGGGCTAACGGTGATTATTACCGATCATCACCTGACGACGCAGGCGACACCAAACGCCGATGCCGTGGTCAATCCCAATCAGCTGGGCTGTGATTTTGCTAGTAAATCATTGGTAGGGGTTGGGGTGGCATTTTATGTGCTAGGCAATCTTGCCAAGGTCAGGCGCCAAGCTAATAAATCCACCACCCAAGTGAGTCGCTATATTGATTTGGTAGCACTCGGTACGGTGGCGGATGTGGGCGTATTAGACCAAAATAATCGCATCTTGGTGCACCAAGGTATCCAAGCCATCAAGCAAGGTCGTTGCTGTGTGGGTATTTTGGCATTATTGGAACAGGCGAGTCGGCAGGCAGCCGACATCACGGCTCAAGATTTTGGTTTTATTTTAGGACCCCGCATCAACGCCGCAGGTCGTATGGATAGTATGCGGATTGGCATTGACTGCTTACTCACCGATGATTGGGGGGAAGCACAGCGGCTTGCGCATCAGCTCGATAAACTCAATCAAGAGCGCCGCCAAGTCGAGCAGGGCATGCGACAACAAGCCGATAGTGTGTTGAGGACGCTTGAGAATCCATCTGAGCAAAGCGCCGTAAATCAAGTAACGCACCGCAAACGCAGTATTATTTTGTATCAAGATGAGTGGCACCAAGGGGTGATTGGCATCGTCGCAGGCAGGCTAAAAGAAAGCTACCATGTGCCTGCTATCGTGTTTGCCCCTGCGGATACGTCATTGATTGAAGATGATGATTCTATCAAAGGCTCCGCACGCTCCATTGAAGGCATTCATATCCGTGATGCCATTGAATCAGTCGCGCAAACCTATCCCGAACTTATTAGCCACTTCGGCGGGCATGCGATGGCGGCAGGTCTGACAATCAAACGAAAAAACTTTGAGCCGTTTTGTAAAGCGTTTGATGAGGTAATTGCAGCGGTGGCTGATGAGGTATTTGCAGAGACGTTATATAGCGATGGCGAGTTGACAGCTGGTGAATTCACGGTCGATTTTGTAGATAGCTTGCAGACGTTGGCTATTTGGGGACATGGTTTTGTGCCACCGATATTTGATGGGGTGTTTGTGGTGCAAGATTATCGGGTGTTAAAAGAGCGGCATTTAAAATTATGGTTATCGTATCCCGATGTCCCTTTTACTATCGAAGCGATTTGGTTTAATGCTGACTTTGACGCGATAGCTTTGTCTGCCATTAATCGCAGTGTGTCAAAAGTGCATTTACTCTATGAGCTTGAGAAAAATTTATTTAATGGACAAACCAAATTGCAGTTAAGGGTAAAAAAGGGTGTGCTACTCTAGACAAGCGTTTTTACTCATTCATACACAATCTGATAACCATAACACCCAATAAAGATGATAAACGACATAAAATGACATGTTAATATAATTTATTACCTATAATGCGCTAAATTTTGCTAAATTATGCAGGTATCAAGGTGTTAATTTTTAGCGTTAATTTTTTTAAATTTTAGTAAGACTTTGGCGCTTAGCTGGCTATGATTTAACCGTTTGTCTTTTAACTAGATATCTTTTAACTGGCTGTTTTTTAATTATCTATCTTTTACCTGCGTATGGAGAATTGCCATGAGTAAATCCCTTGCCAACAATGCAACCGCAACGACGGCTCGGCAATGGCAAATCCTCTCACAGCTGGATCGCAAGCGTTGGCTTGGTACAACCCATATCAAAGAACAGCTTGATTTGATGGGTTTTGATATCAGTTTGCGAACCATTCAGCGAGATTTAAACGCTTTGGCAACGCGTTTTCCGATTGAAAAAAATAACACCAATCCACAAGGTTGGCGCTGGCGTGAAGATGCACCGATGCAAAGCTTGCCACATATGAATTTGTCGCAAGCGGTGGCGTTTAGCATGATGCGCCATAATTTGACCCAGCTATTACCCCCCGCTATTTTAGATGAATTGATTCCGTGGTTTGACCTAGCGAATCGGCAACTAAAAGAAAGCAAAGTGGCAAATACTTGGCTTGATAGAGTGCGTATCCTGTCAGCCAATCAGCCGCTCATCCCGCCATCGGTCAATCCGGCTGCCAAAGACGCCATCTATGATGCATTGTTTCAAAATAAAAAACTCATCGCCTGTTATAAAGCGCGTGGGCGAGAGGAAGCGCAAAAATACACCTTAAATCCGCTAGCCATTGTGCAGCGTGGTGTGGTGATTTACTTGATTGCCTCACGAAATGACAGAGCGTCTGACGATGTGCGCCAATTTGCTTTGCACCGTTTTGAAAGTGCAGAAGTGAGCGCAAGCGATGCGCAAACCCCGAAAGATTTTAATTTAGACAATTACATCAATACAGGCGCGATGGGGTTTAATTACCCGTTGTTCCAAAAACTCATGCCTGAGAGCGAAAAAAACAACCACGAGCCCCCCATACAGCAAGTGCAGTTACTGTTTCATCCGTTATCGGGGGCAAGTTTGCTTGAAAGCCCATTATCAACTGATCAGCAAAGCTGGGAAGACGACGAAGGATTGCATATCACAGCCACAGTGAACATGACCTCCCAACTGGTATGGTGGCTACGCGGTTTTGGTAAAGGACTGCGAAAAATCGAGCCTGAGATTTTATCAATCGCCGTCTTTGAAACCCAAACGCCTAATCGACAAACGCCCGACCAACAACCCACCGCTCAAAAAATAAGTGAATAACTAACAAACGCCCAAGTAAACTAACTACTTTGTCCGATTTTTCGAGAAACTTATGAAACATACTGATAATAACACCCTTGAGGCCACTGCCACCGACACCAGTTCACAGCAGCCTAGCAAGCCAAAAACCACGATTTTATACAGTGATTTGACGGACGATTCACCTATTACCGCTGCCAAATCGCCTGATAATCTGACACCCAGCACTACCACAGAGACGTACCAGATTATTTCGGCGCAGTTTGCTGACCCAATGCCAGCACCATCGGTTGAAGTGAAAGCGCCTGCCAACTCATCCAATTTGACCGATAAAAACACCAATGACGCGGTAGTGACAAGCACCTCACCGCTGCACCATTCGCTACACAAAGTGCCAAAAATCAACCCCATGACTGATGACAAGATTTTGCAAAAAAGTCATCAGCTAGCAATCACCCAAGACGATCAGCTTGAAGATGATAAAACGGCGACAGGGACAGCCATCGAACATATGGATGTGGTACTCAAGCAGTGGTATTTTACCGTGCAATGGCAGCACACACAGATGCCAAAATCAGGGCTTTACAATAAATTTAAAAAACGCACGCAAGCCATCGACCTAGACTTATCCTGCTTACTTTGTAACCGATATGGCGAGGTAATCGAAACCGTTTGGTTCAAAAATGTCCGTGATAAAGCGCAATCAGTGCGTCATCAAGGTGATGAATTATTGGGCAAAAAACCATTAGGCGCTATCGATGACCGCAAAGAAGACCCGTACAACAATCAAAGCACAAAACTCAATGATGCCAACTTAAACCAAGAAAGTATGGTGCTTTTTTTAAGTAAGCTTCCGCCGCAAGTATTTCATGTGGTGATGATTGTGTCATCTTATCACGGCTATGCGCTTAGCAAAGCGAAACAAGCGTCTTGTCAGCTCAGTGATGATGAAGGTAATGTGATTAGTGAGTTGGCTTTTACCAAACTGCCAAGTAATACGAAGGCCTTATGGTTTGCCAGCCTGACCCGTTCTGCCGATAGCTGGCGCTACAACAACGAGCATCAACCTTTAGATAATAACAAGATGGCGCTAATTGAAAAAGAAGTGAGTGAAAAATTGGTACGTACGGCCAGATGACTTGGATGTAAGCTTACTCTTTAATTCTCCTGAGTAAAATCACCAAGTATTTTGAGAGCCAAAAATTTATACATTTGACGACGTTGCCATGGCGTCTGTCAGTGATTGGATATATTCGCCACCGTGATACTGTGGTACACTATGAGCAACAAAAGGGATTGTCTTAATCGATAGGGATACATCGCATCTGCATTATTTTTCTCCTAAATATAGGTATTCCTAGATACATTATTGACTCATTATGCGGTAACCGTATACTTTGCGTTTAAAATGGTCAATCACATTTTATCCCCTAATTAGTAATACTTACTGTGAAATTTCTCACGCTGCTAGATGCATCATCTAGTGTCTCAATTAACATTCATATAAAAGAGGTTCTCTATGGCTAGTGGAAAGTCAAATATTATCTATACCTTAACTGACGAAGCACCGCTACTGGCGACATATTCACTACTTCCTATCATTGAAACATTTACCAAGCCTGCTGGCGTTGAAATCACCAAAACCGATATTTCCGTTGCCGCGCGTGTATTGGCAGAGTTCTCCGACTATCTGACCCCAGAACAACAAGTGACCGACAATCTTGCTGAGCTTGGTCGGTTGACCCAAGACCCAGACACCAACATCATCAAATTGCCTAATATCAGTGCCTCAGTGGCTCAGCTGCAAGAATGTATTGAAGAGTTACAAGCCAAAGGCTACAACATTCCTAATTACCCAGAAAACCCAACCACAGACGAAGAAAAAGCCATCAAAGCCCGTTATGGTAAATGTTTAGGTTCTGCGGTAAATCCCGTATTACGTGAAGGTAACTCCGATCGCCGTGCACCCGCTGCCGTAAAAAACTATGCCAAAAAACACCCGCATTCAATGGGTGAATGGAAACAATGGTCAAAAACCCACGTCTCTCACATGGAAGAAGGGGACTTTTACCATGGCGAAAAATCAATGACCCTTGATAAAGCGCGTAAAGTCAAAATGGAACTCATCACCAACAGTGGCAAAGCTTTGGTGCTAAAACCTGAAGTTGCCCTACAAGACGGTGAAGTGATTGACTCGATGTTTATGAGCAAAAAAGCCTTAATCGAGTTTTATGAAAAAGAGCTAGAAGATTGCCGCGAAGGTAAAATCCTGTTCTCTCTACACGTCAAAGCCACGATGATGAAGGTATCACATCCTATCGTATTTGGTCACTGCGTAAGAGTATATTACAAAGATGCATTCGAAAAATGGAACAAAACCTTTGACGAACTAGGTATTAATGTTAACAACGGTATGGCAGGACTATACGAAAAAATCGAAACCCTACCGACCACTATCCGTGAAGAAATCGTCCGTGACCTGCATGCCTGTCAAGAACATCGCCCCGCGTTGGCAATGGTGGACTCAGCGAAGGGAATCGATAACTTCTATTCGCCAAATGATGTCATTGTAGATGCCTCAATGCCAGCGATGATTCGTAACGGTGGTAAAATGTGGGCAGCGGATGGCAAGCCTTACGACTGTAAAGCGGTGATGCCAGAATCGACCTTTGCCCGTATTTACCAAGAAGTCATCAACTTCTGTAAATGGCATGGCAACTTTGACCCAGCGACCATGGGTACCGTACCAAACGTAGGTTTAATGGCACAAAAAGCGGAAGAATACGGTTCTCACGATAAAACTTTTGAAATCCCAGAGGCAGGCGTTGCCAATATCACTGACATTGAGACAGGCGAAGTACTGATGTCGCAAAATGTTGAAGAAGGCGATATTTGGCGTATGTGTCAAGTCAAAGATGCGCCAATTCGTGACTGGGTAAAACTGGCAGTGACGCGTGCACGTAATTCAGGCATGCCAGCTATCTTCTGGCTTGACCCATACCGCCCACATGAAAATGAGCTTATCAAGAAAGTTAAAAAATACTTACAAGAGCATGATACCGCAGGTCTAGATATCCAAATTATGTCTCAAGTTCGTGCGATGCGTTACACCCTTGAGCGTGTGGCGCGTGGTTTGGACACCATCTCAGTCACAGGTAACATCTTGCGTGACTACCTAACTGACTTGTTCCCAATTTTAGAATTAGGCACGTCAGCCAAAATGCTATCAATTGTCCCATTGATGGAAGGCGGTGGTCTTTATGAGACAGGGGCAGGCGGTTCAGCCCCAAAACATGTCGAGCAGTTGGTTGAAGAAAACCACTTGCGCTGGGATTCACTCGGCGAGATGCTGGCGCTTGCGGTATCTTTAGAAGACTTGGGCATTAAAGAAAACAACCCACGGATAAAATTACTGGCAAAAACCCTAGACTTGGCAACGGGTAAACTGTTGGATAACGACAAATCACCGTCACGCCGTACCGGTGAGCTCGACAACCGTGGCAGCCATTATTATCTAGCCAAATATTGGGCAGAAGAATTGGCGAACCAAGACCAAGATAGCGAGCTTAAAACCAAGTTTGCGCCACTTGCTCAAGCGTTGTCAGAAAATGAAGACAAAATCGTTGCTGAATTAAATGATGTTCAAGGTCAAGGTGCAGATATTGGCGGTTACTATAAACCAGACCAACAAAAACTAAGCCAGGTGATGCGCCCAAGTGCGACATTTAACCAAGCATTGGCTTCGTTTGATGCCTAATTCAATAGTATAAAAAAAGCCGAAGCTGGATGCTTCGGCTTTTTTAGTGCCTGGCTTTTTTAGTATCTGTAAATGGTTGAACATAGCTAAGCTAAGAGTATAGCTGAGCTAAAAAATGGGTAAGCCAAAACCGTCAACATCATTGTTTGTGCTTTTCTTCAACAAGCGCCAATGCAGATTTTAGCTGGTTAGTAATATCATTTTTATCATAATTACGAATATCATGAAAATTTAAATGCAAATTAAACCCAGGTAAACTAAAGTCCACCCAATCGGTTTGCTCTATAGATTCGCTGTTGGGTTCGAGCAATTCCCACACATTCATGGCATCTTGAAAGCCCTTAAACTTAAGTTGCCCCACGGCTTGGCAATGATGGACATGACCAATTAAATTAAACGTGCTTTCGCTGATCAAAATTTGATTGTTTTGCGCGGCAGTTTCAAGGCGAAAGGCAAAATTGGCCTCTTTTCCAACCACGGTATAGGTCATACGATTGCGGCTGCCAAAATTACCGACATAACAATACCCTGTATTGATACCCATACGTACATGCAGCCCTTCAAAACCGAGTAATCGCCACTGGTGGCGCAGTACTTCCATCTCACGGCGCATCTCGATGGCCATACTGGCACAAGCAATCGCGTTATCACGGTCATTACCACCCATATCGCCGAAATAGCACAATAACCCATCACCCAAAAACTTATCGAGGGTCGCCCCATATTTTTGGCTCACTTGGGTCATACGGTCAAGGTAAGTATTTAAAATATTGGCTAAATGGTCGGAGCTAATATGATCCGACAAATCGGTAAAGCCAACAATGTCCGAAAACAAAATAGTTAGCTTGCGACGTTGATTAATGACTTCAACCTTGGTGTTATTTTTGACAATGGGCTGCCAAATCTGGGGCGGCAAAAAACGGGTTAATTTATTGGTTACCTTGACTAAGGTATCAATCCGTGCCTGCTGCTGCGCAAGCATTTGATTTTTTTGGCGTAAGCGAACTACCATGGACCAAATATGATAACCAACAATCAAGATATCGGTAAATACGATGACAAAATTTAAAATATCTTCTTGCTTGGCCGACAAACTAATGGCAGGTAATAAAAAGTGCGCGAATATCAGACTAAGTAGACCTACTGCTACGGTTAATAATACCAACGAAACAGTATGTTTGGTGTCTGAAAAAATCAGGCGAATTAAAATCAACAACCATAACGCAAGGCTTGGGATATAGTTAAACTGCAACATACCCGTTGCCAACGCCATCAGGGTTAATACACTGGCCGAAGTAATGTAGTGATGGGGACGGATAACACTCAACGTAGTGACAATAACGCCCGCTACCAACAGCAAAATACTGAGCGTATGATAAATAGGCGGTACATCAAGAGAGGTTAAGGTAAGCAATAAAATAAAAAATGCCGCCAGTTCAATGAATTTCGGAATTTTTAGATTGGTCGAAAGACCTTGAATGGATTCACGCAATTTAGTTCGTCTACCTCATAGTAAATTTTTTTAGACGTTCATTTGCCAATCAAATGGCATATCACGATGACCCCGCAGTGCCATCATCAGTGTCTGCTGCATATGGCTGAGCACCTCAGGGGTATAGGGGATGGCTGGATTGCCCCATACGGGATTGGGCCAAGCAATGTCATTTTGGTAGCGCACGATATGATGAAAATGCAATTGCGGTACTTGGTTGCCAAGCGCGGCGATGTTCATTTTGTCGGCTTGAAAAGTTTTGGCAAGCTGACTTGATAGCCAGCTAGATTCACGTAAAAATTGGGCTTGGTCACTGGCGGACAGTTCATATAATTCTTTGATACCGGGTACACGCGGAATTAGAATCAACCAAGGAAATTGACAGTCGTTCATCAAGCGGCAAGTAGATAACGGAAATTCGCCCACCAAAAAAGTATCTTTTGCTAGTTGTGGATGTAAATTAAACATAATAACTCAATGCATTTAAAAGTGTTTTTGGAATTTAAAACTGATAAAATCAAATAATGCGCGTATTTTAGCAGTTATACCTACAAGACGAAATACTTTATTCAGAATAAGCGCATTGCAATTTAGGATTTCTTAAAACATAAATCAAGGCCGTTTATTTAGCCTAACTATGTTTTAGCGTTTTAAAAATTTTGGGAAGTTTATGCAGTTGTCAAAGTCTCTTAACCAATGTCAGCGTCATGCTGATGCACCATCTTTATACCGCCGTTGTTTTATGATGGCATTGTTTGCCTTGCTCATGGTTATCACCAGTGTCAAACCCACCACGGTATGGGCGGCTGATAGCAGCAAATCAGCCAGTAGTGCCAACAGCACGGCAACCCCACAAGATACCTTTGGGCGTGACACCCCGCGCGGCAGCGTGCAAGGCTTTATTCAAGCCTTGGCAAAAAGTGATTGGATGCTCGCGAGCCGTTATGTGGATTTAAGTTCTACCAAAGACCCCAGTGGCACGCTCGAATCTTTAAAATCGGCACTCGATAGCGGCGGACGCATCAACGAGCAGCTACAAATTAGCAATGACCCTACCGGCAATCTCGATGACAAACTAGCGCCCAATCTCGATAAGGTCGGGGAGATCAACAATCCCACCGCTGACAAAAAGAGTATCGATATCTTAATGCAGCGTGTCAAACAATCTAACGGCACCAATATTTGGCTGATTTCACAACAAACCTTGCAAGAAGTTGCGTCGTTATCACTCGTTACCCAGCCGACACTAGTAGAAAAGTATATTCCCAAACAATGGATTGAGAAAGATATTAAAGGCTATAGTCTTGGGCACATTGCGGCAGTGATTGCGCTCATGATAGCAACTTATCTCGCCTGTCTATTGATTAGCCAAATCTTATATATGATTATCACGCGAATTTATCTAGCGACCCACCCAGATAAAGAAAAGCAATTTCCGATTGATGGACGCGTGGTTGTGCCTGCCGCAATGGTGCTGACAGCGGTGATTATCAAAGAAGCCATGATTTTGGTGGGTATTAATTTGGTTGTGCGCAATATGGCGTCCAACCTTGCCGATATTTTATCTTGGGTATCCATGGTATGGTTGATTTTACGTATTTTGGATTTGATTTTTAAACGTGCAGAAAACTATGCCAGCAATAACCATCATCCAGAGCGGCTATCTGTCCTAAATCTGCTGCGAAAAGTGGTAAAATTGATTTTGATTGCGATTGCGACCATTGTGATTTTGGGTAATCTAGGCTACGACTTAACCACAGGTATTGCCGCATTGGGGATTGGTGGTGTGGCGTTGGCGTTGGGTGCACAAAAAACGGTTGAAAATTTAGTCGGCAGTGTATCGGTCGTTGCTGACCAGCCTGTCAATGTGGGCGACTACTGCCGCTTTGGCACGCAAGAAGGTACGGTTGAAGACATTGGTATCCGCTCCACCCGTCTGCGCACCACCGATCGCACGGTGGTAACGATTCCCAATGGTAACTTCTCATCGATGAGTATTGAAAATGTCTCACAGCGCGATATGTTTCATTTTTCGCAAGTGTTCTATATCTCGCGCGATAGCGACATCGATAAATTACGTGAATTTATGGAGCAAACACAAATTTATATCACCAATCATCCGGACACCAACAGTGTGTGGAATCAAGTGCGTATCTCTGGCACTCAGCAAGACGCTTATCTGGTTGAAGTGCGATGCTATCTCAATGTGAAAGGGGCGATGGATTTTAATCAAAAACAAACTGATATGATTTTAAAAATCGCGGAGATGATGAAAGAAGTGGGTCTCAAAAATGCGTTACCGACCAGCCGTGTGATGATGGGCAAACCGATTGATATTACCTATTCAAATTTTGCTAATACTGTACCTGTGAAAGATAAAGTGGCGGGGTCAGAAAAACTGGCACAATCGGACAAGCCTGATACCAAGCCTTAGTGACTCATAGTTTTGACATTGGTTTTTAAATCTGAGTTTGAATTTGAATTGGGCAGGGTGGTGGCAGGTATCGCATCACCCAAGTCAACATAGACAGGAATCGGACTGTCGTATGTTTGCGGTAAAGAAGCACACGAGGTAAGGTTCATCAGTAAAATGGCATAAACAATCAACGGGTTTTTCAAGTTCAAATATCCTATGTAAGAAAAATTTCTAGGCTTTTAATAATAAAAGCCTAGATGTTACATTGAAATAATTTAATTAATCAATTTAATGGGTTATGCCATTTTTGTTTGTATTTACTGAACATAAATCACTGAATAAAAAACTAGGGATAATCCATCAGTATTATCCCTAAGTACTCTTTTATAAAGTACAAGCCCCGCCAGCACAGCCATTTTCTAGGTCGTCTTGGGCATCATTTGCGCCATCACGGGTGTTATGATAGTACAGCGTCTTAACGCCCAATTTGTACGCCATCAACAAGTCTTGAATCATCACCTTCATCGGTACACGGCTATCTTCAAACTTGGTTGGGTCGTAGTTGGTATTGGCTGAGATGCTTTGGTCAATGAATTTTTGCATAATCGCTACTAGGCTCAAATAACCCTTGTTATTTGGCATTTGCCATAATAGCTCGTATTGATCTTTGAGCTTATCAATCTCAGGTACCACTTGTTTTAAAATACCGTCTTTTGATGCTTTGACAGATACCAGACCGCGAGGTGGCTCAATGCCATTAGTTGCGTTAGCAATCTGGCTAGAGGTTTCTGATGGCATCAAGGCGGTCAAGGTTGAGTTGCGAAGACCGTGGGTTTTGATATCGTGACGCAGTGCTTCCCAGTCAAGTTGAAGCGGCTCATTACAAATCGCATCAATATCTGCTTTATACGTATCAATCGGTAAAATACCTTGTGAATACGTGGTATCGCCAAATGCAGGACAAGCACCTTGCTCTTTAGCCAGTTTATTGGACGCCACCAACAGATAATATTGTAGGGCTTCAAAAGTGCGATGGGTTAAACCCAGCGCCGTAGGATCTGAATATTTGGTACCGTTTTTGGCAAGATAATAGGCATAGTTGATGACACCAATACCCAGCGTGCGGCGTTTCATAGAGCCATTTTTAGCAGCGGTGACAGGGTAGTCTTGGTAGTCAAGCAAGGCATCTAGCGCACGCACGATCAGTTCCGCTGGCTCTTTGATGTCTTCTAATTGATTGATTTCACCCAAATTAATGCCTGATAACGTACAAAGGGCGATTTCACCGCTTTCATCATTGATGTTGTCAAGCGGTTGGGTCGGTAGCGCGATTTCCATACATAGGTTGGATTGGCGAATTGGCGCGACACTTGGGTCAAACGGACTGTGGGTGTTGCAATGGTCAACGTTTTGCACATAGATACGACCCGTGCTGGCACGCTCTTGCATCATCAGGCTAAACAACTCTTGCGCCGGCACACTGCGTTTGCGAATAGATTCATCTTGCTCATATTGCTCATACAAACGCTCAAACTCGGCCTGATCAGCAAAGAAAGCATCGTACAAACCTGGTACATCCGATGGTGAAAACAGGGTCACGTTTTGATTTTTAATCAAACGTTGATAGATGGTTTTATTGATTTGTACGCCATAATCCATATGGCGAACACGGTTGTCTTCCACGCCGCGGTTGTTTTTGAGCACCAGCAGATTTTCCACTTCTAAATGCCAAATCGGGTAGAACAAGGTCGCTGCACCACCGCGCACGCCGCCTTGTGAACAGCATTTGACGGCAGTTTGGAATAGTTTGTAAAAAGGAATACAGCCGGTGTGCTGCGCTTCACCGCCACGAATTGGGCTACCTAATGCGCGAATACGACCCGCATTGACACCAATACCGGCACGCTGTGACACATACCGCACGATGGCACTGGTGGTGGCATTGATACTGTCTAAGCTATCATCACATTCAATTAGTACACATGAGCTAAACTGACGCGATGGGGTACGCACGCCCGACATGATTGGCGTTGGTAGTGAGATTTTGAAAGTGGACGTGGTGTCATAAAAGCGCTTGATATAATCTAATCGCGCCGCCTTATCATATTGTTTGTCGTAACTGGCAAACAGGCACATACCGACGAGCATGTACAAAAATTGGGGGCTTTCAAAGACTTGTTTGGTGACGCGGTCTTGCACCAAATATTTGCCTTCCATTTGTTTGACGGCGGCATACGCAAAGCTCAAATCACGGTTGTGGTCAATATAGTCATTGAGTATATCAAATTCTTCTTTGCTAAAGTCTTGCAAAATATGCGCATCGTAACGACCTTCTTGGGTCAGTTTGGTGACATGGTCAAACAAATGCGGCGGCTCAAACTGACCAAATGCGATTTTGCGTAAATGAAAAATTGCCAATCGCGCTGCCAAATACTGATAGTCAGGTGTTGCTGCAGAAATCAAATCCGCGGCTGATTTAATGATGGTCTCATGGATGCTTTTGGTGGTGATTTTGTCATAAAACTGGATGTGTGAGCTGATTTCTACTTGCGAAACAGACACATTATCGAGCCCTTCTGCTGCCCACTCGATGACTCGGTGAATCTTATCCAAATCAATTTTTTCCAAACGCCCGTCGCGTTTTTGCACGAGGATATCTTCAGTACGAGTCATAATACGTTCCTTTTTTTACCTGTTTATCAACGTCATATCTGTATGTATTAAAAAGGCGCTGAGTGAGAGGTGGTGAGATAAAAATGCCAAGTAAAACAGCTAACCGAAAGTATAGTGAGTGTGTGTGCCGCTTTTAAATATCGCTTTTGAGCCAAAGCTACATCACGTATGTAGCATCGCAAAGTCATTGCCGTATTATTGCAAGGTCTTGCAAAAAACTACTATATCTAGGGGTTGTTTTATTATTTCGCACAATATAGCGTAAAAAAATTTGTAATTCTAGCTTGTATTTTTTTCAATTTTTTGCCTATTTTTCTGCAAAAATCCTAGACGCTTGATTTTATTAGCAGTTCATCAAGTCAAGCAAAAAGATAAAAAATTTGTAATTGTTGAAGTCAGATGGATTCATGAATGCGTAGTCATTGTCATAAAAATTTGAAAAATTTATGCTATAGTCAAACTTATAGTCAAACCATAAAAACGATTTTTTAATCTTGGTTTTTATGAAATTAATCAACAAGAACAAAAGGACGGACAATGACAACTTTTAGTAATTTTACCTATGAGGAATTAACTATCGGGCAAACTGCCAGTATGACCCGGCAAGTGACCGCAGATGATGTCAAAGCATTTGCGCTTGTTACCCATGACTACAACCCTGCGCATCTCGATGATGAGTATGCCGAGCAAAGCCAGTTTAAAGGCGTGATTGCGCATGGTATGTGGACAGCAGGTCTATTATCAGCCTTGATTGGTACCAAATTTCCAGGCTTAGGGACAATTTATCTGAACCAAAGTTTGTCTTTCCGTCGTCCTGTGCATATCGATGATACTTTAACCGCGACCTTGACCGTGAAAAGTAAAGACGATAGCAAAAAATGGGTGGTGTTAGATTGCCAAGTGACCAATCAAGACGGTAAAGCAGTAGTGACAGGCGAAGCACAAGTAATTCCCCCTACTGAAAAGAGCAGCCGTGAAGCGGTCAAATTAGAAGATTTTACCCTGCGTCAAACTTTTTCAGAGTAATTAGTCGGTATAAAATAGACAGCATTGAAGTGTTCCGCTTATTGACGACAATTATTTGCTACAATAAAGCCAAGAGATTCTTTGGCTTTTTTTATAATTTTTGATAGCAGATAAACCATGAAAACATTAACCCCTGAACAACAACAAATTTTAGCCAATGTCAAAATGCCGGACGATTGGAAGCACGCCTTGGCGACAGAACTAACGAGCAGCAATATGGATAAGATTCGCCAATTTTTGCGAGAACAATATCATGCGCAAAAAGTGATTTATCCCTCAGGTAGTCAGATGTTCAATGCGTTTAATTTGACGCCTTTGTCGCAGGTTAAAGTAGTGATTTTGGGTCAAGACCCGTACCATGGCGCAGGACAAGCGATGGGGTTATCTTTTTCTGTGCCCAAAGCCATCCCCAAACCGCCGAGTCTACAAAATATTTTACGAGAGCTTGCCGCCGATTTGGGTATCGCCCCATCAAAACATGGCGATTTGACCCATTGGGCGACCCAAGGAGTGCTGCTACTCAATAGTATGTTATCTGTAGAAGCAGGGCAGGCGGGCAGTCATCAGCGTATTGGCTGGGAAACGTTCACTGATGCGGTGATTGAGGCAGTTAATCAGCACTGCGAGCACTGTGTCTTTATCCTATGGGGGAGTTACGCGCAGAAAAAAGGCCGTTTTATTGATACATCTAAGCATTTAATCATTACAGGCACGCATCCATCACCGCTTGGTGCCAATCGGGGTGGTTTTTTTGGCACCCGTCCTTTTTCCAAAGCCAATGATTATCTGATAGCCCACGGCAAAAGCCCGATAGATTGGCAGTTGCCACAGTAGTTTGGGTGGTATCATAATGAGTGCAAGTGAGCATGACTATTATAAAAGCGGCTTTTATGACAGCGATGACGCCTTTATGCAAGCGGCGCTTGACGTTGCAGCCGAGGGCGGACAGCTGGGGGAAGTGCCAGTGGGCGCGGTGATTGTGCATCAAGGCACCATCATAGCCAAAGGCTACAATCAACCGATTTTAAGTCATGATGCCACTGCCCACGCCGAAATAGTGGCAATAAGGCGAGCGTGTCAATATTTTGATAATTACCGTCTGCCAGCGGATTGTGAACTGTTTGTCACGCTTGAGCCTTGCACCATGTGTCTAGGAGCGATTATTCACGCCAGAGTATCACGCTTGGTGTTTGCAGCGACAGAGCCGAAAGCAGGCATGATTGTCAGCCAGCAGGATTTTAGCCAAGTGACGTTCTATAATCATTTTTTGACCGTAGAACAGGGGCTAATGGCTGAGCAAAGTCGCGCGTTATTGCAGGATTTTTTTCGCCATCGCCGTGAGCAAAAAAAACAAATGCGCCAGCAGTTAAGGACAAACCAATAACCAATGAGTCTCTCAAAACCATTCTTTAAAATAAAAACCATTGGATAAAAAAAGGCAACCCATCGGCTGCCTTGTTTGACGCAAAAAACAGTTGGATTTTTAGACTAAAGCATGTTAGAGAATGTCATGACGCTTTTGGTGTTAATGCTTTTGGCGTTAAACAGTTACGCTGCATCAAAAAGCCTTGCCAGCCAAAAAAGCTAAAGTTACGGATATTGGCATGGTTTGTACCTTTTGGCTCTGCTTTAACACTGTCATAGTGCTCAGCAAACAGTTTTAGCGTATCTTGTTGGGTCAAATGGTTGAGTAGCGCAAAGCCAAACACTTTTGCACTGCCTTCATTTTCGCCAGCCGCATTATGCACTTCGCCATTGTTAAACTCAGTTGGGCGATAGTCATAGTAACTATCGATGATAGCTAGCACGGAAGCAAAATCTAGCGATTTGTTTTCTAGTTTAGCTAATAGTTTTGATAGTTCTAGCTTATCAATAGCGCTCATAGTTACTCCAAAAGTCAAAATAGCGACCGTCATTAACGATTAAAATAATCGTCCTCAAACGGATCAAAAGCTGGGTTAAAATTATTGTTGGTCTGACCAAAACCGCGGTTTTCCACACGGTTTTCTAAATGACGCATTTGCTGACCGCTGTTGCGTGGTTGAGAGGGTTTACTGCGCTCTTGGGGAAAGGCCTCATGACTGGCTGCCCCAAAACCACTGCGGTCTTGACCCATTCTATCATGGGCGGCAAAATCGACTGGGTGATTCTCATAACCCATGCGTTCATGCCCAGTCCGTTCATGCAGAATTCTTTGATAAATCTCTTCACGGTGTACGGCAATGTCTTTTGGCGCATTGACGCCCAGTCTGACTTGGTTACCTTTTACACCCAGTACGGTGACACTGACTTCGTCACCTATCATTAACGTTTCGCCAACACGGCGAGTCAAAATTAACATGCGTCACACTCCTTATGTCGCAACAAGTACCATCAATGTCCTGTGATGATTCAACGATAAATTAGCTAAATTCGTCAAATATATTATCATGTATCATTGCCCAATGATACGTTAAAGACAGACTGCAAAGGCATAATTTAAGCGAACTCATTATGCTTGGCGGCTATTTGCCAACAGTCAAAATAGGCATTGAGGGGTCAGTTGCGTTTGTGCCCAATAAACGAGATGCCATTATAAACGAAATGTTTAAGTAAAAAAAAGGTTAACACCCGCAAAACGCAGATATTAACCTTGTTTTTGTGGAGAATTACAAATTTCTTATAATCCAGCAACCTTGCTTTCACCGTCTTCACGGTCAAGACCAAAAGCAGTATGTAACGCTTTAACCGCTTTCTCCAGTTGTTCTTCTTGAATCAGTACCGAGATTTTGATTTCGCTGGTAGAAATCATTTGGATATTGATGTTGTTTTCTGCCAGTGTTTCAAACATTTTGCTTGCCACGCCTGCATGTGAACGCATACCAACACCTACCAGTGATACTTTAACCACATTGTTGTTGCTCACGATTTCTTTGCCGCCAATCTCAGCAAGATTGTCACCCAAAATCGCTAGGGTTTTATCAAAGTCACCACGATTAACGGTAAAGGTAAAGTCGGTCAATCCGTTTTCTGCGATGTTTTGGATAATCATATCGATTTCGATATTGGCAGCACTGATCGGGCTTAAAATCGATGAGGCAATGCCCGGGCGATCAGGTACTGCTAAAATAGATACTTTAGCTTCGTCACGGTTAAAGGCGATGCCCGAAATAATTGGTTGTTCCATGCTGTCTCCCTCATCGGTGGTAATTAATGTACCTACATTCTTTTTAAAATCATCATCAAATTTACCATCGGCGTTTTCATCAAAACTGGATAAAACACGCAGTGGTACTTGGTATTTTCCGGCAAATTCAACCGAGCGAATTTGCAACACTTTTGAGCCAAGGCTTGCCATTTCTAGCATTTCTTCAAAGGTAATTTTTGATAATTTTTTGGCTTTTGGTGTCACCCGTGGGTCAGTAGTATACACGCCGTCGACATCGGTATAGATTTGACATTCATCGGCAGATAGGGCAGCAGCCAGTGCAACGCCTGTGGTGTCCGAGCCACCCCGACCTAAGGTGTTAATGTCACCTTTTTCATCCACCCCTTGGAAACCCGCCACTACAACTACCATACCAGCATCGAGTGCGGCGCGAAGCTGACTATCATCGATATGTTGAATACGGGCTTTGGTATGACTATCATCGGTACGAATCGCCACTTGTCCGCCCGTCATTGACTTGGCGCTCACACCAATTTCATTTAATGCCATAGCAAGTAAAGAAATTGATACTTGCTCACCGGTTGACACCATTTGGTCGTATTCACGAGCATTCGGTTCTTTACTGATTTGACGTGCCAAATCAATCAAGCGATTGGTCTCACCACTCATGGCAGAGACGACAACCACCACTTGATGACCATTGTCATGCCAACGTTTGACGCGCTGTGCCACATTTTTGATACGTTCGACACTACCCATCGACGTACCACCGTATTTTTGTACGATTAAAGCCATTGTCAATACACCCTATAATATCGTGCACGTTGTTTGCCATCGCTATCCAAGACTTGCCATACCAAGTGCCTGATGGATCGCTTAGCAGATTGTTTACAATGTCACGAAACGTAAATTAAACGGTACTTTATACCATATTTCCCAATTTTGGGGCAAGGCAAAATTGCCAAAAATCCCCAAATGACTGGCGTAAAATTGCAGGGTTATCGTGAACCAAAGGTTATCAGTTTAGGCAATCGGTTGTAGGGGTAAGGTTATAGCGCGTTGCACGGCAGGACGGTCATGCAGGTTTTTTGCCCAGCGTTGTAGATGGGTGTAGTTTTGCACTTGTAAAAACTCGCCAGCGTTATACAATTTGCCCAGTGCCAACTGACCATACCATGCCCAAATCGCGATATCCGCGATACTGTAGTCATTACCTATCATAAACGTGTGAGTCGCTAAATGTTGATCGAGTAAATCTAATTGGCGTTTGGTTTCCATGGTAAAGCGATTGATAGCATATTCAAACTTCTCTGGGGCATACGCATAAAAATGCCCAAAGCCGCCACCGACATACGGCGCAGCGCCCATTTGCCAAAACAGCCATGACAAACATTCGGCACGTTTGGCGGTGTCTGCTGGGATAAACTGCCCAAACTTTTCGGCAAGGTATAGCAAAATAGCGCCTGATTCAAACAGTTTAATCGGTGGATTAACGCTGTTATCCACCAGTGCAGGAATTTTAGAATTGGGATTGATGGCAACAAAATCTGAGCCAAATTGGTCGCCATTCATGATGTCGATTTTGAAGGCATCATACTGTGCGCCTTCAATACCGAGCTCTGCCAATTCTTCAAGTAACATATTGATTTTGATACCGTTTGGGGTGTTAAGGCTGTAAAGCTGCAAAGGGTTGTTACCAATCGGTAAATGTTGCTCGTGGGTCGCTCCTGCGGTGGGGCGGTTGGTACTGGCAAATTTGCCACCGTTTTGGCTATCATTTGTCCAAATTTTGGGGGGCTGGTAATGATTGTCCATGATGTTTCCTTGTTGATTATAAGTTTTTTAAAGCTATAAGTGTGATTTAAAGCTTCGTTGGTTGATAAGATGTCAGATGTGATTATGGACACGACTATAAATGCGATTATAGAGACGATTATACACAATGTGCTTTAGGCTTTATGATACCGAATGTTTGGCTAAAGTAAACGGCGCTTTGATTAAGCCTGATTAAACTCATGCCTTATATAGCCGCATAAATATAGCCGCATAAAAAAATAACCCCATAAAAAAAGCCGAATAAGTCATTCGGCGTTTTTTTAGGGATAGTTTTAATTAGGCAAGTCGCTCAGCCAACCAATTTGGTAGCGCTTCTAATACGGCTGGCAATCCTGCGACATCACTTGCGCCGCCTTGGGCAAAGTCAGGTTTACCGCCCCCTTTACCACCAAGCTGCTCGCTTAAGTGTTTGATGATATCACCCGCTTTGATTTTGCTGGTTAAGTCTTTGCCGACACTGGCAGTCAGGGCAATTTTATCGTCAGCTACGCCCGCGAGCACCACGATGCCATCATGCAATTTTGACTTCATGTCATCGGCAATCGTGCGTAATGCTTTACCATCCATGCCTGGTAAGCTTGCAATCAGCACTTTTTGTCCATTGATATCTTGCACGTTGTTGATTAAGTCTTTGGCTTGGCTGCTGGCCAATTTTTGCTGCAAACGCTCAAGTTGTTTTTCAAGGTCGCGTGTTTTGTCGGTCATTTGATTGACACGGTCGGCGATTTCGTCGCGTTTGGCTTTGAGCTGACTGGCAAGTTGATTGAGCTGTTTTTCACCTTGCTGCACATATTTGACTGCGCCCATGCCTGTCACCGCTTCGATACGGCGAATGCCTGCCGCGATACCTTGCTCACTGACGATTTTGAATAAGCCGATATCACCCGTGCGTTGTACATGCAGACCACCACATAGCTCGATTGAAAAAGGCTTGCCGTCTTTATCTATCGTACCCATCGACAATACGCGAACCGTGTCACCATATTTTTCACCAAACAGTGCCATCGCGCCTTTGTCTTGCGCTTGCGTCATGCTGAGCATTTCTATAGTGGCAGGTTGGTTGGCAAGGATTTGTTGGTTAACGATGTTTTCAATGGTGATAATGTCTTGCTCAGTCAAGGCTTTGTCATACGAGAAGTCAAAACGCAACACCTCACTATTGACCAATGACCCTTTTTGGGTGACACCTGTGCCAAGATGCTCACGAAGGGCGGCGTGCAGTAGGTGAGTGGCGGAGTGGTTTTTGGCACTCATGGCGCGTACTTGGCTTGCCACGCGCGCTTCGCTTGACTGACCCTGGCGAATACTGCCCATTTTAACCACGCCATAATGAATGATGGCTTGACCAGATTTTTTGGTGTCCTGAACTTCAAATACGCCAGTTTCGGTTTGGATGTCACCCAATTCACCCGCTTGGCCACCGCCTTCAGCATAAAAAGGCGTTGCCGATAATACGATGACCCCTTCATCACCTTCTTGCAATTGTTCAGCAGATTTGCCCTCAAGGTATAAATGGGTGATAGTGCTGCTGTGTTCTGCTTTGTCATACCCCAAAAATTCAGTGGCACTGTCAACTTGAATCAATTGGTTGTAATCAACGCCAAATTTACCCGCTTCACGGGCGCGAGCGCGTTGCTGCGCCATGCCTTGTTCAAAACCGGCTTCATCAATGCTGATGTCGCGTTCGCGCACGATATCGGCAGTCAAATCGGCAGGGAAACCATACGTGTCATACAGTTTAAACACCGTTGCACCCGATAAAGTATCGCCAGATTTTAAGCTATCTAATTCTTGTGATAGCAGTTTGAGACCTTGTGATAAGGTTTTGGCAAATTGTTCTTCTTCTTTTAAGATGGCTTGCTCAATGTTGGCTTGCTGTTCACGAAGCTGTGGGTAGGCATCGCCCATGATTTGGGCAAGTGGCGCGACGAGCTTATAAAAGAAGTTGTCATTAGCACCTAATTTGTTGCCATGACGAACCGCGCGGCGGATGATACGACGCAGCACATAACCGCGACCTTCATTGCTTGGCAGTACGCCATCTGCAATCAAGAAGGAAACCGAGCGGATATGGTCGGCAAGTACTTTGAGTGATGGCTCAGACTGTAAGTCGATATCGTTTGGCAAGCCAATCACTTGCGCCGCGTGCTGCATGAGATGGGTAAATATATCAATTTCATAGTTGCTATGCACGCCTTGCATGATGGCACTGATACGCTCTAAACCCATTCCGGTATCGACACTTGGCGCAGGCAGTTTTTCAAGAGTGCCGTCTTTTTGGCGGTTAAACTGCATAAAGACGTTGTTCCAAATCTCGACAAAACGGTCGCCGTCTTCTTCAGGCGTACCTGGCAGACCACCCCAAATATGCTCGCCGTGGTCATAAAATACTTCGGTACAAGGACCACAAGGACCTGTGTCACCCATTGCCCAAAAATTATCTGACTGGTATTGACCGCCTTTATTATCACCAATACGGATGATGCGTTCGACAGGCAAGCCCACCACGTTATGCCAAATATCAAAGGCTTCATCATCGGTGTGATACACCGTCACGTAAAGTTTATCTTTGGGTAGTCCAAGCCACTGATCCGATGTCAAAAACTCCCAACAAAATGGGATGGCTTGTTGTTTAAAATAATCGCCAAACGAAAAATTACCGAGCATCTCAAAAAACGTATGGTGACGCGCGGTATAGCCGACGTTGTCAAGGTCATTGTGTTTACCGCCTGCGCGCACACATTTTTGCGACGATACTGCACGTTTATAATCGCGTTTGTCTATCCCTAAGAACACATCTTTAAATTGGTTCATACCGGCATTGGTGAATAGCAGGGTAGGGTCATTGTGTGGGACTAGGCTCGATGATGCCACTGGGGTATGACCATTTTCGGCAAAATAATTGATAAAAGCTTGACGTATATCGGCTGAAGAAAACGGACGGCTCACAGCGGCTCCTTAAGATATTTCAAAATTAAATTTGGCATATATTATCAAAAAAATGTAAACATTGTATTTTAGCAGAATTCATTCGATGTGGATAATGCTTTTATAGATAGCACCTTTTATAAACCGTACCTTTTAACAGCCATACTTTTTATAAAATGCACATTGAATCTAGAACCTTGGGCAAAAGTATGAGGTTTGCAACGTTTTTCATGGGGATAAAAAAAAGACCGATAAGTACCATCGATCTTTTTTGATAATTCTTTTTTGACAATTTTTTTATAGCAATGTAGTTTGGAGTAAAAAATTACCGCTCTACTTGACTGACATCACGTACCGCGCCTGTATCCGCGCTAGTAGTCATCGCTGCATACGCCCGCAAGGCGGCTGACACTTGGCGCTCACGATTGACAGGTTTCCAAGCTTGGTTGCCACGGCTCACCATCGCTTCTCGGCGTTTTTCAAGTTCGGCAAAATCAATCGCCAAATGAATCGAGCGATTAGGGATATCAATCTCGATGGTATCGCCGTCATTGACCAAACCGATGGTACCACCTTCAGCGGCTTCTGGGCTGACGTGACCGATGGATAAACCCGACGTACCCCCTGAAAAACGACCATCGGTAAGTAGCGCACAGGCTTTACCTAGACCTTTTGATTTTAGGTAAGAGGTCGGATACAACATCTCTTGCATACCAGGACCACCTTTTGGACCTTCATAGCGAATCACCACGATGTCACCTGCGACAATTTGGTCTGCCAAAATGGCAGCCACGGCATCGTCTTGACTTTCAAACACACGGGCACGACCGGTAAATTTTAGGATGCTGTCATCCACGCCCGCTGTTTTGACCACACAACCACGTTCAGCGATATTGCCAAACAATACCGCCAAACCACCGTCTTGTGAGTAGGCAAATTCTTTGCTGCGGATACAGCCAGATTCGCGGTTGACATCAAGATTGGACCACGCATTGTTTTGGCTAAAGGCTTTCGTGGTGCGTACCCCACCTGGGGCTGCAATATAACGCTCACGTGCCTCGGTATTATCAGGATTCATGATATCCCATTGGCTAAGCGCTGCTTTAAGTGAAGCACTATGAACGGTGGGGACATCGGTTTGCAGCAGGTTTGCGCGATCAAGCTCGGCTAAAATTGCCATCACACCCCCAGCACGGTGCACGTCTTCCATATGATATTTTTGTGTCGCAGGGGCAACTTTCGATAGACAAGGCACACGGCGGCTTAGACGGTCAATATCCGCCATTTTAAAATCTACTTGCGCTTCATTGGCAGCAGCAAGCAAATGTAGAATCGTGTTGGTTGAGCCGCCCATGGCGATATCAAGGCTCATGGCATTTTCAAATGCCGCTTTGGTTGCAATTGAGCGTGGCAATACGCTGGCGTCATCTTGCTCATAATAACGTTTGGCAAGTGCCACGATACGGCGACCTGCTTCTAAGAATAAATCTTTACGTTTGGCGTGAGTGGCAAGTAACGAGCCATTACCAGGCAGTGATAAGCCTAAGGCTTCGGTCAAACAGTTCATCGAGTTGGCAGTGAACATACCTGAGCATGAGCCACAAGTTGGGCAAGCAGAGCGCTCGGTTTGTGCCACATCTTCGTCACTAATCAAGTCATCTGCCGCATCAATCATGGCGTCGACTAGGTCAAGTTTGCGAATTTTTTCACCCAATTCATTCATCACGGTTTCATGGGTGGTATGCCCATCGCCCAAGGTGGATGCCAATACTTTACCCGCTTCCATTGGACCGCCCGACACAAAAATCGTTGGGATATTGAGGCGCATCGCTGCCATCAGCATACCAGGGGTGATTTTATCGCAATTGGAAATACAAACCAGCGCATCGGCGCAGTGGGCATTGACCATATACTCCACGCTATCAGCAATTAAATCACGGCTTGGCAAGCTATAGAGCATACCCAAGTGACCCATGGCGATACCATCATCCACCGCAATGGTGTTAAATTCTTTAGCAACACCGCCTGCCGCTTCAATCTCGCGGGCAACCAGCTGACCCAAGTCTTTTAGGTGTACGTGCCCGGGTACAAACTGGGTAAACGAGTTGGCAATCGCGATAATCGGTTTGTTAAAGTCCTCATCTGTCATACCTGTTGCACGCCAAAGTGCGCGTGCACCCGCCATATTGCGGCCAGACGTGGAGGTTTTTGAGCGATATTGTGGCATGGTGGTTCCTTATTTCTAACAGTCAATACAAGTGATAAATTTAGCACTTAGTGTACTCTGTCTCGACCAAAAGGGCTAGTCATGGCTCATGATAGATAGTTATAATTGGTTTTAAAGAATGGCATATTAGCCACCCTTATCATTGCTATATCACGGCTATCATTCAGCCGTATCTATCAACATTATCTAATAAAAACTCATCAAAAGGATTTTATTTTGACCAATCCCACCTTAAGCATTACTGATGTCATCCGACAAAGTCTGGTATTTTTAAGTAAAGATAGCCTAAGCAAACATGATTTGAGCAAACAAGATTCAAGCAAAGATAAAAATGCCGCATCATCAAATCAACCGTTCACCGGGCTGATTATTGGTAATGACACGCAGTCGGTTTTTAGCCAAATACAAACCATTGATGAAACTATGGATCAAGCCGTGAGCTGGGAAGCGTTTGATTATCAGGATTTTATCGCACATCGGTTTGCCAAACGCTATGACTTGGCAGTGATAATATTATCAAACGATACTGCAATCGATACCCAAATCATTCAGCGCTGTCGCGACTTGTTTGCCAAGCATTGTTTGGTAGTGCAAAACTTATCCGAGCCGGCAACAGGTGTGGATGTAGCGAGCTTTGGTTTTAGCCGATTACATGAGCAGCCGATTGTGGAAAATGACCAAAGTCATCATGCAACCAGCTACCAAGTATGGCAATTTAATCTGTTTGACTATAAACATTTGCCAGATTGGTTTAATAGCAAGTTTTGGGCAAATCCTGAACTATGGAATAAATTTCGCTGGTAGCGGTTTTAGACAAAAATTTAAATATTATTGTTTTAGAAATTACTGTTTTAGACAGTTTGTGTTGTTATCACTTATCTTATAAAAGGTGATTTCTTAAGCTACTTGTTTAATCTAAAAATTAAACTGCTTTGAGAAAAAGTTGGCTAAAATTTACAGTAACACTGTTTACAAAAAGCGCGAGATTGATTTACTCTATCGAAAAGTAACAAAATAGGTAAACGCGTTAAATAATAATTTTTGAGGAAAGACTATGAAATTAACGATGCTAAAAGTAGTAAGCACTGCTGCAATGATGGCAACCATCGCCTTAACAGGGTGTTCTGCCAAACGTACCGACACATCTGAAGTAGTGGTTGCGCCGATGGGCGTTCCCGGTGGCGTAGGCTACTATAACGGGGGCGCTGTGGTAACAAACTCAACGTCAGTTATCACCGCCGCGGGTGCTAACCCAAATGCCGTGTATTTCGGCTTTGATAGCAGTGAAATCGACGCTCAAGGTCAAGCCGTGTTAAATCAACAAGCGCAATTCTTACAAGCCAACCCAAGCGCCCGTGTTGCTATTGCGGGTCACACCGATGAGCGTGGTAGCCGTGAATATAATCTGGCATTGGGTGAGCGCCGTGCCCAAGCCGCACAAGCCTACTTAGCTACGTCAGGGGTATCAGCTTCACGTATGGAAGCCATCAGCTATGGTGAAGACCAACCTGCCGATCCCGGTCATGACGAATCAGCATGGGCAAAAAACCGCCGTGCAGAAATTTCTTACTAAGTATTGCTTAGTGAGTAAAAGACAAACAAAAAAACCTGTTAATTCAACAGGTTTTTTTGTGGTTAACAGCAGCTTATTTTACCAGTTGTACGGTACCGTTGGCAGTAACCGTAATGGTGCTATCGCCCGCTTGGAAGTTTTGGTCAGCGACTTTAGCACTGGCGGCTTCTAGCATCATTACGCTGCCATACGCGCGCGGTGCACGATAATCGCCCCCTTGACTAAACTCCAACGAAACTAACTGATAGCCTTTTGCACCCCAAACAGGCAGCAGCGTTTGCGCTTGGCGCTGAAAGTTTTTGGAAGCTTCCATCATCAATTCTTGCTCGGTGGCTTTGCGCGCAGCATCAGACACGCTAAAGTCTAATCCATCAACCGTCATAAAACTTTGCAATTCAGCAATCAATTTGCTAGCGGCAACTGTATCGGTGCTTTTTAAATTCAAGCTTGCAGTCCCCGTCCAACCAATGATTTTTTGGTTTTTATCATATTGCGGATAGGTGGTTTGGTTGCCCGTACTGACTTGCACTTGTGGGTATTTTTTGGCGATGGCAACCGCTTGGTTCAACGTGGTAGCGATTTGATTAGCCACCTCACTGCTTGATTTGTTTTGCACAGTTTTGCTAAGGGTAGCATTGATTTGGTCATTGCTGACTTTTTTACTTGCTGAGGCAGCAAAGTTAAGCAAGCCGTAGTTTAAAGTATTGGTCATTGATGAGTTCGCAGGGGATGGATTCACAGGGTAGGTAGCGGCTGAAACACTGGTAAAAGGTAATAGCATCGCCATAGCAAGCAAGCTGGCTGCAATACGTTTGGTCATTGTAGGATTGGTATGGATTTCATGATTGGGATGATTGTTAGTCGCGGTGCTTAAGTGTGTCATAGTGTTTCCTATTGTTTTTTTCCTAGTTTTTTCTAGTGCTTCTTTATATGGGTTGGCATGAATCTTTTATTGATTAAAATACTGTACTAGCTCATTCAATATGTTGTTGAATAGGCATTATAAAATATTTTGTAACATTTACCGCGGAAGAATTGTAGAAAAAGGGTAAGAAGTTCGACAAAAATTTACCCAAATGTTGCTTGCTAATAGTTTAGCGTGTGAAAAAGTGAAATAAATACAAAAATTTGGTGTATAGGATAAAAATAGTTTGCATTTGGTCGCCAAATTCTCTAGAATACCGCTTCGGTAACCCCATTGGTAGCTTCGCAACTAGCTGCTGTGAACCCCGCCAGGACCGGAAGGTAGCAACGGTAGCAGCCAGCCAGTGTGCCGAAGATGTGCTAGTGGGGTTATCACTTTTTTAAGTAGGTGTTTTTGATGCCTATTTCACTTGGTAAGTTTTTTAATTGCGAAAGAAAACTGACCAATAATGACTCATATACGCTACCTAAACGCTAAGAGCAACGTCAATTTTCCAATTAATCTAGCTTATCCATCTGCCTATATATCAAGCGCACCATTGTAAGCGCTGATAATCTTCCGATGATAACCTAATATTTAGCATTGTATTTTTTTAAGCATTCTTGTGAATGCCGCGATACGAACTTTTTGATGGTTTTACTGTTTCAAAAGTTTTGATAAGTCTGACAGTAGGTTTTGTCGCTATTTTTATAGTGAAAATAAGTCTTACAGACACGATTACAATGCTTTAAAGCGATTAACACGATATTTGTGATTAATGATAGCTGATAATTTTGTCTATTCATTTTGCTTATCCATTTTGAAAGTGCAGTCAGCTTGAGGGCTTTTGCTTGTTGCGTGTTTTCAATCAAGGTTACCACCGACACTTTGATTAACTTATTTTTTAAGGACTTACATGACTGATTTTAATTCAACCACAGATTTTGCTGATAACTCAATCGATAATTTTTTTAGCCATACTCATAGCCATAGCCAAGCCAACAGCAATCAGCCTACTGACAATACCCAAGTTGATGACACAGAAGCAACTGCGACAACGTCTGACGATGCTAACCCTAGCGAAAATGGTTTTACTGCACTAGGTCTTTCAGGTTCATTACTAAAAAGTATTGTCGCAACGGGTTATACCACACCAACGCCTATCCAAGCGCGCGCGATTCCTGCTGCATTAGCGGGTCGTGATTTGCTATTATCCGCACAAACAGGTAGTGGTAAAACGGCCGCGTTTGTATTACCAATTTTACATCAATTAAGTGAACTACAAGCCAAAGAAAAAGCGGCAGAAAAGACCGCAAGTGGCAAACGTGGTCGCCAACAGCCAAAAGTCGTACAAGCGTTGATTTTGACACCGACGCGTGAGCTGGCTAACCAAGTACAAGACAGTATCCGCAAATATGGCTCAGCCATGAAAGATTTGTACAGTGTGCCACTTGTGGGTGGTGCGGCATACAGTGGTCAAATTCGCGCGCTAAAAAAAGGCGTACAAATCATCGTGGCGACGCCGGGTCGTTTGCTAGATCATATCAATGCCCAGCGTGTAAATCTTTCTGATTTGACCATGTTGGTACTTGATGAAGCAGACCGTATGCTAGACATGGGTTTTGCCGATGACATCAATGCGATTTTGGAAGCCACACCCGCGCATCGCCAAACCATCATGTCATCTGCGACATGGGATGGTCCAGTCGGTAAAATCGCTGAAAGCTTTACCAAAGATCCTGAGCGTATCAACATCAAAGTTGAAACCGCACACATCGATGAAAAAGTGTACTTCTGTGACAACTTTGACCACAAAAATAAATTATTAGAGCACCTGATCTGTGACCCAGAGCGTGGTCAAGCGATTATCTTTACCGCGACCAAACGCAGTAGTGAAGAAGTCGCTGAGCGCCTACAACAATGGGAACACAAAGCCTGTTATCTACATGGTGACTTGCCACAAAGCAAACGTAATCGTATCGTCTCAGATCTACGCAGTGGCAAATTTGACATCGTGGTAGCAACAGACGTGGCTGCACGTGGTCTTGATTTACCTAATATTACCCATGTATTTAATTATGATTTACCGCGCCAAGTAGAAGATTATGTGCATCGTATCGGTCGCTCAGGTCGTGCCGGTCGTACTGGTATTGCCATCAACCTATGTAGCCGCGATGACCGTCGTCAATTTGGCAATATTGCCCGTTACCTAAAACGTGATATCAATGAAGCGCAAGTTGAAGGCTTAGAACCGCGTTTTGTGGAAAAATTTGAAGGTCGTGGTAAGCCTAATGGTCGTGATGGTCGCGGTCGTGGTCGCAGCGGCAGTGATAGCCGTGGCGGTCGTGATGACCGTGGCAGTCGCTCACAACGTTTTGGTGGTTCAAGCGAGAGACCTTCGAGCGAGCGTCGTTTTGCGGACAAGCCACGTTTTGACAACCAAGAACGCTATGGTAAATCAGCGAGCAACGATAGTTCGGCACGTTTTGAAAAACGTGAGCGTTTTGACAAAGGTCACCAAGGCAACAGCGATAGTCGTTTTGGGCGTGATGATGCGAGTGCGCCGCGTCGTCATCGTGATTCAGATAACCGTCATGGCAATAGTCAGGGCGATTTTCACCGCGCCGCTAAATCATCGGACAAACCAAATTTTGACCGTGATTCACGCCAAGGTAATCGTGAGCCTCGCCAAGGTGAGTATGCAGATCGTCGCCGCGATGATAACCGTAGCTTTAACAAAGATGGCTTTAAAGGCTATCAAGGTGATAAGCCACGTTACAACACTGACCGTAACAGCAGTGAGCGTCATGGCGAGCGTCCTAACCGCTTTGAAAAAAATGACCGGTTTGGTGACAAACCTTTTGCCAAAAAGACCGACCGCTCTAGCGAGTTTCGTGGTGATGACCGCGCTCGCAAGCCACGTCCAATCGTAGAAGAAACATTCGGTCAACCGCTTAAAAAACGTAGCGACAGACCGTATCCGGCAAAAGAGGGTCAACGTGCGGGTGATTCACGCTCAAATGGGTTTAAATCTGAGGGTTTCAAAAAATCAGACAAACCGTTTGCAGGTAAATCGTCAAGATCGGAAGGATTTAAGTCATCGTCTGACCGTTATGCTTCATCAAGCAAGCCATCCGCTAAACCGGCTGGTAAACAAGATGGTTGGGATGCGCCAAAACGTAGCCGCCGCAATAGCACAGGCAAACCGCTATAAGTTATAAGCAGTAAAAAAAAGCACCTAATTGGGTGCTTTTTTATTGGCTAGATTATTTTGGCTTGTCATCAGACTGGGCAAATTTTATCCGGCTGTGTAGGTGTTTGGGGCGTTTGGTTATTGGCAGAATTCGCCAACGGATTGATACAGTTGTTGGCATTGCTCAGGGCACAGATTTTCCATATTCAAAAATGCGTGCGGCATATCCGCAAAATGGACGAGTTGGGATGGCGCGCCTGCGTCTTTTAGTACGTCATGATAGCCGATATCTTCATCACGCAGCGGACAATAACCAGACGTTAGGTGCAGTGTCTTTGGGGCTTGATACGGCGAATGATGTAGTAGGGTAGCCATATCGGTCCAAAACGGTGAGCTCAGCTCACGGTCATCATATGCTGAAAAATAATTGTCAAAATACCAGCGGATTTTGCTGGATTCCAGTAAATAACCCGTGCCATTTTCCTCAATCGAGGGCTGTGACATGGTGTAGTCTAGACTGGCATAAATCAAAATTTGATGGGTGATAGCTAAGTCTGTGCTCACACGGTTGGCAAGCCAATCTTGCACCAAGGTGGCAGTAATCGCTCCGCCACCGCTATCACCCGCTATGATAAGCTTGCCGTTACAGGCATAACCGACTTGCTGTAGGGTCGCTGTTAAATAGGTTAAAATCGCGTGGGCGTCATCAATCGCGGCAGGGTAGCGGTTTTCCGGCGCAAGGCGATATTCGGGCGCTACCACCACACAGCCTGTCGCTTCAGCCAATTTTTTATAGAGTTTATCATACACAGTGACACTGCCTGTCATGCCACCACCACCATGAAAATACACCATTACCGGCACGTCAGCCGTTGCTTGTTCATTTGGCAGGGGGCAGTTGCTCGGTACAAATAGCCTAAGTGGTACGTTATAACCCCGAAAATTGCTTGGCGTTACCAGCACCGTATCGATGATTTTTGCCATGTTGGGTGCGTCAGTGACAAATGCAGTTGTCAAATTAGCTAACGCTTCACGTGCGTTGATGGCATTGGGCTTAACCCCTTGCGCTAACAGATACGGAACAATCACTTGATGCAGCTGTGTCAAATACGCTTGCATGGCAGCGGGCATTGGCTGTTTTAAATTCTCCGGCATAATTCAATCCTATTGATTTTAAGGTTAACTTCCACAATGTGCTAAATATTACTGCAATTTTGTCATAGCTGGATAGTCATGTTTTGAAAAATACGGATGTTTTGACAAACAGCCATGTGTTAAAAATATTACACGCTAGGGCGCCAAATTTGGTATTTAAGGGTTTTTAAATACCTTTAATTCACGTGATTGGTTTTGAAGATTACAGCTTAAGGTTAAACTTCTTTTAACAATAAATACCGCGCTTTAGTGCTAGTATAGGCATTTTTATGACTGGCACTACTCTGTAAAAAGGTCACCTATGACGTCTCAACCACAACATGCCACTGGGCATTTGGATTCTTCCAATCATTCCACTGATGCTAATACTAACACGCTAATATCCAGTAACTTAACTAGCCGCAATCCACCCCATAGCCAACCGCAAAATCAACCGCCTTCTCAACAACCGCCCTCTCAACAACCGAATGCCAAACCACCGACAATGCCACCCTCATTGATAGTCAAAATCATGATTGGCATGATTGGCGCGTTTGCATTTTTGCAGGTTTATTCGATTCAAGCGATTTTGCCGATTATGATGCAAGCGTTCTCAGCGACCGAAACGCAAGTGGGCATGACAGTTGGGGCGACGGTGATTGCCATTGCCATCATGTCACCGTTTATGGGGATGTTGTCTGATGCCGTGGGTCGTAAAAATATCATTGTGGCATCCATTGCCTTTATGGCAATACCCACGATGATGATTGGGCTGTCTGACTCACTCTCTAGCATCGTTATTTGGCGATTTATGCAAGGGTTGGCGGTACCTGGCATTACAGTGGTGACGATTGCCTATGTCGGGGAAGAGTACGCGGGCAAAGAGATGGCAAAAATGATGTCCTACTATGTCTCAGGTACAGTATTTGGGGGATTTTTAGGGCGCTTTATCTTGGGGCATTTAGAAGAGCTTATCGGCTGGGAAAAAGGCTTTTTGTTCATGGGCGTGTTAACGGTGTTAGGCGCTGGCTTGGTGGCTTGGTTATTACCGCGCTCACGTCATTTTCATGCCAACCCAAATTTTACATCGGCGCTGCACATGCTAAGTAAACATGTGCGCAACCGTTATGTGGTGACCGCAGGACTGCTTGGCGCGTGCGTGTTGTTTTCACTAGTAGGCTGTTTTACCTATGTCAATTTGCACTTGGCAGACGCACCCTATCATCTATCGAGTGCTGGGCTTGCCAATATTTTTGCGGTGTATTTGATTGGGGTCGTGGTCACACCGATTGCAAGTAGTTTAATTGCCAAATACGGTGCTGCCCGTATGGTGCGCGTGGCCTTGTTGATTTCGATGATGGGTGTGCTGATGACACTGGCTGCGCCTCTCTCTTTGGTGATTGTGGCGCTTGCGGTGATGTCAACTGGGGTATTTATTACCCAATCGGCGACCATTACTTATATCGCGGTGAATGTCAAAGAAGGGCGGTCGCTGGCGTCAGGTTTATATTATATGGCGTACTACATCGGTGGTAGTATCGGGGCGTGGGCGTGTGGTCTGGCATATGTACAAGGCAAATGGCTATATACAGTCTATACGCTGCTGGCTGTACAGGTCATCGCCTTACTGATTGCATTTTTTGGGCTAATTAAAATCCCAGTCAAAAGATAATCATTCATCACAAAAATAAACCCCAGTCAATGGGGCTTATTTTTTTTAACGGCTGTTAAGTGAAAGCATTAAAGCAGTCACATATTAAAATTAGGGTGCAAAGCGATCATGGTTGGGATGTTCACCAAATTCTTTACGGTACTTGGCTGAAATTTCATCCCAAACTGGCGCATTGTGTACGCCATTGGCGCGCGCATCATAGATAGGATCTTTGCCTTGTTTGATCTGTGCTTCATAATCGCGCAGTGCGGCAAATGCAGGTTTTTGCAAGAATAAGATACCAATGATGTTGAGCCAAGCCATCAAACCAACGCCCAAGTCACCCAGTGCCCATGCCAAGTCGGCGGTTTTTAAGCAGCTATAAATTACCACAAATAAAATCACTACTTTGAGTACAGGGATTGCCCAATTTAGTTTTACGGTACGAGTGAGATAACGGATATTGGTTTCTGCAATATAGTAGTACGCCATGATGGTGGTGAAGGCAAAGAAGAATAAAGCAACCGCCACAAACACTGCGCCAAAACCTGGCATGATGTTTTCCATCGCAGTTTGCACGTAACCTGGACCTGCGGCAACGCCTCTAACACCTTGATACAAGAAGGCTTCTTTGTTGGCGGGGTCTTGTACATTGTACATACCAGTAATGATTAGCATGAAACCTGTCGCCGAACAAACAAATAACGTATCGACATACACTGAAAACGCTTGTACTAAGCCTTGTTTGGCTGGGTGTGACACCTCAGCGGCTGCCGATGGGTGAGGACCTGTACCTTGACCTGCTTCATTTGAGTAAACGCCACGTTTCACACCCCATTGGATGGCAAGACCCAACACAGCACCAAATGTAGAATCCATACCAAACGCAGAGCGGAAAATTAACGCTAGCACATCAGGTAATTGACCGATATGCATGATGATAATAACAATCGCCACGATGATATAGGCAAGTGCCATAAAAGGTACAATCAACTCAGCCGAGGAGGCAATACGCTTGACACCACCAAAGATGATAAAGCCAAGTAATGCCGCAATTACCGCGGCTGAAATACTAGGTGCGATACCCAGTGAATTGTTCATCGCTTCAGCAATCGAATTGGCCTGTACACCGGGTAACAATAAACCACAAGCGGCGATTGCCGATATCGCAAATAACACGGCGTACCATTTTTGCCCTAGTGCTTTTTCAAAATAATAGGCTGGACCACCGATAAAGAAGCCTTTATCATCACGTTCTTTATAAATCTGCGCAAGCGTTGATTCAACGAATGCGGTACTGGCACCCAAGAACGCTACCATCCACATCCAAAATAATGCACCAGGACCACCAAAAGTAATCGCCGTTGCGACACCGGCAATATTGCCTGTACCCACACGACCTGCGAGTGACATAGCGAGTGCTTGGAATGAAGACACACCCTGATCGGTGCTTTTGCCGTCCATCAGTAATCGAATCATGCGACCAAAATGGCGCACTTGTAAAAAACGACCACGAATTGAAAAATATAAACCAACCAATAAACATAGATAGATTAATGCGGGACTCCATACCCAATCATTAATCGCATTGACAAAATCTTGCATTACCTTATCTCCCACTACCGTAGAAAGCTAAAATCCCATAGGATTTTTGACTATTTGCCAACAGTTTAATTTATAGAAACGATAATCTATCACCCAATAAAAGTTTCTATAAACTTGCTGAATTATTACAGTTTCCTTATCTTATAAGAAAAAATTGGTTTTGCAAATGGTAATGATAAAAATTGGCGATAAATAATGCGAGAAAAAATGATTGACTAACTTGGTTTTACCCCAAACATATCGCCGATAAAGTGGGTAGTAACCAACGCGACAACGCCCCAAATGACCATCCGTACAATGGCAGGGAAAATTTTGGCACCCCCCAAATACGCCGATAACCACCCCAAAAATGCTAACCCTATCAAGGTCACTGTGCCCAAACCGCCGACCAAATATTGCTTTGGTAACAGCCAAATACACAGCACCGGTAGCAGCGCCCCTGTGATAAAGGATAAAGCCGACGCCACGGCTGCCTGTAGCGGATTGGCGGATGCGGTATCGGTAAGTCCAATTTCATCGCGTGCATGCGCTTCTAGGGCATTGTGAGCAGTGAGTGCTACCGCAACATCATGTGCCATAACAGGCGTTAAGCCGCGCTGAACATAAATATGCGTCAGTTCTTTTAGCTCGCGGTCTGAATTGTGCTCAAGTTCATAGACTTCTTTTGCCAAGTCGGCTTTTTCGGTGTCGGCTTGCGAAGAGACGGAGACATATTCGCCCGCTGCCATACTTATTGCGCCAGCAATCAGCGATGCCACCCCTGTCAACAGCAAGGTGTGACTGTCCACTCGCGCTGCCGCAACCCCCATCAATAGACTGGCAGTAGAAATCAAACCATCGTTGGCGCCGAGCACGGTTGCGCGTAGCCAGTTGTTGCGATTACTAAAATGCGGTTCATGATGTGCTGAATACATGGTATTGCCCTCAAAAACAAAAAATTGACATAGATTAAAAGATAGATTAAAAGGTAAAAATAACAAAATTAGCTTAATAAATTCTTATAATGGGCTTAACAAATTCCGATAGTTTTCAAAAGTCAGATAGTTTTCGGCCAGATTCTTTACCATGTTTGTACCCTAATAAATCAGCGTCTTAGTTGGCGTGATAGTTGCCAAGCTGCCTCATCACGCAGCTCATGCGACTGCTTGGCAGATACAGTGGCTTGTCTGCCTGTGTTAAGCGATGACCATTCGGGCTTACCACGCGCTTTTTTGAGCAAACTTGGCAATCTATCAACTGACCAAGGCGCGAGCGATTGGTTCGCCATGATGCTATCAGTCGCCGCATGACCACGATGGCGTAGCGCAGTCAGCAAATCCATCGCTCGAGTCGCCAGTAAGGTCAGGGTAGCAGGGTCTATGTGCAGCCGTTTGACGCCACTGATTTTGTCAGCAATCGCGCTGGTGTTTGACAGTAAGCCACCTGCCAAACCACCGAGCGCTGTACCCAGCCCCAGTGATGTGCCAAGGGTGGCGACATCGATACCCAGTCCAATAAGCGCGCCTGCCGCTGCACC
Organism: Moraxella tetraodonis; assembly: GCF_022359095.1. NCBI lineage: Bacteria > Pseudomonadati > Pseudomonadota > Gammaproteobacteria > Moraxellales > Moraxellaceae > Moraxella > Moraxella tetraodonis. The sequence continues at coordinate 1,591,679 of NZ_JACSYB010000001.1, read as the reverse complement.
GCCTGTGGTACGAATCCCATAACTGGCTAGTACCTCTTTATCAAACGGATCGCGGCGATATTCAGTCAGTTCAAGCGGTGTGGTGGTGACGGTATTGTCATAAAATTTATACAGGTTTAGCAGTTCATCTTGCATACTGCGTTCAGCTTGGCGTACTTTTTCTTGCATTTTTTGCAAGGTAGGTAGCGGATCATCCTCCTCATAAATGGTTTCAACAAAGGCGGCAACGTTTAATAAAAAATGCGCAATGATAATATTGGCATCATCGTACAAATTATCCCAGTCGGCTTTACGACGCTCAATCAGCTGTTTGATAATTTCTGGTTGTATCAGCATGGTTTCTAAGTTTTGCCACAGTTTGATTTCATCATCAAACTCAAACGCCACTGAGTCAAACCGCGTGGATACATGCAAGTTGCGACGCGCGAGCATCTGCTGCCACTCATTGATATTGCTATCTTGACCCTTGGTAAAGTTAAATACGGGCATCACGGGGATGGCTGACCATGACAGCACAGTTAACTCATCTTTATATTTGCCGAGCACAGGCTCACGCGCATCAATCACATAGACAGCCATGTCACTGGCAATCAGCTGACGAATGACCTTGGCTTCTTGGCTAAACTCGTCTTGCGCAGGTGCGCTTGCCAAAAATTGCTGTAACCGCTCCACACCGTCACGGCGGGCAGCGGTGTTGTCTTCTAACCAATCAAGTAGCCCTGACGCATCTTCTAGACCGGGCGTATCATACAGTGCCACCAAGCCTTGCCCCGTTTGGCTGTCATTGATCATGGCTTTTTCCACATGTCGGGTAGTGGCAGGCGCATTTTTGACTTCGCCAAAGTACATATCACGCAACAGGGTGCGTAGTAGCGAAGTTTTACCGGTATTGGTATGTCCTACCACCGCCAATTTTAACGCTTCATTCTCGCCAATGCTGATTTTGCGGCTTGGATAGGGGTTTTGTTCAGCTTGGGCTAATGGATGGTTGGGCGATTGCGTGGCGATGTCGGCGCTTGGATGGGTCGCGCTGTCAGTAACCGTCGTTGGCAAGGTGGTATTCGCTGGCAAATAATCTTTGGCTACATCAATTGTCAATTTTTCTTGGGTGGTTATGTCTTTGTTATCCATTATTTGTTAACCTTTATATATTCAGCGCGAGCTATTTTTGGCAAGTTCTTTTGGCAAGTTCTAAGGCATGGGTGACATGATTGAAGGCAGTTTGGGTCAGTGGATGTGCCAGCCAATCATCAAAACTATGCGCAACATCATCTATGTTTTCGCTACTATCTTCTGCCAGTTGGTCGTAATAATCCAAATAGCCTTCAGCAGTTAAAATCACCCAACCATCACTCACTGCGGATTTTTCTTCCATGGCTGTCAAAGATAGATAAAAGCCAAGCATATCAAGCATCAGCAAAATCGCGTCACTGGTGCTGTGTGGATAGCTCTCGCCCATAGCAAACATGATGTCATCGAGCGCATTTAGCGCCTGTTCGATATTAGCGGTCTGCCAAGTTTGCCTGTTTATGATGTCAAACAGGGCTTGATAGTGCGGTTTTTCACTGGCGAGTTCGTTGTCAAGCCAATCGGCTGGCAAATTTTGCACAAATTGACGCAGTAGATTTTGCACAAAAGCGCTTTGCGCTGCGAGCGTAAGCTGTGAAGCAGTTTGGGCAATGCTATTAATCACATCGGCATAGCTTGTCATGGCATTCATGGTTAATTTTCTCTTACTAAGGCAATCTGGCGTTCTGCCAACGCGGTTTCCCATTGTAGTTGACGGGCTTTGATGGTTTCAATTTCGCTCGGACTCGGCAGGTAGCCTTGATTAGCATCGAGCAGTTGCACAATCATACCGCCTTTTGCCGCGCTTGCGATATTATCGAGTTTTCGCAGGGTGCCACGGTCGGGGAGTGCGAGATTGGAGATACCGACGAGCACTTGAACAGGGTTTATTTGAAGGTAGGCAATCAGTTTTTCCAAGTCATCACGATCATCGATACGACCAAAGTTTTGCGCAGCCATACCAACAGTTTTGGCATACCATTGCGGGTTGGCTTGCGGGTATTCGAGCAACACGGCAAGTTTATTGGCTAGGCTGATTTGGGCAGTGGGTGCGATAGGTTTTTGCTCAGCAGGGCTGTCATCGGGGTCAATCACTTTGCGCTGCCAAAAATCGATAATTTTTTGATAATACGGCTGTTTGGTATCAAGCTTCATACGGCTTGAGCGCACCATCATCAGACAACATAGCCATGCGAGCAAACGTGGCACGATACCGTACATCAGTAGGCTACCGATTAATAACATCGCCCAGCGAAACGAAATCATCTGTGGCGTGGTTTCAGGATTCATCTGCGCGGTGATAATATCTTGTGCCGTTGGCGTAGGAAAACCTACCCAATGGGGCAGCCAAGACATCAGCTTGACCACTTCCACCACGTTGCTGTCTTGCAGTAAGGTTGATTCCCACACAAAATTATAATTTTTGACCAATAACAATAGAATTAATGACACCAGCATCCCCGATAGGCTGGCTAACCAAAACTGGTGGCTAATACGACTGACGTACCATTTGGTGCCAGCGTGATTGAGCTGATCTTGATACAGTTCAACCGCTGTTTGGGTAACAACATCTTTGCCACGCACTAGGGCTGCCGGGGTAAAAAAAGTACCAAAAAAACTGGGTTTATTGCGCGGTGAGAACAGCATCCAACCGAGCCAAACCAGCAAGATAATGGTATTAAACCCTAATAAACTGGCTAGCACATAAAAAAAGTTCACCACCTGCGCTTGCATCAACCCAAATAACGCGACAAAGCCCAAAATAAACCACAGGACGGTCAATCCCCAAATCACGCCATTGACGCGGGTGTCAATGGTGGTGAGTAGCTGCGCGAGTTTGCCGTCATTATCAATGCGTGTGGCACGGCGGCGCAATTTGGTCAGCGGTTCGCCCGACTCATGTTGCAGTTTTTCCGTGATAAGGATAGGGTCAGCGGCAAAAATATGCTGTTTTTCTTCCAGCCTGCGCACCAGCTCGGTCAGTTGGTCTTGGTTTGCGTACATGTTAATTTTCCAACCTTTTCATCCCAATAAAATACCGACTAAACTGATACGCCACGCGCCCAGAGCGTCCGCCACGCTCACTGGCAAAGCGCAAGGCAGCGGCTTTTGCTTCCTCATCAAAGGGCAAACTTGCTTGCGCCAAATAATGCGCACAAATATCCAAATATACAGGCTGGGTCATCGGATGGAACGACAGCCACAGCCCAAAGCGGTCAGACAACGACACGGTTTCATCAATTGTCTCATACGGATTGACTTCATCGGTTTGCCCATTATAAATGCTCACATTGTCTTTCATCAGTTGCGGTAGTAGATGACGGCGGTTACTGGTCGCATAGACCAGTAGTTTGTCTTGCTCACTATCTAGCGCGCCATCGAGCACGCTTTTTAGCGTGCGATAATTCTCATCTTGTCCATTGAACGCTAAGTCATCACAATACACCACATAATGACAGCCATGATTGGGCTGGGTTGTATGCAGGTCTCGTACTGCTTTGCGAATCGGCTCTAACATCACCAAATCATCTCGTGACACTTCGATAATACGAAGACCATCCGCTTTATATTGATTGAGCAATGCCCGAATGAGCGACGATTTTCCCGCCCCACGCGTGCCTGTCATGAGTACATGATTGGCAGGTAAGCCTGCTAAATATTGGCGCGTGTTTTGCATCAGTTTATTTTTTTGCCCATCAATGCCAAGCAAATCATCCAACGTCAATCGCAAATCTACGGTTAAAGGCACCAATTCACCACTGCCTGTGCGGCTATTGGATTGCCAGCGGTAGGCAAGCACGCTTGGGTCAAGTTGTATGGGCTTGGGCAGCTGTGCCTGTAAAAATTGGGAAAGTAAGTGTTCTAGGTTAGTGGGTAGAGTGAGTTGCGACATACAAGGGTTCTTCTGAGTGGTTTTTTAAATGAGTGGTTTTTAAGTGAGTGGTTTTTAAGCAATTTTGCGGTATTTAATCCGTATGATAGCAAAACTCCGTTAGATTACCCATTATCTTTGTAAACATTGCAGCATAACACTGGCTTTTTGTTTACAAAAAAAATCAATTCAGTTATAAAGATAGGATTTATGATAAAATTTGTTAAGGAAGATCAATGAATGCGCAACAAGCCATCGCCTTTAGTATCAAACCTCTCACTTTTGCTATTGTCATGCTGGGGATTCACGGCTGTGCCACGCAGCCTAGCGCGAGTCAGCCGCTGTCTCAACGTGTGTTGCAGGCCAACCAAAATTTGCTCAGTCGCCAAAGTTATGCTTATGACTATCGAGTCAATGTGGTGCGCCCGCACTTACGTAGCGCACAAGCGTTAGCTGCAAGCCCTAATCGTTTAAAACTTATCGGGCAGCTGAGCAAAGCACAGCACCTTGATGCTCGCCAACAAGCCTTGGTCACAGAAGGGGTCAATCACCAAACCCGTGAACAAAGCGAAGTGGGGCAAGTGATGGATATTTTAACCAAGCGCTTTGAGTTTGCCTCCACAGGTGTGGTAGATCTTCGCCGAGGGCAAATGTCAATCGTGCCTGAATTTCGCTATGTGCAGAACAATGCAGGGGCGTTTATTAAAGTGCCGCTTGCGGCTGATTTTGCGCGCTCCAAAGTATATGCTGACTTGTCGGGACTCTCTGAGTTTGCCACCGACCCGCAATATGATGGACGGTACATTGAGTATGACTATAGCAAACTGCTAAAAGATAAAAAGATAGATAAAAGAGCCTTATTCAAGGTATTTGAACAGATGTCACTGCTAAATGCCACCCTTGCCAAAGAAAGCGACTATCAGTCATTAGCTTTGACTAATGAAGATAAAGCCAAAGGTGTGAGCCAGCGCATTGGCTACCGCATTGGCTACAATCAAATGCTAGCGGAGTATTTGTTGTTCTTTCACGTCAATAAGCGCTACCTAAAATCATTCATCAATCCAGCCGATTTTGTCAAAGATGATGAACTAAAGCAGCTTAGTAGCCTTGCCGTTAGCCCAAGGTATCTGATGAAAAAAGCCTTTGACAGCCATGAGTTGGCAAGCGTTGAGGAAAAAGCGTATGAATCTGCCATGCGCCTGTATGAAGCCATTGACAAAATGCGCGCGCAATCAGATGACAGCGCTGCTGACCCAGCCAGTGCCGATGCTGCAGAGGCAATGGACAGTTTAGAGACTCAAACAGCCACTGACGATTCAACCACTGATGAGTCGACCAGTGACGAATTGGGTCAAACCGCAAAAGCGTTAGCAGCCTTTGACAAATACCAATCAGACAAATTGGTCAGTGCCGCTGCACTGGCAAAAATCATTGAGGCCAATCCGCAAGCCTTTAAAGCGCTGCAAGCTGAAATAAGCAAAGAGGCAAATAGCAGCTTTATCTCAATGGATGACGACATCCGTATCAGCTATGGACTCAACCGCCAAAATCAACTACTCAATGTGGTAGCAATGAGTGATTTGCCAGCATTTGAAAAAACCACGCCGACTACCAATCAGCCCAAGACCCAAATGCGCACAGTGGTTAATTTTTATGATTATGGCAAAGCCCGCGTCAATCCTGATATCTTCAACAAGGCAATCACTTGGCAACAAGCATCAAAAAATAACAATCTATGGGCGGCGACAAAACAATCCAAAGTCTTTGACAGTGATAAGAATTTAGAAGCTTTGTCCTATAGTTTGCTCAAACAAAACAAAGGGTTTGTTGAGACGTTTGTCACCCTTTATAGCTACCAGTTTGTGTTGCAAAAAGATGAAGCAAGCCTGGGTGAAATAGATATGGCGGCGCTAAACGCCGCTGCAACCAAACTTGCAAAAATACAAGCCGATAATTATGCAGTCATGAATACTGATAGCCGTCAGCAAGAAGCGGTTACAGACGCTGAAGCCTATGTCGATGATGAGCTTGCTGAACATATCGCAGGGATTGTTGATAAAACCTATCGCAATCAACAATATTTGCAACAAATTGCCAAACTTAAAGCGCAAGGCAAATCTGACGCCCAGATTTTTAGCCAGTTGTATCAAACTATCAGCGACAAACCCAGCGATGCAGAAAGTGCAGCTGCAGTGGCGGCGGAAGCTGCAGCCAAAGTAGATGTTGTTGAAGAAAGCAAAGAACAACAAGCATGTTCGCTGCTCTTGGACACAGATAAACTTGATAAAACATCACGCACCCGCCTTGCCAAAATCTGTGAAAAAATCGACAAAGCCACCGCCCAAGAACAGGCAGCCATCCAACAATCTGGCAGCGCTGATACTGCACCCGTCCGCATGACGGCTGCCGATATTGCCAAGCAAACGCAGGCGCGCGATAAGTTTAATCAACTACTGGGCGAAATCGCTATCGAAGACATGCAGACCCAAGCCAAGCATATCAGCCTATCTGATGAAGATGATGAGTTAATTGAAAAACTCAAACCTCATTTTGAGGCGAGCTATGATTTTAATTATGATGCCTACAAAGCTGCCTATCAGTTGTTACTTTTGAGCCAATAATCAGGCAAGCGTATCATCAACTGGTGATAACCCCTATAAAACAGATAAAAAAAGCGGGATAACTGATGTATCCCGCTTTTTGTACGTCAATCACTCGTGCCATTTTTAACCATGACAGTTTTATAATACGGTACGAATACTTGCCGCTTCATCGAGCATTTTATACAAACTATTGACTTGCTCGGCATCTGTCAAATACACATTAGCGCGTACTGAATGAAAACGACCGGTACGCGATGGATTAATAGTCAAACTTGCCAAATCAAATTCAGGAAATAAGCTACCCAAAATTAATTTTACTTCATCGAGTAGTGTCTCTTTGTGACCTTCATGACCGATGATACTTAACGGATAGTCCATCGGAAAATTCCACAATTCTGGATGCTGGATATCCGTAGGTTTCGCCGCTCGCGTACTACCTGCAGCAGCTTCCAAGTTATTAAGCGTAATTGTTTTATCGTTCATGGCATCACCTAAGGTTGTATAAATTTCTTTAGGGTCTAAATGAGGGTAAAACCGATAATTTCAAGACGTTGGGGTTTGGCGTGGAAAAAAGCGCCATTCATAAAACTATCCATAACCCATTCATAACCCAATTCATAAAAAGCCACATTTATAGAAAAATCACATTCACAAACCCGCCCATAAAAAAACCGAGAACATTGTCTCGGCTTTTTTGGAGGGAGATAACATTAATCATTCTCTAGGAATGAACGTAAATGTTCCGAGCGAGAAGGGTGGCGCAGTTTACGCAGCGCTTTGGCTTCAATCTGACGAATACGCTCACGGGTGACATCAAATTGTTTACCCACTTCTTCTAAGGTATGGTCGGTAGACATATCAATACCAAAACGCATTTTAAGCACTTTGGCTTCACGTTCGGTGAGGTTGGCCAACACTTCACGGGTAGCTTCTTTTAACCCTTGTGCTGTTGCTTCATCCACTGGGCTTGAGATGCTCGAATCCTCAATAAAATCACCCAAGTGACTGTCTTCATCATCCCCAATTGGGGTTTCCATTGAGATGGGCTCTTTGGCGATTTTGAGTACCTTACGGACTTTGACTTCGTCCATCTCTAAGCGTTCGCCCAATTCCTCAGGGGTAGGCTCACGTCCCATTTCTTGTAATAGCTGGCGCGATACACGGTTGATTTTATTGATGGTTTCAATCATGTGCACAGGGATACGGATGGTACGCGCTTGGTCAGCAATCGAGCGGGTGATGGCTTGGCGAATCCACCAAGTGGCATAGGTCGAGAATTTATAACCACGGCGATATTCAAATTTATCTACCGCTTTCATCAAGCCAATGTTACCTTCTTGAATCAAATCAAGGAACTGTAAGCCGCGGTTGGTGTATTTTTTAGCAATCGAGATGACCAGACGTAAGTTCGCCTCAACCATTTCTTTTTTGGCGCGGCGGGCTTTGGCTTCACCCACAGACATGTTACGTGCGACCACTTTCATTTGGTCGATGCTCATGCCAAGATTTTGCTCATGCTGCTGGATACGCCCTTGATACTGTAACACTTCGTCAAGTACCCGCTCTAACGTGTCGGCAAAGGCAGGTTTGCCTGCGATACGGTTAGGGAGCCAGTCAAGGTTGGTTTCATTATGCGGAAAGGTCTTGCGAAACTCATCTTTTGGCATTTTACCGCGGCGAATCACCAGTTTCATGATGTGACGTTCGTTTTTACGCACGTCTTCATACACCTCGCGCATCATATCCATGATATTGTCAGAGACGCGGCTATTGAGCTTAAATAGCATAAAGCAGTTGGCAAGCTCATTCATCGCCGCTTTGACGACGTCGCTATCACGGTCATGAGTGGCTAATAAATCTTTGACCTTGGTGAACAATTGCTCTAATTCTTCAAAGCGCAGACGCACTTCTTCAGGGTCAAGACCGCTCGCTTCTTCGGTATCGGCATCTTCACTGACTTCGCCATCGGCTTCTTCGATTTCATCGGCGTTTTCAGCTTCATCGTCGAGTTCATCCTCGGCTTTGTCGTCTTTGACTTTAGGTTTGATAATCGGTAACGCGATTTCCACCTCTTCGTCATCGGCAAGCGGGATGACATCAGCGGCTTCAGGGTCAAGAAAACCTGTAATAATATCAGAGACTTTCTTTTCACCTTCAAAGGTTTGGTGGTATTCATTAATGAGCATGGCAACCGTACCTGGCCAAAAGGTCATGGCATGTTGTACATCTCGAATACCATCTTCGATACGCTTAGCAATCGCAATCTCGCCTTCACGGGTGAGTAGGTCAACCGTACCCATCTCACGCATGTACATACGCACAGGGTCAGTGGTGCGACCTGGCTCAGATTCTACTGAGGCAAGTACCGCAGCGGCTTCATCGACAGCAATTTCGTCATCATCCGCATCATCGCTAAGCATAATGTCGTCTTCATCAGGCGCGGTCTCAAAAATCTTGATGCCAACGTCTGTGAGCATTTGAATAATATCATCAATTTGGTCACTTTCAGTTACCGATTCGGGGAGTTGGTCGTTAATCTCAGCATAGGTGAGATAACCTTGCTCTTTACCTAATTGAATCAGCGTGGCTAATTGAGAAGTTGAATGTTCGCTCATGAGGGCTCGCTTTGATATTGGTTAAAAAAATAAATAATGTAATAGCACGACAAATAAGCTAATGACTGTATTTCTTCATTTTTATCAAGGGATACACCCTGCAAATGACAGTCGAGGACTAAATAAAGATTTAGTATGATTAAAAAGCGGTAGTCAACCTATTATTATAACGGATTATATGAGGTTCGCGGGGAGAAAATTAAAGGCAAAGCGGGTAAGTTTTCGCTTTATGCGGCATTTCGCGCAGTTTTTGGCGGGTTATCTTGGTAAATCAATCAATATCAAGCTCGATTGCCCCTCTAACTTGACAACAGCAGGGTAGGATTTCGTCATCGTCTAACATCACCAGTGGCTCATTGATGTATTCGATACGGGTGTCATGGTGGCGACGGCGGTATTTGAGCTTACAAGTACCGCAATAACCTTCAAGGCATTGGTGATTGGCAGGGATTTTTGAGCGAAGCATGCCTTGTAGCAACGTCTCGGCGTCATGCAGATAAAACTGCGTGTTGTTGGTAAAAATCCATGCCATAATCGATTATATTGCCTAAATAAAATAAGCGTATGACGAATTACAATTCAAAATCATCAAACGCATCATCACTCAGCTCTGCGTCAATTTGACCGACTAAGTAAGAGGTGATTTCTGACTCTTGGGGCGCGACTTGCACGTTGTCTGAGGAGAGCCAAGCATTAATCCATGGAATTGGGTTGTTTTTAATCGCTCCAAAAATCGGCGGTAAGCCAATCGCATCCATACGTAGGTTAGTAATGTACTCGACGTATTGCACCAAGATATTTTCATTTAAGCCAATCATCGAGCCATCTTTAAACAAGTATTTTGCCCATGCTTTTTCTTGTTCAGCCGCGTCTTTGAAAATTTCAATGGCTTGCTGTTGGCAATCTTCGGCGATTTCTACCATGTCAGGGTCATCTTTGCCCGATTGCATCAAATTAATCATATGCTGGGTGCCGTTTAGATGAAGCGCTTCGTCACGGGCAATCATTTTGATGATTTTGGCATTACCTTCCATCAGTTTGCGCTCAGCAAAGGCAAATGAACAAGCAAACGACACATAAAAACGAATCGCTTCTAGCACATTGATAGCCACCAAGCATAGATACAATTTGGTTTTAAGCAGACGTAAATTGACCTCGACGGGTTTGCCATCAATGACATGACGACCTTCACCGTATAGGTTATATAGCTGAGATAGTTGATACAGCTCGTCATAAAACTTGGCAATCCCTGTCGCGCGCTCTAGGATAAAAGGATTGTCAACGATATCGTCGAATACTTTGCTTGGGTCATTGACCACGTTACGAATAATATGGGTATAGCTACGAGAATGGATGGTCTCAGAAAATGACCAAGTTTCAATCCAGGTTTCTAATTCAGGAATCGACACCAGCGGCAGTAGCACGGCATTGGGGCTACGACCTTGAATGGAATCAAGCAAGGTTTGGTACTTTAGGTTGCTTAAGAAGATATGTTGTTCATGCACTGACAAGTTGCTAAAATCCAAACGGTCTTTGGAGACGTCAATTTCTTCTGGACGCCAAAAAAACGACAATTGCTTTTCAATCAACTGCTCAAAAACAGGGAATTTTTGTTGGTCGTAACGTGCCACATTGACAGGCTGACCAAAAAACATCGGCTCAAGCAATGGGTCATTTTTGGTTTGGCAAAAGATGGAATATGACATAGCGGTGAATCTTCTTCAATCAAAGTTCAAGACAAGTGGCGTAGCAGTATCAGCTAACAAATGCTATCAGCTAACAAGTGCATTAACTGGCTAGTATGCTTGGCTATTATAGATAACAACATATAGAAATTGCAATCCACCCAAGGATTTGATTTTTAAGGATAAAATTCATAAGATATTGAAATATATAACTATTTTTATATCAAAAAATTAGTAATTAAATTCATTGACATTTGAAAATCTATATATTGTGTTTTTATTTTACTACGCAATAAAAAAGACGACTGTCAAAGCCGTCTTTTTGGTCAGATGGGACGATTAGCCAAGATAAGCATTGTACATCCACACCAATTTTTCTTGTTCTTGCACATAGGCAGTCAATTGGTCGGCAGTGCCTTGATCGTCATCTTCATCCGCTAGGTCAATGATTTCGCGTTCTTTAGCGATAGTCATGGTCAGACCTGTTAAAATACCTTTCACACACGCCACACCGTCAGAGACGTTTTTGTCTTCTTTGATACTTGAGATTTTTAAGAAATCGCTATAAGCATGTAGTGGTGTGCCTTGTAAGGTCAAAATGCGTTCAGCAATTTCATCAATCTGGGTTTGTAGCGCAGTATATAACTCTTCAAACTTCACATGAAGGGTAAAGAAATCTGAGCCACGCACGTTCCAGTGATAGCCACGCACATTGGTATAGAACACATGATAGTTGGCTAATAAGGTATTTAATTGCTCAACAATGGCGCTCATGTCTGCAGCGGCTAGACTGATATCGCGTGTTTTATTTGAGGCAGATTTGGAAGCGGTAGATTTGGGGGTAGTCACTTTTTCACCTGATTTATCGTTATTGTCTAATTGTTCTGAGTCTTGTTTGGTTGCTGATTGTTTTGTAGTGGCTTGTTTTGCCATGTTGTTATCTCCTAAAATGATGATTTTTATTTGTTTAGGACTTAATTGTAAGCCTAAACAATTTGTTATTAAAATTAATCGTTTTTATCAGTACGTTTAATTTTATCAATTAAAATGTACGGTATTACCCTAAAAATAATATCAAACATTTGGCGCAGCTGTGTGCAAATTTGGTAAATAGTTTTGCTTGCCGCCATAAAAAAACTGCAGTTTTTTGGCTGCAGTTTTTGTGGTCATCGATAATTAGTTATTGTCTTAATCTTAATTGTTTTCTGGGAAATATTTATCAGTCGGTTTGTCGGTTAGATCAAAACCTGGTTGTCCAATGTTTTGCTGTAAATGATGACGTAGGGTATCAATCGGGAATTTTTGGTTGGCAAGGCGTTTGGGCACGATTTGGCTGCCTTGTTGGCTTTCACCCGTTTTTGGATTTTTGACATCAAACATCATAAAGATATAGTCAGGCGTTTCTTGCCAGTTGGTGACACTATCCCATTTGATAACCGCTTGCTGCATACCGCTGCTACGTACCAAAGGCTGATTGTAGCCGCGTGGCATGGCGGGCATGTTGGGTGCAGGCATGGACATCACGACCCCGTGCTGCTGTACGCCAAGCTTGATTTGTTGCATCTCTGGCGGCATACTTTGGCTTGCCATTTGTTTTTCAAATTCTCGTTTGACATACCATTTAAGACCGTAAGTACGCGCCAGCAAATAAATCACCACACCCACGAGCATCAACCAAAAAATAATGGTGGAATAACCGTGCACAAAAATCAGACCTAAAATCGCTAGCACCACAATGACTGCCAAAATTGCCCAAGTTTTTGGGGTGATTTTGGTCAAAGTTTGGTTGTTGGCATCAAACAGCTGTAGCTGTGCTTGACGAAACTCGTCCTCAGTCAGATTCAAATCCACAGGTTGTAGGGTGTAAGGGTACAGAGCCATAAACAATTCACTCACTATCAAACGATAGTTACAAAACGATAAAAGAAGGCTTATCTTACCCAACCTTGACCCAAAAATAAACCTAACAACGCACTTTTTGATAAATTTTTGTTTTACCGCCAATGTAGCGAAGGGCGAACGCCGATAAGCGCATACCGATAAATCGTCAATTTGCCGTGTATTTCTAGTCGCTACCGTGAAAAATCGCTGCAATCTTGGTATCATACACGCTGATATCAACAGCCATTTTGCTGCTTTAACTCAAGTTTGAACAATTTAAGGAACTTATCGCCATGATCGACCCAAAATTACTGCGTACAGAACTAGACACGGTCGCCGAAAAACTTGCCAAACGCGGCTATGAGCTTGATAAAGCATTTTGGCAGCAAGTCGAAGAACAGCGTAAATCCATCCAAGTCAAAACCGAAGAATTACAAGCCAAAAAAAATGCGGGCGCCAAACAAGTCGGCTTGATGAAACGCAATGGCGAAAATACTGACGCCTTGATGGCAGAAATGGCAACCATCAGTAGCGAGATGAAACAAGCGGAAGACGCGCTCAAAGCCTTGCAAGATAAAATTCTAGCGGCAGCTTTAACCATCCCAAACTTGCCTGATGACAGCGTGCCGGCAGGTAAAGATGAAAACGACAATGTCGAAATGCGTCGATGGGGTGAGCCACGCCAATTTGATTTTGAGGTCAAAGACCATAGCGACTTGGGCGAAGATTTGGGGTTACTTGATTTTGAAATGGCGGCCAAACTGACTGGCTCAAGGTTTAGCGTGCTAAAAGGTCAACTCGCCAAACTCAACCGCGCCTTGATTGCCTTTATGCTTACTACCCATACCGACAAATACGGCTATACGGAAATGTATGTACCGTATATGGTCAATGCCGACAGCCTACTGGGTACAGGGCAGCTACCAAAGTTTGAAGAGGATTTGTTCAAATTGCGCGGTGAAAAAGAGTATTACCTAATTCCGACTTCAGAGGTGCCGCTTACCAACAGTGTGCGTGACAAAATCCTAGACCCTGAAGCCCTGCCCATCAAAGTGACTGCCCATACCCCCTGTTTTCGTAGTGAAGCGGGCAGTGCAGGGCGTGATACCCGCGGCTTGATTCGTCAGCACCAGTTTGAAAAAGTGGAAATGGTGCAAATCGTCCATCCTGAGACTTCAATGCAAGCCTTAGAGGACATGACAGGACAAGCGGAATATATCTTGCAGCAGCTTGGTTTGCCGTATCGGGTGATTGTGCTGTGTGGCGGTGATATGGGCTTTGGCGCGGTGAAAACCTATGACATCGAAGTGTGGCTACCTTCTCAGACTACCTACCGTGAAATCTCTAGCTGCTCAAACTGTGGCGACTTCCAAGCGCGCCGTATGCAAGCGCGTGTTAAAGACGGCAAAAAAACCGAGCTGGTGCATACGTTAAATGGCTCTGGTCTTGCGGTGGGTCGCACGTTGCTTGCGATTATGGAAAATTATCAAAATGCGGATGGTACGATTACGGTGCCTGAAGTGTTACGTCCGTATATGGGCGTTGATGTGATTGGTTAGTGGTAACAATGAAAAATAGCCAGTTGGTTGACTGGCTGTTTTTTTATTTAGATTTAAAAAATCGCTGAGAAAAGCAAAACGCTTCACCAGTTTTAGCCAAGTGGTTTTAAGAAAATACTGCGTGTTAACATGGCAAATTACATTAAGGATTTTTTAAAAATTAATTTATTTAAAATATCGAATTTATTAAATATTGATTTTGATTAAGATTAATGATTGATAAGTCAAATTATTTATTTAATATTAAATCTATTAGAATTTTCTGTATAAAGTTAAAATAAATTTTAATTATGACTTTAAAGTTGTAGCTTTATTTCAATGGAGATAACTGTGAAAGATCAAATTAACTTAAACGAAGATTTAGAGATGGAAAATGATGAAGCTAAAGCTGAAAAAAATGAAGAATTATTTCCACTAGAAAATTTTAAATTAACCACAACACCTAATGACTTTAATATTGCAACTATCATTTCTTTTCTAGATTCTGGAATTATTAAAATACCAGAATTTCAAAGAAACTTTGTTTGGGATATAAAAAAATCATCAAGATTAATTGAGTCGCTTATTATAGGCTTGCCGATTCCACAGATGTTTTTATTCGAGAAAGCAAGAAATGAGCTTTTTGTTATTGATGGTCAGCAACGACTCATGTCTCTTTATTTTTTTTATAAGGGAAGATTTCCAAAAAAAGAATTCTTAGTTCAATTAAAAGATGTTAATAATTCACGCAATTCCAAAAATTTTATACCCGAATCTGATTTAGCTGATAACGCAAAATTTGAAGATTTTGTACTAAATTTAAACTCAAAATCTAATCCTAACAGCAATCGATTGCATGGTCAGAAATATGCAACACTCGATCCTTCAACTGATTTTGCATCTTTAAATATTTCCACAATTAGAAATATGATTATAAAACCATCTGAAGAGAGTCCAAATAATCTTTATGCAATGTTTGAAATTTTTAATAGGTTGAACAGTGGGGGCATGAACCTAAATAATCAAGAAATTAGAATGTCATTGTTTTTCTCAACATTTATGATAAAAATGACTGAAATGAACAAGAATACTATTTGGAGAAGAATCTTTGGTAGTGAAAAACCAGATTTAAGATTTAAAGATATTGAATATATTTTAAGATTGTTTGCAATGGCTTTAGCAGGAGGTGAATCACCCAAAGTAAATTTTGACCCAACAAAAAAGGTTATTAATTATCCTAATTCAATTTTAGGGTTTTTAAATAATATGGGTAAATATGCTCAAAGATTTGATGAAGATTATGTAAATAAATTGCAAGATTTTTGGAATCAATTCATGAATAATATTCAGAACATTGAGAATTATAGATTTAGTTTCTCTTCAAGCAAAACTAACAAAATTAGTATTACTTTCTTTGAGGCTGTTTTCTATGCTGCATATGATAGATTTTTTAAAGGTGAGAATTTTGATATTACTAGTGATTACTTAGATATGTTAAAGCAGGATTCAGAATTTAAGGCTGCTTCGTCTGATAAAACAACTTCACGTAATAATATTAATAAAAGACTTGAAATAGCTAATGAAAAACTATGAAACTAGGGGTTTTTTTAAGTGGACAAGCATATTATATAGTTAAAGAAATCTAGAAGTGCTACAATAACAAAATGGCATACTCAACCGACTACCGACAAATGATACTGGACAAGCACGAAGCAGGAAGAAGCATTCGTAGCCTTGCCCAAGAATTTAATATCAGCACACGCACTTTACAAAACTGGAAAAAACAACCAGAACGCAAAGTGGTTAAAACTCGTAAAGGCAAAATCGACATGGCTTTACTCAAGCAAGATGTCGAAAAATACCCTGACAGCTATCAACGAGAGCGAGCCGTACGTTTCAACTGCACTCAAAGAGCGATTGGGATAGCCTTAAAGCGGCTTAAAATCACTCAAAAAAAAGATACTTAAACACCCACAGGCAGATGAAATAAAACGCCAGACATTCATCCAGCAACTGGCAGACTATCAAAGCAGTAACCGACCTATTATCTACCTTGATGAATGTGGCTTTAAAACTAGTAGCTATCGCCCTTATGCTTATGCACCAAGGGGGCAAAAATGCTTTGATAGCTACAACTGGCAGCTAAAAAGTACCACCAATGCGATTGGGGCTATTCATGGTAATCAGCTGTTTGCTGTAGGGCTATACGATTTTAATATTAACGCTGATGTCTTTTATCATTGGATAAAAAATCTGTTATTACCTGCATTGTCACCACATAGCTTGATTGTAATGGATAACGCTAGATTTCACATTCGAGAAGATATTAAAAATCTTATCGAGCAAGCAGGTCATACAATTCTTTGGTTGCCGCCTTACAGTCCTGACCTCAATCCTATTGAACATATTTGGGCTTGGGTTAAAAGGTTAAGACAAGATTGGCGACTTGATGATATCGATAAGCTATTCTTCTACTTTATGTGGATTTGTGGTAGTTTTTAATTTCTTTTACTATAAAATCAGACTTCAGAAATGATGATGAATTCTTGACAGTTAAAAATTCATACAGTGATTACATTAAGGACTTAGAATCTTTAAACCAATCATTAGCTATAAATACAGAACTTTTATCAGTACTTACTCGCTTTAAAGATAGAAGTAACAAAGTATTTATTATTTCAATAGCTAATTCTTTTGAAAGGCATTTAACTAAAACTTTAGCTTTGATATTTTCGAATCATAATGATTCAAGTATTTTTTATCACTTTACATTTAAATTTACTCTTTCAAGAAAATACCATAGTTTATTTTCTTGGACTAGTAACAATGCAAATTCATTTTATGGTTTTTGGGGTGAAGATTTCAGTAAAGAGTTTAAATGTAAATTGAGTGAGAATAATACACTTAAAGATGGTGAAAGAAATTTTTTGAATCTAGGAAATGTTAGAAATAAGATTGCTCATGAGGGGTTTGATTGTAATCTTGAGACTGGGTGGGAGGATATTGATGCAAACTTTAAAAAATTTGAATCAGCCTTAGAGTACTATAATGAATTAGTTAAATTTCTAACAACTAAGATTTCAATTGAAAGAGATTAGAGTTCAACTCTAATCTCATACATTCTTATATGTTAAGCCACTTCACCTTTTAAAAAGTCTTGCGCGAATTTTTGCAATACGCCCCCAGCGTTGTAAGTATCCACTTCCGCTTGGGTATCAAGACGGCAGGTCACAGGCACTTCAAGCGGCTGCGAGCCTTCTTTATTAATCACTAGCGTCAAATCACAACGTGGTGAAATATCGCCAATCACATCATAGGTCTCAGTACCATCTAGCCCTAGCGTGATACGCGTCGTCCCAGCTTTAAATTCAAGCGGCAGCACGCCCATACCGATAAGGTTGGTACGGTGAATCCGCTCAAACCCTTCCGCCACAATCGCTTCCACCCCAGCCAGGCGCACACCTTTGGCAGCCCAGTCACGGCTAGAGCCTTGACCATAGTCCGCCCCGGCGATGATGATGAGTGGTTGCTTACGGTTCATGTAGGTCTCAATCGCTTCCCACATCCGCATCACTTGACCTTCAGGCTCAACGCGAGCCAGTGAACCTTGTTTGGTACTGCCATCGTCATTTTTCACCATTTCATTGAACAGTTTTGGATTGGCAAAGGTCGCACGTTGCGCGGTCAGATGGTCGCCGCGGTGGGTGGCATAGCTGTTAAAGTCTTCTTCGGGCAAGCCCATTTTTGCCAAGTATTCGCCTGCTGCCGAGCTTGCCAAAATCGCATTGGACGGTGACAAGTGGTCGGTGGTGATATTGTCAGGCAAGATGGCGAGGGGACGCATGCCTTTGAGGGTGCGTTCACCCGCTAGCGCGCCTTCCCAGTAAGGTGGACGGCGGATATAGGTTGACATGGGTCGCCAGTTGTACAGTGGGCTGTCGGCTTTTTCGCTGCGGTCAAGGTTGAACATCGGGATATAGATTTGACGGAATTGCTCAGGTTTGACGTGTTTTGCCACAATCGCGTCAATCTCTTCATCCGATGGCCAAATGTCGATAAGGCGAATCTCTTTCCCATTGACCACGCCAAGCACGTCTTTTTCGATGTCAAAACGAATCG
This sequence comes from Moraxella tetraodonis, assembly GCF_022359095.1. NCBI lineage: Bacteria > Pseudomonadati > Pseudomonadota > Gammaproteobacteria > Moraxellales > Moraxellaceae > Moraxella > Moraxella tetraodonis. The sequence goes on along the minus strand of NZ_JACSYB010000001.1, from coordinate 1,573,298 downwards.
TCCCTGCAATCGCATAAGCCACCACCAGCGGCGGGCTTGCCAAGAAGGCTTGTTTGGCATACGGGTGGATACGTCCATCAAAGTTGCGGTTGCCTGACAACACCGCAGTGGCATACAGGTCACGGTCGATGATTTCTTGCTGAATCGCGGGATCTAACGCACCCGACATACCGTTACAAGTGGTACAGGCAAATGCCACGATACCAAAGCCCAGTTTTTCCAGTTCCGGCAATAGATTAGCGTCTTGCAAATACAGTTCAGCCACTTTTGAGCCCGGTGCGAATGATGATTTCACCCAAGGTTTACGGGTCAAGCCAAGTTCGTTGGCTTTTTTGGCAAGTAATGCCGCTGCCACCACGTTACGAGGGTTTGAGGTGTTGGTACACGAGGTAATAGCCGCGATAATCACCGCACCATCAGGCATTAAGCCATTCTCTGATTCAGGCACCGCTTCGCCTTCGGCATGGGCAATGCCTTTGGCAGAGAGCTCAGAAGTCGATACGCGAGCATGAGGATTTGAAGGACCTGCCATGTTACGGGTGACGAGTGACAAATCAAACTCAAGCACACGCTCATAGTGGGCATTGATGAGATCAGATGACCAAAGACCTGCGGTTTTGGCATAGTTTTCCACCAATTCGACTTGTTTGTCTTCACGACCTGTGAGGCGTAAATAGTCGATGGTTTGCCCATCAATATAAAATAACCCTGCGGTTGCGCCATATTCTGGGGTCATGTTGGCGATGGTGGCACGGTCACCGATGGATAGGCTGTCTGCGCCTTCACCGAAAAATTCCACATATGCACCGACCACGCGCTCTTTACGCAAAAACTCAGTCAATGCCAACACAATATCGGTGGCGGTGATGCCTGCTTGGCGTTTGCCTTTGAGGTGTACACCCACGATATCAGGCAGACGCATCATCGATGGGTGACCGAGCATCACGGTTTCTGCTTCCAGTCCACCGACACCCACCGAAATCACCCCCAGCGCATCCACGTGCGGGGTGTGGCTGTCTGTGCCCACGCAAGTATCTGGGTAGGCGACGCCATTTTGTACTTGGATAACAGGTGACATTTTTTCCAGGTTGATTTGGTGCATGATGCCGTTACCTGCGGGAATTACATCGACGTTTTCAAAGGCAGTCTTTGTCCAGTTGATAAAGTGAAAACGGTCTTCGTTGCGGCGGTCTTCGATGGCGCGGTTTTTTTCAAACGCATCTGGGTCATAACCACCACATTCCACAGCGAGCGAGTGGTCAACAATCAGCTGGGTTTGTACCACAGGGTTGACCTTGCTTGGGTCGCCGCCTTGCTCAGCGATAGCATCACGCAAGCCTGCCAAGTCCACAAGGGCAGTTTGACCCAAGATGTCGTGACACACCACACGCGCAGGGTACCAAGGAAAGTCTAACGTACGCTCACGGTTGATGAGCTGTTTGAGCGCAGCGGTCAGTTCGTTTGGGTCGCTGACTTTACGCACCAGTTGCTCAGCTAAAATACGCGAGGTGTAAGGGAGTTTGTCATACGCGTCTGGGGTGATGTCATTCACCGCTTGGCGGGTGTCGTAGTATTCCAAATCAGAATTGGGCAAGGGCTTGCGGTATTGGCTTGTCATTTGGCTTAACCTTAAAATTAATAATCCATTAGAAAAAAAGCCCTTCAAATCAATGGGTAGGCTGACCTGAAAGGCTTTTTATACGATTAAAACGCTAATTATTGACGCTCATCTAGCGGTACAAATTTTTGGTCATCAGGGCCTGTATAGTTGGCAGAAGGACGGATGATTTTGCCATCGGCACGTTGTTCAAGCACGTGCGCTGACCAACCTGCGGTACGCGCAATCACAAATAATGGGGTAAACATGGCAGTGGGTACGCCCATTTTGTGGTAGCTGACCGCTGAGAACCAGTCGAGATTTGGGAACATTTTTTTGTTGTCCCACATCACGGTTTCTAGGCGTTCTGCCACGTCAAATAGGGTCATGTCGCCCGTTTCTTTGGACAAGTTACGTGCCACTTCTTTGATGACCACGTTGCGTGGGTCGCTCACGGTATACACAGGGTGACCAAAGCCAATGATAACTTCTTTTTTCTCAAGACGTTCAAGGATGTCTTTTTCTGCGTCGTCGGCATTGCGATAGCGTTTTTGGATGTCATACGCCACTTCATTGGCGCCGCCATGTTTTGGACCTTTTAATGCACCGATTGCGCCTGAGATGGCGGAATACATATCCGAGCCAGTCCCCGTAATCACGCGGCTGGTGAAGGTTGATGCATTGAACTCATGCTCAGCGTATAAGATGAGTGAGATGTGCATGGCTTTGATATGCGATTCACTGGGGGCTTCACCTTGTAGTAGCTCAAGGAAGTGACCACCAATGCTGTCTTGGTCGCTCTCAAGGCTGATCACTTTGCCATTGTGGCTGTAGTGGTACCAGTACAGCAGCATTGAGCCTAATGAGGCAATAAGCTTGTCGGCGATATCACGGGCTTCTGAGGTAGGTTGGCTTTCACGCTCGGGCAAGGTGCAGCCCAGTGCCGATACGCCAGTACGCATCACATCCATCGGGTGGGCGTGGGCAGGCAAGGCTTCAAGCACCGCCAGTACATTGACCGGCAAGTTACGCAGGGTTTTGAGTTTTTTCTTGTACGCCGCTAGCTCATGACGGTTTGGCAAATGACCATGAATCAGTAGGTGCGCCACTTCTTCAAACTCGCTGTCTTTTGCCAAATCCAAAATATCATAACCACGATAGCTTAAGTCATTACCTGTACGACCTACGGTACATAGGGCAGTGTTACCGGCAGGTACCCCTGATAGGGCAACGCTTTTTTTAGGTTTTGGCTTGTTGTCAGTCGTGTCTGTCACTGGGGTGTCTTTTGACATGGTAAAACTCCTTTTTAGCTTTATTAAATGTTTGGCATTCAGTGTTTAGCCTTAAGTAATTAGCAAAGTTCGTTAATTATTTTTTTGATTTAAATAATGCGTCCAATTTTTGCTCATATGAGTGGTAGTTTAAGAAATCATACAATTCCATACGAGTTTGCATGGTGTCGACCACGGAGGTTTGTACGCCTTCATCTTTTAAGGCTTGGTAGACATTGAGTGCGGCTTTATTCATCGCACGAAACGCAGATAATGGATAAAGTACCATGTCAACGCCCACGTCAAACAGCTCTTTGGTGCTGTAAAGGTCGGTTTGTCCAAACTCAGTCATATTGGCAAGCACGGGAATGTCTAACACGTCGGTAAATTTGCGGTACATGGCGATATCGGTCAATGCTTCGGCAAAAATCATGTCCGCGCCTGCTTCTTGAAACGCCACCGCACGTTCAACCGCAGCATCCAAACCTTCCACTGACAGCGCATCGGTTCGTGCCATCACCACAAAATCTGGGTCAACTTTGGCATCCAGCGCAGCTTTTAGGCGGTCAACCATCTCGCTGGTTGAGACGATTTCTTTGTTGGGGCGATGACCACAGCGTTTTTGCGCTACTTGGTCTTCGATATGAACCGCGGCAACGCCTGCTTTTTCCATTTGTTTGATGGTTTGGGCGATGTTAAATGCGCCGCCCCAACCTGTGTCGATGTCAACCAATAATGGCGTGTCAACCGCATTGGTGATACGGGTAGCATCGGTTAATACATCGTTAAGGCTCGTCATACCGAGGTCGGGCAAACCGAATGAGGCATTGGCAACACCGCCACCTGACAGATAAATCGCTTTATGACCGACTTGGGTTGCCATCATGGCAGTGTAGGCATTGATAGTACCAACGATTTGAAGGGGACGACCTTCGGCTTTTTCAGACTCGATGGCGTCACGGAATTTGCGACCTGCAGAGATAGGTGCCATGTTGCTTCCTTTTTACATGATTGAAGGGGAAAATAGCAAAGTTAGTGTTAATCAGCCCTGCTTTAGGTGTAGGACAGGTTATTTGCTGCTTTGCCTTAGTATATCCATAAGTATACGCACAAAAAAACTAACCGTCAGTACGCCATTTTTAAAAATTAAGTTAAGTAAAAATAACAGTATGCGAAAAATAAATAGTAAACTTCTATTTTTACATAATTGGTCGCTCTAACTTTTAAAACATGAATATTTTGCTCAAAGTATGAAGCATTTATTTACATTTATTTACAATAAACAGGCGCCTGTTGCTACATTCTTCTAAAATAAGTTGAACAAACTAGGCATGATATACAGGTTAAAATTTGAGGAATTACTTATGGCACAATCAACGTTACCGAGTCATATTAAGCAACTGGTCGATAAAAAAAACTACGTCATCGCCATCAAAACCCACGCACAAGAGCAGGGGATTAGCTTAGATGAGGCAAAACAACAAATAGATGCGTATGAAAACCAAGCATTAGCGGCAAACAGTCAAACGCCGCCTACTGCTCATCCTGCGTCATCAGTAGAGACTAAAGAGCAAGGCTTTAGCACATTGACACAAGGATTAGATAATCATCTTAAACAAGAGAATATCACCCTACCGTTATTGCCAAGATGGGTGAAACGCGTGAGTGTGATTATCTTGGTCATCCTGATAATAGGTTGGTTGTTTTATCGATGGTTTAAATAATTAATTGTTCAAATAATTGCGGGTTTAGATGATAAGCACTGCAATAAAAAAAGCGTATGACGATTCAATACGCTTTTTTAATGAAATGCTCGTGTTGTTGGACTGCAATTAATTGCCGATTTGCATATATTTTTGGAAGTTTTCGGCATAGTCATCGATATTATCCGACAGCATACGCTCAAAATTCTTGGTGAAATGTTCGATAATATCTTGTTTTTCTTTGGCGTAGTCACTGCCTTTGACGAATCCCGTTGCCGCTGTCCATGCGCTAAAACGCGCGACCGCATACAGCATGGAGGCATTGATTTTACCTGCGTGTATATCATCGGTGCGAAGGGTATTGGCAAGCTGGATAAACTCATCAGCGCGCTCATAAAACGCATTCATTTCTTCGGTGATTTGGTTGGTGTTTTCGCTCATAATTTTTCTCTACAATTTTCTACCATCAATTAAACGTTAAAAAGGTGCGTAAAACGCACCCTACAAATCTTGTATTTCGTCAATAAAATTATAAACCCGCGTCTGCTTTAAGTAGTGCCGCGCGGTCGGTACGCTCCCAAGTAAAAGCGGTTTCAGTGCCTTGGCGACCAAAGTGACCATAGCTCGCTGTTTGCTCATACATGGGCTGGAGTAGGTTAAGCATACGCGTGATACCATACGGACGTAAATCAAAATGCTGGCGAATAAAATCGACAATCTTGTCATCGCTGATTTTGCCCGTGCCAAACGTGTTGACAGAGATAGAGGTTGGCTCTGCCACCCCAATGGCATAACTTACTTGAATTTCACAGCGTTCCGCCAGTCCTGCCGCTACGATATTTTTGGCAACATACCGCCCTGCATAGGCTGCACTGCGGTCAACTTTTGACGGATCTTTACCTGAGAACGCACCGCCGCCGTGACGCGCCATGCCGCCATACGTGTCTACGATGATTTTACGACCCGTCAAACCCGCATCCCCCACAGGACCACCAATCACAAATAACCCTGTTGGGTTGATATGATACTTCGTGTCCTTGTGCAGCATGGCAGCTGGGATGACAGGCTTGATGATTTCTTCCATCACCGCTTCATGCAAGTCTTTTTGCGAGATACTTGGATCGTGTTGGGTTGATAGTACCAGCGCATCAATAAACGCAGGTTTATCGCCATCATAGCGTACCGTGACTTGCGCTTTGGCATCGGGACGCAGCCACGCTAATGTGCCGTCTTTACGCAATTGCGCTTGCTTTTCCATCAAACGATGGGAAAACTGAATGGGGGCAGGCATCAACACATCCGTCTCATGAGTGGCATAACCAAACATCAAGCCTTGGTCACCGGCACCTTGCTCTTCAGGGCGCGAGCGGTCAACGCCTTGGGCGATTTCGGGAGATTGTTTGCCAAGCATATTGATAACCGCACAGGTTGCGCCATCAAAGCCCAATTCTGAGCTGTTGTAGCCAACGCGCAGGACGGTATCACGCACGATTTTTTCAAAATCAACATTGGCGGTGGTAGAGATTTCGCCCGCCAGCACCACACCGCCTGTTTTGGTCAAGGTTTCGCATGCCACACGCGCATGGATGTCTTGCTCAAGGATGGCGTCAAGGATAGCATCAGAGATTTGGTCAGCGAGTTTGTCTGGGTGACCTTCACTGACAGATTCAGAGGTAAATAGTTGATATTCACGCATTTAATTTTCTCATTACATCAAGGGTGATAGAAAATTAATCGCTTTGCAAACCTATCTCTATTTTACATTTTTAAAACGAGAACAAAGCAAAAATAGAAAGTCACGGACTGCGATACAGCACGAGCAAGTTTGCAAAATGATTAACGAAAAAATGATTAATATGACTAATAGCATAATGACTCATACAAGTCACTGCCGCTAAAGTGAAAAAGTCAGGGGATATTATAAGGGATTTTGCCAAATTAACCTAATGCTTTTAAATGCCTAACTGCAATAGGCTAATGGGGGAATTTTAACAAATTTGATGAGGGCTGGTTTGTTAATGGGTGGTCTTTTTTGATAAACCCAATCACTGATACAATATTTCGCGTTATTTTGCTTTAACTTCTCACCCATCAACCCCATTATTTACCCATCTGTGACTACTATAAAGACAATAAAATGCGACCACCTCAATCTTCCCGCTCCGAACGTGAACTTAGCCAACTAGCCCGCCAAATCCAAGATGATGCCCAAATCACAGGTGTCAATGCCAGTGGCACCCAAATCTCAAGTAAACCTTTTGAGATGGTGACCGAATTTGAACCATCAGGCGACCAACCGCAAGCGATTGCCAAATTGGTTGACGGTGTCGACAAAGGCATGCACGGTCAGTTGCTCTTAGGGGTGACAGGCTCAGGTAAAACCTACACCATGGCAAAAGTGATTGCCCAATGCCAGCGTCCTACCATTATCATGGCACATAATAAAACCCTTGCTGCCCAGCTATATGGCGAGTTTAAGGCGTTCTTTCCCCACAATGCTGTGGAGTATTTTGTCAGTTATTACGACTATTATCAGCCTGAAGCGTATGTACCTGCTAGCGATACCTTTATCGAAAAAGACAGCGCCATTAACGACCATATCGACCAAATGCGACTGTCCGCCACGCGTGCGCTACTCGAACGTCGTGACGCCATTATCATTGCATCGGTGTCTTGTATCTATGGTTTGGGTGACCCAGAAAGCTACCTAAAAATGCTCCTCCATATCGTGGTGGGTGACAAAATCGACCGCACTGCCATGCTCAAACGCTTGGTGGAGCTGCAATATACGCGTAACGAGCTTGACTTTGGGCGAGGTACTTACCGCTTGCGTGGCGAAGTGCTAGATATTTACCCAGCTGAGTCTGAACAGCTTGCGGTGCGTATCAGTATGTTTGATGATGAAGTAGAAAAAATCACTTGGTTTGACCCGTTGACAGGCAAGAACGTGCGCAGTGTGCCACGCATTACCATCTATCCAAAATCACACTACGTCACCCCACGAGACAAGCTAGAAAGAGCAAGTGGCACTATCAAAGCCGAGCTTGAACAACGCCTTGAGTATTTTCGAGCGCATGACAAACTGATTGAAGCGCAGCGTATCAAAGAACGCACTACTTATGATTTGGAAATGATTCAACAGCTTGGCTACTGTAACGGCATTGAGAACTATTCGCGCCACTTATCGGGACGTCCTGCGGGTGAAGCACCGCCGACGTTATTTGACTATATTCCGCCCGATGCCTTGTTATTTATTGATGAAAGCCATGTAACCGTGCCACAAGTCGGCGCGATGTATAAAGGCGATAGAAGTCGTAAAGAAACCTTGGTCAATTACGGCTTTCGCCTGCCATCTGCGATGGATAACCGCCCGCTGATGTTTGAAGAATGGGAGCGTATTACCCCTGCGACCATTTTTGTGTCGGCGACCCCTGCCCAATACGAGCTTGAGCACAGCGAACAGGTCGTTGAGCAAGTGGTACGTCCGACCGGTCTAGTTGATCCACAGCTTGAGATTCGCCCTGTCTTGACCCAAGTTGATGATGTGCTATCAGAAATCAACATTCGTAAAGCCAAAGATGAGCGAGTGCTGATTACCACGCTCACCAAACGCATGGCAGAAGATTTGACCAGTTATCTAAAAGAATACAATATCAAAGTCGCTTATTTGCACTCGGATATCGACACGGTGGAGCGGATGAAAATCATCCACGAACTGCGCACAGGTGTGCATGATGTGCTGGTCGGTATCAACCTGTTGCGTGAGGGCTTGGATATGCCTGAGGTGAGTCTGGTGGCGATTTTTGATGCGGATAAAGAAGGCTTTTTACGCTCGGAGCGTTCGCTCATTCAGACCATCGGTCGTGCCGCGCGCCATGTCAATGGTAAGGCGATTTTGTACGCTGACAGCATTACCCCAAGTATGCAAAAGGCGATTGAAGAAACCGAGCGTCGCCGTGCCAAACAGATGGCATATAACGAAGAACATGGTATCACACCGACGTCCGCTCGTCGTCAGATTACCGATAAAATCGACACAGGCGAGGCAGAAGCCCCGAATGATAACCAAGCGATTGCAGTTACTAATGCCTTCCCGGATGTGGATATTTCGATTTTGCGTTCGCCTGATTTGCTTGCCAAAGAGATTGCAAGGCTAGAAAAAGAGATGAAAGCGTTATCTCGTGATTTAAAATTTGAGGAAGCGGCAAAAGTGCGCGATAAAGTGGTAAGCCTAAGAGAGTTTGTGTTGCAATGATAGTGGACGATGGGTGTTAAACTAGCGGTTTACCCCAAGAAGAGTAACAGCTTTTCTTGGGGCAAGTTTAAGCTATCTTCCAACTTTTTACATTAAACATCCTCATTATCCTTGCTAAGTTTTTGTTTTAACGGACTAACAAAATAAAAAATCCCTACCATAAACACACTAATCAATACCGCAATCTCTAGCCGTCCCATTGCCACTGCCACGCCCACACAGCCCGCTGACCAAATCGCAGCCGCTGTCGACGTCCCTTCAATCATGCCATCTTTTTTGAGAATTGCCCCACCGCCGATAAAGCCAATTCCCGTTACCACGCCGCTTACGATGCGCCCCATTGCACTGGGGTCATCGCCTTGCACTTCAAACGCAAGCAGCGCAAAACTACAGCTTGCCAGGCTTACAAGCGGAAAAGTGCGCAGCCCAATGTTTTGTCGACTATTCTCACGATTGTAGCCTACAGGTAATACCAACACAAACGCTATCACCATTTGAAACATGTGAACTACCATCAATTTCCAATCTAAATCAAATAAATTACCTACAAAATTATCCATCATGTCACCCACAAACGAGTCAAAAAGAGTTGAAATTTTATCCGATAAAAATAAAAAAAATAGCATGCAAATGTAATAACAAAGTCATTATGGATTGTGACCAAAAAACGTCATTAATTATGGCATAATAGCCACATTGAATGAGAATAATTTTTAACAACACATTGCGAGCTAAAGAAATATATGACCAACGTCACCGAAACCAACCAAACCGAAAACCCACAGCTATTAAACACCGAAATGCCCGATGTACCCACTAATATACCCACACCAGACCCCAGTTTAAAAAATAGTAACCAACCGCAAAAAATCTACCTAAAAGACTACACGCCGCCGGTCTTTAGCGTCAATCACATTGACCTTAACATCGAGTTGTTTGACGGCGCTGATAAAAAGCATGCAACCGTCACCGCCAATCTTGACATGACAAGAAACACGGCAGGCGATTTGGTACTCTTTGGACGAGAATTACAACTTGAATCAATTACCTTAAACGGCAAAACTTTAAGCGAAAGCGACTACCAACTAGACCAAGAAAGCCTAACGATTGTTAACGCGCCAGATAATTGTCAGATTACCACCGTTGTCACCATCGTGCCGCAAACCAATACCAGTCTTGAAGGCTTATACCAAGCAGGGGAAGGGGCGGACAAAATGTTCTGTACCCAGTGTGAGCCAGAAGGGTTTCGTAAAATTACCTTTTATCCAGACCGTCCCGATGTGCTTGCCACCTTCACCACACGCATTGAAGCGGATAAAACTTACCCAACGCTGCTTGCCAATGGTAATTTAATCGACCAAGGCGAGCTTGCGGGCGACCGTCATTTTGCGGTGTGGCAAGACCCTACTAAAAAACCGAGTTATCTATTCGCTTGCGTGATGGCAGATTTGGACGTATTGACCGATCAGTATGTCACTAGTGAAGGGCGTGAGGTGCTGCTTGAATTATACGCCAAGCATGAGAACATCGAGCAGTGCCATGTCGGCATGCAAGCGTTAAAAGACTCAATGAAATGGGACGAAGACAACTACGGACGGGCGTATGACCTTGACCGCTATATGATTGTGGCGGTTAGCCAGTTTAATATGGGCGCGATGGAAAACAAGGGATTAAATATCTTTAACACCGCTTGCGTACTATCTAGCCCAGAGACCACCACCGATCGCCGTAACTTTAATGTCAAAGCGGTGATTGCCCATGAATACTTCCATAACTGGACGGGCAACCGTATCACCTGCCGTGACTGGTTTCAGCTGTGCCTAAAAGAAGGCTTTACCGTATTTCGTGACCAGTCTTTTTCCGAAAGTCTGCATTCCCCTGCGGTACAGCGGATTGATGATGTGGCAACATTGCGAGCGGCGCAGTTTCCTGAAGATGCCAGCCCATTGGCGCACCCGCCACGCCCTGACCATTTTGTCGAGATTAATAATTTCTACACCGCCACAGTGTACGAGAAAGGCGCAGAAATCGTGCGCATGATTGCCAATACGCTTGGCAAAGACAAATTCCGCCAAGGCACGGACGAATATTTTCGCCGTTATGACGGGCAAGCAGTCACGGTTGAAGACTTGTTATCTGCACTGAGCGTTGCAGACCCAAGTATTGAAACATTTATTGATTGGTACACCCAGCCAGGCACGCCCACGTTATCAGGGTATTTTACTGTGGAAAATAACCGTCTGGCGCTATCGTTAAGCCAACAAACGCGCCAAGTGGCAGGCTATCCTGCACCAAAAGCCTTGCCGATTCCTGTTAAGATGGCGATTTTTAACCGTGCTACGGGTGAGTTGGCGAAAGAAGACTTGGTATTGTTAAAAGATGATAGCCAGAGCTTTGAATTTGATGGGTTATTTGCTAAGGCGGATTTTGACCCTGTGGTGTCATTGCTTCGTGATTTTTCTGCCCCTGTTCAGCTTAATTTTAATTATAGCAATGATGATTTGGCGTTTTTGATGCAGTATGAGACCAATGGCTTTAACCGTTGGCAAGCGGCACAGTTGTTGGTCAATCGTATTTTATTGCAAAATGCCGATACCGATGCCTATATCACGGCATTAAAAGCCAGTCTGCCAGCGCTATCAGAAACCGACCCCATGCTAGCGGCGCGGTTACTAGATATGCCAAGCGAGCGAGAACTAGGCAGTGCGATTCAGACCGACTATGACCCTAGCCAAGTTCGTGCCCGTCATCAAGCGGTCAAAAAAGCCGTGGCGGTAGAGCTTAAAGACATTTGGCAAAGTGCGTATGCCAAACTGCCGATTAGCGCGTATGAAGATACAGCCGAAGCCATGGGCGTGCGGGCGTGGCGAAATGTGGTGCTGGATATGGCGTTATTGGCAGGCGTGAGTGATGCCAAACATTGGGCGATTACCCAATACCAACAAGCGTCTTGTATGACTGAGCGTTTAGGTGCGTTAAATGCGGCGGTGGCGCATGGTTTGCCCCAAAAAGCCGAATGGCTTGCCGATTTTTACCAACGCTTTCATCATGATGCATTGGTGATGGATTTATGGTTTGGTGTCCAAGCCAATGACAGTCAGGCGAGCGTTGCCGATATTTTTGCGTTAACCTCACACCAAGACTTTGACATCAATACCCCAAATCGTGTGCGGGCAGTGCTCGGCGGATTGCTTGCACAGCCTACCAAAATTTGGACACAGCAGGGCGTTGAGCAGTATTTGAGCATGATGCAAGATTTGGATAAACGTAACCCACTGTTGGCGTCGCGTTTGATTCAAGGTTTATCAAATTGGAATGCCTTGGTAGCAGACAAAAAGTCAATGGTTAAACAGGCTTTGATATTAAGCCAAGCTAATATGTCGTCCAAAAATGTGAAGGAAACCTTGCAAAGTATGCTCAATAATCTTTAAAATGCAAGCTTAAACGCTGAAAGCCGTGTCAATAAAATCAAGGGGTAACGCAAAATGTCACAATCTGACCGACAACAGATTATATTTTGCTTTATCCTAGCGAGTACCGCGCTTGCGGTGGCAATGGGAATCGGACGATTTGCCTTTACACCGATTTTGCCTTTGATGATACAAGAAGGCACGGTGCATCTTGCGCAAACGGCGTGGTTATCAAGTAGCAACTATATTGGCTATTTGGTCGGGGCACTGTCACTGCTTAAAAGTAAGCGACATCCGCTTTTTGTCGTCTTAGGTCTTACCTTAGTGACGCTCACCACTTGGCTGGCTTCGCTAAGCAGCTTTGACTGGTTACTGGTGTTACGCTTTTTGGCGGGTGTGGCAAGCGCTTGGGTGCTGGTATCTATCAGTGCGTTTGCAATCAATTGGTTAAAATCAAGACAGATAGCCAGCAGTGGTTTGATTTATACGGGCGTCGGTATCGGTATCACCCTTACAGGATTGATTTGTAGCTATTTTATTTTTCAATCAGCGACGGCGACTATCGCGGCCCAGTCATCATTCAGTCCATTATCGAGTCGATTATGGCAGTATCTAGGCGTGATTGCGCTGCTCGCCACCCTGCTTGTCACCTTTCTGCTGGCGAAAATCAACTCGCAGTTTGCCTCAACAGCCGCTGCCTCAATAGCCGCTGCCAAAACCAACCCTAGCAAAGCTGCTTATACCAAAGCCAGCCATACCAATCCTACCGCTAGCATAACACCTGCCAAGCTAAAATTAGCGAATGTATTAACTGCCTACGGCTTATTTGGGTTTGGCTATATTTTACCTGCGACTTTTTTGCCACAAATCGCCAAGCAATGGTTATCGGGGCAAAGTTATTTGCTGATTTGGCCATTTTTTGGGTTGGCGGCGGCTTTGTCGGTGGTGTTGTCGCAGGGGTTACAACGCCGTTATAACAACTTTTCTTTGCTCGGCGTTTGGCGAGTGTCACAAATTATCATGGCGGTTGGTACATTATTGCCTGCGCTTTGGCAATCGTTGACAGGTTTGATGTTGTCAGCGCTGATGGTGGGCGGCACCTTTATGGTGGTGACGATGGCAGGGCTGCAAGTGGCGGCAAGCCAAGTCACGCACTACCCTAAATACAACTTAAGTGCGCTGATGACCGCAAGTTTTGCATTTGGGCAGCTTATCGGACCGCTAACTGCGCTAGTTGCAACAGGCAAAAATATTTGGCTTGCGTTGTTACCCGTCTCTGCCATCGTTTTGCTTATTGGGGTGGCGCTACTTTGGCGACCGTATCAACAATCATTAAATCATGTTTAAATCACTTTTAACGGGGCAATCATGAATAATCAAACTGTGAGTAATCAAACCATTGAACTTTTACAAAATCATCGGGTGTATCGAGAATTTGACAGTAGCGCCACTGTGCCAGATTCGCAATTAAACGACATCATCAAATGCGCCCAGCAAGCGCCCAGTTGGCAAAACGGACAGCACTACAGCATTATCAACATCAGTGATAAGGCGTTACGTCAAAAAATCGTCGATTTGCAACCGCGTAACCCACAGATAGCCCAATGTAGTGTGTTTTTGGTATTTGTGATGGATGGTTATCGCTCCTATTTGAGCAGTGAAGCGTATGATGGCAGCTTTGAGGGTTTTAAGGATAGTGATACATTGATTACCCTCGCTACCGATACGGCATTGGCGGCGCAAAATGCCACAGTGGCGGCAGAGAGTTTGGGTTATGCCACCTGTCCGATTGGCGGTTTGCGTATGATTGCCAATGACTTAATCGAACTGCTTCAGCTACCAAAATATACCTATCCAATTTTCGGCTTATGTATTGGTAAACCTAGCGTGGAAATGCGCCTAAAACCGCGTTTACCAAAATCTGCGGTGTATTTTGACAATCAGTATCAAGTTGACGCGTTACCACAAATGCTCGCCGATTATGAGCAAACCATTTTGGCCTTTAATGAAGCGCGTGAGCGTAAGCCATACCGTCAAAAATTTGCCGATTACTACAGTCAACCGTATGTCGCTGCTGCAGAAGATTGGCTCAAAGCGCAGGGTTTTTTGACAAAACAAAAATAACGTGTAAAATTCGCGCAGTTGACAGATGAGAGCAAAATTATGGCAAATTCGCAAAGACAACCCACCCATCAAAATACCGGCAATGATAGCGGCTGGTTCCCAAAATGGCAGCCTTACGATGGGCATTTAGATCATCATCCTGTGCGTATTCATGAGTATTTACCTGCTGATAAAAGTCTGTTACTTGGGCTGCAACATGCGTTTGCGATGTTTGGGGCAACTGTGCTTGCGCCGCTATTGATGGGATTTGATGCCAACCTTGCGATTTTGATGGCGGGGCTCAGTACGGTGCTGTTTTTCTTTTTGACGGGTGGGCGAGTACCCAGTTATTTAGGGTCAAGTTTTGCGTTTATCGCGCCCGTGATTACCGCGACGGCTTATACAGGTTCAGGCTTTAACGGTAATTTATCCGTGGCGCTCGGTGGTATTTTTGTCTGTGGTATTTTTTATGGCATGGTCGGATTACTGGTGATGAAAACAGGGGTTGGCTGGATTGAGAAACTCATGCCGCCTGTGGTAACCGGTGCGATTGTGATGATTATCGGGCTAAATTTGGCGCCAGTGACTATCAAAGGCGTGTCGGGCAACCAGTTTGATAGTTGGGTTGCGTTGATGACGGTGCTGTGTATTAGTGCGGTCGCTGTGTTTAGCCGCGGTATGCTACGTCGTTTGTTGCTACTGATTGGTTTGGTATTGGCGTATATAGCATATTTTGTGCTCACCAATGTGCTTGGGTATGGCAAGCCGATTGATTTTACCCCAGTTGCCCAAGCAGCTTGGGTTGGATTACCCAATTTTTATCATCCGACATTTGATATCAACGCAATGATTTTGATTGCCCCGGTTGCCTTTATTTTAATCGCCGAAAATTTAGGCCATATCAAAGCGGTAGAAGCCATGACAGGACAAGCGGTATCGCCCTATATGGGACGGGCTTTTTTCGCTGATGGTCTATGCACGGCGATGTCATCGAGCATGGGCGGTACGGGCGTGACAACCTACGCGGAAAATATCGGCGTGATGGCAGTGACCAAAGTGTATTCGACCACGGTTTTTGTGGTGGCAGGCTTGATTGCTGTGCTACTGGGTCTGTCACCAAAATTTGGCGCGATTATCCATACCATCCCAGCGCCATTATTGGGCGGTGCTTCCATCGTGGTGTTTGGACTTATCACGGTAGCAGGGGTCAAAATTTGGCTCGATAATCACATTGATTTTAGCAAAAATGCTAATTTAATCATTGCTGCGGTGACCGTCATTATGGGCGCTGGGGATTTTAGCTTGCATATTGGACAATTTAATTTGGGCGGTATCGGTACTGCGACAGTGGTCGCCATCGTGTTAAATTTACTGTTTAGCCGCAGTGAAAAAGCCAAATTGACGGTTTTAAAATAAGCTAAAAAACGCGCTACTTTGGGTAGGGCGTTGTTGCTTGATAAGCTGTTTGATAAGCTGTTTCATAAGTTATTTGCCAAAAAGAAAAATATGTCAGCAAAAATTGACGAAAAAGGATGTCACATGAGCGAAAACAATGTAGCAAAACCCAAGGGATTGAGCGCAACCAGTTATTTGTTTGTACCCGCCATCAATATTGAGCGGGTGGAAAAAGCCTTTGCCCGTGGCGCAGATACGGTGATAATTGACTTAGAAGACGCGGTCAGTGATAGTGTCAAAATGGAGTCGCGTGACAATGTGGTCAATTATCTAAGCGGCGCTGATGCCCAGCCTGTTTGGGTGCGTATCAATGCCGCAAGTAGCAACCACCAAGCAGGCGATATTGATTTGCTCAAATCTTTGCCAGCATCTGCAATGAACAACGTGATTGGGGTAGTGCTACCCAAAGTCGAGCACGCTATAGAGATTGACCGCGTCCGTCATGCGCTCTCCAAACCCATGATTGCCTTGATTGAGACACCTAAAGGCATGGCAAATATACCCGACATCGCCGCTGCGGCAGGATTGACTGCGCTCAGTTTTGGTTTTTTGGATATCTGTGAAAAATTGGGCGTGCGCGCAGACAGCGAGGCAGGGCAGATGGTTGCCAACCAAATCCGTTATCAGCTAAGCTTGCATAGTGCTATCAATGCGCTCACCCCACCGATTGAATGCGTATATCCGCCTTTTAATGACGATGAGGGTTTGACTCAGCGGGTCAATGGGTGGCGCGATTTGGGTTTTTCAGGGATGCTGTGTATTCATCCAAACCAAGTCGCCATTGTCAATGCACTGGCTAGACCCAGCCAAGCACAGCTTGCCTTTGCCAAAAAAGTGGTGGACCATTATGCGCAGACAGGGCTTGCGGCATTTGCCATGGATGGACAGATGGTCGATACCCCAGTGATTGTGCAAGCCCAAAAACTGATTCAAAAATACCAACCCTAAGCCTAATATCAAAACATAACCCAACCTATAACAAGACAAACCATAACAAGGCAAACTATAACAAGGAAAATCATGACAACGCATAGTGAGCATAGTAACAGTAAACCCACCCTAGAGACGATACTCAATCATCGCTCGATTCGCAAATTCACCAATCAGCCAATAGATGCAGCAACGTTTGAGCAGCTTATCGAAGCGGGGATGGCAGGCTCATCATCGGGATTTCTGCAGTCGGCGAGCATCATTCGGGTGACAGATGCAAAGCAGCGCTATGACATCCGCCGTATTTGCGCCGATGCCCAGCAAGCCAAAGACGGGGAAAAATACGGTCATCCCTATGTGGAGCACTGTGCCGAGCTACTAATTTTTTGTATGGACAACCACCGCCACCAAACCCTTGTACCCAACGCGCAAATTGATTGGACTGAAGTCACCATTGTTGGGGCGGTTGATGCAGCCATTATGGCGCAAAATCTGCTGCTAGCGGCTGAGAGCATTGGATTGGGTGGTGTGTATTTGGGCAGCGTCCGCAATGACATCAGACGGATGGGCGACATACTCAAACTGCCACAAGGCGTGGTGCCGCTATTTGGCATGGCATTGGGTTATCCTGACCAAAACCCTGCCATGCGTCCACGTTTGCCAAAGGCCTTGGTAGTTTCCACCAACCAATATGAACCCGCTGACAAATCCGCATTAGACCAGTATAACCAAACCGTTGCAGATTATTATGCGGCGCGTGGTCAAGCAGGGTCGGATTGGGTGCAAACCATTGAAAGTTATTTGGATAAACCCGTACGTCCCGAGGTGCTGCCTTATCTTAACCAACAAGGCTATGCCAAAAAATAACCCAAAGTTTAATCAACAAACTCACCTAAAAAAAATTCTGTAAAAAACTCGATTTAAAAAAAAGTCACGTAAAAAAAGGACGCTTAGGCGTCCTTTTTGATTTTTGATGAGCGAAAAAGTCTTATTTTAATAAATTTTTCAAGTTTTTGGCTTGCTGTGCTGCATTACCTGTATAAGTGGCAGGGGTCAAATCAGCCAAACGTTGACGCTCAGTTTCTGGCACCGCTGACAGCTCATCGCCATTGACAAAGTTGACCATCATCTCACGAGTCATGGCTTGACCGCGGGTCAAGGCTTTTAGTTTCTCATAAGGTTTTTCAACATTGTAGCGACGCATCACGGTTTGGATTGGCTCCGCCAACACTTCTTGTGCAAGTTCTAGGTCTTCATTGAGACGACTAGCGTTAAGCTCTAATTTGCCAATACCTTTTAAGCAGGCGTCAAAGGCAATCAAACTTTGAGCAAAACCTACCCCCATATTGCGAAGGACCGTTGAGTCGGTCAAGTCGCGCTGCATACGAGAAATCGGCAGTTTTTCACCCAAATGTGCCAACACGGCATTGGCAATACCTAGATTACCTTCTGAGTTTTCAAAGTCAATTGGGTTGACTTTGTGTGGCATGGTGGATGAGCCCACTTCGCCATCTTTGAGTTTTTGTTTGAAATAACCCAAGGAGATATACGTCCATACATCACGGTTAAAATCAATCAAAATGGTATTGTAACGGCGCAGCGCGTCAAACAATTCGGCGATATAGTCGTGTGGCTCAATTTGGGTGGTATACGGATTAAAGGTCAACCCAAGGCTGGTGACAAAGTTTTCGGCATTTTTTGCCCAGTCAATTTGTGGGTAAGCTGACAGGTGCGCGTTGTAGTTGCCCACCGCACCATTGATTTTACCTAGCAATTCTACGTTGTTAAATTGCTTGAGCTGGCGATGCAGACGGTATGCCACGTTTGCCATTTCTTTACCCAAAGTCGTTGGGCTCGCGGTTTGCCCATGCGTGCGCGAAAGCATGGGTTGGTCGGCATGGATTTCTGCGAGCGCGGCAATCTCATCAATGATTTTTTGCATCGATTGCGCCAGTACGTCGCGACCGGATTTCAGCATCAACGCGTGTGATAAGTTATTGATGTCTTCAGAGGTACAGGCAAAATGGATAAATTCACCCGCGTCTTTTAGCGCATCGATATCGGCAATTTTTTCTTTTAAAAAGTATTCAACGGCTTTGACATCATGGTTGGTGGTGCGTTCGATGTCTTTGATACGCATCGCGTCTGCTTCGCTAAAATTGGCTACAATCGCGTCCAAGCGCTCATTGGTCGCTGCCGAAAAAGGCTGAATTTCATGAATATCTGCATGATTGGCAAGGGTCTGCAACCAGCGCACTTCCACCGTCACACGGGCATGAATCAAGCCAAATTCTGACAGGTAAGGACGTAAACTATCCACTTTACTGGCATAGCGACCATCAATAGGTGAAAGAGCGGTCAAAGTATTCATCAAATAATCCTAATCGGTTAAATAAAGGGTTAACGTAAAAGTGCCTGCATTATAGCAAACTATCACAACGTGGACTACCGCTAGCGTTGCTTGGCAAACAGCACAAGCCCAATAATCACCAACGCAATCCCCACAAAACTTAAGCCTGATGGCATGGGCGTGTGCAGCAGCAACATACCGCCTAACAACGCAAAAATAATTTCACTGCCTTGTGTGGCATCGACGGCGGCCAGTTGTTGTGGCTGTTTGGCAAGACTACGGGCATGTAAAAAAGTGGTCGTACCGAGCACACCTGCCATCAAGGCAACCAAAAAACTAATGGTCATTTGTGAGACACTGGGCGCGGGCGGTTGTACCAGAAAGCCTAATACCAACCACATTGGCAATGACCCTAGCGACATCAGCCAGACTTTATGCAGTGGATTTGATAGCAGTGGGGAAGTGACTTGCGGTACTTTTTGTAGCAATTTGCTCGTTGCCAATTCGCTCGTTACTTTGCGCGCTTCATTGTTCGCTGCCTTGCTCATTTCATGGGTAGGATGGGTGGTGCCCCCTTTGGGTTGTGCTGCTTGCCAAATCAACTGATTACCTAAGGGAAAACAAAAACTGGCAATAAAGGCAGGCAGCGCACCAAATAGCAACAAAGCATGCCAATCAGTGCCTTGGCTCGTGCTATGCCTTAACCCTTCACCCACATTGGCAAGTACCACACCGATAAATACAATTACCGAATAGACAATGACTTTTTTTTGAAATGATTGGCCAAAAAAACTCAGCACTACCAAGCTTGCCACCACAGTAAATAAATAGGTCGCGGCAATCACCCATCCTTGCGCATAATCCGCCGCAAACGCCAGCAGTCCATACGTGCCAAGCCCAATGCCACCGGTCACACACCAAAACTGCCAATGACTGGCAAATAGTTTACATAGCGCTAATAGCTTGGATGGATTGAGTTTGTTTTGTAGCAAAATAAAAACCGATAACAACAGCCACATAAAAAAACAGCGAAAACTTGCTGACCAAAACCAATGTCCGCCTTGTACACTCATCAATTGATATAGTACAAACGACGTGCTAAAAAAAGCCGACGCAATCAGCCCCCAAACAATCATTTTTCCCATTGGCTTGATATTTCCCTAAGTTGTGTTCTAACGATTTGATAGTGGCTATTTGGCAGTGGTTATTTAACAGCGGCTATTTGCCTTTGGCATCTGCCCAAATGATTTTATGCAGTTGCAGTTGAAAACGCACTGGCAGCGCATCGGCAAGTATCCATTCTGCCAATTCAGTGGCAAGGGTAGGTACATTGGCTTGACGTTCTTCCACATTAAACATCGGAGAAAACCATACCGTTGCGACTTTTTTATCCAGTTGGTAGTCTGCGAGGATTTGTTTTGACCAGTCATAATCGTCGCGATTCATAATGACAAATTTGATTTGGTCATGGGCAGTTAAGTAGGGAAGGTTTTGCCACAGATTTTTATCGGCTTCTTGAGAGCTTGGGGTTTTGATATCCATGACCTTAGATACCGCCGTTGGCACCTCTGCCACGGACAGCGCGCCCGAAGTTTCAAGCGAAATTTCGTAGCCATGCGCCAGTAGCAAGTTCATCAAAGCGATTGCATTGGGCTGGGCTAAAGGTTCGCCACCTGTCAAACAAATACGCTGGCACGGAAAACTCTGACACACTGCCAAAATCCCCGCCAAACTCATGCGCTCGCCGCCGACAAAGGCATATTCGGTATCACAATACACGCAGCGCAGCGGGCAGCCCGTCAATCGAATAAAAATCGTCGGCAATCCTGCGGTCAAGGCTTCACCTTGCAGCGAGTAAAAAATCTCAGTGACTTTAAGTCCTGCTTCGGGGTCAGTGGTAGGGATATGGATGTTGCGTAATGATTTGGTTTGGTTTGGCATAGAGTTGATTTAGCTAATGACAATGAGTGGCTATTTTATCAAATTTATGCCAATAAATCTTTTGGATTAACCGGTTAAAGCAGTTTCATATCGCCCAAAACTTCAACGGCTGCCCGAAACGCTTCTTGTGCCGCTGGTGCACCGCAGTAAGGTAGGCTATGTAGTAGCACTTCTTGAATTTCTGCTACACTTGCGCCGTTATTAATCGCCCCGCGAATATGCCCTTTTATTTCTGTTGGGGATTTTTGCGCGATTAAAAAGGCGAGCGTGATTAGCGAGCGGGTTTTGCGGTCTATTCCTTTTCCATCAGTGTCGTCGCGTTGCCATGTTGAGCCCCACGCGTGTTCATTAATCCAGTCTTGTAGTGGGGCAGTAAATTCGGTGACTTGTGACAAGGCACGCTCCACATGCGCTTCGCCCATGACTTGTTTGCGTACCGCAATGCCGTTTTCATACGGGGTGTTTTGTTGTGACGACATACTGTTTCCTTTAATAAAGGCTATAAAAATGAGCGCTGTAAAAAAAGCAAACCATGGCTGATTTGCTTTAAATAATTTACGGTTATCTTGACTAAAAATCTAGTCCATTCTGAGCAAATCGTTGATTGACGTTTTAGAGCGGGTTTGCGCGTCTACTTTTTTCACGATTACCGCACAGTACAAGCTATGCGAGCCATCTTTGCTTGGCAAACTGCCCGACACGACCACTGACCCTGCAGGAATACGGCCGTAACTGATTTCGCCTGTTTCGCGGTCTAGGATTTTGGTTGATTGACCGATATACACGCCCATCGAAATCACCGAGCCTTCCTCAACAATCACACCTTCAACGATTTCTGAGCGCGCACCGATAAAGCAGTTGTCTTCAATAATAGTTGGATTGGCTTGTAGCGGTTCAAGGACGCCGCCAATGCCGACACCACCTGATAGATGCACGTTTTTACCGATTTGGGCGCATGACCCCACTGTTGCCCACGTATCGACCATTGTGCCTTCATCGACATAGGCACCGATATTGACGTAAGATGGCATCAAGATAGCGCCTTTGGCAATGTATGAGCCTTTACGCGCGATGGCAGGTGGCACCACGCGCACGCCCGCTTTGGCAAATTGTTCATCGCCCCAATCGGAAAATTTGGTTTCGACTTTATCAAAGAATTGCAGGTCACGACCACCATTCATGATGCGGTTGTCGTTCAGACGAAAAGATAATAATACTGCTTTTTTGACCCATTGGTTGACGATCCATTCACCGTCTTTTTTTTCTGCCACGCGCAAGGTACCCGCATCGAGCTGGGCGAGCACATCATTGACGGCGGCACGCACATCGTCGGTGGCATCATTGGGGTTGAGGTTGGCACGGTTTTCAAACGCATCTTCAATAATCTGTTGTAATGACATAATTTTTTCCTACAATCCAAAAAAAGGTAGGTCATTGTCGCTAATTTTATTTTGTTTGGCAAATATTAATACGTCATTTTGGCAAGTTTTCATGAGTAGATAGCTTTGATGGGTTGTAAAATCACAGCAGGTATTAAAAGGCATGTGTTAAATAGCTTAAAAAGCATGGGTTAAATAGCCGTCATTAAATGAATCAGCGCAGGACCAAAAAATACCATAAATAACCCTGCCAATACCATCGTCAGACTGGCAATCACGCCTTCGCTTTCATGGCGCTGACTGGCTCTTGCGGTACCAAAACCATGTGATGCATTACCAAATGCCACGCCGTGGGCAAGATGAAAACGAATTTTTGACCACGCCAGTACCATATCGCCAATCACCATGCCGACCACCCCAGTAATTAAGGTAAATAGCGAGACGAGCGCCGCTGAACCATGAATCTGCTGCGCCAAATCAATGGCAAATGGGGTAGAAATTGACCGTGCCATCAAACTGTAGGTGAGGGTGGCATCAAATTTAAATACGCTAGCAAACACCATGATGCTAGCAATACCCACCAACATGCCCACCACAATCGATACCGCAAGCACGACAGCATAGCGATAAATCAATTGACGATACTGATAAATCGGTATAGCAAATGCCACGGTGGCAGGGCCCAACAACTCAACAATCCAAGCGGTATCGGCAAAATAGGTTTGGTAAGAAATCCCAAGCACAATCATCAAAACAATCGTTACCGTCGCCACTGTGATGGCAGGATTGAGCCAAAATTTTGGGTAACGGGCATACACCCGCTTTGCTAAAACATACGCCAAGATAGTCCAGATTAAACAGCCGATAGAGATAATATTCATAGTAAATTACGATGTGTATGATTAGTGATATGTTTGATTATTGATGTGTATGGTGTGTATGGCGATACCACGCGCGCTTAACACGATTGCCTAGCATAAAAGTGATGGCAGAGCTGAGCATCACCAATGCCGTACTCACGACAATGGTAATCATCAACTGCCAACCTTTAGCAAAAAATAACTGCTGATATTGGGTAATCGACATCATCAGCGGAATAAATAACAGCACCAACTCGCCCAAGATAAACTTCGCGCCGACATTGACCCAGTCGAGTTTAATGACCCCAGTCAATAGTAATCCCAGCATCAAAAACAGCCCCACAATGCCAGATGACATAGGGAGGTTGAATAATTTTTTGAGGATGTCAGCTAAGCCCCATACCACACCAATGAGGGTGATTTGCAGTAAAATTTTGACCAGTGGCTGTTGTAACATACGGTCTATTTTTTTGGGTAACAGTTTATGGGGCACCAGTTTATGGGGTAATAGCTGCTGAAAGGTTGGAAGATTCATAGCGCGTTTCATGGTAAACAAGTCATCAATAATTAAGGTATCTAGTATAAAAAACCCATTAACAAAAAATATGAATAATATTTTTAAAATTATGCGTAAAATCTATAAAGCTACAAAAAAGAGCTGTAACACTATAAAGCTATTTTGGGCAGTGCAAAAACATGATGACCTTAAAACAACTTCAATGCTTTATCACGGTGGTGAAAACTGGCGGCTTTTCTCATGCTGCCGATACCTTGAGTTTGACGCAGCCAACCGTCACCAAAGCCATTTCTAATTTGGAAGATACGCTGGGCGTGGCGCTCTTTGATAAGCAACTGATGAGCCGCAAGCGGGATATTGCGCTGACCGAAATTGGTGCATTGGTATATGAGCAGGCGCAGACGGTGTTACAACAAGTCGGCTACCTTGAGCAAACGGTGACACAATATCAGCACATGGATCGCGGGCAGCTGCGGCTAGGGTTGTCACCGCTCGGGGGTGAGTTGTTGAGCGATGCGATTTTTGAGTTTTATCAAACCCATCGCCATATTGAGCTGTCGTTGCTAGAAGATGGCGCAGAGTCGTTAAAACAAGCCTTGCTCGATGATACACTTGATGTGTGTACCTTGATGCAACCGATTGAAGAAGACTTTGATTGTATCCCAGTATGCGATTATCCCATTATGATGGTGGCACACCGGCAGCATATGGGCAATACCATCAAACAAGTGACTTTAAAATCCTTAAAAAATGCGTCGTTGATGTTGTTTGCGTCCCATTCGTCATTTACCTCAATGATTGTCGAAGAATGCCAAAAGCTTGGCTTTGAACCCAATATCATTTGCCACACCAACCAATGGCAACTACTGACGACATTGTTGAAAAAAAACATGGGGGTGACGCTACTGCCCAAATATTACACTGATAAGCTTGATGACAAACAGCTGGTTTGCCTGCCGCTCGTCCAGCCTAATTTGACTTGGCAAATGGTGATGGCATGGCGAAAACACCGACCACTGACCCCAGCCATGCAAGCTTGGCTAAACATAGTACAGCGCCAAGCTAATAATAAAGTTTAATGGGAAAGTTTAATAGGAGAGTTTAATCGACAGGCTATCAACATTTGATAAACCTTTTGATAGCACTGTGTTACAGCTTTGTGTTACAGCCTTGTATTATAGACCCGGGTGTTAACGCTTTTTGATATATGGAATTTACCAAATGATGTTAGACACCGCAAAATCACTGCCGTAAAATCATTCAACAATACCTCAAAAAAAAGGGAATACCTATGCTACAACAACCTGACGACCACTACTCCGCACCCGCCAACCTTGGCACAGCGGTATATGCCAACAATGCTGATGCGATTGGTAACACGCCGCTGGTACGTCTTAATCATATCATGCCACAGGGGGTGACCGTGCTTGCCAAAATCGAAAGCCGTAACCCGGCGTTTTCGGTCAAATGCCGAATCGGTGCGGGCATGGTGCAAGCCGCTGAGCAAGCAGGGTTATTAAAGCCAGGTATGCAAATCATCGAGCCCACCAGCGGTAACACGGGGATTGCGCTGGCGTTTGTGGCAGCAGCCAAAGGGTATAAAATCACGCTGACCATGCCAGCTTCGATGAGTATGGAGCGCCGTAAAGTGCTGGCTGCGTTGGGCGCACACTTGGTGCTCACTGAGCCTTCGCTAGGTATGAAAGGCGCGGTGGAAGCTGCGCAAGAAATCCATGACAACCATCCTGGCGAATACTTTTTGCCGCAACAGTTTGATAACCCTGCCAACCCAGACACCCATGTCAAAACCACCGCACCTGAGATTTTTAATGCCACGGCGGGTAAGGTCGATGCGCTAGTGGCAGGCGTGGGTACAGGCGGGACGATTTCGGGTATCGCCCGTTATTTTAAACAAATCAAAAATCAGCCGCTTTATACCGTCGCGGTTGAACCTGCGGAATCACCGATTATTACCCAGACACGTGAAGGTAAACCCATTACCCCAGGTCCGCATAAAATCCAAGGGATTGGCGCCAACTTTATCCCAAAAAATCTTGCGCTTGATTTGCTCGATGAAGTCATCACAGTAACTGGCGATGATGCGATTGCATGGGCAAGACGGGCGATGACCCAAGAAGGTATTTTATGTGGTATCTCTTGCGGTGCAGCGCTGCAAGCGACGTATCAACTAGCAAGCCGCCCTGAGATGCAAGGCAAAACCATTGTAGTTATTCTGCCAGACAGTGGTGAGCGTTATTTAACCAGTGTGCTATTTGATGGTATTTTCACTGGCGAGAACTTTAATTAACAAGCTTTCATGAACGATAAAAAAGGGCTAACTAAAGCCCTTTTTTAATTTATTTTTACTTTGTTTTTACTTTAAAACCGCTATAAAAATCATCGGTTGAATACCCCAAACATCGTCATCAACCCATGTCCCATAACGAATAACCCAAAATAAATAGCCTAAGCGAATTTTCAATCATTGCCACTCATTTTTTCCAAGTCGTTTTTATTGCTGACTTATTTTTATTGCCAAGCCATTTTTAAGCGTTTTTGCTGACGTAATAAACGCGTCCCTAACAGCAGTGACGCCAATCCCAGCGCTGTAACCAGCGCAATCCAAAATCCTTTAGCCCCCATATCGGTATGGCGTACCAAATAGGTACCCAGCGGAATCGCCACCACCCAATAGCAAAACAAGGTGATAAACATCGGCACTGTGGTATCTTGCATACCGCGCAAAATTCCCGCAAAATTGACCTGCCAGGCATCAAACAACTGATACACGGTGGCAAACCATAACAACAGCGCGGCTTGCTGAATCACTTGCGGGTTTTCACTAAAGAAAGTTGGCAGGGTTTGCCGAAAAATCGCAGTTAACAACATGCTAATCACCGCAAATGATGTGGCTACGGCAATGCCGATGAGCTTGATACGTTTAAGCGCTCGGTAATCTTTGGCGCCATAGCGATTTGACACCATGATGGTGAGCGCCATCGCCACTGAAAACGGGAACATAAATAACTGCGATGAAATCGTCAACGCTACCTGATGGCTTGCCACCGCGATTTCACCCAGTGGGCTGATGATAATGGAAGCTAGACTAAACGCGCTCACTTCAAAAAAAATCGACATACCAATGGGAATACCAATCGATAATTGCTGACGCAACTGAGCAAAATCCATGCCGGCAAAATTGGCAAAAAACCGTTGATTGGCAAAATCTGACTGGGGGCTCAAAGTCAAATAGCTTACTAACATCAATAAATTTATCCATAACGCAATCCCAGAAGCAAAACCACAGCCTGCGCCGCCCATGGCTGGAATCAGCACAGTTTCACCAAGGGTGACGCCATGAATAAACGCATAGCTGAGCGGCACATTTAAAATCAAACCAATGAGGCTAATCACCATGACCACGGTGGGATGTTTTAAGCTTTCGGTATAGCAGCGCAGCGAGGTGTATAGACAGACTGCAGGAAACCCAAAAGAAATACCAAACAAGAATTTTTGCGCGATATGCTGAATATCCTTCGGTACCTTCATCCAATCAAACAAATAATGCAGCTGATTGACCGCCACAAATCCTATAATACCGATGATAAGCGCCAGCCACAGCGACTGTTGGGTAATAAACGGCACTTTTTGTAGTTGCTTTTGACCAATCGCTTCCCCAATCAATGGCGTGGTGGCAAGCAAAATACCAACCGCTAGCAAAAAGGTGGGCATCCAAATACCCGCGCCGATGGCAACGCCCGATAAATCTAGCGCGGAGACTTGACCTGCGAGTAAGGTGTCGACCAAGGCGAGCCCTGACTGGCAAATCTGGGTGATTAAAATAGGTAAGGTCAAGAAAAATAATTGTTTTAAGTCTTGACGAACAATAGCTGACAGCATGTAATGACCAAATATTCGTTGAAAATTCAATAAAGGCGGCAGTTTAACAGATTTTGCG
Organism: Moraxella tetraodonis; assembly: GCF_022359095.1. Classification (NCBI taxonomy): domain Bacteria; kingdom Pseudomonadati; phylum Pseudomonadota; class Gammaproteobacteria; order Moraxellales; family Moraxellaceae; genus Moraxella; species Moraxella tetraodonis. The sequence goes on along the minus strand of NZ_JACSYB010000001.1, from coordinate 1,545,569 downwards.
GCATGATTTTTTATTGTTTAATTTATTGTTTAACAGGTCAACACATTAACAGGTCAAAAAAGTTAGCGTTTGATTGTGATAGCATCAACATAAAAAAGCCTTTATCAAATGTCGCCACAATTTGATAAAGGCTTTTTTACAACAATAGCTTTTAAAGCGCTTTAATCATGGCTTGATAGCCTGTGAGTTTATTGGTGGCATCAAAGGTTTGTACCACAAATGCGTAATTGGCTTTGGTGGCATCCACAAAGGGTGTAAAAGTAGTGCCATAGGTTAATTGATTAGTGCGTACAAAACCCATACCGCGGTCAGTGGCTTTATCCAAATTGATTTGGGTGACAAGCGTGCGAGCGGTGCTGGCAGGCGCAGTCCAATTGAGGTTTAGGGTACTACCTGTCCCCGTAAGATTAACATCTAACTTACCGACAGTAGCAGTAAGTGGCAATACTTTAAAATCGCCATCGCCGCCTAAGGTATAGTTGACATCACAGCCGTCTTTATTGTCAGATAATTCTCTGCCAAAATCGACACCGACCTGATAACTATATTGACCATCCCAATAATCGCGATTGCTATCATAATCGCCATTAAATGGCATGCCCGCCACAGAGGTTTTTAATTCGTCAAACTGTAAAAATTTAAGAACCGTATTATCAAATTTTGCTGCTGGGTCGAGTGTGCCAGACAGCACACCACCCATCTTTTGGTCAGTTTTAATAGAGATTTTTTCTGTGGTTAAGGTGTTTGGGTCTTGGCAAGTTTTTTGTTGATAGCTCATTTGACCATACACCGAGGCAGCATAATCATTGCCAATATCAAAATACACCACACCTAGGTCGCTATCATTGGGCTCGTTGTCGTTGTCTTCTACAAAATAGCCAACATACAAACCCCCTTTACCGCCTTCTGGGGTGATTTTGTCCAAAAAATTATCTAAGCTGTCTTCGGGCAAAAAGATACTTTGTAAAATCTCTGCCATGCTTTTTTCTTTATTGGTTAATTTATCCTCGACTTTTTTGTAGGCAGCGCGGACATCCGTTGCAATGTTTTTATAACTATCATTGGCATCGTTTAGGGCATTGTCGACAGTCTCACTACCTGAGCCGCCACACGCAGATAGGGCGATGGTGAGCGCAGTTAGCATGCCTATTTTATAAGACGCTTTTTTATCAGGCGCTTGGGTATATGACATGATGACAATCCTTCCTTGATAATAGATGAAATAGCAATAACAAATAGCGATAAATTATTAAATAAAATCAAAATAAAAGTTTGGGCTATGCTACCATTGTTATTTTTTAAAGTATAGCCAAATAGTAGCGATTATCAGCAAAAAATTATTGGCTATAGCGTGTTAAATTATCAATCAAATGAATTAGTTACTGATTAATGCCAAATCCAAACCTTATCCCTTTATCGCTTTATATCCATATTCCTTGGTGTGTTAAAAAATGCCCGTATTGTGATTTTAATTCACATGAAAGCCGTACACCGATTGATTTTGTAGGCTATGTCGATGCTTTATTAGACGATTTAAAAACCCAGCTAAGCTTTGTACAAGGGCGCAAGATTTCCACCATTTTTATTGGGGGCGGCACGCCATCGCTACTGCCGATTGCGCAATATCGGCAGCTTTTTGCGGGTATCAATGCTCAGTTAACACTGACTCACGATTGTGAAATCACCATGGAAGCCAATCCTGCCACCGTGGAGCATGCGCCATTTCATGAGTATCTAGCAGTTGGTATCAATCGATTGTCGCTTGGCGTACAAAGTTTTCAAACCCAAAAACTTGCTGCCTTGGGGCGGATTCATAACCCGCAGCAAGCCATTTCGGCTATTCAAAACGCCCAGCAAGCAGGGTTTAAAAAGTTAAATGTCGATTTAATGCATGGCTTGCCCAACCAAACACTGACAGACGCCCTGAGCGATTTGCAGCAAGCGATTGATTTGGGCGTTTCGCATATTTCGTGGTATCAGCTCACCATTGAGCCCAATACCATGTTTTATCGCAATACGCCGATTTTGCCCGATGACGAGATATTGGTGGATATTTTTGAGCAAGGCGCTCAGCTTTTGCAAGCCAATGGATTTGTGCAATACGAAGTGTCGGCATGGTCAAGGCAGGCGGATTTTCAGCCCAGTCAGCATAATCTCAACTATTGGCAGTTTGGCGATTATCTGGCGATTGGGGCAGGCGCGCATGGTAAAGTCACGCGGCCTGATGGCATTTACCGGTTTAGCAAATCCCGCTTACCAAAAGATTATAGGGTTAATCAGTCGGCGATAGGTTGGCAAGCCATCGAGCCGTCTGATTTACCGTTTGAATTTATGATGAATGGGCTGCGGCTAAAAAATGGCGTGCCCAAACAGTTTTGGACAGAGAGGACAGGCTTGGCATGGTCAGTCATTGAGCCGCAATTGATAAAACTACACAATCGTGGTTTGGTTGAGTTAAGCGGTGACCATATCCACTGCACAGCGCAAGGGTTTTTATTTTTAAACCAAGTACTGCAAGAATTCTTACCTGATGACTAACGCTTTGACGGTGCATTTGATTGAATTTATGCGCCGCAGCCTTATTTAAGCGTCAATCAATTAAAAAAAGAGAGTGATATGTTTACCGATACCCATGCGCATCTAAACCGTTTGGATTTAGAAAAATATCAAGGTGATATCCGTCAAGCCTTACAAGCCGCCAAGGATGCCAATGTGCAGCGGATTATGGCGATTATGTGTGAGCTGGATGAATACGATGCTATTTATGAGATTATCAATACGAAAATCGATGGGCTGACGTTGGGGATGAGTGTGGGCGTGCATCCCTGCGAAGACATTGCGATGCTAAAAAGTGCAACAGTTGAAACACTCGTTGAAATGGCAAATCAGCCGCATGTTTGGGCGATTGGAGAGACCGGGCTAGATTATTATTGGTCAACAGAAAACAGCATAGAACAAAAAGCGAGTTTTGCCCGCCATATCCATGCCAGCCAGCACCTAAAAAAACCCATTATTGTCCACACCCGTGAGGCCAAACACGATACATTGGATTTATTAAAAGCAGAAAAAGCCGAGCATGGCATTATTCATTGCTTTACGGAAGATTATGAGACCGCCAAAAAAGCCTTGGACTTGGGTTTTTATATTTCTTTATCAGGGATTGTGACCTTTAAAAATGCCACTGAATTACAAGCAGTGGTGAAAAAACTGCCCAAAGATCGCATTTTGATTGAAACAGACAGCCCATATCTTGCGCCAGTGCCCCAACGCGGCAAATCTAACGAGCCTGCTTTTGTGCCCTATGTGGCAGATTTTCTCGCCAAGCATTATGACATGCCAGTGGATGAGTTCGCGCATTTAACCCATCAAAATTTTGATGCATTATTACATCAGTATGCTTAAATATAGTTAACGAAATCTTTATACTTTATTAAGTAGGTAATAAAATTTATGTGATAAAACATTTGGCAATGACTCATCAGTCATGTATCATACATAGCAACCTTGCTCCTATGTTACTAAGCAAAGTTAGTAAGCTAGGTTACTATGCGAGGTTATTAAGCAAAGTTACTAAGCGAGCATTTTTTTATCATTTATTTTTTATCGTTTAACAGTTGTGCGTAGATGGGTTGATGTAACGGGTCTCGTCAACAATAGGGGCTACTAGAACAGACTGATGGAGTAATCAATGAGTCGTCAACAACAATTCAAAAATCGTGAAGAAGTCATATTGGCAGTTGCCGAGCAGTTGCTATTAGAGTCTGGGGAAGGCGATATCACCCTAGATAGTTTAGCCGAGCAGCTAGACTTAGCCAAAGGTACGCTATACAAGCATTTTACCAGCAAAGATGAATTGTTTTTACGCCTCATTATCCGTCATGAGCAACAACTACTTGCGCTAAGCGAAGTCGGCGATTGTCCTGCCGCAGGTGTGGCACGTCTTACCCTGTTTCAACTCATCAATCCGCAAAAAGCCATATTACTCAACCAAATTGAAGAACGCCTAGCCAATTCTGCCGTAGGTCTTAATAAGCTTTTTTCGCAGTTGTATGAAATTCGCCGTGAACGCATGAAGCGATTAATCAATACCACGGCTGAATACCTGCAATCGCTACACAGTAGCATGAGTACCCGAGACTATCTGTCAACCATTTGGGCGATGGGTCAAGGCGGTGCAGGACTGCTGAATTCTAGTTTTTACCAACGCTATCTTGGTCGCCGCGATACCTTACGTTTTGCCTTGGTTCAGCATATTTTAGATATTCCCAAGCAATACCCTGCTGCGGTACAATCAGTCGATGCGCCTACTGGGGCAAACCCTCCCAGCGCTGCTACTCATACGGCAAATTTGCAGACTGAATCAAGCCTGACGCCGCGCAATGTCAAATAATAAATGTCAAATAGTAGATGTCAAAGAATACTAGTTAACTATCATCACCCCCGGTTAAGCTTTATAAACTATCCCTGTTTTGTCTGAGTGCATGACGATGCGATTGCTGTTTGGTCGGTCTTGTAAAACTTTCACTCCCGCACCCAGTGCGATGGGTGGGCAACAAGGTTTTACCTTAATAGAAATTATGGTAGTCATCGTCATTTTATCTATTTTTGCTGCGATGATGAGTTTATCGGTGGGCGGTAGTGAAAATCGTAGAAACACGGCGTTTTATGAGCGTCTGACCAGTAATCTTAATTATGTACGCTTGTTATCAACGGAACGCATGCAGCCCTATGGGTTGGCAATCAAACTGCCGCAAAATGACGCGCCCAATCAGCTGGTGGTGGTTAAATTAGAAAACGCTTTTACTAATTCTCAAAGCGCTGTTGGCAATGCCAATGCCGCAACAACCTCGCAACCTGCGCCACCACAATGGGTGATAGAAAAACAAATCGCACCGCTGGATGTGCCAGACAACCTTGACGTCAAAATCCGCCCACTGGATAACCCATTTAATACCACCGCCACCCAAAATACCCAACCTGCCGCCAACGGGTTAAGCGGCAGCGAGGCACCGCCTGTGGTGTGGTTTGGGACAGGCGAGGCGACACCCGTGCAAATCAGCATCCAAAAAACCAATGCCGACAAACAAACCTTTGCGGTTGGCAATCCCATCATCGTCAACCAAGCTGGGGCAATTGAGGTGGCAAAATGACCATGGCTTCCTTAAATAGACTGGCTGTCAGGCAGCATCAGCAAGGATTTACGTTACTTGAAGTCATGGTGGCATTAGCGATTTTGGCGGTGGTTGCGATATCAGCCAGCCAAGCCAGTCGCAGTTATGTGCAATCCGTGGATAACATGAAAACACGAACCTTTGGCTATTATGTGGCGCAAAACACGCTGGCAGAATTACGAGTACAAAAAACTTGGCTCACCGCATCCGATACTCGGCAAATCACCTCGCAAGGTCGTCAATGGCAAGTGGTCATCTCACCGCAAACCATACAAACCAGTCAAGGCTTTGTCCAACCCATTCATATTCGCGTGGCACCTATTGTCGATGGCAGTCCAAAAAAAGACGTGGTAGATATTGATGCAGTGCTGGTAAAGGATATGGGGACAACGCCGTGAGCCCTTTTTATCTTTATTGCTCTGCTGCAATAGCACCGCATAAAACATCCCAGCAAGGCTTTACCTTAATCGAACTGATGATTGCGTTGGTGATTTTTGCGATGCTGGCATTGGCGGGATGGCAGATCATGGATAGTCTGACCAAAAGTCGCGAGCGTGGCTACCAACATCAAAAATCATTATCACAGCTTGATTATGCTTATTTACAGCTGTCGCAAGATTTGGCGCAAACCAGTAACTATGTGGCAGTGCCAATCCTATCAGCGACTGACAATAATACGGCATCAGCGAATAGTGCCGCTATGACGCCAACTTTCGTATTAAATGCGTCACAAATGAGTTTTATCCGTTTTGCCGCGCCCGATCCGCGTTATCAGCCGTCACCTATGCTAGCAAAAATACAATATTCGGTCGCAGGGGAAACGCTGACAAAACGGCGTTTTTACCAGTTAGACAACAACAACGAAACCCCTGCAACCAGTGTCTTATTGACAGGTATCAAGGACGCCAGTTGGCGAGCATTGACGCCTGACGTGGTGAGTGTGTTTCCAGATGAAGCCACGCTGCAAAAAATTCAGCAACTACAAGCGCAAAAAAAGACCAATCAAACGACCAATGCTGCAACCAATCCGATCCCTAACGCGCCTAATAACGTAACAGATAAAAATAGCAATTTGCAAAACAGTATAGATTTAACGCCTTATCAGCAGTTACCACGCGGCATCGAGCTTAATTTTAGTTACCAAGGCGAGCCGATTACTTGGCGATTTGCATTACCCAGTACCCCGCCAAACGCGCCCAACCCATAATTCAATCAAATTTTAGCAAATACACCATGCCAACAAACCGCTCTCCGTCTAAAATTTTTGCAAATGTTGCCATAGTAAACCCGCCATATCGGCATGGGCAACAAGGGATGGCGCTACTGACTATTTTGTTGTTGGTGGTGGCGATTACCATCGTGGCAGGCAGTATGCTTGCCAATCAAAAAGTGATGATTCGAGAGTTTGAGCTGACCAAAGGTCAAGGGCAGCTTAAAGAATATGCCTTGGCAGGGGAAGCTATGGCGACCAATTTGATCGCGCAAGACAGCCAAGTCAACCAAGTCGATAGTTTAGCAGACGCTTGGGCAAAACCCATAGCTGAGCAAACCATCAATCAAGCCAGAGTCAATATTAAAATCGATGATGACGCCAGCCGTTTTAATGTGAACAACCTGTATCACGATGGCAAAGTGGATGATACGGCACTGGCTTTTTTTCAAGCGCTGTTACAAGCCAATGGCTTATCGCCCAACATTGCGATGGCGGTGCTCGATTGGCAAGATCCAGACAGTGACACCCGTGCCGATGGTGGCGCAGAAGCAGCGTATTATCAAAGTACGGGCAAAAAAATGGCGATGGGTATCGCTAATCAGCCTTTTATCTCAATCAATGAATTGCAATATGTGCGCGGTATGGATAGCGAGGGATTGCAAAAATTAGCGCCTTATCTGACCGCAGTGCCATACTATCTGCCCATGAATATCAACACGGTAAAGCCCGAACTATTAAGCATACTGGTGAATTTACCTACCGAAGCCAATGGCAATCATCCGCAAGGCTCAAACCGTTCGGACAGTGATGGCAACTCACAATCTGGGCAAGACACTAGCGCAGCTTCAAATGTGGCGGCTACCCACCAAATCGACGATACCGCAATCATCAATTGGGCGAATGCCCGAGAAAATAACCTGCCGGTGCAAAACTTGAGTCAATTATGGGCCGTGCCAAGTTTTGCCCAGATTGACGAGCGTAACCAAGCACGCATCGCCAAGCTGTTATCCATCCAAAGCCAAAGTTTTCACGTCGTTGTCAGTGTCAAAAGTGACGACAAGCAGCTTTTTTTGCATAGTCAAATTGCTAAGATTTTACCCAAAGCTGACAATGACCCAGCAGCTGCTTCTGGTGTGTCAGCGACAACCATCCCAGCACCAGTCAATACGCAAAATGGCACGCAAAATAACACGTCGCCGCAACTTATCACTTACAACCGCCAATTTTTACCCTTTGCCCAATAACGCAGCAGCGCAATAAATTGGCTTCAAAATTCTCAGTTATTTTGTGTTTATTTTAATCAGTTATTTGTTGCTGGCGTATTCTAGGGTAAAATAAGGGGTTTTTGTTGGGCGTTGTTGAATGACAATGGGGCAGAAAACGGGCACAAAAGCGTTGTTAACACAACGGATACAGATGCAACCTAGATGTAACCTAGACGCATAAATTGGATGAATAAATTGGGTGAATATAGATGAATGTAATCGAGCGCTATTTTGGCATAGATGGCCGCAATACAACGATAAAAACTGAAATTCTGGCAGGTCTGACAACCTTTTTGACCATGGCTTATATTATTTTTGTCAATCCCGACATGCTGGCAAAAGCCGGGATGGATAAAGGGGCCGTATTTGTGGCGACGTGTCTAGCCTCAGCGCTGGGCTGTTTTTTGATGGGATTGATTGCGCGTTTGCCCGTGGCATTGGCACCTGGCATGGGTTTGAATGCGTTTTTTACTTTTACCGTCGTCTTGGGGATGGGTAAAAGCTGGCAAGTGGCGTTGGGGGCGGTATTTATTTCAGGCTTGCTCTTTGTGTTGATTAGTGCCTTTAAACTGCGTGAATGGATTATCAACGCGATTCCCTATACCCTTAAACAAGGTATCGTGGCAGGGATTGGGGCATTTTTAGCGTTTATTGCGCTTAAAAGCTCGGGCATCATCGTGGCGAGTCCCGCCACGTTTGTGACCATGGGCAAACTCACTGATTTTGGTCCTGCGATGGCGATTTTAAGTTTTTTTCTGATTGTCGTATTTGTGCAGCGTAAAGTCCCTGCGGCAGTGATGTTGTCAATTTTAATTGTGACGGTGATTAGCTTGTTGGCAGGGGAAGCCCATTACTCAGGGATTGTGTCAATGCCGCCATCGATTGCACCGACCTTTATGCAGTTAGATATTGCAGGCGCGCTTGATGTGAGTATGGTTAGTGTGATTTTTGCCTTTTTATTTGTGGTGTTATTTGATACATCAGGCACATTAATCGGTGTAACCAAAAAAGCTGGGTTAATGTCTACCGACGGTCAAATCCCGAATCTAGGTAAAGCCTTGTTTGCTGACTCAACGGCGGCTGTGGCAGGGTCAGTGCTAGGTACTTCATCGGTAACGAGTTATGTAGAAAGCACAGCTGGGGTGGCAGCGGGTGGACGCACCGGTTTGACCGCGATTGTGGTGGGTGTGTTATTTTTATTGGCGTTATTTTTTGCGCCATTGGCTGGGATGATTCCTGCGTATGCGACGGCAGGGGCGATTTTTTATGTCGCGGTATTGATGTTATTTACGCTGCGTGAGATTGATTGGGATGACTTGACCGAAGCATCACCTGTCGCGGTAGTGCTGCTATTGACGCCGCTTACCTTCTCAATTGCGGATGGGATTGCGTTAGGTTTTATCACCTATACCATTGCCAAATTGGTGAGTGGACGTTATAAAGAAGTTAGCCCTGCGGTTTGGGTGTTAACGGTGATTTTATTGGCAAAATTGATTTTTTTAAGTTAATCAATCGCTGAGCAAAAAAAACCATCTAGCCGAATTGGGTTAGATGGTTTTTTTATTAAATTTTGGTCCAGAGTACCGCTGTCTATGTGAACCCATGAACTGTAACGTTCAGGGTGGGTATGGCAACCACTCTTAAGGCTTCCTGAATCATCGCAGCGTAGCTGGATGCAGGCTTGCACAACAAGTGAAAAGAACGCATACCCTTATATAAATTATCAGCTCAGGTAAAACCATAAACTGGCGAATACCCCAGATGCATGTATTGTAGCAGATTACCTAGGATGATGCAAAAGCTCGCTCGTTAATTCAATGATTGATTAAATTAATCACACTTGACGGTCAAAATACCATTCAAATCGTCAAAACACATCACAAGGTTCTTTGTTCTCATCATCTCGCTTAATATCGCCTAGCAGTTAACAGGCTTTGCAGTTAACAGAATGACGCAAAATCAGGGTTAAAGAGATGGAGTGAGCTATGCTATAATTTTCAAAATTTTTTTAATACTAGTTTTGTATTTTCCTTATTTTAGCTTTTCTAGAGGCAACAATGAATCAAGCATCTAACTCGGTTAACCATCAATCGACGGTTAAAAAAATCCCCCATGTGTTGATGATTTTAGATGGTTTTGGACATCGCGAAGATCAGCGTGATAATGCGATTGCCGCGGCGCACACCCCAAACCTTGATTATTTGTATCAGCATTATCCCCATGGTTTGATTTCAGGGTCAGGTGAAGACGTGGGATTACCCGCAGGGCAGTTTGGTAACTCTGAAGTCGGGCATATGAATTTGGGTGCAGGTCGTATTTTGTACCAAGACTCTACCCGTATTCACAAAGAAATCCGCGAACAGCAATTTTTTAGCAACCCTGCATTAACCGAAGTAGTAAAGCTTGCCAATGACCGACAAGCCAATGTGCATATCATGGGATTGTTATCGGATGGCGGGGTTCATTCGCATCAAGATCATATTGTCGCGATGGTCGAACTAGCGTTGCAGCAAGGTGCAAAGCAGGTCTTTATCCATACATTTTTGGACGGTCGTGACACGCCACCTAAAAGTGCGGACAATTATGTCGCACAATTAGAACAAGCGCTTGCCACGCTTAATGAGCGATATGAGGGCACGGCTTATTTGGTGAGTCTTATTGGTCGCTACTTTGCGATGGATCGGGATAAACGTTGGGATCGGGTACAGCAAGCGTATGATTTGCTGACCCAAGCCAAAGCAGAACGGGTAGTACAATCAGGTGCTGAAGCGATTAGCGCAGCGTATGGCGCAGGTGAAAGTGACGAGTTCGTTAAGCCGACTTGGGTGCGTTATGCTAACCAAAACGCTGACTTTGGTACCATACAAGACAATGACAGTGTGATTTTTATGAATTTTCGTGCCGACCGCGCCCGCGAAATCAGCCAAGCACTGGTTTCAGCTGATTTTGATGGCTTTACGCGTGAAAAACTGCCAACGCTGTCAAAATTTGTGATGTTGACTAAATATTCTGATGAATTACAAAACAATGGCGTGACCAGAATCGCTTTTGAACCGACATCGCTAACCAACACATTGGGCGAATATTTGCAATCGCAAGGCAAAACCCAATTGCGTATTGCTGAAACCGAAAAATACGCGCACGTGACCTTCTTCTTTAGTGGTGGGCGCGAAGCAGAGTTTGAAGGGGAGCAGCGTATTTTGGTCAACTCGCCTGCGGTTGCTACTTATGATTTACAACCTGAAATGAGTGCGCCAGAAGTCACTGAAAAATTGACCGATGCCATCAATTCCGGTACGTATGATGTACTGATTGTGAATTATGCCAATGGTGACATGGTAGGGCATACAGGTGTGTTCGATGCCGCTGTCAAAGCCGTCGAAACGTTAGATAACTGTGTGAAAACCATTGCTGATTGCGTGATTGCCAATCACGGGCATTTGCTGATTACCGCTGACCATGGCAACGTGGAGCAAATGCAAGATTATGATAGCGGACAGGTACACACCCAGCACACCACAGAGCTAGTACCATTTATTTATGTCAATGAGCAAGCGCCTGATAACGTCCACATTCGCACGGGTGGTAAGCTATCAGATGTGGCGCCAACCCTATTGGACTTAATGCACCTTGCCAAACCTGCCGAAATGACAGGTGAAAGCTTAATCGTAGCAAACTAACAGTTAATGGGTACAACTATCCTATGGTAACGCAGCCTTTCAAACCACTCTCTAACCCTACTTTCAAAAGACACGTTATCGTGCTGGCATTGTGGGGGATAGGTTCATTGGGTTATGCTGCTAGCCGACCGACTGTCAAAGTGCCTGTCAAACCACCTGTTACTTCTGCTGCCTCAGTTGCGGCAAAAACCAATAAAACGTCATTAACACCTGCAATCACTCAGGCGATTGCGGGTACTAATCCTACTGCCGTGCCCGTTAGTGTAGTGAATGCACCTAATGGTATACCGGATGGCGCTGATGACGACAATTTGACGGATGATGAGGCTGATGATGGCGGAGAGGTGGATATTACATCAACCACGCCTATGGTGACTAATCCCGCCACTCAGCCCATCATGCCAGCCTCTGAGCAAATACAGCAAGTTGCGTTGGGCGCGGTATCACCTGTCACAGTCGAAAAATTTGTCAAAATGATTGATATCATCCGTCAAAACTATGTGACGAATGTCGATGATGAATCCCTGTTTGCCAATGCAATGGCAGGCACTTTAGCTGCGCTCGATCCTTATTCTGAATATCTGGATGCGAACGCGTTTGAAAACTTAAGGTTATTTACCGAAGGCGATATTGGCAGTATTGGTGTGAGTGTCAGTTTTCATGCCGATGTAGATAGCTGGGTGTTTGATGACGTGCTGCCCAACTCGCCTGCCGCAAAAGCCGGTATTCAGCGCGGCAATTATTTGCATCAAATCAATGATAATAAGCTGGACAGCACGCGAACCCCACAAGATGTCGATCAGCTGCTGACAGGCATCGCAGGGACAACGGCTCGCTTGTTAGTCTCGGATAAAGGTCGTCGTAAACATCTGGTGGTGGTGCAAAGAACCTTGGTCCAACAACAAGCCATGAGTGCCAACATCATTAATGGTGTTGCGGTGGTGCAAATCCCCGTGTTTCAAAACAATACCCAGCAGCAATTTTTAATGGCACTCACCAAATTAAATCAGCCCTTTAGCGTGTTGGTACTTGATTTGCGCAATAACCCAGGTGGCGTGTTGTCAGCTGCCAATGATATTGCAAGCTTATTTATGAACGATAAAGTGGTGGTGCAGATTAAAAATCGGCAGGGCATACAAGAGGTGATGCGCACGCACGGCAAAGCCCAGTTTGCCGACTTGCCGCTGGTCGTATTGCAAAATCGTTATTCTGCTTCGGCGGCTGAAGTATTAGCCAGCGCGCTACAAAACAACCAACGTGCCAAGGTGTATGGCGAAACCAGCTATGGTAAAGGCTCTATCCAAAGCATTGTACCCATCAATGACAGCGAAGCGGTAAAGCTAACGGTCGCTCATTATTACTCAAGTAAAGGTGAGAAAATTGATGGTGTAGGCGTCAAACCCGATGTGACTTTGACGGGTGCAGAAACGAGTTGGCAAGATCAGGTATTAGCGGATTTGCAAACCACCAAACGAAGCAACCAATTTTTACTTAAACCTACACCAACGCCCCAGTCTTTTTAAGCTAATCACCTAACTAATCACCTAAGCAGTCACCCAATAACCTCTGATATTTATCATCGGGTGGAATTTATTTTATAGTTCATCTTCCATAAAAAATTGCGGATCAACGGCATCCAAATCACGCACATCAAGTTTGGTATAGTGTTTTTTGCAGAAAGTTGGATCCAATTTGCACATCGCACTTTGCAATTCATCAAGGCGCGCTTCAGACTGGCGAATGTGCTCGAGCATTTTGATAAAAGTCATTGCCACGGGGTCTGGGGTGTTTGGGTCAATCCCATATTGATGAAAAACGCCCGCTTGCTCTAGCTTAATTTTATTGCAATCATTCTCATTGGTAGCGGATGTGTTGATAGAGGTTTTCTCAACCGATTTTATCTTCTCAGCATCGGTTGTTTTTTCGATAATGGTTTTTTCGATATAGTCGTCAGCTGGGGTTACCCCATTATTTGCCAAGCTATCAAGCCCCATTTGCTCTGCCTTGGCTTTATCATGAATCAAACGCGCGGCACTGCCTACCATGGTCGCACCGGCAGGCACTTCTTTGACAACGACAGCATTGGAGCCGATTTTGGCATATTTACCCACGGTAAATCCGCCTAATACTTTGGCACCTGCACCGACAACCACGCCATCTTCCAGTGTGGGATGGCGTTTGCCTTCATTTAATGATACCCCGCCAAGCGTGACGCCATGATACAAGGTAACGTCATCACCGATTTCAGCGGTTTCACCAATGACCACGCCCATGCCATGGTCAATAAAGAATCGACGCCCAATTTTTGCTGCAGGGTGAATTTCAATCCCGGTCAAAAATCGATTACCAAAGGATACAAACCGTGCCAAGCCTTTGTTATTGTGTTGCCACATACTGTGAGCAACGCGGTGAATCAATAGCGCATGGACGCCAGGATAAGTCAACAGCACTTCAAGGGTGTTACGTGCCGCAGGGTCACGGTCAAACACCGCTTGGATGTCCTCTTGTAATTCTGCTTTGATGGTCTGGGTTTTTTTGGATAAATTTTGGATGACGGATAACATACTGACTACCGATTTTATAAAAATTTTAAGTGATTATGATATCACGAACTCATTAAACTACGCTATGATTGGCTATGATTGGCTATGATTGGCTATGATTGCAATACTGTTGTCGCATCACGGCGATAGAACGCGAGAGTTAGGTCGATGCATCAAAGGTTTTTCAATATAGTTGTAGCTTATAACAGCAAACATCACAACGAATACCAACACCAGCGGGTACGTCCACACATAGGCTATCATCGATTGGCTAAAGTCATGCAAGTGTAATAAGTTAAACCCTACATACATGACCAAACCATGGGTCAGATACAAGCTATAACTTAATTCACCCAAGACCTTTAGACCTTGTTGGTATAACACGCCAAAATACGTAAAACCGTTGGCAATAAAACAAAACAGTAAGCCACAAAGTAGCATTTGCCAATAAGAATACGCCGAAGTTTCAAATAAAATAAACAGGGTTAGTAGGCATAAAGCGATTGCAAAAACCACAGGAAATTTTGCCAATAAATTTTTAAAAAAATCTTCCAGCCAAACTGCAAAAAAAGCCAACAAAAATAACCAATACAGCTTGATAATAGTATGCGTGAGAACGTAATACAACACAGGCAAACTTATCATCAGCATCGCGATATTTTGCCACTGGCATACTTGTTTGGGATGCACCAACACAAACAGTAACGGTAAGCTAAAATAAAAACCCCACTCATAAAGCAGCGTCCAAGCCGCGCCTGCGACCAGCGGCCAAGCGTAAAAATCTTTAAGCGATTGATTGTTAAAGCTTAACCAGCGCAGCGTCCATTGCTGCCATTCAGACAGGGGTAACGGCGGGTGTTGCTGGGTGAAATAGATAGCGACGATACAAATGCCCAAAAACAAATACAGTGGAACAATGCGCTGCAGCCGAGAGCGATAAAGATATTGCCAATCCATCCGCGGCTGTCTGAGCTTACCAAAAAATAAATAGCCGGTGATTAAAAAAAACAGCGATACCGGCACACTACCCAAGTTGGTAAAAAAATCAATATTGGGTGACTGCCAGCGCCCCGTCGTTTGAAAGAAATAATTTTTAAAAAAGTGATGAGTAAACACTGATAACGCTAAAATGCCACGGATACCATCTAATGGGGAATGGCGATGGGTAGCATCAAACCCCACAATCATCCGTTGGGGGAGTTGATTGAGGAGCCAAGTGACAAGCGCTAAGCTAAGCACAAACACAACAGCAAGCAAAACAGTGGCAGACATAAACTTTGAGCGCTTAACGGGTTAATAATTTATCGTTTGAGTAATTTTGCGATGGTGGCTTGCAGTAACTGATATTCTTTGATATCAAGCTGTAATCTACTAAGGAGTCGATTAATACGCTGAGGCATCACTTTAGATTGGGCGGGATTGTAGATATCTAAATTCTCCAACAATGCCAACAGCCTATTTTCTAGCTGTAAACGCTGCTCATTTGAGATAGGCGGCTCATCCCACTGCTGGCGAAAAGTCAAATCAATGGATTTTTCAGCCGCTGTTTTTGCCGTCAATGCTAATTCGGCAGTTTCGTAAAAAACGCTGGCAATCACTTGAACCGCGGCGGCCACATTTAATACCCCATACTCAGCATTGGCAGGAATTTGAATATGGTAGTCGGCCAATTGCAGCTCTTCATTTGTTAAACCCCGATCTTCACGACCAAACACAATGGCAAGTTGCCAATTGCGATGCGCAGAATCTGTCATTACATCGTCAAGGTTGTGAAAATTAGTGACCATCAATTTGGCCGCTTGGCGGGGCGATAATACGGGTCTTGGAATATGGCGTTGGCGACTACTGGTAGCTATTACCCAGTGGCAATCTTGCAAGGCTTGCTCAAGGGTGTCACAAATAGTCACAGCATCTAAAATTGCTTTGGCACCTGCGGCATGGGCATAGGCATCTTCGTCAATCGGTAGTTTGGGCGCCACCACCGTGAGCTGCGTTAGTCCCATGGTGTGCATAGCGCGGGCGGCGGAGCCGATATTGGCAGGCAAGGTGGTGTTTACCATCACAATGCGAATACCAGCTAAAAATGCTGCAAGGGTTGAGAAGGGTTGCTGGGGAGCGTTAGTGTCAGTCGTTACCATGGGTCGTCAAATTTTAGCCAGTCGTTACGCAATAAGTGATTGTATTTGGTCATTCACTGCATGGCATTCCGCTTTGATTTCTTCAATCAATTGTTGGTGTTGATTGATATGACCCGTGCGGCAGATTTCTTGCAGTTTATAACAAAGTTCGGTCAGCTCGGTAGCGCCAAGGTTAGAGCTAGCGCCTTTTAAGCCGTGCGCTGCATTATACCCCAAACGGTTGTCTAAGTTGGCATACGCTGTCTCCATTTCCGATAAACGTTGTAAGCTATCTTGCATATAAGTATGAATCAAATCGACAAAATCTTCGTCAAGTAACTCTCTTAATTCTTCGAACTGGGGTAGGCTAATATGGGATGGCTGAGTCATATGAGTTTCCTGTTGATGGGGCATTAAATAAAACATCATTGATTAAATTTGATTGGCTTATTTTAGCCCATATCTCGTTGAATTTTATCAAAACTTTGATGAAAGTCAGTTTAAGGGATACAAACGTTTATCACATAATGGATTTATCGGCTAAATTCACCAAAATCAGACGCTAACTAAAATGTAAATGCAAATCTTCTTCATTAACCAAGCTTTTGAGTTTACCAAAATTCTCTTCTGTCGGTACAATTTGCCAATGCGTTGGCATATTAAGATGGGCAATCGCATAGTCGTTATACACACATAGGTTAATGGGTACACCTAATTGACCCGATGCATTGGCGGGCTGACTGTCGGCAAATTGGGCATTGTCGGCAGGGTGATTAAACTGATGCGATAAATAGTGAATTGTTGAGTTATTGGCGGTCGCTAACAATTGCTGTATCTGTTCAAACAGCGCCATATCATGACCTGCAATTTTGATGCTGATTTTTTTGAGCCAGCGTTTGCGCGCATCGGTTAAGGTCATTACCTCTTGTAGGCTGGCATAAAACGTGCCATCGCGTTCACGAATAGAGCCGTCGATAATTACCACGGTTTCCACCTTAAGCTTATCTTTCACGCGTGCAAAGCGCTCGGCATAACAACTCACTTCGATACGACCTGTACCGTCATCTAAGGTAATCACTGAGCGATTACCAAAGTTTGCGACATCGAGTATCAAGCCTGCAAAAAATACGGTTTCTCCATAGCTGGTTTCGCTCAAATCACCCAATGTCTTTGGCGTATAGCGTTTTAACTCATCGCGATAACTATCAATCGGGTGACCGGTCAGATAAAGTCCTAGCGTGTCTTTTTCGCCTTTTAAACGCTCAGCATCTGTCCAGACAGGCTCACGGGGCAATGGGGGTGGCGCAGTGACTTCTTGTATATCGCTAAATAAATCAATCATCCCTAGGCTGTCATTGCTACGCTGTTGCTCGGCTGCTTGTACCGCTTTTGGCAATTCGGCAAGTAACGCGCCACGGATGTGATAAGCTTCATCCGCAGGCAAATCAGGTCGTAATTTTGGCGCAAAACTATCAAAACAGCCTGCTTTAACCAATGCTTCAAGGGTGCGTTTATTGACTTTTCGTGTGTCAACACGGCGGCAAAAATCATACAAATCGGTAAACTCACCGCCTGAGTTTCGCGCTTCCACGATAGACTCTACGGCACCTTCTCCGACACCTTTGATACCGCCTAACCCATACACAATGGTCGTCGGGTTAATCGGCACAAATGCCCAATTGGAGTGGTTAACGCTGGGGTTTTCTACTTTTAAACCAAAATTTTCGCGGCAATCATTGATAAAAAACACCACGCCATCGGTATTATTCATGTCCGAGGTGATGACGGCCGCCATAAATTCGGCAGGGTAGTAGTGTTTTAAATAGGCGGTTTGATAGGCTAACACGCCGTATGCCGCTGAGTGTGATTTGTTAAACCCGTAGCCGGCAAATTTTTCCATCAAATCAAACACGCCGCCTGCAAGTTTATCATCGATGCCTTGATCAATAGCCCCTTCAACAAAAATACTGCGCTGCTTTGCCATTTCTTCGGGTTTTTTCTTACCCATCGCACGGCGTAGCATATCGGCACCGCCTAGACTATAGCCTGCCATCGCTTGCGAGATTTGCATCACCTGTTCTTGATAGACAATGACCCCATAGGTATTTTCCAGTATCGGCTCAAGTCGGTCATGGTCATAGATGACCTCTTCGCGGCCGTGTTTACGGTCAATGTACATATCGACCATCCCCGCATCTAGTGGACCCGGGCGGTACAGCGCACACATGGCGATGACATCTTCAATATTGGTCGGTCTCAGCTTGGCCAAATATTTTTTCATGCCGGTACTTTCAAGCTGGAATACAGCGGTGGTATGGGCATCTTGTAGCAGCGTGTAGGTGGGCTTATCGTCTAAGGGTAAAGTCTCAAGATCAAGCGGTGGCTGTTGCTCTCTAGCGCGGCGTGCATTGATATTTTTTACTGCCGCATTAATCACCGTTAGGTTTCGTAGACCCAGAAAGTCAAATTTTACCAAGCCGACTGCTTCCACATCGTCTTTATCAAACTGACTGACGGGATGACCCTCTTCATCACAATAGATTGCGCTATAATCGGTGATTTTGGTCGGCGCGATAAGTACGCCCCCTGCATGTTTACCAACGCCCCGGGTAATCCCTTCCAGCCGTACCGCCATTTCCCAAATCTCATTGGCATCTTCATAATCCATATTGTCAGGATTGTTAAGCAAATCTTTAAGTTGCGGTTCGGCTTCAACCGCGTCAGCGAGCGAAATACCTGGGGTTTTGGGGATGAGTTTGGAGATTTTATCAGCAAGACCATACGATTTACCTTGAACGCGTGCGACATCACGCACCACCGCTTTTGCCGCCATCGTACCAAAGGTGATGATTTGGGATACTGCTTCTCGTCCGTATTTTTGCGCCACATAATCAATGACGCGGTCGCGCCCTTCGATACAGAAATCGACGTCAAAGTCTGGCATGGATACCCGCTCAGGATTCAAAAACCGTTCAAACAGTAGGTCATATTCCAGCGGGTCTAAGTCAGTGATATTGAGCGAATACGCCACTAATGAACCCGCGCCTGAGCCACGACCAGGACCTACAGGCACATCATTGGCTTTTGACCAGCGGATAAAATCCATCACAATTAAGAAATAACCGGGGAAACCCATATTCAAAATCGTCGTGAGTTCAAACTCCAAACGCGCATCATACGGCTTGCGTTTTTCTACCCAGCTGTCGTCGCGCTTTTCGATGGGGTAGAGTTTTTCAAGGCGTTTTTCTAGACCTTCTTGGGCGGTGCGCCGAAAGAAAGTTTCAATGGTATCGCCTTCTGGAATGGGGAATTCAGGTAAATCGTGATGACCCATAGGAATAATGACGTTACAGCGTTTTGCCAAATCCAAGGTGTTGTCAATCACCGCTGGCATGTCGCTAAACAGGGCAGTCATCTTATCTTGGGTTTTTAAATATTGCTCAGAGGAATAATCACGTGGGCGATTGGGGTCGGCAAGCACTTGCGAATTGGCGATACACACCCGTGCTTCATGCGCTTCAAAATCATCTTCTGTTAAAAAACGCACGTCATTATGGGCAATGATAGGCACATCAAAGGCATTGGACATGCGAATGGCTTGCTCGATAAAACGGTCTTCGTTGGCACGCTGGGTGCGTTTAATGGCAAAATAGACACGATCGGCAAATGTAGTTTGCCATTGTTGTAGTAGGCTATCGGCTTTTTCTGGGTGAGATGATAACATGGCTTGACCGACGTCTGATTTTTCGGTGAATAGCACAATCACGCCTTCACTGCGCTCAAAAATCCAGTCACGCTGAATAATCGGTTTGCCCACTACTTGACCATCGACAAAGCCTTTTGACACGATATTGGTCAAATTCTTGTAGCCGATTTGGTTGCTGGCAAGTAGCGTTACTGTCGTACTATCATTTTCAAGCCATACTTCAGAGCCAATAATTGGCTTGATACCGGCATCCAAGCAAGCTTTATAAAATTTGACCGTGGCATACAGGTTTGATAAATCGCTAATGGCAAGCGCCAGTTGGTTATCGGCTTTGGCAGCTTTGACCAGCGCTTTGATGCGTACAATCGAGTCAGTGATAGAAAATTCGGTGTGAATACCAAAGTGTACAAATGCCATGGATTGCCTTTATCGCGGTTTATCTTTAGCCCACTATTATACTATGAATTGCAAAACTGCGAACCTACAAAATCAGCAACAAAGTGCCTAAAAAGTATCAGCGGACGCTAAGCATTTACGATTTAATATGATAAAATAGCAGACCTTTACGCCTATAGCTTAACTGGATAGAGCAGTTGCCTCCTAAGCGACCGACGTGGGTTCAAGTCCCGCTGGGCGTACCAGTTTTTTTGACCTAAAACCTATAAAAATAAAAAACCCAATAAAAAAATTATTGGGTGTGGCTTAAAAAAGTAAAACTTAGCTTAAACGTTTGGCATTGGCTGCCACGCGGCTATAGATAGGGTGCATCCCTTTTTCTAATACATGCAGGGCTTCTTGGTTGACAGCATAAAAGAAGTTTTCCAATGAAATCGGTTGACCCACGCTTAATTTCATACAGTTTGAAAACATTAATTGCCCAATATTTTGCTGGGCAACGAGCGCTTGCCAAGCCATTTGCGTCCAAGATTCAAAAAATGCGATGGGTTTTTCAGTCACCATACGTTCCATTTCTTTCATTTCTTTGGCATTGTTGAGGGGGTTTTGTTTTGCCATCATATAGATGCGGCGCTGCATGACTTGTGGTACGCGAACTGAAAAATCTTCAGATTGCTGGTACATTTTTTCAACTTTTTGGTTAATATGTTCGTAGGTAGCCATAAGGACTCCATTGATAACAACAGTAAAATACAGGATTGACAGTAAAGTGTAGTGCTATTATACACTGATTTAAATTAAGTTAATAATAGCAAAATCACTGGGCATACAATAGTTACTTAACATTACCCAAATAATTAGATTTCATTTAATCAAATCATTGGTAATCGCTAACCATCATCTGTGTAATCAAAGTTTTAGTTGCCCTCATGCGCATGAAACTGTTTTTTCAAGTTAACAATGCGCCACATGTGATAATGAATTTAAAAAATACTAACTGATAGCTTTATCAGTGTTTATCAAAAGGTATAAAAATGACCACGCAAAGTCTTCCCTTAGTGATTACTTCGGGCGAACCTGCGGGTATTGGCATGGATATCATACTGATGCTTGCTGACAGACAGCAATTAAATCTGCCCAATCGCGCTGTCATTGTGTTGGCAGATATCAACGCGCTACAACAAAGGTATAGTGAGCTCAAACAAAAAGGCGCTGTAAAAGACGGATTGATGATTCAACAATTAGCGACGCATGAGTTACATGAGTTAAAAGATTTACCGCAAATTGCGCAACCCTCAGTGCATGATACTATTTTGGTGGTGGATGTGCCGACAGCACAACCTGTGGTAGCAGGGCAGTTAAATCCTCATAACGCGCCAATGGTCATCGCACAGTTGCAACTGGCGCATAAGCTCGCCATCAGCAAACAAGTCGCTGCAATTGTCACCGCGCCACTGCAAAAATCGGTGATTATGACTGTGTTGCCAGACTTTATGGGGCATACCGAATTTTTTATGCAGCAGTCGGGGCTGGATAAAGTGGTGATGATGCTCGCCAATAGCCTGATGAAAGTGGCTTTAGTCACCACCCATTTGCCCCTGCGTGCGGTCGCCGATGCGATTTCCCACGAAGAAGTGGCAAAAACCGTTGATATTGTCATCCATGATTGTCAGCAAAAATTTGGTCTCACTCACCCAAAAATATTGGTCTGTGGACTCAATCCTCATGCCGGGGAAAGAGGCTATCTAGGCAGAGAAGAAATTGACATCATCAATCCGGTGTTACAGCACTATCGCGATCAAGGTATTGATATTAGTTTGGCGATGCCAGCCGATACCTTGTTTACCCAAAAGCATATCGCCACTGCCGATGCCATTATCGCCATGTATCACGATCAGGGACTGGCGCCGCTCAAATCACATGGGTTTGGCGAAACCGTGAATATCACTTTAGGGTTGCCTTATATTCGCACCTCAGTCGATCATGGCACAGCACTGGATTTGGCAGGCACAGGCAAAGCGAGTGCCGATAGTCTGTATCGTGCGATTGACTATGCCAATAACATGGCGACTGCGATTGTTCTCTAGTCATCCTTAACGATAATTACGCTCACAAAAAAGGCCAATCGTCATAGATTGGCTTTTTTATTGCGATTATTTTAAATAAATGTTTAACTATTTTAATTAATTATTTTAACCACCTATTTAATTATTTTAAATAACTGGCAGGGTTCACTGGCGTACCACGATAACGGATTTGGAACTCTACAGCAGGTTGATTCAAATTATTGTCTGTTCCAACGGTACCGATGGTTTGACCTGCTTGCACCGTTTGGCGCTCTTGTACAGCAAAATTTCCCAAATGCGCATAGGCACTAATGTAGTCGCTGTTGTGCTGAATAAGTATCAATTTGCCATATTCTGGCAAATCACTACCGACATACAGCACCGTACCTGGCTGGCTGGCGACAACATTTGCGCCGGCTTGTCCGCCAAACCACATACCTAGCGTACCTGTTTGTTGGTTAAACGGTCGCAATAAATTGCCAGTGGTAGGACGTAACCAACCTTGTGACAAGCTGCTGGTTGGCACGATGACTTGGTTTGGCATCGGTAACGGGGTTGATGAATTATTGGCTTGTCCAGGTGGGTAATAAGTCGGGTTGGACGGGCGAGATGATTGATTGACCGTCACAGGGCGAATGGTTGTTGGGCGATAAGAAGTAGGATTGCTTGCTGAGGTTAAAATCAAGCGTTGCCCTGGATAAATGGTATAGTTGCTATCAAGGCCATTGAGCGCGCCAACACGACGATAATCCAGTCCATAAATAGAGGTGATTTTGCTTAAAGTATCGCCGCTTTTGACAATATAATAGTTGGGCACACCCCGTACATACACAGGGCGTTTGTCTACGGTGGTGATCTTTTGTGAAGCACAAGCGGTCATCAATACCGCCGTACAGGCTATTGCACTGAGTTTTACCAGTTTGGGTGTGCACAGTGTTTTATAAGTGGCAAACATAACAGTCATTCCTAGCAAGTGATACAAAAAA
The DNA here is from genome assembly GCF_022359095.1 of Moraxella tetraodonis. Taxonomy (NCBI): domain Bacteria; kingdom Pseudomonadati; phylum Pseudomonadota; class Gammaproteobacteria; order Moraxellales; family Moraxellaceae; genus Moraxella; species Moraxella tetraodonis. The sequence goes on along the minus strand of NZ_JACSYB010000001.1, from coordinate 1,522,426 downwards.
AATTACAACAAGTCAGGGTATAGTAACTAACTTTTAACCACTTACAAAGTAACTGAAGTTAACAACAACGTTTCTTTGCCAAACGATAACAAATAGCAACATTTTGGACTCAAATGAAAAAATAGCGCAAAACCCCTTATTTATCCATTGCTTGCCATTCATCCATTGCCTAGCATTGCTAGCTATTTATACTGACTATTTAACGGGGCGATTAAATAGGGCGATAGAGTGTTATTCATGAATCATAAAGGGCTTGGCAGGGCTATATTTTTTTAGTTTTAAAAATAGCCAAATGCCCATGATCAAATTTATCACACCGACAATCGCAAATAGCATCGGCAGGCTCACGTTAACTAGCGTCAAACAAATAATCGAAAAAATCGCTGAACCTACCATAAATACCGCATTTAAAATATTGTTGGCACCGATAATGCGAGCACGGCTTGTTTCGGGTGAATAAGCTTGCATATAGGCATATAAAGGTACGATATAAATACCGCCTGAGAAACCCAATAAAAACAAATCGACAAACACACGCATAGCACCCTGCGTGGCAAAAATCATACCAATACTATAGTGCGCGTTGTTGGCGAGTGGCGGCAAATGCATCGCTGAGAGCGTCAAATACAAGTCAATCGCAAAAATCGTCAATCCTGCAATCCCAAAGGGCAACAGCTTTAAACTCACTTGGTTTTTGGTTAACGTTTTGCATAACAGTGAGCCGAGCGCCGTACCGACAGAAAACAGCGTTAATAAAAATATCACGACACTTTCATCGCCTAGCAAAATAGACTTGCTAAATTCAGGTACTTGGGTCAAAAACGTGGCACCATAAAACCAAAACCAACTATTACCCAAAATGGTAAACCACATAATCGGTAAGCGATATAGATTGGCAATGGTTTGCCAGCTAGTACGAAAGATATTCCAGTCGATGGTCAAATCAGGCTGCGGCGCAGTCATAACGGGAATAAACCGAGAAGCCAAGTAGCCCATAATCGCCACAAAAACCGTCACCCCAGATATCCAAAATAGCGGACTGTCCAACTTCATCAACACGCCAGCCAGCATCATCCCTGTCAAAATAGCCAGTGACGTGCCCATTTGAAACAGCCCATTGGCACCCACCAACTCATTGGTGGTCATGGCTTGGGGTAGGTAAGCATATTTGATAGGACCAAAAAACGTCGAATGGGTACCCATCAAAAATAACGCCACAAATAAGAGCGGATAAATCTCAAACACAAACCCAAATGCGGCAACTACCATGATGACGATTTCAAGGATTTTAATCAGCCTTGTCAGCCAAGATTTTTCATATTTATCAGCGATTTGCCCCGCCAAGGCGGAAAACAAAAAAAACGGCAATACAAACAGCATCGCCGCCAGATTGTTGAGCAAACTGACACGCATCCCCAATTTTGCCGCTGCCATAAAGGTCAGTACTAAAATCAAACCTTGCTTAAATACATTGTCATTAAATGCCCCTAAAAACTGGGTGGCAAACATGGCGCTAAACCGTTTGTATTTAAAAAGCGCAAATTGGGTACTCATGAGCAATCCTAGAAATGTCTGATGATGCCTATCTTAACAAATATTTTATAAAGGGTTGCGAAAATGTTTGGTTAGTAAAACGTTTATGCTAAAATCGCCTAGTGCTCGCTCAAGGATTTGATTTTTATCATGAAACCAATAAATTTGCTACCCTATCGTCCGTCAACCGCATTGGCCGATAACCCGTTTGGTTTTTTTTATGCCAGCTCTCCACTATCGTCAAATCCTTGTCCGTCAAATCCTCGTCAAAGCCCCGTCCAGTCTAGCGTATCAAACCATTCGCTGTTTCGCTTGACCCCCATACGTTTGGCAATTACCTTGGTTAGTGTGGGTGTAGTGCCTGCTTGGGGGGCACAAACGCCAGCAATGTCAGCTACTGTTAATAGTTCAGCTAATAGCTCAGCGACGAATAGCACGCTAACCACTAGCAGCGCAGCTCAGACCACCGCCAATGATAGCAAGAGCACAACGGCAACGCAAAATGCCATCCCTGCGGCAACTGCGCAAGATAGCATCACAACCGATGCCAACACCGCCCAGCCTTATCTGTATCAACTCAATCAGCAGCGCGTTGAAGATAAAATTGGTCAACAGCTCGATAATCAGACCTTGGCAGACTTTAATAATTTTAACCAACCTGTGGCGACGTTGAAACAAAATCAACCTAGTGTCGGCTACAGTAAAGCATTAGACCAAGCAACACCGCAGTCGGTTGCCAATCAAATCAACAATAGCAAGCCTGCACCCGTAAATACCCAATCCCAAGCGCAAGTCACTGAGCAGCTGACCGCCGAAAAACAGAATTTCGACGCGATTAATCAAAAGGTGAGCGAGCAAACCAATTTATCTAATCAAAATATCGCTAACCAAAATATTGCTAATCAGAATCTTAGTAATCAAGGCGTCGCCAATGATGCCAGCAATATCAAATCCACCGACACCATCAATCCCAATGATTACTTGCCCGCCTATCAACAGCAAACAGCGGCATTGACCACCCCACAAGCCAACTCAACCGTGACAGCAGAGCCGCAAGGCATCGTAGCGCGCTTGAAGAACAAAATCATTGGTCGCGGCGAAGGGCTCAACTATATTGATATCAGCTTTGCCAATGCAGATGCCAAACTCGAGCCTGCGCGTAATATCAAAGCGGCGTTGGAAAAAGTGACCGTCGAATCGGTGTCGGATTTTAATGCCAGTGTGAACAAATTACGCCAAATTGCCAATGATGCGGCAGAGGCGGTGGGTTTTTATGACACTAAAATCGCCTTTAAGCATTTAGGCAATGATAATATCCAAGTCAGCTTAGAGGTCGGCAAACCCGTCATCGTGCAAAATCGCATCATTGATATCCGTGGTGAAGGCGGGGAAGGCGATAACGCGCTGCCGGTGTATCCTGTGATTGAAAAAGAAATCCCGCCCAAAGAAGGGGATGTGTTCAGTCATGGTATCTATAAAGCCGCAAAGGCCACGATTGAAGGCGTCGCGCAGACCAATGGTTACTTTGATGCCAAATGGCTCAATAGTTCGGTGGATATTATTTTGCCGGACAATACCGCCGATGTTGACCTAATTTATGACACAAAGACTCGCTATCACTTTGATGATGTGAAGATATATAGCATTGATAAGCAAGGCAATTTGACCGATGACCCCGATAAACTGCCTTTAAAGCCAAAGCTGATCAAAGCCTTAATGACGTACCAAAAAGGCGATGCCTACTATCAACCCTTTGTTACCGAATTTACCAACAATTTGACTGCCACCCGTTATTTTAATGGGGTGGATGTGGATGTCGTCATGCCATCAGACGAAGCGGCAAGCGATATCGCATTTGAACAATCGGGCTCGGCGACGCTCAGCACTGCCAACAGCAGCAATACCACAGCCGACAATATCGCGGACACTTCACCTGATACATCCGCCGGTATTTTACCCACTAAGTCAACCGCGCAAAGTCTCGCATCTCAAATTAAATCATCTCAAAGCAACTCATCTGAACTTCAATCCGCAGGTACTGTCGATAGCACGACACAAAAAACCGTCAATCAGGTGCAAGACCCCAATGACATCGCGCCGATTCAATTTGAAGTCGATGACTCGACTGAACAACGTCTCAATGCCATCAGCCGAAAAGCCAAAAATTTATTGGCCGCACCCGAAGATATGGAGTTATCACCCGAGGCTGAAAATAAAAGTAAAAATCCGCTGGTGGTCATTGCCAATGCGGTCAGTAAAACGGCAAAAAAACTGGACAAAGACAAAGACTTACCCATTAAACCAGGAGAAGACCAAGTCATACCAAAGCTCACGCCACAACAAGTGTATGAAAGAAAGCAAATCCCAACCTATGTGGTACTCAATGCCACCAAACCCCATGAGGCACAGGTGGGTTTGGGTTATGAAACGGACGTAGGCGTGCGCTTGACCGGTAAATACCAAAACAACTTGGTTAATCGAAGTGGCTTGCAGACTGGGGCATCAGTGGCGTTATCCAAAGTCGATCAAGCGGTGGAATTTAATGCCAGTTTACCCTACAAGCATCCCCTCAATGATAAGCTGACAGGCACAGTCGGCTATCAGCACAAAGAAGTTGATGACCTAGTCAACACCTTTGAAGCGGACACGGTCTATGCCAGTATCGCCCGCAATATTTATCATGATAGTGGTTGGAATCGCACCTATTCACTGCGCTACCGTGGCGATAAATTGACCGTCGACCCTGAAAAATATAGCACCGATAGCTTGCCTTATCCTTTTAACAACTACGCATCGGATTATACCCAACAAGCCTTGTTAGCGGGTTATGCAATTAATAAAACAGTAGCAGACAATATGCTGACGCCAACGTGGGGTTATAGCCAACGTTATTCGCTTGAAGTCGGTGCTAAAGGGGCGCTGAGTGACACCAATATGGCCATTTTACGTGCGGGTGGTACTGGGATGTATACTTTTGGCAAAGATAACAAACAACAAGTGATCGGGCGGTTGGATTTGGGCTATCTATATAGCGGTGATTTTTATGATGTGCCTTACCGTTCACGCTTTTTTGCAGGCGGTGATTCTAGTATCCGCGGCTACAATACCGATAGTTTAGGACCGACCTATGGCGGCGAAAATTTCTTAGTCGGCGGTGATGCGTTAGCGGTAGGCTCGGCAGAGTATAACTATGAGTTTAGACCGAGTTTTCGGGGCGCTGTGTTTACCGACTTTGGTAATGCGTATGATACGACTGGCGAATATGATAACACAACGGCGGTCAGTATTGGTACAGGTATCCGCTGGCAATCACCGATAGGCTTGGTACGACTCGATGTGGCAAAAGGTCTGACCGGGGATAACAACGATGTCCGTTTACACTTCTTTATCGGTTCACCGCTATAATAGTTTGGCTAAAAATTATTGCATTATTTTGTGCAAGGTTTTTAGTTAAGATTTTTGGATAAAACTTTGCTAGTATGTAAGGTTTATTCAATATACCGCCCATACAACCTGTGTTTTTGTAGTTAGCCAACGATTGATTTGCGATATTAATGAAAGACGATAATAACAACGACTTATTGCCCGAAGATGGCACCAAGCCTGACGATAAATCGTTGGTAGATAATGACCTAGACGCTAAACTAGACACTGAAAATCCAAACGGTGAAGATTTAAACGCTAACCATGCGGATACGGCAACCAGTGATGATTTAGACCCTGCAAAAGAAGAGGCGGGTTGGCTTCGGCACTGGTATCGACAGGGTCTTGTCACCAAAATTGTGATGGTGTTAGTCGTTATTTTGATCGCAATTTTGTTAGGTGCTTATTATGCCGTCGGCACCCCGTGGGGTACACGGTTACTTATTAATGCCATCGTTCAAGAAACAGGTATCAGCCTAAAATATGGTAAAGGCAATCTTCGCGATGGCATTTGGGTTTACGATCTTAAAATTCCTGATAAACCGCCAAAAAATTATGTTGAAGTCACCGTTGATAAAGCCTATGTCAAAATTGGCTGGCGCGCCCTCATCAATAAACAAGTGCATCTGCGTGAAGCCAACATCAATCGCATGGTCATCACCTACAAAAAACCACCAACCAACAAGCCCTTTGATTACCCACGCATTGCACTGCCTGTAAACTTAACCTTAGATGACGTAAAAGCGAATTTAGTGCGCTATCAGCAAGTGACCCGCGACCCCATCGATTTTAAACAAGCGCATGTCCAAGATTTTACTTGGTATGATACCCAAATCACGGTTGGCGAAGGCAAATTGGCGTATAATAATTTATTAAGCGTCGATAAAGTCAAAGGCAAAATTGACCTACAGCATGATTATCCGCTGGATGTGACAGGACTGGTCATCGTCAATTCATTGTCAAAAGTGTATGTCGATGCGCTTGATACCCATGCCACAGGCAGTTTGAAATTTTTGACCGCGGATATAAAGAGTAAATACAATAAATCGGATGTTACTGGGCATTTAACGGCGCAGCCGATGGACAAAAACGCGCCATTTAATGCCAAACTTGAATGGAAAGATGTGTTATTGCCCTATGCCACCAGTCAAAACATCCATCTAAAAAATGGCTTAGCGACTGCGAGCGGGGTGACCAATAATATCCAGCTGCGTATCAATGCTGATTTGACTGCCAAAGATATCCCCGATGGGCATTATCAAGGTCGCGGCGTGATCGCCAATCAAAAACTCAGTATCGAATACCTCACGGCTAAAGTCGCACAAGGTACATTGACGAGTCAAGGCACGATTGATTGGCATGACCGCACCCGTATTGCCCTGATGAATACGGGTAATGGCTTTAAGATTCGTCAGTTGTTGTCAAAAGACATCGCCCCCTATGCGCCAGAGACCTTAACAGGCAAATTAGGCATCGTCTATGATGTGGCAACCGATAAATTGCCGATGCAAGTACGGGCAAATCTGCGCCAAGATGATGGTGAAATTATCAATGCCGATATCCGACAAGCCAAAGGCAACCATAAACCTTATACTATCGATGCCAATTGGCAACAGCTGATACGTCACAATCTACCGAGCATTGGCGAGCTTAACAGTCCCAATGGCAAAGCGCACGTGATTTTTCAGCCGGCAGACGGCAAGCGACCCAGCAGTGTACAAGCCCAAGTCAATGCCAATATCCTAAAGCTCAATCAAGCCCCAAGCGGTCATTACCAAGTCAATGTCAACAAATCAGGTCAGCTGGTTGACATCACCCAATTGGTGTACCAAGGCGTGGCAGGTAATTTGGCAGGCAATGGTAAAATTAAACTAGCGAGCGGCAATCAGCCGTTAGCTTGGCAAATCAATGCCAAAACCAACCATTTAAATGCACACAGCATTTTAAATAGCATCCCGCTGCAAGACTTGACGGGCAATGTGGTTGCCAGCGGTACCCAGCAACGTATTCGCCAAGCCAATCGAGCAGTTGTGACCCGTCATGATGTCACCATCAACCAAATTGACATGACAGGGGATTTAGTGGGCGCCAACAATAGCAAAAAACACTTAGCGTTAAAAGGCGCAGGCAAAGTACGTGCCGATGTACTCGGCAATAAGTTATCTTATATCGCCGCCAAATTTGATGGTAGCCTCAATGCGCCAAACGTACCCGCAGGCTCGTTTAAATTTGATATTGCAGGCACGCCACAACAGCTCAAAATTAATCAGTTTAGCCATCAAGGTAAAGAAGGCTATATCAATGCCAACGGTAGCATTGATATGACCAATGGTGCCGGCTGGCATATCAATGCTGATATGAAAAATTTTGATGCCAGCTATTTTGTGCCAAGTCTGCCAAGCCAAATCACCGGTACCATCAATACCGATGGCTATTGGCGGGCAGGCGCTCAGTACATTCATATCGCCAATATGAATCTCACAGGCAGGCTAAAAAACCAACGGTTATTGGCGACGGGTCAGTTGACCGCAAAACTGAATTTGCCAAAAGACCTAAGTAGTCTGCGTCAAGTCATTGAAAATAGCGCCAATAATCAAAAATACGGACAAATCCGCCGTCTTATTGAAAGTCTGCAAGCCAATAATCTGCTAGTACAATGGGGTAGCAATCGTATCACCGCCAATGGCAACCAAAACCAACTGGTGACCAGTGTCGATATCAGCACACTCAATCAGCTAATGCCGCAGCTAAAAGGTATCGTTAAAGGCGGTATTGTTTTAACCCAAGATCATAACCAAGCCCTGCCTAACATCTATGTGGATTTAGTCGGGCGTAACATTTCACTGCCAAACTTTGTGGTACTCGATGCCAAAATCACCGGCAAATTGGTCAATCTTGCCAAATCACCCAGTCAGTTGCAATTGACTGCAACGGGTATCAATATCGCTAATCAACCGCTGCGCTCTGTGCAACTGTATTTTAACGGTACCCAAGACAATCACACCTTGGATGTCAAAGCAGATAGCACCAAAGGACAAATACAAGCGACGCTCAAAGGTCGTATCGATCTTGCCAAAAAACAGTGGTCGGGTCTGCTCGGTAATGGACAAATTGGCACCAAATATGCCAAGCTGCAACAGTTACAGCCCGCCCAAATGCTAGTTGGCTGGCAAAACCTAAATATACAAATGGCGGCACACTGCTGGCAAATGGTGGGTCAAAACGGCAGTCTGTGTCTAAAAAACAACCTCGTGGTCAGTAATGGGCAAGGCAATGTCGATGTCAGTGTGCAACAAATTGATAGCCAAATTTTCTCTGTGGTGATGCCGCGTGATATCGCTTGGTCAGGAAAACTCAACGGCACCGCACTCGTTCATTGGCAGAAGAACCAACGACCCAGTATCAATGCCAGCTTCTTTACCGATAACGGTGTATTTGGTACCGCCGCACAAACCCCTGAAGAAAATCCAACGACCATTGCCTATGAGCGTATCAGTGTCATCGCCCGTTCAACCGCAGAAGGGCTAAAACTTCGCGCAGATATCAAAACCGCCAATGGCGCGGGCAACGGGTATTTGGATGCCACTGTCAATCCCTACATACAGTCAAAACCGATTTCAGGCACTGTTGTTTTTCAAGATATTGACTTGGCGGTATTTAAACCTTTCTTCCCATCGTTTGAACGCTTGACCGGTAACGGTCTAGTGGCAGGTAAAATCAGCGGCTCATTAATGCAGCCCAAATTTGTTGGCGATATTGAGCTACAAGACGCCGGCCTTAGCATCACAGGCGTGCCGATGCGTTTTGATAAGATTAATGTGTTATCGCACGTGGCAGGCAATCAAGCCTCTATTGATGGGTCTTTTGCCAGTGAAGGCGATGGTCAAGGCACCATTACCGGTACAGTTGACTGGACACGTGAGCTGCAAGCCAAGCTGAAGCTGCAAGGTAAAGCGCTGCAAGTGAGCCAGCCACCGGCGATTTCTGCCATTATTAATCCAATTTTTGATGTGATTGTCAAACCTAGCCAACGCTACGTGAATATCGTCGGCGTGATTGATGTGCCTCGCGCCACCATTCGCCCCCCTGAAACCACAAGCAATGTGGTCAGCAAATCGCCAGATGTTAACGTGATTGATAGACGCTTGATGGGTCAGATTGATGATGTACTAAAAGTCACCCAACCTTGGAATATCAACGCAGATGTGGGTGTGGATCTCGGCGAGCGCATAAGTTTCCAAGGTTTTGGGGCACGCTTACCATTGGCGGGTGCACTGCATATTACCCAGCGCGGTCAAGGCACCATGAAAGCAGAAGGGGTGGTGCAAGTATCACGCCGCTCAAAAGTCGAAGTATTTGGGCAAAGCTTGACTCTAAACTTTGCGCAAGTTCGGTTCAATGGTGAAGTGATGAAACCACTGCTAAACGTAGAGGCAGTAAAAGACGTGCAAGGCGTACAAGTGGGTGTCAAAGTCAAAGGCAGCACCAGTGCGCCAAATATTACCGTGTTTAATAATGGCGGACTCAGTGAACAGCAGGCGATGAATGCGTTGGTGACGGGTAGTCTAAATAACAATTCAGGTCAAAATACCAACGAACAAGACTTTAGAAACCGCGTCGACAATACCATTGCCGCAGCAGGGTTAAGTTATGGCTTAAGCGGGACGCGCCAATTTACCAACCAAATTGGTCGGGCGTTTGGGTTGCAGCGTTTAACGTTAGATGCCAATGGCTCGGGCAATGACACCTTGGTCAGTCTAACGGGGTATATCACCCCAGACTTGTTTATACGTTATGGGGTAGGCGTGTTCACCTCGCAGCCTGAGCTCAGTATGCGTTATCAATTAACAAGACGCTTGTATATTGAGTCTAAATCTGCCATCAATAACTCTGTCGATTTGATTTATAACTGGCGCTATTAATGGGTTGATAAACAGTAAAAAGGCTGAGTTAATGCTCAGCCTTTTTTGGTTTCACTGTTTGTTGGTTTCACGGTTTGTTGGTTTTACTGTTTTTTAGCTTAAGTTTTGGTTAAGGACACCAATTACGCACACCATAAAACAGCACTTGCGCCTGTTTGATACAGCGATTGAGATAATCTTGTTTACCTTGTACCTCTGTGGGGTCAAATTTGAGCCATTGATACACCCAAGAAAAATACATATTCACGCCCATATCCGCAATCAACAGGCGCACTTCTTGATTTAAATGACCAAAGGCAGGCTGCATGGCCAAATCATCGGTCATGATTTGCGCAAACAAGCTGATTTGTTCATCGAGCGCATTTTGCACGGCTTGGTTGCCGCCATAGCGCTCAGAGACAATAAAGTGCCAGTGCAATGACGCGTGCTCCACACTTTCCAAAAAGAAACCCACGCTTGAGGCAATTTGACCTTCATGCGTTCGGGTGCGACCCAGCTGCAAATGATCGCGTAGACTTTGCAGCGTGTGACCGAGTTCTTCATTGACTAAGCAGGTGCCAAGCTCATCGATATCCTGAAAATGGCGATAAAAAGCCGTCGGCACTACGCCCACTTCGCGGCTAATCTGGCGAAGTGAAATCGACGAAAACGCATGCCCCGACCTCGATAACTGAAGCACCGATTGAAAAAAGGCTTGACGGGTTTGGCGTTTTTGCAAGTCACGGCTAGTCATTAGGTATCCAATCAGCGGGTTAAATAAGGAAAAATATTCTAAGCCGAAAACGCCAAATATACAATCGTTGACGATTGATGAAACGATAAGTGATGAGGTTTAAATATTCACCGACCAATTGCCCTTTAACGCTTGCGCGAGCCGATAGGCTTCATGATCATTCATGCCAGTCAGCATGTCTAAAATACATAATATATTTTGATAAACATCATCCCCTAGTTGCCGACTAACATTGCTTAAATGGGCATTTAATAGATTAAGCAGTCGTAATTGCTCAAACTGAGAAATACTGTCTGCTGAATTACCCGTCAACGCCAGCGGCATAAACGCATCAAGTAGCGTATGTAAACAGCGGTTTGACATGATTTCAACGCGTACTTTGCTCGGATGTTGAAAAATACGGGTATTGGCTAGGCTTTTGGCTTCACTGATACTACTGCGTACATTATTGGGGCAGTAGTCAAATAAGCTGCCCGTCAGCTCACCTGCCAATAAGGCGGCTTGGTTGGCAACAAAGGCATCAGTAACTTTATCCACCAATCGCCGCATTGCTCGCCCCCGTAGCGCGGCTAATTTTTGGCTGATAGGCGCATTGGTCGTGACTTCAGATGGTACCCCAAGCCGTTTACCGACGAGTTTGAGCAGTAGTGGCTCAACTTCATGATAGTCTAACATACCCAGTAAAATCCCATCTTCCAAATCAATCAGCGCATAACAAATATCATCGGCGGCTTCTAGCAAATAAGCCAATGGATGACGCGCGTAACCTCTTTGGGTCTTTGGTAATTGCAGCTGCTCCGCCAAATCATGCAAAAACGGCGCTTCACTTTCAAAGCAGCCAAATTTCTTGAGCGTTAAGGGTGATGGCATTGAGTCACTGTCACTGACTGGGTTGATAGGGGTGGAAAGATAAGGGTATTTCATAAAAGCGCCCAGCGTCGCCGCTGTCAGGCGCATACCGCCTTCATCGGGATGATGCTCGTTACGGGTCAGCAGTCGAAAACCTTGCGCATTGCCTTCATACGCTAATAAATCTATTTGCTGGCGTGGGGTAAGCCGCGTTAGATACTGGCGCTGGGCAGGCTGAAAAAACCAATCTCGAATCGCCTGTTCACCCGCATGCCCAAACGGGGGATTACCGATGTCATGTGCCAAACAAGCTGCCTGCACAATGACTCCCATGTCCGACATGGTAAAGCCGCTTGGCAAGTCATTACCGAGTTTCTCCGCGCTCATCATCCCTAGTGAGCGACCAATACAAGACACTTCAAGCGAATGGGTTAAGCGGGTATGAATACCCATCTCATGGGTTAACGGATGCACTTGGGTTTTTTGATTCAATTGGCGAAAAGATTGCGAAAAAACCAGCCTGTCATAGTCCTTATGAAATGCCGTCCTTGACGTCTTGGATTGGGTGAACTGATTGCCATGATAGATAGGTTTGGCAGATAACAGCGCTTGCCATTGCTTGTGTGTATTTTTTTTCATTATTATTTTCAGTCATAAAGATAAAAAGTGGATTCTTGGAATTAGCTAACTAGCTAATTAATTCTAGCTAGATAATTGATTATTAACCAGTTTGGATGAATATTTTTTCAAAGGTTTGACGACACTATACCATTTATCGCAAAAAAATGACCAAATAGGAATTTTTCTGATAAAACAATTGTGTAATTTTTTATTATTGTTATAATTTAGTAACAAATACATTGTAGAATGTAATCAATAAAAGATAAATGTAATGTTTGATTACATATGTACATAGCTTTTGTGGCAATACAACCCATAGCTTTAGCCCATGGTTGTTTGCTAAAAAAAGTAACACAATGAAATTTAATCGGTTAAATTTCAAATTTTTTAGGACACAATTTATGATCCATCAAGCTAACAATACGAACGATAAAGATGCCGATGATAGTGTAGAAGTGACGCGCCATCAATCCAAAATCAACATTCATAGTGTTGTGCTGGTGATCATGTTAGCGCTCGTGGTGACATTTTTGATGGTGGTTGGGGTCAGTTATCTGTATGAAGCCAACAACTTAAAAGGACAGTCATCAAAATATTTATGTCCGTCAGCGTCTGCCGTACAAGTGGGTATATGCATTAAAAGCTAATAGTGGGTTTGCTATTAGACGTGAATGGTTATTGATTTTACCGACTGGGTTAATCCAGTCGGTTTTTTAATGCCTATTGGTTTTTTAATGCCTAAGTTCAAGGGCTTTGAATTGAAATGCTTTAAATTAAAGCGCTTTGGGCTGGTAAATGCCGGCAAAAATTTGCCCCATTTTTTTATATTTAAGTGGCTCAAGTGACGCGGTAAAAGATGCTAACAATTGTGTATGATCTTGATCGCTTTCGATATACAGTAATGACTGCGGATGGATTAACTGATGGTTTATTAACCCATGCAAAATTGTATCCCATAACGCTAGTTGATAAGGTGGGTCGATAAACACCACATCAAACGGCTCGGTGTTTGCCAGTTGTGGTAAGGCATGTTGTATCGTAGCTTCCATTGTCACAATTTTTGTATCAGTAATACCTAACATGGCTTGGGTGGCTTTAATTTGCCTAAATTGCTCATGGTTAGGCTCGATAGAAGTTAACTGCTTGGCACCCCGCGACAAGGCTTCAAAACCGAGAACCCCACTACCAGCACAGCAATCAAGTACCTTGGCATTGACTAAATCATCGGCAAGCCAGTTAAATAGCGTCTCTCGGACACGGTCGGGTGTCGGTCGTAACCCATCGGCATCAATAAACGCTACCAAACGCCGCCGATACTCGCCGCCGATGATACGGACGTGAGAAATAGGGGGGGATTTGGTGGCTTTATTGGCTCGTTTGCTAATTTTGGACATCATGGTTTAGAAATCATAGTTTGGACATCTACATTACGTTAGTCAGCGCCACCCACCGCAGGGAGTTTGGCGGTATTGGGTTTTGAGATAATAGGTTTACCCGACAAAACTAACGCTGCCCGTTGCAATTTGGCGGCTTGTTTTTCGGCGTTGATTTTGGCAAGTTCTTCAGGCGATGGGGGCACAATCGGTTTTTTGATTTTATCAATGAGCCAGTAATCCATCATTTTACGCACAATCGGTGCTACCCAGCCACCATGCCGACCGTTTTCTACGATGACGGCAATGGCAATTTGCGGGTTTTCTACCGGGGCAAAGCCAACAAACCAGCCATGATCCCAATGGCGCGAGTCAAGCGCGGCTTCGTTATAGCGTTTACCTTGTGCAATAGATTTAACCTGCGCTGTGCCTGTTTTGCCAGCGATGCGATAAGTTGGCGTATAGATATTATGCGCTGTGCCTTTTTTGACCACATCTTCCATGGCTAGGTGCATACGCTGCCAATCATTGGGGTTACCGTTGTATTGAATTTTCCCATCGGGCTTTTCAATAGGGATGACATGTTCGGCACCGGTGGATTTTTTGAGCAGATGGGGGGTTAAATGTTGTCCATCACCGGCTAGCATGGCGATACCATTGGCAATCTGTAAGGGTGTCGCCAAAAAATACCCTTGCCCGATACTCACAGAAATGGTTTCCCCAGGCAACCAGGCTTTTTTGTAGGTTTTCATTTTCCACTCAGTAGAAGGGTAGACGCCGGTTTTTTCTCCCGGCAAATCAATCCCCGTTTTACTACCAAAATTAAAACGCGTCATCCAATCATGAAGCCGGTCAATACCCAGTTGATAAGACAGCTTGTAGTAGTAGGTATCGACAGATTCGACCACGGATTTATGCAAATTGACGTTACCATGACCCGATTTTTTCCAGTCACGAAATTTATGGCTATCGCCAGGCAGACTAAAATAACCCGGATCATAAATACTACTGTCCCATCCCATTATGCCGTAATGAATCCCTGCCAAACCCTCAATCGGTTTGATAGAAGAACCCGGGGGGTATTGCCCTTGTAGCGCGCGATTGTACAGTGGCATGTCGGGGTCTTGTTGCAGTGCCTTGTATTCTCTGCTACTAATTCCAGTGATAAAGGGATTGGGGTCAAAACTTGGATTGCTCACAAAGGCTAAAATCTCGCCAGTGCTGGGGTCAATCGCCACCGCTGCGCCGCGTTTACCATTTAACAAATCGCTGGTCAATTTTTGCAAGCCATAATCAAGGCTTAGATAAATATCATTGCCGGGAATGGGCGGTTTGGTATCGAGTTTTTTGATGATATCGCCATAAGCATTGGTTTCAATTGATTGATAACCGGGTTTGCCCAGTAGCAGCGACTCGTAATATTTTTCAATCCCTGTTTTACCAATCAAATCGGTGCCTGCATACAGCTTTTTATCCAGCTTTTTACTGTCATTGTCGCTGATACGCCCAACATAGCCAATCACATGGGCAAACAAATCACTGTAGGGATAGGTGCGCGTGAGTTTACTTTGAATCGTCACGCCTTTAAAAAACGGTTTGCGTTCACTAAACTGGGCAACTTGCTGTTCGGTGAGTCCGATTTTAATGGTGACAGGTTCGTTTTTACTTTTTTTAAGGGCTTTTGAAGCTTCACTGATTTCTTCAGGCGTCAACTGAAAAATCGGGGTGAGTAGTGCCAAGGTATTGTCAGGATTGTCAATTTCATCAGGACTGATGACAGCGGTAAAAACAGGCTGGTTATCTGCCAAAATCACGCCGTTCCGGTCATAAATGTAGCCGCGACTGGGCGGTGCAGAAACCAGCTTGATACGATTATTGTCAGACTGGGTGACGTACTGGTCATGGGTATAAATTTGTAGATAAGCATAGCGTACAATCAAGCCAACCAAGCCCAAAAACACAAACACCGATGCCAAAATTACCCGGCGGCGAAAGATGAGATTTTCACGTTGCATATCTGAAGAATGGGGTGGTTTCATAAGCGGGTAACAGCAATTAGAACGGTTTTAAAAAGGGTCGCGGTGCGATGAATGTTTAGCTTAATGCAAATATAGGGATATCACCCAGCTTCCTACCTACTGGTGGCTTAAATCTGATGGCTCAAATCAAAATTTAAGAGCGATATACTAGCATAAAACATGGCAAATAAGCATGCCCAAATCCTGTCAAAATCGCAAATAACTAACGGCTGCTGTCAAAACAAGTGTATCAAATTATGATAGCCGCATTGACGGCAATATGGATAATAACATAGGGACGCAAAACCGCTAAAAATATAACTTCTTCAGGTAAAATGTATCTTTCTGTGCTAAAATCTAGCAGTTTGAACGCACCCATATTCACGCACCCATACTACAGACGTTGTCAAGCAAACCTTGTAATGTCATCTCGGTTTTATGGTCCTTTGATTTTAGCTTTTTCACCATGTGAGCTTTTTTGATATGTTTGCAGAAATTTGGCACAAGCTTGCAACCCATCCGCAATTTTTCGCCATGCTGACCATTCCATTTGTGACAGCAGTCGTGACTTGGGCGCATGTATGGATGGCGCTCAAGATGCTATTTTATCCCATTCATTTTTGGGGCATTAAGATTCAAGGGTTCCCAGGCGGCGGTATCGGCTGGCAGGGTATTGTGCCACGCAAAGCGGGTAAAATATCGGGGATCATCGTTGACCAAACTTTATCCAAACTTGGCTCGCTCGATGAGTTTTTCCAAGCCATGCACCCTGAAGAAGTGGCAGATTTTATCAGCCAAACCATGAACCAAAACTTGGATTTGCTGATTGATGAAATCATGAATGAGCGCTCGGCAACGCTATGGGCGAATCTGCCTTTTGCTGTCAAACGCCGTATCTATGCGTATGGACACGAGCAATTGCCAGCTATCATGAAAAATCTGGTGCTCGACTTGACCTACAATGTCGAAAACTTGGTTGATATGCGCGAGATGATTGTCAACAAGATGGAAAGCGACCGTGCGCTGATGGTGCGGATGTTTTTAAAGGTAGGTCAAAAAGAGATTAATTTTATTTGGCATATCAGTGCGTTGATTGGGTTTGTATTTGGTATTTTGCAGATGGCGATTTTTTGGTTTGTGCCGCAGCATTGGACGGTGCCGTTTTTTGCCGCGATCTGGGGGCTGTTGACCAATTGGATTGCCATCTGGATGGTATTTAATCCAATTGAGCCGCATTATTATCGCTATCCCAAATTTTTTAGCCTTAGCAAATCGCTGCCGTTTATCCGCTTTGAAAAACCGCACGTGGGACAATTTAACTGGCAAGGTGGTTTTATGAAACGCCAGCCTGAGGTCTCTGAGGTGTTTGCTGAGATTGTGGTCAAAGATTTGGTCACGCTCAAAAATATCATGCATGAAATGATGTATGGCAGTCGTGCGATGCAAACGCGTGAGCTGATTAAAAAACACCTAAACCCAATTTTGGAATCACAGGTGATTCAAACCAGCTTGAAATTTGGTTTGGGTCGTAAAGAGTTTGGTCAGCTCAGACACGTGATTATTGATAAGTCAATTGCAGCGACTATGGTGCCGATGAGTAATCCTGAGCTTAACCTTAGCCGCGCAGAAAAAATCTTTGGGCTGTTTCGAGACCGTATTCGCGCATTGACGCCCAATGAATTTCAAAATCTGTTGCGTCCTGCCTTTCGTGAAGATGAATTAACACTGATTATTTTGGGCGGTGTGACAGGGTTTTTGGCGGGCTGGATACATTTGATATTGGTGTTTTATTAATTTGACCCATTTTTTTTGGTGAAAATTCTACAGTGTGATAACCACTACAGCGATAGGAGCAGTGGGTATGTTAATTACTGAATTGGGCTATTTTGCGCTTATTTCAGCCTTGGTGATTGCCATTTTACAGGTTATTTTACCAGCAGTGGGGGTGTTCAAACACCAACCTGCTTGGCAACGACTGGCGGGGAGTTTTGCCATTGCGCAGTTTTTGGCAACGGGCACGTCGTTTTTGTGCTTGATGTATGGGTTTTATGCCAATGATTTTACGTTGATCTATGTCGCCAATCAGTCAAATTCTTTGCTGCCTTGGTACTATCGCTTATCAGCCACATGGGGCGGGCATGAAGGCTCACTGTTACTGTGGGTCACCATTTTGGCGACTTGGGGCGCGGCGGTGGCCGTTTTTAGTCGAAGCCTGCCGCTTGCCATGCGCGCACGCGTGTTGGTGGTTATATCTTTTGTGCAAATGATGATGCTGAGCATGGTGATTTTTGTGTCGTCACCCTTTAATCGCAGCTTACCCAGCATCCCAGTGGATGGCAAAGATTTGAATCCACTACTGCAAGACCCCGGATTAATTTTTCACCCACCGATGCTGTATATGGGCTATGTGGGGGCGGTGGTACCGTTTGCCTTTGCCATGGCAGCATTGTGGGCAGGTCGGTTAGATGCGGTGTGGACGCGTTGGTCGCGTCCTTGGACACTAGCGGCTTGGTGCTGTTTGACACTGGGCATCGTGTTTGGCTCAATGTGGGCATACAACGAGCTTGGCTGGGGCGGCTGGTGGTTTTGGGATCCTGTGGAAAACGCGTCCTTTATGCCTTGGCTCGGTGGGGTGGCATTATTACATTCATTGGCAGTCACCGAAAAGCGCGGCGTGTTCAAAGCTTGGACGATTATGTTGGCGATTTTCAGCTTTGCCTTGAGTTTATTGGGTACGTTTTTGGTACGTTCGGGGGTCATTACCTCGGTTCACTCATTTGCCGCAGACCCTACCCGCGGTCTGTTTATCCTAGTGATTTTGGGCGTGGTAATCGGTGGCGGTCTGGCGATGTTTGCGTGGCGCGGTTGGCGTTTAACCCAAGAAAGCCATTATCAGCTCAAATCTCGTGAGACATTATTGGTCATCAATAACATTATTATATTAGTCTCAACCATCGTGGTGGTCATTGGCACACTTTACCCAATGCTGGCCGATGCATTAAAACTCGGTCAAGTATCGGTAGGCGCGCCCTATTTTAATGCGTTATTTGTACCGTTAACTTGGTTATTGTTGTTGTTTTTAGCCATTGGACCGGTCAGCCGTTGGAAAAAAGACACCCGTCCATTGTTAGGTACAGGTCTGGCGATTTTAGCCAGTTGTTTTGTGTTAGCCGGGGTTCTAAGCTATTTCTTGGTCAGTAGCATTAACATCAACATCTTTATGTCAGCGGCACTGTGTCTATGGGTGTTGGTATGGATGGTGATTGATATCAAAGACAAAACCCGTAACGCGCACTCGTTGGGCGCTGGGCTAAAACGTCTGCACATGGGCTATTGGGGAATGCAGCTGGCGCATCTGGGTATTTTGCTATCCGTGATGGGCATTGCCATTACCACAAGCCTAAGTATCGAAAAAGACATTGCCATGCAAAAAAACCAATCGGTTGAAGTACAAGGCTACCAGTTCACGATGGATGAGCTAAAAAAAATCCGCGGTGCCAACTTTGATGCCACCCAAGCAGTGGTCAGTGTTCGTAAAAACAACCAAGTGGTCGCGACCCTTTATCCAGAAAAACGCCATTATGTGGTCAGTCAAATGCCCATGACCGAAGCTTCTATCCAGTACAACCCATTGAGAGATATCTATATGGCAATGGGTGAACCGATTTTAGGCGTTAATCAAAGCGAAGCTGATGCCACTAAATGGGCGGTGCGTATCTATATCAAACCTGGCGTACGCTGGGTGTGGTGGGGTGGTTTTGTCATTGCGCTGGGTGCGATTTTAAGTATGTTTGATAAACGTTATCGTAAACTACCGAGACTTGCTGATATGAGTGATGATAAGTCGGGGAATTTGGCAGCGGTTAAAACACCAGCGGCAATCGCCCCCGTGTTAGTAAAAAATGACAGCAAGTTAGGTCAGGAGAGTGCTCATGGCAATGCGTAAAAGACAACTTTGGTTTTTGATTCCTTTGGTGCTTTTTTTAATTATCATTGCGCTGTTTTATACGCGGTTGGGCAAAGATACCACGGTAGTGACCAACACCTCGCTCAATCGCGCTTTGCCAAGTTTTAGCTTGCCATCTTTGGGTAACCCATCACAAATGATTACCCAAGCACAGCTACCCAAACAGCCATTTTTACTCAATGTATGGGCGTCTTGGTGTGTGACTTGTAAAGTTGAACACCCGTTTTTATTGCAGATGTCAAAAGCAGGCGTACCGATTGTCGGGGTCAATTATAAAGATGAAACCAAAGACGCGCTTGATTATCTCAACACCCATGAAGACCCATTTACCCTCAATGTGCAAGATAAAGAAGGGAATTTTGGCATTGATTTGGGTCTGACAGGTGTGCCAGAGTCGTTTGTGGTTGATGGCAAAGGCAATGTGCGCCAGCATATCTTGGGTGAAATCAACGAAGAGCGCTACAATAAGCAAGTATTGCCTTGTATGACTGCGCTACGTGAACAAGCCGCCGATGCTAAAATCCGTGAGGTGTGCCAATGAGTATCACATTTGCAAAAATTCTTCATTTGATAGTCAGGGCGATGGCTGCGGTGTTGTTGGTCGCAGGGTTATCCATGTCTGCTTGGGCAAATATTGATACCTACCAATTTGACAACCCGCGCCAAGAAGCCCAGTATCGTGCGCTCATCGAAGAATTTCGTTGTCCAAAATGTCAAAATCAAAACTTGGCAGGTTCCGATGCGCCCATTGCACAAGATTTAAAACAAAAGACTTATGATATGGTCAAAGACGGTCGTTCTGACGCCGAAATTCGCCAGTATATGAATGAGCGTTACGGTGATTTTATTAGCTACAAACCACCTGTGCGACCATCCACCTGGATTTTATGGTTTTTTCCGCCTGTGTTGTTGGTGTTTGTGATGCTGGCTTGGTTTATTCGTAACCGTAATTCGTCAAAACGTGACGCTGCCATCGCTAACCCCATAGAAGACGGCTATGCGCCGCTCTCAGCCGCCGAACAACAGCGATTACAAGACTTGTTAAATGCCAATGATAACGCTGCCAATGCTAAAACTGGTGAAATCAATCAAGCAGTGGCTAAGGAAAATTAATGTCAACGCTAATTATTTTTATCATTGTCGCACTTTTGTTTGCTATCACGCTTGCGGTATTTATTTTGTTGCCTTGGTTGCAAACCCAAGACCATCACGCCATCGCCAATCGCGCTGATAATCAGCTACTAACGCTCAATATTGAAGTATTTAAACAACGGCTGGTAGAGCTTGATACTGATTTTGACGAGGGTCAAATCGATGAGGCGACTTATCAAACCCAAAAACTGGCGTTAGAGCGTCAATTACTAGACATCAGTGACAATCAAGATACCAGCCATTTTACCCCCAATTGGAAAAGCCGTCTGATAGTTATCATCTGGATTCCGCTGTTATCTGCGATGGCTTATGTGATGATTGCCGATCGCACGCCGGTCTATCAATTATGGGATGCACAAAATCGCTTGGGACAAGTCGCGGATGACTTATTGACCGCAAAAATCGATACGCCACCTGAATGGGCGACCAAAGACAGTGTGGGACTGATTAGTGCCATGCAAACCAACGTGCATCATCATGCCACCGATCCGCTGCGTTGGTTCCGTCTATCTGAAGTGTTTGTAGCCTTGCAAGCACCCGAGCAAGCAATTGAAGCCTTGGCAAGGGCGTATCGTCTCAATCCTGATGATGAAAAAGTCGCCATCACTTACGCGCAAACTAGCTTTTTTACCCAAGGCGGGGTAATGGATGACAAAACCCGTCAAGTGGTTGAGCATATTCTAGCCAAAAGTCCCAAACACCAAGGCGCACAGATGCTAATGGCAATGGGTGAAATGCGGGCGGGTAACTACGCGCAGTCTCGAAAATGGGTAGAACTGCTACGCACCGAAATCCAAGCGCGTCCTGGCGATCATACCCAAGCCTTAAGCAGCTTATCTGAACTTGAGCAGACTATCAATCAGCGGGAAGCCCAAGGCGAACAGGCGATTACAGTCAATGTCAAAGTCACCCCTGAGATATTAGGACGGGTGAAAAAAGGCGAAAGCTTATTTGTTAATGTGCGTAAGATGGCAGGTGGTCCCCCTGTTGCTGCCAAAAAACTGTCAGCAGATAGCTTAACCATCAATGGTATGGCAATCAACATCAGCGATAACGATAGTATCATGCCGACCATGACCTTAAGTTCGGCGATTAGTACGAATGAGCCCCTGGTGATTACTGCCCGGGTTAGTGCTTCAGGTGACGCCATGCCGCAAAGCGGTGACTTGACGAGTAACCCTGTACCGCTAGAGAAAACGGCTGACTCGACAACGGTATTGATTGATAAAATCGTGCCTTAAATCGTTATAAGAAATTTCTTGATTGAATAGGGGCTTAATTGAATAAGGAGCGGATTAAAGCTTGCCACATTTTTATTTTTAATACCCCTATCAATTTAAATTATTTTGCAAAAATTGCTTGAGATTTTAGCGGTTAACGAGTATTGTTAACCCAGTATTTCAAAACTGTTAGTTATTCGAACACACCGTTTGTGGGTCTTTTTTGCGATTGCAGTAATGAGATAGGGCGATTTTAATAATTTCGACTTAAGGAATAGGTTTATGAAGCGTATTATTCTTTTAGGGCCACCTGGCGCTGGTAAGGGTACCCAAGCACAAATCATCACCAAGGAATTTAATATTCCACAAATCTCAACAGGTGATATGCTACGTGCCGCTATCAAAGAAGGTACTGAGCTTGGCAAACAAGCCAAAAGTATCATGGATGCCGGTGGACTTGTCTCAGATGATTTAATTATCAACCTAGTTAAAGCCCGTATTGCGCAGCCAGATTGTGCCAACGGCTGTATTTTTGATGGCTTTCCGCGTACCATTCCACAAGCGCAAGCGTTAGCGGATGCAGGTGTACACATCGATAACGTGGTAGAAATTGCCGTACCTGATGAAGACATCGTGTCTCGTTTGTCAGGTCGTCGCTCTCATCCTGCTTCAGGTCGCGTGTATCATGTGGTCTACAATCCACCTAAAGTGGCAGGTAAAGATGACAAAACCGGTGAAGACTTGGTTCAGCGTGACGATGATAAAGAAGATACCATCCGCGATCGTTTAGCGACTTATCATAACCAAACAGAAGCCTTGGTTGGTTTTTATCAAGACTTGGCAAAATCGGGTCAAAACGCGCCTCGCTATGCCAAATTTGATGGTACACAAGCGATTGATAAAGTCAGTGAGCAAATCCTTGCCGAGTTAAAAGCATAATTAAAACCACGATGAAACGCATCAATGAGCTTTTAAGAAAGTTAATTTTAGATAAGCTAAATAAAAAAAGCTGAAATTTTGATTTCAGCTTTTTTTTATAATTAAATCAGTTTTATACCCAAATCGAGCTCAATAAAAAAGCCAATTCAATGTGAATTGGCTTTTTTATTTTTAAACAAACAATTAAGCAGTTTTAAGGGCTTTAATTGCTTTGTTTAAGCGGCTTTTATGACGTGCTGCTTTGTTTTTGTGAATCACGCCTTTGTCAGCAATACGGTCAATCACTGGAACTGCTTTTTTGTAAGCTTCAGTCGCTGCGTCGTAGTTTTTATCTTCAACGGCTTTTACCACATGTTTGATGAAAGTACGAACCATAGAACGTTGTGATGCTTTTAATTGACGACGTTTAACGTTTTGACGAGCGCGTTTGCGAGCTTGTGCAGAATTTGCCACGTAAATCTCCTTGGATTTGCAATATAAATCGATCTGTTAGTAAGTGAGCAGCCATTCGCTTATTACAGACACGGGTAGTGAGGGTTGCTTGAATCCTTGAATCACTAGACACGGAAACACAATTAACGATATCAAGCGGATTTAAAGCCCGCTATTTTAGCAAACTCAAGCTACAATAACAACTGACTTCGGCAGATTATTCAGCGTATTTCGTCTATTGACCAAAAAACCAGCGGGCAACGCCGTCAAAGCTGAAAAAAACGTATTTGTAGGTGAAAGTTTTGATTATCTGTGATTAAATAAAATGATATTAAAAACTCATAAAAATATTCATACTGAGGTCATTGTTTTATGCAGCGCACAGCATTAATCATCGGTGCAACCGGCTTGGTAGGCAATTCATTACTCACTCAGCTTGGCAGTCTTTATCAAAAAGTCATTATCATTGCGCGCTCTCAGCCAAAAGGGTTGAGTGATTCGATGCATTTCTACCAGCTTAAAGATTTTAATCAAATGCATGAATTTGTGTCTGCGCTGTCGATTGGTAAAGACACCGATGCTTTTAGCTGTCTGGGTACCACCATTAAGGAAGCAGGTAGTGAAGCCGCCTTTCGACAAATCGATTTTACCTATAATGTGGCATTCGCCAAAGCTTGCAAACAAAAAGGCGTAGAGCGGTTTTTTTTGTTATCGGCGATGGGCGCCAATGCTGACAGTCGCTTTTTTTATAACCGTGTCAAAGGTGAGCTTGAGACGGCGATTGGCAATTTAGGTTTTCAAGAATTGGCAATTTTTCGTCCCTCCTTGCTGCTTGGCAAACACGATGATCGTAAACTTGAAACCATCGCGCAGACGGCGTACAAACTCATCAAACCTATCGTACCCAAAAAACTGCCTGTCCGTCCGATAGAAGCCGATAGGGTAGCGATGGCAATGGCGCTGGTGAGTAACAATTGGCACATCAAACATACTTATGAAAAATGTGCTAACCGTGTCGATACCGCCAAGAAAACCCAAGTTATCAGTAACGGTGAAATGCTAGCGATGACGCGGTTTAGAAACTAACCTTCCCAAAAAAATTGACTTAAGGAACGATGATGAGCGACATGACCTTACAAAATTTTATTACCTGCGATTTATTAGATGATAATCCAGAATGTCAGGTTTGTGCACCCAACATGGAAGGCAAACGCTTTTTTAGCTATGGCGGTAACACAAAATTTGGCGGTGAAGTAGTAACCGTCAAATGCTTTGAAGACAATAGCCGTGTTAAAGAGCTGTTGGCCACGCATGGCAAAGATGAGAAAGGCAATGGCAAGGTTTTGGTGGTAGACGGTGGGGCGTCAATGCGCTGTGCCTTGCTGGGTGATATGATTGCACAAAGCGGCGTTGATAATGGCTGGGCTGGCGTGATTGTGTATGGCTGTGTACGAGATGTGGATGATATGGGCAAAATGCCAATCGGCGTACAAGCGCTCGGCGCCATTCCCCGCAAATCTAATCGCAAAGGTGTGGGCGATGTGGGTGTGACGCTCAATTTTGGCGGAATGACGATAAATAATGGCGACTTTGTGTATGCCGATAACAATGGCATGATTGTGAGTACGACATCATTGCTTTAATGAGCTAAGTTAAGCTTCTAAACTAAAGAGTAACCTAGGTTGGTTAAAAACCGCATCAATTGTTGATATATTAACTGTTTATGTGGCTTGACTGCGTTAATATCAGCGCATGAAAGCACGTACTTTTTCTGATTTTTTTATTGTCATGTTATTTTGGGAATTATTATGAAACTACATCAAACTTTGCTATCGCTTGCCATCGCCACCGTTATGTATCACGCTGCGCCCGCGCAAGCCGCGCCCGCGCTGACGTATGCTGGCGATAATCCTCATATCGTTAATCTTGCCAATACCAACGCTTGGCTTGAAATAGATACTGAGGCGTACGGGCATAATATTGAAGCGATGCGCGCACATCTAGGTGGTAAATCCCAAATCTGTGCGATTTTAAAAGCCGATGCCTATGGCTTTGGCATTGATAATTTGATGCCTACCGTGATGGAGCATAAAGTGCCTTGTATCGGCATAGCCAGTAACGAAGAAGCCCGTATCGCCCGCAAACACGGCTATAAAGGACGAGTGATGCGGGTGCGTACGGCGACCAACCAAGAAATTGAAGACGGCTTAAAATACAATATCGAAGAGTTATTTGGTACCCTTAAACAAGCCCAAACTGCCAGTGATATCGCACGAGCAGCGGGCGTGGTCATTAATTTTCATATGGCACTCAACGATGGTGGCATGGACCGTAACGGCTTGGATTTGAGCGTTGAGAAATCTAAACAAGACGCTTTGGCAATTACCAAGCTTAAAAATCTCCATATCGTCGGTATCATGACCCATTTTCCTGTTGAGGATAAAGCCGATGTACAAAAAGGGTTGGCTAGTTTTAAACAAAACACCGATTGGCTGATTAAGACAGCCAAACTCGACCGTAAAAAACTCACCATCCATGCGGCGAACTCGTTTGTGTCGCTGAACGTGCCAGAAGGTTGGTTTGATATGGTGCGTCCTGGGGCGATTTTGTTTGGCGAGCCTTACTTTGAACGTCCCGATTTTAACTACATCATGTCGTTCAAAAGCCGTGTGGCTAGCGTCAATTTCTATCCTAAAGGCTCAACTGTTGGCTACGACCGCACTTATACCTTGACACGAGATAGCTATTTGGCAAATTTACCATTTGGTTATTCAGATGGCTACCGTCGCGCCTTTACCAACAAAGGTCATGTCTTAATTAATGGTCATAAAGTCCCTGCATTGGGCAAAATCTCGATGAATACCACTATGGTCGATGTCACCGATTACCCCGATATCAAGGCAGGCGATGAGGTGGTTATCTTTGGTAAACAAGGCAATGCCGAAATCACCCAGTCGGAAATCGAAGATATTACAGGTACACTCTTTACCGAAATCTACGCCAACTGGGGTAACTCAAATCCCAAATTTGTCAAAGCGCAAATCACTAAATCGCTCAAAAAATAACGTCAACTTGACAAAAAAGCACCGTCAAATTGGCGGTGTTTTTTTGCATATCACTTTGGTAAAAAACGCTAGATTGCTGCATTGCAGGGATAAAGTGTTAAAGTGTTATTGCCAAAAAGTCTGCTAAAACACTGCTATTTTAGCTTTAATTTTTCAGCAAAAACCCCCACAATAACGTCATTATTTTTCGCCTTTTTCAATCAAAAGACTTATAACCAAAAGACCGATAACAATGACGAATGTTACACACCCACTGTCTCATCTTTCCTTTCGCCTTAATCAATCACTGTTTGACAATGCTAAGCATGACAAAAAATGGCTGGGCAACTTACAAGGCATGAGCCAAGCCTTATGGCTCACCAGCCTCACCAGCAGCGATAGTGGTCAGCAAAACCGACTTAAAGTCGTCGTGACCCGTGACCAAAATCAGCTCAATCAGCTTGAAACAGAGTTGGCATTTAGTGGGGTCGATGCCCATGTGTTTCCTGATTGGGAAACGCTTACCTATGATGAACTGTCACCGCACCATGACATTGTCTCTGAGCGGATTCATTTACTTACCCATATGCCAACTGATGGTATTTTACTGATTTCGGTGCAGACCTTAATGCACCGTGTTGCCCCTGCATCATGGCTATTGGGTCAACACTTTGATTTGTCAGTGGGTGACACCTTTGATGTGGCAACCGAACGTCGAAAACTGGCGACTGCGGGCTATCATGCGGTAGATAATGTCTTTGAGCCTGGGGAATTTGCTGTGCGTGGCAGCGTGATTGATTTGTTTGCCATTGGTCAGCCGTTTCCAGTGCGCATTGATTTGTTTGATGATGAGATTGAGAGCATCCGTTTTTTTAGCCCGCAAACCCAGCGTAGCTTGACCCAAGCGGATTTGGACGAGTTAAAAGACAGTGACCCCCATCAATATGTCAAATTTATGAATAGTCAAAAAAAATCGGGTGAAACCATCGGTAAAATCACCAGCTTTCAGATTTTACCTGCGCGAGAATTTCCCCTGGATGAGGGTAAAGAAACGTTTCGCGCCAATTTTGCCAGCACCTTTGCCAACACATCCGCCCGCCGTTTTGAGCTGTTTAACGATGTGATGAACGGCATTGCACCCGCGGGGGTGGAGTATTATCAGCCATTATTTTTTGACACCGATACTTGGCAAAATGGCTCGGATTTTTTTAGTTATTTGCCCAAAGATAGCTTGTTTATCGTCGATAATCAAATAGAGACGGCTTACCAAAATTTTTGGCAGCAAATCCAAACTCGTTACAATGACCGCAGGCACGATATCGAAAAACCGATTGTGGCACCGCAAGATTTGTATCTAGCAGCGCATATCTTTAATGAAAAAATTGCCCAATATCCCCGCATTATCACTAGCGAACAACCCATTGATGACACCAGAGCAGGTGCAATCAATGCATTGGTTGAAACGCCACCTGATTTAACCGTTGACCATAAACTTGCTGAGCCACTGCAAAGACTGATGGCATTTCGCGAGCAATTTACTAAACCGATATTATTGGTTGCCGAAACTGCAGGTCGCCGTGAGATTTTATCTGAGCTGTTGCAAAAACGCTTTAATTTACAAAGTGTTTCAGGATTGACCGATTTTCTTGCAAACATGGATGAGGCGCATAGTACTACGATTGCCTTGACCATTGCACCGGTTGAACGAGGCGCGTTACTCCCTGATAAGTTTGCGATTCTCTCAGAAACCCAGTTGTTTGGACGACAGGTGTTACAGACTCGCCGCCGTCGCCAAAGCGATGTGTCTGATGAATTTTTGGTTAAATCGGTCAGTGAGCTTAATATCGGTGACCCTGTGGTGCACATTGATTTTGGTGTTGGGCGTTATCAAGGCTTGATTACCCTTGAGATTGATAGACAACTGCAAGAGTTCATCCATCTCACCTATGCAGATGATGCCAGTGTGTATGTGCCTGTGGCGAATCTGCAACTCATCAGCCGTTATGCTGGCGGCGACTCGGCAACCGCACCGCTTCATACCATAGGTAGCGGTAAATGGGATAAAGCCAAAGCCAAGGCACTCAGCCAAATTCATGATGTGGCAGCGGAACTGCTCAACGTGCAAGCCCGCCGTGATGCCAAAGTGGGCATTAACTTCCCAATTGACCAAATCCAATATGACCTATTTGCCAGTCAATTTGCGTTTGAAGAAACGCCCGACCAAGCTAATGCCATTGAAGCGGTTAAGTTTGATATGAAGCAAAATAAACCGATGGATAGGCTGGTGTGCGGCGATGTCGGTTTTGGTAAAACCGAAGTGGCAATGCATGCTGCTTTTATTGCGGTGCAAGCAGGGTATCAAGTGGCAGTGCTAGTACCGACGACGCTGCTTGCGGGGCAACACGAAGACAACTTTTTGGATAGATTTGCCGATTGGCCCATTCGTATTGAAAGCCTGTCTCGCTTTGGCACCAAAAAACAACACGATGCGATTCTCAAAGGCTTAGCCGAAGGTAAAATTGATATCGTCATTGGTACCCACCGTATTTTGCAAGAAGATGTCAAGTTTGCCAACTTAGGTCTGATGATTGTTGATGAAGAACACCGTTTTGGCGTGCGAGATAAAGAGCGTATCAAAGCCATGCAATCGGATGTTGATGTACTATCGATGACCGCAACACCCATTCCGCGTACGCTGAACATGGCGTTATCAGGTATGAGAAACATGTCGATTATCGCCACGCCCCCAGCAAGGCGGTTGGCAATTAAAACCTTTGTCATGCAAAAGTCTGATAACTTACTCAAAGAAGCGATTTTGCGTGAATTACTGCGTGGCGGACAGGTGTTTTTACTGCATAACGATGTGGCGAGCATTGAGCGCATGGCAGAAACCGTGCGTGAGCTTGTGCCCGAATCTCGGGTGGCAGTGGCTCACGGTCAGATGAAAGAACGAGAGCTTGAGCAAATCATGCAATCGTTTTACCACAAAAGACACAATGTGTTGGTGTGTACCACCATTATTGAAACAGGTATTGATATCCCCAATGCCAACACCATTATTATCAACCGTGCCGATAAATTCGGGCTTGCCCAGCTTCACCAACTGCGCGGTCGAGTCGGTCGCAGTCACCACCAAGCCTACTGTTATCTGCTCGTGCCTTCTATTAAAGGCTTGACCAGCGACGCCCAAAAACGACTTGATGCCATTAGCCGTGCCAATACCTTGGGGGCAGGGTTTATGCTTGCTAGTGAAGACCTTGAGATTCGTGGGGCGGGTGAGCTACTGGGCAAAAACCAAAGCGGCAATATGCAAGCGGTTGGTTTTAATCTGTATATGGATATGTTAAACCGTGCCACCAAAGCCATCAAAGCAGGTAAACAACCTGATTTGAATACCCCATTATCGCTAACCAGTGACATTAATCTGTATTTGTCGGCACTCATCCCTGAAGATTATCTGGGTGATGTCCATCAGCGGCTATTGTTTTATAAAAAAATCGCCAATGCTGAAGACTATGACAGCTTAATTAGCATTCGCAGCGAAATGCTGGATCGTTTTGGCAGTTTGCCCGAGCCGACCAAAAATTTATTTGCCATTCACCAAATCCGCTTAATGGCTGAAGCGCTGGAGATTAGCAAGATTGATGGCAATGAGCGGCAAGTCACCTTTGAGTTTTCACCAAGCACCCCTGTGGAAGCCATTACCATTATTGGGCTTATTCAGTCGAATCCGAAAAAATTTAAAATGAATGGCGCGACAGGGCTAAAAATGATGGATGACAAAGCCCTTGCTACGCCAGAAGGGCGGATTGATGCGGTGAAAAATCTCATAGAGAAATTATCTTTAAAAGCGTGATGATGACCTGATAATAAATAATTATTGGCTCATCATAAGCGTGTTATAGCGAAAAAGAAGATTTAGAAAATGATGGAAAATCAATTACCTAATGGCGAGCGCCTGATTCAAGAACCTACCTATCCTGAAGATTGGGAATGTTGCAACAATGGCTGCGAAGAACTGTGCGTGTATGAAATTTACCGCGTTCAAAAACAAGCCTATGACGAACAGCAACAACGACTCAAAAGCGTGCCAAAACTACTTACGACACCGACAAACCTGCTCAGTAGCTGGAGTATTCTTCAATAAAAGTAATTTTTTGTAAATTCATATTCCTGTTACAGGAATTTCATGCTAATGTCATCAAACTCACGTTAAATATCATGACGTTATGAAGTTGCATTGATAACGTAAAATAGTAAGTAGTAATTAAACAACTAAAAAATGGCAAAAGCCTTAAAATTAATAAAAAATCCACCACTATGGGATATTGGATAAAGAAGGATAGGAGTAAAAAATGTTAGATATGTTAAATGAAGCGTTTGAATATGAAACCGATATCATCTATCTTGACGAAGGCGATGACGCGGTAGAAATGTAAACTGCAAGTTAGGCGTAAAACTGAAAAACTCGCAACCGATAACCTCTTAATATACCGATTAAGAGGTTTGTTTTTTTGGGCAATATAAATGAATGATTAGTAACTAATGATTATGACCGGTACTGGCAGGCATCGCCATCTCATGGTGCTTATCGTTCATATCCTGCATATTGTGCATGTCGTGATTCATGTTATGGCTCATATTATGGTTCATAGGCATAGTAGTCGGCATGGTAGTCGAAGCTGTCACAGAAGCAGGATTAGACGCAGAATGATTCATTGTCGACATATCGTGGTGCATACTCGTCTCATTCATGGCATGACTGGCATGACTGTGTGAACCGTGGCTATGATTATGGTGCATCATCATCGGAATAAAAATCACCGCAAGCCCAGACAACATCATAATCACCCCATTAATTTGGCGAAGGCGAAAGTGTTTAATACTTGACTGTAGCATCCCTACAGTTTTTTGCGTGGCAATCAACATCGGCATGGTACCCAGTCCAAATACAAACATTAGAGCCGCCCCTGTAGCGATGTCGTTGCCAGCAATCGCCATCATGAGCGCACCATACACCAATCCACACGGCAAAAATCCCCAAAGCAAGCCAGCAAACAAGGCTTTACCAAAGCTATCAATTGGAAAAACTTTTTTACGTATCGGGGCAAGCGATTGCCAAAAGCGCATCCCTACTTTTTCTAACTGATTAAACAGCGGTAACCCAAGCATCGCAAGCCCAATCAACACCAATACCGCACCCAGTACAATTCTTGGCGCACTGTTACTCATAATGGATTGAAAGATTGCCACCCCAACAACACTGGCAATCAATCCAAGCAAGGAATAACTGATGAGGCGTCCCAAATGATAAGTCAAAATCAAGCCATTTTTTTTGCTGTCCGATACATGCTGCATAGATAGCCCAAAAGCCGTCACAATGCCACCGCACATCCCCAGACAGTGCGGTGAGCCAAACAACCCCATGCTAAACGCTGCCAAAAATAATGCCCAGGTCATAAAATGCTCCAAAAAAGTCTAAAAATTTTTGCAAAACGTAAACAAATCAATAGAAAGAAATCAGCAGGAAGACAGATAACACCAACGCGTTATTTTTGCTCGTCAGTAGGGTCTTGTGTTTTTGGGGGCTGAGAAGATGAAGGCTTGGCGGGATTTTGCCCCAATTGTTCGCGGCGAAATTGTCTGTCATCCAAAATGACCCGCTGGGATTCATTGTCCAAATCATCAAATTGGCGTGATTTGATGGCGTAATAAATGGCAAAAATACCCAATACAAATAGCACTAGACTAATAGGAATCAAAAAATACATGCTTTGCATCGTGCATCCCCATTACTTGGCGTAAACAAACGAATTAAGTTAAAAAAACCATTATACGCTTATTTTGACATAAATAAATGCGGCAAAATGTCGCAGCGTTGTCCTAGCAATTAAATAGCAGTAATCAAATAGCCATTGGTATGCTTACAAAATAGACACATGGGTTGCAAATCAAAGCAACTCAGTGATTTGAGTGCGAACAATGAATGCTATAATCATAGTGGGTTAAACATTGAGGTTTAACTTGGTTTTAAAACTCAAAATTCTACAAGGAAATTATGATGTTGATGCCTAAAATCTTTAAGCCTTCTCTTAAACTTTCAAAAAAACAGTTGCTTGCTTTAGGCGCGGCTGTCATGGTTGGTGCATTATTGATGCCAACAGCAAACGCTGCGACAGTGGTCATTGATGTACGTACCCCAGAAGAGTATTCTGTGAATCATCCCGCAGGTGCCATTAATATTCCACACAGTGAATTACTTGCCAAAATAACCGCGCAAGGCATTGCAAAATCAGATACCATTAAAGTGTATAGCCGTGGCGGCGGTCGTGCCCAACAAGCCAAATCTGCCTTGCAATCAGCTGGCTACACCAATGTGGAAATTCAAAAATAACTTATTTATTGGTCGGTTGGCAGTCGTATTGGGGTTTGACAAGATCGCGAGCGAATGCCAACAATTCATATAAAGCACGTCTTGAATGCTGCAGGTTCTGATCAAAATGCTGCCAATCATTTGCCTTTGGTAATGGGGCGATACTTGGGACAGTAGCCACCCCATTGATGGCAAACTGCCGTCTTGAACGGTTCATATGATAAGCATCGGTTACCAAAATTACCTGTTTGACATTGACCATTTCTGCGGTGTATTTTGCATTTTGACAGGTGTTAAAGCTGTTTTTTTCTGCTACGACCCACATGATGCCTTTTTTTTGTAGCCATTTTGCCATCCATGGTGCCTCCTTACCACTGACGATGATGGGTAAGCCAGTCTGCTGATACACTTGGCTGGCTTTAATCAATCGACTTTCGGTAAATTGGTTAATCACAATTTCATTTTGCTGATTATTGGTTAATCCGCCACCTAACACCACAATCGCCGTTGCAGGATTGACGCTCACCGCTGATTCTGGAAGGCGATAGCAGTCTAAAATAAACAATACAATCGTAGAAAACAGCGGTGTGAAAAAACTGAGTGTGATTAAACACCCCACCAATACCACAACGGTCAAAATCCGTTTGATGATTGAAAAAAATCGCTCAAGATAATTAATGAGCTTGGCGAATGCTACCATCAGATTCAATCCAAACCGGTTCAGCTTCCAATTTTATCCCAAATTTATCCAGTACAGTGTCTTGTATAAATTGCATAGTTTTGGCAACATCACATTGCGTCGCAACTTTTGGCGCATGGTTAGTCAATACTAGGGCTTGTTTTATATGAGTTAAAATCGGTGCAATGCCTTTACCCTTAAGCCCTGATTGGTCAATAAGCCAGCCAGCCGCAACTTTGCAGTAATCAGTCAAATTGCCTTGGGCATCTTTGACAGGATAATGCACCAGATTGGGGTAGCTCTGTAGTAGCTGGTCAACTTGAGATTTGGCGACGATGGGGTTTTTAAAAAAGCTGCCACAATTGGGCAAGTCGTTGGTATCGGGCAGTTTACTTTGACGAATGTCGATGATGGCATTCATGGTATCCACGGGTGTGACTTCATCGCGACCTGCTTGGCTTGCATAGTGCTGTGCAACTTTTGCCACATCCCCATACTGGGTATTGGGTTTGGCGGTTTTACTGAGGGTAAAAATGACGCTGGTAATGAGCCATTGTCCGGCTTGCTGTTTAAACAGGCTGTCACGGTAGCTAAACTCGCAATCAGCTTTGCTTAGATGATGCCAAGTTAAACTCGGTATATGAAACGCTTTTACACTGTCTATCACATCTTCAGCTTGTACCCCATACGCACCGATGTTTTGTACGGGACTGCCACCCACCCAGCTTGGGATTAACGCCAAATTCTCCAATCCATACCAACCTTGATGGACCGTGTCTACGACGAGCGTATGCCAATCCTCGCCAGCCATCACCTCAAGGGTTATCGTTTGGCTATCTTCAAACAGGATATTTTTACCTTTAAGACTGGGTGACACAACAACCGCGTCCAATACTTCAGGCAAAATGATATTACTGCCATTAGATAGCACCACAAACGCTTGTTGATGGGCTGCCAGTCGTTTAAAAGTCGGCTCAATATCAGATAAGTCAGTTAGGCGAATGAACTGTTTGGCTTGACAGGCTAATGCCATAGTATTGTATGCGCTAATATCCACATAGCTAGCATTAGCCTGCACAGGGTTAGGTTCAAAAAAATTGGTCATAAAATATCGTTAATAATCGGCAGAGTTGCTCATCGCCAGTGCAATGACTAGTGCAATGATAAAGTGCTTATTATAACGAAATATGACAGGGAAAATCGGGATTTTTATGACCCCATAACAAGCAATTAAAAACCTTCTTCATCACTGCCAAAATGGTTAATATCCCTAAAACGGCTTAACTGACGACGCTGTTTTTTATTTGGCCGATGATCGGGGCGGGCAAGATTAGCAAGTTTTTTTTGTTCGGTGAAAAATTCTCGTTGGCTGATACTGGCATCGGTCTCTTGATAAAGCACACTGGCAGCAGTGGCATTACCACGCACTTCAGACAGCGCCAGCACCTTGACCGTCTTTTGGGTGTAATGATTGGCTGACCCTTGGCGAATCGTCAATTCATCGCCCACCGCTATTTCTTTACTGACCTTCACGCGATTGCCAAAATGGTGGACCCGTCCCGATTCAATCGCTTCCTTGGCTAGGGTGCGAGTTTTATAAAACCTTGCTGCCCATAGCCATTTATCTAAACGCACTTTAATTTTATCAGTTGTACTCAATGACATTTCCTATAGCTTAACTCCATGAATAACTTTAGATTAAATGGTTGTTTTTTAGAATCTTTCAATACATCACATCGATATTTCTAACAAGCAACTGGCGTGTCAAAACGAGGCTATTGGTTTATCCGTTATCCATATCCATCATCAAAATTATAAAACCCCGCTTAAAGACCTAGTGGTAAGACTCATTAGTAAGGCTCAGGGGTTTTAAGCTAATTGATATGGTGAGTGAGCCAAGTCAAAATATCGTCATAGACTTGTTGGTGATTAGGCTCTAGTAAGATTTCGTGGCGCATCGCCTCATATTGCTGCATGCTCACCGAGGTAAAATTGTTTTGTTGCAAACGTTTGACAATACGCGGAATGCCTTTTCCCATCTGCCCAACGGGGTCATCTTTTCCGCTGACAAATAGCAGCGGTAACTGTCGGGGTACTTGTTGATACCAATGCTTATTGGTGCCTGCTTGCATCAACGACATGAGCGCAAAATAGCCATTGTTGGTAAACTGAAAGCCGCAAAGCTTGTCATCAAGGTAAGCTTTTACTTGCTTGGGGTCTGAATTGAGCCAATTAAACCCTTGTAAATCAGGTTCTTTTCTAAAGGGTAGGTTATTAAATTGGTTTAAAATCTTATCTAATACCGGATTGGTGCGGCGCGTGGTGAAGTGATTAAGGTTTTTGGTCACAGGCACAAACAAGTTTGCCAATGGATTAAAATCTGAGGTACCCATAATCACTGCCCCATCAAATCGCTCACCATAGCGCTGCACAATACAGCGAACGATAAATGACCCCATACTGTGACCCAAGATAAAATGGGGGATATCAGGATATTTTTCAGCGATTAACTGTGCATGCGCCATCACATTGTCAATCATCAACTCGGCAGGATTGGGGTTACCCATATAGCCTAAGCAACCATTGTCATAGGCTTGCTGTCCATGACCTAAATGGTCAAACGTCAACACCGCAATATCATGATTTGCCAAAAATTGCGCAAAGGGTTGGTAGCGCCCTTGGTGTTCTGCCATGCCATGCACGATTAGAAGGGTGGCAACAGGCGTCACCTTAGGCAGATAGAATGTGTAGTTGTTATTCATCGCAAATTTCCTGTGAGTGTTATTTTATGATTAGAGTAGCATAAAAAAGCCGTCTAATGACGGCTTTAAATCAACACACAAATTCACAAATCAATGTACATATCAACGCACAAATCAACAGCCTGATTTTTTCATATCCACTTCTGATAACGGATTGGCACCACGGGTAGGACGTGGACAAGGTTCACCATAGTATTGACGATCGGCAAAATAGCTTGAGCGCACCATTGGGCCTGCCCAAATATTTGCAAAGCCCAATTTTTTACCGTGTGCAGTATAACGATCGAATTCATCAGGATGCACAAATCTATCAACTGGGGCGTGAGATTTGCTTGGCTGCAAATATTGACCGATAGTAATTAAATCGACATCATGCGCCTTTAAATCATCGAGCAACGCATAAACCTCTTCTTCAGTCTCGCCAAGACCTACCATAAAACCACATTTGGTAACGATATCCGGGCGACGCGCTTTGTAATCTTTTAACAGCTGTAATGAATGCTGATAATCCGACCCTGGGCGAAACGCTTTATATAAACGCGGCACGGTTTCGATATTGTGGTTAAACACGTCAGGCGCTGTGTCACTCAAGATATCAAGTGCCACTTGCTCACGACCGCGAAAGTCAGGGACTAAAATCTCAATCAAGCAATTAGGGCTTAACTGACGAGATTCTTTAATGACATTGGCAAAATGCTGAGCGCCACCGTCACGCAAATCATCTCGGTCAACCGAGGTAATCACCGCATATTTTAACCCTAGACCCGCAATGGTCTCAGCGGTGTGAATCGGCTCAAGCTCATCGAGCGCATTGGGGCGACCATGCGCCACATCGCAAAATGGGCAGCGACGGGTACAAATATCTCCCATAATCATAAAGGTCGCGGTACCATCACCAAAACATTGGGGCAGGTTAGGGCAAGCCGCTTCTTCACAAACCGTATACAGCTTTTGTTCACGCAAGGTTGATTTAATGCGCGCCACTTCACTGGGTGATGACAGCTTGACGCGAATCCAGTCAGGTTTTTTTGGGGTTTCTACCGTTGGAATGATTTTAATCGGAATACGGGCAACTTTATCATGGCCACGTAGTTTTTCACCCACTTCAGGACGTTTTGGCTTTTCACGAGCGATGGGTCTATCGGTGTGCGGCGTTGAAGGGGCAAAAGTTTGTACAGTGTCGGTCATTGCTATGATTAATCCTTGAATTCATTTAGCAGATTTTAGGGGGTTATTATAACAGAAATCTATGCTGACGAATTTAAACTATTTTGGGATAAGCTTTGTTGTTTAAAGTACAGAGCCAAAGTTATTTTTCATCCTAGTAAAAAAAGCGACAATCGGCTCAAACGCATTTATTAAAAATTATTGGGCTATTTTTTTAAAAAATAATGGCTATGTTAACAAAAACGTATTTTCTCATTAACATTTCATCACATTTCAAGTATATTAGAAGGGTTAAATTTTTTAGCCAAAGCCATGCTGGCTAGTAGCCATTTCAAAATTCAACTGTGTTGTGAAGAGGGCTTGCAGACGCATGGTTAACACAATAATCTTACATGACTATGAGGACGATTCATGCTAGAGAACTATCGTAAACACGTCGAAAATCGTGCGGCACAGGGTATTGTGCCACAGCCACTTAACGAACAGCAAACGGCTGATTTGGTTGAACTATTAAAAAATCCACCAGCGGGTGAAGAAGAAACACTTGTAGACTTATTAGAAAACCGTATTCCACCTGGGGTTGACCAAGCAGCGTATGTTAAAGCGGCATTTCTAGCGGCCATCGTTAAAGGCGAAACCACTTCGCCGCTGATTTCAAAACAAAAAGCGATTGAATTATTGGGTCATATGCAAGGTGGCTACAACGTAGAACCATTAATCCAAGCATTAGATGATAAAGAATTGGCCAAAGGTGCGGGCGACGCGCTGAAAAAAACCTTATTGGTATTTGATGCCTTTAATGATGTCACTGAAAAAGCGGAAGCGGGCAATGAAGTAGCCAAAGAAGTGTTACAATCTTGGGCAAACGCCGAATGGTTCACCAGCCGTCCAGAAGTACCAAAAAAAGCCACTTACAAAACCTTCAAAGTCACCGGTGAAACCAATACCGATGATTTGTCACCTGCCCAAGATGCATGGTCACGTCCAGACATCCCACTGCACGCATTAGCCATGCTAAAAAATGCGCGTGAAGGCATTGTGCCAGACCAAGACGGCGTGATTGGTCCGATGAAACAAATCGAAGAGATGAAAAAAGACGGTATTCCATTGGCATATGTGGGTGATGTGGTCGGTACCGGTTCAAGCCGTAAATCAGCGACCAACTCAGTGTTATGGTTAATGGGTGATGATATCCAAGGCGTGCCAAACAAACGTGCTGGCGGTCTTGTATTGGGTGGTAAAATCGCACCGATTTTCTTTAACACCATGGAAGACGCGGGCTCATTACCTATCGAAGTAGATGTTAGCAAACTTAACATGGGTGATGTATTTGATATCTACCCACATGACGGCAAAATCACCAAACATGATTCTGATGAAGTGATTGCAACTTTTGAATTAAAATCACCAACGCTTCTTGATGAAGTGCGTGCCGGTGGTCGTATTCCATTGATTGTAGGTCGTGGCTTGACCAACAAAGCCCGTGAATATCTAGGTTTGGGCGCGTCTGACATTTTTGCAAAACCCGAACAACCTGCAGACACCGGTAAAGGCTATACTTTAGCGCAAAAAATGGTCGGTAAAGCTTGTGGCGTAGAAGGTATTCGTCCTGGTGCCTACTGTGAGCCAAAAATGACGACCGTGGGTTCGCAAGATACCACAGGTCCTATGACCCGTGACGAATTAAAAGACTTGGCTTGTTTAGGCTTCTCTGCAGATTTGGTCATGCAATCATTCTGTCATACGGCAGCTTATCCAAAACCAATCGATGTAGAAACTCAGCACACACTCCCTGACTTCATCATGAATCGTGGCGGTGTATCATTACGTCCAGGTGATGGTATTATTCACTCATGGCTCAACCGTATGCTATTGCCTGATACCGTTGGTACAGGTGGTGACTCACATACCCGCTTCCCAATGGGTATTTCGTTCCCAGCAGGTTCAGGTCTAGTGGCGTTTGCTGCAGCAACCGGTGTGATGCCATTAGATATGCCAGAATCAGTTCGTGTACGTTTTGTCGGTGAAATGCAGCCTGGTATCACCTTGCGTGACTTGGTACATGCGATTCCTTACCAAGCCATCAAAGAAGGGTTATTGACCGTTGAAAAAGCCGGTAAGAAAAACGTATTTAACGGCCGTATCCTAGAAATCGAAGGTTTAGAAAACTTAACCGTTGAACAAGCATTCGAATTGTCAGATGCCTCTGCCGAACGTTCAGCCGCAGGTTGTACTATCACCCTGTCTGAAGAATCAGTAAAAGAATACCTAACGTCAAACATCACCCTACTCAAATGGATGATTTCTGAAGGTTATGGCGATGCCCGTACCATTGCACGCCGTATCAAAGGTATGGAAAGCTGGCTTGCCAACCCAACGTTATTACGCGCTGATGCAGATGCAGAATATGCCGCTGACATCACTATCGATATGAGCGCAATCAAAGAACCGATTCTTTGCTGTCCAAACGACCCAGATGACGCCAAAACCTTGGCTGACGTTGCTGGCGACAAGATTGATGAAGTATTCATCGGTTCATGTATGACCAACATCGGTCACTTCCGTGCAGCGGGTGCGTTGCTAAAAGAAGTACCGGCAGGTAGCTTAAGCACACGTCTATGGATTGCACCACCCACTAAAATGGATGCACGCCAATTGATGGATGAGGGTCTATACAATGTCTATGCACAAGCGGGCGCACGTACTGAAATGCCGGGTTGTTCACTGTGTATGGGTAACCAAGCGCGTATCGCACCAAAATCAACGGCTGTATCAACTTCGACCCGTAACTTCCCGAACCGTTTAGGTCAAGGTGCCAACGTGTACTTGGCTTCTGCAGAGTTGGCATCGGTGGCTGCGGTACTTGGTAAGCTACCTACCAACGAAGAATATCAACAATATGCTGGTAAGCTCAACAGCATGTCAGCCGATATCTACAAATACTTAAACTTCGACCGTATGAGCGAATATACTGAAGAAGCAAATAAAATTAACGTAGCACAGCTTACCTAACCATCGTTAAGTTAAGTTAGGCTCATCTAATTTTAATTAAGTAGGATAACAATAAAGTAAGAC
The DNA here is from genome assembly GCF_022359095.1 of Moraxella tetraodonis. Taxonomy (NCBI): domain Bacteria; kingdom Pseudomonadati; phylum Pseudomonadota; class Gammaproteobacteria; order Moraxellales; family Moraxellaceae; genus Moraxella; species Moraxella tetraodonis. The sequence goes on along the minus strand of NZ_JACSYB010000001.1, from coordinate 1,482,144 downwards.
CCTGCAACATAGCAGGGTTTTGCTGTTGTTAGCATTTACATAAAAATTTTTTGCACGTTTAGCTAAAAAATATCTTGGCAAAATTTGGCTTATAGTGGTTTAGAGTAATGGCATCTGTGGCGAGGCTTCAGCTTGTAGCAAATTTGAATAAGTCACCCCAACCAAACGCACGGGTAAAAGTTTTGGGGTATGGTCATATAGCCATTGAATCCAATAATGGGCATCAGATTCCTGCTCAAAGTGGGAGGAAATACTATGAGAACGGGTAATCACACTAAAATCGCTGTATTTGATTTTAATGGTGATGGTGCGGGCTTTACGCTGCTTTTTTTGTAAATCTTTAAACGCTTGGCTATTTTCGCGATACAGGGCAGCCACAATGACTTTATCATCCATGGTATTGTGCACAAACGTTGTCTCAGAACCGACAGATTTATGGTTGCGCTCAGCTTTAACCTCTCGATTATCAATACCGTGGGCAATCTGGTGAAAGAAATCACCCCGTTTGCCAAAGTGTTGTTTTAATACGTCCGCTGGGGTATTGCGTAAATCCAATCCTGTAAATATACCCATGTCATGCAACATTTTGACGGTGGCTTTGCCAATCCCGTGAAATTTTTTTACCGGTAAATTGGCGATAAAGTCCAATCCTTGCTCGGGTGTAATCACCGCGATACCGTTGGGTTTATTTAAATCTGACGCGATTTTGGCAAGCATTTTGTTATAAGACACCCCGGCTGAAGCGGTCAGCTGCGTTTGTCGCAAAATCTGTTGGCGAATGCGATTGGCGATTAGTGTCGCAGAATTTTTTTCATGCGGGCTATTGGTCACATCTAGATACGCCTCATCCAGTGATAAAGGTTCGACCAGTGGCGTATATTGGTACATAATGGCACGAATTTGCTCACTAACTTCATGATACACCTCAAAGCGTGGTTTGACAAAAATTGCTTGTGGACATAGCTGACGCGCTCGATAGCATGACATGGCAGAATGCACACCGAACTTGCGTATCTCATAACTTGCTGCTGCGACGACACCGCGCCCATTGGGATCACCGCCAACGACCAAAGGTTTACCTTGTAACTCAGGATTATCCCGTTGCTCAACACTGGCAAAGAACGCATCCATATCGATATGAATAATTTTACGCATGGGTGTTAGTTTACCATCCTAACTGTATGGGGGAAGTATTTAATTAACTGTCTAAACGCTTAATACGCTAGCTAATTTAAACAATAAATTCAAAACGTACTGATTGATAAATTCAATTGATAAGTCGTCGTTAATCTGCTACATTATCGCTATCAAGGGGAGTAACTTCTCACTTCACCAGTTTGTGATTTATCGTCATTACGTAAGTAGCCGCTTACCGGTAAATCAGCTATTTTTTAGCCATATATTGAGCTAATTATCAAATAGTAAGCCAGACCTTGACTTAACACAACCACATATTTGGTCGGTGTGAGTCAAGGTTTTTTTGTGCTTAGCGTTTTTCCAAAATCCTTTGACTTATTGCCAACCATAGTTTGTAAATACACACTAAGGAGCGATAATGTTACTTGCAGCAGTGAATCAAATGACAGAACCCGTGAGCATTGGCAGTCCCATGCTATATGCTGTGTTCTTTGCTATCGTAGCGATACTGTTATTGGTTGATTTTTTTACCTTTAAAACCCCAAAAAATGGCGAAGCGGTTTCGATGAAACAAGCGGGTATTTGGAGTGCCATTTGGGTGGGCGTGTCTGTGCTGTTTGCAGGCGCTCTATGGTGGTATCTATCACAAAATTTTGGCGGTGCTATCGCCACTCAAAAAGTGGGCGAGTTTTTTACAGGATATCTACTGGAAAAATCGCTCGCCATTGATAACGTCTTTGTATGGTTGATGATTTTTGCGGCGTTTGCGGTGTCGCCTGCGATGCAACGGAAGATTTTACTGTACGGGGTGATTGGTGCGATTGTCATGCGGACGGTGATGATTTTTGCAGGGGCTTGGCTTGTCACGGAGTTTAGCTGGATTTTATATATTTTCGGTGCGTTTTTGCTGTACACGGGTGTAAAAATGTGGCAAAACCACGATGAGCAAGAAGACCCAAAGCAGTCAGGGCTGTATAAGTTTTTACAAAAACATCTGAAAATCAGCGATGACAGTCATGATGCGTCAGGTCAAGAGCGGTTTGTGTTGGTGAAAAATGGCGTTAAATATTTTACCCCGTTAGCGGTGGTGCTGATTTTGGTTGAATTGTCCGATGTGATTTTTGCGGTGGATTCGATTCCTGCAATTTTTGCGGTCACTACCGACCCGTTTATTGTTTTGACGGCAAACTTGCTGGCTATTTTGGGTCTACGGGCGATGTTCTTCTTGTTATCGGGTTTGGCGGATAAATTCCATTTATTGCCTTATGCGCTTAGTGTCATCTTGGTGTTTATTGGTGCCAAAATGCTGCTGCTTGATGTGTTCCATGTGCCGATGGCTATCTCGTTAGGCTTTATTGCCGCTGTGCTAACAGTGACAGCGATTTTATCGGTAAAATTTCCGAATTTGGGTAAAGTTGAATCATAAAAAATATTTTTGAATAAAAAAAAGGGCTAACAATTTAGCCCTTTTTTGTGAATTAAAAACTGACTATTGGGCATAAAATGCTTCTAAAGTAGGCACAAATTGTTTTTTTCGGCTGACCAAGTTACCCAAATCAAGCAATTTATCATTGAGTCTGGTATTAAATGCTTGCTCAATGATTTCATTTTGTGCATCGTTGCTACCAACCGCCCAAGATTGCTGTTTTAAAATATCAACAATAATAACTAGCATATAATCCAAGCCATCTCTTTGGCGGATTAGTTCACTGGCTTGTTGGATGCCCTCAATGCGCGACAACACCACATCAGGTTTAACAGTTTCGATACTAGCGATTGCCCATTTTTTATTTGAGAAAATAAACTGTTTATAATCGGTAGTGACTAACGCATCATCCGTTAAGTCGCTGATATTGCTTTTTGCATCGAATAATTGATTGGCAAAGCTGTTTATATCGTGAATCCCTGCAAGGTGGATGACTGCTTGTAACGCTTGCTTGTCACTGTCTGTAGTGGTAGGACCTGTCAGATTAAGCGTATCAGATATGATTGCACCTGCCATCAATGTTGCCATTTGCTGAGAAATCAGCAAATTTCTTTCCTTTAACATTTGATATAAAATGGTGCTGGTAGAGCCGACAGGCTCAAAACGAATATAGGCAGGTTCGGCAGTGGTTAAATCACCGAGTTTATGATGGTCGACAAGGTAACAAATATGGGCATCTGCTAGATTGGCAATCGATTGCTGGCTTTCGTTATGATCGACTAAAGCAGCGGGTTGGTCAGGCTCAAGATGGGTGAGTAATTCTGGTAATCGGACTTTAGCCAGTTCCATTAAAAATTTGGTTTCTTGATTGATATCATCTAAGCGGTAACTTTTGGCATCAATACCTTGTTGATTGAGCCAATAAGTCATGACGATGGCGGATACGATAGCATCGGTATCTGGTTTTTTGTGCCCAAAAACAGCAATGGTTGTCATAAAATTACCCCAATATAAAACACAGCTATTATATCATCTTGTCAAAATCAAACGGTTGACTGGCAAGTTTGCGATGAAAAAGCCGATATTGACTAATCGGCTAACTTTATCATTAAGTGCAAAAAAACTACAGGGCTGATTGGATAAGTGAAATAATGCGTTCACTAATTTGACTGGTTTCATCGGCACTCATGTTAAGCGGTGGCAATAAACGAATGGCATTACCGCCTGCCACATTGATGATTAGATGATGATTGTCACGCGCTTTATCGACTAAAGTATCAAATGCAAGGCCGCGATCCTGTGGCATCACCACCCCTAGCATCATGCCTGTTCCGCGTACAGTAACCCCTTGGCTACCCAGCTCGCTAGTGATTTGCTCAATCAATGCTGCGCTATTGCTCAGGGTAGTTGCCATCATATTTTCATCATCAATGACATCAATCACTTCACTAACCACACGGCAAGCAAGCGGCGTACCACCATACGTTGAACCGTGCGAGCCATAGCTAAAAATATCATTGGCTTTTGCCGTGGTCATGCACGCACCCACAGGAAAACCATTCCCTAATCCTTTTGCTGTGGTCAAAATATCAGGTTTGATGGATGAATGTTGATAAGCGAAGTATTGCCCCGTCCGACCATTGCCCGTTTGCACCTCATCTAAAATCATTAATAAGTCATGGTCATCGCAAACTTTGCGAACTTGGGTTAAAAAATCAAAACCATTGGTCGCGGTATTGACGCCACTTTCACCTTGGATAGGCTCAAGCATCACAGCGCACACATTGTCGTTATCGGCAATCGCTTGGCTAATCGCTTCAATATCCCCAAAAGGCACACGAATAAAATCATCATCTAAGGTAAAAAATCCAGCTCTAGCCATTGGATTTGCGGTGGCGGATACGGTCAGTAGGGTGCGTCCATGAAACGATTTTTCCATCACAATCACTTTGGCTTGGGTTTGCCCACGATTTGATGCAAACAGTCGCGCCATTTTTAATGCCGCTTCGTTGGCCTCGGCACCACTATTGGCAAAAAATACTTTATCCATGCCTGCGACTTGGCATAACTTTTCACCCGCGCGCTCTTGCCAATCAATACCAAAAAGATTGCTGGTATGTACAAGCGTTGCGGCTTGATCGGCAATCGCAGCAGTGATACGCGGATGACAATGACCCAGGCCACAGACAGCAATCCCTGTTAACGCATCCAAATACGGCGTTCCGTCAGCGGTATAAAGGTAACTACCTTGACCTTTAACAAAGCTAATGGGCTGGCGTTTATAGGTGGGAAGTAAATAAGAGCTCATGGGGATTCCTTTAATCATAGTTAGCGAATCATAGTCAGCGAGTCATAGCTAGCGCAATCACTAACCAATCAACTCTACGTTATTTAAAAGCGTCTAATTCGTCACTAAACGGGGTGTCTTCTGCACCGACTTTATAATCCTCATTCGCCCATGCGCCTAAGTCAATGAGCTTACAGCGTGCACTGCAAAATGGCTTGGTAGGATTATCTGCCCAAACGGTGGGTTTGCCGCAGCGCGGACAGGGGTAAGTTTTGACTGGCGCATTTGATGGGGTGTGCTCGGTTTTAGACATAAACAAAAGGTATTCTGAAAAATGGTGTATCGGATTATTTGCCATAGTATACTATAAATCCTTTTTTTTGGGCGAATCAAGCGACTGTTCATGCTAAGTCATCAATTTACCAGACCGTTTCAACCCGATCGTATCCGTCATCCCAGAGATTTTCAGCCACTTGCCGCAACATTTTGGCATCAGCCCGCCATTTTTCTTGAAATCGGTGCAGGGAAAGGCAAGCATGCGCTGAGTTTTGCCAGCGATAATGCCAATGTCCATCTTATCGCGATTGAACGTACCGCAGAAAAATATCAAGCCATGCAAAAAATGGCGAACCAAGCGCAGTTGTCTAATTTAACCACTATTCATGCCGATGCCATTGCTTGGGTCACCCATGGTGTACCCGCGCAAAGCTTGTCAGGGGTGTTTATTCTTTATCCCAATCCAGAGCCGCACAATCCCAACCAACGTTGGCTTAACATGCCGTTTTTTGAGTGGTTGCTGTCTCGGTTAAAACCAAGTGGTGAGCTTATACTTGCCAGTAATATTGAAAGTTATATTAATGAAGCCGAGCATAAAGCACAGACGGTTTGGCAAGTACCGGTGGAGAAAACCCAAGTACCCAATCATAGTGAACGCACGCATTTTGAAGTGAAATACCTAGCGCGTGGCGAGACCTGTTGGCAACTGAGCATAAAAAAACCGCATGGTTATACCACACGGTTTGATGATTTTAAGTTACTTTAGTCAGGTTTTAACGCAAGGGGTGTGGTTTGGGTGTCATCGGCACGTACCACATAAGTTTTGGCGATTTTATCATGCAGGCTTAATCGCTCTTTGCTGGTGAGCATCATGACCAAATCAACAACTAACACAACCAAACCAAAAATCGATAAAGAGTAAGCCAATGTGGTAAATAACCCACGCATAATGATTAAGTTAAAAAATCCAGGAATGGCATTGGACTTGCGATCCAAAATACGTATGCCCATTATCATCTTACCGATGGTCTGACCACGGCGCATCAATAATAGGACTTGCGCAATCATTAAACCCCATACCAAAATATTGGTTAACAACAATATATGCTCAGGTAATGCTGACATGAGTTCCATCTGCTGGGCAGAGGTCAAGCGGGTTTGTCCGGCTTCTGCCCATTTGAGTAACTTATCAAAATTTGGGCTGTTATATAGGGAGATAAACAGCGGCGACGACGCCAATACCATAAGCAGGGTATCTACTAATTTTGCTGCGATACGACTACCGATGCTAGCAAGGTCTAACTGTTTTTTGGCGTGTGCAATGTCTTGGTTCGCGCTAAGTTTCTTGGTCAATGTGACCTTGGTAGGGTTAGGGGATTTGTGCGGGTTATTCACTGAATACCGATCCCAAACATTCTCAGAATCTTCTGAAGGCGATATAGGATTAGGCGTGTTGTTAATAATATAATCTGCTTCATCAGAAGCGGGCTGCTCACGTTGGTGGGCATCGACTGACAAGCTTTCATCAATTATTGGACGGTAAAAAAATTGCCCATCCGTCATCGCATTGACCGTGTTCCAGTTATCCATCCCTTGATGCCACATCAAATCAGTGAGTAACACTTGCCCTGTGGCAAGCATTTGATTAAGTTGTTCAAGGGTATAAGGGCCGGCTTGCACATTATTGCGAGCTAGAAAAATATGCATGTAATAACTCTACTTCTACTGGGTGGTAAAATTTGAATGACTGTATCTTATTATATGATGTTTTGCAACATCGTGCTAAAAATCGCTTATTATGCAAAACAGGTTATACAAACATGCCATTCAAAAAATCGCAATAGCTTGATGAATTGAAGTCAACAGTATCTAAACCATTAGCTATGCTTGGCTGGTAATGATTGGTAGGTGGTAATTATCTGTCATGGGGTTAACCAAAAGTATGCTAATATTTTTCGTTCAGCCTACGATTATTTTTCTTATTCTTATTCTTATATTATCAGATTGTATTTATGTCAGCGACTCATCCCACCAACGCCATCATTGATTTTGATAAACCTTGGTATCACTATTTGACTTATTTTCCGAATTTTCCCAAGCTTGACGCAAAACATACTCATTCAATACATAGTCATGCCCTTGCTATCAATGCTATCAATATTGTTGAAAATTTGAATGCTTGTTTGGATAGATTTGAGGATGTAAACGCCAGCCGTATAGCCAATTTTGAAAACTTACCGATTCGCTTTGTTGACCAAGCGTGTCTGCCTGAGGGTGAGGCTTATGAGAGTTTTATTGCCAAGACAGGGAAAATTCCAACCCGTGACAATCACCATGATTTGCTTAATGGTTTAATTTGGTTGAATTTTCCGCAGGCTAAAGCGGTATTTAACGAACTCCATGCCAAAGATATTTTGCGACATGGTATTCATAACGCCAGAACAGCGCTGCGTAATGCGTTAACGGTATTTGATGAAAATGGCGGCATTGTGGTGAGTTCAGATAAACTATTGCTTGAACAGTTACAAGCCTTTAAATGGCAAGCGGCTTTAGTCACGCATAGAGCAAATTGGTTGGGTCAACATCGTACCATTGCCTTTTTTCCATTTGGTCATGCCCTGCTTGAAAAATTAGTTAACCCAAGAAAAAATATCACCAGTCATACCTTGCTGATTTTAGTAGATGAGGGTTGGTTTGAGCAATCTATAGCCAGTCAGAGAAACCAGCTTGATACCGCAATTGCTAGGATGTTTAGACAACTGGCAATGCCAGATTTGACGGAGAATGGAGTTAAGCTATCATCCAAAAGCTTTCAGCCGTTACCTGTAATGGGTATCCCTGGCTATAGTGATGACAATGTGATACCAGAATTTTATCAAGATGAGGCTGTTTTTAGGCGTCCAAGAGCGTTCAGCGCGCCTATTTTTCCATTACATGATTGATTACACCAGTGAACAGACAATTTATAGCAGTGGCTAGAGTGGTTGGGGTGATTACCCAGTCTATGAATCTTGCTTGATAAAAGCCGGTTAATCCGTTAGCATTAAAGCAATCTCTAGTTCATCTAGCCGCATTTATTGATAAAACTCATAATGACTAATAAAAATATTGGAGCATCGGCATGACCACCAAAGTCGTCAAAATTGACAATAAAGTTCGTATGATTACAGGTAAATTAGCCCCACATCTTGAAATTCAATGGGAAAATTATACGTTAGCAGAATTGCAATCATTGCTTGCGACGGTGGTGCGTTTTGAAATTGAGCACAACTTTCGTCGTCATAAAGATTATAAAGATAGCAAAGGCGCTAACATTCAAGTGTTTAATGATGGCAACGAACTCAAAGTCACAAGTTTAAAAGATGAGTTACTCATCATCCGCGATAGCCAAATCGATTCACAATAACTATCAATCCGCGAATCAATCAAAATCCAAGCCGAATGACTTGGATTTTTTTATGAGTTAGATTTTTTCGCCATGTTGTTGGTGATTGTTGAGGCGAAGTATCACGCTAAACGCTCAATGATTGGCATTGATAAAAAAATAATCGATAGCCATCTAAGCATGGTATAATTGTCAGTTTTTATTGACAAGCGAATGATGGGTGACACGATGAAATACCCTAAAATCTACGACGTAATTGTGATTGGTGGCGGTCATGCTGGCACAGAAGCGGCGCTAGCTGCTGCGCGCATGGGTCAGCAGACGCTTCTACTTACGCATAATATTGAAACCTTGGGACAGATGAGCTGCAATCCTGCGATTGGCGGGATTGGCAAGTCGCATTTGGTGCGTGAAGTCGATGCGTTGGGTGGTGCTATGGCGCTTGCCACGGATAAAGCAGGGATTCAGTTTCGTGTGTTAAATAGCCGTAAAGGTGCCGCTGTCCGTGCCACACGCGCCCAAGCCGACCGTATTTTATATAAAGCGGCGATTCGCCATACCTTAGAGAATCAGCCAAACTTGGATATTTTCCAACAAGCGGCGGATGATATTTTGGTTGAAAGCGGTAAAGCGGTAGCCGTGGTTACCCAGTCGGGGATTGAGTTTGCTTGCGGCGCAGTGGTGTTGACCTCTGGCACTTTTTTAGGTGGTACTATTCATATTGGACTAGAAAACCACAAAGGTGGACGTGCAGGCGATCCGCCTTCCATCCGTTTGGCAGATAGATTGCGTGAGCTTAAGCTGCCGGTTGGACGCCTCAAAACAGGCACGCCCCCACGCATTGATGCGCGCACGGTAGATTTTAGTGTCATGACCGTGCAGCCAGGGGATACACCACTGCCTGTCATGTCCTATTTGGGCGATGTGTCCATGCATCCGCGCCAAATCAACTGCTATATCACCCATACCAATGAACGCACCCATGACATTATCCGCAGTGGGCTGGATCGCTCACCTATGTATTCAGGGGTGATTGAAGGCATTGGTCCCCGTTATTGCCCATCGATTGAAGATAAAATTCATCGGTTTGCTGATAAAGACAGCCATCAGATTTTTATTGAGCCTGAAGGGTTGACCACCCATGAACTTTATCCCAATGGGATTTCAACAAGTCTACCATTTGATATTCAGTTGGCTTTAGTACGCTCCATGAAAGGACTGGAAAACGCGCACATCTTGCGTCCTGGCTACGCAATTGAATACGATTATTTTGACCCACAAAATCTTAAACCAAGCCTTGAGACCAAATCGATTGACAACCTATTTTTTGCCGGTCAAATCAATGGAACGACAGGGTATGAAGAAGCCGCTGCGCAAGGTATCTTAGCTGGGTTAAATGCTGCACGTCGCACCCAAGGACTGGATGCTTGGACACCGCGCCGCGACCAAGCCTATATTGGTGTGTTGGTAGATGATCTCATCACCAATGGAACCAAAGAGCCGTACCGTATGTTTACCAGTCGTGCCGAATACCGTCTACTGCTACGGGAAGACAATGCCGATCAACGCTTGACAGAAATTGGGCGTGACTTAGGACTGGTGGACGATGCGCGCTGGCAAGTGTATAGCGATAAAATGACAGCGATTGAGCAAGAAACCGCACGTTTGCGCTCGCTTTGGGCAACGCCCACTAATACGCTGGGTCAATCATTTATCGATAAAACCGGCGAAGTATTGACCAAAGAGAATAACGCGCTTGATTTGTTAAAACGTCCAAACGTATCATTTGATGATATTAGCGAATTGACCGAATCTCCGGTGTCTGCCGAAGTGGGTGAGCAAATTGAAATTGGTGTCAAATACGCCGGTTATATCGATCGTCAGCAAGTTGAAATCGGTCAGATGAAAAAACTTGAACACACGCTGATTCCAGAGGATTTTACTTATCATGATATCTCTGGGCTTTCCAATGAAATCGTGCAAAAACTTGAAAAGGTGCGCCCAACGACGCTTGCCCAAGCCAGTCGCATTAGCGGCGTCACGCCAGCTGCGGTACAGCTTTTGGCCATGATGATTAAAAAAAGCAAAAAAGCGCGTGAAGTGCTAAGCTCTTAACTTTAACCCATGCTACATAAGTCCCATGGTATTGGTATGTGCCAAACTTGGGACTTTTTTATTTTCTACTCAAAAAAATTATTATGCTAACTGCCTTTCTCTTTGCGCTAAAAATTACCTTGCCCAATATCTTGCTGATGTTATTGGGAGTGATGATGCAAAAAAAACAAACCATCAACCAGTCGTTTGTTGAAATCGCCTCTGATATGGTCTTTAATTATTGCCTGCCATGTTTGCTATTTTTTAGTATTCTAAAAAGTGACATTCATTTTGCGGAGCAGGTCGATTTGATTAAATCGGGATTGATGGTCACTTTTGGGCTGTTTTTTCTCGGTGAGCTATTTGCCTATTTTTTTGTCAAAGATAGCCGCGATAAAGGTGTGTTTGTACAAGGCGTCTTTCGCAGTAACATGGCGATTATGGGACTGGCGACTGTGACCAACGCCTATGGTAGCCAAGGCGTGAGTATCGGTGCGGTTTATATGGGTCTTTTAACCATTGTGTATAATGTGTTATCTGTGATTAGCCTAAGCAGAAATGACAACAACAGCCAAGGCGTGGTTAAAAAAGCCATCACCATGACCAAAAAAATCGGGCAAAATCCGTTAATTATCGCATTGGTATCGGCGTTTGCTTATCGGTTATTGCAGCTGCCAATGCCGCCTGAATTTATCATCAAAACAGGCGAGTTATTGGCGGCGGTAGCGTTACCGTTGGCTTTGATTTGTGCAGGCGCGACACTCGATATCAAGTCGATGCTCAATATGACAGGGGTATCTATGCAGGCTAGCATCGGTCGAATTATTGTAGCGCCTATCACCGCAGTCGTGGTGGGTGTATTGATGCAGTTATCACCGATACAAATGGGCGTGATGTTTATTATGGTAACATCGCCTGTTGCTGCTGCCAGTTATGTGATGGCTCGCAGCATGGGCGGCAATGAAATATTAGCGGCCAATATTTTAGGATTTACCACCGTGTTTTCTATGTTTAGTCTAGCCATCGGCATGGCGTTGTTGCGCCATTTTGGCTTGGCGTAGCACAAAATTGGCTAGGCGTAGATTATTCAAAATAGATTATTCAAAATAGTGTAGCCATTTTAACGCAACTTCATCAACGTTATCGATAATGTCAGACTTCGGCAACCATTCACGGCTAGCGATAACCCGAATCGCATTGGTTTGATTGATATCATATTGACTACCAATACTGAGTTTGGGCTGCCAGTAGCTTTCGTTATCGCTATCGCCACTTATCCAAAACGGCAGTGTTAATTCCGATATCGCGCGCCAATTTGGACGCAATTCTGCATTGCATCCAATATTGACGCCAAGCCCAGCGCGATAACCATGATATAAGCCCTTACCAAACTGCGCTGCAATAGTGCCCAAGCCATAGCAAATATTGGCGGGCATATCGCCTGTGTCTGGGGCAGCGCTACCTAGTGCCACGCTTTTACCAAATTCACCGCTGATATTTGCGACCAAATGATTGTCTGTAGCGCTGCGGTCATCTTTGTTGCTACTGCTGATACCCTTGATGCCATCAAAGACTCGCTGTAAGCCAATATTGCCACCCCATGAAATACCTTTTTTCGCGCTATTAATCGGATGCAATGAACGCACATCAAATAATCCTAGCTGCTCAAGTTGTACGGTATCTTGATGGTCGGCGTTGTCATGGATGCTAAGACCCATACTCAATGCAGTCAATTGTGAGCCTATGGGATAGCCATCAATTTTATCTAACGCATCACGATACACCATGCGATAATTTAAAGTGACAGCCTGGTTGCTGTCTAATTTAGGTCGTCCACTGACCCTATCAAACGACTGCTGACTAACTCCGATATCAAATCGACTTAAAGGATTAGCCAATACAGAATTATCGCGGCTAGGCAATATCTGAGAACTTAACGCTATATCTTGATGGGGATTGTTAAAAGCCTTGGGATGATTTGCCGCGCTGCGGGCATTTAATTGAGCCTGCACAATAGTCGGTGCTGAAGGACTAAAATTGGTAGAGCGAATCAAATTTTCTTGGTTTAACATGCGTACCACTTGGGCGGGGGAAACCATTGGGGAGTCAGTCACTAAAAAATTTTTATCGGGAAAAATAGAATTTAGTAACACCAAAATTTCAGAGGCGCAATTATCGGATAACAGATAATAGGGCAAGTTTTGGTCTTTGATTTCCCAAGTTCGATAGGCAAGTTGTTTAACCTGTTTATCGGTAAGATTGAGCTGATATTGCCATACATTGCGCCCATTATCTTGCAAATATTCTTTAATACCTTGCTGATAATTGGTCATGGTAAATTCGCCCGCATTGCCACCGATACTGGATTTGTAAGCAAATTTTAAAAAATGCTCACCGTCAGTGACTTTCGGGGTGAAGTTCAAATAGTATTGATTGCTAAGGTCGGCATTATCAAACCGCAAAAAACTATGGGCAAACGCAGACGGTGGGCTATCTAAATACTCACTGGCAAAAATTAATGAGACGGATTGGGGATTGATTTTTTGTAGCCATGAATCGAGCGTATCACAATGTTGATGGGGTAGGCTTGAGGTATCGATGGCTAAGTTTTCAATGAGCCACTGTGTACGAGCGGGAAAGCGACATTGGACAGAGGCATTATTTTTTTGGGTAGGGTGAAATAACTGTGTGAGGATTTCATCAAGTTCTGCTTGTGGATTTTTGGCACCTTGCGCGCTGGCAAAAAATTGTCGTTGGCTCGCTTGTGAGTTAAAACGATTGTTGATCCGACTTTCAAAGGGCTGTTTTGTGGTGACTGTTTCAGGATAATACAACAACCGCAGCCACGCTTTTTGCGAAGCTAAGTTTTGCTCATGGGCGGATGTTAATGCCGTTTGCAGCGTTTGGGTAGCGGTAATAGGCGTCGGCGTAGATGGGGCTGTATCTGACGAAAATTGCTGAGCGGGCGCAGGTGATACATGTGACACAGGCGCTGCGAACGCATAATGTTGAGCGGATATTAGGCTCAATACAAAGACTGCTTTAGCTAACTGCTTTTGATTAAAAGCTGTTTTCTTTTGATTAAAAACACGGGTTACAGCGTGTTGATGATAGCTGTATTTGAGAGAGTTCATAGGGGTACTCTTTTTTTATAAGGTAAATTTTTATAAGGTAAATTTTCACAACTTTTGATAAGCAAAGCATATAATATCTGTGTGCAAATTAATATTGCCCAATTTGTAATCATATCATTGTAGGCAGCTAGCCGGCTATAAGACGACTTGCCAAATAGATTTTATCCGCTTAATTTGCTATAATTTTTTAATTATTTAGCAAAATTTTTTTAAACTATTTTGATTTATTCAAGGGTATAAGGACAATTCAGTCATGGATAAACAAGCGATTTTATCAGCGTTAACGCCTGAAATTGTTGAAAAATTTCGTCAAGCGATTTCGCTTGGCAAATGGGAAGATGGTCGAAAGTTGACGGAAGAACAGCGTCAAACTTGTATGCAAGCGGTGATGGTGTGGGAGCATGAATTTTTGGGCGTCGAAGAGCGCACTGGCTATATTCATCGTCCAAAAAAAGCGGCAGAAGACTGTGATATCGGTCATGATCATCACTACCCAAATAAACCGGAGGACGAGGACGGTGAAAAACCGATTAAATTTAGTTAGCCGATAAAAAAGGCGAGTGCATTATCTCGCCTTTTTTACACTATTTTTTTAAGTACTTATTTATCAGTTATTTGAATACTAAGTACTTAAGTATTAGCTACTTGATTATTTTTCTAAAATGGCAACCACACCTTGTCCGCCCGCCGCACAGATAGAAATCAGCGCACGACCTGACCCTTTTTGATCCAGTAATTTAGCGGTGCTGGCAAGAATGCGACCACCGGTTGCGGCAAACGGATGCCCTGCAGCAAGTGATGAGCCATTTACGTTGAGTTTACTGCGGTCAATCGCGCCAAGTGGTTTATCAAGACCTAAGCGTTCTTTACAAAAACTTTCGTCTTCCCATGCAGCAAGTGTAGACAATACCTGTGAGGCAAATGCTTCATGAATTTCATAATAATCAAAGTCTTGCAGCGTCAATCCTGCACGTTCCAACATACGTGGGACAGCATAGGCAGGTGCCATCAATAAGCCTTCTTTAACGCCTTTTTTACCTGTAAAATCAACCGCAGCGGTTTCTTGGTAGGTGAGATAAGCAAGCGGTTTTAATCCATTCGCTGCAGCCCACTCATCCGTCCCTAATAACACACAAGACGCGCCATCGGTCAGCGGCGTTGAGTTGCCCGCCGTCATGGTTGGGTTGGCATTTTTCTTACCAAATACGGGTTTTAATGACGCCAATTTTTCTAACGAAATATCAGGACGTAGATTATTGTCGCGTGTTAAACCCTTAAATGGCGTGATTAAATCATCAAAAAAACCCTCATCGTACGCACGTGCCAAGTTTTTATGGCTATTAAAGGTAAACTCATCTTGTGCTTCACGGGTGATCGCCCATTCAAGGGCAGTGATGGCTTGGTGCTCACCCATTGATAATTTGGTACGAGGTTCACCATTTTGCGGTGCATCAATCAAGTCTTTTGGATTAATGCTTAATAATGCTTGCAAGCGATCTTTATTGGTTTTGGCATTATTAAGTTTTAACAGCGCTTTACGCAGCCCATCACCAATACCTAAAGGGGCATCAGAAGTGGTGTCAACACCACCTGCAATCCCTGAATCAATCAGCCCCAAGGCGATTTTATTGCTCACCGCGAAAGCGGCTTGTAGTCCCGTACCACACGCTTGTGACACATCATAAGCAGGCGTTTGTGGACTTAATGCCGTACTTAACACACATTCACGGGTGAGATTGATATCACGGCTTAATTTAATGACCGCGCCTGCCACCACTTCACCCAAGCGTTTATCTTGTAAGTTATAGCGTTCCACCAAGCCATTAAGCGCAGCCGTCAACATTTCAGAGTTGCTGACATTGGCGTATTGGCCATTTGAGCGGGCGAACGGAATACGGTTGCCACCTAAAATAGCGACCTTTTTGCCAGCAGGCTGGTGAGTGGGCTGTTGAAAATTGTCCATAGAAAAGTCCTTTTGAGCAATCAATTAAAAAAATTGGATAAACTTAAACCAAATAACTTTTTAAAAATAACGAAATCTTTTAAAAATAACTAAACTTTTTAAGTTATAGTGATGTTACCATAAAACTTAGACAAAAATATCGTCTAAAGATATACATATAACGATAATTTATATAAATCAATAAAACCAATAAAATTTTATTTGATATGACTGTTCAACGTTACTTGATTGGTATAAAATTTACACAGTAACTGTCTTTAATTGACTGTCTAACTCACTTTTTAATTGAGCCTTATCTAATAGCCTAAGCAAAACTAACTATTCAAAGGAGTCCTTATGTCAGACCATTATTCCGAATTCGTTCAAAATCCATTGGGACGTAAGATTGCCCAAAACTTGGGTCTACCAATGCCAATTAGTCTTGAACGTTATAAAGACGAGCAAGCACCTATTACCGGTAGTGTCATTTTTGGGGCCAGTGAAAACGCTGTCTTGGCAAATGACATCGCCAAAGTATTAGCCAATGTGCAAGCAGATGTCTATCTAGACGCCAATGAGTCAGCGCGTGATGCTTTACAAAATGCGACGATTGACGCCGAGCAGTTCGGCGCGAATCAATATTATAAAGTGGCTATTTTCGATGCTTCAGGTATCAACACAACCCATGAGCTGAAACAAGTTTATAACTTTTTCCATCCGATTGCGCGTTCGATTGACCGCTCAGGTCGGATTATCGTTATTGGTTTGCCACCTGAAAAATGTACCAGTATCGCACAGGCAGCAGCCCAGCGTGCTTTAGAAGGATTTGTCAAATCCGTCGGTAAAGAGTTTAAGCGCGGTATCACAAGCCAGCTTATCTATGTAGACCCAAATGCGGCGCAAAACCTTGAATCTACTTTACGTTTTTTTGCCTCACCGCGTTCTGCTTATGTGTCAGGACAAGTGGTGAGAGTGGGTGAAGGCAACCCAGTCACGGTTGATTGGCAAAAACCTTTAAAAGATAAAACACTGGTGGTGACTGGTGCGAGCCGAGGTATTGGCGAAGCCATCGCAAAGGTATTATCGCGTGATGGCGCACATGTCATCTGTGTCGATGTGGCTGCACAGCAATCTGACTTGCAAAAAGTAGCAGGCGAGATAGGCGGCTCTACTTTAACATTAGATATCACCGCCGATGATGCCGGTGAAAAAATAGCCGCAGCGGCAGCCAAACGTGGCGGCTTAGATGGTATTGTGCACAATGCAGGCATAACCCGTGACAAGACATTGGCAAAAATGGATGATAACATGTGGGATGCCGTCATGAACGTCAATCTCAATGCGGAAGAAAAAATTGATGATTATTTACTCAGTCATGACAGTTTCAATGAAAACGCGAGAATTGTATGTGTATCATCCATTAGCGGTATTGCGGGCAATTTGGGACAGACAAATTATGCCATGAGCAAAGCTGGCGTGATTGGTGCGGTACAAGCGACTGCGCCTACGTTGAAGAACGGTATTACCATCAACGCGGTAGCGCCAGGATTTATCGAAACCCAAATGACGGCTGCCATACCTTTTGCGATTCGAGAAGCAGGTCGCAGGATGAACTCAATGAGCCAAGGCGGTTTGCCGATTGATGTGGCTGAGACCATTGCTTGGCTGGCTTGCCCCGCATCGGGCGGCGTCAACGGCAACATTGTCCGCGTCTGTGGTCAAAGTGTGTTAGGTGCTTAATTTCGACGTTGTAAAAAAAATCAGTATCGAAAACATCGCTACTGATTTTTTTTCATCATTTTTTCTAAGTCAAACTTAAACTAAGCTTTATGCAAAAAATCAACAATTAGATTGTGACATTCGATTATAATAAACTAAGCGCTCAGATTTTTAGATCTGACGGTAATGAAAAGTAATGGAATATACCCGAACACTATCTAATCAAATAGCCATTTTTTGGCTCGAGCTTAAAAAGTAAAAAAGTAAGGACAGTCTGTATGTCAGACCAAAATTTTAGTCGTTTGCCAAAGCCGCACACCACCTATGCCAATATTATCAAAAGTTTTTTACCCATTGGCGACCAAGACAAATCAGCCAATGCGGTGCTGCCTAATGCTACTTATAGTGTCAATACGCTTGAAATCGACCATGATAACTTAGCCGATTACCGCAGAATTTGTGGTTTTGAAAACAATAGCTACGTGCCGCCGACGTATTTTGCGGTGCTGTCGCAGTCGTTACAGATGAACATGATGGTCAAAGAGCCATTTCCCTTTGCCATGCTCGGCTTGATTCATGTGCAAAACAGTGTTACCCAATATCGGCGCATTAAAGATAGCGCAATTTTTAAAATGGCGGTGAGCTTTGCTAACCTGCGCGACCATGATCGTGGTAAGCAATTCGATTTTGTGACTAAAGTTTTTGAAAAAGATGAGCTGGTTTGGGAAGGGACTTCGACGTATTTATCACGCCAAAAAAGCAAAAAAACGACTCACAAAGCATCGACGACGCAAGTAGAACCCAAGCCCACACTTGATGACAATGATATGCATGAGTTTTGGGAAATTCCCGAAGATATTGGGCGTCGCTATGCATTTATCTCTGGGGATTTTAATCTGATTCATTTGCATCCTTTATCTGCCAAGGCATTTGGTTTTCCAAAGGCCATTGCCCATGGTATGTGGACAAAAGCAAAATGTTTGGGTGCGTTGGGCGATTTACCAGAGAGCTTTACCTGTGATGTAACGTTTAAATTGCCGATTTTTTTGCCCTCTGAGGTAGAGTTTATCGCAAAATTTGATAATCGTGACGAGCAAGTGGATTTTGGTGTGTATGATCCCGCTACACCAAAAGCCAATTTGATAGGGAAAATCACCCAAGCGCAGGCTAAATAATAGCGATAAAAAAGCGACAGAAAAATTTCAATAAGGGTTCAATGTTAAGCGGCTATTTTTTTAGCAGGGTGTTTTTTAGCACAATGATTTTTAGCAAATGGTTTTTTAGGATGCTATTGAAGCAATGAAGGATTTAATGGATTATCAAGCGCTCAATCAAAACC
Organism: Moraxella tetraodonis; assembly: GCF_022359095.1. Classification (NCBI taxonomy): domain Bacteria; kingdom Pseudomonadati; phylum Pseudomonadota; class Gammaproteobacteria; order Moraxellales; family Moraxellaceae; genus Moraxella; species Moraxella tetraodonis. The sequence goes on along the minus strand of NZ_JACSYB010000001.1, from coordinate 1,463,405 downwards.
TAGCACAACTGTTATCAAAATTTGATCTTAATCAAAAGGTAGGTGGCTGCAGTCTTGTCATTTTTCATCAAGGTAAAGCGGTCACTCAACTGGCTCATGGCGTAGCAAATATTGATAAAACTAACCAGCAAGTTACCCCTTGGCAGCCATCCACTCTATCGCTGAATTTTTCGACAGGCAAGGGAATACTGGTTACGTTGATTCATATTTTAGTGAGTCAAAACTTTTTAGCGTATGACAAAACTCTAGCTAGCTATTGGCCAGCATTTGCCCAAAATGGCAAAGATAGCGTCACTTTACGCGATATACTAACGCACGAATCGGGATTATTTAATATTGTCAGTATTACCGAACACGCCAAAGACATGCTAGATTGGCAACTGATGCTTAGCAATGTTGAGCAAATGGCGTTGAATAGTCCAACTAATACGCATAGTTCAGGTAATAGTTCAGCTAATAAGAAGCAGCCTGTTGATCAATCAACCGAATCTAGCACGGCTTCCAATGCGGATTCCAGTGCGGCTTATAGCGCCTTGGTATCCGGTTGGCTATTGGGTGGGCTGATTGAAAAAGTAACGCGATTACCGCTGCAGCAAGCCCTAGAGTATTATTTATTGGAACCGCTTAATTTGGTCGGTCAAGCCTACTTTGGGGTACCCAAAGACAAAGTCGAGCAGGTTGCCGGTCAAATACGTGCCAAAGAGACTCAGGCCAAGCCTTTACTCACTCAAGATACTGACTTAACGCTACGATTTTATCAATCATTGCCTTTTTACCCCGCTTGGTTGAAATTGTCTCAATCAGGCTCTCCTTTGACGACGCAAGCAATTAACGCGCTCTATTTTCAACCTGCTAATATCAATATCGAAGACTATAAATCTGCGCTGGTACCCATCGGTAGCAGACAATTTAATTATTATCACCCTGTCACCCTGCAGGCGAAAATTCCTGCCGCAAATGGAGTAGCCAGCGCGATAGCGTTGGCAACAGTCTACGCTATGCTTGCAAATCGCGGCGTTTGGCAAGGTAAAACGCTAATAAATTCTGCTGTTTTTAAGGCGCTTTCAACCATTCACAATGAGCAATTTGACAAAATCATGCCAGCGGTCATGGCATGGCGACTCGGTTATCATCGCGTGTTTAGTCTGTTTCATGATGTGTCTGATGCATTTGGACATATGGGTTACAACGGGTCAATGGCCTGGTGTGATCCCAGCCGCGCATTAGCAGTCAGCTTTGTACATAATTATGATGTCACTATGTTGGGTGATGATCGACAATTTATCTTGAATGAAACCATATTAGATTTTTTTGCTTAGCCCACCTAATTGCTGAGGCCTGTTTGTTAGTCTCGTTTTTTAGTCTGTTTTAAATAAGAGAAGGAATGTAATCAATGCCGTATGACACTCAAAATATTTTTGCCAAAATTCTTCGTGGTGAGATTCCTAGCCATAAAGTTTATGAAGATGATAAAACGCTTGCCTTTATGGATATCATGCCGATGGCAGAAGGGCATGTTTTAGTGATTCCAAAATGTGAAGCCGTTGAATTGTCGGATATGCCAGCAGATTACATTGCGGCAGTTTTTAGCGCCGCGCAAAAAGTCATGGCAGCGCAGCGCAAAGTATTTAATCGCCAAGGTATTGTGCAGATGCAGTTAAATAATGCTGAGGCAGGACAATCGGTATTTCATTACCACGTTCATTTGATTCCAAGCAGTATTTATCATCTTGGATTGCATGAAAATCGTCAAGGCGATCATGAGCGTCTAGCAGCGCTGGCTAATCAATTAAAATCAGCGATTGCAAATTAATTCGCGACTTGCAAGTAGCGGATAATTAACACCCAACCCCCTATTTGCAAGCAGGTAAGATAGTTGTCGAGGTACAAATCGGTAAAAACCCCGCATCGGTTAAAACATCTTGTGCTTTTACCGACTTTAGATAATCCACAAAAATTTGACTGGTGTCAGGTTGATTCAAAATAATGCCATCTTGCAGAATTGGCGGATAACTATTTTTAGGCAGTATCAAATAGTTATTGCTTAGCGTATTCACATTTTGCAGGGCAATGTTATTGGGTTTATTCAATACTTGCGAGAGGCTTACAAATCCAAAATCTGCTTTCCCACTATCCGTTAACGCAAAAGTTTCATCTAGGGTATTGGTATAAATAATCTTGGGCTTGATATTATTATAAAGGTTTTGATTGACCAACCAGGCTTCTGCTGCCACCCCATAAGCTAAATTCTCTGGATTGGCTATCGCTAAACTAAAGGGTTTATTGTCGAGCATCAACTGATCGAGCGTGGTAGTAGGGCTAATGTCCATAGGGTATTTATGACTATAAAGCACTAACTGACCACGGGTATAAGTAAAAGGCGAAGATTTAACACCCTTAACACTGGCAAGCATTTGCTTTGGGTAAGTCTGGTTACCCGATAAATAAATATCAAAGCTTTGGGGATTGGCATTTACCGTATCATACAGCGCAGTATTAGGCGCAAAAGTAATTTGAATCTTTATATTCGGATAATTATGGTTAAAATCTGATACCAAAATCGGCAATACCATGCGAAGATTGGAAAAAGCGGCAATACGTAGAGTTTCAGTCGCTTTGGGTGAAGAGGCAACAGGCGCATTGGTTGAAATTGTTTTGGCAGGTTCTTTGCTAGATTGGTTATTGGCCGCCGTTGAATTTTGATTGTTATTAGGAGAATTACAACCCGCCATTAATGCTGTGACAATAAATAGCATCCTATTGAAAAAGTTCGAGGCAGGTTGATTGAAAGTCATAAATTAACAAATTTTACCCTAGTTTTAGCGATATTATGATTAAGTGGCGGGCAAGAATACTATACAAAGTAGTAAGTGAGTGTGTAAAAAACGTATCGATTTTATTGAAAAATTATTTTTTACGTATTTTTTGTTTTGAGGGAGAAATAATTGAAAAAGTTGTTGCAAAAAAAAATAAAGTTGCTAAAATACCACCCCACATAGCCAATTAGAGATAAACTAAAAAGCTATAGCCATCTATGCCAGTGTGGTGAAATTGGTAGACACGACGGATTCAAAATCCGTTGCCTTTAAAAGCGTGTCGGTTCGAGTCCGACCACTGGTACCAAATTAAAGCTCCTAATTACAGGGGCTTTTTTTTTGAACTAAAATTGCTGGATAAAAATTTAACGTATGAATGATTAAGGTATTATTTTTAATTGTTTATCAAGCAAATCTATAATGCTATAATGGATTAAATATTATTTAAAATAAGAGTTAACGCTTTTTTCAATAGTTAACATGATAAAGTGATATGTCATGATGACCATTTCGCTTACTTAAATTTACAAAATTTACAAGCGTGTAGCATTAAACTTTTATTACAATTACGCACCATATTGGTTAATACTGTTAGATTTTGCTTTTTATTCTACGAGATTGTCACATGTTAGCAAAGCTCATAAAACTATCGCCTTTATTATTAGTTATATCTATTAGCGCCTGTAGTTCTAAAACCGCTATTACTAGTGGAATGTATTCGGGTAAACTGCCAGAAGTCATGACGCCAGATCAACCTGTTTCATTTGTTGCAGATAATGGTATACGATTTAATGTGGCTGAGTTAAGTGTAAACAATATACCCGCTCCTGATATTTTTGCTAAAAGAACGGTCTCTTTTCCTCCATTGACAAGAGGCGGGGGTGTATATAATCGTATTGCTAGGGGAGATGTATTAGGAATTAATCTTCCGGGATATCCTGAAGTTGTCGGTACTAGTTCAGCAGCAGGTAATAGCATTTACGGCAGTGGCTTTTTAGTTGATCAAAGCGGTTATATTCAATTTCCAATGATAGGACGAATAAAAGCAGAGGGGCTTACAGTAGCTGAACTCACTAGTCAATTAACTATTCGTTTATCACGTTATCTTAAACATCCAGATCCACAAGTTCGTGTACTTTCCTACCGTGGTAATAAATTTTATGTTGATGGGCAAGTAAAATCGCCTGGGCAATATGACATTGCGGATCAGCCAGTCAATCTGTATACGGCAATCAGTATGGCAGGCGGTACCATTAATACCTCAGATACAAATAACATTCAGCTGATACGCGACGGTAGAAGCTATAACTTTGGTTTTAAATCACTACAAAATGCCGGGTACTCGCCAAATTCGCTATATTTGAGAAATGGCGATACCATCAAGGTCGGTGATATTACCAATCATAAAGTCACGGTAATGGGTGAGTTTACCAAACCCAGTACTATCCAAATTCCTGAGAATGGATTAAGTTTGATTGGTGCGATTGGGGAGGCCAATGGTATGGTGCCCACCTCTGCAAATGCCAAAAAGGTATACGTACTAAGAGAAAATAGCTACCAAAACGAGTCAAATATCTATCATATTGATTTAACCTCCATTACAAATTTTTCGGTTGCAAATCGATTTAAAATGCAGCCGGGAGATGTCGTATATGTAGATCCAACAGGTCTGACGCGTTGGAATCGTGTAATCAGTCAAATCTTACCATTCTCTTCAATTACAAATATTGCTAGAAGCTTTTAACCGCATGGAAATTAACGATGTCATTTAAAAAAATTTTAGTGGTATGCGTCGGTAATATCTGCCGTAGTCCTATCGGTGAAGCGCTATTACAGCAGCAGCATCCTAATTTGACTGTAAAATCAGCGGGATTAAGTGCATTAGTGGGCGAAGGGGCCGATGAGAAAGCCATTCAAGTTATGGATGAATGGAATATTGATATTCGTAGTCATCGGGCCCAGCAGCTTACCCAAGAATTGATGCAAGCATTTGATTTAGTACTGTGTATGTCCAAAGATCAAGAGAATTGGATGAAACAAAATTACTCAAGCCAACGTGGCAAAGTATATCGCATTGGTCATTGGATAAATGAGAATGTAGCCGATCCTTATAAACTACCCATTGAGAAATTTTATGAAAGCCGCGAATTGCTCAATAAAGCCGTAGAAAGTTGGAAGGATAAATTAGCGTAAATTCTGACGCTAGCCAGTTTTTCGAAATTATAAGAAAGATTTATTTATTCTGTAACAATTAAAATGTATTTTATCGTAGTTTAGCATCAAGTGAGTAAGCATGGATCAGAAAGTAAATGATGATGAAATTGATTTAAGAGCGTTAATCGCAGTTTTGTTAAATCACTGGAAATTAATTGTATCAATGCTGTTACTTGGTTTATTAGGCGGTCTCTATTATGCCCAATCGGCAACGCCAATTTATAAAACCAACTCATTGATCCAAGTTGACAAAAAATCCTCAGGCGTTTCTGCGTTAGGTGAGGATGTTGCCGGACTTCTAAACGCTCAAGATGGTTCTGCGCAAACAGAAGCAGAAATCATTAATTCTCGCATGATTCTTTGGCCTGTTATCAATCAATTGCATTTGGATTTAACTGTCAATCAACTTAAAGACAGTTTTTTAGACAAATTACTGATCAAGAAAAACTCTTTAGTTAGTCATACAGACAATGGGGTGGGTAATTTAAAGATTGGATTGTGGATAGCTGAATTTAATGTACCATTAGCTTATCAAAACAAGAATTTCGTGTTGACAGCAATTGACAGCCAAAATTTTAAACTGATTTCGCATGATGGCACTGAATTTACCGGTAAAGTTGCAACGGCATCGCGTTTCAAAACGAGCGCAGGTAATATTGATATTCAAGTCACCTCATTAGCCCCGGGTTATTCTTATAACTTGAGTAAACTTACACCCGCTAGGGCGATAGATAACCTTAGAGCAAATCTTGCGGTGGCTGAAAAAGGTAAACAAACAGGCATTCTAGACGCTTCACTTACAGGCGCTAATCAAGATGAAATCACTAATACCTTAACGCGCATCGTTAAAATGTATGAAACGCAAAATCTTGATAAAAGTAGCGCGGAAACGACTAAAACACTTGCATTTATGCAAGAGCAACTGCCTAAACTCAAATCAAAACTTGCCGAAGCAGAAGCAAAATTTAATAATTTCCGTGAGCAAAATGCGACAGTTGATATAGATAAAGAAGCGGAATTGGCGGTCACACAAAGAGCGACAATTGAAACTAATCTACGTGAGCTTGAGCTAAAACGAGCAGAATTATCCGAGCGTTATACGGATGAATACCCAGTATTAAAGCAATTAAATATGCAAATACAAGAGCTAAAAGACAAAGAAGACGCTCTTGAACAAAATATCACGCGTATTCCAGAGGTGCAACGTCAGTTTTTAGAGTTATCGAGTGATGTTAAGATTAGCAATGAAATTTATTTAAATATGCTCAAAAACTACGAGCAATTACAAATTGTCAAATCTGGACAATTGGGTAATGTACGCATTATAGATTTACCCATTAACACCTATGAACCTATTGCACCAAAAAAAGCGCAAATTGTTTTAATCGCCACCCTTTTAGGGTTAATGCTAGGCATCGGACTGGCCTTCTTAAAGTCATTGCTATTCGCCGGCGTGAAAAATTTGGAAGAATTAGAGAACAATACTGATGTTCCGGTTATTGGTGTCATTCCTCATTCGCCTCGATTAACGCGGTTGTTGAAAAGTAAATCAACTAAAATTCCTTTGGTTGAAAAAATTGAACCTGAAGGTATTGTTAGTGAAGGCTTTAAGTCCATTCGCACTCATTTATTGTTTAATGCAACAAAAACTGATGGCAATACGTTGTTAGTGACCAGTGCAGGACCTGGTATTGGGAAGTCATTTATTTCAGCCAACCTTGCCGTGGCGATGGCAATGACAGGCAAACGGGTACTGTTAATTGATGCGGATGCTAGGTTAGGTCATCTGCAAGATCGATTTAATTTGTCAAATATCAATGGATTGATCGATTATTTGGTTGATGATACGATTGATGCGGCTAATAGCAGCTATATGATTCAAACCACGCTATATGAAAATCTGCATTTTGTACCTAGAGGCAAAGGGCATAGCCACGCTTCAGAATTGTTTTTAGGTAGAAAAATGAAAGCATTACTCAATTTTTATCGTCAGTTCTATGATTACGTCATTATCGATACCTCACCAGTGTTGGGTACTTCAGATGCATTATCGATAGGGCAATTGGTTGATTCAGTCTTATTTGTGGCGCGTTACGATGTGTCAACTGTAAGACAAGTCAATTATTCAATTGAAAGATTACGGCGTGCGAACATCAAAGTAGAAGGGATTATTTTCAACGATGCGAAACAATCGATAATTGGTAAGTATAATGATCAGTATGGTTATGAATACAAATCAAAGAACTAATGATATAAAAATCAATCATAGCCATATTTTCTACTAGGTTTTATATGAGTAATACAACCAATGCTGCGAATGTTACTAAAGCTACTAAAACTATTAAAGTACCTTTAGCGGTTAGCGTATTATCGAATGCGATTGAACAGCCTCGCTGGCTAAAAGTAGTGAGTCTGCTGGTGATAGATTATATTGCATCTATCATTACGTTGGTTTTAGCGATTGCCTTACGCTATGCAAAATTTGACTTTCATACCAATTTGTTGTCAATTATCCTACTTGCCGCTTTACCTGTTATCTTTTTAGCGGCTACCAAGTTTTACTCGCATGTTATCCGAGTTTTTCAAGATGAGCGTATGCGCTGGGCGCTGGTAGTTTTGCTGGGTTATTTGTTAATTAGTCAAATACTGATTTTTTTAGGAGTAACCCCTGAGATTCCGCGAGCGGCGACCGCTATCCATGTTTTTTTGCTTTATTTGTGGATATGGAATAGCCGAATTGTTTTGCAATTTATTATTTCAAGAATATTGCACCCTGAATTTTATACACAAAAAAAAGAAAATGTATTGATTTACGGGGTGGGTCACGTCACTAAAGATTTGATGCATGTGCTGCATCAAACGCACCAATTTAAAATAGTTGGGATTATCGATGTCAATGATAACTTTATTGGGGCTAGGGTATTAGGGGTTAAGGTGTATCCAAAAGATAACCTGGAGTCTTTAATTACAGACTTAGAGGTTAATCATGTGTTTTTTGTGTTACCTAGCCATCAGCGTCATATCCAAGAGCGTATTGTCAAGCAGCTAGAAAACGTACCAGTTAAAATTAGTGAAATTCCAAGTTTGGAAGAAATCACCAGTGGTCGAATTAAATTATCAGATATTAAACCGGTTGATGTGCTAGATGTGCTACAACGCAATACGGTTAAACCGGATACATCGCTGCTTGCCAAGAATATCAAAGATAAAGTTGTGATGGTGACAGGAGCGGGCGGTTCAATTGGCAGTGAATTATGTCGCCAAATTTTAAAGCAGCAACCAAGAGCCCTGGTATTATTTGAACTGTCGGAGTATGCGCTTTACGCTATACATGGTGAACTACAAAAACTTGCCAAACATATTCAGCAGGAAAGACAACTACCAACTGTGACGCCGCTGTATGTGCATCTAGGTAGTGTTACTAATCAAAAACTTATTGAACTGCTATGCAACCAGTACAAGGTTCAAACCATCTACCATGCAGCCGCTTATAAACATGTCCCTATCGTCGAAAGTAACGAATACGAGGGTGTAATCAATAATTTTGTTGGTACGTTTAATACGCTACAAGGCGCAGTCAGCGCGGGTGTCGAAACCTTTGTTGCAATTTCAACGGATAAAGCCGTCCGTCCAACCAATGTCATGGGCGCGACCAAACGCATGGCAGAATTGGCATGTCAAGCGATGGCTGCAGACCAATCAACAACCACTATCAGTATGGTAAGATTTGGTAATGTATTAGGTTCATCAGGTTCTGTCGTACCGCTGTTTAATAAACAAATTGCCGCAGGCGGGCCTATCACCCTGACGCATCCAGACGTGACAAGGTATTTTATGACGATTCCTGAGGCTGCCCAGCTGGTTATCCAAGCAGGGGCAATGGCACATGGCGGCGAGGTGTTTGTGCTGGATATGGGTGAGCCAGTCAAGATTATGGACTTGGCAAAACGTATGATTACGTTGAGTGGACTTAAAGTTAAAGACCAACATAACCCTAATGGTGATATTGAAATTGTCATTGCGGGTTTACGCCCCGGTGAAAAACTGTATGAAGAGCTGATTATTGATGGGGATAATATAGAGAAGACGCAGCATCCTTTAATTATGAAAGCCAAAGAACGTTTTTATAGTTATGACGAAATCAACAATGTGATAGAGAAAATCTCTATACAAAATGTTAATGGTAAAGATACAAGTTGGTTAAGAGCACAGTTTTTAAAATACGTAGAAGGTTATCAATCGAAAAAATTGGATTGACTAAATAAATTATTATTCATAATAAATAAGATTGAATGCATATGTCTAATAAATTGATTTTTACTAATACGATAGCTTTATATTTACGTTTACTTATTACGTTAGTTGTAAGTCTGTTTACTACTCGTATTGTATTGAAAAACTTAGGCGTAGAAGATTATGGACTGTATGGCACAGTGGCAGGTATTATTGCGTTAATTGCTTTTTTGCAAAATGCGTTATCAGGTGCAACTAACCGTTTTTTTAATATTGAGATGGTAAAAGGTGACATTAAACATATTCAAAGGCTTTTTACGACGTCATTGTTTTTGCATGTCTGTATCGCGGTTTTTATTTGTTTGGCGTTAGAAATAGTGGGTGTGATTGGACTTAAATACTACATTCATATTCCAGATGGTAAGTTAGCATTAGCCAATAATGTTTTGCATTTATCTATTCTTTCATTATTAATTTTAATACTTACAATACCGTTTGAAGCGTTATTGATTGCTAAAGAAAATTTTAAAGCGTATGCGTTTATTAGTGTTTTCGAGACATTTGCAAAATTAGCAGTCGCCTATTCATTGGTGTTTTTTGCGTCAGAGAAATTGGTTTATTATGCGTTTGGGTTATTGTTATCGACCTTGTTAACTAGGTCTATATATGTATTAGTCACTAAACATTTATATCAAGAAGTGAGATTGAAGACGGGCATTGATAAAGGATTTTTAAAGCAAATTTTTAGTTTTGTAGGCTGGGATTTATATGGTAATTTTGCTGTAATTTTAAGAGCTCATGGTACTACACTCATCATGAACAACTTTTTTGGTCTAATAATGGTAGCTAGTATTCAAATTGGTAATCAGATTTTAGCAGCAGTCAGTAGTTTTTCTAACAATTTTTTAATGGCAGTTAACCCTCAAATTATGAGAAGTTATGCTGAGAATGACACTAACAGAATGAATGAAATTACAATTTATTCATCAAAATATTCTTTTTATCTGATGTTATTGATATGTGTACCTATCATTATGAATATAAATTATATTTTAAGATTTTGGTTAGGTAATCCACCACAATATGCAAGTATGATTTCAATTTTGACTTTACTTAACACGTTGCTGGCAATAATTTTCAATCCAATTATAACCCTCATACATGCTACAGGAAATGTAAGAAGAATTAGTTTAATAACGGGTAGTTTGATAATTTTAACTTTACCAATTACTTATTTTTTATTAAAAAATAAGTTTGATTATAAAGTAGTATATGTTTGTTTTATATTTTGTAGTTTGTTTGCCGGGCTGCTTAATCTCTACATTGCCAAAATTCAAGTTTTTAATTTCAATGTAAGAAAATTTATTTTTAACGTTTTATTAAATGTACTTATGGTAGCGTCACTAATTTTTCTTGTCTTATATCAAGGTTCAAAAAATATAATTGTTGATAACTTTTTAATGTTTATTTTAGTGGGATTAATTGAAGGTATTTTTGCAATAACTTTTATCTATCTTTTTGGTATAGAAAAAAAACATAAAATTTTTATCATCAAATTTTTTAAAAGCAAGTTAAAAATGAAAAATCATACTTAGAGAAAAATATAAATGAGCGTAAAGTTAAGTCTAATAATACCGATGTATAACGTTGAGAGTTATATATCTGAGTGCATTAATAGTATACAATATCAAATTACTGATGAAGTTGAAGTTATAATCATTGATGATGGTTCAACAGATAACTCAAAAAAAATACTGGATGAATTAATTTTTAATTTACCAAAAAATAAAGCTAAACAATTTAAAGTTTTTAGTCAAAAAAATCAAGGTCAAAGCGCTGCAAGAAATAAAGCACTGAATATTGCATGTGGAGAATATGTGGGATTTATTGACTCAGATGATATTTTGGATGGAAATTATATAAAAGAATTATTTAGGATAATAAATGGTTATGAGCCAGACATAATATCTATCAGAGCCGCGAGTTTTAAAAAATTAATCAATGACCAAGCTGTAATCTCTGAAATGAAACTACTAGATAAAGTTGGACTATATGACTTAACTGATGAACTGAAAATTGAAATTTTTAATAGACATTATTGGTATATATGGTCATATATTGTAAAGAGGTCCATTATTAGAAATAATAGGTTTATTTCAGGAATTTATTTTGAGGATGCAGTGTTTTTATCTTCATTGGTACTTAGATTAGATAACATTTATTTTTCTGATAAAAAAATTTATAACTATAGATATAATATGAATGGCAGCCTCCTTTCAGCTTCTTCGAAGAATGTTCAGAAAAATATTGATAGCTATAAATTTATAATAAATTATTTTTATAATGAAATAAGAAACAATAATTTCTATTCTATACCTTATGTAATTTCATTACAAACTTATTTAGCATACTTAAAAGATAAAAAAGGTATTTTTGCAATGATAAAAGCATATTATGAGTTTTTTGATTATCATAAATATGTGAACAAAAAATTACTGTTAAATAGAGGCAATTTTTTATTTTATAAATTTGGTGTTTTTTTTCTTATTTTTCTAAGTATTTTTAGGAAGTAATTATATGGTTAATTTAAGTTTAATTGTTCCTGTTTATAATGTGGAAAATTATATTATTGAATGCCTAAATTCAATTGTAAAGATTATTCCTAGTGATGGTTCTACTGAGGTAATTATTATTAATGATGGTAGTCCAGATAATTCTATTAATTTGATAGAAAATTATATCTTAAATTTAAATGATAATATAAAGAGTAATTTTCATCTTTTTAGTCAAGAAAATAGGGGTCTTAGCGGCGCTCGTAATACAGGAATAGACAATGCTAAAGGTCGATATTTAGCGTTTCTTGACTCTGATGATGTACTTCAAGGTGATTTTTTTAATGATATTTTGGCTATAATAAAGAAACATAATCCGGATATTATTGAGTTTAGAGCTATTCGCTTTGATGATAATGGCAATACATCATATTATTTCCCGAAATTATTTGATGATGGCTTTTATGATTTAGATCAAAAGATATGGAAAAAACTGTGTAATAGATCTGCATGGTACTCATGGTTAAGAGTTTATAATAAAAATTTATTTGATGATATTAAATTTCCTGAAGGAAAGAACTATGAGGATGCTTATACTACGCCTTATGTTTATTTAAAGGCAAAAAATATTTATTTTTGTAATAATGAATATATAGGTTATAGAATTAATCCGAATGGAATTACTGCAACTAAATCTATAAAAAATATAAATGATATAGGTGGAGCTGCTGAGAAGCTAATAGGCTTTTTTAACTATAGGCCCGAATTGAGCGCAAGTTTTATATCTTTAGCGCAATACTATATAGCTAATAGCTATGAAACGGAGGGCTTTTTTGTAGCCAATAAGAGATGGAAAGTTTTAAAAGAGCAATTATATACATCATCATTTGATAAAAAATATATAGTAAATCGCGGGAATAAATTTTTTTTTCTATTTGGAATATATTTTATCAGTGCAACTTTATATTCAAGAAAATTTGGTATTAAAAAATGAAAAAAATTTGTTTCCTTGTTGGTGATTTAAGCCACCCTGGTGGCACCGAAAGAGTAACAACACTAATCGCCAATGCATTAGCCCAAAAAGACTTTCAAGTATCTATTTTAAGTCTTGTGGATGGAAAGCAGCCTTTTTTTGAGCTAGTGCCGAGTATTAAAACATATTCACTTTATACCAAAAAAATTTCATTTAAGAAGAACTTTTTTGGTGCTATATGGCGTATTCGAAAGTTTGTTACACAGCATCATATAGATACTTTGGTAGTCGTAGATAGTATTTCGTGCATTTTTACTGTACCAGCTTTATTTGGTCTGAATATAAAACATATATGTTGGGAGCATTTTAATTTTAATGTTAATCTCGGAGTAAAGTATCGTGATATCGGACGCAAATGGGCAGCTAAATATTGTGACTATATTGTTACTTTGACTCATAGGGATCAAGAATTGTGGAAGAATAACTTATCTAATATAAGATCTAAAATTATAACAATTGTAAACCCTAGTACATTTGAGGGTATTGAACATATTCCTGATTTAGATTTTAAGGTTATATTAGCAGTCGGACGATATAGGTATCAAAAAGGATATGATTTGTTATTGCAGGCCTGGAGTGGAGTAACTAATAAAGAAGGATGGAAATTAGTTATTGTTGGTGAGGGGGAAGATAAACAAAAAATTATTGATCTTAGTGAGTTTTTGAAGATAAATGATACTGTAGAAATAAACTCATCAACAGATAATATTGCTAAATACTTTAAAAGTGCTTCATTTTATTGTATGAGTTCAAGATTTGAGGGCTTGCCGATGGTATTATTAGAGGCTCAAAGTTTTGGTTTACCAATAGTGTCTTTTGATTGTGATACAGGACCTGCAGAGTTGATTAGCAATGGGATTTCTGGATATTTAGTTGAGCCTGAAAATATTGAAAAGCTAAGTGATGCAATTACTAATATGATGAATTTGGATAAGGATTCTTATTTGAGGATGTGCATAAATGCTAAAGAGAATGTTAGTAACTTTAAAGTTAATGAGATCGTTAAAAAATGGTTAGCCATTCTTTAAGTTAGGGGTTTAATATGGATATAGGTATACCTTTATCAAAGTTTGCATATACTCCTGAAGCTTATGCATACGTAAAATATCTAAAAGAGTTAGGACATCAAGTCCAATTAGATTATGAACTTGATCCTAATAATGACGTCAATATTTACTTTATGGGTGGTCGACCTTTTTGGAAAAAAAAGGAGGGTCGAGCTATAGAAATTCATGAATATCAAAGTTTATCTACACCTCCTTATGCTCACTTTAAAAATTTTACAAAAAAAATAGTGAATAAACGACCTAATGGGCGTATTTTTTTAAACGAATTTGTACATCGTGATTTAAGTTTTAGTGATAATATCCCTTATATTTATAGAGATATGGGAGTGGAAGAAGCTTTGTTCCAAAGCCCAAGTGAGAATCCTTTGTATGATATTGTTTACTGTGGCTCTATTGCTGGACGTAATGGTCTTATAGAAGTATTGAGAAGACTTGCGGGAAATTATAAGGTTGTTGTTGTAGGGAATGTAAGTGAGATAGAACGCTCTTTATTAAAGCATAAAAATATTACTATTTTAGGTCGGGTAGAACGTAGTGATTTACCAGCAATATATAGAAATGCTAGATATGGGTTAAATTTCACACCTGATATTTATCCCTTTAATATTCAAACAAGTACTAAAACTTTAGAGTATTTAGCATCTGGATTGGGATTAATATCAAATCACTATTATTGGATTGAGGGATTTTGTAAAGAAATAGGAATTGAGCCAATTTGGCTACAAGAGGGTCGGAGTACAATTTTACCTAATGTTTATAACTCACCAGCAATGGATATGTATAGTTGGGAAAATATTTTAATAAATTGTAAGTTCGAAAAATTCTTGCAAAATTGTTTAGAGTAATCAATGTTAATTAAGAAAAGTACCCTTTCATTTATAAATCTAGCATTTATCATTAATGGATTTTTAGCATTAGTTGTAGCTAACAGAAATATTGAAGCAGTAGAAGATAATTCGATTTATAAAGAAAATTTTTATAATATATCTTTCGGTAATTTTAGATATGAATATATTTTTGACTTAATTACTTTCTTAATTCATAGTTTTACTAATGACTATATTATATACTTTTTTATTCTAAATTGTATTTTAAATATATTTTTGATAATAAGTTTATTTAAGATTGCTAGATTTTACGAGTATAAAGCTGTAAATTTATTAATAGTTTTTTTTGGATTTATTCTAACTTCATCATGGTACTTGGTTTCATCATCCAATGGATTAAGGCAAGGGTTAGCATTAGCGTTGCTATATATTGCAATTTTAGACTTAATGTTTTTTAACAAAAAGAAAACTGCTATTGCTACATATTTAGCTTCCTGTTTATTTCACTACTCTAACTTTTTGTTACTCCCTTTTATATTTTTGACTAAGTTAAAAACAAAGACTATATTAATAATCAGTATAATTTCAGCGGCTTTTTACTTTTTAAGTATAAATGAAGAATTAATTAAATTAATATCTGATACATTAAATTTACCATTGTATAAAAACATAAAATATTATACAGAAGATGTATTTTCATATAGATATGGTTTTCAACCAGATTTATACATTTACACCATAAGTTTAGGATTATTGTATTATACGGTAAATAAATTTTTTCTTAAAAATAAGCTGGATAGTTTGGTAAATATATATTTGATTTTATCAATTTTCTATTATACCTTTGGGTTTGCGGGTTTTTCCAATAGATATGGTCTTCCCAGTTGGTTCTTCTCATTATTTTTAAATACTCTAATAACGTATACAATTTTAAGAAAGTATAAAAATTTATTTTTAATGTTTATATTTATATTTATATTTATTGCTTCTTTAAAATTTATTTATATTTTTGGTTACTTATGAAAATAATACTTTTAGGCACAATCGCATCCAGTCTTTATACCTTTAGAAAAGACCTTATTCTATCTTTGGTTAATAAAGGCTATACCGTGTATGCCTTTACCTCAGACAGTGATAAAGTAGAGCTTGCTAAAATTGCCCAATTAGGGGCAATACCTACCCATTACGAGCTTAGTCGTGGCGGTCTTAATCCTTATGAAGATTTATCTAACACCATAAGTCTCTATCAAAAAATCAAAAAAATTCAGCCCGATATCGTCCTTAGTTATTTTATTAAACCTGTCATCTATGGCACGCTCGCTGCCAAACTTGCCAAAGTACCTAAAAAAATCGCCATGATAGAAGGCTTAGGCTTTGCCTTTACCGAGCAACCAGAGGGCTACTCAAAAAAAGCTAAAATCGTACAACGAGTACAAGTCGCTTTATTTAAACTGGCTTTACCATTCGCCGATAAAATTATTTTCCTTAACCCTGATGATGTTAGCGATCTATTGTGTAAACACAATATTCCCGTTCGGCATTATGAGGTATTGGGTGGAATTGGACTAAAATTATCGGACTATCCACATCAGCCTGTTAACCCAAAAAACGATGAAACTAACTTTTTATTTATCGGTCGTTTGCTTAAGGAAAAGGGGATTTTCGACTTTATTGAAGCTGCAAAAATTGTCAAGCAGCGATATCCAAACGCCAAATTTACTGTACTTGGTAGGACAGATGCCGATAATCCAGGGGCGTTACACGCTGACCAAGTGCAGGAGCTGGTAGCGACTGGAGTGATTGATTATCCAGGGCAAGTGGCGAATGTCGTGGATTGGATTACCAACGGTGATGTGTTTGTGTTGCCATCCTATCGCGAGGGAGTGCCACGCAGTACCCAAGAGGCGATGGCAGTGGGGCGAGCGGTAATCACCACAGATGTGCCAGGTTGTCGTGAAACTGTGATAGATGGCAAAAATGGCTTTATTGTACCCAAGTGGAATCCGCAGGCCTTAGCCGAGAAAATGGTTCATTTCATCGAAAATCCAGAGCAAATTCAAGTAATGGGTGAAGAAAGTTATAAAATAGCCCAAGAAAAATTTGATGCTCACAAGGTCAATGAGCGACTACTAAAAATTTTAGGAGTGTAAATGCTAAAACGTGCCTTTGATATCGCCGCTTCTACTTCTGCCCTTGTAGTGCTATCGCCTGTACTCGCTATTACGGCGTATAAAGTCAAAAAAGAACTGGGCTCACCTGTGCTATTTCGTCAAACTCGTCCAGGTTTACATGGCAGGCCGTTTGAGATGATTAAATTTCGCACCATGAAAGATGCGACGGATAAAAAAGGTAATGCGCTGCCAGATAGCGAGCGTTTGACTGACTTTGGCAAAAAACTGCGTGCCAGTAGCCTTGATGAATTACCTGAATTGTGGAATGTATTAAAAGGGGATATGAGTTTAGTTGGTCCTAGACCTTTACTCATGGAATATTTACCTTTATATAGCGCTGAACAAGCCAAGCGTCATAACGTGCGTCCAGGGGTGACAGGTTATGCCCAGGTTAATGGTCGCAATAGTTTAAGTTGGGAAGATAAGTTCAAGCTTGATACCTGGTATGTTGAGCATCAAACATTTTTTTTAGATATGAAAATCTTGCTAAAAACCGTTAAAAAAGTGATAAGAAAAGATGATATCAACAGCCCAACGGATGTCACAATGGAAAAGTTTCAAGGAGCTAATTAATGCAAAGCGATAACCTCTTGTTGTCTATTATTGTGCCAGTTTACAATGTTGAAAATTATCTTACTTTTTGCATAGATTCAATTTTTAACCAGGGTTTGGATATCAAAGATTTTGAAGTATTATTGATAGATGACGGTTCAAAGGATAATTCATATCAGGTCTGTTTAGATTTACAAATGAAATATCCTAATATTCGTGTTTTTAGACAAGAAAATTATGGACAAAGTATCGCTAGAAATAAAGGCATCAATGAATCTAATGGATATTATTTATATTTCGTTGATTCAGATGATTATTTATTATTAAATGGTATCAGTAGTATATTAGAATTAGCTCTTGAAAATGATTATGATTTTGTTGGCTTTAGAGTGGAGCGTACAAGTGAAAGAAGAACTGAGAAAGCAGAACGAAAAATTAATATCATGTATAAGGGCAATGGTGCCTATTTATTAAGCCAACATAATTATAATAATGGCCCTTGGTGGTATATATATAAAAAAGAAAAATTTGCTAATTTTTACTTCATTCCAAATAGATTATGTGAGGATGGTCTATTTACTACCCAACTACTTATTTCGGTTGAAAATGGGATTATTGTTGAAAATGTCATCTATCAATATGTCGACAGCCCTAATTCGACAGTTAATACCAAAAATAGACAAAGACAAGCTAAATTACGGGATGATATGTTTTTAGCAGCCCAAGATTTTAATAAACTTATAGAAAGCTTAGATAAAAATGATGACAATTACAACTTAGCTTATAAAAGATTAAGTGAACGACAAGAAAGTTATATGTTTTTTGCATTAGTGCGTTCACTTCGAACACAAGAAGACTTAAAGAGTGTATCTAATAAACTTAAGAACGCCTCTAAAGCATATCCTATAAAGAGTTTTGACGGCTATAATAGTAAGACTCAAAAAATGCTTATTTGCATATTTAACCATAAATTCCTTTTTTACCCATTACAATTTGTTAATAATAAATTGAAAATTATTAAGTGATTTCACATGGAAAATATTTTAATCACATCAGCAGGACAACGCGTATCTTTAGTTAAGTCGTTACGAAATGAACTAAAAAAAATTTATCCCGATGCTAAGGTATTTACCACCGATTTAAATCCCACTCTTGCACCTGCTTGTCATATTTCCGATGGTTATTTTAAAGTACCACGAGTCACAGCCGAAAACTATATTGATGAAATAATAAAGATTTGTGAAGAAAACAATATTAAACTTATTATTCCGACTATAGACACCGAACTTTTAATGCTAAGCGAAAATGCAGAAAAATTTAAATCGCATAATATTACTGCTCTCGTTAGTGACCATGAACTGATTCAGAAATGTAGAAATAAACGATTAACCAATCAATTGTTTCAAGACCATAATATTGCAGTGCCGAAGCAATATACGCTTAATAATTTGGAGTTTCCTGTATTTGTAAAACCCTGTGATGGAAGTTTAAGTAAAGGAATCTTTATCGCAGATAGCCAGGATGATATTACACAAGAACATCGCCAAAATGAAAAGCTTATGTATATGGAGCTTATCTCAAACGATGAATTTGATGAATTCACGGTTGATTGTTACTATGATAAAAATTCAATTTTAAAATGTGTAGTACCACGGCAACGCCTTGTTGTAAGAGCAGGAGAAGTTAATAAAGCTGCTACTCGTAACAATTTCATCGTAGAGCATTTTTTTAATAATATTGCTCAATTAAAGGGTGCAAGGGGTTGCTTGACTATTCAAGTATTTTTGCATAAAGAGCAGCGAATCATTAAAGGTATAGAAATAAATCCAAGATTTGGTGGTGGTTATCCGCTTACCTATTTATCTGGAGCAAATTATAGTAAGTGGGTATTAGAAGAATATTTACTTGATAAGCAGATTGAAGTATATAAATCATGGGAGCAAGATTTATTAATGCTACGGTATGATGCTGAGGTATTAGTGCATGACTTCAAAAAATAATGCAATAGTATTTGATTTGGATGATACCCTGTATCCAGAAATTGACTATCTTAAATCAGCCTATCAATTTATCTCGGAAAAAATTGCACCAATTGATAAAACATTATATTTCTTAATGTTAGAAAAATATTTTAAAAATGAAAATGTTTTCGATTATGTTGGAAAAACATATAATGTTGATAAATCGCAACTTTTAACCTGGTATCGAGCTCATTTTCCCCATATTAAACTTTACCCACATGTGGAATGTTTTCTAAAAAAGTTTAGAGATGATTTTAGATTTGCAATTATCACAGATGGTCGATCAACAACCCAACGTAACAAAATTAAATCGCTTGGACTCGATTTATATATCGATACGATTATTATTTCAGAAGAAATAGGCAGCGAGAAACCCAGTCCAGCAAACTTTGACAAGGTTAAACAACTATTGGATTGTGAAAGTTATTGCTATATAGCTGACAACACTAAGAAAGACTTTGTTACTCCAAATATGATGGGTTGGTTAACTATATGTTTAAATGACCAAGGTAATAATATACATAAACAAGATTTTTCATTGCCTAATGAGTTTTTACCTGATATTCGAGTTTCAAGTTGGCAAGAAATCGAAAATATTTTTTCAAAAAAAGATTAAATTAATAAGAGGTAAATAAATGCTAAACACCCAATTTTCACCCTGGCCTAGCTTTACCCAAGAAGAAGCCGATGCCGTCTCGCAAGTCTTACTGTCCAATAAAGTTAACTACTGGACGGGCACAGAATGTCGAGAGTTTGAAAAAGAATTTGCCGCATGGGCAGGGACAGACTACGCAGTGGCGCTGTCAAATGGCACATTGGCACTCGATGTTGCGTTACAAGCCATGTGTATTGGCGAGGGTGACGAAGTGATTGTCACGCCACGTAGTTTTATCGCCAGTGTGTCAACCGTTGTCAATGCTGGCGCAATACCGGTGTTTGCAGATGTAGATAACAATACGGGTAATATTTCTGCCACGACAATTGCACCAAAAATCACGGATAAAACCAAAGCCATTATTTGCGTGCATTTAGCTGGCTGGCCTTGCGATATGGATGAGATTATGGCACTTGCCAAGCAGCATAACCTATGGGTCATCGAAGACTGTGCCCAAGCGCATGGCGCCAAGTACAAAGGTAGACCAGTGGGCAGTATTGGTCACATTGGTGCTTGGAGTTTTTGTCAAGATAAAATCATGACCACAGGCGGCGAAGGTGGCATGGTCACGACCAATGACAAAGCCTTATGGCAAAAAATGTGGGAGTATAAAGACCATGGTAAAAACTACGATAGCATTTATCATAAACAACATCCACCGGGGTTTCGCTGGTTACATGACAGCTTTGGCACCAATTGGCGCATGATGGAAATGCAAGCAGTGATTGGTCGTATTCAGCTTAAAAAAATGGCCGAGTGGACCAAGATTCGTACACAAAACGCCAAGATTTTGCGTGATGCTCTAACACAATTTGCAGGTGAGCAACAGTTTTTACGCATACCAGATATAGAATTTCACCAAGTCATGGGTGGCGATTCTGTCCATGCGTATTATAAATATTATGTATATGTCAGACCAGAAAACTTGCCAGAGAATATCAATCGAGATAGTATTTTAAATGCGCTTAATGAGAAAAAAATTCCTTGTTTCTCTGGCTCTTGTTCAGAAATTTATTTAGAAAAAGCATTTGACAATCATCCATCACGTCCTAACGCGCGATTGACAGTTGCTAAAGAATTAGGGGAAACAAGCTTGATGTTTTTAATACACCCGACATTGACAGTAACTGAAATGCAAACGATTGCGACTACCACGGTTGATGTACTAACCACTCTATTCAATGCCAATACATAAACTGCGAGTCTCATATGACAAATAAAACGGTTAAATATCTCTCATTGGGTGTACTACTTGGACTTTCGCAATTAAGTCAGGCAGGTCAATTAATTCAAATTGATAGTGAGCTACGCCAAACACTTGAGATTTTAAAAATCAATGGCGTTGTAAATGTTGATATATCAACCTGGCCGATTAGTTCAGAAGCCATACAGACAGCCTTGAGTCAAGCACAGCCCAAATCAAACAGTGACAAAATGTTACTGAATCAAGTTAAACAAAAGCTTGAAGCCAACGATGTATCCAAGCTACAAATAGTGAGCAACGTGAATGGTGACGAGCGCGCGGTATTTAGCGGATTTAATACAGAAGGCAATACAGTGACGCCTTTGGGTGTTAGTATTTCTCATAGTCATGCAGGGGAGAACATTGATTACAAAATTCAAGGCACCTTAAATGTCGAAGATGATGAGCCTAGCAAGTTATCTAATCTTGATGGCAGCTACATCGGTACCAAATTAGGCAATCATCGCCTTGCCTTTGGTAGTATTCCTGTATGGTGGGGCAACGGCGTTGATGGCAGTTTAATTCGCAGTGATGCAGCTAGACCTGTCACGGGCTTTTTAATGCAGCGCGCCAATAATAGCCCCATTAATTTTCCTGTATTATCGAAACTGGGTAATTTTAATTACCAAATTACTGCCGGTCAATTACAAGACTATAAAGCAGAGCCTCACACTAAATTGATTGGCATGCGGGCGAGTTTTCAACCGCATGAAGCGTTTCAAATCGGCGCTTCGCGTTCCTTGATGTGGGGTGGCGATAATAAGTCCGAAAGCCTAAAGTCTTTAGGTAAGGCTTTAATCGGTAAATATGATAATGGCGGCGAAGATGAAGATCCTTCAAACCAAATCGCAGGCATCGATGCACAGCTAAATTTAAAACCGTTGGTAAACCTGCCGGTGAGTGTCTATGGTGAATTCATTGGGGAAGATGAAGCAGGGGGTTTGCCAAGTAAAAAGGCGTATTTGGCAGGTTTAAAAGGTACGATCCCGCTGTTGCAGCAACCTTGGTTGTGGCATGCAGAATGGGCGAATACTTATTATGATTTGGATAAAACCAATACTATTTACACCCATAGCATTTATAAAGATGGTTATTATCAAAAGGGCTTGCCGCTAGGTCATCCGATTGGTGGGGATGGTGAAATCATTAGTGTGGGGCTATCAGGTAATATTAACGCTAACAACCAGCTCGGGTTAAAATACGCCAACGCCAAAGTCAATCAATCTAATCAAGTGATTAATGCTGCCTTTGCAACCAAGCAGGACTTGGATATTGTCGAAGCGGATTGGAAACATAAATACAATGACAAAACCTCGGTAAAACTGGGTATTTGGGGTAAAAAAGACAGCATCAGTGATGATAAAGATGCGGGTGGTAATTTAATGGTGGAGTATACGTTTTAAGGTAATTAATAAAAAAGAGCCAAATGGCTCTTTTTTTAATTCAAATTACTGCTCAACTTTTACTGTTCGACAAAGGCACGTTCAACCACATAATCGCCTGTGCCACCCATACGTGGTGATGGTTTCAGACCAAATTCGTCGAGTAGGGCCGCTACGTCTTTATTCATAGATGGGCTACCACAAATCATCGCGCGGTCATCGCTTGGATTGATGGGTGGTAAGCCGATATCAGTAAACAGCTTGCCAGACTTCATCAAATCAGTCATACGCCCTTCATTGCGGAACGGCTCACGCGTGACCGTGGGGTAATAGATGAGTTTATCTTTAACGTATTCACCCAGTAGCTCATCTTCAAACAAGGCTTTTTCAAACATCTCCCGGTAGCCTAGCTCACTCACATAGCGTACGCCATGCACCACGATGACTTTCTCAAAACGCTCATACACTTCTGGGTCACGGGCAAGTGACAAAAATGGTGCCAAGCCTGTACCCGTTGCTAGCATATACAAATGCTTGCCAGGGTTTAGGTCATCAAGCACCAGGGTGCCGGTCGGTTTTTTACTCACCAATAATTTATCACCCACTTTGATATGCTGTAAAATAGACGTCAAAGGACCATCTTGGACTTTGATAGAATAAAATTCGAGCTCTTCATCATAGTTGGTGCTGGCAATAGAGTAGGCACGCATCAAAGGTTTTCCATTGACTTCCAGACCAATCATGGCAAATTCACCATTCCTAAAACGTAAACCTGCATTACGGGTAGTTTTTAGGGTAAATAATGTGTCATTCCAATGATGCACATAGGTAACGGTTTCTTCATAAAATTTTGACATAGCACCCAACCTTGTATTGGTCATAGATAAAAATAAAACTGGATAAAGAATAAAAATAGCGGGTTAATATTGACATTCTGGGGCGATATGATAGCAAATTTTTGATGAATTAGTCGAATTTGGGCGTAAAAAAATGGCATAATCATAGTTTAAATTATCATATTTTAACGACCCATTATGTTACCACAACAAATTACCCTGCCGATTATCGGCATTGTGAACTCTCCACTTAAGCAAAAGTTTGGCACACCTCGCCAGCCCAATCTTGTCGATATCAACGCTACTATCAGCATGTTGCCGCCCTACAATGTGCTCAGTGCTTTTGAAGGTATTGCCCAATTTAGTCATCTTTGGATTATATGGCAATTTCATCAAAATCGAATCAATACCAATCAGTCAAATTTTCAGCCAACAGTCCGCCCACCTAGACTTGGTGGCAACCAAAAGATAGGGGTCTTTGCCAGTCGAAGTATGTATCGACCGGCAAATATTGGATTGTCAGTGGTCAAATTTTCGCATATTGAAAACAGTGAGGACGGCTTGAGGCTGCATATCATCGGCGCTGATATGGTAGATGGCACGCCAGTCATTGATATCAAACCATATTTGCCTTATAGCGATAGTATCGATGATGCGATTGCTGGGTATGCTGCCCAAAAACCTGTCATCAAGTCGGTGCATTGGCATCCCGATTTATTGCAGGATTTATCCAATATTGCAATAAAAAGTCAGCTCAAGCAAACAGATTGGCAAACCATCGAACAACTCATTGCGCAAGACCCCAGACCTGCGTATCGCCAGCAAGCGCTTAATACCCCATTTGTCATGCGTTATCAGAATGTCGATGTTCATTTTAGCCAGATAGCCGATAGTGTTTTTCAAATTCAAACGATTGAGCTATTAAACTAGACCGTGTAAACTAGGCCGTAACATGGATGATGCCGAAGTTTTTACCTAGCCGTATATTGCTACACTGTTTCAAAAAATTTTACTTGTTCACAAAATACTGACTATATAGCGTGATTATTCGCTATATTTTTTTTGATTATTTAGTATGATATGGGCTGTATTTTACTTAGATAACCTTAGGACACCGTATGATTAAACTGGGCAAAATCAGTCAAGCTATGATAGGCATGTTGTTAATGGGCGTCACCGTGAGTGGTATCGCTGAAGATAAAAATAACGATACCATCGCAATCGATATGTCAGAATTATCGACTACCAAAGAAGAAGTGGCGGTATTACAAGTGTTATCAGAAATCTGCCCACCCATGCTGAATAAATCGCAACAAACAGGGTTTAACGCTGCTTATAATGTCGAGCTAAAAAAATTAATGCCGACCATCAGCGATCCTCGTTTAGCGGTGCAGTACTTATCCTCTCAGCAAGATTACAAGCAAATTTTGAATGAAACTCGCCAATGGACACTCAGTTATCCAAAAGCGGAGAATCTTGAACTGTGCAAAGACCTTGCCAACAGTAACTAATAATTTAAGTCAACCTAGGCTATCCACCCCCTAACTGATTTAGGGGGTTTTATCCTCTGTTGCCGTAAAACCACCGACTTCAGGCGGTGGATATAAGGCAACTCCGCAATCATGCTTACACACAGATGGTATTTAGTGCGGTGTATTTTGCTGTTCAATGTACTGGCGTATAATTTCAATTGGAGCACCGCCACAACTACCTGCAAAATAACTAGGCGACCACAACGCTTCTCCCCATAACTGCTCTTTAATAGACGGATATTCTTTTTTACGCAATAACCGACTAGACACGCCTTTCAAGCTATTCACCAAACTAGAAATAGCCACTTTGGGCGGATAAACCACCAGTAAATGCACATGGTCACTTTCACCGTCAAACTCTACTAGTTGCGCCTTAAACTTTGAACAAACTTTCTCAAAGATAACCTGCATGTCGTCTAAAATCTCTTTAGTGAATACTTTTTTGCGGTATTTAGCCACAAAGACCAAATGCACATGAAGATTGTAAACAACGTGCCTACCAAGTCTTAAATCGTTTGACATATATTTAGACCAACTATAGAATATAAAAATCTAATTATACTTGAACCCATGAAAACACTCAAGCTACGCATACGAGATAAACACGCAGACCAATTAAACCGCCTAAGCGGTTCGGTCAATTTCGTGTGGAATTATGTCAATGATTTGAGTTACAGACACCTACAAAAAACTGGCAAATTCTTTAGTGCTTATGACCTAAACGACTACACCAAAGGTAGCGGTGAGTTACTTGGTTTACATTCTCAAACTATTCAAGCCATCAATGAAACCCACACCAAAAGCCGTAAGCAATCCAAAAAAGCTAAATTATCATGGCGAACCAACAACCCAAAATCAAAGCGTAAAAACTTAGGTTGGCTACCATTCAAACAATCCGCCATTAAGCACATTGCCACACACCAAACTGGTAAAAAGGGCTTAAAATCTACCTTACAACTATCTTTAGCCAAAGGGCAAAAGCTAGTCATTGATCTATGGGACAGCTACAACCTTAGCCTATATCAAATCAACACGCTGGAAATTGTCCAAGACAGCCGTAACCGTTGGTATGCCTGTATTACCGTCAAACAATACCCTAAAACTACTTGCGGAATGGGTAGCGTTGGGATTGATTTAGGCTTAAAAGACAGTGCCACCGCCTCAAATGGCGATAAACTACAAATCAAGCAAACGCTCAAATATGCCAAAGCGTTAGCCACCGCCCAACGTGCCAAAAACAAACAGCGTGTCAAAGCGATCCATGCCAAAATCAAACATACACGGCAAGACCTAATCCACAAATTCACCACTCAATTAGTCAAAGACAATGCCCTAATCGTGGTAGGTGACGTTAGAACTACCCAATTTAACAGTAAAAAAGGCAAACTAGCCAAATCGGTTTACGATGCAGGTTGGTTTGAACTCAAAAGGCAACTGAATTACAAATGCGAGAACGCAGGTTGCCGTTTTGAAATCGTGAATGAGAAATACACTACCCAAACTTGCTCGTGCTGTGGCGATATGTCCAGTAGTCCGAAAGGTAGAGCAGGTTTGCGAATAAGAGAATGGACTTGTGCAACGTGTGGCACACGGCATGATAGAGATATTAACGCCAGTCAGAACATTCTTGCGGTTGGGCTTAACCGTCTTGTAGAAGGAATCCCCTCACTTTAGGGAGGGGAGGAAGTCAATTATGATAAATCGTTGATTTTTAGACCGAATATAGTGTTGAATCATGATTTTTTTTGCTAATATAGGCAATTTGTTTTACCAAGCGTCCAAGCAAACAGGTCGCATTTGATTTGAGCCAAGAGTGAGTGAGATGAAAGCAATCGTAATACCGCAATATACCCAACGTCTGATGGTCGGCACTTTTGTCGCCGCCAGTTTTTTTGCCACAACTGTACAGGCAAATGCCGCCATACAACAGCCTGAACTAGACAATTCTGCTTTTATCCTAATTGATTATGATACGGGTACGGTATTGGCTCAAAAAAATGCCGCGCAGCCATTCCCACCCGCATCATTGACCAAGATGATGACCAGTTATATCATTGAGCAGCGGCTGCTATCAGGGGCATTAAAAGAAAACGAACCCATCCTCATGACTCCTGAAGCGTGGTGTAAAGGCTCAAGTGAAGAGTCTTGTATGTATGTTCCTGTTAACACAACCGCCCCTGTGATTGATATGTTAAAAGGTATCATTATCCAATCGGGTAATGATGCGTCAAAAGCGATGGCACAGCACATTGGCGGTAGCGAAACCACGTTTGCAGATTTGATGAATGAAGAAGCCAAAAAAATTGGCATGACCCATACCCATTTTATGAATGCGACCGGTATGCCACAAGAAGGCCATCAAGCATCTGCCGAAGATTTGGCGAAACTCGCTCAAGCCATTATTAAAAACAGCAAAAAGTATTATCCCATCTATAGCCAAAAACAATTTACTTATAACGGCATCACCCAGGGCAACCGCAATGCGCTGTTGTTCACTGATCCAACGGTAGACGGCCTAAAAACAGGACATACCGACGAAGCAGGTTACTGCCTAGTAGCATCGAGTAAACGCGGTGATATGCGTCTGATTTCAGTGATTATGGGTACTAAAAGCGCTCAAGAGCGCGCAGACCAATCGCGCAACTTACTCAACTGGGGATTTAGTAACTTTGCTACTAAAATTGCCGCCCCTGCCCAAAAAAGCTACGGCAGCGTGCCAGTCAACTTCGGTGCTGTCGATAAAGTCAACGTCGTCAGCAAAGGCAATTTACAAGTACTAGTGCCAAAACTGGATCAAGAAAAAATCAGTACTGTGGTCAATTTGCCAGCCGATGTTAAAGCGCCGTTAGCGCAAGGTCAAGAAGTGGGTAAACTGGTGGCTATGCTCAATGGCAAACCTGTGGCGTCTGTCCCATTGGTCGCGGAAACCCAAGTTCAAGAAGCTGGAATTTTTAAACGTATGTGGCAACACATCGTACTGTTCTTTAAAGGTTTATTCTAAATTACAAAGAAAAATCACAAAAAAAACCCTTCAAATGAAACGAAGGGTTTTTTTAACTCAAAATTTAACTCAATATATTGGACAACTCTTTGATATATTGATCGAGTCGCTCGTCTATGACTTCTTTTTTGACAAAATAATCCACCCCAGCTATTTTTAGTAATTCAATGGTATGCGGATTTAACGCTTTGGTGTCATAAACGCAGATAATGGTGACCCTGGCTTTATTTTCACGCTCACGAAATTTGCTGACGAAGTCTAACATCGCTTGATAATCGATATTTCGCGAGATAAATAGCGCATCCACCGTATGAAATAACAAATAATCTTCAAGAAGTTCGCTACTGGTAAACGTCTCAACTTTAGCACCCGCATTTTCCATGCGTTTGGCCGTTTCGAATAAATCCTCATAGTGATACCAAACGACAATATGTTTATTTAGCAATAAATTGCGTTCATAGTTGTGTTTCCAATCTTTTAGCAATAACGATACCTGAAAATTGCTACCCACATCAGGTTCGCTAGTAACTGTGATGCTGCCTTTCATCAGTGCTAAGAGTTTTTTCACCAAAAATAATCCTGCAGAATTAGTTGATGAGGAATGTTTTACTTCAGGATTAATTTGGAAAAAAGGTTCAAAAATTAGCTCTAAATATTCCTTTGCAATGCCTATGCCGGTGTCTTCAATCTGCAGCGTCCACCGTACTTGCGTTTGTAAATGTTGCAACTGCGAGGTGATTGTTATGCTGCCTTTATCGGTAAATTTAATCGCGTTTTCTAGCAATGAATTAATAATTAGGGTGATTTTTTGAACATCGCCTTCTAGGACATAGTCGGCATGATAGGGCTTTGCCTTTAACGTGATATTTTTCTCGGCAGCCAGAGGCTGATAATCATTGACAATTTGGGTGATTAACCCCGTTGGACTAAATTGGTAGGCGCTGACGCCTGTTTGCCCTTTATCAATACGGTTAATTTGGATGATTTGATCAAGCTTAGCATTTAAATCATCTTTGCCCAAAGTAATAATTTCAACGGCATCTTTTTGCTCAGCGCTGATATATTGATTGTGTAATAGCTGTAGACCCGATTCGATACGACTTACAGAGGATTTGAACTCATGAATCAAAATATTTTCAAATTTTGAATTGTGCTCAAGCTGCTTAATTTGGGTTTCTTCAAGGTCATTGTTTTCTTGGCGCAGGGTGTTGATTTGGGCAATTTGCGCCTTGTGCTTGTTGAGCAAATACACCAAGGCTTTTTCAAATACCCAAGCCTCATTACTTTTTGGCAGCTTATACGCCTCTGCCGCTAAAAATTCATCTTGCAAAATGTGATGGCTTAAATTTTCAAGTTTTGGTAAGCGATGGGTTAAATTTTGCACCTTTTGCAACACAAACCACAAATTGAACAGCGCAATAAATGATAATACCAGTACTAACGGCAAATGTTGCCAAAACCACTGCTGGCGAATGGTTTGTAGGTCAAGGGTAAGATTACTATAGCCAATTAGCTGGTTTACTTTAGTGTTTCTTTGATTGGGCGTTAATTTTAACAAATTGATTTTAACAGGTTCGCTCAATCCGTAATAGCGCTCAAAAAGCACTTCAGTAGCTTTAATCGGACGGGTGGTCGGATGCTGCTGCTGATCAAATGGAAAAAACAAAATGCTTTCGTACTGCGGCATCTCGCTTAATAGTGTGTCAATGCTAGCGGTTGTCACACCGTTAGGATTACTTGCAGTAGACTGGGCAAGTAGATAATTAATCTTACTGGCCTGTTTGATTTCATATTGTACCGTTTGGGTCAAGTCGACTAAGGTATAAATCGCAAGGCAAATAAATAAAACCAATAAAAAGGGTATCGCAACGATACGCTTTAACCCAATTTGATAACCTAAAGTCTTCTGTACCATTCACTCATCCCTTAAAACGCCAATTAACATCACCTTAACGTTTTTTGCCGCGTTTTTTGAATTTTTGTACCTCTCGACGTTTACGTTCTTTTTGCGCATCCGTCATGGTATTGGTGCGACCTGCATAAGGATTGGCGTTTTGTTTAAATTCAACCCGAATCGGGGTGCCTTCAAGCTTAAATACCTTGCGAAATTCGTTTTCTAGGTAGCGACGATAACTGTTTGGCACTTGGCTGGTCTGATTGCCATGAATCACAATAATCGGTGGATTATGACCGCCCAAATGCGCAAATCGAAGTTTAATCCGTCGCCCGCCTACCATAGGGAGCTGGTGTGCAGTAACCGCATCTTGTAGAATTTGGGTCAAGCGACTGGTGGAAATATCAAACATTGCCGCATCATAGGCACGGTGAATCGATGGGTAAAGATTGCCAACACCCGTTCCGTGAAGCGCAGAGATTAAATGCACTTTTACATAAGGGATAAAGTTAAAACGTCGATCCATTTCAATTTTGACAAAGTTCTTTTGGTCTTGGTCAAGCCCGTCCCATTTATTGATGGCAAGCACCATCGCGCGACCTGCTTCTAAGGCGTAGCCTAATAAGTTCAAATCCTGATCGGTAATGCCTTCTTGCGCGTCAATGACCACGATGACCACGTGGGCATCTTTGATGGCTTGCAAGGTTTTTACCACAGAAAACTTTTCAACTTTTTCGTCAATACGTCCACGGCGACGCACACCCGCAGTATCAATCAACACATAATGTCTATTGTCACGCTCGTAAGGGATATAGATACTATCGCGCGTGGTACCTGGCATATCAAAAACCACCACGCGTTCTTCACCAAGCAAGCGATTGACAAGGGTCGATTTGCCCACGTTAGGTCTGCCAATGATGGCGATACGTAAGCCATCAGGTGCTTGTTCTTCTTGGTCATCGGTGGGCATATTGGCAGTGACGGCTTCTAATAAATTGCCGACCCCACGTCCGTGACTGGCTGCCATGGGAAATGGCTCGCCAAAACCTAACGCATAAAATTCATGAATCGCCGCTTCATGGACGCCATCCATTTTATTGGCGGCTAAAAACACGGGCTTTCCTAGGGTGTGAAGTTGTTTGGCAATGACTTCGTCGGCGCCGGTGATACCTGCGCGGCTATCAACCACAAATACAATGATATCTGCTTCATGGATAGCGGTATGCGATTGGTGCGACATATAGTCATCAATGGTGCCGTCACCTTCATCCACTTCGCCAATACCACCGGTATCGATGACGATAAAGGATTTTTCTTCAAAGGTTGCATCGCCATATTGACGGTCGCGGGTAAGACCTGCCAAATCAGCAACCAAGGCTTGACGACTGCGGGTCAACTGATTAAATAGGGTGGACTTGCCAACGTTCGGACGGCCAATCAAGGCAACAACTGGTTTCATAAATTTAATTTCCAAAATTTTCAAAAAGCAAGATTTTCAACAAGCAAGATTTTAACATGCTTGAAAAATTCATTATTTCTATAACTTAACAAACCCAACATCGCGCTGCAATGCTGGGTTGTCATTTAAACTCACACTTTTATCAGTCTGGGCTGCTAACCCAATCACCAAAACTGCTAAATGCGTAAACAGTTTAACAATTAACGATTTACTTGCCAAACACTAAATGCGCCATTTGCGCTTTGGGCAATCAAACGGTTATTGATAAACTGTAATACCGCCACGTCGGATTTGGCTTGTTTTCTGTCAACCAGTGCCCCTGAGGTGCGGTCATACACATGCAAATAACCCATAGCATCACCAACCACCACGTAGTTGCCGATACTCACCGCGTTACTCAAACCACGATAAGACAAATTATCGGTTTGCCAATTAACCGTGCCTGTCATTTTATCCATCGCTACCAATTCGCCATCAAGCGAAGTGGCGTAAACTTGACTATCATCTGTGCCGACTGATTTTAGGCTCGCCAACTCTTTGACAAAACTTAGCTGCTGTGAAGCCATATCGGCAGCGACTAACTGACCGCTATAAGACACAACGTACAGCATATTGCCATCTAGTACGGGGGTGGCATCCACATCAGAAATTTTTTCGATATCACTACTGCCTTTGCTAATACCAAAACGTTTTGACCAAATGGGTACGCCATTATCGATATTTAAGGCATGGATACGACCATCGGCTGTCGACACCAGTACCGTATTGCGATTGAACAAAATCGGCGTGGCACTACCGCGAACGCTTAAATTTGGATTTTGGGTGTTAAAAGTCCAAATAGGCGCGCCAGACTCTAGCGACAGCGCACTAATTTTACCATCATTGCCAAGGGTAATGACACGGTTTTGGCTGATTAGGGCAGGGGATAGGGTTGCGGTGTCCAACGGCGTTTGCCAAATAACTTTGCCAGTCATTCTGTCTAACGCAATGATGACCCCTTTGCTGTCACTAACCACGGCTACGCGAGATTGTTCATCTAGCGCCACCCCTGACATTAAGCCTTGTTTGAGTTTGGTACTCCAAAGCACTTTGCCTTGCCCATCAAACGCTTGCACGCTACCGTCTGCTAACGCATTCACATAGCCATTGTTGTCATACGCCACGCGAAAGGCGGTAGGTTGTTGGCTGATGGTGGTTTTGTTGCGCAAATTGCCAAAGCGTTGGCTAATTTTTGTATTACTGCCTTGACTAAACAGTGGGGAAATCACATTTTGACTGCTAGCGAGTTTCACAAGTGCGGCAGGTTTATGGACATTGTCAGATTTTTTAAACTTGTCACAACCTGTCAGGGTCATCGCTACCACCAAGGCGGTTGCAAATACGGCAGGTTTCATTAAGTTTGTCGATAAGGGTGTCGATTTTGTTGTTGTTATGGTCGTCATTGTTTATCTCGTAACGTACGGTGAAATTTAAATATTGCCATTTAAGAGTTTTGTCAGGTTAAGATTTTTTGCCTATTTTTTAGCTATGTGTGCCTATTTTGTGCTTGACGCAACTGCGGGCGCAGATGCGATTGCTGCAGCAGGGGCAGCATTTTCAACTTGGGTAGGTGCTTGGGTAGGTTTAGCGAGTACGCCGCCTGTTAAATCAGGTTGTTTGACGCTTAGGCCTAGGCTTTCCATTTTGATACGCAGCAATGCACGGTCTTGTGGGTTTGGGTTGTTTTGATTACGTTGTTCAATCAATTGCCAAGCCTTTTGATAATGAGTAGCAGCCGCTTTTTTATCCCCTTGTTGGTTGGCAATGTCCCCCAAAATCTCAAGTTTACTGGCTTCAAAGGCAGCGGGTAAGGGGCTTTGTAAGCGCTTTTGTGCCGCATCTGCTTGATTGTCCGACAACAGCACTTGTGCTTGGCGCAAAATGGCAATGGCTTTTAGCCCATCATCCTTGAGCGTTAACTGAGACGCTTTTTGTAGCGTTGCCGCCGCCGCTTTTAAATCATTTTTATCGGTTTGCTGTTTGGCTTGCAGCATCAAGGCTTGCCATGTATAAACCGAATTATCATGCTTAGCCACAAATTCGCCCAAGTCTTTGTCCAAATTGGTTTGCGCCGTAGTCAGTTGCGCTTGTGCTTTGGTATCGCTGGCAGCTTGGGTGGTTAGGGTCTCAATGTTGTTTTGGTCGCTTTGAATTTTGGCAAAATCGTTCGCTGCTGCGGTATCTATATTGCCGCCATGCTTTTGCCAGTAAGTCCAGCCAAAATAACCCGCTAATACCAACATAATGGCGGATACAATATAGCCACCATATTGTTTGAGCGCGCTTAAGAATTGCTGTTCATCATTTACTAGCTTAGGTTGTACGTCTTTAACCATTACATAAAGCCTTTCAAAAAATTACTGATATAAGTTACCCATCAAATTTGGCTCAATCAGATAGATTAGATAAAATCTGGATTTTCGCTAAAGAGCGTATCACTCGCGACCGTAATTTGGTCACCGGTTGCCATTTTTTTGATGGTAATTTGCTGATTGGCGACTTCATCTTGCGCGATAATCACTGACAGTTGCGCACCTGATTTGTCGGCTTTTTTCATTTGCGCTTTTAAGCTCGTGGCACTCGCCATTTTCACGCGAAGATTTGAACGTCGTGTACGCAGCTCATGGGCAAATTTGATGGCATCGGTGTAAACATCAGGATGGGCGACCACAAATACATCACAGGCCGGTGTTGCCTCAAACGGCTGTACCTTTTGCATGAGTAACAACAAACGCTCAAGTCCCATGGCAAAACCTACTGCAGGCTCGGAAGCGGCTGGCTTATCACTGCCAATGGCTTTGATTTGTCCGATAAGACCGTCATAACGACCCCCAGCACATACCGTCGCTTGGCTACCTAGCTGGTCAGTCGTCCATTCAAATACGGTTTTATTGTAATAATCTAAACCCCGTACCAGTTTTGGATTAATCACAAAATTGATGCTGACC
Organism: Moraxella tetraodonis; assembly: GCF_022359095.1. Lineage (NCBI taxonomy): Bacteria > Pseudomonadati > Pseudomonadota > Gammaproteobacteria > Moraxellales > Moraxellaceae > Moraxella > Moraxella tetraodonis. Next base: position 1,428,930 of record NZ_JACSYB010000001.1, on the reverse strand, counting down.
GCTTTAAGATACTGTTGCAAGGCTTCAAAATGCTGCTGGCTTGCTGCCCCCAAAAAGTCAGCAAGCTTTGGGGCGTTCTGTAAAATTTGTTGGGTATTTTTATCTTTACTATCTAAAATGCGTAGTGGGTTGGTGGTTAAGCGGCGCTGACTATCTTCATCCAATTGAGATTTTTTATCGGTTAAAAAATCCACCAAAGCTTGGCGATATGCCAGTCGTTCGTCTATCTCACCCAAGCTATTAATCTCAAGTTGCACCACGTCTAAAATACCCAATTTTTGCCACATTTGGTAGGTCATGATGATGAGCTCAGCATCAGCATCCGCCAATTCACTGCCAAAACTCTCAACCCCTAATTGGTGAAACTGACGATAACGGCCTTTTTGCGGTTGTTCATAGCGAAACATAGGACCAATGTACCAAAGTTTTGGGTTGTCACCCCGCAATAAGTTATGCTCCACCACGGCACGTACCGCGCCTGCCGTGCCTTCAGGGCGTAGCGTCAATGCCGTAGGTGGGTTAGATTTGTCATAAAAACTATACATTTCCTTTTCGACAATGTCAGTGGCATCGCCAATCGCCCGGGCAAATAGCTGGGTTTCTTCAACGATTGGGAGGCGAATTTGCTCAAAGCCAAATTGATTGAGCACATCGATAAGGCTGCTTTCAAGTTGGCGCCATTCGCTCGATGGGCGCGTCGATTCTGTCTCAATATGTAAGATATCATTAAAACCTTTAATGGATTTTAACATGGTCAATTTCCCAAACAATACAAACTAAAAAAATAAACGACACAAAAATTATTTAACCCGTAAAATTTCATTGGCGCGCTGCGCTTCCCGTTCAGCCACTTTTTGACGTACCATGGCTTCAATCTCGTCCGCAAGCTTGGTGGTATCAATCAAATGTGATTTTTCCCCATTTTTATATACTAGGCTATTTGGACTCGCACCCACCACGCCGATATCCGATTCTTTGGCTTCCCCTGGACCATTGACTTTACAGCCAATCACCGATACATCCATTGGCTCACGGATATCCTCTAGGCGTTTTTCTAAGTCCATCATCACCCGAATCACATCAAACTCTTGACGTGAGCAGCTAGGGCAGGCGATAAAATTCACCCCATTACTACGGATGCCGAGTGATTTTAAGATATCAAAACCGATTTTAATTTCTTCTTCTGGCTCAGCGGCTAGCGAAATACGCATGGTATCACCAATGCCTTCTAGCAGTAGCCCGCCTAAGGCAATGGCAGACTTAACGGTACCGGTACGGTACACCCCTGCTTCTGTCACACCTAAATGCAGGGGGTTGTCAACTTGTGCAGAAATCAACCGATACGCATCCATGGTCAAAAACACATTACTGGCTTTGACTGAGATTTTAAATTGGTCAAAATTATTACGATCTAAAATATCAATATGGCGCATCGCCGACTCAAGCATCGCTTCACCTGTAGGTTCACCATATTTTTTTTGGATATCTTTTTCTAGTGACCCCGCGTTTACGCCAATACGCATACTGATGCCATGATGTTTGGCGGCGGCAATCACTTCACGCACTTTTTGTTCATTGCCGATATTACCTGGGTTGATACGTAAACAGTCTGCGCCCGCATCAGCCACCGCCAGCGCAATTTTATAATCAAAGTGAACATCTGCCACCAGTGGCACAGAAACTTGTCTTTTGATTTCGGCAAAGGCTTTTACGCTTTGCATCGTTGGCGTGGAGACGCGCATCAGATCAGCACCGGCATCGACACAGCGCTGAATTTGTGCCACAGTGGCATCGACATCACAGGTATCTGTATTGGTCATACTTTGCACACTAATGGGGGCGTCACCGCCTACTGCGACATTACCGACGTAGATTTTTTTGGTGAGTTTACGTTTGATGGGATTATGCGCTGACATAGGCGTTCCTATTATTATAACTATTATAACGAATGATTTAGCGTATTTTTAAAGTGATAAGCCGTTAAGGTTTTAACGTAAAATTGGCTTTATCGTTTTGGGCATAATTGCTTAATTTAATCGGTTGTTTGTTCAAATCCAAGCTCACGTTGCTGGCTTTGTCGATAGTGACTTGAAACGGCGCTTGACCTGTCAATTGGTAACTACCGCGTGCTTGCTCGCCATCTAAAATCGTATTGCCTGTCGCATCGACAATGGTGATTTTGGTGGTGTCTTTGACAAAAATATCAAGCGAAGCTTTGGCGCCAGCTTGTCCTGTCGCTGCTGTAGCACTGGCATTATCAGCACTCACCGCGACACCGGTAATCGCAGATCCGGTGGCAGGTAAGCCACTGGCAGTGACTGTGTTTGTCACAATCGCTGAGCCTGCATTGTTAAGCGACGCACCGCTGACTTGGTCTTGGGTTGGCATACTGGCAACAGCACTAGCGGGCGCTTGTTCAACCGAGTCGTTATGTGCTTTGCTAACTTTATTAAAAATAAAAATCGCCAGTCCCAATACCAATAAAATCCCACCAATGACAAAAGGATTAATGCGCACACTGGGACGCGCTTCACGATTAAGCGTGCCCATCGGCTGCATCGGGGCATTGATGACCGTGGCATATTTTTGTTTGAGGGTAGCGGGGTACTGGGCATCAAAACTTTGCGCAACTAGATTTTTATCCAAACCCAAAAAACGCCCATAGGTAGTGGCAAAACCGCGTGCAAAGGTAGGCTGTGGTAAGGCATCAAAATCATTGGCTTCAAGCGCCCGAAGATGACTTTTTAAAATGAAAGTTTTGGCAGCCACATCGTCAATCGATAAGCCTTTTTTCTCACGGGCCTGTTTAAAACGCTGACCCAAAAGCTGGGTTGTGTCATGAACAGGGGTAGAGTTTTGTTGATTATCGGTGTTATTGCTGTTTTCCATCTTATTTCCAAGTTGACGTTGGGGTTAAAAGTCCAGAACGAATCTGCTTTGCTTCATCGCTAAGGGGATAGCGATCCAAAAGCTGCTGCGCTAATTTTTGCACTTCTATGGTATTGTTCGCAAGCTTGGCAAGCCTAATCCCTTGCGATAAAGTGCGCGGGTCAAGGTTGGATTGACCAATAATTTTAACCAAATCATTATACAGCGCCTGCGCCTCCAAAAATTTGCCATCGGCCAATAAAATATCTATGAGCTCTGTACGGGCGACGATGCTTTGGCGGTTGGCATCGAGTGCTTTGATAAATGATTGTATCGCTAGCGGTTTATTTTTGACCTTTAATGCTGTACGACCTAAATTCTCTAACGCACTGGCACGACCGTCATACCCCAAGGCAGAACCCGCAATTTGAAACTGGGCAATCGCTTCTTGGTTACGACCGAGTTGGGCGAGATAGACGCCATAGTTGTTGTTTGCTTGACTAAAGTCAGGATTGAGTGCAATGGCGTTTTTAAAATAAGCTTCGGCTTTTTGCATATTGCGCGGGCTGCCTTCTTGCTGTAATAACACGCCCATCATATCATTGGCTTCTGCTGACTTTGGATAAGACTTTAAGGCACTTTCTAACTGTCGTTTGGCATCGTCTAATTTACCACCACGAATATATTCAGCAGCAATCGCGGTGCGAATTCTGGCGATTTCTTCTGGATTTTTTTCCCAACGACTTGGGTCACTTGCGGTGACTGTCTGCGTGGTGACTTGTCGGGTGGTGGTACAACCGGTTAGGCAAAGGGTGAGGCTTGAAAAGCCAATGATACCTGCGGCAAAAACCTTCGATAAAAAATTTGATTTGCCTGGCATTTTATCATTGTCTTTTATATAGTTGTCGTCTAACTGACACAAAATAGCAGGTTGACTGTGGTATAAATGAGTTTGACGTGAGTGACATGGTGGCATAACAAACTTACTCATAATCAAATGAACTAAATTGAATAATTAAAAATTTTGACAGTCGATAACGATTTTTAATTGTCGATAAAACCCAACAGCAAAACAAGCCTATCACTAAAAACGGCTATTACTATAGCAAAAAAACCTTGATAACACCAACCGATAAGGCTAACTTGCGCCTTTATCACGCCAAACCATTATAATGATAAAAGATTTAATGAGATGCTTTAGATTGTAACGTTTTCGACACTTTTTCTTGCCATTGTTTTGCTCGGCGGGTTTTATCGGTGACTTGTCCAACCAACTGTCCACATGCCGCATCAATGTCATCGCCGCGGGTTTGGCGAATGGTACAGACAAAGCCTGCTTGGTTCAAGATATTGCTAAACGCATGAATACGATTGTTACTAGAGCGTCCGTAAGGCGCATGCGGGAACGGATTAAACGGAATCAAATTAATTTTGCAAGGCAAATCTTTGAGTAGATTGACCAGCTGACGGGCGTGTTCATCCGTGTCATTGACGTCTTTTAACATCACATATTCGATGGTGACGTGCTTTTTATGACGGGGATTTTCGTCATATACATAAGATTTGGCGGCGGCTATCAGCTCTTTGAGTGGATATTTTTTATTGATGGGTACCAGTTCATTACGCAGTTCGTCATTGGGTGCATGTAGGCTGATGGCAAGTGCCACATCAATGTCTTTGGCAAGCTCATACATCTTTGGCACGATGCCTGACGTTGATAGGGTAACGCGGCGTTTGGACAAGCCAAAACCAAAATCATCGAGCATCAATGACATACTGGCTACCACAGGCTCGTAATTTAACAGGGGTTCACCCATGCCCATCATCACCACATTAGTGACCCGATTTTCACGTTCAGTGACAGGCACATTTTCCATATAAGACTGGTTGGCAACCCACAGCTGTCCGATAATTTCGCTAGGCGATAAGTCCCGCTCGAAGCCTTGTTTACCGGTGCTACAAAACGAGCAGTCAAGCGCACAGCCGACTTGCGAGGAAATACATAAGGTTTTACGTCCAAATTGTTTGTTATCGTCAGCTGGGATAAGTACAGTTTCCACCAGCGAGCCACCTGCTACTTCAAACACCCATTTGCGGGTGCCATCTTCGCTAAATTGTTTAAACTTGACAGTAGGTGGGGTGACAGTTGCCACTTCATCCAATGTTTCTTGTAGTTTTTTGGACAAATTCGTCATTTGATAAAAATCGGTCACGCCCAATTGATAAATCCACTTCATCACTTGGGTAGCGCGAAACGGTTTTTCGCCTAGCTTGGCAAAAAATTGTCCAAGTTCAGCCTTACTCATGCCAAGTAGATTGATTTTTGCGGTAAGGTCTTGGGGATTGACCATTTCTGGGTTTTGAATGACAGGAATTTGGGTCATAGCGGTCGTATAAGCGTGTCAAATAAACAAGATAGTATACTAAAATCTCAACGAATTGTCATGGTAAAACATAGTGAACCTTGTTAGCGGTTTTATATACAATGTCTTTACCTCCCATATGTTGCCCAAATTGGCATGGCTAAATAGGTAAAATATCGACAAATCAAATAGCGACGAATCAAATAGCGATAATAAGAATTATCATAATTAGGCATAAAAATGCCAATAACCACTTCCATTCAAGCGAAACAAAATCAACCGTACGACGAGCCACCCTAGCAGACCAATGGGGCAGCTGATAAATCACTTCCCCATTGACATGCTTACCGCCTCGATACCAAAGCTTAAGCTGTTTTAACATATGTTTATGCCCATATCTATGTCTAAATCTATGTCTAGCAAATTGATGAGTATGACACTATTAAACTTCTATTGAGTTAAGTCTATATGACAAACAAATAAAAAATCGTAAAAATTAATATAAAAACTCACCAGATTGTTTAAAAGGGGGAAATTCGGATTTGCACTAAATAAGTGATATTTTTTGCCAAAGCACGAGTGATAAAAGTTATAATGTTTCCCCATTTTTGAGCCCATCATGCTTTTTTATTTATGTCCAACCATTCATTGCTCACTCCCCTCAATATCGGCGACCAGACCATCGCCAACCGCATCATCGTTGCCCCGATGGCAGGGGTCACTGATAAGCCTTTTCGCATGCTGGCTAAGTCCTTTGGCGCAGGGCATGCCGTGTCAGAAATGATGACGTCTGATGCCACGTTATTTGCTCATCACAAAACGCTATATCGTGCCAATTTTGAGGGTGAAATCGCGCCTATTTCTGCGCAAATCGCTGGCTCAGACCCAGAAAAAATCGCCGAAGCCGCTCGCTATCAAGTTGCCAATGGGGCGCAAATTGTCGATATCAATATGGGTTGTCCGGCAAAAAAAGTTTGCAAAAAGCTTGCCGGTTCAGCGCTACTCAAAGATGAAGACTTGGTCAAGCGACTATTGGATGCCACGGTCAATGCAGTGGATGTGCCAGTCACGCTAAAAACCCGTCTAGGCTATGCCAATGGTGAAGAAAATATTTTACGTGTCGCGCAAATGGCAGAAGCGGCAGGTATCGCCATGATTGTGATACATGGACGCACCCGGGAAGATAAATATCTGGGCAGCGCTCGCTATGAGTTAATTAAAGAGGTTAAAAATCTTCTAACCATTCCTGTTATCGTCAATGGCGATATCGACAGCCCGCAAAAAGCCAAACAAGTATATGAGCAAACAGGCGCTGATGGCATTATGATTGGGCGGGCAGGGCAAGGGCAGCCTTGGATTTTTCGTGATATTGCGCATTATCTAAAGACCGGTGAAATCTTGCCCAGTCCAACGATGGATGCGCTAAAAGAGATTGTATTAAGCCATTTGCAAGAGATTTATGCGTTTTATGGCGAATACTCGGGGTGTCGTATCGCTCGTAAACATATTGCTTGGTATACCTCAGGCATTGCCAATTCCAATGCGTTTCGCCAAGCGATGTATGAAGAAGATACCACTGCTGGGCAGTTTAACGTGGTCGCGCAGTTTTTAAAGACCGCGGAATTTGATTAAAACCTCCACTATAAAACAGTCAATCGTAGCGCGCTTATGCCTTTTTAGAAACAAAGATTTGCAAAAAGTCATGATTAATGAATTTAGAATCTGTTAAAATTTTGCTGAGTCTGTGTAAAAGACCGATATCAAACAATAACCACATACGATAAATCAAATCAGAGCAAATCAAATCAAATCAAATCATAAGGAGTCAGCGATGGCACAATTACGAATTGGCGACACGGCACCAAATTTTGACGCACAAACCACTGAAGGCAACATCAATTTTTACGATTGGCAAGGTGATAACTGGGTGGTTTTATTCTCACACCCCGCAGACTTTACCCCAGTCTGTACCACGGAGTTAGGACGCACAGCATCATTGGGTGATGAATTCAAAAAGCGCCATGTCAAACCCATTGCTTTATCAGTCGATAGTGTCGAAGACCATAAAACTTGGGCAGGCGATATCTCAGAAACCCAAGGCTGCGAGGTGAATTTCCCCATCATTGCAGATGCTGACAAAAAAGTATCGGAAGCTTACGACATGATTCACCCAAATGCGTCAACCACGCACACGGTTCGTAGTGTATTCATTATCGATCCACAGCATAAACTGCGGTTAACTTTCACTTACCCAGCTGCCGTGGGTCGTAACTTCAATGAAATTTTACGGGTGATTGATGCATTGCAATTGTCAGATAATTATGGCATTGCAACGCCGGTTGAGTGGCAAGACGGGGACGATGTGATTATCCCGCCGAGCGTCAAAAATGAAGAAATCGCCGCGAAATTCCCAAAAGGGCATACAGAAATCAAACCTTATCTACGCACCACGCCACAACCGAATAAATAACTGTTTATGTTAAGACTGTTTATGTTAAGTTTAAAATCAAAAACCTAGTCGCTTGACTGGGTTTTTTTATGCCAACTCTCCCATTAAATATACTCAACTAAACTTAAAGGTACTGAACTAAATTTACAGAACGGATGCTGAGTAACCATAAATATTTGGCTAAACTTCAATTAATGGCGTAATAATGGATATAAACAATGATAAACAATCAAGTTAAAGGTAGCTTTAAAACCAGCGCATTGCTCATGCTTGCCCTGACGGGTTGCCAAACGGTGAATACTAACCCATCAGCGCCGAGTGAAAGAGTGCCATACGTGCAGTTGCCCATCTTTATCGGCTCTACCCCCACCACTAATTCTTTACAGAGTTATGATTGGCAGCTTAACAATATCAATAGCACAGATCCGATTACGTGGAATGGTTCATACTTGCAAACACAGAATGGCAAAGTCACGCTAAACTTTAACCAAAATCACATAACCTATAATGTAGGCTGTAACCAACTATCAAATCAATATAGCCTAAGCAAAAATACCATGCAACCCATCGGGACAGGTATTAGTACTTTAATGGGTTGTGGTGAATTGCAAGCACGGGAACAATGGCTTGCTAAACAGATGCAAAGCCCAAGTGAGCTACAAATAATGGAAACTCAAGTAGATGCAGTATTGTCGCAAACCACGGCTGATGGTAGCTGGCTTCAGTGGGTAGGTAAATTAAAGCCTGAAGTAAAATACGGCAAAGGGGAAACCGTATTTTTGGAGGTCAAACCCAAATGGCAGTATTGCGACAACGTCACCGATAAAAAGTGCCTAGAAGTGCGCGACATCAATTATGACAATCAGGGACTAAAAACAGCGGTGGGTCAATGGTATCTTCTCGATGCGCCCATCATGGGTTATCGTCATGATGAAAGCGCACAGCGGGTTTTACGCTTGACTCGCTATCGCACCCCACCGACCGATACCAAAGGCTATGGCAGTCTTTACAAGCTTGATAGCGTGATTGAAACCAAGACTATGGCAAAATAACCAACTCATCAAAAAAAGCGATGGCTAACACGAGTCATCGCTTTTTTATTGGCAAATTATTTGTGGCGAATCGCCCACGACTGGTGAATAGGGCGTTTACTATCAAAATCAAAGCCGATGGTTTGGTTGGTCATTTCTTCAACGTGATAGCGGTTGTTGATTTCGTCATCTAGCACAAATTTGGTAAAGTTATTGGAAAAATACAACACGCCTTCAGACGATAAGCGATTCATGGCACGGTTGATGAGCGGTACGTGGTCGCGTTGCACATCAAACGTACCTTGAAATTTTTTGGAGTTAGAAAAAGTCGGCGGATCGATAAAAATCACATCGTACTGCTCAGTATTGCTTTTAATCCATTCAAAAATATCTTGGGCAATAAACTGGTAGCTTGGCAAATCTGGCAAGCCGTTTAGGGCAAAATTTTTGCGTCCCCAATCCAGATAGTTTTGTGATAAATCCACCGATGTCACCGCTTTTGCACCGCCCAATGCCGCATGCACACTGGCGGTACAAGTATAAGCAAACAGATTAAGCACTGTTTTACCACGTGCGTTTTCTGCAATAATTTTTCGGATGCTGCGATGGTCAAGAAATAGCCCTGTATCCAAATAATCGCTAAAGTTCACCAAAAAATACGCCCGTTGGTTGTTGGCGGTTGGCTCGCTGACTACATGGAACTTACCCGAATTGGCTTTTTTCTCATACTGCTCATTGCCGGATTGGCGGGCGCGGGTTTTGATAAACACTTGCTCACGGTTCACTTGCAAGGCTTCACGCACGCCATGCAGCGCTAGATTAAAGCGTTTTTTGGCGGTCTCCAACGGAATTGATTTGGGGGCAGCATATTCTTGCACATGCACAAATTCGCCATACACATCCACCGCTACTTTAAAATCAGGTAAGTCGGCATCATACACCCGCAGATTGGTCACCGCTTGTTTGTGAGCAAGCTTGCGCAGATTGGTAAGATTTTTTTGTAGTCGATTGATAAAATCTTGACCTTCTTCTACGGCAATTTCACGTTTTTCAAAGCGCGTAATCACCGGTGTATCTTTACTCTTTAACAGCTCACCATAACGAAAATAAACGGTGATAGCACCATTGTGACAGCGTAGGGTTTTTGGCTCGGCAAGGGGTAGTACGTCGGCTTGTTCAACTTTGGCAGCGAGGACACCCAAAGTCACTTTGGCAGGGCTATCTGCAAACAGGGCTTGTAGTTTTTTACCCAGACCTTGATACAAGGGTTTAATCAATTCTTCCTCACCCAGACGCTCACCATACGGTGGGTTGGTGATAAACAGGGGATTGACCCAGCCATTGACTTGTTTTTCTAGTGCCAAATTAAGGGTCGCCAGTGAGCGCTGCTGCAAGGTAATACGGTTGATGATAGGCGTCAAACCTGCGGCGATTAAATTTTTGTGCGTGGCTCGAACCGCGCCTGAATCCATATCAAAAGCAAATACCGCGGGCATCTCGCCATTTGCCATGGCATTTAGGCGATGATGAAAACGGGTTTGCGCGTCTTGCACCATACGCTCCCAAAGGGCAGTATCATGATGTTGCCATGCATAAAACCCAAATTGGCTATCGGCTTTATCCAGTCCTACGGCATAATCTGCGCTCATCAGCAAGGCTTCAATAATCAGCGTGCCTGAGCCGCACATCGGGTCGACGATACTGTCAAATTGGGTGGTGTGAAAATTCACGCTATAGAGCAGGGCAGCCGCCAAGTTTTCTTTGAGTGGCGCTTCGGTCATTGCAGCACGATAACCACGGCGGTGCAAACTGGTACCTGATAAGTCTAGATATAATTCAGCTTGTTTGTCACCCACCGTAGCGACAATGCCAAAATCGGGGTTTTTATCGACATTGGGGCGACGACCAAACTGCTCGTTAAATTGGTCGGCAATCGCATCTTTGACACGCAGCATGGTGAATTGCTGGTTGGCTTGTACGCGCTTATCTAGTGTCAAACGAATCGCAAAGGTCTGCTCCAAATCAAATAGCTGGGTCCATTTGACAGTTTTGGCAAAGGTATAGAGCTGATCTGCAATATCGTACTCGGGATTGATGTTCTTTTTGCCCAGTGGCAACAACACCCGCGATGCCACACGAGACCATAGGCAAACTTGATAAATCTGCGCCAACGTCAATGTCGCCATCAGCCGACCCGTGCGCTCAATTTGTGTATCTATACCAAAGCTTGCCAGCTCAGTTTGCAAGGGAATCTCTAGCCCATCCGCACAAGTGATTACAATGTGAAAAGTTTGCCCGACGGGCGTTGTATTGCTGTCTGTCATAAAAACTGCCAAAAAAAGTCAAAGTTGATTAATGGCGTATTTTAGCATGATTAGCAAAGGACAAATGACAGAATGTCTGAAATTATGGGGAAGTTTTTACCGATGGTGCTACTTCACCGCTTGGCATTAAAAGCTGCATATGAGGGTAAGGTGTGGCAATGCCGGCATCATCTAATGCTACTTTGATTTGTTCGCGTAGATTTTCTTTGATAAATGGCATCCGAGACACGTGTGGCGGATTGACCCAAAACCGCACGATAAAAAACACCCCAAAATCGCCAATTTTATCCACTGTCGCTGTGGGCGCAGGACGCTCTAATACCTCTTTGGTGTTGGCTAAAATATCAAGAATGATAGCGCGAGCGCTTTCAATATCCGCTTCCAACGCGATACGCACTTCAATATCAAAACGAATCAGATTTTTGGCAGTCAAATTAATGACTTCCGCTGAGGCAACGGTTGAATTGGGGAAAATCACAGTGATATTGTCACGGGTCAAAATTTGGGTAGTGCGCAAGGCGATTTGCACCACTTTGCCTTCTTTTTCATTGATGCTGACCCAATCACCGACTTGAAACGACTGCTCAATCAAAATGGTGATACCGGCAATAAAGTTGGCGAGTGTGGCTTGCGCGGCAAAACCCACTGCTATACCCGCAATCCCAAGACCTGCAACCACAGACACAATGTCAAAACCAAACTGCGACATCACCGAGGCAATCCATAATACGATGATGAGCATGGATAACAAATTGTGCAGTAATTGTTCAATGGACGCATTTAACCCATAATTTTTGAGCATTTTTTGCATCAAATAACCGAGGTTGTACCACGCCATATAAAAAATCACTGACCAAATACCTGCTTTGGCAGTGGCTTTGACTGTTTCAGGTTCAAAATTAAGCTGGCTCATCACCGCAAGCAAACTTGAAAACAACCACATCAACCGTGCGATGAGCCTTAACGATTGGCTGTATTTACTGTCTTTGGCGATAAAACGGGCAGAATTAATGAGCAACAAACTTAGCCGATAGACCACGACCAAAATTGCCAACAGTACCATAATTTTGATGCCTGTACTGGCAAGTTTGGAGAGATACAGCGGCCAATTAACTGCTTCATCTTCGAGCGAACCACCGACTGCTTTATAGACGTCATAATACAAGTCGTGATAGATATTTTTAAAAAACTGGTTCACGGACATACAATGAGTGATCTCGAGTCAAAAAATCAAAATAAAATAAGGTGTTTGGCTTAATCTGAGTTAAAGGGTGGGCAATATCGCAAGTAATTTATCCATATGCCCCTTGGCGCGGACATTGCGCATCTCATGAACCAGCTTGCCTGCGTTGTCGAAAATTAAGGTTGAACGCACCACGCCAAGGCTGACTTTGCCGTACAATTTTTTTTCGGCAATGATGCCAAAATATTGGCAAAGCTGTTCATCGGTATCACTCACCAGTGCAAAATTAATCTGTTGGTTGCTGATAAATTTTTCATGGCTTTTGACACTATCTCTTGATACGCCAATCACTTGGTAGCCAAGCTGCTGCAGTTGGGGCAAATGATGGCTAAAATCTTGCGCTTGTACACTACAGCCTGAGGTGTTGTCTTTTGGATAAAAGTACAGAATCAAGCCTTTGTCTGCTTGTTTGGCATAAGCTAGCAGATTGATTTGACGCTGGATAAATTGCGGCTGATTTGTAGAATGACGGCTGGTATCCGCTTCAACCGTGGTGACCAAAAAATTGGGTAGTTGAGTCATGGGCATTTCCCAAGCAAAAATTGAACTAACAATATCAGAAAGCCAGATTGAGTACAAACTTCTTCATGCGACAAAACAAAAAAAGACCAGTAAACAACTGGTCTGGTGGTGCGGCGCTATCGATTATGGTATTGATTGTAACCAATTAGGGACGGGCTTTATTAAATTTAACGCCGTTGCCACACGCTTTCATACGGGCACTGATGGTTTGAAAAGTTTTGTTTTGGCGAACATCTTTTCCACTTTTTACCCAAGTATCAAGCTCATTTTTTTGCGCTTGGGTGATTTTTGCTTGTTCATCTACCACACAAGTACATACTTTTTTTGCAGAAGCGGCATCAGTGATGTGTTTTTCGGTCATTTGGGTGGCGCAAGCATTGACATATTGTGGATTGGCGGCATGCGCGGCAAATGGCAAAACCATGCTAGCAAATAGGGTTGCGATGGCTGAATGTTTCATAGTTTATCCTCATAAAAGACAGCAGTATAGAACAGCAGGTGTTCAATCGTACAATGGCTAGCTTTACCGTTGACGCAATAAAGCTGGCAGGATTTGATGATGATAGATTACTGATAAATAGTCGGGTCATCTATTTCAGCTTGTAAAAAACCTTGCTGACGTAGATAGCAGCTATCGCAGTGCGCGCAGGCGCGTCCTTCGCTATCTGCGCGGTAGCATGACACGGTCAAAGCATAATCCACCCCCAGCGATACCCCCAACTTAATGATTTCTGCTTTACTTAAATGCAACAATGGCGTTGCAATGTGGAGATGATTGCCCATCACACCGGCTTTGGTAGCGAGATTTGCCATCTTTTCAAAGGCTTCAATATATTCAGGACGACAATCAGGATAGCCTGAGTAATCGACTGCATTGACGCCAATCACAATGGCGTTGGACTGTGTCACCTCTGCCAATGCCAGCGCATACGACAAAAAGATGGTATTACGCGCAGGTACATAAGTAATTGGAATGCTGTCATTATGCTGATTATCGCTAAAATCTGTTTGTTTGGCATCGGGTACCACCAGCGAAGCATCGGTCAACGCCGAGCCACCTAACTGTGCCAAATCAATATCGATAATACGATGGTTGACTTGGGCAGTCACAGCGATTTTTTTGGCGGCATTCAGTTCGCTATTGTGGCGCTGACCGTAGTTAAAGCTTACCGCTGTGACGTTGGCATAATTGGCTTTTGCCCAGTAAAGGCAAGTCACGGAATCTAGCCCGCCCGAGAGTAAGACGACGGCGTTTTGTGGTGTGGTTGATGTACTCATAAAAATTTACTAACGACAAAAGGTGTATTTTATCAGAACTTAAGCAATTGTTGATGGGAAAATATGGGGATAAAAATAGTCAACGCAATATTAGCCAAAAAACATTTCAAAAAACTGCTATCACTACCAGTAAATATTTGCGTATTCCACTAAAAAAACTTATAAAATAACCAAGAAGTTTTAAACCGAGCTTTAAACTACGTTATCTGACACTTTAGCCCAAACCATACCATTGTCGTCATTGCATCATTTTTTATTTTTTCTTTGTTTAAGGTCACTCATGATAGTTCAAACCCATTTTGTTAGCCATACTGCCATCTTATCAGCCATAAGCGTTGGCTTGCTGTATTTGACAGGTTGTAGTGTTGCGCCCTCAACCGCCAAGCCCGATAGCAATACTATTAATACCCCTGCCACTATTCCTAACACCCAAGCGAACCCAGATACCCAAGCACTCACCACGCGTTCGCTAGACAAGGCGCTACAAAAATGCGCCAGCGAGTTTTTGGAGAAAACCCAGCCGACAATTACTGCTAAGCTATCGCAAAAAACCTACCCCCTGTGCTTTAATGGCTTCGCGGTGATGTATTCGGGTGTCACCAAAACCCCGATTTGGGTCGCTGAGCATTTAACACGACAACGAATAACGGCTGCCAAAACCTTGGTCAGAGAGGATAACTTTCATGAAGAAACTCGCCTGCCAACCGAGGTGCGTAGCTTATTGAGCGATTATACCCGTACCGGATTTGACAGAGGGCATTTAGCGCCCAATGCTGATATGGCAAACCCGGACTCACAATTTGATAGCTTTAGTTTGGCCAATATTGCCCCACAAACACCTGATAACAACCGTAAAACCTGGGTAAAAATTGAAACACAAACTCGCAACCTGACCAACCAATACGGCTCAGCTTATGTGGTGACAGGGGTGGCATTTCTAACACCGGAAGTCAAACGGCTAAAAAATCGTGTGCTGGTGCCATCGCATTTTTTTAAAGCGGTATATTTGCCATCACAACATCAAGCGATGGCATTTTTTAGCCCGAATGATGATAGCGGAACCGTTGAAAAAATTAGCCTAAGCACCCTTAAAAAACGCACCGGGGTCAATGCATTTCCCAGTTTGCCGAGTAATGTAGCAACTATTTCACCATAACCATAAGTAGTAATTAGCAAGTCAAAAACTAGCAAATTAGCAACTAAACAAGGGAAAAAGATGAGTGCTTTTAAACCATTTCAAAATGATAGCCAAAGCGTTGGCTTGGGCGAATTTACCCTTGAGAATCAAGGAGAGCAAGTCAATCTCTATGGCAGTGCGACGTTTACGTTGGATAAACAAAGTTTAGCCACGGCAAAACAATTACAAGATGTGTTGAACCAAATCATTGCGTATTTAGAAGTCCATCAAGCGCAAACGGTGGAAAAATCTGCCACGCAACAGCAGCAAGCGTCGCACGTGGACGAAGTAAGTAATCCTTTCTTATAAATAAAAAAAGCGCAAATCAAACAATTTGCGCTTTTTATGGGCAGCTATTTATGGGTAAACTAGGCATCAAGCTATGCATTAAAACTGATAGTTAAAGCCAATTTTCGTTTTGCTATCGACACGGTTATCAACCAGTGGGCTGTCTTTTTGCTCATCGCTCAAATACTCTAAATGCTGACTGATAAACGCACTCCAGCGTGGCGAAATGGCGTAACTGGCACTGACATTGACATAGGGAGTAATGCTACTATCAGCGTTATAAGCTTTTATTCCTGTTCGTCGCGATTCTTGCTCAGAAACACCAAAGTAGTAGTTGTTGTACTTGTCATTGTACCACTGCAGTCCTAACTCAGGATAAATGGTGATTTTATCATCCATTGCTTTAAATCTGCTTAAGTGCGCCACTTTTGCGCTAGTACCATCACTGCGACCTAAGGCATCAGTTTCCAGTTGCGCTTTAAAGCCACCATACGGGGT
Organism: Moraxella tetraodonis; assembly: GCF_022359095.1. Classification (NCBI taxonomy): domain Bacteria; kingdom Pseudomonadati; phylum Pseudomonadota; class Gammaproteobacteria; order Moraxellales; family Moraxellaceae; genus Moraxella; species Moraxella tetraodonis. Next base: position 1,412,889 of record NZ_JACSYB010000001.1, on the reverse strand, counting down.
GATGCGCATATAGCTAGTGCCCACCATAGCAGACCATTTACGCTCATCGAGTCCTTTTAACGCCGCTGTACTCGCATCGTCTGGATCAAATGAACGGCTATCGTAGCTTGCGGTCAATCGCCATTCGTTTTGTGCGTCTTTGTAGGGATAATAGCCCGCTTCACTGCCTTCAATGTAGAATCGATTGTTGTCATAAAATGCCTGTGGCATGATCGTAACATCATTGTCCTTATCGTACGCATAATGATTGATAGACGCGTTTAAACCCAGTTTAAAGCGGGCATTGGTATCCACTGGCATAGAGGCTGCGTGGGCAAATGTTGTGCCCAACATACTGGCAAGTACCAGACAAGGCGCGAAAAATTGTTTCATAAAAACATCCTGTGAGAGTGGGTCATACAAAAAAGTGCTGACAGGCGTAAAGCGTAGAAAATAACAACCGATTTGCCTGTGAACCATACAGCAAGGTGATAAATTTATTATGGCATAAAAAGGTCAGCGCAAATAGTTGAATTTAAAGGTGCGATAGATGCAATTCAAGCCAGCATAAATCCTTGAGCCACCTTGAGAACACCATTAAAATGTTATAATATAACATTTTTAATCTTCTCAATACTTGATTGGGCGACCCAGCATGATAAACGCATTGATTAACAAATATGCTTTTTTTAGCCGACCTTTTTTGCTACTAAGGCTACTAAAAACCCCCACGATTGCAGGGGTAACATTGACGATGAGCCTATTGGGTGGATTAACAGGCTGCCAAAAGCAAACTGATAATCAATCCACCTCAAATCAATCCGCATCAAATAGCTCAGCTACAACAGTCTCATCAAACACCGTTATTGATACCCAATTACCCACCGTGTATGCCACCACCAATGTGTGGGGTTCGGTGGCTAAAGCGGTCGGGGGGGATAAAGTCAATGTGATTGTGGGGGTCGATGATTTATCACAAGATCCGCATGATTATCAAGCCACAGCGACCGACAAGCTTAACATCACCAAATCCGCTGTCATGCTGGTCAACGGTGGCGGGTATGATGATTGGGGTATGAGCTTAGCTCAGTCGGTGAGTCACAAACCTGTGGTGATTAATGCCGTAGCACTTTCAGGGCTGTCGCCTAACACGGACAATGCGGCAGATGAGTCTGCCAGTGAACAACACCAACACGACACCCAACACGAAATAAAAACCGCTGATCCGCAACCATCTGATCATCCTCACGTGCCCAGTGAAGCGCATAGCGAAGTACATAGTCACTCGCACGGTGACTTCAATGAGCATGTGTTTTTCTCCCTCGATACAGCAAAAAAAGTGGCTGAAGCAGTCAACAAACAATTGGCTGCAACATCGCCTGCCAATCAAGCAATTTATGCGAAAAATACCCAGCAATTCATCCAGCAAATTGATGCGCTTAAAGTCAAAGCCCAACAAATCGGACAGCGAAAAGCCATCACTGCCTTTGCTACTGAGCCCGTCATCGGGTATTTGCTAGCAGATATGGGCATCAAGGATGTGACGCCAAAAGCCTATGCTGTGCAATCAGAGACGGATGCGGGGGTATCGGTCAAAGTGCTCAATGACAGCAAAAGCCTGCTGAGCAATAAACAAGTGGGTTTGTTGGTTGTCAATGCCCAGACCGAGGATGCTACCTCAAAGCAACTAATCACATTGGCGAAGGCATCAACAGTACCGGTTGTGGCGGTCTATGAAACTCTGCCCGATGGCGTGACAAGCTATACGCAATTTATTGAAAAAACCCTGGATGATTTTGCGGCCGCGACGCGCTAATTTTAATTAGCCTAAAAATTTTAGATTACCCATTAGCGCATTTGGGGAAAAATTTGCGTTAATTGGTATAGTATTGGCTGGTTATCGCTTATAATGCTTAAATTTTTTAGCCCAGATTTTTTGCAATGTGATATTGCCAATCAACCATCCTCGCCTTTAGGATCTTGTCGTTAATCTTGCTGTTAGGATGAAGAAGTAGCCACCATGCCCATGTCAACCACCAAAATAGCCAATAGCGAGCGGCAGTTTGAGCAGGCTATTCATTGCCAATCGTTTGTCAAACCGCCCCATTCACAGCAAGTCGTTCTGCAAGTCAAAGATGGCAGTATGCACTTTGGACAACGTCTGCTCTGGCAGGATGTCAATTTTTCGATTTTATCGGGTGAATTTGTGGCTTTGCTCGGCGCCAATGGTACAGGCAAGACCACACTGCTGCGAAGTTTACTCAAACTTGTGCCACTATCAAGTGGTTCAATCACGCTTGGCAAAGATATTCGAGTAGGCTATGTGCCTCAGCTCAAAGACTTTGCGCCAAAACTACCGATTCGGGGTAGGGACTTGGTGCAGCTAGGGCTGGATGGGGAAAATTATTTGTTTGGTCTGTTTAGCCCCAAAAAAACCTTGGGCGGTTTTTGGCAAACAGCAAAACAAAAAAAATATTTGGTGGATAAAGCCATTGCGGAAGTCGGCGGTGAGTCATTTTGTGATGCGCCGCTTACCATGCTCTCGGGTGGTGAGCAGCAGCGCATGCGTATCGCCCAAGCCTTGGTCGCTGAGCCTGATGTTTTGTTGATGGATGAGCCGCTACTGAGCCTTGATGTGGCAAGCCAGTATGTGGTTAGTGATATTTTAGCCCATCGCAAACATGCGCATCATACCGCGATTTTGATGATTAGTCATGAACTCGAACCAATTATACCTTTGGTAGATAAAGTACTGCGCCTTGAAAATGCGACTGCCAACCTCGGTGGTATCGACTTAATCAATCGATTTCTCTAACTTATTTGCTTCAATCAAAAACAAGCCATCACATTCGATGGTTTTTTAACTTTTGGAATTTACATGCTGCTCACGACTTGGCTACATACCATCATCAATTTTGATAACTTTGCTGAGCTGTTGCCCTTGGTATCAACGTCCATCGTGGCCGCGGTATTGTTGGGTGTGATGGCGGGATTCATTGGACCGATGGTACAGGCACGGGATATGGCGTTTGCCGTGCATGGGACAGCAGAGCTGTCGTTTGCAGGGGCGGCGTGTGCCTTATGGTTAGGGTCTTCAGTGACGCTAGGCGCCGTCGTTGGGGCGGTAATGGCGGGCATGGTGCTGGGAGTGATGGGGATTGATGGCAAAAACCGCAACTCAGTGGTGGGTATTTTGTTGCCATTCGGGCTTGGGCTGGGGGTGTTGTTTTTATCCTTGTATCAAGGTCGCTCCTCCAATAAATTTGGCTTATTAACTGGGCAAATTGTTGCAATTACGCCCGCTGAATTGCAGTCGATGTTAGTGGTCGCAGTGATTGTGCTGTCAATCATTGCCATATTTGGTCAGCGCATGTTATTTGCCGCAGTCGACCCGCAAGTTGCCCAAGCGCAGCATTTGAATTTAACATTTTTATCCTTGCTGTTTATGTTTGCGCTGAGTCTTGTGGTGGCGGTGAGTGTGCAGTTTGTCGGTGCATTGCTGTTATTATCGTTACTCATCACGCCTGCTGCGGCGGCGAGTCAAGTGACGGCTAGACCTATCTATGTCTATTTGTTGTCTATGCTGTTTGCCATTATCGCTGGGGTTGGCGGCATATTATTATCGTTAGGACCTGGACTGCCGATTTCACCCTATATCACCACCATTTCATTTGTGATTTATTTAAGCTGCTGGGGAATTGGCTACCTACGAAAAAAAGCAGGGTGGAACAAACGCTTAGCTGCAAACTTTTCTTAATCAATAGGGTATAAAAAAAGCGCAAATGATATCAATTTGCGCTGTTTGTGTGTTGATGTGTATTAAACTTTAAACTTCAGCCAGGCTAGTAGGGGCATCGATGGTTTGAATCACGCCACCGCCTAAACAGATGTCATCTTGATAAAACACACAAGACTGACCGGGGGTCACCGCACGCTGTGGCTCGTCAAACACCACTTTTATGGTATCCCCCGTTTCATCAAGGGCAAAAACTGTACAGGCTTGATCGGGCTGACGATAGCGCGTTTTGGCGGTACAGCGATAACCTTGGGCAGTAAACAGTTGGGTTGGTGCATTAACCACCCAGTCAAGTTTATAGGCAGTCAATTCAGTGGATTGTAACATCGGATGGTCATGCCCTTGACCGACAATCAGGCGATTATTATCTAAGTCTTTGTGCAACACAAACCAAGGCGCCTCATCTCTATCTTTGACCCCACCAATACCAATACCGCCACGTTGACCGAGTGTGTAATACATTAAGCCATCATGGGTGCCGATTTTTTTGCCATCATCGGTATAGATATCACCTTTTTGAGCGGGCAAATACTGCTGTAAAAAGTCTTTAAAGCGTCGCTCGCCGATAAAGCAAATGCCGGTAGAGTCTTTTTTCTTCGCTGTCGCTAAATCATATTGCTCGGCAATACGGCGTACTTCAGGTTTTTCTAACTCACCCACAGGGAACAAGGTTTTGGCGATTTTATCGCCTGCCACCGCGTGCAGAAAATAGCTTTGGTCTTTATTGTTATCAAGTCCGCGCAGTAGTGGCGCTTTGCCAGTTTCATCGCTAAAACCGCGGCGCGCATAGTGACCGGTGGCAATATAATCCGCCCCCAAGGTTAGCGCATAATCCAAAAAGGCTTTAAACTTGACTTCTTTGTTGCATAAAATATCAGGATTTGGGGTGCGACCGGCGCTATATTCCGCCAAAAAATGCTCAAATACGCGATCCCAATATTCCATGGCAAAGTTGGCGGTATGCAGCTTAATGCCGATTTTATCGGCGACCGCTTGCGCATCAGCAAGGTCAGTCATGGCGGTACAATATTCGGTACCGTCATCTTCTTCCCAGTTTTTCATAAACAAGCCTTCAACGTCAAAGCCTGCTTGTTTGAGCAAAACGGCGGTGACAGAAGAATCAACACCCCCTGACATCCCCACAATGACGCGGGTTTGGGCAGGGCTCGCAATATCAGATAAATTAACAGCAGTTGAATATGTCATAATTTTTAAAAGTGCCAAAAGGGTTATTATAGCAAATTTATTGCTTGTTAAAAATCAATAAACCTGCCACAATACCGCTATCGGATGAGCCGATATCGAAAAAACCCAACTTATTCTCGTAAGTTGGGTTTTTTAATGCGCAAATTATATTAATTGATTTTTTCAAATTCACTGATTGGCTTTAATAGATAAAGCGACATTGTAAATTCACAAATATTCTTTATATAACCTTTACTTATCAAAAATTTGGGGCTCGTATGCGTTGGATATTTCTGACCGTCATTGTATTGTTGTTTGAATTGTTTACTTATGGGGCGGGGCGGGGGCTCCAGTGGTGGGCAGGGTCTTGGTTATCCGATCGGTCTTCTCGCTATTTGATGATTAGTCTATTTGTAATGAGTAATGCGTTATTGGTATTTGGCATCGCACGCTTGACGAGCTTTGGGCTTAAGCTGTCTATGACTTGGCTGACTATTTTGTGGTTTGTCATCCTGTCGATGGTGGTGGTGGGAATTATCAATCTGGTGTTGATGAAAGTTGCCCCGCAATTTTTTAATTCCGTGAGTTATCAAATCTACGGGGAACGCATTTTGTTGCCGCTTGTGTTTTTTGGCATGGTGTTGATGGGTATTTATAATGCTTATACACCCACTATTCGTCATATCAGCTTGACTGCCAATCAGCCACTTGCTAAACCGATTCGGATTGGGATGGTTTCAGACTTGCATTTAGGTCTAATGGTCGGTGAGCGGCAAATTAATCGATTAACCGATATGGTAAAAGCACAGAACGTGCAACTGCTGCTCATGCCTGGCGATATTATGGATGATAATGTTGACTACTATACCTCGCAAAATATGCAGCCCGCGCTGCAACAACTAGCAAATGCAGTGCCAATGGGCGCGTATGCCACGCTAGGTAATCATGACATGTATGGGCATGAAGGCGAGATTCGCGATGCGATCCAAAAAGCCAATATTACCTTATTGGCAGATGACAAAGTGTTGGTTGATAATCAGTTTTGGTTGGTAGGACGACTGGATAATCATGCCAGTTATCGTAAAGCGACCAAGGACTTAATACCGTCAAATACGGATAAGCCGATAATTTTACTTGACCATGAGCCCAATGAGATTGAACAAAACGTACAATTACCGATTGATTTGCAAGTGTCTGGACATACCCATAATGGGCAAATATTTCCTGCCAATTTCATTGTCAAATTCTTAAATCGTTTGGGTTACGGCTATGAACGTATCAACAATACCGATGTAATTGTAAGCTCGGGGTATGGTTTTTGGGGAGTACCGTTTCGGCTGGGCTCGCAAGCGGAACTTTGGGTAATTGATTTAGTCGGTAAAAAATCCTAAATAGGACTTTAGCGCTTAAAACTGGCTGCTAATGAGCGTATCGAGGTTATGGCAGATTATGGCGGTGACCGATCATTGCGATGAGAGATTACTGTATAGACACTGTCTGCATCATCAGTTGTATATTGCTACGAATATCCTCGAGTGATATGTGGTGGTCTTGCTGCAGACAGTAACTTAAATTATTTAATATAATCCCTGCATACGTATGCCCTTGAAACTCTAAGTCGCCTGGGCGTCCATGACGCTTAGCATGCTCAATATAATTTTGTTTGATTAACGCATACATATCATCATATAAATGGATATTTGGGGTTTTGATTTGCCAAAAAGCCAGTATGCGTTGTTTTTGCGCGTGAATAAACGCCCAAAATTGTTCCAAACACATCAGTAAATTTTCTTGACTGGCGACACTAAAGCGTTCAGTTAAAAACTTCTCATACACTTGGCGAAAATTACTCACCATTTTCTCCGCCAGCGCCTCTTTACTGGCATAATGACGATAAAAGGTTGAGCGATTAATCGCTGCAGTATCTAAAATATCTTGGACCGTGATGGCGCGGTAACGTTTCTGCTGCAGTAATGCCAGAAAAGCTTGCTCGATATGTTGTTCAGTCTTAATGACCCGTAAATCATTTTCGTTCATCGCTTTTTGGTATCCTTACGCTCTTTATCATACGCTTTATGTCTTAGCCTTTAAATTTTAGCAATCGCACGAATTGCGCAAAATTTTTACAATAAACAACATTATCTACCTAACTGTATTCTTATGCAACATTTATGTTTTATTTGATGCTTGATGGCTGTTTAGGATAGTTTTATATTGCCACCCATTAAGCATATTAAATTACATAATCGAGCTATTTTCTAGGATAAATCCGTCTGTCAACCGTCGGATTTTTTAGATTTTGCCACTCAAGTTTAGCGATAAGGACGAAAAAATGGCTGAAACCATGCCGACTGGGGTTGATGATAGCCCCGAACCAGTACCGACACTAGAACCTACGCATAACACAACCCAACGCCCCGCCAAATCCAAACGTAAAAAAAACCTATTGTTATTTACCTTGATTGTTTTAGCGATTGCTGCGGTGACGTTATGGTTATACGTTAACCAATGGCGCTATCAAGTCAGTACCGAAGACGCCTATGTGAGCGGCAACCAAGTACAAATCAACGCGCAAATATCGGGGACGGTGACGGCGATTGGCGTCAATGACACGGATATGGTCAAAGCCGGGCAAACCTTGGTAGCATTAGACCAAGCGGATAATGGCTTAGCCCTTGAAACCGCCAAAGCACAATTGCGCACAGCAATCAGACAGTATAAAACCCAAACCGCAACCATCCAACAAGCTGATGTCAATATCTCGCAAGCACAAACTGCGATGAATGAAGTGCAATCACAAATTGAATCTGCCAAGATTGCGCTGCTTGCCGCACAATCTGACTATCAACGCCGCGCCGCTTTGATGGCAAGTCAAGCAGTATCGCAAGAAGAAGTCCAGCATGCTGCCGACACTGTCAAAAAAGCCCAAGCCCAGCTCAATGCGGCAGTTGCCAAGCAAGCCACCGCTCGCTCTGCCGTTGTGACTGCCGAAGCGCAGCGCAATGTGACAATCGCCAATTTAGGTAAAAATGATGTGCTATCACAACCTGCGGTACAAACCGCGATAGCAAATATCCAAACCGCTTGGCTCAATCTCAACCGTACCCAGATTGTAGCACCCATCGATGGGCAAATTGCCAAACGCGGTGTGCAATTAGGTCAAAAAATCAGCGCAGGCACGCCTTTGATGGTGATTGTGCCGTTACATGATTTGTGGGTTGATGCCAATTTTAAAGAAAGCCAAATTAAAGACATTTACCTAGGTCAAGCGGTGAATTTAACATCAGATATTTATGGTAAAGAGGTTGTTTATCATGGCAAAGTGATTGGCTTATCAGCAGGAACAGGCAGTGCGTTCTCGGTTTTGCCTGCCCAAAACGCCACCGGTAACTGGATTAAAGTCACCCAGCGTCTGCCTGTACGAATTGCACTCGATAGCAAAGAATTACAACAGCATCCGCTACGCGTGGGGCTAAGTATGCATGCCGAGCTGGATAGCCGAGACCAACAAGGCAAACCGCAGGTGGCTACCGCGACCGCTAGCAACAAACCGGTTGCCCAGCTGCAGCCGCAAGTCGATATGTCAGGCGCGACCAAAATCATCCAACAAATCATCCAGCAAAACCAATCATGAGGTGAAAAATGGCGGAAGCAATTTCACCCACTATGGATACCGAGCAGCCAGCGGCTGATAATCAAGCCCGTAGTCAGCCACAAGGCGATCAGCCCGCGCCTTTATCAGGGATGCCGCTTGCGATTGTGACCTTCGCCCTATCCATGGCGGTGTTTATGATGGTGCTTGATTCGACCATTGCCAATGTGGCATTGCCGACCATTGCGGGGGATTTGGGTGCGGCGACCTCGCAAGGTACATGGGTGATTACCATGTTTGCCGTTTCCAACGCGATATCTATTCCCCTCACAGGGTGGTTGGCTCGTCAATATGGCTCGGTCAAAGTGTTTTTGGTGTCGGCAAGTTTATTTGTGTTTTGTTCATGGTTATGCGGGGTGTCACATAGTTTGACGATGCTGATTATTGCTAGGGTGGCGCAAGGCGCAGTGGCAGGCCCGATGATTCCACTGGCACAAAGTCTATTATTACAGTCTTTTGCGCTTGAAAAACGGGCGATGGCGCTTGGATTATTTGCTATGGTGGTGGTCACCGCACCGATATTAGGTCCGATTTTGGGCGGTTATATCTGCGACAACTATCACTGGGGCTGGATATTTTTTATCAATATTCCGATTGGTATTGTCGCCATCATTTTGGCATGGCAACAACTTAAAAACCGCGAAACGCCTGTCATCAAGACCGATATTGATAAAGTAGGGCTTGTTTTGATGATTGTCGGGGTGGGTGCACTGCAGTTTTTCTTGGATCGTGGGCGTGAGCTCGATTGGTTTGCCTCCCCTGAAATCATTGCTTTAGCCGTTATTAGCGTTTTATGTTTGAGTTATTTGATAATTTGGGAGCGCGGTGAGGAACATCCGATTATTGATTTGTCGATTTTTCAAGACCGCAATTTTACCATTGGCACATTGGTGATTAGCTTGGCATTTTTGCTATATATGGGCGCCATTGTGCTATTGCCCGTCATGCTGCAGCAGACCATGGGCTATACCGCAGTTTGGGCAGGGTTGGCAGCGGCACCGATTGGTATTTTCCCGGTATTGTTGACGCCCTTAATCGGTAAATACGCGCGAAACATCGATATGCGCATCTTGGTGACGTTAAGTTTTTTAATTTATTGTGCCACCTTTGTATGGCGAAGTGATTTTAATCCGCAGATGACGTTTTGGGATGTGTTTTGGCCGCAGTTTATTCAAGGACTGGGTACCGCCATGTTTTTTATGCCCTTAACTACCATTGCGCTCTCCAATATTTCGCATGATAAAATGGCGGCAGCGACAGGGATTTTTACCTTTGTGAGAACTTTGGCGGGCGGGATTGGTGCTTCAATGGTGATGACTGTGTGGGAAAGACGCAGCAATCATGCCCATACTTATTTGACCGAAAGTATCACCCAAAATTCTAATTTTGATGCGTGGTCAAAAAGCCTGCAAGCGTCTGGCATGAGTTATGACCAAACGTTGGCACTCATCAACCAAAATATTAACCAACAGGCGCTGATTATTGGTTCGAATGAGGTCTTTTATGTGTTTGGCTTGGTGTTCTTATTATTGATTGGTATGATTTGGCTTGCCAAACCGCCATTTCACCATTAAAAATAAGGGGTTAGGTTGCTTCTTTCAAATTGACGCTGATAAAATGTTACTATCGTCAAGTACATAGATAACTTTGGTTACAAAATATAATTTAACCGCAATTTTATAATTCGACTTATAATAATCCATCTTATCAAATTGCGTCGTTAATTTATGAGTAAAGCACATGCTAAAACCTCGGTTCCTGCATTGACATTAGGGGCAATCGGGGTCGTTTATGGCGATATCGGTACCAGTGTACTGTATTCAGTAAAAGAAGTTTTTAATTCTGGTCATGTCGCCTTTAACGTTGCCAATATCTATGGGGTGCTGTCGTTATTTGTGTGGACTATCACCATCATCGTCAGTCTTAAGTATATCTCGTTGGTGCTACGTGCCGACAATAAAGGGGAAGGCGGTCTGATTGCGATGCTCGCCTTGGCATCAAGCGCGGTAAAACATCGCCCAAAATTGCACGCAGTCATCATGACCATGGGAATATTTGGTACCTGCTTGTTTTATGGCGATGGGGTGATTACCCCATCTATCTCAGTGCTATCGGCAGTAGAGGGTTTGACGGTGGTATCGCCACGGCTGCATAGTGTGGTAATTCCTGCGACGCTGACCATTTTGTTCCTGTTATTTTTTGTGCAAAAATTTGGTACCAAAGGTATCGGTAAGCTGTTTGGACCTGTGATGGTGCTGTGGTTTTTGTTGATTGCTGGTATTGGGGTTTATCATATTCAGCACAATGTCGAAATCTTGCAAGCCATCAATCCCATCTATGCTTATCAGTTTGTGATGACCAATCCAACACTCGCCTTTATCATATTGGGGGCAGTTGTGTTGTGTGTGACAGGCGGTGAAGCCCTGTATGCCGATATGGGGCATTTTGGCAAAAAACCGATTCGTATCGCTTGGTTTTCCATTGTCATGCCCGCCTTGCTGCTCAATTATTTTGGTCAAGGCGCATTTTTACTCGCCAATCCTGATGGCAAATCCAATCCCTTCTTTTTGATGATTCCAGATGCCATGCGTATTCCCATGGTGGTGATGGCAACTTTAGCGACAGTGATTGCGTCACAAGCGCTGATTTCTGGGGCGTTTAGTATCACCAAACAAGCGGTGCAACTTGGATTTTTACCGCGTATGCGTATTGTGTATACCAATGTTAAAGAAGTGGGTCAGATCTATATTCCAGCGATTAACTGGGGCTTGTTTATCGCCATTGCGTTTGCTGTGGTGATGTTCAAATCATCGGGTGCGTTAGCGGCCGCTTATGGTATTGCGGTTTGTACGGATATGCTGATTACCACGATATTGACCTTCTTTGTGATTCGCTATGCGTGGAAATATCCTTTGCTACTGTGTATTGCCGCTACCTCATTGTTCTTTGTGGTGGATTTCTTGTTTTGGGCATCAAATCTGCTGAAGCTCCTCAAGGGCGGCTGGTTCCCATTGTTGTTAGGGGGCGTCATGTTTGTGTTAATGATGACTTGGCGAGATGGGCGTAATTTGGTGAGAATTGCCCATACCACAAGGCAAATTAACTTAAAAAATTTCTTGGATGACTTGTTTGGCAGTTTTACCAATAAACGCTTACAAATAGCCTTGGAGTCGACGCAAGGCAAATTAGAAAAGCTGACCCAAGATATTGAAAACGCGCCACTTGAAAATATCCAAGAGCTGCAAAATCAGCAAGCATTACTGCAGGAGAAAATCTTAATCAACCAGCGCTGCCAAGTGCTCTTTGAAAATATCAAAAAAATCAAAGGCATTGCTGTATTTATGGTCTCTGAAGTCGATATCGTACCCGTGGCGTTGAAACAAAACTTAAAGCACAATAAATGCTTGCATGAATACAATATCTTTGTGACCGTTAATACCTTAGAAACCCCTTGGGTGGGTCTCAGTAAACGTAGTGAAGTGACCTATTTGGGACACAATTGCTGGAAGGTGGTGCTCAATTTTGGCTTTAAAAATGACCCTGATGTGCCAGACTCACTCAAACACATTCAGCAATTTAACTTTGATTTCGATCCTGCCAAGGTGAGTTATTTCTTATCCCATGAGGCGGTGGTGGCATCTGAGAGTATTAAAGGTATGGCGTTATGGCGTGAAAAATTGTTTGCCCATATGCACCGTAATGCCGGCACCGCGGCTGAGTTTCTAAAACTTCCTAGCAACAATGTGGTAGAAATGGGTGCCAAAGTAGAAATTTAAATGCCCAACTAAAAAGCCATTATCCTTCGATAGTGGCTTTTTTATTTTGCTTTTCTGCTTGATTGAAACTTAGTCTGTTTCAAATGCTTGATTAAGCGAGGCTTCAACGGCATCAATCCGCGCTTGGCATACTTTATAGGCGTCAATGGACTGCGCTACAATAGTCATCAGCGCGTCAATATTGGGCTCTTGACTGTTTTGCAAGAGCTGTGCATTTGTTTTTAACACCTCATAGGCGCTTTTAAAATCGGTTGGCTCGGTCATGGTTGTTCCTTGATGGATAGGTCAGTTTTTTGGGTGTTTGGCATTGACAGTGGCTTGTAGATAGCCATCTTGTAGTTCAATGGTTATGGTTGAATTGGGTTCAACTTGGGCAATCGAAGTCATCACCGTATTTGATGCAGGATGCGAGGTTCTGATAATCGCATAGCCACGGGTTAATACAGTTGACGGATGCTGTAACAATGTCATCTCACGCAGTCGATCGGTCGATTGACGAGCCGTGGTGATTTGTTGATAGGCAAGCTGGCGAATCTGTACAAATTGGTTGTCCATGGCAAGTTTAGCGGCAGATAATTGTCGCTGCGCTGCCGATTGTATCTTGGTAAGTTGTTGTTCGCTATCACGGCGTGCCTGCAAGATGCTAGATTTAGCAATTTGCTCGATGGTCAAAAAATGTTGTTTGGCACCTTGGGTAATAGTGAGCAAATGATTGCGAATACCTGCGATAACCTTGGATGGGGTATCAAAACTTTGATGTGCCACTTCATCTAGCATGACACGGTCACGCTCATGACCAATGCCAACCCATACCGGTATCGGCTGCTCTGCCACCAGCGCGGCAAGTTCGTAATCATTGAGATAGGCCAAATCGCCCACCGCGCCACCACCCCGGATAATCACAATCAAATCTGCGGTAATATGCTGCTTACTCAGATTTTTCATGCCTTTAATGAGGGCTTGGCGGATGTCTTCAGGGGCGTGATTGCCTTGAAAGGTGGCGTGCTCATAATGAAAAATACAAGCCCCTGTGCTGGCGAGCCTATCGGCATCCGCGCGAAAATCACCGAGCCCTGCAGCTTTTTCAGGCGCGATAACGAGCACATGCTCAATATCAAACGGCATCGGGAGCGATTGATTGAGATCGAGCAGCCCTTCTTCATGCAGTCTGGTTAAAATCGTTTGGTATTGCTTTGCCAAATCGCCCAGTGTGTAAGTGGGGTCGATATCGACGATGTTTAGCGAAAAGCCATATTGGGCATGGAACGTGGCTGAGACTTTGAGCAATACATTCAAGCCTCGCTCAAGGCTCATGCCAGTGTTTTTTTCAAACTTTGACAGTACTTTGGCTGCTTGACCACGCCATAGCGTGCCGCGGCAGCTGGCAGTGACTTTGCCATCCATATCTTTATCCGCCAATTCAAAATAGTAGTGACCGCCTTTGGCTGACAGACTACGGATTTCAGCTTTTACCCAAACGGTATGGGCAAACGTTTCACTAATCACCAACTGCACAGCGGATAGATAATCACTTAGTGACAATATAGTATCGCTTAATGCCTGTTGCAGTTGGCTATCGCGGTCTTGAATGGCTAATTGTTCGCTAAAGTCATAATCGCTTAAGTTATCAACACTGCCACGCTTTGCAGTTGCTTTATTGTCATCCTCACTATCGTCAAGCAGCGCCAAAAATACGTCATCAGCCTGATTTAATGGAGTGGTTTGCAAATCCAGTCGTGCGAGCTGATCTTCAATTGATTTGATAACGGTTTTGGAAGCTTTTGCCATGGAGAATTCTTGATAACTAAAAATAAAATTGTAGGCGAAAATGATAACGCTGGCAACGTGACATTTGTGATTCAGGTGCGATTCAGGTGTAATACAGGTTGCTAAATTTTTAATTTTAAATATTACATTATATTTTATGATGTAATATTCAGAAGTGGAATATGAATAAAGAATAATATTGTTTTTTTTGTCGACGCTTTTTTTGTAAAATAGTATGAATGAATTTAACATTATATATTGATTTTTATACATTGAGATGAGGGGTGACCATGATGACTGTTAATTTTCAAAAAAAAACTAAGGTTCAACACAAAACCGTAGCTGTGCTATCAAGTCTGGCGTTATTAGGCGTGAGTCTAGCGGGCTGTTCACGTGCGCCCACCCAGCAAGACCAACAAGCCGCTTCAGGTCAAGCCGCCACGCAATCAAATGCAGGCGTGAGCGATAAAGGCGGTATTAAGCTCCTCAATGTCTCCTATGACGTTGCGCGTGACTTTTATAAAAGCTACAATCCCCTGTTTATCAAAGACTACGAAGCCAAAAATAGCGGCAAAACCATCGATATCCAGCAATCGCATGGCGGTTCTAGCAAACAAGCGCTCGCAGTTGCCAATGGTCTGCAAGCGGACGTGGTCAGTATGAATCAAGGCTCAGATGTGGAGCTGTTGGTAAAAAAAGGCTTGGTGGCACAAGATTGGCAAAGCCAATTCCCAAACAAAGCAGTCCCTTATACCAGTGCTATCGTGTTTTTGGTGCGTAAAGACAACCCAAAACAAATCAAAGACTGGTCTGATTTGGCAAAACCAGGTGTACAAATCGTACTTGCCAACCCAAAAACCACGGGTAATGGGCGCTATGCCTTCTTAGGCGCGTATGGCTACGGCTTACATAGTTTTAATAAAGATGAAAGCAAAACCAAAAACTTTGTCAAAGAGTTGCTCAAAAACGTGCCGGTGTATGAAAATGGTGGGCGTGCGGCAACTACCACGTTCTTACAGCGCCAAATTGGCGATGTGTTAGTCACCTTTGAAAATGAAGCCAACCTAGCGGTCAAACAGTTTGGTAAAGGCGATGTGCAAATTGTCTATCCAAGCTACACCATATCAGCAGAAAACCCGGTGGCGATTGTCAAATCAGTGACCGATAAAAAAGGCACCAACGACGCAGCGAAAGCGTATCTTGATTATTTATGGAGCGAGCCTGCCCAGCAATTGGCGGCAGATTTATATCTTCGCCCAAGCGATGCGGCGGTACTGGCTAAAAATCAAGATAAATTACCCGCGCTTACCACCTTTAGTCCGAATGCTGAATTTGGTAGCTGGACGGATATCATGACCAAATACTTCAAAGATGGTGGGGTCTTTGATCAACTAGCCAGCCCAACGAGCACCATAGCATCGGCACCTGCAGCAAAATAGTTCGCTGTGTTAAGCTCACAAAACCAGAGTTCGGCTCTGGTTTTTTATTCTAGCTAAGAATATTTAAAGCGCATAAATATAGTTTGGAAAATCAAAATGAGATGGTACTATAGCCGTGCTTAAGATTTTGGGTACAGAGCTTTTTGTATCTTTATTTTGGAATTTTTATTTTTGTATGTTTATTATTTTAAATTCTGACGTCGCCTACCGATTATTAGTAAAGGAAGCCCTGCATGGCAAGCATCAATGCTAACCATCAAGCCGATTTAACATCAAACAATCAGCCTAAAACACCCAATTCACCCTTAAAACGCAATAAAAAGCGCCATATCATGCCGTTTTTTAATTTGAGTTTGGGTATTAGTGTGTTGGCGTTGTCGATTATTGTGCTATTGCCATTTGTGGCAATGGTAATGACGGCCGCCGATATTGGCGTGGCAGGGTTTATCAAAACCATTGCCGAGCCGCGCGTCAAGGCAGCGATTGAACTGTCGCTAAAAATGTCATTGCTAGCGACATTGACCAATTTGGTGTTTGGTACGCTGATTGCATGGGTATTGGTGCGCTACGAGTTTTGGGGAAAGTCGATTTTAAATGCGCTGGTGGATTTACCGTTTGCTTTGCCAACAGCGGTAATGGGTATTTCGCTAGCAACCTTATATGCACCCAATGGTTTAATCGGGCAGTTTTTTGCGCCATTCGGCATTAAAATTGCTTTTACCCCCATTGGTATTTGGTTGGCGCTGATTGTGGTGAGTTTACCGTTTATTGTGCGTGCGGTGCAACCTGTGCTTGCGGAGCTGTCGCCAGAATATGAAGAGGCAGCATCGGTGCTGGGCGCTGGTAGATTGACAACTTTTAGACGGGTCATATTGCCGGAGTTGTATCCTGCCTTGCTGATGGGCTCAGGCATGATGTTTGCGCGGGCGACGGGGGAGTATGGCTCGGTGATTTTTATTGCGGGTAATTTGCCGATGAAATCTGAGATTTTACCGTTAATTATTATTGGTAAGCTTGAAAGCTTTGATGTACAAGGGGCTGCGGCGGTTGCTTTGTTTATGTTGATAATTTCATTTGTGATTTTATTTGCCATTAATGCCTTGCAGTGGCTATTTACCAAACGTATGGGCGGGGCAAGTGTATGAGCAGCCAATATCCTTACCAAACCCAAGCCGCAACCCGTGAGCCAACATGGCTACGTTATACCTTAATTGGCATTGCGGTGGCGTTTATGACGCTAATGCTAGTGATTCCGCTGATATCGGTGTTTTATGAAGCCTTAAAATCTGGCTGGCAGTTGTATGTGGCTGCCTTGACCGATCACGAGGCATTATCGGCCATCAAGCTTACTTTGATTACGGCGCTGATTGTGGTACCGATTAATACGGTGATTGGGATTGCATTAGCCTGGCTATTGACCCGATTTGATTTTAAAGGTAAACAATTTCTCACCACGCTGCTAGATTTGCCATTTTCGGTGTCGCCGGTGGTTGCAGGCTTGATGTTTGTAGCGCTACTGGGCGCCAATACCTGGCTTGGCGGCTGGCTAGAATACTTTGGTTTCCAAGTGATTTTTGCCATTCCTGGTATCGTGCTTGCCACCATGTTTGTGACTTTTCCATTCGTGGCACGTGAAGTGATTCCGCTGATGCAGTCGCAGGGCAGCAGTGAAGAGCAAGCGGCATTAACACTCGGCGCGTCAGGCTGGCAAATGTTTTGGCGGGTGACGCTACCTAATATCAAATGGGCATTGCTATACGGTATTATTTTGACCAATGCCCGTGCGATGGGTGAGTTTGGCGCGGTGAGTGTAGTCTCAGGTCATATCCGCGGTGAAACCAATACCATGCCACTATTGGTTGAGATTGCCTACAATGAATACAACATGACGGCGGCGTTTGCGTTGTCGAGTCTGTTGGCGTTGTTGGCGCTCGTTACCTTAATCGTGCAGCAGGCATTGACTAAACGTCAGTCTGGCAATGATGAATAACATTGATGCAATTTAAAAAGTAAAAAAAGTTAAGAGAATACCATGAGTATTGAAATCCGTGATATCACCAAACAGTTTGGTCGCTTTACTGCACTACAACCGATTAATTTAACCGTACCGACGGGCAAATTAACCTCACTCTTGGGACCTTCGGGCTGTGGTAAGACTACCTTACTGCGCATCATCGCAGGGCTTGAGCTTGCCGATACAGGGCGTATTTTTTTTGATGGTGAAGATGTGACCGATGTGCCTGTGCAGCAGCGTCATATCGGCTTTATGTTTCAGCATTATGCGTTATTTCGCCATATGACCGTGTTTGATAACGTGGCATTTGGCTTGACCGTCATGCCAAAAAATAAACGCCTAAGCAACGCGGAAATCAGCAAAAAGGTCAATTATCTGCTGGAGCTGGTGCAACTATCCCAAACCGCAAAAAAATACCCGCATCAACTCTCAGGCGGTCAGCGTCAGCGTATCGCATTAGCGCGTGCGTTGGCGGTAGAGCCAAAGCTGTTGTTACTCGATGAGCCATTTGGCGCACTCGATGCCAAGGTGCGTAAAGAATTACGTGCTTGGCTGCGTTCGATTCATCATGAGCTCGGTGTCACCAGTATTTTAGTGACTCATGACCAAGAAGAAGCGGCAGAATTATCCGATGAAATTGTGGTGATGAACCAAGGTCAAATCGTGCAAATTGGGGATTATGAGACGCTAGTCAATCACCCCTCGAATCATTTTGTTGCCAATTTTCTGCAAGATTCGCACGTCGAATATGTGATTTAGCTCAGTTAAATTTAGCTCAGTTAAATTTAGCTTAGTTAAGCAATAAAAAAAAGAAGCCGTGTGCTTCTTTTTTTTGCTAATTTTTTTGCTAATTTTTTTGCTAAAGGTTGGATAAAAAAAGGGTATTGTCACATACCCTTTTTATCGATTGATAAGCGTTAAACTGCGCAATAGTTATTTTGCAGAGTGACCTGTTAGCTCAACTTTATGTTTTTGATGATCTTCTAAGCCTTCATAGTAGTTACGAAGTACCGCTAACACTTCTGGGCGGCTGAAGTTATCAGGCACATCTTCCCCTTCCGATAAGGCTTTACGCAATTTGGTACCTGAGACTTTGACATGATGGCTGGCATCGTGTGGGCAAGTTTTGGTCGATGCCATCGAGTCACAAGCATCACACCAGAATGTCCAGTCAATTTTTAACGGTTGGGTGATTAAATCATTCGGTTTAAGTGTATCAAAAATATGCTGCGCATCAAACGCGCCATAGTAATCACCCACGCCTGCATGGTCACGACCGACAATCAAATGGCTACAGCCGTAGTTTTGACGGAATAAGGCATGTAATAACGCTTCACGCGGACCTGCATAGCGCATATCCAGTGGATAGCCTGCTTGGATGACGGTGTCTTTACGGAAGTAATGGTCGATTAATGTACCAATGGCTTCTTGGCGTACATCTGCAGGAATATCCCCAGGTTTTAATGCGCCAAGCAATGAATGAATGAGTACGCCATCACAGATTTCAATGGCGATTTTGGCAAGGTACTCATGTGAGCGGTGCATCGGGTTACGGGTTTGGAAGGCAGCGACGGTTTTCCAGCCATTTTGAGTAAAGATGTCACGGGTTTGTGCCGGGGTGAGGTAGATATCACCATATTTGCTCGGGAATTCGCCTTCACTTAACACCACCACATCGCCGGCGAGATTGACATCACCTTGTGCCATTACCATGGCAACGCCGGGATGCTCAAGTTCTGTGGTGCCAAAGACGGTTTGGCATTCGTGCGCTTTATCAATGCGGTATTTTTCGCTTAAGGTCAAAATGCCCATGATTTCACCTTGGTATTCTAGCGCAATGTCATCGCCTAGGTTTAGCGTATCGGCAGTGGCAGTATCGGTCGATAGGGTAATAGGAATGGGCCAAAATACACCCGCATTGTCGCCAGTGGTTAAATGCATATTATCACATACGCTTTGCCAGTCTGTTTGGTTCATAAAACCATCTAGCGGGGTAAAGCCGCCAATACCGAGCATAATCAAATCACCGGCTTCACGGGAGCTGATTTGGATTTTTGGCAGATTTTTGGCTTTTTGCTGGGCAGCGGTTAGCGCATCGCCTTTAAGTAATTTTTCTTTTAATGTGTCACTACCGTGTGGTGGCACCAGTTGGCTTAGAGAATGGAGAGTTGAAGTGGCGCTTTGGCTCATCGGATATCCTATATTAACGTGTCAAAATTAACGTGTCAAAAAAAAAGACGGTTCAAGAAAATTAAGGTAGCGTATAATAGAATATTGCAGTTCGCAATAATAAATGCAGTAATTCGATATATTTATGTAAAAATGGAATTTACTAAAAACCCCTTGGGCATTTATGATAGGCAGGTTAAAATTTCACCCAGTTGAAATAGCTGCAAAAGCTAAAAGTTTTAAATTCCCTTTGTAATTAGAATTTGTCTTAGTGACATAGGAATCCGCATGTATAAATACAACGCAATTGACCAACAATTGGTAGACGATCGGGTCGAGCAGTTTCGCGACCAAACCCGACGTTTTTTGGCTGGCGAGCTCAGTGAAGAAGCGTACTTGCCATTACGCCTGATGAACGGTCTATATATTCAGCGTCATGCGCCGATGCTTCGCGTGGCGATTCCTTATGGTCTGCTTGCGACGTATCAACTGCGTAAACTTGCCGACATCAGTGAAAAATACGATCGTGGCTATGGTCATATCACCACCCGTACCAATATGCAATTTAACTGGCCAAAATTAGAAGAGGTACCCGATATTTTGGCAGAATTGGCATCGGTACAAATGCATGCGATTCAAACCTCGGGCAACTGTATCCGCAATACCACCACTGACCAATTTGCCGGTGTGACGGCTGATGAAATTGCCGATCCGCGCCCGTATTGTGAAATCATTCGCCAATGGTCAACGTTTCACCCAGAATTTACCTATTTACCGCGTAAATTTAAAATTGCGGTTATCGGTACCCGGTCGGACCGTGCCGCGACCCAGCTGCATGACATTGGCTTGCATGTGGTCAAAAATGACGCAGGTGAAATTGGCTTTGAAGTGATTGTGGGCGGTGGTCTAGGGCGCACCCCTGTGATTGGCAAAGTGATTCGTCCGTTTTTACCTGAACGCCATTTACTCTCTTATTTAGATGCCATCTTACGTATCTACAACCAATATGGTCGCCGTGACAACAAATACAAAGCCCGCATCAAGATTTTGGTTGAAAGTATGGGCGCCGAAGAGTTTTCACGAATCGTGGAAGAAGATTGGCAAAAACACAATAAAGACGGTGCGTTAACACTGACAGCTGAACAAATTGAACACGCTAAAACCTTCTTTCCACAGCCGGCGTATCAAACATTCAGCCAACAACAATTACAAGCTAGCCAAGACAAACTGGCTACCCAGTTTGAAGATAGCGAGTTTGTGCGTTGGTTTAATCAAAATACCCGCGAGCATAAAGTCAAAGGCTATCATGTGGTGATTATCTCACTCAAACATTTTATGCAAGACACCGGCGATATCACCGCCACCCAAATGCGCGTGGTGGCTGATTTGGCGGATAAATACAGTTTTGGTGAAGTGCGCGGCACCCATCATCAAAACTTGGTGCTCACGGATGTCAAACTTGAAAAGGTGTATGACGTCTATCAGGTGCTCAAACAATACGACCTTGCTCGCCCAAATATTGGCTTATTGACGGATATTATCTCATGTCCAGGCTTTGACTATTGCTCATTGGCCAATGCCAGTACCTTAAATATCGTTAACCAAGTCAACCAATATTTCCAAGACGCAGACTTTGTCCATGATATTGGCGAAATTCGCCTAAACATGTCAGGCTGTATGAATGCCTGTGCGCATCACCACGTCGCAGATATCGGTATTTTGGGCGTAGATAAAAAGGGCGAGCATTGGTACCAAATCTCGCTCGGTGGTAGATCGGGTCAAAACGCTAAATTAGGCGATATTTTGGGTAAATCCGTGCCTGTCGATGCGGTTGCGGCGACAGTGGATGATATCCTGCAAGTCTATCTTAAATACCGTCAAGCGGCGGATACCGACTTTGGTAGTGAAACATTTGCCGAAGTGGTCGATCGTATCGGTATTGAGCCATTTAAAGAGTATGTGTATCGTGACAAATCAGAACAGCCGGTGGAGGGATAAGCCATGGCACTCATTAACCAAAGCCAAGTGATTGATAATGTAAACTCAGTGAGCGTGAGTATTCATGAGCAAAAAATCGAGCATATCGACCCATCCCAGTATGCCTCAGATATCACTGAAATTTTGGTGGACTATCGCCCTGTCGAATTTAGCGAGAAAAATCCGCCAAAACCACAGTTAGAAGCGGATGATTTGGTAGCGCTTTCACATCGGTTGAGCGATAAAAAACTGGGTATTATTTTATCGGGTGCTAGTGATTATCAGTTTTTGCACCAGGACTTTGTCAAAGTGATGCCGCTACTGTCGGTGATTGTGATTGATTTTCATGGTTTTCGTGATGGACGCGGTTATAGTTTAGCGCAAAAAATCCAGCAACACCCCAGTTATACCCCCGCTATTGTGTTGCGCGCCAGCGGTGATATCTTGCCAGATACGTTGCAGCTGCTCACCGAAGTAGGGTTTAGTGAGTTTGATATTGATGACAGCGATTTTAACCCCAGTTGGTTTGATTATTTTGTCGATATCAAACACCGCTATACAGGTCGCAGCGTGACGCAATTACCGATTTTTGCCAATTAATTGTTGAATGATGCTAAGATTGAGCGAATCTAAGGGTTCGCTTTTTTAATGTTAGCCAGTTGCTACCTTGTCGTTTCTAACTTCTGGTTTCTGCATTTCCAGTCAATTTGTTAATTCTAAATTTTCATAATAATATCATTAAAAATCATTTTTTAAACATCGCATAGTTGATTAGCATAGCGTATCCCAATTTTTCACCATAAAACATTAGGAAATCCAATGAGCAATAAACTAAATATCGACCTAGACAAAGCCAACGCAGAATTGAACGGCAAAACCGCAGAGGAAATCATTGCTTGGGCACTGGCACAAGGTAGTAATCCTATCATCACTACTAACTTTCGCCCTTACGAAGTGGTATTATTAGACATGGTTACCAAACAACGTCCTGATATCAAAGTATTGTTCGTGGATTCTGGCTACAACACTGAAGCCACTTACCGCCATGCGCAAGATTTGATTAAACGTCTAAACTTAAACGTGATTACCTATTTGCCACAACAAACCGCAGCTTGGCGTGATGTTGAGTTCAATGGTATACCTAGTGTCAACAACCCAGCGCACGAAAAATTCACTGAGCAAGTGAAACTTGAGCCATTTGGACGTGCGTTAAAAGAAATTGCCCCTGACGTGTGGATTAATGCGATTCGTAAAGACCAAACGGAATTTCGCCAATCGCTTGACGTGTTGTCAGAAAGTAAAGACGGCGTGTTAAAAGTAGCGCCATTGTTCCATTGGTCAGAAGATGACCTAGAAGCTTACTTAAAAGAGCATGATTTGCCAAATGAACATGACTACTTTGACCCTACCAAAGTCGAAGAGAACCGTGAATGTGGTCTACACACACAATTATAATTTTTGATCGGCAGTATGTATGATAATGTTAAGCTGAACTTCGGTTCAGCTTAATTGTTCTTGTCACTATCTAATGTTGAGAATGTCTATGAATACCTTACCGCTATTTTTTAAATTGGAAAATCGCCCTGTACTCGTGGTTGGCGGTGGGGAAGTGGCACTGCGTAAAGCGGATTTGCTCGATAAAGCTGGGGCGATAATCACCTTTGTCGCACCCAGTTATGAGCCGAGACTCACCGCGCAATTTAGCGATTCTCGTCATCAATTGATTAATGATGTTTATCAGCAAAAATATTTGGATAAACAAACCATTGTTATTGCTTGTACCGATGATGAAACGGTAAATGCGCAGATTTTTCATGACTGTGAAGCCCGTTTTATCCCAGTCAATGTCGTTGATAATCCACCGCTATGTACCTTTATCTTTCCTGCCATCGTCGACCGCAATCCGATTACCATCGCGGTATCCAGTGCAGGCAAAGCACCTGTGCTGGCAAGACTACTTCGAGCCAAAATCGAAACAGTCGTGCCACCCCAATATGGCGAATTGGCAGGGTTGGCAGGTAAATTTCGCGATAAAGTAAAAGCTGCATTGCCCAATGTGACGGCTAGACGTAAGTTTTGGGAACAAGCCTTTGAAGGGCAAGTGGCGGAATCGGTATTTGAGGGTAATTCAAATAGCCTAAGCAAAGCTGAAAGCCAACTTGAAACTTTGCTACAACAGCACGCCAACAACCAACCTGCCGATAAAGCACAGCTTGGCAAAGTGTATATTGTGGGTGCAGGGGCAGGCGATCCTGATTTGCTAACCTTTAAAGCGCTACGATTGATGCAACAAGCGGATGTGGTGTTTTATGATAATTTGGTTTCAGCGCAGATTCTCGATCTATGCAGGCGTGATGCCACCAAAATCTACGTCGGCAAAAAAGCCAGTGATCATGCGATAAGGCAAGAAAAAATCAATGAGCTACTGGTCGAGCAGGCGCAGCAAGGACAGCGCGTGTTACGTCTCAAAGGTGGTGACCCGTATGTATTTGGGCGGGGCGGCGAAGAAGCCGAGCAATTGGTTGCAGCTGGGATTGAGTTTGAAGTCGTGCCCGGCATTACCGCAGCCACCGCGGCGGCAAGCTGTGCCGGTATTCCATTGACACACCGTGCGTATGCGCACTCTGTCAAGTTCGTCACCGCGTCTCTTAAGACGGATACCATCAATGAAGACTTTGCTAGCTGGCTTGATGATAACCAAACCGTGGTTTTTTATATGGGATTAAAGCAGCTGGATAAACTGACGAGTGGCTTGATTAATGCAGGAAAAAATCCTAGTACGCCGATTGCGATTGTGTCAAATGCCAGCTTGCCGCATCAGCAAGTTTTGACAGGCACGCTTGAGACCATCGTGGCAAAACAAGCTGAGGCAAACTTGCCCGCCCCAGCGATTTTAATTATGGGCAATGTGGTTAAGCTACATCACAGACTTAATAAACTATCTTAATAAACTATAGCAATCTTTAATTGATGGGGTAGGGCAGTTAAAAAAGCTTGCAGATTGTGGTAAATACTTATAACTTAGATATCCGTTAGAAAAATTAACGAATTGGTCAGATAACAAAAATATTTTTGTCACAATTTAATATGACGTTTTTGTGAAAGGATTTATGTATATTGTAGCCATACATATTATTTGTATCTGCTACAACATCAACTAGTATTTTAGAAGGATAGGGACTTGCGACTAAAACCGAAACTGATTTTAACCAATCTGTCATTGGCTTTAATGTTAGTGATATCACCCATTGCCCAAAGCAAATTATTACCACAACCAGCCACCAATGCTAGCCAGTTAGCGGCAAATCGCTACGATAGCAGTAATGATATCTTTCATCCTGTCTATGGTAAAAATGGTATGGTGGCTTCCGAGCAAGGGTTAGCCACGCAAGTTGGTTTGGATATATTAAAACAAGGCGGGAATGCTATCGATGCGGCGGTCGCGGTTGGATTTGCCTTAGCAGTCGTCTTGCCAAATGCAGGCAACATTGGTGGTGGTGGTTTTATGGTGTTGCATGATGATAAAACTGGTAAAGATGTTGCGATTGATTTTCGCGAAATTGCGCCAGCCAAAGCCAGCCGTGATATGTACCTTGATAATCAAGGTAATGTTATTGATGGAAAATCATTGTTCACGCATGACGCTTCAGGTGTGCCTGGTACAGTAGCTGGGATGGAATACGCGCTAAAAAAATGGGGTACCATGCCATTATCTAAAGTGCTAGAGCCTGCAATTAAGCTTGCAGACAAAGGGTTTATTGTCAGTGATGTATTGGCACAGACGTTAAAAGAAGAAAAATCAACACTGGGTAAATGGTCATCTAGCAAAGCGATTTTTTTCAAAAACGGTGAACCGCTGAAATCTGGTGATTTGTTGGTACAAAAAGACTTGGCGAAATCATTGCGTTTGATTGCCAAACAAGGGGCAAAAGCATTTTATCAAGGTGAAATCGCCACAAAAATTGCTAAAGAAATGCAATCACATGGTGGCACAATGACACTTGAAGATTTAAAAGCATATAAAGTTGTTGAGCGTCAGCCAATTATTGGTGATTATCGAGGCTATAAAGTTGTTACCATGCCACCCCCAAGTTCGGGTGGTGTACACTTGATTGAGATATTAAATATGCTTGAGCATTACCCTATCAAAGAAGATGGGGTAAATAGTGCCAAAAATATTCACCACATGGCAGAGAGTATGAAATTAGCCTATGCTGACCGTTCAGAATATTTGGGTGACCCGGATTTTGTCAAAATCCCTGTCGCAGGTTTAACATCGAAAGCATATGCTAATGAACTAGTCAAAACGATTGATGATAATAAAGCAAGACTTTCATCAAACATTAAACCTGGTAAACCACAACCTTATGAAAGTGACCAGACTACGCATTTTTCCGTAATGGATAAAGCGGGCAATGCCGTTGCTGTCACCTATACATTAAATCTTAACTTTGGTAGTGGCATTGTTGTAGAAGGCACAGGGATTTTACTCAATAATGAAATGGATGACTTCTCAGTGAAACCCGGTGTGCCAAATGCGTTTGGTCTAGTGGGTGGTACTGCCAATGCGATTGAAGCAAAAAAACGTCCACTTTCTTCAATGACACCAACGATTGTCATGAAGAATAATAAACCTTGGCTGGTGACAGGTAGTCCAGGTGGGGCTCGTATCATCACGACTGTATTGCAAAGTGTGGTTAATACGATTGACCATGAAATGAATCCCGCAGAAGCGATAATTACACCACGCGTTCATCACCAATGGTTACCCGATGAGCTTAGGGTTGAAGAAGGCATTAGTCCTGATACGATAAAATTGTTGCAAGACAAAGGTCATAAAGTTGTTACTAAAGCACCCATGGGACGTATTCAAATTATTCAAGCTGATGGTTCTGGGTTTTATGGCTATTCTGACCCAAGAAATCCTGATGGCAAAACATTAGGTTTCTAAACTGTTCATTAAAAAAAACGTGAGTGACGCTACTCACGTTTTTTTACTAACAAAATATATCAAGATTATTTTTTGCAATTAGTGTCCAAGTAAATCTTGAATAATTTTATCTGCTGTACCACTTTTCGCCAATCTCGCATTTTGCCCTGCCCACAGTGAGCTAAATTCATCACTACCCATGCTTTCGGCTTTGGCTTTAATGGGGTTGCTGACAAACGAGGCATGGGGAAATGGCGGTGCAGACTCGCTAATATACCCCGTTTCTTGCATAAAGCGATTGACAATCCCGCGTGCTAAGCCACCACTAAATACATTGGTTAAAGCGGTGTGTTCGGCTCGCTCACTTTGCAGCGCTTTGCGGTGAAAGTCTTTGGTATCACACTCATCTGCCAGCAAAAAAGCCGTACCCACCTGTACTGCGCTAGCGCCCATAGCAAACGCTGCTTGTGCGGTAGCGTTGTCGCTGATACCGCCTGCCGCAATCACCGGTAAACTGACAGAGCGGATGATATTGGGTAATAGGCTAAAAGTGCCCGCTTGCAGCGTTACATCTTGGCTTAAAAACATACCCCGATGCCCACCTGCTTCCAACCCCTGTGCGATAATCATATCCGCCCCATTGGCTTGCAACCAGCGTGCTTCTGCAGGCGTGGTGGCGGAGGATACCACAATCGCCCCAGATTTTTTGACGACATTTAACAAAGCTTTTTCAGGTAAGCCAAAATGAAAACTCACCACAGGGACTTTTAAATCCGCCACTAGCGCTGCTTGTTCATGGGTAAATGGCTGACGTCCACCAGTCGTGGCTATCTCATCTTGCGTCAAACCCAATTCTTGATAATAAGGTTGTAGGACATTAAACCATTTTTCTTGCATTGCTTGGGTATAGTCAGGTTGTTGATGGGCAAAAAAATTGACATTAAAGGGGCCATCAGTCGCTTGACGGATACTCGCAATTTCACTTTCGATTTTTTGTAGGCTGAGCAGGGCGCCGGGGAGTGAGCCAAGCCCGCCTGCTTGGCACACTGCGATAGCAAGTTTGCTGTCTTGGACACCTGCCATCGGCGCTTGGATGATGGGCAATTGAACTTTAACGTAGTCAAGAAAGCTATTAATCGCCTTGGTATGATGGAGCATTTTATATTCCTTGTTATTGTTTTAATATGTTTGTCTTTATGTTATGGTCTTACAGGGCAAAAATCGAAAACCATTTTAGTGTATCGCCAATAGATGATATTGAAAAGTAGTATATGGAAAAGCACTTTATGGAGTAGTGCTATATGCCCGTTATAAATCGGCTGAATATAAAAAAGCCCCAGTAACGTCACTGGGGCTTTTTTAACTAGTTAATTTAGGTTGACTATTTAGGCGCTAAGTTTAGGTATTAAGTGGCTTAGGTACCAAGTCTAGATATTAGGCGCTTGGAATCGCCATTAACAGCGCTTGTCTTGCGTCGGTATTGTGTTTGAATTCGCCCAGTAGTGACATACTGCGGGTATCGGATTTTTGTTTCATCACCCCGCGCATCATCATGCACATATGCGCGGCATCCATCACCACCGCCGCGCCCTTCGCCCCTGTCATATCCATCACCGCTTGTGCGATTTGGCGGGTTAGGTTTTCTTGAATTTGCAAACGTCGGGCGTACATATCCACGATACGTGCCATTTTTGACAGTCCAATCACTTTGCCATCGGGCAGATACGCCACATGGGCCACGCCATAAAAAGGCAACATGTGATGCTCACACATCGAATAAAACTCGATATTTTTTACCATAACCAATTCATTATTGTCAGTTGGAAAAATCGCGTTATTGGTAATTTCGACCAAATCTTGATGATAGCCTTGGGTCAAAAAACTAAAGGCTTTAGCAGCACGTTCTGGGGTATTAAGTAGTCCCTCACGTGTTAAGTCTTCCCCTGTTGATGCAATTAGGGTGCGGTAGGCATCACTGTTTTGTTGGATAATCTCGTCAAAATTTGCAGGCATAGTCATGATAACATTTAAGTTTAAAAAAATAGGCATAGCTTAACGCTTTACCACTATTTGTAAAGCGATTTTTGTCACAAACGCCATGAAAATCACTAAATTTGCTTTGTTTGGGTTTTTTGCTAGAATTACTCCCTAATTTTGAGCTATTATAGTGCATATTCGTTCACTGAAAAATAAGGAAAAACCATGCTATTAACAGGGAAGCGTTTCGTTGTTACCGGTATCGCCAGTAAATTATCGATTGCTTGGGGTATCGCAGAAGCGTTACATCGTGAAGGCGCGAGTTTAATTTTGACCTATCCGAATGAAAAAATGAAAAAACGCGTGGATATGGCAGCCGAAACTTTTGGTGCAGAGAAGGTATTGGCGTGTGATGTGGCGTCAGATAGCGAAATCGAAGCGTGTTTTGCCCAAGTTGCTGCACACTGGCCAGATGGCATTGATGGGGTCGTGCATGCGATTGGTTTTGCCCCTGCCGATCAGCTAGATGGTGATTTTACCCAAGTGACCACCCGTGAAGGCTTTGCCATTGCCCATGATATTAGTAGCTACAGCTTTGTGGCGCTTGCTAAAGCCAGCCGTGAATTGCTGGCAAAACGCCAAGGCTCACTGTTAACCTTGACGTATGAAGGTAGTATTCATGTGTTGCCAAACTACAATGTCATGGGTCTAGCCAAAGCCAGTCTGGAAGCGAGCATTCGCTACCTTGCCAGCTCTCTGGGTAGCGATGGTATCCGTGTCAATGGGATTTCTGCAGGTCCGATTCGTACTTTGGCGGCAAGCGGTATCAAATCATTTCGTAAAATGCTCGACACCAACGCCAAAATGTCACCGCTACAGCGCAATGTCAATATTGAAGAAGTCGGCAATGCCGCGATGTTCTTGTTATCGCCTTGGGCGTCTGGTATCACCGGCGAGATTTTATTTGTCGATGCAGGTTTTAATACCGTGGCACTCTCTGAACAAGTGATGATGCAGGTAGAAGACTAATTTTTAGGCGGGTAGTTGATAAAAGAGCGACCATGGTTGCTCTTTTTTTTGCTTGCTGTTTTTTGATGGATGTTTGGATAGGGATTGCAAAGCCGTCTGGTTAAGCTTACCATTTTTTGTCAGGCTTAACATGTTGGGCAAATCAGCTAAAGACTGATAAATGGCGGTATATAATGATTAATAAATTACCCAAGTGGATTTTATGGGGTGGCTGCGTGCTGGCGTTTAATGCAGGGTGTATCAATAGCACCGCATTAGTCGGCTTCACGCATTTATCTGCTTCGCATGTAACGGGCAATGTGACGCTATTTGCTACAGCATTGGCGGAACAGCATTACCAGCAGATGGCGATGGTTTGTATCGTGCTGTTATCGTTTTTATCTGGGGCAGTTATCAGTGGCTTTGTGGTGGGTAGTACGGCATTAAAAGAAGGTAAGCGCTATGGCAACGCTTTGTTAATTGAAGCAAGTTTATTAATCATCAGTTTGATTTTATTTAGCTACCAGTCATTTTGGGGGCAGGTGTTTGCCGCGATGGCTTGCGGACTGCAAAATTCGATGGTCGCGACCTATAGCGGTGCGGTGATTCGCACCACCCATTTGACAGGATTGACCTCAGATATGGGCTCAGCCTTGGGTAATTGGCTGGCAGGCAGGCCGATTAATAAGAAGATGTTCGTGTTTCAAGCGATGATATGGTATAGCTTTTGCGGCGGTGGGGTATTAGGTGCTTTGGGCTATATCCACTACAAATACATGACGCTGATGTTACCCATTGTGATTGTGTTATTGTCAGCGCTGGCTTATCAAGTATATTTATTAACCCGTAAAAAAACGGCTAAGTAGCAACCTTAACCGTTTGATTTTATGTTATTCTTCATCTTCATCTTCATCTTCGAATTTTTTCGCCTCATGTAACATATCAAGTAGCGATTCATCAGAGCCCTTAGATGTAGGAGTGCTCGCATTATCTTGGTTGATGTCGGTACGATTGATGCCTTCCATTGCTTCATTGGCAACATCAGATTGGGCGTTGTCTAATTGAGATTTGTCGATAGGGTTAGCGTTAGTATTGTCAGTCACGGTCGTCTCCTTGTTGTTTTCTTTTATACGGTTGTTTTCTTTTATACGTTAGACCTAATAAGCTTAATATTATAAGTAAAACAAATGGCTTACAACAATTAAAGATGAAACGTAACCAAAAATATACTTATGAGTGACGTAGGGATAAGTTTATCACTTTGTTAGCTATATATTACTTGCTTTGTATTGCATAACAGCTAAGTGAGTTACTGAGGTTGATAAATTGCAGGCGACACTCAATGTCGCGACTGTAGAAATTCGGGCGATTTTTTCATTGAGCGGTGAGGGTGAGGTGTTTTTTTTGCTGTATAATTTTTTGAGCGACTCACTTACTATCTATAAAAATTCTTGAGTATTTACTGCATGCTAACGATTATACAAAGCAATAAAGTCGATAAGCTATTTGACCATTTGTTAAAGGCCTACAAAAATCCCAGTTATCAAAGCTCAATTTTTGAGCCATTTCAGGTGATTGTGCCATCTAAAGTCATGGGGGAGTGGTTAAAAAAACAAGTCGCAGATAAGGCAGGCATCAGCACCTTAGTAACCACCGAATTTTGGGGTCGCTATTTTTTGGGACTGATGCAGCGGGTTTTAAGAACCTATGCGCGCATCTCGGAGGACGACGATATATTAGACGTGCCAGAAGTGGCAATGCTATCCAAAAACGTCATGCAGTGGCAAATATTTGGCTATTTAACCCAGTATCGACAAGCCATTGTGGAGCAGCCGCAACATCCGCTTTATCCATTTTTATCCCCATTGGTTGAAGATAAAGAAGCAGATAGCGCAAATGCGACTGGTTTTGCATTTGATACACCAACCACCATTGACAGTTTGAGCTGGGCGAATAACCAATCGCTACTGTCTAATGACGTGATTAGCCAATCTGCTGACTTACAAACCCAAGATCAACGCATCTGGCAGCTAGCCAGTGATATGGCAAACATGCTCAATCGTTATATGACCTATCGTCCGCAGTGGCTCAGTAGTTGGGGGCAAAACAAGCCTGTGGCGGTGAGTGAGATGATTGCCAAAAAAGATGCGCTGCATAATCGCTTAAACGGGCGGGATGCGTCCAACGCCATCGAGACACCTGACTGGCTCGTTGAGCACTATGAACAGTTAGAAGCCGCGCAGCGATTTTTATGGCGACAGCTGTTTGATGATGACTACCAGTTTCGCGAGCTGCTGCATCAGCAGTTTTGGCAGGCATTAAACCATTCAGAGACCCGTATCCGCAATATCAGCCGTAGCAAGTTACCAAAGCACGTGTTTTTATTTACTTTGCAGCAGTTACCGCCGACAGAGTTACTGGACTTACAACGCTTAGGGGTGCTAACCGACGTCACGATTTTACACTTTAACCCATCAGAGCAATTTTGGGCAGATATCGTCGATAAAAACTGGCTCATGCAGATGCAAATGGAAGACGATGCCAGCAAGCATGACGCTTGGTATCTAAAAGATTATGGTCATACTTTATTGTCACGGTTTGGCAAACAGTCGCGTGAAGTGTTTGCCATGCTGGCAAGCTTATCGGGTAATGAATATGAACATGTACTGTGGCAAGATGATTTTGATAACACACCGCCCAATACGTTACTTGAATTTATCCAACATGACATCTTAATGCTAGAAGAAGTCGCAACCACCGCCAAAATCAATGACATGCTTAAACTGGTGAAAGGCGATGAAGCAAAGGCAGCAAAAGCAGCGAGTGAAGATTGTCGCCAAAACCTCGTGCAGCAAACCCAGCTTTTGCAGCAGCAGCTTGCCAATATTCAAAGTAATGGGCTTAAAGATATTGAATCCACGCTTGGTCTATACAAAGCCATTAAAGACAAACTCAAGCAAGAATCCAACAAGCAACTTGAAAACGTGGAAAAATGGCGACCCAAACCACTTGATACCAGTATTGCCATTCATGTCTGTCATAGCATGGTGCGCCAGCTTGAAGTGCTACGCAGTATGATTATCGGGTGGCTAAATTATAGCGATATGCAAGCCACACCCGCGCAGATTCCCGCCGATCCTTGGGATAGACGGGCATTGTCAGATATTTTGGTATTATTGCCTGATATCGAAACCCACCAAAACATCATCGAAGCCACGTTCCCCAAACACGTGGGCGGTGATGGCTATCAGTTGCCAGCCAAAGTGACAGGCGTGGTGGCAAAAGATATCAACCTGCTTTGGCAAGCGATTACAGGGTACTACACGCTGCTCAATCGGGCAGGCGCTCGGTTTCAGCGTAGTGAAGTATTTGATTGGTTGATGCTAGCGCCACTATATGAAAGCTTTGGGCTTAATTTGGAGCAGATGACCCGTGCTTGTGATTTGCTGACTCAGGCAGGATTTATTCGCGGGTTTGACGAGCTGCATTTGCAGCAAACCTTAAGTGCCGCCGATGATGACTATCGATACACCTTTGCTTACGCGCTTGAGCGCTTGGTCGCTGGCGTGATGATGCCCAAAGCCACGTTGGTCAGTTTTGGGGAGTATACCAATAGCTTTGGCGTGGTAGAGAAGTTTGTACCACTGACAAACTTAACCATGGCAGATGCCGACATCGTCGCTGTGCTGTGTGATATTTATCAGACGCTGGATGACAATCGTCACCTAGGTAATGACGTCAAAACCCTGCCTGAATGGCTAACCCAAATCGAAAAGCTGATTCAGCAAAAATTTAGCCTATTTAATCAAACCAATGCGTGGCGCGCCATTTTTGCCGCACAAAATGACCTAAAAGAAAATATCGAAGCCAATAGCAAATACCTCGCTACGGTAACAAGCAAAACCGCAAAAACTCCCAACCCACCTACCGAGCCAGTGCAGCAAATTGACACCGAGAATTTGCCACTTAAACTCACTTTTGTACTCGAAAATATCGCCCAATCGATTATCAATCAGCAAGTAAGTGCCGAGCCGTCTGGCGTGATTACCTTTGCCCGTATCGGTTCAGTGCGCAGCTTGCCGTATAAGTTGGTGGTGATGCTCAATTTAAATTTATCGGATTTTCCAAAGCAAGAGCAGCAAAACCGTTATAATCTGATGCAGGCAGGATTGCCGATTCGCGGTGACAGATTTCGAGAAGATGACGATTTAGGCGCGTTTTTGGACGCGTTGCTGTGCGCCAAGCAAGCGTGCTGGATATTTTATAATGGTAAAAGTACCACAGATACCCACGAGCATTTACCTGCCAGTCCCGTACAGGAATTACTCGACTTTTTGCAAAACCGAATGGCAAGTAATGACGCTATTCTTGACCCCAATAACGACTCAAATAGCCTAAGCAACAATTCTCAAAATCCCCCAAATCCCCAGTCAGCTAACTTTGAACAATGGGTGAAAGCGTATTTAGTGACCCATCATGCCGCCTTGCCATTTGATAAAAGTTATTTTGAATTGGCGCAAACTGAGCATAACAGCGAGCAAAAAAGCGAGCATAAAGATAAAGGTATTCAAAGTCCCGAGCAAATTAATGACGATAGGGTATCTGCTGATTTACAACAAACCACAGCCACTCTAAACCAGCAAATCAAGCTGTCAAAAACCGCCCTGTACCCACCTGCCAAAATTTGGCACAATCTTTATACAGCGCTGCAAGATAAAAACGCTACGTCCACTCAGCCAATCGTGCAAGTCTGGGATACAAAGCAACTAATTGACTGGCTATCACAGTGGCAACAACTGAAAAAGCGTTTGTCCAACCTGCCTGAACAGTCGCAGCAGCATTATGTCAACTTGAGTAAAATCTTTGGCAACCTAGCCGATCCTGCCAAAGCCTTTGTGAAGGCACAAAACATTTCTATCCCTGCCCAGGGTGACAATGATAGTGGTGGCAATGATAACGAGTTTGAATCGTTAACCTTGGATGCGTTAGATGGCTGGTTGTTGCGTAAATCTTTGTTAGATGCTTTTTTTGCCCAAGCCTTACTTGATAAGGGCGATAATAACCATAATAATCACAATACTCAAAAAAACGAGATGAAACTGGCAGCAAACGCGCAAAAGCCAATCATTCAAGAATCAATCAACATCGCTATCAATGAGTTATTACCAGCCGGGGTAAACCGTTACCAATCATTGCAGCAAAATCAGCAACAACTCAAAAAAGATTTGCAGGACTTTGTTCATCACTTAAAAACCATCAGCCAACAGCTCGATGCTACTGAGACAAAGTTGTTAGGGGATTTTTATTCAGATAAATTTGGGGCATTAGATGTACAAAATACGGACGAGGTCATCCACTGGGTGGCAACGGCGTTAACCCCCTGTGAAGAGCAGCGAATCGCCATCAGTGCCTTGGCGCTGGATAAACAAGCGGGACTGATGGACAGTAAAGAAAGCTGGGTCATCACTGCCAACTTGCCATTGTGTAAACCGTATCAATCAATTGAAGATCAGGTTGCAGCAGCTGCCAATCCCAGCTATTGGTTAAATTATTTGCCAACCTCTGGCAAAGAAAAATACCTGTTGCAATTTTGGTTGCATCATTTATGTTGGCAAGTGCTGCGCCGCACCACGGCTCAACAAGCACAGGCGAATGATGGCTTTTCGCTGTGGCAGTTTAGCAATAAAAAAACCGTGTATTTACCTGCCATCCCTTGTGAGCAAGCCTGTGGTTATTTGCAGGACATTGTGATGGTGTATCAACTCATCGATAGCGTCGTAACCATTGTACCGCCCGCTTTTTGCCTGTCATTTTTACAAAAACAACAAAAACAGCTAGAGGCGCCAGCCAGCCAGCATCTAGGTGATTGGCTAAAAGACAGTAACTTTAATTTTGTGGATGTGAACCAGTTTAACTACCCGATTTGGCAGCATTTAATCGGCGATTATAAACCATCGGTGGTTATTGGGTTTGCACAGACGTTGGGCGCGCTGATTTATGAGCCTATGTTATCTATGCTCAAAGAATTGCACCAACTCATTGAAGCATGACACGCATTTTTATCAAAGAAATCTTATGAAACACGATCTTCATACCCTAAGCATAAAAGTAAGTAGTGAAACAAATATCGAGGCAGACATCGAAACAAACACTCAAACAAACATCGACGAAGCACGCATTAAAGAAGACGCTGAATCTTTACTACCTCCTGCAGTCACTTTGCCATTGACGGGGCGTCATTTGATTGAAGCCTCAGCAGGCACGGGCAAAACATGGACGCTGACGGGCGTGATGTTGCGACTAATCGTGCAAGCGGGGCAGCCGTGTGAAAAAATTATCGCCACGACCTTTACGCGAAGTGCCGCCGCCGAAATGCGCCAGCGGATTCGTGAGCGTTTGCAAGATTTTTATCAATTGCTGCAAATGATTAACCATTCTACATTTACACCGTTAAACGACAGCGATTTGGATAGCAGCAAAGCTATCGCTGTGCAAAAATATGCACACTTTATTGCGCAGGTACAAGCCCTTGCAGCACAAAAAAATTTACTGGGTAAGTACCAAGACCCTATCAATAAACACTTAATCGAGTGGGTCGCCAAACAAGTCTTTGGTTTGCCGGTAGATGTAACCGCTGCAGCAAGCCCAAAAGTAAGCCCGAAAGAAAGCCTAAATACCCCAAAGCCAACCGCTGAGGATAGTGAAAACAGCACCCACAAACCTGCCAAAAACACCGTCAATTTTCGTATCGCACTGCAGCGCACCACATTGGCACTCAACCAGCTTGATCGCTTATTTGTCAGCACCCTCGATAGTTTGTGTCAAAAGTGGCTAAGAGAATACAGTAGCGAAACGGGGTTTTCTGCAGAGGTACAAATCAGTAATGATGTCAGCGGCATCATCAAGGGTATGATTCACGACCAACTTAGGGCATTTATGGCGCAGGTCAATGCCAATATGCCTGAATTGTATCCGATGATGTTTGACAATAACGTGTTTTTACCGGTTGATGATTACTATGAGGCGGTTAATCGCGCGCTAAATTTTTATACCGCTGACATCGATACTGTACCATTGACAGCGTTTGATACCACTACTATTAAGGCACTGATGCAGTCGATTGCAGATGATATTGATAGTGAGTTTGAGGCATATTTTGATAGTGACTTTCGTAAAGCCCAAGGGTTTAGTGCTAGCAATAAACTTCATAAACACTTTAACGAAATTAAAAATCTGCAAAATTTACTCAGCACGGGTGACATTACCAATGTTTTTGCTATGTATAAAGTTGGCAATATAGTTAAGGTGCTAGATGGGATTGAAGATTTATACGTCAACGATAAAGGCTTTAATAGCAAAAAAGAACAGCAAAGCGCCACATTCAAATCCTTTGACATCGTGGACAACATTTGGCAGCTTATCCAACAAACGCAAGCCTTGCAAGACTACTTTAAACAAGTAAATTTTTACTTTACCCAGTTTATTAGCCGTTACGTGCGTACTCACCTGCCAAAACGACTAGAATCACAGCGGCTAACTACCTTTGCCTTACAATTAGCGCGGTTAAACGATGCGTTATCCGGCAAAAAAGGTCAGTCGTTAGCGCGTTATATTCGCCATCAGTATCCCATCGCGTTAATTGACGAATCGCAGGATATCAACACCGAACAAGCGTTACTGATTCAAAGGGTTTATTTACAAGACTTTGAGTCAGATACAGCAGATAAAGCAGAAAAATCAAATGCTAAAAAATATCACACCCCTTCGCAGTTTTTGCTATTGGTAGGGGATCCCAAACAGGCAATTTATGGATTTCGCGGCGGGGACGTACAAAACTACACCACGCTAAAAAAATTATTTCCAGAACAACCCAAGTCACTGAGCCAAAACCATCGCTCATCGGCAGCACTGATTGATAGCCTCAATCACTGGTATGGCGTTGGCGAGCAAGATATTGACCCAAATCAAGCCGACCAGCTGCCCAATGTTAACCAACAGCCGTATTTTATGGGGCGTGAAATTTATTATCGCAAAATCTCTGCGACGCGCCAAACCACTGAGCTAGTTGTCGGCAATGCGGCGGAAAATGAAGCTGTAAGCTTACCTGCGTTCAATCATATTGCTATCGAATATAAAGCGCCCTATAGTCAGCAAATGGTGGCAGTAGCCGAGAATGACGGCATATCAAATGATACTGACTCCTCGAATGACATCATCTCATCAACTGATGAAAAAACGGTGGATTATGCCGATGCGATTGCCGCGCAAATTTTTGATTTATTTGATGATAGTAAAGCATTAAGCTACCAAACTCGTGGCTTGACGCTGAGTGATATTTGTGTGTTGGCAGTCAAAAACAGTGAGCTTCATACCATCGAGAAACGCTTACATCATCAGGGGATTGCGACGGTCAGAGGCGGTAGTAAAAGTGTCTTTGGTGATAGTATGAGTGTTGATTTGATGACCTTGCAAAGCGTGCTGTTGACGCCATTTAGCGAATCAAAATTAAAATCCTTGATGTTGTCTAGTTTTTTTCAGCTGACCCTTGAACAAATCAACCAGTTGTATGATGCGCTTAATCAAACTAACACCCAAGCGGCGCAAGGACAAGCTCACCCTCATCATCAAGCGTCAACAAACACCAGTCTGGCTGAGATTCAGCAATTGGTATTGACCGCCAGCGAGTTGTGGCAAAAATACAGTTTTTTGGTTGCGATACAGTGGCTACTCAATCAACCGCTTACTTTACCCAACCAAATCACCCTCAATTTTTGGCAGCGCCTCGCCAAACATCCAAATGGCGAGCGATTGCTCATCGATTTGCGCCAGTTGTTAGATATTATTAGCGACCAGTTCAATGGACAGGTAGGCGAGCATCAACTGTTTGAGTGGTTCTGCGCCCAAGTGCAGCAGCAGCCAAAAGAAGATTGGTCAACGCAGCAGCGCTTGCCATCCGATGAAGGGGTGCAACTGATGACGGTTCACGCGTCTAAAGGCTTGGAATTTCCGATAGTGTTTGTGGTTGGATTTACCGGGGAGAGTAAAGCCAAGTTTCATGGTGCGCCGTTATATCTGTATGCCATACAAAGCACCCATCAAGCAACGCCGCAATTGACCCAAAATCATGATAATCCGTTGTTAAGCCGCCGATTGACCGCGTTGCCCAGCCAAATAACCGATAACAACCCAATCAATTATGTCGCCATTGAAGACCAATCTGCCTAC
Organism: Moraxella tetraodonis; assembly: GCF_022359095.1. Taxonomy (NCBI): domain Bacteria; kingdom Pseudomonadati; phylum Pseudomonadota; class Gammaproteobacteria; order Moraxellales; family Moraxellaceae; genus Moraxella; species Moraxella tetraodonis. Next base: position 1,373,995 of record NZ_JACSYB010000001.1, on the reverse strand, counting down.
GAGGAACGACTGCGATTATTGTACGTTGCCCTTACCCGCGCAAAAGAACAAGTGTATCTTGTTACTGTCGCCAAAAAATCTGCAGTGAAAAATTCTGCTTTGGCGCCTTTCATGGACGATTTAGCAAAATTTGCTGTCAAAGAAACGTTGACTGAAACGACCCATATCATAGATTCAAATAGCCTAAGTAAATACTATGACTCAAAGCTAAAGTTCACCTCCAAAACGAATAAGCAAAATGAACAAAACGCTACGGTCGCTAAGATTGATTACGATGAAATCATCAAGGTCATCACCATCGATACCTTTAAAGGATGGGCGAATACCAGTTTTACCGCATTGTCTCGTTATATTGACCATACCAGCGTTGACACAGTGGTTAATGCCGAAGACAGGCAAGATGATGATATTTTGTCAGCGGCGCAAACCCGTTTATTGCCTGTCTCCAATAACAGGCTAGCGGGGGAGTCGAGTAACGAGGTTAATTCCATTAGATTTAACTTTGAAAAGGGCACAAACTCGGGTACTTTTTTACATAGTGTTTTAGAAGACATTGCCAATAACTACAATGAAACCCCTGAGTTGGCTATACCACAGCAAGATGCGAGAGCAGACAAGTTAAAACGCTGGTCAGTCATGGTGGATCGCACGTTAAGACGCTACCAAATACCGAGCAATTATTTTTCTACAAAAGAGAGTAGTGCAGGGCAGTATGGCAATTGGCATGATATCAACATTGATGATTTACAGCCGGATTATGTCGCGTTGGTGGATTGGCTAGATGACATTATCCATACACCGTTAGCCGCTTCGGCAGTCCCACTGGTCAATATCAAATACAACCAAAAAGTTGCTGAATTAGGGTTTAATCTACGCTTAAATCAGCATTTGTCATTTAGCGACTTAAACAGGTTGTTTCATCAATTTGATATCCCACTGCAATTGCAGAGCCAAGAAGTCAACACCATGGTTTGGCAGTATCTCAAAGGGGAAATTGACTTGGTGTATCAGCACGGCACACAGTTTTTTATCGTCGATTATAAAAGCAATTATCTCGGCAGTGATTTCGACAGTTATAACCCAGCGGCATTATATGACGCGATGACCACGCATAGTTATTGGTTGCAAGCAAGCATCTACCAAGTGGCATTGCATCGCTATTTAAAGCTGCGACTACCCAATTATGACATCAATACCCATTTGGGTGCGGTCGAATATGCCTTTTTACGCGGTATGTCAGCCAAACACGCTACCTGTGGGAAGCTAGTAAAGCAGTTTGATAGTGACTTTATCTTGGCACTCGATGATATGTTCGGCTATCCCAATGACAATTAAAATTTAACAATGACGCATAAAGAATTTATTATGAAAACAAACACGACTGAGCCAACCGCTACAATTGAAGAAACCGCTAAATTAACCCAATTAGCCAATTTTATTCAATACCGCAAGCAGCAAAAATCACAGCTAACTAATACAGAAACCAATAAAAATAGCCTAAGCAAAGGAAATCAAAACAACGGCCAAAAAACAAAAGAAGAACCGAAAATCCTACAAATTTTTGACCAAATCAATAAACAACTGTCAGAAGGTCATACTATGTATGAAATGACGGTCAATGATGAATATGAAAAATCACTCATTGCAGAGTTAACTGACAATAACTGGGCAAGCGTGATAGGGGTGAAGGAGGATGAATTATGCCACCATGACACCAATACACCTATCATTCTTCAAAAGCTTACCCAAGCAGTTGATGGAGTTGGTGAAACGCAAGTTAGCTACATTGTTTGGCTGCATCGGCAATGGTATGAAGAACAATCTTTAGCCAAGCAGCTGATGAAAATTGCCCATAGAAAAGTGGCGGCATTCAATGGTATATCTGTATCACAGGGCAAAGATAACGGTTTGGCGCCCAAGCCCAATGCGATGCAGCAACTCGCCATCGACAAGTCGAGTCAACACGCACTGAGTATTATTATCGGTGGCCCTGGTACGGGTAAGACTTTTACCGTGGCTAAGCTGGTAACCACGCTGCAAAAGGGGCACGAGCACAAAAGAAAACAGGACCCTAACTTACCACCTTTATCTATCACCTTGACTGCACCGACAGGGAAGGCAGCGCAGCGTATGCAAGAGTCATTACGTATAAGCTTGCAAAAAAGTTTGCAAGGTGAAGAAATCACTTTGGATAATGCAAAAACCTTACATCGGCTGCTAGGTATTGGTAGTGATGGCATACCACGCTATCATGCCAAAAATCCATTACCCGATGATTTGATTATCGTAGATGAAGCGTCTATGCTAGGGCTTGAGCTAGCCAGTCAGTTGGTTGATGCTATCAAACCCACGGGTCGGCTGATTTTGTTGGGTGATGCCAATCAGCTGGCTGCGGTAGATGCGGGGTCGGTTCTATCAGATTTGTGCGCGGTGACGCGTTTGCAGCCTTATATCACTGAGTTGACGGAGTCAAAACGCTTTGATTCAAATTCAGTTGTCGGTCAGTTTGCTCTCGCCATTCAGCAAAATTTGCCTGCACCTAAAAAAATAAAGCTCATACAGCGATTATTACAACCCATTGATTTGCAAGCAATTAAGCCATCTCAAAATGCAAATCCACCAGACTTGGCTGGTAAAACACAGCAAACAGCAAATATTCCTTTCTACCCAATTGATGCGTCTTCGAGTTTACCTGCTGTTTTCAACCAATTAGCGAAACCTTACCATCCATTTTTTGCGCTTATGCAGCAATGGTACAGCAAGCCTGTCAATATTTTTGAAGCGAATAATCGAAAAGAATTGTTTGAGGTATTTGATAGTTACCGCATTCTGTGTGCAGGTCATCAAGGACAATTGGGCACCCAATCAATCAACCAAAAGATGAGCCTAGCTTTTACCGAGTTTTCCAAAATTACGCGAACCAAAGCTTACTTTTATCACGGTTTACCGATTATCATCCAAAACAATGATTATCAGTTGGGGTTATTCAATGGCGATATTGCGATTTGTCTGTTGTACCAAGGGCAGTTATACGCCTGTTTTGCAGAAAAAGTGATACCCATCCAGCGATTAAGCCGTGAAAGTTGTGACTATGCCTATGCGATGACCATTCATAAGTCACAAGGCTCAGAATTTCACACGGTCGCCATTTGTATCGATAAAGCGCATACAAGGCTACTAAGCCAAGCGCTGATTTATACAGCGGTGACGCGCAGTAAATCCGCTTTATCCATATATAGCGCTAAAGAGAATTTTGAGTTAGCGGTGACGCAAAAAGCGGTGCGGCAAACTGGTTTGCAATTACAATTTGAGCATCTCAACAACATGCCATAAAGGATAGGTCATAAAACAGGCATTATAAAAAGATATCTTCTAAAAAATACGCCATAAAAAAAGGTATCCAACGATACCTTTTTATTTATGACAAGCAGTTTTACACATTTTTTAACGCATATATCCCTGGCATATGGCGTAGATAGCCGTGATAGTCCATACCGCAGCCATACACATAACGATCTGCCACATCTAGACCCACAAAATCGACTTTAAACTCTTGAACTTTTCGGTCATGGAGTTTATTGAGTAGCACACAGGTGCGGATAGATTTTGGATTTTCTTTTGCCAGCTCATCGACCACCGCTTTTAGGGTAATGCCTTCATCAAAAATATCATCAATCAATAAAATATCTTCGCCCGCCAAATCAATTTCAGGTTTGAATTTCCATTCAAGTTCATTAGTGCCTTGGTTATTGCGATAGCGAGTAGCATGGATATAGTACATACGATGATAAAAAGTAAACTGGGTAAGCAGTTGACCTGCTGGAATCAACCCGCCATTCATCACCACCATCACAATGGGATTTTGACCTGCATAGTGCAGGTTGACACTGGCTGCCAAACGCTCGTAAGCACTACTCACTTCAAAACTACTGATGAGACATTCAGAATTGCGTAGCGCTTCTTCGATTTGCTGATTGCTAAGTTGATTCATGGTGGACCTATTAATTTAAAAAAATAAGTGGGCTATTGTAACGCAGTTTTATCCAATTGAATAATAACGGTTAGCAATACCTAATCGTTAAATATTAACGCTTGGTAATGTTTGGTAAAACGCTCAAGCGATTCTTGTGGCATTTGGGGGATTAAACGGCGTAGCGCGATATCAATTACTTTAACGATGATACCATCGGTCACTGGAATTGCCGCACGTTTAAGCATATTTAAATTGAGCGTTTTGGTAAAATCGACCAAAAAATGCTGCAAACAGGCTTTGGTTAGCTCGCCAAATAACCGAATCAAATTTTGCTGCTCTTCAAGCCCTTTACCTGCTTGGACATTTTCTATGGTAGCCAGTAAATTCTTTGCTAGCTCGTCACTCAGCGGCACCGAGATACGACGTTCACCCGATTGGGTGTTTTTTAACACTTTTTGGTCAAAAAAATCAAAGCTAGGTAACACATCTTCATTTTTTGTAGGGCTTAACAGTGTGTTAATCAGTTTGTCGCTGGTCGCTTCAATGGTTTCTGCGGTTTTAATCAAATGCGCTTTTCGTTCTGAATCATCCGGTAGCGATTCGATTAATTTAATCAGTAGCGCATCCATCAGCTCTTTACTGGTCAACTGGGTGATTTTATCGCGATAACCATCATAGCGTTCGCTACTTTTGCTAGCAATCAGCTCATACGCCTTATCAATGGTGGCGCTCAATTCTACGGAAGGGGTAAACCCAAAATAATAGCTCATAATATTTTTTCGTTATCCAATGATTTCTTCAGGGTAATCAATCACTACCCAGCCATTTTCTATCCAATCACAAATTATATCAGTTTCGACATCGGCTGCTTGCAAAATTTGCTCATCGATTGATTCACCATTGGCAAGCCGAATGAGGAGTGATTGCGCGTTAGCGGGTATATCGTCCGCGTCAATAGCACAGCCATTGACATAAATTTTTGCTTGAGTTTTTGAATCCGCTTGGGTTTGGGTAAAGATAATACGGCTAGACATGTCTTGCATGATGACTGCACCCGCTGCCAAAGCGCTTTGTATCTCATCAATATCGGCATACGTGTCAGGGAGCATCAGCTCATATTGACGCTTGCTTACCGTTTCGCTAATCGCTTGAGTGATTATTTCATCGCCAAGTTCAGAGTTTAGCAGCGCAATCAGCTGCGCTTTGATATCGTGAACGCTGGCTATCGACAGCTCGCCTGCAACGGCGGCGGGTTGGTTGATTTTGAAGGGAATGGCTAAATCATCAAAATGGGTAGCCACATCTGCCAAACTATCGAGCAGCTGTAATGGGGTGGGGCGCCTAAAGCCAAACGAAAAAGTTAAACAATCGTCAACGGCCACCCCGTAATGAGAGAGATTGGTCGGTACATACAGCACATCGCCTGGCTCAAGCACCTCATCAAATATCAGCTCACCCATTTCATTCATCAAACGAATCGGTTGACCTGCTTCAAATTGGGTTGTTTGGTCGCAATACTTGCCCAATTGCCAATGACGTTTGCCGTATCCTTGCGCCAAAAAGACATCGTAATTGTCATAATGCTTGCCAACGCTGCCACCTGAGGGCGCATACGACACCATAATGTCATCACGTTGCCACTGCGGAATAAAATCAAACGCATGCCATAGGTTGCCAAGCGCTGGCGACCATTGTTCCATATTTTGCACCAGCACCGTCCAATGTTTTGGCAGTTTTTGAAAGTCTTTGGCGGTAAGAGGGCTGGTTTTAAGTGACCATTGCTGGTTATTTTCGCTGATGAGTCGGGCAGTGGCGTCTTCATCTTGGGCAAGCCCGATGATATCGTCTGGCTCAAACATACCAACTAATTGCGGCAAGCCCTGCTTGATTAGCAGTGGTTTTTTTTGCCAGTACTCGATCAAAAATTGTTCGGGGCTGATATCGCTAGGCAAACAAAAGTGCTGGGTCATATTTTTTCGTTCAGTGGGATAGGTAACGCGCATTATAGCAAAGGCAGTATACCAAAATCCTATAATAAAATTTTTTTCATCAAAGTGTAAAACAAGCGTAAAAATATGAAACATATTGAACTGGAAAGTTTCATATTTTTTGTTGTATTGGTTATAACGCTCGTATATAGTCAATACTCACAAGGAAGTACTCACAGGAAAGTTAGACGAGCAATATTTGATTGACTCGTTGTTTATACAACAACAGTTATACCACAACAAAGGAATGTTCTATGACAGCTATTTTAAATCAGCACGAAAACTACCTACAAGCCGACCAAGCTTATGGTTTTCCCTTGCTTATCAAAAATTTATTGTCTCGCGCCAAAGTGGTCTCTGGCGACAAAAAAATCCATTACGCTGACAAAACCAGTTACACCTATCAAGAGTTTTTCAAACGTGTCAATCGCTTAGCCAATGTCTTAAAAGGCTTAAATCTACAAAAAGGCGATGTGGTTGCGGTCATGGATTGGGATACACACCGTTATTTGGAATGTTATTTTGCCATCCCGATGTGTGGCTATATCTTGCAAACCGTCAATGTGCGTTTGTCAGAAGACAAAGTGCTATATACCATCAATCATGCCAAACCAAAAGCGCTACTGTTAAATTCAGAATTTTCACCGATGATCAAAAGCCATACCCAAGATGCGCCATCGGTCGAGCATGTGATTTGGTTGGATGATAACAACACGCCAATGCCCCCATACGCCCAAGGCGAATATGAAGCCATGCTAGCACAAGCCAGCGATGAGTACGAGTTTGAAGATTTTGATGAAAACACCATTGCCACAACCTTCTATACCAGCGGTACAACCGGCAATCCCAAAGGCGTATTTTTTAGCCATCGTCAAATCGTCCTGCATACGCTCGTCGTCGCAATTGGCTGTGCGCTGAATGTCGAAGGTCAAGGGCTACGCTACTCGGATGTCTATATGCCAATGACACCGATGTTTCATGTCCATGCTTGGGGGTTTCCATTTGTCGCAACCATGCTAGGGCTGGAGCAAATCTATCCAGGTCGCTATGTGCCTTCCACCATGGTTGACTTGGTACAACAACACAAAGTCACCATCACCCATGGCGTGCCAACGATTTTGCAAATGCTACTGGGTGAAATCAACAAACGCCAAGAAAAATTCAACGGCTTAAAAATGGTCGTCGGTGGCTCTAAGCTTAATCAAGGACTTGCCAAAATGGCTGTAGCCAGCGGCATCGAAGTGTCTACGGGTTATGGCATGTCAGAGACTTGTCCAATTATCAGCATTGTCAACTTTGATGAAACATTCCAACACATGAACGAAGAGCAACAAATTGAGCATCGCTGCTTGTCAGGCTCGCCGGTGCCATTGGTCGATTTGCAAATCTGGCATAACGGCAAACGTATGCCAAACGATGGCACATCCACAGGCGAAATCGTGGTGCGTTCACCTTGGTTGACGCAGAGTTACTACAAAAACCAGGATGCAGGAAACGAGCTGTGGGAGGGCGGTTATCTGCACACCCAAGATATCGGTTGGATGGACGCAAAAGGCAATGTCAAAATCACCGACCGGCTAAAAGATGTCATCAAATCGGGCGGCGAATGGATCTCTTCACTTGAAGTAGAAACCATCATGTCATTACATCCAAGCGTTGCCGATATTGCTGTGATTGCGATTCCTGATGCGCGCTGGGGTGAACGTCCGATGGCATTAATTGTGCTCAAACCCGATTATCAAGACACCAAAGCCGAAGACATCATCGCGATTGCGCAGCAAGCGTATGAGCGCGGTCATTTGCCAAAATACGGTATTCCGCAGGATGTGAAATTTATCACGGAATTGCCAAAAACCAGCGTGGGTAAAATTGATAAAAAAGTCATCCGCGACCAATATGCCCAAGGGTTATTTGCTTAGACTGTTACTTAATCACGATAAAGTAAAAAAGAAAGTAAAAAAGGTAGAATTTTTTCTACCTTTTTTATTACCCAACCAATCAAATAATCAAGCAATCCATCAAACCAGTAAGCGCTGATTGACCTTTGCCATTGGTAATGGGTAATGTCGGGCTTTGGCAATATCGCGTGCCACTATATTGACCTCATTGATATCAATTTTGTGCCAGTTGGGACGTTTGCAAGCAGATTTTTCTATTAAATTGGCATCAACTAGCGCATCCATGACTTTATCTGCCACATCTAGGGTAGAATTGGCTTTCACATTTTCTGCCACCGCATAACGCAGCTTGGCAAACACCTGCAAATCTGCGACGCGCACAGTAATATCATCACTCGGTACTTGCTGCCCACCATATAGTGCATTATCTCCTGCTTGTGCAGTTCGAAAACTTGGCACAAATTCACTGACATAATCTATGGCGTTTTGGGTGCGCTGTTTTAGTGCGTTTGGCTCCCAACCGTTTTCAATATAATTTAGATATTGTGGATTAATGGGCGGTTGGCTGCTTTTTTGTGTAGCTTTGGTCAACCCATCATTAAATAAGGTGATGTTTTCGGTCATGCCATGTAGCTGAAAAAACCCATCAGGATAAGGGGTGAACTGCGCCATGCCATTGGGCGTGCCACGCTCGCCATGAAAAATAATCTCAGGCAAACGCCCCTTATAATCACGCCATTCACTGATATAAGAAGCTTTAAATTCTACCATGCGTTTGATATGCACGCCTGCTTTGTCATCCATAATACCAGTTCTAAACCCGCAAGCATTGACTACAAAATCGGCATAGATACGCTGAAGCTTGCCATGTTCATCGGTAAATGACACTTGCCAGCCATCCATATGACGTTTTAAATCATCAACTTGGGCATTTAGATGTAACTGAGCGCGCTGTAAGTGCTGCAATTGTAAAAAAGCACTGGCAGAGAGTCTAAAAATGTTCCAGCCAAATTCTTGCACCGCAATGATGGGGTATTGCAGTTTTTCCAAATCCATTACTTTAAGAGCCGCCACAACCCACTCATCCGTAGTGGTCGGAATGTCTTTAGCTTCTAATTGAATCAGTTGTTGAATTTGCTGCTTGTCATATACTCGGTAATAATCTTGAACTTTGCCCAACACTTGGTTGCTAGGGTCAGCATCAACCAATGATTGATAGTAAGCCGTTAACATCTCAAGACGTGGCAGTAAGTCAGTGGCGGTATTGTTATCGCGTTTTGGCACCGTGATGAGGGTGGGGCGTACATCAATACTCTCTGGATACAACTTGGCAATATCAATACATTGGCGCATCAACATGCGGCAATCTTCATCACTGATTTCGCGGTACAAATTGCCACCTGCATGCAGATGACACATGGGTGGGGCGTTGATAAGGCTGGCATTTTTTTCAATCAAATGCACATGGATGCCAGCCATTGCCAGCCGTATAGCAATCGTAGAACCTGCTGAACCACCGCCAATCACTGCTACAGTCGGTGCTTGCGTACCTGAATTAACGTACATAATTTTGCCCTTATGCGTTGCCCAAAGTGAAGAAATAAATTGTAGCGGAAAATAATCTAGTTACTGTGACATTTATGCAGTAATTGTCGCTTTTGTTGTTAATGAATTTTACCCAATAGTATATATTAAAATAAGTAGTATTTTTTATACTTTTTAGTATAAAAATATATTGAAAATTCTAATATTATCAGTTAAAGTTAATTTAGCTTGAAAAGCTGACCTGTATTTTATCCAACAATCATAATTAAATAAGGAAAATAAGTATGTTAAAACAAGCCTTCTTAGCAGCGGCGATTTCTACCACGTTATTAGCCGGTTGTGCCACGACACCAACCCATACCGCTCATGCACCGATGCACACGGCTAATATTGTTGATGTGGCAAAATCAAATCCAGATTTTTCAATATTAGTTGAAGCGGTGGTAGCCGCAGGTTTAGCCGACACCGTCGCGACTACTAAAAACATCACGGTATTTGCACCGACCAATGCTGCGTTTGCCAATTTACTTGCTGAGCTCGGTATGACCAAAGCGCAATTGTTTGCAAACAAACCATTATTGCAATCTGTGTTAACTTATCATGTACTGCCAGCCACAGTGATGGCAAAAGATGTCAAGCCAGGTATGGTTAAAACCTTACAAGGTCAAAACGTCATGGTGACTTCAAATGGTAAATTACAAGATGCCAATGGACGTGTTGCCAATATTGTCACCACAGATATCAAAGCGAGCAATGGTGTAGTACATGTGATTGACCGTGTGATATTGCCAAAGAGATAAGTTATCATAGATAAAGTTATCGCCGATAAATTGTTGTCTTGATCCATAGTTATCTTTAGTTATAGTAGCCAACAATTTATTGGTCCGATGGCATAGCGGTGATACGAGTCATCGCTATTTTTTTAACTTTCAAAAATCGTATAGAGCGGGTAAAACTATGAAACGGATTGCCATTATCGGTGCAGGATTAGCAGGATTAACTTGTGGTAAAGCGTTGCAACAAGCAGGGCACGACGTAGTGATTTTTGAAAAATCCCGTGGCATCGGTGGGCGACTGGCAACGCGCCGTGCCGAACCATTTTATTTTGATCATGGTGTTGCGGCGTTTACTGCCAGTGACGACGATTTTCAAGGTTTTGTCAATCAATTACTCACTGAAGGGGTGGTTGCAGTGTGGGCAGTTGACCAAGCTACCCCCGATGATTCCCTTGTATCTACCAAACCACACTCCGTGCCCAAAGTCTCTGACTGCTATTCTGACTACTATGTCGGCATACCCGCCATGAATGCCATTGGTAAACATCTCGCCCGTGGCTTAACTGTGCAGCGCAATACTAGGGTAGCCTCTATCATTGACCATCATCCGATTTTTAATAGTTGGGAGTTGTTAAGTGACAAGGGTGAAACATTGGGTCAGTTTGATTGGATTATTTCGGCGATGCCGGTAGAACAAGCAAAAAGCTTTGCTCAAACATCGCTACATACCAAAGTGTTGAATAAATATGCGCTCATGCCCTGTAGTGTGCTGATGCTAGGATTTGATCCACCGCTGGCTTTAGACTATGAGTATGCCAAAATCGAGAGTGAGGATATCGGTAAAATTATTGTCAATAGTGCAAAACCCCATCGCGAAGGCGGTTATAGCCTTGTGATTCATAGTACCCCAGCATGGACCAATAGACATATCGAGGAAGATAAAACTGCCTGTATCAACCATTTGACACAAGCGGCTAGTCAAGTATTGGGTATCGATTTATCGACTGCAGCACACAAAGACATACACCACTGGCGCTATGCCACAGGCGAAGCGGTTAACCCCCAATCAGGTGACCACCATTTAGGCTATCTACTAGACAGCGAACAAAACATCGGCGTCTGTGGGGACTGGCTACTTAAGGGTGATGTCGAGTCTGCCTACTTAAGCGGTCAAAAACTGGCAAAAGCGATAATTAAATTACTAAAAAGCGAGTAGCGTATGCAACATATCGCCATATTTGGTGCTTCTGGCGCGATTGGAAAGGCATTTTGTGATTGTTTGGCTATCGCCTATCCAAATGCCACCATTCATGCCATTGCCAGAAAACCCCCGGCATTTAGCCATCCTCATATCGTCCCTCATCAGCTTGATTTTGATGATGAACTGGCTATCGCCGCGTTTATCAAAGCGATAAGCAGCACTCAAGCGTTGGACAGTGTCATTGTGACGATTGGGTTATTACATGACTCTAAACTCGAGGCTCAACACATCGCGCCTGAAAAATCGCTGCGAGATATCACAGCCGACCAGCTGCATCAATATTTCCATATCAATGCGGTATTACCGATGATGATTGCCAAATACGCCTTGCCCGCCTTAAACAAATCCTCGCAGTCGCTATTTGCCGTATTGTCGGCACGGGTAGGGAGTATTTCGGATAATCGCTTGGGCGGGTGGTATGGTTATCGAATGGCAAAAGCAAGTTTACATATGGGCATTAAAAATTTAAGCATCGAACTGCAACGAAAAAACCCCAACGCGATTATTGTTGCTTTGCACCCCGGCACGGTAGACAGTGAGTTATCCAGACCCTTTCAAAAAAATGTGGCAGAAGGTAAATTATTTACCCCAGCGTTCTCAGCACAAAGTTTACTTAAGGTTTTGCATCAGCTCACCCCCAAAGACTCGGGCAAAATTTGGGCTTGGGACGGCAAAGAAATCATGCCTTAAATCCGCCTTAAATCCGCCTTAAATCAGTCTTAAAATTGTGCATTAGCCTTGTATTAGGGTGGTAGCTTCGTACCTAGCTTAAGGCTAGTCCACCAACCAGTTTTTGTAGATGACGCCCACAATCACGCAAGTTAATCCTGTGACAAAGCCGCCCCAAATGAAATCAACCAGTGCCGCAGTTTTGTCATAACCTTTAAGTAATGCTAAGCTTGTAAAATCATACGTTCCATATGCCATCAGCCCAATGACCACCCCATACCCTGCCAGTACTGCCAATGATGCGTGAGCTTTTAGCTGCGGGTAAATGACCACCACACAAAGCGCAAAAACATAAAATAGATAAAACACGCCTGCTGCGGCCATATTGGGTGATTCACTGAGTAAATGTCCAATGCGCGGTGCATAAAAGCGTTGGGTCATGGTTTTAAGCCATACGGCATCAATACCCAAAAATACCATGACGGCGATCAGATATACCCACAGATAGTTTAATGGTGCCATTGCTAAATCCTTGTGTCCTGTTATTAATTGTCATGAAGCCGTTGCCGCGCGAATTGGGTTAACGGTACTGGGCTTTTTCAAGGCGTACTTGCACCACGCCAATGGTTTTTTCCAAAAATCCTGCTTCACAGTACGCAAAATAAAAATGCCACAAACGCATAAACGCATCGTCATAGCCGAGTGCCTTGAGCTGCGGTAGCGCCTGCATAAAATTATAGCGCCAATCAATCAAGGTACGGGCATAATCATAGCCATAATCAACCAATGACGTTACTTGCATATCGGTATGGTCACGCGCTTGGCTGAGAATTTCACTGTTAGACAATAAACACCCGCCGGGGAAAACATGGGTTTGGATAAAATCCACCGCGTGCAAATATTTTTGATAACCTCGGTCATTAAAGGTAATCGCTTGTAATACCATCAGCCCATTATCTTTGAGCAGTCGATTACATTGGGCAAAAAAATCTGGCAAATATTCATGACCGACCGCTTCAATCATCTCAATACTGACCAGCTTGTCATATTTGCCGGTAAGCTCACGGTAATCTTGTTTTAGCAGGGTGATTTTGTCGGTTAGATTGGCAGCGGCAATGCGGCGTTTGGCTTCTTCATACTGCGCGTCTGAGATAGTTGTGGTGGTGACACGGCAGCCATACTGGGTGGCGGCATAAATAGCAAACCCACCCCAGCCCGTGCCGATTTCAATAACATGATCGTCAGCTGTTAACTCAGCCAATTCACAAATTTTTGCCAACTTGTGGGTTTGGGCTGCCGCCAAGCTTGACGAGGGTGTCGGATAAATTGCCGATGAATACATCATACGCTCATCCAAAAATAATGCATACATCGCATTGCCAATATCATAATGGGCTAAAATATTGGATTTGGCGTTGCGTTTATCATTATGCCGATTGCGATGTTGGCGGTGTTCCCAGCGTTTGGTCAAATTGGCAAATTTGGCTTCGATGGTATTGATGAGGGTCAAATTGCGCGCAATCAAGCGTAAAAATGCTGTTAAATCATCGGCTTGCCATAAGCCATCAATATAATCATCAGCAAAAGCAATCGAACCGCCTGTTAATAGGTGTTGATACACTTGCGGTGAATGAATGGTGAGTGTCACTGCCAAAGGATGATTGCCAATTTGTTCCCCTAGCGTTCGTTTTGTATCGCTCACTGGCGACTGTGTTACAGGCTCAGTATTCATCACGCTAATACCAAAGGTTTTGTGGGTAGCTACCTTAGTCGCCACCTTAGTTGCTATATCGTCAGACTGATGAAAGGTTTCAATCACGGTAAGATGACCCTGTTTGAGCTTTGATAGCAATAAAAATATTATTTGCCGCGCTGCTTTCGCCGCACTTTGTTGAACGGGCGTGAGCAGATGGTCAACAATTGGGTTGGGTAGGTAATCCGTAAGGAAGCGCCGCTTGGCTAAATCGGATTGACGGCGTTTCACCAAAGTCTCCTTACCTTTTGATAGGTGATTTGACGGGTGAGAAGTTGCAGTGTTTTTAGCCTCTAAAGAAGACGGTGTCATAGTCAATTCCCATAAAAAATTTCAGTTAACTATTGGGGTAAACGTTGGTTATAAGCTTGATAAGGCACACGTTTTAGCACGTATAATTTAAAAGCCTGCCAGTAAATTCGCAGTAGCGATGTGGCACTCATCCATGGTCGGCGCTTAATCGCCGTTATCACCGAAGCCTCGTCTAATTGAACGCCTTTTAGACTCACGCCTGCATTAAACACTTTGCCGCGGCTATCTGTCAGCCCAATATCAATCACAACATCAAAGCCATTTTGCTCAGGATTGTCATTTGCCGATGCATAGCGTTTAGGGTGAATCTCAACACGCCAATGATATTGCTGATTGATGGGGTTAAAAGGCGATACATGAAAACCTTTGTCATGTTGGTACAAGGTCTTTTCACCTGTGAGTAAAAAACCATAGTAATGGCGTTTATTCCAAGGGGTGTTAGAGACTTCTGCCAAAAAATGGCTTGGCTGTTGGTTGTCATCAAAGCCAATATAAAAATTGACAGGGCTAAAATACCAACCCATATTACGTAACACCACCAAAGCCACCACGTCGCCAGTCGGCTGACTGCCAGTCAATTGCTGCCAAGTTTGTTGGGCTTTGACCAATAAACTAGCCGATGGCGTAGGTTGTGCTACTGACGCGGTTAGACGGTTATCCAAAGAGGTGTCTAATCGATTGATAGCAAAATAATCTGCTTGATGGAATTGATAAAGCGCCCAATGGTGTTGTGATAGCAGAGGGATCTTCAATGATTGTTGTAGCGATTTTTTCAGCCATTGGGGCAACCATGTTGGTACATGACTAGCGACCATATTGACCTTAGGTAATGGATTGTCCGCTAGCTGGGTTAAATTGACTGCCCAAAACCGATAGGGGTAATGAAATTCATGATTGGTAGGGATTTGTCTGGCATGCCAAGTCACACCTTGCAGGATTTGATGGGCAAATATCATGATGATTTACCTTTGAGGGGTGTTGCACAAACCATCATGCGCTAGGTTTTGGCAAAACGCATGGTTGGTCGTGGCGGTTACTTGCCGTCGCTGCAGCACCGAGCGTTTTTTATCAGCGTGGCTCGGTAACTTTGACGCGGTAAATTTTGCCGACGGTTTGCTGGGCTTAGACAGCCGTTTGATTTGTGCAGCGGTTGTGGCAGCTGTGGTATTGGTAGTGAGCAAAATGTCGATATCTACCCCCAAACTTTGGCATACCCGCAAGCCACTTTTTACCCCATCTTCATGAAACCCATTAAACCAATAAGCACCACAAAAATGGGTATGCCGCTTCGCTGAAATTTCATGCCAGCGTTTTTGGGCATCGGTCATTTTGTTGTCATACACAGGGTGGCGATAATCCACACGTTTAATGACATGCGCCTCATTAATCGGCGTATTAAGCGTCACCAAATAGTTATGTTTTGCGCTCAATCGCTCAAGGATATTCATGTGATACGTCAATATAGGTTTTTGGTCAGCCACGCGCGCGGTCGGTTTATCTATCGCGTAATTCCAACTTGCCCAAGCCAGCGGTTTTTTGGGTAGAACTTGGGTGTCAGTATGCAAAACCGCTTCGTTATCTGTATAGTCAAAAGCCCCTAAAATAGCCGATTCTGTCTCAGTGATGTCAGCTAGTAGACGTCTTGCTACATCGGCATGGCAAGCAAATACAACGTCATCAAACACTTGGGTTTGACGCTTACCTTGATGAATAAATTCAATGCTAACGCCATCCTTGCCACGCGTTACCGATTGCACTGGGGTATTGATATACAGGGTTGTACCTGCTGCAGCAAGCCGAGTGACTAAGGCATTGACGTATTGCTTCGAGCCGCCCACCAAGGTAAACCACTGTGGGCGATTGACCACATCTAGCAGCCCATGATTATCAAAAAACTGGGCAAAAAAGAGTAGGGGAAAACGCTTGGCGTCATCCATTCCCATCGACCATATCGCAGACACCATCGGCACCAAGTAGTTGGTTTTAAACAACTCGCCATAGTCATGACTGTCTAAATAATCCCCGAGTGTTTGCTGGCTCAAAGCTGCTTGCTGCATTTTA
Source organism: Moraxella tetraodonis (assembly GCF_022359095.1). Lineage (NCBI taxonomy): Bacteria > Pseudomonadati > Pseudomonadota > Gammaproteobacteria > Moraxellales > Moraxellaceae > Moraxella > Moraxella tetraodonis. The sequence continues at coordinate 1,357,759 of NZ_JACSYB010000001.1, read as the reverse complement.
TCGGCTTGGCGAAAATTCGCTAATAGTGATTTGGTCTCGCGATTAAAGCGTAAAATCTGCTGAACAAATTGCCAAAATCGAGGGCTTAGCACATGGCGACGCTGAGAAAACAGACTGTTTAACGTGTGACCATTGTATTCAAAATTAATATAAGTATTTTTAACCGAAAAACTCATCTCAGCTTTTTGAAACGGCACATTGAGTTCATCAAGCAGGCGAATAAAATTGGGGTAAGTACGCTCATTAAATACAATAAAGCCTGTATCAATGGCGACTTTTTCGGTTGATGGTCTAAACGGGTTGTTAAAAAACGGATTGTTAAAAAGTGAGCGCTCGGTAACGCTGACATCCAGCGTATTGACATGCCCGCCCAGATAATCATTGCTTTCAAATACCGTCACTGCATGACTGTCTTTGAGATAATACGCACACGTTAGCCCTGATACCCCACTGCCAATAATAGCAATCTTTGGCATGGCAATCTTTGGCTTAGTAGGCTTGGCTACTATAGGATTAGCCACCACAGGCTTGGGGGCTGTGTGAGTAGAGTTCAGGGATTTTTTTGTAAACATTGCCATGTGCGGATATACCTTTAAAGCCAAGTCAAATGATTAAGTTGTATGAGAAAGTTTTGAACCCACAAAATGCCATACTGCATCAGGTAACTGCGCCAATAGCTTTAAGGGCTGTACCAATGTCTGCGGGAATTCAATGACATTATCATCATTGGCAATGCCTTGTTGAATGGCTTGGCTGGCTTGCTGTACGGTTTGCAAAAAAGGCATTGGAAAGTCGTTCTGCAGCGTCATCGGCGTTTTGACAAAGCCCGGTACTACCAAAGCCACTTTGACACCATAAGGTTGCAGGCTCATTTGCAATGTTTTGCTCAGATAATGGATTGCCGCTTTTGAGCTACCATACCCCTCTGCACGCACAAACGGCACTAAAGCAGAAGCAGAGCCGACGGTGACAATTTTACCTTTAGTTGCTTTCAGGGCGGGTAGTAGCGCTTCGATGGCATGCACTAACGAGCCGTAATTTGCATTCATCACCCTCATGATAGACCGCGAATCAAAGTTTGGCATGTCAATGTATTCGCAAACACCTGCTGCCGCGATGAATAAATCCAGCGTTTTAATGTCGCTAAATGCTTGCATTACGGCATCATACTCGGTCAAGTCAAGCTGAATCGTTTTTGCGCCCATCGTTGCCAACGTGTGCAAAACATCGCTGTTTCGACCCACCGTATACACCTCATGCCCCTGGCTTAGATAATCCATCGCCAACTGTAAACCGATGCCTGAGGTTGCACCTGTAATGACGATGGATAAAGGCTTTGAGGAATTGGGGGTGGGCATCATAGCGACTCAATATAATTCAATACAAAATTTTGAAAACGGCTTAACGCATACTATAAAAGAGTAGCGGATGGTTGGCAATAGTTTTTATACTATTTGGTATAAAAATATAATTATTGGTATATAATCAAATAATAAGTATCATAAAAACATTTGTAGTATAATATTAGCTAATTTTTAACCTCATAAATATTAGAAACCTGAAAAACATTAGAAACTTGTGATGAAAAAGTTAACGTTTAAACAGCGAATGATGCTAGAGCGTGAGTCGTTGATTATTGAAACGGTCAACCATTTGTTAGCCACTAAAGGCTATGACGCGATGACCGTCGATGAGATTGCTGATACGGTAGGGATTGCCAAGGCGTCATTGTATCGACATTTTCCCAGTAAAGAAGCGCTAGGCATGGCGGCGCTGGTTGATATCATGTACAAAGCGATTGAGGTCATCAATCAGCTAAACACGACCGACCAAACCGCCATCGATAAGCTCAAAGCGCTGACACAGTGGGCGATGCGACTAAAACTGGCGCAAAAAATGCCAAATCTGCCGAGTGAAAACTCCCAACTGCGCGAGCTGCTAATTGCTAATGATGATTACACCAACAACTTGGTCATGTTGTCAGATAGCATCGGTGAATGGATTGAGCAAGCGCAAGCAGAGGGCAGGCTACAAAGCAACATACCAGGACTGGCAATTTTATATACCTTATATGCCAGAGCTTGTGACCCTGTACTGGGGTTTTTACGCTCATCTCAGCTGTATGACGATGATGAGATTATCGCTATCGTAACCCGCACGTGTTTTGAAGGGCTAACCTAAATTCAGCGAACGCAGACCACTAAAAATAGACAGCTAAAAACCCAAGACAGCGTAGAAAAAGAGTAGAAAAGTATGAGTAATTTTGTGATTCATCGTGAGCATGGCATCAGTAAAGCGCAAGCCTTTGAGATAACCGAAGACTGGATTGTCTCAGCAGAAAAAGACTATAAAATGCATTGCGATGTAGTGCGCAGTGATGAGCAAATACGCGTCAACTTTTCTCGTGCCGGTGTGACAGGTACGTTAACAGTGGATGATAAGGTATTTGATATGCAAGCAACGCTTGGGTTTTTATTTAAAAGTTTTTTGCCGCTAATAGAAAAGACAGTCAATCAAAATCTTGATAATGCATTGCAAGCGGTAAAAGACCGTTAGCAGATACAGGGAACTTTGAATGGCAGTTAGCGTTTAGTTTGAATTATTTTATTTAACATAATATACATTATGCGAAATAAAAGCTATCGGTGTCAAAAACGAGATATATGGCACAGTGATTAATTTAATGATGAAATGACAATTAGCCGCAAAACCATTTGCATTTATCAATCAATAATGAGTAGTATGCTCACTCAATTATTTATCGTTTGTTTATCATTAAATTCGCCAAGGATTTATCATGATTGGATTTATTGCCCGTCATAGTACGATTTTTATGCCGTTATTTGGTGTGCTTGGATTTATATTTCCTGACGTGTCGCATTTTATCCTTGGGCTTTTGCCGCAGATTTTATTTTTCTTGATGTTTTTTACCTTGTTGGGCATTGACCAAACCCAGCTGATTAGGCGTATGACGACCCAATATGTTTGGGGATTTGCCATCTTCCAAAGTGCGCTGATGAGCTTGGCGATTACCTTAATTGCTTATTTACTGGGTGTCCGTGGTGATTTGTTGTTGGCTATCGCGGGTCTGTCAGCCACCGCACCGCTATTTGGTACGGGCGCGATTGTGAATGCAGTTGGTTTTGATGCACTGCTAGCCATGGCAAAAACTATCACAGCCACGTTGGTCATGCCTGTTAGCTTACTGGTGATATTGTGGTTACTTGGCAGCAAGGATGCCCATTTAGACTTTGTCCTGTATATTAAGCGGTTGTTAATTTACATTATCGCTCCCATGATTTTGGCGGTCGCGGCAAGGCAATATATTCCCCGTGATACGCTCAATACTTATTATCCAAGAATTGCTAAATTTAACATTATTCTACTGATGATGTTTCCGCTTGGATTGATGTCGGGCTTTAGACATACCTTTGATACCAATCCCATGCAGGCGTTAAGCTTATTTGGTTTGGGCACTGTCTTGTCGTTAGTATTTTACTTTTCTGCCTATTTTTTATACCGCCGCTTTGGCTATGAAAACGCCATTATCTCTGCGCTGGCTTGCGGTGGTCGCAATGTGTTGTTGGCGTATACCATCACCACGCCGTTTATGGGTGCGATGTTTTTACCGCTGATTGGCGCGTACCAATTGCCTTCGTTTTGCTTGCCGTTATTGGGTAAAAAGATGGTCAAATGGCATACTATCGACAGCCAAGCTAGCCTAAAATAATGCTAACGTTTCAACTCAATTCGTTGCCACAGTTATCATCACAAGCCTTATATGGCATTTTTAAGGCGCGCTGTGATGTGTTTGTTGTAGAGCAACATTGCGCCTATCCAGAAATTGATGACACAGATTTGGTGTGTTGGCATCTACAGGGTTTTATTGATGATAATCTGGCGTGTTATGCGCGGATTATCCCACCTGATTATCATTATTTGGGTTATGTCGCGATTGGTCGCGTGTTAACGGTTGGCGATTTTCGCGGTCACCATTATGGGCGTGATTTGATGCAAAAAGCCATTGAAATTTGCCAGCAATACTACCCTAGCCAGCCGATTTTTATCGCCGCTCAAACTTATCTGATACACTTTTATCAAGCGCTCGGCTTTTGTATACAAGGCGACTGTTACCTTGAAGACGGCATTGAGCATGTCAATATGATATGGGAAGTCAAACATGATGCATAACCGTGCTGATTATCGGCTATATTTGGTCACAGATCGCAATTGCCTGCAACAGCAAACGCTTGAGCAAGCTGTTGAACAAGCGATATTGGGCGGCGTGACATTGGTGCAGCTTCGAGAAAAAGCGATTGCTAGCAAAGAGTTTTATGAGCGCGCGCTGCGTATCAAAGCGATTTGCCACCGCTATAACGTGCCATTACTGATTAATGACCGTGTCGATATTGCCCTAGCAGTTGAGGCAGATGGGGTGCATATCGGTCAAAGTGATTTGGCGTGTGGCGTGGTTCGGCAAATTTTAGGCAAAGATAAAATCATTGGGGTTTCCGCGCGCACCGCCCAGCAAGCCATCCAAGCGCAAGCAGACGGCGCGGATTATTTGGGCGTTGGCGCGATGTTTGCTACATCCACCAAGCAAGATGCCCAAACAGTTACCATAGCGAGCTTAATGCAAATACGACAAGCGGTAACGCTGCCGATTGTCGCCATTGGTGGTATCAATCACGCCACCCTGCCCGCCTTACAACAAGCGCTGCAAGCTGCCGAAATTTCCACTGGTGGTGTGATTGACGGCGTGGCAGTCGTTTCTGCAATTTTGGGGCAAAAAGATGTCAAACTCGCCAGTCAGCAGCTTAAAGAAGTGATAAAAACTTAAATATATCAATCATTTAGAATTTTTTATCAGCCTTAGCTGACTATCAAAACGCCTTGCTTGCTGGGTGATGGGGTCAATAAACGCAATGGATTTTGCTAGCAATTTTAACGGTTTTGCAAAATCGGTTGTACCTTTGGGTTTGACAGTGGGATAAAAATTGTCATGTAACAGCGGCATACCTAAGCTTGCCATATGTACCCGCAACTGGTGTTTTTTGCCTGTCACAGGGGTTAATCGGTATAAGCTAAACGCCCCGTTATTTTCAATCAATTCAATTGTGGTATGCGCATTCGGCTCACCTTGGGTCATCTTGGTCAAAAAAAACGGCTCGCCACGCTCAAGTCTGGAATGAATGTGAAAGGGATAACATAAATCGCTGCGAGTCGGTGCTATGGCGTGGTAAGTTTTGTGGATGTGTCTATCGGCAAACAGCGCATGATAGCAAGCGCGACTACTTGGATTAACCGATAGTAACATCACGCCTGCTGTGTCTTTGTCCAACCGATGCAAGGGTGAAATATCATTCACGGCTAGCTGCTGTAAATCTGGATGATTTCTTAATTTGGTGAGCAGGGTTTGGCTGACATAGTGACCTGACGGTGTAACAGGTAAAAAATGCGGTTTATCGACCACCAGCAAATGTTCATCCAAATGAAGAATATTGGGCTCAAATGGAATGATAGGCTCATTTTCAACCTGCCTATAGTACAAGATGGTTTGCCCTGCCAAATAGGGTGAATCTTGTTTGAGCGGCTCACCACGCTCAAGGCTAATTAAACCGCTGTCAAATCGTCTTTGCCAGTTTGCCAAACTAATATGAGAAAAATGCGCTGCCAAATAATCGATAAGCCGCCCACCCATAAACGACTTATCATGGGGTAAATATAACTTACTGGGTTTCATGCCGCGCTGTATCATGTTAACTCTATCATTTTTAAAAACCACTTTATCAATGTCGTTTTACTTTACGCCCATTTAATTTAATGGGCTAACAACAACTGCACAGTTATCGCATGATTAATGCTTAGCACATCATTGGGCAGCAAAACATCATGTCGGTTGATGGGTTGACCGTTTCGGGTAATGCTGATATTGGGATCAATCTCATCAATCAGCAGCTGTCCTTGAGATTCGACAATCGCAAAATACACGCCGCTGGCAAGCTTTAGGTCATTGGCGGCAAAGAGACGTAAGGCATGCGCGATTTGCGCTTCCCGACTGGCAAAAATAATCGGAAATTCGCGTACTTTTTGTTGGCGCTCCCCTAGCCCATCCACAGATTTTATGGTCAAAACAATCTGCTGTAGATTTTGGTTCAACTGCGGCAGTTTGCTTTGCGCTTGGCGTGGCGCAGTACTAGCAGCACTAAAAGCCGGCGGGCTTGCTGGGATATGATGATTTGAGTTTGGCTGTGCCTGATTCTGATTCTGAGCCTGAGTCATGAATTTAACACCCAGTTTAATCTCATTGCTAAACACCTCACCTTTTTGCAAACGTGCGATATCAGTTGGCGTGGCTTGCACTTTGGCTTTTAACCCAAATTGCGCTTCGTCGGACAAAGTTACCCCAATTGTGGCAAGCTTGGGTTTTAACACCTCATAGCCGTAGGATACCAAGTCAATGGCATCATGCTGGGTATGGGTAGATTCGTGGGCATGATTAAAACTGCTAAATAACTGCTCCACCATCGCGGTTGTCAGCCCATCATTGGATTTTAAGGTGATTTGAGTAATGACTTGGGATTTATCTACCCATTGTTTCGCCGCTGCCATAATCGCATCGGTCAATAAATCTTGGTACGGCTTGGCGGATTTTTGGATGTTTGGTAACAAAGTGACCATCGGCTTGGGCGCAGCTGTTGGCGGTTGTACCCTCGTAGGTTGTGGCTTAGAAGATACAGATGACATAGACTCGGTATTGACCAGCGGCGGCTGCATCGGCGCAACCGTAGGCACTGGGTTGGGGGTTGAAGGCGGTGTTGTTGATTGCACAGGCATTTGATAAGCTTGAGCAGGCTGTGGTGGTGGCGAAACAGGCTGGGTTGGGTACTGCGGCGATACAGGTATCGGGGCTAAAGGCGCTGGTTGCGCGATAGGCTCAGGCAAGGTGATTGGGGCGCGCTCAGGGTAGTGTCCTGTAGCAGATTTTTCTTCGGCAAATCGTGGTATCAATCGACCTAACACACTTCTATATAGACTGGGATACAGACCGGGGTTCTCGTCTTCGTCATCTAGTGCATAGCCGTCAAGCCGTTGAATCAGCAAAATGACCGAATTATCTGCTTCGCTGGCTGTGTCGTCGTCATCCGCTGTTTGGGCGGCATGGGTTTTAATCGGCAATATATGAATATCAGGCATGGTGTATTTGAGCGATTGGGTAAAGTGTCGGTAGCTTTCTGCCATTTTCTTATTGGCAGTGATATCAAAACTCGTCGGCACGGAGAGTTGAACGCTCACACGTTGTAAGTCATCAATGGCGGTGGTGTATAGGCTAAAGAAATTTTCCATTTCATCAAACACATCGCTTGGGTGTTTGTCGTCAATGATAAAACGGTGATTGGTGGTGATGTAAGCCATAATTTACTCTTAATGGTGAAATTTTTTATTGATGTTGTGTTTTTTTAACAACTTGCGTAGCATCAGTTACTGGACTAGCCGCTGAATCAGCCCGTGGGTTGGCGCTAGCAGGATGGCTAATCGCTGAGCTTTGATACATCTGTTTGGCTAACACCATGCCTGCCTGTACTGCTCGGTTGATGCCATCGCGAGGGTCATCGACCAAGCCATTTTTAGTCCAGTTACGTTCAACCAATACCGCTACCGCTTTATCCCATTTGCCATTTTTATCCTTTAACCCATAGACAAACCATTTATACGGACGAGCATAACACGCCACCGATGGCTGAGCTTTGCCTGCGCGAATGTCTGCATTGTTACACAGATTTGCCACCATACTGACGGTCACATTGGGGGTATAAAAGCTGCGACCGTTTTGGCGGGTTGGGTAGTTAAAGCCGGGTGTGCCTGTTTTGCCCACTATCACGCCCTGTGTCCAAGCACAGCTACCAATCGCTTGGTTACAGGCAGCAAAAGCTGTGCCATTGCCGCCGCCCAAACCTGTGCCTGCTAGCAGCGTACCTGATAATAAATTGAGCGCACCACGAGCGTCAGATTGGTTGATGCCCAGTGGCGTGGCGCCGAGTTGGCTGGTAGCTGTGGTCAATGTCTCTTGACTTTGGGCATCGCCTCGCCAGGCTTTAGGGCGCAGTGGAATTTGATTGACGCCCCACAAATCCTCAATTAAATGCACGCCGCGACGCTGGGTCGCGCCATTATCGGCAATCAGCAGATTGGCAAACATATCCGACACACCCAGTACCGAGATTTTGGCATTGCCTGCGCCAAACACTTGGTTCATGCTGGCATTGAGCATATCGCCCCCTTGACGACACGCCCCGTTCATACGTCCACCATTGGCTTTGACACAGCTTGCCACTTGGCCTTCGGTAAATTGCAATTGTTTGGTGGTGTAATCTTGCTTGCCATCGGTTAGCAGTACACCTGAAAAATAGCGGCTTTGTAGCATCGGGTCGCTATTATAGGCTTTACCAAACAGTAAATCTTTAAATCCGCAATTCACTCCCCCTTTATCGGCACAATTCACACTCCAGCCCATGTCATCACTGGCTTTTTTAAAGGCGGGCATACCCGGGCAAATGCCTTGTCGGTCACGTTGCAATGACATCGCACTGGTGGTACGGTGACAATATAAAAAATTCGCCACTTTTTCGGTAGATGAGCTTGCTATCACTTGTTTGAGATATTGCGCTTCAGGGGTTTGCATATTTTTAAACCGTGGATTGGCGCGTACCAGTGCCAATGCTTGTACGGTTTTAACGGTCGAACCTGGGTACACGGTTTGGTATAACGCATGGTTCATGAGGTTTTGCTTGCTCCAGTCTTTTTTCCACAGTATCGGGCAACCTGTGGGCTTAATCGTGGTATCGCCATTATCGGCACGATAGCAGTTGGAATCAGCGCTAGCAAGGGCAAGCACGCCTTGGGTTTTGACATCAATCACCGCGATACCGATACTGCGTACCAATGCGTTCTCATACATGCCATTGGCGACGTTTTGCAACGCAGGCGATAGTACGTTATTACAGTCCGCGCCATTGGGGTTATTGGTGACACAATCCGCTACTTGCTGGGCGGTAGTCTGTACGGCGGGATCCAGAGTTAACGCCATGTTGTAGCCGATTTTGATATCTGAGCCATCGACATTGATACTATTGATTGGCGGTGCCGTGAGTTTTTGCCACCAGCTGCGTTGATCATTTTTTTGTTGGTAGCTTTGATAAGCATCCAATAACTGACGGTCAAAATGGCTGGCGTGAATGTTGGACAATTCGCTATACATCAACCCTAGATTGGTCGGTAAAGCAACCTCAGTTTTGCTGGTGGATGCAATCCGTTTTTTCGGGTCTTGCGTGGGTTTGTCTTGGAGGGTTTGCAGCACGCCATTGGCTTGGTTTTGAATATCGTTTTTGGTTTTAGTAAACGCATTGTTGGGGTCAGCCGCTTGGGCATTGGGTAAAGTCGCCGCCCCTGTTAATGGCTTAACCGCCAAGGATTTGACCGACACTGGAATCAATCTAGGGTTGTTACAAAGCTGGGTTAATGGGTCAACGTCACCTGTGTCAGTCATGGTATTGCCACGACTATCGACGTACAGATAGCCTGTTTGATTGTCCGCTGTTTTGGCGGTTTTGATGTACACACAGCCCGGTAGCCCATACCAAGGGTTGGTTTGGGTGAGCCAATTGGTTGGCATATGGGCGACATTGGGGTCGTTTTGATTGCGGCGATTGGGCTGTTGTTCTCGCCATTGTAGCTGCAACAGTCTCTCAGGGCTGGCAAGCGTTTTTAGCGCAAAGGCTAACGCGTCTTCGTTGATATGTTGCTCACAGGCTTGTTGCCAAAGGCTGGCAGTTTGCAGTTGGTATGGGTTGGCTAGACGTTTTTGCTGATACAAGCTGAGCAGACTTTGATTGACTCGGTTGATACTGTCGGTAAAACGGGCTTGGTTTTTGGGCTGAGTTAAATCGCACGTTTTGGCAGGCGTGGCATTGACGGAACTGGATAGATTAGCGTTTACACTTTGGCTATTAGTATTTTGGCTGTTGGCTTGGTTGACCACATCCGCCATACCCAGATTATCAACGACAAGTGACACGGCGTTTTCATTCGCCGCTGCATTGTACGTGGTATTTGAAGCGGTTAAGGGCGAGAGATACCACGCCACCCATCCGATAAGACCGACAACAAACACCACCAAAATCACTTGTAAGTTGGTCAAAATGGTTTTGTAAAGCGCTTGAGAAACCCGAAAACTGGCAACTTTGCCATCGTTTTTGATTTTTTTGTTAGTATTTTTTGTTTCACTTGCTTGCGTATTGTCGGAGGCATTGGCAGGCGGGGTGATTTGTTCGACCTCTACTGAATCAGGAATATTTTCGTCCTGTGACAGCGTGTCAGAACCTGTGTTGTTGACAGTTTCTAACTTGCCACTGTTCATAGTTTCTTGACTGTTTTCGTCTTTCGGGGTTTGGTTTTCGGTCATTTTGAACCTTTAATTTTTGCAAGCCTTACTAAAATTTGACGTTTCTACGTTTGATGTTTCTACGATTGGATAAGTTATTGAGCATACGGTTTATTGCCGTCCAACATCAACTTTGGCTGAAACAGCGCCAAACTGAGCATAATACTATTGAGCCATAAATTACTGGTGCCATAACTTAAAAAAGGCAACGTCACCCCCGTGAGCGGTAAAATTCCTAAATTCCCCGAAATGGTGACAAGTGCCTGAAACACTGTAATCACCACCCACAGCAAAATCACCCACGCCAGCAAAAAATAACCGCCCGACAACAGCCGTGATTTCATCTGCTCACTGGCAAACGCCATCTGCTGACGCGCCATGAGCGCAAGCCACGCAAAATACACCATCATCAGCACCACACTGGCTCCGATACCCACCACTGCCATCACCGAAGTGATGGTATAGTCACTTTGCATCTGTAGAGGCACGCCCTGACAGCCCGACAAATGGCTGTTTGTTAAGTGATACCCACACCACGGAATATCGCCAAACCCATAGCCAATCATCGGCACACTATCGCGAAACCAATGCAAAATCGCCATCTGATCGTTGCTCGCCACAAACGGATTCACCCACGCATTGACCCGCTCGGCAGTACGCGCATCAAACCCGCTTAAATTCACCAATACCATCATCAGCAAAAGCAAAATCGCGGTACTCGACAACACGCCCAAAATATAACCCCGTCCGCCCATTTGGAAAATTTTGTTGGATAGCGCCACGCCCACCAAAAAGGTAAACAAAAACAAAAATACCAGCATGGTGCCTTTTTCATTGGCAATACCCAGTGCAATAAACGGCAACACCACCGCGAAAGCAAGCAGCAGGGTCATTTTTTTGGAGCGGAAAAACAGATGATTAATCAAGCCGCGTTGGTTAATCGCCAAAAACACGCCCAAGAACACCATCAGCCAAATCTTTGACAGTTCAGCGACTTTCGCACTGTCACTGTGAATCAACACTGCCAAGCCCAAATAACCCACCGCAAAGGCAAGCAGCCACACACGGGCTTTAGTCATCGCCGATTTGACATTGCCCCAACTGCTGTGTAGTAAGTTATTGGCAACGAGGGTTTTAAGCCCCCAACTAACCAAACTGCTAATCGGGCGAGCCAGGCTAATAAACACAAAACACCAAAACAAATCTTTGAAATGATTGAGAAAAATATAACGCAGTGACAAATAACTACGGGTGCTTAAGTCAAATAAAATCATCAAGCCAAAGGTGGTAAAACCCACAAATAATGGATAAATCCATACTGATGACTGTATTTCCCGATTATCAGGGAATTTTTCCATCAACCGACGCATGGGCGAAAAAATCGTCAATACACTCAGTAACACGCCGACGCAAAACATCACACCCCCCACCATCATCGGCAATATCACTGTATGGCTAACACCTGCAATGACCAGTCCCCACACAGTGATGGCTATCGGTAACACTTCCAGCCAGTGCTTACGCCGAGACAGCCACAGTAACCCCCACGTCACCCATGACCAAATACACACCTGCGTGAGCATTCCCAAATGCATGGGCGTGCCAATTAACGGCAGTAAATTGTTCGCTTGCAAGGCTTTTTGTTGGTTGTTATTGGCGTCATAGATACTGGCAACATCATTTGCTGATTGATTTAACAGTTTGGCAATAGCAGGCTGATTGCTAAACAAGCGATTGTAGGCAAAACGTCGATTGCCATCGGCGACTGCAAGCAATGACACCGCAAAATTGGCTTGGTCGGCAGGGGATAATTTATCGGTTTTTACAGCCATTAGGTTGTTTAAACTATCGAGTTGCCCACTAGCGTTAAGGTGTAGCCAATCTTGTCGATTGCTGAGTTTATCGCCACCCAAATTCACTTCGGTTTCATTTTCAACCAGCTCGGTTTGGCGTTGCTGTTTGCCTTGGACTTGCCATGCGGCCGCTAAGGCTTGTTGGGTTTTGGCAAAATGTTGCTTCGCCTCACTCATTAATTGTGTGGGCTGACTGGCTTGGGCACAGGCTTGAGTCATGCCATAATTGGGGTCATTACGGTTGTCATACAGATTAGTAATAACGTTGTCGCCACAATATTTGCTGAGCAGTTGCGGTTTGGCGATGCCTTCAGTATAGCTGGTGAGTTCAAGTTGATAACGCTGCAGTTTGGGCGAATGGGCGTAATCTGCCAGTAAAAACGCCCCAATTAACAGGAGCCATACCACCGCTAAAATTATAATTTCGCTCAACGTTTGCGCTTTGGCGTTGGGTTTTTTGCTGGCTTTTGTACGACTCACTATGTTTAGCATGGGGTTTTCCAAATTGATTAACTTTTTTTATTGCTATCCCTGTTTAAAAATTAATTGGGGTCATACAACACCACCGTACGCGCGATTAAATCATGCAGCGTTTGTTTACGGGCGGTAAACCACATCAAAAAACCAAATGGCAATAAGATAAGCTTTAAGGTTTCGCGGATTAACGCATGGAAAAAATTAACCCGTTGTCCCTGCATACCAAACACCCACATACCCATAATCACCTTGCCCACCGTTGCTTGTCGTCCCAAACAGGTCAATAACGTCATATAAAACAAATAAAATCCATACGCTATCAAGGCAAGCGTTTGATCGGTAAACCCACGAATGCCAAGCTGCGGTAAAATCTGCGGCAACAATAATTGATAAGCCAATCCCAACAATAAACTGACTAACGCTAAATCAAATAGATAAGCCAATGCGCGGCGCATAAAACCTGCATACAGCATGGTATGAGCCGGCTTACGAGTCTGCAGCGCGGTTGAAGGCAGCTGATTGGTAGTGGACGTTGGGTATTGGCTAGGTTGTTGTGGCTGTACTGCGGGAGCGACATAAGGATTTGCGTAGTCAGTAGGTTGTGCGGGTGGATTTGACGCCTGAGCAATATCAGGCTGTTCATAGTTAGTCTGTGGATAAATTGGTTGAGCAGGTTGCTGCATAGGTTGACTAGCCTGAACAGGTTGCATATCTGTCGGTTGATAATTGCCTGCAAATGGATTTGGTGTATAACTTTGCCAAGTAGAATGTTCTGGCTGCGGCGCGTCATAGGCATTATAGCCACTTGACTGTACAAACGAATTTGCTTGCTGCGGCTGAGTATGATTATCAGATTGTTGCGCAAACTGACGACTGCCACAATTTGGGCACATAACCGCGGTTTTTGGTAATTTTTGACCACATTGTTGGCAGACAATAATCATAGATGTTTACTACCCTATTTTCATATTTCCAATTTGATAAACTAATTTGACGATCCGACGACCCAGTTGTATGGCGGCAAGCACTCAGCGGGCACAGGATTGGCGCCGCTACTGTTTTGCTGGTCGATAATGGCTAACACTTTTTCGGCGATGGGTACCAGTTCTGGATAGGTTTGCGGATAATTTAACATGTTTTGGCAACGTTTTTGTTGATCGTCCGTGGTATAAAACTGTGCCAATAACGACCCCACTGCGCCTTTGTCATCACCCGCTTGCAGTGCCATTGCCGCTGCCAATTCAATCATATAAGTATTGGGGTATTTGCTGCTATCACGCGGCGTTTGTAGCGCATATAGCAAAAAAGATTTGCTATAAGGATAGCTATTTTTAAATAAATAATAAGCGAAATTGGCGACATATTCGCCTTGGTTAGGATTGTATTTCACTGCTTGCGCTTGAAGATAAGCGGCGGCTTTTGGGTCTTTTTTGCGCCAGTAATAGCTTTTTGCCGCTTCATTGAGTTGTTTGGCGAGCGTTTTATTCGTGGGCTGCTGTTTAAAATAGCCCATATCCGCGTTGCGAAAAGCTTCAAGCGAGTATTGCTTTGTCGCATTGATATCTTGGCTGTAACCCAGCTCTTGCAGCTGTTTGAGCGATGGCTCGGCAAACTCACCCACCTTGACTACGTTATCAAAAAACTCAGGGCTAATACCGAGCGTGTCTTGATACAGCTTGGCTACGCTAGTTTGCGACGAGGAAGAAAAAAAGCCATTTTGCGCTTTAAGCGCTTGCGTCATAGTGGCTTTTGCAGTCGGCAGCGATTTGATGATGGTGCTGTAACTATTTTGGCTTTTCGGTTTTTTTTGTGGATTGTCATCGGTACTTGCCGCTTTGGCGTTATCGGACTGATTGCTAGTGGCAGATTGTGATGTTGTGGGTGTTGAGGCGGATTTTAACCTTGATACGCCATAGCCACCGATTGCCACTAAGGCGGCAATCATCGCTATCAACCAGCCTTTAGAGGGCTTTTTGACAAATACCTCACTGGTGGCAGTGGTATGCGGTGGCGAAGTGGGTGTCGCCTCTGTAGTATCAGTGTGATGCGCGCGTGCTGTCATCGTATCAGCCATTGTATCTGGCATTGCCATTGAATGAGTCGCCGGTGTTTGGGTCGCGTCATCGACTGCATTTCCTGCATTGACTACATTTGCATTGACTATATTGATGGGCTGGCTCGGTGTGCCCGTGTGACTGTTAGCCTGAGTATTGAGCGATTGCTCAAGCCGACGATTATTTGCCAATGTTTCATCATCCATCAAACCGCTCAAAGCCGCGCTTGGCTGATGACTTGGGTGATTTGCGGCAGTGGACGCTACAGAAGCGCGGGTGGGCATGGTCTGCCAGACGCTGGTTGTCGCTGCAGCGCTGATTGCGGGTACAGGTGTGACGGGCGTGGTTAACGGGTTATTGGGTACGGTTAAAAACAGACAGCGATGACAGGGTTTACCGACAAAATGAATGTGGCTGGCATCATTGGGATAATTTTCACACACTTTAAACTGGCGGTGTTGAACCAATCCGCGTAGATGGTTTTCCCACTCGGCGGCGCTTGGGCGATCAGTTGCATGGGTCGATAAAAACGCTTTATCAAACATCGCACGGGTTTGGTCATCCCAACACACATGAATACTGTTTTTTAGCGGTGCAATCTCTGGCTGTGGCTGCAAGCCGTAAGCATATAGCCGCTCTTTGATAAATTGGTCGGTGTTGCGATGGGCGGCATTTTTTAATCGTTCTGAGACAGGGATAAAATAAAAAGGATGAATACCATTGTTTAAAATTTTAAACAGCTCAATCGCCAGTACAAAACGGTCGTGTTTTTCATCCAACAAACCAATGTCTTTGTGTTCATGATACTCAGGACTGGTCATTTCAGGGGATATAACAGGACTGGGATAAATGCTGCCATCACTGGCAGTAATACGATAGCTATCACAGTCGATAAACCCAACGATAAAGCCCTTATAATCATCATCCATGCCCGTACTTGGCTCTGGCATCAGGCGCATATTGGCTTCTTTAAAATCAATAAAGGCATGCCCATGACCATGTAAGTCCGCCATCAGGGCGCTAATATTGGCACACAGCTGTACACGATAATTGAGACTCTGCTGATACGCGGTCAGTTTTGCCGCCTCTCGTGGGTACATAAAAGGATTGAGCGATAACGACCTATCAAAATCCAGCTCTGGCATGGCATAGCCAATGAGCTCATCATGCTCGCCGACAATCAGATGTCTCACCCAAGCAAACTGGGTATATCCTACCCCATTAATCACTTCATAAATATGCTCAGGCGGGCGCGCCATCATGGCTTGTAGTTTGGCAAGGCTGGGGTTTTTGGGGTCGATGGGATTTTTAAAGATTTTTGCCACCAAATTGCCCGTGCCTAACAGATTACCAAGACGGTAGACAATGCCCATACCGCCAGAGCCGATCTCATGAGAGATAGGCAAATCAATGGTGATACGCTGATTGTTTGCAATTAAATACGGCATGAACTATCTCTTAAGATTGGCAGATGAGGTGGGTAAAGCGGCTAACTCAGTGCTAGCAGCGGCACTCATATGATTTATTGTGTCAGTAATACCCAAATAGTATAGCTGTATTTGCTGATTGTCGCTAGAATCGCTGACCGTGCTAGCTGGCAAAACCGTAGAGGCGGTAGCTGCGGTATTGGTGGTAGAGCTAGTTAAAATTTCTGATAACCCGTTATCGAGCGTCAGACTATCCAAGATTTCCGTCTTTTTGCTTAACCCAGCTATTTGGCTCGTTATCGATTTGATAGGCAAGCTAATTTGGCAGTTGTAGTAATGCATCGTGGGTTGGATGGTGACCCCTAAACTTGTCAAATCATGGGTATCGGTAACTGGCAAACAGCTTGCTTTAGCCGCAAGTTTGACAGCATGATTGTTAAATTGTGAGTCGGTCAAAGTAGCCTCGGTCTCGGTATGTTGGTTTTGCAAAGCTGTACTTGCTGCGCCACTGGCAATTCTGGCAACCGTTGGGTTTTTATTAGCGACCACCGTGGTAACAGTGGCGGATAATAAGGGCTGATTCACACTATTTTTGTTTTCGTTTTTATTGTCGTTTTTAGTTTTAGCGGTGCTTGTTGGTTTGGATTTTTGCTCGAAGACACCGATAGACCCACCTTGCGGGCTGGCTATTATTACCTTCAAGATGGGATCATCGATGGGATTGCTACTATCGGTAACCGCTGCGACTTTGCTCAAGTCAATGGCATAGGAATCACCCAGTGCGTGCGCGGTCAGTGGGCGCGTTATAGCCGAGGTAGGCGTTGTGCTCGCCACCGATGCCGCAGTATTTACATTGTTGACAGTTTGCGTCGGCAGCAATCGATCTTTATTTATCCAGCCTAATATACCGGTGCCAATCAGCATCGCGGCGCCAGCCATCATAGCAGTATTACGCCGCTGTCTGGTTGAGTCACTGACGGACTGTGAAGGCGGCAAAACCTGTGACGTTGTGGCCGCTGGAGTTTCAGTTTCAGTTACAAAATTGGCAGATTGCGGATTTGGGTTAGGCGTTATGTTATTGATGTTACTGGAGGTTATGTCATTAAATGCTACGTCATCAGGCGTGCTAGTGACGCGGGTATTTTTATGATTGACAGCATTGTTATGCCAGACCGTGGGGTTGTTTGGTGCAGTCGCTATAGTGTCATTCTTTAGGGTTTCATTCGCTAGGGTTTTATTTTGCCCCTCAACCATCGGTTCAAGGTTTTGATAATGCTGTTGATGTTTTAATAACACCACCAAGGATTTATCATCACCGGTTAATCGATAGGTCGCAGGGTTGCCAAGCGCCTGTTCAATAATCGCGCTGCCCTGCTGTGAGCTTTGACTTTGGGTTAAATTAAATAGCAAGTTGCCAAAAAAAGGGCGGTAAATTTTGGGCGTAATACTTGCGCCTTCAAATACCAAGTCCGCACAGCCATCCGACATCAGTGCAAGGCAATCCACTTGCGATAAATCAATGGGCTCAACCCGTAAGAAGGATTGCCAATTGTCTTGGGTGATAAAATGCGTCTCATTGACGTATTCATTCTTGCTATCATCCCCGTACACTTGCAAATTGGTGAAATAATCAATGTGAGGATGGCGCACAACAAATTGGCTAGTGATAAGGGGGCTATCACCGATTTGCACCAATATGGCTTGATGATTTGAATGGATAAGTAGCCCAGTAAAGGTAGTGTGATAGTCTCTTAGGCTTGATTCAGCGGGCAGCTGTGACTGCAGGTCAAGGCGTATTTGTGATAATTGCTCGATAATTTGCTGTTTAAGTTGTCCTAAATCAAGCGCAATGCCGCTGACACTGCGACTAACACCGAGACTGAGCAGCATTTTTCCAATCGATTGACTAAAAAACGCTGCCCCCGCTTGGCTAAATTTTGCCGAGCCCGCCCCATCACATACCACAGCCGCTATACCGTGTTCGTTTTTTTGCAAATAGATACTGTCTTGATTGGGCAGGCTGCTGTCGATATGGGATTTACCAATACTGGATGCGCCATACACTTGCCAAGATGATTGGACTGATGATTGCAATGTTTGCGCGAACAAATCCGTGGTTTGGTTCATCATTATCCCCAATTTTTTTAGGTTTTTTATTAGTATTAGCGTTGAAGGTGATTGTCTTTACCATCAACTTTGAATGGTCGCCCACGGTGAGATGCTCCCTAATTGCACGGTTTCCCCAGGCGCAGATTGTGACACGGTCTTAAGACTCGCGGACAACCACACAAAAAATTCGACAAATTTAACGGAGTTGAGATGCACGGGCGGGGTTAAAATCGACAGTTGCTTGAGCATCTTAACTTCTTGCACGCCCGCATCAATGGCAATCGGATAAATAATACATTGATTATTTTGCTCGGCTTGGTGACATTGATTGATAGCCGCCTGCCACACATCTTGGCTGTCGGTGGGCAGACCATCCGTCATGGCAATAACCCAAGGACGGGTATAATTGATACCGTTATCGCGTAGATTGATACGCTCTTGCTCAATCAAATTGAGCGCAAGTAACATACCTTGTCCGAGCGGCGTCATGCCATTTTCACGAAATTTAATGGGGAAAAAATCAATCGCATCCGTCCAATCCATCATCAGCTCTGCAGTGTCATTGACCCCGCCCACGATGACAATGGCCAAACGCACACGGTTGCGGGCTGTTTCATCTTTCATCAAATCATGGTAAAACGCTTCAATCCCTTCATTGAGCATATCGATACGGCGTTTGTCGCCATTGCCTGAGCGTATCGCCATTGAGCCTGACAAATCCAACACCAAAACGCACAGGGTACGCTGGGCAACGTTATTGCCGTAGTCGATTTCTCGAAACTGGGGGGTGAGTGCTTGCGAGATGGATGGTGGCGTAGACTCAGCTGGGTTTTGAAAATTGGGCATGGGGTTGTGGGCGACCATAAAAGATATCCTATTTTTATTAAAATTATTGTAATCGGTATCTCAGCAAAAGCCGATACGAAAAGCAAGGTTTTTTGTGGGGATTTAATTAACAACAGTCAAAAATATTTCTACAACCTTACCAGAAGGGCTTACTCCCCCGCCCCATTAATCATAAGTCATACACCATCACTTATAAATCATAAGTTATAAAAAACCCCTAACAGGCGGTTAAGGGTTTTGATGATTTAAGCTATCTTAGTTTTTTAACAGGCTTATTTAATAAGCCCATGTAATACGCTTAGTCTTTTAACACTTCTGCCATGGCATTGGCTACATAGTCGATATTGCTAGCGTTTAGACCGGCAACCGAGATACGGCCATTAGCGACCATATAGATACCAAAATCTTTGATAATGCGCGCTACTTGTTCAGGGGTGAGACCGGTATAGCTAAACATACCGTTTTGCTTGGTGATATATTCAAAACTGCGACCCGGTAATTTGGCTTCTAAACTGTCACGCAGTTTTTGGCGCATATCTTTGATACGATCGCGCATCACATACACTTCTTGTACCCATTCATTGAATAACGCTTCGTCATTCATCACGATATCAACCACGTGACCGCCATGCGAAGGTGGGCTTGAGTAAATGCGGCGGATATTGAACTGCAATTGACCTTGTACCGCTTTGGCTTGTGCTTCGTCTTTACACACCACCGATAAACCGCCAACGCGTTCGCCATACAGTGATAGATTTTTTGAGAATGAGTTACTGACAAAGAATAACAAGCCCATGTCCACTGCTTTGCGAATCGCATAGACATCTGCATCCATGTCTTCACCAAAGCCTTGATAGGCAATATCCATAAAGGCAAGCAAGTTTTTCGCTTTGACCACTTCAAGGACTTGATCCCATTGCGCTTGGGTCAAGTCAACGCCCGTTGGGTTGTGACAACAAGGATGCAGCAACACCACATCATGCGCTTGCAAGGTGTTTAAAAAAGCAATCAGTTCATCAAATTTGATGCCATTGGTCGCTGCATCATAGTAGGGATATTTGCCCACTGCAAAACCAGACCCTTCAAAGATACCAATATGGTTCGCCCATGTTGGGTCAGACACATAGCATTTGGCTTGTGGAAACCAAGCATGAATAAAATCAGCCCCGACTTTGAGCGCGCCTGAACCACCGATGGTCGCTGTGGTTGCTACACGCTGGTCTTTTAATACTTGTGCGTCTTTACCAAACAATAGGTTTTGGCAAGCAGCACGATAACCTGGCAGACCATCCATTGGCAGATAGGGACGTGGTTTTGGTGGATTAGCGATTTGTGCTTCAGCTTTTTGCACACAGTTGAGGACGGGTAATTTACCGTCATTATCAAAATAGACACCCACACCCAAATTAACTTTGTCGGCACGTGGGTCTTGTTTATGCTTGTCCATCAGCCCCAAAATCGGGTCACCCGCATACGGTTCTACATGTGAAAACATGAATAGCTCCTACATTTAATTGATAAGTTTGACTGCTAAAAAATTTACGCTAACGTGGCATTGCCCAAATATTCAATGTCAACGGATAAGGATAAACCTTGTAACCCAATAAAACAACCGTCACGCCTATTTTTTTGCTTGTCTAAGCGCTTTACCTGACAAAGTTTTAAGCCTATCAAAGTGTCCTGTTCAATGGGTTAATTGACCCATGCAGTTACATTTTTTCACAGCAGTTATCGCATAAATTGCAAATTTTGCGTGTTATTTACATTTATAACTTATATTTCTATCAACAATATGCGCATAATAATTTCATCAATTCGGTGTATATTTTTGACCCCTATTTATTCTTCACCACTGTGTATTTTTGAGGAAACACAACATGATGATGACCGCTATAAAAAAATCTCAAATCGTTGCCGCGACAGTTGCGGTGATTGCCATGAGTGCCGTGGCAACGCCCAGTCATGCGCGCACCGTTAAAGCCGCCGCCAAAAAAACTACAACAGTAACCACGACCCGCATCGCACCAAAAACCACAACGATTGTCAATCAACATATCGATGGCACTAGCGATACCGTGATGGTTCGCCCCAATGGATTTACCATCGTTGACGGTATGCCATTTTACCCGACGCAAATTGTCACCACGCCGACTTATCGCACTGTCTCTACCTCTACGCCTGTCGTCACTACCACAGCCCCTCTGTTAACAACAGCGCCCAGTACCACTGTAGTATCAACATCGAATGTCAATACCACCGCCCCAGTGACGGTACAAACGGGCTCAGGCGCGACAGTAACCGTGTCAAAACCTTCCACCGTTGTTTCTACTACCACGACAACTCCCGTATTGCTACCGGCATCAACGCCTGCGGTAGCGACAATGACCACCGTGCCTGTCACGACCGCACCGGCTATTATCGTTAACCCGTAATTCGTAATTCGTAATTCGTAGACACTAATTAGTTAATCTACCCAAAGCAAGACGTCACATGTTGTCGTCTTGCTTTTTTTTAACCGTATTTTTAGCGGCTGATAAGGTAAAATACTCATCTTAAGTTTAATTTTGCAACCTATTTTTTATGTTTTTATCCGCTGATATATAAGATATGCAAGGTTTACGCGATGAATTATGAAAGATTGCAAGACAAATTATCCATCTTAGCCGATGCTGCCAAATATGATGTTTCCTGTTCATCAAGTGGCAGCAAACGTGACAATCATAACAAAGGACTCGGCACGGCCAACTCGGGTATTTGTCATAGTTATACCGAAGATGGTCGCTGTGTTTCCTTATTAAAAATATTATTTACCAATCATTGTATCTACGATTGCGCGTATTGCACCTCAAGGCGCAGTCACGATACGCCGCGCGCAGCATTTACTGTCGAAGAAGTGGTTGATTTGACCATGCAGTTTTATCGGCGCAACTATATTGAAGGTTTGTTTTTAAGCTCAGGGATTTTTAAATCACCCGACTATACCATGGAGCGATTGGTTCGTGTCGCTAAAACCTTGCGCCTTGCGCACAAATTCAATGGCTATATTCATCTAAAAACCATTCCCGGTGCGTCTGCTGAGTTGATGCAGGAAGCAGGGTTGTATGCCGATCGCTTAAGCGTCAATATGGAAATCCCCACCAAATCAGGCTTGGCATTGCTCGCCCCTGAAAAAAACCATGACGATATGAAAGCGCCAATGAAAGTGGTGCAAGAACAAATCGTGGTGTTTAAAGACAGTAAAAAACAACACAAACATACCCCAAAATTTACCCCAGCGGGTCAAAGTACCCAGCTGATTGTGGGCGCAGCGCAAGAGACCGACTTACAAATCATCCGTTTATCGAGCCATTTTTATCAAGAATACGACCTAAAACGGGTGTACTATTCAGGGTATGTACCTATGCTCAGTGACAATCGCTTGCCCGCCATGGGTACTCCTGTGCCGATGGTGCGAGAAAATCGCTTGTACCAAGCGGATTGGCTCATGCGTTTTTATGGATTTGAAGCAGAAGAAATTCTACCCGATGACCATCCGTTCTTGGATTTGGACTGTGACCCCAAATTGGCTTGGGCGATTCGTAATAAGTCACATTTCCCCGTCAATATTCAGACCGAGCCTTACAAAATGATTGTGCGTATTCCTGGTATTGGCACCCGAACTGCCAAAAAAATTGTTCAGGCACGAAAATTTTCGACGTTGACGCTCGAACATCTCAAGCAAATGGGCGCTGCCGTAAACCGTGCCAAATACTTTATCGCACTCAAAGGTCGCAATGAGCATTTAAGTCATTTAACGCAGGATAACTTTCGCGATTATGTGCTGGCGCAGACCCAAACCAAATTCAAAGCCGAGCGGCATGGTCAATTGGTGTTGTTTTAGCATTATTGTTTTAAAATTAATTTTTTAAAATCAATCTTTTAAAATTAAGGTTTTAAAGTCCACTGTGCAAAAGGTCAATCATTTATGGATTTAATGACGGCTGAGCCCCCTATTTTAATCTTTGATGGCAGCTTTGAAGGGTGGCTCACGTGTGTGTTTACCATCTATGAGAACGGTTGGCAGCACACACCGATTGTGACCATTCAAGCCGAGCATGAAGTAGTGCCCAATTTTTGGCAAGACACTGTCACCGTCGCGACCGATGAATCCAAAACCTTACGGGTGAGTGATAAATTAGCGTGCGTCTTTGGCAAAAACGGTATGCGACAACTGCTGTGGGGTTTTTTATCAGAATCGCCTACAGTTTATAGTCATCTGTTTGGGGTGGTACGGTTTCAATTGTCCAATCCCAACCTTGATGTGTGGGAGAATTATACCCATGCGGATGTGATGGCAGTGAGCAAGCTTATCAAAATGGTCGGGCGTGAGCGCCACCGTATGCAGGCGTTTGTGCGATTTGAAGAAATGCAAATGCCAGACACCGACAAACCGGTATATTTTGCGCGCGTTGAGCCTGATTTTAATGTATTACCCATTTTGCATCAGCATTTTAAAGCACGCTATGCCGATCAGACTTGGGCGATTTATGATGTCAAACGCGGGTTTGGTATTTATTACGCTCACGATGGTCCCAGCGAACAAGTCCATATCATCTGTGATGTAGATGATGAAGCGCTACTGCATCCGCAGCAGTTTTATAGCGAGGCAGAACGACAATACCAAACGCTTTGGCAAAAATATTTTACCCACGTGACCATCAAAGAGCGGTTAAATCGCAAGCTGCATATTCAGTATTTACCAAAACGCTATTGGAAATATTTGACGGAAAAAATGGGTTAATAGCGGGGCGTACCCTAATTGCCCGCTAACACGCCTCAATAACGCCTCAGTCATTTAATCAAAGTCGTATAACGGTAAAAAGTTATGGCTTTGTTAGGGCTTTAGGGTGTCGAGTAATTTTTGCATGTCTTCGGGCAGGCGTGCTTGCACTTTAATAGGCTCGCCTGTTTTTGGGTGGATAAAGCCAAGCTCATAAGCATGTAGTGCCTGACGCTGGAACTGTTGCACGATGTGTTTTTGGTCGTCATGCAAAGTTTTTAACAATATCGCATTTTTACGAGCTGCACCATAGAGCGGATCTCCGAGCAACGGAAAACCCAAGTTTGATAAGTGTACACGGATTTGGTGGGTACGCCCTGTTTCAAGACGGACGCTGACCAATGAGACAGCGTCGCTTATCGCTGTGATTTTCTCAAGATGAGTAACAGCAGGTTTGCCACTACCCACCACCGCCATTTTGGTGCGCTGGGTCGGATGGCGACCAATGGGGGCATCAATGGTGCGATGGCGGGCAAGCTCAGCGGCGGACGCTAACACAATTGCTTGGTAAAGCCGGTACACGGATTTGTCTTTAAGCTGATTAATTAGATGCAGCTGGCTTTGACTGTCTTTAGCAATCACCATTAAACCCGATGTTTCTTTATCGATGCGATGTACCAGTCCTGCTCTAGGTAGCGTGCGGCTATCAGGATAATGAAAAAGTAGCGCGTTGACTAGCGTACCTGACCCATTGCCTGCACCAGGATGGACGACCAAGCCTACGGGCTTATTGATGACCAGCACCGCCTCATCTTCATACAAGATATCAAGTGGGATATTCTCGGGCAAATCTTGCTGCTGAGCGGTCAAACTCGCTTTAAGCACCAACATATCATTGGGCTTAAGACGATATTTGGGTTTTTGCGCTGCGCCGTTCACGGTTAGTTCGCCTGATTCAAGCCAATTTTTGATTTGCTCACGCGAATAATCGCTAAACACCAAGGCAGCAATTTTATCAATGCGCTCCCCTATTTGCTCAGAGTTGACTGTATAATTTTGGATAATTTGATGACTGCCAGCGTCGTGGGTCTGCAGGTTTTGAGTACTTGGGTGTGGTTGTGACAGGTTTTCCCATTCTTCTTCGAGTTGATTGGTATTGTTTTGAGTCATAGATTCGTTCATAGATTCAATGTTTGATTCGATTGGATTTAAGTTGATCGGATGTGAGGCGATTGGCGTGGTCATAAACAGTTCAGACTTAGGGTATAGGGATTTTCAAAATTAATATGTGCGGATAGGTCACAAAGTATAACGTTTCGTGATAGACTTAGTGAAATTTTTAATACAATATTTTGCATTCAGTTTTGAACAATAAGTATTATGATGGGCAAATATTTTTGCAATAGATTTGAGGTTCGTATGCATCATCTTTCCAAAGTTGTGGGTCTCACCGCAATTACTCTGGCTTTGACCACTTTATCGGGCTGTCAAACGCTAAAAAATTCAAAATTGTTTGGTGGCAAAGACGAAGTCGTCGCGACCAAAGCTGAAAAAAGCGAACAAGGCTACTACCAAGCAGCGACTGACAACATCAAAAAAGGCAACCTTGCTAAAGCAATTAGCCAGTTGAACGATTTACGGACTTTCTATCCTGTGGGTGATTACAGCGAGCAAGCGTTACTTGACTTGATGTATGCGCAGTACCAACATGGTGACTATTTGGATGCGATTGCCAGTGCTGATCGTTTTATCCAGTCTTACCCATCCAACCCGCAAGTTGACTACGCTTACTATGTTCGCGGCATCTCAAATATGCAGGCAGCATCAGGCGGCGTGATGAAGTACACCAAACTTAATCCTGCACACCGTGATATGGGCTATTCGCGCATCGCGTTTAATAACTTTCAGCAACTGATTAATCGCTTCCCCAATAGTGCGTATGCTCCAGATGCTGCGCTACGTATGCGTTATATTTATAACCAATTGTCAGAAAGTGAGATGGATGTAGCGCGCTGGTATATTAAACGCAAAGCCTATGTGGCAGCTGCCAACCGTGCTAAATGGGTATTTCAGTACTACCCACAAAGCGAGGCGATTCCAGAGTCTATTGCTACCATCGCCTATAGCTATGACAAACTGGGAATGACCGATACCGCCAATCAATATAAACAACTGCTTCGTATCAACTATCCTGGTCTGATTGATGCGCGTGGCAGCGTCAAGCTTGATAATACCCGTACCGGTTCAAACTGGTTAAATAAAGCCACATTGGGCGTGCTGGGTCAAAGCTCACAAAATGCTGCTGTTCAAGGGCTAGCCCAGCAGTCTGGTCAATACTCAGGCAACACCAAGCCGCAAGTGATTCAGACTTCAATTCAGCAAGCTGCGGCAATGCGCCTGCCAAGTCCAGCAACCACGGCAAATGATGAAACACCAACCAGACCACGTGAGACCACAATTGGCTTGGGTCTGCCACCTGACAATACCAGTCAAGTCAAATAATCTATAAACCCTGTTAACATTAGCTAGGTTTATCCTAGCTATTTTTTTTCAATCAGCTAATTTTTAACTGGAAATGCGCTTTTTACCATGAGTAACAATGCCATCATTGATCAAATCATTGCCAATGCTGATATCGTCAAGATTATTGGCAAGCATGTGGAGCTCAAACGTTCGGGCAATGAATTCAAAGGCTGTTGCCCTTTTCATGGCGAAAAAACGCCCTCATTTTTTGTCAATCCGCAAAAAGGGCTATATAACTGTTTTGGCTGTGGTGTCGCAGGCAATGCGCTCACCTTTTTGAAAGAGTACGAAAACCTCACCGCGGGTGAAGCGCTCAAAGAACTGTCCCGTCAAACGGGGATTGAGCTGCCCAAAGAACCTGTCAACAAATCACATACCTATAAAAAAACACCCGTTCAAACCAAACCTGCTGTATCGCAAGCAAGGGCATCCTCTCATCAAAATCTGGCTCAAAGTCCTGCTCAAGCCCTCTCTGACTCAGATGTTGCCGAGCGTCCGTCTATTGACGATGCAGAGGCTTTGTGGATAGACGCTTTTGATGATTTTCAAACGTCTAATGACTTAGATGTGAGCTTTATCCCTTTTGCTGATTATGATGATGCAAGCGTTGGCGGGTTTTCACCCTTTGATGGCATGGGTAATAGCAGTCCGCAGGATAGTTCATCAAGTTTATACGACTTACTGACCCAAATCTGCCAGTTTTATCAACATCAATTACAGCAAAATAGCTTTGCTCAACATTATTTGCTCAAACGTGGTCTGACGCCGCACACTATCGAAGAATTTGCCTTGGGTTTTGCCCCAAACGGTTGGCAACATCTTGAAGAAGCCTTCCCCCAAGACATCGAAGGGTTGAAAATCTTGGGATTGGTACGCACTTCGCAAAATGGGCGTGATTTTGATTTGCTGCGCAATCGGGTGATTTTCCCCATCCGCGACCAACAAGGACGCGTGATTGGCTTTGCCGGTCGTACCATGTCTGATGATGAGCAGCCCAAGTATATCAACTCTTCAGATTCACCGGTATTTCATAAACAAGCCGTGTTGTATGGTCTTTTTGAAGGGCGTAAGGCTAAAGCCAAAGACTGGCTGGTGGTTGAAGGTTATATGGATGTCATAAGCCTTCATCAAGCGGGCGTGTATGGTGCAGTTGCCTCCATGGGAACAGCACTGGCGCAATCACAAATCGAAAGATTACTGCAATTTAATCCCATACTTACTTTAAGTTTTGATGGCGATAGTGCAGGACAAAAAGCCGCCTGGCGTGCCATGGAAGTGGGGTTGCCTGCGCTCACTGATGGCAAGGAATTACACTTTTTGACACTGCCAGATAATCATGATCCTGATAGTTATGTCAAAGCGCATGGTTTGTTAGCGATGCAGCAACAAATCGCCCAAGCCGTTCCCCTATCAGCGTATTTGTATTCAAGTCTGACGCGTCAATATCCTACCAATACCCCTGAAAATCGCAGCAAAATTTTGCAGCAGCTCTCTGCGCTGACCCAAAAACTGCCAAAAGGCAGTTATGGCTGGTTGCTGCGTGAAGACATCAAAAACAAAATGGGATTGGGGCGAAAAAACCAAGCACGGCAAGCGCAAGATGCCCTGCTCAATTTTGATAGCGAATTGACGGTACAACTGCATCTGCAGCTGTGTTTTTTGTTTCAACCAGAGCTGTTAGGCAGTCTGGAAAATAACCGCATTAGCCAATCTGTCATCCGCGATATTTATCAGCGCAGCGAAGCGGCTAACGTTTTTAAACCGAAACACCCATCTACCAAACCGACAGCCCCGATTCGATTAGATGAAAATTCAACTGGCGGCACTGATGTTATCGCTGGTGTTATCGCGGATGTCATCACGGATGCGATGAATGCGCCCTGCAAAAACTATGATGAAAGCTGCTGCCTAACTTGGCAAGCCATTGCCGATGAAGAATTATTGAAGTTGATTACTTGGATTCAAACCATTCAGTCAAGATTGCAGGGGTTTGATGAACCAAAATGGTCAACTTACGATCGAATCAATGCCAAAGCGCATTTTATACTGGCGGGCTTGACATCAGATCAGCAAAACAAACTTATTAAGCATTGGGCGCGGTTTTTTAAAGAGCTCAGTCAGCGCAATATTGATGATATCTCAGACCTGGTGACAGAGTTGGTGGTTCAGCTGATGTTAGAAAGCCTACAGCGCGAACAAAAAACCCTAAAAGCAGACTTAAAGGCGCTGAGCCTATGTATCAAACACCACCAAGCGATTTTAACTTGGCTTAGAACATGGCTACAGCGTAAAGAGGATTAATTCATCGCGTGTTTATGCCATTTTAATCCGCGCATCATGAAACATATCCATCTCAGGGGCGAGTACTTTCATAAAACGGTCAAAATATAACAGTTGTTTGGTGAGTAGCGCAAAATCTCTTGGGAAGTGAATACCATGGCGTTTACCGACTTCCACCATTTCAAGCAACATTTGGTTGATTTCATCAGTATGATCTTTTAAGCGGTTTGGCATGGTTTGGTCAATGGTTTTTCCCATAAACAAACTATCATCTGCCAAGATTTTTTTCATCACTGATTCAAGATCTTGGGCAAGGACATCGACATTGACTTGCTCTCGCACATGGGTCATATCCATTTCAACCATATAATGCGCCATGCCGCGATAGTCTTCTTTAGCAAAACTATCCATCATCCCCATACTGGCCTGCCAGGCTTTGGGTTCAAGTTTACCTACAATCCCAAAATCAATAAAGCCAATACGACCATCGGTCAACAACATCAAATTGCCTGCATGCAAATCGGCATGAAAACTATTGCACAGCATCAAGCTAGAAAACCACGTATTTAAAGTATCTGTCATCACCTGTGCGGGGTATTTGCAGTATTGACGCATGGCAGCATCATCAATCATCGACACCCCAAAGAACCGTGTCATGACAAGTACTTTTTTGGTACTGATATCATGATAGACATCGGGTGCGACTACTTTCTGATTGTCGGTTTTTTTCAAAAAATCTTGGAAATCATCAATGTTTTTGGCTTCTTGTAAGAAGTCCGTTTCTGCTGCCATACGCAAACGGATTTCATCAATAATGGGTGAAATACTGGCAAATTTTAGCGATGGTGCAATACTGTCAATCAGTTTAGTTACCCCAACCATCATGCCTAAATCGGTTTGAATGATGGTATCTACTTCAGGTTTTTGCACTTTTAACACCACATTATCGCCATTTTTTAAAATAGCACTGTGAACTTGGGCGATGGATGCAGACGCTAACGGCTTGACCTCAATACTTTGAAAAATATCTTCCAATGTCTGCCCGTCTTTTTCCAGTTCCTCTCTTAAGACGCCTTCAATATAACTGTAAGGCATGGGTGTGGTTTGATCCAGACAGCCTTGAAATACTGTCACATATTCTCGGGGAAAGATGGACGGGGTACTGGCAATAAACTGACCGATTTTGATATAGGTAGTACCCAACTCTTCAAAGCTTTGGCGCAGCAGCGTTGGGGTTATTTTTTCACCTTGGGCGATACGCAGCCCTGTTTTGCCAGCCACGGTTGCTGTTTTCCCGACCCGCTGAATGATATTTAAGGATTTTTTTAAAAAGTGATTTTTTTGCATGATTGACTCTAGTTTAAATTACGTCTGTGATAGCCGATGGTTGGCTACAAATCTCGCAGTTAGCATCTTTACGATAGTGAAGTTTTTTAAGATTCATGGTTTTGCCGTTCCATAGCAATAACGTTTGCGCTATAGGATTGATGCCCAGTCCCAAAAAACTTAAAGCCGCTTGGGCTTGAAGGTTGCCGATGATTTGGGTGGTACTGGCAAGCACACCGCTAGTAGCACACGTTTGCTCATCATCCCCTGCCCCTTGAAATAAGCAATGATAGCAACCTTGCTGCGGCGCAAATAATGCCAGTTGCCCGGTTTGCGCAATGGCTGAGGCTGATAATAATGACAAATTTGACTTGACAGCGATGGTATTAATGAGGTCTCGTGTTTTGAAGTTATCTGTGCAATCGCATATTAATTTGCTTAGGCTATTTATTTTCGCTTGTTCAACCATTTGTTGATAATTATCTGCTGTTAAACGTGCTTGTATGGCGATAACCTCACAAAATGCATTGATTTCATGTAATTTAGCTTTGGCTACCAGCGCTTTAGATTGACCGATATCGTTAGGGGTAAACAACGACTGCCGCTGCAGATTGCTCTCATCAATCGTATCATCGTCAATAATCAGTAGTTTGCCAATGCCAGCACGGCACAAGGTCTCTGCAAGTGGGCAACCCAGCCCGCCCATGCCAATAATAATTGCACAGCTATTTTTTAGCCGCGTTTGTGCTTCTATATCCCATCCTTCTAGCAATATTTGGCGGGCATAGCGTAGCATTTCTGCATCGGTTAATTCTGTTTGTTTTGACATAGTAGTTAAATTACACATATTTGCTTAGGCTATTTTAGCCCATTAATTTAGTACACTAATTTAGTACACCCAGCGTTACTCGTTCATTGTCCCCATAGTCTTTGACGCTGATTACATCGCCAAAGCCATTTGACAAAAACACACCCCTAACCTGTTTACCCTGATCATACCCATGTTCAATCGCTAATAACCCATGAGGCTGTAAAAATTGTGGCGCAGTTTTGACAATATGACAGATGTCCGCCATGCCCTTATTATCCGCGATTAACGCGCTAATGGGTTCATCGGTTAAGCCTGCCAAGTGGGGATCGTTGGGATCGATATAAGGTGGATTAGATACGATGATATCAAATTTGTTGTTTTCATCTGCATTGGTTGTCACCAAGGGTTCATACCAACTGCCTTCAAAAAACGTGATATTATTAACCCCTAGTCTTTTAGCATTTTTTGCTGCTACCTTTAGCGCCTCAGGCGACTTATCCACTGCGCTAACGGATGAATTTTTAAATTCGTCTGCCAGCGTGATGGCAATACAACCTGACCCAGTGCCTAAATCTAAAATATTCATTGGTTTGCTTAGGCTATTTTTATAATGATTAAGCACCGCCTCTATCAACCGCTCGGTATCAGGACGCGGTATTAAAGTATGCTCATTGACTAAAAACTCATGCTGCCAAAAACTTTGTTTGCCTAAAACATAAGCGAATGGTTTACCGGCTATCAACTCCTCTAGCGCAGCAAAATATTGAGTGGCTATCTCTGCAGCTACCATTTCGCCATCATGGGTAATAAGATAAGTTTGCCCTACATGAAGATACTCACCCAGCAACTGTTTGCGGATGTGTTTTTCAACCGTGCTTGGCACAGCCAACAACGATTGAATAGTGTAAGATGACATTGGGTTATTCATGGGTGATGTTATCGCCTCTTGTCGCGTCTTGGCTCATCACATGCTTATCTACCATATAAATCAACAACAGCACAGGAATCCCAATCAATGCGGTAAAGGTGAAAAAAGCAGGATACCCCATGGTCTCTACCATCGCACCTGAGTAGCCACCTAAAATTTTTGGTGTTAACGTCATCAATGAACTAAGCAGTGCATACTGTACCATGCTAAAGCGAATATTGGTCAATACCGATAAAAAGGCGACGAAGATGGCACTTGCTAGACCTGATGCGAGATTATCAAACATCACCGCTGAGTACATATAAAAAAAATCATGTCCTTTGCCTGCCAAAATCACAAACAATAAATTACTGGCTGACGCTAAAATAGCACCAATCAACATAGCATTCATGATTTTAAAACGCTCAGCAAGCAAACCGCCTAGAATACCACCTACAATTGACATCCCCATCCCAAAGGTTTTGACCGCCAAGGCGATATCGGTTTTGCTAAAGCCTAAATTGACGTAAAACAAGTTTGACGTCGTACCTGCCACAATATCTGAAATACGGTACAAGCCTATCAATAAAATCAGCCATACGGCTTTTTTACCATAACGAATGAAAAAGTCTTGAATCGGCGCGACCCACATGTCAACCGCGACTTGTTTTTTGATGATTTTGGCTTTTAATAACATTAACGCGGTACCAATGGCGATAACAACAGCGCCAATAAATTTAATACTCTCATAAACAAAGCCTAAAAATTTTGACTCAGTCTCTGGAAGCACATGACCGATGACAATAAAACTGGCAATCAGCGCAATCACTGAAATTAAAAATAGTAAAAACAGTTGAAAATAATCCGTCATCGGGCGTTCATGCTGCACCCGGGTGACGGTGGGTTCTTTAATCAACAGGGTGGTGACAACCCCTATGAGCATCAAAGAGGCCATAATATAATAGGTTTGTTGCCAAGCAGCGTAGTTGTAAGTGGCTTTGGTCGAGCCAAAATATTCTGCCAAGAACAGCGCCCCTGCCCCTGCAACAATCAGACCGATTCGGTAGCCTGCCATAAACATACCAGAGAGTACGGGCTGCATAGATTTTTCAGCAATTTCAATGCGATAGGCATCAATCACGATGTCTTGTGTCGCCGCTGAAAAACCTAACAACACGGCAAAAAATGCCATATAATCGAGTACAACATCACTGGTGGGATTAAAACTACCAAGCATGAAAATTGCAAAGGCGACCACGATTTGTGCCACAACTAACCAACTACGGCGTTGGCCTAGCATTTTGGTTAACAATGGAATCGGCACGGCATTGACGAGGGGCGACCAAACAAACTTAAACGAGTACCCGAGCATCGCCCAACTAAACATGGTGATAATTTTGATATCAAACCCTGCTTCTTTGAGCCAAATTGATAAACTAGAAAATATCAATAGATAAGGTAGCCCTGAAGAAAAACCCAATAGCAACATCACCCAAGCGCGCTTGTCCATATAGGCTTTGATGGCTTCGCCCCAAGACTTTTTTGTGCCTGCTGAGCTTTCGCTTGGTAGCGCCGCTTGGTCGTTTGCCACAGGTTGTTTTGATATTTCCATGTTACCTCTCACTCATCACGCACGATTTACCACAAAACTTCATTAAAATCTTGCTATTGTAGCGGTTTTCTAGGTCTAGACAAACTAAAATTATTATGGCTGTCTGAAACGTCGATATCTGAAACAAGGCGGGACTGCAACTGAATCAATAACCGAGTCAATGTCTACAGACTTGTCATATTTCAATTTTTTAAATTTTAAGTCTATTAAATAAGCCTGACTTAAGCAGCTAGGTTTTGAACCTGCTATTTTATGGTAATATGCTATACTTGACACCCTGCGGTGACTTTCAACCTTTTTGTCAGTTGTTTAGCTGTTGACGGCTTTGAGGCGAATTATGCAATACCCGATTGCTATCTATCAGCAAAATAATGCCTATCATGTCACGGTACCTGATATTAAAAGCATATCTGTAGTCGATAGTAGCATGGCAGGCGCGGTGTCTAACACAGATATGGCGGTAATGCCTAGTTTTGTTAAGATTTAACTTCAATCAAGCGCTTATAGCGAGCATTTTATTTCGTTTTTTATTCGTTTTTTTATTAAGGTCATTTTATGGCAATCAATGTTGTCATCAATCAACGTTATTTACAAATTCAACTCAAACAGCTTGAAACCGTTTGGCAGACTGTGATTAATAATTACAATCTGAGCCAAGCCGCCAAAGTATTACATACCAGTCAATCCAGTCTTAGTAAGCATATTGCCGCGCTCGAAAGTCAGCTTCGGGCGGAAGTTTTTGTGCGTCAGGGTAAGCGATTGGTGGGTCTCTCCCCTATCGGTGAGCTGCTACTACCACATATTGAAAAAATCTTTGTAGAAGTAAGGTCGATTGAAAATTTAACTTTAGATTTTCAAAATCCCCATCAGGGTGAGTTGTCAATTGCTACGACGCATACCCAAGCACGTTATGTGTTGCCTTGGGTGGTACAGCGCTTTAAACAACAATTCCCCAATGTCCATCTGATTTTACATCAAGCTGACCCTGAGTCGATTGCCAATATGGTGGCACAAGGTCAAGCCGATATTGGCATCGCAACTGAATCGCTGCTTGCGCACGATAATCTACACTGTATTCGCTATTATGATTGGTATCATCATGTGATTGTGCCCGTGGGACATGAGCTTGAGAATCGCACTGAGATTGATATCCAAACCTTAGCGAATTATCCGATTATCACTTATCACGGTGGTTTTACGGGTCGTGGTGCGATTGATAGAGCCTTTAGTGCGGCAGAACTGACACCTAATATTGTACTTACTGCTTTGGATGCCGATGTGATTAGTACCTATGTCGGTATTGGTATGGGCGTGGGCACAATTGCTGAAATGGCATTTGAAGGTCAGAATTATCGCAATCTTGTCAAAATTCCAACGAAAATTTTTGGAAAACATGTGACGTGGATAGCCACCCGTGTCGATGGCGATATCCGTAATTTTGGCAAAGCTTTCATTGATATTTGTCAGCAACAATTTGGGTGATTGATTTTTTTGGATTCGCCATTATAAAGGGACTACTATTCTTTTTATGATGACTATAATGATGACCAAACAAATCCCTATTTCATTTTTAGACCTTGTTCCTGTACCTGAAGGGAGTGACGCTAAAAACGCGCTTAAGCAAGCGGTGACTGTTGCCCAAACTGCCGAACAAGTAGGTTTTAACCGCTATTGGCTGGCTGAGCACCATAACATGCGCGGCATTGCCAGTACTGCAACCAGTGTGTTGCTAGCTCACATTGGCGCTCACACCTCAACGATTCGAATTGGCTCGGGTGGTATCATGTTGCCTAACCATGCGCCGTTAGTGGTCGCAGAACAGTTTGGTACGTTAGCCACTTTGTATGGCGAACGTATCGATCTTGGCGTCGGCCGTGCCCCTGGTACGGATGGAGCAACCTTCCGTGCCTTGCGCCGCACTATGAATGATGCCGAAAACTTCCCGCAAGATGTGCAAGAACTGATGCATTATTTTGACCCGCTCGATGGTCAGACAGTGACTGCCATGCCGGCTAATGGCTTAAATGTGCCTGTCTGGATTTTAGGGTCGTCTTTATTTGGTGCCAGTCTCGCTGCTGCATTAGGCTTGCCTTATGTGTTTGCGTCGCATTTTGCGCCGCAGATGTTATCGCAAGCGGTGACATTGTACCGTGAGAATTTCAAGCCCTCTAGCCATTTGCAACAACCTTATGTGATGGTAGCAAGTAACTTGCTATTGGCCGAAACCGACGAGGAAGCCGCTTACCAATTCACCTCAGCGCAGCAAAGTTTTGTCAATTTGCGCCGTGGTAAACCCTCACAAATGCCAAAACCGATTGAGAATATTGATGCTTTTTGGACATCTGCAGAAAAATACATGGTTGAATCGTCGTTGGCAATTTCGTTTGTCGGCACACCTGACAGTGTCAAACCAAAACTTGACCATTTTCTTGAAACTATCCGTCCTGATGAATTGATTGTCACGTGTAATATTTATGACCAACAAGCCCGCCTTAACTCCTTATCTTTGGTGAAAGCGCTTGATTCATTTAGCTTAAACAGCTAATCAACATCACAAAAGCAAAAACCACAAAAAAGCCCAAGATTAACTTGGGCTTTTTTATTATTTCAATAACTCTGATAACGCCAACTCATTGAGCCGATCCAAATCCTCTTGCGTGTCTACACCGGGCGGCAACAATTCTGAAGCGATATCAATGGCTATACGCATGCCTTGCTCCAAAATACGCAATTGTTCCAATGATTCAAGCTGCTCAAGCTCGCCTTGCTGCCAGACACTAAATTGCTGTAACAAACTGACCCGATAAGCATAGATGCCTAGATGTCGGTAAGCGTTTTTTGGCGCGCTATTTTCGCCACTGATTGGCTGGTCGATCAACAATGCTGTATGACGATCGCAAGGAATCGGTGCTCGGCTAAAATACAAGGCCTCTTGGTGGGCATTTTTGACGACTTTGACCACCGATGGGCGTAAAAACTCTTCAACGCTTTGGATGGGTTCAGCCAAAGTCGCCATTACGCAATCTTTTTTTTGTAGCAGTAGCTCAGTCACTTGTTTGATGAGTCCTGCAGGCACGAGTGGTTCATCGCCTTGCATATTAATCACGATGTCCTCAGTTGACCACTGCTGAAGTCTAGCTACTTCAGCAAGCCTATCAGTGCCAGACGCATGATTGGGGTCAGTCATGATGACACTTGCCCCATAGTCTTGACACAGTTTAGCGATGCTATCATCATCTGTTGCCACAAAAACATCATCGGCAATTCCCGCCGATTTCACCGCATTGGCACGATCAATCACCCATAGAATCATCGGCTTGCCATGAATTTCTAACAGCGGTTTGTTGGGCAGTCGGGTACTTTTTAGACGGGCTGGTATGACCAAATGTTTTAACATATTGTATTTCCTACAAGTTTTTTAATTGTCAGCATTGTCAGTAAGGGTAACCAATTCACCGATTTGTCGGTCGATTAACGCATATAAGGCGGGTGATAATTCAGCTTCTACCGGTAACACCCATATGGTTGTTGCAATGTCATTTTTCTCATGACCTTGAGCGAACAAAACACGCAATTTGACCGCATCTTTATCGGTGACGATAATCGGTAACTTTGGCAAGTTGGCAAAATCTTGCAAACTATAAGTGTGATGGTCATTCAATGGCATCGGTATGATGTCAAATCCTAATTGGCTTAGGCTATTAAAAAAACGCTGCGGCAATCCAATCCCCGTCATGGCAATCACTTGTTGGGCAGGTAAACTATCTTGCGCAGGCGTTTTAAATAAAGGTGTTTTAAATAAAGGTTCTAGCGGTTTTTGTAGCAAACGCATACGAATATCGGGTGATATGCTATGACTATTTTTGCTTAGGCTATTTGAAAAATGGGTTAAAGCCTGAGTATCCTGCCAATCACTTTGGTGAAATATGACGGTGGTATTGGGCTGATACAGGCGTTTAATCGGTTCGCGCAGAAAGCCTGTGGGCAATAGCTGGCGGTTACCAAAGCCGCGATCGGCATCGACGACAATCCAGTTTTCATCCCTATCCAAGGCAAAATGTTGCAGTCCATCATCCGCCAAAATAAGTTGAATGCTTGGGAACTGCTTAAGCAATAACTCAATTGCTTGACCCCGGCTTGGACAGACTGCCATTGGCACGCCTGTACGCTGCACAATCAGACATGGCTCATCACCAACCTCACTGGGTTTTGAATTTGCTGTCACGATACAAGGCATGAGTTTGGGTTGTCCGCCATAGCCACGACTGATGACGCCGACCGTCAGCCCTTTTTGCTGCAGGTAGGTTACCACCGCAATGATTAGCGGTGTCTTACCGCTACCGCCAACCGTGATATTGCCCACTACAATGACGGGCACGTTGGGATAATAAACTGGTTTTAGCCCTAATCGATAAATAGTTTTATTGAGCCAAAAAACCAATCCATACAACCAAGACACGGGCAATAACAACCATAGCCAGAGGGATTTGTTGCGCCACGCCTGTAGTAGAGTTTGTTGCATTAGCTTGACAATATATCCTCTTCAAAATGACGCTCATACAACTTGGCATACGTACCTTGCGCCGCTAGCAAACTGTCGTGGGTACCGACTTCAATAATTTCACCTTTATCCATGACCACGATTTTATCGGCATTTTGGATAGTGGTTAATCGGTGCGCGATAACGATGGTGGTTCTGCCATGCATGACGCGCTCCAGCGCTTTTTGGATATAAAATTCCGATTCGTTATCTAGCGCGCTTGTGGCTTCATCCAAAATCAAGATAGGCGCATCCTTTAGCAGGGCACGTGCAATGGATAAGCGTTGACGTTGTCCGCCAGATAACTGCAGACCCTGTGAGCCTATCTTTGATTGGTATCCCTGCGGCAACTGCATGATAAAATCGTGCGCAAAGGCTGATTTTGCAGCATCAATCACTTGCTCCGAGGTTCGGTTAGATAATTCTCCATAGGCGATATTGTTATAGATAGAGGTATCAAACAGTACCACTTGTTGGTTGACACTGGCAATCTGACTACGCAGTGAATGTAATGTCAAATCTTCGATAGCGACATCGTCAAGATAAATATTGCCCTTTGTGGGTTCTAGCGCGCGCATCAGACAGTTGACTAGCGTGGTTTTACCTGCGCCACTTCTACCGATTAACGCCACGGTTTCGCCGGGATTGACCACCAAATTTACGTTGTTGAGCGCTTGTTTGCCATCCTCAAAAGTGACGCTTAGGTCGTTAAGTACTATTTTACCACTCAGAGTTTTTTCAACCTTGCCTGTGTCTTTTTCTTCGGCTTCATCGAGCATCTCAAATATAGAATCCGCCGCCGCCAAACCCTTTTGCAAGCCTTGGTTGATATCGGTCAACGAGCGCACGGGTTTGCTCAGTAGCCCTGCCGCACTGATATAAGCGATAAACTCGCCTGCGGTGGTATCACCTAATACGTTCGGTCTTAATGCAATCCATACCACCACAGCCATCGCGCACGCCATCAATAATTGAATTAATGGGGTATTGATGCTATTGGTCACCACCACCTTTAGGCCTTGTTTAAGATTGGTTAAAGAAGCGTTGTTAAACCGCGTCAGCTCATTTTGCTGACCGCCATAATTTTTGACCACTTGGTAGCCTGTGATGACTTCATTGGTAATATGACTGACCTCGCCCATGGATTTTTGAATACCGCGCGACAGCTTGCGAAAGCGTTTACTGGCTTTACCGACTAACAATAAAATCGGCGGCAATACCACAAACAACGACAGGCTTAATTTCCAATTACTGTAAAGCAAAAACGCCAACAACCCAATCACGGTCAGACCATCGCGTAACAAGGTTTTGAGCGTATCAGTACCCGCCGCAGTCACTTGCTCGACATCAAAGATTAATTTTGCAGAAATCTGACCGGCATTGTGGCTCAAATAAAATTGGCTGGGTAATCTGAGCAATTTTGAAAACACTTGCATACGCAGCTGATAGACGACATTGCGTGAAATCACTGCGCTAAAGTAATTACCCAAAAATGAGCTAAGTCCTCGCAGTACAAACAACAATACGATTAAGGCTGGAAAAAGATTGATATGCGCTTGATCACGTTCATTAATCGCATCAATAATGAATTTGACTAGCTTGGCAATGCCTACTTCGGTGCCTGCATTTAAGGTAAAGCCAATGACGACTAGCGTCATCGCCCACCAATATGGCTTGAGATAACCTAGCAATCTTCGATAGGTCTGCCAACGTGGGTGAGCATTGGAAGGTTTTGAAACAGTCATGGCATCTCAATATATAAAAGAACGACTTAACAGCTATTGTATCAGTAAATTGAAAAATAAAAATTATTTGGTATGAGGGACTGGGGCAATATTACTATCGAGCGAAGTGGCAGGTATCACAGTACTGATATTTAAATTCATAAAGCCCATTTTACCTGCTATATCCATCACTTTAACCACCGATTGGTGACTGGTCTCGGCATCCGCAGAGATAACAAATAGCTGCTTTCGGTCTTCACCTGCTTCTTGGCGAATCATCGCCGTCAATTCAGCTTCGCCATTGCCAGATAAAGCAATACCATTGACCAAATAGCTACCATCTTTTTGCACCGCGATTTCAATGCGTTTGCTTTTCTCGGTAATCGGCACGCCCTCTGCTTGCGGCAAAATGATATTGAGTTTACTAAAATGGTTGAAAGTGGTCGAGAGCAGTAAAAAAACAATCAAAAACAGCAAGCAATCAATCATCGGGGTAAGATTGATTTCTAAAGGTTCGACCGTGGGTTTACGAAATCGCATGGTTTGACTCTTTTACGCAGCTATACGCCATTAACGAGGCGTGATTAGACCATTGTCCAGTAGTTCTTGCATCATCAAACCCGCTTCTTGTTCAAACGCAGCATTGATATCAATAATACGGCGCTGAAAAATACGGTACGCCATTACCGCAGGTATCGCAACCAGCATGCCACCTGCTGTGGTAATCAGCGCTTGCGATACGCCAGCTGCCAGCATGGTCGGATCTTGCATTGCGCCTTCGGTAATGGCTAAGAAGGATGAAATAATCCCCAGTACCGTACCTAGAAGACCCAACAATGGGGCGATAGCACCGATGGTACCCAACATATTGATATGTTTTTCTAATTGGTGGATGGTGATACTGGCGCGGTTTTCCATATGCATGGTCATTGAATCAATCCCATGCTGGCGATTCATGAGTCCTGCAGCAAGGATATCACCCAAAGGCGAATTGAGTTTGACATTCTCAAGCGATTCACGATCAATATCGCCCTGCTCAATCAGCCGCTGCATCAATTGTTCACGCAGATGGGCGGGTGTCACTGTACTGACTTTAAGTTTTATCGCGCGCTCAATGATAATAATCAACATCAAAATCGAACATAGGACAATGGGCCACATCAACCAACCGCCTGCTTTAACTAATTCCCACATCCGTTATACTGCCTTTGCATGCCAATGACTAATCAATTGAGAAAACTAAATTTAATGCTCAAGTTGCGACTGGAACTGCACAATCAAAGCTTGTAATTCTTCTTCATTGTGAAAAAATATCTCAATACTCCCCTTACCTTTTGAGGAGCCTTTGATTTTTACCACGGCACCGAGTTGTTCAGAGAGGTGTTGGTTTAGTCGCAGCCTATCATAATCAATTTCTTGGCTTTGTGTCGGCGCTTTTGGATTTAAAATGTCTTTGACTAACGCTTCAGTCTCACGAACGGTCAATTGACCCTGTATAATTTTTTTGGCAATAACCGGCTGCTGTTTGGGTGACAGCGACAATAATGCTCTGGCATGTCCCATGTCCATTTGCCCTTCATTTAACGCTTGTTTGACATCGTCATGTAATTGGTTCAAACGCAGCAAATTAGAAACCGTTGTTCTCGCCTTACCCACCACATCAGCAATTTGCGAATGACTCATGCCAAATTCATCATGAAAACGCTGCAATGCAGCAGCCTGTTCCATGACGCTCAAATCTTCCCGTTGGATATTTTCAATCAAAGCCAAAGCGATTGCCAAGTCGTCTGACATTGGGCGCATGATGGCAGGTATATGGGTTAAACCTGCAATTTGCGCCGCACGCCAGCGACGTTCACCCGCGATAATTTCATGGGTAATCGAGGAATTGGGCAATACTTTGGTTAAAGGCCGAATCACAATGGGCTGCATCACGCCATGCTGCTTGATAGACGTTGCCAACTCTTGCAAGCCATCTTCGTCCAAATCAATGCGCGGCTGATACTTGCCACGCTGCAAATACGCGACGTTGATATGCATCAAATTTAACCCAGCCACATTACTATCATCATCGTTATTTATCGATGCGTTATGGGTAGTGGACTTTAGTGTTTTGGCGGGTTTTGCGGTGAGTGGTTTGGGGGTTACCGCAGCTGTAGGCGAATTTTTGGCTACGGCTATAGTGTCGCGAGCTTCGGCTGATTCGGCATCTGAGACATTTTGCCTATCATCGGTTGACTTGGCATGTAGTTTTTCAGCGCTTTTCGCGTCATCGACAGCGGCTGGAACACTCGCATCGATTAGATTACCGGTAATCAATTTTTCTGTTTTGATTGAGCCGAGTAACGCATCAAGTCCTCGA
The DNA here is from genome assembly GCF_022359095.1 of Moraxella tetraodonis. Lineage (NCBI taxonomy): Bacteria > Pseudomonadati > Pseudomonadota > Gammaproteobacteria > Moraxellales > Moraxellaceae > Moraxella > Moraxella tetraodonis. The sequence continues at coordinate 1,315,708 of NZ_JACSYB010000001.1, read as the reverse complement.
TTTGATGCCAATCCACGCTTTTTAACCATGTCGAAATTCCCAGTGCCATTAAATAGTTAAAAATGACTGATAAAAAATTAAACCAATGCCGCCATTTTTGAACTGGCTATTTTAGCAGATTCGCTATTGCTTGAAAAATAGTTTCATTGCTTTTGCCAGTGCGCACTTGCCAACAAGTTAACAAAAAAAGTGCCCAAACAGCTTAAGCTAGGCAAGTTGGAATTGGCGACTTTGCTTGATAATTTCATTGGCAAGGCGAATATACGCTTGTGAGCCTTTTGAATTCATCTCATAATCAAGCGCAGGGATGCCGTGCGCGGGGGCTTCTGCTAGACGAATATTACGGGGAATGATGGTATTAAATAAAATCGGACCAAAATGCTCAATCAATTCCATAGAGACATCATTTGCCAAGGTATTGCGCGGGTCAAACATGGTTCTTAGCACACCGCGAATATGCAGTTTTGGGTTTAGCGACTTCAAACGCTCAATGGTTTGCGACAAATCCGCCAATCCTTCCAATGCAAAATATTCACATTGCATCGGGATAATCACCCCTGATGTGGCACACATTGCATTAATGGTAAGTAAACTTAAACTCGGCGCGCAGTCAATCACTATAAAATCATACGGCTTAGTCGCGCGGCCGTTTTTGGCAGGCATATCAGCGAGCTGCTGCATGGCTTTTGACAAAATTGCATGGTTTTCAGGCTTTTGACTTAAATGCAAATCACTGCCTGACAATTCATTGTTGGCACCGACAATATCAAACCCATTCGGGGTTTTGACAATCGCCTCATGGATTGGTAAATCATCTAATAGCACATCAGCAATGCTGTATTCTAACTCGCGTTTATCCAGCCCTGATGCCGTGGTCGCATTGCCTTGGGCATCCAAATCAATCAGTAAGACTTTTTTGCGGCGATGTGCCAGTGCACTTGCCAAATTAACCGCGGTGGTGGTTTTGCCCACCCCACCTTTTTGATTAGCAATGGCTAAAATATCCATGAACTGTCTCGCAATGTGTTGATAAAAAGGTTGAAAATTGTAGTCAAAAACAGCCAGTTTATCAAACCCTAATACCGGTAAAACTGGCTGAAATGGGATGTTTATCTTTGCAAATAAATCAGATGGCGTGATTCATGCAGCTCAGGCACGGTTAACACCTGCGTGTTAATTTGCCACTCAGTTTGAAGCGCTTGAATCTCGTCAATAGGTTCAACCCCCTTCATGGCACAAATGACACCATTGTCTGCCAATTTGCTTTGACTATGGATGACAAAATCCACCAGTGATGCAAACGCCCTTGAGGTAATCACTTGATAACTACCTGCATGCGCTTCGATACGACTGGCAACCGGTGTTAGATTTTTTAACCCCAACTCACTGGCGACTTGTTTGATAAAGCGAATTTTCTTTTGGTTACTATCGAGCGCTGTCACCGCACGTTGTGGCTGACAAATGGCAACTATCACCGCTGGCAAACCCGCACCCGTCCCAATATCTAGCAAATCACCGGCTGGCAAAAATGGCACAATCGACAAACTATCAAAGATGTGTTTGATTAACGCTTGTTGGTCATCTTTGATAGCGGTCAAATTATACGCTTTATTCCAAAATAACAGCTGCTGTAGATAGTACAGGATCTGTAATTGCTGCTCATCCGATAGTGGCAATTTTAACTCAGATAGCGCTTGTTGCAACTGCGGTTGTAATTTTAGGTACTGGGGTTGTAGCTTTACATTAATCTGCGCCATTAAAACACCCGATTAAGACCATTGAGGGCAGCAACGCGATAGGCTTCTGCCATCGTTGGGTAGTTAAAGGTAGTATTGACAAAGTATTCTAGCGTATTGCTGCCCTTACTTTCCATCACTGCTTGTCCGATATGAATAATCTCAGAGGCGTGATTGCCATAACAATGGATACCTAAAACCTCTAAGGTTTCACGGTGAAACAGTATTTTTAACACCCCACTACGCTCACCGATGATTTGTGCGCGGGCAAGGTGTTTGAAGAAGGCTTGACCCACTTCATACGGCACTTTTTCGGCCGTTAATTCTTGTTCGTTTTTACCAATGCTTGAAATTTCAGGAATGGTATAAATACCCGTTGGCACACTGCGAACAGGTTGTGCGTTTTCATCGCCCACCATATAAGCAGCGGCGCAGCGTCCCTGGTCGTAAGCTGCCGATGCAAGCGATGGCCAGCCAATCACATCCCCTGCTGCGTAAATATTTGGGATATCGGTTTGGTAATGTTCATTGACTTTAAGTTGACCACGGCTGTTTGCGGTGAGTCCGATGGCGGCAAGGTTGAGACTGTCGGTATTACCTGAGCGACCGTTTGACCATAAAATAGCATCTGATTTGATGCGTTTACCACTTTTTAGATATAAAATCACGCAGTCATCATAAGTTTCTAGCCGTTCAATTTCTTCTTTGTTACGAATCAACACGCCAAATTGTCTAAAGTCATGCGATAATGCGTCAGAAATCTCATCATCTAGATAGCTAAGCAACTGCTCTTGGGTATTAATCAAATCTACTTTATAGCCAAGACCAGTAAAAATAGACGCATACTCACAGCCAATCACGCCTGCACCATAAATAATAATGCGCTGTACCACATAATCCATTTGTAGGATTTTATCAGAATCAAACACGCGAGGATGGCTAAAATCTAACAAATCTGGGCGATAAGGACGGCTACCCACAGTAATAATGGCTTGTTCAAAGGTAATGTCTTGCTCGGTACCATCACTCATATCAATATGAATGGTATGGGTATCTTTAAAACTTGCCCAACCATTGATTAAGTCAATTTGATTGCGCTCATAAAAACGGGTATGCGTTTCTACCTGATTACGCACCACTTCGCGCGCTTTGGTTAATACTTTATTGAGTGGAATTTGGTGATAGTCAATGCCTTGGTTTAAGATAGGATCGCGGCGATTACCGATAATATTAAACACTGACTGACGCAATGCTTTACTTGGAATCGTGCCTACGTGCGTACAGTTGCCCCCCACTTGTTTGCGTGGATCAATCACGGCAACTTTTTGCCCAGATTTGGCGATTTTCATCGCTGCTGCTTCACCCGCGGGTCCTGCGCCAATCACGACAGCATCATAATCATAGGCATGGCTAACGGCATCTTGACGTTTATAACGCTTTAAATTGATGCGGGTGTTATCTAGCGGGCTAATTAAATCAAAATGCACCGATGCATCATCAAAATGTTTTACCTTATCGTCGTCTTCACTGATACTGACGGTATTGGCTTTTTTATCAGAATCCGAAATTTCAGTTTTGGTTGGTTTTGCCAAAATTTCGGTAATATTTTCTTGGGGTTCAATAATTGACTGTGTGTTGGAATCACAGATGTTTTCGTTGTCATTGTTTGTAGGGGGAATTTGAGTAACTTTGTCATTAATCCGTTTTTTTGGCATATTAGCTCCCATATTTTAAGCCTTGATAATGAATAAAAAATTTTTAAATGAAATATAAAATACGATAAATTAACCGTATGTTAAGAAATTACATTAACCAATTCGACGTTTTAACCCCGTCATCTGTAAAATACGCGTCGCGATTTCTTCAATCGACATCGTGGATACATCAATATTTGGAATCCCTTGAGAAATATAAATACCTTGAATGGCGCGCAACTCCTGCTGACATTGCTGATAACTTGCATAGCGACTACCTGCACGGCGCTCGTTACGAATTTTTACCAGTCGATCGGTGTCAATCACCAAACCAAACAGTTTGTCACGGTAGGGCTTTAACGCTTTGGGCAACGAATTTTCATATAAATCATCTTCAGTCAACGGATAATTCGCCGCACGAATACCGAATTGCAACGCTAGGTATAAAGAGGTGGGCGTTTTGCCCGAACGTGACACCCCAATCAAAATAATATCTGCCGCATCATAATGGGTGGTACGCGCGCCATCATCATTATCTAAAGCAAAATGCACCGCATCAATACGTGATTTATAGTTCTCAGAATCGACATCCCCATGCGCATGACCGGTATGCGGTGCAGGTTGTACTTTGATTTCATCGGCAATTTTACTAATTAAGCCTTCATAAATATCCAAGTTAAAGGCATCTGCACCGTTGATTCGCTCACGAATCACAGGGTCAACGATTGTATCAAAGACTAGCGGCTTTACCCCATCACGTTGGTGGGCAAGATTGATTTGATTGACCGCTTCATCGGCGCGATCAAGGGTATCAACATAAGGAATAACCCGAGTCTCAAATGGTACCGTGGGAAATTGGCTTAAAATAGAACGACCTAGGGTTTCAGACGTAATCGCGGTACCATCGGAGATAAAAAACACACTTCGCAACGACTGCGAATTTGCAAAATTTAAGGCGTCTTTATTTTGAATCGTGGCTTTGATTTGCTCAATGGTCATGAAAAATTATCCAAAAAAATGACAAGCAGCGTCCATACTAATTTAAATTAACACTGGTTTAAACTCATACTGATGGTCAACCTCACACATTAACTGCGTTTTTGGCAGTGAATTTCATCTATTCATGTCGTTATCAGTGCAGACACTATCTTTTGTCTCACAGGCGTTTGTCTTACAGGTCGAGTGTTTGTTATTATACGTGACTTGTAGGCTTTAATCTAACAAATCGATGCTTAATTTGCCTTAATTAGCCATCAGTTATTGTCACTAAAGGCTTATCTACGTTTTTTTCACCTTAGACTCAAAGACATCCAAACAAAATCGACATCCAAGCAAAATTTTAGTGGAATTGTTAATGGCTGACAGTTTTTCTAAAATTATAAATTTTTTGCTAGAAAATCATTTTTTAAGATGAATTTTCTACGAAATACCGTTATAATCTTTTCAAAATAATCTTTATTTCACGGAGTTATCACCTTGAACGCACAAGTTATCTCACTCGACAAGTTATGCAAAAACGACATTGACAAAGTAGGCGGTAAAAACGCTTCATTAGGTGAAATGATTAGTCACCTAACAGATTTAGGGGTAAGCGTACCAGGTGGCTTTGCAACAACGTCTGAAGCTTTTAACAAATTCTTAATCGGTACAGGTCTTCAAGACAAAATCAAAGCCGCGCTTCAAGGTCTGGATGTGGATGATGTTGCGGCATTGACTGCCACGGGTAAAAAAATCCGTGACATGATTATTGAGCAAGAGTTACCTAAAGATCTAGAACAAGAAATCCGTGAGGCCTTTGCCGAGATGAGCCAAGGCGAGGACATCGCTGTTGCAGTTCGTTCATCAGCGACTGCTGAAGATTTACCAGACGCCTCATTTGCTGGTCAACAAGAAACTTTCCTCAATATCCGTGGTATTGACAATATCTTGATTGCTATTAAAGAAGTCTTTGCTTCTTTATACAATGACCGTGCCATCGCTTACCGCGTTCACAAAGGTTTTGAGCACGCCGGTGTTGCATTATCAGCTGGCGTACAACGCATGGTACGCTCAGAGACAGGCACTTCAGGTGTGATGTTCACCATTGATACCGAAAGTGGTTTTAATGACGTGGTATTTATTACCGCAAGCTATGGCTTGGGTGAAATGGTCGTGCAAGGTGCGGTGAACCCTGATGAATTCTATATTTCAAAAGCGTTATTAAATGCCGGCAAACCCGCGGTTATTCGCCGCAACCTCGGCAGCAAACAACAAAAAATGGTTTATGCAGACGAGCACTCAGCTGGCAAATCAGTCAAAATAGTCCCAGTAGACAAAGCAGAACGCAACCAATTTTCACTGAGCAATGAAGAATTGGTTGAACTTGCCAAACAAGCGTTAATCATCGAAAAACATTATGGTCATGCGATGGATATCGAATGGGCAAAAGATGGTGACAGTAACAAATTATTCATTGTGCAAGCCCGTCCAGAGACAGTAAAAAGCCGTGAAAGTCAAAACGTCATGGAGCGTTACATCCTTAAAGAAAAAGGTGATGTCATCTGTGAAGGTCGTTCAATTGGTCAACGTATCGGCGCAGGTACTGTACGCGTGGTCAATTCAATCCATGAAATGGATAAAGTACAAGAAGGTGACGTCCTTGTTTCTGATATGACTGACCCAGACTGGGAACCCGTCATGAAACGTGCCGCTGCTATCATCACTAACCGTGGTGGTCGTACCTGTCACGCGGCAATTATCGCGCGTGAATTGGGTGTCCCTGCTATCGTGGGTTGTGGTAACGCCACTGACCTATTGACCGATGGTCAAGCAGTCACTGTATCTTGTGCAGAAGGTGATACCGGTTATATCTACGAAGGTCAATTGGACTTTGAAATCCAAAACAACTCAATTGAGTCAATGCCAGACTTGGCATTTAAAATTATGATGAATGTGGGTAACCCTGACCGCGCCTTTGGATTTGCCCAAATCCCTAATGAAGGGGTGGGTCTGGCGCGATTAGAATTCATCATCAACCGTATGATTGGTGTGCATCCAAAGGCACTGCTTAACATGAACACCCTACCACGCGAAATCGTACAAGCGATTCAAGAGCGCATGGCAGGTTATGCTTCACCGATTGATTTCTACGTTGATAAATTGGTTGAAGGTATTTCAACCCTAGCCGTCGCATTCAAAGATAAGAAAGTTATCGTACGTATGTCTGACTTTAAATCGAATGAATATGCAAACTTAATCGGCGGTAAACTATATGAGCCATCTGAAGAAAATCCCATGCTCGGTTTCCGTGGTGCAAGCCGTTACGTATCAGAAAACTTCCGTGACTGCTTTGAATTAGAATGTCGTGCATTAAAACGTGTTCGTGATGAAATGGGCTTAACCAACGTTGAAATCATGATTCCATTCGTACGTACCACAGAAGAAGCGCGTAAGGTACTAGAACTGCTTGAGAAAAATGGTCTTAAACGTGGTGAAAACGGTTTACGCGTCATCATGATGTGTGAGTTGCCAACCAATGCCTTGTTAGCAGAAGAGTTTTTACAATACTTCGATGGTTTCTCAATCGGCTCAAACGATTTAACCCAGTTAACGCTTGGTCTTGACCGTGATTCGGGTATCGTATCTCAATCATTTGATGAACGTGACCCAGCGGTTAAAAAACTACTGAAAATGGCTATCGATGCCTGTAACGCACAAGGCAAGTATATCGGTATCTGTGGACAAGGCCCTTCTGACCATCCAGACCTAGCGATGTGGTTAATGGAACAAGGTATTACTTCTGTTTCATTGAATCCGGATTCGGTGTTAGACACTTGGTTCTTCTTAGCAAAAACCGAAAAATAAGCTTGTTGGCATTCATAAAGCCCTTAGTTTTGACTAAGGGCTTTTTTTGGGCATTAAAAAACCCAGCATGCACATGACACGCTAGGTTTTTTTGCGCTGCAATTTATAACAACACGCGGCGTGGATCTGCTAGTAATTTCGCAATATATCGGGTAAATACCGCAGCGTCCGCACCATTAATCACACGGTGGTCATACGATAATGACAACGGTAGCATTAAACGTGGCTCAAACTCGCCTTTGGTCTCATTCCAACGTGGCTGAATACTAGATTCACTGATGCCTAAAATCGCAACTTGTGGCCAATTGACCAGCGGCGTAAAATAAGTACCGCCAAGATTGCCTTGACTTGAAATCGTAAATGACGCGCCGGTTAACTCTTTGGCAGATAGTTTTTTATCACGCGCTTTTTTGGCAAGCTCACCGATTTCAATCGCTAGTTGTTTGATACCTTTTTGCTCTACACGTTGAATGACAGGGACTGTCAAACCCTCCTCGGTGGCTACAGCAAAGCCTAAATTCACGGATTTACGGATAATAATCTGGGTATTGTCATTGCTTAAATGGCTGTTAAATTTTGGGTGTTGCATGAGCGCATAAGCGGTTACTTTCATGATGAAAGCCAGAATAGTTAGACTCACCCCTTCTTTTTTCATCTCATCTTTTAGGTCACCACGCAATTTTTCAACATCGGTAATATCTGCCAAATCAAACTGGGTGACTTGTGGCAAATAGGTATTGTAATTAAGCTGCGGAATTGAGACTTTTTGTAGACGGGTCAAATCTTGGCGCTCAATTTCTCCCCAAATTTCCGTTTTACTCATATCGGGTAAATTAGGTAATCCTGAGCGAGCCGCTGAAGGCGCAGATATATTATTTGCTACTGCGGGCGTGCTAATTGCTTTTATTGTATTTTTGACATAAGCAAACACATCTTCTTTGACAATACGCCCATTAGCGCCCGTGCCAGTCACCTCACTGACATCAACACCCAATTGGCGCGTAAGTTTGCGCACCGCTGGACCTGCATAAACCGCGGCATTTTTGGCATTGATTTGCGACTCAGACAGTTTTGACTGTGAATTTGACTGACTAGATAGTGTACTGGCGCTATTAGTTGAAGTCGGCGCGGTATTTTGCGTTTTAGCGACTTCTTGCTGAGCGGTATGGGTGGTCGCTTGCGGCTGTGATGCTGAACTTGATGCTGATTGCACTGACCCCACCGCTTCAATTACAACAAAGTCTTGACCATTGGTGACGGTATCGCCAGCGTTAACCAGTAATTCAACCACTTTACCTGCGACTGGCGAGGGGACTTCCACCGAGGCTTTATCGGATTCTACCAACAACAAGGGTTGTTCTGCTGTGATCTCATCGCCTACTTTGACCATCCATTCACTAATCTGTGCCGACTCTACCCCAAGATCAGGCAAACCAAAGGTTTGCTTACCAGCGGGGGTGGATGATTGAGGCGCAGATACCGTTTGAGCGGGTGGCTCATTTTGGTTTGCGGCTGAAGTGGCTTGACTGGCGGCTTGTTCTGATGGGTCACTAGCTAATGGCTGTTGCGAAGCTGCTTGGGAGGTCATCACGATAAAATCTTGACCATTGGCGACCGTATCACCTGCATTGACTAAAAATTTGACAATTTTTCCACTGACAGGTGCCGGTACTTCGACCGATGCTTTATCGGATTCGACCAATACCAGCGGTTGTTCAGCAGTGACAGTATCGCCTTCTTTGACCAACCACTCACTAATTTCTGCGCTATCTACCCCCAAATCTGGCAATGTATAAGTTGCTTCAGCCGATGTAGATGTTGGCTGTGATTGGTTTGACGCAGCCATAGACGGCGCTTGCGATGAAGTCGCATTAGCCTCTTTAGCCTCTTTAGCCTCTTTAATTTCTCCAGCTTCGTTAGATTGGGCTGCTTGTTGGTCTGTCTGTTGCGCAGATTGCTCTACGGGTGTAGTGTTGGATTGGCTATTGTCTACACTATCGATGGTGAGAATCACATCACCTTCTTTGACCTTATCGCCGATTTGGATACTAATCGCTGTAATAGTCCCTGCTGATGTCGCAGGTACTTCTACAGAGGCTTTGTCAGACTCTAATAAGACAATGTTATCGTCCACATTGATGACATCGCCGACTTTGACCATAATTTCGCTGACTTCAGCGCTATCAACGCCTAAGTCGGGAACTTTGATTTCCATGGGTTTATCCTTAAATTTTTATTTTTACTAAGTGGGCAATCAGCCGCTAATACGTGGCTGATTTTTTCCAATTATTAATTGATATTATTCAGGTTTTTCGTTAAGAATTGGCGCATCGGCTTTATCTTCTGCTTTGCCGTCTGCTGAAATCGCTTCATCATCCTCTTCAACCAAGGTTGGTACAGGTTTTGGATTCGCGCCTAAAATCGCTGGTGCATCTGGGGATTGGTCGATTTGTACTTGAGGATACCAAGCAGGTGAAGCATCGGCATCAATACCTAGGCTACTAATGGCATCTTTGACCAAACGCGCATCAACTTCGCCTTCATCTGCCAATAGTTTGAGCGTTGCTACCACAATATGGGCAGCATCCACTTTAAAGAAACTACGTAATTGGCTGCGGCTATCCGAACGACCAAAACCATCGGTACCTAAGGTGGCATACGGACGACTGTCTGGTAGGTAGGCGCGAATTTGTTCAGAGAAAATGCGCATATAGTCGGTGGCGGCGACTACAATGCCTTCATGCTGTGCAAGTTGTTCAGTAACCCAAGGCGTACGCTGTTCATCTAATGGGTGTAGACGATTGTACTCATCACATGCCATGCCCTCACGAGTGAGTTCATTAAAGCTTGTGACACTCCACACGTTGGCATTGATGTTGAATTCTTCAGCTAGAATGTGCGCGGCTTTTTCAACCTCACGTAAAATCACGCCCGAACCCAGCAATTGCACTTGTTTTGAACCATTATCTTTGAGCAAGTACATGCCTTTTTTGATGCCTTCTTCGACCCCTGTTGGCATAGCTGGTTGCTCATAGTTTTCATTCATTAAGGTGATATAATAGAAAACCCGTTCGCCTTCACCATACATACGGCGCAGACCATCTTGTACAATCACCGCTAGCTCATAACCATAACATGGGTCATAAGTGACACAGTTTGGCACCGTGTTAAATAAAATCAACTGATGACCATCTTGGTGCTGTAAGCCTTCGCCATTGAGTGTGGTACGACCTGCGGTACCGCCAAGCAAGAACCCTTGCGCCTGCATATCGCCTGCGGCCCAAACTAAATCACCGACACGTTGGAAACCAAACATCGAATAATAGATATAAAAAGGAATCATCGGTAACGCATTGGTTGAATAACTGGTCGCTAACGCAATCCAAGTACTCATCGCACCCGCTTCATTAATGCCTTCTTCCAGCATGTGACCGTCTTTGGCTTCTTTATAACCCATCAAGGCTTCATGGTCTTCAGGGGTATAATTTTGACCCGATGCCGAGTAGATACCCAATTGGCGGAACATACCTTCAAGACCAAAAGTACGGGCTTCATCAGGAACAATCGGCACTACACGCTCTTGCAGCGCTTTATTTTTTAGCAGTGCCGCTAGCAAGCGTACAAATACCATGGTGGTAGATTGTTCTTTGCCCGCACTACCTTGTAGTAATTTGTCAAAAATCTCCAATCCTGGGACATCGAGTGGAATATGACCACTACGGCGATTGGGTAAATGTCCGCCCAGTGCTTGACGTCGACCTTTGAGGTATTGGATTTCAGCAGAATTTTCATCAGGACGATAAAACGGCAATTCTTCAAGCTGCGTATCGGTAAATGGCAAATCAAAACGGTCACGGAAGTATTTTAACGAATCAATTTCGAGTTTTTTGATTTGGTGGGTTTTGTTGACCGCTTGGCTTTGGTTAGATAAGCCATAGCCTTTGACGGTTTTAACCAAAATCACCGTCGGCTGACCTTTGGCTTTCATGGCTTCACTAAATGCGGCATACACCTTCATCGGGTCATGGCCACCACGGTCTAAATTTTGGATTTCTTGGTCAGTCCAATCTTTCACCATTTCGGCAAGTTCTGGGTATTTACCAAAGAAATAGTCACGGACAAATTTACCATCACGCGCTTTATACACTTGGTATTCACCATCGAGGGTCTCAAGCATACGGTGTTTGAGCGCGCCCGTATGGTCTTTGTCTAGTAGCGTATCCCATTTACCGCCCCAGATGACTTTAATCACTCGCCAGCCTGCACCGCGAAACACGGATTCAAGCTCTTGGATGATTTTACCGTTACCACGTACAGGGCCATCTAGGCGCTGTAAGTTACAGTTAATCACCCAAATCAAATTTTCTAGGTTCTCGCGACCTGCTAGTGAGATAGCACCTAGGCTCTCTGGCTCATCGGTTTCACCATCACCCAAGAATGCCCAAATTTTGCGACCTTCTTTTGGAATCAAGCCACGATTTTCAAGATATTGATGCACATGCGCGTGATAAATCGACATGATTGGGCCTAAACCCATCGACACGGTTGGGAACTGCCAATAGTCAGGCATCAAATAAGGGTGTGGGTAGCTAGATAGCCCCTTGCCGCCTACTTCACGGCGAAAATTCGTTAGCTGCTCTTCAGTCAATCGACCTTCTAAAAATGAGCGAGCATACATCCCTGGTGAACCGTGACCTTGATAATAAATCATATCACCGCCAAAGCTTTCACTCGCTGCGCGCCAAAAATGGTTAAAACCTGTTTCGTATAACGTCGCGCTTGAGGCAAACGTCGCTAAGTGACCGCCTAAGTCGTCGTCATTTTTGTTGGCACGCATCACCATCGCCACCGCATTGTAACGAATGATAGCGCGAATTTTACGCTCTAGGGTTAAATCACCGGGATAAGAGGGTTGATCTTCTACAGGAATAGTGTTGATGTAAGCGGTGTCAAGACGGTTAACGCGTAATCCTTCTTGTACCGCCTTATCATAGATGGCTTTTAGTAAAAAAGTGGCACGTTTTTTTCCCACTGACTTGATCACCGAATCAAAGGCGTCAAGCCATTCTTGGGTTTCTTGACTATCAGGGTCTTTAAAATACTGATATTGCATTTTTCGTTCCTTCTGGCAATGGCATCCATCCATGGAAATAACCTAGAATGGAGCTAGGTTGTAAACGACTCAAAGTATTCAACTATTAGACACAAAACATTGTTATAAATAGCGATAGCAATATTTTACATGAAAAAAATATTTATGTATTTTCCCTAATTTTTAATAGGTATTTAGCTATGAAATAAAGGTGAAAAAACAACTGTTTTTTCTGACCGTATAGTAAATTTATCAACAAAGTAAAGCAATAAAAGCATTAAATCGCTTGACAGTCAACCATCAACACTTATCAACCGCTTTTTGATAAGCTGGGCGAGCTTGGCATTTTTTTAACCAATTGTGAATATTGGCGTATTTTGCCTCTAAACTATGGGTTTCTTGCATGGCGTTTATGCCAAATTCAAGCTGTATATCAGCGCCGCTAAATTGGTTGCCAGCAAGCCATTCATTACTCCCCAAATGCTTATCTAGCATTTTGAGCTGCTCGGTTAATGAATGATTCAGATAAGATTTGTCTATCCCCGATTTGAGTAATTTTGCCACTTGTTTGATACCTATCGGTGATTTTTCTATCATGGTAGCAAATAGCAGTCGGATAATAAGCAAGGGCATCAACGAGCTTTCAGTAAAATGCAGCCAATATCGATACTGTTCATACGCCTCACTGCCATAATCTGGGCGAAATTTTTTATTCAGCACCAGTTGTGATATCGGCTGAGCATCTTGCTGGTCGCTTAACTGGTCATAGTTATCAATCAAATACTCAATGATATTGGCCGATTCAATCAGCGTTTTTCCATTATCTTGCAGGATAGGTGCCTTACCCATCGGATGAATTTTTTGCAAAGACTTGGGCGCCAAACCATGATGGCGTTCGTACTTGGTCAACTGATAAGGCAGTTCTAATTCCTCTAATAGCCAAAGAATTCGAAACGAACGCGATTTTTCAAGGTGATGTAGATGCAGTTTTGACATGGGTATACTCGTCTTTTAATGTAATAGGATTGTTGGAACAAAGTAACTTTAAATTTTATAAGGCTTTAAACTTGCTGGCTGTTGCGAAATTGTAGAATTGAGCGAAAAAAACCAGCTTATTGATTGATAAGCTGGTTTGATAAAGCGAGGTTACAAATAGCAAGGCTACAAATTAGTCATCTAGCTGTTGTGCATCGGCTTCTAGTAAACCATCTTGCTGCAGCGCTTCAGACAACTCGATGTCTTGCAAATCCGCCCTGTCTTGTAAATCAGTACCATCTTGCGTGATATTGTCAGCCAATGCTGCCTCTAAACTATCTTCGTCCAGCTCGTCTTCACTACCGCCTTCAACCAAAGCAATAGATACCAATGATTCATCTTCTGAAATACGAATCAGGGTGACCCCTTGCGCATTCCGACCTGTTTGCGCGATTTGTCCGACAGGTGTACGAACAAGCGTGCCTGCATCAGAAATCAGCACAATATCATCAGCATCGGTTACCGCTAACGCCTGCACCAGCTCGCCATTACGCGCCGTGGTTTTGATGGCGATAATGCCTTTACCACCCCGACCTTTGACAGGGAAATCAGAGACAGGGGTACGTTTACCAAAGCCACGCTCACAAGCACATAAAATCTCGCCTTGCTGTGGGGCTACAACTAACGACACCACACGGCTAACCGCAACGACACTGTCATTGTCTTGGTCATCATGGCTATCGTCTTCAAGCTCGGTGTCCTCGTCTTCGATACCTTGATTGGCCAGTAGCGTCACCCGCATACCGCGTACCCCTTTTGCGGTACGACCCATCGCACGGATTTTACTTTCATTAAAGCGAATCGCTTTACCTTCATTAGAGAATAACATGATGTCTTGCTCGCCATCGGTAATGGCAACGCCAATCAAGTTATCGCCGTCATTGAGTTCGACAGCGCGAAGTCCGTTGGCGCGAAGGTTTTTAAATTGTGACAATTGGACGCGTTTTACCATGCCCGATGCGGTTGCAAAGAACACATAGCTATTGTCATTTTGCTTGTCGTCTTCGGTCACGGGCAAGATGGCGGTGACTTTTTCATCGGCATCGAGCGCAATCAAATTGACCATCGGACGGCCACGCGAACCACGGCTGGCAATAGGCACTTCAAACACTTGTAACCCAAACACACGACCCCGATCGGTAAAAATCATCACGTTGTTGTGCGTCGATGTGACCACCATATGGTCAATGACGTCGTCTGCCTTCATGGCAGTGGCTGACTTGCCTTTGCCACCGCGTTTTTGGGCGATATAGTCGCTGATAGGCTGGGTTTTGGCATAGCCCGTGCGTGAAACAGTCAACACAACGGTTTGCTCTGGAATCAAGTCTGCACGGCTAAAGTCACTGCGGCTATCGACGATTTGGGTTTTGCGCGCATCGCCAAAATCATCACGGATTTGGATTAATTCATCTTTGATTACTTGCATTAATTGGTCAAAGTTATCCAAAATGCTTTGTAATTGGGCAATGAGTGCCAAGATTTCTTTGAATTCTTGCTGTAGCTTGTCTTGCTCTAGCCCTGTTAAACGGTGCAGCTGCATATCCAAAATAGCATTGACTTGGTCAGGCGATAGACGATAATGTTGGTTGTTATCAATCAGTCCATATGGGGCGTTTAGGTCTTCGCCTTCAATCACATCGGGGCGAATCGAATGACTGCCTGCTGCCTCTAACATGGCAATCACGCCACCTGACTGCCAAGTATTGGTCAGTAAGTTATCGCGGGCTTCTTGGCGGTTTGCCGATGCCTTGATAGTGTCAATAATACGATCAATGTTGGCAAGGGCAATCGTTAGCCCTTCTAGCAGATGACCACGCGCCTGTGCTTTTTTGAGTTCAAAAATAGTACGGCGAGTCACAACTTCTTGGCGGTGACGTATAAAGGCGGCAATCAAATCCCGCAACGTCATGATTTTAGGTTGACCTTCATCTAAGGCAACCATGTTAATGCTAAAACTCGATTCTAAAGGCGTTTGGATAAATAGATTGTTAACGATGACTTCCGCGTTTTCACCCCGTCTTAAGTCAATAGCGATACGCATGCCATCTTTATCTGACTCATCGCGAATCTCGCTAATGCCTTCAAGTTTTTTATCGCGTACCAATTCTGCGATTTTTTCAATCAGTTTTGCTTTATTGGTTTGATACGGAATCTCGGTAAATACAATACGCTCACGCTCTTTATTGGCGCCCGTTTCACTCATCGGTTCGATGTGATATTTGCCGCGCAAATGCAGGCGACCTTTACCGGTGCGATAAGCATCGACAATGCCTGAGCGGCCATAAATGATACCGCCTGTTGGGAAATCAGGACCGGTGATGTACTGCATAAGCATTTCACCCGAGATGTGCGGATCATCGGCATACGCCAAACACGCATTAATCACTTCCGTCAGATTGTGTGGCGCCATATTGGTCGCCATACCCACCGCAATGCCTGTGGCACCATTAACAAGCAAATTTGGAATACGGGCTGGCATGACGCTTGGCATTTGCTCTGAACCATCATAGTTTGGCTCCCAATCCACAGTGTCTTTATCCAAATCACCCAGCATTTGGTGAGTAAGTTTTTGCATGCGCACTTCGGTATAACGCATCGCTGCGGCAGGGTCATCATCCACTGAGCCAAAATTACCTTGACCATCGATGAGCATATAGCGCATTGAGAACGGCTGCGCCAAACGCACAATCGCGTCATACACTGCAGTATCGCCATGTGGGTGGTATTTACCGATAACATCACCGACCACACGCGCCGATTTTTTGTAAGGTTTGTTAAAGTCGTTTGATAATTCATGCATCGCGTATAACACACGGCGATGAACAGGTTTGAGCCCATCACGCACATCAGGTAAAGCACGGGAGACAATTACGCTCATGGCATAGTCGAGATAAGATTGTTTTAATTCATCGACGATGCCAATCGGGCTAACGGAATCGGTGGACATGCACGCTCCTTTTATCAAGCTACTTAAATATACGAGTCATCTTATTTATTTTACTTTTCAAGGCGATAGCTAAGTTAACAACCATGCGTTTAAAAGCAATGCGCAATTTTGACCAAAAGTTGCAAAAAAACCCAATCAAAACTTTTAGAAAAGTAACACAGATGACGTTATATTTTTAGGATAGTAAAAAGGAATAATTATAGCATAAAACGCATGATTTAGCAGTTAACCCACCGCCAAATGTCGACGGTAACATCAAAATATCATGCTTTGACGGGTGTTATTTTACCCCCATGGCAAACTGCCCAAACTTTACCAGTTATTTTTACAAGCTATAAAATAATCGGATTAAATCTGAGGCTCGATATCAAACTGTCTAATGACAAAGCCTGTTGATAAACAGGCTTTGTTAAATTGGAGTCAGTTATATACGTATATGTTTAGTAGATATGACAAATTTAGAACTGGCTAAACAATGTCTGTGCCACACCCATACAATATGGCGTGACTAAACCATGATATTGCATAGCAACGGCTTGTGATGGATTGCCCCCGTTGGCAGCCGCATTTGCCGCAATATTTTGCACTTTACTAGCAAATCCTGCCTGCATTTTTTCTGATTGAGACTGGATGCTATTATTGTTGACAGTATCAAAACCTAACGTTTGATAAACCGGTTTTTGACGCGTGGCGCGATTGGTGACATCGATATCAATAATTCCCAACTTGGTCGCGCTAGTTTTATTAGTATCTGTGTCCCATAGTTTTTTCATTAAACTACTATTGACGTCAAAGAACACCATCGGATCTTGGTTACCACCACACATAATGACAGGCATTGTTGGTAAATAGCCGCGCAAGTCATTGGCTTTTAACGCTTTACGTAGGGGATGTTCAGGCAGTGTAGCAGGCACTGGGCTATAGTTGGTATAGCCTTGTAAATAAGGCACTGCCCAATCGACATTTTTTTGGGCATCCGCCAAGTACCCTAAACGGTAGTCATTTTTGACTAAATACTGCGTTGTATCAAAGCCAAAGCTAAATGCTGGGTCAGACGGTGATATCGCATCGAGCGTTGAATTGCCCGTTGGCGCTTTTTGAAACATTGCTGAGGCAGGCAATTTACCACTTAAAATGAGCTGCATATCAGTCATGCTGGCGCTAGGCAGTAGCGAGGGGATTTCATCGGCATTGGCTGGCGCGAACATGTCACTGGGTTTGGCATAAATATTGCCATACTGCTCTTGATAGTTGCGAGCCATCAGCGGGGCAAAAAAAGTCGCACCGAGCATGACTTTGCCACCAAATACCACATCACCAAAGGCTTCCATGGCATAAGGTCCAGAAATTGGCAGCGCCGCTGTCACAGGTTCTTTGAGCGTTTCAAGATAGCGCGTGGTTGCCATGGTGACATAGCCACCTTGAGAATAACCTGTAACAAACAATTTGCCATTGTCAGCGACATTGGTTGCACTGCCTGTGCGGCGTAACACTTCCCTGCCTGCTTTTAACGCATCTGCCATCTCGTGTGACTGCTGCTGGGCATTGAGGTACGGATGATAGGCTAGGCTTGATTTGTCATAACCTGCATAATTGGGTGAGATAACCACATAGCCCTGCCCTGCAAACAAAGCCGCTAACAATGTCGCGGCTGGTCCTGCTTCATTGTTGGCATTACCCACTTCTGCAAAATTATAGGCTTTGGTCGTTGCCGTACCGTGAGCATTGAGTACAATCGGTCGATTGCCACTACAGCTTGCATCCGTGCCTGTCGGAATAAACACAGCACCCGTCGCATCGGTCTTATTACCTTTGACATCGACGGTATCATATTGCATGTATTCAACACGCACACCGCACTTGGGCGTGGCTGCAACTTGGCTAAAATCGGGATCTGTGGTATTAAATAACTGGGTTAAGGCGCTGGGAGTTAGATTTTTGGTCGTTAATGGATCTTTGATTAAATTACCTGTGGGCAGTGAAGCAACGCCTGTTTTGGTAGGTGGCGTTGTCGCGGAATCATTGTCGCTACCACAAGCGGCTAAGGTTGAGGCCAACCACACCGAGATAAAAATTTTGGTTAGGCTAAAAGTAGGGTGGATTAAATCAGACTGGCGGTGCATCTCATACTCCTTATGAGGAAATTAATGGTTCATATCCTTGAACAACGCATCATGTTACCCAAAAAAAACGGGCATGAAAACGATACGCTCATCATGCCAGTTTTTGTACTATTTGAACATCCGTTTATGAAAAAATTTGCTACTGAAACAAAAAAACTAGAGTAGCCCTAAACAGATTTGCGTTTAACCTTGCTCCAAACCGCAGTTACTGGGCCCGATAAGGCGTAAATCACGCTAATCGCCAGCAATCCTGCAGGAATATTATACAACACGATACCGAGCGCAAACACAATCAAAATCAATACCACAAACGGGACACGCTTTTTATCAAACTCTTTAAAGCTATAATATTTTAAATTACTTACCATCAAAAAGCCGGCAACCACTACCCAAATGGCTGCCAAGATTTGAAAAGCGGGACTGGTCGCCGGCAATTCAACTTGCCAATCCATATGTACCATCACAAACGTCGTGACTAAAATAGCGGCTAACGGACTTGCTACCCCGACAAAGTATTTTTTATCAACGACACCAATTTGTACATTAAAACGCGCCAGTCTCAGCGCGGCACAGGCAGCATACACAAAGGCGCAAGCAATACCAATACGCCCCAACGGCTCTAACGCATAATGATAAATCAATAACGCAGGCGCCAGTCCAAACGCGATGCAGTCGGCTAGCGAGTCTAGCTGCTCGCCAAAGGGACTTTGTGCATTGAACAGCCTTGCCGCCCGACCATCTAACCCATCTAGCAATGCCGAGATAAAAATCGCCACACAGGCACGCATATAATGCCCTTCCCCCAACGCGCTTTGGGTAATCGAATAAAATGCCGCGAGTAACGACAATAGGGTAAATGAATTGGGAATTAAATAAACGCCTTTTTGCGCAATCGTTTTATCAGCGACACGCGCATTTTCAATGACTTCAAAGGTGAGCCCATCATAGTCATCGGTTTCTGCCAATTCACGGTTACGCTGATGCTCAAGCTGAATTGGATTGATATCCTGAGCCTGTGGCGGCTGTTGGGAGGGTTCGATGGGCGTCTTGATAAGGGTTGGTTGGTTATTATTATCGTTATTCATTGATTATCCTTGCAGGTTGTCTCTTGCAGGTCGTCTATAATAAATCATCTGTTGCTAGGTGCATCAAGCTCGGTAAAAAATTGCGAAATTTGGCGGGTTTTGTGACCAGTTAACCCGCCAAGTGTGACATTATTCGCCAACCAACCATTGTACTTTGGTGCGCTGTTCCACGCTCATTTGTGGGCTTTCAGGATGCTGCAAAATTGGCTGTAGATATTGCAAAATCTCTTCGGCTTTAGCATCAAATTGCCACGGTGGGTTAATCACCAACATGCCCGTCCCATTTAAACCCATTGGCAAATCGGGTGGGAAAATATTCAGCTCAAGCACCAATTGACGGCGGATTTCAGTACGTTTCATTTTTTTATAAAACAGCTCAACCGCATCGTTGTTTTTGATGGGGTACCAAAGAGCCAATACTCCGGTTGACCATTTTTTATGCGCTTTTACCAATAAATCTACCAATGCGCTAAAATCACGGTGTTCCTGTTCAAAGGGAGGATCGATTAAAATCAACCCGCGTTTTTCTTGCGGTGGTAGTACCGCCAAAATCCCTTCATAGGCATTGCGATGTTGCACGCCAATGGGCAATTGGTGCAGTTGGTAATTGAGCGCATCAAACTCGCTTGCTTTCCATTCAAACGCTTCGGCGCGATTGTTAATCTCTGGGTGAGCGTCTTGTTGTTTTTCGATGTGATGGGCAATAAACCAAGGCGAACCTGGATACACATGCTTATCGTAGAATTTTTTGGCGTAGCCAATATCTTGTAGATAAGTTTGCACCGCCTGTGGCGCTTGGCTGTTATCTTGCGCTAGCAGTTTGGTAATACCATGGATGGCTTCACCCGTTTTTTTGGCTTCATCACTGGCAAGTGAATACAAACCGCGCCCACCATACGCATCCAAAATATAATAAGGTTTTGGCTTGGCGCTCATCATCTCAAGTAATTGGAGTAATAAAACGTGTTTTACCACATCAGCGAAGTTGCCCGCGTGGTAGCTGTGTTGATAATTCATAATAAATTTTTCGTAAACAAATTAGCAGGTATGGTAGCATAGCTATCAAAAATTGGCGAAGTTTTTGCTAGAAGTTTTTGCTAAAAACTGCCCAGTTAAATGTTTAAACAATGCTGGAGGAAACACAGCGCACATGCCAGAGTTGAATTTTATCCTGCCCAACTGGTTTGAAAAAATAAATGACGCACAGCTTGACGGTCTGGTTAATGACGGGTTTATGGTGCTAGATGACTGTTTTGACGTCAAATTTTTTCAGGCGTTACAAAAAGAGAGTGGCTTGATTGACTATCAAGCGGCTAATTTGACGCAGGGTGAGCGAATCACTAGCATTCGCGGGGATAGCACCCGCTGGATTGATGAGCGCTGTCCGATTGGTATGCAGTATCTACAAGCGATTAATGAGCTGGCGCAATTTTTTAATCAAACCTTATACACAGGCATTCGCCGTAGTGAAGCCCATTATGCCCGCTACCCTGCAGGGTTTGGTTATCAGTGGCATTCAGACAATCCGCAAGGGCGTGATGAACGTGTGTTATCGGCAGTTTTTTATCTCAATGACGGTTGGGGCGCGCACGATGGCGGTGAAATTGTTGTCATCGATCAGCATGACACACAGCAACAATTACAGCCCCAAGGTAACAGATTGGTGATTTTTAACAGTAACTTAGTCCATCAAGTCGCAATCACCCATCGTGAACGCTTCTCCATTGCCACTTGGATGAGAAAAGATGGGCTAATTAGCCAGTAATAAACTTGCCGCAATCCCCCACATCACAACCCCAATGAGGATATCAAGAATTTTCCAAGACAGTGGTTTGGCAAATAGCGGCTGCAGCACACGCGCCCCATAACCCAAACTAAAAAAGAAGATAAACGATGATAAAATTGCGCCCAACGCAAACGCCAATTTATCGGTAACCTGTGATGCAATCGTCCCAAGCAAAATCACCGTATCTAAATACACATGGGGATTAAGCCAAGTAAATGCCAAGCACATGGCAATTACTTGTTTTAAATTACCAACGTCTTCACCCTGCGCCACGAGCGATTGGTTTGATTGATAAGCCGCAATAAAACTTCGGGCACCATACACAATTAAAAACAACGCCCCTGCGTATTTGGCGATGGTAATAATCAGCGGGAATTGCGAAATCAGCTTGCCAAAACCAAACACACCACCCGTAATCAACACCGCATCGGATAACGCGCAAATCAAACACACGATGAACACAAATTGTTGTTTTAGCCCTTGTTTAAGCACAAACGCATTCTGCGCACCAATCGCCAAAATTAGGGAAAAGCACACGCTCATGCCCATGAAAAAAGTAGAGATATTCATCGGTACCATATGTCCCCAGTAACATTCGCAAACAACACAAAAAAGCCCAGTAAGAAAAAAAGCGCAGTGAGAAAAAAAGCGTATTGTAGCCAAAATGCTGAGCGATTGCGAACAATGCGACCCGCTAAGGCGCTAATTTATGCTAATATGCAGCGCAAATAAGCGAGATTTTTGAGAGATTTTTAAGAGATTTTAAGGAAACGAGAATGACTGATTATGCCAGTAACGCGACTGATTTAGACCACCTTCAAGCGCAGACCTTAGCACTGAGTTTACAGCTGATGCGCGAGCCATCAGTGACGCCGACTGACCTTGACTGTCAAAATATACTGGCTGAGCGGCTTAACCACCTCGGCTTTGATTGTGAGTTTTTATACTTTGGTGAAAAAGGCGCAACAGGACGCGAAGCAGAAGTCAAAAACTTATGGGCAATTCGTCAAGGTCGTGAGCAGGCGCAGGCGCCCGTCTTATGTTTTGCAGGACATACCGATGTCGTGCCCACGGGCGATGTCAGCCAATGGACTTATCCGCCATTTGAACCCACTATCAAAGATGGCATACTGTATGGGCGTGGTGCTGCAGACATGAAAACAGCGATTGCGGCATTTACTGTCGCTGTTGAAAACTTTGTCGCCAAGCACCCCAATCATCACGGCTCAATTGCTTTCTTAATTACCGCTGATGAAGAAGGTCCTTCGGTTAACGGTACAATCAAAGTGGTGGAAACATTGCAATCTCGCAACCAGCCAATAACTTATTGCTTGATTGGCGAACCCTCTAGTACTCACACCTTGGGTGATATCATCAAAAATGGTCGCCGTGGCTCGCTTGGCGCCGTTGTGACGGTGACCGGCAAACAAGGCCATGTTGCCTACCCGCATTTGGCAGTTAACCCCATTCATTATGCTTTGCCAGCACTATCCGAGCTTTGTAGCCAAACTTGGGACAATGGCAATGCGTATTTTCCTGCCACCACCCTGCAAATCTCCAACCTTCATGCAGGCACTGGGGCTAACAATGTGATTCCTGCAACTTTAAGCGCCGAGTTTAATTTTCGTTTTTCCACTGAGACCAACGATGAGAAACTTAAAGCAACTACCCATGCGATTTTTGACAAGCATTTTCAAGACGGTGCAGCCAGTTATCACATCAATTGGAAACTATCGGGCAACCCATTTTTGACGCCACAAGGCAACCTCGTGGGCGCCTGTCAATCCGCGATTAAAGCCGTGACAGGGACAGATACACAGCTGTCAACCACAGGCGGCACCTCAGATGGTCGTTTTATCGCAACCTTGAATGTTGACAATAGGTCGCCTGAAGTGGTTGAGCTTGGCGTGCGTAATGCAACCATTCACCAGATTGATGAGTGTGTAGAGGTTGAAGATTTGGGTAAACTTGCCGCAATTTATGAGCAAATATTACAAAACTTGCTGTTAGACTAAATAATGTTAGCCCAAATACTGCATGCTAACAACCCAGTGATACGGCTAATTTTGCTGGGATGGCAATCTTCGTGGGGGCAGCAAATGATTATTTACCCAAGTCAAATGATTATTTACCCAAGTCAAATGATGTCAAAAACCGTTACTTTTTGGCTGACGCATTAAGCAAACGCGGGTCATTTTTCATGGGTAAATTAATTTAGCTGCTGCTCATTAACAATCTAGCATGAAGAAGAATCTAGCATTCAGCTTAATCTAGTTCGTCGAGCCAAGCCATTTGAATCGATTCTAGTTGTTTTTCGGTGGATTTGGTTGGGTCATCGCTAAATTCTTCTAACTGCGTCACATACCGATGCAAATCAGTAAAACGAATATATTGCACGTCTTCATCAGGGTATTTTTCAGAAAGTTGAATGGCAATTTCTAACGTGTCGTTCCATTTGAGGGACATATTTTTCTCCAGTTACTTGATGGGGGTGAGTTTTTTGATTTCGTTAAGATTGTCTTGCCAGGTTTTGATGACAGGATGAGTTTGTTCATCTTGCTGTACAATGACGCTGGTCGGTTGCACTTGCTGGTCTAGCATCAATACAATTTTGGTCAATGCCACCACATTTAAGTCATTTTTCACCCAAAACTCGTGGCGAAAATACAGGTATTTTTTATCCCAAGCCAATAATTGACTGCGAAGCGTCAATTTATCAAACAAAAAGCTTTCTTTGATGTAAGTTAATTGTTGCGATGCAATCACCCAACCTAGCTTGTCCGTTGGGCGTTGCTGCATCAGCCACTGCTGGATATTGAGCTCAATAAAGCTTAAGTAGCGATAATTAGGCACATGGTGACGAAACCCCATATCATGTGGCAAAATCCGGTAGTGGCGGATGATCGCATCGCTATAGCTTGGTTTAGATGACTTTGCTTTATCGGATTTTAGCATCAAACATAAGATAAAGTAACGAAGTAATAAATTCATGAATTTTCCTTGTGATATCCGCCTAATTATAACAAATAAAAAACCCTGACTAAACTGATTAGTCAGGGTTGATTGAAGTCAAAAAAACTTAGTGACCGGTGCCATTGATATGGCGAATCATGTCTTCTACCACTTTTTTGGCATCGCCAAAGATCATCATGGTTTTGTCCATATAGAACAAGCTATTATCAAGACCTGCGTAGCCGGCACTCATTGAGCGTTTGATGACCATCACGGTTTGCGCTTTGTTTGCTTCAAGAATTGGCATACCAAAGATGGGTGAGTTTGGATCGTCTTTTGCCGCTGGGTTGACCACGTCATTGGCACCGATAATCAGCACAACGTCAGTACCTGCAAAATCGGAGTTGATTTCATCCATTTCTAAGATGTCTTCATACGGCACATCCGCTTCAGCCAATAGTACGTTCATATGACCTGGCATACGACCTGCCACAGGGTGAATCGCAAAACGCACATCCACGCCTTCTTCTTTTAGCATTTCATAAAGCTCTTTTACCGCATTTTGGGCGCGACCTTGCGCCATACCATAACCTGGCACAATGACGACACTGCTAGAGTTTTCCATCATAAAGGCGGCATCTTCAGGTGAGCCTGTACGGTAAGTTTTCGGTCCCGTATCTTCTTCTGTCGCAGCGACTGAGCTGCTTGACATACCGCCAAACAATACGTTGAGCAGTGAACGGTTCATGGCTTTACACATAATGTAGGACAAAATCGCCCCAGATGAACCCACCAGCGACCCTGCGATAATCAGCATTGAGTTACCTAGGGTAAAACCGATACCGGCTGCTGCCCATCCAGAGAATGAGTTGAGTAGCGATACCACCACAGGCATATCACCGCCGCCAATCGGCGCAATCCACATCCAGCCAAAAATAATAGCAAGGATGGTCATGGCATAAAACGCTGGCATGGATTGGGTGGTAAAATACATAATACCAAATGCTAACATCGCGATGAACAATAGCGCTTGGACAGGTTTTACCCAAGTGCCTTTAAGCGTCTTTGCCCAGCTTTTTGCCGCCAATTTACCAAAAGCAAACATTGATGCTGAAAAGGTAATTGCACCAATAAAACAGCCCACAAATAACTCAAACCGCGCGATGGTGCTATGCTCGACGCCTGTATGCAACACGCTCGCTAGTGCGATGGCAACCGCCGATAGACCGACTAAAGAGTGCATCAAAGCCACGGTTTCTGGCATTTGCGTCATGGCAACAGTACGTGCTTTCCAAGTGCCGACCACCGCGCCTAGCACCATCGCGCCAACAATTAAGACAAATACCGGACTGGGTGCCAAGAAAAAGGTGGTGATAATAGCAATCGCCATACCTATCATACCGAATCGGTTACCACGGATGGCAGTTTTTGGGCTTGATAAACCCCGTAAGGTCAAAATAAATAGCACCGCACCAATCAAATAAAACCAATCAGCATGTTGGGCGACCCAATTCAAATTCTCATTCATCAAGCATTTCCTTCTTTGTTTGGCTCAGCTTTGGCTTTTTTATCTTTTGATTTAAACATCGCAAGCATACGTTCCGTCACCGCAAAACCACCAAAAATATTGATGCTGGCTAAAAATACCGCAAACGCACCCAATAAGCTGGTTGGGGTAAACATATTGCCATCGATGCTGACGGTCTGCAGCATGGCACCGACGATGACAATACTGGATAATGCATTGGTCACCGCCATCAGCGGGGTATGTAGGGCAGGTGTTACCCCCCAAACCACGTAATAACCCACAAAAATAGCCAAAATAAAGATACTAAAGATTGCCACAAATGGGGTGGCAGATGTCGCAGACGCTAATAGGGTCAATAACATAAAACCTCCTAACCTCGATAGGTAAAATTAAATGAAAATTAGGTTAGCGACTGGCTAACAATACTTGACCTTGGCTAGTAACCAGCAAGGCTTTTTGGATTTCATCTTCTGGATTGAGCGCAAACGCTTTATTGTCATCCATTAAGGTTGCAAAAAAGTTATACAAGTTGTTGGCATACAATACCGATGACTGCGCTGCCAAGGTCGATGGAATATTGGGCACACCCATGATGGTGACACCGTTTGGGGTGATGATATTTTGTCCGACCACTGAGCCTTCTACGTTACCGCCTGTTTCCACTGCCATATCGAGTAGAATTGAGCCAGATTTCATTTTATCGATGGTAGCTTGGTGTATCAAACGCGGGGCATTGCGACCAGGAATTTGAGCCGTGGTAATCACGATATCTGCTTGGCTGACTGCTTTATCGACAACCGCGGCTTGGTCTTTGATATATTGCTCAGACGGTGTCCAGGCATAGCCGCCTGTGTCTTTGGCTTTGGCTTTTTCCTCATCGCTCATGGGGACATCGAGCCATTTACCACCGACTGACTCCACTTGATCACGCACGGTGGGACGTAAGTCACTGGCTTCTACAACAGCACCCAAACGACGGGCGGTGGCAATCGCTTGCAGACCCGCGACGCCCACGCCTAGGATGACAATACGCGCAGGTTTCACCGTGCCTGCCGATGTCATAAACATGGGGAAAGGACGACCAAACTGGTTGGCAGCCAAAATCACCGCTTTATAACCTGCCAAGTTGGCTTGAGATGACAGTACGTCCATGTTCTGCGCCCGCGACAAAGTTCGTGGCAATAGCTCCATGGCATACACTTTGGCGTGGCGATTGGCATAGTCCTGCAAATTGGCATTACGATACGGATTCATCATACCGATAACAATCGCTTCTTGTTTTAGCTGGTTGATTTGTTCAATCGGCAAGCTATTGACCGTGAGCACCACATCACTTGTTGAGATCGCATCATCAACAATTTGCGCCCCTGCTTGTTCCAACGCATCATTGGTAATAAACGAACCTTTACCCGCATCACGTTCGACCACAATACTGTGACCCAACTTGATGAACTTTTTGATGGTATCGGGGGTAATCGCAATCCGATTTTCATATAATGCAGTTTCCTTTGGTACACCAATTTGCATACACTCTCCTCAAGCGGTTCGGTTGGCTTCTTAATCCACAACTGGCGATTGGCTAAGACAGTTATAAATTAAAAAAATGATAATTAAATTACCATAAATATAATTAATTATGCAAAACAATTCTAGGCGGAATAACAAGTAAATTTGACTGGTGCGTATAAAAAAAAGTTATCAATAAAACTTTTTACAAAATTTTCTTTTAATACGATGGCTTATTGAAGGTTAATCTAGCTGTCTATTGCGCTTTTTAACCTTGCCGTTATTGATTTCAAATTCATCAAAATCTTGCGCAAGCCAGAAGTTACCTTGATAATTTGCACCCACTTCCGCCCGAATATGTGACATATTCAAAGTTTTGCTACTAGGTTTATCAACAGGTTGAAAGCGTGCGCTAAAATGGGTCAAAATCAGGTTTTTTAACTGTGACAACTGCGCAAACTCAGCTACTTGCTTGGCGGTTGAATGCATGGGGTCAAAATAATGAGTGGCTAATTTTCGTTTATCAGCGATTGCTTGGGTATAGGTCGCCTCGTGTACTAGCACATCGGTATGTGATATGGCATTTGCTAATAGCTTAGGTGAGTCATTGTCGCCTGCGACTATCAGCACGGTTTTATGCAGCGTGGTGGTGACAAAATCCGCGGATTTTAGCAAGGTGTTATCATCTAGATCGACGTCAATACCGTACTTAAGTTTGCCCCATAGCCGTTTATCTACCACGTTAAGCTCGGTGAGTTTTTGGGTCAATAAGGTTTTTTTGGAAAGTTGCTGGGTGAATTTAAAGGCATGGCTAGGGATGCGGTGTGATAGCGCAATCACGTCAATTTGTAACTGATGGTCGTCTGTCAAATCCAGCATGATGGGTGGGTAACTATCCCCCTGCACTCTATTTTCAGTTGCGATAAAATGAATGTCAAAATTTATCATCAGCGCTGTCGTGGCTTGCACGGCGGCAAGATAATCAGCAATGGCTTGTGGGGCGATGAGGGTTAATGGGTGCTTGCGACCATTCATCGCCATACTTGCCAGTAAACCTGGCAAGCCATAACAGTGGTCGCCATGCACATGGGTGATACAAATCAATTCTAGCTGCATCACGGACAACGGGGTTTTGAGTAATTGATGCTGCGTGGCTTCTCCACAGTCTACCAATATCCAAGGGACATTTTTTGCTTTGCTATAAGGATTGATGAGTGATACAGCAAGCGCGGTGACGTTGCGGTGTTTGGTGGGTATCCCTGCAGATGTGCCCAAAAAAGTGAGTGTTAACATGATTGCCTCTTGATCGAACGAGTGTTACATTGTTATAGTGAACGTTTATCAATTTAACTATAAAATAAAATACGCTAACGAATTTCACAACAACTTTTGATTGGGATACTTGTGAATGGGATATTAGCAACGACTCAACGTATCTTTTTAACCCTTAACCCCTAGCCTTTAACCATTAGCCTTGTGCTTGGCGATAGGTTTATTTGGGGCATGCTTTGTTACGGGGACAACGGCTGTCGTCGCGCTTTAACCGTTTACGTTTTAAAAATTTGGTAACAGATAATAGCAATAATAATTTGGCAAGCGGGTTATTATTGAAGATGATTTCACTGAGTTTTGGTATACTCAATGCCGCTTATATCACCTACTGAACACAATAAGGAAATGCTATGTTCAAGTTTTTTACCCCACTCTGTTTCTCATTAAGTTTATTTGGCTGCCAAGCTGTTAGCCCAGCTCAGCAAAACCCCCAACCTATGCCTCAGCCAATTAAGAAACCTGAGATGATGTGCACCATGCAATATGATCCTGTCTGTGTCAAAACTATCAATAATGGCATCGTCCGCTATCAAACCTATGGCAACGCTTGTATGGCGAGTAATAGCGTCAATGCTATGGACAACACTATGAGCGTCACCAAAGGTGCTTGTGAGTCAGAGACTAGCAAGTGAATGAGTTAGTAAGTAACTGAGTTAGTAAGTGACTGAGCTAGCAAATAGCTGGGCTATCATAAGTTAGCCCGCTATAACGTCTGCACTAGCTTGTTTTGCCATAGCTGACTGACGATAAAACAAGCGAAGAGCTATAATCCCTCTAATTACTTTGTGTTAAAGGTTTTGCATCTGTATGGCATTAGCGCTGATTATTGATGATGAAGTAGATTTGTGTCGGTTGATGCAGATGACACTCAAAAAAATGGGCATTGAAACCAAAGTCGCCTATGACTATGCCACCGGCATCAGCCATCTTCAAGCGTATAGTTTTGACTTTTGCTTAACCGATCTCAAACTTCCTGATGGCACAGGACTTGATATCGTTAAATTTATCAGTAAAAATTATGCCAAGACCCCCGTGGCAGTGATTACCGCTCACGGTAGCATGGATTTGGCGATTGAAGCGTTAAAATTGGGCGCCTTTGATTTTGTTAATAAACCGCTTGAGCTGTCGCGGCTGCGCCAGTTGGTCGAAAACGCCTTGAAGGTGGCGGAAAATGCCAATAAACTCAATTGTAAAGAAGTCTATGATCCTTTTAGCAATCGCCTAATCGGACACTCTAACGCCATTGCTCAGCTCAAAACCACCATCCAAAAATTGGCGCGTAGCCAAGCGCCCGTATTTTTGTGGGGAGAATCGGGCACCGGTAAAGAAGTCGTTGCCAAGCTTATTCATGATTTAAGCCCGCGCTGCTCTGCCAATTTTGTGCCTGTTAACTGCGGCGCCATCCCATCAGAGTTGATGGAAAGTGAGTTCTTTGGGCACAAAAAAGGCAGCTTTACTGGGGCTACCGCAGATAAAGAGGGGTTATTCCAACAAGCAAATGGCGGCACGCTATTTTTGGATGAAGTAGCGGATTTGCCGATTTCCATGCAAGTCAAATTATTACGCGCGATTCAAGAAAAGAAAATCCGCCCCATTGGGAGCACCCAAGAAATTGCCGTGGATGTGCGTCTTTTATCCGCTACCCATAAAAATTTGGCTAAGCTTGTCGAAACGGGTGAATTTAGACAAGATTTATATTATCGAATCAACGTGATTGAAGTAAAATTACCAAGCCTCAATGAACGGCGCGATGATATTTTACTGTTAGCCAATCATTTTATCGCTTTGATTGCAGAAGATTGGGGACTAGCGCAGCCACCGACATTATCGAATGAAGCCGCGGTTCAATTGGCAAACCATCACTTTGCAGGCAACGTACGTGAATTAAGAAATATCTTAGAGCGGGCGATTACCCTAGCTGATGGTAATGTGATTGAAGGCCATCATTTAAATTTGCCATTATCAGCCGCCAACGTACCGGCTGACACTCCTAGAATCCATGAAACCCAAAAAACTCATGAAATCACAGAAAACTCCAATCACCCCGTCTTATCAATACCGAGTCAACCTAGCGCGCCAAAAGTTGAGCCCTTAGCCGAGCCTAAATCCGCTTCCAACAGCCCCATCAATACTTCCTATAGCAGCAACTTGTTTGCAAGTGGTTACAAAGTCAAACCCAATATTCAACTTGCGCCCACACCAACCCAATCCACCCATGATGCGTTAACCCATGAATCGTTAACTTTAGATGCGCCGATAGGGAATATCAATGCACCTAATTTAGCCCAGCCCTCTGCTGAAGAAGGTCAACTGCCTGCCGAAGGGCTGGAAGAATATTTGATGAATCAAGAACGAAAAGTCATTATCGCGGCGCTCAACTGCAGTGGTTGGAATCGCACCCAAGCTGCTAAACTGTTAAATACAACGTTTCGCTCACTGCGCTACCGTATGAAAAAATTGGGCATTGATAGTGACAGTGATATTAATAGTGATAGTGACAGCGATGAGGATTAAAAACTTCGGATAAAGGACAAATCGATATTTTTTGATAAATCTACTATCCCTACTTGGTCATAACAAGCTAGTGGAAAACGCCGGTGGATGCCTAACCACTGGTTTGCTGATTTAGCAAATAGCACGAATCGATTGCCTTTTTCATCGAGGCTTTGGTCGATATTGTCAATTTGATGCAGGCATTTTACCGCAATGATATCAATGTCTAATGTAACAGCGGGTTTTTGGTACAGAAGTCTGTCTTGTTGCTGTTCAAACTTCTTGGTGAGTTGTAACCACTGCCAATAATCTATGGGCTGCGCAAATGCTAAATAAGCCACTTGGTTAAAATAAACCGGTGTATTGGATGTTTGCTTGTTTAAATCGTCGTTTAAATTGTTATCACTACAAGTATCTTCACTACTATGAATCACGCTGAGGGTCAAAGTGCCAAAGTTTTGCAGCCAGTCTTTGGCTTTTTGTAAATAATAAGGCTGTTTGACATTACTGGCTAACGACAAAACACAGGCTTCGATGACTATGACATCACGCGGTGGTACACTCATACTCAAATGCTCAAATAAACATATTTTTTGCTTAGGCTAATTAATTTTGCTGAAAACGGGTAATTTTAACCCCAACACTATCGGCTTGTTTGATGGCGGTTGGTTTGTGAATCGTCACTGTGACTTTTTCTGGGGCAAATTCTGCCAAAATCATCTCAGCGACCAATTGCGCTAACCGCTCTAACAGCGCGACCTTATTGGCAATGCTCACTTCAGCCACGCGCTCACTGACACTTTTATAGTTGATGGCATCTTGAATATTATCAGTCTGCGACGCTTGGTATTGACAGCCCACCATTTCAATATCAAAAATCAGCGGTTGGGTTATTTGCTGCTCCCACTCATACACGCCAATCACGGCATCGACTTTGAGCCCCTTGACAAATACCGTGTCCGTTGAATTGCCGGTCAGTTTGATTGGCTGATTATTGGACTTTTCGTTTGCTATCGCGTGCAAGGCATCCGCCGCTGAATATAGCGATTCATGCATGGTTTTTTGTGTAGGGGCTTGCGTGGTGCTGTGGGGCGTTTCAAGCTTAGTTTGTTGGGGGGTTTCTGGTGTGGTCATTTTTACTCTCGTTAGGTATTTCGTTGTTTGATTAAATCATAACTAAAAAATACCAACCCTGTCCAAATAAAGGCAAAGGTAATCAATTTATAAATGTTAAAAGGCTCATGATACAAGAATATCGCCAATAAAAAAATCATGGACGGGGTCAAATAATTTAAAAAGCTCAATAAGCTAAAATTAACCATTTTGGTGGCTTTATTAAACATTAAGAGCGGTATCAAGGTCACAGGCCCTGCAATCATCAATAAAAAAATTGATGGCGACAGCCAAAAATCTAATTGACTACTAGCAACATCATGCATAGCGAACCAGCCAATAAAGACCGGCACCAATAATGCCGTTTCGATAAACATCGCAGACAGCGCGTCAAGCGGGGTATGGCGATGCATCAAACCATACACAGAAAAGCTACTCGCCAACAATAACGATACCCACGGCAATTTACCCAGCACGACCAGCTGAATCGCCACACCTATCGCTGCCAAAATCACTGCCATCCATTGCAAAGGACGCAGTTTTTCTTTGATGACCACAAGGGATAGTAAAATACCCATCAACGGACCAATATAATAGCCCAAACTGGCTTCCAAAATCTGATCATGATTGACCGCCCACACGTACACCAGCCAATTGACTGAGATAATCGTCCCCGAGACGGCAGTATAAAGTAGCCATTTTGGGTTGGCTTTAATCACTTTTACCCAGTGCCAGTTTTTGGTCACTGTCATGATTAGTAAAATCGTGACAAACGTCCAAATAATTCGATGCCCAATGATTTCAATCGCATCATAATCTTTGAGTAGCTTAAAATACAGCGGGAAAAACCCCCAAATCAAAAAAGCAGCCAGTGCGGTCAATACCCCTTTGGGCGTGGTCACTATGGTTGGTTTTTCATGGTCAGTAATATCAACGGCACGGGTCGGAATGTCACTATTGATGATATCAATGGTTTGACTTTCGGGGATTTGATTTTGGGGGATTTGATTTTTCATTAACACAACGATAAATGTTATTTTTTATAAAAAAGTAAAAACTAAGAAAGTCATAGTCTATCTTAGTTTTCATGTCATCCATGTAAAGACTTGCGACAGTGATACAAGTTTAGCTCACCTATGGTTTAGTCAGTCACCACTTTAACTTGCAACCCTGCACTATTGACCAGTTCAGCAAAGTTAGGGAAGCTGGTATTGACCGTCTCAGTACCATGAATGGTAATCGTATCGCTTGCGCGCAAACTTGCCACAGTAAAACTCATGGCAATGCGATGGTCATGGTGACATTCAATCTCACCACCGCCAAACACCTGTGCCACATCACCGCGACCTTCAATTTCAATGCCATCATCGAGTACGGTACAGGCAATTCCTAAGGTTTTTAGCCCATCTGCCATGACTTGAATACGGTCAGATTCTTTAACGCGTAACTCAGCTGCGCCATGTAGCACGGTTTTACCCGTGGCACAACTTGCTGCCACAAACAGCACAGGGAATTCATCAATGGCGAGTGGCACCAAGTGCTCAGGAATCTCAATACCTTGCAACTTTGAAGATTTCACCACGATATCGGCAACTGGCTCACCGCCAACGGTGGTTTCATTGGTCAATGTCAAATCAGCACCCATCAGCTTTAAGATATCAATCACGCCGGTGCGCGTGGGATTGATGCCCACTTTGTTGATGGTCACATTGCCTTGTTGGGCGATGGCGCCTGCCACCATAAAAAATGCCGCAGATGAAATATCAGCAGGCACTGCAATATCACACGCCGTTAATTCGCCGCCCCCTGTCACACTAATTTGATTGCCATTGTGCACTTTTGTCACTGTTACAGGATAACCAAATGCCGTCAGCATGCGCTCCGTGTGATCGCGCGTCACTTCTGGCTCAATCACCGTGGTAGTGCCTTGTGCCCATAGCCCTGCTAGCAGCAAACACGATTTCACCTGCGCTGATGCCATCGGCATTTCATAGCGGATACCTGTTAAAGTTTGATTACCGGTGATGCTAATCGGTGGCGTACCTTTTTCGCCCGTGGTTTGGATTTTGGCACCCATATCCCGCAGAGGTTTGGCGACCCGTTCCATGGGACGTTTGGATAAACTCGGGTCACCCGTCATCACCGAATCGAATTTTTGTGCTGATAAAATACCTGATAACAAGCGCATACTGGTGCCTGAATTACCCATGTATAGCGGATCATGCGAGGGTTTTAACCCATGTAATCCAACCCCATGAATCACTACTCTGCCTTGGTTTGGACCTTCAATCACTACGCCCATATCGCGAAAGGCCTGCAAAGTAGCGAGTGCGTCTTCACCTTCCAAAAACCCTGTAACCGTGGTGGTGCCTTTGGCTAACGAACCAAACATAATCGAACGGTGAGAAATAGACTTGTCACCTGCGACGGTGTGACTGCCTTCAAATTGTTGGGCTGGGGCGATAACGTAAGTTTGCTTCATGGCTTGTTTTTCCAAATAAGGCGTTTTATTTAACATATGTCCAAAATGTTGTCGAGCGGCTTGGGCTTGGGTCAATATACCCAGCATCCGCTCAGAATCATTGGTTTCGATAATTGCTTTCAACTGGCTTAATTGCTCACTAAATTCATCAATGGCATCGAGGAGCGCGGTTTTATTGGCATAAAAAATATCATGCCACATGGTTGGGTCGCTGGCGGCGATACGGGTAAAATCCCGAAAGCCACCCGCCGCGAAACGAAAAATATCCATATTGTCGTTGTGCTTGGCTAATTGCGCAACTAGATTGTAGGCTAGCAAGTGGGGTAAATGACTGGTACGCGCGAGCACCTTATCATGATAATCCGCTGGCATGGTCACCACTTCTGCGCCAGTCTGCACCCATAACGCAATCACTTTTTTAACCGCTTGTTTGCTGGTGGTATCTAGCGGCGTTAGGATGATTTTATGGTTATCAAATAGTTTGGCATTACGCGCATCAATCCCTGATTTTTCTGCGCCGGCAATCGGATGGGCGGGCACAAAACCTTTGGGCATATCGTCACCAAACACCGCGCTGGCGTCTGCAATGATATTGCCTTTGGTACTGCCCACATCCATGATAATGGTTTTATCGGTAATGATGGGTTTGATTTGTTCAAAAATTTTTTTGACTGCCTTTACCGGCGTGGCTATCACCACCAAGTCTGACCCTTGCACGGCAAAGGCAGCATCATCAAATCCTGCATCAAGCAGTCCGTAATTGATACCTTTATCAATGGTTGATTGTGAACGGCTGACCGCCACAATTGATTTGACCAATTTTTTATCACGCATGGCTTGTGCCAAACTTGCGCCGATGAGCCCTAGCCCAATAAAACACACTTTTTCAAACATTTAACTTACCGATTTTTTATAATTTGCTAAAAAGACTGCGAGCGCAATCAAAATCCCACCCAACATAGTGGTGATGGTGATTGTTTCGCCCAATAAAACCACACCCAACAATACCGCAATGAGCGGAATAAAATAAATATACAGCGAGGTTTTCACCACGCCCAAATGCTTATTGGCATTGGTCCACAACACAAAACACAAGGCAGAAGCGATACCACCTAAAAACAGTAAATTTGCCAGATTAATGGGCGTAAACGCATGAAGGTTGATAAAGCCTTCACCTGTCACAAGCATATACAGCGACGCGGTGATTATGCCATACAAAAACACTTTACGCATGCGTACCATCGGGTTGAGCGCATCTTTAATAGCACTGTTAGCAAAGCCAAAAAATGACCACGCCAACCCACTTAATATCGCTAAAATATTACCTAGCATGCCATTGGTTAAACTCATCGGCTGATTAGCTAGTACTAATGCCACGCCAACCAACGCCATCACACAGGCAATCAACAGCAACTTGCTAAAGGTATGCGTTTTAATGATAAAACTGGCAATCAGCACCGTAAACAAAGGTGATGCTGTGACTAGCAATGCCGCATTACTGCTATAGGTGTATAGCAATGCGGTATTTTCTAGCAAAAAGTACAAGGTGATACCGCACAGCCCCGACAAAAAATACAACACTTCGTTTTTTACACTGCTAAATGTTTGCAGTCTAGGTGACATGGCAAACAATAACCCATAGGCAAATACCGACCGATACAGCAAAATCTGAATGGGTGACATATCCGCCAGCAGCACCTTGGTGCTTGCTAATGTTGTTCCCCAAACGATGACCACAAATAACGCTAAAAAATGCCAAAATACTTCACGATTTTTTTCTAACTTTTTTTCTAACCTTTTTTCTAACATCGGCTCAGCTCAATACCTGCGCCAACGTATCTAAAAAACGGTTGATTTCTTCAGGCAACCCCACGCTCACGCGTATCCAAGCTGGCAGACCGTAACCAACCATCGGTCGCACTACCACGCCTTGCTCAATCAAAGTTTGGTAGATATCCATGCCATCGCCGACATTGACCATCACAAAGTTGGTGGCTGATTTGACATAGACGACACCTAAGCTATCCAAGCCATCATATAAGGCTTGTTTTTGCTCATGGTTAAACGCCAAATATTGGTTAATAAAATGTTGGTCTTTAATCGCGGCTGTGGCGGCGGCATGCGCCAATGTACTGGTATTTAACGACTGGCGCGTATAATTTAAAATCTCGGCAATGCTTGCGCTGCTTACTGCATAACCAATGCGCAAGGCTGCCAGTCCATAAGCTTTGGAAAAGCTACGTAGCACAATGACATTGTCATACTCTTGGGTCAAATCTACACAGCTGAGCGTTGGCACAAATTCGATGTAAGCTTCATCAATCACCACCAACACCTCCGATGGCACTTTTTTGATGAATTTAATCAGGTCATCTTTGGCGAGCACGGTGCCTGTGGGGTTGTTGGGATTGGTGATAATCACCATTTTACAATTGGCGGTTTGATTGATGGTCTCAAGCATCGCAGGCAAATCATGAGCAAAATTTTTGGCAGCGACTTGTTGGGTTCGCTCATTGATACCCAAGGACGCCAATTCATAATCCGAAAACGCGTATTGAGAATACACAATCACATCATCGCCATCGGCAAAGCTTGCGGTAATGTTATTGAGTAATTCATTAGAGCCATTACCCAACACAATTTGTTTTGTTTCGCAGCCCAAAAAATCAGCTAAGGCTTGTTTAAGCCCCTGCCCTGCGCCATCGGGATAACGCGATAATTCGCCCAGTTTTGACGTGATTGCCAAGGTCACATGCGGTGAGCAGCCCGTTGGGTTTTCATTGCTCGCCAATTTGACGATGTCACCCAAGCCATACTCACGGGTCAGCTCTTCATTGGATTTATCCATTTCATAAGCTTTTAACTGCTCAATACTGTGATTGACCGATTGGATCGTCATATCAAAACCTTTAATTGATGATTGATACTGATAAAAATTTATTGCCAAAAACGATTAAATCACCGCTTTTGGATAAGCACCTAGTACCCGTAAATCTTTGACTTGCGGGCGAATCTCAGCGAGCGCTGCCTGCATATTGGCATCGTCAATATGACCGAGCATATCAATAAAGAACACATAAGCCCATTTGTTTGGACGCTCTGGGCGGGTTTCGATACTGGTCATCGATACGCCATGTTTTGCGAGTGGCTGCAATATTTGAATCAGCGCGCCCGCCTGATCTTTGGCTGCCACTAAAATCGAGGTTTTATCTTGACCTGACGGCGCTACTGCTTCGCGGCCAATGATTAAAAAACGTGTGGTATTGGACGGGGTATCTTCGATATTTTCAAATAGTTTGTGCAAATTATACTCGCTTGCTGCCACTTCCCCTGCAATCGCGGCTGAGTGCCACTCATTTTTGATACGCCGCGCCGCTTCACCATTGCTAGAGACTGCCACACGCTCGACATTGGGATAATGGGTATCTAGCCATTGACGGCATTGGGCAAGCGCTTGGCTGTGGGCATAAATTTTTGAAATCGCGCCCACTTTGGTATGCTCACCCACCAAAAATTGATGATGCACCGGTAATTCCACCTCGCCAATGATTTTCAGATCGGAGGATAAAAAGCCATCAAGGGTATGATTGACCACGCCTTCTGACGAATTTTCCACAGGGACGACGCCATACATCGCAGAGCCGGCTTCCACTTCACGAAACACATCAGCAATGGTCGATAGCGGCACTGTCGTGGCGGCTTTGCCAAAATGCTTCAGCGCTGCCATGTGAGTAAAGGTACCTGCAGGGCCCAAATAAGCAATTTTTTGTGGGGCTTCTAAGTCTAAACACACTGACATAATTTCGCGGAATAAACGTGCCATTTTATCGGCAGGGAGTGGACCCTCATTACGCGCCATCACTTTTTTTAGCACCTGTGCTTCCCGCTCTGGGCGATAAAAAATCGGATTGTCCTCTTGCGTCTTTTTGGCTTTGGCTACTTGCACCGCATAGCCTGCTCGCTCGTTGATTAATCGCTGGATTTTTTCATCCACTTCATCGATTTTTTGGCGAAGTCCAATTAATTCATCATTGCTCATCGTTTGTTCATTCATAAAATTACAACTCAACAGTCAACACTGACCTGCGCGATAGGATTGAGGGTCATAAATCACAGGCAGCCTAGCTTGAAATATACCTTGAAATATACAAAGTTACCAAATGGCTTTATAGCAGAAATTGCCTAATACTAGCACAAATCACGCCTGTTAATCGAGTTTCGCTCGGCGCTTTTTCATCACAAATAGTGATATAGACACAATATTTTTGGCATACCCTAAAAAAAGTTGGATTTTTTGGTTTGATGCTTAACAAATACTTGCAAAATAGAAAAAAAACTAGCGATTGTCACAATGTTTGTGATAGCTTTTGACATAGGTTAAACAACATTGAATGAAACCATACTATTTTGTCCCTGATAGGTTATCAGTGACACGCAGCAATTTGACATTTAGGAAAGTACATGACTAGCAGCTTAAACCAACTAAAAATGATGACAACCATTGTGGCAGATACTGGGGATTTGCAAGCGATTGCCCGCTTAAAACCAGTCGATGCGACCACCAACCCAAGCTTAATTACCAAGGCATTGTCAGCGCCACAAATGCAGCCCATTTTAATTGAGACATTAAAAAAACACCCCAATGATATCGATGCGGTGATTGATGAGCTCACCATTTATATCGGCACCGAAATTTTAAAACTGATTGATGGTCGGGTTTCCACTGAAGTGGATGCAAGGTTGTCTTATGATACCGATGGCACAATTGTCAAAGCGCAGCAATTTATCAAAGCCTATGAAGTCGCCGGGATTGATAAAAAACGCGTACTCATCAAAATCGCTGGCACGTGGGAAGGCATCCAAGCTGCCAAAGCGCTAGAGCAACAAGGTATCCATTGTAATGTGACGCTGCTATTTGGCTTGCACCAAGCCAAAGCCTGTGCCGATGCCGATGTTACCTTAATCTCGCCATTTGTCGGACGGATTTTGGATTGGCAGAAAAAAGATGAAGGACTCGATAGCATCGAAATCAGCCGCGATAAAGGCGTGAACTCAGTCAAAACTATCTATCATTACTTCAAACAGCATGGCTACACCACCCAAATCATGGGCGCGAGTTTTCGCAGTATTGAGCAAATATTGGCATTGGCAGGTTGTGACTTATTAACGATTGCGCCTGATTTGCTAGACCAACTTGCCACGATGGATGTCAAAGTCGAGCGTCAGCTATTTCCCGACATGAAATTTGTTGACCTAAAAAAAGAAACCCTCGATGAGACCCAATTTACCGAACAACATGCGCTTGATCCTATTAGCCAAGCGTTATTATCTGCTGGTATTGAAGGCTTTATCCAAGCTCGAGAAGCGTTAGAGCAAACCTTGAGAGGCTTGGTTAACTAAGCGTTGTTAATTAAAGCTTTATTCATTAAAACTTTGATGGATAAAGCTTGGTTCATTAAATTTTCATTAGCGGCTAATCATATCCTTTAATCATGATTAGCCCTATGCCACCCCATTAGCCTTTAGCTTGCAACACGGTATAAAGTGGTATAGCAAGCGGTTGATGCAAATCCACCAAATCAAGCAATACAAGTGCGCCTAGCACCTGATGCCCTGCGGCTTCACAAAGCCCCACCGCGGCGCTCAAAGTACCGCCTGTCGCCAATATATCGTCCACCAACAACACATTCGCCGGCGCAAGTCCCGCCTGCATCTCTAAAGTATCACTACCATACTCTAGGGCATAGCTTTTATTCGCCACAGGCGGTGGCAGCTTGCCTTCCTTGCGTACCAATACCATGCCTTTGCCTGTTCGACCCGCCAACAGACTAGCAAAAATAAACCCCCGCGCTTCAATGGCGCCAAAGCAATCAACCGCCTCAAATACTGGCTGTGGTATCGCTGCCAGTAACGCATCGATTACCGCATTGACGTGAGCGCGCAATAATGGCGTGATATCATAAAACGCAATGCCTTGTTTGGGAAAATCAGGTACCACTCTGATGATTTGCCAAAATGGGTGCGGTGAATCAGGGGAGATAGTCGATTGCATAGGATTGACCAAATTCAGAAAAAATAAGGGTTAAGTAAAAAGTAAGTGTTAAGTAAAAATTAAGTAAAAATTGTTAAAGCGTGCCTCATTCTAGCAATTTTTTCCTGCTGAGCCAATCAAGGTCATGGATGGCGTTAAGTATTTACTTTAGCCATGATTAATAGGCTAGACTTGGGCAAACTGATTTAAAGATTTACGATATGGGATTGAATGTTGCCTGTCATTGGCTTGCTTGTTTCAGTGCATACTTGTAAACTATCGCAAGTTAAATTTTTAGGTGATTGCGTAGTTTTGCATGGTTAACATACTGCTGGGCATTGTAATTGCAATTTTTATCCTTATCTTCAATAGCAAAAGTTACCACTAACATAGGGAAAGTTACCAATGAAAAAATATCAATGTATCGTGTGTGGTTGGGTGTATGATGAGGCACTGGGCTGCCCAGAAGAAGGCATCCTTCCGGGTACACGCTGGGAAGATATTCCCGAAGACTGGACTTGCCCTGAATGTGGGGTTAGCAAAGTAGACTTTGAAATGATTGAACTATAATAAATATAATAGGGTTTTATCATGCAATCAACTAACAATGCCGATAGTGCGAGTGTCGATAGTGCCAGTGACAATAGTGTAAGCTTAGACAGTATCAGTTCAAATGACGCGCCTATT
Source organism: Moraxella tetraodonis (assembly GCF_022359095.1). NCBI lineage: Bacteria > Pseudomonadati > Pseudomonadota > Gammaproteobacteria > Moraxellales > Moraxellaceae > Moraxella > Moraxella tetraodonis. Next base: position 1,274,243 of record NZ_JACSYB010000001.1, on the reverse strand, counting down.
GCGCAACTGTCAAATACACAACCACAACCTGTAATCATTATTGGTTCAGGCATGGCGGGCTATACGCTAGCGCGTGAGCTCAGAAAGCTAACGACTAGCTTGCCTATCGTCATGGTGTGTCAAGACAGTGGTGATAGCTATGCTAAGCCAACCTTGTCAAATGCCTATGCGCAAAACAAACTTGCCGATAGCATTGCCAATGCGAGCGCGGAAAAAATGGCAGAAACGTTAAATCTGACCCTATTAAATTTTCATCAAGTCATTGATATTAATGCCGCTAAACAAGTTATTGTGGTTCGCTCGTTAGTCAATGAAGCGTCTCAGATAACCCTTGCGTATCGAGATTTGGTATTGGCGACAGGCGCGCATTCTAGACTATTACCCAATCTAGCTGTCAATCACCAAACCATTTTTGCCGTCAATCATTTAGATGAGTACAAAAGCTTTCAGCAGCGCCTAAACACCCTAAAATCTCAAAAATCATTACCGGTTAAGGTAGCGATTATTGGTGCAGGGTTGATTGGTTGTGAATTTGCCAATGATTTGATTGGTCAAAATACAGATAACCAGACCGCTGACATCGCAGTAGCTCTCTTTGATAAAGCGGCACGCCCACTGGCTCAGCAACTCCCTAGCCAGGCAGGTATCTTGCTACAAGACGCTCTGACTCAGTCAGGGGTGGATTTTTATCTAGGCACTGATATTACCAGTATCACGACAAACCTTAATAAAAATATTACTACAAATATTAATACAAGCGATAATGCAACCGTGACCATCTCGTTTGACAGGGATAAGCAATCACAAACCTTTGAAGCGGATATTGTTTTGATAGCGATTGGTTTGGTGGCTAATACTGAGCTTGCTGCATCAGCGAACATTGCCATAGCATCATCACAGCACATCAATCCTGCAATAACCCATTTGCCAAGAACAGTGCAGCAAGGCATCAAAGTCGACGCCTACCTAGCCACATCGGCAAAGCATATTTATGCCATTGGCGATTGTGCCAACGTGATGGGTAGCTATATGCCCTATGTCATGCCATTGATGAACCAAGCCAAAGCGTTGGCAAAAACCCTGGCTGACCCTAACATGGCGCCGACCAAAGTGGCGTATCCTGCCATGCCAGTGGCTATCAAAACACCTAGTTTACCTTTGGTGGTATTACCGGTATCGGGGCAGTACAGTGACGATCAACTCTATTGGCAAACGACCCCAACGACTGATGGCATGGTCATGACCGCCCATCCAAAAGATGACTCTAATAGCATTTTAGGGTTTGTATTAGCCGGTAAAGAAGCAGCAAAACAGCGCTTAACGTTAACCAAGCAAGTGGCAGATTGGCTGTCTTAGTAACTATCTTAGTTGCCACGCTGGTGCAACGGGCCATCTAATGCGGCAAGTTCATTCAACAACCTACTAGCAGATTGATATTTTTGGAATAAATTATGGATTTAGCCAAATTTAATTTTGAACCCTCAGTGATTACGGACTTTATGCAGAGTGCCATCATTGATATTGGTGATGAATTACAACTGTGTGTTGAAGTTGGTGGCAATCCTGATCATCCGCCCTTGCTACTGATTATGGGCTTAGGCTCGCAGTTGGTGTTTTGGCCAGATAGTTTTGTCAAAGGCTTGATTGATGCAGGCTTTTTTGTGATTCGTTTTGACAATCGTGATATCGGGCTATCCTCAAAAATCGCCCGACCCTTCCCCCGTTTTCCCGTCAACAATGTCAAAATGATGCTGCGTATGCAAGTGGGTTTGACGAACCGTCATTTTCCTGTGGCGTATAACTTATTTGACATGGTCGAAGATACCCGCCGCTTGCTTGATAAGCTTGAGCTAAAAAATGTGTATGTGGTGGGGGCATCTATGGGCGGGATGATTGCGCAAATTTTGGCTGCCAAATACCCAAAACGCGTGTCGACACTGGGTCTCATGTTTACCAGTAACAACAAGCCATTTTTACCACCCACCAAGCCAAAGCAGCTGCAAACCCTACTGTCACATCCCAAAACCACCCAAATTGATGACGTGGTCGCATACGGCGTGTGGTGTATGCAGCGTATCGGCTCACCCAAACATGTGGATGAAGAGGAAGTAGAACGGCTCATTCGCTTGCGGTTTGAACGTAGTTATCATCCCCGTGGCGCGCTTCAGCAGCTGCAAGCAATATTAGCCACTGGCTCTATTGTTAAATTCGACCAAAAAATCAAACAGCCGACCATTATCATTCATGGGGAAAAAGATGGGCTGGTGCCATCGGCGCATGGTCGGGCGATTGCCAAAGCGATTGCGCACAGTGAGTTTCATTTGATTAAAGACATGGGACATGATTTGGCAAAACCCTTTATCCCTACGATTGTCAAACTGCTAGCCGATCATTATATGAAGCATGCTTAACTCGCTAATTTAATAACCGCCATAATACAAACACCACTGCAATCACATAAAAAATTGGCGCAAGCCAGCTACTCACCTGCCAAACGGCATGACTGGCGATCATTTGCGCGATGAATAAAGCACCCACAAACCCAAGCACCGCAAGCCAATCCTGCTGACGACTTTTGAGCATATCTGAGCGAATTTGCTGTATTTCACGCAGCTGCTGATCTTGGTGCCCCCCCAGATTTGATAGACTTTGCAAACTATTATCTAGCAATTGTGGCATGTCATTGAGACTCAGTAACAGTTCAGGTAATTGCTTGCGTAGCTCGCCAATTTTTTGCATCGGGTCAAATTGCTGCTTCACCCAGCCTGTCAAAATCGGTTTGGCGAGCGACCAGATATCAAGCTCAGGGTATAAATCCCGTCCTAGACCTTCCACATGCACTAACGTTTTAAGCAGCAGCATCAACTGCGGCGGTATATCCAAATGATAGCGACGCGCAATATCAAGCACCGACATGAGCACACCTGCAAAATCAATGTCGTTGATTGGCTTACTAATCATCGGTGACACGGTGCGGCGCATATCGCGCATGAGGGCGTACTTATCGGTATTGGGTGGAATCCAGCCTGCCCGAGCAATGATATCCACTAGACCGGTAAAGTTATTGTTCATTACCGATAATAAAAGCCTTGCCACAATCATTTGGTCAGCTTTAGATAGCTCGCCCACGATTGAGCAATCAAGGGCGATGTAGCGGGGATTGGGACTTGGGGTATCGGCTGGCAGCGTTTCAACAAACACATTGCCTGGGTGCATATCGGCATGAAAGAAATTATCTCGAAACACTTGGGTGAAAAAAATCGTTAATCCTTTTGCCGCAAGTGCCGCCCTATCATATCCAAGCGCATCAAATACTTGGGTTTGCGAAATCGGCACCCCAATAATGCGCTCCATCACCATGATGTTTTTGCTGGCTTGATACACTTCAGGCACATACATCATCGATGAACCCAAAAAGTTGTTGCGCATTTGGGTGGTATTGGCAGCTTCAAGGGTTAAATCAAGCTCATTGAGCAAGACTTGCCGATAATCTTCAACGATATCGATAATATGTACGGCACGCGCCGCTTCAATCCGTGCTGACGCCCACCCTGCCAAATCGCGCAATAATTCAAAATCTTCAATAATCTGTTCACGGATAGTTGGGCGAACTACTTTGACTACCACTTCACGCCCATCATGCAGGCGTGCGGTGTGTACTTGCGCGATGGATGCCGCCGCTAACGGTGTGCCATCGAATCTAGCAAATAGCTGATTGATAGGTTGCCCCAAACCGCCTTTTTTTGTCGATTGTTCAATTTGCTCGATAACCGTATCGACACTAAAGGGTTTTACCCTGTCTTGCAGATGCACCAACTGCTCAATAATCTCAGGGGTGACCAAATCACGACGGGTGGAAAGCAGCTGCCCTAATTTTAAAAACAGCGTGCCCATCTCTTCAAGCGCCAGCCTAAACCCGTCTGGATGAGGTTTTTGAAAATAGCTGGCAGGGTGCATACGGATAAGTTTGGCAATGGGCTCAAGCTGCGGTGTCTCTTCAATAGGCAGATGCGTATCAACACGATAATGAGCGGCAATGCGCCACAGTTGTAAAAGACGTTTGCGATGATTTAGTAACACGTTGGCAACTCGTTAGAAAGCTTATCAATGGTGGGAATTCTAGCATGATATAAGCAATTTTTTAATGGTTAAAAAAAAGACGGGGATCTAACCCGTCATTTTGATTGTGCAAAAGCGAATTTTGCAATAAATTTACTTTTGCAATCTATTCTTCTAATCTACTTTTCCAATAAAGCCGCTTGCTGTTGCTTGATGGCATCGAGTCTGGCTTGTTCACGTTCAATATCCGCCCGCAGTTTTAGTAGCTGTTGTTTTAACTCATGACTTACATTGTCATCAGTATTTGCACCGTTGGTTTTCCACTCTCTGATATTGGCAATATCGGCAAACATCTCTTTGGCAGGTGCAGCGATTGTGCCTTTTAGGTTGGCTAACAGATTAGACAGTTGACTTGCCATCGGCAGACCAATCAGAGGTTGCAGTTTACCAATGATATCAGGATCAAACCCGGCAACTAATTGTTTGACTTGCATCAGCACTTTATAATCGCCCTCAATCGGCAGATTGCCTTGTGGCTCACCCATCAAATTGAGCAAATGCACAGGGTTGTCTACTTTGACCATACAATCAGGTTTGCTTACCACAGCGCTACCCTTAGGTTCAAAAACATCAACCGTCACAGGCTCAAAGCGGATATGGTCATCATTAAAAATCGTATCAAATTCAATGGCGGGCTCTGCCATCACTAGGCGCAAAACTTTACCCGATAACGGTTGTAACCCTGCTTGGGTGATGGGGTCAGTGGCAATCGCTAGATTAACCACTTTTTCAATGCCTGCGAGTAGTAATACAGTAAACATCTGATTCTCTTTTAGTATATAAATTTCAGTGAGCTATTATATTTTTCGCCATCAGTTACTTTTTAAACCCACGATGTACCGCCACGATACCGCCTGTTAAGTTGTTATAGTCACAATTGACAAAGCCTGCGTCTTCCATCATGCCTTTTAGGGTGCGTTGGTCTGGGTGCATACGGATAGACTCTGCCAAATACTGATAGCTTTCGCTGTCATTCGCTACCAATTTACCCATGAGTGGCAATGCGGTAAATGAATACAAATCATACACTTTACCAAATGGCTCAAACACAGGTTTTGAAAATTCTAAAATCAGCAAGCGCCCGCCTTTTTTGAGCACCCGATACATCGAGCGCAGTGCCGCGTCTTTGTCGGTGACGTTGCGTAGCCCAAAGCTAATTGTCACCAAATCAAAACTTTCATCATCAAATGGTGCCAGCGTCTCAGCATTGGCTAGTACAAAGTCGACATTACTACAGCCTGCATTGAGCAGACGCTCACGACCGACCTCTAGCATCGCTTCATTGATATCGGATAATACCACATGACCTGTGCGACCCACCTCTTTACTAAAGGCTTTTGCCAAGTCACCTGTGCCGCCTGCGATATCTAACACCCGTTGACCTGCACGCACGCCCGTTAGGCTTATGGCATAGCGTTTCCACAGACGATGAATACCGAGTGACATTAAATCATTCATGATGTCGTATTTTTTGGCAACAGAGGTAAACACTTCTGCTACTTTTTCTTGTTTTTCAGCTTTTTTGACGGTTTTATAGCCAAAATGGGTTTCTTCATTGCCATCGGTGGCTTCGGTATGGGGGTTGTCGATGGCTGATTTATCAAAACTGCTAGTTGATTGCGCTGATGATTTATTGGGGATAGCGTCATTTGGGGTAGCGGATGCAGGGCGAGTGAGCTGCTGACCTTGCGGCACGGATTCTGGCAAATCAGCTGTGCCAGTAAATTGACGGTTGATGGTGCTGTCAGCTGTCAGTGACTGTTGTACTTGGCTATTGAGCTTGTCATTTGCTTGGAGGCTGTCTTTTACCAAGCTGTCTTGGATTGAATGATGGTTATTGTCGTTCATGTGGTTTCCTAGTGAGGTCATCGCCAATCAAAAATTGGCAAAGTTAAAAGCGCAAAGTTCGTGCAAATTTTTTTTCTATTTTATCACTAAACATCAAAGGGATGTTCTTTGCCAGCATGCACATTGGTAATGATTTGCAATTCTTTTTCACAAAATGGCTCAATAAATGCGCCAATACTTTTAATCGGTTTGATGGCAGCAAAACCTTCAGCGATAAAGTCATATAATGGCTGAAAACCTTTTTTGTACGCTGTGCCTTTGGCAAGTGAAAATGCTTTTTGTAAGATAAATGATTTAAGATATTTGTCTGTGCGATAGCACATTTGTTTGAGGTCAGCAATCTGCTGGCGTCTGGCGGACTCTGCATTGACGGATTGATAGGCTTTAATCATGGATGGCTCATCCACGGATAAATGATTCTCTTGTAAATATTGAGCAAGCTGTAAATCAAGCTTAATAGCGTTAATCGCTTCGATGATACCGGCTGCGCCTGTGCTCACGGCATTGGCAGGGATAAATTTTTCTAATTTTTCAGCCTTTTGCACCATGCGCTCTAGCTGTTCAGCGAGCACGTTGAATTTTTCGCCCCCGTACAGTTGGTCAATTAAAAATTCCCCCATGGCTTGGTTGTTGGCGCTGGCAAATAACGCTTGGTGGGTTTTATGAATACGACCGCGTTGCCAGGCTTGTACTTCACTGAGTTTTTGCGCTAACTGGGTATCGCTGTGGTATGGAAGGGCGCGAAATTGTTTTAAATCTTGTTCTAATTGGCTTAAGCTGCTCATAGGGCCTCGATTTTTTTGCAAAATTTTTAAATTCAAAACAGAGAAACTGCAGTTTATCCATTGTATAAACCCACAGTAAAATGAAGTTTTGTGACGCATTACCTTAATGTAAATCCAGCAAAAATACAAATCGTAAATTGTTCACCGGTAGGATAACTGCTATCTTTTAAAAAAATGAAGCGGTCATTAGCAAAATTTCGGGTATTTCCCTAAGAAGGTCGTATGCCAACGCAAAATAGCAACAGTTTAGATAATAGCTTAGATAACAACTTGAATAATAATACAGCCGCGTCTGCACCCACTAATAACACTGCCAAATCTGCCAAAACCGATAACGCTCACAAAACGCCACCTGCGACGCTTGAGGCACAATTAAGTTTTGACTTAATTACCGAGCAAACCACCCTACGCGAGCAACGGGCTGGCAAAAACTCGCGCGGGTTACTAATCTTGGTGAATGGTATGGAAAATTCGGGCAAAGGCGAAGCGGTCAAAGCGCTAACCGAATGGATGGACGCACGCTATATCAAGGTTCACGCCACTATGGGACAGCATCCCAGCCGCTACCAACCTATTTGGCAACGTCACACATGGCAACTGCCTAGAAAGGGTGAGATTGCGGTGTATTTTGGCAACTGGTACGCTGACTTGATTCGTTATGTGTTTGACTGTGGCGATGATATAGATGAACAGCGCTTACAGCAAATGATTGAAGATATTGAGGCGTTTGAACAAGATTTGGTCAATAACAACACCGATATCGTCAAGTGCTTGTTTTGGGTCGATAATAAAACGCTAAAAAAACGCTTGACCGATGAAGAGCCTGACCCTGAGCAGTTGTACCATTTAGATTGGTTTCGAAAAAAAGACGTGAAACGTTTCAAACGCTTTAGCAGCAGACTGATGGGGTTACAATCAAGCTGGCACCACATAGATGGACAGGATATTGATGCCTCAAACATCCAATTTGCGAATGTTGTATTAGCAGCGCTGCAAACCATGAACCAACTAGCTGCAGCCGATGATGACCAAGACAACCGAGCAAAAACTGATAAATCGGTTCACCTTAAAACGGACGAAAATCCTGTTAAACCCAACCCGCTGCCTTTTAAACCCACCCCTCTGATTAATGAGTTGGTTAGCGTCGATAACCAAGCATTAGCAAAGGCAGATTATAAAAAACAACTACATAGCAAACAACATATACTCGCTGAACTGATTCGTGAGCGAGGTCAGCGCCATATCATCTTTGTCTTTGAAGGTATGGATGCCGCAGGCAAAGGCGGTGCGATACGCCGCATCATTGCCCCACTCGACCCGCGTGAATTTACCATCCACGCTATCTCTGCACCAACCGAAGATGAATTAAAACACGCCTATCTGTGGCGTTTTTGGACGCGCCTGCCCCATGATGAAATGGCAGATGTGGATATAGTGTATTTATCGCAAAAATTCAAACGCAATAAATGCGTCGCCTTACTTAAACAACGCCTACATAATAGCCGAGTGACCATTTTTGACCGTAGTTGGTATGGTCGGGTACTCGTTGAGCGTATTGAAGGCTTTGCAAAAGAGGCAGACTGGCAACGTGCTTATGGCGAAATCAATCGCTTTGAAAACGACTTGGTACAGAGCAATGCCATTGTGGTCAAGTTTTGGCTCGCTATCAGTGAAGAAGAAGAACTTAAACGCTTTAAGGCGCGTGAAGAGACGCCCAATAAGCAGTTTAAAATTACCGATGACGATTGGCGTAACCGCGCCAAATGGCATGAGTACGTGCAAGCCGCTTCCGACATGATTCATTTGACTCACCATAAAAAACGCCCTTGGTATGTGATTGCTACCGATGATAAATATACCGCGAGACTCAAAATCCTTGATGCTATTATTTCCGAGCTATCGAAAAATTTATAACGGGTTATCTAAAAATTTATAAATTGTTAACAGTCTGCCTTTTTACTATTTTGCTATATCTTAAAACTGTCTACCCAACTTGATGAAAGATAATGATTTTGGTGGACAGTTCCCCTATAATATCGTGTTTGATTTGATTATTTAGCCTGATTAGTGATTCTTAATAAATCCATCTAAACTGCAAGTGAGCAATATGGAATCTTTACGCAATTTTTTAAAAGGTTGGATGGGCAAAGCCTTGCTCGTTCTTTTTTTACTTCCTTTAGCCATCACGGGGTTTGAGTCAATTGTCCGTAGCGGAGATGACCCCAATGCTGTCGCCAAAGTTGCAGAGTTAAATATTGATAATGCTACCTTGCAAACCATGATTAACAATCGCCGCGAAACCTTGCTAGAGCAAGTGAACGGCGATGCAAGCCTACTTAATAGCGATAAATTACGTGAGCAAATGCTGCACAATTTGATTGACCGTTATTTGATTATCAACCAAGCCAACCAGCTTGGTTTTACTGTGTCAGATGCTACCATCACCCAAATGTTGATGGCAGAAAAAACCTTTCAAGATGCCAGCGGAAAATTTTCTAACGAGTTGTTTGCTAGCTATTTAACCAGTCGCGGCATGACCAAAGAACAATTATTTGATTCGGTCCGTCAAGACTTGTTGGTAACTGCCTTTAGCCGCGGTATCATTAATACAGGGATTTTTGCGCAAGGGAGCATTGATAAACTTATGTCAATGCAGTCTGAGTCTCGCCCTGTGCAAGTGCTACGTTTGGACTGGCACAGCTTTGCGCCGCAGGTGCAAGTGACACCGCAAGAGATTGCAAGTTATTATCAAAAAAACCAAGCGACACTTAAATCTAGTGAGATGGTGGATTTAACTTATCTAGAACTCAATAAAAATGCCCTGCCTGTTGCTGCCCCAACAGCTCAGGAATTGCAGCAACAGTATCAAACCTATTTGAAAAATAGCAACAACCAGACCGAATACGAATTGGCAATGATTTTGATGAATGGCGCTCAAGCACAAGCCACCTTAACCTCATTAAAAAGCAAACTTGATGCCAACCAAGCGGATTTTGCGGCACTTGCCAAACAGTACTCGCAAGATGAAGGCAGTAAAAACGATGGCGGTAATATCGGTCCAATTACCCAATCGATGTTCCCCAATGATTATGATTCCATCATGACCCAAATCAAGACTCTAAAAGTCGGTCAAGTCACCAGCCCCATCAAAACCAACTATGGCTATCATTTATTCAAATTGATAAAAATCAATGGTCAAACTCCACCAACCATTGAAAGCTTGACGCCTGTGTTAACCGAACAAATTATGGCGCAAAAGCGTGAAGCCGCCTATCAAGATTTGATTGGTAAAATCAACAATGACGCAGTTGCTGGCGCTACTATCACCGAGCTTGCCAATCGCTATAAATTAACCGCGAAATCGATTAAAAACTACCCTAAAACCAATAACTCGTCTGCTCTCAATCAACCTGCCATTGTAGCGGCAGCATTTGAGCCACTGGCGCTGCAAGAAGGCAGTGTGTCAGTCGGCATAGATGTCTCTGATAAAGTGGTATGGTTACAATCAACCAATCACCGCACCAGCAAACTCATGACACAAGCCGAAGCCGAGCCGGTTATTAAAGCCAAACTTATTGAAGAAAAAGCAAAAAGTTTAGCCGTGGCAGAGGCCAATGCCATCGCTGCCAAAGTCAAACAAGCCAATTCAATTGCGGCGGCGGGTGCCCCATTCCAAGATTTGGGGATTGTGACTCGTCAAGACAGCAAACTCAGCGATGACGAGCGTGGTGTGGCATTTAGTCAACCTGCTGTTAACAATCAACTAGCGGTCATGACGCGGCCTACTGTATCGGGTGCGAGTGTGATTGTTGGTGGTGTTATCACCAATGATAACGCGCAAATCACACCGCAAGTCAAACAACAGACTGCCCAAATCGTGCGCGAAAATATCGGTCAGTCTCAGTTTGAGGATTATTTAGCATACCTAAAATCCATCACTGAGGTTACGGTTAAACCGCAGACTGCTGCGCCATAATATGCTGTGAATACATATGCGCTGAATGAGTCAGCGCCTTGCTCTAGCAATAACGAGTGTTTAGCGATACGTAGCGCCATTAAAAAAGGCTTACTAACCATGATTAGTAAGCCTTTTTTTATTGGTTGGTATTAATGATTTTCAGAGGCGTGATTGATGGTATATTTTGGAATTTCAATCGTCAAATCTTGATCTTCAATGATAACTTGGCAAGACAGTCTTGAATCTGGCTCTAGCCCCCAAGCACGATCCAGCAAATCAGCTTCGATATCGTCCATTTCTTCCAAGCTATTAAACCCTTTTCGCACGATAACATGGCAAGTAGTACAAGCTTTTGACATATCACAAGCATGCTCAATTTTCACGCCTTTTTCTAGCAAACCACGGCATAGATTATCGCCTTCATTGAGTTCAATCTCTGCGCCAGTAGGGCAAATTTGGTGATGCGGTAATACAGTAATTTTTGGCATAGCAATCTCTTAACGATTAATAGTCTTATGTATTCAAAATTAATTTGACCAATCCGCGGTTGAAGTGCCTTTCATGGTTTCATTGACCGCTTGGTTCATGATAAGTGCAGCAAAATCATCACTATGAACTTTTAGCTGCGCGCTCGCTGTTTCTAGCTGGGCTTGTTCAGCACCATCAATCGCCTGTTGAACATCAGCCATTGAGGCTTGCAGCGTATTTTTCTGCTCATCGCTTAACAAAAAGCCAAATTCTGCAAGCGCGGATGCTAGCGCCAATAATTCTCGTTTTGCTTCTACTCGACTTTCAATCAAGCTACGCTGCAATCGATCTTGCATGGCAAAATCAAAGCCTGCTTTGAGCAGTTTTTCCTGCTCATCTTCTGACAATCCATAAGACGGCTTGACTTGAATTTGGCTTGCTTTGCCCGTTGTCAACTCTTTAGCCCAGACGGTTAACTGACCATTGGCATCAATTTGAAAAGTGACTTCGATACGCGCCAACCCTGCTTTCATCGCTGGAATATCAGTCAGTTTAAACTGCCCTAACGAGCGGTTGTCAGCCACTGTATCGCGTTCACCTTGTACCACATGGATAATCATACCATTTTGGTTATCTTGATAGGTTGTAAATACCTGTTTGCGCGTCACAGGAATGGGCGTGTTACGCGGAATAATCACTTCGGTAAGACCACCCATGGTCTCAAGCCCCAAGGATAAAGGCGTGACATCAAGCAGCAACACCGTATTTTGCTGTTGTCCGATTAATTGGTCGGCATATTTGGCTGCGCCCAACGCAACGACTTCATCGGGATTGATGCGTGACAGTGGCGGCTGATTAAACGTTTCTGCTACGATTTGCTGAATCAATGGCATTCGTGTCGAACCACCTACCAACACCACTTCATCAAGCTGGGACGTTTCAAGTCCAGCATCACGTAGCACTTGCGCACACACCGCTAATGTACGGTCGGTCACAGGCTGGATGATTTGACGAAGATTGCTTTGGGTTAACACAATGTCAAAAGTTTGACCGTTGATTGAAAGCTCGGCAGTCACTTGGTCTGTTTTTGACAACTGTTCTTTAAGCGTGCGAGCCTGTACGTTTAGCAGCTGTTTTTGATGGTTATCAATGGTTGATGGATTCAAGCCTGTTTGTTGAATCAGCCAATTAGCAATCAGGCGGTCAATATCATCGCCACCCAGTGCGCTATTACCGCCCGTTGCCAGCACTTCATACACACCGTGATTGAGCTTTAACACTGATACATCAAACGTGCCCCCACCCAAATCATAAATGAGATGATAAGCTTCGTCTTGTGCTTGGTTCAGCCCATACGCCATCGCGGCGGCAGTCGGCTCGTTTAATAAGCGAATCACATGAATGCCTGCCAATTTAGCCGCATCCTTAGTCGCTTGGCGCTGTGCTTCATCAAAATAAGCCGGCACCGTAATCACCGCACCCACAATACTATTGTCAGGTAACGCCAATTTTGCCCGATCATACAGATGTTTTAACAGGATACTTGATACTTCAACAGGATTTTTGGCACCTTGTGGGGTTTGGATACTTGGCATGACGTCGACATCGCCGACTAATTCATAGGGATGATTAAACTTAATATCCTTGATGCTTCGACCCATAAACCGTTTGACCGAGCGTACAGTGTAGCTTGGCGCTTGCTCTGCCATTGCTTCCGCTTGACTACCTACCAAAGTTTCTGGATTGCCATTGTCATCTAAGCCAAAATACACCACCGAGGGTAAAAGCTTTTGGCAATCGATACCTTTTACCTGATTAGCAATTTGACTGTCGTCATTGGCGTTATTGTCACTGGATTGACATTCGCTAACTTTATCGCCAATCACTTGTGGCTCGCCTGAACGGACTACCGCTACAATTGAACGCGTGGTTCCTAAATCAATTCCTAAAGCAAAACGATGCGCATGGGGCTTGGCACTTTGATTGGGTTCAGCGATTTGTAATAACGACATATATTGGACCAATTAACAAATAGAAAAAATAATTTGAAGATAAAACTAGCTTAGTTTATATCTTTAGCTTAGGTTATATCTTTATAGAAAGTCAAAACGGATGGTATTATAAATTAAAAATATGATAAACCAAATAAATTAACCAACGCTATGACGACTTACCCTTCAATCATGATTTACACGTACAGATCGTCATCATTATCAAAATTTTGCTTGGCTAATTCATCGGTGGTTTTTGCCACATCTGCTTGCAGTTTAACCAAAAACTGCAGTTTTTGAATGATATCTATCGCCTGTTTGGTTAAGGCATCATCATTAGCCTCAGCTGCAGCTGAATTATCAATTTTTTGGTAAACTTCGTCAAAGGCAAGTTGATAATTATTTAGCCACTCGGTAAGTTTTTTGCTAAGTAGCGTAATACTTTGGCTATCAGCATCGTCTAAATCGATACGAAATGACATGGCATCGTCTAAAAAGTCCAAATCACGAATCGGCTGATTAATAGATTGCGAAATGCCTTTGAGTGCCAATAAATGTGACGCGCGAGAATCAGGGTTTTTAAGCGTATTGTAGGCTTCGTTAATAATCGCAGACGCTTGCTCAGGCTTTAGTGCGGATAATTTGGCGACTGATTCACGCAAAAAACCATCCGTATTAGCAGATAGCGAAAGGTGTTGCTCAGCTACAGACGCATCAAGATTATTATCAGGATGGAACTTAGATTGAAGTTGGCGAAGGGTCTGCTGAAGCTTGGCTATATCAATTTGATAGTGTTGGGGTACATTCATCAACTCAAAATAATTAACCATTTTCAATTTCCCCTACCGAGCCATCACTATACTGACAAAAAATATTAAAAACTAAACGGTGAAAGATTCACCACAGCCACACTCACCTTTTTGGTTTGGATTACTAAATTTAAAGCCTTCATTGAGACCTTCTTTGACAAAATCCATTTTCAAACCATTAAGATAAACTAAGCTTTTTGGATCGACAAATACACTAACCCCATTACTTTCAAAACGTTGATCGTTAGGGTCTGGCTCATCAACAAATTCCAGTACATACGCTAAGCCGGAACAACCTGCGGTACGGATACCTACGCGGATACCTTCGCCATGACCACGGTTTTGCAAAAACTCTCGTACATGTTGAGCTGCATCGTTTGATAATTCAATCACTTTACTACCCCATCTATTCATTTCAATCTTCAAGCTAGTCACTTCGAGCGACTCACACAGTCTTATTGAGGATGAATCAATAAGACTGTGACAATCGTGAAATCAATCAAGCTTCAGCTTTGGATTTATAATCTTCAATCGCTGCTTTAATGGCATCTTCTGCCAACACTGAGCAGTGCACTTTAACCGGTGGCAATGCCAGCTCTTCAGCGATATCTTTGTTTTTAATCGTGCTAGCTTCATCCAGGGTTTTGCCTTTAAGCCATTCTGTGACCAATGAGCTTGAGGCAATGGCTGAACCACAACCATAGGTTTTAAAGCGCGCATCTTCAATGATACCGTTATCACCCACTTGGATTTGCAAGCGCATCACATCACCACACGCTGGCGCGCCAACCATACCAGTACCGACATTTTTGGCATCTTTATCTAAGTTTCCCACATTACGTGGATTTTCATAATGGTCAAGCACTTTATCACTGTAGGCCATTTCATTTTCCTTTTGGCTGGTTACGTCAAACGTAACTGACTAATCTTTACTTATTAAATTGAATAAATTTTTAATGGAAATTAATTTTTAATACAAATTAATGTTCGTTCCATTCCACACTATTTAAATCAACGCCTTCTTGGTACATGTCCCAAAGCGGTGATAAAGCACGTAATTTTTCAACCGCAGTTCGCATCTCAGCAATCGCATGGTCAACATCTTCTTCGGTCGTATAGCGACCCAAACTAAAACGAATTGAACTGTGAGCGAGCTCATCTGACAATCCAAGCGCGCGTAATACATATGAAGGCTCAAGCGTCGCTGACGTACAAGCAGAACCCGACGACACGGCAAAATCTTTCAATGACATCATCAAGGATTCGCCTTCTACAAAGTTAAAGCTGATGTTGACGATATTTGGAATGCTGTGATTCATATCACCATTAAGATAAATTTCATCAAGCTCTTTTAAGCCATCCCACAGACGTTGACGCAGTTTTGTCAGTCTGGCTTCATCTTCTGCCATACGTTTGCCCGCAATGGCAAACGCTTCACCCATCCCCACAATCTGATGCGTTGCCAAAGTACCTGAACGCATACCACGCTCATGACCACCACCTTGCATTTGTGATTTTAGACGCACACGTGGTTTACGGCGAACATATAAAGCACCGATACCTTTAGGACCATAAATTTTATGGGCAGAAAAACTCATCAAATCAACTTTTAATTGCTCTAAATCAATCGGGGTTTTACCGGCTGCCTGCGCCGCATCGACATGAAAAATAATACCTTTTTCACGGGTGATTTCACCAATCGCTGCGACATCTGTTAACGTGCCAAGTTCATTGTTCACCATCATTAGGCTTACTAAAATAGTATCTTCACGAATAGCCTCTTTAACTTGGTCAACCGTGATCAGACCTGTCTTTGGCTGTGGATCTAGATAGGTAATTTCAAAACCTTCTGTTTCTAATTCACGGCAGACGTCTAGCACGGCTTTATGTTCAATTTTACTGGTAATAATGTGTTTGCCTTTACCACTATAAAATTGCGCCGCACCTTTAATCGCCAAATTGTCTGACTCAGTAGCCCCTGAAGTAAAGACAATTTCACGTGAATCGGCGTTGATTAATTCTGCGATTTGCTCACGGGCAGTTTCAACCGCTTCTTCCGCTTGCCAACCAAACCCGTGTGAACGCGAGGCAGGATTACCAAACACGCCATCAAAAGTCATGTACTTCATCATCTTTTGGGCGACTTGCTCATCAATTGGTGTGGTCGCGGCATAATCTAAATAGACTAATTTATTCATGCTAACAAATTCTCCCCAGAATTTTGTTTTAAGGTTTTGCTGTTATCAGCTAATGAATGATTATTACTAATATTACTAACTTTAGTGGTGCTATGCTTTGCCCGTTGTAATACGGGTGCTTCTGTCATTGGGTTTGCCGCAGACTGATTTTTATCCTGCATGTCTTCAACCATCAAAATTTGACGCTCAGAAATTTCACGGATAATTTGACGATTAATAAGTGTATCTAGTGTCACGGTGGACAAATAGTTTTCAATTTGCTCAGACAATCCATTCCATAAATCATGGGTTAAACACATGGCGCCGTCTTGGCAGTTGCCTTTGCCTTCGCAAGCTCTAGCATCCACCGACTCATCAACCGCTGAAATAATGGTCATAATCGAGATTTCATTGATGGGTTTGGCAATATGGTAACCGCCTGACGCACCGCGAGTGCTCACGACTAACCCTTTTTTACGCAGCTTTGAAAACAACTGCTCAAGATAAGAAATAGAAATCTCTTGACGTTTTGCGATATCAGACAATGACACAGCCAATTCATGTTTTTGCTCTTGCAATGCCAAATCTAGCAGCGCCGTCACTGCATAGCGTCCTCGGGTTGTCAATCGCATAGTAGCCCCACTTAAGTTAAAAATTTAAATCCGTTCAAGCACAGTAAGCTGTGAAAACACGTTTTATGGTTGGTATGGCTATTATATGAAAATCCGAGTCTTTTAGTCAAGATTAATTCTTACTAAAACACTCGGATTTATTTATTTCTCGGATTTATTTACTCAATGATAAGCGATTTTTTATCAAAGCAATTTTTTATCAAAGTAATATAGGAGAATGGGTGTTATTTTACTACCCAACCAATCGCACAAATGATGAATAATACAAAAAATGCGATTGCCGCGCGTTTCATCCATTTATTTTTACTGTTTAATTCTAAAATTTGTGCTTCAAGCACTGTTTTTTGTAGATTTGCGGCGTTGACTTGGCTATTGAGTGCCTCGACTTGTTGTTTATAGTCAGCATCGGTTTTGATAGGTTTTTTGACTTTTTGCTTGTCTTTATCGCCTTTGACTGCTTTTGTGATGACTTGTAATAGCTGATTGATACCAATTTGATGTAAAAAAGCCTTCACCTCTGCCATCTTTTGTGCTTCGCCGCGGATTTGTAGCTGCTCGATGGCTTTGGGCTGGTTGGTAAATAAATTCTGGGCGATTTGCCAAGTAAAGCCATTGATGGTCACATCGACCTGCTGAGAAGGCTGTAATTGACTGTCTAACAAAATGCCGTTAACGGTAAAAGTCACATAAAAAGTGACGTTTGGGATATAAGCGTGAATACGAACGACAGTATTGGTCGTGGCTAAAGGATAAACAGTCTTACGAAGATCTGCATCAAAACGTAGCAACAGGGTCAGCAAGGTTTCAATAATCACTAATACCACATTGAGCGCTGTCGTGGCTATATTGCTTGGGGCATTGGTCGAAGTTTGAAAATTATCGTTCATTAAATTTCCACAAAATTAATCAAATATGGGTTTTGTAATTTGTCGATAGTGTAACTTTAAAAGGGTATTAATAACATTAATTATTGTAAGTCTGGTACAAAACACTGTCAGGCGCTGAGTATTAGTCAAGAAATCATTGCGAGATTGATTTTTAGCCACTTTTATTCACTATAGCTGTATATATCAATTTTTAGCGGTTTTTGTTGAAATAAAATGTTATCGTTTGGTGTGCCAACCGCTATATTTTGCAAAAACACGTTAATCAATGCTTAATTGCACAGAAATTATGCTTAAACTGCTTGTGAAGCCGTTGGAGTTTACTTATAATCGAATCATAATTACTTATGCAGCACTTGATACTTAAGGCTTTGAGCCTAATTAATTGCCAAGCGTGTGCTTTGTATATATAACGTTTATTTTCATCCCTAAAAATTTGAAGGATATTCTTATGAATAAGTCAGAATTAGTTGATAGCATTGCTAAAAAAAGTGGCCTTTCTAAAGCCCAATCAACTGAAGCATTAAATGCCTTTATCGCAACAATTGGCGAAGCGATGAAAGCCAATGATACCGTGTCATTAGTTGGCTTTGGTACGTTTAGTGTCAAAGAACGCCAAGCACGTACTGGCCGTAACCCACAAACTAAAGAAGAAATCCAAATCCCAGCAAGCAAAGTCCCAAGCTTTAAAGCAGGCAAAAGTTTAAAAGATATCGTTAACTAATTAACACTTATCTCTTTATAGCTAAAAAAGCGTATTTTTAATTAAATACGCTTTTTTATTGCCTTATAATTTCCTTACTAAGTATAAAAACTGAGTAAAAACTTAAGTAAAAAACCACTATTTTTACATAGTGGTTTTTTATTTTATAAACTATAGTTAACCTATCTTGGCACCGTAATGATTTGACCCACTTTTAGCGACGCCGTTGGTGACAAGTTATTTAAACTAGCCAGTTCTTTAGGGCTGATGCCAAAGCGTCCCGCCAAAGAAATTAAGCCTTCGCCTGCTTTAACTTTATAGGTTGTTGTGGTTTTCGGGATTTTGATGTTTTGACCAATCAATAACGACTCATTACCTTTTAAATTATTTAAGGCGGCAAGTTCGCTTTTGGAAACGCCATATTTTGCACTCAAGTTTGTCAGGCTATCACCAGATTTTACTTGGTAGCTTTGCGTATCACCACGGCTATATTTGCTTACTGGTTTTGACGCTGGCTTGTTATCATCCTCTGATTGGGTATCTTTGGCTGTTTTGGTCTCTTTTTTTGTTTCTTTTTTGCTCTCTGGTTTTGCAGAGTCCTGCTTGCTCATCGGTTCGCGGGTCGCTGTCACGCTAGCCACCGTACCCAATCCTGCCTGAGGAATAACCAGTTTTTGCCCTTGAATTAAATTTGCCGTCGGTTTTAGATAATTGGCTTTGGCTAAAGCTGCTACCGTTAAATCAAAGTTATTGGCGACGCTACCTAAGCTATCACCTGGGCGTACCGTGTAGTTAATCGATTTGCCAGCTAGCGCATATTTGACCTTTTCAACTGTGACAGGCACGATGATGACTTGCCCTTTTTGCACCCGATAATTGGTGTTAAAACCATTGATATCGGCAATGTCTTTGGGCGATACGGATAATCGATCAGCGATACCCGACAAGGTATCACCCGTCTGAACCGTATATCGACTTGATACCGGTTGAACTTCGGCTCTAGTAGGAGCAGGCTTTTGCGCTCCGGGCTGTGCCACGGTCGGCTTCGGCATTTTGTCTGGAATTAACCACAAGTTTTGATTGGTACGCACTTGATAAGTTACAGGCAAATTATTGAATTTTGCTAACTCACTGACATTTAAATCAAACTTGTCGGCGATGCCTGTCAAGGTATCCCCCGCTTGCACGATATAGCTATTGGCTTTACGTTTTGGCGCTTCCGCTACTTTGGGTTCGATAGGCTTGGCGTTGTATAAGTAAAGTGTTGAACCTGCTAGCAAGGCGGCATTTGGATCAATTTGGTTCCATTCAGCGATATCTCGCCAATTTACGCCCATGCGGCTGGCGATATTTGCCAAGGTGTCGCCAGCTTTGACTTGATAGGTGCTACGTGTGCCGCTCGAACGTTTTTTAGCAGCCGGTTTGCTAACTGTGGCAGGTTTGCTCGTGGTTGCTTGCGCCGTGCTTGGTGCTTTGCCATTTAAACTCGATGATTGGGTAATTTTGACCTCTTTTGGCAACACCACGGGTGGTTCTTCGTAAGTGAGTTTTTTGGTCTCACCTTTGGCTTCTAGCACAGATTGCTGGGTTTGAATGGCATTGAGCTTGATATTACCATCTGTAGGGTTAATCGCTTGCTCTACTTGTGGTGCGGTTTGTTCGATTTCTTTAGCAATCAAGTTACGCTCTTGATTGGATAAAGGCGGTTCTTGCACAACGGTGTTATTGGCAGTGACAATCGCTGAAGTCGTTGGTAGTGTATTGCTAGACTGCATTTCAGCGGTCACTATTTTTTGCTCGGTGGCGGTGATCGGCGGTTCTTTGATTACCGTATTACGGCTTTGGATACTTGGCGTACTAGGAATGGGGGCGATATAAGTCGTGGTTTGGTTTTTAACCATACTAGTTGCCATCGCCGCCAAGTCGCTGCTAGAGGATGGCAAGGTAACTTTTTCTTTTTTGCTATAGGCTTGTTGGGCGGCAGTGAGCGAATCACCTTGACTTGCGGTTGTGGTTCTAGTTTGGTTGCCAAAGTTTGTCGGCGGTGTGTTATAAGTAGACGTAGTAGTTTTAGGGGTGACATAACTATTGTTTGCCAAATAACCTTGCTGACTCATATAACCATTACCCCGTAACTGGGTGATTTTACGGTCAATTGATTCATTGAGATCATTGGGAATCAGAATACGGCTTGGGCCTGACATATCTACCGTACCTGCAATTAACGCAGGATTTAGGGCACGCAGTTCATCGTAGCTTACGCCTGTCAAACTACTAATTTCATACAAGCTCACGCCAACATTGGCAGGAACACTTCTAAAATGTTGACGGTTCGCAATTGCGGGTAAATACACATTGTAGGTACTCGGATTTTTGACAATTTGCGCCACTGCCAAAAACCGAGGGACATAGTTCATCGTTTCAGTAGGTAATTTGAGCGACCAATAATCCGTGGGTAGCCCGCGCGCGGCATTGTAATTAATCGCAGATTGGACACGGCCTGGACCGGCATTGTACGATGCCAATGCCAACTCCCAACTACCAAACTGGTTATACAAGGCGGTCAAAAAGTCATAAGCAGCACGGGTTGACTCAATCACATCACGGCGACCATCAAAGGTGCTGGTTTGATTCAACCCATAAATACGACCTGTACTTGGAATAAACTGCCATAACCCTGCAGCAGATGCGTTACTGTTGGCATTGGGGTCATAAGAGCTTTCAATCACAGGCAATAATGCCAGTTCCGTTGGAATATTGCGACGCTCAGCTTCGCGCACTGTGTAGTATAAATAGCGGCTAGCACGCGCTGTTAAGCGGTTTAGATAGTCTTGACGACTAATAAACCAACTTTTCTGCGCTTCAATACGCGGATCGTACACATTCGAGTTCATACGAAAATTGACGCGCAGTCTATCCCACAGATTACCATAGCGCTGAACCAACAAAGCGTTATTCTCTACCATAGTCATGTCGGTGGCTTCAAGCAGCCCTTCCAGTTCATCCAAACTATCCATATCCAGTAGGGCTGCATTTTCTTGCGCGCTACGCACCGTGCTTTTGCTGTGACTGGATGATCCAATCATGGGTTTACCCGCTGGACTGGTGGTGCTGGTTGGCGCACTGCTACAGGCTGCCAAAATAATAGAGGAAATAGCTAAACTTAACGGTTTGATAGTTTTTTTTGATGAATGGCTTATCGAAAGCAACATGATAATTCCTAGCTCTTTTTTGCAATTTAGATGTAGGACATATACCCATCCCATAGCGTAAAACTATGGAAGAATATAAGCTAAAATTTGACATTATAAATAAAAAAACGGCTGTGATTTCAAGCCAGTGAAATTAAATATTGGCTGAAATTATACTAGAATCCATAAAAAAAGTGGCACAAAACTTTTGTACCACCCTGTTTAACACCACTTTTAATACCACTAAATTAATGCTTTTCAATCACAAGTTGGCTAATCGCCCTGGACAATAACACTGAGTTACCGCTTTCAGCGAAGGTAATACGTGAAGTTGTTACTAAACGTGTCGTTACGTTATTTTCGACGATAACTTCTGTTGTTATCGCATCTGCTTTGGCATGGTTACCGCTAGATACCACATTGTTTAATTGTATATCATAGCCATATCGCGTTGCTTTTGACCAGTTGTTTTGCAGCAGGTTTAGATAATTGCTTTTATTTAAGGTCGTGGTTTTTCCTTTACGCGACACAGATATCAACGCATCATCTGCTACTAGGCTTGCAACGCGCGAAATACTTTTGGCATTTGCTGCAGCCGCCATCGCAGTACCGTAATTCTCGATATCACGCTGGGTAATTTCAGCATTTGCCAGCGTTGGGACGGTTAACGAAGTCGCGATGACTACACCTAGCCATAGTTTTGACCTTACCTGCTTTCGGATTTTATCAATCGGTTGAAAATTTAACGTGATAGTCATGAGATTTTCCTTCAATTGGTAACACCCAATTGTTTGACCCTAAAAGAAATAATTTGTTACAACTAAGCATAGCATAACCATTAACTTTATTGTTACTTCATTGTTAATAATCAAGCATAAAATAGTGAAAGACACTGATAAAAATTTTTGACCTTATCATCAAAAACCATCCAAAATCGCTGGATTTTCTACTCACCGTTCATCTTCCCAGCGCTGAATTATTTCAGCAAACAAGGGTTAATCATTTATTAATTTGGCTAAATCGGTTATCATTACAGGTTGTTTTTATCACCATTTTATGACTAAATCTCAATTTAAGGGTATTTCAATTATGCTACTTACCGCTATTTTAGCATTTATCCAATCTGCCCATGCGGAAGGTGCGGCGGCAGCGCCTACTGGAACGGGTGCTTCCACCATTATGCAAATGCTATTGCCATTGGCTTTTTTTGCTATTTTTTACTTCATTATTATCCGACCACAAAGCCGTCGTAACAAAGAGCATCGTCAAATGATTGATGCCATTAAAGAAGGCAATGAAGTGGTATTTGCCGGTGGCTTGATGGGGAAAATCAAAAAGCTTCAAGGTGAATATGCGGTTGTTGCATTAAATACTACCCAAGAGGTGATGGTGCAACGTGCCTCAATCATTTCGGTATTGCCTGTGGGTACCATTGATAGTCTTAAATAATTGCTGATGCAGCTCACCTGTCAGGTTGGCGACCTAGCATTCTGTTAAGTTGCCAACTGGCTATTATAATATTGTACTGCCTTGTTGATCGCGGTTAATAGCCCTAGTAGAACAACTAGTTACCTAAAAAAATCAAGTTTAAGAAGTCAAGATTATGCACTACCCTGCTTGGAAATACTTTTTAATCGGCATTGTGCTGCTACTGAGCACCCTGTATGCCCTACCAAACCTTTACCCAGACAAGCCCGCCGTTCAAATCACGGGGGCTTCCGCTAGTACTACATTGACCAATGATGTGCTAAAACAAGCGGAAACCATCCTAAATGCCGCCAACATCCCAACCAAAAACAACAGTTTTGATGGTAAATCAGCTTTGTTAAAAATTGGTGATGAGTCGACTGAAACGCAGCTTAAAGCGCAACAAGTGCTAAAAGAAAAGCTTGGCGATAATTACGTGGTAGCACTGAACTTGGCGCAAACCACGCCAGCATGGCTACGTAATATTGGTGGCAATCCTATTAAATTAGGGTTGGACTTGCGAGGTGGTGTACGGTTTGTACTAGAAGTCGATATGAGCAAAACCGTCTCTCAGCGTTTGGAAAACTTAACTCGAGATATCCGTACAGAGCTACGCAACCAAAAAATTGCCGTGACTAATTTACAAGCAGGGCAAAATAATCTGACGTTAAACTTTGTCGATAATGCCGCGCGTGATCAAGCCATTAATGTGTTACGTAGTCGCTTTGGGACAAATTACGAATTACAACCGCTCATCAATGCGGGGGGTCCAGCGATTAACATGACCTTGACCCAGTCGACGATTTCACAAATCTCTCAAGATGCGGTCACCCAAAACTTGACGACTTTACGAAACCGTATTAATGAGCTAGGCGTGGCTGAAGCCGTGGTGCAATCACAAGGTGCCAATCGTATTGTGGTGGAATTACCGGGGGTGCAAGATACCGCAGAAGCCAAACGGGTCATTGGTCGTACCGCCAATCTCGAATTTCGTATGGTTTCTGACCAAAACAATACCTTCCAAGCCAATCCCTCTGGGGTATTGCCTGCAGGCACTGAAGCCTATTCATTTGGTCAAGTCGACAGCCCACAAAAAACCTTATTGGAACGTCAAGCTGTGGTCACCGGTCGAAACGTACAGGATGCCCAAGCAGGGATGGATCAAAACGGTCGCCCCCAAGTAAATATTACGCTGGATAATGCGGGTGGTCGTTTGATGCAAAATACCACAGCAAAATCGGTGGGCAAACAAATGGCGGTGCTGTTTATTGAAAATAAGCAGCGTGTCACCTTTCAGCCAGACCCAGTGACGGGTCAAAATAAAGAAGTAAGAACACCTTACGCAGAAAGCCATATTATCAATCAAGCGACCATTCAAGGGGTCTTTGGTTCAACTTTCCAAATCACGGGCTTAGATAGTAATGCAGAAGCCTCAGAGCTGGCTTTGTTACTTCGTGCAGGTGCGCTAGCGGCGCCCATGTATTTTGTTGAAGAACGTACTATTGGTCCATCATTGGGGCAAGATAACATCCAAAAAGGTATGTTCTCTACCCAAGTCGGCTACTTACTCGTGTTCTTATTTATGATTATATTTTATCGTTTATTCGGCTTAATTGCCAATATCGCGTTGATTTTTAACTTAATGATGATTTTAGCCATCATGTCATTGATTGGTTCTGCCCTAACCTTGCCGGGTATCGCAGGTATCGTGTTAACCATCGGGATGGCGGTGGATGCCAACGTGCTGATATTTGAACGCATCCGCGAAGAGCTTGCCAACGGCGCCAGACCCAAATCTGCGATTGTGGCGGGTTTCAACCGCGCATTTACCAGTATTTTTGATGCGCAGCTGACTACCTTGATCGTCGCATTTATTTTATTTGCGATTGGCACAGGTCCGATTAAAGGTTTTGCTGTCACCTTAGCCATTGGTATTGCCAGCTCTATCTTCACCTCAGTGACCGTCACGCGTGCACTGGTACAGTTAGCTTATGGCTACCGCAAAACTGTCAAACGCCTAAGTATTGGTTAAGGAGCAAATCATGAATGATGACAAGTTAGAGGATCTAGACGGTTTAGACGGCTCAGAACCCATTAACCCCGAGCAAAAACTCTCCGAGCTGGGTGTACGTCGTAGCGATGAAATGGCATCAAATACACAGCACCGCAGAACGCCGCGCCGTAATGGTAAAGGGGTGAATAAAAATTTGGTCAAGCAGCCTGCTCAACCTACCAATACTGCAACCCAAAACGCTGAGGTGGCTGTGGCTAATGCTGCCACTGCTGAATTTTCGGCAGAAGATTTTGGCGGTGAAAAATTCTTTGCGGGTCGGCGTATTATTGATTTTTTAAAGGTAGCTAAACCTTTTGCCATATTTTCCGCCATCTTAACGATTCTTGGTTTGGTTGCTATTTTAACCAAAGGTTTAAACCTAGGCTTAGATTTTACTGGCGGTGTGTCAGCCACGGTTGTTTATGAGCAACCCGTGCAACAAGCCCAAGTTAAGTCAGCCCTAGCGAGCCATAAAATCAATGACAGTGTGGTGCAATATTTGGGCAGTAACAAAGAAATTTTGGTACGCCTGCCCCCGCAAAAACAAATCGAAGGGTTATCAAACTCTCTTGATACAGCGTTAGATTTACCCAACAACAATGCCACCATCAAGAACATTGACGTGGTTGGCAGTCAAGTAGGTAATGAGATTTATATCAGCTCCTTGGGGGCAACGGCACTGGCATTACTGTGTATGTTTATTTACGTGATGGTGCGCTTCCAAGCCAAATTAGCCTTAGGCGCGGTGTTGGCGTTATTTCATGATAGTATTATCACCGTGGGTATTTTCGCATTTTTTGGCTGGCCATTTGATTTGACCGTGCTTGCCGCCGTGTTATCATTGATTGGTTACTCGATTAACGATACCATCGTCGTCTTTGACCGTATCCGTGAGAATTTTCGCCGTGTCCGTGGTGCTAGCCCAGCGCAAATTGTCAATTTATCGCTCACTGAAACGCTACGTCGTACTATTATGACCATTTCAACAGTGTTGCTGGTGGTGGTCGCGATGCTGCTGCTTGGCGGCGAAAGCTTACATTGGTTCTCTGTAGCATTGCTCATTGGCTTGATTTTAGGTACTTTCTCATCGGTGTATATTGCCAGTGCGATTCCACTGTGGCTCGGTATGTCGCGCAAAGACTTTATTGTCGAAGTCAAACCAGAATTTGTTGAGGACGAAGTGGTTTTTGAAGACCGCAATGCGCCTATCTATGACAACAAAGTATTAGATAATCAATAAATGGGTTGAGCGGCAAAAATACCCTACTTGCTAGGGTATTTTTATGGCTAAAATTTAAACAAGAATAGCAATGATGACAAATGAATTAATGAAAAATGGGTTATGGCAACAGGCGTTTAAAGTAAGCTTGCCTGTGGCAATGGGCTATATCCCCGCAGGGATTGCCTTTGGCGTGTTGTTTGTGGCAGCCAAGCTTCCTATATGGGCGGCGATTTTATCTAGTGTGGTGTTATACGCGGGTGCGGCGCAATATGCTTCTATTGCGCTGTTAGCGGGCGGGGTTGGAATCTCAACCCTCGCCAGCAATACCTTAGCGATAAATTTGCGCCATGCTTTTTATGCCATTCCTTTGTTAAAACAATTACCAACCAATCCTATCAGTCGATTTTATTGCTTGTTTGCGTTAACCGATGAAACTTTTTCCGTGTTAACCACCCTTCATGAAAATGAACGCCAAAGGCTGATACTACCTGTGAGTTTGCTCAATCAGTGTTATTGGGTTATCGGTACCATATTGGGGATTTTGCTGGGTGCAGGGCTCAATGATTGGGTGCCTCATTTGGATTTTGCGTTAGTGTGCTTGTTTGCTATTTTAGCCTACGAGCAGTTTAAAGCGGTCAAGGCGTATTACCCCATCTTCATCGCCATCATTGCATTTGTAGCGGCGTTTTATTTTACATCCGATTGGTTGCTACTATCAGCGATTTGCGGGAGTTTGGCACTCATTATCATCCATTTTTTGATGAGCAATAAATCCACTCATCAGCAAGCTCTCTGACAGTTCAAACTATCTGACAGCTCAACCGCCAAAAAATTTATCCATTAATCGTTAGAATATTATGAACACACCACCTGATAACGTTTATTTAGTCGCCGCTACTTTTGCCATGGCTTTGGTGACTTTACTCACCCGCTTGACCCCGATAATTTTGCCAAAGCGATTATTGGATGTCCCCTTGTTGCTCGCGGTGAATAAAGCATTGCCATTATCCGTGATGACGCTGTTGATTTTAACTTCTTTGCATTGGCAGCAGCCCAAGGCTATGCCCAACGCTCTGAGTGTGAGTCTGGGCTTATCGCCATTACTTGTGGCAGAGATATTGGCGCTTTTAGTGGTGCTGCTCAGCTATCATTGGAAAAAGCAATTACTGCTAAGTATGCTGGTGGGGATTGCTAGCCTTAACGGGTTTTTATGGCTACTAAATCTGATAGGTTTTCAATAGCCATAAAAAAAGCCCTACTTGGGCTTTTTTTATAAAGGATATTTTACACCTCGGTTTGCACCCCGACGATATCCACAGGCGTATCAGCCCCGTCTTGTATCCCAGATTTTTTCTGTTTGGCTTTATCACTGCGTTTACGCTGTAATTCATCCAAATAATCTTCATCAATACCACCGGCGATGTATTTGCCATCAAATACCGAACAATCAAATTTTTTGGCATCGCTGTGTTTGTCTTGTACCGCTTCAATCAAGTCATCCAAATCTTGGAATATCAAACGGTCCGCGCCGATGATTTTACACACTTCTTCCACACTATGACCTGAGGCGATCAGTTCATTGCGCGCTGGCATGTCAATACCATACACATTGGGATATTTGACTGGTGGCGCGGCACTGGCAAAATACACATTATTGGCGCCTGCATCCCGTGCCATTTGGATAATCTCGTGACAGGTCGTGCCACGTACAATTGAATCATCGACCAACAAGACGTTTTTATTTCTAAATTCAAACGGCACCGCGCTTAATTTTTGACGTACCGATTTTTTGCGCTGCTGTTGACCTGGCATAATAAAGGTGCGACCGATATAGCGATTTTTCATAAAACCTTCACGGTATTTTACGCCTAGATGCTGAGCAAGCTCCATCGCAGAAGTTCGTGAGGTATCGGGAATAGGGATAACCACATCAATCCCGTGATCTTCGCCCCATTCTTTGATGATTTTCTGCGCCAAAGTCTCGCCCATACGCATACGCGCTTTATAGACAGAAATATTATCAATAATCGAATCTGGGCGGGCAAAATAGACGTATTCAAAAATGCAAGGTCTAAACTCTTTGGCTTCGACACATTGGCGACTAAAGAAGTTATTGTTTTCATCAATAAAAATCGCTTCACCGGGCTTCACATCTCGAACGATATCAAAACCCAATGCGGTTAACGCAACTGACTCAGATGCCACCATATATTCAAAGCCGCCATTTTCCGCTAATCGTTGACCAAAAATCAGCGGGCGAATGCCATTGGGGTCACGAAATGCCAAAATACCATAGCCTGTAATCATAGCGACAACCGCATACGCGCCTTCGATACGCTTGTAGACAGATGTCATCGCTTCAAAAATATCATCAGGGCTTGGATGCCGGATACCGAGTTTTTGCATTTCATGCGCTAGCACATTGAGCAAAACTTCTGAATCAGAATCGGTGTTTATATGGCGCATATCCTCCATAAACAGTTCTTTGGCAATCTCTTCGGCGTTGGTCAAATTACCATTATGCGCTAAGGTAATACCATACGGCGAATTAACATAAAAAGGCTGCGCTTCCGCACTGCTAGACGTACCAGCCGTTGGGTAGCGTACATGCCCGATGCCTTGGTGACCGACAAGACGCATCATATGACGGGTCATGAACACATCGCGCACCATGCCATTTTCTTTACGCAAAAACAGACGGCCATCTTGACATGTCACAATACCTGCGGCATCTTGCCCACGATGCTGCAGCATAGTCAGCGCATCGTATAGCATTTGATTAACTTCACTGTGAGCGGCTATACCAACAACTCCACACATATTTTACCCCTTTGATTTTTCACCGATGGCTCTAAAACCTGATGAAAAGAGACCTGATGAAATGAGACCTGATGAAAATTGAATGAAACTAACTTTTTTGCCGGCTGACAATACTTTAGCCGTCAGTCAAACTTACCAATGCTATTGCCCATTTGCCCCACTATTGACCTATTTTATCGGTAGCGGTTTTACCGAGCGTGGTAGCAAGCTGTTGGGTGATTTGCTTTGCAAAAGGTGCCAGTGGCAGTAGCGCATTGGCAAACTTAGACTGCTGCCAAAAGTCACGTTGACCGACAAAAGGCGCCAATAAACTCAGCAACATCAACACAATGACCAAATTTTTGACCAAGCCAAACCCCGCGCCCGCCAATTTATCTACGATACTCAGTCTAAGCCCCTGCAAGGTTTTACTCATCACCCATAATACGATTTGCAGTCCCACGATGACAAATAAGCCAATTGCCAAGAATGCCGCAATGATACTAAGGCCAGTTGAGCCAGTGAATGACACAAAAAACGGCGCTAAAGGTTTTGCCAAATAACTGGCTAGCAGCAGCGCCAATAGCCAACCAAACATGCCCACCAGTGAGCGCATCAAGCCATTATTAAATCCCTGCCACAACCCGATAAACAATACAAACAACACTACCATATCTAACAAAGTCATCGGGTCAAGCTCGTATCATGGGATTTACAAATTAGAGGGTGAATGTTGGCTTAGACGATAACCGTCAATGGCTTCAACACAGGTTTGAATAAGCTCAGGTCCTTCATAAATCAAACCACTATAGAGCTGAATCAAATCCGCACCTGCTTCAATCTTTTTAACCGCACGTTGACCATTGTCAATACCGCCTACACCAATAAGCGCAACTGAGCTCGGTAAGCGTTCGGCAAACTGCTCAAGAACTTGGGTACTACGGTGACTGAGTGGTCGACCTGATAGCCCGCCTGCTTCTTGACTGGTTTTGTAGTCTTCTACCCCATTGCGGCTTAAGGTGGTATTGGTGGTAATCAGCCCATCAATATCAAAACGCACCAATTCTTTGGCAATATAATCAATTTGGTCTTCTTCCAAATCTGGGGCAACTTTCAGTACCAATGGTACATAATACTGATGTTGGCTAGCCAGTTGGCTGTGACGTGATTTGATACCATCAAGCAGCGCCGTGAGCGCATCACCACTTTGCAGGTCGCGCAGGTTTTTGGTATTGGGAGAGGAGATATTCACCGTAATATAAGACGCGTAAGGATACACTCGCTCTAGACAATAAATATAGTCATCTAGGGCATTTTCAACCGGCGTGCTGGCATTTTTGCCAATATTAATACCCAAAATGCCTTGATATTTTGCACGCTTAACTTGCTCGATGAGATAATCGACGCCTTTATTATTAAATCCCATGCGATTGATAATGGCATGGGCTTCTTTGATACGAAATAGACGGGGTTTGTCGTTGCCAGGCTGTGGTTTTGGGGTAATCGTACCAATTTCGATGTAGCCAAAACCCAACGCCGCTAACGCATCGATATATTCGCCGTTTTTATCAAGCCCTGCTGCCAAACCAACCGGATTGGTAAAGGTTAACCCCATACATTCGGTTATTAGTTCTTGCTTACCGTACAAAAACCCGAGCATGCCAAATTTTTGCGATCTTTCGAGTAACGATAACGTGATTTCGTGGGCTTTTTCAGGATCGGTATTAAATAAGAACGGACGAAGAAAGGCATACATAGTTGAATAAGCACTCACATTGCATGGGTGAATCTAATTGACTCTGCCCTTTATACAAGCAGAACTAACCTATTTAGCTTGAGAGATAGCAGCCGTTGACGCGCTGTCTAGACTACCTCGTCAAAATCAGAGAAGCTATTATATCAGTGTTGAGGCTAAATAAACACCTGCAATTTTCTTTGCCTTCACTGCTATATTAACTACCATATCAGCTATTAACCCAGAGTATTTAGAATATAGATTGCAGGATTTAGCTTTTAACGTCTTTTAATCGAAGGCTAAGGCACGGCTCGACCATTAGACAAGGCAATCCAACCGCGAATAATGCGATACAGATGCCATAAGACTGTGGCGACGATTATCAGGCCGCCTAAAGCACCGACAATAAAGCTACCACCCATTGTATGATTGCTATCAACGGCAGCGCCAAAAAATAGCCCACCCGTTGCAAAAATCACCATGACAAAACCAATCACCCAAAAAAATATACTGTACCAAAACGTTTTGATTTGCCAGTCAAAGTGACTATAAAGCCACGTGTTTCTAGCCTCATCGCGCTTTAAATAATTCATCACAATCGGAATAATCCAAGTCAGACCCGCGGTAAAATAACTAAACAGCGCCAACGCATAAGTAATGTGGTTATAACTGACTTGGCTTTGGGTCACCGGTAAGTTTTGACTAAGCTGTGTGTATTGCGGTAACGCTGATGGATAACCATTCGCCCCACTACCAAATTGTGGGTTGGCTGTGTCAGGTGTATGAGAGTCTGTTGGTTTTTCTAGGTTCATTATAATTTTCCATCAATGATTATTACTTTTTTTATCGGGTCGTAGTATAGAATTTCAATTGATTTTTATTGACTATTAGACTATTAATAGTTTACCCAAATCGGTTCTCGAATGGTAAATGGTTGGTGATTGCTATCGGCAAACTGAATCGTCCAGCTAGCAGGCGACTGTTGCAGTGTCAACGGCTCAAAGGTTGGTACTGGGATGATTTTTATGCGGTTTTTTGCCGAATACAACAAATAGTCGCCATCGGGCGAAAAGTTGGCAGGTTCAGCCAATCCTTCATCATTGATAGCGATATTTTTTTTAGTTGCCATATCTGCGAGCCTGCCTTGGCTATTATCGCTGACATAAGTGATCAAACGCCCCGTAGGACTAACCCGAGCGATGGCATTGATTTTACCAGGCAAGTCTAAAGGCAAAAATTGTTGTTTTGCAAAATAGTACTGATAAAGTTGCGGTTGTAAAAATTTGGCTTTATCTGACGTAAATATAAAGGATTGACCATCGGGCAACCACACAGGGGCTAAATCAATTGCTGGTTGATGGGTCAGTTGTTGTTTTACATTGCCGCTGCTATCGGTCAAAAAAATCTCTGGATTGCCCATTTGGCTATTTGCTAGTAACAATTGGCGCCCATCGGGGGAGATTGCGCCGCTAAAACTATGGGTGCGTTTGGCAGAAACCGCAGACACCCCAGAAATCTCAGTAACTTGCAAAGTCGCTCTATCAAGGATAACGACTTTAGGATAACTTTTGCCTGCTTGAACCGTAAAAATCAGGCGATCGCCTAAGCGACTGGCAGATAAGCTCATTATCGTACCATTGACCTTATACAAAGTCTTTAGGTCGCTGCCATCGATTTGGGTTTCAATCAGCTGCCCTTGGCGATTTTCCCCAAATCCAGTTAAATAAATAAAAATTAACTTGCCTGACAGCTGTCTAGCATCCATATGCGGCAAATTGGTTGGCGCAGTCGCTATGACTTTGGGCAGTGAGGTCGAACTTTGCAAGGTGGTGTTAGATAAGTTTGTTGATGGCGAGCGCATGGTCTGACACCCTGTCATCGCCAAGCTAATTGCCATGACAATTGCCATAACAGGGGCGCACCATAAACGGGGTAAGAGATAAACATGCTTCATGTTATTTGAGGTTTCGTTACGGCAAAACATTATTGGCGTCTGGATTGAGCCAAAGTGGTCCATAAATCAAGCCATTGGGCACGCCATTTTGGGACGGGCTAATGCTGATGGATTTGCCATTGGAGACAATGGTAATGACATTTTTATTGGAGTAAATATAGTGTTGTCCATTGGGTGAGACACCTGGGGCTTCACTTAAGCCAACGTTATTGACAGCGGTTACCGAGCGCGAACCCAGATCCATCACCACGCCTTGATTGGCACCCGACAAATAGGACATTTTTTTACCATCATTGCTGATACGCCCCATGCTGCTCAGTCCGCCGCCCGTCAAACGCTGCTCACTACCGGTTGCCAGATTGTATAGATAGATTTGACCTTTATTACCGCCTTTTTTACCACCGGCTCTGTCTGAAGTATAGACAAATGACTGCCCATCAGGCGCCCAACTAGGATAAATAGCCCCCACGGGGTCATTGGTCAAGCGACGAGAATTGCCACCTTGCGCCAAATAAATCTGCGGTATGCCGTTTTCAAAACTGCTACTAAATATCACACGACCATCTTTACTCACGGATGCGCCATAATTCATGGCTTTAAAATTCGTCAAATTGCTGACTGCCCCGCTGACAATATTGGCAGACATGACCTGCGGATAGCCTAGCGTGTCGGGCTGAACTTGGAAAGTGAAGGTTTGATTGTCAGCAGAGGTGTTTAGGGTTTTAATGGTACCGTTAAACTCATAAATCACTTTTGGGTTAAACCCATCCACGTCAGAAATGACCAAACGTGACACACGGTTTTTGGGCTTGCCTGTTTCCACCACATACGCAATACGCCCAGAAAAGTCGCCTTTGATGCCTGTCAATATCTCATAGATACGGTCAGCAACCTTATGCCCTGCCATACGCAAACTTTGTGAGTTATTTTTGCTGGTAACGGTTTGCAGACCCTGCATCACCTCACCTGTCGCCACATTAATCACTTCAAAATTGATTTCAACATTGCCCCGATTGCTGCGCGTATTGCCAACCACCAAATAAGGGACGGCGTTATGCTGCCAGACAGGCAAAGTGACTTCACGACTGCTATGAGGCCGCTCTGGCAAATTGCTGTCTAAGGTAAATTGCCCCAAATTGGTCAAATCATTGGTAACAATCCCTGAGATACTCTCTGCGCCAGCAAATGGTACGATGGCGACTTGCAAGTTAGAGCGTGGTGCCTGCTTGACTAGGGTAAAGTCAACATTGTCGGCAGCGTTTGCTAGAGTTGGCATCGCAGTAGTAACCAAAGCAATGACTGCCGCTTTAAAAAAAGTATGGTTCATAATTAGCCTGCAATATTTATAATTATTAAAAATTGGTTTTCAAATAATAGCATTGTTTTGCTCGCCAAAAAAGATTGGGCAAGGCTAGGCGCTACAACACTATTTAGCTTTACTATTTGACTTTACTATTTAGCTCTAAAATTGCCCGTCATGCTTCTTGCCCCATTGGGCGGGGGCGGCAGTGGACTTGATTGGTTGATTGCTTGTTGTAAGCTTGCTTTAAAAGCGGCATCACTGCTGCCGCGAATAGTGATATTACTAATTGTACCATCCGCAGCAATGCTAAATGACGCCGTTAATGAATTGCCATTACTATTGGTTGGTACATTCCAGTTTGCATCAATCATCGCCATGACTTGGCTGACATAGCCTGCCGAGCTCCCACCCGAGGCACCACCACGTCTGCTAGAACCTTGACCGCCAAATGATTGTGATTGCGCTGCACCTGTAGATTGACCATCTTTACCCAAATCCAGTGACTTTATATTATTTTCACTTTGCCGCTCGCTACTTGCATTGAGATTTTTATTGTAGGCGGCATTGTTCGCGCGTATTTCGTTTTTTACCTCATCAATATTGCTTTCGGCAATTTTATAATCTTGCAGATTTCGCTGCTGGGTTTCATTGCGCTGGTTTAATTCATCAATCACGCTTTGTCTTTCAGCTGCTACTTCCCGGTCTAGCTTTTCAGCAAACAGCGCCTGCTCTTTTTCCCATTGCGCCTGCTTGGCGGCTAACGTATTTTTAACCGTTTCAATTTGATTGGTTGATGTCGAATGGGGCGTGTTCATTGGCACAGTTGATAGGGTTTGGGAATTTAAGGACGGTGTGGGCGCACCAGCCATCTCGCCAGCCGTGGCTTGGTTTTGCGCAAGCTCATTTTGTTGGTTGGCTTTGATTTGCTCTTCCATTACCGACAACTGCTCAGGGGTAATCAACGAGGTTTCCATGGGCGCTGGCGGGGTGTTATGATAAAAGAAAAACAATAACCCAACCACCAATGCATGAGCAATGGCACTGAGCACAATCGCCCATACCGGGTAATCGGGTGTTTTGACGGGTACATAGACTGAGGTCACTTCAGCATACATCGTCTCAGTATTTCCTTATTCTACCAAAAATATTCAATCAAAAATTAAAAGGTCATCGTATTAGAAGGCTACTTGATTAAAAAGCTGCTTCATTAAAAAGCCATTTGATTAAAAGGCTAATTGCTGGCTGCTTTTGGCGATGCGGTTAACAAGCCAACCTTTTGGATGCCCGCTTGCTGCAAGTTTGCCATCAATTGGATAATATCACCATATTGGTTATTTTGATCGGCATTAATCATCACATTGACATTGGGCTTACCATCGAACTGGTATTGAGGCTGAGATTGTAAATTATTCAAAGTCGCGATTAACGCCTCTTCGCTCATTGGCTCATCAGTTTTGTCTTGGGTACTTAAATATAGCTGCCCATCGGATTTTAGTGACACAATCACCGGTAACTGCGTGCCTTGCTGTAGTGATTTGGTTTGCGCTTTTGGCAAATCAATATCCACCCCCGTTGTTAGCATGGGCGCGGTCACCATAAATATGACCAGCAGCACCAACATAACATCAATATAAGGCACCACATTCATACCTGCATTGAGTTTTTGAGGACGGTTACGGCTGTAAGGGTTTGCTTTCATAGTGTCAAGTTGTTCAATAAAATTTATCTAACATTTATTTAGCATTTAGCGTTTAGCATTTATCTAGCGAGCGAGCGGTGGCATCATGGCAGGTGAATTCAGCCCTGTCGGTAAGTTGGTAGCCGTATCCACAGTTTGTCGCAACAACATGCCTGTCATCTCATCACAGAACAGGCTACGACTTTGATAAACTTTATCGTTTTTTGCGGTAAAATGGTTGAAAGCCAGTGCCGCTGGAATCGCAGCAAACAACCCGAGCGCCGTGGCAATCAAGGCTTCGGCAATACCAGGGGCAACCGCAGCCAGTGTGGCTTGCGCAGAAGTCGATAAGCCCATAAAAGCCGTCATAATCCCCCAGACCGTGCCAAGCAGACCGACATAAGGCGAGACCGAAGCAATACTGGCTAGTAACGGCAATCCTTGCTCTAGCTCGAGTTGTTGACGCCCCAAGCCAACGCGAAGTTTGCGCTCGACGCCTTCAATGATTTCACTACGGGCTTGGGTGTTTTTTAGCAGTTTTAAAAACTCACTAAAGCCAATAAAAAAGATTTGCTCAAGTCCACTTCTATCAGGATTACCTTGAACGCCTTTGTATAGGGTTGGCAATTCAACCCCGGACCAAAAAGTTTTCTCAAAATAATTATCGGCGCGCGTGGCAATTGCCAAACGACTGCTTAAACGAAAAATAGTGACCCAACACAACAAAGAAGCAAATAATAAAATGCCCATGATAATTTTGACGAAAATACTGGCATGCGTTACCAAACTAACGAGATCAATCGAGCCTTCCATAAAGTTATGCTTCCCCAACCATCCAAATCACTAAATATAAATTACTAAATATAAATCACTAAATATTTTGATGCCAGCTTGTCAACAGCCTGCCAGCAATACCCGATTAAAACCAAAAACTAGTGCAATTATAAGGTCGAGCACTAGAATTAACATAAGCATATTGTAACCAATAACATCTGCTAATCGTATAAAAACTTTTGGTAGATTTTATCAAGCAGCTTGACGGTCAAAGTATT
Organism: Moraxella tetraodonis; assembly: GCF_022359095.1. NCBI lineage: Bacteria > Pseudomonadati > Pseudomonadota > Gammaproteobacteria > Moraxellales > Moraxellaceae > Moraxella > Moraxella tetraodonis. The sequence goes on along the minus strand of NZ_JACSYB010000001.1, from coordinate 1,237,415 downwards.
AGAAATCCCCGCAGGTGACAAGGCTGCCATCAGTTGATTTTGGCGCGGGCTTCAGCCTTATAGGTGTCGCTGTGTTCTACTCTTTTCTTACTCATGGTAAACTCTGGTTTAGGATGCAAGTTTAGCAAATATTTTTCTTCCGTTTTTTTAAGCATACATCAAACATTTTAAAATATTTTTTGTATAAAGCGTTAAGCTAAAGAATAGAGCTTTGACTTTATACAGATAATTGTTTAATTTAAGGGAGGAAAACACCCTCAGAAAAATTTTAGCTAATTCAATATTATAATATAGGAGATACAAATGGCTATTTCACTTAATAAAGGCGGTAACTTATCCCTGTCAAAAACAGATCCTACCCTAACACGGTTATTAATTGGTCTAGGTTGGGATGAGCGTGCCACATCAGGGGCAGAATTTGACTTAGATGCCAGCGTATTTTTGCTTAATAATACAGGCAAAGTACGCGGTGACCATGACTTTATTTTTTATAACCAACTAAAATCTGACAACGGTGCAGTTGAACACACCGGGGACAACCGCTCAGGGGCAGGTGACGGTGATGACGAAGTGATCAAAGTTAACCTGTCACAAGTACCAGCCGATATTGAAAAAATTGCAGTCACTGTGACCATCCACGATGCCCAAGCTCGTAATCAAAACTTTGGTCAAGTATCCAATGCCTTCATTCGTGTGGTCAATGAAGAAACAGGGGCAGAGGTAGTACGGTTTGACTTAGCAGAAGACTATTCCATCGAAACTGCGATGGTATTTGGTGAAGTCTATAAACACAATGGCGAATGGAAATTTCGTGCGGTGGGTCAAGGCTATGCAGGTGGCTTAGCAGCTATGTGCCAACAATATGGCGTAAATATCGGCTAAATCGGATTTAAAGCAGCAATTTACCATTAAAATAATGATAAAAACTCATTAAATAAAGGATATGAAGATGGCGGTTAGTCTACAAAAAGGGCAAAAGATCTCACTTGATAAAGAAGCAGGCACGGCACTGACTCGGATCAAAATGGGTCTAGGGTGGGATGTTGCATCCACCCCAAAATCCGGTGGCTTTTTGGGCAGTCTATTCGGTGGCGGCGGTAATAATGATAGTATCGATTTGGATGCATCTTGCATCATGTTTGACGCGAGCAAACAGCCCATCGATGCAATTTGGTTTGGTCAACTGCAGTCAAAGGACGGTAGTATCGTTCATACAGGCGATAACCGCACAGGCGCAGGGGATGGCGATGATGAAGTCATCAATGTCGATTTATCTCGTGTCCCTGCTCATGTACAGTCACTGGTATTTACCGTCAATAGCTTTACGGGTCAAACGTTTGAGAAAGTTGCCAATGCGTTTTGTCGTATCGTTAATGCCGGCAATAATAGCGAAGTGGCTCGCTATAACTTATCAGCCCAAGGCAGTCATACCGCGCTGATTTTAGCAAAGATTTATCGACACAATGGTGAATGGAAAATGCATGCCATTGGCGAAATTGCCAGTGGTCGTACCTTTCATGATTTGATGCCTGCCATTACACCACATGCCTAACGTCTAATTGTAGATAAAAATGCCCTATTTGCTGTCAATGGGGTATTTTTTTATTCGGATAATAAAAAAAATAATAAGGAAACACGATGCCAACTTTGGTACCTGGGGCAAATACGCCTATCCCCCACACGCCTTGCAAAGTGACAGTAACTAGCCAAAATGCTAGTCGTTTTGGGATTGAGATGGGCTGCGTTTGGATAGCGATGGATGCAAGTCGCCGAGCAACTACCAGCCCTGCTTATCTGCATGAAAGCAAAGATTGGGCAGCGGTGACCGTCGAGAGTGAGAAAAGCCATGTTTGGACATTAGACTTAGCCCATGTGTTTTCACAAAATCAAACCCAGCATCTGCAACTGATCGTGTATGCTTACCAAGACTCCAGTGTGATTGCCCCTGTGGTGGAAGTCAATGATATAAGCATTAAAGTGGGCAATGACATTGATTATACGTTTCATACCCCAAAGCGCCATATCAAAGCCAGTATTGTACTGGAGATCTATCAGCGTAATGGGCAATATAAATGCCGAGCACTCGCGGAAACATCTAGTCAAAGTCTAGCCAATTTTGCCGACCGTTTACAAATCAGCCTTGACGCCCGTTACCCTAACAACATGACAACAGGCAACGTTTTGCACGCCATACCAGACAACAGACGTCCTCGCCCTCAGCCAGGTGACACTTGGACTGGGACGGCTTTTGCAATTGATCCCTATCATTTACTCACTTGTGAGCATGTGGTGGACGGGGCAACGCAACTCGCACTGCGTCAACAAGGTTATCCCGACATGGAATGCCAAGTGGTGCTAGCAGATGAAGGTAGTGATACAGCGTTACTTAAAGTTAATCAGCCTTTACCAAGTTATCTGCCCGTGCGAGAACGTGGCTATGATTTGCTGGGTGAGCAGATTACCACGCTTGGTTTTCCGCTAACAGGTCTTGGTAGTCAATTACAAGTCACCCAAGGCAATATCGCAGGGCTACAAGGCATTGGCAATGATATTCGTTTTCTGCAGTTTACTGCTCCAATTCAGCCTGGCTCAAGTGGCAGTCCGCTCCTGCTTCCCACAGGCGAAGTCGTTGGTATGGTTACCCATACCATTACCAACGCCCAAAATATGAACTATGCCGTCAAATATCAATTATTATCTGCGCTTTTGACAAGCGGCGGTCTTAATGTGAGCGAGCTTACTCACAATATTAGCCAAACACCCCTATCCACGCCTCAGATTACCAAACAGAGTAAATCTGCTTTGTGGTTAGTTGGCTGTGGGGCGTGACAGCTTTTTATTAAACTGAACTTATCGAAGTCAGCAGAGAAGATATACAATCAAAAAAGTTAACACTCTAGACGCATAAAGATTAAAAAATCACTTAGTCAAGCGCTAAAGCTGCAGCAGATGGCTAAATGCGTCTAGATTTTTGGTGGCTATTTACGGGTCGGCAATAAAATGCTGTGTTTGGGCATAAGATTGCGCTTCTGATTTAATTAGCGCCAACCATTCATTGGCAATGACGGGATGCGACTGAAAATATGCCATCATCCAATTGGCTAACGGCTTAGGCACAGGCACAAATTGGGTGGAAGGCAAAATGGATTGGACGCCATTGCCATTGGTGTCATCGCTGTCATACACAAGCTCAACCTGTGGATTTTTTTGAATAATTTCCACCCCGGTAATCTGCCAATTGGTAAAAGCATTATCAATCGCATAGGGCAACGATTCTGCTTGAGATAATTTTGATTGTAGATAGATGGGCTCAAATGTTTTGATGGTATTCACCCAATGCAAGCGTAATGCAATGTCAGGGTGTTGATAAAACACCACCAATTTGCCAGCAAACTTTATTTGCCAAGGATTGACAACTTGGTGGAGATGAATGCCAAGCATTTGCGCAAATTGCTCTCGCGTCAGCAATCGATCAAAGCTTGCTAGCAATTGACCATTTAGCGGATGTTGCAGTTTGAGTAGGTCGGATAAATACTCATAATGGTAAATAAACTTCATAGGCCGGTGCTGTGAGATAACCCCGTCCGTCACTTGACACCGATGCACTTTCCACTGCGGCATGGTATCAGTGATAAGCGCAAGCAAATCTATGATTGTGTTATTGTTTGTACTCTTGGCTATAGTTTGTGTATTAACATCCGTTTGAGTGACTAGCAAGCGATTTCCTTTTAAATGATTTGTCTATCTAAAATGGTTTGTTTATCTAAATGATTTTTTTCATCATAATAACTTCATTATAAAACTTTTTTCATTTATTTGAGCCAAAAAAAATCATTACATGGTGAAATGTAATGATTACTCAAAAAAACTGTGGTAGTTAAAAGTTACAGTTAATAATAAGCAGCGTTTAGCAATAAGGCGACCGCTAAAAAGAACCAAATTATAAAGACGGTACTAAGCCATTTACGATGATAGCGCCAAGACTCATCATCGATTTTATTATCGGTTGCCCAATCATCCACCAAATCATCTTTAGCTGATTTTTGTGGTAGCTTTGCAGACTTTCTAACGCTATCTTTAAACCGCAAGTCTTTGGTTAATTGATTGTCCTCATCTTTTATGGTAAAAAAATTAGATGAGTAATCTGCTAAATAAGTTTGAGAACTAAGCGAATGCGGTAATACCGATTTGACGGTCGCTTGGCGATAATCATGCTCAGCCACGTCAGCAAAAACTAACTGAGACGCCAAACTTTGAGATGCTAAGCCACTCCTTATATTGTCATATGTTTTGTTAATCTTCATGTTAAATACCCCTTCTTGATAAGTAACATTATAGGGATATCGCGGCGTTATTTAATCATAGGTTTGATTGTGGTTTTGTTATACTCAGCTAACTTGTATTAGCAAATGTGCAGATTTGAAACCGTTTGTAAACCACTAATAATTAAACTCATTGACAGTTAATTTATATTTTGGTCATGATTAAACCATTTATTTAACCTTTACTTTAAACAACTTATCTTCTATCGATGAATATTTGTTGTTCAGAGGCTTTGACAAAATCTTCATAAGAAACCACCCCTTGACTATTAGGGGCATTTGTTGTGGAATTACTGCTGCCCGTCTGCGCGCGCTCATTTGAACCTTGATTTGGGGAATTGGGATTTGAGGTATCGGGATTTGAGCTATTAGAATTAGCGGCGTCAGTTGGCGCCTCAGGCATCTGATTAGTCCTACTTGGCGTATTGGCAAGTGTATCTGTTGACACTTGATTGGTGGTCATAGCGGGATTGACATTCGCTGGCGCGGTGGGTTGTGGGGTGGAAGCCACGCCGTTCCCTAATTGCTCACCGGTAATTACCACCGCTTCTGTTCTTAAATTCTCTGGTTGAGTGGTCGAGGCGGCAACCGCTGAAGCAGTTGCAGGCAATGCCTGTGCCGATTGGCTAGGGTTTGTTGCCGTCACAATGACATTGTTTTGAGCGTCGCTACTATTTTTCATCACTTGATAACTGTGATAACTCTGATAACTGGGCACGACAACTTGGGTTAACAAACCGATGAGTGACATGACTAACAGCGGAATCAATAGCATCAGTACCGTTTTTAATTGGCTAGCAGGTCTAGCAGGTAAGCCATAATAATTGGCGCCTTCACTGCCTTTGACTGCTAGCAAGTAAAGGTAAACTAAGACATTTACCCCAGGGACTAGCATCAATAGCGCAAGCCACCCTGTTTTGTTAAGATCATTGAAGCGGCGTTTGCTAACGGCAAGCTGTAGATAAAACAAAACCGCCACACCAACACTACTTGCACCAAGCAAACTCATCGGCAACTGCTCACTACTGGCATTTACCATGCCTTGAAAGCCACCAATCATCACAAATAGCAAAGCGACCAGCATTAATGCTATCAACGCATTGAAGGTGGAATACGCTAAAAACTGAACACGGCTAACCCGACCGTGCCAATCAAAAAACCGACGATCATTAAAGCCTTCATGCAGCTCGGTTAACGTGACAAAAGACGTACCAGCTTCAGTTTCAATTATTTCATCAGCTTGCATTTCATTAACTTGATGCACATTATCGAAACTGGGTTCAATCGGGGGTAAAGACTGGGCTTTTTTTGGCTTGGGTAGACGGATGGCCATAATGAGCAACTTAATCTAGAGGTTTAAACTTTTTTTAGCGTAAGGTTTTTAGCGTCATATTTTTAACGTAGTATTGCCCAAATTTTATAATATATTGGTTAGAATATCTTGAAATGGGCACATAAATTTGACATTTTTTGTAACATTCATTGAATTTTTTGGCGTGATAGCAAACTTAATAAATCAATAAATAGCTTTTAACCCCGATAACACAACGCTGTAATTATCATTGAGTATTGATATGGATATTTCACAACTCACTTATTTTGTGGTAGTGGCAAAAGCAGGTAGTTTTAGCCAAGCTGCCAAAACCTTGGCTATATCACAGCCATCGCTAAGCCGCCATGTGCAGCAACTTGAAAGCGAGCTGGGTGTCGAGCTGCTGGATCGCTATCACCGCCCAATGACTTTAACAGCGGCGGGACATTTTTTTTTGGCACAGATTGAGCCAATATTGTTACAACTTGAGCAAGCCCGTGAGTTGACTCAGCGCTTTGCCCAGCCGCATCGAACCAATCATCTCACGATTGGATTTGTCGCCTCAGTGCTGTACGGTTTGTTGCCTGAAATTATTTCTACAGTCAAACAGCGACATCCCAATTTGGATATCAAGCTGGTCGAAATCAATTCGGAGCAGCAAATGTCAGCGCTAAAGTCGGGGGACATCGATGTGGGATTTGGAAGATTTCGGCACAGTGACAACTTTGTGCAACAGATATTTTTACGGCATGAACGCTTTGTGGTGGCACTGCCAATGGCGCACCCCTTGGCATCACGCCCGGATGATATCGGCATCGCATTTAAAGAGTTGCTAGAAGATACGCTTATTTTGTATCATCGCACGCCCTTGCCAATCCTGCAAAATCCGCTATTTAATGGCGAAACTGACCAACTCATGTATTTGTTTGCCCGCCATCAGTTGTCACCTCATTTGATCACCAAAGTGCGCGATATCCAAATTGCTTTGGGCTTGGTGGCGGCAGGTGAAGGTATCACCTTAGTGCCTGATAGTTTAAAAACCGTCCGTACCGAGCAAATTCATTATCATCGTCTACGCCACGAAGATGCGACGACCCCAATTTTTATGAATGTGTTGGCACACCAATCCAATCCGTATATTGATGATTTACTGCAGGCGACTTACCAAGTGTATGAAGCTAAGGGCATTACCTACTCTAACCAATCGTTGAATTAAAGACAGTTGTATTAAAGGCGCTTATATTTAAGCCTCTAGTAAAATTTTATTTGCTTAGGCTAAATTGACGTTCTTGGTTGACACGGCTGATGAATTGTTGGGTAAATGCTTGATAATCCACATCCGCAAAATCTGCTAGACGCAACATAGTCATGCCGGCATAGCCACAAGGGTTGATCATTTGAAACGGGGTCAAATCATTTTGTACATTGATGGCGATGCCATGATAACTAAAGCCGTGTTTTATCTTAAATCCCAATGACGCAATTTTACCAAGTTCTAAATCGTCTTGATTATACACATACACTCCTGGCGCATCCGCACGCGCTTTAGCATAAAAATCTGGCGGCAAATAAGGCGTGATGACATCAATGATGATGTTTTCAGCTTTGCTGACCAAATCGCGCACGCCCCACCCCAACGCATTTAAATCAAATAAAAAATACGCCACCAACTGCCCATGACCATGCCAAGTGACTTGACCGCCACGATCGGTGTGGATGATGGGGGTATTATCTCTTTGCAAAATATGTTCAGGTTTGCCCGCTTGACCCAGTGTAAACACATTTTCGTGATCCACAATCCATAACTCATCAGCGCTAAGCTGCGCCTGCTCGCTGCTGGCAGATTTTTTTTGCTCGATACGCGATAACACACGTGCCAGCATCGCCGCATGGGTGGGTTCATATTGAGCGTTTTGCAAATATTTAATTTCTAATGGTAACATCGCATTTCCTTGCAGTAGCTTTTTGCGTTTATGTGACAAACCGCTTATTTGTCGTTTGTAGCAGTAAGATTGACTTTGCCCAGTTGTAAAAGAGATTTTTCTAGCACTGGCTGATAATCAGTCATATCACGCTCTGCGACTGAGCCAAAATTTGCTAATTGACTGACTGGCATCAGCGTCGCAGGGTTGGCGATACCGCTTTTTGCAAAACCGATGGCTAAACTGGCATTATCGCCGCCCAAATAAAAATCTTTGATGGTAAGTTGATCGTCAGTCGGCGTATGGTTGTTCTCGTTGTTATTGGGCGAACTAGTTGCAAAATCCAGCGTTAAGTCCTGCTTTTCTTGAGTGACCAAGCTCAGCTCGTCATAGGCTCTATCCGCAAGATAAAGCGTATCTTTGCCACCGCCCGCATTGATGATGGTATCATGACCAAATCCTTTGGTGAAATAATATAAATCATTGCCCGTGCCACCCACTAGCACATCATCACCGGCATTGCCGATGAGTACATCATCATCAGCACCGCCCAGCAGCCGATCTTGACCGCTATTACCTACTAGCACATCATCCCCCTGACTACCCCATAATAAATCCCCTACGCCCTGCTTCCCAAGCACAGAACCGTCAATATGGTGATTGATAATGATGTCATTAGCTAAGGTGCCAAAATGCTGGTTAGCTTTATTGGCAAGGGATTTAGCTTCATAACTGTTCCAATCCAGTGGCTTGCCAAATGCTTGCTGATAATCTTGCGATATACGCGAAATGGCAAAACGGTTATTCAAGAACACCAAGGTATTGTATTCATCATAGGTATAAAGTGGCGCATGAAACTGCCCACTGGGCAACATGCTCTGATTGAGCACTGCCAATTGAGTTATTTTGTCGTTTTCACTGATTGCTTGGCGCATGATTTCATCGACTTCAGTAAACACATCTTTATCTTGCGGTTTTGCCGCGTTATCGAGCCACAAGGGTTTAACAAACCGTTGATACCCCAATTCTTTTGCCACCAAAAACTCATAATAAGTTGCCTCACCCTCCGCTTTGGCGCGTGCCATTCCATAGGCTTGTGGCGTATCAAATTGATACAAATTGTTTTTATCACTATTGACTTGTTGGTATTGACCGGTTGCGTGCCCTAGCTCATGGGCGATGTTCAAAAAATTTTTGTAACTTTTAGCAATATGAATGGTATTGCCGTAGGCTTTTGCGCCGACACCGAGGGTGGTATCTTGCTCATCAATGAGTAAGTTACCTTGGAAGCGATTAAGTAAATTGACCAAGGTAGGCGATTTTTCGATATCTTGGACATTAAACCCCGATTTAACCAAATAGACATTGTTGGGATTGTTCAGATCTAACGCAGGCATGACCTTCCTTTAAATAAGTGGCTTTTTAGGTAGTTTTTTTAAGTGGCTTTCTTTACCTGTTTTTTTAACTGCTTTTTTTAAGCGGATTTTCTAACAAGTAATACTTGATGACAGCAGAAAGTTATCACAGCAAAAAGTGAATTTTACAGCGGCATTGACTCATGCACAGTTATTGCACAGACGCTATCGTCGGATAAAGGTATAGTAAGCAATATAAATTTTAAAAAACGTCAGCAAGCTTAATCAAATTTTCAGCCGGCTATTAACGCGCTATTATAGCGCAATTAATAACTTAAAACGCCCTAAACAGGGTGCATTTAACCGCCAGATTAGTCATGCCTATAAACATGGAAAAATTATGAAAATCGAAAACTCGTATGCCACGCTCGATCCAAGGCTCTACCATAAACAACCCCCCAAACCGCTCAATAACCCGCAAGCAGGGCATTTTAATCCGCAAGTCGCCCGCCAAATTGGTTGGGCAGACGATGAGTTTTTAAGGCAGCATTGGGTCAAAATCTTGGGCGGTGACATCGTTCCCGACGGCTTTGAACCGTTAGCCATGGCGTATGCTGGACACCAATTTGGGCAATGGGCAGGGCAATTAGGCGATGGTCGTGGTCTATTACTCGCTCAGATAATCGATAAAGACGGACAATTGACCGATTTGCATCTTAAAGGGGCAGGATTAACCCCCTACTCACGCATGGGGGATGGTCGTGCGGTGATTCGAAGCGTAGTGCGAGAGTATTTGGCGGGTCATGCGCTTAATTGCTTGGGCATTCGGTCTAGCAACGCACTGGGCTTTGTGGTTTCAGATACCCCTGTCAACCGTGAGACACGCGAACGCGGCGCGGCGCTACTACGTACCGCAGATTGTCACATTCGCTTCGGGCATTTTGAATGGGTGGCAAATTATGCGCCTGATTTATTGCTGTATTTTACCCGTTATGTCATCAAAACCTATTTTAACCCGTGTTTTGACAGTGACACGCCCATTCAAGATTTTTTGAGACAGGTCGTTGATAAAACTGCCAAAACCCTGGCGGATTGGCAACTGATTGGCTTTGCCCATGGGGTGATGAATACCGACAATTTATCTATCACAGGTGCGACCATCGATTTTGGTCCTTATGGCTTTATGGAGCGCTTTAATCCGATTTGGATCAATAACCATTCTGATTACAACGGGCGTTATGTTTATCAAAACCAGCCTTCCATTGGACTTTGGAATTTGTCACGTCTGATTACCTTATTTTTACGCCTTAATGGCGAAAAACTGACCGCCAATCATCCGCCAGAAACCTTGTCGCGCGAGCATTTGACCGACATTTTAGACAGTTTTGGTGAGATTTTTTATCAGTATTATCAGCAAGGTCTCTGCCAAAAATTTGGCTTAGCCATCAGTGAAGAAAACTGTGACTTTGCTTTGCAGTACTTGGAGATCATGCAGCAAAACAAACTCGACTTTACCAACAGCTTGCGAGCGCTAGTAGCAATCGTTGCTGACGCCAAACCTAATGATAAATTAAACCTATTACATGAATTTAATTTACTTAATCAGTTGAAAATTTCAATTAGCAGCGGTAACGGTCAACCCAATGCCACCTTAGCGGATTGGATTGCTACCTACCATACCAAATTACAGCAGGATTCTTTGCAGTTGGTAATGAGCCACAATCCCGTGTATGTCCTAAGAAACAGCATGGCACAGCAAGCCATTGAATTGGCTGAACAAAATGACATGAGCGAGGTGGATAGACTGTATCAGCTACTGGCTAATCCTTACCAAGTTAGTGCATTAGCCAAGCCAAGTGACACCGAGCCACCGTTGGCAGATGCGCCTGAAATATGCGTCAGCTGCTCATCTTGAGGTGAGAGGCAAGGTCGTTAGCGCGATTTTTTACCTAACTAGTTTTATTTTTTGCCGGTACTCAACTAGTCATCAATCTGTCAATAGTGCTAGAATAGCGAACACTACGATTCGAAAACGACTGTCGCAACGAAGGATATTATGGATAAATTATCGCCGACCAACAATGGCTTATCAGACAAAGAATTATTTGAACAAGCCGCCTTGCATTATCATGCCAATCCACGCCCAGGTAAAATTTCTGTTACCCCCATCAAGGCACTTGCCAACCAACGGGATTTGGCACTTGCCTATTCGCCTGGCGTTGCCGTACCTTGTCTAGAAATTGAAAAAGACCCAAAAAAAGCCGCGCTTTATACCGCTCGTAGCAACTTAGTCGGGGTGGTGACCAATGGTACCGCTGTTCTAGGATTGGGGAATATTGGTCCTTTGGCGTCAAAACCCGTGATGGAAGGTAAAGGGGTACTGTTCAAAAAATTTGCCGGCATTGATGTATTTGACATTGAAGTGGCACAAAACGATCCAGATAAATTCATCGAAGCGATTGCCTCTTTAGAGCCCACCTTCGGCGGTATCAATCTTGAAGATATCAAAGCCCCTGAGTGTTTTTATATCGAAAAAGAACTGCGTAAACGCATGAATATCCCTGTGTTCCATGATGACCAACATGGTACCGCGATTATTGCGTCTGCGGCGTTATTAAACGCGCTAGAAATTACCGGTAAAAAAATCGAAGACATCAAAATTGTGGTCTCTGGTGCAGGTGCTGCAGCGATTTCTTGCTTGGATTTGATTTGTGCGTTGGGCGCAAAAAAAGAACACATCTTTGTCGCTGACTCAAAAGGTATTATCACTAGCAACCGCGCAAACCTAGATGAATCAAAACAGCGTTATGCCCGCGATACCGAAGCCAAAACCTTATCGGATGTGATTGAAGGCGCAGACATGTTCTTAGGTCTATCTGCCGCTGGCATGCTGACCCAAGATATGGTAAAACGCATGGCGCAAGATCCCATTATCTTTGCCCTAGCCAATCCAAACCCAGAAATCTTACCCGAAGACGCCAAAGCGGTGCGTCCCGATGCGATTATCGCCACAGGTCGCTCTGACTATCCAAACCAAGTAAACAACGCACTGTGTTTCCCGTATATCTTCCGTGGAGCGCTTGATGTAGGTGCCACGACCGTCAACGAAGAAATGAAAATTGCCTGCGTGCGAGCCATTGCTGCCATGGCACATGTGGAAGCCACCCCACAAAAAGGTCAAAAAACGGTGGATGAAACCCAACGTTTTGGTCGTGAATACTTAATCCCGGGGCCGTTAGAGCCAAATTTGATTTTGGAGATTGCACCAGCGGTTGCCAAAGCTGCGATGGATTCTGGCGTTGCCACGCTACCCATCGAAAACATGCGTGCTTATCGCGATAAACTCTCAGAGTTTGTTTATAACTCTGCGTTCTTGATGAAACCTATTTTCACCCGTGCCAAACAAGAACCAAAACGTATCGTTTACTGTGAAGGTGAGGATGAAAACGTATTACGGGCAGTGCAAGTGGTGGTGGATGAGGGCCTGGCAAAACCTATCTTGGTCGGTCGTCCCACCATTATTGCCAACCAAATCCAGCGGTTGGGCTTACGTATGGTGGCAGGTGAAAATTATGAACTAGTCAACATCGAAAGCGACCCACGTTACAAAGACTACTGGCAGTTTTATTATGAGATGAACAAACGCAATGGTGTGACGGTTGAGTTGGCACGTCGTGATGTTCGCCGTAAAACTTCTTTGATTGGCGCGCTAATGGTTGAACGTGGCGATGCTGACGGTATGATTTGTGGTACGTTTGGTTCATATCACTTGCACTTAAACTACGTGCAAAACGTCATCAAAAAACAAGCAGATGCTAAAGATTTTTATGCGTTAAATGCCTTATTGATTCAAGGTCGTAACTTGTTCATCGCTGACACTTACGTGCATGAAGACCCAACTGCTGAACAACTAGCGGAAATGACAGTTTTAGCAGCGCAAGAAGTCCGCCGCTTTGGTCTTGAACCGCGTGTGGCATTGTTATCACATTCAAACTTTGGTTCATCTGACTTTGAAAGCGCCAAAAAAATGCGTCAAGTCTATGATTTATTGACCGATATGAATGTTGATTTTGAGTTTGACGGCGAAATGCATGGTGATACCGCGCTTGATGACCGTATCCGCCATACCTCATTCCCATTTAGCAAGTTGACGGGTTCAGCCAACCTACTCATCATGCCAGACTTAGATGCGGCTAACATCGCATTTAACTTGCTAAAAACCGCGACCAATAGTGTCACTGTCGGGCCATTGTTATTGGGAGCACAAAGACCTGTGCATATCTTGACATCTTCTGCCACAGCACGTCGTATCGTCAATATGACAGCTGTAGCGGTAACGCAAGCGCAGGAATTGGCAAAATAATTTTGTGTTGATTGATAAAACCAGTTTAGTGCTCTAAACTGGTTTTTTTATGGGTTTAATTTAGTTAAAACATCGGGGGAGTCATGCAAGTTTATTTGGTCGGTGGTGCGGTACGCGATTATGTATTAGCGCGCGAGGTCACTGAGCACGATTATGTGGTGGTCGGCGCAACGCCTGAGCAGATGCTGGAACTGGGTTTTTCGCAAGTAGGTGCCGATTTTCCGGTTTTTTTACACCCAAAGACCCATGACGAATATGCACTGGCTCGCACGGAACGCAAAAGCGGTAACGGCTATCTTGGTTTTAACGTACACGCTGACACCGCTGTCACCTTAGAAGATGATTTAGCTAGGCGCGATCTCACCATCAATGCCATGGCCATACAAGTCAATGGATTGTTTGACAGTAGTTTTAAACGGGGCAAATTTGATGTGCGCGATATCATCGACCCGTATGGTGGCTTAGCAGATATTAACCAAAAAAAATTACGCCATGTGTCCGCCGCTTTTGCAGAAGATCCGGTACGTGTATTGCGCCTTGCCCGTTTTGCCAGTCGTTATGCCCCGCTCGGATTTACGGTCGATGAGTCAACCACGAAACTTACCAGTCAAATGAAAGCCGCAGGTGAGCTCAATCATCTTGTCGCTGAACGGGTATGGTCAGAGACGTCAAAAGCGTTAACGCAAGCTTGGCCGGATATTTATTTTGATACGCTTTATCAGCTCAATGTCCTTGATATCATTATGCCAAAATTGTATCAAGCATCGATTGATAATCCTAGCCAATGGCAATTGATGCTATCTGCGCTGCGAATGGCGGGAGAGCAACAAGCGGACAACGTCATGAAATTCGCCATTATAGCCACCTGCTTTAAGTCTGATCAGCAACATAACAGCCGAGCCACCGAGTATTTAGAATTTTGCCAAGGTTTAAAGGTACCAAAAAACACTGAGCGCTTGGGGTTATTTATTCTTGAGCATTTTGATAAATTAAAAAATTTCGATCACTTAACCGCAGACCCATTATTTGAATTGTTAAGATTAACTAATAGCCTTAAAGACACCTCACTTTTAGAGCAAGCCTTAAAAGCCGTTCATCTTTATCAACAGGTCAAACAAACCGCGCTATTAACCACCATCAAAACACAATTAACTCAAATTTCTGCCAAAGATGTGGCAAGCGAGCTGAGCGGCAAACAGATCGGTGAAGCCATTGACAAGTTGAGGTTGCAAAAACTTGAGGAAATTTTAAATCAGCCACGATAAAGGAAGCATCATGACGACAACGACAGCAATAGCTAAGACCCAACTAACCCATGTGTTAGTATTAAATGGTCCCAATCTCAATTTGCTTGGCAAGCGAGAACCAGAAATCTATGGATTTCAAACCCTACAACATATTGAAGATGATATAAGACAACTAGCCAGCAATCATCAAGTCAAACTCACCTGTTTTCAAACAAATCAAGAATCTGCTCTCATTGATAAAATCCATCATCACGGTTTGTTGACCACAAATCCTGACGAGCAGATTGACGCGATTATCATCAATCCCGCTGCCTTTACTCACACATCGGTGGCAATTCGCGATGCGCTACTCGCCGTGAATAAACCTTTTATAGAAGTTCATCTTTCCAATATTCACACGCGTGAGCCATTTCGACAGCATTCTTATTTTAGCGACAAAGCTGAAGCCGTCATCTGTGGTATGGGCGCTTTTGGTTATACCGCAGCGTTTAATTATCTAGTTCAAAAATATCAGTAGCAACATAATTTAGCCTAAAATCAATAGCAACATCGCAGCAAATTTTAAGTGTACAAACGTACACAAATATACCCTGCTATATCTATTTATTTTAGAAAAATCTTGTTACAATACGGCAATCTATGAATTAGTTGTCTATGAAGCGTATAATTTTAAGGTAGTTAGGATATGGATATAAGTAAAATCAAACAACTTATTGACTTAATGGAAGAGCGAACGTTAGCAGAATTAACCGTACAAGATGGCGATAAAAAGGTCTCTATTTCCCGCCATTTACCCCAAGCGAATGTTCAACCCGTCACAGCAACTACAGCCACCACGACAACCGCTAATGCTGCCCCTGTAAAATCTGGCATGGTAGAAACATCACCGATGGTTGGGGTGTATTATGTTGCACCGAGTCCTAATGACGCGCCATTTATCAAGGTCGGTCAACAAGTACAAGCAGGCGATAGTTTAGGCATTATTGAAGCCATGAAAATCATGAACCCGCTTGAAGCAACCCAAAGCGGTATCATTGCAGAAATCTTGGTACAAAACGGCGATGTGGTGCAATTTGGTCAACCGATTGTCCGTTACGAGTCTTAATTTTTAACTTTTTTGTATATTTGAAGTTTGATTATCGATAAAAATTAGGGATAGCAATGATAAAAAAATTACTGATCGCCAATCGTGGTGAAATTGCACTTCGCATTGTTCGCGCTTGTAAGCAGCTTGGCATCCAAACGGTGGGTGTCTACTCAACTGCAGATGACAACTTGATGCACCTTCGATTCGTTGACGAATCCATCTGTATTGGCAAGCCCAATGCCAGTCAAAGCTATCTCAATATCGATACTATCTTAACAGCCGCAGAAATCTCTGGCGCTGATGCCATTCATCCAGGTTATGGGTTTTTATCTGAAAATGCTGAATTTGCCGAACGCGTGGAAGAGGCAGGGCTGACCTTCGTAGGTCCTGCGCCTGAGCACATTCGCTTAATGGGTAACAAAATATCCGCTATCAATGCCATGAAAAAAGCCGGTGTGCCTACCGTCCCTGGCTCAGTGGGTAGCGTCACTCTGGCTAACGCTGAAGAACAAGCTAGAGCCATTGGCTTTCCTCTATTGATCAAAGCGGCAGCTGGTGGTGGTGGTCGTGGTATGCGCGTGGTTGAACGCCTTGAGCAGTTATTGTCTCAAGTGCAAGCCGCAAAACAAGAAGCCGAATTGTGGTTTGGGGATGATAGCGTCTATATGGAGCGCTTTTTAAAAAACCCACGCCATGTCGAAGTGCAAGTTTTAGGTGATGGCGAAGGCAATGCCATTCATTTATTTGATCGCGATTGCTCGCTACAACGTCGTCACCAAAAAGTGCTTGAAGAAGCCCCTGCCCCAGAGATTCCTGATGATATCAAAGAGCCCATTTTGCAAGCTTGCGTCCGCGCTTGTGAGCAAATTAACTATCGCGGTGCAGGGACATTTGAATTTTTATATGAAGATGAGCAATTTTTCTTTATTGAGATGAATACCCGTGTACAGGTTGAACATCCTGTCACCGAGATGATTACCGGTATTGATGTGGTGGTTGAGCAGCTTAAAATCGCATCTGGCTATGGCTTATCGTATCGTCAAAACGAAATCGAAATTCGCGGTCATGCCATCGAGTGCCGTATCAATGCCGAAGACCCTGTGACTTTCATGCCCTCACCCGGCACGGTCACCCACTTCTTTATGCCAAATGGTAGCGGTGTACGTTTTGACTCGCACCTTTATCCCAACTATGCTATTCCTACCTTTTATGACTCATTGATTGGCAAATTAATCTGTCATGGTCAAACCCGTGAACAAGCGATTGCCAAGCTTCGCCATGCCCTTGATGAGCTGATTATCACCGGCATCAAAACCAATGTACCATTGCATCGCGATGTGATTTTGCAAGACAAGGCATTTTGTAAACAAGCGCAAAACATTCATTATCTAGAAAAAAACTTATTATCTCAGCCAGATGCGTCAAAAACCGAAACAGAATAAGGTTAATGGTTAAAAAAGAGGGTCATTTGCGCCTCTTTTTTTTATGCAATTTTAATTCATCGCCAAATTTTTAAGAGACGCTTTAAGCAGATTTTGGATGGTTAACGGTGAATCAATGGCAGATTTTGCCAGTTTTATCGCAGCTTGCGCTTCTTTATCGCGGTAACCTAGTGCAATCAACCCCGCTTCGACTTCAGCAATGATAATGCCTTCATTACCACTATCGGTCTCTAATGGCAATGAAGGTGCAAAACCTGACGTATCACCTAAATGCTTGATTTTGTCTTTTAATTCAACAATCAATCGCTGTGCGGTTTTTTTGCCAACTCCTGGGATACGCGTCAATGCCAGCTCATCATTGTTCATCACAAACTGGTGCAACTCCTGCACCGTTACGGTTGACATCATTGCCAAGGCCATCTTTGCCCCAACCCCATTGACTTTAAGCAACAGTCTAAACACTTCCCGATCGCTATGGCTTAAAAACCCAAATAGCAACTGAGCATCCTCTCGTACCAAAAAATGCGTCCATAAGGTGACGGACTGATTTAATTGTACTTGGCAAAATGCATTGAGCGGCATCTCAATTTCATACCCAACGCCCGCTGTGGTCATCACCACTACCGTAGGTGCCATGAGATGATGCACTTGCCCTTGAATTAATCCTATCATTGATGACTCACTACAAATAATTTAATCCAATAAAAAAGTGGGCAACCTCAGTCAACCCACTTGAATGTCATGCTTTTTAGTCATTTGCTAAAACTTTAGTTCTAGTGTTTAGTTATAGAAACTAACCATTTTTTCTAGACTAATTGGGCGAATTTTATCCGCATTACCCGCTGTACCAAATGCAGTATAGCGATCGATACAAACCGCTTTCATCGCATCGATAGTCTTGGCAAAATATTTGCGTGGGTCAAATTCTGCTGGATTTTCAGCGAGGAATTTGCGAATCGCACCCGTTGATGCCAAACGTAAATCGGTGTCGATATTAACTTTACGTACGCCATGTTTGATGGCTTCTACGATTTGCTCAACTGGCACACCATAAGTCTCACCGATATTGCCGCCATTTTCATTAATCACTTTGAGCCATTCTTGTGGCACACTTGAAGAGCCGTGCATCACAAGGTGAGTATTAGGAATACGGGCATGAATCTCTTTGATACGTGCAATCGATAAGATATCATCGGTAGGTGGTCGGGTAAATTTATACGCCCCGTGGCTAGTACCGACTGCAATCGCTAGTGCATCAACATGGGTATCTTTGACAAATTGCTCAGCTTCATCGGCGCTGGTTAATAGCTGTGAGTGGTCAAGTTTCCCTTCCGCCCCTACGCCATCTTCTTCACCAGCCATACCCGTTTCAAGGCTACCCAAAACGCCAATCTCACCTTCTACTGATACGCCACAAGCGTGAGAGAGTTTTACCACTTCACGCGTCACTGCCACATTATAATCATAATCTGCAGGGGTTTTACCATCACTCTTTAACGAGCCATCCATCATCACTGATGAAAAACCCAATTGGATTGAACGCTGGCAAACCTCTGGACTGGTACCATGGTCTTGGTGCATAACCACTGGAATATGTGGCCACTCTTCAATGGCAGACAAAATAAGATGGCGTAAAAATGGAGCACCTGCGTATTTGCGTGCGCCTGCCGATGCTTGCACAATCACAGGTGAGTTGGTTTCATCGGCTGCCATCATAATGGCACGCATTTGCTCTAAGTTATTGACGTTAAATGCAGGAACACCATAGTTGTTTTCTGCTGCATGGTCTAAAAGCTGACGCAAAGAAATCAAAGCCATATTACTTTCTCTTAGTAAAGTTAATAATCAATTGAAAATTTTAGAAAAACTGGGTTTTGCCGTGTTGGACAAGGCTTGAGTATAACAGAAGTGCACTACAATTTGAATTCAAAAAAAATAACTTTGCGATGATAGATATCATGACAACATGCCTAACCCAATCAAAAAGCCCCAAAATAATTTTGGGGCTTTTTTAGGCTGAATGCTAAAAATTAATATTTTTGTTTTTCTGGTACCGTGGTTTGGATATCAGTGTTGCTATTTGCTGCATCGTTTTTAACCGCTTCTGCACCTTGTGCTACATTGGCTGCACCAGTCGCTACAGCAGAAGCTACGTTTTCGGTAGCTTGGGCGGCACCATTGGCAACAGCTTCAGTCGCGTTGATTGCTGCGCCTTGGGCAACCGCGGCACCCGTGGTAGCAGCACTGGCAACTGCGTCACCTGCATTTGCTGTTGCACTGGCGGCACTTGCAGTCGCGTCTTTAATGTCTTGACCCGCTGCGCTCGCTGCAGCTTCAGGCTGACCGTTAGCTGCGGCTTCTTCCGTTTTTTTACTACACGCAGTAATTGATAAAGTGGCTAATAAAGTTGCCAATACTAAATTACGTTTTAACATATTCATTCCTTAAACGCCAAACATATGGGTATACATACTTGCATAATATCTTATCGACAATATATTTTTGGTGCAATTAATTACAATGTTTACCATACAAATATTAACTTAACATTACATTAATTCAGCCATGATAAATTTAAATCGCTGAATTAATGACAATGATTATTAGCGTTTAGGCACGTTGGCTCAGTGCGTGCACGGCAGGTAGCGTTTTACCTTCCACAAATTCTAAGAACGCCCCGCCCCCGGTTGATGTGTAGCTTACTTTATCGGCGACCTTGTATTTATCAATCGCAGCGAGCGTATCACCACCGCCTGCAATGCTAAAGCCTTCACTTGCTGCGACTGCTTCACTGACGATTTTGGTACCTTCACCAAATTTATCGACTTCAAATACGCCGACAGGTCCATTCCATAAGATAGTTTTGGCATTTTTAATCGCATCGGCAAGTTTCGCCGCACTGCTTGCACTAATATCTAGAATCATTTCATCATCTGCAATGATATCGACCGATTTGGTTACGGCATCGGCAGATTCTAGCGAGCCCAAAAAATCATCAAAATCAATCTGTGATTTTTTGGCGACGACCACTTCGTCAGGTAGTAAAACATGGGTTTCTTGCATAATGCTTTTGGCCGTTTCCACCATGTCCGCTTCATATAGCGATGCACCGACATTGGCACCTTTGGCCGCCAAGAATGTATTGGCAATACCACCGCCTACAATGATTTGGTCACAGATTTTTGCCAATGATTTAAGCACATCTAATTTGGTAGAAACTTTCGAGCCACCAACAATCGCAAGCATTGGCTTGGCTGGGTTATCTAAAGCTTTGGCTAATGCATCAAGTTCTGCCGCTAACAACGGACCTGCACAAGCAATCTTTGCTTTGGCGATAACGCCTTCTGTTGACGCTTCGGCACGGTGAGCAGTACCAAAAGCATCCATCACAAATACATCACATAAAGCGGCATAGCGTTCAGATAAAGCGGCATCGTTTTTCTTTTCACCCGGATTAAAACGTACATTTTCCAATAACACAACTTCTCCCGGGGCTACTGTCACATTATTTTGGGCATAATCGATCACTAATTTGACAGGCTTGCCCAGAGCATCGCCCAAATAATCTGCGACTGGCTGCAGCGAATATTTGGCTTCAGGGTTTGATGGGTCTGGGCGACCTAGATGTGAACACACGATAACCGCTGCGCCTTTATCTAAAGCCAACTGAATAGTGGGCAAGCTTGCTTTTAAGCGGGCATCATTGGCAATTTTGCCATCTTTTAACGGTACATTTAAATCTTCGCGAATCAAAACTGTTTTGCCAGAAACATCAATATCGTTTAAACGAGCAAATTGCATGGATTAACCTCTAAGTTAACAACAGGATGGTGACCCGTAGGGGTTGATAAAACGTCGTCACATGACAACAAAAATTGAATAAAAAATACGCGTAGATTAGCATATTTTGAGTATTTTTAACATTATTGATGCTATCAACTAACATTGATGCTATCAATTAACGCCACGCGCGGTGATAACACGGTATTACTACTATATTACCACTTTATTAAGAAGGGTCTTGATGATAAGCTTATAAGAACAAAAACATGAATGCAGCACTGCGTTCAATATTTTATTATTAAATTGGAGGCCGTATGATTGACCTTGACAAAGCAAAACAACGATTACTTGACCTAAAACAAGAATACCAAACTCGCGTGCATAAAATCCAACATGATATGCAAAATCCTGATACGGATATGACCCAAGATTGGGATGACCAAGCGGTGATTAATGAGCAAAACGATGTACGTAAAAACTTGCTAGTCGAAGCCAAGCAAAACCTTGAATTGGTGAATAATGCCTTACTTCGTATCGAAAATGGGACTTACGGTATTTGCACTGTGAGTGGTGAAGAAATCGAGCCCGCGCGCCTAGAAGCAGTACCCTTTGCCACCACTTGTATGAAACACGCTAAATAGCTTATAAAACACACCAAATAGCTGGTTTTGGTAGTTTTGCACCCATAAAAAAGCAAGGACAGTTATCCTTGCTTTTTTATCAAAAAATTAGTCAGTAAATTGCGAATTGATTAGGTGAATCGGCGCATGCTTAAGTTAGCAATAATATTTTCTGCATCGTTCCAACGGGTTTTTGAGTCATTGGCGCCCAATAAAACTACGATGGCTGGACGATTACCGACATTGGTTTCAAACAAAACACAGTTGCCGGCTTCACGAATATACCCTGTTTTTGATAGGCCAATATTGTATAAACCATCGCGTACCATGTAATTGGTACTGCGCGCCGCAACCGTGCGGTAACCTGAATTGATATTATTTACCCAAAATTGGCGGCTAGGCGTGGTACTAAACTGGCTAATTAAATTATGCTTATAAGCATAGCGCGCCAAAATTGCCAAATCACGCGGTGATGCCACATTCCGAGAATCCAAACCCGATGGGTCATAATAACGGGTTTGCGTCATCCCCAATTCACGCGCTTTTTGATTCATACGGCTGATAAAATTGTCATAGCCCATAGGGTCAGTACGTGCTAATGCTTTAGCCGCGGGATTTTCTGATTTCATCATCATCATCAACAGCATTTCAGCACGATTAAGCTGATCGCCAACTTTTAGACGGTCACTACCCGATTGTTTTGGGGTTTTGAAATCTAAGGGACTAATCGTCAATGTTTCGCTCATGTTAGCGCCTGATTCCGCTACCACCACAGCCGTCATCAATTTACTGATTGAGGCAATCGGACGGGCGATATCAGCATTTTTTTCATAAATAGTATTGCCTGTTAACGCATCCACTACCAAAGCGCCTTTGGAATTGGCAAAATAGCTACCCGAAGCCCGTGTGCTATCTTGAGACCACGCTGGATTGTAGCCATCATCCTCACTGTATGCATTGTTATAGTTATTATAATTACCGCTATTAAAACTTGTCGTCTGTGGCGTGCTGTTATACATAATAGCACGGGCTTTATCTAAGCTACCCTGCCCACCCCAACTCACCTTAGCTTGGCTACCTGTCTGCATATTTAATTCAGCATTACTTTGTACGCCAACCAGTGCAATGACAGCACCTAACAACGTTTTCTTTAACAATGTTTTCATTTCAACACTCTCAATCAAATCATGGTTAACTTGCTGTTGGATAAAGCATACAGTTACCAAAACTACCAATACATTTACGAAAAACAGATCAACAACGATACCTTAAGCCTAATAGCCATTAAAATCAAGCCATTAAAAGTTACAAAATCTAACAAGAATAACGGATTGATTACGCAAGACTGACTTAAATTTACGATCAGTAGTTTAGCACAATACAAATATTACGCATGTAAAAAAATAACAAAACAGTCTAGCTAATACAATAATAAAACCATAAGTAACAATAGGTTAAGATATCCTTTTACAAAAAAAGCTGACATATTGCTATGCCAGCTGATGAATAGGTTAAAGATGATTTATGGTTTGAAACTGTCTTTTAGGGTCACAATACGGTTAAACACCAAATGCTCTGGTGAATAATCTTTACTATCTGCCACAAAAAACCCTTCGCGTTCAAATTGGAAACGCTCGCCTGCATTGACTTGTGATAAAGAAGGCTCGACAATGGCATCTACTTCACGTAGCGAGTTAGGGTTAATCTCTTCAGCTAAATTATTGATGTCAATTTTGGCAGGGTCTTCTTGGGTAAACAGCTGCTCATACAGACGTACCTTCGCGGGTACACCTAGACTGGCTGACACCCAATGGATCACACCTTTAACCTTACGTCCTTCTGGATTGTTGCCCAACGTTTTTGGGTCAATAGTCGCTGTTAACCCCACCACTTCACCATTGTCATCGGTGATGTGCTCCTCAATCTTTAACACATAACTATTGCGTAAGCGGATTTCTGGGTTTTGCGGTGATAAACGTTTATAGCCTTCAGGTGGCGTGATTTCAAAATCCCCTTTATCAATATAAATTTCTTTAGTAAAAGGAATGTCACGCGTACCTTGGCTGTCATCATGGCTATTTTTAGGCTGGGTCAACCATAAAACACCATTGTCGAGTTTAGTTTTTACACTGTCTTTTTTGAGTGTTTCAACATTGGCGACGGCTTCATCAAAATTGGTAATGGTCACTTTTAGTGGGCTTAGTACCGCCATGGCACGATTCACATGCTCTAATGAGTTACGGATACTAAATTCCAGTAAGCCAAAATCCACCACGCCGTCTGACTTGCTGACGCCTACACGGTCACAAAAATCTCGCAAGCCTTCAGGGGTATAACCACGGCGGCGCATACCGGCAATTGTCGGCATACGAGGATCGTCCCACCCGCTCACCAAGTCATCTTCGACCAGTTTTTTGAGTTTGCGTTTACTGGTCAAAATATGGTTTACGTTTAGGCGGGCAAATTCATATTGGTGTGGTTCTTTCTCAAAGCCCACTTTATCTACCACCCAATCATAAAACGGACGGTGGTCTTCAAATTCTAGGGTGCAAATCGAATGGGTAATACCTTCGATGGCATCTGACAACGGGTGAGCATAATCGTACATGGGATAAATACACCAATCATCGCCTGTTTGGTGATGCGCTTGGTGCATGACACGATACAAAATTGGATCGCGCATATTCATATTGGGGCTTGCCATGTCGATTTTGGCACGAAGCACCGCTTCACCGTTGCCATATTTGCCTGATTTCATATCGTCAAAGCGTTGCAAATTCTCTTCAACACTGGCATCACGGTAAGGTGAATTTTTACCTGCTTGACCAAAATTACCGCGGTTTTCACGAATATCTTCAGGACTTTGCAAATCAACATAGGCATCGCCTTGTTTGATTAATTTCACCGCCCAATCATACAATTGACCAAAATAACTAGACGCATAGCGCGCCTCGCCTGCCCAATAAAACCCGAGCCATTTGACATCATCTTTGATATTATCGACAAACTCCTGATCTTCAGCATCAGGATTGGTGTCATCAAACCGTAGGTTACACAGCCCTGCAAACTCCTTGGCAAGCCCAAAGTTGAGACAAATAGATTTGACATGACCCAAATGTAAGTAGCCATTGGGCTCAGGTGGAAAACGGGTCACAATCTGGCTATATTTTTGCGAAGCAAGGTCATCGCGTACGATCGCACGGATAAAGTCATTTTTTTCACTATTGGTTGCTGTATCGTCGGTTTTTGTATTTTTGTCGGTCGTCGCCGTCATTTGGTTGCCCCTTACCTATTACAAAAATGGTGAACTAATCTGCCATTCTAGCAGTTTTTTGACATTGAAAAAACTTAAATGAATTTAATTGAAACATTTAATTTTGCCAACTTTGCAAACTAAATACTGACTTTTTGATTGAAAATCGCTAGGATAGCCACAACAATTGCAAGATACGTTTTTTTAACCATAAAAACCATTAGGAGCACACAATGGATATGCCATACGTAGAATTAGAAACCACCATGGGTAACATCGTTATCGAACTCAATCAAGAAAAAGCCCCCAACACCGTGGCAAACTTCTTAGAATACGTCAAATCAGGTCATTATGATGGCACGATTTTTCACCGCGTCATTGACGGTTTTATGATTCAAGGTGGTGGTATGGACGCCAACATGAAAGAAAAATCTACCAATGCCCCAATCCAAAACGAAGCGGATAATGGTTTAAAAAATGAAGTCGGCACGATTGCGATGGCTCGTACTTCTGACCCACATTCAGCGACTGCGCAATTTTTTATCAATGTAAAAGACAATAGTTTCCTAAACTTTTCTGGCAAAAACCCACAAGGCTGGGGTTATGCCGTGTTTGGTAAAGTGACTGAAGGCATGGACATTGTCAATAAAATTAAAGGTGTGCCGACTGGTAAATACGGTTTCCACGCTGATGTACCAACCACGCCTGTGGTGATCACCCATGCAAAAGTAATTGAGAAATAATTTTTTTGTATGCAAAGTTTTGCAGATTTGGTCACCGATAATCCCTCAGCCATTGCACAAGTGCTTATCAGTGACTTACATTTGAGTATGAATGAGCCTGCCACTAATCCTTTAGGGCAGGCTTTTTTAGATTTTTTGGATAAACTGGCTTTACTGCCTAACCTAAAACAGTTTTTTATTCTGGGTGATTGGTTTGAAGCTTGGCTAGGGGATGATGTTGCCGATACAGACACCTTAACAGATGCGCTTCAACCGATTATAGAAAAGCTCAAAACATTATCCGATAAAAATTGCCAGATTTTTGTCATGCATGGTAATCGGGATTTTCTGCTTGGGCAGCAATTTTGCAACAAGTTTGGCGGGCAATTGATTTTTGAGCCGTTTTATTTGACATTAAATGGCAAAAAAGTTCGCCTAGAACATGGCGATGCGCTGTGCAGCGATGATAAAGGTTACCAACGCTTTCGCAAAATCATCCAACATCCTATCAGTAAAAAAATTTTGCTCGCGCTACCCATCAAAAAACGCCAACAAATCGCGCAAGATTTACGCCAAAAAAGCAAAACTGATAATGCCAAAAAATCCCTGCAAATCATGGATGTCAATGAACACGCCGTCAAACAAGCCTTGCAAAAAGCCGATATACTGATGCATGGGCATACTCACCGCCCTGCTCTTCATCAAATTGGCGATAAACAACGGTTAGTGCTCGGCGATTGGCGGATTAGAGATAATCAGGTACTTGCTGAAATTTGTCTTATTGATGAAACCTCGATTATCTTATTACCACTTTAGTCATCTTTAAAATTTTTTGACTATTAATAGAGGCTCTTTTAAAGTCCTGCTTCAATGAGTCTATTTCTGATTTCGTCAAGTGATTTTGGTTTTTTGAAATGCCCGAGTTCACCGCTTGTGAGGTATTCGAGAGGAAAGTGAAATTCATTTTGCCACCATTGAGCTAAATCAGGATGTTTAAGCTGAATTAATTGTATCATTTTTTGGGTTGGAACAATATCAAAAAAAGGTAATTGATAGCCAGTTAATACAATTGCTTGAATTACCTTACCGCCCATTGTTTCTATATAGCCTTTAAGTCCTGCTAATGTACCACCCATCGCCACTGTATCATCAACGATTAAGTATTCTCGACCACGTTCAACTTCGCCAGTAAAAATAGCTTGTCTGACGATTCGCTCATAAGCACTAGCCTTAGTATGGTTCGCTTTTACAGCTTGTACGATGTCAAAGGTGATGGGCAGATTTAACTCATTGGCAAGAATTTGACCAAATACCATTGGAAGTCTATTATTTCCCAAAAATTCTATCGCTAATACAGGAGCGATAATAGGAGATTTTCCTTGTAAGCAATGCTTGATACTTGCTATATCCTTTTGTGTCATCAATTGAGTTAAGAGTTTAATAGCGGATAATTCATTACCCGATTTAGCTTGTATATACAGGTCTTCATCGAGGTTTTTCAATGTATTTAAAGCATATAACACCAAAATGGGTGGAAAATCCACCCAAGTTGTTCTTTTAGCATATATACTATCCATGATATTGCTTAAACAACCGCTTTCACGGCTTGAATGACCGCATCAGTGGTGATGTTAAAGTATGGGAACAAGTCTTTGGCAGGGGCAGACTCACCAAAGGTGGTCATACCCACGACTTTACCATCAAGCCCTACAAACTTGTACCAATAATCGATATGACTGGCTTCAACCGCCACACGGGCACGCACTTGCGGTGGCAACACGCTGTCACGGTAGTTGATTTCTTGTTTGGCAAACACTTCAGCACAGGGCATTGATACGACGCGCACGCCCAAACCTTCGGCAGTCAACTCAGTATAAGCATTCATTGCAAGCTCAATCTCTGAACCTGTGGCGATGATGATGGCACGTAGCTCACCTTGTTCTTTGGCTAGCACATAGCCACCTTTGGCAATATTGGCTACTTGCTCGATATCTCGCGCTTGGTGCGGTAGGTTTTGACGGCTAAAAATCAGCGCAGATGGCGTTGATTTTGCTTTCAACGCTTCTACCCATGCCACGGCTGACTCAACCGTATCACACGGGCGCCAAGTATGTAGGTTTGGGGTGGCACGCAGACTTGATAACTGCTCGACAGGTTGGTGAGTAGGTCCATCTTCACCCAGACCGATTGAGTCGTGAGTATAGACATTAATGACGCGTTGTTTCATCAAGGCTGACATACGCACTGCATTGCGTGCATATTCCATAAACATCAAGAACGTTGCCACATACGGAATAAAGCCGCCATATAAGGCTATACCATTGGCAATCGCCGTCATACCAAATTCACGCACACCGTAGTGAATATAGTTGCCTGCCGCATCATCTTCGAGCGCTTTGGCATTTTTAAACCAAGTCAGATTTGACCCTGCCAAGTCAGCAGAACCGCCCAGTAGCTCTGGTAATAATGGCTGTAAGGCATTGATTGAATTTTGGCTGGCTTTACGCGTTGCAATGTTTTCTGGGTTATCTTGACAAGCCTTGATAAATTCCTGTGCTTGTGTCTCAAAATTTGCTGGCAAGTCACCATTCACACGGCGAAGTAATTCACTGGCAAGCTCTGGGTAAGCGTCTTTATAAGCATCAAACTCACTTTCCCATGATTGTTGTAGCGCTTGACCTTTAACTGTACAGTCCCACCCTTCATAAATATCGTCTGGCAGTTCAAACGCTTCGTGATCCCACTTGAGGGCTTGACGGGTGAGCAAAATTTCATCCGCACCAAGAGGTGCGCCATGTGAGGCCTCCAAGCCTTGCTTGTTGGGCGAACCTGCGCCAATCACGGTTTTACAAATGATGAGTGAGGGTTTATTTTTTTCAGCTATAGCATTTTGGGTCGCTTGGGTGATGGCATCGGTATCGTGACCGTCAACTTTTTGCACTTGCCAGCCATAAGCTTCAAAACGTTTTTGGGTGTCATCTGAGAACCAGCCTTCAACGTCACCATCAATCGAAATACCATTGTCATCATAATACACAACCAATTTGCCCAGTTGCAGCGTACCGGCTAATGAGCAAACTTCATGGCTAATACCTTCCATCAAACAACCATCACCTAAAAAGCAATAGGTTTGGTGGTCGATGACTTGGTGACCATCTCGGTTAAATTGTGCGGCTAGGGTTTTTTCTGCAATCGCAAAACCTACGGCGTTGGCAATCCCTTGACCCAACGGACCTGTGGTAGTTTCCACACCTGCGGTATAGCCATATTCAGGGTGACCGGGGGTTTTAGAGTGCAATTGGCGGAAATTTTTGATATCCTCAATGCTAACGTCATACCCTGTCAAGTGCAGCAAAGCGTACTGCAACATTGAGCCATGACCATTTGATAGCACAAAACGGTCGCGATTTAGCCAATTTGGGTCGGTTGGATTGTGCTTTAAAAACTTACGCCATAACACTTCAGCGATATCTGCCATGCCCATCGGCGCGCCTGGATGTCCAGAATTGGCTTTTTGCACCGCTTCAAAAGCTAGGGTACGGATGGCGTTGGCAAGACGACGTTCAGAAATTGGGGTGGTCATTGGCTTTCCTATATTACAGAATTAGTTACAGAATTAATTGCAGAATTAAATTTTGTCGTATGTAACATGCTAAAAATAAAACTGTGACAAATTTTATCACAGTTTTGGGTCATTTTTTTAGCTTTAACCGTTTAGTTTGCTCGGCTTTCAAATAAAAGCAAAATGGCAAAAGATGCAATTTTCTGTCAAATCACTTTTTAGCCGACAATTTTTGGTTCAAATTTTCTAAACGCTCAAGCGTGCCTACATCGACCCACGCATCGCTCAGCAAATCGCCAATTACCAAACCTGCTTGCATGGCTTGTTTGAGTAGTGGCGCAAGCGGCGCAGTTTCACCTACCTTGACCGTATCCAATAATCTTGGTGACATCACACTAATCCCTGCAAAAGTATATTTTGGCGTGCCTTCTACCTTGACCTTGCCATTTTCTAAGGCAAAATCGCCAGTTGGGTTGTGCGTCGCTTGGTCGGTGAGTAGCAAATAAGCCTGCGAATCGTTTAACTGAAGCTGGCTTAGTTGAGCAAAATCAAAAGGCGTCCACACATCCCCATTGACCAAAATAAATGGCTGGTCTTTTAATTTTCCGGTAGCCAAAGCCATCTTGATACCACCTGCTGTCTCAAGCGGTTCTTCTGGCTCAATCGACCAATGAATGGTGACACCGAATTGACTGCCATCCCCGATTGCATTGAGCAGTTTATCAGCAAGCCATGACACATTGATGGTGATATCGGTGATACCTGCTTGTTTGAGTGCTTTGATATGCCACACGATAAGCGGTTGCCCGCCGACTTCGACAAGTGGCTTTGGCGTGGTCAAGGTTAAAGGGCGCAGCCGGGTGCCTTTACCCGCGGATAAAATCATGGCTTGGGTGATGGTGGTTGACATGGGGTTTTATCCTTGGATTTTTTGATGAAAAGCAGGTTCAACGACGGCGGTCATCCAATCAGCAAACTTATCAAAAGTAGGACGCTCATCCCATTGGCTGATAGCTTTTAAACAAGTTAATAAATCATTGAAAACTTTGGGAAGGTTTACCAAATAACGGTCTTTGCCATCTCGCTCAAACAAACGTACAAAAATACCTAATACCTTGAGATGACGCTGCATACTCATGATATTAAAATCCACGGTAAACTCTGCCAAGCTTTTGTCAATTTGCGCCAATTGATAATAATGAGCCAGATGCGTGTTCACCCAGTTTTCATCATAATTGATATAGGCATCTCGCAATAAAGACGCCAAATCATAGGTGTAGGCACCGATGACAGCATCTTGAAAATCAATCACGCCCAACTCATCGCTGTGATTTAATACCATCAAATTACGGCTGTGAAAATCACGGTGCACCACCACTTGAGGCTGCGCGATGACTTGCTGGATAATATCAGACTGCAAATCTAGCCACAGCGTCTCTAAGTCTGGCGTCATCGTCACGCCGATATAGGGTAAAAACCACTCGCTAAACAAGCCCATTTCTCGGCGCAGCAAGGCATCGTCGTAACTTGGGATAACGGCTTTGGCGTCATTGATGTCAATTTTTTGAATCGCCAAAATTTCCTGCATTGCCTGCTGATAATAGCGCGCAGTTTTTGCCAGCTCGCCTGCATCCGTTAAATCCTTGGCAATGACATCGGCAAAATCCGT
Organism: Moraxella tetraodonis; assembly: GCF_022359095.1. Taxonomy (NCBI): domain Bacteria; kingdom Pseudomonadati; phylum Pseudomonadota; class Gammaproteobacteria; order Moraxellales; family Moraxellaceae; genus Moraxella; species Moraxella tetraodonis. Next base: position 1,206,756 of record NZ_JACSYB010000001.1, on the reverse strand, counting down.
ATTTCCCAAATCCTCAAGGACGATAAAACCTTGCTGTTCATCCGTGGCAATCATTTTTGGCACATGCACATGACCTGCCATTAAGTTGTCCACGGCGATAAATTCTTTCACCGATTCTTTTTCTGGCGGCGCATCCATCACGATATAGTGTTGATTGTCGACGGTTAAGCGATGATAGCTGCGAAAGCTGGCATCACCAGGTATTTTTTCATGCTGCAATGATTGATTTGGAAAAACTTGGGTTAACCAAGTGTGCAGCTGTTGTTCCCGTGACTGTTGCTTAAGTGGCTGTTGCTTAAGTGATTGTCGTTCAAGTGATTTTTGTTCAAGTGGCTCGGTATTTGATGGCGAAGCTGTGCTATCGCAAGGGTCTTGGTTAGCAAGTTGTGCGGCGGGATGGTTCATAAGGTGGGCTTACTCAATAAAAATAAGTTATGCTACCGAAAATCTGCGTATCTCTCAAGTGGCGTCTATCATGTTTGCAATTTTAAACATCTTTTGCAATAGTATATTGATGACGCTAGTGATATGATGTGAAGGTTTTTATATTGCGTCTTTGGTAAATGTCTAATGAAAAAATCTGTGAAATTGTCGCCTATTTCGTCAACTTCTAATCGTTTAACTTCACATTCGTCTTTGCCAACCCAGCCTACACGCCTGTATCAATCATTACACCAAATTTATCGACATACCAATGTTTTAGCGATGACGCTTGGCGCGATGTTCACTACTTTGTATTCAGCATCAGCACTTGCGGTGTTGCCGACAACCGCCGTTACGGAATCGACTGATGCAGCGACAGCACAAAGCACTGAATCACAGAGTATTGAAAAACAAAACCTTGATACCTCAGCTGCAACGCCCGATACCGATAGTAGTATCGCCACCACAGCAGACAGGGTTACTACTGTCGATGTAACCACCAATCAAGGCATCACACCGATTAGCGCGCCTGATATCAAACCAAACTCTGCGCGTACTCGTCCCAACTTTACCCCAAATCAACAGCAGCAAGCCAGTCTAGAAAAGCTCAAAACCTTTTATCAACCCAAAACCCCGCAAACCACGGACGATACTAGCGCCACGGTTGCTAATCCAAATTCTAATCCAAATTTACTGAACCCGCTCGCGCCTGATAGTCAACAGTCAGGTGCTCAAGCAAACACGCAATCAAAAGCAGGGACCCGAAAAGATGCCATGTGCCATGGCAACTGGGTATATCCCACTTCGACCATCTATCAACAACAGGCATTAGCGGCAGCCGGTACCGATCAGCCCAATAGCAGCTTCCCAATTTATGCGTCGTCTAACTATGGCTATTACGACAATGAAAACTACGCTGAATTGTCAGGCGATGTGCAAATCAACCAAGGTCGTCAGCAAATCTCTGCCGATAAAGTGGTCGTTAACGTGCAAGATGGCATTGCGGCCGCTCAAGGTAATGTTTTGTTGGTGGATGCCGCGCAAAGCACCCAATCGACAGACGGCAATCCACGTGTAAGCCTTAAAGATAGCCCAAAAGGGGGGCTGATTACCGTTGCCGACGAACTGGCGTATCAAACGGATAGCAGCAAAGCAACCGCCAAAGATGTGGCGTTTGCCAGCGTACCGCTACAAGCGTATGGTTATGCCAAACGGCTTAATAAAGTCGATGAAAGCCGTGTTGAAATTGACGATGTCATGTTTACTACCTGCGCGCCTGACAATCCGACTTGGCAAATCAATGCCAAAAACATCGATATCAATACCGACACGGGTCGCGGTGAAGCCTATAATGCCACGTTAAAAGTCAAAAACACCCCAGTATTGTACCTACCGTATTTCAACTTTCCGATTGACGATCGCCGCACCAGTGGTTTTTTGTTACCACGCGGTGGCTTTAGTACGGAAGGGAGTTTTAATGTACAGTTACCTTATTACTTTAATCTAGCGCCAAATTACGATGCCACTGTCACGCCAACCATTTTTACTGATCGCAATCCGATGTTGACAGGTGAGTTCCGCTATCTGACAGAAAAATTTGGTTATGGTAGCTTGACAGGCTCTTATCTGCCCAACGACAAACAATATGATGATGAAGACCGTAAGCGCTTTTACTATAATCATCATTGGCAGTCAAAAGATATCCCTAACCTGTCCATTGATGCGCTCTATCAGTATGTCTCAGATCCTAAATTCTTAAACGATTTTGAGACCTTGGGTGACGAAACCGTTCAATTAAATTTACCGCGCCGCATTCAAGCCAATTATTACAATGACTATTTGACTGCGCTTGCCAAGATTGAAACCTTTCAAACACTGGATCGTAATTTAACCAATTCAGACAAAATCTTGGACAAAGATAAACCGTATGACCGTCTGCCGCAGTTATCGGTCAAATATCGTGTACCTTGGGTGACCCAATTTGATTTGACGGGTATCAGCGATTTTGCCTATTTTAAACGCCCAATCGATGATGGTTCTGCACCTGAGCAAAGCGGTGGCAGACTGTATAACAAACTCACTGCTGCCTATCCAATGACGCGAACTTGGGGATATGTGACGCCGTCAGTGAGTTTACAGCACCTTTATACCCAATTTGACCAAGAATCAGCCAACGCCAATGGACTGGATAAAAATAGCAAAAGCCAATCTATTTTTGTACCGCAGTTTAGTATTGACAGTGGCTTAAATTTCTTTAAAGCAGGCACCCCATTTGGTAAATTTGATGAATCCTTGGGCGGCTATCAGTTATTAAGCCCGCGCCTAAAATATGTGTACTCGCCCTATAAAGACCAGACTGACGTACCCAACTTCAATACCCGTTTGGCATCGCTCAATTTTTCGCAATTGTATGAAGATTCATGGTTTTTGGGATATGATCGCCTGCCCGACAACAACCATTTAACCCCTTCATTAAATTATCGCTATATTGATGGCAATGGTTTGACTCGCTTGGATGCCAGCGTGGGCAAACAAATTTATTTTAGTGATATTCGGGTACATCTTGACAATACCGATGATGGGTTAAAAATTGACAATACCGGTACCGTCTTTGAAGTAAGCACCCAACCGCGTCAAGATTTTTGGGTGGATTTAGATGGCTCGGTTGATGACAACGCTGATTTAAACTATATCAACACCCAATTTCGTTATGCGCCAACTTACAATAGCCTTTATAACTTAGGGTATATCAAACGCAATGAGAGTAGATTTGGACAAAAAGCCCTCTCTGCTTTCACCGGCTCTGCTGTTTTACCTATTAATGATAATTGGCAGTTTTTAGGGGCTGTGCAATACGATAATGAGAAGAGTCGTTTTAGTGATGTGTTAGCGGGCTTTACTTATGATAGCTGTTGTTATGGCTTATCGATTTATGCTCGCCGTTATTATGATGAATTAAGTGATAAAGACAGTGCTGACCACGCTATCATGGCAGAAATTAGCTTAAATGGATTATCCAACAAAGGTGACGGTCGACTGGCTAGCTTGATGCGTAATCGGGTATTGGGTTATGACCCTAAATACTAAACGCCTTTTACGCAAAAAACTGCCTAAAACTTGAGGTTTTTTAGGATTTATTATGATATAGACATACACCAGCAAATATTATTGTATAAAATGACCCAAGCTTTACAACATCACTTAGCAATATCATTTAGCAACCTCCAAGCCACTTGGTCAAAGACCCGTCATTTAAGCTAAATGGTTTTGCCACGATTTCTGAATGATCGAATTTACTTTTTTTATTTTTTGGTTTTTATTTTAAGGATACATGTCATGAACCATGCCGTCATGCATAATTTACCCAGTTTTCACCGTAACACCCTATCTGCTCTCACTAGCGCTTTGATATATGGCGCCCTATTGGTTATGCCAACATTGAGCGCGCAAGCCGTGACTGCAACAGCGGTAACCACTAAAACCAACACAACCAGCAGCAAAACGACGGTGGAATCTAGCAAAAAATCTAGCACCAAACCTGCAGCGCAAACCACAAGCAAATCAACCAAAGCTGTGACAGCAAACAAAACCACCAACGCTGCCAAATCAGTCAAAGCTGACACTAAAGCCAGCGGCTCAAAACCTACCACTCAAAAAACAGCAAAAGCTATCTCCCAAACTGCGCCCGTAGCATCAGAGGTCGCCAACTCATTGGTTGAGCCAGCGCCTGTCGTCACTAACAGCTCGCAAGATCAGGTCATTGATGGCGTGATTGCTATTGTCAACGACACCCCTATTTTACGCAGCCAGTTAGATCGCGCGGTTGCTCAAGCTTCTGCACAGCTTCAAGCGCAAAACAAACCTGTACCACCCGCACAGCAACTTTATCCGCAAGTATTGGATCAGCTAATTACTAAGCAAATCCAACTTGACATCATCAAACGCCAAGGACTGCAGGCTGAAGAGAATGCAGTGAATGCTGCGTTGACCAATTTAGCACAACAAAATGGGGTCGCAAGCCTTGCCGAATTCCAACAAAAACTTGACGCCCAGCGCGTAGGTAGTTACCAAGCATTGCGTCAAAAAGTCAGTGAAGACTTGGCGATACAAACTTTGCAGCAGCAACAACTTGCCAGCCGCATTAAAATCTCAGATCAAGATATTAACAACTTCTTAAAATCACCAGAGAGCAACGCTTTAGAAAAATCACAATATCGCACCTTACATATTCGCGTGCCTTTTGTAGCCGATGCCGCAGGTAAAACCAGCGACAAACAAAAAAAACAAGCGCTGACCGTAGCCACCCAAATTGCCAAAAACTTGCAAGCTGAGAATGCCAATATTGAGCAAATCATGACTGACGCGCAAACCAACTATAACGCGCAAATTCAAGGGGGCGATATGGGCTACCACGTCGCGGCAGAGTTACCGACAGAATTGTCAAAAAACATCACCGCCCTTGAAGTCGGGCAAGTCACCAACCCCATTGCCACGGCAGAAGGTTATAACGTGATTAAACTGGTCGATAAACGCGGCGGTCAACAAAAAATCATCGATCAATGGCATACCCGCCATATTTTAATCAGCCCATCGACTGCCCTACCGGCTGACATGGCGAAACAGCAGATCGACACTATCTATGAAAAACTGCGTCAAGGTGAGGACTTCGCTACCTTAGCAAGCACCTACTCAAAAGACCCAGGAAGTGCCAGTAACGGCGGCGATTTGGGCTGGGTCAGTGAAGGTGATATGGTACCAAGCTTTGAAGCAATGATGAAAAAAACGTCGGTAAATGACTATTCTGTGCCATTCCAAACACAATTTGGCTGGCATATTGTTAAAGTCGATGAAAAACGCCAAAAAGATGTGAGTGATGTCTATCGTAAAAACATGGCGCGTGAAATCCTATACCAACGTATGGCACCGCAAGCGCTAGATGATTGGATGCAAGAATTAAGAGCGCAGGCTTATGTAAAAATCATGCAATAATTTAGCTTTCACAAAAAAGGCAGTAGGATTAACATACTGCCTTTTTTTATAATTAAATTAGTCCATAAAAATCAGTGTTGCCATTCTACCTGTTGCAGGCAATTGATGCTGGGTTTGCCGACGATATGAATAAAATCGTGCATCACCATGGCTATCTAAACCACTTTTATGCACCTGATAAATACCACAAGCCTTGAGCTGTAATTCCGCTATTGCAGGCAAATCGGCAAAATAATGACCGACCTTATCAGCATTTGGCTGAAACAACTGGGTAGCGACAGCCTCAGATACGTTTAACACTGATAACACGGCATCTTTGACACGACTGTCCACTTCATAGCTCGATTGTGCGATGCTAGCGCCTATCCAAGCGTGCCACCCACGAGTGACCTTGTGCATTTCGGCAGTCGCATTGTCCCCCGCTGCAAAATCAAACTGGTGTACCATTTTTTGCACTGTTTTTGCAATAATATTTTTACTAAGACCTTGCCAGCCAGCGTGAATTGCCGCAATCAGTTTGTTATCATCTGCTGCATCGGTGGCTATCATGACGGGTACACAATCTGCTGTCATAATCGCTAAGGCAACGTTAGGCAAACGCGTGATATGCGCATCGGCAGATATCACTGCGGTAGCAATTTTATCAGTAACCTGATAAACGTCATTACCATGAATTTGATTAAGCCAATGAATGCTGTTTAATGTGGGATGATATTGTTGCAAGGATTGCAGCAAGTGCGCACGATTTTGATGCACCTGCATGCTATCATCCCCTACATGCAAGCCTAGATTGAATTGACCGTACATAGCATTCAAACTAGACTGCCCCACTGCATCATTGTTTGACTTGGTTGGCATAGACTCACAGCCAGATAGGGTTTGAACCACGGTTACCCCTTGGCTAGGTGCGTGCGTCAGTTCAATCCAGTGTGAGTGCTTATCTGTCATTATTGGGCTCTTAGGTATTGGGGACTTAGGTATTAGGCTCTTGGGTATTGGGCTATTAGTTGGCTTGTGAATGATTTATTGATTAAAACGCATCGCCAGGCACATACACCTCACCCACCATCAGACGTCGCGCTGAGCGACTCATAGACACTTTTTTGGCTTGCCATTTGCCATCTACTTTCGAGGACTCACCCCCGACCAGTAGCGTGCCTGATGGGTGACCAAAGCGTACTTCAGACAAGGCTTTGCCACCTGCCGCTTGATTGACTAGCGTACCTTTAATGGTCGCTGCGGTGCCAATCGCAACCGAGGCTGTACCCATCATGGCATGGTGCAGTTGACCCATGCTCATCGCGCGGGCAAGCAAATCAATATCGCCTGCCTTGACTGCTTTGCCACTAGAGGCGGTATAATCGGCGGGTGGCGCAACCCAAGCAATTTTTGGGGTATGCTGACGGGTTTGAGCTTCTGTTAACTCTGCAATCAGTCCCATTTTAACTGCGCCATGGGCACGGATTTTTTCAAGCTTCGCCAAAATTTCTTGGTTACTGTTGATGTCTTTTTGCAGCTCCGCACCCGTAAAACCCAAGTCTTTGGCATTTAAAAAAATCGTTGGGATACCTGCATTGATCATCGTGACGTCAAATTCACCGATTTCAGGTACTTTAAGTTTGTCAATCAAGTTGCCCGTCGGGAACATATCGCCATCGCTATCCACAGGGTCGATAAATTCAATTTTGACTTCGGCTGCTGGAAAAGTCACACCATCTAGCTCAAAATCGCCCGTTTCTTGCACTTGACCATCGGTCATAGGTACATGCGCGATGATGGTTTTGCTGATATTTTGCTGCCAAATTCGCACTTCACAAATGCCATTTTGGGGCACTTTACTGGCATCCACCAACCCATTGGCAATCGCAAATGAACCGACCGCCGCGGTTAAGTTGCCACAGTTACCTGACCAATCAATCATCGCTTTATCAATAGCGACCTGACCGAATAAATAATTCACATCATGATCGGCAACGTCTGTTTTTGACAAAATCACCACTTTGGAGGTTGATGATGAGCCATTTCCCAAACCGTCAATTTGCTTACCATACGGATCTGGACTACCAACCACTCTCAGTAAAAAATTATCTCGGGCTTGCCCTGGGGTTTGGCAGCGTTCAGGTAAGTCATCAAGCTTGAAAAAAGTACCTTTTGACGTACCACCGCGCATATAGGTAGCTTTAACAGCGATTTGTGAGGCAAAATGAGCCATGTTCATATCCTTATGGTGGCAGGCAGAGAATTGACGCATCAATTTGTTTTATGTTTAGTCACATTACTACATCAAAACATGCTAAAACAAATTGATGACTGGGTGATATACGTTAAACACATCATCTAACAGTGGTTTACGTTAGTATTGCTCGTTTTTTTCTTCAATGGTTAATTTGACATTGGTGTCGGTTGGGACTTTTTCATGCGATACTGACTTGGTCGATTTGTCTGTACTTGTGCTAGCCGCTGACTTAGTAGCGGTTGATTTGCTATCAGCATTTGCGGTGGTTGACTCAGATTTTTTTACCGATTTTTTATCCGCGCTATCTGATGCTGTGTTTTTCTTGTCTGATGTGGTGGTCACGTCAGTCTTGGTTTTTTCGCTGTCGTTTTTTTCACTGTCTGTTTTTGGTTCTTCTGTGGTTTGTTTTTTGACAGGTTTGGTCGTTGAATTTTGGCTGTTGTTGGCAGCGACACTGGGTTTGCTAGTCACTGTTGGTACAACGGGTATGGCGCCTGCCGAAGAACCGGCTAAGGGCGTATTAGATGGCTGGGTCAGCGTTTGCGCTAATGCCGAATTTGCCATAATCTCACCGACTAGCCCAATCACATCGTCGCCTGTGGTGCTATTGACTTGGTAATTGGTGCCACTGGCTGATAGACCAAACCCAACATTGTTTGCCACCAACGTGCTATTTTGTAGTTGATAACCACGCGACGTGATTTGCTCGGCGGCGGCTGGCATTTTTAGACGGGTATAAATTTTATCCGCGTTATCGAGCTGCGCTTGAGGCATATTAAATGACACCGTCGCTTGGCATTTACCATTGCTACCATTCACGCCTTCTAGGTTGATTGCCACTTGCGACAAGCCATTTTGCAAGATAGTCATATCAACAATCGTACCTGCTTGCTGCTGAATGATGTCAGACTGCTTTTTGGCTTGCTGGTCGATGCGATTGGCCAGATAACTGTGAATAGCACTGGTTGCCTTCTCATTGTTACAGGCAATATCAGACGTTTCAATTGGCTTTTGCTCACTGCTTGCAGCACTGCCAGTTTGCTCGTCTTTTTGCTCATTGCGACTACATCCCACGACGGTTAAGGCAAAACACGCCATCAATAACGGCGTAAGCATTTTTTTTGACAACGTATTTTGTGGGAAAATCATAGACATAAGGCACCTTTCACGCAGAATTTATTACCATGCCATTATAAAGCAAAGTTTTGCAAATTGGGTAGTTGTTCACTATTATTTATAATAAAATTTAGTTGTAATAATTTTTAGTAGTCATAAAATTTTATTGTCTATTGCGAGCCATGGTATGCGCCATCCAAATCAAACGTATTATTTACTCGGTCATCGTGCTGCGCGGGCTGAAATGCTAGAGAACTGTCAAGACGGATTTTCCTACGTGCAGCAATTACAAAAACATGGTAAGCAGCTTGATGGGGTTGAATTTGACGTTCAAATGACCGCCGATGGCAAATTTGTGGTAGTACATGACGAAACCTTAAATCGGCTTGCAAGACAACAATCGTGGATTGCTGATAAAACATGGGCGGAATTAGAATCCATTGTGCAATCGGACTATGGGCGTTTTTCCCAACGTTTTGAACTAGGGTTTTTAAAACATCATGTATTGTTGCTAGACGATTTACCACCCTATTTGCAACACTTTCGCCATATTGAACTGGAAATCAAAACCCATGCTAAAACCCAGCCAGCTTCGTTGGTTAAAAATCTGCTTAGGCTATTATCACAAGAGGTATGGCAAGCTTTACCCGTCACTTTGACCAGTTTTGATACCGATATTTTGTACCAAATTCAAAGCCAACAGCAATTTTTAAACTTTCACTTTCCGACAGGATTATTACTTGAGCCTAAAATACTTGAACCCGAAACCATGATGGCAAGCCAAATTGCTTTTTTGCCGACGCCTGATGCAGCGGGTAAAAACTTAATATTGCAAACCTTTAATCGCGCTTGTGCTTTAGGCTGTAGCCAAGTGGGCATTTATTATCCGCTTATCACCCCAACCCTGTTGGAAATTGCCAAAATTTATGGCTTAACAGTCACCGCTTGGACGGTGAATGAAGTTGAGGTGGCAAAACGCTTGATTGGGATGGGCGTCGATTGTGTGATTACAGATTATCCTACCCAATTTTTAACCCAATTATATGAGCTTAACGTTTAAATTGACCAATAAGGAGATAACCATGAAACTTGCAGAAGCTTTGTTACGACGTGCCGATATGCAAAAAAAGCTCGCCAGCTTGAAATCGCGCATTGCTGAAAACGTCAAAGTCCAAGACGGCGACACCCCAAGTGAAAACCCGAATGAACTGCTGCTACAAGCCAATCAAGTCATGAGCGAGCTGTATGCGTTAATAGACCATATCCATCGCACCAATGCCATCGCTGTCATGCCCGACGGTTCAACCATGCTCAGCACTTTAGTCAAGCGTGATGAACTTGCCGAACGCCATCGCCTGCTGCAAACTGCGATTGATAATGCTAAGACGGAAGGCGATCGCTATAGCTATCGAGAAATTAAATGGCAAAAAGTGATTGAACCGGTCAGACTGCAAAAACAAGCAGATGACATAGCGGTCAAACTCAGAAACTTAAATATCCAATTGCAAGCCGCTAATTGGCAGATTGATTTAGTATAAGCTAGTTTGAAAAAAGCCTACAATTTGCTATGATGGATTTGAACATACAGGGCGACTATCAGACCTTGTTTGGCGCGCTGTCCACCGAGAGGTTGAAAACAAATCGGGCACAGCTTGCAGGTCTGCGAGCAAGACCATCTTTTTACTCGTCATGCTCAGCACACTTTACTAGTTAAACTCGCCCAAAAGGCGACTTTAGACCTGCACTCATTACTACCGGATATTGACTGTATGTTCACCTTTTTTGTCTAAAATCCTCTGTTTGATGGGGGCAAAACTTTTGCGGTGCATGGGCAAAATGCCGTAATGTTGTATCGCTTGGATATGGGCGGCGGTGGGATAGCCTTTATGCTGCTCAATGCCATAATCAGGATATAACTTTGACAACGCCACCATGTCTCGGTCACGCGTCACTTTGGCAATCACACTGGCGCCACTGATACACGCATGTTTGCCGTCCCCTTTCACAATCGCTTGCTCATGGGTAATTTGCTGATAATTGGGCAAATCAAACAACACGGGCAGTTTATTGCCATCCACCATGACACTAAAGGTCGCCGTTGGGTATTGCGCTAACATTTGCGCCATCACGCCTGCCACTGCTTGTTTCATCCCTAGCAATGTCGCTTGTAAGATGTTGAGCTGGTCTATTAGACTGGCAGAAATTTTGACAACTTGATGCGCACTCGCCGTTTGTTCAATCAAGGAAAATAACGCTTCTCGTTTTTTTTCTGACAGTTTTTTGGAGTCAGTTAGCGCACTTAGCGGATGAGTGTGGCTAATACTCACACTATCAGCCGTGGGTAAATCAGTGCTGAGGCTATCTTCTTTGACAGATAAAATTGCCTTATCGAAGATGAGCGCACAAACCACCACATCGCCCAATAACGGCCCTCGCCCGACTTCATCTACGCCAATAATAAAATGCTTTGTCATTTAATTTAGATCCCAAAATTTGTTACAATGGCTGCCATACGGCTATTTTACATTTTTAAGGAAACAATATGAATATTTTAGTAATTGGCACAGGTGGACGTGAGCACGCATTGGCATGGCAATGCGCCAAAGATAGCAAAGTTAGCACAGTTTTTGTTGCCAACGGCAATGCAGGCACAGCGCTTGAACACAAACTACAAAATGTCGATTTAAACGTTAAAGACCATGCGGCGGTGATTCAATTTTGCCAAGACAATGACATTGCCTTTGTGCTGGTTGGTCCTGAAGCACCACTTGTGGCAGGTATGGTCGATGACTTAACAAAAGCAGGTATCAAAACTTGGGGACCCACGGCGTATTGCGCGCAGCTTGAGGGGTCAAAAGCCTTTGCCAAAGATTTTATGATAAAACACCATATTCCTACCGCCAAATACCAAACTTTTAGCGATGCCGAGCAAGCGATTGCTTATGTGAAAGCCGAAGGCGCGCCGATTGTCATTAAAGCCGATGGTTTAGCCGCAGGTAAAGGCGTGATTGTGGCGATGAGCGAACAAGAAGCCGTTGATGCCATCAATGATATGTTATCGGGCAACAAATTTGGTGATGCGGGCAGCCGTGTGGTGATTGAGCAGTTCTTGCAAGGCGAAGAAGCCAGCTTCATCTGTATGATAGATGGCAACCATATTTTACCGATGGCAACCAGCCAAGATCACAAACGTATTGGCGAAGGTGATAGCGGTCTTAATACAGGCGGTATGGGGGCTTACTCACCTGCCCCCGTGGTGACACAGCAAGTACATGACAAGGTGATTGCGCGTGTGATTCAGCCAGTGGTCGATGCCATGAACGCCAATGGCACGCCTTATACAGGATTTTTGTACGCAGGCTTGATGATTGATGACCACAATGACCCCTATGTGATTGAGTTTAACTGCCGTTTTGGCGACCCAGAAACACAGCCCATTATGATGCGCCTAAAAGGCTCAATGGTCGATTTGATAGCATTAGGGTTGGATGGCAATCTTCCCAAACAAACCGAGTGGGATGAGCGTCCTGCCTTGGGTGTGGTACTGGCTAGCAAAGGCTATCCAGAAAGCGCGAGCAACGGCGATGTCATCCATGGGTTACCAACGCTTGAGTCTCAGTATGCGCAAACGGATATGGATGTCAAAGTGTTCCATGCTGGCACCAAAGCGTTTGACAATGGTGAGATTATCACCAATGGCGGTCGTGTGGTTTGCGTGACGGCGCTCGGTGATAATATTTTGGATGCCCAAACCAAAGCCTTAGCAGTTTGTGGCGCTATTAGCTTCGATGGTATGCACTATCGCCGTGATATCGGTTGGCGCGCTATTCAATCTAGCGCCAAATAACCAACAACCAATAAGATGGCATTTAGACATCTAGCCACTGTCTTACGCCAAGTGGTTACGGCAAGTCTTAATCCACTTTATTAAAAATCGGTAACAACAATCAAAGCAAATCATGTGTTAAAATGATTTGCTTTTTATTTGGCTTTTTCTTTCAAAAACATTAGGCACCTTGTATGGCAAATCCGCAAAATCACGATAACCAACCGCTTGAACAGCTCAAAACCTCGGCGCTTGACCGTCGGTTATCGATTGCCAAAGCATCGCTCAATATCGGCAGACGATGGGCGACCAATAGCGCCTTTGGATTATTTAAGTCAAAAGAAGAAAAAGCGGTACAAAAACAAGCTTTTATGCGCGAGCAAGCCCAATATTTGGTGGATGAGCTGGGTAAACTCAAAGGCTCGGTGGTCAAAATCGGTCAAATGTTAGCCCTGTACGGCGAGCATTTTTTGCCCCCCGAAATCACAGAAGCCTTACAGACATTGAACAGTCAGACGACTGCTTTTTCATGGTCAATTATCGAATCAGCACTGCAAAAAGAATTGGGCGATACCATCCATGAGTTTGATATCGACCATATCCCAATTGGCACCGCTTCACTTTCGCAAGTGCATAGAGCAGTTCATAAAGCCACGGGCGAACAAGTGGTATTTAAGGTGCAATATCCCAATATCGCTGATGCCGTAGACAGTGACTTGGATTTGTTCCGCCAACTGCTTAGAGTCACCAATGTTGTCCCGCAAACGCGCCAACTCGATGATTGGTTTGAAGAAATTCGTGACCTGCTGCATCATGAAGTCAACTACCTCCTAGAGGCAGATACCACTGAGCTATTTTTTCAACGTTTTGTTGGGGATAGTCGCTATGTGGTGCCGCGCATCTTCAAAGCTTATAGCACCGATCGGCTGCTATGTATGACCTATGAAGATGGCGTGTCGATTTTGAATGAGCAAGTATTTGCGCTGCCACAAGAAAGACGGAATGCGATTGGGCAGGCTTCGATTGAAATTATGCTGCGTGAGATTTTTGAATGGGGCGATATGCAGACCGACCCCAATTTTGGCAACTATCTGATTCGCCTTGCACAGCAGCCTGATACACAGCTTGACCAATTGGTGTTATTGGACTTTGGCGCCATTCGTCAGTTTGATGACAATCTGCTACTCATCGCCCGTAATTTGCTGTTGGCAGGCTTTTTTCACGACCGTAGCAAAATGCGCCAAGCGATTGATCAAGCAGGCAAGCATTTTGAATTCTTTGCTAATCTTAGTGATTCGGTGAAAAATGATATGGTAGAGCTATGTTTGCTTGCCAGTGAACCCTTTAGTTTGCCAAGTCATAATCCGACGATTCCACCCCATGTACTTGATGTACATGGCAATTATATTTGGGCAAAAAGTGATTTACATAACCGTGTCATTAAGCTTGCCAGCAAATCAGCGACCTCAAAATCCTTTAGCGTGCCGCCTAAAGAGCTGATGTTTATTAGCCGTAAATTCATCGGCGCTTATACCTTTATGACTGTGCTTGATGCAAGAACCAAAGCGCATGATTTGATGGCAACATTCACCTCAGAAGATTGGACGTAAGTTTGCCATCATTATCACCGCGCCCAACTTGATAAAGCGTCAAATTTTGCCTGAGATTTTTACTGTTTTTTCCACGTCAGCCAATTGTCAATCACCGCATTGGCGGGGTCGATGTTGCTTTGCTCACGCAGCCATTCTGACGTTTGCCGCAAATCTCGCAGCTGCTCGTTATAGTTTTTAACTTTTAATGATTGCTGTACCACACGGCAAATATTGTCTGGGTTGGCGTCTTCTTGTAGCAATTCTGGTACGATTTCTCGACCTGCCAAAATATTAGGCAGTGCTACATACGGCACTTTGACTAGGCGTTTTGCCAGCCAAAAGGTCATTTTATTGAGTGAATATACCACCACCATCGGTTTACCCAGTAGCATGGCTTCAAGCGTGGCGGTACCCGATGCGAGCAGCACCAAATCTGACGCCGCCATCACCCGTTGGCTAAAATCCGCTTGTGTTTCATCACAGCTCACTGTGACATGATGGCGCACCTGCGCTGACTGGGCTTCCAGATATTGCTCTACGATAGTCAGTAGATGCTCGTTGACCGTTGGTACGATAAAGCATAGCTTATCATCCATAATCAACAGTTGATGAATGGCTTTGAGCATTTTTGGAAAAATCGCATCGATTTCACTGCGTCTTGAGCCTGGCATCACTGCAATAAGATGAGTCATCTCCATCTCGCCCATTTTGACAAAAAACTGATGATAGGTGGCATTATCCCAAATCAACTCACGGCGCAGCTCGTCCATGGGGGTTGTAAGCAAATTGTCATCAATGGTCTTGAGAAGTGAATGCCCGACACACACGGCAGGATGATCATGTTTTTGATAGACAGACAACTCAAACGGAAACAAACACAGCACCAAATTGGTGGCTCGTTTGATTTTCTCAATTCGCCCTTCCCGCCATGCCCATATCGATGGGCTGACATATTGCACACAATAAATACCGGCTGATTTTAACCGCTCCCCCAATCGTAAATTAAAATCAGGCGCATCAATGCCGACAAAAATATCGATTGCATTTTGTTTAAACGCCGCCAAAATCTCATCGCGTGCTTTAAATAAATCTGGCAAATGCTTAACCACTTCCACCAAGCCCATCACCGACAAACGAGACATCTCAATCACTGAGTTAAGCCCCTGCGCTTGCATCTGTGCACCACCCACGCCCACCCACACAATGTCATCACGCAAATTATTCATCTGGCGCATGAAGTCTGCCCCCAGCGCATCGCCTGAGACCTCGCCTGCTACGATACCAATGACAATCGGCTGAAATTTGGTTTTAGCCACGTTCTGTGGCAAGCTCTCTTCATTTAGCTTAGAAAAGCTCGCTTCGCTGACGTTATAAAAGCTGGCTGTGCTTGGGTTAACAATATCGGTTGCGAGTGTTGCGTTTGCAGCAAGGTCTGAAATGGTTTGTGCAGGGGCGTTAGCGTACATGAGATTAAACAGCCTTGTTTGGTTATCATTTTAAAAAAATATTTTAGGGGTAAACAGATGAAAAGTAAAACCATCAAAAAATTTAAATGACAGTTATTTGTTATTTTGTACTAGTATGCTGATACAATAACTGTTATACTGTCGCTATAGGATATGCAGATTACCCAAGCATCCAAAAAAACTTTGACCAAACAGATTTTATCAACTGCCAAACTAAAAGTAGGCTTTCCTACTGACTCAAGTAATGACATTATAAATTTTTTGGTTTATAGTGATTTTTTAAATTTTTGCCAACAGCCTGTGAGAATTATGACAACTTTTGCCAAAACTGATATCGCTGATGTAGATAATGTGAATATTGAAGCAATTTTACCGCTAGTGACGCCTGCGGAATTAAAAAACGAACTACCACTAAGCCCCAAAGCTATCGAGACGGTGACCAAAGGTCGCGAAACCGTGCGTAATATTTTAGACGGTAAAGACAAACGTTTATTGATGGTGATTGGCCCCTGCTCGATTCATGACGTTAACGCTGCCCATGAATACGCCGATAAACTGTTGGCTTTATCCAAAGAAATTGAAGACAGTATTTATGTGGTGATGCGTGTGTACTTTGAAAAACCTCGTACCACAGTGGGCTGGAAAGGCTTAATCAATGACCCAGACATGAATGATAGCTTTGATATCAATAAGGGCTTGCGTGTTGCGCGCAAACTGCTGCTTGATTTGAATGAAAAAGGCTTACCTTGTGCAACCGAAGCGCTTGATCCTAATACACCGCAGTATATCCAAGATTTAATTAGTTGGTCAGCCATCGGCGCACGTACTACTGAGAGTCAAACTCACCGTGAGATGTCTTCAGGTCTGTCTTGTCCAGTTGGCTTTAAGAACGGTACAGACGGCGGTATGACAGTAGCTGTCAATGCCATGCAAGCGGTCAAATCTGGTCATAGCTTTTTAGGTCTATCTGCCGATGGTCTGGTGTCTATCATCCAATCAAAAGGTAATCCATACGGTCATGTGGTGCTTCGCGGCGGTAATGGCAAACCCAACTATGATGCCACTGCCGTTGCCCAAGCAGAAAATGAACTTGCTAAAGGTAAAGTCTCAGGCAAAATCATGATTGACTCAAGCCATGCCAATTCAAATAAAGACCCTTACCTACAACCGATGGTCATTCAAAATATCGCTGAGCAAATCAAACACGGTAATCGCTCGATTATTGGGATGATGGTTGAAAGTCATCTTAAAGGCGGTCGTCAAGATTTGACCGCGGATTTGACCCAGCTTGAATATGGCAAGTCTATTACCGATGGCTGTATCGATTGGGATACCACGGTCAAAGCGATGCATGATTTACGTGATGCCATTAAAGATGTATTACCCACTCGCGAGTTGAATGAGTAACTGTTATTTTTTAAGTGATTAGTAATGAGTAAGTGATTATTAATTATTAATTGACTCTAGTTTTTCAAATAGCTGATTAAAACGCCCTGTGTTACTTGTTTAGTCACAGGGCGTTTTTTTATTAAAGCTTTAGCTCACTTGTGCTTTGCGTGTCGCCTTCACCGCGTCGGCTTTTAAGTTTGATTTGCAACCGCAGTTCGTTGGCAGAGTCGGCATTGCGAATTGCTTCATCATACGAAATGGCGCCTTCATCGTATAGATCAAATAAGGCTTGGTCAAAGGTTTGCATACCCAATTCTCGAGATTTGGTCATCAGCGCTTTAATTTCATGAAAATTACCCTTTAATATCAAATCCGCCATCAATGGGGTATTAAGCATAATTTCTACCGCTGCCCGACGACCTTTCCCATCTTCTGTACGAATCAAACGCTGCGAAATGATAGCTTTCATATTCGATGACAAGTCCATCAGCAATTGGTTACGACGCTCCTCTGGAAAAAAGTTGATAATACGATCTAAGGTTTGGTTGGCATTATTGGCATGCAAAGTGCCTAAACATAAGTGACCTGTTTCAGCAAATGCAATGGCGTTTTCCATGGTTTCAGTATCACGAATTTCCCCAATCAAAATCACATCAGGCGCTTGGCGCAAGGTGTTTTTGAGTGCGTTATGCCATGAATGACTATCCACGCCTACTTCACGGTGGGTGATCATGGATTGTTTGTGCTTGTGCACATATTCTACTGGGTCTTCGACGGTGATGATGTGACCTGCGGAGTTTTCATTACGATGGTCAATCATTGCCGCCAGCGATGTTGATTTACCTGACCCCGTTCCCCCTACGACCAACACTAACCCACGTTTTTCCATGATAATTTTTTTGAGCTGCTCAGGTAGCAGCAGCTGTTTAAAGTTGGGTATTTCTGCCGTAATAGTACGAATCACCATACCCACTTGTAATTGCTGCTGAAACACATTAACCCGAAATCGCGATACATTGGGCACATTAATCGCAAAGTTACACTCAAGATTGGTTGCAAATTCTTCGCGCTGTTTTTGGTTCATCAAACTATAGGCAAACAGTTTGGTTTTTTCAGCTGTCAGTGGTTGTTTATTGAGCGGTTTCATGAGCCCGTGATATTTAATACTGGGTGGAAAATCCGCTGAGATAAATAAATCAGAACCACCGATTTCTACCACTTTGGACAGCATATTAAACATGACTGTTTTGGCTTCATGTAATGTTTCTTCGGCAACACTGATTAAAGATTCATTATGACTCATATAGGATATTCCTAACAATAAATGAAAGCAGATTATTTGGTCACAGCACTATGCTTGCTTGAAATACTTGTGAAACTTATTTGCTATGCTGGTGAAAATTGATAGATACATGTACAAAATTTACGTTAAAAAAATGACTCATTTAACCTCTCATCCTTGCCTATCTTTGACGGCACGCCTTGATAAAGCATTGATAAAGCAGTTTGCGTTTGATATGTATCACGGTCAATTCTTGCCGAGGTTGTTGCTGATAGTCAGATGCAACTAGCTACCATTGTTTTTTCCTATTTAGGACATTGGCAGTCTATAGCGCATAAAACGCTTGCCATGTTGATAAAAATTTCAATTTTTGTCAATAAAATTAGTAATGCGGCGGTTTATCGCTAAGCAAATCAAACGGCTGAATTTGTGAGCCTTGCGTTTGAGTTTCCAATTTTTGATAAAGTAGCTGTAATTGCCGTTGTTGGTCAGCAATTAACTGGCTTTGCTCGGTAACGATATTATCAAGTTTATCCAATGTATCTTCCATAAACAGCACTTGCGTTTGTAAGTCAATCAACTCTTGGGTTAATTTTTCCACCATGGTAACCAACCCATTTTCATCGCTTGCCTGTTTTTGGTGATCTTTTTCGCTCATTTAGAATACCTCATAAGTTTCCCCACAATTTTTTGCCATAAAGTCTGCTACAATAGCCGCATTTTCCTATTATACAAATATTTTTACTAAACTTTGAGAAAGTTATGGCACTGATTCATTTACGAGATATTCATTTGGCATTTGGTATTGCACCGATTTTGGACGGTATTGATTTTAATATCGAACAAGGCGAACGCGTGTGTTTGATTGGGCGCAATGGTGAAGGCAAATCAACTTTGTTTAAGGTCATTAGCGGTCAAGTCAAGGCTGACAGTGGCGAATTCCAAATCAGTGGTGATTTGAAAATTGCCATGCTCGAGCAAGACATTCCAGAAACGTCGGGCAAAGTCAGCGACATCGTTATGGCAGGTGCCGGTGACGTGGCAACATGGCTGACAGCCTACGAGCAAGCCAGCGACAAATGCGCCAGCGGTGACATGAAAGCCTGCGAATTAATGTCAGATTTGCAGCATAAAATTGATGATGCCCATGGGTGGGACCTGACCCGCGAAGTACAGACCATGCTGTCCATGATGAACTTGGACGGCGACGCCGATATTAGTGAATTATCGGGCGGTCGCAAACGCCGTGTGCTGCTTGCCCGTGCGCTGATTACCAAACCTGATGTGCTACTACTTGACGAACCGACCAACCATTTGGATGTCGAAAGTATCGAATGGCTTGAGCAATTTTTGTTAAACGCGCAAGGATTAACCCTGCTGTTTATCTCGCATGACCGCTCGTTTATTGACAAAATCGCCACCCGCATTGTCGAGCTTGACCGCGGTATTCTACGCAGTTATGACGTCACCAAGCAAGCAGGCAATGTCAATAAAGGCTATGCCCGCTACCAAGAACTTAAAGAACAACAACTGAGTGCCGAAGAAAAAGCCAATGCCAATTTTGATAAAAAACTGGCTGAAGAGGAAGTTTGGATTCGTCAAGGCATCAAAGCGCGCCGTACCCGCAATGAAGGTCGGGTGCGCGCGTTAAAGGCGCTGCGTGAAGAACGTAAATCCCGCCGTGAGCAAGTCGGACAAGTTAATATCAGCATGAACGATGGCGACAACAGCGGCAAATTGGTTGCCAATGTCAAGCATCTCAATCTAGGTTATGGCGATAAAACCTTGGTAAAAGATTTTAACACCAGTATCATGCG
Source organism: Moraxella tetraodonis (assembly GCF_022359095.1). NCBI lineage: Bacteria > Pseudomonadati > Pseudomonadota > Gammaproteobacteria > Moraxellales > Moraxellaceae > Moraxella > Moraxella tetraodonis. The sequence continues at coordinate 1,186,620 of NZ_JACSYB010000001.1, read as the reverse complement.
TGGTGATCGTATTGGTATTATCGGTAAAAACGGTGTCGGCAAATCCACGCTCATTCATGCGATTTTGGATATTCCACAGCCTGATATCACCAAATCTGGCTCAGTAAAATTAGGCACCAATCTACAAATCGCCTTTCTTGACCAGTTGCGTGACCAACTTGATTTAGAAGCAACCGTGGTACAAAACGTCGCAGAAGGTTCTGATTTTGTAGAAGTGGCAGGTAAAAAGAAACATATCATCGGCTATTTGCAAGATTTCTTATTTGCCCCAGAACGCGCCAGAACACCCGTCAAAGCCTTGTCAGGCGGTGAGCGTAACCGCGTTTTGCTAGCCAAACAGCTACTGAAACCTGCAAATATCTTAGTACTTGATGAGCCGACCAACGACTTGGATATGGCAACCCTAGAGCTATTAGAAGAAGCCGTCGATAGCTTTAATGGCACCATCTTATTGATTAGCCATGACCGTACCTTTATGGACAACGTCGTAACATCAACTTGGGTTTTTGATGAAGATAGTGATGGCAATGGTATTGTCAAAGAATATGTGGGCGGCTATCAAGACTATTTGACGCAAAAATCCCGTGAACAAGCGATTAAACCCAAAGCGGACAAATCAGAAAAGACAACAGCAAAGCCCAAAGAAGCCATTAACACTGATGCGCCAAAAACTGATACAGTGAAGAAAAAGCTGAGCTACAAAGAACAGCGTGAATTAGATAGTCTCCCCAATGAAATCGCGCTACTCGAGCAAGAGCAAGCTGAACTTCAAGACAAATTAGCTGATGGCAGCTGGTTTGTGAGCGATATGGCAGCCGCTACCCAAGCCAGTGAACGACTCAACGAGATTGATGATTTGCTACTTGAAAAAATGGCACGTTGGTCAGAACTTGATGATTAAGACAAGTAAACAATTTATAAAGGCAAAGTTAGCAATTAACTTTGCCTTTTTTTATCTTTTATATTAGTTAATATTGACAATAACCAATATAATGTAATTTATACTTGAAAATAGCTTTTTTGCTCCTATATTAAAGCTATCAATAAGGAGAAAAATCATGGCCATGCAAAATAGCAAGCAAAATAGCAATAAAACCTATCGACAAGTGGATAAAATCCATGCCGCCCCACGCCCCCATTGGGTGGGTGATGGTTTTCATGTCAACCCTATGTTCAATCACATGGTGGGTGATAAACGCACCGATCCCTTTTTAATGCTCGATTATGCAGCAACACAGTATTTTGAGCCCAATGCTCAAGCCCCTCGCGGTGTCGGACAACATCCGCATAAAGGGTTTGAAACGGTGACTATCGCCTATGCAGGTGAAGTGTCTCACCGTGATTCTAGTGGCGGTGGCGGTACTATTAAGACAGGTGACGTGCAATGGATGACGGCGGGCAATGGCGTGATTCATGAGGAATTTCACTCCCCTGAATTTAGCCAAGCAGGTGGTGATTTTAGTATGGTACAGCTTTGGGTCAATCTACCTGCCAAAGATAAAGCCACGCCTGCCAAATACCAACATCTTGCCAATGATGACATGCCTGTGATCAGTCTACATGATGATGAAGGACTGCATGCAGGACAAGTTAAGGTAATTGCTGGGGAGTTTACCCCTACTGTCAATACCCAAGCCCCCCAGGATGATAATAAGGCACGCGGCATTGGCACGACTTTTACCCCCATTAACTTGTGGGATATCAGTATTGAACCCAATCGCTCAGTAGAAGTCGCGATTTCTCGCACTCACAATTTGTTGTTATTGTCGATGCAAGGCGATGTTATCATCAACGCTGATCACGACCAGCAAGCACACGCCAATCAATTAATCACTTTTGAGATTGAAAGTGGCGATACGGGCGAGGATTTTGTACGCTTAACGGCGGGCAAAGCAGGAGCGAAAATCTTGCTGATGAGTGGTGAGCCGATTAATGAGCCTGTGGTGGGTTACGGACCCTTTGTGATGAATAGTCAAGCCGAAATCCGTCAAGCCATCTTAGATTTTAATGCGGGGAAATTTGGCGGTATTCAATAAATTTTTCGGCTAAAAAAAGCGATATCATGGATTTGATATCGCTTTTTTATTTCTTATTTATCTTGGTAAGTGCAAAGATAAGCCGTTTCTTCGTCAATTTTTACCTTGAATTTTTGGTTGGCATCGACGGTAAAGGTTTCATGGGCTTTAAAAGTTTGCCAGTCAGTTTGGTTTGGCAACAATGCCGAGATAGCCCCGCTAATGACGGTCATGGTTTCAAATTGACTCGTGCCAAATTCGTATTCGCCTACTTTCATCACGCCCACGGTCGCAGGTAGGGTGGCTGTTTGAAAACCGATTGATGCCACATTCCCATCAAAATATTGATTGACTTTTAGCATAGTTATTCCTCAAAATTAGCTACTGTAAACCGATTATCATAAACTTTTTTGACCAATTATCAATCCTATTTTCCAAAAACACTGGCAAAACTGCCAAAATCTTGCAAATATTTTTCCGCAATTTTTGTAGTATTTTTATATCAATTATTCCTTAACAATTAAAATTTCCTATTTTTGTGCTATATTCAATTTTTTTACCACAGTTGTTATGTTTGTACGCATTTGGCTTGTATTAATTGAGGTTATTGCTCTATGTATGTTAAATATTCGTCGTCTATCGTCGCTTTATCGCTCTGTTTGTCGCATCGTTTAGCTGGTCAAAAACTGGCACTACCTGTCAGCTTAGCGGCCTTGTTGGCAGCTTGTTCATCAGCACCTATTCAGACCCAACCCCAAAAATTACCAGGTACGTTGCCGACTACCCCTGTGGTGATTACGGCACCCCCGAAAGTCACGCCCGTGCCACCTGTGACTGTTCCAACCAATCAATACAGCAGCTTTTATCAATGGAAATCGGATTTTATTGAGCGCGCCGTGCAAAAAGGTTACCCCCGTGCTGATGTTGAACGCTTGCTGTCAAGTGCCAACTACAGCGAGCAAGTGGTGTCACTGGATAAAGGGCAGCCCGAATTTGCCAAAATGCCTTGGGAATATATCGATGGTGCCGCATCGAGTGGTCGTGTCAGTGGCGGTCAGCGCAATTTTGCCAGCCAAAGCGCGCTACTTGATCGCATTGAAAATCAGTATGGTGTGCCGGCCTCTATTGTGACTGCCATTTGGGGTATGGAATCTTCTTATGGTCAAGGCACAGGCAACTCATCACTGGTCAATAGTTTGGCGACATTGGCATATGATGGTCGTCGCCGCAGTTTTGCAGAGGATCAGCTACTAGCGCTGTTGTCGCTGCTTGAGCGTGGTGATATTGATTGGTCGCAACTGCGCGGCTCTTGGGCAGGTGGCATGGGACATACCCAATTTATTCCCAAAACTTGGTTAGATGAAGCAGTAGATGGCAATGGTGATGGTCATCGTAACCCTTGGCATACCGCTGATGCGTTAGCCTCTACCGCAAGCTATCTCAAAAATGCCGGCTGGCAACGTGGTATGGGCTCGTACTATGAGGTACGATTACCAAATGGTTTTGATTATCGCCAGGTCAGTACCAAAAAAACCATGGCGGACTGGCAAAATTTGGGCGTTCAATTTATCACCCCAAATGCGCCCATGGATGCGATGGCAGAATTGTGGCTGCCCGCGGGTAAAGAGGGTCCTGCGATTTTATTAACCAAAAATTTTGATGCCATTAAGGTGTACAATAATTCCTCCAATTATGCCATGGGGGTAAGCTTACTTGCCAAAGCCATTATCGGGCAACCAGGCTTACAGCAATCTTGGCCGCGCTATGAGCAGCCACTTGCTACTTATGAAGTACGCCAACTGCAACAGCGTTTGACGGCAATGGGTTATGATACCAAAGGGTCAGATGGCGTCGTAGGCACCAATACTAAATTGGCATTTCAGCGCTGGCAAGCCGATCATAACCAAATCCCAGATGGATTTATCTCAAAACGCTCGGCAAATGGGCTGATTAATTAAGGTATTTCTTCATAAAAAAGCCACCGAATGATTCAGGTGGCTTTTCTTTTAATTATCCATGCTAAATTCTTCAGCGTAGCTATTCCAACCGAGTTTGGTACGGCAAGCTTCAAAAAAATCCACCCCAGGTGGGTGTAATAACGTGAGTTTGTTAGGATGCTTGTGAATCACTAAGCGCTGGTTTTGGTTGAGCGGCACCGACGGTTTGCCATCTGCACTCACCATCGGCTGAGTGCGGTTATCTTTATGGATGCGGATTTTGATTTCGCTGTTGCCGCTGACCACAATCGGGCGGCTTGATAAGGTATGTGGATGCATGGGCACCAGACAAATGGCATCCATACTAGGATGAATAATCGGCCCGCCACCTGATAGCGCATAAGCGGTGGAACCCGTCGGTGTGGAGGCAATCAGACCATCACTGTGCTGACGATAGACATTAAGCCCATCAATTTTTAAATGAAAATCTAGCATATGCACTGACTTGCCCGCATGCAGCACAATGTCATTTAGCGCCATATCTTCATAAATCACATGGGCACCTTGACGGATTTCCATCTTTAACAAGAATCTATCTTCAAGCTGATAATGACCTTGTAAGATACTGGTCAATTTTACGTTTAAATCATCAGGATAGATGTCAGTTAAAAACCCTAAACGTCCGCGGTTCACCCCCACCACTGGGACTTTGTGTTTGACCAGTACTTGCGCCGCATGTAGCAGCGAGCCATCCCCACCGACCACAATGACCAAATCACAAGCACCGCCGAGCAAACTGCGTTCAATAGTAGCAATCTCGCCCAGACGTGCAAAACTCAATGCCGGCAACCGTGCCGTCTGATGGTCAATTAATAAAGGCAACCCTTGCTCATGAAAAAAGTCACAAATTTGGTAGATACTTTGAATGACACTTGGCTTGTTGGCACGACCCATAATGCCGATACGCCCAAAGGCAGGATTGGGAATAAGTGTGGACGTCATAGCAGAAAATTAACTGATAAAGATTGAACTATTTTATCACAGCTTACTGGCTCACGTTATGCCCAATCAGTATTTTATATTACAAAATTGCTAACCTTCGTTGTGCAGTTAATGTATACAAACTCATTGCTATTTGCTAATTTAAGGCGATTGATATATAACTAACTTTTGAAATTTTTTAACTCTTGGGAGCAAATTTTTATGGCAAATCCGATTATATCCCGCGCTGAACTTGCGGTTAGCACGACACCGATGACGGTCAAAGGGGTCATCCGAAAAACCTCTTTTCTGTTAGGTTTGACGACGTTATCGGGTGTTGGATTTTTTGGCTATTTCCTAACTAGTGGCGTCACTTCAGGTTTTGTTAGTGTAGCGGCTTTAGCCAGTATCTTGTTGGCTTTTGTATTGAGTATGGTAATTATCTCAAAACCCCATATAGCTAAAACATTGGCGATTCCCTATGCCATTTTAGAGGGCATCGTGATTGGCGCGATTTCGCTGTTTGCTAGCATGAAGTTTCCCACAGTTGCGCCGACGGCGTTGGTCGCAACTTTTGTAACCGCTGCAGTGATGCTAGCGCTTTATCGCAGTGGCGTGATTAAAGTCACCCAAAAATTTCGTTCTGTGATGATGTCGGCTGTAATTGCTATCATGCTGGTGTATCTGGTACAAATCGGGTTTAGCCTATTTGGTAGCTCACTGCCGTATTTTTTTAGCGGTGGTGTGGTGGGTATTGGTTTTAGCTTGCTGGTGATTGTGATTGCGTCATTGAGCTTGTTATTAGATTTTGATAGCGTTGAGCGAGCTTATGCTGCAGGGGTGGATGAAAGCTATGAATGGGTCTTAAGCGTTGGTATCTTATCAACACTGGTATGGATGTATATTGAATTTGTACGTTTACTACGTTCACTGCAAAACTAATTTTTATCAAATAAAAAAACACGGTTTAAAATACCGTGTTTTTTTATGGCTTGTAGTTTAAGGTAATAAGCGTTCCATCACCCATTGGTCGCCATCTAGCGAATAGACAATTCGGTCATGCATACGATTGGCTCTTCCCTGCCAAAATTCGATTTTCTCTACGGTCAGCAGATAGCCTCCCCAAAATTCTGGTAAAGGAATTGGGTTGTCCCCGTACTGCACAGTTAATTGGGCAAATTTGTCTTCCATTACCTCGCGGCTGGCAACCACGCTGCTTTGTGGCTCGCTGACCCAAGCCGCTAGTTGGCTGTCACGGGGGCGGCTATGAAAATACCGGGCGGATTGTTCACGGCTAACTTTTTGCACAGCGCCGGTAAGACGGATTTGTCTTTCTAGGCTCGGCCAAAAAAATAATGCTTCAGCATTGGGGTTGGTCGCCAAATCACAGCCTTTGGCACTGTCGTAATTGGTATAAAACACGAGGCCAATGCCTGCGTTATCCAATTGGATAATTTCACGCATCAGTAATGTGCGCACACTTGGCTGCCTATCACTTCCACAAGTCGCCAGTGAAAACGCATACGCTTCCCCTTGCTTGGCATCAATCGCTTGTTGCACCCAAGTTTGTAGTAAGCCAAACGGCTGCTCTGGCAAGTGTGATTCGATAAGCTCGCCTTGCTCATAAGATAATCGTTGACTGGTAAAATCAATACTCATTTTTTATCCTTATGAAATGTCAACTTTACGCCATCACTTGACGTACTTTTTCAGCAAGTTCATTGGCTAGCATATCGCACTCAATCTCATCATCGCTTTCGACCATCACCCGAATCAATGGCTCTGTACCTGATTGACGAATCAGTAAACGACCCCGTCCTGTCAATTTTTCTTCGGCAGCTTTAAACGCATTTGCCAATTCTGGGAAGGTATAGGGATCTTGTTTTTGCGCCAATCTGACATTGACCAATTTTTGTGGGAGCTGGGTATAACCCTTCATCAGCTCTGATAATGATTGTTTGCTCTGCGCCATCACCGCAAGCACTTGCAAACCTGCCACAATCGCATCGCCCGTACTGGCTTTATCTAGCGTTAAAATATGACCCGATGACTCACCGCCCAGTACCCAGCGATTTTTCTCAAGCCCTTGCATGACATAGCGGTCGCCAACTTTGGCGCGCTCAAAGGCAATGCCCGCTTTATCAAACGCTAATTGCAGACCCATGTTGGTCATCAAGGTACCTACCACGCCATCGACTTGTTGCTCTGCTTGGGTGGCTAAAATATATAAGATGCCGTCACCATCAACCAACTCGCCTTTTTCGTTGACCATGATGATACGGTCGCCATCGCCATCTAAAGCAATACCCACTTGGGCATCATGGTCAAGCACCGCTTGTTGCAAGTTTGCCGGATGGGTAGAGCCGACATTGTCGTTGATATTAATGCCATCGGGTTTATCGCCAATGGCAATTACGCTAGCACCTAACTCACGTAATACACGGGGTGCGACGCTGTATCCTGCGCCATTGGCACAGTCAACGACAATTTTTAGGGCATTTAAATTTAGATTGTAGGGGAAAGTGCCCTTACAAAACTCGATATAGCGACCTTTGGCATCCTCCACACGATAACTTTTGCCTAGCGCTTCTGGAGTGTCAATGACGACATTGATATCTTTGATTTCATCAATTTTTTCATTGATGGCTTGCTGAATTTCATCTGACAGCTTTTTGCCTTCATTGGAGAAAAATTTGATACCGTTGTCATAAAACGGATTGTGGGATGCGGATATCACTACGCCCGCATCAGCGTGAAAACTTCGGGTCAAATGCGCGATGGCAGGAGTTGGAATAGTGCCTAGCATATGTACATCTACGCCTGCGGCGTTAAACCCTGCTTGCAGACAGGCTTCAATAACATAGCCAGAGAGTCGCGTATCTTTACCAATGACGACATTGGGACGATGATTTTCGTTTGGAGCTGCTTGGTTGGCTAGCAGCACTTTACCCGTGGCATAGCCTAATTTGATTAAAAACTGCGGATGTATCGGAAATTCCCCAAACTTACCACGAATACCATCAGTACCAAAATAACTCATTTAATTCTCCTTTGTCGCCCGTTGTTGTTATCAAAATATAAAATTTTAGCATAGCAAAATTTCACGCATGTTGCGACATCTGTTTGTTTTTATGGGTCACTCGGCAAGGGGTCAATCTAGGCTATAAAAAATTTAGGCGATAAATTGGGCTATAAAAAAACTGGGTAGTTAACCCAGTTTTAGCGCAACCAACCTATCACTTAGTTTACACGGTAATTGGGGGCTTCTTTGGTGATTTGTACGTCATGTACGTGAGATTCTTTCATACCGGCCGAAGTCACACGCACAAATTGTGGTTTGCTACGCATTTCTTCAATATTGGCACAGCCTGTATAACCCATTGACGAACGTAAGCCACCGGCTAATTGGTTGATGATACCGTTCATTGGACCTTTGTAAGGGACGCGACCTTCGATACCTTCGGGTACCAATTTTTCTACCCCTTCTTTGGCGTCTTGGAAATAACGATCGGATGAACCGTTTTGTCCTGACATCGCACCTAACGAACCCATACCACGATAGGCTTTGTAGTAGCGACCTTGGAATAGCTCTACTTCCCCTGGCGCTTCTTCGGTACCGGCAAGTAGAGAACCCACCATGATACAAGAGGCACCCGCTGCTAAAGCTTTTGCCATATCGCCTGAAAAACGGATACCGCCATCGGCTATCAGTGGAATGTCATTTTTTAGCGCCTCAGCCACGTTGCTAATCGCTGAAATTTGCGGCACGCCAATACCTGCGATAATACGCGTGGTACAAATAGAGCCCGGACCGATACCCACTTTGACCGCATCGGCACCCGCATCACGCAACGCTAGTGCCGCATCAGCAGTGGCGATATTACCGCCAATCACTTGGATGTTTGGATAGTTGTTTTTCACCCAAGCCACGCGATCAATAACGCCTTTTGAATGACCATGTGCGGTATCTACGACAATCACGTCCACATCGGCAGCGATGAGCGCTTCAACGCGGGCTTCGGTATCTGCCCCCGTACCCACTGCCGCGCCAACACGTAAGCGACCTTTGCTATCGCGGCAAGCATTTGGGTTGTTTTCCGCTTTGGTGAAATCATTGACAGTAATCAAGCCTTTTAATTGAAAATTGTCATCCACAACAATCACTTTTTCGATGCGGTGTTCGTGTAGCAAACGTTTGATATTTTCTGTGGGCTCGCCTTCTTTAACTGTCACCAATTTTTCTTTTGGGGTCATGATATTACGAACAGGCTGGCTTAGGTTATTTTCAAAACGGATATCACGGTGGGTGACGATACCGACCACTTGGTTGCCTTCTACCACAGGCACACCGCTGATTTTGTTTTCTTTGGTGATGCGAAGCAATTCGCCAACACTGGTATCGGGTGATACGCTGATAGGGTCAACAACCGTACCGGCTTCAAATTTTTTCACCCGGCGTACTTGCATGGCTTGTAAATCAATGTCCATGTTTTTGTGCAAAATACCCATACCGCCAAGCTGGGCAATGGTAATCGCCATTTGCGATTCAGTCACAGTATCCATCGCGGCAGATACGATGGGTAAATTTAGCTCAATACCGCGCGTCAAACGAGTTTTTAAATCTACCATTTTAGGCAAGACTTCAGAATAAGCAGGTAGTAGCAGCACATCATCAAAGGTAAGTGCTTCATCAACGATTCGTAACATAAAGACCTCGGAGCAGTTAAAAGTAGTTAAATAGTAATTAAAATTTTGTCGTGGTGAAAAATTTGACAGCCAAAAAACCGCAAAAGGCTGAACAGTTCCCTGCCCAGCCTTTGGATTTAGCGTGTTGTCATTGGTATGTTCAATTGACACCATCGTTTAGTTTTTGATTAACCGTCTATTCTAGCTAAAATCGGTTAAATTATCAAGCAATTTAAATGGTGACGGGTTTAAATCAGCTTAAACACGGCGCCAAGTCGTGCCATTTTTACCGTCTTCAAGCTCAACGCCTTGCGCCTTCAAATCATTACGAATTTGGTCGGCTTTGGCAAAGTCTTTGTCCGCTTTGGCTTGCTTGCGCGCTTCGATGAATGCTTCAATTTCGTTATCACTTAACCCGGTCGTTTCGCCCACTTTCGCTTGTAAAAAATCGGTTGGATTAAGCTGTAAAATATTGAGCGGTTGTGCCAAATCTTTTAGCAATGTTGCCAACGCCAGCGCTTGGGCATTGCCCTCAGCGGTTTCAAGATTGACCGCTTTGTTGATTTCACGTGCCAGACTAAATAATACACTCACTGCCCCGGCACTGTTGAAATCATCGCACATCGCTTGATTAAAAGGGGTTTCAAATGGGGTTTTATCAATCTCGCCAGCCTGTTCAGTTAAGTTTTCGACCGATTTTAATGCTTGATACAGACGCGTGAGGCTAGTTTGGGCTTCTTTAAGCGCGCTATCTGAGAAATTCACTGGACTGCGATAATGACTCGATAAAATAAAGAAGCGAATGGTCTCTGGGTGAAATTGTTCCATCACATCGCGAATGGTAAAGAAATTACCCAGTGATTTTGACATTTTCTCGCCGTCAACATTGATAAAGCCCACATGCATCCAGTTGTTGGCATAGGTTTTACCAGTTGCGCCTTCAGATTGGGCAATTTCGTTCTCGTGGTGCGGAAACTGCAAATCATGCCCGCCGCCGTGGATATCGAAGGTGTCGCCCAAGCAGCAAGTACTCATCGCCGAACATTCGATATGCCAACCTGGGCGACCCACACCCCAAGGTGATTGCCATTTGGTCTCAGATGGCTCTGTTTCTTTGGCAGATTTCCACAATACAAAGTCAAACGGATTTTTTTTGTCAGTCTCAACATTTACCCGCTCACTGGCACCTGCTTGCATATCGGCTAGGCGACGCTTTGAGAGCTTGCCATACTCAGCAAAATTTTCGACCGCATAATAGACGTCGCCCGTTGCGCCTTGATAGGCTAACTTTTTGCTTTCCAGCGTTTGGATTAGATGCTGCATCTGCGGGATAAAATCCGTGGCTTTTGGCTCACTGTTAGGACGCTCACAGCCCAGATTATCCGCATCTTCATGCATGGCTTTGATAAAGCGGTCTGTCAACTGATAGATACTTTCGCCATTGTTCTTAGCACGGTTAATAATTTTGTCATCAATATCGGTAATATTACGCACATAATTGACATCATAGCCAATATGACGCAGCCAGCGCACGACCACATCAAAGCCGACCATGACCCGTGCATGACCAATGTGGCAATAATCATACACCGTCATCCCACAGACATACATGCCAACTTTGCCTGCTTCTAAGGGCATGAATGGGCGTTTTTGTCCACTCATCGAGTCATATATGGTAATCGGCATGGGCTGTGTCAGCTGTGTCATGGGATAGTCACCTGTGCAAGTTGGGTAAAAAAGACAATCGGTTATCATACCGAAATTTTGTTAAAAGTGCTATGATTTGGCATATTTCACACTTTAAGGTCTCTATAATGGGCAATCGATTATCAAAGATTTACACCCGAACGGGCGATGACGGCACCACTGGCATGGCGGATGGTTCACGCGTCTCCAAGGCAGACTTACGCTTTGACGCCATGGGCAAAATTGACTTATTAAACTCCCAAATCGGTTTATTGCGGGGCTATCTTACTCAAGATAGCCAATCCCAACCTAACCATGTCCAACCCAACCACGCCCAATTTGATGCTAAACTAAGCCGCTTGCAGCATCAGCTTTTCAATCTAGGGGGTGAACTTGCTATGCCCGAATACCGCGGGATTTTGGCAGAGTATGTGACGGAGCTGGAAAATCAAATTGATGAGTGGAACACCCATTTACCACCCCTCAAAGATTTTATCTTGCCTGCAGGCACCATGGTGACTAGCCAAGTGCATATCGCTCGCTGTTATTGCCGAGACGCTGAGCGCCTACTCGTGGCATTAAACTCGCGGGATGATAATGTCTCACCACTCAGTCTACAGTTTATCAATCGTCTATCCGATTGGCTGTTTGTATTGGCGCGTGTCGTTGCTCGGTTGGATGCTGGTCAAGAAGTGCTTTGGGATAAAACCACCTTGTCATAACTCTATCACGATACTTTAAAAACGCTATCCATTAAAAACACTATACTTTAAAAAGCCATGCTACAATTTAGCCAACTGTCCTACCAAATCGACAATCGAACACTCGTTAATCATGTTTCAGGTGAAATCCATGACCATGATTTTATTGTCATCACAGGACAGTCTGGCAGTGGCAAATCGTTACTGCTAAAGCTACTATCAAGCCTATTACCTATGTCAACAGGTCACATCACGTTAAACGGCAAAAATTTGACCGACTTGACACCGGCTATTTGGCGCTCACAGGTGGCCTATATTGCGCAACTAAGTGAGATGATTGAGGGCAGCGTCTTAGATAACTTGACCCTGCCCTTTAGCTTTGCACTTTATAAAGACAAAAAACTCGATGTATCTTGGCATGAACAGCAGCTAGTTAACCTTGGCAAATCACCCCAGTTTTTACAGCAAGATAGCCGCAGCTTATCGGGTGGCGAAAAACAGCTTGTCAACTTATTACGCACGCTACAGTTGCACCCGACCATTTTATTACTCGATGAGCCTACTGCTTCCCTTGATACCACTACCACCCACCAAGTCGAAACATTGATTAACCACTGGTATCAATCCACCCCCAATGCTAGCGTGGTGTGGATCAGCCATGAGCCGACCCAAATTCAGCGCTTATTGGCGATTGGCACTAGCCACTGGACGATGGCTAATGGTCAATTGAGCAATGACGAGTTAACAATCGATAGCAAAATACGCGCATCCATAGTACAAGGCAATCAGCCATGATGATGTTAGCCAGCACCATGCATCCTATCACCTACCTACAAGTGGCGCTAGCAAGTCTGGCATTATTACTGGTGATGGCAATCAGTGTTTGGTTGAAATTGGGTATCGTCAAATCCCTGCTCATTGCAAGTTTTCGCACGGTGGTTCAACTAAGTCTCATTGGACTGGTCCTTGCGTGGATTTTTGCCAGAGAGCAATGGTATGAAGTGTTAGCAATTTTGACTTTTATGTCGATTATCGCCACTATCGCTGCCAAAAATCGGGTTAACAAACCTTATCAAGGTTTATTTTGGGATACGGCATTGGCGGTGTTTGTCAGTAGTTGGGTGGTGGCTATATTTGGTGGTGGGTGGGTGCTGTCAGATAACGCTGCTACGTGGTTTCGCCCCCAAGTGATGATACCGTTATTGGGGCTGATTTTAGGTAATTCATTGACTGCTGTCTCACTCTCTATGAACCAACTTGTCAGCAGTTTTCATCGCGAACAAAGTATGATTAATACCTATTTGGCATTGTCCGCCACGCCTTGGGAAACTGCAAAACCCTATGTCATCGCTGCCATTCAAAATGGTATCACACCGACGATTAATAGCATGATGGTTGTAGGATTAGTGAGCTTGCCGGGTATGATGACAGGACAAATTTTGGCAGGCGCAGACCCGCACCAAGCCGTGCTTTATCAAATTATAACCCTGTTTTTAATTGCCACCAGCAGTACCTTAGGGTGTACAATAGCGACTTTGCTGATTTTTCGACGGTTTTTTAACCCACAATGGCAGTTTGTCATTCCACCTTCTGCCAAGGCCGCTGACTAACCGTTGACTGGCTATCTTTCACTTATTTACTAAAAATTCTAATGACCCTGCAAAATTTCTTATTTTTTTTAATCAGTACTTGCCTTATCTCGGCAGCGCCTGGCTCTAATATGCTGTTAGCGTTCCAATTTGGTGTCAATTATGGCATCAAAAAAACTCTATGGACATTAGCAGGGCTGAGCATGGGTTTATTTATATTACTGACAACGTCACTGTTAGGGCTAGGGCTTATCAGTACCAAAGCGCCTTTTTTGCTGACCATTATCAAAGTCGTTGGCGCGCTGTATTTAGCCTATCTTGGCATGAAATCTTGGCGCGAAGCTGATAGCGAATTGCACAGTGACCAGTTACAGGTCATACCGAACCCCGCGCAACTGTTTAAAACAGGGGTTTGGGTGTCGTTGTCCAACCCCAAGGCGATTTTGTTTTTTGCAGCATTTTTTCCCAAATTTATCAACTTTTCCGCGCCTTTACTGCCGCAATACCTCATGCTCACGGTGGGTTTTTTTATGATTGAGATAACGTGGCAGCTGGTTTATACCATGAGCGGCAAAAAACTGTCGGATTGGCTGCAATTGGGCAATCGCTTAATGTGGCTTAATCGATTATGTGGCTTGATATTTATCATCATTGCCATGGCGCTTATCACTGAGATTTTTTGGCATTAGCGGTTCAAAAAAAATAGCGGCGGGCGATATCGACAATCAATTTGAGTGCTATGAGGGTCAGTAAATACGGCAGGATTTTTTCTAGCCAGTCTAAACGGATTTTATGGCGCAGTCGGATACCAAGCCATGAGCCCACGGTTGCCATAATGACCATCATCACTAGCAACTGCCAATAGTCGGCAAACACAAATCCCATCGCCACATAAACTATCAATTTAGCGGTATGCACCACCGTCATCATCAAGGCGCCCGTGGTGACAACGACATTATTATCATCATAATATTTATTGAGCATGGCGATATTGAGCGGACCCGGTGTGCCAACAAACACGCCCAAGCCCGTTTGTGCAAACCCGACCAAAAAGAAACTTTCAAAACGGCGAATCACTCGGTTAAAAGTGTTTGACCAAGTTATTAGTAAGATATAAATGCCGATAAATAACGGAATAAGCTCTAAATGGATAAAGCGCACTAACACGCCAAATACTAACAGTCCCGTCAATGAGCCCGCCAAAAATTGCCAAAAATAGGTAAAGTCTAAGGCATCGCGCCCAAACCAAGCGCGCGTGGCATTACTGACAAGCTGGGTCACGCCATGCACTGGCACAATCGCTGCAGCAGGCACAAAAAATGGCATCAGTCCAATGAGTATCATGCCGCCGCCCACGCCTGTGATAGCGGTTAAAGCAGAGGTTAATAAATTGGCTAAGGCGAGTAAGCTATCATTCAGCATTTTTTACCCTAAAATAAAAAACCCGATGTCACATCGGGTTTTTTGATGAGTGAGGGTTAGGCATCGTAAGGGTCGCGTAGCACGATGGTTTCGGCACGGTCAGGACCTGTTGAGATAATGTCAACGGGACACTCGATCAGCTGCTCAATGCGTTTGATATAAGCTTTGGCATTTTCAGGTAGCTTGTCATACTCTGTCACACCCACAGTGCTAGTTTTCCAGCCTGGCAAAGTTTCGTAGATGGGTTTGACATTCTCGTAGAACTCCGCATCGCTAGAGCCGCAAACTTCCCCACTTGGCAACTCATAACCCGTGCAGATATTGAGCTGTTCAAGGTCGTCTAACACATCAAGCTTGGTCAAGCAGATACCAGATAATGAGTTTAGTACCACAGCACGGCGTAGAATCGCCGCATCAAACCAACCACAACGACGGGCGCGGCCCGTGGTAGCACCAAATTCTTGACCCACAGTACCGATGTGCTCACCGATATCATCAAATAGCTCAGTTGGGAAGGGACCCGCCCCCACGCGCGTGGTGTAAGCTTTGGTGATACCCAATACGTAGTCAAAGTACAAGGGTCCAAGACCGGTGCCCGTCGCCACGCCGCCAGCGGTGGTGTTTGAGCTGGTAACGAAGGGATAAGTGCCGTGGTCAACGTCAAGCAACGTACCTTGCGCGCCCTCAAACATTAAGTTTTTGCCTTCTTTGCATAGCTTGTCAAGCTCGCCCGTCACATCAGCCACCAAGTCTTTTAGCGCATCACGCCATTCTTCTGCCAACTTTAAGGTCGCATCAAAATCGACTGCGTCCACGCCATAGTATTGGGTCAAGGCAAAGTTATGAAACTCAAGGTTAGTTTTTAGTTTATCGGCGAAGTCAGCTCGCAACAAGTCAGCAAAACGCAACGCACGGCGCGCTACTTTATCTTCGTAGGCAGGGCCGATACCACGACCAGTTGTGCCAATTTTATTGTTGCCGCGTTTGATTTCACGAGCTTGGTCAAGCGCTACATGCTGTGGCATGATCAGTGGGCAGTTGGGTGAAATACGTAGTCGCTCACGCACAGGCACGCCTGCTTCAACCAGTGATTGCATTTCTTTTAATAGCGCGTCTGGGGCTAGCACCACGCCATTACCGATATAGCAAGTGACGCCTTCACGTAGAATACCCGACGGAATCAAATGTAATACGGTTTTTTTACCGCCAACGACTAAGGTGTGACCGGCATTATGACCGCCTTGATAGCGCGCCACCGCACTGGCTTTTTCAGTCAATAAGTCAACGATTTTGCCTTTACCCTCATCGCCCCACTGGCTACCAAGGACAACGACGTTTTTTCCCGTATGTTTCATGATAAGTCACCTTTTATCAAAGTAATTGCTAAAAACAAGTTTACAACAGCTTAAAAATTAATTTTCTGCCAAATGCTCTAAGTACCAAACCCCATTCGCTACTTGCAAGCGATGGGTGGTTTGCTCAGGTTCATCGGTTTCATCCAGCGCAATCATCACCCGATGCCCTTCTTGGCGTAGTGAGTCAATCGCTTGTTTGAGCGCTGGCGCATCCGGATGATTGGGTACATGTAAAATAGTTTGTACATGGCTATAAGGCACCACGGTAAAAGGCTGCTCATGTATTTGGATATGATTTTGCCAACGGTTTAGCTCGCAGCTAAAGCCAACGCCGGAACGCACGGCATCGGTATTATCAACTTCATGATGAAAATGATTGCTAAAACGACCACCACGAATCAGCGGCAATGACTCATCTGCCACGTACACATTAAAGACAACGCCTGTATGATAGTGATATCCCAACCCTGTGACATCGACACTGACATTGGCATCCCAGTGCTCTTCAAGATAGCTCACCAGATAAGTCAAATCAGACAAGGCTTTGGCAATGATAGCATCGTGTTTGGCTTGAGTTGATAGTCGTTCGCTCAGTTTTTGCAAGTCATTACCTGCCTCGCCAAGCACATAAAAATCGTTGGCAAGTTCGCCAAACTGGCGCATTTTGCTGGTCAAAAGTTTCAGCTCGGGTAACGCTTTATTAGCATAGAGCTCAATTAGTTTTTCTTGCAAATGCGTAGGTACACTGGCAAGCTGGCAAAGCTGCTGAAAAATCGCCACATGACCAATATCAATATGCGAGCGTGCAATCACATCCGTGCTATCTAACAAGGTAAATAGCACATCTAATAGCTCCACTTCACTGGCTAGTGAATCGGTACCAAAAATTTCAGCGCCCAACTGTAGCGGGGTGCGCGAACCAAATAAGCCCTTTGGCATGGTATAGATTACATGCCCTGCATAACAATAGCGGGAAATTGATTTTGCTGGGTTACTAGTGTCTTGATTATTGTGTAGACGCGCATCAATCCGCGCAATTTGTGGGGTGATATCCGCGCGTACCCCCATGAGCCGACCCGTTAGCTGATCAATGATTTTAAAAGTTTGTAATTTAACATCTTCAGACGCATAGCCGAGCAAGCTTTCGGTATATTCAATCATGGGCGGGCTAATAAATTCATAGCCATGGCTGATTAAAATCCGGGTCAATTGATAACGCAGGGTTTCTTGCTTTACCGCTTCGGTTGATAGTAAATCGACAACCCCATCGGGTAATAGCCAAGTATTTTTTGTATTAAGATAAAAAGCAGACTGATTTGCCACGTTTGTGGAATTTGATGCTAAATTTGACACAATAAATCCTAAGGATGATTAAATGATATATCACTAGACATGACAACAAGCGGCCATATGAAAACATAGACCATGAATTACCATGTAAAATCATAGAATAATCGATGAGAAGGGCACTTACAAAAATAAAATAAGCAAAGAATAAAATAAGGGCACTTTTCCTTTTCATTGTATCATAGCTTCACTGGGGTTAGGCATTTTTTTATTGCCCAATTTTTTATGCTAAACTCCTATAAAATTTTATTGAAACTTATTTATTAAAACTTACACCCATGCAACCAGTATAGGGAAATCCAATTTACCCATGAAACTCTTTGTCTCAACCACCTCCCCTTTCGCCCGTCTCGTGATGGTCGCCTGTTTACGCCAGCAGATTGATGCCGAGCTTATATTTGTCATGCCTTGGGAAAACCCACAAGAATTATTAGCGGTCAACCCTTTTAGCCAAGTACCTGCCCTGCTCACCGATAATCAATTACTCATCACAGAAAGCAGTGTGATTTTGGCGCACCTTATGCCGCAAATTTTCGCTGATGAAAAATCTGCCGCTTTAATAAGCCTGAGCCTCGGCATTATCAACCAAACTGTTCGTGCCTTTGCTACCGAGCGCTTTCAGCCATCAATTGCTACCCCACATCCATTTATTGAGCGCTCGACCAGTCTATTGTCTAATTTACTGCCTAATGCACCACAGCTCGATGCACAAAGCGATGCGTTAAGCCAAATCTTTTTTGGTATCGCCTTAGGGTATTTAAAATTACGTTTGGCTGAGGTATTTGACAAGGCAGTAAGTGAGGCAAACAAAGCCGCACTCGAGCAATTTTACCAGCGAGATTTTATGCAAAAAACTCAAAGCACTGCTTTAGAAAAACTACCAACGTCTATCTCTCAACTTTAGCCAATCTTCCATCTAACCCAATTAAAACGTAAAAAGAGCTCACTATGTCCTATCATCCAAAAGCTGAATTAAACCAAACCAATGTGCTGGGTACCGCACTAGCGAGTTGCTGTTTTGACCCGTTAACAGGTTATTATCGAAATGGTTTTTGTCATACCGGCGCTGGTGACGTCGGCTTACACACAGTCTGCGCCAAAATGACCCGAGAATTCTTAGAGTTTTCTGTTGCCAAAGGCAATGATTTGGTGACACCTTTACCCGAATTTGGTTTTCCAGGGCTGCAGCCCAATGATTTTTGGTGCTTGTGTGCCCTACGCTGGGTGGAAGCATTGGATGCGGGGGTTGCGCCGCCGCTAAAGCTTGCCGCATGCCATGAGAGCCTCTTAGAGTTAGTAGATATAGAAACACTGCAGCAGTACGCTATTTAAGGCGATAGTGAAAAAATCCCCGTTGCTAAGTCCATGGTTAACTAGATTCAACTAGGTTTTAGCGGTCTGTCACGTATAATTATCTTGAGATTGTCATTTTTCACTGTTATCATTATCCATCTAATTTTAGCCGTATGATTGCATTGTCAATGCATGACTTCTTTTTTTATTCGTTTAAAAATCACTGAGAATTACAAAATAGCAAGAACACACAGGTGCATTTGCCTACTTTGATGTTTACTTGCTGTTTTGTGGTTGCTACCTTTTAGTACTTTGATAACGACTGGACACATTTATTCGATCTGATACAACTCTTTCAAATCGTGATAGCGAGGTTTTTGGTTATGACGCCACCCCACCAAAACAAAAATTTATCTGAACGCAGCGACGATTTATTAGAGCACCCCACTCAGACGACCCAGCGCGTAACGCCGCCTTTAGCCTCAACGCTTAATCCGCCACATGATATGTCTGCAGATGCTTTTACCCTCGCCAACGCTGATGTCATGTATGATGAAATCGCTGATGAAGAACTCGATTTGCACGGTGATGATAGTTATATCTATGGCGAAGATTATGATGATGACGGCACTGTCGAAGTCTATGCACCTACCGATGTACCACCCCCCGAGTACAACCCTGAAGCTGAAATCACCGAAGATCGCTTTAAAGGGAAAAATGAGATTGCCAACTGCTTCGCTTATTCTCGTAAATCTGGGGAAAAAATCGGCGAAATTGAGCTTGATGATGTGCGCCGCGAATTATCCAACAACAACGTGTTTGTTTGGGTAGGACTACACGACCCAAGTATTGAAACCATTCGAGAAGTCCAAGAGGCATTTGACTTGCACGAACTTGCCATTGAAGATGCTTTCGCTGAGCATCAACGCGCCAAAGTTGAAAGCTATGGTAATGATAGCGTGTTCGTGGTGGTACGAACTGCCAAATTGACCGAAAACACCATTCGTTATGGCACTACGGCTATCTTTATGGGCAAGCAATATATCATCACTATTCGTCAAGGTGCCTCTCATAGCTACGAAAGTGTGCGAGATTTTTGTCATCGCCGACCAGAAAAATTACGCCTTGGACCCATCTTTGTACTGCATGCCATTCTAGACTTTATCGTCGATAACTACTTACCTATCACTGAAAAATTAGGACGTTATTTGCGTGAGCAAGAACGGGAAATTTTCTCTGAAAACTTTAACAAACATACGCTGCGGAATTTGTATGAATTAAAATCACAGCTCGTACATATGCGTGCTGTCATCTTACCCGTACAAGATATCTGTAATTTTTTTATCAATCATAAAAAGACTGATTTAATTCCAAGTTTTCCTAGCCAAGCCAAACCGTATTTTCGCGACGTCAATGACCATCTACTGCGTGCGCTCGATGCGGTCAATGGACTTAACGAAATGCTCAGTGTTGCCATGGATACTTACATGGCAGTGGTCAATATGGGTCAGAATGAGGTGGTACGAAAACTTGCCGCTTGGGCAGGTATACTCGCGGTTCCGACCGCCGTCGCAGGGATTTATGGGATGAACTTTGACAATATGCCTGAACTAAAAATGCATTATGCCTACTATGTCTTATTAGCCGTTATTTTGACCATTTGTTTCACGCTTTACTATCGCTTTAAAAAGGCAGGTTGGCTGTAAATTTGATCTTTAATTATAAAAGCTTAACAGATGATGCTGTTAAGCTTTTTTATTATTGGTTTATAAATTTATCAATTAAACACTATTCTCTAAACAGTAATTAAATTAAACAGCTCATCAATTTCTTCTTTCAAATGGTACATTTCGGTGTCATTCCATTTTTTGGATAAATGGCTGATGGGCAAAATCACACAGTGTAAATCGCGATAAGTGATGGCATTAAAAGTATTTCTCACCAGAATTTTATTGGCTTCTCGCTCAAAATATTTAATTACATCAATATTTTGGGTAATGACTAAGACAGGTTTTAAAATGCTATATAGCCAATCAAATAGATGCGTGTGTTTATGCTGAGGGCTTAATAAAGTTTTTTTAGGGTTGATAACACTATAAAGGTAGGTTTCAATCACAGGATGATTGGAGATTTCATCAATCAAATTTTGCTGAAATATATGGTTGCGATTCCACTGTAAATCATCATTGTAGCTAGCGATGTCATAATGCTCAGCAAACGATTCACGATCAAACCCTATGTCATCATGCCAAATATTTGCATCAAACACGTCTAAATTAACTTCGCGAGCTGGATTGTAGCCGACCATCATGATTTTGCAATTAAGGGGTGACCCTGAACAGATAAAGGGACGTACTTTCACATTGTCTAGTTGCTGCTCGCTAAGCCGCTGCTGCATTTCTGTACGGAATTTTTTTAAATCCATTTTCACGATTTATTCCCAAAAAATTTACTATCAATAAAATCCCATAATTTTTATTATATTACCTAGTCGCTATACAACAATCAATATACTTTTAGCGATAATTAAGTCAGTGCTTACCCAGTAAATAGCAAATAAAAAAACCTCAAAAAATATGAGGTTTTTTTATATTTATTGCTTATATATTTATCGCTTGGTAGCTTATGACAGCGACAATTACAGTTTGCTAGTTAGCTCTGGCAAGATTGTAAAAATATCACCTTCTAGGAAATAATCAGCTACTTGAGAGATAGGCGCTTCTGGGTCATTGTTAATGGCAACGATAACTTTTGAATCTTTCATACCTGCCAAATGCTGAATAGCACCTGAGATACCTGCGGCGATATATAGGTTTGGTGCGACAATTTTACCCGTTTGACCTACTTGTAGGTCGTTTGGCACATAACCTGCGTCAACTGCGGCACGTGATGCACCCATCGCAGCCCCTAGCTTATCAGCCAGTGGCTCAATATATTTGGTGAAGTTTTCACCGCTGCCTAATGCACGACCACCCGATACAACAATCTCTGCAGCCGTTAATTCTGGACGATCAGATTTTGCTAACTCTTCACCGACAAATTTTGATTTGCCCGCATCTTCGCCTGCGCTTACTTGTTCTATGCTGGCTGCGCCACCTTCTGCTGCCGCTGCATCAAATGCGGTGGCACGAACTGTGATAATTTTTTTGCTTTCAGTATCTTTAACGGTTGCAATGGCGTTACCTGCGTAGATTGGACGCTCAAATGTCTCTGCATCAATCACAGCGGTTACATCAGTTAGCATATTGACGTCTAACAAAGCGGCAACGCGTGGTAAGAAGTTTTTACCTGTTGTTGTCGCTGGTACCACGATATGGCTATAATCACCTGCAAGCGATACCACGAGTTTAGCGACGTTTTCAGCCAGTTGATGCTCAAAAGCAGCATTACTTGCGCAAAGCACCTTTGACACCCCCGCTACTTTAGCGGCTTGTTCTGCTACGGCTTCACAGCCAAGACCTGCAACTAATACAACGATATCGCCACCGATTTTGCTTGCTGCCGTTACGGTGTTGAGTGTTGCTTTTTTCAGCTCTTTATTATCATGTTCTGCATATACTAAAATTGCCATGAGATTTTCCTTAATATTTGATAATCGCTATCGTTAAATGACGAATTAAATTGAAGGTAGTTAAATGATTAGATAACTTTAGCTTCGTTTCTTAATTTATCGACCAACTCGTCAACCGATTTAACTTTAACACCCGCTTTACGTTCTGCAGGTGGCGTTACTTTTACGATTTGAATGTTACTAGCGGTAGAAACACCATAATCTTCTGGTTTTTTCTCTTCTAATGGTTTTTTCTTCGCTTTCATGATGTTAGGCAGTTTGGCATAACGTGGTTCATTTAAACGTAAATCAGTGGTGATAACCGCAGGCAATGATAACTGAACGGTTTGTAAGCCACCATCGATTTCACGTGTTACGTTGACACTGCCCCCGTCGACTTTTACTTGGGATGCAAAGGTTGCTTGACCCACATCTAATAATGCCGCTAGCATTTGACCTGTTTGGTTGTTGTCATCATCAATCGCTTGTTTGCCTAGTAAAATGATGTCAGCAGCTTCAGCTTGTGCAATCGCTTTTAAAATTTTTGCCACTTGTAGTGGACGCACAGTGTCGGTAGTTTCAACTAAAATACCACGATCTGCACCCAGTGCCATTGCGCCACGGATTTGTTCTTGTGCTTCTTTTGGACCGATAGATACAACAACAATTTCAGAGACCACGCCCGCTTCTTGTAGGCGTACAGCTTCTTCCACAGCAATCTCATCAAATGGGTTTACAGACATTTTAACATTGGTTAAGTCAACACCAGTGTTGTCCGCTTTTACACGAACTTTTACGTTATAGTCAACTACACGTTTAACAGCAACTAATGCTTTCATACGTTCCTCGTTTGTTATATGAATTAAAAAAGGAGGATAAATCCAAGTATCCCCAGTCATGATAAAATGAACATCCTATTCTTTTTAACTTAAACTAGCTTGGTGAGCTAACTTAGCAAGCTAAAAAGAATAGTTATACTGTGAATACTCACAATACCCATTATCTTCGTTAATAATATATGTTGCGATAACTTACCCAACAAATCAAGAAAATCCTATGAATTTTAAGTCATAAAAAAATGGTTGGAAAACATCAAAAATTCTTGAATTTTTCGAATATATCATAACTAAAATAATTAGGGAAATTTTTTAACTAAATATTCAACATACAATGTCTTGTGTTTGATATGAATATGGAACACAAAACAAACGCGCAAAAAAAACAACCTATCGTCTGGTTGTTTTTCTTTATTGCAAGCTAATTAAGATAAGCAGTTAATAAACAAACAATTAAGCTTGTAGTTATTATTATTGTGCTTCGATTTGTTCGGCTTGTGGGCCTTTTTGACCTTGGCTCAATACGAAGCTCACACGTTGACCTTCTTTAAGTGTTTTAAAACCTGAACCTTGGATTGCACTGTAATGAGCAAAAACGTCTTGACCGCCATTGTCTTGAGCGATGAAGCCGAAACCTTTACTTTCATTGAACCATTTTACAGTACCAGTAGCTTTATCTGACATAAAAAATCCTACATTAAAAATTAACTATGTTATCTATAACGCTTGCAATTACTTAGGTAAATACAGGATGTTATAAATTGTCATCGCCAAAAGTTTGTTAAGTGTATTTTAGCGAATAATGACAGTATAGCCTAGTTTTAGCGTTTCACCTACTATTTTTTGATTTTTTTACCACAAAGTTACAATTAAAAAGGCATTTAAATTGACTTTATTAAACTAGATTAAAGGCGATAACACCGTTCATCAACATATTGATAAATATCGCAATACTGGTCACCGTAATCACCAGTGAAAATGATAGGCTGTAGTCCATATATTTGATGGGCATACTCATATCATCGACATCTTTAATATCGCCCGCCTGATCTTTGAGTAGATAAAATCCGTAAATCCAACCAAATACGCTATACAGAATATAGGCAAATGGCACGACTTTGGCAATGCTACTAAATGCGCCATAATATACGGCGACCACGGATACCATAAGCCACACAGTTTCTAATATGGAACTCACGCTAAATAACGTCGATTGCGGCAATTTTCCTAAGTTTTTCTTCAAAACGATGGATTCATACGCAATCAGTAGGGCGACAATTAGCGTGCCGAACAGATAAATTGCTTGCCAATTTAACGTATAGCTATCTCCCATCAGGTGATTCAAAGGATTTGCCAATGCAGGCAAAGAACTCATACCGCTAAAAGTGTGTAAAAAAGTTGCAGTCGACAACTGCCAAACAGACGCTATATTCAAAACAAATCTCATAAACTTTATATCGATACCGATTATTTTATACTAAAAAACCCTGTCCATGTAACTTTACACAGCGCAGGGTTATTGTCATTTTATTGTTTTTACCAATTGGGTATGATGCCATTGGTAAAACTAACTGGGTACAAAACTAGTTTTTCTCTTTGTCGATGATTTTGCTTGAGGTAATCCAAGGCATCATACCGCGAAGTTTGGCACCTGTTTTTTCGATTTCGTGCTCAGCGGTTTGACGGCGGCGCGCTGTCATTGATGGATAATTTGACATACCTTCAGCGATAAACATTTTTGCATATTCGCCTGATTGGATACGTTTTAGGGCATTACGCATCGCTTCACGTGATTGGTCATTAATAACTTCTAAACCTGTCACGTATTCACCGTATTCTGCGTTGTTACTGATTGAGTAGTTCATATCAGCAATACCGCCTTGGTACATCAAGTCTACAATCAATTTTAATTCGTGTAGACATTCAAAGTACGCCATTTCTGGGGCATAACCTGCTTCAACCAAGGTTTCAAAGCCCATTTTGACCAGCTCAACCGCACCACCACACAGTACCGCTTGCTCACCAAATAGGTCCGTTTCAGTTTCGTCTTTGAACGTTGTCTCAATGATACCTGAACGACCACCGCCGACGCCCATCGCATAAGACAACGCCACTTGTTTGGCTTGACCAGAGGCATCTTGGTAAACGGCGATTAAGTCAGGAATACCGCCGCCTGTGGTAAATTCGTTACGAACGGTATGACCCGGTGCTTTTGGCGCAATCATGATGACGTCTAGGTCTTTGCGTGGTACCACTTGGTTATAATGAATTGAGAAACCATGGGCAAATGCAAGCGTGGCACCTTGTTTGATGTTTGGCTCAATCACGTCATTGTAAAGTTGTTTTTGGAATTCATCAGGGGTCAAAATCATGACTAAGTCAGCTTGCTTAACTGCTTCTTCTACTTCAGCCACTTTTAGACCGGCATTTTCTGCTTTTTTCCAAGATGATGAATCTTTACGAAGACCTACCGTAACATCAACACCGCTGTCTTTTAGGTTTAATGCGTGCGCGTGACCTTGTGAGCCATAGCCGATAATCGCAACTTTTTTGCCTTGGATGATTGATAGATCACAATCTTTATCATAAAAAATGTTCATAACTATTTCCTTGTGTAAAAAACAACTACTATTAAAAGGTTGGTAAATTTAGACGCTGAGGATTTTTTCACCCCGAGCGATACCAATAACACCAGAACGTACCACCTCTAAAATGCGTTCACGTCCCATCAATTCGATAAAGCCGTCCAATTTTGCGGTGTCACCGACAATTTGAATGGTATAGACATTGGGCGTGATATCAACAATACTTGCACGGAAGATATCCGCACAGCGCTTCACTTCTTCGCGGTTGCTACCCGTGGCACGTACTTTGATCAGCATGAGTTCGCGCTCAATATGTACACTATCGGTCAGCGTGGTTACTTTAACGATTTCAATCAGCTTGTGCAACTGTTTGGTCACTTGCTCAATCTTATTTTGATCGGTATCTGTGGTCAAGGTCAAACGCGATAAAGTCGGGTCATCGGTTGGCGCGACGTTCAATGTCTCGATGTTGTAGCCACGTTGTGAAAATAAGCCAACCACACGAGACAGTGACCCTGATTCATTTTCCATTAAGACAGAAATTAAATGTTTCATTAGGTACGCTCCCCTTTGGCTAACCACATATCACGCATTGACTGACCTGCTAATTGCATTGGATAAACATGCTCGTTTTTATCGACGAGCACATCGATAAATACCAATCGATCTTTGAGTGATAAAGCATAAGCAAGTTGTTCATCAAGTTTGGCTGGGTCAGTGATTTGGATACCGACATGACCGTAAGCTTCTGCAAGTTTGACAAAATCTGGCAATGAATCCATATAAGAGTGCGAATGGCGACCTTCATAAATCATGTCTTGCCATTGTTTGACCATACCTAACTGGGCGTTGTTAAGATTTAAAATCTTCACTGGTAAGTTATATTGTAGGCAAGTTGATAGCTCTTGGATATTCATCTGAATTGAGCCTTCACCGGTGATGCAGACCACATCACGCTCTGGATTAGCAAGTTTGGCTGCCATTGCATAAGGTAATCCTACCCCCATGGTGCCTAACCCACCTGAGTTTAACCATTGACGCGGCTCATCGTACTTATAGTATAGGGCGGCAAACATTTGGTGCTGACCCACATCAGAAGTGATGATAGCTTTACCATGCGTTAACTCGTATAAGCGCTCAACAACGTGCTGTGGTTTCATGCCATTGCTGTCGTCTTTGTCATAGCGTAGACCATGACGTTTACGCCATTCATTGATTTGCGCCCACCAATCATTTAATGCGGCTTGGTCAAGCTGTGCGTTATTTTCTGTTAATACGGCGAGCATATCACCTAGCACATTTTTTACATCACCGACGATCGGGATGTGTGCGTTGATGGTTTTTGAGATTGATGCAGGGTCGATATCAATATGGATAATTTTAGCGTTTGGACAGAATTTTTGCGTATTGTTGGTCACACGGTCATCAAAACGCGCGCCCACAGCCAAAATCACATCTGAATTGTGCATGGTCATATTGGCTTCATACGTCCCATGCATCCCAAGCATACCTAAAAACTGTTTATCCGATCCTGGATAAGCGCCCAAACCCATCAAAGTATTGGTCACCGGTAAATTAAGTAAACGGGCTAATGCGGTTAATTCTGCACTTGCGTTTGATGCAATCACGCCACCACCTGAATATAAAACAGGGCGTTTGGCAGCAATTAAGGTTTCGATGGCTTTACGAATTTGTCCTGAATGACCGCGAACCGATGGTTGGTAAGAACGCATACTGACCGACTCAGGGAAATGGTAAGGGAATTTTTCGTTAGGCGCGGTTTTGTCTTTGGGTACATCAATCACCACAGGACCTGGGCGACCAGAGCTTGCGATATAAAACGCTTTACGCACGATTTCTGGGATTTCGCTGGCATGACGTACTTGAAAACTGTGTTTGACGACAGGACGTGACACACCAATCATATCAGTTTCTTGGAACGCATCATCACCGATGAGGCTTGAAGGCACCTGACCTGAGATGACAACCATCGGAATGGAATCCATAAACGCGGTAGCGATGGCGGTAACCGTATTGGTGGCGCCTGGACCTGATGTCGCCAATACCACCCCAGTTTGACCTGTGACACGGGAATAAGCATCTGCCATATGACCCGCTGCTTGTTCGTGACGCACGAGGATGTGCTCAATGCTATCTTGTTTGAACAAAGCATCATAAATATGCAACACGGCGCCGCCTGGATAGCCAAAAATGTATTCAACACCTTCGTCAATTAGCGCTTGCACCAGCATTTCTGCACCAGACATCATGACAGGTTCACCTGCTGAGGCTTTGGCGGTTTTTTTGTCAAAATTGGGTGCAGCGTGAGCCGTTTGGTTTTCTCCCGTCATATTGGGAGCTTGGGTAGTTTGAGTCACTGTCATCACCTTTTATGGTCGTCTTCAAAAATGATACTGGGAAGTTGTTTTAGATAAAAATTGCTAAATGATTAGCAAGAATCTTCAACACTGCCATAAGGTAACAGTGAACAAATCAGACGAGGGCAAAAAGCATGATAACCAAAAAAGAAAGCATCACGAAAATCACGTAATGAGTAAATTGATGGCTACTTTTTGTCTTTGTTGACCGATAAGTCAGGGTTGTTAGATTCTTTTGTTTAGATTCATAAACAACAACAACGGTAAAAAATACTCTCATCCAATTGTAGAGCCTAATCAGCGGATAGCGCCAATTAGCTTAGATTTTACCAATTAGTAACCAACGATAATTGTTACTAACGACCAGTAGAGGACTTATGATGTGAGTTTTTTACAGACTTGTCAATAAAAAAAAGCTACTAGAATTTATAACTTTTAGTTATAGGCAAATGAATTCGTTTGAGGCTTGGTTTTAAGGATTGGTTTTAAGGCTTGATAAACTTTAAAATCTCGGACTGATTGAGCCAGTCGTTTTTAGAAAACTACCTTTAGGAAGTTAAACGATTATCTTGTCAAAATTTACTGCTAAAAGCTATCAAGCTGTGATAGGCTATCGCATAACTTTCTAGTTTCTTGCATAGGAAAAACAATGTTAAAGCCACTGTTTTTGTTATCACTCATGTTATCACCATTCATTATGGCGAATTCAAATGCAGCAACTTATTACAAGTGGACTGACAAAAATGGTGTGCCGCATTATAGCCAATATGCCCCGACCAATGGTGTTAATTTGCGACAAGTGCAAGTGGTTAATACCCGTGAACTTGGACCTAGTAGTCGTGCACCTGCAACCGCTGGCAATAGCACAGGTGCTGCATCAGGTATATCACCAACGCTGACAGCCGATCAAAAACGCGTTGCTGAACTTGAAGCACAAAATCAGCAACTCAAAAAACAGCAAGATGCTGAGCGCTGTAAATCATTACAAAATACCCTTGCTAATCTAAACCAAGGCGGGCGCGTCTATGAGATGGATAATAAAGGTGAACGTAAATATTTAGATGGTCGTGAAATTGAGCTACGCCGTCAGCAAGTCGCGCAAACAGTGAGCCAATACTGTAAATAACTTTGCATGCTATATAACTTTAGCGTTCAATCAAAGGTTAAAGGCGTGTAAAGATTAAAGATATATAAAGGTTAAAGGTGAGTGAATTCTCACCTTTTTTCTATTGAACATTCTTAACCTGCCGTGATTTTAATCTTGCGTGATTTGATGGATGATGTCACCGATTGCCGATGCCATGTGATTGGCTTGCAACGCATATTCACCCATTTTTTCTGCTAACGTATCACCCGCTTTGGCATGTATGAGCACGGAGGTTAGCATGGGTGCGGCAATTGCTTGCCCCAATAAGCCCGCCATCAGACCTGCCAAGCAGTCACCCATGCCAGCGGTTGCCATACCGGCATTGCCCAAGCCGCAAATATCAATGCTGTCTCGTTCAAAACTGTCACGCTCAAGACTGGCACGTTCAAGCACAATCGTTTGTGCCCCTTTGATAAGCCAATTGCCCCCATATTGGTGAGCTAATGCCCGAATCGCGCTGATTTTGTCTCGATCGATGTCAGCATAGTGTTGATTGAGCAAACGTCCTGCTTCCGCTGAATGCGGCGTTAGGTAAAACCGTTGGTTTGACTGTCCCAATCGTGGTTGAATTGGCGCATTTAAACCGTCACTCATGCCTGCCCCATCTGCCAAATGGTATAAACCATCGGCGTCAATAACGCATAGCTTCTCTGATTGTTTGATGGCCGTAAGATATTGGTTAAATAACTCTAACGTTGCTTTATCTCTACCTAAACCCATGCCGATGGCAACCACATCCACCGCGTTAATCAGCTCGATGACGCTAGCGATATTGTGTAAATCCGCGGTCATGGCATTGGGCAACGCAGTGACAATGGCTGGATGAAAATCACCATGACAAGCAACGGTGACTTTGCCTGCACCACTGCTCAATACTGCACTAGCGGCCAATATCGCTGCCCCTGCCATGCCATGCCCATCCTGTAGCCGATTGCCACCGATGATAAGTACATGACCATACGTACCTTTATGGCTCACCTGCTGACGTTGTGGTAAGTTAGGTAGCGTGGAATGCAGCAAGATGCCTGATTGCTCAATAGGGAGCAAAGGCACATCGATAACGCTGCCAACATAATCTTTACTATCCCCGATATGCAGTCCGACCTTTCGCCCGATTAAACAAAGTGTCTTGTCTGCTTTAATCGCAATGTCATCGTACACTTCGCCCGTAGCGGCATTAAGTCCGCTGGGTACATCGATGCTGATGACTTGACAAGCGTGAACTTGCTTGCGGTATTGATTAATCCAATTGATGATTGTCTGATAATCATCGCTAGGCTTGCCATCGAGTCCAATCCCCAACAACCCATCAATCACCACATCATACTGATAGCTTAAACCAAGCTCATAGAATGGCTGTAAAAATGCTGTCAACGTCAAGTATTTTGCCGCATTTGCACAGTTTGACAGGTACATGTGCTTTGCTGTTTGGCTGTCGAGGGTGCTAGGCGCTGCGACTTGTACTACGGTAACTGACCAATGTGGGCAAAGCTTGTTCACATAATGTGCCACCAACCAAGCATCGCCGCCATTATTACCAGCGCCTGCTACTACCAATACCGATTTTTGAGGGTGACTGCTTTTTTGAAGGTAACTGCCTTTTTGATTGCTACTTTCCTGCTTGATGATGTGTGCAAGTTGCCATGCAGCTTGTTGCATTAAGGCAAAACTGTCATTATTGCTAAACCAGTTTTTTTCAATGTCATAAATTTGTTTGGGGCTATATAAGGCAATGGCGTTTTGCATCACAGTATTTTTATCCGTCCGTGCATTACTTTGCATAAGATGTTCCAATGATGTGGTAGGTGTTTATTTTGCTATAATAGCATTTTAATTTTACCTGGTTGTTGGCATGTTGGACACTACAAACGAACTTAATGCACTCAAGGGCTGGATAAAGGCGCAAGCCAAGGCGTTGGGGTTTGCTGATTGTGGCTTTGTCCATCCTAGCAATCCCATCTTTAGCAAACAGCTTGATGCCTTGCAAACCTGGCTAGCACAAGGTAAACATGGCGATATGCTGTTTTTTGAAGACAATCATGATAAACGTGCTAACCCTGCGTTGTTAGTTGACAAGACGCAAAGTATCATTAGCGTGCGTTTAGATTATCTGGTCACGCCGCCGCCCAAACGCAGTGTGCCAGACAACGAGCGCCCCAACTCAGCGATTATTGCCCGCTATGCTCGCGGACGTGATTATCATAAAACCATGCGAGGCTTATTAAAAACCCTAGCCAGACTGATTCAAGACAAACTGACCACCGATTATCCGCAATATGCCAACGACTTTGTATTTCGTCCCTTTAGTGACTCCGCGCCTATATTTGAGCGCGCGTTGGCTGAGCAAGCAGGTTTGGGCTGGACAGGCAAACACACCTTGCTG
Source organism: Moraxella tetraodonis (assembly GCF_022359095.1). Taxonomy (NCBI): domain Bacteria; kingdom Pseudomonadati; phylum Pseudomonadota; class Gammaproteobacteria; order Moraxellales; family Moraxellaceae; genus Moraxella; species Moraxella tetraodonis. The sequence goes on along the minus strand of NZ_JACSYB010000001.1, from coordinate 1,154,729 downwards.
ATTCATCCACAAGCGGGGTCATTTTTTGTGTTGGGGGAGTTATTTACCAGCTTGCCTTTGGCAGAGGATAAAAAGCAAATCGAAACCATATCATCGCATTGTGGCAGTTGCCGTGCTTGTATTCATGTCTGCCCTACCCATGCTATCCGCAAAACACCCACCGGGCATTATGATGTCGATGCACGGCTGTGTATTTCGTATTTAACCATTGAATTAGATGGCAAAATCCCTGTAGAACTTCGCCCTAAAATCGGTAATCGCATTTTTGGCTGTGATGATTGTCAGTTGATTTGTCCTTGGAATAAATTTGCCAGATTAGCGACGATTGAGGATTTTACTCCGCGTCACCGTTTAGATGAGGTGTCACTACTTGAGTTATGGGCGTGGGACGCACAAGATTTTTTGACAAAAACTGAAGGCTCGCCGATTCGCCGCACGGGCTACGATAATTTTATGCGCAATGTGGCAGTAGCCTTGGGCAATGCACCAATTAGCCAAGCAATTATTGAAAAATTGCAACAAAAACGCCCCATGCTAAGCGAAAACACACAAGAACATATTGATTGGGCGACCCAGCAACAACTTAATAAAAGTTAAAATGACGAGTTGGGTTGTTGTAAAAAGGCGATTTCCTCCTCACTGGATTGTCTACCCAAAATCGCATTGCGGTGCGGATAACGCCCAAATCTTTCAATAATGGCTTGATGCTTATATTCAAACGCTAACGTATCGGCACTGGCGTATTTTTTAAACAGTGGCAACGCCTGCTGATGAATGGTTGCCGATTCCGCATGCATAAAAGGCATTAAAGCAAAATTGCGTTCGTCTTGATTTAACTTGTCAAAATCTGGCTGTTTGACGATTTCTTGTCCCAATACTAACGCCATGCCATCTTGGGCAAAAGCCTGTGAAGAATCTCGAAAAATATTGCGCGAAAACTGGTCCAATACAATGATTTCTGCCAGTCGCCCTTTTGTACTGGCTCGCCAATCCCCTAACTCGCCTCGTTTGGCTTGCTCAAGTGTGGCTAAAAATTTAGCCGTTACAGTTTTATCAAAATCCTCATCTTTGGCAAACCAAAATGGCTTAGTATTTTGCTGCAGCCAAAAATCTAATACTTTTTTAGCGTCCGCTGATAAGGGTTGCGCTGCTACCTGTGATTGATTGGTCATTTGCTTTCCTTTTGTAGGGTAATTATAGTGACTTGTCGGGTAATGATAGTGACAAATTTTGCTAAACAAGCGCGATTTACCTATAATGTGGCACAAATTTAGATTGAGAACAACCATGTATCCTTTTTTACGACTGGGCACCCATGCCATCAAAAGCGCGATTAAACAAAAACAAGGTCATTCGCTTCAATTAACCGATACCAGCGAAATCACCTTGACCGCTAATATCAACGACATTGACAATTTTTTTGAAATGAACAACGGACGTATTTTTACGCTGTTTGATTTGGGGCGAAATGATCTTGCCATTCGCTCAGGACTTGCCAAAAAATTATTCAAGCATCGCTGGGGGCTGGTGGTCGCTGGTAGTACCATCCAATATCGTAAGCGTGTTCGTTTATTTGATAAGGTCACCATCAAAACCCGATTGATAGCTGTTGATGAGCGCTGGTTTTACATCGAGCAAAGCATGTGGGTCAAAGGTCAGCCTACTTGCTCTGCGCTGCTACGCACCGGTATTACCAACATCGTGACTGGCAAGGTTTTGCCGACTGAGCAAGTGCTCAGCGCGCTGGATTATAAAGATATTAATATGCCACCTGATGACTGGGTCAAAGCTTGGTCAGACGCCGATAAAATCCGTCCATTTCCTAAAGCCAATGTCCACCTTGCCAAAGATTCTGCTATCACCGAGTAACCCACAAATGCCTTTAACTTTAGATGATTTTGATTATCAACTGCCCGATGAACTCATTGCCCGCTATCCGTTAGCGGTGCGCTCCGCCTCTCGATTGCTGTATTTGCCTGCCCATGGTCAACCCAAAGACCAACAATTTGTGGATTTGCCAGAGTTGTTAAATAGTGGTGACTTGGTGGTGTTTAATGACACCAAGGTCATGAAAGCAAGGCTGTTTGGGCAAAAAGCCAGTGGCGGCGCGGTCGAAGTATTGGTTGAGCGTATTTTGCCCGATGATGCTACTAGCAGCCAAAAGCACACAGCGTTGTGTCATGTACGCGCCAGCCGCAGCCCAAAAGAGGGGCAAACGTTGAGCCTTGCCGATGGTAATATTCATGCCACGGTAATGGGGCGTGAGGACAATTTATTTTTGATAGAATTTGACCAGCCGATCTTGCCTGTGCTTGAGCACTATGGTGAACTGCCGATTCCGCCCTATTTTGAGCGCCATGCCGATGACAATGACGAAACCCGCTATCAAACGGTATTTCATGACCCAACCAAACTTGCCAGCGTAGCCGCACCGACAGCAAGCCTGCATTTTGATGATAACGTATTGGCTGCACTCAATTCCAAGGGCATTAATACCGCCTTTGTCACGTTGCATGTCGGTGCAGGCACATTTGCCCCTGTCAAGACAGAGGATGTTTTGCGCCATAAAATGCACTCAGAATATGCCGAGTTGCCCCAAGCGACTGCCGATTTGATTAACCAAACCAAAGCCCGTGGCGGGCAAGTGATTGCAGTCGGTACCACGGTGACACGGGTATTAGAAACGGCGTTTCAAAAAACCGCCAGTTTTGAAAACCCGATGCTATCGGCTTGGTCAGGTGACACCGATATTTTTATTTATCCGTCATTTAGGTTTGGGGTGATTGATAAGCTCATCACCAATTTTCATTTGCCAAAATCCACGCTATTGATGCTGGTGTCAGCGTTTGCAGGCAGTGAGCCTATCAAACAGGCTTATCAGCACGCCATCGAGCAACGATATCGTTTCTTTAGTTACGGTGATGCGATGTTGTTAGATAAAGTAGAATGATGTTAGTAATTTCTCAGCTTGTTAATAAAATGACTACATTGTCTTTATACCTAATCGTTGGTTTGTGGTTAGCAGTTAGCATTGCTTTTTTTAGTACGCTTAAATCTGCAGTTATGATTTTAAACTATCCAATTCCTGCTAAAACTGAACTTTTTCACTCGCAAGGTACGGCTAAATTTACCCCTTATCAACAAATCAACAGCAAACTTATCTATTTGCCAAATATGGCGGTGGTATCAGAAAATACTTTACGATTTTATCAATGTCCATTCACACCTTATATTCAAGATTGTTTGCATAACTATTTACCTTTAGAAAATCAAACAGTTAGCCTTGATTGGGCATCATTACAAAAAACATCGCAAGTCGATGCCACACGTCTTTTATACGAACTTTCAATCGATGGCAAAGTAATTTATGATTATGCCGATGCAGTCAAGCATATTGAACACAGAAAAAAGCAATCGCTTTGGGTGGTGATTATTTATGCGGTTAGCACGTTTTGTGTTTTGTCTTACCTGTTATTTTTTATTACTATTGATATTAGAAAAACTAAAAATTAATAGCATTTTCAGCCACGTAAGTTAATGGTATAATACCGCCTTTTAGCAAAACTTACTAAAGCAAAATATGCAATTCACCTTACATAAAAACGCTACAGGCGAGAGCCGTGCTCGCCGTGGTACGGTTCATCTCGCTCATGGCGATGTGCAAACCCCTGCCTTTATGCCTGTCGGTACTTATGGCACCGTCAAAGGCATGCTGCCGCGGGATATCCACGAAATCGGTGCCGAAATCATCTTAGGCAATACCTTTCATTTGTGGCTGCGCCCGACGACCGATGTCATTGACAAATTTGGCGGCTTACATGACTTTATCGGTTGGAACAAGCCGATTTTAACCGATTCCGGCGGTTTTCAAGTCTTTAGCCTGGGTGCAATGCGTAAAATCGTCGAGGAAGGTGTGCATTTTCGCTCGCCGATTGATGGCGCAAAGGTGTTTTTATCACCTGAAATATCGATGCAAATTCAATACTCACTGAACTCAGACATCGTCATGCAGTTTGATGAATGCACGCCTTACCCTGCGACGCCTAGCGAAGCGGATACATCGCTTGAATTATCGCTGCGTTGGGGCGAGCGCTGTAAAAATGAGCATGAAAAACTGGGTAACAAGAATGCTTTGTTTGGTATTATCCAAGGCAGTATGTATCGCAACCTTCGTGAAAAATCCCTAGAAGGTCTGTTAAATATTGGGTTTGATGGCTATGCCATTGGTGGACTGTCAGTCGGTGAGCCAAAAGAAGAAATGATGGCGGTGCTTGATTACTTACCCGATGATATGCCAGCCGATAAGCCTAGATACTTGATGGGTGTAGGTAAACCTGAAGATATCGTGGAAGCGGTACGCCGCGGCGTTGATATGTTTGATTGCGTGATGCCAACACGTAACGCACGAAACGGTCATTATTTCACCACTTTTGGCGCCGTTAAAATTAAAAATGCGGTGCACCGTTTTGACCAAAGTCCGCTTGATAGTGCGTGTGATTGTTATACTTGTCAGAATTTTAGCCGCGCCTATTTGCATCATTTGTTTAAGTGCAATGAAATGTTATCGGCACAGTTGGGCACCATACACAATTTGCGTTACTATCAGCGCTTGATGGCAGATATCCGTCAGTCTATTGAAGATGATAAGTTTGATGCGTTTGTCGATACTTTTTATCAGCAGCAAAACTTACCAAAACCTGATTTGCATTTGACCTAAAAACCACCTAAAAACACATAAAAAAAGAGCCGATTTGGCTCTTTTTTACTTTTTATACGCTGCTGTTGATACGCTAAATAGCAACGCTATCCTTTCTTACTACCTTATCTTACCACGTTATCTGACTAAGCCGCGTTCGCTATGAATCAGGGAATCCAATAGCAATTGTACCAAAGGTTCTTGGGGTAATAGCTGCTCGGTCACTGCCACAATGGCTTCTTCCTTGGTCAGTCCTGAACGGAAAATCACCCGATAAGCTTGTCGCAGATAATCGATGGTTTGCTTTGACCAACCTTTGCGGCGCATGCCTTCGATATTAAGACCATGGCTTTTGGCAGGGTTACCCGATACCATGTTAAAAGCCGCAACATCTTTTAAAATCAAGCTTGCGCCACCAATCAAACTATAATCATCAATGCTACAAAATTGGTGAATACCTGAATTACCACCAACAATCACATGGTTACCGACGCGGACATGCCCTGCAATCCCCACATTATTAGCCACAATGTTGTCGTTGCCAATTACGCAATCATGCGCAATATGGGTATTGACCATAAACAGATTACGGCTACCAACGCGTGTGATGCCTTTATCTTGTACCGTGCCGCGATGAATGCTACAGGCTTCGCGAATGCGATTGTCATCGCCAATTTCTAGCCACGTCTCCTCACCTTGGTATTTGAGATCTTGGCAGTCTTCGCCGATGCTAGCGAATTGAAAAATCTGGTTGCGCTCACCGATACGGGTAAACTTGCTAATGACGACATGGGGGTGAAGCACGGTCTGTGCCCCAATTGTGACATGTTCACCAATAATGCAATACGGCCCTATCTTGACCGACGGGTGTATCGTTGCAGTGGCATCAATAATCGCCGTTGGGTGAATCGTCATGAAAAATCCTTATACCAGCCCACTATTCAAGAAGAATTAAAAATACAAGTTTAGCTGAAACCATAGGCAAAGCTAACTATAAACAGCAGGTTAAAATAAAAACGACATTATAGCATTTTTACTAAAGTATGCCATTTTTATCAAGGATTTTGCTTAACTTAAACAGATTTTATCGGTATGGCTTACTCAAAAGTGCCTTATTCAAGCCATGTAAAAATGATGTTAAAGTCATGATTGATGGTATTGGGTACGCTGCTCTGCAATGGTGATTTCTGCACTGGCTGCCAACTCATCGCCCACGCACGCTGTACAACTAAATTTATAGATACTGTGACGCTCCATGGTTTTTTCGGCACGTAAAATAAGCTGATCACCGGGGATGACTTGACGTTTAAAACGTACTTTATCCACCCCAGCAAACAGATAAATATAACCATCTCTGGGTTTGACATTTTTGCTGATAAAACCTAGTACACCCGCTACCTGCGCCATGGCTTCAATCATTAAGACGCCTGGCATGATAGGCTCTTCAGGAAAGTGACCATTAAAAAAAGGCTCGTTAATGGTGATATTTTTAACACCGGTAATCCACTCATTGGGTTTTACCGCAGTAACTCTGTCTAATAGCATAAAAGGATAACGGTGAGGCAGATAATCACGTAACACAACGGCATTGAGAGGTAATGTCACCCCAATCTGTGCAAGGCCCGCGATGTCTTCATCAATCAACTTATCAAAATCCATGGATATATCCTTTATACTTTTAAATCATCTTTATCAAAAAAATAGATTTGTGAAAAACAACCATTGTAACGGTTTTAAGATTGAGTTTACAGTTGTTTTCTCAAATTATTTGATGGATAAAGGTAACGATTAACTTTTTGGTTTGCCAAGTTGCTTAAAATTAATATAGGCTCTTTTCCATAAGCTATTGGGCATCACTGGCATGCCTGAAGAATATACACCCGGTTGGTGAATCGATTTGGTTACCATCGTCATGCCAGTAATCGTGACATCATCACAAATTTTGATATGACCTGCAAAACCTGATGCCCCGCCAATCATGCAGCGTTTACCAATTTCTGTACTGCCAGCAATCCCAACACACGCTGCAATCACCGTGCCAGCACCAATTTTTACATTATGGGCAATTTGCACCAAATTATCGATAATGACATGATTACCGATAACCGTATCATTCAGCGCACCACGATCGATACAGGTGTGGCTGCCTACGCTGACATGATCGCCCAGTATCACTCGTCCTAATTGGTGAATTTTTTGCCAACCTGCTTCATCTGTACTGCCTCTAGGGGCAAAGCCAAACCCGTCATTGCCAATGCTGGCATGACTATGCAAGCTGACATGTTTACCCAATACACAATCATGACCGATGTACACGTGCGGCGCGATTAAGCTACCTTCGCCAATCACGACATTGGGCTGAATATTGACTTGGGCATCAATCTTGACGCCATCACCAATGACGCAGTTATCGCCAATTTGGCTATACGCCCCAATACGCACGTTGTCGCCCAATTGCAGATTGTTACCCAAAATGGCAGTCGGGTGAATCAAACCATCTGATAAATTAGGGTTGACTGTCTGATGATACGCTTGCGTCGGTTCAAACAATGCGGTGAGTTTGGCATACGCGGCATAAGGTGATTTGACCACGATGGCAACGCTATGGCTTGGGCATTTTTCCTGCAAGGATGCAGGGACTAGCACGGCGCCCGCGCCCGTGGTCTGCAATTTTGATTCAAATAGAGGGTTGGCGATAAACGTGATATCGCTGTCGGTGGCGTCCTCAAGGGCGGCGATTTTGGAAATTTGTTTCTGCAAGTTTTGGTCGCTTTGCGCGTCCCCTTGCCCAATGACGTCACTAGCTAAAAAATCCAAAATTTGTGTGAGGGTGAACGCCATTTGATTACTCCAATCGTTTGCTTAAAATTTGCCTTAATTTTACACACAAAATAAAAAACGCAATAGTCGAATATTGCGTTTTTGCTAAAACCTCTAAGCTTAAAAAATATTATTTTACTTGATCGTTAATCGCTTTGGTAAAATCTGCCGTTACATCCCATTCAGGTTTGACATAACTAACCGTTCTATCACGATTATCAATGAGCACATCAATATTTTTTTGACGCACAATAGTTTCTTTAATGGCTTGGATTTTGGGGGCAATTCGCTGCATCACTTCTGCCTCATTGGCATCAATGATGGACTGGATTTGACTGGCAACCTGTTCATAGTTTTGTAGGTTGGTTTGAATTTGCTTACGCAAATCATCCTTTTGTGCTTGGGTCATCTGAGCGTTTTGCGTGGCATATTGTTTTTGCAAACGCTCAATGGTGGCTTTGTAGCTATCAAGCTGCTGCTGCTTTGGTTTGACCGCCGCTTGCACCACGCCAATTTTGGTTTTGGCGATGTTAGTATTACTGATGGCAACTTGGGAATTCCAAACCGCAACGGTATTGGCAAACACTGGCATTGCCAATACACTTAAAATGCTCGCTGTGGCTAACTGAGTCATTATTTTCATATATATAGACCTTTTAGAATGTACGTCCAATCTCGAACTGTACATTGTCGACTTTATCTTTATCTTTATCATTGAGCGGAACGGCATAGCTTAATGAGATTGGACCAATTGGGGTAATCCAAGTGAAGCCAGCACCCGCGCTAAACCGCATGTCATTGTCTTTTTCATTTAATAGCGATACGGTATTGCCACCCACTGTGATTTTTTGGTCATATTTATTGGTGGTGTCAAACACTTGTGCCCCTTCAACAAATAACACGGGACGGATTTGGTCTGCCCAATCGCCTTTAAACGGCATCGGCAAGATTAATTCAGTACCCACTTGCGCGAGTGCATTACCGCCAATCTCTTCTGGGTAATTATCGACCCCACTATAATTCTTCACTGGGTAATAACGCTTACTGGTAGGGCCTAAAGTGGCATTCTCATAACCACGCACTGAGCCATAACCCCCTGCAAAGAAGTTTTTCCAGAAAGGTAAATCGTTACCATATCCTAACTTGGTATAACCGCGTAGTACGGTATTTTTTAGGAATGGGCGATAGTAGTTTCCTTGATAGACCAGTTTTTGGTAAGTGGCATCGCCAAAGGCCAGTTCTAAATTGACGTTATGGGACATACCGTTGGTTGGAAAACGCCCACGGTCAAGCGTGTTCATATTCCAGCCTAAATTTAGGCTCGCGGTATTAAATGGGTCTGATTCGAATGATTCATTGCCATCGGAGTCTGAACCTATTTCAAGATTGCCCTCGTCTTTTAAGTATTGATAGTTTGATACCGCTAACAAAGCGCCTGCTTTGATTTTGGTACTATCAAGTGTGAGACCAGCACTTAAACTCTTATTTTCATCAATCGGGTAGCTAAAACCTAAGGTGCCACCATACGAGTCTGTTACATAGTTTGAAATGTTTTTTCTGTCATATTTGGTTTTGCGTGTATAGATACTGGCACTTTGCGATATCCCATCTGGCGTAAAGTACGGGTTGGTATAGCCCAAATTATAACTATCTAACGTCTGAGAACGCGATAACGAAATATTGACCTGATTACCTGTACCCAAAAAGTTAGATTGACTTAAACCTGCTTGGAAGGTGATACCACCACTTTGTGAATAACCAGCCGCAATGGTACTGGTACCTGATGGCTGCTCCTCTACTGCGACATTGATATCTACCTGATCGGGGGTATTAGGGACAGGTTTGACATCCATGTTGACAGTTTTGAAGAAGCCTGTACGCATCAAACGCGTGCGCGACAAATCGATTTTTTCATTGGCGGCCAATGCGCCTTCCATTTGGCGCATTTCTCGGCGCAATACTTCATCTGCGGTTTTATTGTTACCGGTAAAATTGATACGGCGAACATATACAGGACGCACAGGATCAATAAAGAAATCGACATCTACCGTGCGAGTGTCCTCATTGATACGCGGCACTGGGCGGATTTGGGCAAAATAGTAGCCATCGTTACCATACAGTGTGCCAAGATTTTGTAAGGTTGTCGTCATTTGACGTTGTGAATAACGCTCACCTGGCTTAAATGCCACCTGCTTACGAAGCTTATCGGTGTCGTAGTTGGGCGTACCCATAAAGTTGACATTGCCGAATTTATATTGCTCACCTTCAGTAAGATTGAGCTCGATAAATACTTTATCTTTTTCTGGACTTAAATTAATGGTGGCATCATTGATGGTGAATTTGACGAAGCCTGCGTTTTGGTACATGGCGGTGACATTTTCTAAACTTGCCGCAAGCTTTTCTTTGGCATAGCGGTCAGATTTGCTAATCACATTGATCCATGAGCTTTCTTTGATGCTCATTGCTTGTCTGATTTCTTTGTCGCTAAAATGTTTGTTACCAATCACCTTGATATCGACAACACGCGCCGCTTTACCTTCAACAAAATTAAATTTAAGCGCGACGCGGTTATTATCTAAAGGCGTTTGGGTCACCGTAACTTCACTATTATAATAACCTTGCTGATTATATTGCTGTTTTAGCTCATTTTGCACTTGCTCAACCGTCGCCTGTTTTAACACATTGCCTTCTACGATACCAATACGTTTTAGGCCTTCGGTCAATGCTTCTTTTGGAATCAGTTTATTACCGTCATAAGTGACACTTGCGATAATTGGGCGCTCTACCACGTCAAATACCAATTTATTGCCTGATTGGGATGCTTTAACATCTGAGAAATTGCCAGTTTCATAGAGGGCTTTGATACTAGCTGCGATATTGGCATCGTTTGCTACTTCACCGGTATTGACAGCAAGCACGGGATAGAGGTTATCAGCGGATACCCGTGTCAATCCATTAAATTGAATATCGCTCACGGTAAAATTTGCCGCTTGTGCATACGAGGTAACGAGTGCTAACGGTGCAACCAAAAATAACGCTGAATTTCGCATATAACTTGTTTCCGAATTGACGACTGCCCAAAGATAATGCATGAAACCTGGCACTTTTAGGTATCCAAAATTAGTTAGCCAAAGGTATTTACCTGAATTTGGTAATCTAAGTTTGGTTAGCTAAAAATGACAAATGCTATCAAAAAGGGTGACTTGATTAAACTTCTAGTAATAGTTTGTCTTTGATGTGTAGCTTGTATTATCAAAGTACAAGAGATCCGTAAATAAATTTTACTGGCATAAGGTAAGCTAAATTTTGCGTAAAGTCTAGCGAAAAAACAAAACTACAAATCAATATTTTAGCCAAATTTGGGTCGATTAAAACAAGCGTGAGATATCGTTACCAATCGCCAACAGCATGAAACCTGCAAGCAAAACTAAACCAATATTCATTCCCATCATTTGTACTTTCTCCGGCATAGGTTTACCAAAAATAGCCTCATAGGCATACATGACAATATGACCGCCATCGAGCACAGGTACGGGTAATAAATTGAGCACAGCAAGGCTTAAACTGATAATCGCCATAAACGACAATACCGCTTCCCAACCGATGCTAAAGCTTTGATTGGCGACTTTGGCAATAGTAATGGGACCTGATAGGTTCTCTACCCCAATGGTGCCCGTCAACATTTTACCCATTGATTTGAGGGTCATGGCACTTAAATCGACAGTTTGATGCACGGATTTTTCGACCGCTTGGATGGGCGTATATTGAATGGTTTTTATATACTCAGGTGGCGGCGTAATCTTAGATGCGGCTGCCGCTGCGCCAATTTGTCCAAATCGATTGCCCATGGTATCTTTTTTTGCTTGTGGCATGACTTTTAAGGGGATGATTTTGCCTTGGCGCTGTACTTCAAGGGTTAATAACTGCTCGGGGCTGGATTTGACAACTTGTGAAAACGCCAGCCAATCGCTCACCGGTTGACCGTTGACACGGGTGATGGTATCACCGACTTGCAGACCTTGACGCGCGGCAGCGCTATTTGGGACAATTTCACCGACCACCGCAGGAATTTTTGGTTGCCATGGAATCGCGCCTAGACTATCAATGGGGTTGGTTGCTTTACCCGCTTCTACTTTCATAAAGCGCTGTATTGGCACGGCAACATTGGTTTGACCTTGCGCGCCATTCACCGTTAAATTAACTTGCCCCGACTCGCCCATGCGATCGGCTAACGCATAGTTAATATCTTGCCAACTTTGGATGGGTTTATTATCAACCGCAACAATTTCGTCACCAACTGTCAGACTGGTTTGACTGACGGGTGAATTGGGCAAAATACTGCCAACTTTGGTCGCCAAGACTTGGGTTGGGGTGATAAATAGCAGCCAATACAAAAAAATCGCAATCAGTAAGTTCATCACCGGACCCGCTGCGACGATGGCGATTTTTTTCCAAGGTTGCTGGGTATTAAAGGCTAAATGACGTTCGGCCGGGTTGACTTTGCCTTCTCGCTCATCGAGCATTTTGACATAACCACCAAGCGGAATCGCAGAGACCGCATAATTAATCCGCGTTTTTTTACTGGTCCAGCTTAGCAGCTTTGGACCAAACCCAATTGAATAGGTCAATACCTTAACACCGCACAGCCGAGCGACCATATAATGCCCCCACTCATGTAGCGCAACCAAAGGTCCTAGTACCACAATCGCAGCTAAAACGGTCAAGATGAAATTCATGGCTATCCTTTTGACAAAATCACAGGCTAAAAATAATTTAACTATCAATATCTTAATAAGTTATGTAGTCATTTTTAACGATTATCAACCAGTGTTGCCAACTATTTTTAAGCTTTTTTAAGCATTATTTAAGCGTTTAAATCGGCAATACATTGGTGTGCTTGTTCACGGCTTAATTTATCTACCGCCAAAATCGCTTGCAATGACCCAATCGGCTGTTTTTCGGCTTGCAATAGCACTTTTTCATTGATATCAGCAATATCGGTTAAACGAATGTCACCATTTAAAAACGCTTGAACGGCTATCTCATTACTGGCATTCAAGGCGATACACGCATAGCTACCTTGTTGCATGGCTTGATAAGCCAAACCTAAGCATTTAAACTTTTCTAAATCAGGTCGGACAAAATTTAAGCCACTTAACTTAAAAATATCTAATCGTTCCACCCCACTGCTGATACGATCAGGGTATGCCATAGCATGGGCAATGGGGGTACGCATATCAGGACTGCCAAGCTGGGCTAAAAAACTACCATCGTTGTATTCAACCATAGAGTGCACGATGCTTTGCGGATGAATGACCACTTCAATCTCAGAGACTGGCATATCAAATAAAAAACTTGCTTCAATCAGCTCCAAGCCTTTATTCATCATGGTAGCACTATCTACTGATATTTTTTGCCCCATGGACCAGTTCGGGTGCTTGACAGCCTCTGCAACGCTGGCGCGTTTCATATCATCGAGTGTTTTGTGTAAAAATGGTCCACCTGAGGCAGTTAACCAAAGCTTTTTAATACCATGGTTATCATCATGAATGGCATTGCGCTGTTGTTGCACCGCGGTAGGCAAACATTGAAAAATGGCATTGTGCTCACTATCAATTGGGAGCAATTTGGCATTTGACTGTTTGACGGCTTTAATCATCAGTTCACCTGCCATCACTAATGCTTCTTTATTGGCAAGCAAAATCGTTTTACCCGCGTTCGCCGCTGCCAGCGTTGATGGCAAGCCTGCAGCACCGACGATAGCCGCAACCACCATGTCCACTTCTGCTAGTGTGGCAAGCTCAACTAAACCTTGCTCACCAATCAAAATCTTGCAGTTTAGATGAGCCTCGCTGAGCATCTGCGCAAATGTTGCTTCCTTTTCTTTGGCAACACAAACATAAGTTGGCTTAAATTGCTGACAAATACTCAACAGTTTATCGAGCCGCGAAAACCCTGTCACCCCGACCACGTTATACAAATCAGGATGCTGACTGACGACCGATAGCGTACTATCGCCGATAGAGCCTGTTGCGCCCATAATAGCAATGTTTTTTTGCGGTATAGTATGAGTTGAAGATAGCATTACAATGACCTAGTAAGTTGCGGGCAGACGGCGGTTAAACCTAATATTTTGCGTTTACAGCGGCAAATTGCCACTGTCATAAGCATATTAACACGCGAGAAGATTTTTCAGCATCAATCAACAAGCAGTTGCGCAAAAAAGATTGAATGAAACACAAGCTTGCATTGATTAGTGAATTAAACAAATTGATATTGGCTAGATGGGTATTGAAAAATTGATATTAAGCAGATGTGAAAATTTTCGAAAGCTAAACCCAATGTAGCATTAAATTAATCCGTAAAATTTCATCGCCCAAAACCCCAATGCAAAAATTGGCACGGCTGAAAGCTGCGAATCAATACGATCAAGAATACCCCCATGCCCTGGCAACAATGCCCCGGCATCTTTGACGCCTGCATGGCGCTTTAGCATACTTTCAAATAAATCACCGAACACGGACATGATGATAGTGAGCAAGGATAAGAGCAAAAACAACCCAATAGCCATCATCGACCAATCGTTTAACAACCCAAAAGAGACGCCAATCACCACAAGCGTGCCCGTGGCAAGTCCACCTAATAAGCCTTCCACACTTTTATTGGGTGAGACGTGTGGGGACATTTTGCGTCTACCAAGTTTTCGTCCGACAAAATAAGCGCCGCTATCCGCGCACCACACCAATACAAACACATATAACAGCCACCAAGCTGAAAGTGACCACAGATAATACATCGCAGTAATGGCGGATGACAGTATAATCATACCGATGACGTATAAATGCTTACCATACCAAGCTTGCGTATTGTTGGGATAACGGCGAATCCAGCCAATCGCCACCAACCAAATCAGCGCCGCAACCAGCCAAAAAAATACCCAAGAGGCTATACTGCCAGTCAGCTTTGCCATCACCAGTAACAGACTGACAATCCCTAGCATCACAAGGGTATACATATAATCAATTGGTTTGGCAGGTTTGGTGGGAATTTGGGTGGTAGGCGGTACATAACTGCCGGGATTTTGTTCAAGTGACGGCATGAGCTTTGACCACTCAAAAGCCCCAAAGCCTGCACCGACTAACAATAGCGGCAACATCAAAATAGGCTCGCGGGTAGCAAACATCGCAGCGCCAACAATCACTAACAAAATAATGGCGGTTCTAATGCGTTCCCACATGACAATTCCTATTGATTAATTAAAAGCCCAAACCTAATAATTGCTCGCTGGTCTTACCAAATCGACGCTCACGACCCATGAAAACATCAATCATTTGGTCTAATTCAGCCGCCTTGAAATCTGGCCAAAGCGTTTCGGTAAAAAATAACTCAGCATACGCACATTGCCAAAGTAAAAAATTAGAAATGCGGTAATCACCCCCTGTACGGATTAACATATCAACGGCTGGTAAATCCGATAGTGACAGGTGGCGTGCAAAATCGTCTTGGGTAATGGCATCGGCAGTAAGCGCGCCTTGTTCCACTTGCTTGGCGACTTGGCGGCAGGCATTGACGATGTCCCATTGACCGCCGTAGCTGATAGCAATCACCAAACTCATTTTAGTAAAATGGGCAGTTTGCTCTTCTGCATCTTGCATAATCGCGCGTAAATGCGGCGTCAAGGCATCCCTATCGCCGATAAAGCGCAAAGAAATTTGGTGACGCAGCATTCGCGGTAATTGGTCATGGACGGTTTGCTCAAGCAGCTTCATCAATAACGCCACTTCATTGGCTGGGCGCTGCCAATTTTCGCTAGAAAAAGCAAACACCGTCAACGCACGTATACCAATATCCATACAATGCTCAACCAAAGGGTCTAAATTATCTTTGCCGGCAATATGCCCGCCACCGGTTGGTAGCCCATGTGCTTTGGCATATCGGTTATTGCCATCCATAATGATGGCAATATGTTGTGGCATTGCTGCCTTTGACTCAACCATGACCTACTTCTTATGACTTATGAATTGGTTCTTTTATTGGATAAATAACGATTAAACGGCCATTAACTCTGCTTCTTTGCTAGAGAGCATTTTATCAATGCTATCAATGTATTTATCGGTCATTTTTTGGATGTCGTCATTGGCACGGCGTTCATCGTCTTCTGAGATTTGCTTGTCTTTTACCAAGGCTTTTAAGGCATTGTTGGCATCACGGCGAGCGTTACGCACGGATACACGGCGCTCTTCGGCTTCATGACGTGCCAATTTTTGCATATCTTTACGGGTTTCTTCCGTCAATGCGGGTAATGGTACCCGAATCACTTCTGCGCTCATTGGGTTGAGACCCAAATCTGATTCACGAATTGCTTTGTCGACTGCCTGCACCATGCTACGATCAAAAGGCTGCACTAACAGGGTACGCGAGTCTTCAACGTTGATGCTCGCCACTTGATTAAGTGGCATCTCAGAGCCATAGTAAGACACCATCACACCCTGCAAAATACCAGGATGGGCACGGCCCGTACGTAATTTGCTAAAGGCATTTTCTAAGGCTTCAATTGCCTTTTTCATTTTGTCTTCGCCTTGTTTTTTAATATCGTTAATCATGTTGCATCCTTTTAAAACTCTGTATGTCAAATTTAGAAATTAGTAATTGATAACTTTGGTGCCTTCTGACTCGCCCATCACCACATGAAGCAGCGCGTTGGGTTTTGCCATATCAAATACTTGCAGCGGTACGTTATGCTCACGCAGCAAGGCAATCGCAGTCAAATCCATCACCCCCAATTTTTGATCCAACACTTGGTCAAAGGTGAGTTCGTCGTATTTGACGGCATCGTCGTGGGTATTTGGGTCTTTGTTATACACGCCATCGACTTTGGTGGCTTTTAGGATTAAATTGGCTTCAATCTCGATGCCACGTAAACATGCTGCAGTATCCGTGGTAAAAAACGGATTGCCGGTACCTGCGACAAACACGCACACTTCATTATTTTGTAAATAACGTATGGCGTTGCGGCTGCTGTAGTTTTCAGTCACTTCACCAATTGGTAAGGCTGACATCAAACGGCATTTGATATTACGGCGCTCTAGGGCGTCACGCATCGCCAAGCCATTCATCACGGTCGCAAGCATACCCATTTGGTCGCCTGTGACACGGCCCACCAAGCCTTGTTTTTGTAGCGCAGCGCCACGATACAAGTTGCCACCACCGACCACGATACCCACTTGCACACCCAATCCTACCAAGTGCGCAATCGCAAGACTCATGTTGTCTAATACGCCTGAATCAATCCCCATATCATTTTTGCCTGCCAGGGCCTCGCCAGAGAGTTTGAGCAAAATACGTTGGTAACGGGGAGCTTTATCAGACATGGTTGACCTCTTGTTGGCTGTTGGATAACAAATAATGCAAATGGCGAAATTTTAACAAAATTAACGGTTTTTAGATAGTGTAAAGATAATTTCAACAGTCATTTTAATTTTTACCCTGCTCTCACCTTGAAAATTCAGTCAGCTTTAGCCATTAAACTGTTAAGGTACTATATTAATGTTTGGATTATTAAAACGTGACTAATGCGTGGCTGAATGAGAAAACAGATTAATCACAATCACACCCAATACAATTAGACTCATTCCCGCGATGGCGGGTAAATCCAATTTGTTACCCAAAATAAAGTACCCAATGATAGCGGTCAACACAATACCTACCCCTGACCAAATGGCATAAGCAATCCCCAGTGGTATGATTTTGATGACTTGTGAAAGAAGATAAAAAGCAATCCCAAAACAAATCATGGTGATAATAGTGGGCAAGGGTTTGCTAAACCCCTCTGATTTTGCCAAAAAAGTTGAACCAGTAACCTCACTAACAATCGCAATTGCTAAAAAGCAATACGCTAACATTGATTGAGACATGACAATTGTTATCCTTATAACAGTTCACCTGTAAAACTGGCAAAAAGGTCATACTCATTGGCTTCATCAATGGTGACGGTCAAAAATTCACCGACTTTAACCGATGCATCAATATTATCCACATACACGTGACCGTCAATTTCTGGCGCATCGGCATAGCTACGGCAAATGGCGATATTTTCTTCTTCATCAATCTCATCAACCAGCACTTTTAAGGTTTTACCGACTTTCTCAGCCAGTTTTTCGGCACTGATTTGTTGCTGTAGCGTCATCAGTCGTTCATAACGTTGTTGTTTGATAGCCTCTGGCACAGGGTTCGGCAAGTCGTTTGCCGCCGCGCCTTCTATTTCTGAATAGGTAAACGCCCCTACTCTGTCTAATCGCGCCTCTTTGAGCCAGTCAAGCAAATATTCAAAATCTTCTTCTGTCTCCCCAGGGAAACCCACCACAAAGGTGGAACGAATGACAATATCGGGGCAAATCGCGCGCCAAGTTTTGATACGCGCCAGTACGTTTTCGCTATGCGCGGGGCGTTTCATGGCTTTGAGCACATTGGGGCTAGCATGTTGGAATGGGATATCAAGGTATGGCAGTAGCTTGTCTTCACTCATCAGTTTCACCACAGCATCAACATGCGGGTAAGGATAGATGTAATGCAAACGCACCCAAATGCCCAGACGATTGAGTGCCTCGCACATATCGTAAAATTTGGATTTGATGGGCATGCCATTCCAAAAACTGGTTTTGTATTTAAGATCTACGCCATAGGCTGAGGTATCTTGCGAGATGATTAATAGCTCTTTGACGCCTGCGTTTTTGAGCGCAGCCGCTTCAGTCATGATACTGTCAATCGGGCGACTAACGAGGTCACCACGAAAGCTTGGGATAATACAGAATGTGCAACGGTGGTTACAGCCTTCGGATATTTTGACATAAGCATAATGTTTTGGCGTAAGCTTAATGCCCGCATCATTGATTAGGTCAATTTTTGGGTCGTAAGTTTTTGATGGTTCAGGTTTGGGCACATAATGCGACACGGCATTGACGACTTCTTCATAGGCATGTGCGCCAGTCACCGCAAGCACGGCTGGGTGCATGGTTTTGATTTTTTCGGCATCTTTGCCAAGGCAACCGGTGACAATCACCTTGCCGTTTTTGGTAATTGCCTCACCAATGGCGTCAAGCGACTCTTGCACCGCAGATTCGATAAAGCCACAAGTATTGACCACCACCAAGTCTGCGCCATCATAGTCACTGGCGACTTGGTAGCCATCACGGCTAAGCTCGGTGATAATGCGCTCGCTATCCACCAAGGCTTTGGGGCAGCCAAGCGAGACAAAACCAATCTTAGGCGCTTTTGTCGTTACTATATCTTGAGCCAGTTGGTGCGCCGTTTGGCTGGCGCTTTGACCTAAAGTACGGTTTTCATTATGATTGGCTTGATGGTGGGTGGCAGGTTTATTGGTAGACTGGGGATTAAAAACTTGCGGTTGGCTTGGCATGACTTTCACTTTTAAAAAATTTAATCTGACTATTTTACTAAGTTTTGCTGTTTTTACCAAATCAACTTTTTAATTTTTCATCAACTCAAATTAACTGTATAGGTAAAAATTTCAAATGCTAAAAAAATTAATCTATTGTTCATAACCTATTGTTCGTAAAACCCCTATCAACTGTAGCACTCCCCATCATGACTACTCAATATGAGCCATACCCTGCAAAAACACTATTGATCATGATTTTAGTTCAAACAAAGTTTGTAAAAATTATTTTAAATCAATATTTTATAAAAAATCCGCCAAATTTTGACGGATTTTTTTATTAACCATTCAACTCATCCCACAATTTTTCTAGGCGTTTATCCGACACAGGCACACGGGTTTTCATCGGCTGGGCAAACAGCTGAATCCGAAACTCCTCAACCAACCAACGATACGGCATAATTGTCTCATCATTACCCTTAACAGATAGCCTCTCCATGTGTTTATCAAGCTGATACACGGCATCGAGATCGGCATCCAAATTATGCTCAAGCCTATCAAGTCGCACCAACAACGCCTGCAAATAACGCGGATATTGCTGCCAATCTTGATAACTCATGCGATACACAAAGTCCGACAAACTCAAATCATCGAGCTGGTCTTCGATATCTTCAATACTTTCTTCAAAAATATCACGGTCAAGTAACAGCAGTTTTTGGCGAACTTGCTGCCACTGCTCATACACCGATTTTAGCTGGGCTAATACACTTTGACCCACGCTCAAGAAATTGGCAAGCACAACGGCTTTGGCTTGGTTAAATTCATCCAAGGTCAAAGGCAACTGATTGATGGCAATCACCAACTCTTTATCATGAATCCCTGCCGTGAATTTTTCATGGTCAAACTCTGCAACAAATTTTTCAAAAGCGGCATCAAGCGTGGCATGAATCAGCAAATCTTTGAGTCTATCAAGCTCACCAAGCGGCGCAAAGGCAAGTTTAAAGTTTTTATCAATTTGGCTGGTAAGCTGTCTGGCTTTCGCTCCGAGCTCATTGCCGATTAAGGCAAGTAAGCCTTGACGGTGTTTGTTGAGTGCCACACTGACATCGGTAAATTGCTGAATAGACACAGCATTCTTATCGCTATAGCTTGGCTGTCCATCAGCAACCAGTGCCGAAAACTGCTTGATCATCACGCCTGCACTGTGGCGGTTTTGCATAAAGTTAAAATGCTCGGGAAACTCGCTATGTACACCTTTACCACTGGCAACGGCTTGACTTGTGGTGACCTGATGGCGCAGTTTTAATGCGTCAATATCTCGCCCTTTTTCAATCAGGCGGTTTTTGTCATCGACCAACGCAATTTGTGGCTGCAAATAGGTTTCAACCTCGCTTGGGTTAAAGTCTTTTGGCTCTACAAATTGATTGTTTGCCCCACGCACGCCGCGCTGGTTTAAGGCTTGGCACAGTTGCCTTAGCAGTCCACCATGATGGTTTTTTTCAAGCGTGTCAAAAATTTGTTTGGCGGTATCGGGCACGGGCACAATTTGACGGCGAATATCTTTGGGCAACGTCTTTAATAGCTGCAAAACCAGCTCATAGCGCCACCCTGCAATACCCCATAATAATTCAACCGCATCAACCTGTGGTAAGGCAACGAGCGGGACTTTAATGGTCACGCCATCATCGTCGCTGGTCGGGTCAAAAATATACGACAGGGGTAGTTTCAGATTACCCAATTGCCACGTTTCTGGGAAAGCTTGGGTAGCGGGTGCTTGTTCATTAAGTACATCTTTATCACTAAAAAATAAAAACTGTGGGTCGGTTTTTTCTACTTCTTTTCGCCAATCTTCAAATACTTTGCGACTAGCGATATGCTCAGGCACTCGCTTGGCATAAAAGTCGTATAATTGCTCTTCATCAACCAGCAAATCTCGACGTCGCAGCTTATCTTCAATCAAGGAGACATCAGCGACTTTATCTATATTATGCTGCAAAAATGGCGGCAATTTGCCCTTTTTATTATCCCCTGTGGACGGGGCATTCAGATTGCCCAAGACCAAGGCATCTCGCAAAAAGATTTCTCGAGACTCGGTAAGGTTGACCCGCTCATAATTCATCAGTTGTTTGTGTACCACAATCAGACCAAACAGGCTGATTTGGGCGTATGCCTTGACATGCCCCGTTTTGGCTGACCAATGCGGCTCAAAATAATGGTATTTGAGCAAATCCCCTGCCATCGCCAATATCCACTCTGGCTCGATTTTGGCAGCGGTACGCATAAACACCTGCGAGGTCTCAACCACCTCAAACGCCATCACCCATAGCGGATTTTGTTTAAACAAGGTACTGGCAGGAAAAATCTTGGCTTTGTGCTGACGCGCGGTGACATACTCGCCGCGTTTGGCTTTGATTAGCTTGCCGCTTTTATCGAGATCATTGACTTTTTGGGCAATAAACGACAGCAGACCCGTGAGCAATGCTCGGTGAATAGGCACATAACTGGCTGGCTCTTGGTTGATGGTTAATTTTAAACCATCAACCATTTGCAACAACTGGCTATGGGTTTGTTGCCATTCACGTAAGCGCGGCGAGCTTAAAAAATGTTTTTTGGCAAAGCTTTTACGTTGGCTATTGGTTAATTTGTCGTTTCCATACGGGCTTTGCGCGATTGGCGTGGCTTCATCGTCTAGCGTTGCATTTTTTTGACCGTCAATACCACCGCTTTTAAATCCACCGCTTTTAAATAAAGCCCCATGAATTGCCTGCCAAAGACTGAGATAAAATAAAAAATCGCTGTCGGCTTGGCGAAATAATGCGTGTTTTTGGTCGGCTTGGGTTTGCTTATCGCTCGGGCGTTCTCGAGGGTCTTGCACTGACAAGCCCGATACAATCACCAATAGTTCTTTTAAACAACCATATTGCTCACCTGCAATCAGCATACGTGCCAAACGAGGGTCTATGGGCATTTTTGCCATCATTTGACCGACTTTGGTAAGCTGATTTGGATGGCGTTTGGATTGACCTTTGCTATTGTTATTAGATGTGCTTAGGCTATTTTCAGTTTTTTTGGTGGCAATCGCACCCAATTCTTCTAATAGTTTACGCCCATCATTGACCAGTCGATTGTCAGGGGGCTGGATAAAGTCAAAGTTTTCTACCTCGCCCAGACCCAAGTTTGCCATTTGCAAAATCACCGACGCCAAGTTGGTACGCAGAATTTCAGGCTCGGTAAATTCAGGACGGCTGGTAAAGTCTTCTTCTGAATATAAACGGATACACACGCCCGCCGCGATACGTCCACAGCGACCTTTTCGTTGATTGGCGGCAGCTTGGCTAATCGCTTCAATCGGCAAGCGTTGTACCCGCGAGCGATAGTCATAGCGTGACATCCGAGCAAAACCCAAATCAATGACGTAGCGGATATTGGGCACGGTCAAGGCAGTTTCGGCAACGTTGGTGGCGATGATAATGCGACGTCCGCCTGTCGGGTGAAAAATCTGCTGTTGCTCGGCAAAACTTTGACGGGCGAATAACGGCAAAATCTGGGTATGACGGGGGGCGTATTGGTTTAAAATATCTGCCAAATCATGAATTTGCGCTTCTGTTGCCGCAAAAATCAAAATATCCGCTTGGTCAGCATGCCCTTTGCTGGCAGCGTCTTGGTAGCACTCTTCCACCGCTGCGGTAATCGCTCGCGGCAAGTTATCTTCCACATCATCAAAGCTGTCATCATCCGAACCTGTGACAATCTCCTCCGTCAACGGACGGTAGCGCACTTCCACGGGATAACTGCGACCTTCAGCCACAAACACAGGCGCGGGCGTCGCTTTTTTGGTTTTACCATCAACGCTAGAAAAATACTGGCTAAACCTTGCTGTATCGAGCGTTGCCGATGTGATAATCACCTTTAAATCGGGACGTTTTGGCAATAGACGCTTGAGATAACCCATGATAAAGTCGATATTAAGACTGCGCTCATGGGCTTCATCAATGATAATGGTATCATAGCGGCTCAAAAACTTGTCATGCGCCATTTCGGCAAGCAAAATACCGTCGGTCATCAGTTTGACAATGGAATCCGATGAGCCTTGCTCAGTAAAACGCACTTTAAAGCTCACTGTCTGTCCGAGCGTTTCCCCTAATTCTTCAGCAATGCGATTTGCCACACTACGCGCCGCTAATCGTCTTGGCTGTGTGTGTCCGATTTGCCCTGTTACCCCTCGCCCTGCGAGCATGGCAATCTTAGGTAATTGGGTAGTTTTGCCTGAGCCTGTCTCCCCTGCCACGATGATGACTTGGTGGTCTTGGATGGCTTTGATGAGTCTATCGGCTTGTTGGCTGACGGGCAAGTCTTCGTTTAGATGTATCGTTGGCAGACTGGCAATACGGCTTTGCACCCTGTCTTGCGAGTGTTTGAGTTGTTTTTGGTAGCGATCAAATCTTGACCTATAGTCTTCGCTTTCTTTGTCTTTGATTTGTTTTAATTGTTGGGCAAGGCGTGATAGATAATAGCTGTCTTTTGCCATGACAGGTAATTTCACACCATGGTGCTTGTCTGTTTGAGGTTTGTCTAGTTGAGGGTCATTTAATGGTACAGCAGTCGATATAAGTTCTTTCATTCACTTAGGCTATTCTTATGGTAAACATTGCCTAGATAATGTGGTATGAATAAGCTAAAATCAAGCGTTATCCCTATTTTTAAGCTATCGGCTAATTATTTTTATGACAATTAATTTTTATGACATTTGTTAGTTTCACATGAAAGGAGAATTTATGAGTTTATTAAAAACGGTTGAAGTCATTCACAATCCCAACAATCTACCGGTTGATAGAGCGGTGATTTGGCTACACGGACTGGGCGCAAATGGTCATGACTTTGAGCCGGTCGTCCCTGACTTGGGACTCGATGGCAAACATGGCATACGGTTTGTATTTCCTCACGCCCCCGCCATTCCTGTAACCATCAACCAAGGTTATGTGATGCCAGCTTGGTATGATATTTTGGAAATGTCGCTTGAGCGCAAAATCGACACCGCACAGATTGAACAATCCGCCCGCTCGATTGGAGAATTAATCAAGCGTGAAGCCGAGCGCGGTGTATCGCCTGAGCATATCGTGATTGCTGGATTTTCACAAGGCGGTGCGGTCGCCTATCAAACCGCGTTAACCTATGACAAACCATTAGCCGGACTGTTAACCCTATCGACTTATTTAGCGACCAAAGACAGCCTAACTTTAAGTGATGCCAATAAAAATCTAAACATTGCCATTCATCATGGTACACAAGACCCTGTTGTCCCAGTACAGCTTGGGCAAGAAGCCAAAGCATGGCTTGAGTCAAAAGGTTATCAGCCGCAGTTTTACAGCTATCCAATGGCGCATCAAGTGTGTATGCCGCAACTCAAAATTATCGGTAAATGGCTAAATGATGTGTTGGCCTAACGATGTTTTAGCATAATTTTTTAGCCTAAAAAGAGCGTACGTGACTTGGTGACTTGGGTACGCTCTTTTGGCAATTAGCCATTCATTTTTGGCAGTCGTTTTAACAAAATAAATAACCAGTAATTGACCCATCCTAGCAAAACAAAATCCACCAACCAAACCGCCATCAATCCCCAATGCGTTTGATACCCGTATTTTAGTGCAACCATACCACTGCCCCCCAAATATACAAAAGTAAGCATACTTAGCAGCAGTAGCGCGTATGGGCTTTTGCCTTTCACGATATAAGGCGTTGATAACAGCGCAGGTATCAACCACAAAGCTTGCCAAGCAATCCCGCCGACCATAGCAGGCTTTGCACTTGCCAACCAATGCGTCAATAGCGGTACTGCCAGCAATCGAAACCCCAGCCAAACCCACCATACTATGGTTAAGCGGCGGTGGATGGGATAAATGGGTTTGGGGGCAGATAGTGAGTGCGAGTCTTTTTCTCTCATAATGCTTGTTTTCTCATAACGCTTGTAATGCCTTGGCAATTTTGGCTAGACGTTGACCTTGGGCGATGGCTAATGTTTTTTCGTCTGCGCTCATGATGTGATCATGCTTTGCGCCACTGACATGGCTTGCACCATACGGGCTTCCACCTTGGCTCGTGGTATTGAGCGCAGGCTCACTATAGGGAATTCCCACAATTACCATGCCATGATGCAGTAGCGGCGTCATCATACTAGTCAAAGTCGTCTCCTGCCCGCCGTGCATGGTACCCGTACTGGTAAATACAGATGCCGGTTTGTTTTGCAAATCCCCCGCGAGCCAAATTGTGACGCTATTATCCCAAAAATACTTCATCGATGCTGCCATATTGCCAAAATGGGTGGGGCTGCCGAGTGCCAGTCCTACACAGTTTTTTAAGTCATCCATGGTGGCGTACAGGTCACCCTCATCAGGAATACTTGGCGCAACTTTTTCAGTCTCGCTACTGACCTTGGGTACGGTGCGAATCCGAGCGGCTATGCCTGTGCCACTATCTTCAATACCTTGTGCGACCAGATACGCCAAATCTTTGGTAGAGCCATTTTGGCTGTAATACAAGACTAAAATATAAGGTTGACTCATGGTTTTTTCTCACATCAATTTTGATAATTGTTACGTCAAGCTAGTTTGGGTGAATAAATTTTGATGAATGAATTTTGATGGCAGGGTCAAGGCAATCTACTAGCCAGATTGCCAATTGCAAAACACCAAAACTGTTCACAGTAATTCAATAAACAATTTTTTTGAATATGATACCATACTGCCATACAATCACTGCCTTTTTCGCCGATTTGATGGTCAAACTTTGAAATTTTTTATCAATAAGAACTACTATGAATGAACTCATTGCCAAACTAAAAAAATTATCCATTTTTCAACATAAATGGGTACAGTTTTTGATGTATCTTATCAAAAATTTTATCGATGATAATTGTAGCCAAAAAGCTGCATTATTGACTTATACCACGCTGCTGTCTATTGTGCCGATTTTAACCTTGTTGGTGGTGATTCTCTCCACCATTCCGCAGTTAGCAGAAGCGCGTGAGCAGATTCAAAACTTAATATTTAGCAATATTTTGCCCAGTACCGGATTACAGGTCACCAAGTATCTCAACCAATTTACCAGTAATTCATCGAACTTAACCATCATCGGTGTGGGTATCTTATTTTTTACCACCATTTCCACTTTAATGACGATTGAAACCGCGTTTAACCAAATTTGGCGCGTTGAAAAAAAAGAGACCAGCTGGCTCAATCTTGTGCGTTATTGGGTGATTATTACCCTGTTGCCTATTGTGCTTGCGTTAGCGATGATTGTCTCGAGTACCGTTCAAAGTTTGAGTTTTTTAAATCAAAAGATTGGTGGTTATGGGATTGACTGGGCGATTTGGGTACAAATCGGCTCCATTGCAGTTATGCTGATGGGTCTGGTGGCCATGTATTGGTTTATCCCGCGCTGCCAAGTACGTTTTAAACATGCGTTGGTTGCCGGTGTTGTGGTTGGGATTATCTTTGAAATCTTAAAACTCACCTTTGGCGTAATTGTCGATAACTTTACCAGTTATAAAGCGGTGTATGGGGCATTTGCAATTTTGCCGTTATTCTTACTTTGGATTTATATTTCTTGGAATATCATTCTGCTTGGGGTGCAAATCAGCTATTGTTTGACCATTTTTGAGACCAAAGAAATCTTCCCACGTCATGCCTTGTTTAGCTTGATGGATATGTTAAACGTGTTATACCGTGAGCATAAAAAAGGCAATGTCGTCACCGAAGCTGGTCTGCGTGATGTGCTAGGTCGCCAAGAGATGCCAAATTGGTACACTTATATTAGCTTTTTACAAGATAACAATCTCATCACCACCAGTGACAAAGATGAATATGTGCTTAAACGCTCGCTCGATGATTATAGTTTTTGGGATTTTTATCAAAATATGCCTTATCCTTTGCCGCATGAAAAGGATTTGCGAAAACTTAAAAATAACGCGCCTTGGACTGTGCAGTGGATTAATACCTTAGCCCGTGGTGAAGCCATGCTCAAATATAATTTTGATATATCGATGGCAAGTATTTTTGATAGTATCGCACCGCGTCAGACCCCAAATGCCGAAGACATCGAGCCAGATACAGGAAAAAAAGACAAAGGTAAAGGCAACAAACTAGCCGGTCAACGTGAAGGTTCAGGTCTATCAGGCGGTCAAGTCAGTGACGTGGTCAATGAAGATAAACGTATCAAAGAAACTGACGCCGAGCAAGCGACTGGCTTTGATGGCACGCTTGATTTTAAAGGTCAAGGTAGCTTATCGAGTCAACCGCGTGATTTTAATGCCTTAAATAACGATGAGTTATCGGATGAATTATCACATGAATCATCAGTTGCTAAGCAAGGTCATGATAACCAAAAACACTTGTCAAATGATAAGGGGTTAGATGATAAACATCCGCTAAAGACGCTTGAAGAAAGTAACAGTGAATACGATAGTCATAGCGAAAACAAAGCGACGCCCTCATCCACACAAAGTGGCAATGCCACAGACGAGCATAAATTTGCGATTGATAATTATTTGAATGCCAATAATTTTGACAATATGCGTTGGGACATCAGTAACCTAGATGACACGAGTTTTAGCAATGAAATTACCACCACCCAAACAGTCCAATCAAAAGTCCTAGCGGATGATGACAAACCAAAAGGTGATAATACAGCGGTAATGGCTAAAATTCGTCAGATTGTCCCGGCTAGTGTACTCGATAGCCCGTACAATCCTTTCAATTTCATCAAATCAAAAATTGCAGCCAATGCGAGCAAAAAATCCCCGCGTATCATTACCGAAAAAGATAAACCAGATAGCTAAACCAGACAGCTAGTTTGGCGAGTAAAAAAGGGCAGATTCTGCCCTTTTTTACTCGCTTTTTTTATCGATAGCTTAAGCCTGTGTCATCTTTTTACCCAATAACCCTTTGGCGCGCATATTGCGATAAACCACCACAACAATGACGATATTCACTAGCAGTATCAAAAAGTTAAGCCAATTAAACCGATGGCTAAATAACTCATAAACCTCAAGCGGTAAAAACACGCCGTAGCCCAAAACACTATACCAATACGCCCATATCTTATCTCGATAAAGACCATAGGCTTCCACAAAACGCAGCAGCGCATAGCCCACGACTATCCAAAAGGCTTTTTGCCAATTTTGGTTAGCGACCCAAGCATAGTGATTAAGTGCTTCTATTTGGTGGTGCAGTGCCATACTCATGATACGATGCAGCGCCTGTGAAACCACCCGCGCAATCCATTGCAATTTATCATGCCCTACAAAGATAATAGCCGCTACCCCTAGCGCTACCAATCCTTTTACCAGCTCATAGATAGCGACCATGATGATGGCGTTCTTGGCATGATGGCTATTAGGGACTGGCCGGGCTATCTGCTTAAACGCCTTTGGCATGATTCATTACCGTATCCAATCTTAAAACAAGCTTCAAACAAGCCTAAAAATAGACTTGCTCGACTTTCCCTGTCAGCTCGCTATTGATAAATGGCGTATTTTTGCCTTGCGATATCATCGATTCTTTTGTCACCGTCCAAGTCAGACTGGGGTCAACCAACACCGCCCCGCCCGTTTGATGATAGCTAGCTTCAATGCCAGCGATTTTTGCAGGGTTGAGTGCGATTTTTTCTACTAGCTGCTCTGGGGTCAAAATACACTCTTTAACCAATTGACAGGCTAGCCCCATAAAAGTATCAAAGTTGCTAATACCGGGTTTGCACTCCGCAAATGGCGCTTGTTTAGCGGTTTTTGCCAATGGCTCATGGTGGCTACAAATCGCATCAATCGTGCCATCTTGCAAGCCCTCTTGCAGCGCTTTTTTATCCGTATTGGAACGCAGGGGCGGCAATACATACGCCAAAGCATTAAAACCAATCAAGGCATCATCGGTTAAATGTAACTGGTGCATCGCCACATCACAGGTCACGGGCAAGCCCCTTTGTTTCGCCCAGCGAATCAAATCAATCGATGATTTGGTGGTCAGCTGACCAAAATGTGCCGATACGCCTGTTTCTTCGACAATCAACAGTTGCTTGGATAATGCCACTGTTTCAGCAATCCAAGGAATACCTGCCAAGCCGTGATAAGATGCGATGTAGCCATCATGGGCGACACCGTTTTTGGATAAACTGGGTTCATCAGGGTAAAAAAATACTTTGATGTCATAAGTCGCCGCATAATCCAGTGCTTGCAGTAGTACGTCATCATTGGCGAATTTGCGGCGAGCATTGCTGACCCCAATGATGCCACCTTGCTTCAGCCCAAGCATATTGGCGGGTTTTTCACCTTCAAGACCTGCGGTCATCGCCCCCAATATATGCAGATAGATGCCGCCATCTTGATAAGCCCGCTCTCGCAAGCCTGCCAGTAATGAGCCGTTTTCAAGCACGGGATTGGTATCAGGTGGTATAACGACATGCAAAAAACCGTTTTTTCGAGCCGCGGCGCCTTCTGATTTTAGTGTGCCATGCGACTGGTGCCCAGGTTCACGCAAACGCGCACATAAATCCACCAGCGGCGGTAATAGCCATTTGCCATGGCTGTCGATAGGGTTAAGCTGCGTGGTATCAAATTGCCAGTTGGCAGGTAAAAGATTTTGAAGCGTCATGGTTTTGCCTACTTTGGTTTTGCCTACTTTGTCATTTTTTTCGCTAAATTTAAGATGCGCTGCGTGCGGCACGTTGCCCTTGCATAGCCAGTGCCAACACCGCCATACGTACCGCAATGCCGTTATTGACTTGTTTTAAAATCACCGATTGCTCACCATCGGCAACAGCTGATGAGATTTCAACGCCGCGATTCATCGGTCCTGGGTGCATGACAAGCGCGTCAGGTTTGGCAAGGGCAAGGCGTTCGGTGGTAATGCCATACGCTTTAAAATATTCGGATGTCGATGGCAACAGCGGCGAGCCAATACGCTCATTTTGAATACGTAGACCAATGATGACATCACAGTCAACCACTGCCGAGTCTAAATCGTTATAGACACTGACACCATACCGCTCAATGCCTTTTGGTAATAATGTCTTGGGCGCCACGACGCGAATTTCTTTAACCCCCAAGGTTTTGAGCGCTGCAATGTCCGAACGGGCAACGCGGCTATGCTTGATATCGCCGATAATCGCTACCGTTAATTCCTCAAACGGTCTTGGCGCTTCACGATAAATCGTGAGCATATCGAGCATCGCTTGGGTCGGATGCGCGTGCCAGCCGTCACCACCGTTGATAATGGCAATATTTGGGGTGACTTCGGTTGCCATAAAATGTGCGGCGCCACTCGATGAATGACGCACCACAAAAATATCCGCTGTCATGGCTTCAAGATTCCACAGCGTATCTCGTAAGCTTTCGCCTTTTTGGGTGCTGGATTTGGCAATATCGATACTGATGACACTGGCGCCAAGACGTTTGGCAGCCACATCAAAGGTAGTTCGAGTACGGGTAGAATTTTCAAAGAACAAATTCATCACCGTACAGCCTTCAAGCTCATCACTGTTACGGATGCTGTTGGGGCGACCGGCATTATCAGTTAAGTAACCATTGGCTTTTTCGATGATGGCCATCAGCTGGGCTTTGGATAATCCTTCTACGCCGATAAAATGCCGCAAATCACCTGCTGCGGTCAGCTCTGGCTTTGCCATCGCCTGATCAAGCTTGCTCTGCAGTGCTTCGTTAGATAAGGTTTGGGTGTTTAAAATATTCATCAGCCACCTAGATTTGTTGTTATTTGTATAAATTTTGCCTATTTTACCGTAAATCGGCTGGAATAAATACGCCAATATTTTGCGATTATCGCTGATACGACGGGTCAAAAAGTGCTACAATTTGCGGCAAATTGTCTATATTTTTTTTAATTCATGCTGTGTAAATTCCTATAATAAGGTCTACTTATGTCAAATCTTGAAACTTATCTTGCCGCGCAAAACGCCCAACCTGCCGTTGCCGATATCATTACCACCATTACCAAAGTCGGCATTCAAATCAGCGACTTGCTCAAACGCGGCGCGCTCGCGGATATTTTGGGCGAAGCGGGTAACCAAAATGTGCAGGGCGAAGAGCAAAAAAAACTCGATGTCATTGCCAATGATTTGTTGCTAGACGCTTTGAGCAGCAATCCGCATTGCGCGGGCGTGGCTTCTGAAGAATTAGATAACGCCACCCCTGCCAATCAACATGGCGATGTATTGGTACTGTTTGACCCGCTTGATGGCTCATCTAATATTGATATTAATATGGCAGTCGGTACAATTTTCTCGATTTTACCCTACAACAACCAAGGTCACCCTGCGACGGATGAGGACTTTTTGCAAAAAGGGACGGCGCAGTTGGCATCGGGTTATATTTTGTATGGCACCTCCACTGTGATGTCAATCACGCTTGGCAAGGGTGTCGCCATGTTTAGTCTTGACCCAGACACCAAAGCGTTTGTGCAAATCAAAGACCAAGTGCAAATCAGCGCAGATACCAAGGAGTATGCGATTAATGCCTCCAACTATCGCTATTGGTTGCCACCCATGCAGCGTTATATTGACGAGTTTACGGCGGGAAAAACTGGCGTGCGCGGTAAAGACTTTAATATGCGCTGGGTGGCGGCGATGGTGGGCGATATTCACCGTATTTTGTGCCGTGGGGGGATTTTTAGTTATCCATTTGACACCAAACACCCTGATAAACCGGGTAAACTGCGTCTGATGTATGAAGCCAATCCGATGAGCTTGCTGATTGAGCAAGCAGGAGGTTTGAGTACCGATGCCACCAACCGTATTTTGGATATCGAGCCGACCAGTATCCACCAGCGGGTGCCTGTGGTACTGGGGGCAAAAAACGAAGTGGAGTATGTTAAAAAGCTGCATGAAGAAGTCAAATAATGCTTATCACTTCAAAAGACAACCCAACCATCAAAACTGCCCATGCGCTACTCACTGGGTCGCGCCAGCGTAAGAAACTGGGCAAAACCGTGATCGAAGGCACGCATTTGCTAGAAAGCTATCTCAATGCTAGTCTCACGCCCGAAACCGTGATTGTCAGCGAAAGTGGTTTGCACAATGACGAAATCAACGCCCTGCTCGGTCGGCTTAACCAGGTAAAAACGTTAACGGTTAGCGATAATCTGTATAAAGAGATTCGCACTCTGGGCGAGAGCCTGCCCATCATGGCGATGATTGATATGCCACATTTAGACTTTAATCCGCCCATCACCAGCGATTGCTTAATCATCAATGGTGTGCAGGACAATGGCAATTTGGGTACACTATTTCGCACCGCATCCGCTGTGGGAATTAAAACCATTATCTGTACCACGGGCACAGCATCGGCGTGGTCGCCCAAAACCTTGCGAGCGGGCATGGGGGCAAATTTTAGTTTAACCATTTTTGAAGGCATCAGCGTAGATGAGGTATTGATGAAGGTCCAAGTGCCGATGTTTGCCACGAGCTCACATACCGATCATATTATTTATCAGACCGATTTGAGACAACCGTTAGCCTTAATTATGGGGCATGAAGGACAAGGCGTGGATGAGAGGTTACTTAGTCAATCTGCTCCGATTGCGCTACCGCAGCCCAATGGTCAAGAAAGCCTAAACGTGGCGATAGCAGGGTCACTGTGTCTGTATGAAATGTTACGGCAAAGACGCTACGCATGATTGCCATAAATAATTGCCATCAATGCCATCAGTGAATGAGTGTGACATACATCACTAGACAGCCTGTGTTTAGTCTTTTTTGTCCTCACTATCGCCTGGTATTACCGCTTTAGCGACGGCTACCGTGCCTTTGACCACCCCTTTGGTGGTTTTATAGGCAACTTTGACAGGGACAGTGACAACTTTATGCACACACCCTTGTAAGATAACAGCGGTGGTCAGCAAAAAAAGCAGGGTGGTTAGTTTTTTCATTCGTTACCTTTAATTGACTTTAAGATTGACTTTAAGAACGATAATCAGCATTGATTTTGACATACTCGTATGATAAATCACAGGTATAGACGGTATCACTCGCCTGTCCGCGACCCAATTCAATGTGAATGGTAATTTCAGGACGCTTCATCACCTCGCTACCACGCGCCTCGGTATAGTCTTGTGCCAAGCCGCCGCGCTCGCAGATACGCACCTCATCGAGTGATACCGCCACTTTTGACTGGTCGAGCATCACGCCCGCTTTGCCTACCGCTGCCAAAATACGCCCCCAATTTGGGTCACTGGCAAAAAATGCGGTTTTTACCAGCGGTGAATGCGCGACTTCATACGCGATTTTGGCACATTCTTCAGAGGTTTCACCGCCTGTCACTTTGACCGTGATAAATTTGGTTGCCCCTTCACCATCGCGTACAATCAATTGAGCGATTCGAATCATCACATTGTTAATTGCCTCATAAATCGCTTGATAATGCGGGTGATTTTCACTGTCAATCATCTCCCCAACTTGTCCTGTGGCAATTAACGTACAGCAGTCATTGGTCGAGGTATCGCCATCCACCGTGATGCGGTTAAATGACTGATTCACCGTGTCGGTCAAGATATTTTGTAGCAATGATTTCTCAATGTTGGCATCGGTTGCCACAAAGCCAAGCATGGTCGCCATATTGGGGCGAATCATGCCCGCGCCTTTTGAGATACCTGTCACCGTGTAAGTTGTACCATCAATTTCCACGATTTCGCTATGTCCTTTTGGGGTGGTATCGGTAGTCATGATACTGTGGGCGGCGCCAAGCCAATTATCTTCGGTTAAATTGGCTAAGGCGCTATCTAACCCCGCGATAATTTTATCCGCCGGCAGGGTTTCCCCAATCACCCCGGTGGAATAAGGCAATACTTGCTCGGCTGCGACACCGGTTTTTTCTGCCAATGCCACACAAGTTGTTTTGGCACGCTGTTTACCGTCTTCACCTGTGGCAGCATTGGCGTTGCCTGTGTTGACAATCAAATAACGCGGACTGTCTTTGGCGATAAATTCTCGCAGCAACTGCACAGGTGCGGCACAAAATTGGTTTTGCGTGGTGACAACCGCGGT
This sequence comes from Moraxella tetraodonis, assembly GCF_022359095.1. NCBI lineage: Bacteria > Pseudomonadati > Pseudomonadota > Gammaproteobacteria > Moraxellales > Moraxellaceae > Moraxella > Moraxella tetraodonis. The sequence goes on along the minus strand of NZ_JACSYB010000001.1, from coordinate 1,120,776 downwards.
ATTTGCGCCCGCTATGATGTCAAAAACCGTTAAGTCTTTGCGCCCTGCATAGCGCACGTGGGCTTCGGTGATGCCAATTTTTATCCCTTTCACTGGGTTTAATTTTACAAGTTCGACATTGCCAACTGGCATGAGAGCGCTCCTTACTGTTGTTTAATTGATTAATCCAAAAAATCTGCCCAAATCGGGGCATGGTCGCTGGGTTTTTCCATGGCACGCAAATCATAGCTAACGCCTGCACCGTTGAGCTTATCTGCTAAATCAGGCGTCATCAAGATATGGTCAATCCGCAGCCCCCGCTTTGGCTCATCGTCAAATCCCTTGCTGCGATAATCAAACCAGCTAAGTTGCTGACCGTCGGCATATAACGCCCGATAAGTATCATGCAAATCTGTCGCAAGCAGGGCTTGGTACCATTCTCGCTCCTCTGGCAAAAACGAGCACGTGCCATTTTTTAGCCAACGTTTGACACTATCCTCGCTAATACCAATATCAAAATCAAGCGGCGCAATATTCATATCCCCCATCAAAATCATACTGCGATTTTCTGCTTTAAGCTGCAAGATATAGTCGGTTAAATCGGCATAGAATTTGCGCTTCATCGGAAATTTGGTTTCATGCTTGCGATTTTCACCTTGCGGAAAATAGCCATTGAGCACATCAATATATTTGCCATTAAAATCATAGCGCGCATGGATAAACCGTCGCTGCGCATCGTCGCTGTCGGTTGGAAAGCCTTTTTGTACAAAAATAGGTTTTTGTCGCGATAATAACGCCACGCCATAGTGAGATTTTTGCCCAAAAAACTCGACATGATAGCCCAATTGCTGCACGCTGTGTAGCGGAAATGCGTCATCATGTACTTTGGTTTCCTGTAGCCCGATGACATCGGGTGCGATAATATCGCGAATGGCTTCAAGCTGGTGTGGGCGCGCCCGCAATCCATTGATATTAAAACTGACAAAACGCGGCATGTGTTTTCCCCAAATTGATAAATATGTCTTGGTATTGATAAATGTGGCTTGGTTAAGCGTTAAATGCCGACTATATTAGCGGATATTGCCCGTAAGCTCAATTTGAAAGCAAATTGGGTCTGCAACACTGAGGTTATGCATGATGAACCCGCAAATAGCAGGTGAAGTTTAAAAAAATTTTGGTATAATCAAAAAACCTTGCACTTTAATCACTGCCAACTTTGCAAAATATTTTTTTCAATTTTTTCTGGCGACGTGCTGACCCTAGACTTAAAAAGACAATATAATGGCTCGAGTTTCTTCTATTACCCGTGTTTTAAAAATCATCGAAGCCGTGTCTGCGGCACAGCGTCCTTTATCCCCGCTGGATTTGTCTGAGATTTTGGATATTCCAAAACCGACCATGCACCGACTGATACAGCAGCTGCAAGAAGAAGGCTTTGTGCGGGTCGATATCAATGGTACGATTGTGCCTGCGTCGCGTACGCGGCATATGGCGATTCATCTTTGGCAAAGCCAGCAAGTGGCGATTCAGCGGTTTGCGATTTTGCAAAGACTGGTGGATAAAATCGGTGAAACCTGTGGCATGGCGGTACCTTATTACGTCAACATGGTATATACCGACCGCGTACCTTGTCCTTCTGCCTTACAAGTGTATATGCCCACTGATTCGCAAGCACCCATTTGGTGTACGGCGGCTGGTAAAATCTACCTCAGTACGCTCACAAAAGACGATAGGGTCACGCTGCTAAAAAATTTATCATTAACCGCTATCACCCCTGCCACGATTACCGATAGGGATGCGCTCAATCAAAGTCTTGAACAGGTAGCCAAGCAGCGCTATGCAATTTCTGATGAAGAATATATTGCCCAAGCGGTCTCAATTGCTGTCGCAATCAATGACACCCAAGGTCGTTACATCGGTTCACTGTACACAACCGCACCTAAAACGCGCAAATCCCTCGATGACTTGATTGGGTTTGTACCTGATATGCAAAAAGCTGCCGATGATATTCGTGATGCGTTTTTTGGGGAGACTTAAATGTTATCCTTGACACTTTTGACAAGGTAAAGTTAAAACGCTTAAAGCGATTTTACTCATGAATTGTATATACATGGCACGGCTTAATCATTTGCTGCCTCACCCATGTGGCAACAAACCCAAATGTTGTAAGCCTTGATAGATGCCATCTTCCCACGCAGTTGGACATACATAGTCAGCCGCCGCTTTCACATCGGGATGAGCATTCCCCATCGCCACGCCAAAGCCGACTGTCTGTAACATTTCGATATCATTCACCCCATCGCCGAATGCCATCGCATCTTCAAAATCCAGCCCCAGTTTATTGAGCGCCTGCGCAATGCCGCGGGCCTTCGAGCCTGTCGCATCTAGAATATCGATACCGTTTTTATGCCAGCGCATGACTTTTAAAGTCGAGGGAAATTCAAAATTTACCTGCGTGTTGTCAGGATGAAATGCCACGACTTGATAAATAGGTATCGACAAATCAATGTCATCATGACGGGCAGTACGGTAAGCTATTTTAAGCGAATTCAAAGCGTCTGCCAGCGCATCATCTTCTGCTAACGCAATGATTTCAGTATCTGTCATGTAGGCATAGGATAAATTATTTGATTCAACATAATCGGTAATGAGTTTAATTTGCGCAGGCGTCATCGGATAATGCGCTAACAATTCACCTTGGTGGTGACTGCATTGACCGTTGATGGTGACAAGCACATCGATACCTACGGTTTCAATGAGCTCATACACAGCTTTGGGAAAAACAGCACGACCCCGACCGGTGGCGATAGCGACCATAATGCCTTGCTGCTTTAATTGTTTGAGCGCCTCAATCGCGGATTGCGGTACCCTTTCTTGCTGCTTGATGTACAAAGTATCATCAATATCAAAAAAGACAATTTTTGGTTTTTTGGGGCGTGCTGTTGGCTTAGACATAATAACACTAATGCGATAAATTGGAATTGACGCTAATTCTACCCTATTTTTGGGTTAACTTTTGAATTAACGACCAGAAAAAAGCCAGAAAAAAATCCTAGCTTTTTGCTGAATGCCAAAACTTATTGCAGAACGTTCGCATCATAATGCGCCATAATGCTTGAGAAATCCTTATCGCCATGCTGCTCACTATGTTTGCTATACAGTGCCGTGGCTTGGTCTGCCATTGGTGTCACCACCTTAGTGTCATTGGCCGTTTGTTTGGCAAGGTTCATATCTTTGAGCATGAGTTTGCTCATAAATCCACCTGTATAACCACGGCTTGATGGCATGGCATCGCCAACATCGGGATGCGGATTACACACTTCTAGCGCCCAGTTACGACCGGTGCTCGCTGACAAAATACTGGCTAAGACTTTTGGGTCTAATCCGTTTTTGGCGCCCAAATTCATGGCTTCGGCTGTCCCTGTCATAATCACGCCAAGCAGCATGTTATTACAGATTTTGGCGACTTGACCTGCACCGACCTCACCAGCGTGAAAGATATTTTTTCCCATCGCTTCTAGCACGGGTTTGACCTGCTCAAATTGCTCAGCTTGCCCGCCCACAATAAAACTGAGTGTCCCTGCTGCTGCCCCTGCGGTACCGCCTGATACGGGCGCATCCATGAACTGAATGCCTTTATCTGCCGCAGCTTCGGCAACTTCACGCGCATCACTCGCTGCGATGGTGCTACTATCGACCAGCAAGGTATCTTTACTCACCACATCGAGCAAGCCTTGATTACCGTCTTTACCCAGATACACCTCTTTGACATGTTGACCTGCAGGTAACATGGTGATGACCATATCCACCTCTTTGCTTGCGTCCACAGGTGAAGTCGCCACGTTTGCCCCTTGTTTGGCAAGGTCGTCTAGCACGGCGGTGTTTAGGTCAAATACGTTGAGGGCAAAGCCATTTTTGATGAGATTTTCTGCCATCGGTTTGCCCATGTTACCAAGTCCGATAAAGGCAATTTTTTTAATGGCTGTTTGTTGATTATTTGGCATATACATTCCTTGTATGTTGTGGTGTTTTTAAACTTTATACAGCAAGTTTGGCTAATTTTGCTGAGAGCGAATCGCTACCCAACCAAGACTCAAAGGGATGTTCGCTATTGGGAAAAGCTGACGCAAGATGCGACTGGATATAGCGGGCATCGCATTCATCAAGGGTTTTGCTCCATTTTGGCGATTTGTCTTTATCAATCAATAAAGCGCGTACACCCTCACGAAAATCGGGGTAATTAACACAATGTAGCGACGCATTCATCTCCATATATAGCACTTGCTCAAGCGATAATTTGCTGGCATGTTTAAACATCTCAACCGTCAATGCTGCACTGACTGGGCAACCGTGCCGATAAGTCTCGACCGCTTTGGCGAGCCATTTATCCGCTTCGCCGTTGACTTTGGTGAAGTTGTCATCGCGCAAGGCTGCATCTATATCATGCACTGAGCCTTTGTTTACTAGCGCTTGGATGGTATTAAAATGCTTCATCAAATGACTGTCTGCTAAATGCTCGGTATGATGAATTTTGGCTAAGGCTTGGCTTGCGATATCGTGTAAATTGCTGTCAGCTTGCCAATTGGCTTGTTTTAGCGTGTCAAGCACTTTGTCATATTCGCTACTTGCCACCGCATACTCAGCAAGGCTAGAGAAAATCGCATCGTTGGCGTTACAGTTCGCCCCTGTCAAGCCCAAAAACAGCCCAATTTTGGCAGGCATACGCGCCAAAAACCACGAACCTGTGGCATCGGGGTATAAGCCGATGGTAATCTCTGGCATGGCAAAACGGGTGGTTTCGGTGACGATACGATGGCTACACATCGCCATCAAGCCCATACCACCGCCCATGACAATACCGTTACCCCACAAGATAATCGGTTTTGGGTAAAAGTGCATTTGCCGGTATAGACTGTATTCGTTTTCGAAGAATTCAACCCCGTACGGATTGGGCTGCTGCATAGGCACTTGGGGCGGAGTGTCAATCATACTGTCATACAGTTTGCGGATATTGCCCCCTGCACAAAAGGCTTTTTCGCCACTTCCCTTTAGCAAAATGGCGACGATGCTGTCATCGGTTGCCCATTTTGCAAGCTGATTTGCCATCAGTTTGCACATATCGACGCTTAGGGCGTTTAGGGCTTTCGGGTCGTTCAATGTCATCGTGCCGATGTGGTGACCACAGTGGGTGGCTATCGTTTCAAATATTACAGGTTGTTGATTTTCCTCGCTCATTTTTATTTTCCTATTATAGTCCGATATGTACTAAGCATTTATTTGGGTTATTTTCAACAATTTGACAAAACTCAACTAATTGATAAAGTTGCGTTAAAACAGTGGATTTATCAAAAGTTTGAGGTTGGTTAAAACGGTTTAAATCAAATGTTTGGTTTGCATTTTCAAAAAGTGCAATCCAAGCCAAAATTAACTTTTTAAAACTAGTAATTTGATTTGGATAAAGCGTATTCACACCTTCAAAATCTAATCCTTGATAAACTACGTCTTTCTCATCAACACTAAAATTAACCCATTCTAAACTATCGGCTAAATATCTAAGTAATTTATCATTAATATAAGTATAATGATTTTTTATTAGTAGTTTATTTTCCCATTCTTCATTTAATGGGTGCTCATATGCAAAAACTAAATTGGTAATATCGGTTATGAAGAATAGTTGAATTTCACTCATAAATAGTTTTTGTTTATTTCCACTCTGGCGAGCGTTTTTCAAGGAACGCATTGACGCCTTCTTGTTGGTTGTCGCCATCAAATAATTTGATAAATAACTCACGTTCCTTTATCCAGTTAAAACTTGGTGGCTGATAACGTGCCGACATAATCAAGGTTTTACTCGACGCAATCGCATCGGGGGATTGCTTCGCCACTTTTTGAGCCAATTCTAAAGCCGTTTCTAACCCTTTGCCACTTTCCACGACTTCTTCCACCAAACCAATTTGCAGCGCCTTATCTGCCTTGATACGCTCACCGCATAAAATCATGCGCTTTGCCCATCCTTCGCCCACCAGCCACGGCAAGTTTTGCGTACCGCCTGCACATGGCAATAAGCCAACAGATAGCTCAGGGAGTGCCATTTGGGCATGGCTCTCGGCAATGCGGATATCGCACGCCAATGCACACTCAAGACCACCACCCATCGCATAGCCGTTGATACAGGCAATCGACACGCCACGGAAATCCGATAACGCTTCAAATGCTTCTCCAAATGCCATCGCCATCTCCGCGGCTTGACCTTTGTCACCACTGGCAAAGCTGTTCAAGTCCGCCCCTGCTGAAAAAAACTTTTCGCCATCGCCATGCACCACCAAAGCGGTAACTTGTTTGTTGGCGTTTAAATCATTTACCAGTTGTTTTAAACTGGCTAAACTTTCTTTTGTCCATGTGTGGGCAGGCGGATTATTGAGCGTCAAAACCGCAACGTGATTGTCGATTGTTAATTTTAAATTGGTGTAATTTGACATGGTAAATTCCTTTTAAAATGCCTTTAAATTTATTGCAATCTTGCCAACGCCCCATCTTCCATCATTTTGCGAGACACAATCATCCGCATCACTTCATTGGTGCCTTCTAGGATTTGATGCACGCGCAAATCGCGCACATGACGCTCTAGCGGATATTCTTGTAGATAACCGTAGCCCCCGTGTAGCTGTAGCGCTTGGTTGGCGATATCAAAACTCAAATCCGTGGCAAGGCGTTTTGCCATCGCACAATACGCCGTGGCATCGGGCGATTTGCTATCCAAATGATACGCCGCCAATCGCACCATCTGCCGAGCCGATACCAAATGGGTGAGCATATCGGCAAGTTTAAACTGCACATTTTGGAATTGGTCAAGGGTTTTGCCAAACTGGCTACGCTCCTGTACATACTGCACGGCACGGTCAAGGGCAGCTTGAGCCGTACCCACCGCACACGTAGCGATATTGATACGCCCGCCATCCAAGCCTTTCATGGCAAAGCTAAAGCCCTGTCCTTCTTCACCGAGTAGATTTTCGGCAGGAACTTTGACATCAGTAAAATGCACCGCGGCGGTCGGTTGGTTTTTCCAGCCCATTTTATGTTCATTTTTGCCGTAGCTGATGCCATCGCTATTGGCATCAACGATAAAGGCAGACACGCCTTTTGCCCCATTGTCCGAGGTGCGCGCCATCACGATAAGCACATCGGTCGCCCCTGCCCCAGAGATAAACATTTTTTGCCCAGTAATGTGGTAATAGTCGCCTTGTTTGACCGCTTTGGTTTTTAATGAACCCGCATCTGAGCCAGCATTGGGCTCTGTCAAACAGTAGCTACCCAATTTTTCGCCCGCTAATAATTCAGGCAAGTATTTTTCGGCAATCTCGGGTTTGGCAAACTCGCCAATCATCCAAGCGACCATGTTATGAATGGTCATGAATGCGGCAGTTGACGTATCGCCATATGCCAGTTTTTCAAAGATAATTGCCGCATCAAGGCGCGGCAAGCCCAGTCCGCCAAAATCAGGGTTGGTGTAAAGCCCCATAAAGCCCAGTTCACCGGCGGCTTTGAATACCTCTTTGGGAAAATAGCCTGTGGCATCCCATTCGGCAGCGTTGGGTGCTAGCGATTTAGCGGCAAATTGGGCAGCCAAATCGGCAAAGGCTTGTTGGTCTTCGGTAAGAGAAAAATTCATATCATGACCCTGCTTATAAATTTGTTTGAAAACGAAGGCGTAATGGATACGCCTTTTATGACATTGAAAATTATATTATTTTAGTGAAATTGTAGTATTAACGCCTTTACTGGCTTCATCATCAAACCAACGGGCGGTGACGGTTTTGGTTTGGGTATAAAACTGTACCGCTTGTTTGCCATAAGGACCTAAATCACCTAACTTACTGGCGCGAGAACCGGTGAATGAGAACATCGGTAGTGGCACCGGAATGGGTAAATTAATACCGACTTGACCCACATCAATGTCTTGTTGGAATTTATGCGCTGCCGCACCTGATTGGGTAAAGATAGCCGTGCCATTACCGTTTGGATTGGCATTGATGATGGCAATCGCTTCATCTAGGCTATCGGCGTACATGATGTCAAGCACCGGTCCAAAGATTTCTTCCTTATAGCACGTCATATCGGTAGTAACGTTATCTAAAATAGTCGGTCCGACAAAATTACCGTTTTCAAAGCCTTCCACCTTGATACCACGACCATCGAGCAGGACTTGTGCGCCTTCATCAGCGCCCGCTTGGATTAGACGTTCAACACGCGCTTTAGCCGCTTTTGAAATCACAGGCCCTAAGTCTTTGTCATCTTTACCGGCTGCCACCACCAATTTTTTGGCACGTTCCACGATGTCACCCACCCAGTTTTTGGCTTCCCCGACTAGAATCACCACGGATAACGCCATACAGCGCTGACCGGCCGCACCAAATGCAGCACCGGCTAGTTGGTTTAGACATTGTTCTTTGTTGGCATCTGGTAGGATGACTGCGTGGTTTTTAGCCCCCATCATACATTGGACACGTTTACCTGCTTGACTGGCGCGGTTATAGACGTGTGTGCCGACTGCAGTAGAACCCACAAATGAGATGGCTTTGATATCTGGGTGGTCACAAATAGCATCAACGGTGTCTTTGCCGCCATGCACCACGTTTAATACGCCTTTTGGAATTCCCGCCTCTAACGCCAGCTCTACCAATCGCATGGTGACCATCGGGTTTTGTTCTGATGGTTTTAATACGAAGGTGTTACCGGTGGCAATCGCCATTGGGAACATCCACAGTGGAATCATGGCGGGGAAGTTAAACGGGGTGATACCCGCACAAACGCCAAGTGGTTGCTGGATATTATACATATCCACGCCAGTCGCCACGTTTTCGATAAACGCGCCTTGTTGCAGGTTGCCAATGCCTGAGGCGTGTTCGACGACTTCAAGACCACGGAACACATCGCCTTTAGCATCGGCTAGGGTTTTGCCTTGTTCTTCGGTGAGCATGGCGGCAAGCTCGTCCATGTTGTCACGAATGAGTTGTTGGTATTTTAAGAAGATACGCGAGCGGGTGTTGATTGGGGTTTTGCGCCAGGTTTTAAACGCCTCTGCAGCCGCTGCGACGGCTTGGTTGATTTCATCGGGCGTAGTTTGGGGTACTTTGGCAATCACTTGTTGGGTAGCTGGGTTGGTCAGGTCAATCCACTCGCCAGTGGTTGATTCGACAAATTCGCCGTTGATGAGTTGTTTTACAGTTTGGGTGGTCATCGTAACAATCCTTGTTATTTACCGTGTTGGGTGTATAGCGTTTGATAGCGTTAAACGCGTTGCAAAACAGTGTGAATGAGTTGCGGGGTACTGTCAATCATACTTAATTACTTAAGTAGTTTTTCTGGAGTAGTTCTGCTAGAGTGGTTTTGCTGGGCGGCTGCCATAGGGTTAATGACAATAATTTTTGAGGCTAGCTCACCTTTGCTGCGAGCGCCCAGTTTTTTCATTAAGTTGGCTTTATGCACTTCAATGGTTCTGGGGGATAAACCAAGTGACTTACCAATCTCTTTACAGGTATAGCCATTGACCACAAATTGCGCAATTTGGGATTCACGCGCAGTGAGCTGCGATTCGGACAGTACTTGCGGTTTTTTTTCAAAATGCCAAATTGCCAATTTGAAGGGGTCATCTGGGGTTAAGGTGCGTCCGTGGGTGGTTGCCCAAAATATATCCCCTGTTTTGTGACGCATAAAGCGCTCATCGCAGTAATGCATATTGGTCTGTAATCCCAAACCTGTTAATGCTTCTTTGCCAATTTTTTCAAAATCTTCGACACTGGGAAACAATTTTTGCATCGATTGATTGAGTAGCTCATCGTGCGCATAACCGAACAAATTGGCAAAGGCATCGTTGAGCGCTTTGATACGCCGATAGCTTAATACCACTATCGGCGTGGGCGCGTGCTTAAAAGCCAGTAAGGCATAATTTTCCATCACAATCACCCCTGATTTTTAAGCCCTGACAACTTATTGGTGGATAACTTATCGATTGCCATTAATAATCCGCCATCGCTTGTCTGACCGCCTCAATCGCGGTTGGGTCATCCAGCGTACTCATGTCGCCTGTTTCTTTGCCTTCCGCCAGTGCCTTGATAGAGCGGCGTAAGATTTTGCCTGAGCGGGTTTTGGGTAAAGCCTTGGGAAAATAAATAGCCGCAGGTTTAGCAAGGGCGCCCATCTGTCTTGCGACTTCACCCACAATTTGCTGCTCAATGCGGAAACGGTTTTCGGTTTCTGCTACTAAGTCATGATTTTTTAGAATACAAAAGGCAATGGGTAGCTCACCTTTAAGCTCGTCATGGATGCCAACCACCGCTGATTCGGCGACTTCGGGGTGATGACCGATGGCCTCCTCGATTTCCTTGGTACCCAAACGGTGACCTGCCACATTGATGACATCATCGGTTCGCCCTAGAATATAGTAGTAGCCGTATTCATCCATCACCGCATAGTCTGATGTTGCGTATTGTTTGCCATCGAGTAGTGAAAAATAGCCATTGATAAAACGCTCGTCATTTCGCCAAACGGTGGCCAAACAACCGGGTGGTAAAGGTGCGGCTAACACCAGCATGCCTTTTTCATTGGCTTGGCAGGGTTCGCCTGTGGTTTCATTGATGACTTTGGCGTCAAATCCAAACATCGGATAGCCGGGTGTGCCTTGTTTGTGTGGCTTGTGGTCGGGATTGCCTGCAAATTTTGGGGCATGGCTTAGGATGGGCCAGCCCGACTCAGTTTGCCAATAGTGGTCAATGATTGGCACGCCCATGTGACCTGTTAGCCACTCGGCCGTTGGCTCATCGAGTGGCTCACCTGCCAAGAAGAATGATTTTAGGCTTGAGATATCGTGACGGCTCATCCACATTTCGTCTTGTTTACGTAGCATCCGCACGCCTGTCGGTGCAGTTAACAAAATATTGACTTTATTGGCTTCAACAATTCGCCACCAAATCCCCGGGTTTGGCGTGGTTGGCAAACCTTCATATATGATACTGGTCATGCCTGTCAGTAAAGGGGCATAGATGCTAAATGAGTGACCCACTGCCCAACCGATATCCGAAATCGCCCAAAACGTCTCGCCAGCCTTACCGTTATAGACAAAATCCATCGCGGTGGCCAGGGCTACCGCATGACCGCCTGTATCGCGCTGTACGCCTTTGGGTGTGCCTGTCGTGCCAGAGGTATATAATAGATACGATGGCGCATTGGACTCTAGCCAAACACAATCGACTTTGGCATTGTTGTCGGCACTTATCGCCCGCTCAGTGGCATAGTCGATGTCCTGCGGCTCAGCTGTATATGGCATAATGCCACGGTCAATCACCAACACATTGGGTTTGACTTTGGCTTCTTCCACCGCTTTATTGACCAAGTTTTTATAATTAATGAGCTTGCCACCACGCAGCCCTGCATCGACTGTAATCACCATTTTGGCTTCGGCATCATCCATGCGTACGGCAAGGTTATGCGAGGCAAATCCGCCAAATACCACCGAGTGAATCGCCCCGATACGCACACAAGCCAGCATGGCATACGCTGCTTCCAAAATCATCGGCATATAGATGACAACACGGTCGCCTTTGTCGATGCCATGACGTTTTAGCACATCGGCAAAATAGTTTACTTCTTTGTATAAATCGTTGTAAGTTAAACGGCGTTTGGCATAGTCGGTATACAGTTCAACAGGGTTGCCGAGTGCCTTAAAAGCTTTCTGAATATTGGGGTAATTATCAATCATTTCAGCATTGATTTCGGTAGACACCCATACAAAGGCATCTTGCTCTGCCCGGTTTTCAAGATGGCGGTCGACCATGTTGTAACACAAATTGGTTTCCCCACCGACAAACCATTTGGCAAAGGGCAGCTTACTATCGTCTAAAATTTGGGTAGGTTGTTGATGCCAATAGATTCGTTTGGCTTGCTCGCCCCAGAAGGCTTGTTTATCGTTGATGGATTGATTGTATAAGTCAGAGAAATTCATTGGCTGTCCTTAGCTAGAATCTTAACGGATGGTGAAAGTCGATTGTAGGTTTGGTTTTCAGAGGTTGGCAAAACATTTCATTGCTTGGCAAAGCCTGTCATTGTACTCATTGCATGAATTCACTCCTTGAATTCACCACATAAACTCAAATGATACGTTTTGTATCGTTTTTGAATATAACAAATACAATAACTGACGTCAAGCCTTGCCAAAATAATTTTAACGCTATTTATATTTCGAATTTTTAACGATTAGTATTTCTTATGGTGATAATAGTTTGTGCTAACATAATTGTCCTGTTACACTTTTTAGACTAAAGCAAATAAGGGAAAAGTCATGAGCCAGACCAACGCCAACCCAGCTGAAAATGAAAACAGCCTTGCACCGCCTCACGTTTTAAGCTTAACCCCTTTAAACTCGCATCCGTCAAATACGGCACTTGTTGAGCTTATCGATAATGATAAAGACTCTCCTTTGCTAGCGGACACCCAGTTACTTAGCCGCGTGCTGATAACGGTCGTTGAGCAGCAAACCTCAGAACCGGTCAAACAAACCATTAATAAACTGTTAAATGGCGAAGACCCCCAACAGACTATTCAAGCCATTTTGCCAACACTCAACCATCAACAGCGCAAGAATCTCATTCGGGCTTGTGGCTTATTTGCGCAAGTGTTTAACATCGCCGAAGACATGCACCATGAGCGCCGCCGCCTTGCCCACGAACAAGACGAATCTGCGTCAAAAAGTAGTTTTGCCCATGTGATTGATGAATTAAAAGCCCAAGGGATTGACAGCGATGAGTTACAAGCACAGCTTGATGATACCTTTATCAGTGCGGTATTGACCGCGCATCCGACTGAAGTGCAGCGTCAAACGATTTTATCACTGCGCCGTCAAATTCGTGCCTTACTTGAGCAATACCACACCGCGATTGGCTACCAACGTCATCGTATCGAGGAGCAACTAGAAGCCACGTTATTGTCGCAGTGGCAAACCAATGAAACCCGCCATTTTAAAATTACGGTCAAAGATGAAATCGACAATGGCATTGCCTATTTTGATTTAAGTTTTTTTGAAGCCTTGCCAAGTTTGTATCGCAAATTAGATTATCAGCTAAAAGAGCGTTTCCCCGACACTGACATGCCAAACTTACTTAATATTGGTGGTTGGATTGGTGGCGACCGTGATGGCAATCCGTTTGTGTCAGCCGATACCCTTCGCTATGCGTTCAAACGCCAAGCAGCGACGGTGTTTTACTTTTATCGTGACCAACTGGGCAAGCTATATCAAGAGTTGCCGCTGTCTATCCGCCATGTCAAAGTGAGTGATGCGGTACTGGCACTCTCCGAGCAATCCAAAGAAGATAATATCTCTAGAGAAGAAGAGCCTTATCGCCGCGCCATCGGGTTTATCTCGTCACGTTTAGTCGCTACCTCGCATACGTTTGATTTGTCTTACGGTTGTCGCTTTGGACTTAGTGAGCCCTATGCTGATTGTGACGAGTTTTTAGATGATTTGTACGTTGTTTATCAGTCATTGGTGGATAATGGCAGTGAGTTACTGGCTAATGAACGACTCACCGATATCATCCGCGCGGTGGAAGTATTTGGGTTTTATTTGATGCCATTGGACTTGCGCCAGTTTTCAGGGATTCATGCCGAAACCGTCCATGATTTGTTCAAACATGCCGATTTAGAAGATTACCTTTCTTTGTCTGAATCCGCGCGTCAACGTGTGCTGCTGCGTGAATTGGCAACTGCACGTCCTTTATACAACCCCTATATCACTTATGAGCCACAAACCCAGCGTGAGTTAGAGATTTTTCAAGCCGCAGCCGATATCAAAAATCGCTTTGGTGACAAAGCGATTACCCAAAGTATTATCTCTAATGCAGAACAAGTAAGTGATTTGTTGGCACTAGCGTTGTTATTGAAAGAATCAGGGCTATTATTGGTCAAAGATGGCGTACCCGTGAGCCGTATCAATATTGTACCTTTGTTTGAAACCATTGAAGCGCTGCAAAACAGTACCCGCATCATGAGTGAGTTATTGGATAAACCTTGGTACAAATCGGTGCTCGCTAGTCGTGACAATCTGCAAGAGATTATGCTCGGTTATTCAGACAGTAACAAAGATGGCGGTTATGTCACCAGTCAATGGTCGCTATACCAAGCTGAAATTCAGCTAGTCGAAATGGCAGAAAAATATGGCATTCAACTGCGTTTATTCCATGGTCGTGGCGGTAGCGTGGGTCGTGGTGGTGGTCCGTCATTTGAAGCGATTTTGGCACAACCCGAAGGCTCAGTGGATGGTCAAATCCGTATTACCGAGCAAGGGGAAGTTATTACCGCAAAATATGCCGATGCGGGCAACGCGGAACGCAACCTTGAGACGCTGATTGCTGCAACGCTCAAAGCGAGCCTATTGCCAAGCCATAGCGAAAGCCCTGATAGCGATCTAATGAATCAATTATCGCATGAAGCCTTTAATTGCTACCGCGCGCTTATCACTCAGCCGTATTTTATTGATTATTTCTTGCAGACAAGTTTGGTCAAAGAAATTGCCAGTTTAAATATTGGCTCACGTCCGGCTAGCCGCAAGTCGTTGGCGCGTATTCAAGATTTGCGCGCGATTCCTTGGGTATTTTCTTGGATGCAAAATCGCTTGATGCTGCCAGCGTGGTATGGCTTTGGCACCGCAGTCGAAAAACTGATTGCAGATAACCCAGAAAACTTAGCAAAACTGCAACACAACGCCCAACACAGCGCCTTTATGCAAGCCATGTTATCAAATATGGCACAGGTGATGGCGAAAACCGATATCGAAATCGCCCAAGCCTATGTTGAGCTTGCCAACAATACCACTGAAGCCAACGCTATTTTTGCACTTATTACTGCAGAATATCATCGCAGCCTTAAAGCCTTGTTGACACTCACCAATAAAGAAACGCTACTGGATGATAACCGTACATTGGCACGCTCACTTGCGCTACGCTTGCCGTATTTGAATGCCTTGAACTGGTTGCAAGTCGCCTTATTAAAACAACTTCGCGAAGCAACTGCTGATGAAACGACTAGCGATAATGAAGCGTCTTATACCGCAGCACTTAACTTGGTTCATTTAACTATCAATGGTATTGCCCAAGGCTTAAGAAATACTGGTTAGTAAGTATTCAAAACAGCCTTAAACTACTTATTTAAAAAAATCGCTGGTTGTGTACTGGCGATTTTTTTATTGACGTTTTTTATTGGCGATTGTTTTATTGATGACAATTAACCCAAATAAAGCTTATCAAAATCCAAATGGTGCACCCATTCTCGTAGTAGCAATACCTTGGCATAAAACGCTAGGTCATTGGGCATAGCTGGCAAATCTCGCAGTGAGCGATAGCCCGCTAGCACTGCAAAAGCTTTTTCTAGCATCTCAGCGCGAATATAGTCGCCATTGTTATCTTGCTCAAACGCGAGTAAGCGTAAATCCTCTGCCCCTATCACCTTTAATAATTCATCTTTGGGCAAGCTGGGTTTTAGCGGTGAAATAGCATCTTCTATGCGCATAATCGCCGTTTCCCATGCCAATTCAGTGGGTGGCAATGCGTGCAATGTCTCTGCAATTACTTTTAGCGTAAGCCCAATGTCCCATAGGTTATCTTGCAACGTTACACTGATGTGGTCAGCATTGACTGTTAACACTAACATAGCACGCCCTTTTGTTATTTTGATTCATTATAATTGGATTATGATTAAATAGCTTGATTGTCATTAAAATGCGCTCGTTTAACCGGTGGATTTGATTTTATAAAAAAAACCCTTATCTAATAACCATATAAATAAGGGGATAGCCATGTCAGAAATTCAATTTAATGCCAATTTAAAAAAAGCCGAAAGCGATGAGCCACTCACTGAGCAGCAATTAGAAGCACTGGCACAAAAACGCGCCTATTTGCAGGAGCAGGCTGAAGACATCATTGCGATTGCACAATTACAAAACAATTCTGCGCTTAACTGTTTACACAAAATCAATGTCTTAGGCGGTACCTCAGAAAAAGCTTACAGAGCGGTAAATACCCGTATCATAACCGACCAAGACCCACATGGCGCTTATCATGCGGTGGCAATGGCACAGTCAACTTCGGATTTGCCCTTTGATGTGCCTACCCTCGTAGATATTGTCATTGAGCAAGGTGAGCCAGCATTACAACTGCGGTTGTTAAAGCTATTTGATAGTCAGCCGATTGCTGCCGAGCCGATTCCAAAAATTCGTGACAGTATCAATCATTTAGGCGACAAAGCGGTGATTGCACAGCTTAATCAGCATTTGTTAAATCGTCAGTGATACCAAAACAATAAAGGTTAGGAACACTCCTAACCTTTTTTTATTGATAGATGATTTGACTTTGACAATTAGGGGCATTTAAAGGTGATGGTATATTCGTAATCATCATCGCGGGCAAGAGTTTTTTTGCTACCAAACACACTGCCAATCATGCCTATAGCTTGGTCAGCCGCGCGCCCCATGTTTTCATCCAACACGCCATTATACTGGTAGCTATCGGTCAACACGATGGGCGATTTTCCGCGGCACTGCTCGGTTGCGATATGTAACGCATTTACTTTGGCGATATTTTTGCTTTTGCCTAACCCAGTGGTTTCTAGGGTGTTGTTCGCGCGCTGTAGCACGGGTAAATTAGTTGGTGTACTTTGACAAGCAGATAAGCTCACTGCTGCAACCAGCGCGATAGTGGTAATTTTTAATGGGGTGATGTTTAATAAAGACGGTTTGAGAGATGATTTCATGATCTGCAGGCTGTCCCTTTTCAATAGCGGTGTTAAGTTTGTCATCAATTATCAATAATACAGTCAAATTCACCATTTCAATAATAAATTTGGTTGATGGCTTGTATTAGTGTGTGGTAAAAAGTGAGCCGCCGCAAGTGGTCTTACAAATCATAAAATCCGCGCAACAATTGGTTGGTTTGTTGATTTTCAAACTAGCTATTTTGGGTGAAATTGGTTAGCATGATGGGTGGTTTTTTTAAAGTTTTTTGCTTAGATTAGGACGATTATGCACTCACCTGCCCATTCACAATTAACCCATTCGCAATTAATAGATGCCCCTTGTGGTAAGCTTGAAGTTGACGCGCTTTGGCAAGCTGACTCAACGGGCGTTGCTAACCCAAACGCCACGTCGGTTGAGCGTGTTGCCATTCTTTGTCACCCAAACCCATTACAAGAAGGCACGATGATGAATAAAGTGGTGACCACCATGTATCGTTTTGCCCGTGACCAAAAAATGCACGTGGTACGCTTTAATTTTCGCGGTGTGGGTCAGTCAACGGGCGAGTATGGCAATGTGACAGGTGAAATCGAAGACGCCTTAACCGTGCTTCAATGGATTCATAGCCAAACCGAGGCGCGTAAGCTATGGATTGGCGGATTTTCGTTTGGCGGATTTATCGCCGCCAAGCTTGCTCAGCTTGTCAATGAACAAGGCGCATTTTTGGGAGTCGATGATTTTGACATCACGGATTTGGCCTTGATTGCCCCTTCTATTGAAAAGAACGACACCTCAGATTTGCTACTGCCCACCACGCAAACCTTTATGATTTATGGTGCGAATGATGAAGTGATTGCGCCAAGCTCGCTACAACAATTTGGGGAAAACTTTGGTATTCAAACGCACATCATTGACGATACAGGGCACTTTTTTCATGGTAAATTAGGGCAATTAAAACAGCTGCTTGAAGCGTTAAGTAGCAAATAAGGCAGTTTTTATTTTATCCTAGTTTCTGATTTATGTTTTTTATGGGTGTTTTTGATTCGGGTTTTTGGTGTATTTGACATCGTGAGCTATTTGGCAGTTTAATGCAGTCTATTTAATCGCATCTATTTATTTAATACCCCTACGTCAAAGCACGTTGAAATGGAATTTTGACAACTTTTTAATTTACGCTGAGAGATAACATGCCCAACTCAAATTTACGACCCTTACAACGCTATGAGCTTGCGCTAAAATCTGGTGAGTTTAGCGAAGACGCACAGCAGCGCGCTGCGATGATTTATTTGGACAATGTCTATGAACAAATCATGGAAAACCGCGCCAAACAACGTGGGCTGTTTAGCTTTTTAAGACGTACTGAGCCGCCCAAAGGGCTGTATATGTGGGGCGGCGTCGGTCGTGGTAAGACTTGGATGATGGATATGTTTTTTGAGTCGGTGCCTGCCGACAACAAAATGCGCCAACACTTTCACCATTTTATGAAACGGGTGCACGCCGAGCTTAACAAGCTACAAGGTCAACAAGACCCGCTACAAAAAGTCGCCGATATCATCCATAATGAAGCGGATGTGATTTGTTTTGATGAATTTTTTGTCTCCAATGTCTCCGATGCGATGATTTTGGGTGATTTGTTTACCATGCTATTTAAAAAAGGCATCACTTTGGTTGCCACATCAAACATCGCACCAAATGGCTTATATAAAAATGGTATTCACCGTGACCGTTTTTTACCTGCCATTGCCGAAGTTGAAAAAAACTGTACGGTAATGAACATTGACAGTGGTATCGACTACCGTCTGCGCGTATTGCAGCAAGCCGAACTTTATGTGTCTCCGTTGACCAAAGAAAACATCCACTGGCTTGCCAACCGCTTTACCGCGCTAAGCAACAACCAACACATTATCCAAGACCCCATTCATATCAATGGTCGTGATATCGCCATTAAAGGTCGCACCGAAAACACCCTGTACGTTGATTTTCGGGCATTATGTATGCAGCCGCGCTCAGCCAGCGATTTTATTGAAATCGCCAACGAGTTTAGCACGGTACTGGTGGACGACGTGCCTATACTAAACGATATTATCGCTGATCCGACAAGGCGCTTTATTTACCTCGTCGATGAGTTTTATGATCGCCGCGTCAAGCTTTTGGTACGTGCAGAACAGCCGATTTTACAACTGTATGATGGGCAAAAATTGGCGTTTGAGATTGAGCGTACGCGCTCACGGCTGTTAGAGATGCAATCAGAAGAATATCTCAAAGCAGAACATCGTTTGGATGAGATAAAAAAAGAAGATATGACCATTTAAATAATCCAAAGCCTTAATTGTTATGTAGGTGAGTGGCTTTAACGATGTATATTCCCAAAGATTTTTCCCAAACCGATTTTGAAGCCGTTAAAGATTTTATTGCTGGGTCGCCATTAGCAAATATAATGACATTAAACGGCGATTCGGTTGAAATTTGCCCTGTTCCGCTACTTTGGCAAGTAGATGAACAAAATCCGCTTGGCTATCAACTTAAACAAACTAACCCCAGTCATAAGCCTTGGTCTTTAAGTGATGCGCCAAGTGATTATATCAATGCCATGTGCCGCGCGATTGTGGGGGTTAAGTTGACCATTCATAATTTTGAAGCCAAATTTAAACTTAGCCAAAATAAAACTTTGGATAATCAGCAAGGCGTGATTGACGGTTTAACACAACTGCAATCAGCGACAGCGGATAATATGGCAACGCTAATCAATAACCTCTTTAAGGAATAAAAATGACAAATTCAGAAATTTTAGACTTTATCAAATCGCGCCGTTCAATCGGCAATCTTGTCGCCCCTGCGCCTACCCACGCACAAGTCGAACAAGCAATTGAAGTCGCCCTATCCGCCCCCGATCACAAGGATTTAAACCCGTACCGTTTTATCGTACTTGAAAACCAAGCGCTCAACACCTTAGGCACGGCGTTAAAAAATGCGGCGATAGCACAAGGTGAAACCGACGAGAAAACCCTCAAAAAAGCGGAAAATATGCCGCTGCGTGCGCCGATGATTATCGCGTGTGTGACCGATTTTAAACCCCATGATAAAGTCCCCCATTGGGAACAAGTAGCGGCAAGTAGTTGTGCGGTGCAAAATCTCCTCCTTGCCTTGTCGGCACAAGGGTTTGCCACCGTATGGCGCACCGGCCCACTTGCCAATGCGCCTGCCATCAAACAACTGTTTAATGTAACTGATGATAACCAAGTCATTGCTTTTGTCTATGTTGGAACAGCGGTGTCGACCATCCCACCGCGTTCTAAGATAGACGTCACACCATTTATTGTTTATGATAATGGCACAAACTAACGGCTAAGCTAGCCGTTTTTATATTTTGCTCATGTAAAGGGTGCCCTGTTGTCAGTATTTGCAGGACAAGTGGATTCAAGGATTTTCAATGAAAAAACCCCAGTTAGCAACCAATCTAAGTGAAAATTTAGAAAAGCTGAATGTCAATCGTGAAAAAGCCAGCAAGCTGTTTGCCGACGTCATTGAAAAAGCGGTCAAAAAGTCTAAACCAGACACCACAGCGGTATTAGAGACAGATTTAAACAATCAGCTCGCCAACCAACCTGCCCCCCTTAAAATTGCCGTGCTGGGCGGTGGTAGTTTTGGTACGGCAATGGCAAATTTATCGTCCAAAAATGGCTGCGAAGTCACGCTTTGGGTACGCGATAAACGCAGCGTCAAATCGATGCAAAAAACCCATATCAACAAAAAATATTTGCCCGACCATAAGCTTGATGAGCGCCTGCAATTTACCCATGATTTGCAAGCAGCCGTCAAAGGCAAAGATTTGATTTTTGTGGCAGTGCCTAGTGCTGCTTTTCGCGAAACCTTACAAAAAATTGCGCCTTTTATTAGCGCTCAAGCCATCGTGTCTCTAACTAAAGGTATGGAAAAAGATACCTTTGCGCTAATGAGTGATGTGATCGCAGATGAATTGCCCAATGTGGCTTTTGGCGTGATGAGCGGCCCCAATCTCGCCAAAGAAATCATGAATAATATGCCGTCTGCCACCGTGATTGCCAGCCAATCTGCAGCGCTACGGCTTGCCGTGCAGACAGCGCTGCACAGTGCGTTTTTTCGCGTGTTTGCCAGTGATGATTTAATTGGCGTGGAGCTTGGCGGCGCGCTTAAAAATATTTATGCCATTGCCATGGGCATGGCCGCTGCCTATGACATCGGGGAAAACACCAAAGCCATGATTTTAACCCGCGCATTGGCTGAGATGAGCCGATTTGGCGTCAAAGCGGGGGCTAATCCGCTGACCTTTTTGGGATTGTCGGGCGTGGGTGATTTGTATGCAACTTGTTCATCGACCTTAAGCCGTAATTACCAGATTGGTAATATGTTAGGGCGTGGCATGAGCCTTGACCAAGCCATCAAAAAACTGGGGCAAACCGCTGAAGGGATTAATACGATCCAGCAGGTGAATGAAAAAGCCATGAAAGCGGGTATTTATATGCCGATTACCCATGCCTTGCACGATATTATCTATGAAGACAAAGCGCCACTTGGGGTTGCGTTAAACTTAATGGAAGCAGGGTTTAGAAGTGATGTGGAATTCGTCATGCCGCATCAAGTGCAGCCAAAGCATAACTGACAAACATAACTTTAAATATTTTTAGGTAAATATATGCAATTAATTTTAGTTCGTCATGGCGATGCAGGGGCTTATACCCTGCCAGACCATGAAAGAAATTTATCAGCACTGGGTCAAGCCCAAGCTTCACAGACCGCGGCGTGGCTTGCCGAAAACTTTGAGCCCGATCATTTTATCGTCAGTCCTTACAACCGCGCCCAGCAAACACTTGCCCAAATCCAGCAATTTTTTCCCCATGTGCCTGTGACCACGTATGAGGGCATCACCCCTGATAACGATGCAGACATCGCAGTGGAGGCGCTAGGCGAATTGGTTGGCGACTGCATGGTGGTGGTTTGTCATATGAATATCATTGCTAAAATTGCCCATATTCTCACGGATGATCCCTTAGAGGGTTTTGCACTGGCTGAAGCGCGTGTATATGATATGGGTATATTGGCACCCAGTCTTGCCGCTGAGATCAAACGCTTTGTTCCCACCTGTTAGGTGATTTAATTTGTCAATTTTGTGTAGGACACTTCTGTGATTCATATTTGGTTGCCAACTCAGCATGCTGCCTTACGTTTATGGCAACAAACCACCCAGACTTGGCAAACGGCTGACGATTGGCAAACGCTTGCGACCCTTGCTAATCTGCAAACCACGCAATCAGCCAAGCTACAAGCCTGTCTCTATTTTCCTAGTGTCAGTTTATTAACAATCCAGCCTACCCTTTCAGCAAGCCAGCTCAACGCTTTGGGCGATACCGGCAGACGCTATTTATTTGAAGATATCAGCATTGGGTCGGTAGACGATTTACAAGTCAAAATTCAGCCAACGGTCAGCAATAGCGAGTTACCCGCGTTGTTTGGGCTTCATGCTGCCGATATTCATTCATGGATCAATGCTGCCTCGTTGGCAGGTATTGAAATAATCGCTTTACTGCCAGATTTTTTATTGTTGCCGACCATAGATACTAGTATGAATACTAGGGCTATACCTACTACAAGCGCGGTGTATTACCAAGATCCAGATACCCAGTTATTAAAACTCCATACTTATCACGGCATGGCGGTTAGTTTTTTACCGCTGGTAATCACCAAATTACCCATGCTAGAAACGCTATATTTAACAGGTTTTCACGATGAAACCGTTGCTCAGCAATTAGCCAGTATGCCTAATTTATCCATAGAATCGTCTGAGTTGTTGCCTACCCCAATCAAAGACCCGGTCAGACATTTTTTTAACTTTGCGACAATCAAAGGTAAAACGACGCTTGCGCCTTATGCCAAAGTCATCGCCCTAGTCACGGTTTGTGCGCTGCTGACAGCCTTTGTGGTCGATGCGCTTCGTTGGTATTATTATAACCAAGCACAAAAACAAGCCGCAACTTTGCTGGCGCAGCAATACGCCCAGTGGTTCCCCAATGAGCCGCTCAGTAGCAAACTCACCCTACAACGACAGTTATCTGGCAAATTAACCACCCAGCAATCAGCCACGCCAAACCTACTTCAGACATTGTCGTCCATACAGCCGGTATTGCAGCAGTACCAACTGACCGCCAAGCAGCTTAATTTTCAAAATAATCACTTACAACTGCAGCTTTTATCATCAAGCGCCGATTCATTAAACAAAGCCGTCAATGACATGGTAAACAAAGGGATAAAAGCCAAGCTAGGGTCTGTGGATGCTGCTATGCCCGCTGCAATGTCTTCGAATACTGCCAGTGCGGTTTCCAGTGCAGTGGAGCCAACTTCTGCTGGCAGTGCCCTTGCCATGATAGATATTGAATTGGCAGACTAAACCTACGACTGAGATGAATTTATGAAACCGCACCCCTCACTGAGCCAATCCCTGCAAAAACTAACCACGCCTCTGGGTCATGCCTTTCAAAATTTATCACGTCGTGATCAGATTGCGCTGCTGATATTGGCAATTTTCTTGCTTTTTTTTGTGGTTGGTGTCGGTGGTTGGACGCTGCATAGCAAAGCCAACCAAGCACAAAAAAAATACGATGACACCATGGCAGATGTGTTTTGGCTACGCAGTCAAGCAGGTAACATCAATCCCAACCAAACCCAACCAGTCAGTCAAGCCGATGCTATCAAACAAATACTTAGCCAATCAGGTATTGTCAATGCGCAAGTGGTCGAGAATGGCAATACTATCCAAGTTGCTTTTAGTCACGCGCAGGCCAGTGTAATCACCAATATATTTAATCAGTTTGAACAACAAGGTATCCGTATACAGCAACTACAAATCAACCAGCCAGCCCTCGATAAACTTGAAGTACAATCTGTCTTATCTATTAACTAATGGTAAAACTAAGCAATGGTAAATGACCATAAAAAACGATGCACTTGGCATCGTTGTTTTGGCGCATGGGGGCGCATGGGGTGATTATTTTTGCACCCACTGACGAATTTTATCACGCTCTGCTGGCGTTGCTCTCAACCATAGCTGCATAAATTGATCCAGACTATCCGATGAACTGACCGTGGTCACAACAGCTTGATTGCCATATTGATTACTAGGTTGATTGATAGCGGGAATCGCGCCGCCTGATTGTCCTAAGGCATTGATGGTTTGTTGATTGGCTTCAACCGCTTTTGAGCTACCACCAAACACACCGCCTAACGCATTACCCAACCCGCTAAAAATGCTTGAACTACTGCTTGAGGTAGCTTGCTGACTTGCAATGACTTGCTTGCCTTGTAGCACCGCTAGTGTGGGTTGTTTGACATATTCTTTGGCCGCATTATAGTCTTCTGGTTGGCCTAGCATATCCAACACATACGTTTGATTGTCGGCAAGCTCTACCGGAACGCTAATATTGCTTGAACGTAACACATCGTGATTGTCACCGCGCAGCTCGTACAACCGATTGTACTTGGCAGTAATCACATGTTTGCCTGGCTCAAGTTTGTAGGTTTTTTGCGGCTTTGAAAGCAAGCCGTTTTTGACTTCTTGACCATTAATGGCAGTCACCACGGTATTATCAGTAACATTCAAGGTGACTTGGGCAAATGTTTGTGTGGTTGCTAACACGCCCGCAGTCAACGCAGCAGCCGTCCATAAGTACTGTTTATTCATAGGATATCCTGTTGTTTTACACCAAACTGTTAATGGATTCTAACCCATTTATCACGCAATTCCTATGACAAACCCCATCAAAAATCTAAAAAATTTTCATTTTCTGCAATTTCATCAAAGTCCGCCAATTCAAAATTGAGCGTTAAATTATCAATGATGTTCATCGCATCTTGAATTTTGGCTTTGCTCACTTTGTTTAATGGGGTGCGTTCCATGTTAGAAAACAATGGCTGCAATTCGTTTAACACTGCCAACATCGCGCCGATGCGATGTGGACCTTCATTGAGCAAATAGTCAATGATGCGCGGGTCAAAGTGCCAATGACGACGGCGTAATACCGATTCCAAAATCAGCTGTCTATCAAGCCTATCACTGCCCGTTGGCAATTGAAAAGTCGCGGCTCGAGCAAGCCTTGATAGCAAATCTCGCAGCTCAAAATTTAACGCCTTGACAGGCAATCGACTGGCAAAGATAATTTTATTGCCGTATTCTTGCGATAAATTAATCAGATGAAAAACTGCTTCTTGCCACTCAGGATGACCTTGAATTTCATCCATATCATCAAGCGCAATCACTGTGGTATTCTCTAGCGATGACAACACCATGGCATCCATATTGGCGTTTATCAGTTCACGCAGCGACAGATAAATAACAGATTGGTCGATATCACGGAAGGATTCGCAGATAGCGTTGAGTAGATGGGTTTTACCTGTATCGCGCTCGCCGTATAGATACAGCTGCGTCAACAGTCCTACATGCATTTGGCGCACCACATCGATGATGGATACCCAGCCTGGACCACTAAAGTCGCTGATACTCGCGGACTGCTTGATATTTAAGTTTAGACTTAATTGTTCCGACATTCATGCACTCGCAATCGGTAAGATATCCCTTTTTGAAAATAAATCATAAACCACTATACATATAGTGCTGCCCAGTTAGCCACCCAATGTTTGAAAGTTTAAAAGCAAAAAATTCAAGCGTCTAACTAAATTTTGACTATTATAACCTAAATTTATGAAATAGCTACTCACGCGCCTTTTGCCCCGTGTCGGGTTATTTCAAATTTAGTTAC
Organism: Moraxella tetraodonis; assembly: GCF_022359095.1. NCBI lineage: Bacteria > Pseudomonadati > Pseudomonadota > Gammaproteobacteria > Moraxellales > Moraxellaceae > Moraxella > Moraxella tetraodonis. The sequence continues at coordinate 1,095,237 of NZ_JACSYB010000001.1, read as the reverse complement.
CTTTCTTATTTACTTTTTAAAACACTCAAGAAAAAAAAAGTCAATACCATTATAGGACTGAATGCGATGATATAACCAAAGATTGTACATGTCTTATCATTTTAGTAGTATATTTGATTATCTTTGTAATGGAGACCCCTATGTCTTTTGTTAACCAATGGCGTGATGCGAATTTTTCTAGACCATTACATATCACTATAAGCACCTTGAGCGCTATGGGGCTAGGCTTGGGACTTACCGCCTGCCAACCCACCCCTGAGACAAATAACCAAGCCGGCGACACTGCCCCTTCACCTTCTAACGTACCTGAAGTCATCATTGCCCAAACCCCAGCCAGTATCCCACCTGCCACAGTCGGGTTAAAACGCATGGATTTTCCGGTGTATTTGGCAGGTGTGCCCAATCTACTGCATCCGATTATTCCGTCAGTGCCTATCAATCGCAAATATGACAGCGATGCCAGTGATGCTAAAAAATCACCCGTTAGTTACTTTCAAGAAGTTGCACCCTATGATTTTCAAAGCAGTGTTTACAATATTGTGTTTGAAGGGCTAAAAACGGGGCAAGTACACCGGCTGTTTCCACACGATAACTTTGTGATAAGAGCGGTGCACACGCCCTTGGTAGATTTAACCCAAGATGACAAAACAGCGCAGAAAAAAGCTGCCATCACGCAAACTGCACCCAACCAACCACAAGCCGCTAAAGAAGCAACCAACCCATTGGCAGTCAAAGTCGGCAATACCTTACTGCTAGGCTATTTTATCTATGAAGTCAAAGAGATAGCTGATGATAATGACAATAAAACCAATCTTGATCAGCAGCTTACCTTGTACTTAAGCGATTTAAATGGCAAAAATTTATTGAAACTCACCCCTAATAATCAATATTTTAAACATTATAAATGGCTGCCTGAGACCAAACGCTTTTACTTTTCAACCCAAGCTGATACCAATGGCGATCGGGTAATTGATGAGAATGATAAATACTTCTACTATTTCATCGATTTTGCCAAAAACGCGCAAATAGTCACGGCGTATGATTTTAGTAAGCCAAAAGCATAAAGCTTTGATAAATTGCGCCGTTAAGCGCGTTTGAGACGTAACGCATTGAGCACCACAAACAGTGAGCTCAATGACATACCAATCGCAGCCAACCAAGGCGGCACATAGCCTAACGCAGCGGGTATCAGTACGATAAAGTTATACCCGAGCGCCCATTTGAAGTTTTGGGCAATAATGCGATCGGTCTTGAACGCCACTTCACGCGCTTTTGCCACGGCTTGGATTTGACCATTGAGTACCAAGGAGTCACTGGAGACTTGCGCCAAATCTGCCGCACCCGCCATAGCAGTTGAGATGTTGGCAGCGGCAAGTACCGGCGCATCATTTACCCCATCCCCGACCATTTGCACGATGTGTCCTTGCTGCTGCAGGGCTTTTAAATGTTGTACCTTATCATTCGGAGTAAGACCTTTATAAACTGTGTCAATACCAAGCTCGCGCGCTACTTCAAACGCCTGAGCACTGGGATCACCGGTGAGCATCAATACCTGCGCGCCTTGGTCTTTGAGATGTTTAATGCTAGCTAAGGCGCCTTCACGGACTTTATCATGAAAATAAAAATGCGCCAGTGGCTGCCATTTTTTACTTAGGCTATCTTGTCTTGATAAGGTCACACTGGTGCTGGCTTGGTGCTTGATAAGATTTGGCAGTAACCCATCGTCTAATCCTGATTGCACTGCAAAACCGTGATGACCTAGACGGTAACTTAGCCCATCAATCGTGGCCTGCAGGCCGCCCCCTGGAATGTGTACCAAATCGCTGGTAGTGGGCAAATGCATTTGCCGAGTCATTGTCAATAACGCATGGGCAATGGGGTGACGACTACCCACTTCAAGGCTCGCTGCAATACTTAAAAAATGGTTTTTTATCTCGTCTTCGTTTTTGGCGTCATCTTCAGTAAAATCCACTGACGGATTTTGTTTAACACTATACGGCATATCCAGCGTTTCAATCGCCATCAAATTGGGTTGACCGTACGTCAATGTACCGGTTTTATCAAACGCCACATGGGTGACTTCAGCGAGTGTGGTAATGGTATGCCCGCGCGTCGCCAAAAACCCAAGGCTCGCTAATCGATTGGTAGAAACGGTTAATGCGATGGGTGTGGCCAATGACAAGGCACAGGGACAAGTAGCGACCAATACGGCAACCGTTGCCCAAATGGCATGACTCGGCTCGATAAAATACCAGGCCAAAAACACCATACTGGCAATCACCAGTACCCGCGCGACAAACCAGCGTGCCAGTCTGTCTGCTTTTAAGGCGATTTGCGGTTTTTCACTGAGCGAGCGATTCACTAGCCTATCAATCACGCCCATTTGGCTGTCATTGGGTAATGTGGTGATTTGCATCACAAACGGCTGACTGTCATTTTGGCTACCGCCCACAATGTTATCGCCCAAGCGTTTGATGATTAAGTCACTCTCACCGGTCAATAGACTTTCGGACACCGTGGCACTATCCGACAGCAAAATACCATCACTGATGATACTGCTACCGGCATCAATGCGGACAATATCACCAACTTTTAGCGACTGCGCCGAGACCATTTGCTCATTATCACCCCTATTGGCAGGGTCTGCACTAAGTGACTGATAAAAAAGGTCTTTATATTGACTGGCATATAGCGCTACTTGTGAGGTATCCATATTCTCTAGCGCTAACGGCGCTTCATGACCCAGCTTTGCGACCAACACAGGTTCGACGACCACCAAATCATTGGCTAAATTGGCAGCTTTTAGCCTGGCATTGTGCTCGACAAATTTGCCCGCCAATAAGAAAAATATCAGCATACTAACCGAGTCATAATAGGTCTCGCCTGTGCTAGTCAATGTCGCATATAGACTTGCCAAAAAGGTAATGACAATAGCGATACTAATCGGCACATCCATATTGACTTGGCGGGCTTTAATCGCTGACCACGCCGATTGAAAAAATGGCAACCCTGCAATCAAAAACACAGGAATACTAACAAACAGCGATACCCAGCGTAAAAATTGCCGATCGTTGACGCCGATACCTGAATATTCCCCAAAATATAGCGCCACTGCAAACATCATCGCTTGCATGGCACCCAATGCCGCAATGCCCAATTGAAACAACATACGGCGATTATCTCGCTTGAGCATCGCCTCATGGGTATCTTGCCGATAGGGTTTGGCATCATACCCAATGGCTTGCACATTTGCCAAAATTTGGCTAATCGGCAGTTTTTTGTCATCCCATACCACGCGCATCCGTTGATTGGTAAGGTTGACTTGGCAAGTGTCCATGCCATCAAGGCGATACAATTGGGTTTCAATCAGCCAACTACAGGCAGCACAGCGCAAATTGCTGATTGACAGCTCAGCAACGCTTTGCCCTTGCTGATGATAGATAAATTGCGATTTGATATCGTCGTGATCATAGGCTTGTAGCTGATATAACGAATCAGGGAGACTGGCAGTACGATTGATTTCACTGCGGTCAAGATAGTATTGCTCAAGCCCCGCCTCGATGATACTTTGCGAAGCAAGCTGACAGCCCATACAGCACATCGCCCGATCTTCACCCAATACATGGGTAAAAAATGGCGGGCTTGGTAGCGGGTCGCCACAATGAAAACAATGCCCTTCCTCTGGCAACACCAGCTCCACATCTTGATATGTGGTAGTAAATTTGCTATCTGCTTCAACAAGCGTACGGCTAGGCACATCGGTCACAACCGACCGCTCAATATCCGATTGTTTTGCCCCAAATTGGCTATTGTTTAGCATCATCAAAACCCCTAGGGCAAACACCCTAACTTACCCAAAAATGACTGTTATTGTACTCCAAAACCGTGTATTAAAGTTCAAAAATCCTGTATAAACGTGGCAAAATAGCACGATGTTAACATTGTATTTTGGCGTATTTTGGGTCATGATAAAGCACTTTTTTATACCCTTGATCGTGACGCATTTTTGTATGAATTCAACCGTTATCTCTGCCGCTAAAAATCACCAAAACTCGCCTAAATTCCAGCATAACTCAAACCAACAAGGGATGTTTATCCTGAGCTTCATCTTTGTGGTGGCAGTATTGGGCGGCTTGGTCTTGCTTGGGTTATATTTGATGCGCCAAGATAACATCATCACCCAAAAATTTGAGGGCAAACGCTGGAATATCCCTGCAAAAGTGTACTCGCAACCGTTAACGTTATCGGTGGGTAATCCCCTTAGCGATGATGAATTAGAAAATTGGTTAAACTTACTCACCTATGCCCCTGACAAAAACTATGACAATGCCGGCACTTTCACCAAAAAAAATGGCGAGTACTATATTCATACCCGCGAATTTAAATTTGCCGCCAACGATACTGAGCCATCGCAAATTATTAAGGTCACGCTCAAAGATAACCAAATTGAAAAATTACAAAGTACCCATCCCAATCCATCGGGCGTGGCGCGGGTTGAGCCCATTTTTATTGGCGGTATCTATCCAGACAACAATGAAGATCGCATCGTTTTAACCATCAATGACTATCCCCAGCCATTAATTGATGCGCTGGTGGCAACTGAAGACCGCAGTTTTTATCAGCATCACGGCGTGTCTATCCGCGGGATAGGACGTGCGGTTTATAGCAATTTTATGGGCGGTTCACGCCAAGGCGGCTCCACCATCACCCAGCAACTGATTAAAAACTTCTATCTCAACTCAGACCGTACTATCAAACGTAAAGCCAATGAAGCGGTGATGGCGATTTTGCTTGAAATGCATTACACCAAAAGTGAGATTTTGCAAGCCTATATGAATGAGATTAACTTAGGTCAAAATGGCAATCACTCCATTAACGGGTTTGGACTTGCCTCGCAGTTTTACTTTAACCGTCCGCTAAAAGAGCTTCGACTCGACCAAATGGCGATGCTCGTAGGGCTTGCCAAAGGTCCTACCCAGTACAATCCGCTACGCTACCCCGATGCTGCCCTAAAACGCCGTAACGTGGTGCTGAGTAATATGCTGATAACCGGTAAAATCAGCCAACAGCAATATGATGAAGCGGTGCAACAGCCACTGAGCGTCTCTTACAATCCTGTGATTGGTAAAACGCGTTTTCCTGATTATCTCGACGTGGTCAAGCGAGAACTCACCCGTACCTATGATGCCAACGATCTCAAAAACGAAGGGTTAAGAATATTTACCAGTTTTGACCCCAATGTTCAAAAAACCGCGACCAATGCGGTCATTCAAAGCATCAATCAGTTAAAAAAAAGTAATCCAAAACAGCTCACTAATTTGCAAGCTGCCCTAGTCAGCGCCAATCCCAACACCGGTGAACTGCTCGCTGTGGTGGGAAGTAGTCGTGATTTTACCGGTTTTAATCGCGCCGTCGATGCCAAGCGCCAAGTTGGCTCTTTACTCAAACCGATTATTTACTTAACCGCATTTGAGCAGGGTCGTTACAATTTATCAAGCAGTGTCGATGACAGCCCGATTGTGCTAAAAATGACCGATGGTAAGACATGGGCACCCAGCAATTACGGTGGCGGCAGTCATGGTATTATCCCCCTCACCAGCGCTTTAGCCAATTCCTATAACCAAGCCGCGGTGCGTGTAGGCATGGAAGTCGGTATTCCCAATTTTTTAAATCAATTGTACCGTATGGGTATCAGTAGCCCATTGCCCAATTATCCTTCTACCTTGCTTGGCGCGGTAAATCTATCGCCCATGGATATGTTGGGGATTTATCAAGTACTGGCAACAGGTGGCTTGCGTCATGAAATTCATACCATTCGCACGATTATTGATGATCAAGGACGAGTGGTTCAGGGCATGGAACAAAAAAATCAACAAGTCATCAACCCCACGGCTGCCTATCTCACCAATTATGCAATGCAGCAGGTCATCAAGCAAGGTACCGCCAAAGCGGCGCTAGCGCTCGGTGACAACCTCAATCTTGCAGGTAAAACAGGGACTACCAATGATTATCGCGATGCGTGGTTTGCAGGCTATAGTGGCAATGTGGTCAGCGTTGTTTGGGTCGGTTTAGATGACAACAAACCCACCGGTCTAAGTGGCGGTAATGGCGCTTTGCCGATGTGGATGAATTTTATGAAGCAGCAAAAGCTTACCCCGGTTAATCTCATCGCGCCAGGCAATATCGAATGGCTATGGATGGAAAACGGCAAATCACAATTATCCAATGAAAAATGTCCAAATGCCATCTATGTACCTGTTGATACCGAAAATCTACCGCAAGATAGTAGTGAATGTGCGGTACAGCTATACCAAAGTGAGCAAGAAGCAAGATTTGCCGCCCAGCAACAACAGGCAATGAGTGAGTTTGGACAAAGCCAACAACAGCGGTATGACAATATTGAGCGCAGACAAACCGATGAAGATACCATTGGCAATCAGCCACCTGCAGCCAATCGCTACCAAAATGAGAATGCCAATACGGGAAATACCCAGACTGACCCTAATACCCCCAATAACGGCGGCGACCCGACCCATACCAACCAACCACTCAATGCAGCGCCGCGCTCGCAGTCTTGGTTAGAAAAATCGGTCAAAGAAATGTTTTAAGGACGATAACAGGCAAACCTTCTTATTTGCCCTTGCCCTTGCCGTTAGGTGTCTTGGCTTAGGTGTGCCAAGCAATAACATGGGCGTTTTCATTTTTGAGTCACATCGCATTTTTGGCTGAATGCGTTTATACTACCAAGCCATACCCTTTAGCTTTTTATTTTACTTTTTATTTTTAAGGACTGTTTATGCCTTGGCAGCAATTACATATTCAATGCGAAAAATCGCAAGCCGAACTGGCGGAAACCTTGATGCTAGAAGCCGATGCGCTCAGTATCAGCTTAGATGATGCAGGTGACCAACCGCTATTTGAACCATTGCCCGGTGAATCGCCATTGTGGGATGATGTGATTGTGACTGGGCTATTTGATGGCGATTGTAATTTGGAAACTTTGAGTCAAGATATCGCCAATGATGTGGTGGCAACACGCGTGTGGACCAGCCGAGTGGATGACAAAGATTGGGAACGTGAGTGGATGAAGAACTACCATCCCATTGAATGTGCCAATGGACTTTGGATTGTGCCCAAATGGATGTCACCGCCGAACCCCAATGCGATTAACATCATCATGGATCCAGGCTTGGCATTTGGCACAGGTTACCATGCAACCACCCGTCTTTGCATTGATTGGCTGACAGAACAACCTTTGCAAGGTAAAGTGGTGATTGACTATGGGTGCGGCTCAGGTATTTTGGGCATTGCGGCGCTTTTGCTAGGGGCAAAACAGGTGTATGCGGTCGATATTGACCCCCAAGCGGTATTAGCTACCCATCAAAATGCCGAGCGCAACAAGGTAGCAAATCAGCTTCAGGCATTTTTACCTGAGCAATTTAGTGACTATTGTAAAGAGCAGGCTATTTTGCCCGTGGATTTGATTACCGCCAATATTCTAGCCAAACCGCTAATGAGCCTTGCCCCTTATTTTGCGACATTATTGAAATCTCAAGGTAGTATTGTGTTGGCAGGTCTGATTGAAAACCAAGTGGAAGACGTAAAAGCTGCCTATCAGCCTTATTTTGAGATGGATGGTGAATTCACCTTTAGCGCGCAGGAAGATAGACATTGGCATCGCCTCTCGGGTTTTCGCCGCGAGTAGAACAAGTCGCGATTGGTATAAAAAGCCTTACAAGGCGGTAAGGCTGTCAGGTTGCTCGTCAAAGCCTAGTAACAGCCTAACAACATAGCTAGTAACTTCCCTAGCAGCCTAGTAAGCATAAATTCTAGAAAATTTGTTGACTTTATTTTTTATTCGTCATTAAATGATTTAACACACGACATTATTAACAATCAAAGACGCAAACTAAAAATGCTAAAAGGGAAGTGATGTTGCGATGAATTTGTACAATGCCAAATGCCCAAACTGCCAACATGCATTTAAAATCAACGATGAACAGTTAGCCGTTAGACATGGGTACGTTCGTTGTTCCCATTGCAAAACCATTTTCTCAGCCGCTGAACAACTAGAACAAAAAAAAATTGCTAACAACAATCCGCTCTCAAGTCCAAACCCTCAGACGTCTTCGGCGCTCATCGACGATAAACCTGAGGGTATTTTATTTGATGATGAGTCAGGTCTTGATGAAGCCGGTAATCTCATTGTCAATGAACCCGTTAAACCCACTTCACCGTATGCCTTGTCAAAATCTTCGCCCACATCAGCCAAAGCTAAATCAAACAGCACCATAGATGACTTAGAGATTATAGACAATTTTGACCAACTGCCCATAGCCAAAAATACCAACCCCAAAGTATTGATTGGCGATGAGGACGCCGTTGAAGCGATAGACCTCGCCCAAGATAACGAGACGTTAGGCGATGAGCAGGCTTGGCTGCTAAGTTTAATGGCACAAGCGGATGACAACGAAGCAGCGGACGACACAGCCGGCGCCAAGCGAAGCATGGATGGGGTGTTTAACACAGATATTTTTGACCAAATTCCGATTGATACTCGTAGTGAGCAACAAGCAGATTTGTTAGCCTATCAACAAAAGATTGATGAACGCTTGTCACAACAAGTTTCCTCGCAGCAATTGGCGAATGCAAAAATTTTTAATATGCGCATTATTTGGGGATTAGGTAGCTTATTATTAGTCTTTTTGTTAGCCGCGCAATATATTATTTTTAACATCGACACCCTAATCACTTCAAAAGCAAACGCCGCCCTGCTCTCAACTATTTGCCATAAAATCCCTGCCTGTCAATTGCCTATCGCTGATACGGGTCTTATTGATGTGCAGATGCTAGCGCTTGCCCATTCATCCAAACTAGCGGGGAAAACTGACTTGGTATTTACTCTGACCAATACCACGGATAATAATATTGTCTATCCGAGTGTTAAGGTTTCACTACGCAGTGGCAACACCATACTCGCGCAGACGCTACTTACCCCTACAGACTATCTAGAAGCGGGTAACAACTATTTGATGCCGCATCAAATAAAACCCGTCAAATTGCGTATTGACTTTCCAAAAACCAAAGTTCAAGCCGCTAATATTGAGCTGATTTATTAAATTTTTTTGGCTTGATTACAGCGGTGCTAAATTGAGTCCCTATCGCACCCACGATTTAGCGCAGAATTTTACATATTACAAACAACTTAAACTTGCTATCGCTTTTATAATTGTTTTAGTATAAGTATCGATAACTTTATTATTCGTCCGTATATTTAAGTTTTATTTAATTTATAAACCACGAATTATTCAATAAATTTGTCAGCAACTTTAGTTTGAGAATCTGTTATGCCCAATTCTGTTGCTTTACAAAATCGCGCCAAGTATTCCAATATGTCAGATACCCCATCTAACCCATACACTACCCATACCCCATCGCAAACTTCTCCCAGCGCAAGCCTAGCTCATCACATTGAGCTTGTGGTGCGAGAGTACTTTGATAATTTAAAAGAACAACAACCGACCCAACTTTATGAGCTTATGTTGTCACAATTTGAAAAACCGCTAATCAGTGTCGTCCTTGAACACACCCGCGGCAATCAAACCAAAACCGCCGAGATTTTGGGACTTAATCGCGGTACATTGCGGAAAAAACTCAAAACCCACCAATTATTATAATTGATAAAAATACCCGCTTTTTTATGATAAGATATCGCCATATTTTGGGATTAATAGAGTCGGGGTATGAAAGCCAATCAGTCAGTTCGTCATAACTGACTTTTTGTTTTTTCTGCACCCAGTATTTTTTTGTCAACGAGTCGAGTCAATTATGAATCAATCTTATGCATTGCTCTCTGTTTCTGATAAATCGGGTATTGTGGATTTTGCCAAAGGTCTAATCACCCACGGTTTTCGTCTACTATCAACAGGCGGCACCTACAAACTACTCAAACAACATGACTTAGCAGTGACTGAGGTCGCAGAATACACAGGTTTTGCAGAGATGATGGATGGTCGGGTAAAAACCCTGCATCCAAAAATTCATGGCGGTATTTTAGGTCGCCGCGGCACTGATGATGCCATTATGCAAGAACATGGTATCGACCGCATTGACATGGTCGTTGTCAATTTATATCCATTCGCCCAAACCGTTGCCAACCCGAATGTCACCAAAGAAGACGCCATCGAAAACATTGATATTGGTGGACCTACCATGGTGCGTGCCGCGGCAAAAAATCATGACCATGTCAGCATTGTGACAAGCCCCAACGATTATGCAGCAATCTTGGGCGAGCTAACAGCAAACGGCCGCATCAGTGATACCACCCGATTTGATTTAGCGGTAAAAGCATTTGAGCATACCGCACATTATGATGGTATGATTGCCAACTTTTTAGGCAACCGCCTGCAAAGCTTTGAATCGGCTGACCAATTCCCGCGTACTTTTAACGTGCAAATGGACAAAGCGCAAGACTTACGCTATGGTGAAAACCCGCATCAACGAGCCGCTTTTTATGTCGAAAAAGCCCAGGTAAATGCTCAAAAAGAAGCCAGTATTGCCACCGCCAAGCAATTACAAGGTAAAGAACTATCTTACAATAACATCGCAGATACCGATGCGGCATTAGAATGCGTGAAATCGTTTGATTTGCCTGCGTGTGTCATTGTTAAACACGCCAATCCTTGTGGTGTGGCCGTGGATGCCGACTTAACCCATGCTTATCAAAAAGCCTTTGCCACTGACCCAGAATCTGCGTTTGGCGGTATCATTGCCTTTAACCGTGAATTAGATATCAAAACGGCAAAAGCGATTGTGGATCAGCAATTTGTGGAAGTCATCATCGCCCCAAGTGTTGCCGACGGCGTACTCGATGTCACATCTGCCAAGAAAAATGTGCGTGTGCTAGTCTGCGGTGAATTACCAAACCCAAGTGAGCGCCAAGCTCAATTTGACTTCAAACGCGTCACTGGGGGTTTATTGGTGCAAGCGCAAGATTTGGGCTTAGTTACTTTAGATGATTTAAAAGTGGTGACAAAAGTACAGCCGACTCAGCAACAATTCGATGATTTGCTATTTACTTGGCAAGTCGCCAAATATGTGAAATCCAACGCGATTGTGTATGCCAAAGATGGGCGTACCATTGGGGTAGGCGCAGGTCAAATGAGCCGCGTCAACTCAGCACGTATTGCCGCGATTAAAGCTGAGCACGCTGGTCTATCGCCTGTGGGTGCGGTAATGGCATCAGATGCCTTCTTCCCATTCCGTGATGGTATTGACAATGCCGCAGCGGTGGGAATTAAGGCGATTATTCAGCCCGGTGGCTCCATGCGCGATGACGAAACCATCGCTGCAGCCGATGAACATGGCATTGCGATGGTGTTCACCGGTATGCGTCATTTTAGACATTAATTTTTGTTAGGCATAAAAAAGGCGAAACCTAGTCAGTTTCGCCTTTTTTAATTGATAATTTTTTTCTTTTTATAGCTTCGTTAGTGTTTATAGCTGAGCTTAGGTTTAGAGTTTGGCTAAGGTTTGGCAAATATCGAGCATGCGATTGGCGTAGCCCCATTCATTGTCATACCAAGCAAACACTTTAAACTGCCGCCCCACGCTCATGGTCTGTAAGCTATCAATCACCAATGAATGCGCATCATGGATAAAGTCACTGGACACCAATGGCTCATCGCTGTAATCCATGATACCCGATAAATCTTGTTCACTGGCATGTTTTAACAGCTGATTGATAGCGGGAACATCCGTGGCTTTGTCAAAGGTAAATGTCACATCAATTGCCGCGACATCCATGGTCGGTACGCGGATAGAATACCCATTCACCTTGCCTGCCATATGCGGCATCACCCGATTGACCGCAGCGATACTACTTGATGTGGTTGGGATAATGTTATGCCCAGAAGCCCGTGCACGGCGCAAATCACGGTGGACTTGGTCAAGCACAGTTTGGTCAGCGGTCACCGCATGGATTTCGGTCATCATTGCTGATTCGATACCATAGGCATGATGCAATACATATAGTAAAGGCACGAGCGCTTGGGTGGTACACGACACGCTGGATAAAATCTTTTTATCACGGCTAAGCTCATGGTCATTGACGCCCACTACGATACTGGCATCTACATAATCAAACGGGGCAGCCCCAATCATCACCTGTTTGGCGCCCGCGATAATATGCTGTGACGCCTGTTCATAGCTACGAAAATGACCTGTGCTCTCAAGCACCATGTCGATGCCCAGTTTTTCCCAAGGTAATTTAGTGGCAAGGGGCTGCTGTATCAATGCAATTTTTTGCCGAAACTCCCCTTGGCTTAATAGCAAAAAATGCTGTTGTTTTTCCCCCAAATCCAGCGTTTTTAATTCAATATGGATATCACTGACCGCCGATAATCGACCGTGGGTACTGTCATATTTGAGTAAATGTAGCAGGGTTGCTGGCTCAGCAATATCATTGATGGCGACGATATTTAACGGCTGTAATTGTAAAGGATTTTGACAAAACCGTTCGATATAAGCACGTAGCACGTTGCGCCCAATACGACCAAAGCCATTAATAGCGATGTTAAAAGGTTTGATGGTAGAAGCATTCAATCAGGGATATTCCTTACTAAACAAGCGCTCAATTGCCATGCGGTTTTAAAAACAACAAGGCAAGTTTCACATCATTATAAGAATAGGCGTTTCTTAATTCTTCGACAATCGCGCGAATTTTGATTTTGCCATCGTTATCTTTATCGCGTTTGTCATCACGTTTGGCTATTTTTTGATACGCCTTATCAATCGGCTGTAGCCATTCGTCCTCAGGGCGTAGATGCGCTATGTTGGCGCGGGGAAAATGCTCAGCAATTTTCTCGATATGCCCCATCACGGTTGATTGGGCTAGATTACGGGCTTGCGCAATTTCTGCGATGGTCAAACTTTCATCCAGCAGGGCTTTGGTTTCAAGCACCGTGGGGGTGATAACGCCTGCCGCATCATCCGCCAAAGATTGCAGCTGCTGTACAGCATGGCGACGTTTTTCAATCAGTTTTTGCTGTTGTTTGGCGCGATTTTCATACGCAGCGATTTTTTCTTTATCCAGCGTACCCCGGCATTGAATGATAAATTCACGATGAAGGTCATTGAGCTGTTTTTTACTGCGCTTCAAAAATTCACATTCTTGTTCTGCACTGATCGCCTGAAATCGCTGATCGGCGCCGCGCGCTAAGGGATCAAGCTGTAAGCTTAATTCATTGACGCCCAGTAATTGTAGTCCAGATAGCTGCTTTAACCGTGATAAAGCCACATAGCCCTGCCCTTTTTCAAAGGTTTTCGACAAATCCACTTCTGCTGCATCTAGCGTCATGCCTTGGCTTTTGTGAATGGTAATCGCCCACGCCAGCGTCAAGGGGATGTGATAATAGGCAGCCAGTATTTCGCCCTCTTCATCATCAATACGCCATGAATCATATTCGGCGATGACTTTGCGGCCGTCATTGAGCTCAACCAAGGGGTACAGTAACTCCGATAATTTATCATCAGCTGTGTCTATCGCGGCGGTATCATCCTCATCCCTATCCTCATCAGTGGGGTGAGTTTGTTGTGATTGACCGCCATTGGCTTCATCCAGCAAGTCTGCCATATCGGCTTGTTGTTCTTGTTCGATGGCATCGAGCAAGGCACTTGCATCTGCTGCCAGCGCTTGTTCATCGAGCGGCTCAGATGGGTGATTGTCTGATGGGCTGTTTTTTGATGGACTATCGTCTGTTTGTTTATTTGGTTGTTTATTTAGGGTGGTGGCAACAAAATCAACTACCTTGCCCATGGTACCATTTGACACATTGAGTTCGGCGTTGTTTTTGATAAACATCACTTTTGCGCCAAGTTTGAGCACGAGTTCTGGGGTGTTGCGCACGGATTTTTTTAGCGTCTCGACCAGCTTTTCATCACCTTCTCCCCAAGCGCGAAAAGTATGCGCCGCTGTGGTAAGTTTGCCAAGTTCCTGCTCATTAATGGCTTGCACGTTGACATTATGGGTAAACAGTCGGGTACGGTTGTCGGCTAGCACATGCTCAGCCGTCGCAGTCAAAGCAGGCATGATATGGGGGGTAAACTGCTGGCTACGAATCTGATTTAAAATCGCATTTAAATCCAAACCATAATACGTGTTACCTGCCACCGCTGTTTTGTCAGCTTTTTGCCGGTGCTGCTCAGATAAATAGCAAATTTGAAAATCTGCATCCAACCAAGCTTGCGCCATAAAGGCAAATTTATCGCGGTTGCTCTCATGGGGCTCACCAATCGGCGGCAACTGAAAAAAATCTCCGGCGACCAATAGCTGTATCCCACCAAATGGCAATGTGTTTTCTTTGATGGCTTGTAGCACTTGGTTAATCAGCTCAAATTGCTGTCGATGCAGCATTGAGATTTCATCAATCACCAATACTTTGGTGCGTTCAATGCGCTCCACAACCACCGTGCGTTTTTTGATGCGGGCGATGTCTTTGGCGGTTAACTCATTACTGATACCGATGCCTGCCCAGCTGTGAATGGTCATGCCGTTCATGTGGGTAGCAGCAATACCTGTGCTTGCCGTCACCGCCACCGCCACATCCCTTGCGCGCAGATAATGCAAATACTGATTGATGGTATAGGTCTTGCCCGCCCCTGCTGAGCCTGTTAAAAATACATTTTTACCAGTTTTAAGGATATCAAGGGCGGTGGCTTGTTTCATTGGTTATAAAGAGCTTTTGTAGATAAAAAGAAGGGGTTAAAAAAAGCGAGTTAAAAATGAGCCTACTATAAAGGCAAAGCTTATGAAAGGCAATGATTGACAGCACCAAAATACGCCATCAAACGCTTCACCGGTTAGTCAATCATGGTTTTGATTTGCTTGAGACTTAAATAACCAATATGTAGCGCATCGTCAGGTAACTGATTTTTTTCAGGCTCGGTTAATGGCTGAATGGTTAACGCCACGTCATTTGGCAGTAAATCAGCCACACAGTGAATATCATCCAAGTCGAGTTGATACTTATCATCTACATGACTGGTTGCCACGCCGCTTTTGGCGGTATCGACATTATCAAATGTATAGTCTTGATAAAATGCCGTTTTTTTAACTTGCGCTGTTGCTTTACCTAGCGTCTCAGCTACCACAAGTGTTTTATAATGGAATTCTTCAAATTGACCCGGTAGATAACCGCCTAAATTGACAAAATAAAGTTGTTTGCCTTTACTATCTAATTTGTTATCTACCCTTTCATCTGCCAATATGTTATCTGCAAGCGCGCTATCTTTTGATAATCCATCTTTTGACAATCCATCTTTTGAAAAGCTATCTGTCGACAACAAAATTTGATAATCACCCACCCGCTTCACTTCTCGCCATGCGTCTAAGTGCCAATTGTTTTTGACTGCCGGCCAGTGCTGATTGACAGTCTTAATTGTTTCACTTAGGCTATTTGCAATCACAAACATCACATCATGTTGTTCAATGAGTCGTCCTGGGGGACGCGCCCCGATTTTTAACATAAATAGTTTCATAGTTATACGCCCAAATGTGTCGCCATTAAAAAGTTAAAAACCTGCCAAGCCTCATAGGTTTTCGTCACGGGTTTTTGTCACAGGTTTTATCACCACAGGTTTTTATTATTTTATCTTACGGTTATTTTTTAACCATCGGCATTTTAGCGCTTTCTAACTTTACCAAGGCATCTGGTAGTTTATCAATCGCGGTCGCTACCACCGCTTGTGCCGCTTGCGAGATGCCTAGCTTTTGCGCGATGGTCGGTTTTTGGCGAGATTGAATGGCATACAATTCGCTATTTGTCATTTTTTCTAAGATATAACTGTCCGATGTTTGCAGGGCATCGACCAAATTGCGCGTTATCGCATCTTCACCGTACCAATGCTCACCGGTTGCCACTTGTTCAACATCCAAACTTGGACGGTATTTATGCACAAAGTCTTTAAATAGTTTGTGCGTTTCTTCCAGCTCTTGTTGGAATTTTTGTTTGTCTTCTTCGGTGTTTTCACCAAAAACGGTTACTGTGCGTTTGTATTTACCTGCGGTAAATACTTCGACATCGATGTCATGTTTTTCTAATAAATCATGAAAATTGGGCACTTGTGCCACCACACCAATCGAGCCCACCACCGCAAACGGCGCCGCCAAAATTTTATCAGCCACACACGCCATCATATAGCCACCACTGGCGGCAACTTTATCAATACAGACCGTTAAATTTAGTCCTGCTTCTTTTATACGTGCCAACTGGGCAGCAGCGAGACCATACGCGTGTACCATGCCACCTGAGGATTCAAGGCGCACAATGACTTCATCTTCAGCTTGCGCAACCGTCAGTAGCGTACTGATTTCTTCACGCAGTTGCTGTACTTCAGTGGCTTTTATATCGCCATGAAAATCAAGCACAAAACAATTTTTGTTGACGGGTTTATTTTTGAACAGACCAAATTTTGAGGGGGTTTTTTTGGGATTGTCTTTTTTCGTCAAGTCTGTAAATGCGCGGGTGATGAGTGATGTTAACCCTTTATCATTCACCATTTGCAATTGTAATTGTTGTTTGCGCTGGGCTTTGACTTTATTTAAATGGGTGACTTTCATTTCAAGCGGATGTTTGGCATTTTGAAATAGCATAATAACTCTCTAATTAAGGGCTCTAATTAAGGAAAAAATTCACACAATGGGTTTTATATAGCGTTTATTTTGCTGTTTTCAATCGCTTATCCACACAATATTCGCGAAATGTCTGTGACAGGTATGGCTAGTAGATATGCATGATAAACCGTGTTTCATATTGTGAAATTTGAGTAAACAAGGCATAATATTCGTTTATAAAAATTTTTGCTACTTCTTACATTACGAAAAATATTGGGATTGCTTCATTATGATGCGTACACACTATTGCGGGCTTGTCACCGAAAACTTAAACGATCAAACCATCACTATTTGCGGTTGGGTGCATCGTCGCCGTGACCACGGTGGGGTCATTTTCTTGGATATGCGTGACCGTGAAGGCCTACTGCAAGTGGTCATCGACCCAGATACTCCAGAAGCATTCGCTACAGCAGATAGCGCGCGTTCTGAATATGTGCTCAAAATCACCGGCCTTGTGCGTCAGCGTTATGCCGGTACTGAAAACAAAAACATGACCAGCGGTCAAGTGGAGTTATTGGCCAAAGACATCGAAACAATCGCCACTTCTGAGACGCCGCCATTTCCCCTCAATGATGAGTTCACCAACGTTTCTGAAGAGCTGCGCCTAAAATATCGCTTTTTAGACATGCGCCGTCCAGAGATGCAAGAGCGTATGAAGTTTCGTGCCAAAGCCACTTCGACCATTCGCCGTTACCTAGATGACCAAGGTTTCTTGGATGTAGAAACCCCCATCTTGACCCGTGCCACCCCAGAAGGCGCGCGTGATTATTTGGTCCCTAGCCGCGTGTCAAACGGTGAATTTTATGCCCTACCACAGTCGCCTCAGCTATTTAAACAGCTATTGATGGTGGCAGGTTTTGACCGTTATTATCAAATTGCTAAGTGTTTTCGTGATGAAGACTTACGTGCTGACCGCCAGCCAGAATTTACCCAAATCGATATCGAAACCTCATTCTTAAGTGATGAAGATATCATGAACATTGCCGAAGGACTAACAAAAGACTTGTTCAAAACCATGATGAACATTGAATTTGATACCTTCCCGCGTATGACATACGCTGAAGCCATGCGTGATTATGCGTCTGACAAACCAGACTTGCGTATTCCTATGAAGTTAATTGACGTGGCTGATATCATGCAGTCTGTGGAATTTAAAGTATTTTCAGGCCCTGCTCAAGATCCAAAAGGTCGTGTGGTGGCGCTTCGGGTACCACAGGGTAGCGACCTCACCCGTAAACAAATTGACGAATATACTAAATTTGTCGGCATCTATGGCGCAAAAGGTCTGGCTTATATCAAAGTCAACGATGTGAGCAACATCAACAACGGTGTCGATAAAGAATCAGGCCTGCAATCACCGATTATCAAAAACATGACCGATGAAGTATTAGTCGAGCTGATTAAACGTACTGAGGCGCAAACCGGTGATATCATCTTCTTTGGCGCGGATAAAGCCAAAGTCGTCAATGATGCCATGGGTGCGCTGCGTGTCAAATTGGGTCTAGACCTAAATATGCTGACCTGTGAGTGGGCGCCGCTTTGGGTGGTGGATTTCCCGATGTTTGAAGAAACCGACAGTGGTGATGGGCTGGGGGGTAAATGGACGTCGGTGCATCACCCCTTCACCAAGCCAAAAGGCACGGTTGAAGCGATGAAAAACAACCCAGAAACCGCACTGTCTATCGCTTATGACATGGTATTAAACGGTACTGAAATCGGTGGTGGTTCACTGCGTATTAATACTTTGGATATGCAAAAAGCGGTATTTGAAGCCTTGGGTATTTCTGAAGCCGAAGCCGAAGAAAAATTCTCATTCTTACTTAACGCGCTAAAATACGGTGCGCCACCGCACGGTGGTTTGGCATTCGGTCTTGACCGTTTAATTATGCTAATGACAGGCTCACAATCGATTCGAGACGTCATTGCCTTCCCAAAAACCAAAACGGCTGAATGTCCGCTGACTGAAGCCCCTGCGCCTGTGGATGGCAAACAACTGCGTGAATTGGGTATCCGTATACGCGAAAAAGACAGTAAAGCGCCACAATCTTAATCAAGGTCACACCTTTAATTAGATGAATGCCTTTACTCTCCTCAAATATGTGCCAATGTGGATGCTATATCTATTGGCACATATCGCAAGCTTTATCATTTCACTTCGTTGTGACAAAAGTATCATGAAAACGGTAGATACTAACTTACGACTTGTCTATCCTGAACTCACCGAAACCCAGCGTGACCAGCTTGCCAGAGCCTGTATTGCCAATCAAAGCAAAAATATGGTGGAATCGGCTAAAAGCTGGGCGATGCCACCTGCATGGTCGGTCAAACAAATCCATACCGTGCATCATCAACAAGTTTTGATGCAAGGCTTACAAAATCCCAATGGCATGCTTGCAATTGTACCGCATTTGGGAACATGGGAAATCATGAATGCGTGGCTCAACCAGTTTGGTGCACCCACCATCATGTATAAACCCGTGAAAGGTGAACAAGCCAATCAGTTTGTGCTACAAGGGCGTCAGCGCCTAAACGCAACTTTGGTACCAACTGATGCGACTGGGGTCAAAGCGATTTTTAAAACCCTAAAAGCAGGCGGTTTTAGTATCATATTACCTGACCATGTCCCTGACCCATCTGGCGGTGAAGTGGTGCCGTTTTTTGGTATTCCGACCTTGACCAGTACTCTTGCTAGCAAATTAGCCAGTAAAACCAAATGTAGCTTGGTAGGTTTGACCTGTGTACGCCGTGATGATGGACAAGGCTTTGATATTTATTGTGATGAGTTAACTGACCCCGCCTTGTATGACAAAAACATGGTGACAGCGACAACTGCGATGAACCACGCCATCGAGCGAATGATTGACCGTTTCCCCAGTCAATATATGTGGGGCTATAAGCGCTTTAAACGTGTGCCAGGATTTCCGGTTATTTATAATGCCAAGCCATCCATCGCAGTAGCGGTTCGCCAGCGTTATCCAAAACTTAGCAATCATGATATTATCAATTCACTTACTTAATATGATAATCATTTACTTATGACTTTACCAAATTATACTTCAGCGCCTGCTTTGCCCGATGAAAACCGTTACATTATTTGTATGAAATGGGGTACCAAATATGGTGCTGAGTACGTTAATCGCCTGTACAATATGGTTAACAGACATTTAACGTTGCCCTTTCAAATGGTATGTTTGACCGATGATAGCACAGGGATAGATGCCAACGTCAAATGCTACCCAATTCCTGAGCTCAATTTACCCAGTAATATTCCTGAACGTGGCTGGAAAAAACTGACCACCTTTAGCCCTGAATTATATGATTTAAAAGGCACGGCGTTATTTTTGGACATTGATATTGTGATTGTCGATAATATTGATTGCTTTTTTACTTATCAAGCGCAGCACGATGACAGTGTGGTGATAATCCGTGATTGGAAAAAACCGTGGCGCATGGTGGGTAATTCATCGGTGTATCGTTTCAAGGTTGGACAAAACACCTACCCAAATTTATTGTCTAACTTTGAGCAAAATTTTGACACGATTCGTAGCCAAGTGCGCCATGAGCAAGCTTACCTATCAAATTATTTGCGTGAACATCATCACCTTGAATATTGGGATGCCTCTTGGTGCGTGAGTTTTAAATACCAATGTGTGCAGCCATTTCCCTTAAGTTTTGTCAAACCGCCGATTTTGCCTAAAGGGGCAAAAATGGTGATTTTTCATGGTGAAGTAAATCCACCCGATGCCATCATTGGCAGAAGCGGTAAGTGGTATCGTAAGGTATTACCAACTGACTGGATTAGGGATTATTGGCGATAACTCAATCCTCGATAGTAAAGCCTTAATATAGTTAATGGATAGTTAAGCATTGGATAATTAAACTTAGAAGAAATTTCACATAAGCTTGCGGTTTTAGGAATAATAAAAAATGGCAAACTGGTATCGTAAGTTTATTTTATTATTTAAAAGTGAAAAACGCCTTGGGGCGAATCAAATTATTGACCACTATGCCGGGCAAAATATTGAGGCGATGAAAAGCCGTGTGATTGATAGTGATTCTTGTTCTATCATTGACACGATTATTCAAGCTCACCCTCATTTATTAGATGATACCCAAGTGGATGAACCGATAAACCCGCTTGTGGACTATGAGCCACGACGTATTCGCAATTTATACACGCATTTAACCACGTTGCAACACGAGTTTATAGGACAATCTGAACTTAGTTTTTATCATGCGATACTGATTGTACTATTACGCCGTCGGTTTCAACCTGAAAAAACTTTTCAAACCTTTACCCATCTTTGGCAAACGCAGACTGATTATTTAATGGATAATTTAAGTTTACGGTGGATTGCCTCTGCCTGCGATACCTTTATTGATTTTGATCCAAAACCGACTAGAAAGGCAATGTTACTCAATATTATTACTTTGATTAATACGGTAAAAGTCTACGAAACCCAGCAATATCTGTGTCGTTCATCTGCCAGTCTAGATGAGGAAAAATGCGCTATTTTGTACGCGCATCATAAACCGCTGTATGCTGGTTTGACCTATTTTAGGCTAGGTAAGGACGATACACTAAAACATATGCGTGAGCGGTATCAGCGTTTTTACGCTGAAGACCCTTTTTCTACCACACTCTTACTCAAAGCGTTTGCTAGATTGCATGACCAACCTAGCGCATTCACCACATTAAAACAACTACATAAGGATGAAAAATCAGCATGGTGGTAGCCAATCATTCTTTGATATTTACCCGATCTACTCAGACAATCGCCCTACGTATTGTCAATCCTGCATTTGTGCTACCAAAAGTCTCTGATACGACAGTACATATTTTGGCGTCAGGACCGAGCATCCAAACCAATGCCATTGACCTGCTTGGTGGTAAGTCGGTTATATTTGTAAATGGCAGTATTAGCCTGACCGAACACTATAAATTTGATAAGATTGTGGCGTATGTCATCACCGACCCACGCTTTATTAAACATAACTGTAGTATTCCGCTGCAGTATTATCAGGGGGGTTATCCGCTGTATATCAGTGCGTTAGTAGCAGAACAACTATGGCAAGATGCGCCCGATTTTTTAGTTCAATATGCCGACCATATCTATATCATCTATCCAGTTGATAGACCGATTGATGATAGTTTGATTGCCCTTCAGCAAACTAGCCTTTTAGGCAAAATAGCTGTCACACTCAATAAACGTACCCGACTAAAACACCTAAAACATAGCCCTTATCATAGCATCAATAAAAAAATTGGGGTGTCTTGGGATATTCGTTACGGCTTTGTTGAAGGGGGAACGGTAGCGTTGGTGGCGTTACAGCTTGCTTATTCTCTAGGATTTCAAATGATACATCTGTATGGCATTGATTTAATCAATAGCCAGCAGCCAAGGTTCTATGAAAGCCAAGACAATGCTGCCCCGACTAAACTTGATAAGGCTATCACCCACCGTATCGTCCCATCGTTTGATTGGGTAGCCCACAACTATCAGCAAAAAGGCGTGCAAATTTATAACCACTCGCCTATCTCTAAGGATCTGTTTAGATTTATTCCGTATCTTGCAGATTAGAGGTCACGAATCGCTCAATGTATTGGTTAGCGATATTTTTGGGTAAAAATTGCTCATCAAACGGCACGGCGAACGCCGATGGATTTGCCATTGCTTGTTCTAATAATTGGGCTAAGGCGTCAATATCATCAACAGGGACAAGATTTTGTCTTGGTAACAACTCACTAGGACCATACGGACAGTCGGTGCTTATCACAGGCGTATCCACGGCTAATGCTTCGGCAATCACTCGCCCAAAGCCCTCAAATCGAGAACTTAACACTAAGCATTTAGCGTGTTTGATATACGGATAGGGGTTGGATTTAAAGCCAGTAAATACCACCTTGTCGCTAATGCCTAAATCAACTGCAAGCTGTTTGGTTTCTGCCATCAGTTTGCCTTGACCCACCAAATACAGCGGATAGCGTTGCGAGGTTTTGGCATAGGCTTTTAGCAGAATATCATGGGCTTTTTGGTACTTGAAGCTGCCCACATGCACAATAAACTCCGCAATCTCTAGCGGGTATGCCTCTGCCATTGCCTCAATAAGTTTGTTATCAATCGGGTTATAAATCGTAGTAATATTCGTCAGCCCTAATGTTGCCTTAAAATCCACCGCCACCCCTTCACTAATCGCCACACAAGGCTGCGCATGATAGGTCGTCTTTAGCTGCGCTATATCGATAGGCTTATTGCGAGCTTGGGCTAATTTCAGTTCTTGAGAAAGGGTATTACGAATCACATGAATCACATTGGGTAATTGGCTATAGCTTAACACCTTGTCCGCCCGTTCCAAATTTGCAATCGTCAAACATGGCTGACCAATATGCGTTAAAATATAGTTATCTAAATGTTTGGCAAATTGTTGGTAACGCACCCTATCACTGGGGATTAATTTAAACCACTTAAAGTTGACAATATGAAAATCAATGTGTGGGCTAAGCTCATATTCTGTGGTGGCTTTAAATCGGATGACATGGACTTTATAGCCTAGTTGATAAAAGCCTTCCGCGAGCGTCAATACTGACTTTTCTGCCCCGCCCCCCTGCAAGCAGTTGATAACCAACACAATGATATTTGAGGGGTTGCAGCTCACAAGTGGCTCCTTAGGTTTATTCAAAGGTAAGGTTGGTCATATAGAGCGGGCGTGTCGCACGCAGGACTTCACGTTTGATTTTTTGTAGCCCTGTTAAAGGTCGTTTAATTTCTCGGCTTCTGGTTGCCTGCAGGCTGCTTGCCAAAGCAACTTGAGGTAATAGATGATGCTCCTGAATCACAATAGCAGGTACAAGCTGATATACAGGCAGGGCTTTGGGGTATTTTCCCACATCAAATAGCATCACATCGACTGCCTCAAGCTGCGGTAGGTTTCTAATATATTGTAATAGATACTGACAAGCGCGATGGGATAGCAGATAACCTGCCCCGCCTAAATGGCGAGACTTTAATTCATAAATCGTCCGTTTACTCTGAGGTAAGACTATCGGATGAGCCAAATGCACCCTTGGGCTTACCTTTTCTAATTTTAAAATATCGATAGCTTGGCTTTGCAAAACATCAATTTGACGAATCAACTGCTCGAACTGCTGACCTAAAAAAATATCATCCTCATAAATACCGATATAATCAAGATTTTCATCCACACAGTGTTGCCACAGGCTAGCATGACTTAAAAAACAGGCAATTTCGGTGTCACTAGATACCGACTTTGTGATATCAATCGCCAGTCGCTGAGCGACTTGGGTATTTTTATCCGGGGTGACCGCCGAAAAAAAAGTAAAAGGTATGTGCTGCTTAGCAAACTCTTGTTGGATATGGCTTTGCCGCTTGCTATGATGAGCGAGACTAATCACATAATTTTTTAGCATCACTTTTCTCGCTTGGATTTATTCAAAGCCAACCCCCATAAATGCCAAATACTGACGGGCAACATTTTGCGGCAAAAAAGCTTCGTTAAATGGCACGTTAAACTGGTTAGGATGGCTCATTAATTGGTTGATTTTTTCAGTTAAAGCAGGGATATCTGCCACTGCCACCAAATTCTGCGGCGGCAAAATTTCACTAGGTCCTGAGGGACAATCGGTGCTAATCGCAGGCACGCCCAATGCCAATGATTCTGCCAATACCAATGCAAAGCCCTCAAAATGCGAGGATAACACAAACCCTGTGGCGTGCTTTAGCAATGGGTGAGGATTCTTTTGAAACCCAGTTAAAATCACTTTATCTTGCAAGTTTAACGCGATAATGTTTTGTTCAATTTGCGCTTGCAGACTACCCTTACCCACCAATACCAAGGGCAATGTCTGTGCCGAATTGGCATAAGCTTGCAATAAAATTTCATGCCCTTTTTGCGCTTTAAAACTGCCCACATGGATAAGATAACCCTGTCGGGTGATGGCGGGTAAATCTGGGCTAGCTGCCTCAGCTAACACACGGATGTTATCACGGTCGATGGGGTTATAAATCGTGGTGGTTTTGGTCGGTTCGCCAAATTGATGGGCAAAATCTTGCTCTACCCCGCCGCTCACACAAATAGCAGGGTATTTGGTATAAATTCGTTGAAAGTAAGAAAGCTGCTTGGGCGGCAAGGTAGCAAGTTTTAATTTTTCACTCAGTTGATTATGGATGACATACGCCACCTTTTTTTGCTTTGAATAATAAAACACCTCATGTTCACGGTACAAGTTCACGAATATTGCCACAGGCTGACCAATATGTTTACTGATATAGCCATCAACCGCCCGTGCAAAAAAGAAATGCCGAATTTTACCTTTCGGCAAGCGTCGATAATTGCGAAAAGGGATAAGATGATAGATTAAATTTTCGCTTAATGTATGTTCGACAATCGGGTCAAATCGGACAATATGCACCTCATAGCCCATCTGGTAAAAGGCTTCCCCCAAGGTCAAAACAAATTTTTCTGCCCCACCGCCTTGCAGTGAATTAATCACTAATACGATTTTTTGTGACTGAACCAATGCCATTTAATACTCTATTGACTATTTGAACCAACGACTAAATAAAGAAGGTTTTTTCGCAGGACGAGTAACCGCATTACCTCTGTAACCTTTTTTATAAGTTCTTTTTGGAAACTCACCAAACGGCGTAGTGCGATAGTTTTCAATACTATAGCCCGCTTGTATCGCCTCTTGATAATAGGTATCGAAAAGCTCAACCAAATCTTGACGAGGGTGCGGCAAAATCTGCCCATCAAACCAATGCGTTTTGCCCTCGGCTTGTAAGCGCGGTAAGGAATATTTATGGCTAAACTGCGTTCCCATGTCCGAATAATGCAAAATCCGAATATCCTCAATCGCTAACTCTTCGCCATCCACACAATTAAAGCTGTCTTGGTAGAGCTGTATTAGTTGCGGATTGGCTTTAAATTTTGCCATCATTTTGCTATGGCTCTCAGGATCGGCCTGTAGCTGGGCGACAGGCTCAAGATAATCTTTGGCTTTTTGGCAATCCCATACGCAGGTGCACAGTCGCATCAAATCGCCATCGCCTTTAGCCGCAAGAATCGCCTCATCGGATATCGGGTGCTGCCACAATTTAGCGATATCGTCCAACACTACCATATCGGCATCCATATAAATCGCCCGTCCGCTAAAGCCACAATATTCGGGGATTGCCCAACGAAATCCCGAAAACGGGGTCGCCCATTTTTCGGTATGCCAGCCCTCGCCTGTTTGCGGATTAGAGTACCATACACTGCTTGGGTCACGGCTTAACTGCATCCAGATAATCTCGACAGGCTCGCTGGTATGTTTGTGCAAGCTATAATCTAGCACCATCATCTGCTCAAGGTCGCTGTTATTAGGGTCACAGCCGATAAAGATTTTGATAGGTTGGTCTAAGTTCGCCATAGTTTATCCTCTATTCTCGCCAATGCGTTGCCACCCAATCAGTCGGCAAAATAAAATGGCGTAAATGCGAAATCGGTTTTTTGATTTTTTCAGCAGTGAATAACTGCCCTAAATGTTCTTTAGCGTTATCGGCAGAATTTTTGTTGTATTGCCCTGCAATCGCATTTTGCGGATACAAATCCCCCGGGAAAATAATAATTCGTGCATCATGAGGCAGTTTTGGTGGGATAAAATAATTTAGCGGAAATGGCTGACGGCATTTACGGCGAAAATGCACTACCCACTCCTTTGGAAAAAGCTTAACCCCACCAGGGGCATTGCGAGTGACAAAACGCTGCTCAAAGCGATATTTATCCGCCACGCCTTGTGGATCGGCACGGAATTTTTCTAGCAAACTAACCAAACTACCGACTTTAAAGCGAAAACACGAGGTTTGACCTAGCTTCTCTAAGGGGTTACTTGGGTTATAAGATAAAACCGTCTGATTGTCATCGCCAAAACTAAAAAAGTCGTCAAGGCTACCCACTACGACCACGTCAAGATCTAAAAACAATACCGTTCCTGTGACATTGCCAAGCTGTGCATTCCAAAGCCGTGACTTAGGCCATTTACCAAGGGTATTGGTAGGCATCACAATATCGCTGGGCGGCAAATCCTGACATTCTACTTCAGGACGAATGCCATCGGTATTGTCGGTAAAGCAGACAAAGCGAAACGGCGGGGTGATATTACGGCTTACCATCCCATAGAGTTTATTAACGTAATCTGCGCCATATTTGGTGCCCCATTTGATACAAATAATTTGCTTAAGCGGGGTGGTTGCACTCGATGTTGTCATATCACTTCCAAAGTACCGATAATTTTTCAAAAAATAAGGATAGTCATTTTAACATAACTATCCTTTTATTTTCACTTATCTACAATTTTACCGATTACTCATCCACGTAGCTGAGCCAATGCGCGTATTTATCATTTTTGCCTTGCACCACGTCAAAAAATAGACTTTGCAGTTTTTCGGTGATTTCACCACGCGCGCCGCAGCCAATGACGTGGTCATCATATTCACGAATTGGGGTAATCTCGGCAGCAGTACCTGTCATAAAGATTTCATCCGCGATATAAAATTCATCACGGGTGATTCTACGCTCATGGACTTTGATGCCCAAGTCCTGTGCAAACTGTATCACCGTACGACGGGTAATGCCGTCCAATGCACCCCCTGACAAATCTGGGGTATGAAGCTCACCATCTTTGACCAAAAATAAGTTTTCCCCTGAGCCTTGACAAACATAGCCTTGGGTATCCATCAATACCGCCTCATCATAGCCATGACGGGTGACTTCTTGGTTTGACATGATAGAAACAGGGTAATTGCTGACGGCTTTGGCTTTACACATGGTGACGTTTGGATGGTGATGGGTAAAACTTGAGGTTTTTACACGGATACCTTTTGCCATACCTTCTTCCCCCAGATAAGCACCCCAAACCCAAGCGGCAACGATGGTGTGAATACTATTATCTTTGGCAGCGATACCCAATTTTTCAGAACCGACCCAAATCAATGGGCGAAGGTACGCCGATTCAAGGTTATTTTCACGTACCACGGCTTTTTGTGCTTGTAATATTTCTTCATACGAATAGGGTACAGCAAGTTGGAAAATTTTAGCGGAATTTAGCAGACGCTGGGTATGGTCTTCTAGACGAAAAATCGCCGTGCGTCCATCATGGGTTTTGTAGGCTCGAACCCCCTCAAATACGCCCATCCCATAGTGCAGTGTGTGGGTTAATACGTGGATTTTGGCATCACGCCAGTCTACCATGTTGCCATCCATCCAGATAAAACCATCACGGTCTGCCATGCTGGGAATTGTTGCCATTGATTACTCCTAGTGTTTTGTTTGAGATAAAAAATTTTTTGTTTGAAATAAAAAGTTTTTGTTTGAAATAAAAATTGATGTTACATCTATTCTGGTCGTTGCCCGATTAAGCGATGCCATTGCGCATCAACAAAATTACGCAGCTCATGCCACTGGGCTTCATCTACCAGTATCGGCTGCTCTGCCAAAGCCAACTGATGCGTCATACTGCGGATGCGAAGATAAGCGTGCGTTAGCTGTTGGCATATTTCGGTTTCGATAATACCTGTTTTGGCAAGCGCTTCAAAGATACGCACATTGTCACTCCAAACGGCCAACGCAGGATAACTATTAGCATACGCCAAGACAGCAAACTGGGCAATAAATTCAATATCAACCAATCCGCCTGCATCTTGTTTCAGATGAAATAACCCTTGCTGCTTGGTA
This sequence comes from Moraxella tetraodonis, assembly GCF_022359095.1. Taxonomy (NCBI): domain Bacteria; kingdom Pseudomonadati; phylum Pseudomonadota; class Gammaproteobacteria; order Moraxellales; family Moraxellaceae; genus Moraxella; species Moraxella tetraodonis. Next base: position 1,066,832 of record NZ_JACSYB010000001.1, on the reverse strand, counting down.
TGTGGTTTGCTGCCCAAATGGTCTTGCATCTTATGCCGCATGGTGGACACTTCGATACGGACACTATCTTTATCGCGCGGCAGACACAATACTTCTTTACGAATTTGGTCAAATCGCGTCATCACGCGGTTATCGCCACAAATGGCACGAGCGCGAACCAACGCTTGGTGTTCCCACGCCCAAGCTTTGTGCATTTGGTAAAGTTCAAACGCATGGGTAGATACCACCATCATACCCGCTTGACCCGAAGGACGCAGGCGCATGTCAATCTCATAGACGCGGCCATCGCGCGTTTGGGTGGTCAAATAATTCATCAGTTTTTGGGCAAGGCGTGCGGCAAACTTCATACCGCTGATGGGTTTTTCACCGAGTGTCATCGCTTCTTCATCAATGTCATGAATAAACACAAGATCAAGATCTGAGCTATAACTCATCTCAAGCCCGCCAAGCTTACCATAACCGATAATCGCAAAGCCATTATACGCTTCCCTCACAGGCTCGCCTTGGGCATTGACAGGATAGCCATGTTTTTTTACCAATTCACCAAATACCCGTTGCAACGCTTTTTCAAGCACCACTTCAGCGATAAAGGTGAGTGAATCAGAGACTTTCATCAACGGTCTATCGGCCAACACATCACTCGCCGCCACTGCCAAGACTTGGGTTTTTTTGAAAAAACGAAAGGCGTTGAGTAGCCCTTCCTCATCATTAGGCTCTACCCGTAACAACTGCTGACGCAAGATGTCACTGAGTTCTGCCTTATCAGGTAAATGACGGTATTTTTCACGGATAAATGAATCTAGCAAAACAGGATAACTGACCAATTCGCTCGCAATCCAAGGGCTTGCTGCTAGCATAGGAATCAATTTGGCGGCTGCCGTTGGGTTTTCGACAAACATGACCAAATAAATTGACCGACGACTTACCGCCTCTAGCAATGTCAACATTCTAGGTAACGCCACATTGATTGCATCTTCGCTTAAATCAGAATGTAACAACCCATTGATTAAAATCGGATAGGCGGCATTTAGGCGAGTCTTGGCTTCTTCACTGAGTCCTGTGATGAGCTTACTTTGCCAAAACTGGCTTAATTTATCTTTATTCTCAGCACTTAATTTTTGCTCAAGCTCAGATAAATTGTGCTGATGATCCACTTGTAGCTGTTCATCAGACTGCTGACGATCACTGACCAGCTCATCAAAAGGTATTTTTACCATTTGGCGGTATTCATTGAGTTTGGCTAACAATGCCGCCCAATCGGCAAACCCCAATACTTGGGCAAGCTGATGTCGCTGCATGGCGTCTTGGGGTAGTCGCTGGGTTTGTTCATCATTGATGGCTTGGATACCATGCTCTAATCTGCGTAAAAAACGATAGGATTGTGCCAATTGCTCATGGGTCACAGCATCGATAAAGCCATGTTTTTCCAGTTGGCTCATCGCTTGTAGGCAGTTTTTTACTTTGATATCACTGACACGCCCGCCATAAATCAACTGAAATGACTGCACAATAAACTCAATATCACGGATACCACCTGCCCCAAGCTTGACATTGTCCGTATCTTGACGTTGTTCGACTTGGTTTTGAATCAGCGATTTCATCTCACGCAGTGCGGCAAAGGCACTATAATCAACATAATAACGAAATACAAACGGCTTGATAAGGGCTTTTAAGCTATCGCTAAAGGTGACAGGGTTGACGATTCTGGCTTTTAGCCAAGCAAATCGCTCCCACGCCCGTCCATGTTGGGCAAAATATTTTTCCAGTGCCGATAAATGAATTGCCAAATCACTGCCATCGCCCCAAGGACGCAGGCGCATATCAATGCGAAATACAAAACCATCTTGGGTATTTTTATCAAGCAGATTGATGATGCCTTGACCCCATTTGGTAAAAAATTTCTTGTTGTCGATGGATTTAGCAGCTTTTGACCCTGGTGGTTTTAACGGGTCAACCACCGTCTCACCTTGCCCCTGATGGACAAAAATCAAATCGATATCGCTTGATAAGTTAAGCTCTTCTGCCCCCATTTTACCCATGGCGATGATGGCTAAATCATCTTTATGTGGTTTATTTTTTTCATCAAAAAAATACGGCTCGCCATAGCGACTAATTAAATCTTGATACACATAGTCTTTGGCAAAGATGAGACAATAATCGGCAAATTTTGATAGCTCCCATGTCAGCTGCTCTAGGCTAATCAGATTTAATGCATCTTGCCAAATCCAGCGCACCATCAACAAATTGCGTAGATGACGCAGCCCCCGCATCACGCTTGCTTCATCCGCCAATTGGTAATCTTCATCCAGCGTATAATCGCGTATTAAATCTTTGATATGTTGGACATCAAGCGTTTGGGTAAGCGGATAGCTTTTTAAAAAGCTTTGTGCAACGTTTGTTTTAGTCTGCCAATACTGATAGCCAAAATTACTAGCTTGCTGTAATACAGCGATTTGTTCTATCGTCGGTAAGAGTTGCGGCATTCTAATTTCCGTGTGGCAAATAAATAAACAGACTAAATAAACAGACCCACCTCATCGTGGTATATATAAGTACTAAGCATTCACGCTTGCGTGTTCATACAATCAATCTTGTACAATCAATCTTGTCCAATCAAGTTTGTACAATTAAGCCAAGTTTGTACAATTAAGCAAGAAATTTAGCAATTAGGCTTGATTAAGTGCAGTTGATACAGGGTATTTTGCTCAACCTTACATTGCTTAAAGTTATCCTTATAGCCTAGCACAAACCGCTATTGTTGCAAATTTTTTTAGCACATAAACCTATAAATACTCGTTTGCGCGTAGCAAAATGTTTGTAATAAAAATAAAAACGTAAAAAATATTGGTAGTTATCAAATCTTCATATATGATGAAAAAAAACAAGGAAGTAAAAGTCAATAAATTTATGTGAATATTCGGTTTATATTTTTTTTTGACCCTGATATCAATCGTGTGTGACTGATTTTTTAGTCGCATATTCAATTGTAAAAAAACCAACGCATTTATCTTATAAACTATCCTAATCATTGAATTTTTTATTACAACTAACAATCACAACAAACAAGGAGCGTACTGTGATGACAACGGACAACTCAACTGCAAACAAAAAAATTGCCCTCGTAACAGGTGCGCTAGGTGGAATTGGCACCGCTATTTGTCATGCGCTAATCCAAGCTGGCTATCACATCATTGCAACCTACACCCACAAAGCGGATAGCACGGTCAACCGCGGCGAAGCTTGGTTAAAAGAAGAAGGCATGAATGGCAGCGATTTCACCTTTGTTGAGACCAATCTCACCGACCATGAAGCAGCCACCAAAGCTATTGTTGATGCAATTGAAAAAGCAGGTCACATTGATGTGTTGGTAAATAACGCAGGCATCACCCGTGATACGACTTTCAAAAAAATGACTTATGAGCAATGGTCAGAGGTGATTGATACCAACTTAAAATCACTATTCACGGTCACCCAACCCGTATTTAACAAAATGCTTGAGCAAAAATCTGGGCGTATTGTGAGTATCAGCTCAATTAATGGCTTAAAAGGTCAGTTTGGTCAAACCAACTACTCAGCCACCAAGGCGGGTATCATCGGCTTTAGTAAAGCGTTGGCACAAGAAGGCGCTAAATCTGGGGTGACCGTTAACGTGGTTGCACCGGGTTATACGGGTACTAAAATGGTGATGGCAGTGCCTGAAAAAGTGATGGAAAGCATCAAAGCCGGCATCCCAATGGGTCGTATCGCCCAACCTGAAGAGATTGCCGCTGCCGTGATGTATTTGGTAAGCGATGGGGCTGCTTATATCACAGGTGAGACCATCAACGTAAATGGTGGTCAATACATGCACTAATGAGCTTGCCATCAAGCTTGCCATTAGCGATTATAAACTAAATTGGTTATGAACTAAAAAAGACCCGTCATCGTGACTTGGTCTTTTTTGTTGAATGACAACATTACTAACGACCGTTAACTTAATGCTAACTTACTTGGCTATTAATTTTTTTACGCCATCTGCCGTTGCCATAAGCAAGATATCAGCGTGCTGTGCGGTAAATAACCCATTACACACCACCCCAACGATATTGTTTAACTTTGCTTCAAACGCTGCTACCTTCTCACTGTCCAAGCCGATATCTAAGCCATAAACATCCAAAATCAAATTGCCATAATCGGTGACAAATCCTTCACGGTAGACTGGCTCACCGCCAAGCTGTACTAACTCGCGCGCCACATACGAGCGCGCTTGTGGCAATACTTCAATCGGTAGTGGAAAGCCAACGCCTAATTGCTGCACCCATTTGCTTTCATCCACCATGCAAATAAACTGCTTAGATGCGGCGGCAACAATTTTTTCACGGGTTAAAGCGCCGCCACCGCCTTTGACTAGCTGTAAGTGCTCGTTTACTTCATCGGCACCATCAATATATAAGTCTAACTCACCCGTGAAGTTTAAATCCATCACCTCAATACCGAGGGCTTTGAGCTTATCTTCGGTGACCTTTGAGCTTGCCACAGCGCCCTTTAGGTTAACTTTTGGCAATAATTCAATGAGGCAGTTGACGGTACTGCCCGTCCCCACGCCCAAAATCATGCCTGATTCGATATATTTTAACGCGTCTGCTGCCACGGCTTGTTTTTGTTGTTGTTGCGTGCTTGCATTCATCGTACTCATAGACCCAGCCTTGTTAGGAATTTATCAAAAAAACAGATAGAAAACTTAATGCTATCAATTACCCAACTTATTTTACCGTAAAAGCACTTGCAAGCTAAACCCTAAAGTCCTAATCTAATCACTTATTTTTTACTTCTCTAACGATTTGCTGTGTTTTGGTTATAAAAGCACATAGAGGGTAAAAATAAATCTTCAAACGTATTTTTCAAACTTAGGTCATTATTATGTTATCAGATTGGGTACGCCTTATCCTTCAAGCGACCGTGTATGATGCTGCTATTCAAACGCCGCTTGAACCCGCCAAAAAACTCAGTGAACGGTTTAACAACGATATTCGTTTTAAACGTGAAGATTTTCAGCCAGTGTTTTCTTTTAAGCTGCGGGGTGCCTACAATCGAATTAGCCAGTTGAGCGAAGCAGACAAAGCCAAAGGCGTGATTTGTGCCTCTGCCGGCAACCACGCGCAAGGCGTCGCCTTCTCGGCTAGCCGCTTGGGACTCAATAACATTATCGTGATGCCGACAACTACACCCGACATCAAAGTCAGTGCCGTCAAGTCCTTGGGCGGCAATGTGGTGCTATATGGCGATAGTTTTGATGAATCTAACCGCTATGCCATTGAACGCGCCCAAACCGATGGCTTGACCTTTATCCCGCCGTATGACGATGAATTGGTCATCGCAGGTCAAGGTACCATTGCCATGGAGCTGGTGCAACAATGGCGTAAAATGGAATATGTGTTTGTTGCGGTTGGTGGCGGTGGCTTAATTTCAGGTGTGGCAGCGTTTTTGGGGGAAGTCGCACCGCATGTCAAAGTCGTGGCGGTCGAGCCAGAAGAAGCAGCCTGTCTCAAAATCGCCTTAGCCACCAATGAACGCAAGCGCTTACCCCAAGTGGGGTTGTTCGTCGATGGGGTGGCAGTCGCGCAACTGGGTGAAATACCGTTTGACGTCTGCCGTATGCCAAAAAGCGATAACTCAGGTCCCGTGGTCGAACCTGATGTGGTCACTTGTAGCAATGACGAAGTGTGTGCGGCGATTAAAGACGTGTATGATGAAACCCGCACCATCGTCGAGCCTGCAGGCGCGCTTGCTGTCGCAGGTATGAAAAAATACATCGAAGATCATAACCTACAAAGCAAAAACTGTGTGGCGATTTTATGTGGTGCCAACATGAATTTTGACCGGTTACGCTATATCGCTGAACGTACCGAAATTGGTGAGAAAAAAGAAGCGATTTTTGGGGTGACCATTCCTGAGCGCACAGGCGCCTTCTTGGATTTTTGCCGCTCACTCAAAGGTCGCAACATCACCGAATTTAACTACCGTATCAACACCAACCCGAACTACGCCCATCACGCTGCCAATATTTTTGTCGGTATCGCCCTCAAAGAAGGAGAAAAAGAGCGCAAAGCAATCCACCAGCTACTCAATGAAGCCGATGATGCCGCGATTGATTTGACCGATGATGAAGTCGCCAAGACCCATATTCGCTATTTAATCGGCGGGCACGCGGGATTAAAAGACGAGCAATTATTTCGCATTGAATTCCCCGAGCGTCCTGGCGCGCTGCTCAACTTCCTTGAAAAATTGGGCTCACAGTTTAATATTTCTTTATTCCACTATCGCAATCATGGGGCGGCTGAAGGGCGTATCTTAGCAGGCATTCAAATGGGTGAGCAAACCGCCGAGCAATTACTTGCCAAACTGCAAGACATTGGCTATGAGTGCGAAAACCTCACCGATAACTTAGGGTATCGCTTATTTTTACAATAATTTTTAACGGTTTGGACAAAAAAGGTGTCATCGTGGCGCCTTTTTTTGTGCCAAGTTTTTTATGCCAAGCTATGCACAAAATTCGCTAAATTTCATCACGGTACATAGCAAAAATGGCCATTTTCTGCTAATCTCAATACTTAAAACTTGATAATTTACCTGATAGTTTCACTGATAAATTAATTAAAAAATTCTGCTATAAGACAACCACTATGTCATCAAAAAAACGTTTTTTAAAACTTGCCGGTATGACTGCCAGTATCGCAGGTAAAGCAGCTAAAAATTCTATTAAGTCTTTTGCAGGCTCTGAAGAAGATAAACTCACAGCCCGTAGCGAAATGCTGCAAACCATAGGGCTGCAAATCGCCGACACCTTAGGCGAAATGAAAGGCGCGGTAATGAAAGTGGGTCAAATTGCCTCGCAGTATAAAGATGTGTTTCCCCCTGAAGTCTCAAAAGCGTTGGAGAAATTACAAAAAGACGCGCCGCCCATGCCGTTTGCCGTCATCAAACAGCAGGTTGAAAAAGAATTGGGACAACCGATTGAGGCGTTGTTTGCCCAGTTTGAGCAATCACCCTTTGCGGCAGCCTCTATCGGTCAAGTTCATAAAGCCGTGTTGCCAACCGGTGAAGCGGTCGTGGTCAAAGTACAATATCCCGATGTTGATACCAGTATCGATAGTGACTTAAAACACGTTCGCTTGGCGCTTAAGATAACGGGCGTGCTCAATATGGATAAAACCTTGCAAGATAAAATTTTTGCAGAAATCCGTGATAGCCTATATGACGAGCTTGACTACACCAAAGAAGCCCATAATTTGGCAATTTTTGGCAGTTTTCACAGTGAGGATGATGGGCTGATTATTCCCAAAGTTTTTCATAGCCATTCGACCAAACGGATTTTAACCCTATCACAAGAACTGGGTGAAAAGCTCGAAGTGGCTGCCACTTGGGACAATGACATCAAACAAAAAATCGCCACTCGCTTATTTGATTTTAGTGCCGGTCAATTGTTCAAACTGTATCGTCTGCATTGTGACCCCCATCCAGGTAACTTTGCGTTTCGCCCCGATGGCTCAGTCATTGCCTATGACTTTGGTGGTATCAAATCTTACAGTCATGACGAAGTTGCGTTATTCAAACGCTTTGCCATTCATTGCCTGAGCGGCGATGTGACAGCGCTTGAGCAAGATTTGGTCAGCATTGGCATCAAAAAAGACAATGATGAACCACTGCCCCCAGACTTTTATAACGATTGGTTGCAGATTGGTTTGACCCCGTATGGTTTTACGCAGTTGTTTGATTTATCCAAACATGCGCCTTATGACTTTGCCACCAGCCAAACCCATTTTCAAGCAATTGCCAAAGCAAAAGAGTCCCTTAAGTACTGGCAAAGCTTTCAACCTGCCCCACTGACCATGATGCTTGATCGAACCATTTCTGGACAGTACTGGAACTTGGTCAATTTAAAGGTAAAAATTGATTTAAGTGAGTTGATACACCCCTATATTGATTTGCCGACATTGCCACGACCTGACGACTCGCCTCGCCTTTAGGTTTGATTTTAACTTTCAATAACATTTCCTGCGATGACATAGGTGCAACCCCCTATCAAAAATCGGGGTTGCTCGTTTATAATAGCGCACGCAAAATTTTGAAAATCAGATTGTTACGTTAGATAGTTAGATAAAGGATACACTCATGGCCGGACATTCCAAGTGGGCAAACATCAAACACCGTAAAGCCAAACAAGATGCGGCAAAAGGTAAAGTATTTACCAAAATCATTCGCGAGCTGGTCTCTGCTGCCAAACAAGGCGACCCAGACCCAGCAAGTAATCCACGTTTGCGTGCGGCGGTGGAAAAAGCCAACTCAGTTAATATGACCAAAGACACTGTAAAACGGGCGATTGAACGTGGTGCAGGCGGCGGTGATAATGACAATATGCAAGAAATCACTTATGAAGGCTATGGCTTGGGCGGTGTTGCGGTGATTGTCGAGACCATGACGGATAACCTCAACCGTACCGTTGGCGAAGTGCGTCATGCTTTTAGCAAAAATGGTGGCAACTTGGGTACATCAGGCTCAGTGGCTTATATGTTTAGCAAACGCGGTGAGATTACCTTTGACGATGTTTCGCTAGAAGATACTATCATGGAAGTGGCGCTTGAAGCAGGGGCAACCGATATTGAAAATAACGGTGATAGCATCACCGTGGTCACTGAGCCAGAGAACTTCGGTGACGTGATGGATGCCTTAGAAAAAGCCGGTTTAAAATCCGACAACGCAGAAGTGACCATGTCCCCTTCAACCATGGCGGATGTCACTGATGTCGAAGATGCTAAAAAAATCATGAAAATGATTGATATGCTAGAAGATTTGGACGATGTACAAGAAGTCTATACCAACGTCAACTTTACTGATGATGTCATGGAACAACTCGATGATTAAATGAAATTTTTCAGCATAAAAAAGGCTAAAGATAGATTTAGCCTTTTTTATTTAGCAACTTGTAGCAGTGTTGTGGTGGGATATAAGGTTAAAAACACTCGATTAAACTCACTACCGTGATGCAAGGCTTCATTTGTATCAAAAGTTAATACGCCCTTTTCTTGCTGTTCATTGGTATGAATCAATAACCACACTTCATCCAACGCCCTTTTTTTGCGGTACGCTTGGACTTTATGCGCTTTTTTGCTCATCACCGCATCAATATCACTTTGATTGACGTAGGAATCAATCGGTAAATCTTCGTTTTCATCTGCCATATCCGTAAAAAACGCACTGGGTAACCAACGCATGGTTTTTGCGATACCGTTTTGTAATTTACTACTGAGCGTAGGATGTGGCAAATCACTCGATGGCTCGATAAATTGCTGCGACACATTGACAATCTTTCGGTTATCAATGCTTTGCCAATCGCCCTTGACACCTAATATCTCACCGTGACAATTAAACCGCGTTGGTGTAAATTTGGTTGATACCTGTAGCAGTGACTGCCAGTACCAACGTTTTAGCATTAAATTGTCATTACCGAGTCTATCGCGTAGTCTTGGCAAAGTGGTTAATTCGATGCCAATTGCGTATTCACTTTTGTCACAATAAAAAATACAGGTAAAATCAGGCTCATTACCATCATCCGTACCTGAGATGGTCTTGGCAGGATGTAAATGCAGCATGGCTAAAAAATGTACCAAATATACCCACTCGCGCTGGCGTTTGAGCTGATTTTGTGACATCCGCATGATGCTTGGCGAATTTTTTTTATTTCCTGTCATCCATTAATTATCCGATTAGCTTATTCAATTGACTCAGTCTAACTTACCTATTTTAATTTACCCAGCCTATTATTTCTTTGACTAAAATATATCAAAAAAATTTTACTTACTTTAACCCCTCAGCTTATCAGCTCAATACGTCAAATACATGACAATAATCTGAACGGTTTTGGGGTCTGTGTGTGTTTTTAGTAATTTATCTGACTATTATGACGTTTAGCCTTGTATTTTAAGCTACTAACCTTATATAATTAACAGTTCATTTGGGGATGTTCTGGCTTCGACGCTGGTAATGAAACTCAATGATGCATGTCGAGTGAGTATGTCCACTCGTAAATAAAATATACATTTTAAACTAGTCGCAAACGACGAAACTTACGCTCTAGCAGCCTAAGGGCTGCTTGGGACGGCACAGATTGCCATTGGTCTGGTTGCTCTCCTTGAAGCGAACGCACGATGGATAGCTTAAATTGTTGTCTCGCCAATTTGAGCAAAACTTAAGAGACTCGTGGTTGGCATCCTGACTGTCGGTTCGCCTACCATTAAAGCCATAGACAGAATCTAAACATGTAGAGTCATGGGCGTAGTGCTGGCGGACGCGGGTTCAACTCCCGCCATCTCCACCATATATAAAAAAGAGAATGCAGATTACTGCATTCTCTTTTTTTTGCATTTTTTATATCTAATAAGCTACTCAAGATAGCATTTTTACATAAAATCAACAGGTTAGAAAAACTAGCCGATATAGTTACACAACTTATATGTTTAGCAAAATACATTCGATATTAAAGATTTTGTTTACAATAAAATGTTTGAAATAACATAACTTTGTAATTAGAATACACATCCCTTAAGTGATATTAAACAATATTACTTTGTTTTTAATATGTAAATCACGGGAAATGCCCCTTGATACCTTTAAGTAGTCAGATTATTGACCGCTTTAATTGATAAAAGGAACATCCGATGAAATATATCATTGCCAGTTTGTTTGTTACTACTTTAGTCACCCAGCAAGCTAATGCTGCTGTTGTTTCATGGTATGGTGGCAAGCATCATGGTCGTACCACGGCGTCTGGCGAGAAATTCAATCAACATGCACTGACTGCAGCTAGCAACGTGCACAAATTAGGTAGCCGGCTCAAAGTTACCAACAAAGCCAACGGCAAAAGTGTAGTGGTACGCGTGACTGACACAGGGGGATTTGGCAAATATGGCCGTACCCTAGATTTGTCAAAAGGTGCTTTTAGTAGAATTGCTAATCTTTCAAACGGCCTTGCTAAAGTCGATATCGTTAGATTATAGCGTTATTTTTATTAATGTATTTTGCCGTAAAAAAGGGCGCTATTGATTGATAGCGCCCTTGATGTTTTATTAATTAAAAAATTTAATCCTCTAAAAAACGGGTATCATTCGACCATTGCTGCATTTTGATAGTTTCATCCAAATATTGCTCGATAGCCGGCAAATTAAACCCGTCGTTTTCACTGATAAAGCTAATACTCATACCTTTATTGCCTGCCCGACCTGTACGACCGATACGATGAACATAATCATCAGGACTATCTGGCAAGGTATAATTGACCACACAAGCCACATCATCCACATGAATACCTCGCCCTGCGACATCAGTCGCCACTAAAATATTGGCATCGCCTTGACGAAATTGTGCCAAATATTTCTCGCGTTTTGCTTGGATGACATCCCCTGACAATATCACTACTTTATACTGACGATTAAGTTTGTCATACAGGCGCTTGACTTGGTCTTTACGATTGGCAAAGACAATCATTTTCTTGGGAGAAATTTTTTCAATAATTTGCTCTAACGCCGCCAGTTTATCCGATTCCATCAAGGTAAAAAACAGCTGCTCGATGTTTTGACTGGTTTTCTGCTCGGGCGCAATCTCTACAAAAATCGGTTGATATAACCAGCGATAAGCTAAATTCATCACATCTTGGTTAAAGGTAGCGGAGAAAAGCAGGGTTTGCCGATGCGTATTGGCAGGCATCATACGAATCAACCGTTTGATATCAGGTATAAACCCCATATCTAGCATTCTATCCGCTTCATCTAATACCAAAATTTCAAGACGATCGAGATACACATGGTGCTGAAAGCAAAAATCAATCAAACGACCTGGGGTGGCGATGATGATATCGACAAACTTTTGATGCAGCTGCTTTGACTGCGTGTCATAGTCTGTGCCACCGAGCAAACAAACAGTATGCAGTTTGGTAAACTTGGTGAGCTCAAGGCAATCTTGATAAATTTGTTGAGCCAGTTCTCGAGTCGGCGCGAGCACCAGCGCACGGGTTTCACCCAAAAAACGATCGCCATCAACCTCAGGGTTTAGAGGATTATTCAGCAATTCATTGATGATGGTGAGTAAAAACGTTGCTGTCTTACCTGTACCTGTTTGTGCCTGCCCGATGGCATCTTGCCCAGCGAGTGTATTGGGCAATATTTGCGCTTGGATAGGGGTTAGCGTTTGATAGCCTAATTGATCAATCGCTTGTTTAAGCGCTGGATGAAGGGGTAATTGTGAGAAAGTTTGAAACACAGAGAGTTAACCTATTTTGACCAATCAATCATTGGCTATGAGAAACAACAAAAACCAAGTTAATTACCTCAACTTGGTTTGCAAAAAGGTCAAAAATAACACTTTAACCCCTTTTTGGCTTAACTTATTCGACTTTGGTAACTTCTTCAGCTTGAAGACCTTTTTGACCTTCAACCACGATGAATTCAACTTTTTGACCATCTTGAAGTGAACGGTAGCCGTCACCTTGAATCGCGCGGAAATGAACAAAAATATCTTCACCGCTGTTACGTTGAATAAATCCAAAACCTTTTGAATCATTAAACCATTTTACAATGCCTTGTTCACGAACTGACATATTATAACTTCCTTTAACACTATTAATGGTAGGTTTTTAAAGTAGTTTTTTAACCAAGGCTAGTTAAGCCTAGTTAAGTTTAACTACCCATCACCTACGCCTGCTAAATAATGTACTAGTTAAGCTTTTGTAATAGTTTGTTAAAACATTTCTCTACAATGTCGCTTACATAGTAAATTGTTCTTATAGCAATCATAGCATGGGTTTTTTACAAAAAAAAGTAATTTCGTAAGAATTGGTTATTTTTTTAAACAGCGATTTTTTAGCCTTATTTAACGGTTTACGATAATAAAACTGCAAGGTTTGCTAATAAAATTGCCAACTATTTTAGCGTCGGCTTGCACACATTGTATGGGCTTATCTTTAGCATTTATCTCATCGATGCCAATGAGCTGATTGATAACCTCCTCGCCCCATTCATCTAGCACATCATGCTTTAATTCTTTTATTAATTGCTTGTCGGCATTTTGATGGGTTTTGATGGCACATTCTTTAAGTCGCCATAGTAAGTTTCGTAAAACTGCCTGATTGACTGCAGGTTTTTGATTTAACCATTGGTATTCATGGGGTGAAAAAAAGCGCGAAGCAACCTGATGACTAATTGCGCTGTCTTCAACATCAATGCCGATATTGGCATAGGGCGAAATCAATACTGCAGCATGTTGGCGGCTATGGCTAAAACTGACATACCAAGTGTAACCGTCAGCGGTTATAAAATGATAAGGAAAGTTTGTATCCATTAACTCGCCTGTCACATTGAGCGCTTGCTGTAGCTTTTTTAGTAATTGACGACAATACATTGACCCTGTTTTATGGGTTGACGCTGCTTTATTGATTGACCCTGCTTTATGGGTTAACCTTATTTTATTGCTTGATAGCGTAGCCTGTTCACCCAAATTATGGTGAATATCAATAGCCACCCAGCTATGGTGTTCGATTGGATAAAACTGCATCGGTTATGGTAGTGCCTTATGGGATAAGCAAATTTAATCACGCCTTAAAGTATTTTTTTATACCAAGGTTGATTGGCTTTCTTCTTTTGTGCTTGCGCAATTGCTTTACGTTTTTTTTGATACAGTACATTATTACTGATGAGAGTGATAGCGCGAGTGTCTTGCGCGATGACTTCCCCTAAGACGTTTTCAACGCTTACAGTAATGGTATAAGGGTTAGGATCGAGCGTGGTGGTTGCGATAGTATAGCTGGTATCTTTTATGGTCGCCAAGGTTTGGTTATTGAGTTGATAGACGATTCTATCGCCTGTTTTTAAACTCGGTGTCAAAGCAACGTTAATCTCAATGGGTTGACTACCCCGTCGCAGTGTTTGCCCGGCTGCAGGCGCTACAATTTTTATGACATAATCCCCCTGCTGGCTTGCTAAGATGGCTTGGGTCGATAAGCGACCAGTTAAGCTATCACCTAAACTATCACGCAAGCGATTGTCAGTAGCCGTACTCGCTGCATTATCAACTTCATTGTTCAAGCTAGTGGATGTCGTTGCCGGTTGATTGGTCGTCGATGATAATTGTGATTGGGTGGGTAATTTATCGAGCACGCTGATATTATTACTGTTTTTATTGTATTGATAAGCGGTATTGATATTATCGGTATATACTACTTGACCCTCTGAGGTGGTCGTCTTATACACTTCAGCATGACTTAACTGTGACAACAATAACACGACAGCCGTGAGTGCAAGGTTATAACTATAGCGTAAACTACTATTATTATCGGTACTATATTTATTACCCGTACTATATTTTGTCAAAATCATATAAGTCTTCCCCTCAAAACCCATTATTGTGCATATTTTAGCAAGCTTGATAATTAATCCCTAAATAATTTTGTCTATTAGCCTAAAAATTTCACATAAAAAAACCCAACTTAATGTAAAGTTGGGTTTTTTGAAAAGCGAACTTATTAGCAGCTGTAGTACATATCAAATTCGATTGGATGAACTGATACGTTGTAACGCTCTACTTCTTCTTTTTTCAAGGCAATGTAAGCGTCAAGCATTTCTTTGGTAAATACGCCACCTTTGGTTAAGAATTCATGGTCGTCTTCTAACGCTTTAAGCGCAACTTCCAAGTTCTCCGCCACCGTTGGGATCAATGCTTCTTCTTCTGGTGGAAGGTCGTATAAGTTTTTGTCTGCGGCTTCACCTGGATGGATTTTGTTTTGGATACCATCAAGTGCTGCCATCAATAATGCGGCAAAGCAAAGATAAGGGTTGGCTGCTGGGTCTGGGAAACGTGCTTCAATACGTTTGCCTTTCGGGCTTGCCACGTATGGAATACGAATTGACGCTGAGCGGTTACGCGCTGAATAAGCCAGTTTAATAGGCGCTTCATAATGCGGTACTAGGCGTTTGTAGCTGTTGGTTGATGGGTTGGTGATGGCGTTTAATGCACGAGCATGTTTGATGATACCACCGATTGCGTATAAAGCAGTTTCTGATAACCCTGCGTATTCATCACCGGCAAAGGTGTTTTTGCCATCTTTTTGGATTGACAAATGAACGTGCATACCTGAACCATTATCACCAACCATCGGTTTTGGCATAAAGGTCGCGGTCTTACCATATTCGTGTGCAACGTTGTGTACTGCATATTTGAACTGTTGTACTTCGTCCGCTTTACGGACTAGAGTATTAAATGATACACCGATTTCTAGCTGGCAAGAGGCAACTTCATGGTGATGGACTTCAACACGGCCTTCACCCATAATCGCTTCTACCGCGGCACACATATCAGCGCGCATATCTTGTGAGCTATCAACGGGTGGTACTGGGAAGTAACCGCCTTTGACGCGTGGACGGTGCGCATAGTTACCGCCTTCCATTTCTTTATCAGTTGACCAAGCGGCTTCATCAGCTGAGATGGTGTGACGGGCGCCGGACATGTCGATTGACCATTTTACATCATCAAATACGAAGAATTCTGGCTCTGGACCAAAGAATGCGGTATCGCCGATACCCGTTGATTTTAGGTATTCTTCAGCACGTCGCGCGATTGAACGTGGGTCACGGTCATAACCTTGCATGGTTGATGGCTCGATAACGTCACAGGTCACAACAACGGTCGTTTCACGAAAGAAAGGATCGACGAATGCGGTATCAGCATCTGGCATCAAAATCATATCTGACGCTTCAATGCCTTTCCAACCAGCGATTGATGAACCATCAAACATTTTACCTTCTTCAAAAATGTCTTCGTCCATGCTGTCAGCTGGATAGCTTACATGTTGCTCTTTACCTTTAGTGTCAGTAAAGCGAAAATCTACCCACTTTGCTTCGCTAGATTTGATTAAATCTAAAAATTTATTCGACATTGCTCGTTTCCTTTTACTTACGCAAAAAATGATTAAAAAAACGTTACGCCACTTTATACTCTTTTCGGTGCTGTGACAAGAGATAAACAAAGTAGTGCTTGTTGAAGTTAAACTTTCAAGTTATGTGCCAACTTTTGCGCTATCATGCTAAAGATTAAATTTTTATATCAAATTCAATGAGTTATTTGAGAGTGTATTTAATTATGAAGTTGGCTGATATGACTATCTGCCTAGATGACCTTCAAATCGCTATGGGGCTGTAATACTTGCACCATTTTAATGAAAATTTCATCTATATTCACTTTTATAGTGCGTTAATTATACGTTTAACTATTTTAGGGAAAATCATTAACATTGATCTCTCCGACTCGGCTTCATGTATTCGGTTTCATTCACTTGTATAATGGTTGTGGTAAAATAATTAACTAAAATAACGGTGAAGTTTTTTCATTGGCTAACCACCGTCCAACAATTACAGCATAGGGTTTCTGGATTGCTACTTTTTATTGATAACTACGACAGTTTTACCTACAATTTGGTGCAGTATTTTGAGCAATTGGGGCAACCCGTTGAAGTCTGGCGCAATGATGCTTGCAGCAGTGAAGATATCATTCGTTTAAATCCCGATTATTTGGTCATTGGTCCCGGACCTTGCACGCCAAGCGATGCGGGCAATACGTTGAGTTTTATCAAAGACTGTGCCGGCATTATTCCTATATTAGGCGTTTGCTTGGGTCATCAAGCCATTGGGCAAGCATTTGGTGCCCATATCATCCGTTGCCCAACGATTATGCATGGGCGGGTATCGCAAGTTTTTCATCACCACCAAGGGATATTTGCCGGGCTTCCCTCACCTTTTAACGCCACTCGCTATCATTCTTTAGCGATTGCGGCAGACAGTTTGCCTAATTGTCTAGAGGTTACCGCATGGTGTGATGATACTCACCCACATAATTTGCTGCCATCCGCTACTGTGATGGGCATTAGGCATCAAACATTGCCGATTGAAGGGGTGCAGTTTCATCCAGAATCTATTTTAAGTGAGCATGGGTATGCAATTTTGAAAAATTTTTTAGCTAATTATGAAAACCATGAAAACTATCAAAGCGCTAACCCTTAGACTGGGATAATTGAGTTTTGCGGGTTAAAGTTTGGCTTTAAAACTTGGCTTTAAAACCTGGCTTTGTTATAGTATACTAGTACAATGATATATAAAGTGTAAGCCATAAAACTCATACGAGACTGACATGACCCATACTGTAACGCCCTATCTTGGTGACATTACCACGTCTATTGAAAACAACCAACCATTAACGCCAGAGCAAACCCAACTACTGCTTACCACGGCACTTGATCGCGCCATCAATACCATTGACCTGACCTATGCAGAAATGCGCGGCGTCATGCTAGCTATCATGCAAGGTCAATGCCCCGATGCCATGATGGGCGCGCTGCTCACCGCGCTGCGTATGAAAGGTGAAAGTATCGAAGAAATCACTGCCGCCGCCCAAGTGATGCGGGAGCTGGCGATTAAAGTGGATTTATCGGATGTGCCCAATGTCGTCGATATTGTGGGTACGGGGGGCGATGGCGCAAATCTATTTAATGTATCTACCGCCGCTACGATGGTCGCAGCAGTAGCTGGCTGTCATGTCGCCAAGCATGGTAATGGCGGCGTTTCCGGCAAATCGGGCAGTTCCGATTTGCTGCAGCAAGCGGGTATCAATTTGGCACTAAATACCGAGCAGATTACCCAGTCGATTAAGACCCATGGCATCGGTTTTTTGTTTGCGCCCAATCACCATGTAGCAATGAAACATGCGATGCCCATTCGCCGCACCCTAAAAACGCGTACGGTGTTTAATATTTTAGGACCTTTGACCAACCCGGCGGGCGTCAAAAATGCCATGATTGGGGTATTTAATCCTTCGCTGTGCGAACCGCTTGCCAATGTGTTCAAAAACCTTGGCGCAGAGCATGTGCTAGTCGTCGGCTCAGTGGATAACCTTGATGAAATCTCACTAGCGACTTATACCCACGTGGCTGAACTTAAAGACGGCAAAGTCAGCGTATATGATATCGAACCTGAAGATGTTGGTATCGAATCGCAAACGCTCAAAGGCTTAATCATTGACAGTCCAAGCCAAAGCCTAGCCCTCATCCGCGAAGCACTCGACAACAATCCCAATAAAACCCCCATCGCCAAAAAAGCAGCGGATATGATTGCCTTGAACGCCGGTGCGACCATCTATGTAGCAGGTAAAGCAGATACCATAAAACAAGGCGTAGCCATGGCACAAGATATCATCAGTAGTGGCAAAGCCTTGCAAAAAATGGCAGCATTAGCAAGCTTTACTCAGCAATTCACCTCTCATTAAATTTTTGGAAAAACCATGCCTCATCAAGCAGTCCCCTCGGTATTACAAAAGATTGTCGACACCAAACGCCAAGAACTAGTCAGAGCCAAGCAACAACAATCTTGGCACGACCTTGAGCAAATTGCCGCAACGAACCGCGATGACATCCGTGATTTTGCCGGCAGTTTGCGCAAAGCAGGCATCCGTGTCATTGCGGAAGTCAAAAAAGCCTCGCCATCCAAAGGCATCATCGCGCCCAATTTCGATGCTGTCGCTACCGCAGTCGGCTATGAACAAGCGGGTGCCGCTTGCCTATCGGTATTGACGGATACGGATTATTTCCAAGGCTCGGATGAGTATTTATTGCAAGTGCGCCAAGCGGTCAGCCTACCTGTGCTACGCAAAGATTTTATGATTGAGCCGTATCACATTTTGCAATCACGTGCGCTTGGGGCAGATTGTATTTTGCTGATTATGGCGTGTTTATCAGATGCGCAAGTCGCTGAGCTGCATGAGTTGGCGCTAAAGCTTAGCATGAGTGTACTCATTGAGTGTCATGATGAAATAGAAGTGGAACGCGCGTTACGCTTGCCCGCCCATCATCAAAACGTGTATGGGGTTAATAATCGCAATCTACATAACTTTGATGTGAGTTTGGACACTACCCTACGTCTAAAAACACTGTTTCCACAAGATAGCTTACTGGTGACAGAAAGCGGGATTGATTCGGCAGAGGATGTAAAATTGATGCTTGACCATGACATCCATGCGTTTTTGATTGGTGAGCAGTTTATGAAAACAGGCGATGCAGGTAGTGCTTTAGCAAAGTTATTGGCAGATAGTTTATAGTGTAAGCTTCTAATATCTTTATATTATGTATGACTTAAAAAAGGGTGCATAAAAACACCCTACCATTGAGTATTAAACAGTTTTTAATCTTTAGAAATTAGATAAAGATTATTACAAGCTCACATATATTCTACAAACATTAAAACTTTTAAATTTTCTTCGCTTATTTTCATACCATATTTCTCAAATGTTTCTTCCCAACTATCAACGACATTACCTAAGAACGACATAAGTTCAAGAGCATCTCCATCCTTTGTTTCTATTTTAAATGTTAACCTTTCATTATTAGAATTTTTGATAGGATTTCCATTTGAATCTATTAATATATGTTCTGATGCTTGACCATCGACTGAAGTAATATGTTCAATTCTGTCAGTATGAAGTTTAAGGTGCTTAGATGAATTTGCAATTGAAGCACAGTAATTCAACCATTGATTATTAGAATGCTCTTTGTAAAAATCACGTTTATGTGAATCAATTAATCCCAAGTAGGATATACACCAGTCTCTTATAGAGACGGATGTAACGCAAAAGTTAAAAAAATGGTCACTTTTTTCCCTTAAATCTTGTGATAACCAAGTTCTTCTGCCTTCTCTAACTAATTTTCCTAGCATATCCTTTGGACAACTATATACTTGTATTACAGCCATATTTAAAATTCCTAATACTAGTTGCCTCAGAATGACAAACAATATTTTACAATATTTATTCTTAGCAACGAAATTTTATGAGTAATTTTATAGCGTATAAGACGCATCTTACAAAATGACCATAAAATTTTTTGAGTTTGATATAATAGCCGTTTTCTTTACGAGAACTTCTAAAATGGCAAATTTATTTTCAAAAGAAATGCAAGACCAGTTAAAGCAGCTTAAAACCGAACTGGGTAAAGGTCGCAGCCAAACTAAAGAAACCGATGAAAACGGCAAACCGACTGAAACCGTGGGCTTATTGAGCAAGCAACAAGTCGCCAAACAAGTTAAAAAATATAATAGCGAACATCTTGATGATGATAAATTGCTATTTATGCAAGCCATGTCAGGCGTGCAGCCAATCAAAGATAAAAACTTGGCGGATAAAAACAACGCTGGCAATAAGCTTGATGCGACGACGCTAGCCAAACGCGCGGCGGCAGTCGGTGGTGACGATGATAGCGGGCATGTATTGTCTGATATGCAAGCGCTGCTCAACCCCGTCTCTGGCGATGCTTATTTAAGTTATAAAACCGCAACGCTACAAAACAAAGTGTTTAATGAGCTCAAACAAGGCAAGATTCGCTGGTATGATGCCGTAGATTTACACGGTGCCACCATTGAAGAGGCCCGTGAAGCCATGAGTCAGTTGATTTTACAGGCTCAAAAAAACAATGAAAATTGCGTGAAAATCATTCATGGCAAAGGCATTGATAGTATCTTAAAAACTTGCGTCAATGGCTGGTTGCGTCAGATTCCTGAAGTGCTTGCTTTTTGCTCAGCGCCTGCGGCACAAGGTGGCAATGGTGCAGTGTTGGTATTACTCAAAAAACGTGAAAAAGCCAATCGCGACCAATAACCATTGTACTGCTATTCTGACTATAGGTTAAATTTTACAAAATCATGCATAGAACAAACGATGCATGATTTTTTTAACGAGATTTTTTAATTGTTAATAGTTTATTCTTAGTTTTTGTTTATAATAGGCTCTTTTTTTTCATGGATTAAATGCTCTGCATTAATCTACTCTCAACTGGCTAAAAACAGCGCCCATTTGTCTTTTGACAGCTGACTGTTTTTAACACCACTGGGTATAGGAGAAAGGTAACTTTGAACAATACCACCACTGCGACTAATTCGCCCGCTAAATTGCAACGTCAATTGGCACTCTGGCACATTATCATTATTGGTTTGGCGTATATTCAGCCCATGACCGTATTTGATACCTTTGGCTTGGTTTCTGAAGCCAGTCATCAGCACGTTCCAACATCTTATATTATTGCTTTGATTGCTATTTTGCTTACCTCGCTAAGTTACGGTAGCATGATTCGTCGTTATCCTTCGGCGGGTTCGGCATATACCTATGCGCAAAAATCGATTCATCCCAATGTCGGGTTTATGGTGGGTTGGTCTTCTTGGTTGGATTATTTATTGTCACCTTTGGTCAATATTATCCTAGCGGTGATTTATCTTGAAGCACTGTTCCCTGATGTCAACAAATGGATTTGGGTATTTATTCTGACGGGATTTATGACCTGGATTAATGTGCATGGCTCCAAAGTCGTGGCTTATTTTAATAGTTGGATTGTGTTTATTCAGCTATTGATTATTGGTGTATTTACGTGGTTGGTGTACAGCAAATTGATGGCGGGCACCAATGCGGATGGCACTATCAATGATGCAGCTTACCAATTATGGAGCTTAAAGCCGTTTTGGAGTGATATTGCCAACATGACGGCACTTATCAGTGGTGCAACGATTTTATGTTTCTCTTTCACAGGCTTTGACTCACTCAGCTCATTGGCAGAAGAAACCAAAGATGTGCAAAAAACCCTACCAAAAGCAATTTTCTTGACCGCATTGATTGCAGGTATTGTGTTTATCATTAGTACTTACTTTATGCAGATTTATTTCCCACAAACCCCTGACAAATATTTCCCAGATGTGGCTGCTACCCAGCCAGATATTTTGATGTTGGTCGGTGGTTCTGCGTTTCAAGCCGCTGTACTGGGCTTTGCAATTGTCACGGTGATGGCGTCAGGTATTTCTGCACATGCCGGTGTTTCTCGTTTGATGTATGTAATGGGGCGTGATGGGGTCATTAATAAACGTATTTTTGGTCATATTCATCCAAAATACTTGACCCCAACCTACAATATCTATATCGCGGGTGTGATTGCATTAACCGCGGGTTTTATTGAGTTTGATGTCATCGCGCATTTGATTAGTTTTGGAGCATTGACGGCGTTTAGTTTTGTTAATTTATCCGTGATTGCGACCTACATCATCCGTGAAAAACGCTACCACAGTGCCTATGATTTGTTTATGTATTTGATTGTGCCGCTGTTGGGCTTTATCAGTGTTGCGCTGATGTGGAAAGAAAGTGAGCCTATCGCCATCAAAATGGGCTTAGGCTGGGCAGTAATCGGTATAATTTACTTGGCATTTAAAACCGGTGGCTTTAAGCGTCTTCCACCGATGCACAATGAACATGAATAATGGTTAAGGTGGTGAAAAGGTCAGATACGATTCTGACCTTTTTTATGTCTGTGGCTTTTGGGAAAACGGCATGTTAGAAATTTTATATCAAGATGAACACTGTGTGGCAGTCAATAAGCCTGCGGGTATGCTTGTCCATCGAAGCTGGCTTGACCGTCATGAAACCGAGTTTGTGATGCAGACCCTGCGCGATCAATTGGCTCAATATGTTTATCCGATTCATCGCTTAGACCGGCCGACATCGGGGGTGTTACTGTTTGCTTTATCGAGCGAATCAGCGCGGCAACTGTGTGAGCAATTTGAAAACAGGCAAGTGCAAAAATCTTACTTAGCCATCGTGCGCGGATATTTGACAGTGAATGCGCAGACATCTGGGCTGATTGATTACCCACTCGCACAAATTTTGGATAAAATTGGCGATAAACCAAGTTTGCAGGCGCTACAACAAAGAAAGGTTAGTTCGACAGACATGTTTGATGAATCCCTTAGAAACCCTACAGAATTAACCTTACTGCAACCTGCGCAAACGCATTGGCAATGCTTGGCAACAACTGAACAGCCGTTTCAAGCGCGCGGCCGCTATCCCACTTCACGCTTTAGCCTGGCTAGATTGACGCCCATTACTGGACGAAAACACCAACTACGTCGCCATATGAAGCATGTGTTTCATCCGATTATTGGTGATACCAGCTATGGCGATCATCACCAAAATCGTGCCATCCGTCAACACATCGGCGTACATCGATTGATGTTACATGCGCATACCTTGGCTTTTAATAGACTGACCGACAATCGGCGTGTTGATATCACTGCACCCGTGGATACAGATTGGTTAACGATGTGTGCACAGTTTGGCTTTCATTTGCCTTAATAGTTTGCGATATCATTATTTGGCGACATCCTTTACGCAACCAAGTAATCACTCACTTTACTGCCGATGGTCGCAAATGTTGCGCCAATGCCTGCACCCACCAACACATCGGTGGGATAATGTAACCCAAGCACCAAGCGCGATAATGCCACCAGCATCGTAAATGGTAGCAACACCCATAACATCATCGGCACTTGATGCCCTATCATGGTGGTAAACAATACCGCTTGCAGTGTATGCCCCGATGGAAAACTAAATACATCTAAAGGCCGTTCGCCTAAAGTAATGGTCTGGTGTACTTGGTAAGGGCGTGGACGCACTGTGTGCACTTTTAAATACTTATACAGCAAGTAACCACAAAAACTGCTGAGTAACACCACACACACTTTCACAGCGACGATACTAGCGACCAGTCCTTGCGATAGTAACGCTACTAACATCACTACCGTCGATACTGCCCAAAACCAACCATCGCCTAAGCGGCTGATGGTTTTGAAGAACTGGGCAAAAAACTTCAATTGTGACAGCAAATTTACCCGTAAACATAAGCGGGTGTCCCATTGCAGCACGCGCTTTTGCAAATGATGTAGTTTAGGTTTACTGTGCAAAAACTGATAATAATTGCGCATTAAATTGGGTAAGTTTTCGACAGGGCTAGCAGAGGTACAGGTGAATTCTGAATTGGCAAGTGACAGATTGGGATTTTTTATGGGTTGATTCATGGCGCCATCCTTTTTTTTGCCTATTTGAACCTCACGTTTTGGAAAAAAACGCGGCAGATTCAGCAGGTCTTTGGGTTGGGTGACTATTATGGGTTGAGTGGCTATTTTGGGGTGAATGACTATATCGTGGGTGGTTTTTTGCCACGACAGTCGGGTGAACTGACTCAGGTGTGAGGGCGATTGTTGAATCCGCTAGCGGATGTTGAGCTGGCGCTTGAGAAGACAAAATGGCTGGCGTCACTGTGCTGGCTGTTAGGGAATTAGTCTGGATTGATAGCACCTCATAAAACATGGTCAACATTTCTTGGGCAGGTTTTTGCCAAGAAAAAGCAGCTACCTTGTGCCGCGCGGCTAGTCGCATCTGATCAAGCTGTTGTTGTTTAGGCAATTCACTAATCATCGCTACAAAGCGTTGTTCTTGCCCAAGCGGTACGGTTTTACCACAACTATCATCCACCAACAGCGCCGCAGCCGCGTCATTATAGGCAAAAATTGGCAAACCCGATGCCATCGCTTCGGTGACGACATTACCGAAAGTTTCTACTTGACTAGCAAAGACAAAAGCATCGGCACTGGCATAATAACTTGCCAGCGCCTCACCTGTTTTAAAGCCTGCAAAAATAATGCTTGTATCATTGGCATGGCGTTTAACGAGCGCTTCTTTGTATGGTCCATCACCGACAATCACTAATTTGACATGACGATGCAGCTGCTGTAATTGTAGCGCTTTGAAGCTTTTAATGACGGTATCCATACCTTTTTCAGGGGAAACACGGCTCACACACATTAACACTGTGGTACCCTCGCCCACGCCCCAGCTTTGCCGTAATACTTGGCTACGTTTGCTCGGTGCATAGCGCGCTGTATCAACGCCACGACCGACTTGGTACAAATGCTTGAAACCAAATTTAGCCAGCTGATGTTGGGTGGTCTGGCTTGGAATACACGTGGCATTGCAATTGTTGTGAAAACGCTTCATATACGCAAGCAAAGGTAGTGAGATTACTTTCCAACCAAAATATCGGCTAAAATCATGAAACGCGGTGTGATAACCTGAT
Source organism: Moraxella tetraodonis (assembly GCF_022359095.1). NCBI lineage: Bacteria > Pseudomonadati > Pseudomonadota > Gammaproteobacteria > Moraxellales > Moraxellaceae > Moraxella > Moraxella tetraodonis. Next base: position 1,041,826 of record NZ_JACSYB010000001.1, on the reverse strand, counting down.
GAGACTTTAATTCTTTGCTGTTTGCCAGCAATCAACGCCGCAAGCCCCAAAGGACCTTCCGTCACGATATGCACGATATCAGGACGAAGCTTGCGCAGCTGCTTCGTTAAAAATCGGTAACAAGGTAGCCCCATGCGCAGATGCGGGTAATAGGGAATGGGCAAACTTGGCACTTGCAAATCAGTGGTAACAGCCGCAGTGTTAAGCCCTGTCGTTAGGGTATGTTGTTCGACTTCATCGCTTTGTTTGGGGCGAATCAACGTAATGCGATGCCCCATCGATTTGAGTTCGCGCATGATTTGATAAACGCTTGAGGCTACCCCATTGATATCTGGCAGCCAAGTTTCAGTCACCAAAGCGATATGCAATGATGGCCTATTGTCATGAAAAGGCGTGCCTGCAACTTGAGTTGAGGGATTCATGTGATTTGCTGACGTCGTCTGAGTGTCAGACGAAGCCTGGTACAAATTAGTGTTTACAGTGTTGTCACTCATAGTATGTTATCAACCATTACAACCGACTGCTTTGTTTGACTACGAAAGCCGTTTCGGTAAATTAAATCAATCCTTTGTATGGGTTAAGCTTATAAGCCGCCATTGACAACCTCATGTCAATTTGATAACAATTTGATGACAATTGCTTGGTAACTATTACAACTGTCACACCTATCGCAGCTATTACAAGTATCGCAAATAGGGATCGATTTTGCTAAAATAACGAGCATATTGCAGCTTTATAGATTAATTTATAGATGGTTAAATGACTGATTTGATAAATACATCGAATAATACCGCTATGCCAAATACTTCGACGTTGGATACACCGATTGTGATGCTGATGACACATGCGCCTAGTCATCCGCTTACCAAACGAGCGCTTGAATGCGCCCAATCGCTATGTGCAAACGACAGTAAAACAACCGTTGAGCAAAACCCGTTAACTAATACCGATTTTAAAATTTTCTTATATAGTGATGCGGTGATGTTGGCAAACCGATTAATTTGGCTGCCCGATGATATCGAAAATTTGGCAAAAAATTGGCAACACTTTGCTATGAGTCATAATTTAACCATTCAAGTGTGTGTGAGTGCCGCTTTGGCTCGCGGGGTAACAGATGCTGACAATGCGACTAGACATCAGCTACAAGGTGACAATTTGGCAGATGGCTTTGAATTAGTCGGTTTGGGTGAATTAGCCATGCATCTACACAGTGCAAAAACGGTTTATCAGTTTTAATTGGGATAGGTTTAGCGATAGCGGTTTACTATGAAAATTGTCATTAATATTTACGCTGACACGTTTTTGCTTTGTCATGAAGCCTTATCAATGGCGTTTGCGCTGGCAGCGTTTGATCACCAAATTCAGCTGATTATCGGTGATGGCATGCTAAACTTACTACTTGATGAGCCTACGGGCAAGCTTGCCCATATGCTAGCATCCCTTGATATGTATGATATCCCGTCCGCTTGGCTGGCGCTAGCGGATTTTGATAGATTCAAAGCATGGCAAGCGAACCAATCAACAACCTTCGATTGGTGTGCTCAAGTCGCGCTACAGCCAACCACACCGCCTCATTTTGATACCACTTTTGACTTATAAATACTATGACCCAACTTCCCGAACTTGACCAAGACGGTCATTTGATAGCTCATCAAACCTGGACACCAGATATCGCGCAACAATTGGCGAACACGCTGGATGTCACGTTAACCCCTGAGCACTATCAAATCATAGACGCAGTACGTCAATATTATGATTTATACAGCCATCCACCGACGACCCGTCCTTTAATCAAGTTTTTATCTAAGCAATTGCCCTCATTGGCGATTAATAACACCAAACTGCAAGCCATGTTTAACACGGGTCTTGTCGCGCGCCATGTCAACCGCATTGCAGGGTTGCCCAAACCTGCAAATTGCTTATAAATTTTGACCTTATTTGGGGTCATAAGGGACGAGATTGTCATAACCGATACTGTGACCGTTATCACCGCCAAACCCCTGCTGACGCCAAACTTCAAATAATGTAATTGCCACACTGTTAGACAAATTCAAACTGCGAGAGGTCGGCAACATAGGCAAACGCAACCAGTTGTCTTGCCCAATTGCCGCGCGAATTGGCTCGGGTAATCCGGCTGTCTCTGACCCAAATACCAAAGCGATATTTGCCACTTGCGTAAAATCTTCATCATATAAAGGTTTGCTAAGCTTGGTGGTCAAGGCAACAATTCTTTGTACCCCACTTTGGCTTAGACTGTCCTGTGCATCCCGCCAATTGGCATGTACTTTGACATTTGCCCATTCATGATAGTCTAGCCCTGCTCGGCGTAATTTTTTATCTTCTAACTCAAACCCTAGTGGCTCAACCAAATGTAGCGTTGCGCCCGTATTGGCGCATAACCGAATAATATTGCCTGTATTGCTTGGCATTTTGGGTTCAACTAATACCACATGAATCATGTCAACATCCTTAACCGGATTAAAATAGAACAGATCGAAATAAAAAAGCGCTAAATGCGAAGATTAATTTACAAAAAACCTATACTTATTGCGTAAATTTAAGTTTTTTTTACAACTTGATAGTTTTGGTTACATTAACGCTATAGCGACGTTAGACTAACCTGCATTACCATGACTCTACCAAGCATGTTTTACTTTATTTTAACTTTTATAAGTCAATAAAGTCGCATGATTTAATCTGGTAGCTAAAAACTGTTAAAAAATAATGGATATATCTGAGGAAATTTAAAATGAAAAAATTAATCGCTGCATCAATCGCTGTTATGTTTGCTGTCACAGGTTGTAATACAGTCAAAGGTTTTGGTAAAGACGTATCAAAAACAGGTGACGCAGTAACCAATACCGCACAAAATACTCAAAATAAAATCAAGTCGTAGATTTTCTGTTTAAGTAAAAAAACCCATCTCGCTGATGGGTTTTTTATTACCTCTTGTATTGCCTATCGCTTAAAACCCTAGTAGGTTATAAAATTAGCCGTTTTTTGGCAAATTTTCAGGTAGATAACAACGTAGATAAGCAATCACCGCTGTAATCGCTTCTTGACGATAGGTATCGGTAATTTCTTTTTCTGAGCGATAAGCTAAAATAAAAATACCATTAATGATACCGTATGCGACTAACAATTGCTGATGAATGGTTTCTAAAGCCGGCATTTTATAATGCTCAGACAGCTTATCATACACCATTTGGGCGAGGCTTTTTTCGATTTCACTACCAAACGCATTGCCCTCAAAATCTGGGGTATTGGTCTCATAAATCAAACGGGCAACCGTTAAATCGGATTGAATAATATCAACGCCTGTCTCAATGACTGTGGTGATATAAGCCTGCCAGCGACTAAATTGTTTGGCATCGACTTTTTCAAGCTTGTTAAAAATTTCTATCGCATTTAAAAAACGCAATGCCAAAAAAATCGCTTCAACGTTTGGAAAGAAGTGATAGGCTGAGGCTCTGGGAATGTCCGCTCGTTCACATACATCAGCCAAACTAATCTCACTGACAGGTCGGGTCGCGCTCAATTCTTTGGCAGCGGCTAATAATTTTTGGCGACGTAAACGACCTTGCTGGCTAGTGAACTTGAATTTGTTAGGGACCAAGCGGCGAGCGAGCTCAGAGTCCACTAACACATCCTCAATTTTTTCATCATAAGCGCTTGACATATTTCCTCTCTATCGACTGATTATGAATAAAGTTTAATTTGTGCCCGTACCAATCCATGATCGGTTGGGCGTTGTTCTACAATAAATTTGAGATGATCGTTAAAATAATCAACTTGTAATACTTCGCCGATGTTAAATTTACTATCAGCTAAAAACTGTTCAGATACCAAAATTTGATCAAGCACTTCTGGCATACCTTGGTGGATATGTGTGTACGCCACATCCTTCAGCCAGTGCATACGGCTTTGTATCGTAGAGGCATCATATAGCACGATATCCCGCATCGACTTATCATAAAATACTTCACCCGATTCGCTTAAAAGTTGACAAGTGACACTTTGCATCACATCATTCATATCCCCTAACAAAATCAGCGGATGGTTGTTGTGTGACAGTTTTTCGATGACCACTTGGCGAATGCCTGCCGCTTCCGCTGCCCGCATACACAGACTGCGCAGCTTGGCGCGGACTCGAATTAGCGGATCATTGCGATCTTCTAACGGCTCGCCTTGCGCGTTTTCTAAAAACTCAGGGCGTTTACTTTTTAGATGCGCCACAATCACGGTGACCACCATGCCATTTGGCAATCTGATGTCGGCAATCAGCGGGGGACGGTTAAATTGTTGATAAAGCCCAACATCAGGAACGTCCAACAACGCAATCGCAGGCATCTGCGTGAGCAATTGGGTGTTAATAATTTCAAAACGCGATACCAAACCTACGCTAGGGGTGCCAACTGCGCCTCGCCCTTGGGTTAATGGACTATCTGGCTGATTACTGGCTAGTGGCACAGTGACATGATAGTCATTGAGACCGGCCGCACGACATAAGTCAATGAGTGCTTGCTCATCCCAAATTTCTTGGCAACCAATGATATCAGCTTGCAATTGCCGAAAGATGGGGGCAAGTGCATTGATTTTTTGTTGATATTGCTGCGGCGTATACACGTCTTGGTTTCGATAAAAAACCCGATTGGGCAGTGCAAAGTTGAGTAAATTTGCCGTAGCGATAACAAATTGATTGTCCACTGTCATATCCTTAATGTTTAGTTACCAGTTATCCCTGCTTGCTTGTAGCAACATTGTCCAAAAAATTTCCTGACTTTCATCTTCATAATTTTCATCACTGTCAACACAGTGTCGAATTTCGAAGCATTATACATTTTTTTATTCAATTTCTACACAAAAAATCATTATTTTTAGCCAAAATTCGCTGACATTTTTAAGCAGGGTTTAAAAATTGGGTACATAAAGTGCTTTTTTTTACTTAATGTACTTAATTGCTAACGAAAATCACTCTCGTGTCGAGTCTTTCAAAAAATTTGTCATATAGTTAACCATTTGTTTTTACATTATTTTTATTTTTTTAAAGCTATGTTAATGATTCTCTTGCTTTAATTTTGTTCGTTTAATAGTTGATTAATATAAAACTGCCAACGCTCAACGATGGCTTGGCGTTCAGACGATGCCATCTTAGGCTCAAAGATACGATCTAACTGCCAACTTTCACCAATGCTAGTGTCATCATACAGTCCCACCGCTTGCCCTGCCAATAATGCCACCCCTTTTGCGGTACTCTCTGTGGTCGTCGGTCGCAGCACAGGCACATTGAGTATATCGGCTTGAAATTGCATTAAGATATTGTTATTGGCAGCGCCCCCATCCACGCGCAGTTCGTGCAATGGCACAGGGCTATCTTTTTGCATGGCGATTAACACATCATAAGCTTGCAGCGCAATCGCTTCTAAGGCGGCTCTAGCGATATGCGCTTTGGTAGTGCCGCGTGTCAGCCCGATAAGTCTTGCGGTGGCATCTGCTCGCCAGTAAGGTGCGCCAAGCCCGGTAAAAGCAGGAATCAAGGTCACCCCTTGGCTATCCGGCACTTGCGCCGCCAAGGTTTCAACGTCCTCACTGCGCGCTATCATACCTAAGTTATCGCGTAGCCACTGCACGATGGCACCTGCCATAAACACACTGCCTTCAAGCGCATATTGTGTTTGTGTGACGCTTGTTTTTTTATTTCGTTGTAAATTTTGTAAAGGTTTTAACAAGTTGGGCAATTTACCTGAAGGTTCATGCCGGTTAGGTTGACGAGCGTGATTCGCCTGTGTGGTTTGCCAAGCGACGGTGGTAAGTAATTTCTGATGACTGACACAGGGTTTATCACCGGTATTCATTAATAAAAAACAGCCGGTGCCATAGGTGGATTTTGCCATGCCTGCTCGGTTACAGCCCTGCCCATACAAGGCGGCTTGCTGATCGCCTAGCACTGCCGTGACTGGGATTTGTTTGCCAAACATCCCTTGTTTGGTGACCCCAAAATCGCCATCCGATGGCTTGATGGTAGGTAACATGGTTTTGGGAATATCAAACAATTCCAATAATTCATCAGACCAGTCGCCTGTTTGCAAAGACATCAGCATGGTGCGTGACGCGTTGGTGATATCAATGCTATGCTCGCCTGTCATGTTAAACAGTAGCCAGCTATCCACGGTACCAAAAGCCAAATCACCTGCTAGCGATTGTTGGCGAAGCTTAGGGTTTTGGTTTAACAGCCATACGATTTTGCTGGCACTAAAATACGGATCTATACGTAGTCCGGTAATTTGCTGGATTTTGGCGTCAAAGCCTTTATCACGCCAGTCTCTACACCACTGATGGGTACGTCTATCTTGCCAGACAATGGCAGGTGCGACAGGCTTACCGGTCTTTTTATGCCAAATTATGGTGGTCTCACGTTGGTTGGTGATACCGATGGCTGAGATATCTGTCGCCAATAATCCTGCTTTGGCAATCACTTCTTGGGCAGTACTAATTTGGGTTTGCCAGATATCATTGGCATTTTGCTCAATAAACCCGGCTTTTGGGGTGATGATACCCAGTGGCTTTTGGGCGATGGCGATGGGTGTTAATTGGTTATCAAAGATGATACTGCGGCTTGAGGTAGTGCCCTGATCCAGCGCTAAAATAAATCCGTTTTCTGTTTTAGCCATGTTGTTGTCTCAAACGATTGTGTTAAGCGTCAATATGTTATCTTAGCAAATACTTACCCATCAACTTTTATATTACTGCGGCTGAAACCTTAAGGCAACGATTCGCGAAAAAATAGCCATTGATTTTATCAACAAAAAACCACATCATACTGATACTTTATTACTACTTACCAAAACCTATCTGTTAACTATAAGTGACCCTAAACCTTAGACTTCAGACCCTAAGCACTGTCATTCTAACTGTCACTGTCATTGTTTATCTTTTCCACTACCGCTTTTTAATGCGTTGATGAAACTTGTTTTATGAAAAATACCCTTGCAAAATCTGTTCGTACTACCCCTGTGACTTCAAAATCCTCTTCTATCATTACCGATACCATCAAATCTGACAATTTACAGCCTGTTGCAATCTCGCACTTGCGCCGTTATACCGACCCAGCGACCTTGCCAAAAGATAGCCACCATACCAAAACGCTTGAAATTGGCTTTGGGCAAGAGCGCGCCTGTAAAGCGATTGCCACTGCGCTTGATATCAATGCCAATGGTTATCATATCTTTGCTGCAGGTGAAAACGGACTGGGCAAACGCACCTTAATCACTCGCCTGCTACAAGCACACGCCAAACAAAAACCCACACCCAATGACTGGGTGTATGTGCATAATTTTGTTGATGCGCGTACCCCGATTGCACTTGACCTTCCTGCTGGCATGGGCAAGCAATTAGCAGAAGATGTCAAAACCTTTTGGCTGACCACCAAACGTCAGCTCAATCAGCGTTTTCGCAGTGAGCACTATCAAAGTAAAGTAGAAGCCATAAAGAATGAAATTAGCCTTCGAGAAGAGCAGGTCTATCATGCGCTGCATGAAGAAGGCAAACAATATTCACTTGCGTTAGCGCTGCGACCTTCGGACAATAAACCGATTTTTATCAAATCAGATTTTAGTGACAACCGAGCCGATGGCAATGACAATGACAGTTACAATGATATCGAGCCAAGCGATGGTTATTTATCAATCAAACCTGCTAATAAATTGGGTCGCCAAAAATCCAGTGGTAAAGCACCAGTTTTACCACTTAAAGCCAATCAAACCTCTAGTACCACAACTAGCGCCTCTAATAATACCTCGAGCGCAACCAATCAAGCCAGCTTTGGCTTAACCCCAAAATCGCCGTATGTTGCCAATTATCAAGATAAAAACCACATGCAAAAACGCTTGAGCCAACTGACCGTTGAGCTTGAGCAAATTGAAGATGAAGCCAATCAGACCCTACAAGCGCTACACCACTCATTGACTCGGCGTACCTTAAAACCATTGATGGAGCCGTTATTTGACAAGTATCAAGCCTTACCAAAGGTTCGTAAGTATTTGCAAGACGTGCATGACGATATCGTCAATCATGTAGAGCGAATTATCAATGAAGATGATGAAGAGTTTTTGCCCAGCCATTTCTCGCCATTGCCAGCGCGCTATTTTGTCAATGTGATTGCAAGCCATGCGCCCGATCAAGGCGCACCGATTGTATTTGAAGACTTACCCACCCATTTAAATTTACTCGGGCATGTCGAGCAAATTACCCATTTAGGTACTGTATCAACGGATGTCAGTCTGATTCGCGCCGGTTCACTGCATCGTGCGAATGGTGGTTATTTGGTGCTTGAAGCAACTAATTTGCTTGAATATCCGTATGCGTGGCAAGGTCTCAAACGCGCGCTGCAAAGCCGCCAAATCAAGATGTCGAGCCTTGAGCAAATGCTGACACTGACCGGCAGTATCAGCCTTGAGCCACAACCGATTAAGCTTGATGTCAAAGTCATTTTACTCGGTGAGCCAGACTTGTATTATGACCTGCTAGATTTTGAGCCTGAATTTAATGCCGTATTCAAAATCCGTGCAGATTTTCATGATCGCGTGGTACGCAGCCACGCCAACGAACAAGCGATGACCGCCAAAATTGCTGATATGATAAGCAAATACCAATTGCTAACATTTGATAACACCGCGTTGGCGTGTTTATTGGATTATCTCAGCGAGCAAGCAGAAGACCAACATGAGTTAAGCCTACATGGGGACAGATTGGCGCAGCTCTTACTCGAAGCCAATCGTCATGCCATCATCAATCAATCAGAGCTTAGCCCTGAAAACACAGTAACCGCTAGCCACGTCCGCCAAGCCATTGATGATATTCGCCATCGCTCGGGTTATTTACGACAATTGTTCTGGCAAGAGCTAGAAAAAGGGCAACAGCTGATTAGCACCCAAGGCAAAGCGATTGGTCAAATCAATGCGCTAACGGTCATCAGCTACGCCGATAGTGAGTTTGGCATGCCTGCGCGATTGACAGCGTCAGTGCATCACAGTGCCGCGCACGCCGATATTGTTGATATCGAGCGCGATGTGGATTTAGGCGGCTCTATCCATGCCAAAGGCGTGCTGATTATGAGCAGTTACCTAAAAGCACTGTTTGCCGAAGACCACACGCTCAACTTTACCGCATCGCTGGCTTTTGAACAAAGTTATGGCGGTATCGATGGCGATAGCGCGACAGTAGCTGAAACTTGCGCGCTGCTGTCTGCCCTATCGCAAACCCCCATCAATCAAAGCTTTGCGGTCACAGGATCGATGAACCAATTTGGTCAAGTCCAAGCGGTCGGCGGCGTCAATGCCAAAATCGCCGGGTTTTATGATGCGTGTGTCGAGCAAGGCTTAACGGGTAAACAAGGGGTGATTGTGCCCAAAGCCAATTTGGCGCAATTGATGCTGCGTCAAGATATCATCGATAGCGTGACGGCAGGTAAATTTACCATCTATGCCGTAGAGCATGTCAATGAAGCCATGTATCTATTGACGGGTCTGGCGCCGGATGAGATGACCAAAAAAGGCAAGTATCGTAAAAATACCGTTTATGGTCGTATTTATGAACGCTTAGAAACTTGGGAAGAAAAAGACGCAGATGACAAAGAATAACACCTCATTGGGTTATTGTTTATCGCTGATAACTTGCTTGCTCTATATCAAGCAATGTTTGCTTAATCTCAATCCCACCGGTGTAACCGCCCAATTTGCCATCGCTGGCAATCACGCGATGGCAAGGAATGATGAGACTTAGTGGGTTGCGACCATTGGCCTGCGCGACTGCGCGAAAGCCTTTGGGATTATCCACTTGTAGCGCAAGCTGTGCATAGCTGATTGTTTGACCGTAAGGGATTTGTCGTAATGCTTGCCATACTTTTTGCTGAAAGGGTGTGCCTGTGTAGAGGGCGATGGGCATATCAAACACTTGTCGCTGTCCATTAATATATTCGTCAAGTTGACTGATGGTATTTCGTAAGACTTTGGCATCGTCATCTACTGAGTCAGCCAAATCTTTGCTTTGTATATAGTGCGCTTGTGCAGTTAATTGCTGTAGGATTTTTTGCGTTTTTTGGGTTTGCCAATCAAGCGCGATAAGACAACCCTTATGTGCGACAAGGGTAATTGTTGGTAATTTGATTGATAGTTGGTAGTTTGTGGTAAGCATTTTATAAGACAAATTTATCTAGAAGTGATTTAAGAATTTTCTGCATTTTATAACTTTCTTCAATCAAAAATTCGTTTGCACCCCGCCATTCAGACTTGTCTGAATATCCAACTGCTTCATTTGTGATAATTATAAAACTATATACAGTTTCAGGACAACGCTCCCAATTAACAGGATATTGAAATTTTGATTCGATTTCTTCTTTATGCTGATATAAATAGTCGAATATTTTTAAAGTGTCTTCTTTATTATTACCTTTTATTTCAACTCTAATTTTTACAGATTCCTTTGTAATTACAACACTTATTCCGACACCATTTCCTAATTTAGTACCTAACCAATTATCTTTACTTGGTGTCCTATTAGCATATAAATTTTCAGCATTTGATAAAGTCGCATCGATAAATTGCGACCAAAAACTCATTAGTACGCTTTGTTTATTATTTTTGATTTGAATGTCTTCTTGTTTTTTCTCCGCAATATCTATCATAAAGCTTTCAACTTCGGGTACAGGAATAATTTGCTGAGTATCAAAGAAAAAGTCATTATTAAATTTAAAAAGTTGGCATTTTATACAACGGATATTAATACCAAAATTCATCAGCCATAATACAGCTGATGTTACTTCTTGACGGAATTCAGCAGCGACTAAAATGATTCGTTGCGAAGTTTCATTGGGATTTAATCCAATATCATCTTCTGTGCTATCGCTAAGAAATTCATTTATTTTTTGTTTAGCGCTTGCAATATAATCATCAGAGTTTTGGCTATCATATTTTCTAAGATAGTCAGCAAAAATATTTATGATTTTCTCATCTGTAAGTCGAGAGCAATAAGATGCATATTTCACAGACTGCCATACAACATCTTTACCAGAACTATCCGTTTTATTTTCAATAATGACTAAATTACCACTTTTATCTAACGCCAATAAATCTAATCTTTCAGACGTATTGTCAAACCCGTTAAATTCTTTTTGAATAATTAATAATGGCTCGCCAAGACATTCTGGATTGCTCACAATCCATTCTTGCAAATCTTGGCGCTCTCTAAAACCCACTTCACTAAATTGAATTTTATCAATATTAGTCATCTGCTTATTAGCAATATTTAAGTGATACATGAGTTACTCATCTTTTTCAAACAGGGCTTTGACAAAATCATCGGCTTGAAATGGGCGCAAATCATCAATTTTTTCACCCACGCCAATAAAACGAATCGGCACATTGGTGTTTTCAGCGATATTAAATACCACGCCGCCTTTTGCCGTACCATCTAATTTGGTGACGGTCACGCCTGTCAATGGCACTGCCTCATTGAAGATTTCTACTTGATTTAGGGCGTTTTGTCCTGTACCCGCGTCGAGCACAATCATGGATTCATGCGGTGCTGTCGGATCGGCTTTTTGCATGACGCGAATCACTTTTTTCAGCTCTTCCATCAAATTGGTTTTATTTTGTAGACGCCCTGCGGTATCGGCAATCAGCACGTCAATGCCACGGGCTTTGGCAGATTGAATGGCATCAAAAATCACCGAGGCACTGTCTGAGCCATGGCCTTGGGCGACAACAGGGATATTATTGCGCTCCCCCCAAACTTGCAATTGCTCGGTGGCTGCCGCACGGAACGTATCACCCGCTGCTAACATCACTGATTTGCCTTCACCTTGCAGACGTTTGGCAAGTTTACCGATGGTGGTGGTTTTACCCACGCCATTGACCCCCACGACCAAGATGACAAATGGTTTTGTGCTAGCATCCACCACCAGCGGCGCAACTTTGGGTGTCAAGATATCGGTTAGCTCTTTTTGTAGCGCTTTATACAGTGAATGCGAATAAATCAAATCACCGCGGGCAGTGGCTTCGGTCAAGTTTTTGATAATGCGATTGGTGGCATTCACCCCGATGTCGGCGACCAACAGTTGGTCTTCGACTTCTTCAAGTAGCTCATCGTCAATTTCTTTACCACCAATCAAAATATTGGTTAAGCCTTCGGTCAAGTTTTTACGACTTTTTGACAAGCCTTGCTTCATGCGGCTAAACCAGCCCCCTTTTTGTTCAGGTTCTGCGGTTGGCTCAGCCGTATTGGCAGATGGCTGCTGTGTGGCTGCAGGCTGCCCTTGATGTTGGCTTTGCGGCATTGGTGACACAGATTGGGATTCCACAGGTGCTTGCAGCGTTGACGTTTGGGCGGCTTCAGCGATACGCGGCGTTTCAATAATTGGCACATCTTGCACAGGCAGATTGGGCATCGTAGCATCATCAAAATTAGTCGGTTGGTTATTAAAATTAATTACCACCTTATTAGAAGCATTGTTATTAAATTGGTTGCTACTCATATCATCGCCTATGGTTAAATTTGTCATTAAAATATTGAGATGTATAAAATTATAACAGTGTTTGTTCGCAGTTTGAAATAAACATGCTGTCAATCCCTTAAACCCATAGGATGTGTGGTATGGGAAAAAACTGTCCGTTTACAGCTTGCTGCGCTAAAAATTTGCAGGTGGTATTTAGTCACATTTAACTGTGCAGTGGCCTTTCAAATAGCAATCAATGCCAACATCCGTTATCATGGTTTATCTTTTATAATGCCTGCAAACCCCATTTCCCCACAATCAGAAAAACCAGATTAAAGATTAAAAGTTAAAGAGAAACTATGTTAAACCGAAACACTGTGTCAAAACCCACATTTTTTAACCTTACCCTCCTCGCTGCCGCCCTGACCTGTACGCTCTGTGTATCAGGTTGCAGCACTTCGCAGACCATTGCAGCCAAAACCATGCCGACCAAAACGACCCCGACTGTAGTGAATACGCCTATTAACGCGCATCCAACTGCTAACGCGGTACCTAATGAAACCCAGCAAACGCCGAGCCCCACCGATTTTGACAGCGATAAGGCAGCAACGCGCCATGAATATACGCTGGATAATGGCTTAAAGGTGATAATCAAAGAAGATCACCGCTCCCCTGTGGTGATAAGCCAAGTATGGTATCGCGTGGGTGCCGCGGATGAACCCACTCATTTAGGCGGTATGTCGCATTTGCTTGAGCATATGATGTTTAAGGGAACAAAAAATGTGTCCTCAGCAGATTTTGAACGCCTTATTGCCAAATTTGGCGGTAGCAATAATGCCTTTACCAGCTATGACTACACCGCATATTATGAAATTTTCCCTGCCAATCGTTTAGCGCTCGCCCTAGAGCTTGAAGCCGATCGGATGAGCCATTTAGAGCTAAAGGACAGCGACTTTACCGCTGAGCGCCAAGTGGTGATGGAAGAGCGCCGCCAGCGGACCGATGATAACCCAAACGCCCGCGCCTATGAGCAGTTTAGCAAAATGGCGTATCCCAATAGCCCCAAAGGGGAATCGGTCATTGGTCCCATGGCAGAAATCGAATCCATTGGATTAAAAGACCTAACCGATTGGTATAAAACATGGTATGCACCCAATAATGCGACCTTGGTGATCGTGGGCGATGTCAATCCCACAGAGGCCATCAATGAAGTCAAAAAATACTTTGCCAATAAAAAACCGCAAACCCTGCCAACACGCCCCAGCGTGATACAGCCAGGCTTTCGTGGTTATCAAGAAAAAACCACCCAATTACCGGTACAAGTGCCTATGGTTATGATGGCGTTTAACGTGCCGACGCTTACCACAGCAAAAGACCCCAAAACCGCCTATAGTCTATCGCTACTAGCCGATGTACTCGATGGTGGTCTATCTGCACGCCTAGAAAAACGCCTAGTACGGGAAAAACAGCTACTAGCCTCAGTCGGCAGTGGTTACAGTGCCTTTAGTCGGGGCGATGGGCTATTTTTAATCCAAGCTACCCCGCGAGATGGCGTTACGCTTGCCCAAGCCAAACAAGCAATCATTGCTGAGATTAACGCGCTCAAAACCCAACCGATTGCACAAAGTGAACTGACCCGTGCCAAAACCAACACCATGACCAGCTTGATTTATAGCCAAGATAGTATCAGCGGACAAGCGCAGATGATTGGCAGTCTAAACAGCATTGGGCTTGATGATCGAATGGTGTTTAACCTACCCAAAACCTTAGATACCATCACAGAAAGTGACTTACACGCTGCCGCTAGCAAATATTTGGTTAACGACAATTTAACCGTGCTCAATGTGGTAAAAGAAAACAAACCCAATAAATAACTATAAAACCAGTAACTTAACTTATCCTGACTTAATTTGCCCACATTGCTTGTCAGACCATCCTTAGAATTTTGAGAAAAAAAATGAAACCACGCTTAGCTAAAATCTTATTACTAATGACCACCATTGCCACGCAAGGAGGCCATGCCGAACCTGCCACCCATAGCGATGCTCACAGTAGTGGCAATGTTGACCCCACCGCACCTATTGCCGCTTTAGACAAATTAACCAGTCTAAAAACGACGGCACCGTTAAAAGTGACATTACCCGATATCATCCACTTTACGACGGATTCGGGTACCCCAGTGGCTTTGGTACAAACCCACAATTTACCGATTGTGGATGTCAGTGTGTATTTTAATGCAGGCTCGGCTCGTGATGAAGCCATTAAAAAAGGCGGTTTTGGGATTGCCAGTCTGACCGCGAGTATGCTGGATCAGGGCACACGCCATAAAAGTGAAGATGAGATTGCCGAAACCAGTGAGCAGCTTGGGATTGATTTATCTGCCCGTGCTTATAAAGACATGTTTATCGTGAGTTTGCGCAGTCTATCCGATGAAGCGCGTTTATCCCCTGCGCTTGGTTTAATGAGCGATATGATGACCCAGCCTACGTTTCCAAACAAAAATTTTGAACGTACCAAAGCCCAGTATCTAATCAGCCTGCAACAGGCCAAAGAAGACCCCGATAGCATCGCAAGCAACGCCTTTGCTGCGGCGCTTTATGGCAATCATCCCTATGCCCACCCCACCCAAGGCACGGAAGAGAGCATTGCCAAAATTAATGCGACCGATCTTAAAGCTTTTAGCCAGCAGTTTTTGGTAGCGAAGAACGCAAATATTGCCATTACAGGCGATATCAGTCTTGAGCGCGCGCGGGCGCTTGCCAATCAGCTAACCGCTCAAATGCCTGTTGGCACAGCTGCCCCAAAGCTTGCCGATGCCAAACCTTTGAGCGCCGCTAAAACGATTCATATCCCATTTGACAGCACCCAAACCACCGTCTTGATGGGGCAATTGGGTCAAAAACGCGTGGTGGATACTTTAGGCTTGCAGCATCAAACCAACTTTGCCATTGCCGATGAAATCATCGGGGGCGGCAATTTTCAAGCCAGATTGATGGAAGACATCCGTAAAAAACGCGGACTCACCTATGGCATCTATAGCAGCACCACGCCGATGCTTGCCCAAGGTAGCTATACCATTAGTTTTTCTACCCGTAACCAAAAGTCGCAAGAAGCAATTGAGGCGACCAAGCAAGTCATCAAAAATACGCTAGAAAAAGGGGTAACGCCAAACGAATTGGCTTTAACCAAAGACAGTTTAATCAACAGTTTTCCCACCAGCTTTGCTAGCAATGCCGCCATGAATGCCACAGTTGCTATGATGGGGTTTTATCAGCTGCCAGATAGTTACTTGACCGAGTACGTGACACGCGTGCAGCGCGCCGACCTTCACGCTGTCAATCAAAGCTATAAAGACCTCATTGACCCTAACAAGTTTTTGATTGTGACGGTTGGGAACGCCACGCCAAACACAACCGCAACAAAAACCGCTAAATAGCCAATGTTAACAGCTTAACAGTTGCGACAGGATTAAAAACGACAGGGTGATGAGCTTGAGCTATGGCTTGCGCCCCATTTTCGAAAGCCTTGCGTATCAAGATGCACTGAGCCTGTCGGATACAAGCCAAGTCCAAAATTATAGCTTTGCCCGTTGGACTGCCAAAACTGGCAAAGCCCATCAAAGGTACTTTCTATCGCCCATTTGTTGGCTTCGTTTTCAGGTATCCAAATATCAATCGCGCCATTGGTCATGTGCTTACTCTCACCCGCACCGCCCGCGCAATCATTCAATGCAGGGTTTCGATATACGGAGCGTATCACTGTCGAATACGGCAAATAACCTTGTTTTTGCAGTTGCTGCAGCATTTGCAGGGTGGGCACGATATTTTGCCATAGTGATGCAGGCGGCACTTCATACGGCTCAAAACCGCAGCGCCGTGCATCTCTGGCACTCGTGATTAACTGATCCATCGGCGGAATACTGCCTAATTGGCTTTGCAAGTAATTTTGATACGCCAACACTTCTGATTGCTGGTAACTGTGGCTAGCTAACCAATCTTTAAAATCTGCATCATTGGTATAGACAACGTTACTATTGTATCGTGTGCTATTTTTGAGTGCGCGATAGTCTGTTGTAGGTCGGGTTGTGTTTTGACGGTTTAGAATAAGACCGCGCATATTATCAGTCTGTGTCACGGTGGTATTTTCAGGGTTTGGCTGGGTTTGATGAACGATGGTCGTAGTAGGTTTTCGGTTATCGACGGGTGTGACGGGATGATTACACGCGATAAGCAATGTCATTATCGTCCCTGAGCCAACAATGCCTGTTAAAATCTTGGTTTTGGTATTTTGAGTCTTAGTAGTGTTGATATTCTTGGTATTGGCACTCTTGGTATTGGCATACTTTGCTGTTTGCGCGTTGTCTTCGATAATGGTTGGTTCATTTTTGGGCTTGTTTTGATGTGTCATGGACTGCCTATTCACGTTTCGTCAAAATGGAAAAACACCACGGACTTATGAGCAACTGTCAAAAAAGTAGGCTTGATATGTTTAGCTAATCATGCCCACTTGATAATTGTTTTTACTTAACTAATTTTCACTTACTTAAATTTTCACTTACTTAACACTTACTTAAATTTTCACTTACTTAAATAGTTATGTTCATTTCATAATTAAGCTTAATTAATAGCTCACTTAATATAGTGACTTATTTCTATGAAACAAGTGTTATAAACTATTACATTATTAAGACTACCAAAATCACATTAAGCCATATAAACTATTGAGCCTATTTTTGTGTCTTTTTACAGACTTATTGTCACCGGGTTAATTTGATGTTTGGTGTGTATGGTAGATAAGATTGGACAGTACCGTTTTTCTAGGCAAGCTCATCACTTTGGTAATGACAGTCTACCCTCCTTTTGGCAGCGCGTGCATTTAGACCCTTGGTTATTGATGCTATTGTTTGTCACAGCTTTGTTTGGTTTAGCCATTTTATATAGTGCCTCTACTCAAGACATGGGAATGGTCATCCGTCAAACCATTAGTTTTACCATCGCGTTTGTAGTGATGATTGTCATGGCGCAAATCCCGCCCAGTCTTTACCGTGATTTTACCCCGTTTTTCTATGTGGGTGGCGTGGGATTACTGATACTGGTCAAAATTATTGGTGAGGTGCGTCTGGGTGCGCAGCGCTGGATTGATATTCCTGGATTTGGTAGTGTACAGCCGTCAGAGTTTATGAAGCTTGGCATGCCGATGCTCACTGCTTGGTTTTTATCCAAACGCGACTTGCCGCCAAGTTTATCGACAGTGCTTATCACGCTGGTGGCGATTGGTATTCCAGTGCTGCTAATTGCTGAGCAGCCCGACTTGGGTACCTCTATATTGGTGGCGTCTAGTGGCTTATTTGTGCTGTTTTTATCGGGTTTACCTTGGTGGATGATTGGCTCTGCAGTGGCGCTGTTTATTCCCTTTGTTTTTGTGGCTTGGGAATACCTGCTACACGACTACCAGCGCAGACGCGTGCTAACTTTGCTAGACCCTGAAAGCGATGCCTTGGGGGCTGGATGGAATATCATGCAGTCAAAAACCGCGATTGGCTCAGGGGGACTCACAGGTAAAGGCTACTTGCAAGGCACACAATCTCATCTACACTTTTTACCAGAAGGTCACACCGATTTTATCATTGCGGCTTTTTCTGAAGAGTTTGGCTTAATTGGTGTGATTTTACTGATGTTCCTGTATTTTTGTATTCTATGCCGCGCCTTATTTATTGCTTACTCCAATACTGCTGTCTATAGCAAATTACTCTCTGGCGCGATTGCCATGTCATTTTTTGTCTATGTGTTTGTAAATGCAGGCATGGTGGCAGGTATTTTGCCAGTTGTCGGTGTTCCTTTGCCATTTATCAGCTACGGCGGTACTGCTTTAATTACTTTGATGGCAGGATTTGGTTTAGTGATGTCAATTGCCTCACATAATGTTAAATAACTATCAGCCTCTTTGCAAAACTATTTTATTTGTAAATAGCCTATTTATAAACAATTCATTATGTAACTATTTATGTAACTTGGTATTTTTAAATGTAAAAAACGTAAAAGAGTTAGCATAAAAGATATCCTTTTTATGAGTAGTTTTAAACAATTATGATGGTAAAACTTAATAATTTTTACCGTTTATCTATTTTTTTATACCGTTTATCTAAATAAATCGTGATTTTAATCGCGTAATTGCTTATTGTGGGTCATCAAGATTGAACAATTACATACCGAAACAAAGTAAAATTTGTAAACTAATTGTTAAATCTAATAAATTTTCTTGGTGCCCTATAAGCGATTTGTATGCATGACATATCAAGGCTTATGTGCTCCCAAATATAAGGCGCTCATTGTAAAGAGCGATTGTTCAGAGGTCATTATGTCAAAGCGTCAATCGAATTTAGCTAATGTAGCGACGTTACTTTGCTTTTGTGGCGTAACGGCGCTTAGCTCAACTACCCAAGCAGCCACGAGCAATTTAGATCACGTACTTAATGAGTTAACCCGCCAGCACAACAATGCATCAGACTTAGTCAAATCCGCGCGTCAACCTCGCAACCTTGCCTTAGAAAGCCAACTTATCAGCCAAGACACTTCACAAGCTAGCAAAGATGCAGACGTGTTAGAGCGTCTTTCTGCCGTTGCATCTAATACGGTCAATCGTTTTAGCCAAACGGGTGTCGCCTCTTGGTATGGTCGTCAATTTCAAGGTCGTAAAACTGCTAGCGGCGATACTTTTGATTCCAATTCGTTGACGGCTGCCCATCGCTCATTGCCAATGAACTGTTATATCAAAGTAACCAACAAATCAAACGGCAAAAGCGTTGTGGTAAAAGTCAATGACCGCGGTCCATTCTCAAGCCATCGCGTCTTAGATTTATCGTATGCCGCCGCCAAACAAATTGGCTTAGCCAGCACAGGTACAGGCAACGTCGTTATTGAGCGTGTGGCCGGTCCAAACTAATGTTAGCTGACTAGGCAGCTTTTAGCTTAATATCAACTTTTAGGTGACTAGCAGATTTTAGGTAAACTAGCAGCCTATCAGCACAAAAAAAAGCATGAAATTGATTTATGCTTTTTTAATTGCCTTAACAATACTACCGCGCCAAATACTTGGTCATATCTTCAATACCATGCAAGGTCATCGGGTACATATGCCCTTGCATGATATCTTTGATTAAGCCGATGGTCTGGGTGTATTGCCAGTAGCTTGGTGTCTCAGGGTTGAGCCATGCGACTTTATCAAAGTGGTTAGTGATACGTTTTAGCCACGCCTGCCCCGTATCTTGGCTCATATACTCAACGCTACCGCCGACAGATAGCAACTCATAAGGCGACATTGCGGCATCACCAACAAAAATCACCCGATAATCACTGCCATATTTGTGTAGCACATCCAATGTGGGCACGGCACTGGCATTACGGCGGGCATTTTCTGTCCAAACATATTCATACACACAGTTATGAAAATAAAAAAATTCAAGCGTCTTAAATTCGTTTTTAGCGGCAGCAAATAAGCGCTCACACGCTTCGATATAGCTATCCATGCTACCACCGATATCAAATAGCATGAGCACTTTGACACGATTGCGGCGTTCGGGACGCAGCTGCACATCGAGCATCCCCGTTTGCGCGGTTTTCTTGATGGTTGAGCCAATATCAAGCTCATCAGCCGCCCCATCACGGGCGAATTTACGCAGTTTTCGCAGTGCCATCTGCATGGAGCGGGTTTCTAACTGGTTATCCGTGTCCAAATCGCGGTATTTGCGCTGCTCCCACACCTTGACCGCTGAGCGTTTTCGGCTTTCACCACCCACGCGGATACCTTCAGGATGGTCGCCATACGCACCAAAAGGCGATGAGCCGCCTGTACCAACCCATTTGTTACCGCCTTGGTGTCGCTCTTTTTGTTCTTTTAGCCGTTCCTCTAGGGCTTTCATGAGTGCTTCAAGCGAACCATATTTTTTGAGTAGGCGCCGCTGGGCTTCGGTGAGATTGTTGGGGTCAAGTTTAAGTTCCAGCCATTCTTTGGGGATATTACCCAATTTTGCCATCAGCTCGTCGATATCGAGTGTATCAATACCTTCAAAATAATCCGCCATGGCACGGTCAAATTTATCAAAGTATTTTTCGTCTTTGACCATACACAGACGAATCAGCTCGTAGAATTGTTCACGGTCGGCAAACACAATGCCTGTTTCTAGTAAGGCATAAAGGTCTAGCAATTCACGGGTAGAAACTGGCACGCCATAAGTGCGTAAGGTGTAAAATAAATTAAGAAACACTTTTTTTACTCAATTTTTAATTTTCTGTTTGCTTTCTTTCATCGCTTGTAAAATATTATCTATAAATTCTTCTCGTCTTTGATTAACATCATTCTGCACTATTTGCTTTAGTAAACTTAATAAAATAGATTCTTCTAAAAACTCTGGTTGGCTAAACCAAGTAGGGTTTCTACCTTGATTTGGATAGCCAACATAATTTTCATCTCCATTCCAACGAATTGCCAATTCTCTAAAATTATTACTTTCTCTTCTGCCCCAAATGGCTGAAAAATCTCCATTGTCGAATAAATCTAAAACGTCTTCCCAAATTTTGGGTCTAACTTCTGAAACGCTTGGCATAGTCAAAATCCTATTTTAATCAAATTTATTTAAATTTTTTAAGAGAATACAATCAGCGATTTAACCGAAGCATAAAGCCTATACGTTCAAGTAAACTCAAGTCATTTTCATTTTTGAGCAACGCTCCCGCCATGGGCGGTAAGTTATCGCTTGGATTTGTCAACCGTTCAATCGCATTTTGACTGCCCGCTTGCAAATCATCGGCCATGAGCAAACTAATCCAATCTATCAACTCAGAGGTAGATGGCGGCTTTTTTAAGCCTTTGACTTCACGCAGACCGTAGAACACCTTGAGTGCTTCATCCACCAAGTCTGCTTGTAGATTGGGGAAATGCACATCCACAATTTCACGCATGGTTGCTTGGTCAGGAAAATCAATATAATGGAAAAAGCAACGACGCAAGAAGGCATCAGGCAGTTCTTTTTCATTGTTTGACGTGATAATAACGACAGGACGATGATCGGCGGTAATCGTTTCGCCAGTTTCATACACATAAAATGACATTTTATCGAGCTCATGTAGCAAGTCGTTGGGGAACTCAATATCCGCTTTATCAATCTCATCAATGAGCAGTACCACACGCTCAGGACTGGTAAATGCTTGCCATAGCTTGCCTGCCTTGATGTAGTTAGCAATATCATACACGCGGTCATCGCCCAATTGACTATCCCGCAGGCGTGATACCGCATCGTACTCATACAAGCCTTGTTCAGCTTTGGTGGTTGATTTGATGTGCCAAGTTAACAGTGGCATATCTAAACTTTTTGCCACTTCTTCAGCCAGTAGCGTTTTACCCGTGCCAGGTTCCCCTTTGATGAGTAACGGTTTTTGCAATTGAATCGCAGCGTTGACGGCAAGTTTTAGGTTGTCAGTGGCGATATAACTATCGGTGCTTGCAAAACTGCTTTGGGTTGCGCTGTTTTGGATGGCAGCATTTTGCTGATGGTCAGACATAAAAAAACCTATGATAATCGTCAAAAATGAGTTTCAGACTATCATAAGTTTTAGGGAAAGTTAAGCTATAAGTAAAAGGTTAAGCTGTAAAAGATTAAGCTATAAAAAGTTAAGCGGTTACAGCTTGCTGGCTTATCACTATCATAGCTTAGCGGCTAGGCTGGCTGATATTGGCGTTATTTAGCGCATGTTTTTTGTTGGTTTTATCGATGCCCATTCGAAGAATTTGCCAAATAAAACCCAAAATACAGCCCACTGTAATGACAACCATAATTGGTAGCAACCCATTAAAGATAATTGCTGGATCTTTGAGTAAAATCCCATACACCACGGAAATACTCGCTGGTGCGATGTCAGGCGGGGTGCCAAGGGAAGTGGTGGGCGTGAGCAAAATCGCAAATAGAATAATCCAACTCAAGCCTGCAAGCGTTTTTGGCAAAATCCGTACCACTAAAATCCAAAGCAGTAATACGACAATGGAAGATCCCACATAAGCATATAAGGGTAATTTGTCTGGCGGCACACCTTGAACCAGCTGCGCCCACCAAATGATGATTTCGCCTAGCACATTACCGATTTGGTCGAGTGATAAAAATGCAAACATAATTTTGCCTTGCCAAAAATAGATAGCTTATTTTAGCATGATTCAAATCATTTGGTTAAAGTTTTGCTATTGCCACTTGCTCTGCTGCGCTTCTGCCATATTCAATTTTGCTTGGCGTAACAACACGTCTTCAGGCGGCATCTGCACAAAATACCCTTGGCTTTGTAATTTTTCTAACACTTCTGCTTTATTGACCCGTGCAAGCTTTGGCGTATTTGCCAAATCCAAATGCATCACAAAGGTTTCGCGTCCAATCGCTTGGCGAAAATCCTTGGGTAACACCGATAGCCAATCACGAATCTCGTCAGTGTCATTGGGATAATTTGGACGAGCAATGTACACATACAGGTCATCTTTTTTGCTAAATTTATAAATATCGCAATGCATCATACAACTCTATTATTACTGTAAAATTTAAAGTGCCTCTATCATACCATAAAATAGTATGTCTGGAATTGCACCCCTTTTGCTATTAGCCCTGTTTACTATTAATCTAGGCATTTCACATGTTAGCCCATAAAAAAAGAGCAACTAGGGCAATTGCTCTTTTGGGGATAAAAGCTACTGATAAATTTGCGCTTTATAAAAGCTAATTAATGATGCTCAGTATCGGCAATCTGCGCTTGTGCCAACGCAGACAATGCGGCTTTTAACATTGCTGATACGGTGCTTGAGCAAGTGCCGATACCTGAATAAATCTCACCTTCAATATTCAACTGTAAGTAAGCAACGGCATTGGCATCACTGTTATTTTGGGTGAGCGGGCTTTGACTTTCAACCGTTAATGCATGCTCTGCATAGTTGATAACGTGAATATTTTTGTTCAATTTGGCAGAGATGGCATTGATAAAGGCAGACAACGGACCATTGCCATTACCAACAACGTCTATGATGTCATCTCCCATGCGTACAGAGCCTGAAAAGCTCACTGAGCCAGCGGTGTTTTTGATTTCATAATCTTGCAACGCCAAAGTAGATTGGTTCAAATAGGTGTCTTCAAACACGCTAATGACATCATCTGATGTCAATTCTGTCTGACGGCTTTCGGCTTCTTGCTGAATGACACGGCTAAAGTCAATCTGCGTCCAGCGCGGCAAATGAAAACCAAAGTCACGTTGCAAGATATAAGCAACACCGCCTTTCCCTGACTGGCTATTGATACGCACGACATCCTGATAGCCGCGTCCGATATGAGCAGGGTCAATCGGCAAGTACGCCACATCCCATAAGCCTTGGGTGGTTTCGGCATTTTTCTCGTTATAATCTAACGATTTTTTAATGGCATCTTGGTGCGAGCCACTAAAAGCGGTAAATACCAATTCGCCCACATAAGGATGGCGTGGATGAATCGGTAACTGATTGCACTCACTTACCACTTGGGCGATTTCGCTCATGTTACTAAAATCAAGCTGTGGGTCTACGCCTTGGCTGTACATATTCATCGCCATAACCATGATGTCCATGTTGCCTGTGCGCTCGCCATTACCAAAAAGCGTGCCTTCAATCCGGTCAGCCCCTGCCATCAAACCCAACTCACTGGCAGCCACGGCACAGCCACGGTCATTGTGGGTGTGAAGGCTCACAATCACATGCTCACGCATGGGTAAGTTTTGGCAAAAATATTCAATCTGATCGGCATAAATATTAGGCGTTGAGCTTTCTACAGTTGATGGTAAGTTAAAGATTACCTTCTGACCTAAGTCCGGGCGCCAAACTTTACACACCTCATCACAGATTTTGACCGAAAAATCGACCTCGGTTTGTGAGAAACTTTCAGGGGAATATTCAAAAATCCATTCGGTTTCAGGGTATTCTTTCGCCAACTCACGCAATAATGTCGCACCTTCAACCGCAATGGCAATAATGTCATCATAATCTTTTTGATACACTTTTTCGCGTTGCACTTTTGAGGTTGAGTTATACACGTGGACGATGGCACGTTTGGCACCCTTCAACGACTCAAAGGTACGGCGAATCAAATGTTCGCGTGCTTGCACCAATACCTGCAAGGTCACATCGTCGGGTACGTGTCCGCCTTCGATTAATTTGCGGGTAAAGTCATACTCAACTTGCGCCGCTGATGGAAAACCAATCTCAATTTCTTTAAACCCCACTTGCACCAACAAGTCAAAGAAGCGCATTTTTTGTTCAATGCTCATCGGCTCAATCAAGGCTTGGTTACCATCTCGCAAATCCACCGACGTCCATATGGGCGCTTTGGTGATGGTTTTATCGGGCCAAGTACGCTGGGTCATCTTTGGTGCAAATGCAAAGGGTTGGTATTTTTTATGATTAAAAGCCGCGTTTTTGGGTTGTATTGACATGCTAATTCTCCACATTTAATTTTACTTAAAATTCTATGATGAAATTATATCCATTTTTTTGTAGTTGAAGTAACTAAATTTTGCTATAAAAAACACAGAATTTGATATTTATGGCTACTATAATTATATTGTTTAGTTAAAATCACTAATATTGAGAATTTATGATGGCTTCATTAGATAAAATAGACAGACAAATATTAGCGCTATTACGAGAAAATGCGCGCATGAGTAACCTTGAATTGGCAGAAAGCGTAAACTTAAGCCCTACTCCCTGTGCGCGCAGAGTCAAACAATTAGAGGATTCAGGTGTTATCACGGGTTATAGTGTCACAACCGACCCTATAAAATTAGGTTATCAACTGTCAGTCTATATTGCCATTAGCATGGATAAACATACCGCAGAACACTTTAGAAATTTTGAAAAAAAACTACGAGAATTTCCTGAAGTGGTCAGCTGTAGTATTGTGACAGGGCGCAGCGAAGATTATCTTATCAAAGCTTTGGTCAAAGATATGGCGCATTATGAAGAATTTTTATTGCATCGTCTAAACCGTATTGAAGGTATCGCACAAGTACATACCAGTTTTGAATTACGGCAAGTGTTTGAAAAATCAATTATCTGATTGGGTGTTAAAGGCTGTTTTAAAGCCTATTTTAAAAATCTATAAAAAAACGCACTATTTTATTTATTGGTCTCGCTTATGTTACCCAGCCAAACAATAAAAAAGCCATTGATAACCAACGGCTTTTTTATTGTCTAATCGCTATTTTTCCCAAATTCCCGATGTGACTTTAGCTTTTATGGCGGGGTATTTATTGATGTTAAAAACAGGATGCTTAACACCTGATTTGATTTGAGCAGAATAATCTTTTGCCAAAATAAACACATATTTTGACAACAGGACGATACTGACAAGATTAATGTACGCCATAATCGCCATCATCAAATCCCCCATATCCCATACCATAGGCACTTCAGCCACAGAACCAAAATACACAAAGGCAAGCACTAAAATACGAAATATATTTAAAATCATTGGATGATTTTTAAGATATTGCACATTGGTTTCGGCATAGGCGTAGTTGCCAATGATACTTGAAAAAGCGAACATAAACAGCACCACTGCTAAGAAAGTTTGCGCCCACGAACCCACATGACTTTCTAACGCCGCTTGGGTCAATTGAATCCCTGTCAAATCAGCGGTGGGTAGTTTTGATAATAAAATAATAAACGCGGTACAAGAGCAGACAATAATGGTATCCACAAAAACGCCCAAACTTTGAATCAGTCCTTGTGTGGCGGGGTGAGGTACATCCGCAGCAGCAGCGGCATTGGGGGCAGAGCCTTGACCTGCTTCGTTAGAGTACAAACCCCGCTTAATCCCAAGCATCATCGACTGCGACACCAAACCACCTAGCGCCCCACCCGCTGCCGCATTGAAAGTAAAGGCATCGGTCAAAATCAAATTAAATACCTGCGGAATCATGGTGATATTGGTCACAATAATATACAACGCCATTAGCAGATACACCCCTGCCATCACAGGTACTAGCATTTCTGAAATAGTGGCAACGCGTTTTATCCCACCAAAAATAATCGGTGCAGAAATAATAACCAACAATAGCGCCACCACATGCTTACCAGTCCCCCATGAAGCACAGGTATTATCGCCCGTACAGCCAACCGCCGATTGTACCGCTTGGGCGATGGTATTGGCTTGAATGGCATTATATACCAAACCAAAACACAAAATCAGACTCACGGCAAAAGCCACACCTAGCCAACCTTGCCCTAAACCCTGACGGATATAGTAAGCAGGTCCACCTCGAAAATGGCCATTGGCATCTCGCACTTTAAATAATTGTGCCAATGACGACTCAGCAAACGCCGATGCCATCCCAATCAAGGCAATAAACCACATCCAAAATACCGCACCCGGTCCGCCAACACTCACGGCAATAGCAACCCCTGCGATATTCCCTGTACCGACACGACTCGCCAGTCCTGTCATAAACGCTTGAAACGATGAGATACTCTCACTATGCTCGTGATGTTCGGTGCTTCGACTAGCCAGCAAATTCTTGACACTATGTCCAAATAAACGAAATTGAACAAACCCTGTCATGACGGTAAAAAACACACCAATACAAATCAAAATCCACACCAACCAATCCCACATGGGTGAACTAACAAGATTGACACTACAATGAATGCTATCCATCATACTTGCTTGCGCCAAGCAAGCTAAATCTTTGTTATACATCAACAAATCCCGCCTCAAAAATTGATAGCGGATAGTATCAATAAAGCAAACTTTTGGCAATGATTCAGCAAAAAAAAACGACACCAAAAGTGTCGTTTTTCTACAAATTACGTTAACAAATTAGAAACGGTAAGTTGCACCGATTTTAGCGATTGGGTACCATTTTGAATAATTTGAATCATCCAAATCTTGTTGTAAGTCAGATTTTAAACGATTATTGTCAAATTTTGTAATTTCTTCACCATTGTCATCTAGAACTCGTGTGTTAGCATCAGTCACTTTTAAACCACCCGTATAAGCTGCACCGATTTCGCCAAATACACCAAAGTTATTAGTGATATTAGGACGGAAACCAATAGTTAAGTATGGGTTCATAGTGTTTTTATTTTCAGCTGACGCTTCAATGTTACCATAGTAAGAGTTACCATTGATGTTAACTGGTTTGGTTTCAGTCGCTTGTTTTTTCAAGGTGATTTCGTTATCACCAAAAATGGTACCAACACCTACAGTAAACCAATTTCCAGCTGGACGTAAATTTACACCAATATACGGGTTGCTTGAATCTGTTTCTAAGTCATATTCAACATCTTCAATTTCAATGGTGTCTTTTAAATCACCGATATCACCGCCAGCCCAACCAGCTACAAGTTCAGTTTTATCGTTTAGCGCCCAACCAATATTAGCACCATAACCTAAAGTACCTACTTCGGCACTGATAGCAGCAGGATTTGTTACGGTATCAAAAAACGTTCTAGTACCAGTAACCAATTGAGTTGTTGTGTTTTTTACTACACCTAAGTTTGGATCGTAGGTGGTAGTAGATACGGCAACAGGCTGTACAACAACTTGTTGATCAACAGCGATAGTTTCGGCAAAAGCAGAAGTTGCGATTAAAGCAGCAGGAATAGCAGCTAATTTTAAAACTTTCATATAAATCTCCTAAGGACAAGATAAAGTAAATTTACCATTTCTCTTAAAAATCTAAAAGACTTTCAAGCGATGAATGACATATAAAGAAAAAGTAAATTAGTTGACATATTTTGTTACGTTTCTCTTAGGTATATTAAAACGTAATTTTTCAGCAATGTCTTTTAATTTTGTATAACTTTTCTATATGTTTATGTAATTACATAGTATGAAGTGTAATATTTTATCAAAAATGTTGCTTTTTTAAAAGACTTAAGTTGATGTTGCAATTAAGAGAATGACTTTTATGTTAATTTTTTTTACAATACGTCTATCGAGAGATGCTGCAGCTTAAGGTTTGCTTAATTTATATTCGCTTGCCTGCGCTAGGCTCGTTTTTTGTGTTTTAACCAAAATAAATCCAAAATAAATAACGGCATCTGCGTTTTTACTTTAACTTTTTTTACCGGTTTTAAGGAGTGGACGCAGTGTCCCTGTCTATCAATTCTACTGATTCAAATTTTTCTGATTATAAAGTTGCCGATATTAGCCTTGCCGACTACGGTCGCAAAGAAATCAAACTGGCTGAGACTGAAATGCCTGCTTTGATGGGCTTACGCCAACGCTACCAAGCCGAGCAGCCTTTAAAAGGCGCCAAGATTGTGGGCTGTATCCACATGACCATCCAAACAGCGGTATTGATTGAAACGCTCGTGGCGCTGGGTGCAGAAGTACGCTGGACTTCTTGTAATATTTTTTCAACCCAAGACCATGCCGCTGCTGCCATCGCAGCAGCCGGTATTCCTGTGTTTGCTTGGAAAGGCGAAACTGAGGAAGAATACGAATGGTGTCTTCGCCAGCAGATTTTTGAAGGCGGTGAAGCCACGGGCAAGCTGTGGGATGCCAATATTATTCTAGATGATGGCGGTGACTTGACGGCGCTGATTCATAACGACTACCCGCAAATGCTCGACAACATTCACGGTATCTCAGAAGAGACAACAACAGGGGTACATCGTCTAATTGAAATGCTCAATGCAGGCACCTTAAAAGTACCCGCGATTAATGTCAATGACGCAGTGACCAAATCAAAAAATGACAACAAATATGGCTGTCGTCATAGCCTAAACGATGCCATCAAACGTGGTACCGATATGCTTTTAGCGGGTCGTCGTGCGCTTGTTGTCGGTTATGGCGATGTGGGTAAAGGTTCTGCTCAAAGCCTACGTCAAGAAGGTATGGTGGTACGAGTGACGGAAGCCGATCCAATTTGTGGTATGCAAGCTTGTATGGATGGCTATGAATTGGTTTCGCCATTTGTGGAAGGTGACCCTGCCAAAGGTGTCAACAACACCCTTATGCAAGATACTGACTTGGTGGTCACTACCACTGGTAACTACCATGTCTGTAATAGCGATATGTTAAAAGCCTTAAAAGCCACCGCAGTGGTTTGTAATATTGGTCACTTTGATACCGAGATTGATACCCAGTTTATGCGTGACAACTGGAAATGGGTGGAAGTGAAGCCTCAAGTACACCAAGTCTATCGATCAGAAGATGAAAACGATTACTTGCTTTTATTGTCTGAAGGTCGTTTGGTCAATTTGGGCAATGCCACAGGTCACCCATCACGTATTATGGATGGCTCTTTTGCTAACCAAGTATTGGCGCAAATGCATTTATTTAAAGAAAAATTTGCCGATTTGCCTGCGGATAAGAAAGCGGACAATTTATATGTCAAAGTATTGCCGAAAAAACTCGATGAAGAAGTGGCAGCAGCCATGGTCGCAGGCTTTAATGGGGTACTGACTAAATTGACGCAGCAACAAGCCGATTATATCGGTGTGCCAATTGAAGGTCCGTTCAAACCTGATAGCTATAAATACTAATAGCTATAACTACTATTTGTTAAAGGTTCAATCAAAGCCATGCCAATGGACATGGCTTTTTTTATGCAGTTTAACTCAATATTTATGCCAAAAAATTCAATTTTTTCACTGTTATACCCGTTATAATGGTGCTATGTTTTATCATTTTGGATACTTTTATGACCACCCTGACAACGCCGTTTTCTTTTGAGTTTTTCCCCACCAAGACCGATGACGGTCAAACCAAATTATTGACAACCTTTGATGAATTAAATGCTTTAAAACCTAAATATTTTAGCGTCACGTATGGCGCAGGTGGGTCAACCCGTGAGCGCACCTTAGGCATTGTTAAGGCACTGAGTGAAAAAAGTGACACGCCCATTACCCCGCATTTATCCTGTATTGGCGATGATAAAGCCAAAATTGGCGAGTTATTGGATTATTATAAATCGTTAGGCATTAATCGCTTGGTGGCGCTGCGCGGTGATTTGCCATCGGGTATGGTGGGTCTTGGCGAGCTGCCGTTTGCTGTCGATTTGGTTAAATACATACGCGAGCATAGCGGTGATTATTTTCGTATCAAAGTGGCTGCATATCCAGAAATGCACCCGCAAGCCAAAAGCTTTGATGCCGATATCCAAAACTTGCTCAATAAATACCACGCAGGCGCGACTGAAGCGATTACCCAGTTTTTCTACAACGCTGACAGCTATCTATATCTGCGGGATGCCCTTGCCAAAAAAGGGGTGACTCAAGATGAGTTCCCAATTATCGCAGGCATTATGCCTATCACCAATGCGTCAAATTTGATCCGGTTTGCCGATGGCTGTGGGGCAGATATTCCTCGTTTTATCCGTAAACAGCTTGCCGACTATAGCGATGACAAAAAAGCCATTCGTCAATTTGGGTTTGAAGTGATGGTCAATCTATGTGAGCGTTTGATTGCCGAAGGCGTGCCATCCATGCATTTTTATAGCATGAACCAAGTCAGCCCAAATAAACAACTGATTGAAGCGCTCGGATTGGTTTAATTGAGGATAGACCTTAAGCACTATCTGATAGCAAAAAAAATGAGCATGACGATGTTAAATTGTCTGTTCAACATCGTAAAATTGGGGCATCGCAAGATAACGCTTATCTTAAACAATTTATCTGGAACAGTTTATCTTGAGCAGTTACTGTTCGATAAAATTTTATAGTGCGATTGCCCTGATAGTCGGATGCTTACCTAATTATGCTTGCCTAGTTAAATGTCTTCATGCGTTAGGTTTGCGCCAATATTTTAACTTTGAAGTGTGACCAATTCCCACATTAAAGGTGTTGGTAGGGTCTAGCTTGCGATAAAAATTGGCTAATGCTGGCTTAGCAACATATAAATGACCCACATTGTGTTCTGCGGGATATTCTGCTCTACGCTCGTCTAGCAGCTGCCACATCTGATGTTCAATATCCAGTGGATTAGTGCCTTTTTTGACAATGTAATCTTGATGAAATACATGACAAAAAAAGTGCCCATAATATAATTTATGTAACATATGTTGTTCGAGATCTGCTGGGATTTTTTCTACCCATTCTCTATCGTTACGTCGTAACGCAATATCCAATGCCACAATATCCTCAACCTCTGCTCGGTGGGTATCACGATATCGTATCGCCGCCCCGGCAACAGCAAAACGGTGTAAGAAAGCTTTGCGACCTTCTTCCTCCGTACAGGCAAAATACGAGCCAGTAGAATGAACGGCAAAATACTCATTTAAAAACTGCTGTGTCTGTTCTGCGCTTTGCTCATCTACTCGTAGAATCAAATGATGCTCAAAACGCTGATGAAACGCTAGCATGCGCCGCGGTAAATGACTGGGTAAGAAAAAAGTGATAGCTTGTAAAATTTGATCAGTCAACCCCCGTATCTTGATTTTTTCCAACCAGCCGTCAATGCGATCTTTGAGGGCTAATGCTCTGGGTATATTAACCGTGCCAAAACGCTCAATAAACAAGAAAGTATCTTTGCCATACTTTGCGCCAATACTAAAGGCATCCCGATGAATATATTCTCCAGCAATCGGCAAGCTGGGTAACGATGTCAGCAAATAACGACGTATGGCCGTTAAGTCATCATGATCATTTGAGCCAATATAAAAAACCCTACTCTCAACTTTTTCAAAGGTGTCGAGTCTTACCGCAAACACACAGACTTTACCCGCTGAACCCGATGCTTCGTATAATCGTGTCGGATCTGCATTGAATCTAGCAGGACTGTCTGCATCGACTTGTTTAACGTCATGGGCATAACGATTGTCTGATGCCAGCTGAGTGGTTTGCGTGGTTATCTGACTGGTTTTATAGTCTTGTGTTTGAAGTCTGGTGAGTATTTCTTCGGCGGTGGTGCCTAAATCAATACCTAGATGGTTAATCAATTCTAATTCACCCGATTCATTAACACGGGCATACAACGCCATTTCAGTATAAGCAGGTCCACGACGTACCAGCGCGCCCCCTGAGTTGTTGCAGACCCCACCTAAAACTGAAGCGCCAATACATGACGACCCAATCACAGAATGCGGTTCACGATTATAAGGCTTTAAAGTACGCTCAAGATTATCTAAAGTAGCGCCTGGTAAACACACGACTTGTTTGCCATCTAAAATCACTTGAATGCCTTGTAGACGCCGAGTACTCATAATGATGACTGGACGATCGTAGTCATCCCCATAAGGGGTAGAGCCGCCTGTCAATCCTGTGTTGGCAGCTTGCATAATTACCACACAATCTGCCTCAATAATGGTTTGTAGTGCCTGCCATTGTTCAAGTAAGGTACCTGGACATACCACAGCCAACACTTTTCCCTCACCAAACCGTATACCTTGTCGATAATGACGGGTATCTTGTTCATCGATGAGTACATAAGACTTCCCTACGATTTTCGTTAATTTATCGAGTGTCGGCTTATACTGTTTTAACATGATAAATATCCTTATTGCTTAAATGGGTCATGAGGCTTTATTGGCGATTGTATTGAATTTTCGATAGTTGAACCGGTCTGGTTTTATCAAAGATAGGATTGTGTTCGATAGTAGAGCTACGCATAGCGTTAATATGGTCAAGTGTGCGTTTACCATCGGTGACTCGATTGTAGAGGCGGTTATCGCTGATTTGTGGTACTAGATTTTTTATTAGGAGATTTTTTACTACGAGATTTTGTGCTAGATGAGGCTTGGCATAGTGGCTAAGTGTGTAGTTTACTTGGGTTACCC
Source organism: Moraxella tetraodonis (assembly GCF_022359095.1). Classification (NCBI taxonomy): domain Bacteria; kingdom Pseudomonadati; phylum Pseudomonadota; class Gammaproteobacteria; order Moraxellales; family Moraxellaceae; genus Moraxella; species Moraxella tetraodonis. Next base: position 1,008,562 of record NZ_JACSYB010000001.1, on the reverse strand, counting down.
GTAAGTATTGGCAGTGGTCTAAGCGAGTGATGGGTTTTTGTTTCATCCCTTTATGCTACTATATTTTAATCAATTTACGCAAAAATTTATGCGCTTTGTATCAGCGCTCAATGTAAAAGGAGACTATTAAAGTCCCCTTTTTCACTGCTGTGAGTCTGTTTTAGTTTGATGTTAGATTGTTACAATGTTACATCGCAGCTGCGAAGATTGCTACGACCTGTTCATGATTTGCCTTACGTGGGTTGGTGAGCATACAAGCATCATTTTGGGCATTGGTTGCCATGATGGCAAGGTCTTCTTGTTTAACACCAAGTTCAGTGAGTCCGGTAGGAATACCTACCGATTGAGATAGCTCACGAATTGCATTGATGCCTGCCTTACCTGCTTCTGCCCGAGTCATGCCTTTGATATCAATGCCCATAAATTGTGCAATATCTGCATAACGCTCAGGGGTTGAAATCAGGTTAAACTCACAGACGTGCGGTAACAAAATCGCATTACAGACACCATGTGGCAGATTGTAGAATCCACCTAACTGGTGCGCCATTGCATGTACATAGCCTAGCGAGGCGTTATTAAACGCCATGCCTGCTAAGTATTGGGCGTAGCTCATAGCCTCACGCGCTTCAATGTTTTCGCCATTCGCTACCGCTTGACGCAACCATTGTTGAATCATTCGAATGGCTTTTTCAGCACAAGCATCTGTAATCGGATTTGCAGCAGTCGATACATACGCCTCTACCGCATGGGTTAACGCATCCATACCTGTTGCCGCAGTTAAAGATGCGGGTTTAGCAGTCATCAGTCGAGGGTCATCAATAGCAATAAGCGGGGTACAACGCCAATCTACAATCGCCATTTTGACGTGGGTATCGGTATTGGTAATAATACAAAAACGTGTCATCTCTGATGCCGTGCCTGCCGTGGTATTGATAGCAATCAATGGCGTCATTGGCACTTTACTTTTATCAATACCTTCATAGTCACGGATATGACCACCGCCTGCGGTCACTAGACCAATCCCTTTTGCACAGTCATGTGACGAACCACCACCCAATGAGATGATAAAATCACAGCCGTTATCCTGATACGCTGTGACGCCATCGTGGACATTTTTGTCAGTTGGATTTGGCTCTGCGCCTGCAAATACGTAGCTATCAATACCTTGTTCGCTTAAATGTTTAATGATAATGTCTGGAACACCTGCTTTGCTCAGCCCTTGGTCAGTTACAATAAGCGCTTTTTTAGCACCTAGATCTTTGGCTTTTGAGCCCACTTCTTTGACACAGCCAGGTCCAAATAATGATACGCAGGGAATAAAAAAGCCACTGGTTTGATCGGAGATTTGCTTATAAGCCATGATTAAATTCCTTTTAATCTTTTATGGTTAGGGTATATAGTAATTTTATTCGCACGCCTAGTTTTTTGTCATCATTACAACTAGATAAGATGTACCAATATATTTTTATAAAATATATTCTTATAAAATCACTATGACTTGATTTTAGTTCAGTCATCCAATGCGCTCTACCTACTATTAACCTACCTTAGTCAAAAAGTTACTAGAGTTAATGTCTTTTGAAAAAATAAAGCACGCTACTTGCGCTATGTCCCTCATGGCTTATGCTGTCAACCATACAGCAAAACATTGGGTAGCTTTCATCACGCACCCTGACAGCAAAAGTCTTGAATCCCTGCTCACTTCAACACAAAGCTTTTTTGTATCCGGTCACACAACAAGTCATATTACTATCAAAATTGGTATTACCAATTTACAAAAAACCTTATAAATATCGCTGTTTTTTTTGAATTTAATTGAATTAAGGTGTAATATTCTTTATTATTTCACCCATTAATGACACCTCGACTATTTTGGTAATACCAATTATTTCACGGAGGAAATAATGATGCAACATTGGCAACAAATTTATGATCCCATGGGTAATATTTGGCTTTCAAGTGCCATTGCCCTCATCCCAATTATCTTCTTTTTTCTAGCCTTGGCGGTATTTCGTTTAAAAGGTAGTGTTGCAGGCACTATTACCGTTGTTTTGGCGCTGCTTGTTGCCCTATTCTTATACCAAATGCCGGTGACGTTAGCATTATCATCAGCGATTTATGGATTCTTCTATGGGCTTTGGCCCATCGCCTGGATTATTATCGGGGCGGTGTTTTTATACAAAGTCACGGTAAAAACAGGGCAATTTGATATTATCCGCTCCAGTATTTTATCGCTGACCGAAGACCAACGCTTACAGATGTTACTGGTCGGGTTTGCCTTTGGTACTTTTTTGGAAGGTGCAGCAGGCTTTGGTGCCCCTGTGGCAATCACGGCAGCATTATTGGTAGGATTAGGGTTTAAGCCTTTGTATGCGGCTGGACTTTGCCTCATCGTCAATACCGCCCCTGTTGCCTTTGGTGCGATGGGTATTCCTATCATCGTGGCAGGACAAGTATCTGGGGTAGAAACCCATGCCATCAGCCAAATGGTCGGACGTCAGTTGCCTTTTATTGTGCCGATTGTGTTAGTGTGGATTATGGCGATTATGGACGGGTGGCGCGGGGTTCGTGAAACCTTTCCAGCGATTGTGGTCGGTGGTGGGTCATTTGCCATTGCGCAGTTTTTGACCTCAAATTATATTGGACCTGAGTTGCCTGATATTACCGCTGCTATTGCCTCGTTAATTAGTTTGACGTTGCTATTTAAAGTGTGGCAGCCCAAGCATGTGTTCCGTTTTGAAAATCAAGTCGATGGCAAAAATCAGATGGGTGATACCACAAGCGTATCAGCACCGTTGCCAACCACCCATTACTCGCCCGCTCAAATCATCAAAGCTTGGATGCCGTTTGCCATTTTGACAGCGATGGTGTCGTTATGGAGTATTAAGCCGTTTAAAGATTTGTTTATCAAAGGCAAAGATGGTCATCCTGATGGCGCATTGGTCGATATGGTGATGAGTATCAATGTGCCGTATTTGCACAATGCAGTACAAAAATTGCCCCCAGTCGTCACCAAAATTACCGACTATGCGGCCATTTATAAATTTGATTGGTTCTCGGCAACGGGTACTGCGATCGTGCTCGCGGCGATTATCTCTATCGTGATGCTAAAAATGCGTCCCAAAGAAGCGTTATCGACGTTTGGCGAGACCGTTAAAGAACTACGCACCCCGATTTATTCTATTGGTATGGTGTTAGCGTTTGCGTTTATCGCCAATTATTCGGGCTTATCTGCTACATTAGCATTAGCATTGGCGCACACGGGCAAAGCTTTTACCTTCTTTTCACCATTTTTGGGTTGGTTAGGGGTATTTTTGACAGGCTCAGACACTTCAGCCAATGCGTTATTTGCCGCACTTCAAGCCACCACCGCTCAGCAAATTGGGGTGCCTGAGGTGTTGTTAGTGGCAGCAAACACCTCGGGTGGGGTGACCGGTAAAATGATTTCCCCGCAATCCATTGCCATTGCCTGTGCCGCTACAGGTTTGGTCGGTAAAGAGTCAGATTTGTTCAGATTTACCGTCAAACATAGTATTATTTTTACCATTATGATGGGCGTGCTCATCACGCTACAAGCGTATGTTGTGCCTTGGATGATTCCACACGGATAATGATGGGTAAGGTATGAAGGTTGCAACGCAGGTTATTGAACAATTAATTTCGCTAATAGACCGTGAAGGGCTAAAAAATGGCGATAGATTACCTGCCGAGCGCCATTTGTGTGAGCGACTAGGCGTATCTCGTACCGCACTGCGTGAAGCGATACAGCAGATGAATAGTGTCGGTATTACCGAAAGTCGTATTGGGTCGGGAACGTTTGTCAAAGATGTGCAAAAAATCAAACAGAACCAACCCCTTGTAGCGCTGTCTGATAATCTGATATTACAAACCCTAACCCCGCTATTGGATGCTGATCCACTGTATCGACTTGATGTGCAAGAAGCAAGAATTGTACTAGAAGGCGGTACAGCCTGGTACGCTGCCAAAAGAGCTACAAAACAAGACATTGAGAAAATCCGCTTTTACTACGAGCAGTTAGCAAATAGTCAGGCACATGGCGATACCGAACAAGCCGCTATTGCCGATGCCAATTTTCATTTAGCGATTGCCGAAGCTTCCCAAAATGCGGTATTGTTGCAGATGATGAAAAATGTTTTTCACCTAATGAGACATAACGTGGTATTAGCTCGGCGAAAAATTTACACCGAGCATTATGGCTTTGAAACTTTACATACGCAGCACATGGCAATGATGAATGCGATTATCGCGCGTGATAGTGAATTAGCTCGCAAAGCCGTGGGTGAACATATTGAGTTTGTGATAAAACAGGTTGCCAAGATTGATGAGGCAACGGCTCGCAGACAGCGAGTTTCCCGGTTGGCCACTGATGCTTTTTAATACAGATGCTTTTTAATACAGATGCCTGTTAATGCAGGCGCATTTTATAAACGTACTTTAGTGTAAACAGTTTTGAATGCACGTGGCTATTTCTACCATTAATAACATAGTTAAGATAGGGATATTATGATTATTTCTTCTGCCAATGATTACCGAGAAGCGGCTCGCCGCCGTTTACCCCCCTTTTTATTCCACTACATTGATGGTGGCGCGTATGCAGAATACACCCTAAAACGTAATGTTGAAGATTTATCGAGTATTGCCTTACGTCAGCGGGTATTAAAAGACATGACGCAGCTTGATTTATCTACTGAGATTTTTGGTGAACAGCTGTCTTTACCTGTGGCGCTCTCGCCGGTGGGTTTGACAGGGATGTACGCTCGCCGTGGTGAAGTCCAAGCAGCCATGGCTGCCGACAAAAAAGGCATTCCATTTACCATGTCAACGGTATCAGTCTGCCCTATCGAAGAAGTCACCCCAAAAATCAATCGCCCTATGTGGTTTCAGCTGTATGTGTTGCGTGACCGTAAGTTTATGCAAAATGTGCTGGAGCGTGCCAAAGCGGCAGGCTGCTCAACGCTGGTGTTTACCGTCGATATGCCTGTACCTGGGGCGAGATATCGCGATGCGCACTCTGGTATGAGTGGACCCAATGCCGCCATGCGCCGCTATCTACAAGCATGCACCCATCCGCACTGGGCAATGAACGTGGGATTGCTAGGAAGACCCCATGACTTGGGTAATGTTTCTAAATATCTTGGTAAAGCAATCGGATTAGAAGATTATATCGGTTGGCTTGGTAATAACTTTGATCCCTCGATTTCTTGGAAAGACTTAGAATGGATTCGTGATTTTTGGGATGGCGCTATGGTCATCAAAGGTATTCTTGACCCACAAGACGCCAAAGATGCGGTACGTTTTGGCGCTGATGGTATTGTGGTTTCCAATCATGGTGGACGTCAGCTTGATGGGGTGATGTCAACTGCCACTGCCCTACCCAAAATTGCCGATGCTGTTAAAGGTGATATCAAAATCTTGGTCGATTCGGGTATCCGTAATGGCTTAGATGTGGTGAGAATGTTGGCATTGGGGGCAGATTTATGTATGTTAGGACGTGCGTTTATCTATGCGTTAGCCGCCGATGGTGAGGCTGGGGTAACCAATTTACTCAACTTGATAGACAAAGAAATGCGCGTGGCAATGACATTGACCAGTGCAAACCGAATTCAAGATATCAATCGAGACTGTTTAGTAGATTTTAGTACTGTGACTTGATAGACTGACAGTGACTAGTCAACCTTAGCGTCTCCATGATATTTTTGATTTTGGTAAATGCTAAGATTTGATGATTGAACTAAGTGCAATAAATTTATCAACTTCATGGCGCAATAACCGCTTATGATCAGTGGTTGATTGAGCGATGGTAAATGAATTTAATATTGATATTTTTTATTTTCGATAAAAAAACCGCTCTATGAGAGCGGTTTTTGTTGTTTATGACCTATCAAATTCTAGAAGAAGCCCATCGGTTTTTCAGAATAGCTGACCAGTAAATTTTTGGTATTTTGGTAATGCTCTAGCATCATTTTGTGGTTTTCACGCCCGATGCCTGATTTCTTGTAACCACCAAATGCGGCATGGGCTGGATAAATGTGGTAACAGTTTGTCCATACTCGCCCAGCTTGAATAGCACGCCCTGCACGGTAAGCAGTATTGCCACTACGTGCCCACACGCCAGCACCTAAACCAAACATAGTATCATTGGCAATACGCATGGCATCATCAAAGTCTTTAAAGGTTGTCACAGACAGTACTGGGCCAAAAATCTCTTCTTGGAAGATTTTCATATCATTGTTGCCTTTAAAAATCGTCGGCTCGATATAATAACCTTCACCCACCTCATGTCTTGCATTACCACCGGTTAAAAGCTCGGCGCCTTCTTGTTTACCTGTAGCAATACAGCCTAAGATTTTGTCTTGTTGTTCCTGAGAGGCTTGCGCACCAATCATGGTTTCCGTATCCAATGGATGACCTGTTTTGATACGTTTTACCCGTTCTACGGCTTTCGCCAAAAAGGCATCGGCGATACTTTCATGCATTAAGGCTCTCGAAGGACAGGTACATATTTCACCTTGATTGAGCGCAAACATAGTAAAACCTTCAAGCGCTTTTTCTAGGTAATCATCTTCTTTATCCATGACATCGGCAAAGAAAATATTGGGTGATTTACCGCCTAACTCTAAAGTAACTGGAATAATATTCTCTGTCGCATACTTCATAATAAGCTGACCGACAGGGGTTGAGCCAGTAAAGGCAATTTTTGAGATTCGTGGGCTTCTAGCTAAATGACTACCCACCTCTTCGCCATACCCATTCACGATATTTAAAATACCTGCTGGTAGCAAATCTTGAATCAATTCAACAAGCACCAATAAGCTCACAGGCGTCTGCTCGGCGGGTTTTAAGACAATGCAGTTACCCGCGGCTAGTGCAGGCGCGATTTTCCAGGTAGCCATTAAAATTGGAAAGTTCCAAGGAATGATTTGTCCAACCACACCTAAAGGTTCATGAAAGTGATAAGCGACAGTGTCATCATCAATGGGTGAAACACCGCCTTCTTGCGCGCGTATCGCACCGGCAAAGTAGCGAAAATGGTCAATGGCAAGTGGTATATCCGCAGCCAAGGTTTCACGGACAGGTTTACCGTTTTCCCATGTTTCAGCTACCGCTAATAACTCAATATTTTGCTCAAGGCGATCTGCGATTTTTAAAAGTAGATTAGAACGCTCTGTGGGTGAAGCCGCATTCCACTTAGTTTTAGCAGTATGGGCGGCATCTAGCGCAAGTTCAATGTCTTCTGGACTTGATTTGGCGACTTTGGCGAAGGGCTTGCCGTTGACGGGTGAGATGTTATCAAAGTACTCACCTTTAACAGGCGCAACCCATTGGCCGCCAATAAAGTTGTCATACTTTTCTTTAAAATTGATTTTAGCACCGTCAGTATTAGGGTCAGCATAACGCATAATGACATTTCCTTTTGTCAGTTGGTAGATAAACTGCTTCGTGCAGTTGGGGTTTACACATTCATATTATTACAGAAACGGTAGGTAAAAGGTAGGTGTTTAATTATCCTTTACAATAAGGGATGTACATTATACTATTGAAGATAGCTTATTTTAAAAACCAAGGATTGGTTAGTGCATTAGGATATTTTAAAATATGAATAAAAATAGACTGTTAGAGCAAAGGCATCGGATTGATAAGAGGCGTTTTAACATTACCTTTACCGATAATAATGCAGATCTTATCCAACAAAGTATCGTTCAGTCATGGCACCGCTCAGACAGTGCTAACATTCCAACTGAGCGCCAACAAGCACCCATTAACGTCACCAAAAGCGATCAATCGTATTATCTAAAAAAAGCCTTAGGCTATTGTCAAAATCAATTACAACATATCACGTTGCAATCCTCCATGGTGATGGCTGTGGCTGATATCGGTAGTACGATTATCTGGACGACTGCCAGCAAGTCTATGCAAAAAGCGGCAGAAGCGGTTAACTTCATCGAAGGCGGATGCTGGGGGGAAAGCCAAGTTGGCACAAATGCGCTCGCTTTATCGCTAAAAACGCAGCAATCAACTTGCGTTTTTTCTAATGAACATTATATGCCTTCGGTTCATGAATGGGTCTGTTATGCAACGCCTATTATTGAACCGCATACCAAGCAGGTCATTGGCGTACTGGATTTATCGACCACTTGGCAGAATCACAATAATTTTGGCATATTTGCTGCTGAACGCTGTGCCAGTATTTTACAATCCGCTTTGAATGAGTGCCAAAGACACTATCTGTATATTCAAGGATTTAACGAACCCAGTGTCATATTCAATGGCAAAATCTTGCGGCTGACCCCTCGGCAAGTCGAGATATTGACAGTGTTAGCACTTTGTCCCCAAGGCATGAGCTTAGATGCGTTACACCAAGCGATCTACGGTGAGCGTAAAGTGTCACAAGGTACGCTAAAGACTGAAATGTCGCAGTTACGTGATACACTTACTGGTTTATTGGGTTCTCGTCCGTACCGGCTGTTAATGCCTATTGATGGTGATTTTTTACGGGTTGAACAATCATTAAATGCTGGTTATTTAGAAGCGGCCATCAAATTATATACAGGCATATTTTTTAGCAAAACTGAAAGCCCTTTTTTATGCACTTGGCGCACCTGTTTAGAAGCTCGGTTGAGCCAAGCCATTTATCATTCAGATCAGGTTGACTTATTACTCATGCATTTGTCAAATTGCCCCGATGCTAGCGATGCTATAGAAAGATTGATTGAATTAATGCCAGATAACCTTTCGATTCACCAACATTTAGAGGTGCTGTCAAATCGGTAACCATCAATTTTTACTTAACCATCAATTTTCCCCTAATCATGCACTTTTCGTTGAAAAAGCCGCTGCAAGGCTTTTTCGATATGGGTGATACCTTCACCAAACCGTTGGTTGTGTTTTACTTTTGACTTCCCGCTTTACTACCCTATCTAGCCGCTGTCCGTGCAAGAATTGCTGCCATACTATCGACCTATCACGATAAAAAAGTCGCCGGTATTAAACCAAGTTGGGATAAAATATGGTTTTAGCTCAATGGATATTGCGATTGCTTCAACCTCTGTTCAAGCATTTCATTTATTAAGCGTTCCTATTATTATCATTATCGCTCATAGCATTAGAAGGCTTGCGATTTCAAGCCTTTTTTCTTGGGTCAAAAGTGCTACAATGTGACAAAAAATTTTGAGACCCTTATGAATAACGCGTTATGGCTTCCTTGCACACAGATGCAAGCCCTTGAAAACACTCCCCCACTCCACCTCGTCAAAGCTCAAGGCAATCAATTATATGATCAGGACGGTAACGCCTATTACGATATGATTAGCTCATGGTGGGTCAATTTACATGGACATTGCCATCCCTTTATCAACGAAAAAATAAAACAGCAGCTCGATACGCTTGAGCATACTTTAATCGCTAGTGTCACTCACCCACCCATTCTGACGCTTGCAGAAAAATTGGTTGCCATCACGCCCAAACCACTAACCAAAGCTTTTTTTGCCGACAGTGGCTCAGGGGCGGTGGAAGTCGCGCTTAAAATGAGTTTGCAGTACTGGCAGCAATCAGGGCAAACGCAAAAAACCAAATTTATCTCATTGGAACACGGTTATCACGGTGAAACCGTTGGCAGTCTTGCGGTGACAGATATCCCGCTGTTTAGTGAGCAATACAAAGATTTGATTGTCAGTCAAATTCGTATTCCTTCCCCCGCGCATATTTTCAATACTGACGCTATCGCAGCGCAGCTGCATGAGCAAAAAAGCTTAGATGCACTAGAACGCATCTTGGCAGAAAAATCCCGCGATATCTGTGCGATTATCCTTGAACCTTTGGTACAAGGGGCGGCGGGCATGGCGATGTATTCTGCTAATTATTTACTTGGCGTTGCCAAACTTGCGCACCATTATCACATCCATGTGATATATGATGAGATTGCCGTGGGTTTTGGTCGTACCGGTACTATGTTTGCGGTAGAACAAATGCTAGCCTTGGCAGATGCGGATAAACAAGACGATTATTGCCCTGACTTTATCTGTCTGTCAAAAGGTCTAACGGCAGGGTATCTGCCAATGTCTTGCGTCATGACAACCGATGATGTTTATCAAGCGTTTTATGATGATAAAGTGGAAAAAGGCTTTTTACATTCGCATAGTTTTACTGGCAACCCATTGGCTTGTAGCGCGGCTTTGGCATCGCTTGAACTGTTTGAACGCGATAATGTCTTGCTACACAACCAATCCCTTATCCAAGCGATGGCTGATGGCTTACAGCAATTAGTTGATGCCAATTTACCCATAAAGTTTGCACGTCAAACCGGCATGATTGCGGCTTTCACCTTGGATTTTTCTCAAAATTTGGGCAAAGCTTTTGCCAATTTATGCCTTGATCAAGGCGTGATGATTCGCCCGATTGGCAACCATGTTTATCTTATTCCGCCTTATTGCACCACCCCAGCAGAGCTTGGGCACATCTTTGGCGTATTAAATCGTTGTTTGCAAAAGCTTTGTGACCATATCCCTCAAATCCCCCAAGGCTCGTCTCAGGCCATCGATTTGCCTTAACGCCTTTACTAACGCCTTATGAAATTTACTGACTAATTAACCAATTAAATGTAAATAAATGTTGGTTATTATAATCCATCCTTAAAAGCTAGGATTTGTTACAAACGTTCAATTCTTACAGTATTATAAAAAATTGTATTAGAATTCACAGCTTATGCCTACATGGCTCATGTTTAACGTATAATCCATGAGATTATCGTCAAAAAAATATTTAACTTTTGTAGGCATTTTAACCAACTTAACTTAACTCAATTGTGAAACTTACTTAGATGATTTATGCGTAGATTTTTTTATAACCAACCAAATTTGCTACAAGTTGGTAGCACGCTGCCTTTGACCGAAGATATTTTTCATCATTGGTGTAAAGTGTTAAGAGCAAGTGTCGACGAGCAAGCGTTGTTTTTTGATGGTCAAGGTGGTGAATATACCGTCACTTTAACGGATATCACTAAAAAACAAGCACTCGTTACCATCAACGATTTTAATCCAATCAATCGAGCTTTGCCATTTATTGTCAACATTGCCTTGGTTATGAGCCGTGGCGAGCGCATGGATTATGCCATTCAAAAAGCCACAGAGCTTGGGGTGTCATCGATTCAACTGCTCACAAGCCAACATGGTGAAGTACGCCTAAAAGCAGACCAAGCCGATAAAAAGCTCGCCCACTGGCAGCAGATTGCGGTATCGGCATGTGAACAATGTGGGCTTAATATTGTGCCAACATTGCTGGCACCAAAAGCTTTTAGCGACTGGATTGATGAGCCAGCAGGTGTGCCCACTTCTAGCGACGTGACCAAATTAATTTTAGCCGTTCCTTCTAATGACCGTGGCGTAGCGACACCTTGTCATGACATTGAACGTAATAAGATTGAACCCAGCACGCCATATATCCCATATGCCAACCCACTACCCCATATAACAAACCAGTTTAGACAGTGTACTTTAGCCCAATTTTGGTTACTCATTGGGGCAGAAGGTGGGTTTTCAGCGCAAGAAATAACGCAAGCTATCGAGCGAGATTTTATGCCTTGGCAAATTGGCGAGCGTGTGCTACGAACTGAGACAGCCCCTGTTGTCGCATTGTCTTCATTGTTGACGCTACACCAAACTTTGACCCTTGCACAGGAATAATCATGTCATCGAATAACGATCCAGTCTTGCCGATAGACCATCGTGATTGCTTTATGGGTGCTAACAAGTTGTGTCATGATCAGTTAAGTGAGTATGGGTTTATTGTCGATAGCCATTTTTTTGACAAAAAAATTTCGCTTGAACATCAAAATGCGGTGTTTGCCTCGGTTTTTTCAAAAATCCATGATGGCATTTTTATGCTTGATGAACGGCTACGTTTTATCTGTGTCAATCAGCAATTTTTAAACATTACCGCCTTGCCACGCAATCAGGTGATAGGTAGTCCGTTTTATTTTTATCCGTATAAGAACTACGCGCCTCACTTACAGCAAGCGATTGCCGCCATCATTACCAGACTGGATAATCGACAATCAATTTCGACCAATTTAGTGCTTTCTTATCACAATTCACCTGAAGTGGCGGTTTGGCTAGATATCTCCGTGTGTGAAGTCGATAATAATCGGGTGGTGTATGTCGGGCTACTCACCAATTTAACCAAAAAAGATGCGCAGCTTAGCCACACCTTACATCTATACAATTATGATGAATTAACGGGTCTGCCCAATTACGATACTTTTTATGACAAATTAAAAAGCTGTATTGACTATTACCAGGCAGCCGATAATCAGCGCGAGTGTATGGGGGTATTGCTACGCATCAATATTGACAAATTGCAGTCTTTTAACATCAGCCTTGGCATTGAAAATACCAATACGCTGATTCAAGGTTTTGTCAAACGGGTAAAATCCTTAAAAATTTCGGGTGCAAGTTTAGTCACTTTTTCGCGGTTTGGGGGTGATAGTTTTGCGGCGATGATTTCGGTACAACACCTTGATGCCGCGCATCACTACGTGGCAGCGCTCAAACAGTTATTTGACTTACCTTTTAGCATTGATGACCAATCAATTTATTTAAGGTTGTCGATTGGCGCCTCGGTTTTCCCCACTCATACCCAAGATGCTCAGACATTGCTATTACAAGCAGACACGGCGTTAAAACATGCGCGGCTCATCAGTGATGAAGATTGTGTTTGGTATGATGCCAACCAGCAAAAAGGCAATTTTAAAGATATTCATTTGCTCAGCGCCTTTAAAAATGCGTTATTAAAACAGCAAATTTTGCCCTACTTTCAGCCTAAGTTAGAGTTTGCACAGCCTGATTTGCCGATGTTTGAAGCGTTGGTGCGCTGGGAGCATCCCACCCTTGGACTCCTCTATCCCAACGATTTTTTGGCGGAGGTGCTCGATAAGTCAGCGCAGGCGCTATTTGAAAAAATTGTTTTAGCTTGTATTGAGCAGATTTTGACATGGCGTGAGATGGGCTATAACTGCCTCATCTGTATCAATATTGATACTCGTCAATTAATTAGTGAAAAATTTATTGCGTTTATTGAAGGGACGATACAGCAATATAGTTGGCTTGCCAAATTGATTAGCTTTGAAATCACGGAAGTCTGCAAAATTCATGATGAATTTAAAGCGCAAGCGATGCTAGCAAAACTGCGCCAGTATGGTTTTAGCATATCGATTGATGACTTTGGTACAGGCTTTGCCGCGATGCAATATTTGATTAAATATCCGATTGATATGCTCAAAATTGACCGCTTATTTATCACCAATATTTTACAAGACCCAAAAAAACAAGTGATTGTCAAATCAGTGATTGAGATGGCGCACTCGTTATCCATGCAAGCATTGGCTGAGGGCGTCTCAAACCGTGAAGAAATCGAATATCTGCGTAGTCTTGGTTGTGATTCGATTCAAGGCTTTGGTTTTGCTAAACCCATGTCTAGTCAAGATACCACAGAGTGGCTCAAAGCCAACTATAAACCAAACTATTTGCTATAAGTTTTAATTTGACCAATTAGATTTTTTTATGACCCTATAGTCATGTTAGTACCTTGTCACCTTTGCCAAATTTTCCTATCTTAGGAATATAAAACCTTAATAATGGGGTAGGTTTTTTTGTCTTTTTAAAACACTAATTAAGGATATCGTATGCAATATAAAGCACCGCTTCGTGATATGAAATTTGTCATGCATGAATTACTAAAATTTGAAGATCACTACAAAACCATTCCTAGCTATGCCCATACGGATAAAGAAACGATTGATAGTTTCATAGAAGCAGGTGCAAGCTTCTCTGAAGCAGAATTGTCACCCCTTAACCGTTCAGGCGATGAAGAAGGCTGTCGTTTTGAAAATGGTAATGTATATACGCCAAAAGGCTTTAAAGAAGCTTATAAACAATACTGTGAATTAGGCTTTCCTTCTTTATGTGCCGATGAAGAATTTGGCGGTCAAGGCATGCCATTATCATTGGGTTCAGCGGTCAGTGAAATGGTAGGTACGGCTAACTGGTCTTTCTCAATGTACCCAGGTCTATCTGAAGGTGCTATCCGTACGCTAGAACACCACGGTACCGATGAACAAAAACAAAAATATTTATTGAAACTCGTCAGCGGTGAGTGGACAGGTACCATGTGTCTGACCGAAGCACATGCAGGTTCTGATTTAGGTATTACCCGCACCAAAGCTGAACCCAATGAAGACGGTTCATACGCTATCACCGGTCAAAAAATCTTTATCTCAGCCGGCGAACACGACATGGCAGACAACATTGTCCATATCGTACTAGCGCGTTTACCGGGTGCGCCAGCAGGTACCAAAGGTATCTCATTGTTCATCGTACCAAAATTCAATGTCAACGAAGATGGCTCTATCGGTGAGCGTAACACCGTTACCTGTGGTTCGATTGAACACAAAATGGGTATTAAAGCCTCTGCAACTGCGGTACTAAACTTTGATAAAGCCAAAGGTTACTTGATTGGACCTGAAAACAAAGGTCTAAACTGTATGTTTACCTTTATGAATACCGCCCGTATTGGTACTGCGATTCAAGGTCTCACTGCGGCGGAATTGGCTTTCCAAGGTGGCTTAAGCTACGCCAAAGATCGTCTTGCGATGCGCGCATTAAGCGGTGCAAAAGCGCCAGAACAAGTGGCTGACCCAATCATCGTCCATCCAGCAGTGCGTAACATGGTATTAACTTGTAAAGCGTTTGCAGAAGGTGGCCGTGCCCTCGTCTACTATCTATCACAATTCTCTGATGTGGTAACTAAAGGTGAAGGCGAATCACAAGCTTACGCTGACCAAATGTTGTCTTTTTTAACCCCAATTGCTAAAGCCTTCTTAACTGAAACAGGTTATGAAGCAGCCAATCACGGTGTGCAAGTGTATGGTGGTCACGGCTTTATCCGTGAATGGGGCATGGAACAAAACGTACGTGATACGCGTATTGCTTGTATATACGAAGGTACCACTGAAATCCAGTCACTCGACTTGTTAGGTCGTAAAGTATTGGGTTCACAAGGTAAAATGCTAGCTAACTTTAGCAAAGTCATTTATCAATTCTGTGAAGAAAACAAAGACAACGATGCGATGGGTGAATTTATTCGTCCACTGGCACGTCTGAATAAAGAATGGGGCGATTTGACTGCTCGCATTGGTATGCAGGCTACTGAAAACCCTGATGCAGTGGGTGCAGCGGCGGTTGACTACATGTACTATAGTGGCTACATCACCCTAGCTTACCTATGGGCTCGTATGGCGTTAGTCGCTCAGCAAGCGCTCCAAGGCGACACCACTGAGACCAAATTCTATCAAGCCAAAATCAAAACCGCTCAGTTCTACTTTGCAAAACTATTGCCTCGCACCTTAACTTACGTCAAACGTATTGATACAGGTCTCGAGCCATACATGAGCATGGACGTTGACGAATTCCAATTCTAATTTTTTGCTAAGCTATCTAGTGTAGTAATAAAATTATGATAGAATCATTGATAGTATAATTTTTTATTCAATCCTTAGGTAGCAAAAGCTATTTAAGGATTTGTCTCATTTCGAATTACGAGCTAACCCATAAAAGGAAATAATATGCCTATTTATAATGCGCCAATTCAAGACATGAAATTCATTTTAAATGATGTATTCAATGCATCTGATTTTTGGCAAAAAAATGAACAGTTAGCCCATGTTGACAGTGATACGGTCAATATGATTTTAGAAGAAATGTCAAAATTTGCTAAAAATACGTTACTGCCCATCAACCGCTCGGGTGATGAAGAAGCGGCACAATATCTGGGTGAAGGCAAAGTAAAAACCCCAACTGGTTTTAAAGCAGCATTTGACGAATATGCACAAGGCGGCTGGATTGGTTTGGGCGGCGATCCAAATCATGGCGGTCAAGGCATGCCAAAAATGGTGACTATGCTCGCTGAAGAGATGGTATTTACCGCCAACCAATCATTTGCGCTCTATCCAAACCTATCGGGTGGTGCGTGCATGTGTATCTACAACGCAGGCTCTGAAGAACAAAAACAAACCTACCTAGAAAAAATCTACTCAGGTGAATGGACAGGTACGATGTGTTTGACCGAACCGCACGCAGGTACGGATTTGGGTATCATCAAAACCAAAGCCGTGCCAAACGAAGACGGTAGCTACAATATTACAGGTACCAAAATCTTTATCACCGCAGGTGAACATGACTTAGCGGACAACATCATCCATTTGGTATTGGCAAAAACCCCCGATGCCCCAGCAGGCTCTAAAGGGATTTCATTGTTTATCGTACCCAAATTCCATGTGAATGCGGATGGCTCATTGGGCGAGCGTAACGCGGTAAGCTGCGGCTCTATCGAGCATAAAATGGGTATCAAAGCATCAGCGACTTGCGTCATGAACTTTGATGGTGCCAAAGGCTTTATGGTAGGCGCAGAAAATACCGGTCTTGCGTCCATGTTTATCATGATGAACTATGAGCGTTTGACGATGGGGTTACAAGGTATCGGTGGCGCTGAGTTAGCGTATCAAAACGCCACAGCTTATACCCTTGACCGTATCCAAGGCCGCGCCGATAGCGGTATCCAAGAACCAAACAAAGCCGCTGACCCAATCGTATTTCATGCCGACGTTCGCCGTATGCTGTTAAATGCCAAAACCATCAGTGAAGCCTCACGCTGCTTTGCAATGTATGTCGCCAAACAGCTTGATACCAACAAATATACCGATGATGCCGAAGCAAAAAAAGCCGCTGATGACCGCGTCGCTCTTTTGACGCCAGTTGCTAAAGCATTCTTAACAGACCGTGGTCTTGAAGCGTCAATTGATGCACAGCAATGCTTTGGTGGTCATGGCTATATCCGTGAATGGGGAATGGAACAAATCGTACGTGACACCCGTATCTCGCAAATTTATGAAGGGACCAATGGTATCCAATCACTTGACTTGTTGGGTCGTAAAGTGGTGAAAAACGGCGGTGCGTTTGTGACAACGTATGTGCAAGAAATGCGTGATTTTGCCAATAACATGAAAGCAGACCATGCCATCAAACAAGCAATTTTAACATCAGCGGATAAACTTGAAGACGTAACCAAAGCGGTGGTAGCGGCGGCAGCGGTCAACAAAGACGAAATCAATGGCTGTGCGGTTGATTATTTACAAGCCTTTGGTTATGTCAGCTTTGCTTATATGTTTGGCTTGATGGTTGAAGCGGCAAATGGCAAAGAAGGCGATTTCTATGCCAATAAAGCAAAATTAGCAGACTACTATGTCGGTCGTATGTTGCCACGCTTAGATGCGCATATTGCGATGGTAAAAGCAACGAGCCAACCCATCACAGCGTTTGACCGCGATTATTTTGCGGCAACCATTGCTTAATCCCTACTTAAACATAAAAAAATCGGCCACTTGAGCCGATTTTTTTATGAATTAACATGTTAGCGAAGCATATCGTCATCGTCATCTGCCAACGATTCATCTTCATCAAAATCGAAGTCTTCATATTCAAAATCCGCTGAGTCGTTTTCTTCAACGACAGCAACACACTCTTCATATAATTCAAAAATATATTCTTTGATATCACTTTCTTGCTGGTGTTTATTTGGCGTGAGTTTGGCTTCTTCTTCATAGATGAATTTTGCCAAATTTAGCGCGACATAGTTATTACTTAGTTCAATCATGGTGTTATCCTTCTTATGTGCGGTATTATTATTTTAAAACGATAGCGTCAGTGCATCGTTAGTATGACATATTCAAAAATAGAAAGCTTAAAGCAGTTGTAAGCTCGTGTAAAATTTGAGCGATTAACAATTTTTCGCCATAAAATATAAAACCCACCGAAGTGGGTCTATATGACTGCTTATTGCTTATCGTTTGCCGTTTACGCTTTGGGCAAGGTCACACCCATTTGACCTTGGTACTTACCACCACGGTCTTTGTAGGAAGTTTCGCACACATCATCAGCATCACTTTGGAAAAATAGCATTTGCGCCACGCCCTCACCGGCATAGATACGCGCCGGTAAGTTGGTGGTATTACTAAACTCTAAGGTCACATGCCCTTCCCATTCTGGCTCAAGCGGTGTGACATTGACAATAATACCGCAGCGCGCATAGGTAGATTTTCCCAAACAAATGGTCAATACATCGCGGGGAATACGAAAATACTCGACAGTACGAGCCAAGGCAAATGAGTTGGGCGGGATGATACATTCATCGCCCACGATATCAATAAAGCTACGCTCATCAAAGTTTTTTGGGTCAACGATGGCAGAATGGACATTGGTAAATACTTTAAATTCGCGCGCGCAGCGCACATCATAACCATAGCTTGAGGTGCCGTAGCTGACCAATTTTTGTCCCTGCTCGCCCACACGTACTTGACCTGCTTCAAATGGCTCAATCATGCCATGCTCTTGTGCCATTTGGCGTATCCAGCGGTCGGATTTGATCGACATTTTGTTTCCTCAAATTTCAAATTTAGGCAGAATTATACTGTAATTTGCTACACATAGGCGAAAAAAAACGGCTTTCGAGTGAGAGCCGTTTTTTTTGGTGAGAAAATTAACTCATACGCAATTTATCAAAGGTCAATTTATCTTGGGCATCGACATCCACTTTGATGGTATCACCCGCCACAAACTCACCCGATAACAATTTGACTGATAGCGGATTTTCGATTTCTTGCTGGATGGCGCGTTTTAGCGGTCTTGCACCATACACAGGGTCATAACCCACAGCGACCAATTGAGTCATGGCTTCATCTGACAATACAATATCCATGTCGCGCTCTTGAAGACGTTTGCGTAAGCGTGACAGTTGAATATCTGCAATACCCGCCATTTGCTCTTGCCCAAGTGGATGGAACACCACGATTTCATCAATACGGTTGACAAACTCTGGGCGGAAATGCTGATTGACTGAATTCATCACTGCCGCTTTGATTTCTTCATAGCTATCGCCTGCCATCTCTTGGATTTTATGCGAACCAAGGTTTGAAGTCATGATAATGACAGTGTTTTTAAAATCCACAACACGACCTTGACTGTCGGTCAAGCGACCATCGTCTAGCACTTGCAGTAGGATATTAAACACATCAGGATGCGCTTTTTCTACTTCATCAAACAATACCACACTGTAAGGTCGACGGCGTACCGCTTCGGTCAATACCCCACCTTCTTCATAACCCACGTAGCCTGGGGGTGCGCCGACAAGACGGCTGACACTGTGTTTTTCCATAAATTCAGACATATCAATACGAATCATGGCATTTTCATCATCAAACAAGAAACTTGCCAACGCTTTGGTCAATTCAGTTTTACCCACCCCTGTCGGACCTAGGAACAAGAACGAACCGCTAGGACGATTGGGGTCAGACAGCCCTGCACGACTACGGCGCACCGCATTGGCGACTGCTTGTACTGCTTCATCTTGACCGACTACGCGCTCATGCAGTTTTTCTTCCATATGCAGCATTTTTTCACGTTCGCCTTGCATCATTTTTGCAACAGGGATGCCTGTTGCAGCGGCAACGACTTCAGCGATTTCGTTCTCGGTGACTTTGTTACGTAGCAGTTTGACGCTTGGCGCTTGCCCTGCTTGCTCTTTTTGCTCAGCCAAGTCAGAGTCTTTAATACGTTTTTCCAGTTGTGGAATGGTTTCGTATTGCAGTTTTGACATGGTCTCGTAGTCACCTTCACGCTGGGCTTTTTCATAGGCGATACGCGCCTTATCAAGCTCGTCTTTGAGCTGTTGGCTACCTTTAACAAGGGCTTTTTCTGCTTGCCAAATTTCGTTTAAATCTGCGTATTCTTTTTCAAGCTCGCTGATTTGGGTGTCCAGCAGTTTTAGCTGGGATTTTGCGCCTTCGTCATCTTCATGTTTTAAGGTTTCACGTTGCATTTTAAGCTGAATCAAACGGCTTTCTAATTTGCCCAAGGCTTCTGGTTTACTATCAAGTTCCATTTTTAGACGGCTAGCTGCTTCATCCAACAAATCAATGGCTTTGTCGGGCAATTTGCGGTCGGTGATGTAGCGATGGCTCATCTGCGCGGCGGCAATAATCGCACTGTCTTGGATATCAACCCCGTGATGGAGTTCATAGCGCTCTTTTAAACCGCGCAAAATGGCAATGGTATCTTCCACCGTAGGCTCATCAACCAATACTTTTTGAAAACGACGCTCAAGGGCGGCATCTTTTTCGATATATTGGCGGTATTCATCAAGGGTAGTCGCGCCCACGCAGTGCAGCTCGCCACGCGCTAACGCAGGTTTGAGCATATTACCCGCATCCATCGCGCCATCGGCTTTACCCGCACCGACCATGGTATGAATTTCATCAATAAATAAAATAACTTGCCCTTCGCTTTTTGCTAGGTCATTAAGTACCGCTTTTAGGCGTTCTTCAAACTCACCACGGAATTTTGCCCCCGCAATCAGTGCCCCCAAGTCAAGCGACAATACGCGTTTGTTGCGCAAGCCTTCTGGCACGTCACCATTGACGATTTTTTGTGCCAATCCTTCAACAATCGCAGTTTTACCTACACCCGGCTCACCGATGAGCACGGGGTTGTTTTTGGTACGGCGTGACAACACTTGAATGGTACGGCGGATTTCGTCATCACGCCCAATCACGGGATCAAGTTTGCCCGATTCGGCACGTGCTGTTAAATCGATGGTATATTTGTTTAAGGCATCACGTTGGTCTTCGCTATTTTGTGTATCCACTTTATCACCCCCACGAATAAAATTAATAACTTGTCTTAGTTTTGGCTCATTGACCCCTGCTTTTGCAAGCAGTTTTGCAGTGTCGCCCGTCTCTGCTAGGGCAACCAGCACCCAATCGGTAGATAAAAACTGATCGCCCGCTTTTTGCGCATGACGTTCGGCTAGATTTAAAATCTTAGCCGTATTTGGGCTGAGGTTGACATCACCTGTGGGTGTGCCAATCACCGCTTGGTTGTTTAGCGATTGTTGCACGTCTGTTTTTAACTGACTTAAGTTTGCGCCTGCTTGTTCATACACATTGGCATTACTCGGTTCATTGAGTAGCACTGACAACAAATGAATCGGCTCAATCGCGGTATGATCACGAGTGACAGCGAGCGTTTGTGCCTGCTGAACTGCGTTTTGTAAGGCATTGGTAAATTTATCAAATTGCATTATTATTTTTCCTTTTAGCTTTTAACTAATTAGCTTTGAACTAAAATTGATATGGTGTTTTGATAAATCGTTTCAATATCCACCTTTAAAATTTTTTAATTGTCAATGGTTATTTTCTTTATCATGGGATGTAGGTTTGTTTTCAATCCTCACTTGGATCAATAGCTTGCAAAATTTATCGTGTTACCTATTAAAAATTGACAATAAAAATGTAGATAAAGTCATAAACCAATAAATTTTGGCTTATCGTATAACTTCCAAGGGGATACACCTAATCAGTTTTACTGACTGAGTTTTTTTGTTGGCTGATATGCGTTTCCTTTTAATAGTTAATAGCAAATTAGTAGCGTAGGAGCACTTTGGTTTTTTATTAGCCACCTTGACCGTATTTTTTAAAAAATTACGTGAACTAAAGTTTAAGCTATAGCTAAAAATTGATACTAAAATTTTATGGACGATAATTAAAATTATATAATATTTTCAATGGTTTATTGTAAGGCAGCTTACATTATATTAACCTATCTACTACATGAATAGACAACAACCGTGCCTGGCGCATGTTACTCTGCAAAACATCAAATGATAACGCCAAATAACATATCATATTAGTTCAGTGGCGCTGCTTTATTTGGTCAAATAACAGTCAAAAAACAACAACAGCAAAACAATAACTAGGAGTCATACCCATGCGCGCATTAACCTATCACGGTGCCAAAGATGTTCGAGTCGACAATGTTCCCGACCCACAGTTACAAGCCAAAGATGATATTATCTTAAAAGTTACTGCTACCGCCATTTGTGGCTCGGATTTACATTTATACCGTGGCAAAATCCCTGCGACCGAAGAAGGCGATATTTTTGGTCATGAATTTATGGGGGTTGTCGAAGAAGTGGGCGCTGACGTCACGGCGGTAAAAAAAGGCGATCGCGTGGTGATACCCTTTGTAATTGCCTGTGGTAGCTGCTTTTTTTGTCAAAATGATTTGATGGCAGCCTGTGAGACCACCAATGAAGGTCCTGGCGCGGCGATGAACAAAAAGCTAATTCCGCCACCTTCGGCATTGTTCGGTTTTAGTCATTTATATGGCGGTGTGCCCGGTGGACAAGCAGAATATGTGCGTGTGCCAAAAGCCAATTTTGGTCCTTTTAAAGTCCCAGGTTCATTGCCTGATGAGAAAGTTTTGTTCTTATCGGATATTTTGCCGACTGCATGGCAAGCGGTGACGAATGCCAATGTCACCAAAGGTTCGACTTTGGCTATCTATGGTGCAGGACCTGTGGGTTTGCTATCAGCCGCCTGTGCCAAAATGTTAGGTGCTGCACAAATATTTATCGTTGACCACAATGACTATCGCCTGCAATACGCACAAGATACGTATGGCGCGATTCCTGTCAATTTTGATAAAGTTGATGCCGCAGAAGCCATTATTGAGCAAACTGCGGGGCATCGTGGTGTCGATGCGGTGATTGATGCCGTTGGTTTCGAAGCAAAAGGTAGCATAGTTGAAACCGTATTAACCACGCTCAAGCTTGAAGGCTCAAGTGGCGCGGCATTACGTCAGTGTATGGCAGCGGTACGCCGTGGTGGTACAGTCAGTATTCCTGGGGTGTACGCAGGTCCGATTCATGGTTTCTTGATGGGTGATGCGTTTGACAAAGGGTTAACCTTTAAAATGGGTCAAACTCATGTACATAAATACTTGCCACAACTGCTTGAGCATATTGAAAATGGGGATTTATCGCCTGAAGCGATTATTACCCATCGTATGAATCTATCGGATGCGGCAAAAGGTTATGAAATCTTTGAAAAACGTGAAGAAGAGTGTCGAAAAGTGATTTTGACGCCGTAATTTTACCTCGTCATGGATAGATTTGGAATGATAAAAATATAAGATGAGTGTGAGTCACCTTCATACCCTGATTAATCATTCAGTCACTAGCCCCTCACAACTTTTAGCTAATAATTTAGCCAAAGTTGTGCAAGGGGTTTCTGGTTTGTTACTACTATTAGATATTGATGGGACACTGAGTGAATTTCACCCCGATCCCCAGCAAAGTTTTATCAGCAATGATAATTTAGCAATTTTAGCGCAGTTACAAAATCATATACCCATTTGGCTAGTAACGGGGCGTTCAGTTGCCGACGCTAGACGTTTGACAGCGCCGTTAAAACTGCCGGTGATTGGTAGTCATGGTTTGCAATGCGATACGCTAATCGATAGCTATTCTTTGGTGGACATCGATTTAGCGCAGCTACAACAACTTAATCAAAGCGTCATTAACGCCACTGGTAATCATCCACACTGGCGCATTGAGCAAAAACCTTTTGGTGTGGCACTGCATTTTCGTGAGCATCCCGAACTTGCCGATAACGCTTTAACTATCATGCAAGGTATTGGGCATGATTTTAATGATTGGCAACTTAAAGCAGGCAAATGTGTGTATGAGCTATTGCCGCAAGGTGTCGATAAAGGCAGTGCCATTAACCATGTTTTAAACCACTATCACCCTCATTGCCGTCCGATATTTATCGGTGATGATGTGACCGATGAAGCAGGATTTATTGCTGTACAAAGTTATGGTGATACATCAAATAAGAAAGGTAGTGATATTAAAGGAATTGGTGTCAAAGTCGGTTATGAACCTACCCATGCCCATTATTATGTGAGCGACGTCTCAGCGGTTACCGCATTACTTCAAGGATTATTGACCCTATGTCAAAGTTGATTGTGTTATCGAATCGGGTTAATTTACCTAATAAACAGTCACCTAAAGCCGTGGCAGGCGGGTTGGCAGTAGCGCTTCAAGAAGCCCTTGCCAAAGATGGCGGTATTTGGGTCGGTTGGAACGGTCAAGTAGTGACAAATATCAGCGATATGCCCGATACTGTCAATCAATTTGCGACTGAGCAGCATGATAAAGTCACCTATGTCACGACGGCTTTTTCACCCATGCAATATGAAAAGTATTATTGTGGTTACGCCAATAATCGACTTTGGGCGGGGATGCATGACCGCACGGATTTAATTGTATCAAGTAGTGAAGATTTTAGCGTTTATCAAGCTGTCAATCGTATGTTTGCCAAACAACTACAGCAAATCGCGCAGCCTGACGATATGATTTGGATACAAGATTATCATTTTTTTGCGGTAGCAAGGCATTGCCGTGACTTAGGCATGAAACAGCGCATTGGCTTTTTTTTGCATATTCCATTTCCCCAGTTATGGGTGTGGGATTTTTTGACTTATGGTCAAACGTTAATCCAGCAATTACTCGATTATGATGTGGTTGGATTACAAACCCAACAAGACGCTCAAAATTGTGTCGCGGTGGTTGAGCAGCTACTCCCCCACGCCATCCAAATTACGCAAACAAATGGGCGTACGCTGATTCGCCATGGCAATCATACCACCTTAATAAAAGCCTATCCGATTGGTATCAATCCTGTCTATATTCATAAGCTTGCCAGTCAACCGCTGTCCGACCAAGCTGTGTTAAAAAATCTCACTTCAACCATCACCACGATTTTAGCGGCGGAACGATTGGATTACACCAAAGGTATTCCCGAACGCTTACAAGCTTTTGCCGCCTTTTTGCAGCGTTATCCGCAATATCTTGAACAGATTCAGCTCTATCAAATTGCTTGCCCGTCCCGTCTTGATATTCAGACTTATCAACAGTTACGACAACAAGTACACACCCTAGTTGAGCAAATTAATAGCCAATTTGCTACTGCCAGTTGGCAACCGATTATCTATCAAGAAGACCCTGTTAGTCATGACAATTTAATGCCGTTATTTAGGCAATGCCAAATTTGTTGGGTTAACTCGCTAAAAGACGGCATGAATTTGGTGGCAAAAGAATATATTGCTGCACAGGATGAACAAAACGCAGGGATTTTGATTTTGTCTAAAAATGCGGGGGCAGCGCACCAACTTCAGCAAGCTATCTTGGTAGACCCTACGAACAACGACAGCATGATAGAGGGCTTACACCAAGCATTGACCATGACCAAACAACAACGGGAACAACGTCACCAATCGCTACTACAGGGCATTTATGAGACCGATATTGACACGTGGCGAGCGCATTTTTTGGCAGATTTGACCCACATGGACAAAACCAAATAAGTCAATAAAGCAGATAATAAAATAGACAACAAAACAGCCAATGAGAAACTCACAATGACACCAGTGTTGGATCATGCTTTACCTACCGACTATCACCAATCGGACTTGAGTAAATTAATCACCACTATTTTGCAAGACTTTCGCAGAACGGTTGATACATCACCTAAACTAAGTGATGCCGCTTATGTCACACAATTAAAGCAAACTTTGTCGCAGTTGGTGCTTT
Organism: Moraxella tetraodonis; assembly: GCF_022359095.1. Lineage (NCBI taxonomy): Bacteria > Pseudomonadati > Pseudomonadota > Gammaproteobacteria > Moraxellales > Moraxellaceae > Moraxella > Moraxella tetraodonis. Next base: position 983,005 of record NZ_JACSYB010000001.1, on the reverse strand, counting down.
TGTCCGCTCAAATTGCCTTGCCCGCAAACGGTAATACTTTACAGCGCTGGCAAGTATTGGCACAGGTTGCCGCTTGTGATTTGAACTTGGTCAAATTTTTTGAGTCGCATCTTGATGCGTTGGCGATTTTGGCAGAATTGGGCGTGGACGATATCGCTGAAGGCCTATGGGCCGTATGGGCAGCAGAAGGTGGTAATGACCCACTGCGTTTTGATGGCGAAACATGCACGGGACAAAAACTGTGGTGTTCGGGTGCAACCTTTGTCGATCATGGCTTGGTTAGTTTCCGAGATGCCCAAAATAACGCCCAATTGCTGATGTTAGCCATGAACCAACCGCAAGTGACCATTGATGACAGCGGTTGGTATGCGGTAGGTATGCCCTACACGGCGACAGCCACCCTCCATCTAAAAGGCGCTAACGCCACCCAAGTCATATCAAATGCGATTGCCAAAGGTAGCAGCCCTTATCTCGACCGCCCAGGATTTTGGCAGGGTGCGGCAGGGGTAGCGGCTTGTTGGTATGGCGCGGCAGCGCAGTTGGCACAGTTTTTATTGGACAGTTATCAGCAAAAACCCCAAGCCTTTAAAGCACTTTATCTTGGCGAAGTGTCGCAAGCACTCAGTGTCACCCAAGCGTACTTTCATCAAGTTGCGCAATTAATCGATAGTGAGCCTAGCCAAAGTCATGCACTCGCCATCCGTATCTTAAGAGCGCAAGTGGAGACTACCGCCATGCTAGTGCTTGAAAAAGTTGGTAAAGCCTTGGGCGCAACGCCTTATTGCAAAAACGCCCATTTTGCACGGCTAGCGGCAGATTTATCGGTATTTATCCGTCAAACCCATGGCGCATTTGACAGTGAAGCGATTGGCAAATTGACTGCCGAACAGCTAGGCGATTCACAAGGGGCATTATGGCAACTGTAGATTCTAAGCCCGCCCCACTGCATCCGATTGTGGGTGACCGTTTAATTGCTGGCGACGGCACATCTGCACAAGACTGGCAAGCGTGGCAAGGGTTAGACAGTCTCACCAGACTCGATATATCGACCCATTTTCCCAAACATCGGCGTGTGTGTATTTTTGCGCCGCACCCAGATGATGAGATTTTGGGCTGTGGTGGGCTGCTGCAAGCGTTGGTGGCTCAAGGTAATCAAATATTGATTGTTAGTGTCACCCACGGCGAGAAAAGCCACCCTAACTCACCGCTGTATCCGACCGACAAACTGGCAAAAATCCGAGCACTTGAAAGCCAGCTTGCGCTTGAAACGTTGGGTAGCAGTTTGGATTTGCCCAATGTGTCGATGACGAGCTTAAATTTTCCTGATGGCGAAGTTTTTGGGCAGCAAGCAGATTTTTTTGATAAGTTAACATCGCTGATTCAGCCCGATGATATTTTAATCACCCCATTTGCGTACGATGGTCATCCCGACCACGAAGGTACAGGGCAAGTGGTACAGCGTTTTGCCCATGAGTTTAAAAGTCGCTTAAATTTAACCTGCTATCAAGTGCTGATTTGGGCATGGCATTGGGCAAAACCTGGCGATAGCCGTATTCCCTGGCACAAGGTATGGCGATTTGATTTAAGCGAATTGCAGACGCAGCGAAAAAGTTATGCCATGCGCTGTTTTAGCAGTCAAATCTATGCTGACCCAACAACGGGAACAGCGCCTATTTTGTCAGATACCACGTTAACTAGGCTTAGCCAACCGTTTGAGGTATATCTTCATGACTGATGTGTCAGCGTATTTTGCCCAAATTTATGCCGATAGTAGCGACCCTTGGCAATATGAAAAACGCTGGTATGAAGTACGAAAACGCGCGATTTGCTTGTCATTATTACCCTACCCACATTTTGCCAAGGCGATTGAACTAGGCTGTAGCAATGGGGTATTTAGTGAGCAGTTAGCCCAGCGCTGCGATGATTTGCGGTGTGTGGATGGGCAGGTTGAGGCAGTCAAACTTGCCAGTGAGCGTCTGCAAAACCAGGCGCATGTGCAAGTTGTGCAAGGCTTGATACCGCAGGATTTGCCGAGTGAGCGATTTGATTTGATTGTAGTCAGTGAGATTTTATATTACTTGGCGCCTGACGCACTAACCGAAGTCATCGCTTGGCTCAACACTGCATTGACAGACAATGGCGTGATTTTAGCCTGTCATTGGCGCTATCCGATTGACGGGTTTCAACTGACAGGCGAAAGAGTCCACGACAATTTGCAACAACAGCTGCACTACCGTCAGCAAAGCCATGTAATTGACCAAGATTTTTTGTTGACCATTTGGCAAGCTAATCCCCAAAGCCTTGCCGAGCAAGAAAATCTCGTGGAATAACTGAGAAAAACATCATGGCAAATACTCCAGTCACACAGCGGCGACCCAAGAAAATCGGCATAGTCATCCCTGCCCATAATGAAGCCGATAGCATCAGCGCGTGTTTGGATGCGATAAAACAGGCGATTGCTCAGCTATCAAGCGACATAGCGGTACAAACGGTGGTCGTGCTAGATAGCTGTGATGATGATACCTTATCAAAAGTACAAAACGCCCACGTAGACTGGCTGTGCTGTGAGTTTCGCTGTGTGGGTAAAGTCAGGGATTTGGGCGTGCGCTACTTGATTGAACAGGGGGCTGAGTGGATTGCTTGCACCGATGCCGATAGTATGGTTGAAGCTGATTGGTTAATGGCACAAATCAAACATCTAAGAGCCGAATCCACAACTATGCCCACAGCTATGATATGTGGCGTAGTGAGCATCGATTGTTGGGATGCATTGTCAGAGAGTACCAAACAGCAATATCTCGCCCATTATCAAGATTGTATGAATCATCGCCATATTCATGGGGCAAATTTGAGCTTTGCCAGTCAAGATTATTTGGCGGTGGGTGGTTTTGATGAATTAACTTGCCATGAAGATGTGGGTTTGGTGAAAAAATTTGAGCAAGCCAATTTACCCATTATTTGGAGTAATTTGGTACGTGTGGTGACTAGCAGTCGCCTTAATGCCCGTGCTGACGAAGGGTTTGCCCATTTTTTAAGGGACTTAGAAAATCAGCCTTCGGCTTAAATGAGAATCAGCTTTTGAATGAAATAAAGGTAAAAAGTTGGGTTTAACACAGTTCACTTACAAAACTATTGTGATATTCCTTGCTATCTGCCGGTATTACTATATACTGGACAACAGCTAGAAAGCAGTCAGAAGTTTCAATCGCATTACATTAAGTCTATTCTAAGTTCGTTTCCATTACGCTTGTGTCCTAGATTTTAAGTCAATCGTGTATCAAAACTGCCGCAATTCTTTCATACTGAATAGAATCGTGTTGTGGCTTAGTTCCAGCTTTAGGGTCAGATGACCACTTTTAAAATCTATCTAATCAAGGACAATCTTATGTCAAATACTGTAAACGGCACCGTAAAATGGTTTAACGAATCAAAAGGCTTTGGCTTTATCGAACAAGACAATGGCGGCAAAGACGTTTTCGCACATTATAGCCAAATCGCAAGCTCAGGTTTCAAAACCTTAGCGGAAGGTCAACGCGTATCTTTCGTTGTGACCCAAGGTCAAAAAGGCGACCAAGCTAGCAATATCGTTGCTATCTAAGATTAACTAAGCTTAAGGTTAGCTAAGCCTACTATCGTAAATGGTCTGATAACGCGTGGCGTGAATAACGCTGCATTGATTGATTAGCCATTTGCATAGATATCAGAAAATAGATATCAAAAAAGCGCTTATTTATTATAAGCGCTTTTTTTGTGTTTTGTGCTCACCCAACTCTTTGGCTGACTCGGCCGATAATTTGTGGGCTGCTGTGTGCGGTTAAAAAAGGTTATTGTGCATCCACTTTACGTTTTTTTTGTAGTTTGCGCTGTAGTGTGCGCCGGTGCATTTTTAGTACCCTCGCGGCTTCACTGATATTGCCTTGGCATTCATCTAATACTTGGTGGATGTATTCCCATTCGTGATGTTCAAGTGACAAACGTTCATCTGTGGCACTACCGATTGACTTTGTAGGGGCTACTACGATGTCCAATACTTTATAGATTTCATCCAGACTACACGGCTTAGGCAAATAATGATACGCGCCCAATTTGACCGCACTGACGGCGGTCGCAATGCTGGCATAGCCAGTAAGCATTAAAATTTTGGCGGTGGGGGTAATAGCGAGTAATGGCTCAATCAGATGAATGCCGTTGTCATCACCGATATTGAGATCCAATATAATAAACTTGGGTAACTGCTCCTTTGCCAGTTGTAGCGCGCTATCGGCATTGCTGGCAGTCAATACCTGATTGCCCTGTTTTTCCAACGACTTTTTTAAGATACGGCAAAACACCTCATCGTCATCAATGATAAGCCATGTCTCTGCTAACAGGGGTGGGTGTTGCAATCTAGTCTCCTACAACAAACTGGCGGGCGTATGGATCACTGGTAACGTTATCTTCACGCACGTACCTGAATCATTTAACCTTTTTTGCAGGGGTGAATTTTGCTTATTGGTCAGCTCAAGGTGTCCGCCAACATATTCTATAACTGTTTTGGCAATCGTCAAGCCAAGCCCTAAGCCATGATCAGATTCGATAGCAGTTTGGTGTTGAATATGCTGTACCATGCTACTGTCGATACCCTGCCCGTTGTCTTCAATTATAATCATCACGTTTTGAGCAAGCTGTACGCTAATACCAAGCCTTGTGGCTTGTGCCTGCATGGCATTATTGAGCGTATTCATCACAATAGAATACAGCTGTTCTTCACTCAAGGGCACAACTATCGGTTGTGGTGGTACATTAAGCAATACTTTAACATGGGGGTTGATAAATTGCCAATCATTGACGACTTTGGGGAGTAGCGTTGGTAAATTTGATGACGTTACCCATGCCAATGGCTCTGATTGCGCTGGCGGGAGCGCATTGGATTGGATATGGGATTTGAGCTTGTGCAGCGATTGGCGGCAGACGTCGATTTGTGACTGTAACAGTTTAATGTCATCCAACAGTTCGTCGTCTTCCTCTAATTGCTGGGCAATATCATCGCTCAGTAATTGCATCGACGCAATCGGCGTGCTCATCTCATGGGCGATATTGGCCGCAAGACTACTGATGGCAAGCAACCGACGTTGTTGGTGAATGGCTTGCTGCGCTTGCTCAAGCGCCTGATAACTGCGGCTCATCGCCTGTTTAAAATAAACCGTTAAGGCGGTTAACATGATTGCCGCAAAAATAAAAACCCCAAACATACCCAGTAAATGGAGTTTTTGACCCACCGCATGATCATGGTGGTTAAGGGTCAGCGGCACATAACAATACCATAACAGCGTATATAGCCCAACTGACAGCATTGACAAGCCGATGATGTGCACGGTGCTCATCACCATAGACGCCACGGCAATCACCGTCAAAAACAAGGTAATCAACGGATTGGCCGCCCCACCCGAATAATAAATAAAGGCTGACCACGCCAGTAAATCCCCGATAAACCCCGCCATTGTGACCCAAGAGTGTTGGGGATTAAATTGTCGAATAACCATTAAGCGTTTAGTCAGTTCAACGCTTATCCCATAAATAATGGTAATCGTGAGCAGATGATTGATTTGCTGTTTGGCAACGCCCCATTGGTCGGCACAAATCATGGCGGCGACCATAATAGCTAACCAGGTATAGCGAGCAATCATGGGGGCTTTTGCGACGTTCTTGATGGCTTGATGCATGGGCAAACTTTTGACGAACCATAAAACAAGATTTTAGCATGAAGCAGCCGCACTTTGAGCGAACTTTGAGCGAATTAACGTGTCAAAAGTAAATCAATGGCTAGTCAATACTAGGATAACTACAAATGCACCAAAAGTTTTCTCCTTAAACCCTATGGATGATGGCATAATTTTTTTAATGTTAATTTTTAAAACTTTAAAGTGTGCTTATTTGCTGATTCAGTTACAATCAGATAAAGGCTCACTTTATGTTTGTAATCAAAAATTTATTTGAGTGCCAACTCACAGCTATCTTTGACGCTTTATAAATAGATGAGAAATGTACCATGGTCAATTTTCCTCAAAGTGCTAAGAATTTAACCGTTACCCTATTAATCAGCAGCCTGCTGTTGCTTGGCTGTCAAAAAATGAATGCCAAAGAAAACGCTGGCTCTGCGCGTGCTACTAGCAAAGCGGATTTATTGCCGACTGATACGTTAGCGACCTTACAAGGTTTGAGCCAAATTAACCCAAAATTAGGTAAAATGGGTCGTCATGTGATCGATCCCAACAAGCCAACTGTGGTGAAATTTTGGGCAAGCTGGTGCCCGCTGTGTTTGGCAACGCTCCAAGAAAGCGACGCATGGGCACGGCAGTATCCCAATATGAATGTCGTCAGCGTGGTCAGTCCAGGTCATTTGAGTGAAAAATCCCCGCAAGATTTTCAAACTTGGTACACAGTGCTTACTAAAGACTATGCTAACCTACCGGTGCTTATGGATAACTATGGCAAGCTGATTAAACAATTTGGCGTGCAAGTCTATCCCAGTTTTGCGATTTTAGATAAACAAGGCAATTTATTAAAACTGGTCAAAGGCAATCTTACCCCAGCACAAATACAAGCCTTATCAGACAATGCTAGCAACGACTTTGCAGAACTCAAAGCCATGAATCAAGCAAAAAATCCGCCTAGCCAGTCTGACCAAGCTGATGAGCAGGCTAATAACCAAACTAGCAAGCAAGCCGCTAGCATCAAAGCTTTAGCACCGATTAACCATAACGGTGTGTATTATCAAGCAGATGGTAAAACCCCGATTCGCACGCATACTATCTATCTGGCGGGTGGCTGTTTTTGGGGGCTAGAGGCCTATATGGAGCGCGTGGATGGCGTGGTCGATGCGATATCGGGTTATGCCAATGGCAATAGCGCGAACCCGAGCTATGAGCAGGTGATAGCAGGCTCAGGGCACGCAGAAACCGTCAAAGTTATTTATGATATCGATCAAACCAATCTTGAGACCCTCTTGGCGTACTACGTGCGGGTGATTGACCCGACCAGTCTCAATAAACAAGGCAATGACCGCGGGGCGCAATATCGTACCGGCATTTATTATACCGATGCCAATGATAAGCCAATCATTGATAAAACCCTTGCCGATTTGGCAAAAAAATATCCGCAAAAAATTGTGGTAGAAAATAAACCCTTGGCGAATTTTTATGACGCAGAAAATTATCACCAAGATTATCTGAGCAAAAATCCCAATGGCTACTGCCATATTGATATTAGCCTTGCTAATCAAAAAATCCCCGTTATCAAAGCCTTAGCGCCTGCCACGACGGTCACCGAGGCGCTCAATCCTACCCGCTATCAAAACTACGATAAAAATGCAAAAAGTCGGTTGACTCAAGCGCAGTATGACGTCACCCAAAACGCAGCTACAGAGCGCGCCTTTAGCCATCAATATGACCATTTGTTTGCTAAAGGTTTATATGTGGATATCGTCAGTGGCGAGCCGTTGTTTTTATCCACGGATAAATATGATTCGGGTTGCGGTTGGCCGAGTTTTACCAAACCCATTAGCGCAAACGTCATTACCACCTCTACCGATAGCAGTTTTAACATGACACGAACGGAAGTGCGCTCACGGGTCGCCAACTCACATTTGGGGCATGTGTTTGATGATGGTCCCAAGGATAAAGGCGGATTACGCTACTGTATCAATGGCGATGCGCTACAATTTATCGCTTTGGCAGACATGCAAGCGGCAGGCTATGGCGCACTTATGCCATTGGTCAAATAGCCAGTCAACTAGGCGGCACGTTGACTGGTATCGATATCAAAACGCTTTGACAAGCCATCAGCTGCCAAGGCGTTTTTGATTATGCTGAGACTTTAAATTTTTTTAAAAATGCGCTTATAAAAATTTGGTCATCACCCTGAGCGGCAATATTTTCATACCAATCCCAATCGGCAGCCAAGGCCATGCCGGGACAAAGGCTTCATCCACTTTGGCTTCAATTGCTTCGACAATTGCTTCGACGCCCTCTTCTTCTGTGCTTTCAAACGGCAAATATTTGGCACCGATATTAAGCTCAGTACGGATATAACCGGGATAAATCGTGGTGACGGTAATCGGACGTTTTTCCTGCATCATATCAGCGCGAATGCCTTCGGCTAAATTTGCCAGTCCCGCTTTGGCAGCGGCATAGGTGGTAAGATGACGGGGCAAACCACGAACCGCTGACATACTTGAGATGACCACCAACTGACCGCTGTTTTGCTGGCGAAAAATCTTCATCGCCGCCTCACACTGGGCAATCGCTGCGATAAAATTGACTTCCGCGGTATGGCGATTGGTCTCAAAGCGTCCATGACCAATGACGCGGCTATCGCCCACCCCTGCATTGACGATAATTTTATCAATGGTTTTCCCTCGGGTTTTGCAGTCACTCACAAAGCTATCAAATACCGTAAAAATCTGCTTATAATCGGTGACGTCCAAAGTTTTGACAGAGACTTTGACAGGATACTTGCTTTCAATGTCTTGCTTTAACGCATTTAATCGCTTTTCTCGTCTGGCACAAATTGCCAAATCATAGCCTAGATAAGCAAAACGGCGTGCCATCATCGCGCCAATCCCTGAACTAGCACCGGTAATCAATACGGTTTTGCCTTGACCGATACCTTTTAGCTCAGCTAATGAGCGGCGATTGACCAGTTTTTTCATCACAAATTGACCGTATTTATCAATTTTTTGTAGCGCGTTTTCAAGTTTTTTCATCGTTTAGTTGCCTGTACCACTCAGTTATCGTAACAATAAATAAAAAATCATCAAAGAGTCGCTGATTTTATCATTACGACCCTTGTTTAGCCTACTGCAAATATCGCTATAGGCGTTAAATGCCTCACATGAAAAACTATAGGTACAGTATAGGTGCATGGTTAATGATGACTGACACCCTTTAGCCCTTCATACTGATTAGCCTTCTAAACTCATTATTTTTATAACAGCCTTCTACTCGGTGATGTCAAATCTGTCGCCAAAAGCAAATGTAAAGCCTGGCAATGTACTATATTAAGATGCTCTATATTAGGACGCCCTATATCAAGACACCCAATGTGAAGACAATAAAAAACCCAAATCAGCGCAAAGTCTCATTTGGGTTGTTTTAGAAATTTTTGGGTTATGCCAAACCATTGACCCAGGTCAGTGGAGCGTTTCTCATCCAATCACTCATCAGTGCCCACGGTTGTTCAGGGACACACGCTTCATCAGGCTCGCCTTCAATCGCGATTGCCAATGCTTTGGTGCCGATTTCTTCACTCACTTCAAAGGGTAACGGTTTAGCGCCTTCGTTAATCTCAGTGCGTATATACCCTGGATATATCGTTGACACTTTAATCGGTAACTCAGATAGCAGCATATCGGCGCGAATCCCTTCAGCAAGCTGTGCAATCGCTGATTTACTTGCCGCGTACACGGACATGTGTTTTGGCAGACCACGGAACGCCGACATGCTTGAGATAACCACTAAATGACCGCTATTTTGGGCGCGAAAAATTTCCATCGCCGCTTCACACTGGGCAAGACCTGAGATAAAATTGATTTCGGCAGTTTTGCGATTAATCTCAAAATTACCCTTACCAATCCGGCGACCCTCACCGACCCCTGCATTGATGATGATACGATCAAGCCTGCCAAACTCTTGGGCAAATTCATGAAACACTTTAAAAACCTGATTATAATCAGTCACATCGAGCGCCTTGACACTGACTTTAATCGTCGGATTATCCGCTAATAAGTTGGCTTTGAGTTGCTCTAGGCGGTCGGTGCGGCGCGCACAAATTGCCAGGTTATAGCCCATGCGAGCAAAATGGGTCGCCATGCCTGCCCCCAGCCCCGAGCTTGCGCCAGTAATCAAAATGGTTTTACCCTTGCCCACTTGGTTATCTATAAAACCAGATAAGTCAGTGTTCGGGGGTGTCATTGTGGTTTGAACTTGCTGCAGTAATTCCGGTAGTGTTTGCATTATTTCATCCTTAATTATTTGTTAAATTTTTTTAAACGTTAAACTGCTAAGCTAAATTTTAGCGCCAAGTCACCATCTGCTCACCTTGTTGATACAAATAGCTAAACTCATTAAAGGTCTGTAAAAAAACACCTTGGTCACTCACGCGAAATTGGTGAACACTGGCGTTAGCGATATGCCAGTTCAAATCAAAAGCTTGGACATCTGATAGTTTCATCACTTGCTGCATGATACTGGCAATCACGCCACCTGAGGTAAATACCATTGCATGTTCATGCTCGCCAGTTTGCGCCATCAAACGCTCAAAACCGTTCCAAGTGCGCTGCAAAAAGTGTTGCCAACTTTCATCATAATCGCTGTCGTACTGACCGCTTTGCCAACGGCTCATGGCTTGGGTAAAAATATCAGTAAAGCTAATTTCAGGGTGTGTTTGACTGGACAAATACGCCATAAAACTGGCTTTATCCGCAAATGGCAATCCCGCTTTATAAAGAATTTGCTCATGATTAAACTCATTAAAACTGCTATCTTCACCCAGCAACAATGGCATGGTGACACTCGGATTTGCCTGATTTTTTAAAGCGTTTTGCACATGGTGAGTGATTTCGGTTAGTTCAATGCCTTCACGGGTCACATAATAATGGCTTAAAAAATGCTTGAGACTGTCCTTTTGCCGCGCCATACTGCCTGACATCAGCGCGTGCACTTGCCGACCGGACTGGCGAAAACTATCACCAAGCCACTGGGTCTGAGCGATACCTTTTGGGGACAGTTGGTCGTAATTGTCTGCGCCAAATGACGCTTGCCCATGACGGACAAGGCTGATGAGCTTCATGAAAACCCCTATGATTTATTGTTATTTTTTTCGATAAGTTCGATACAGCGGTCGTGCAAGGCGTTGACTATCACGCCAAAATCTTTAAACGCCGGGTTGTCGGTCTGCCCATGATAATAGCGGTAATAAATCTGCTGTGCAATCGCTGCCAAACGAAACGCCCCAAACACTTCATAAAAGCGCCAGTTATCCACTTTCAAGCCTGTTTTTTGCAGGTAATATTCGACCACTTCGCCACGGGTCATCATGCCTGGCAGATTGGTCGGCTGACGGCGCGTAGCTTTCATCACCGCATTGTCATCGGCTTGAATCCAGTAAGCTAACGCACAGCCCAAATCCATCAAGGGATCGCCTATCGTTGCCATTTCCCAGTCGAGCACACCAATGATGTTGGTTGGATTGTTTGGGTCTAAAATCACATTGTCAAAACGCCAGTCATTATGAATCACGCTAGTTTTGACATCTGTTGGGGTATTGGCTTTTAACCACTGGCGCACATCGGCGAAATCAGGCACATCAGGCGTGCGGGCTTGCTCATAGCGCTTATCCCAGCCCATGACTTGACGCTCGCAGTAGCCTTCGCCTTTGCCAAGTGCTACCAAATCAGGGTTTTGGGTGTAATCGACCTTATGTAAATCTATCAACGCATCGACCACCTGCCGGCACAGCTCGCTGACTTGCTGTTCGCTTAACGTCAACGCTTTGGGCAAATTGGCGCGGGGAATAATGCCTTCGATGCGATCCATGACATAAAAATCACAACCAATCACGCGGTCATCGGTACACAGGGCGACCATATTGGGGACTCGTGGGTATTGTGATTGCAGTGCTTTTTGCACTTTGTACTCACGCACCATATCATGGGCGGATTTGGCTTTGGTACCTTTGGGCGGCCGGCGTAAAATCAAATCACGGTTGGCATATTTTAGTCGGTATGTCCAGTTGGATGCGCCCCCTGAAAACTGGGTGACTTCTGGCTGACCTTGCAAAGCGATGCCTTGGCTCATTAAATACTCGGTGACCGCGTCGCTGTCAATCTCTTCGCCTTTGCGTACTGGGTTTGCAGTATCAAGCATAATTTCATCCTTGTTTTTTATCTTGTTTTTTAACTTGTATTTTTAACGAGGTCAAATAGCAAAACAACGTAACCTGACATTACGTCTTTTTTGTTAGCTAGCTATCTTTTTTGTTAACTAGCTATTAGTTATTTGCTAGTTATTTGGTCGTCGCTTGTTGGCGTTTTTTCACTTCCAGTTTGGCAATCATGCCTTTATGCACTTCGTCAGGTCCATCGGCAAGGCGTAGGCTGCGGGCTTGGTTAAAAAACATCGGCAACAGCGTATCTTGGCTTACACCCATACCCCCATGCAGCTGAATCGCCATATCGACGACTTCTTGTAGTACCGTTGGGGCGACCACTTTAATCGCTGAGATTTCGGTTAACGCTGCTTTGGTGCCAAGTTTATCCATTTTATAGGCGGCATACAGGGTTAACAGACGCGCTTGGTCAATTTTGACACGGGCGTCAGCGATACGTTCACGGTTGCCACCTAAATCAAGCAGCGGTTTGCCAAATGCACTACGGCTTAGCCCCCGATCGACGGCAAGCTCCAGCGATTTTTCTGCCGCGCCAATACAGCGCATACAGTGGTGAATCCGACCCGGTCCTAAGCGCCCTTGGGCAATCGCAAATCCCTCGCCTGCCCCGCCGATGACATTGCTAAGCGGCACACGCACGTTGTCAAAATGCATTTCGCCATGTCCATGCGGTGCATCATAATCATTAAATACTTTGAGCATGCGTTCAATCTTGACGCCTTTGGCATCTATAGGTACCAGTACCATGGTGTGCTGATGGTGGCGATCTTTGCTCTCATCTGGGGTGTGTGCCATAAAAATAATGAGTTTAGCGTTTGGATCACCTAGACCTGAAGACCACCATTTGCGACCGTTGAGCACAATTTCATCGCCTTCAACAATCGCCGTGGCTTGCATATTGGTGGCATCACTACTGGCCACTGCAGGCTCTGTCATGCCAAACACAGAGCGAATTTCCCCTGCTAATAACGGCGTTAACCATTGCTGTTTTTGGGCGTCGTTACCGTAGCGCCAAATCAATTCCATATTGCCACTATCTGGCGCATTACAGTTAAACACATGTGGGGCAATAAGACTTCTGCCAGACAACTCAGCAATATGGGCATATTCTTGAACACTTAATCCTTGACCGAGTTGCTCGTCTGGCAAAAACATATTCCATAAATTTTGCGCACGGGCTTTGGTTTTTAATTCTTCAAGTTTGGCAGGCCATTGCCAAGTCGTCCAATCGCCTGTGGGATTAAGCTTATGCGCCGCTTGCCAAAATTCTGCTTCAATCGGTTCGATTTCGGTTTGAATAAATGCTTTGGTACGGGCGATGTAGTCTTTTGCTTTATCGCTAAGTTGGAATTCCATTAGGCATTGTCCTTTTTCGGCTAAAACAATTATTGAATCAGCTTAACGGATTTATTATCATGAATAAAATGATTTTAATTAGTAAAATACTATGAATAAAATTCATACGACTGAGATGTCTTAGCCAAATTATTGAGCAAACAACCGCCCTCTACTTGTAAGGTATTATCCAAATGTTGCATAAAAACCCGTTAAAGCAGCTTGATTTAAATTTGCTTAGGCTATTTATTTATATTTTTGAGCTTAAAAATCTTACTCATACTGCAGAAGCTTTGCATTTGAGCCAATCTGCCATTAGCCATGCGTTAGGTCGTCTTCGTCAGGCGCTCGGGGACGAACTTTTTTATCGGGAAAAAGGTGAGCTGCACCCCACTCTGTATGCCAAACGGCTTTATCCCACAGTCAAACAAAGCTTTGAAAATCTCGAACAAATATTTCAAACTAACCATTTATTGAGCGACAGCAAACTTGGCGAGCTGGCGCAGCAGAGCTTTGCCACGTTAACGATTGCCATGCACGATGAAATTGAATTGATTGTGTTTAACAAATTGGTCAGCCAAATTCATCAAGTCCTGCCCAATTGCCAAATCACCAGTAGCCGGCTCAATCGCTCAGCGCTTGCGCATGAACTAAAAGTTGGACAGCTGGATTTTGCCATTGATGTGGCGCGGGTGGTGGATAGTGAGATTGTGCATCAACCGTTGTTGCGAGATGAGTTTGTGCTGGTACTGTATGCGCCAAATTTTGCGGCTGAATTGGCGAACGAACCGACTATCACCCAAGCCCAGTATTTTGCCAGTCAACATATTACTGTGTCATCACGGCGGCTAGGTCTGTCGATTGAAGATAGTTTATTGTCCAAAGCAGGTTGGCAGCGGCAGAGTAAAATCCGTTGCCAACATTATGCCACTGCTTTTCAATTGCTAAAACAAGACAAACTATTGCTTACCTTGCCGCGCCAGTTAGCCACCACATTTTTGCCACCCGCCCAAGGCTGGCAGATTTTGGATTTGCCGATTGCGTTGACTCATATCGAGTTACACGGCTATTGGCACCAACAACAACAGGTTGACCCCCTATATGGCTGGCTAAGACAGCAGATTTTTAGTGCTTTTAACTAGTTAGACTATTCAGACAATAGCTGCTCAATACGGCCAGCGTGACGCTCTTGCTGTTTAGCGAGTGTCAAACGATTGGCGATGATGATTGATTTTAACTCCGCTAATGCCACGTCGAAATTGTCATTAATCACCACATAATCAAAATTCACGTATTGCGACATTTCATTGACCGAACCAGCAAGACGTTTTTCAATCACCTCTTGACTGTCTTGTCCGCGATTGGAAAGCCGTTGGCGCAGCGATTGGCGGTCCGGCGGTAGGATAAAAATGGTCGTGGCATCGGGACGCAATTTTTGCACTTGCAGCGCACCCTGCCAGTCGATTTCTAAGATGACATCTAAGCCATTGCTCAGCATAAATTCTACTGTGGACTGGGCGGTGCCATAGTAGTTTTCAAACACTTCGGCTTGCTCCAAAAATTCACCTTGCTTAATCATATCAGCAAATATCTCGCGGCTGACAAAATGATAATGCTGCCCATCAATCTCACCAGGGCGTGGCTTGCGAGTCGAATGCGAGATACTAACCGCCAAGTCATTGGTCGTTGCAATCAGCTGTTTGACCAGCGATGTTTTGCCAGTACCGCTTGCTGCGGTGATGATAAATAATGAGCCTTTGGTCATGACATCTCCTTAGGGGTTTGATGAAGTGAGTAGTAGCCATTTTTGAATCGGCTATTTTAGCAATTTTTGCTAACAATTTCTGCGTAATTTAGCCTTTCAATACCGATTCACTGATTTTTTACGTTTAACATATTTTGCGTGTATGAACTCATGGTAAACTAGCTACATGAATCATCAATGACTGAAGAACTGCATTATGAAAATTTTACTCGCCAATCCCCGTGGTTTTTGTGCTGGGGTCGATAGAGCCATCGAAATCGTCAATGTCTGCCTTGAGCGCTTTGAACCGCCTATTTATGTGCGCCATGAAGTGGTACACAACAAGTTTGTGGTGGAAGACCTTGCCAATCGCGGTGCGGTATTTGTGGAAGAGTTGGATGAAGTGCCGGATGGGGCGATTGTGATTTTTTCAGCACATGGCGTCTCCAAAGCCGTGGAAGATGAAGCCGAACGCCGTGATTTGACAGTGTTTGATGCCACTTGCCCACTGGTTACCAAAGTCCATATCGAAGTCAATAAATTTGCCAAAACAGGCGTAGACGCGGTGTTGATTGGTCATGCCGGTCATCCAGAAGTAGAAGGCACGATGGGGCGCTTCGATCCACAATACGGTGGACGTATTCACTTAATTGAAGATGTGGTGGATGTTGCCAATCTTGACCTACCGACCGATACTGATTTGGCTTTCGTCACCCAAACCACCCTATCGATGGATGACACCGCAGAAGTGATTGATGCGCTAAAAAATAAATTCCCCAAAATCCATGCGCCTCGTAAAGATGACATTTGTTATGCCACCCAAAACCGTCAAGATGCGGTCAAGGAGCTTGCGGCGCGTTGTCAAGTGGTGTTAGTGGTGGGCTCACCCAATTCATCCAACTCTAACCGCTTGCGTGAACTCGCGGAGCGCTTGGGCGCCAAAGCGCATTTGATTGATAATGCCGGCGAAATGCAAAAAGACTGGTTTGCAGGCGTGGATACGGTAGGCGTGACTGCGGGTGCGTCCGCGCCTGAAGTATTGATTCAAGAAGTGTTAGATACCTTACAATCTTGGGGCGGCGAAAAACCTGAAGAATTATCAGGTATTTTGGAAAACGTGACCTTTAGCTTGCCCAAAGCGTTACGCTCACCCCAACTGCCTAATCCTAGTGAATCCAAGATTTAACAGAGATATAGTATCGGACAGATGGCAAGTAAAGCCGGGTATAAGTATGCTCGGCTTTTTATTGGTCATTTAATTATTGGTGATTTAAAGAATGCTTGCAGCATTTTTTCATTATTTAAAAATTAAAAAATTGTGCCGCTTGTGCTTGAAATAGTTTTAGACTCACCCTAACTATGACAACGAACCATCATAAATTGGGTTAATTATTTTTATTGTTATTCTTATTTTTAGGAGTTACTTACTATGGCAGATTCAAACAAACCTGAGCCAAAAAAACATAGCTTTGAAGCTGAAGTCGCGCAACTATTACATCTAGTCACCCACTCGCTTTATTCAAATGCGGATATCTTTGTGCGTGAGCTGGTGTCAAATGCGTCTGATGCCTGTGACAAGTTGCGCTTTGAAGGCAATCAAAACGACGCGCTGTATGAAGGTGACAGTGAATTACGCATTCGCATTGATATTGATAAAGATGCCAAAACTATCAGCTTTATTGACAATGGTATCGGTATGAATGAAGCCGATGCCGTAGAACATTTGGGTACTATTGCCAAGTCCGGCACCAAAGCTTTCTTAGAAAAATTATCCGATGCACAAAAACAAGACGGTAATTTGATTGGTCAATTTGGGGTGGGTTTTTATTCAGGTTTTATCGTAGCGGACACCATCACGGTGGAATCTCGTAAAGCAGGTGAACC
The DNA here is from genome assembly GCF_022359095.1 of Moraxella tetraodonis. NCBI lineage: Bacteria > Pseudomonadati > Pseudomonadota > Gammaproteobacteria > Moraxellales > Moraxellaceae > Moraxella > Moraxella tetraodonis. The sequence continues at coordinate 966,117 of NZ_JACSYB010000001.1, read as the reverse complement.
TGCCAGCCAAGGCGTACGCTGGGTTTCAGACGGTACCGGTGAATTCACCACCGAAACCATCGAAAAGCCTACCCGTGGCACGACAGTGATTTTGCATATCACCGATGAACACAGTGAATACCTTGACCGCCAAAAAATCAAATCTTTAGTCAATAAATATTCTGACCATATCAGCTTGCCCATCCAAATGCGCAAAGAAGTTTGGCAAGAAGAAGAACTCACTGACGCGCAAAAAACTGCTAATTCAGAAGCAGGGGACGAAACTGCCAAAGATGAGATGCCCCAAGGTCAAATGATAACCACTGACGAATGGGAAACCATCAACCAAGCCAATGCCCTATGGACGCGCTCACCTTCAGAAATTGAAGACGAAGAGTATCAAGAATTTTATAAAAATCTTACCTATGACTATGATGAACCGCTAACTTGGACGCACAACCGTGTCGAAGGACGTCTCCAATATACCCAGCTGCTATATATCCCTAAAAAAGCGCCGTTTGACCTGTACCAACGTGAGCAAAAACACGGTCTAAAACTGTACGTCAAACGTGTATTTATCATGGATGATGCCGAGCAGTTATTGCCGATGTATCTGCGTTTTGTCAAAGGGGTGATTGATACCGCGGATTTACCGCTCAATGTCAGCCGTGAAATCCTGCAAGAGTCTCGCGATGTCAAATCTATTCGCGATGGTAACGCTCGCCGTATATTGACTGTGCTAGCTAGCCTAGCCAATAGCGATGAAGCCGAAAAACAAGAAAAATATAGACAGTTTTATGCTGAATTTGGCAACGTCTTAAAAGAAGGCTTGGGTGAAGACCAAAGCAATAAGGATAAAATTGCCAAATTATTGCGCTATGCCACTACCACTGATGACAATGTGGTCACCAGCTTTGACGACTATAAAGGTCGTATGAAAGACGGTCAAAAGGCGATTTATTATCTAACAGCTGAAAACCTTGCCGCCGCCAAAGCCAGTCCGCAACTTGAAGTGTTCAAGAAAAAAGGCATTGAAGTCATCTTAATGACCAACCCGGTTGATGAATGGGCAATGAACTTTATGTTTGAGTACGATGGCACACCGCTACAAAACATCGCCAAAGGCGCGGTAGACTTGGGTGATTTGACCGATGAAGCCGAAAAAGAAGAAGCCAAAAAGGCGGAAGAAACCTTCAAGCCTGTGGTAGAAAAACTCAAAGGCGTGTTGGGTAACCGGGCTAAAGATGTGCGCGTATCCAATCGCCTTGTCGATAGCCCTGCTTTGCTAGTGACGGCTGATGGTGAACTATCACCACAGATGATGCAAATGCTCAAACAAATGGGTCAACCTGTGCCAGAGAGCAAGCCAATTTTGGAAGTCAACCCAAACCATCCGCTCATTCAAAAATTGGAAAGCGCAGAGCAGTTCGATGACCTTGCGCAAGTGATTTTTGACCAAGCATTACTTGCCGAAGGCGGTCAGCTTGAAGACCCAGCCGCTTATCTAAAACGCATCAATGCGTTGTTGATGAAGTAAGTTATTTTGCTGACTTCAAAATAAAACTGATAAATAAAAAACGAAGCCTAGGCTGTTGCTTAGGCTTCGGTTTTTTTTGAAAACCACCGCCATCGCATCGGCTAGTGGTTGTAAGATCCACTATTTTATCAGCGCTCGGCAAGCATACATTGTTTGGGAATTTGCTTGCGATTGAGTGAGGTGATACATCCCCAACTACCATCGACTTTGCTATCACCAATGCGGTACATGGTCAGCGTCTGACCATTGAGCCAGCGATTGGGAAACGGCACCCCTCGTACTGTCGCCTGAATCATACAATGACTGTCAGTTGGGATGCTTTCTGCTTGTGTGAGCACTTTTAACACCACTTTTTGGTTATCTGTGCTTAGCGGTGTATTGACAGGACATTGACCGGTGGCTTTGTAAATGGCATCGACTCGTCCCTGTGCGCTTTCTACGATATCAAGCACTTCAAACAGCGTGGCATTGGCTTTTTGTTTGGCATAAATCGGCAAAAACTGCACTTGTATCACAAACAAAGAAAACGCATAAAACCCAAAAGCCAGCGCCAAACCTACCAAACTCACACCGCCGTGCCTGCGGATATGCGCCAGCTGTTTTTCCTCATCACGCGGGTACATTTCAATGGCATCGGCGATTTCACGGCGCGCCATCCGATAATAATAAGCATCGCTCCAACGTGCCACCATCACCGACCAAAATAACCAAATCACAAGCCCAATGCCAATACGTAGCGGCATACGAATCGCTTCATCAAGATTGCGTATCAATAAGTACTCTATCGCCACCAAAATGATGGTGACATTGAGCTGAATAAATGACCATCCCGCCACCGAATAGACAATGCTATCTAAGAATCGCTTACGGTATAACAGCCAAGGAAACGTCATCAAAAACCCTGCCCAATGCCACTTTGCCGTCAATCGCCCTGCCTGATCAAACTGGGCAAAACGCTTGAGATAATACGCCTGAGAACGATTGCCGATAAAGGCTTTGTCATACATCAGACGCTGTTTATCAGTTAGCTGTGGCTGCCAAAATGGCGGCGGTGATGTTTTTTCAAGAAATAACATGGCGATTAGGGATTATCCATTGGTTGTTTTCACTTTTTGGGGTTTTCACTTATAATAGCCGAATTTTATCACAACCACCCTTTATCACACCAACTACGATTTTTGCAAATGATGACACCCCAACATACCCAAACTTCTGAGACAGTCACTTCAGCTAGCAACGATACACCATTGTTTTCTTCCAATCCATCCACTGCCCTACAACCAAATGATGAAAACCCTGATTCATCCCCGCACTATCGCGCCATTCAAACTTTTATGAAACGCAAAACCCATGTGGGCAAAAAGGCAGAAGCTGGGTTACAGTCAGACTTTGCCCATTTTTTTGTCCAGCCCAATTTGGACGCAATACAAGCGATGGATATCGGCGGCATAACCAATTTGCGTGAGCTATTTTCAAACCCTGATGCACCTTTGACATTTGAAATCGGCTTTGGTATGGGCACAAGCTTGGTGGAAATGGCAAAAAATGACCCAACACGAAACTTTGTCGGTATTGAAGTGCATGAGGCAGGACTGGGTAATTGTGCATTTTTGGCAGGCGAACTGGGTCTAAATAACCTCAAACTCATCAGTGGCGATGCCATTGCGCTGATGCAGCAATTACCGGCGGCGCATATTGACACGCTGCAGTTGTATTTTCCCGACCCTTGGCAAAAAAAGCGCCATTACAAACGCCGTTTTGTCAGTGCTGATCGCATGAGGGTGGTGGAACGGGTGCTGAAAAAAGGCGGCATGTTTCATGCTGCCACCGATTGGGAACATTATGCCCACTGGATGATTGAAGTCATGGATAGTTTATCCGCGTTTGCAAATGTCGAAGGCAAAAACAGCGAAGGTATAGGTAACTTTTTGCCACGTCCCGATTTTCGCCCACTGACTAAATTTGAAAAACGCGGTATGGAGGAAGGTCGCGCTATTTACGATATTATGTATCGCAAAGTTTAGCGCGTTGACAATTTTATGCCGTAAACAGGATAATCACAGCGATTATCCTTTTTTTATACCTAAAATTTTTCTACAATGTGACTTTTCGTTATTAGATGGTATCTATCAGGATGTCGATTAGCGTGTGATGCCACGTAAAATCTCTATGACTGCTATCAATTTTTAGTGGTTTTATTACCTTGAATCGGGATGACCTTAGGAGTGATGGGATGACACCCGTTTATATTACATTTACGTTGTATTTGATTTTGGTGTTAGGCATCGGGTTTGCGGCATATTTTGCTACGCGCAACTTTGATGACTATATTTTGGGTGGCCGTAGTCTGGGCAGTTTTGTGACCGCGATGTCGGCGGGTGCGTCAGATATGTCAGGATGGCTGCTGATGGGGTTACCTGGGGCGATTTATGTATCGGGGCTGAGTGAATCTTGGATTGCAATTGGTTTGGTGATTGGTGCGTATTTTAACTGGCTTTTAGTGGCGGGTCGACTGCGGGTGCATACTGAGTTTAATAACAATGCGCTGACTTTGCCTGAATACTTTCACCACCGCTTTGGCGCCAACAATAAATTGATTAAAATTGCTTCGGCGGCGATTATTTTGTTTTTCTTTACGATTTATTGCGCCTCAGGCATTGTCGCAGGTGCGCGGCTATTTGAAAGCTTGTTTGAAATTGACTATGCCACGGCTATGTGGCTAGGGGCTTTTGCCACCATTATCTATACCTTTATTGGAGGATTTTTGGCGGTAAGCTGGACAGATACTATTCAGGCAAGTTTGATGATTTTTGCGCTGGTATTTGCGCCCATCATGGTTTATTTAAACTTAGGCGGTATGGATGAAATTCATGCGGCAGTCAGTATGGCGGCACAGGCAAATAACAAAAACTACGGTAACTTGCTGTTTGGTACGTCATTCGTCGGTATCATCAGTGCGGCTGCGTGGGGCTTGGGTTATTTCGGTCAGCCACATATTTTGGCGCGTTTTATGGCAGCAAATTCGGTCAAATCACTAAATAGTGCCCGTCGTATTGGTATGACTTGGATGATTTTATGCCTAGCAGGCGCGGTGGCGGTCGGTTATTTTGGGCTTGCCTATATGACGGTGCATCCTGAGCAAACTGCCATCTTAAAAGATAACAACGAGCGTATCTTTATCGGTTTGGCACAATTGTTATTTAACCCTTGGATTGTCGGTGTGGTATTGTCGGCTATTTTGGCGGCGGTCATGAGTACCCTCAGCTGTCAGCTATTGGTATGCTCAAGCGCGATTACAGAAGATTTTTATAAAGGGTTTATTCGCCCTACTGCCACGCAAAAAGAGCTGGTTTGGATTGGTCGCTTCATGGTGCTTTTGGTCTCAGCGATTGCCATTGTCATTGCCCAAAACCCAGACAGCAAAGTGTTGGGATTGGTCTCTTATGCTTGGGCAGGTTTTGGCGCGGCGTTTGGTCCTGTGGTATTGATGTCATTATTTTGGCGACGTATGACTGGCACAGGTGCATTGGCGGGTATGCTTGTAGGCGCGTTGACAGTCATCGCTTGGAAACCATTAACCGGTAGTAGTCTTTATGAAATCGTACCAGGCTTTATTTTAGGCATGATTGCCATCTATGTGGTGTCGCTGTTAACGCCCGCATCTGACAAAGTCATGGCACGTTTTGATGATGCCAATAAAGCCTTTAACGCAGCTCGATAATATTGAATGACAATTTAAACAGTAATTTAAATGACAAAAGGGTGATACAGCTATCGCCCTTTTTTTGTTTTTTATTTTCATTTTTATTGTCAAATGAAAAACAACAAAAAAGCCAAACATCAAAATGCTTGGCTTAGCAAAATACGGGACTTGTCAAAATCCTGGGCGTTAATTTATTTGCAAATGGTGGCGATGAAGAGACTTGAACTCTTGACCTCACGATTATGAGTCGTGCGCTCTAACCAGCTGAGCTACATCGCCATGTTTGGCAAATTTGCAGGATTTAGGCAGAATTTTGAAACTATTTCTTGCCTGTCATGGGGTGCATATTATGCGTATTTAACCCTATGTCGTCAAGCATTTTGTCACATTTTTTTTCATTTTCTCAAAATTTAATTTTTTGCCCGTCGTGGCTGAGCATTGGCTCCGTGTCGACCTCAAAATCACTTGAAATGACAAAAACCCGTTAACGTCACTTGAATTTTTGCATATATTTACCATAATAGTATCAACGTGCCAAAATATAATATTGGTTACTGTCACACTCCCCTAATCTCTCAACCTTATGATTTATCAAAACTATAAAAACCCATAAAAGGAAGCACTCTTGAGCGATACCATCAGCAGAACGGTCGATTTATCATCTCTAAAAGCCCATCAACTCAAAACCCTATTGGGCGAATACAATAACCATATTAAGTACCTTGAACATCGCCTGTCAGTGCACATTCACCAACGCAAAACTGATTTTGTGATTTCAGGTGAGCTTGATTCAGTCGCGCGTGCTGAGCGTATTTTGGCACAGCTTGCCGATGAAGCACAAAGCAACGACGTCATCTCGCCAGAAGATTTGCACCTGCTCGTGCAAACGAGTTTTAGCCGTGAGCAAGATTTAGCGCTAGAAAATGATGCCGCTAGCGAAAATGGCAGCGAGCGCGCCGATAGTACTGATTTCACCCCGATTAGTTTGAGAACCCGTAAAGGAAAAATCATCCCGCGCGGTTACAACCAACAGCAATATGTCAAAAAAATCTTACTGTCTGATGTTTCGTTTGGCGTAGGGCCTGCAGGGACGGGTAAGACTTACTTGGCGGTGGCTTGTGCGGTGGATATGCTAGAGCGCAATGAGATTGAGCGTATTTTGCTCGTGCGCCCTGCGGTAGAAGCCGGGGAAAAACTGGGCTTTTTACCGGGGGATTTGACCCAAAAAATTGACCCTTATTTACGCCCACTTTATGATGCTTTATATGAAATGCTAGGGTTTGAAAAAGTGGCAAAACTGATTGAAAAACAAGTCATTGAAGTAGCCCCCCTCGCCTACATGCGCGGTCGTACCTTAAATAACTCGTTTGTGATTTTGGATGAAGCACAAAACACCACTCCTGAGCAGATGAAAATGTTCTTGACTCGTTTGGGTTTTGGCTCACGTGCGGTCATCACGGGCGATATGTCACAGGTGGACTTACCTCGCGGTACCAAGTCAGGCTTGCGGCATTCGCTAGAAATCTTGGCGGATATTGAAGAGATTCATGTGACGCGGTTTGATAGCAAAGATGTGGTACGCCATCAATTGGTTCAAAAAATCGTGCAAGCCTACGACAAATACGATGAAGCGCAAGAAGCGATTAAAGAAGCCAAAAAGCAATCGCGCCTACTTGAACAAAGCCAAGCACAGTCCCAAGCCGCAAGCTCGGCTATCGGGGTGACGGATAACAATGCTCCGATTGATAAAGCACCGAATGATAAAGCTCCGATTGATAACACACCCATTGATATAGGTATCGCGGAGTAGCTTATGTCATCAGCTTTGCCAACCCAAATTGATTTAGCAGGTGATTTAGCTGGCGCTTTGCCGCAAGCGCCGCTTGGTCAAGTGCCGATGAGTCAAGTGATAATTAGTTTTGCCGAAGACTTACTTGAACTGCCAAATTTTGGCGAACTTGAAGTCTTGTACCAACAAGACAAGATTGCCGCTATTTTGCAGCAAGTTCTGCAGTATTTTCAAACCCATCAAGACACTACCGAGATACCTAGTCAACTGGGCGAATTTATCTTTCAAAAAACCGTTGAATTAGAAATTTATGTCACGGAGCCTGTGGAAGCTCGCGCCATCAATTTAGATGCGCGTGGCAAAGACTACGCCACCAATATTTTATCCTATGCCAGTGAGTTGCCTGAAGCTGTACTAGAATTACTGCCCGCACTGCCGCTAGGTGAACTAGTGATTTGCCATGCGGTGGTGGTCAGTCAAGCCCCTGAGCAAGGCAAGACAGTAGAGCAGCATCTGACCCATTTGCTGGTGCATGGTATGCTGCATTTGCTGGGTTTTGACCATGAACTTGGGCAAGCTGAGCAAGATGAAATGGAAGCGATTGAAATCGCTGTCCTTGATAAGTTATCCGTTGCCAACCCTTATGAGTAAAATTTCAATTGAGTAAATCTATCACCAAATCAGGTATTGGCATCATCTACGCGGGCGGCACTTTTGGCAGTTATGGCAAACCGCTTGCTAGCTTAGATGCTGATATTTTTTTACCTGTGTTATCACAGATTTTACAGACCCATTTTGCCACCTACCCAAACCATGCACACGACCCTGTGAATTGGCGGATATTGGATAACCATGTCATTAAAGACAGTAGCCAGTTAACGCCTGCTGATTTCGCGCATTTTTATCAATTGATACTACAAGCCATTGCGCAAGGGCTTCGCCAATTTGTGGTGCTAACAGGCACGGATACGCTCAGCTACCTGGCGGCTTTTTTGGCAGAGTGTTTTGCGGGTAGTCATATCAGTATTGTGGTGACAGGGGCGATGAGACCTTTGCTTGATAGCAATGTGTTAACCGATTACCGCATCGACGCGCAGAGCGATGCCACGCAGAATTTATTTGATGCTTGCAAACTAGCCCGTCATGGTGAGCCTGGGGTGCGGGTGTGTTTTTCTGGTGAAGATTGGCCTGCGCAAACGGTGCAAAAAATTCATAGCCATGATTTAATGGCGTTTGTGGGGCACCATCGTGCTGGTTATCCTGCCAATAGCTATACCGCAAAAATCACCCAAGCTCAGCATCAACTGTGGCTAGAAGATCGGTTGAGTCAATTGCCGCAAGTCTTTGACAGCTTGTCCCATGCCAATATTGCCACACTCTATTTAACGCCAGTGGATACGCATTTGCTCGCTGCTCGCTTGGGTAATTTATTGTCTGAAAAACCTGATGCCATCATTATTTTGGCATTTGGTGCAGGCAATGTGCCGTATACCGAATCCATTAAAAACCAATTATTACAGGCGAAAAAACAAGGCTGTCTGGTTGCAGTGACCACCCAATGCGCGTATGGTGGCGTGAGCCAAGCGTATGAAGCGGGGGCATGGCTGGCTCAATGTGAGGTTTTGATGACGGGACGATTGACCTTACCTGCCATATTTGCCCGTCTGCTTTGGTTGATTGGCAGTTATGATAACCCTGCTCGCCGCCGTCAGCGCTGGGCGCATTGTCTAAAAGATACCCACACCGTCGCCTAATAACTGATTAGTTGTTATACTAGGCTTTTTTATCGTAGGTTTTGGCAAAATTGGCTTTTTTATGACTGTAAATACTTATGCGATCAGCATTGAATTTATTGGTACTCGCTATCGCGGCTGGCAACGACAACAAGAAGTTGATAGTATTCAGCAGCATGTTGAAGCAGCGTTATCAAAGATAGCTAATGAACCCATAGAAGTCATCGCTGCGGGTCGTACTGATGCCGGCGTCCATGCGTCAAATATGATTGCCCATTTTCAAACCAGTGCCAAACGTCAGCCTTATAATTGGCTGCGTGCCGCAAATTCTCTGCTACCTGATGATATCGCGGTGCGCTGGATACAAGTGATGCCCGCTGAGTTTCATGCGCGCTTTTCTGCCATTGCGCGACGCTACCGCTATATTACCCTCAATCACCCCTTTCGACCTGCGATACTCAATCAGCAAATTACTCATGAATACGCCCCGCTTAATGTCCAACTGATGCAGCAGGCAGCGACCTATCTGGAAGGCACTCATGATTTTACCAGTTTTCGTGCCGCTTCCTGCCAATCTAATCAGCCTGTGCGCCATGTCCATTTTGCCAAATTGATTCAGCATGGTGAGCTATTGGTACTGGATATCCAAGCCGATGGTTTTTTACATCACATGGTGCGAAATATTATGGGTACGTTATTTGAAATTGGGCGCGGTGAAAAGCCAGTCGCATGGATTGAAGCATTGCTACTGAGCAAAAATCGGTCACTTGCGGCAGCGACGGCTTCTGCCGATGGGTTATACTTTATCAACGCGCTATATCCACCCCAATTTCAATCACTATTACCGGCAACAAGGCTATCCCCTATTTGGCTAAATTTGCCTGAATGACAGCGCAATGCGCGCAAATCTTTTAGCTGTTTTTTTCAATTGATTGATTTAGGGCTTAAAAGTTGCGATAACACACGCATCAGCGTATAATCTGCATTTATACATTTGACTCATAGATATAGGTATTATGGCAAAAAAAGACGATGTAATTGAATTTGAAGGCGAAGTGGTCGATACTTTACCTAACACATTATTTAAAGTGCGTTTAGAAAATGGGCATGAAATTATTGCGCATATTTCTGGAAAAATGCGTAAAAACTATATTCGTATCTTAACGGGCGATAAAGTTAAAGTTGAAATGACACCTTACGACTTATCGAAAGGACGTATCACTTACCGCGGTCGATAGTTGTTTAGCTAGATATAGTCAGTAAAAAGAGGGTGTTAACTCATTGAGTTAACACCCTCTTTTTTTCGTGACTGCTCAGGTCAATAAATTCTTACAAAAATGTGATTCTACGGTTGTCAATTGTTAAAATTTTGATTATTCTTTACCTAACCAAAGGAAGGTACTACGTCAATTCTAATTTACTGATAAGTTTTTATTAAATTAGCTGTTAGACGTGATGATTAAAATCAAACAGGGAGCTTCACATGTCATTTAAAATTTCTTCTCTTGCGCTAGCTGTTGCTACGCTTTCTACTGTTTCCATCGCAAATGCCGCCGGTCTAGACCGCTCTACCCAACCAAGCTGGGCTTTTACCGAGCAAGGTACTTTTGCCTATGTTGAGCACATTACCATCGATCCAACAATCGAGGGTAAAGATAACGCAAAGGTTGCGACAACTGACGCAAACTTTACCGCTGGTCGCAATGTCCCTGATATGGCGGATGACTACCAGTTTTTAAACTTTGGCGCAAAAGCCGATGTCAATGACACCATCAGCGTAGGGGCATTTTTTGATCAACCTTGGGGCGCAGATGTTGAGTTTTCTGGCGATAACAACTTTGTTGGTGCACCAACTTCTATAGTAAATGGTATCTATGCTCAGGCAGCAGCAGGATTGCAAAGTGCAGGTATTGCGCTCCCTGTGACCAATGCCACAGAACTGCAAACCGCTATCTCAACCATCCAAAATCAAGTTACTGCAGGGCAAGCGCGATTAGATGCAGCAAATACCCAATTAGCGAGAGCCCAAGCTGCTTTGGCTGCTAACCCTGCATTAGCACCTGTTTTAACGCCACAAATTACTGCACTTCAACAAGGGATTGCTGCAGGTACTACCCAAGTTGCGGCTGGTAACCAAGCAGTTAAGACTTTATCTACCGCACAAGCAGCTTCACAAAATTTATCTAAAGTCACAGGTGCCACCAACGTTTCTATCAGCAGCCAAAATTTCACAGGACTGTTGGGGGTAAAACTGGGTGAAAAGAAAAATATTCAAATTTATGGTGGTCCTACGATTCAGCGTTTAGAAGGTGATGTTCAATTACGTGGTAACGCTTATAAAACTGCCTCTGGGTATGATGCAAATTTTACGCGTGATACGGCTTATGGCTGGATGGCTGGGATTGCTTATTTAAAACCTGAAATTGCCCTCAAAGCCGCGTTAACTTATCGCTCTGAAATCGACCACGACGTCAATATGACGGAAAATCTTCCTGCACTTGGTGCAACGGGTGTCGGCACCAATGAAATTACTATCACCACGCCAAAATCTGTTAATTTAGATTTCCAAACAGGTATCAATCCAACAACTCTTTTAACCGCAAAAGCACGTTGGGTACCTTGGAGCGATTTTGCGATTAAACCAAAAATCTATGGTAGCGCAAGTGGTTTAAATTTAGTTTCTTATGACGATGACGCTTGGACTGCTGAAGTCGGTCTAGGTAAGAAACTATCGCCACAATTAGCTATTTCGGGCGCTGTGGGTTATGACTCAGGTGCAGGCAATCCTATCACTTCTCTAGGACCTGTGGAGGGTAACTGGAATGTGGGCTTGGGCGCAAAATACAATTTGACACCTGAATGGGCTGTCTCAGGTGGCGTTAAATACTTGATGTTTGGTGATGCCAAAGCGAAACTACCCGATGGTAGCATTGTTGGCGATTTCCAAGACAATGATGGCTGGGTATACGGTGTACGTTTATCTTACCAAAAGAAATAAGCTAACTTTCAATAACATGAAAGCCAATCTGTTCATCAGGTTGGCTTTTTTATGTGTCTAGTTAATCAATTGTTGATACAGTAAGCCTTTTATGATTATTACATAGGTGCCGCTTCAACAACATATTGTATGGTTCAATTTGCAAGATTGGTCAGTGCTATGGTGAGATTACCAATACTTGGTACCGTGACGCCATTGGTTTTTTTTGGGTAAAGTTTGGCTTTTTGCACTTGTTGGCAAATAAATTTATCCACCTCTGAATCACCCGATGTTTGCGTAATCCTGCATTTTTCCACGCCACCTTGCGCGTTGACATTGAGTTTTACTTGCAGGCTTGATAGCTGTTTTAGTGTCACAATACGGGATAAATTGGGGGGTAACTGCGTGTTAGGTTTTTTCTGCCAACTTGCATCCGCATTGCCAAAGGTGATGGGTGTTGCTGGTTTTGGTGACGAATTACTAGCTGGGACAGCGGGGATAGCTGAAATAACTGGGCTAACGGGCTGATTTGGCGTTTTTCGTATTTGAGGACGCATTGACTCTTCAGATGATTTAGGACGCTCATCGTGAGTTATAGGTTTTAAAGCATTATCGGCATTGGTATGGCTTTGGTTGGTATTAGCTGAGTTTGTGATAGTAGCTGATTTGGGTTGAGTAAGAGATTGGCTAGTGTTTGAACTTATGTTGCGTTCTATTTGCGCCGCTTGCTGTTGTTTATAGTGGGCGTTATTTTCATGCGCGTTCAGTAATGGCTGGCTAGGAATATCCAGGGTTTTTGCTTGATTTTCAGTTTGAATTTGACTTGCTGTAGATAACGAAATTTTAGGTTGACTGGCTTTTTTTTGGTTAGTCGAATTATCTATCGTTGGTCTGAGTTCGATTGGCTTGTGGGTATTATCTTTTGCTTGGTGATTCACCAGTTTAGCGGGTGTAGGGTTTGGTTTTGATAACGGTTTTTCCTTAATATCAGCTGCTTGTGTGTTATCGCTAGGATAAGCTTGTTTGGCAGGGTTCGCATGATTAATGGCGACAGGCTGCAGTTGTGAATGGTAGGTCTGCGAGGAGTGTTGAGGCTTCAGCTGGATAAAGCTAATTTCGAGCGGCTGTGTGGTTTGCGGTTTGATTTTTAATGGCGTTTGGTACTGAAAAAATAGATATAGCAGCAGCCCATGCAACGCGGTAACGATGCCAACTACCGCTACACTAATATATAGTTTTGACGATTTGTTATCGGATGATGGGGTAAATAGCATAACAGGGAAATCGCTTGATGCACGCTTGAATGATGGCAGATGATATTGCCATCTTAATATAATTGTGCCATAAATCAAATAGTTAGTTTGCTATTTAAGGCGCGTATATCGCAAAGCCAACACAACGTTTACCCGACTTTTGGTGCAGGTCATTGCACATTTTTGCAACGGCATGAGTGGTGTTTTACCGTTATGATGGCACAATAAACCTGAAAAAATGTCTTGGGAAGCCAAGCCTTTTGTTGACATAATACCCTAACGATAAACTGTTGTATTGGGGTAAAGATGATGAGCAGCACAATGAACTTGATGTGGTTTCGCCAAGATTTGCGCACCTTTGACAATACCGCTTTTGCGGCTTGCTGTGAGCATGCACAGCAAAACCATGCTGGTGTCATAGGCGTGGTTTATTTGACACCCAAGCAATGGCAATCCCACCGCAAATCGCTGTGGCAAATTGACTTGATACTGCGGCAAATCCGCGCACTTGAGCAGAGTTTATCTCAGTTGAATATTGGTATTATCATCAGAGTGGTGGATGATTTTGCCTTGCAGGCGACGGATGTGCTTGAGCTTTGCCAGCAGCTTTCTATTAGCCATGTATTTGCCAATCTGGAGTACCCGGTTAATGAAGTTGCCCGCGATCAATATATCGCCCGGCAGGCGCAGTCGTTGGGCATAGTTACCCAATGGTTTGATGATAGTCAGGTGATTGCCCCTCAGCGTATCGTCACCGACAAAGGTATGCCGTACAAAGTCTTTACCCCTTTTTACAAGCGTTGGCTTGCGATGATTGAAACCGCCGACTTAACCCTATCGCCCACCCCTGCCGCCATGGCTATAAATACCACACAAGTTGCCAAAGACAGCCGCAATACCAATACCAATACCAATGACTATATAACGATTGATGCATTTTATCGCGCTTATCTTACCCCCACCCCTGCGCTCGATAAACAGCTCAATCACGTGGGTAAGTTAGCACAATTGTTATACCCTGCCGGTGAAGCGGCTGCCCAATCACGACTGGATGATTTTTTAAAAAAACATATCGCTGATTACAATACCGCCAGAGACGTGCCCGCTTTGAATAATCACTTGGGTGCGACCAGTCGTTTATCGCCCTATTTAGCAATCGGTATGCTATCACCAAGATTATGCTATCTCAAAGCCAGACAAAAGCTGAACAGTCAGCAAGGACTGGGAAGCGAGAAAGACATCATGCGCTGGATTAGCGAGCTGGCTTGGCGCGATTTTTATTATGACGTTATGGTTAACCGTCCAGATATCGTTAAAGGCAAGGCGTTTTTGACCCCACTCGATGAATCTGTGGCTTGGCGCTATGACCTAGCCGACTTTGAAAGCTGGTATCAAGGTAAGACCGGCGTGCCGCTGGTGGATGCAGCGATGCGCTGTCTTAATGCTACAGGTTTTATGCACAATCGGCTGCGTATGGTGGTGGCGATGTATCTGAGCAAAAACCTACTGATCGATTGGCGTTGGGGTGAGGCGTATTTTATGCAGCATTTGGTAGATGGTGATTTTGCCAGTAATAATGGTGGATGGCAATGGTCAGCTTCCGTCGGTACCGATGCTCAGCCCTATTTTCGGGTGATGAATCCATTTAGTCAGGCGGCAACGCATGACCCTGACGCCAGCTATATCCAATACTGGGTGCCCGAGCTTGCAACAGTGCCAGCTAACATCATCAACGATGAGCAAAAACTGCAAACTTACCTAACACAACATCCCCACATCGCCTATCCAAAGCTTGACACCCCAACAAAAGTCTCACGAACGATGGCGATTGAGGCATTTAAAAAACCAGTTAAGTAATTGCTATCGTTAAGTGTTTTTTAATTGCCGATATAAATTATGACTAAATACACTTCCCCCTTCATCTAGGCTCATAAAAAAACCACGTTAAGGTGTTAACGTGGTTTTTTTAAAACATCTATGACTAATTAGGTAACGCATAGGCAACCATGTAGTCACCCATCTTGGTGCCAAACGAGCCATGCCCGCCTGCCATGATGACCACATACTGTTTGCCATTAATCTCATAAGTCATTGGCGTGGCTTGCCCACCAGCCGGCAAACGTGCTTCCCAGAGTTTATCGCCGTTACTGACATTAAAGGCACGGATATAATTATCTTGGGTCGCCGCGACAAACATCACATTTCCCGCTGTCGAAATCGAACCACCCAGTCCAGGTACACCGATTTTTAATGGCGGTAACTGCATCAGTTTTGGCAAGCTATCACGGATAGTACCGATACGTTTTTTCCACACGATTTGATGCGTGGTCAAGTCCACCCCTGCCACATAGCCCCAGCCAGGTTGTTTACAAGGTAATCCGACGGGCGATAAGAAAGGTTTGATTTCAACACCATAAGGCGCACCATACATAGGCTGGACGCCTTGTTCAGTGCCTGCGCCTTTTTCTTTTTGTGGACGGTTAGGATCTTGTGGGATCAAAGTACTGACGAAAGGTAACGCTAAAGGATTCATCACCGCGACTTGGCGATCGGGATTGACTGAAATACCGCCCCATTCAAATACCCCTAAATTGCCTGGGAAAACCAAGGTACCGTTTTCTGACGGTGGCGTATAGATACCCTCATAATTGAGTGATTTAAAATACGCACGGCAATATAGCTGGTCAAACATAGTCGCGCCCCACATATCTTTATCCTGTAGCGGATTCGGTGGAGCAAGGTTTAACTCAGAAAATGGCTGAGTGGCGGAGTATTTTTCACCTTTGGTTTGGTTACCGCGTTTGACCGTTTGCGGCACGGCACGTTCTGTCACCGGTACCACAGGTTTGCCAGTGCGGCGGTCAAGGACAAACACATTGCCCGTTTTGGTGGTGACATAGACCACAGGCGTGGTTTTGCCAGTTTGATCGGTCAATTCTGCAATGGTTGGCTGCGATGGTACGTCCATATCCCACAAGTCGTGATGCGTGGTCTGGAAGCTCCATAGCACTTTACCTGTGGTGCCATTGAGCGCGACAACCGAGTTGGCAAAGCGCTCTTGTAGTCGGTCACGATTACCGCCCCAAATATCTGGCGTACCAACACCAACAGGCACATATACGACATCGGCTTGGCTATCATACGCAAGCGGCGCCCATGCATTTGGCGAGTTGTGTACAAATTTTTGCCCAGGTGCTGGGATGGCATTGGGGTCTTCTGCGCCTGTGTCAAACACCCACATCAGTTTACCCGTATTAACATCATAGCCACGGATAACGCCCGAAGGCTCTTTGGTAGAGAGGTTGTCAGTCACTGAGCCACCGATAACAATCGTCGTCCCTGTCACTACAGGCGGTGACGTTGGGTTGTAGCCACCGGGATATGGGTATGGCATATCTTGTTGCAGATTGACTTCACCGTTGGTACCAAAATCGCTACAACGTTGACCCGTATCGGCATTAACGGCGACTAAGCGACCATCATTGACCGGTAAAATAATTTTACGCGGGCAAAGCGCCGATTTGGTTTGGCGCGCTTGCAAACTGGCAGCATTTTTACTGACATTGGCGTCATCGTGATACGATACCCCACGGCAAGTCAAATGTTGGAAGGTTTTGTCTGACTTGAGTTTCGGATCAAAGCGCCATTTTTGTTTACCTGTGGCAGGGTCAAGCGCAATCAAAAACTGATGCGCGGTACAAAAATATAAGGTATTGTTGACTTTAAGCGGGGTGACTTGGTTAGTGGTTTCCCCAGAATCATTGGCGGTTTTAAAGTCGCCAGTACGAAACGTCCACGCTTCTTTAAGATTTTTGACATTGCTATCATTGATTTGGGTCAAAGGTGAATAGCGCGTACCTTCAGGCGTACGCCCATAATCGGTCCAATCGCCAGGAGCAATGCCTGCCAATGGTTTTGGCGTAGGCTGCGCACGGGTGATGGTACCATTGATTTCTTGGGGGTCATGAAAAGCGGCATAACCCATCAACGCAAAAATTGATAAAATGACTAAGCCTAAACCATGTCGAACCGGGGTAAGCCAAGTATGATCAAAGAACGTTGATTGAGGTGTTAATGATGGAGTCTTCTGGTTAATTGGCTGATGAGATTTAGCATAGCGGGTGATATGTGGTAACCATAGCCAAATCCCCATAAAGGTTAAAATATCAAGTCTAGGTGCGAGTGCCCAAAAATCGCTGCCCACTTCCCATAGCGACCATACCGCTGTCACAACCAATAAGGCAGCAAACAGCCACAGCGCCAATGCAGCGCGGTTTTTAAGCAACACTGCCGTAGCTAATATCCAAAGACCGGCTACCAAGTAGTACCACGAGCCGCCCAAACTAATGAGATAAATCCCGCCAAACAATAATACAAATCCTATAATGGCAAAAATCGCCATAGTGATATAGGGTGGTTTTACCGTATTGATTGCTGACGAGGGTGTATTTTGATGATTGCTTATTGTCATATCACCCTCCTTATTTTCCCGTGATTATAGAGCGGGCTATTCACCCTTTAATGCTACAGACTTGTAGCGTAATGTTGGTAATTAGTAAGTTGACCTTTCTGATTGCAAATTGCCTGTTTTATACGTACAAAATTTATTAATTTGTTGCATAAATTATTTTTTAACTATCTACTTTTATTGAATTTGTAAAACTTCTAACAAAATTAATCTTTGTCAACCTCAAAAAATACACAGCAGCACTAGCTTCGCTGAATCTATGTTAGGGAATTTGACGTCGCTAATACCTAATCTCAGTGCTGCCAATAAAAAACGATTAGATACTCTCTAGCCATTTTTTATTCAAGGAAAAACTTAAAATGAATAAAATTCATTATTTTTAAATTTTAATTCGTTTTCATTCATCTTCATTTTAGCGTATAACTGTCTTTGTACTTTTAGCAGTGACGATTTTTAGTAATCGTAGGGTGCTAGAAGAAAAATTTTTTTGCGCGACTGTTACGGAGACTATAGACATGACTTTACCGATTGATTGTCATATCAAAACCATTGCATTTGATGAAAACTACCAACCTGCCAAAGATACCAGGCTGACTACCAACTTTGCCAATCTGGCACGGGGTGAACACCGCGAGCAAAACTTACGCAATACCCTACAAATGATTAACCATCGATTTAATGACTTGGCACATTGGGACAATGTGACTGGCGACCGCTATCAGGTCGAGCTTGAGATTGTGTCTGCCAATCTTGAGATAGCGGGTACGGGAGACAGCTTTCCGGCTATTGAGATTTTAAAAACCGTTATCTTTGACACCCAGACCCAGCAGCGAATCGATGGCATTGTGGGGAACAGTTTTTCTTCCTATGTGCGCGATTATGACTTTAGTGTATGGCTGTTGGCGCATAACAAAAACCAGCCATCGTTTAGCGTGCCCGAGCGCTTTGGGGATTTGCATGGCAAGTTGTTTGAGTATGTGTTGAACTCGCCTGCCTATCGTGAGCAATTTAACAAACCCCCGGTGATTTGTCTCAGTGTATCGACCACTAAGACCTACACCCGAACCGCCAATTGTCATCCGATTTTGGGCACTGAATATGTACAAGACGCGTATTCGCTGACAGATGAGTACTTTAGCAAAATGGGGTTATCGGTGCGTTATTTTATGCCGCCAAAATCAGTGGCGCCTTTTGCATTTTATTTTAAAGGTGATTTGCTCAATGACTACACCAACCTTGAGCTTATCAGCGCGATTAGCACGATGGAAACGTTCCAAAAAATCTATCGTCCTGAGATTTATAACGCCAATACCGTGGCAGGTCAAAGTTATCAACCCAGTTTAAATCATGAGGATTATTCACTGACCAAAATCGAGTATGACCGTGAAGAACGTAGCCAACTAGCGATTCAACAAGGTCAATACACAGAAACCCACTTTATCAAACCCTACCAAACCTTATTACAAAACTGGTTAAATTCCCAAGTCGCTTAATAAGTAGCTTAATAAGTCGCTTAAGCAGTTTTGCTAACACCAAACAATTAAAGAGAAAACAATGACGACACTTTTTCCAACATCAACGGCAGGTAGCCTGCCTAAACCAAGCTGGCTTGCTGAACCTGAACAACTTTGGTCACCTTGGAAGCTGACAGACAGCGCGCTTGTCCAAGGCAAACAAGACGCTTTATTAGTATCATTGCAGCAGCAACTAGCGGCAGGCATTGATATTGTCAGTGATGGCGAGCAAACCCGCCAACATTTTGTCACCACCTTTATTGAGCATCTAGATGGGGTTGATTTTGCCAATCGCGCTACGGTAAAAATTCGCAATCGCTATGAAGCGAGTGTGCCGACTGTGGTGGGTGCGGTGTCGCGCCCGCAATCGGTATTTGCTGAGGACGCCAAGTTTTTACATCAGCACACAGACAAACCTATCAAATGGGCGCTACCTGGACCCATGACTATGATTGATACCCTCAGTGACCAATACTACGGCAGCCGTGAAAAACTGGCTTGGGAATTTGCCACCCTACTCAACCAAGAAGCCAAAGAACTCGAGGCGGCAGGGGTTGATATTATTCAATTTGATGAGCCTGCCTTTAATGTATTTTTTGATGAAGTTAATGATTGGGGCATTGCGGCACTCGAACGTGCCATCGAAGGGTTGAAATGTGACACTGCCGTCCATATCTGTTATGGTTATGGTATCAAAGCCAATACTGATTGGAAACAAACCTTGGGCAGTGAATGGCGACAGTATGAAGCCATCTTCCCCAAACTACAACAATCGGCGATTGATATGGTGTCGCTAGAATGTCACAATTCGCGCGTACCGATGGAACTTATCGAATTGATTCGTGGCAAAAAAGTGATGGTGGGCGCGATTGATGTGGCGACGCATCAGATAGAAACGCCTGAGCAAGTGGCAGCAACGCTGCATAAAGCCTTGCAGTTTGTGGATGCCGAAAATTTGTACCCTTGTACCAATTGCGGGATGGCGCCGCTCCCCCGTCATGTGGCACAAGCCAAGCTGTTTGCCTTAGCACAAGGCGCCAAGCTCATCCGAAATGACTATTTAGCCACGCATCAATTGGACGACCTAATAATTTAAAAAGTACTTTGGAAAAAACAATGGTTGACGTTACTGATTTTAGAAATGCCATGTCGATGTTATCGGCTGCGGTCAATGTGGTCACTACCGATGGCCCTGCGGGTCGTCATGGCTTTACTGCATCGGCGGTGTGCAGTGTAACCGATACCCCACCGACCTTGCTTGTATGCATGAATACCGCCTCACGCTCGTATGAATATTTCGTGCAAAACAAGGTATTGGCAGTGAATGTGCTGGCCGACCATCATGCACCATTATCTGCGGTTTTTGCCTCCAAACTTGAAGCGCAAGCGCGCTTTGAGCATGGCACATGGCATACCTTGATGACCCAATCACCGATTTTGGACAATGCCTTGGCGAGCTTTGATTGCCAAATCGAGCAAATCCAGGAAGTCGGCACACACGGGATTTTTATTTGTCGTATCGAAGCCATACAACAAGGCAAAGACCAGACAGGCTTGGTGTATTTTAATCGTGAATACCATGCCGTCAATAAAATTAAAGTCGAAACGCCCAACCAACCATAATGCCAAGCACAGAGTCAGATTTTGTACAATCCAAGCGAATTAATGCTAAAGTAGTCACTCATATCGATAGTTACAGAATTTAGGATGAGTGATGGCGATTATTAAGTCTTTGCTGGACACGGATTTATACAAATTTACCATGCTCCAAGTGGTACTACACAAGTTTCCACAGACGCATAGCGTATATGCGTTTCGCTGTCGCAACCTTGAAGACACCGCCTATCCCCTATCAACGCTACTCGATGAAGTCAATGCCGAGCTCGATGCGCTTTGTGAACTACGCTTTACAGCTGATGAGCTGCAATACCTTCGTGGTCTGCGCTTTATCAAAAGTGATTTTGTTGATTATCTGGAATTATTTCAACTCAAACGGCGTTTTATCAAAGCGACCCTTGATGCCGAAGGTCGGTTAGACATTCGTATTGAAGGCCCGATGATTCAAGCGATGATGTTTGAAATCTTTGTGTTGGCGATTGTCAATGAACTGTATTTTAGTCGCCTTGACCAGCAATCGGCTTGGCAAGTCGGTGAACAACGGCTAAACGATAAACTGCTACTGTTACAAGATTATCGTCGCCAAATGGCGGCTTATGACGTCCCGTTTTTGGTATCAGATTTTGGTACGCGTCGACGTTATAGTGTCGCTTGGCAAGAACAAGTGATTGAGCGGTTGATGGCAGTGCCGGAAATATTTCGCGGTACGAGCAATGTGTATTTTGCCAAACAGTTCGATATCACCCCAATTGGCACAATGGCTCATGAATTTCTGCAAGCCTTTCAGGCGCTCGATGTGCGCTTGCGTAATTTCCAAAAAGCGGCACTCGAAGCTTGGGTTCAAGAATATCGAGGAGACTTAGGTATTGCATTGACAGACGTGGTCGGAATGGATGCCTTTTTGCGCGATTTTGACTTGTATTTTGCCAAGCTATTTGATGGACTGCGTCATGACAGTGGTGACCCGTATGAATGGGGCGAAAAAGCCTACGCGCACTACCAACAACTCAAAATCAACCCAAAAACCAAAATGTTAAATTTTAGCGATGGGTTGACGCTGCAGAAGGCGTGGGCACTGTACTTGCATTTTAACGACCGTTTTCAACTAGGGTTTGGTATCGGGACTCACCTGACCAATGATATGGGGCAAACACCGCTCAACATCGTCCTTAAACTGGTTGAATGTAACGGGCAATCGGTTGCCAAAATATCCGACAGCCCGGGCAAAACCATGACCGACAACGATACCTTTTTGGCATATCTGCGCCAAGTATTTGATATCGCTGAGTAAAATTCCTAAAGCGCTAACTGCAAAAACCAATAAGCTAAATCAGCGCGTTCAATCTCACGCCCAATCATGGCAATGTATGCCATGAATTTGGACGATTGAACTATTATTTATTGCACATCAATACACCAATATTTGGTAGTCACATAGTCTTCAATCCCATACTTTGAGCCTTCACGCCCAAAACCGGATTGTTTGACACCCCCAAATGGTGCAACTTCGGTTGATAACAGCCCGGTGTTTTGGGCGACCATACCATATTCGAGTCCTTCACACACTTTCCACGAGCGCGCAACGCTTTGGGTATAAAAATACGCCGCTAGTCCATAAATCGTGTTATTGGCATGAGCAATCACTTCATCATCGCTATCAAACACAAACACGGGCGCAATCGGACCAAAAATCTCTTGGCTGGCAATGTCCATGTCATCGGTAATTCCCGTGATAACAGTTGGCTCAAAACTTAACGCCGATGCTGCATGTTTTTTACCCCCAGTTACAATTGTCGCGCCTTTGTTGACCGCATCTGCAAGTAACTGCTCGACTTTGTCCAGTGCGCCTTGGTTGATGAGCGGACCGATATTTACACCCTCTGTCATACCATTACCGACTTTTAGTGCTTCGACTTTTTGTTTGAAGATGGCTAAAAATTTGTCTTTGATACTTGATTGCACATAGACGCGGTTTGCACAGACACAGGTTTGTCCGGCATTGCGGTATTTGGAAGCGATAAGACCGGTTGCTGCTTTTTCTAAATCCGCATCATCAAAGACGATAAAGGGGGCGTTGCCACCAAGCTCCATCGAAAGTTTTTTGACGGTGGATGCGCATTGTGACATCAGCACGCGACCAACTTCAGTAGAGCCAGTGAATGACAATTTGTGGATACGTTCATCTTGGGTGAGCACTTCGCCAATGACGGATGACTTGCCGGTGACGATTTGTAGCAAGCCTGCAGGTAAGCCTGCTCGTATGGCAAGTTCGCCCAGTGCTAATGCGGTCAATGGTGTTTCAGTGGCAGGTTTGACAATTATGCTGCAGCCAGCGGCTAATGCCGGTGCCACTTTACGGGTAATCATGGCGGCGGGGAAATTCCACGGGGTAATCGCCGCACAGACACCGATGGGTTGTTTTAACACCACGTAGCGTAGGTCTTTGTTGGTGCTAGGGATGACATCGCCATAGATGCGTTTACCTTCTTCGGCAAACCAGCGGATAAAGCTATTGGCATAGCCGATTTCACCGCGCGATTCGGTGATTGGCTTGCCTTGCTCAGCGGTCATGATGGTTGCTAAGTCTTCTTTATTTTGGTCGATTAAATCTGCCCAGTTGTTTAAAATAGCTGCGCGCTCGTTGGCGGTTTTTTGTGCCCAGTCTATTTGCGCTTTGTGGGCAATGGCGACGGCGTCGACGACTTGGGATTTTTCTAGGCTGGGTATGGTGGCAATCACTTGGTTGTCAAATGGATTGGTGACATCAATGGTAGTACGATCCGTTGCATCTAACCATTGGTTGTCAATGAGGGATTGGGTTTTGAGTAAGGTTGGGTCTTTAAGTGGTAGCATCAGGATGTCCTGTTCGTTATGTTGTTATGAGGATATTGTAAACTTTTTTATGATAAGCAGGTCAATGCCGTTTATTATAAGCGGATAGCATCTGTCGGCAATAGCGTCATTATGTTGCAGCAGCTGTCTAGGCAGTAAAAATTGCAACAAAGACTGGATAGAAAATTGTATAAATAATTGCATAGAAACACAAACCGAGTCGGTTACCTCAACTCGGTTGTGATTCTTTCATCGCATTTGAGGCTAGTGGCTCAGCAGCGGTATGCCTTTGATTGCATGCGTCTGTGAAAATTGCGGCTGCTTAAAAGTTTTTTTTGGAAATTTTTCTCACTGCGCTTTTGGCAAATGCCGCTGCATAAAATCATTGACCTTATTAAAGGTGGGATAAAAAGACTGTAACGGTGTTGCCAAACCAATGACGACGCCTGCATGAGTGGCAGGAACTTGCACCCGTTCCACGTTGCCGCCTGCTTGGGTCAGCGCTTTTTGTAGGCTATCAGCATTTTGTGGGTAGACAAGCATATCTTTACTACCTGTCACCAACAAATGTGGGGGTACATCTTGGCGGATATGATACACAGGCATCACTTGCTGGCGGGTACTATCAGCTGGAAAGGCAACTTTGGTAGTACCGTTACGAAAATCGTAATCATAGGGCCCTGCTAGTCCAATCACGCCTAATATTGCCTTGTTGGGAATGCCGGTGGTTTTCCAAAAACGGTTATCATCCACCGCAGATACCACATTAAACGCCCCTGCCGAATGCCCCATGACAAACAGCTGATTAGGATTGCCGCCATATTGGTCAATATTGCGATACACCCAACCCATGGCGCTGGCTGTATCGAGCACATAATCTGGGAATACGTTTGCAGGGGCTAAGCGATAATCCACCACCACTGTGGTGTAGCCCGACTTGGCAAACTGCTTACCGACAAAGCCATAGGTTTGGCGTTTGCCATGTTGCCAGCTGCCCCCGTATACAAATATCAACACAGGGTGACGCTGACCGTCTGCCGGGGTATAAATATCGAGTTGTTGGCGGGTATCTGTGCCATAGGCAATATTTTTTGTGGTTTTAATACCATTTGATACTGTGCTAGTGCTATCAGCTTTTGCGGCGATTGGTGCGTTTTTTGTCGCCATGGCCTGACAGCCTGTCAAACTTAACCCCACAAGGGCTATAACCGCAGCAGCTCCAAGTTTGTATTTATTCAAGCGGACGGTGGCGGATGGCGGGTTTTTTGAAGCGTAGGTCAATGAATTTGGCATAGGTTTCTCTTTGTTAAGGGTTTCTCTTTTTTAAGCAATTAAGTTTTTAAGTCAGAACGTTAAATTTGAAATGATTAAATATTTATGTAAGAAAATGTCTTTTTGTTAAGTATAATCGCTTATAAGCGTTAATCAAATGCCCGCTGTAGTGAATTGGTAACAGCGGTAACCTTATGTTGGATATCGTTATGTGTGATGCCATTTATTATTTAACCTACACCAGTAAAATCACCTTACTAGGCGCGATTAATCCGTTTACTTTCAAAACTATCGAGCGGATTTCTAGGCAATACAATCATACCCAACACATCACGGGATTTTTGCTATTTAAAAATGGGCATTTTTTTCAATACTTGGAAGGGGATAAGGCATTGGTCACTCACCTGTACCAAGATTTACTTAAAGATTATCGCCATAAAAATTTAAAAATAATTACCGAGGGTTATCGGGAGCAGCCGCGGTTCAAAAAATGGGATATGTACTGTATTGACATTGATAAGGATGTGAATAATTTATCCATTAGCCGACTATTTCAAGCGTTTACCCCAACCTATTGGCAGTCATCGGAAGTAAACGAGCTAATCACAGATATGCAAACACAGCACCATAAAAATAATTAAATTTTTTACCCTAAAAAAATTTATAAACTTTAATTTATTTTTGTATGAATTAAGGGTTATACTTTAGTTTTAATAAAAAATGCTAAATTAATCATAACATTAAAAAATTATTATGCTACACTCAAAGTAACATATAAAGAGTATGGCTGAGGAGTTCTACGATGATGTCTCCCCCTACTTACTACCTGACTTATACCAGTTCGCTTACTTGGTCAGCCGCTTTAAAGCCCAGCACATTTACCCAGATTTATCACAGTGCCAGAGATAATAATCAAAAAACAGGCATCATGGGTTTTATCCTATTCAAAGATGGTCGCTTTCTGCATTTTATGGAAGGTAGTGAAATGTATATAGCGAATTTGTACCTCGCTATCACCCATGATAAACGCCACCATAAAATTCATCTTATCCATCAAGGTACCACCCCTGCTAAACGCTTTAAGCAATGCGATATGCTATGTGTGACACCCGGCATATCCCATACAGTCCCGGTAATTAGCGAGCTGTTAGCAAAGTTTGAAACCTACCAATGGCAGACCGAACAGGTCGAGCAATTACTCAATGACATGGTCGCATTCTATGAGCGCGATGATGCTGATATTGCCCCCTACCAAGTCAAAACAGGAAGCTATATCGGCGCCATCATCAAACACCATGTCAAAAAACACCTTTTTTTCACGCTTACTGTCATCACGGTGCCATGGTTGGTGATATTTATGTTGTTAATTGAGCTGTAGATTTTTGCCAATCTGATAGTAAAAAAGGCTAACCATCAAACGTTGCGCAAGGTAACGATGGGCTTTTTAAACTCAATTTTTCCGTTGCCTTTATGGGGTATTTGGTAATCGTCACTGTTGGTTTGTACCCTATCGCGTTAATCAACGTTTGCTATTAGTTAATCAATGTTTGCTATTAATAGTTGCTTTTTAAGAACAATAAACTGATGAGAAACATAACTAGTATCAGCAGTTGAATGATTAAATATTTTTTATTCTGCCGCATAAAGCGGCGATAAACCACCGAGAAAAAACTGCCTGTTTGGGGTGTCATGCCAAGCAAATGGTTTTTTGCCATTAGTGACATCACCTCATGTACGTGAGCTTGGCTCCAATGATAAATATCAAAGTCGTACACCATATCTGGAAGATTAAGCAGTTCAAGGGTTTGGGTTTTTTCATCCATGTTATAACAATTCATCAGCCATTGCTGATAATAGCGTTTTTCTAACTGTCCCTGGTCTAACACCACTATCTCTTTATGTCGTCGGTCTTGCTTTATGGTGTTAAATAATTGTTCACATACCGCTTTTTGACCTTCAATATACTGCAAAAATTTGCCATCCTTAAACAATAAAAACCCCGTAATATGATGGTGTTGATTGTTGGACTGGGCTTGCTCGCGAATATCAGTGAATAAATTGTGGTCAAAAATTTGGGTCAAATTTATTTTACTGGCGTAAACATAATACTGAATTTGATGATTCATGACATTTTCCGAAAATTTGTGAGGGAAGCCAGTTGCAATAAATTTTCATCGGTTAAAAAAAGCTTAACCTTATAAAACCTATAATTAGTTTCATAAAATTAAGCTAGAATACAGCATCAAGCGCAGTGCTAAAATGGACTTGGAACTTGCCATTTAGCATCTTTAGGTCTGCATAAAAATTGTACTATGATACTGTCAATCCGTAGTATTTTATATAAATGGCATTCTACATAAATTTTTCAACCAAAGATACGTCAAACTTAGCTTTGGTAATCTTGTTTGCCTGCGCCAAAGCCATATCTGCATCCGTAGGTCCCGCCCATTGACACGCTTGCTGATAAAATAACGATAAGATAGTTCTAAATCCTGCTGTATCCGCATCGGTCAAGGACATTGTCAACGCATTTTGTTTATCGCCACCAAAAAACTGATCAAAAAAGTGAATCATGGTTAAAGTTAAAGCCTGATTGGTTTCTGCCTTGCGACCTAATAGCCCAAAACCACGGGATTTTGATGAGTTATGATGCTGATGAATCGTCTGCTTGACACTGTCTAAAATTTGGCTGCCCAATAATGGTGAAAATTGCGCCGTAAAACTATCAATCAGTAACTCAAAGGCGGCTATTTGGCTAGATATTGGTTTAGATATTGAGTCAGGTTTTTGGTTAGCGATAGCTAATTGACTGGATGATGGGTAAGTAACTGGGCTATTTTGCCCCAAATTAGGGATATCATGGGTCATCGATTGGGGGTTGGCTGCACCCATTTGGTAATCACTCAGCGCTTTCATCAAACTTCGACGGATATTTGAGCGATATTGTTTGGTTTCGTTGTCTTGCGTAATTTCATGGACAAAACGCTGGATTTGGTAAGGCGTAATATCGGCATAATCTTTATGAAAGATGTCCATGGCTTTACGTATATCAGCATCTTTTAAAAACGGTGTTAACGCAGATTTGATAGTAGCTTCTTTGTTCATGACGGTGCCAAATATTTAAAGTTAATAAAAGTACAATTGACGCAAATGACTGTGGTGGGTCGGGTACCTGTAACGACAGAGCAGACAGGCACCGCAAAAATTTAAAACTAGTGCCGCTCAGTTAGCGTTTGCTGACTAAATAAGCTCTCTTGGAATTCAGGGTAAGCCCCTTCGGCATGTTCGGTAAAGTCGAGCCCGCGTTGCTCATGCTGTGCAAGTACCCGAAGACCGATGGTTTTTTCAATCACAAAATACACCACCATACCCAGTCCAAATGACCAGACAAACATTGCCCCGATGCCCATCAGCTGTACGATGATACGCTGGGTGCTGAATAAATCACCTTCATAAAACAGCCCTGCTGCCAGCGTACCCCACACACCGCCGCCCACATGCACGGCAACGGCATACACCGCATCATCCATTTGAACATTATCCAACAACCGCTTCACCGCCAAATACGCCAAACATGCACCCACACCGGTAACAATCGCATACACAGGCGACATGGTCGCACAGCCTGCGGTAATAGCGACCAACCCTGCAAGGCTGATATTGACCGTATCACTCAATAAAATCGCCTTACGCATCACCCCTGAAATCAGCAGATAAGCCGTCACCGCACTCACCCCTGCTAGGTGGGTATTTAGCATGATTTTGCCCAAATTACCTGAGCTGGTCAGTGTAGAACCTGCGTTAAATCCAAACCACGCTAACCATAGAATAAAGCCGCCCAAGGTGACAAGCGTGAGATTATGACCGGCAATCAAACGCGGCGTGCCATCAGGGCCAAAGCGACCAATACGCGGTCCAAGGACGATAATACCCGCGAGCGCTAACCACCCACCGACAGAGTGCACCACCGAAGAGCCGGCAAAATCAATAAATCCAAGCTCGGTGAGCCAGCCTTGACCGCCATAATAGCCGCCCCATGCCCAACTTGCTACGACTGGATAAATCAATCCGCAAGTCATCAACGTACCAATCAGATACCCTGAAAATTTAATGCGCTCCGCCATCGCACCACTGGCAATGGTGGCGGCGGTGGAAGCAAACATCATCTGAAAAAACAAATGTGCCCATTGCATATTGCTAAGCTGTTCTGGTAAAAACTCGCTTTGGCCCACGTAACCTGTGGGGTTGTTGCCTGCCATCAAACCATAGCCCAAGATATAAAAAATTAACCCGCCAATCGCCATGTCGGTGTAGTTTTTCATCAACACATTCACGGTATTTTTACTACGCACTGAGCCTGCTTCAATGAGCGCAAAGCCCGCCTGCATAAAGAACACCAGCAAACCACCAATAACTACCCACATCACATTTTGGTAGTCATATAGCTGCTCATTGGTGGGCGTCGCAGCGTACACCGAGGAATGTTGATAAAAAACCATCACGGATAATAGCCATTTATAGGCTTTCTTAAACCGTTTACTGGTATGCCGTTGAACCGTATTGTTTAATTTTCTCATGAAGCTTTTGCCCTTATGCTCTTATGCCCTCGATAAAAAACTATCGCTCAAGTATTAATCAGTTTTGCCAAGACAGGGAATGCAAATTGTGTACCAAATAAGAAAATGATTAAAAAATAGCGGGTTTTGAAAATGCATAAAAAAGCGCTTTAAGCCGTGATGACTTAAAGCGCTAATGGTTGAGGTTGATGGCTATAAGGACTCGTTATCTGAAGTCTTACCTGTTTTATGGATATCTTCAGTGGGATTGCCTTCTGTCACCGTACCATCATTGGTGGGATTATCGTCCTTAGCTTTTGGATTAAAAGCTTTATTACGCGCATCGGCATTTTCAAGCCACAGCGCGTTTAAAATCGCCAATAATACCGCAAACCCCAATCCTAATATCCACGCAAAATACCACATTGTGTTCTCCTATTAAGTTGCCTTGATTTGGGTCAGTAAAGTGAATGCTCTTGCTCTCGAACATAAGCCTTGGTCACTTTACCGCGCATCACGCTATATGCCCAGCTGGTGTAACCTACAATCATCGGTAATAACACCACCACGACAAACAACATAATCATCAAGGTGAGATGACTCGATACACTGTCCCAAACCGTCAAGCTTGAACGTGGGTCGCTAGAGGATGGCATGACAAACGGAAACAGCGCCACACCTGCGGTCATAATCACACTAAGCACAGCAATACTGGAGGCAATAAATGCGGTCAAGGTTTTACGCGCTTTTAACAATATCGCCGTGACAAGCGGCATGATGACACCAAGCACAGGGAATGCCCATGCAAGCGGATACTGATGATAATTTGCCATCCATGCGCCCGCTTGACGCGTCACCTCTTTATTGAGCACATTTGGCAAGGCTTGGGGGTCAATGTGGCTGGTGATATGATAGCCGTCAATCGATTGTATCCATACTCCCGCGAGCACAAACAGCACCGCCATCACCATACTACTGATAGCAGCGTAGTTAAGGGTACGATTTTGTACCTCATCAAGGGTGCGATGCGCCAAATACGCTCCCCCTTGCATAATCAACATAGACGCACTGATTAAGCCACACAGTAGGGCAAATGGATTAAGCAATGCCCAAAATGAGCCTGTGTAAGTCGATACCAAATGGTTGTTAAAACTAAAGGGGACGCCTAAAAACAAATTACCAAATGCCACGCCAAACACCACAGCCGGGATAAATGAACCGACAAACAACCCCCAGTCCCACGCTTTGCGCCAGGTTGGATTGTGTATCATACTGCGATATTTAAACCCCACCGGGCGGAAAAATAACGCCCATAACACTGCCATCAACGCCCAATAAAAACCGCTAAAGGCAGTGGCGTACACCATCGGCCATGCCGCAAAAATCGCGCCACCTGCCGTGATAAACCATACTTGGTTACCCTCCCAGTGCGGACCAATGGTATTGATAATCACCCGCCGCTCTTCATCATCTTTGCCGACAAAAGGCAGTAACGAACACACGCCCATATCATGCCCATCCATGATAGCAAACCCAATGAGCAGCGCACCGACTAATAACCACCAAATAATTTTGAGTGTTTCATAATCAAACAACATGATTCACCTCGGCTGTATCATGGGGCAAATTTAATGCAGGACTCACATGAACCTTGTGAGTATCTTCGCCGTAGTATTTGCCTGTACCTAGACTTGCGGGTCCTTTACGGGCATATTTCACCATCAAGTACATTTCAATCATCAGCAGCACCGTATAAAAACCAACAAATCCCGCCAGCGAGGCATACACATTCGCCACGCTAATGTTGGAGACTGAAAAATAGGTCGGTAACATGCCATAAATCGTCCAAGGTTGACGCCCATACTCGGCAACAAACCAACCAAATTCCGCAGCAAGCCAAGGCGCAGGCAGCATCAATAATGCCCAACGTAACAGCCAAGGTTTTTGGATAAAGTTGCCTTTGACACTTGACCAAAGACTAATAGTAAACAATGCCAACAATAAAAAACCCAAGCCCACCATGGCACGAAATGACCAAAACATCGGAATAATAGGTGGAATAGTGGCATCGGTGGCCTGTTTAATCATTGCAGGCGTGGCTTTGCTGACATCTGGCGAATAGCGTTTGAGCAATAACCCAAAGCCCAAGTCTTTTTTTACCTTTTCAAACTCCGCCACTGTGACAGGATTTGGGGTTGAACCTGGGGGCGCACTGCGTAATTGATCCAGTAGTACCACCGCTTTTTGACCATTAATGATGCGTTTTTCATTGATGATTTTGATGTCATGGATGCCCAAAATCGGGGTATCTAGTGAGCGCGTCCCAATCAAGCCCATCACATACGGAATTTGTACTGCCCAGTTATTTTTTTGCTCGGCTTGGTTGATATCTGCAATCAAATTAAAACTGGCAGGCGCAGGCTCGGTTTCCCACATCGCCTCTATCGCTGCCATTTTGGTTTGCTGTGCCAAGCCAATAGA
Source organism: Moraxella tetraodonis (assembly GCF_022359095.1). NCBI lineage: Bacteria > Pseudomonadati > Pseudomonadota > Gammaproteobacteria > Moraxellales > Moraxellaceae > Moraxella > Moraxella tetraodonis. The sequence goes on along the minus strand of NZ_JACSYB010000001.1, from coordinate 934,406 downwards.
ATAACCCGACTCATCACCCAGCACGATGGTGCTACAAATTGACGCAAAACCAAATGCCGCCGCGACTTGAAAGCTGCGTTTGGCAAATTCGACATCGCGTTTTTTGAGCAGATACCACGCTGAGATGGCAAGCACAAAGGTCGCCCCCACCGTATAGCCGGCAGAGACGGTATGCACAAATTTGTTTTGCGCCTCAGGGTTAAATAATACTGCCGCAAAATCGGTCATTTCCATGCGCATGGTTTGGTAATTAAACTCCGCGCCAACCGGATTTTGCATCCACCCATTGGCAATCAAAATCCACAACGCGGATAGATTGGTACCCAGCGCCATCAACATAGTCACCAGTAAATGCTGTCCGCGTGACAGTCTATCCCAACCAAAGAAAAACAGTCCAACCATGGTTGATTCTAAAAAAAATGCCATCAAGCCTTCAATGGCAAGCGGCGCCCCAAAAATATCGCCGACATATTGTGAGTAATATGCCCAGTTGGTACCAAACTGGAATTCCATGGTGATGCCTGTGGTGACGCCCAAGGCAAAGTTGATGCCAAACAGTTTGCCCCAAAAACGCGTCATGTCCTTCCACACTTCTTTGCCTGTCATCACGTACATGGATTCCATGATGACCAGCAGCCACACCATGCCCAGTGTGAGTGGCACAAATAAAAAATGATATAACGCCGTGACTGCAAACTGCAGACGGGAAATATCGACGAGATGTTCTGTTATCATGTTGACTCCTTGGTTTGACAACCAATTCAGATGTCAATTACCCTCATGCGTGGTTAAAAAAGGGTAATGTTTTTATTTACAAACATTATATAAATCTATAAATTATTTGTCATGCGGCATAATGTCGCACCTGACTACAAAATACTAGGATTAGTATGGCGTTGCTGCTACCATTTTCTCATACCCTGTCAAAAATGGTGATAATTGAATAAGTGATAGTTTATGTGTCTTTTGAAGGTAATCGTTTAAAGTGGCTCGGTCGTTCATCGCTTTACTTATTTAATTGTCTTTTATATGGCTTTTTATATGCCTTTATCAAGGTTTTATCAACCCTCATTGGTGGGCACGGTGTTTACACTTTTTTGTCTCATTGCCTTGATGAACATGATTTGTAATACCTAACCTGCGTTTGATACGCTATGATATGTCCACTGATCTTGTCATTACTGTTAACCAACCATGTCTGAAACTTCTGCTGTCAACCAAACCCTTCGTCACTATGCCGCTATGGCAAAGCGACCGATTTATATGGCATGGGGACTGTCAGTTGTGTCCACGCTGGTATTGATTGTGCAGTCTTGGCTGATTGCGGTCATCTTTGCAAATTGGTTAACGCAAATCGCCCATCACCGCCCTGCCACTGACGTATTTTTTGATTATCTGCCGTGGCTCATAGGGTGTCTGTTGCTACGTCCTTTACTGCATTTTTGCAAAGACCAGCTGGCCTTAGACGCAGGGCTACAAGTAGCCAGCATCCTGCGAAAAACGCTACTTGAAAAACTGGCACAAGTAGGTGCAGCGCGCGACCAGTATGGCAGTGATGGTGGGCTTGCCAGTATGGTGATTGAGCAATGTGACGCCTTAACGGGCTATGTCAGCCGTTTTTATCTGCAGCGACTGATTGTGGTGACCACGCCTATCATGCTATTAGTCGCCGCTGCGACCCAAAGCTGGATAGCGACGCTGATTTTACTACTAACTGCACCGCTAGTCCCTGTATTTATGGTATTAATTGGTCATGCCACCGCCCGTAAAAGTCGGCAACAATTTGCCGCGATGGCACAGCTAAGCGGGCGATTTTTGGATTGGTTACGTGGTACAGCGACACTGCAACGGCTGGATGCTGTTGGGCACGCCAGTCAAGATATCGATGCTTCAGCCGAAGCCTACCGTATGCGCACCATGTCGGTGCTCAAAATTGCGTTTTTAAACACCGCAGCGCTAGAACTGTTAGCCGCGCTGTCGATTGCGCTACTTGCCGTGTATTTGGGTTTTGGTTTAATCGGTATTTTACCCTGGCAAAAAAACACGGTGCCTGTGCCTTACCAGTCGGCGCTATTTTTGCTGCTGTTGGCACCCGAATTTTATGCCCCGCTACGTCAGTTGGGCGCGGATTATCATGTTAAAGCGCAAGCGGAAGGTGCGATTGCTGAATTATCACCGTTGTTAGCGTTTGCGTCAGCGGAAAAAACAAAAGCTAACCCCTTTATATTAACTGCGCCCCCTGCCATTGACGCAGATAATATTTGGGTCAATCATCAGCAGCGCACACGGCTCGCGCCGTTAAGTTTCGCTATTGCCGCAGGGGAACGATTAGCGATTGTCGGTCAAAGTGGCAGCGGCAAATCCACCCTATTGCAAATTTTTTTGGGTTTTTGTGCCTACCAAGGCGATATTTTTATTGACAACCAAAATTTTAACACCATCAATTCCACGCAATTTCGCCACCAAATCGCCTATTTGTCACAGCAAACCATGCTACTGCCGATGAGTATCGCCGATAATTTGCGCCTGCCAAACCCAACCGCCAGTAATGACAAACTATGGCAAATTCTTGCGCAAGTGGGGTTAAAACCTTTGATAAAGGCACTGCCAAATCAGCTAGATACTCAGTTAGGTGAGCGTGGTAGCGGCTTGTCGGGTGGACAGCAGCGACGACTGGCAATAGCCCAGTTACTGTTGCAAGACGCGCAGCTTTGGCTACTCGATGAACCCACTGAGCATTTAGATAGTGATACCGCAGCCGAGATTAATGCGCTATTACAACAAGTGACGAGGGGTAAAACCGTGTTATGGGTGACGCACGATGCCACAAACCTGCCTTGGCTGGATCGGCAAATAAGCCTTGATATTGCATCTACTTTGGCGAAGGCGTAACGGTATGACAGCCCCTAATAGTGAAAACAATAGTGAAAATAAACTTGCTAGTGAAAATAGGCTTATTAATCAAAATAGCCTTGTCAAAACTCACCCGCAAAAAAGAGCAAACAGTCATCAAACCTTCCGTTTATCCCAGCTGTTTAGCACGCAGCTAGATAAATGGCTCATTGCTGCCTTATTAGGCATAATGACTGCGTTATCGGTGATTGGGCTGTTGATGACGTCAGGGTGGTTTATTTCTGCGGCAGCAATGGCGGGGATGGTGGCGCTAGGCTCACACAGTTTTAATTATCTGGTACCGGCAGCGATTATCCGTGTGATGGCGATGGTACGTACCGCAGGACGCTATGGTGAAATGATGGTGTCCCACCATGCGGTGTTTGGTTTGTTGCAGCGGCTGCGAGTGCGGTTTTTTAACCAGTTTGCACGCCTGCCACTGGCAAATTTATCAAGCACCCTACAATCTACCCATGTCATGCACCGTTTAACCCATGATATTGAGGTACTCAATGAGTTGCCACTGCGCGTGGTATCGCCTTGGCTAGTCGCTACCACCGCGAGCTTGCTAGTAGCCACCTTACTTTATCAGTATGAGGTTAACCCCATGCTGATTGCCATATTTTTAATCGCAGGTTTGATGCTGCCTGCCATGCTGACATGGCGCAGTATCAAGCACGCCCGCGCTCATCAGGCATTGGCAGAGTCTAGGCGTGTCAGTTTGCTCAATCCACTATCGGCGCTTACCCATTTATTGATTTGGCAGCGCTGGCAATCCGAATTGACTGCTTTTAACAGCGTCGACACTCAACATACGCATCAGCAAAAGCGCATCCAGCGCGCCCAATCATTGGTCATGCTAATCATGCAGTGGCTGATTGCAGCGGTTTTGGTCGGCTTGTTAGTGGGTTTTTATCACACGCCCCTTGTCATCAGTGTGCCGATGTTGCTTGCGCTATCCCTCGGTATCATGGGCATGACTGACTTGCTAACACCGTTAGTCACCCATTCGCTAGCCCTTGGCAATAGTTTGGCAGCAAAACACCAACTCAATGAATTACTCAATCCTTCGCTACAACCTAGCCATCATTTAACGCCTGATTTAACCAATCACTTAAACCATGATTTAGCCCCTTTACCCATCGATGTTGCGCGCCTAAGTGCACCACTCACACTCACCATCCATCAGCTAGCTGCCAAAATGCCGCAGGCGATTGTCGGTTTCAAAGCTATCAGCTTGACTGCCACCCAAGGCATCCCTGTATTGATTACTGGGCGCTCGGGCGCGGGCAAATCAACACTGTTACAAGTGCTGGCTCGTGAACTAGCACCGCAACAAGGCAGCATAGAGCTCAATGGTAGGGATTGGCTAGCGTTACACGATACGCCCGCGCTCACAGGTTATCTGGGGCAGCAGATTGATATTTTTGACCAGACCTTGGCGACCAATTTAAGATTGGGCAACGCCGATGCCAGTGATGAACAGCTTTGGCAAGTGCTGGGTAAGGTTGGACTCAAAGACTGGGCGCGCAGTCAGCCGCTACAATTACAGACCCCGCTAGGGGAATACGGGCAAGCTATTTCCGGTGGACAAGCCAGACGCATTGCCTTGGCACGGCTATTACTTAGCCCAAAAAAAATCTTGCTGCTAGATGAGCCGTTTGCGGGACTTGATAAAAAAAGCCGTGAAGCACTGTGGCAAATGCTGGTACAGCATCAGCAGCAAGGCATTTTAATCATTGTCACCCACCATCTTTGGCAAATTGACCAACCAATTAATATTGTGCAATTACCTGAGCCTGATGTTTTCATTTAAAAAAATGATTCGATATCCGAAAAAATTGAAACAAACATTTTTGAACATTGCTGCAGGCGTTTATGCAAAGCAGATTGTTTAATCCGATTGCTATAACCTACCTAGCCTGATTCTGCGTTATCGCTAAGTTTCTGCTGTCTTAATTTTTGTATGATAGTACTATCCAATCAAGGGTTATCAACAACTATATTAACAACCGCAGGAAAACCTATGAACTTAGCAAAATTTAACCCCTCATTTTTAGCCACTGGGCTTAGTGTAGCCCTGCTTAGTGTCGTTACAGGTGCGACAGTCACCGCCTGTGCGAGCACCTCAGCGGCACCACAAGCGCAAAAAATGCAAAAACGCCATCCAGCCAATGCCAAGAACTTTGAGCAACGCTTACAAGCCATGCAAGCCAACGCCCAAGCAGCCGCCAATGCCAGCATCAGTGCCTCTCAAGCGATCGCCTTGGTACAAAAACAAACCGCGAACACACGCATCGTTGGCGTACGCTATCATGACAGTAGCAACCGACCCAACCCAAACCCTGCGCGTACCAGCAACAACGCCGATGACAACATTGTCGGCTACCGGGTCATGACCCTCAGTGCGAATGGTCAGCCACAACTGTATATCGTCAATGCGTCTAATGGTCAAGTGAGCCAAGCAACTATGCCATCACGGCCATCACGGCCATCACGCACAGCGCGTCCGCCACAACCCAATACCCCCAATAACCCTAATAGCCCCAACAACATCGGCAACCCCAACAATCAACTAACTGCGCCGCCTGCCACCAATATCAGCCTAGAACGCGCCATGCAATTGGCAGCGAACCAAGTGGGTGGTGAAGCCATTGGCGCCCATTTGGGTGGGGATAAAGGGGGTAAAATGGGTGGTCATGGTTCTCGTGACGGTCACCGCCGCCCTAACAGAGACCCACAAATGGACAATACAGGCATGCCGCCTGCACCAAACCCTGCGCAAAATCAACCACCTAGAACTCCAAGCTATCAGATTGAAGTGGTGAAAGGTCAAGAAGTCTATCATGTCAAAGTTGATGCCCAAACAGGTGCCGTGAGCGATGTCAAATCATTCAAAGACTTCAACCGTCGTGCGCCTACTCAGCCATAATTGAGTGCCAAATGGCAACCTTGCTTATGAGCAACACCGTCATTCTTAGAATGGCGGTTTTTTGTGTTATAGTCTATTTATTGAACAGTATTCGTGTATAAAGGTAACCCAATGAGAGTATTACTCGTCGAAGATGACGTATTCATTGCCGACAGTCTGATTGATAGTCTAGAAGAAGAAGCCTATGCGGTAGACTGGGCAAAAGATGGGCGAGAAGCGATTTTGACCCTCAAAGTCGAATCGTATGACGTGATTTTGCTAGATTTGGGCTTGCCAGAAATTGACGGCATGAGCGTGTTAGAGACGCTTCGCAGTGCCAAAATCGATACGCCTGTACTGGTGCTGACCGCCCGAGACCAAATCAAAGACCGCGTGAAAGGACTGAGAGCAATGCCATTGAATTTTTAATCTATGGACTGCGCAAAAAAATTGGTCAAAAACGGATTAAAAACATCCGTGGTTTGGGCTGGTATATCAGCGCCGAATCCCAAGACTAACAAAAAGCGATAGAAAAAAGGCTCAAAAATATCCAGACAATGACCGCCAAGTACCCACGAAAATGACCATGGCTAACCCTACAAAAACCGCCCTACCCTTGCAAAAATCGTTGCAAAAATCACTACAAAAACAATTGCTGGTTTGGATACTTGGCACGTTATTATCGATTGGCATTTTGGTACAAATTGCGGTATTTTGCTATACCTATCAAGAGTTTAACACCTCACAAGAAACCAATCTTAGCTATCTTGCTGAGCTGGTTAGCTCGCGCTCAACGGTGCGACCACCCCCGCATGAACTAATTCCCAATAGGCGAAACCTAGATAACAATCTTTTACCGCATGACTTACCACCGCCTATACCGTCTATACCAGCTATGATAGCTTCTGCCCCTAGCAGTAGCACGCCGACCACTGTTTTCTCGCCCAATGATGAAAGCAACGTACTACAGTATCAAGGCGTTAAAGACGGTGTGCAAGTTGATATTTTCCCAGCCCGTTTTGGCAAAATTGACACCAATTTTATTGAACCAGTGGCTCACCCGCAATTGGTTAACACCCCTATCGGTTTTAGTGAATTAACCCTTGATGGTGAAATCTGGAAAGTCTTTCGTAAAGACACCCCAAGGCGGGCGATTTTTGTGCGTCAACCTGTCGAATGGCAGAAAAAAATTGCCTTAAAATCGGCTTGGCAATCCATTATTCCAATTTTACTAACCACCCTATTGCTGCTTGCACTATTGCCTTGGGTATTAAAGCGCGTATTGCGTCCGATTCAGTTATTAGCAAAGCAAATGGCAAAACGTCATGGTCAAGATCTCAGCTTGATCGAGCTACCCACTGACAGCCAACATCGCTCAATTCTGCCTAGCGAGCTGATGCCCTTGGTCATTGAAATCAATGCGTTGTTACAACGGGTTGACACGCATATCCAAAACCAAAACCGCTTCATCGCGGATGCAGCACATGAGCTACGATCGCCATTGACCGCAATCTCACTGCAAGTGCAACAACTGCAAAAATACAGTCAAGACGCGGCGATGTATAGCGACCCTGCAAGGCAAGCAAAATTCAAACAAAATATTCATAAGCTCGCTGTGAGAGTGGAACACAATCAACATTTGGTCGAACAGCTACTCACCCTTGCCCGTATGGAAGCCCAGCAATCACAGCTGACCGAGCGCACCAACACGCCCACCGATTTAATCGCAGTGCTACGAGAAGCCATCAAACTGCTATTTCCGATTGCCGATAGCAAAGACCAAACCCTGTCGGTTGACAACCATCTCGCCGCGCTGGGGGCGTCCGCGACGCAGGTCAGTGTAGATGAAACCGCCTTGTTTATCCTCCTCAAAAATTTACTGCAAAATGCGATTTTATACACCCCAACCACAGGCAATATCGCTGTTGTTATTGACCAGATGACTATCGATGACTTAACGCAGCCATCAAGCAACACCCATACCGATTTAGCCAACGCATTGACCCCGACCCCTGTGTTGGTTAACAACGCTAGCAACGCAATTAATCATCGCGCAAAACGACTCATCGTCCAAGTTGCTGATACCGGCATTGGCATTGATGCAGCCCATTATCAAGACGTCTTTCAACCCTTTTACCGCGTCAATCAAAATGCGTCTAGCGCGTCACTAGCACAAGGACAAACAAGTAGCACACAAACCCATAGCGATACTGCCAAAAAATCTTTTCCTACCAAAGACACAAGCGCCCATTCAGGTTTGACGGTGATTGGTGGTACGGGATTGGGTTTATCGATTGTTTATCAAATCTGCCAACAAGCCAATATCGATATTTATCTGAGTCCTACGCAAGTGATTGACAACAACGCCCAAACCACTGCCACCACCCAAGGCTTAACGGTAACCTTGGTGTTTTAGTCTGCCTCAAAAACAACGTAATTTTGTCAAATCATCGCTGCTTTTTTAAATCATTGTTCAATCTAGTTTTCTCAAACGTATAATTGCGGTATAAAGTACAACAACTATGCTTGGGTAAAACGGAAGTCAATTTTACGATGTTTGATTTTATATTGAAAAAAAATAAAAAAAATGCGCTGGACTCACTGCATGACAAGCCATCGGGTGTGTTTAATAAACTGGTATTTTATAGCAGTTTATTCGCTGTATTGCTTGCGGTTATTGAGACGGGATTTGATTTTAAAGTTTGGTTGCATGGCGTGGCTTCGACGTTTTATTTAATCGTGCTTGGGCTTAATTTTATTGAATTATTGAGTCAATATGTGCAAAAAGGTATACGTTCAAAGCTTGTGCTAACGTTTGATTTGTCCATTGCTTTATTAGTCATTGCGTTATTGGTGACACATTTTTTTGCCGATAATAGTTCTTTTTTATACAAATTCTTGTTTGAAAAATCGCTGATAAAAATTGCGTTGTTGGTTTCTTTTATTCGTCAGTTATTGGTGATGGAGTTTAGCTTTAAGATAGTCGTTGCCCATCCTGCCCAATTGTTTATTTTAAGTTTTTTATTGCTTATTTTGCTCGGCACGTTTTTGCTGATGATGCCAAATGCCACGTATGGTCATATTGCGTTTGTTGATGCTTTATTTACTGCCACGAGTGCGGTGTGTATCACAGGTCTGGCGGTAAAAGATACCGGCGCTTTTTTTACCCCATTGGGTCAAATCATTATCATGTGTTTGTTTCAATTGGGCGGCTTAGGGATTTTAACTTTTGCTACCTATTTTAGCTATTTTTTTCGAGGGCGCATCAGTTATCAGACACAGCTACAGATTGGGCATGTGACCTCAGCCAATCGTATGAGTGATGTGCTAAAGACGCTCAAAGTAATTTTTGCAGTCACGTTTGCGGTGGAGTCCGTGGCAGCCATAGCGATTTATCTCAGTATGCTTGATGTCCCTATGAGTATCCATCGCCGCATCTTTTTTTCGGTTTTTCATGCCATCTCTGCATTTTGTAATGCAGGTTTTTCAACGATGAGTGATAGCTTATATGAGTTACAACTGCGCTTTAATTATCCGTTACAAATGGTTGTGGCGGTGACATTTTTGTTTGGGGGATTGGGGTTTGCGATAGTTGCCAATGTCGTGGAATATTTGCGCCATCAGGTGATGCGCCTGTTGTTTCCTAACCGCTCACGATATGGTGCCAAGCCGTGGCTACTGAGTATCAATAGTCGCATTAGTTTAGTGACGACCCTGTCCTTGCTAGTGCTTGCCTTTGTCAGTGTGCTTGTATTTGAGTGGCAAGGCACATTAACTGAGCATACCAGTGTCATAGGCAAACTTGTGACAGGGTTTTTTGTGGCGGCTTCACCGCGCTCATCAGGAATCAACGTGGTAGACATGGCACAGCTAGCGCCACCGACTGTGATGCTTACCATTGCACTGATGTGGGTCGGGGCAGCCCCAAACTCTACAGGCGGTGGTATCAAAACCACGACCTTTGCGGTCGCTGTGCTCAATATTGTGTCACTGGCACGCGGCTATTCTCGTATCGAAGTATTTCGTCGTGAAATTGCGGATATCTCAGTGAAACGGGCATTTGCGATTATCTGTTTGTCAGTGATTATCATTGCGTTTGGTTGTACGTTAATACGCTGGGCAGAGCCCAACATGAGTATGACAGAAGTGTTATTTGAAAGTGTTTCTGCTTACACTACCACAGGGTTAAGCTTAGGCATCACCCCGCATTTAAGTGCGTTTAGCAAATCCGTCCTGATTGGGCTGATGTTTTGTGGACGAGTTGGGGCGTTGACCATCTTAATTGCCTTATTAAATCGCCCAAGGCATCAAAGCTATCGCTATCCCAGCGAAGAGATTATTATCACCTAAAAATAAATTGATAAGGTATAGATATGAAATACATCATCGTCGGTCTAGGCAATTTTGGCTCATCACTTGCCACCAAACTCACCAGTCAAGGGCATGAGGTCATTGGTATTGATATCGACATGGATAAAGTTGAGCGCTACAAAGAATCCATTTCGCACACGATTTGTATCGATTCTACCAGCGAAAACGCCGTCTCAGGGTTACCCATCGCCCAGACAGATGTAGTGCTCATTACCATTGGCGAAGACCAAGGGCAAAACGTGATGGTCACTGCCCTATTCAAAAATCTTAATGCCAAATATATCATTAGCCGAGCGATTAACCCACTGCATGAAAAAGTGCTACAAGCATTGGGGGTTGATGATATCATCCAACCTGAAAACGAGGCGGCAACCCACTGGGCAAAGAAACTCTCCTTAAATGGCTTAATTGATTCGTTTGAGCTTGATAATGATTATAGTATTGTTCAAATACAGACGCCGCCTACATTTTACGGTAAAACAGTTCACGCGCTTGATTTAATCAATCAGTTTAATGTGATGCTGTTAACCACCATTTCATTTCACCAAACCCAATTTGGTTTTGGTCGAAATCAAACTAAGTCCAAAATTGATGGCATTGTACATCCAGATTTTGTCATTGAGCCTGATACGGTTTTAGTATTATTTGGGGAAACCAATGACTTAAGACGACTGTTCAAGTATATGCACGCCTCACAGAATACGTAAAAATAGCCCATCCAAGCATCTTGTGTTTTCACAAAGTCTTGTGACCTTGCAAGCCGTCAGCCAAAATTTTTGGTCACAAAATGGTCACGTTTTGGTCACAAGCATTTGGTCATGTTAGTTTTACTAACCTATCTTTCAGAACATGTTTGGTAATTTAACAATCAGTCAGTCAAGACACAGTTGATAAGTAAAAGATTTATCGAAAAAATAATATTTTTTATATTCAATCACTTAACTAAATACCAAGACGAAAAAAACCTCAAATCAGGGGAGATTTGAGGTATAAAACTTTAAAAATTTCGTTTTTAAATCCACTAAAATAAGTGGCGCAGCGGACGGGACTCGAACCCGCGACCCCCGGCGTGACAGGCCGGTATTCTAACCAACTGAACTACCACTGCACGGTAGCTGATAGCGATGATATAGGTTGGTGGGTCGTGACGGATTCGAACCGCCGACATTCTGCGTGTAAGGCAGACGCTCTACCAACTGAGCTAACGACCCTGATAGGCAATCTATAAGCCAATCAAGTTGCTTCAATATCATCGAAGTGACGCGTATTATATAGACTTGTCATGGATTGTCAACTAGTTATTTAAAGATTTTTTCGATATCTTTTTGCAAGCTTGGCATCGCTTTTTCAAATTGGCTTGTGTCACCTATCAAGGTCGGCATCATCACCTGCACAAACTCACTGGAAACTTGCGATTGTTTACTCAAGATGCGTTGTCCCATTGGGGTCTCATAAAATTGGTTGAGGGCATCGACTTCAGCTTGGGTATAGGTTCTTTTGGCAATTGCTTGATAAGCTTGTTGCAGTTGCTGTTTAGAGATGGGTTGGTCTAATTGCTGTCCCAAGATGGTGCTATATTTAACAAAGATATTTTTAAGTTGTTTTTGCGCATGACGGCTAAAAATACCCGCATTTTCATCTGTAGGCAATTCTTGAGGTAGCCCTTTCATCATACTGGCCGCTTGCTGACGTTGGGCAATCATTTCATCAATCATTTTATCGATATGTAGCACCTTGATAAGCTTGTCAAGCGATGCATCCGTGGGCTGGGTTTGCAATTCGTTGATAGTCGTAACTGGTGGTTGAGCACTAACTGGGTTGTTCTGAATGATTAATTCGGCGTAAGCAGGATGAACCAGCATAGTCACGCTAGATGATACCAATAAGGCTAGCCCTGCTAACTTTTTAGCGGTTAATGACCATAATAGGCGTAACGGTTTGTTGGATTTTATAGAGGGATATTTATGACGCATTTTTCTGCCTACTCGATATCACATTGGGGAATGTTGTTACTTTGAAAACGTAATGCTTTACGCATCTGTGCGGCTTTTTGGCGGCATTCTTGCGGGCTATCTTTGATTTCAAGGGGTGGTACACGGGTGGGCTTGCCATATTTATCCACCGCTACCATGGTGAAATAACAACTATTGGTATGGCGTATCGTACGGTTTTGGATATTTTCTGCCTGCACTCGAATACCCACTTCCATCGAAGTTTTGCCCACATAATTGACGCTTGCCAAAAAGGTGACTAACTCCCCTACATGAATCGGCTCACGAAAAATCACTTGATCCACCGATAGCGTCACCACGTAGCTACCGCTATAGCGACTGGCACAGGCATAGGCCACTTGGTCAAGCATTTTTAATAAATCCCCGCCATGCACATTGCCGGTGAAATTTGCCAAATCAGGCGTCATCAGCACAGACATGGTAAGTTCGTTCTGTAAAGGGGCAACTTGCAAATTTTGCTGTAATTCAACGGAATTAGCCACAATGACGATCCTTCTTAATTCATATAACAACTATCATAAAAAATTATCAACCTTAGCATAGCTGTGAGCCAACATAGCTGTGAATCAACATAGCGAGCGGTGAGAACGTAGCTAGGAAGCAACGTAGCTGGGAGGCAACTTGGCCAATACAGCGATGCATTAACCGCTAAACTAGCAAATTCGTCTTATCATCACAATAGCCAATCAGTAACTGACTGATTACTAGCTACAATCTGGTCAAAAATAAAAATTTCCAAAGAATTTTTTGATATAGGGCTTGACAGTCACGGTTAATTTGCTAAAATACGCACCACTTAAACGCTGCGATGATTTTTGCAGGTTTAACAAAAAATTCTACCGCTTATTCTCCAATAGCTCAGTCGGTAGAGCAATGGACTGTTAATCCATGTGTCCCTGGTTCGAGCCCAGGTTGGAGAGCCATATTAAGAAGACCTTTAACAACGCTTGTTAAGGGTCTTTTTTTATGTGGTATTTTTTATCTATCGTTATTGCTATGAGTCATTTTGATTGCTAGGGGTCATTTTGCATCATGAAGTTTATTGATGTTTTTTTCTAAAAAATGCTTGACTCATTTTTTAAATCTCAGTAATATACGCACCACTTGATTATCTGTTCTCCAATAGCTCAGTCGGTAGAGCAATGGACTGTTAATCCATGTGTCCCTGGTTCGAGCCCAGGTTGGAGAGCCAATCAAGCCAAATTCTGTTGTATATTTTGAACCCGTTCCCTTGTGAATGGGTTTTTTTATGAGCAAAGTTTAGCAATTTGCTGTTTAACACGCCTTTGCTTGCTACCCTATTATCTCACCTGCTAAAGTACTTAAGATACTATTGATAAGGTACTAGTTATGACGCTGTCGTTTTCCCCTACCCAATCTCAATTTTTGACCCTACAACAAGCGATTAATAAAGACCGCATCACCCAGCTAGTAAGCGATCATCAGCAAGGTAAGCTGTCGTCAGATGATAAATCTTACTATGAAAGCTTAATTACCCAATTTATCGAGTTAATCAAGCTGCCTGATAGCGCGCATTTAGCCATGCAGCTTTTACCAGAATTCAAAATCACCGTGCCAGCCTTGCTTGATGGCATGGCTTATCGCGCCGTGGCTGATAAAAATCCGAAAGCGTGTGTGTTTGCGGCATATATGATTGACCAATCGCTGTTGCAGCGCGATATGACGCTGCTGTTCAATGTGATTATTGAATTCGGTACGCCCGAGCTGTGGGTTGAATTGGTAAAAAAAGTGAATAATGCCCCTGCCGATCGCATCGTTGAGAAGGTTTATCAATGCGACAAATCGGTACAGGCCTATTGGGAACAACAAATTTTGTAAAGAAAATTGGCTTGATGGTCGCATCGAGCGTTAAGCTAATGCAACATTTGACTAAGATTTTTGTAGGAATTTTACGTTTGCCTTGCTTGTTTCTCGCCAATGAAATAATTACACTAGGTTAAAGATATCTAATTGCGCTCATTGCGCTAAATTTTTCGTCTAATTGATAATTTGGTTATATCTAGCTTGATTGCTAAAAATTGATCACACGCGAGGCATGCAAATGATTACTAAAATCAAAAAAAATCAACAAGTCATGGTTCCTATTCATATCAAAATCACTGAAGAAATGCGGGATTTGTTGACCCAAGTCGCCAAAAGCCATGGGTTTCCACGTATTCAAGGCTTGATTCGCTTATATATTCGCCGGGGACTCGATGCCGAGAATGTCGGCTACTCACTCGCTAAAGACAGCCGTTTTATCGAAAAGCTTAAGCGTCAAGGGGTGTCCGATGAGGTGATTTTTGAAGCGATTGAGGAGACAGCTAATGAGCCTGAAGCCAAAGCAACTGATACGGCAAAAACTTAAGCATTTTTAGCCCCATAAAAAAACCCAAAACGCAAATGTTTTGGGTTTTTTACGATTAATCAACGCTTTTATACGCTTAACTTTTCTAGGCTTATTCTTTATACAATTATACAGTGGGATGATGCTCAATAGGCGGTAATGGCTGACCATTGAGCGCTGCGTCCAAACGCTGTTTGTCTAGTGCATTTTCCCAACGCGACACGACAATCGTCGCACAGGCATTACCGGTTAAGTTGGTCAATGCACGGCACTCTGACATAAAGCGGTCAATCCCTAAAATAAGCGCCATCCCTTCGATGGGCACAGTTGGCACCACCGCCAAGGTGGCTGCCAAGGTGATAAAACCAGCGCCCGTGATACCTGCCGCGCCTTTTGAGCTTAACATCGCAACCAATAATAACGTAATCTCTTGGGTCAACGTCAAATCAATATTACAGGCTTGCGCGATGAATAACGCTGCCATGGTCATATAGATGTTGGTACCATCTAGGTTAAATGAATACCCTGTTGGAATCACCAAACCGACCACTGATTTTTCGCAGCCTGCGCGTTCAAGTTTTTGCATCAAGGTTGGTAGTGCCGCTTCTGATGAACTGGTGCCTAACACCAATAGCAATTCATCTTTGATGTATTTAATCATCTTGATGATTGAAAAGCCGTTATAACGTGCCACAGCACCGAGCACCACCAGCACAAATAGCAATGAAGTGATATAAAAACAGGCTATCAAAAAGGCTAAGTTACCCAGTGAGTGCACCCCATACTTACCAATAGTAAATGCCATCGCCCCAAACGCACCAATCGGCGCAGCTTTCATCAAGATTTCAACCGCTTTAAACACAGGCGCAGATAACTCTTGAAAGAAGTTTAACACGGGACGAGCACGATCACCCACCGATGCTAACGAAACACCAAACAGCACTGAAACAAATAACACTTGCAGGATATTGCCTTCTGTCAGTGGGCTTACCATGGTTTCCGGAATGATATTCATCAAAAAACCGGTAATGGTACTATCGTGCGCTTTGCTAACATACTCAGACACTTTAGCCGCATCTTTCCCTGTTGCCAGAGTAGCGGGATCGATATTGAGACCCGCGCCAGGTTGCAACACATTGGCAACCACAAGACCGATGATCAATGCCAAGGTTGAAAAGGTAATGAAATACAGCATCGCTTTACCAGCAACACGACCGACTCGCTTCATATTGCTCATACCAGCAATACCCGTCACCACTGTCAAGAAAATAACGGGGGCGATAATCATTTTAACCAATTTAATAAATGCATCACCCAGTGGTTTCATTGCCTCACCCACTTCTGGGGCAAATACACCAAGCAAGATACCCAGTACAATGGCAATAATCACTTGTACATACAGAATTTGGTACCATTTACGGGGTTTGGGTGGTTCCACGAGTGTCGTGGTATCGATAGGTATCATGACAGATACACTCCTTTATCTGACGAACCCTAAAACTGAGATAAGGTTACATTTGCGATAAAAATTGTAGAACAAATTTAGCCAAATAGTCGCACAACCTTTAGAATTTTATCAGCAATCATTAGAAAATCTAATGGATTGCAGTGCTGCGTATATTAACAATGTGATAACATATCAGCAAGGTAATTTTCAACATTATTGTTAAGCTGTAATGGGTCACATGGAGGCACTAAAACAATCCGTTGTATCAATATTTTTAGAGGCAGGATTGGTGGGTTTTTGAGCGTTTTTTGCTTCAATACTTTGCTTAACATCAGCGCAAGGTATGAAGCCCAGATATAAAGCCAAGGTGTTTAGCATAGTTATCTAACTTTCTATTTAACTTTCTTTCGCTAATATTTTTTGCATTAACGTAAAAAAGTGCTTGCATTGTTATTTCACTTGTATATAATAGCCACCACAATTTGGAAGCTTGGCAGAGCGGTTGAATGCACCGGTCTTGAAAACCGGCAAGGGTGCGAGCCCTTCGAGAGTTCGAATCTCTCAGCTTCCGCCATATTTAAAAAAACCCCTGACTTAATTAAGTTTTGGGGTTTTTTATTGCCTAAGATTTATCCTTATGAATATCATTCTTTTACCGCAAAATACCTCATCGACCGCTATTATTGATGATAAAACGAGTGTGATGCATTTAAAACAGGTGCTTAAAGTGACATTGGGCGATATGGTGAAAGTCGGTATCAAAAATGGTCATTTAGGCACAGCGGTTGTGAGCAATATCCACGATTCAAGTATCGAATTATCGCAAATCCACTGTACTATTGCGCCACCTGCCAAACTGCCACTGACTGTTATTTTGGCAATTCCCCGCCCCAAGGTATTGCGTCGTCTATTTTTGGACATGACGGCGATGGGCGCCCAGCATATTATCTTGGTCAATGGTTACCGGAGTGAAAAGAGCTACTGGCAAACCCCATTTTTAACTCAACTCGATAACTATATCCATGAAGGCTTACAACAAGCCTGTGATACCGTAAGCCCAACCGTGAGCCTCAAAAAACGCTTAAAACCTTTTGTTGAAGATGAACTACCTGCTTTAATTGCAGGTAAACAGGCGATTTTGGCACATCCTTATGCCAATGAGCAGTTCACCCAAGTGTGGGACAATGCCCTGCCACATGTGCTAGTGATTGGGGCTGAAGGCGGTTGGATCGATTATGAAGTCGAATTATTCAAAACCGCTGGCTGCCAAGCGGCGCATATTGGCAATCGCATCTTACGCACTGAGAATGCCGTGGGTGTGCTATGCGGTCATGCACTGTTAACTAGCCAATAAAATAGCCCATAAGAACAGCCATACCTTGCCGTCAAATAACCTGCTATCGCCAAAGTTAAGCGGATTCAGGTGTGAAAAAATTATTACAACATCATAACAATTTTGTCTTGGGATTGATTTTGCATAAGGGTGTATGATATTTCCTGCTTCATGTCATAACGATAAAATTAAATAATATTGCATAACTAGATAACATGACTAGATAATATAACGAGATAAAAAGGAAAGCTCATGAAAGCGAGTGATATCTTAGATAACGCGACGTTTATGCCTTTTACTGCCCCACCTTGTTCGAATGGTCCTTACGAATTTTTTGACCGCGAATACTTTATCATCACCTACCGCACCGATCCCGAAAAACTGCGTGCTATCGTACCTGAGCCACTCCAAATCACTGATGACGCGCTGGTGAGTTACGAGTTTATTCGCATGCCTAACAGCACAGGTTTTGGCAACTATACCGAATCGGGACAAGTGATTGAAGTGATTGATGCTGAAGGTCGTCATGCCAATTATACCCATTGTATGTTTTTAGATGACTTTGGACCCACCGCAGGCGGCCGTGAGCTGTGGGGTTTTCCAAAAAAAATGGCATCGCCTGTATTAACCGTCGACAACACCGACACCCTACTTGGCACCCTCGACTATGGTAGTGTGCGCGTAGCTACAGGCACTATGGCGTATAAATATGATGAGCTGGACAAAGCCACCGTCAAAGCCAATATGGAAAAAACGCCCAATTATTTGTTAAAACTCATTCCCCATGTCGATGGCACGCCGCGGATTTGCGAGTTGGTGCGCTATTATTTGACCGATGTAGAAGTTAAAGCAGCCTATACAGGACCTGCTACCTTACAGTTATTTGACCATGTGATGGCACCCGTGTCGAAATTACCTGTGCTAGAAATCGTCAAAACCTCTCATATTATTGCTAATCTCACCCTTGCGTTGGGTGAAGTAGCGGTGGACTACATTGCCGATGCGCAAGCCCGTCTCGATAGTAACTTTCAATAATTAACTTTCAATAATTAATTTTCAATAAGTAAAACCGTCATCATAAAACCACTTTGTCATAAAAACTTAAGGAGAAAAATATGGCTACTCAACTCACTACCGATTTAACCGGTAAAGTCGCACTCGTCACTGGCTCTGCAAGTGGTATCGGCCGCGATATCGCAGAAACCTACGCCAAAGCAGGCGCTGCGGTAGGTATTGCAGATATCAACCCAGATGCGGCGCAAGCAACCGTGGATGCAATCAAAGCTGCAGGCGGTAAAGCGGTTGCCATTGCCATGGATGTGACCAATGAAGACGCGGTAAATGCTGGCGTGGATAAGCTGGTACAAGAATTTGGGGATATTGATATTTTGGTATCCAATGCCGGTATCCAAATCATCAACCCCATCGACCAATTTAGCTACGCAGATTGGAAAAAAATGATTGCTATTCATCTAGACGGTGCTTTTTTGACTACCAAAGCGGCACTTAAATACATGTATCAAAATGATAAAGTAGGTACTGTTATTTATATGGGCTCGGTACACTCGCATGAAGCCTCAGCCCTAAAAGCGCCGTACGTCTCTGCCAAACACGCGCTATTAGGTCTAGCCCGCGTATTGGCTAAAGAAGGCGCAGCTCACAACGTGCGTTCATATGTGGTATGCCCAGGCTTTGTCAAAACCCCACTGGTTGAAAAACAAATCCCAGAACAAGCCAAAGAAAAAGGCATTTCTGAAGAAGAAGTGGTGAAAAATGTAATGCTGGGTCAAACCGTTGACGGTGAATTTACCACAACCGATGATATCGCTCAATTAACCTTATTTTTAACGGCTTTCCCAACCAATGCGATGACAGGTCAATCATTTATTGCAAGTCACGGCTGGTTTATGAAATAGCTGAATGCTGTCCTATAAAACCAAAGTACAAGAAAATCTGAAGTACAAAAATAAATTACAAAACTGACTGATAAAAAAGGACTAGCTAAGCTAGTCCTTTTTATTTTTGCATTTGCAATCTATATAAATGGTTAATGCATAGATTACAGA
The DNA here is from genome assembly GCF_022359095.1 of Moraxella tetraodonis. Taxonomy (NCBI): domain Bacteria; kingdom Pseudomonadati; phylum Pseudomonadota; class Gammaproteobacteria; order Moraxellales; family Moraxellaceae; genus Moraxella; species Moraxella tetraodonis. Next base: position 915,027 of record NZ_JACSYB010000001.1, on the reverse strand, counting down.
TCGTCAATGAGCTTTCGACCATCGCTCGCCACAGGTTCATGGTCAATTTTTTGAATCTCTGATTTTATAAGCTGTTCCTTATTATCAGCGATACATTGCATGATCATAGCAAGTTGTTGCTTGGTCGCATCTTGATATTTTTCTGCTAAGATTTGCCCGACGTGACCCGCGGTTTGGGCGGCTTTTGGGTTGGCAAGCCAGCGAGCCAGTTGCTGCGTTAATTCATCACTACCATTGACTTGCACCAATGCACCGGATTGTTTTAACTGATCCACAATCAGTTGGCAAGATTGGGTATATTGCCCCATAATAATCGGCTTGCCGACAATGGCTGCTTCTATCGGATTATGCCCCCCGATATTCACCAAAGACCCACCGACAATGGCAATGTCTGAGAGTGCATACCACACGCCAAGCTCACCCATACTATCTGCCAGATAGACGCTCTCATTTTTGGCAGGTTCGCCATCTTGACTACGCCGAATCACCGGCAAATTTTTTGAATCAATCAATTTGGCGACATCATCAAACCGCTCGGGATGACGAGGCACGATAATGAGCAGCGGATGACGGTTGGCATACTGGGCTTTCACGGTTAAAAAACTGTCTAAAATTGCCAATTCTTCGCCTTCATGGGTGCTGGCTGCCAAAATCACGGCGCGATCTGACGAACTCCAAGTTTCTCGTAACTTTTCGGCACGGCTTAGCATCAACGGGTTGGTTTTACTAGACCATTTAAGCGAGCTGGCAATGCGGATTTTGTCACTGGTAGCGCCTAATTGGCGAAAGCGTTTGGCAGAATCGCTGTCTTGGGCGATGATAAGGCTTAAATTCTCCATCATACTTTGGCTCAGCTTGGCAGCTTTTTGATACCCCTTAAAAGATTTTTCTGACAAGCGGCCATTGACCAAAATCGTGGCAATTTGACGATTGTTCAATTCAGCAAGCGTGGTACCCCACAATTCAGTCTCGATAAATAACGCGGCAACGGGTTGGACATGTGCCAAAAATTTATCAATCACTGCTTTACTATCGACCGGTACAAAACTATGGTACACCTTGCCGGCTGCTATCTCAGGCGCAAACAGCTGCTCGACGCGGTTAAAGCCTGTATGAGTGGTATTGGTCACCCACAGGGCATAGCCTTGCGCGAGCAAATCTCTTAAAATCGGTTCGGCGGTATTGGTTTCACCCAGTGACACCGCATGACACCAAATTATCGGCTGGCGGGTATGAATCTTTGGAAACACTTGACCAAAGCGTTGCTGCTTTTCATTAGGCAAGGTGGTTTTGCTCGCAAGTTTTAGTTGGTATAGTGGCTTTAACAGCGACATGGCGAGACGATAGTATAACGGTGTGGCTTGCATAACGACTCTTGAAACAACTTAATAAAAAAATGCCGTTATTGTAAAAAACGAGGGCTTAAATAGCAATAAAAAACCCTACTTTGTAAGTAGGGTTTTTAAACTTAAGCGTTAGCTAAATTCAAGACCAGCCATTAGGATTGTTCTGTCCAGCGTTTTTGTGATTCTTTAATCACCGCTTTGGCTTCTTCAATGTCGCCCCAGCTTTCAACTTTGGTTGTGCCCGCTTTTTTCAAATCTTTATAGTGATTGAAATGGAACTCGATTTGCTTAATCAGTTGCTGTGGTAAATCTGCTAGGGTATTGATAGCGTTACCGTTGTTGCGGTCATCGGCAGGTACCACAACCACTTTGTCATCTACTTCACCATCATCGACGAATTTCATCACGCCAATGACTTTGGCTTCCATAAAGATGCCTGTTGGTAGCGGAGTGTCAGTGATGATCAGTGCGTCTAATTCATCGCCATCTTCATCAAGGGTTTGTGGGATAAAACCATAGTTGGTAGGTTTGGCAAATAATTGTGGCTCTACGCGGTCAAGTTGCATCACGCCAAGTTTACGGTTCCATTCGATTTTGTTGTTTGAACCCGCTGGAATTTCGATAACCACGTTAATCACGCCGCCATCAACATCGCCCGCATCAAGAATTTGGTTAAAATCTGCCATGAGAATTTCCTTGTTGTTAAAAAGTTAGGTCAAAATTGTTTAACCAGTTAAACATTCAATGTCGCTAGATTATAGCAAAGTCTGTTTGTTTTCTCTATTTAATGATAAGTAAGAGTACGATTTAAAATAGAATAAGTTTATGTTTATTTGGCAATTAAGAGAATAACTCATTTTTTGCATAAAAAATAATGATTGTAATTTGTAATAATATATTAGTTATTGTAAAATCCCAGTAACTTTTGATTACATAAAATTATAATAACAGAGATATAATATGGCTTGGAAAAAAATCGATTTATATACCGCCCAAATTAACCCATTATGGAAAAAAGGCTGTGCTAAATCTATCCATACTTTTAAAGGTTTACTAGTACTGGGATGCATACTCGATCTTGGTTCTTTGAGCACTATTGATATGGAAATTAAATCTAAATCAACTGAATTAATTGTTAAAACTCCTGATATGTCAATTCCAACCATTTTCATTTATATATGTATTTTGTTTTTGCTATGGTTTCCTAAACCCGCCAAGCATCCTAAAACAGTGGAAGTATTGATAGGATATATTTTTATTAAAAAAATTATTCTAATCCCTTTAGTTTTTTATGCATTAAAGGATTATATAAATTTTCTCAATGTATTAGTTACAATAACTGGTGGGCTACTTGGTAGTTTAGTAGTAGCTATAATCCTGTTTATCTACTCTAAAATAAGTAGAGATTATCGTCTTAATCATAAACTTGAGGTGAAAATATAATTCATTTCTCTGCAAATTTGGCTTTGTCTTTAAACATGCATTCGTCATACACCGGGCATTTGCCACATTCGGGACTTCTAGCTTTACAAGTATAACGCCCATGCAAAATCAAATAATGGTGCGCGTCCAATATATAGTCCTGTGGTATTCGCGCGATGAGTTTATCTTCCACTTCTCGCACATTTTTACCCGTTGCCAAGCCTGTGCGATTGCCGACACGAAAAATATGGGTATCCACTGCCATAGTAGGCTGCCCAAAGGCGGTGTTAAGCACCACATTAGCAGTTTTTCGCCCTACCCCTGCTAGGCTTTCAAGCTCGTGGCGGGTTTGCGGTACTTCGCTAGCAAATTTATCCACCAAGTCTTGGCAGCATTTCATCACATTTTTGGCTTTGCTATTGTATAGCCCAATGGTTTTGATATAGCTTTTTAGCCCTGCTTCACCCAAATCCAAAATTGCTTGCGGGGTATTGGCAACGGCATATAGTTTACGGGTAGCCAGATTGACACTGACATCGGTGGCTTGTGCCGACAGTATGACCGCGATCAACAATTCAAAGTTGCTCTGATATTCCAGTTCCGTCTCTGGTTTTTCAATGGCTGCGGCTAGTTTTTGGAAAAACGGCAACACGTTTTTATTGGGCATGCGCCGTGAGGGCGGCGTCTCTGCGGTTTTGGGCACTTGGATTTTTGGTTTGATGTTGGCAACCATTATGCACTCTTTAGATTATGGCAATGTCGCAAGTTGCTGCTGCAACGCTTGCACCAAGGCTTGTTTGTTATCATCAGCGCGTACGGCAAGTTGTTTTTCTAATTTTTTGATTTGGGTGCGTAGTTTTGCCGCTTCAATGGCGTTTTTAGCCGCTGCTTCATCGATATCGACTTTGATATCATTGAGTTTGGCTTGTACCATGCTGACCACAGGTTTGGCATTGGTGTTGTCATTGACTTGGCGTTCGATACGCTCAAGGTGGGCGTAGTAGCGCGCGCGTAATCCGTCTTGCTCGGTTTGCCTTGTCGCGTCATCCATTAACCGTGGGAAGGGCACCAGCTCGATGCAGTCCACTGGACAGGGTGGCAAACACAGCTCACAACCTGTGCATAGGTCAGTAAAAATGGTATGCATACGCTTGCCTGAGCCAATAATGGCATCGACAGGACACGCAGGGATACATTTGGTACAGCCAATGCAATCTTCTTCTCGAATGACGGCTCGCATTTCCATCGGACGATTGGTAGCGGGATCGGTTTGCCATTTTGAGGCTTCAGCCGTCAGCGGTATACGCCCAAGCAACTTGCCGATTTGGTCAGTAACTGATTGTCCACCGGGCACGCATTGGTTATGTGACTCGCCCAGTGTGACAATGGATGTGGCATACGGCAGACAGCCTTCAGGATGACCGCATAGCCCGCATTGGGTTTGCGGCAGGACTTGGTCAATTTGTTGTATTAATCGTTGATGCTCGATACTTAGGCTATTTAGGTTTAAATTATTAAATAGATTGGGTACCTCGAAAACAGGTTGGCTATCAGACATGGCTCAATTTTTATTCACTATAATCATCAATGTGTATTTTAGCATAGCTCATGCCTATTTCGCCTATAACCTATTAATACAAATCATCAAGACAAATAATGAAGACAAATCATTTAATCAATCCGTTTAAGATTGGTAATGCTGTTTGACCCATTCGATCAGTTGGTAAGCAATCGTGCCTTTTGGCGGGATGATAGGGCCGTTTTCATCTAAACTATCTATATCAAAAAATTGTGCATCCATCAGCTCATTGTTATCTATGCTGATATCGCCACTTTGGTACTCTGCAATAAAGCCTACCATTAAATTGCTGGGAAAAGGCCACGGTTGGCTGCCAAAATAGCGCAAATTGCTGACAGATAACCCTACCTCTTCCATCACTTCACGATGCACGCATTGCTCTAAGCTCTCACCGACTTCCACAAAACCTGCCAGCACGGTATACATTTTGCTATCGGTCGCCCGTAGATGATGCGCCAACAAAATCTGCGGTTTTTCTTCGGTGGTTTTGATGATGGCGGTGATGATACAAGGCTGTACTCTGGGATATTGGTGATAATGGCAGCTAGGGCAAACGGTGGCATTTTCAATGGGGTGTAACTCCGTGGGCGTACCACAGCGGCTACAAAATTGATGATCTTGACGCCAGCGCAACAACTGCATGGCTTTGGCTAATTGGCTGGTTTGTAGCGCATCAAGGCTGCCAATCAGATGTCGAAAGCGCAGAAACTCAATCTGTCCTGTAATCTCTTCTGGCAATTGTGACAAGTCGATATCTTGATGGGCAATGGCATAAATACTGTTGCCTACCTCATCGGTGCTCACTTTAACGGCCTGAGCGGGCATATCCTCACAAGGATAAAAAAAAGGAAGTCCGCCTATACAAGCGAACTTATCGTTATCACAAATAAGCAAATAATGGTGTAATGTGGTCATGTTGGTTACCAAATTACCCTAGGCCACAAGCATGTGTTGTAAGCTGCGATAGCCGACATACATTGCATGGTTGCCTGCGGGTTTGTTCGTTTCAAGACTTTCTAGATAATAATCTGCTGACATCACAATATCGGCAATGCTAGCAAGCTGATACTCTGACAACCTGCAATCACTTTGCTCGATTAAGTTTTGTAGCACTGTGGCAGCGCGTTTGAGCAGTTGGCTTTGTCGAGGTAAGTTTAAAAATAAGCAAGCACCCGAGATAGCGCGCATCATATCAGGCACAGGCGTGATATGTAGAATATCTTTGTCGGCGTCATTTAGATAATTATTGAGCGCAGTTTCAATGGTGGCAATCGCGGTACGGCTTTCTTGGACGAGCGTGTTGTGAGCCGTTTCGATTTGATGTAGCGAAATTGTTTGGTTGTACACAGGCAATATCACCGCACCCGGGGTATGTGATTTTGCCAGGTTAATCGCCGCATTTTCCGCCATCATTAAAGTGCCAAGCAATTCATCAAAATCATTAGGCGTTGGCTGCGTCCAAGTTTTTACTTTGCCAGTTTGTTGATTCAGCGCCGCACTAACCTCATTTAAATTTAAGGTTTTAAACACATTACTTAAATCATGCAAACGCTGGGCCATGCTATCAATCTCATCTGTACTTGAATTGAGGTTAACTTGGCGGGCATAACTGTCACTGGCAGATTTAATCAAGTCAATTTCTTGCTGGATGATGTGGTTGAGCGTACTAGTCGCTTCACAGTCAGGGCCAAATAAGAAGCGGCGCATGGCTGTTAACTGGGTTTCGTTTAAGGTATTGGCTGAGAATTTGTGCTGAACTTGCAAGGCAAGCTGGCTATCTCTTGAGCTGGCAAACTGCACCAAATCAGCAAAACGAGAATCATTGACAGGCAGATAGTCATTAAATTGTTGTTCAACAAAAATCAGCGCACGCTTTTGCAGGTTACTAAGCGGTAACACCCCTGCCAAATCTGATACCGCCGCATCAGCAGCATGCCAAAACAAACTATCGGTACGTTTTGAAACCATTTCACACGCAGCTTGCATGGCTTTGAGTTTGTCTCGCTCTTTAGGCGATAATTGATTGCTTTGTGCGGTGAGCGCCACGCTCAGGCCTGCGCGATAAGCTTCCACTAATTTTTTTGGGTCAATGCCGAGTGATGTTAACGGTTGGTAATTTTGTTCCGGGTTGGCAATCGCGATGCTGCTGTTTTTGTGGCCAGTTAAGTCTGATAGCTGCAGCGCTGGCTGATTCAAATCGCTGTGAAGTTGATTGATAATCGGCAACAACAACGAAGGTTCAATGGTCTCTTTAAGTAATACAAACTCGATATAACGCGCCAATGTCATGATGCCTTCTGACACATCCATTATCATATCATTGCCAGCTTTGTCACGGTTGGCTTGGTCACGCTCGTCATAGAGTTTTTGCAGTCCTGCCGATAGACTATTGGCAAGTTCATACCCTTCCTCTAATTGAATCAACTGCAGTACTTTTGCCAATTGCGCCAAGGTATCCACGGAATCAAGTAGCAAAGGCGCTTGACTACTGTCGTCATTAAACTCACTTAAATGCATCTCGGCATCGTGTAGCGTCACGGCAATCTCAGGTCTTAATAAATGCAATGAAGGCAAATCAAAATTGGTGGCCGTTAGTTTTTGTGAGTTAGGACTTGGCAGACTCATGTTTTTTTATCCAAAATGATTTTAAGTTGATAAAGGTAAAATGACAGCTACGCTTATTGCTGATTATTGTAAGACGTGCCTATGCCAGTGTCTATGTCAAAGTGTTAACACCCGCACAATAATTACACTCTATCATGAAATTTTGCCCATCAAAGAAATGCTTTTACAAAATTTAATAAGGCATTGTTTATTGTTAAACACTCGCCCAGTTTTCAGCCAGCTGTGGGTTGTTATCTTTTAAGGCGTTAAGCCATTCAAGATGCGCCTGCTCAGCCTCGCTACTTGCCAAGAAGCGCTTGATAGTCGTGCTAAAACGCTGATGCTCAGTTGCGCCGCCGACACCGCCGCCGACCTCATCATCGATGGCTAACGCAACCTGTCCGCCAGTCATCGCCAGATACACTTCCGCTAAAATCTCGGCATCGAGTAACGCCCCGTGGAAGGTACGGTCTTGTTTACCAACATTGAGACGTTTAACCAGCGCATCCAAGGTATTACGCTGCCCTGCGAACATGCGTTTGGCGATGGCAAGGCTGTCTGTCACGGTGACGGTTTGGTTGATATCAGGCAAGCCAAGGCGCGCAAACTCAGCTTGCAAAAAGCTCATGTCAAACCCTGCATTATGCGCGATGAGTTCTGCGCCTTGCAAAAAATCATAAATCGCTTCACCGACTTGCTCAAATACAGGCATATCATTTAAAAACGCATTGTGAATGCCATGAACGCGAATGACTTCCTCACCCATCTCAATTTTTGGGTTGATATAGACATGCAGTTTTTCACCGGTAAAACGTCGATTAATCATCTCAACGATACCGACCTCAATGATACGGTCACCATTTTGCGCTTCAAACCCTGTGGTCTCAGTATCGAGAATCAGCTGCCGATTGGCAGTCCCTTTGTGTTTGGCGATGGGTAATAAAGGTATAAAGGTCGGATTGGGCTGACTGGTAATACCGTTAAACACGGGACGCTGAGCAATCAAGCTGTCATCTTGCGCGACAAATTGCCCTTGTGGGTTGGTGAACACCGCAAAATGTGGGTTAGCACTTGTTGGCGATTGGGTCGGCTTTCCCCCTAACGATGACTGAGTTGATACATCGATGCTGGTTTGAGTATGGCTAGCTTGAGTATGGCTGGTTTGAGCCTTGCTTATTTGAATAGTGTTTGTGTGAGTAGTGCTTGGGGCTGGCTCACCGTCAAGTGCCTGCAAAAAGATATCCCCCATTATCTCACTGTCGGCAAACTCTAGGTCTTGCGCGTCATCAAAAGACGTATCGCTAAAATCACGGGTTGACTCTGAGTGATTGAGGACTGGGTTGTTATCGGTTGACATTGGGTTCATGGGCGGGTCTTTTTTTTTATCATCAAAATCAGGGTTTTTATCACTAAAATCCGATTTAACATCTAAATCAGTGATAGGATTGGGTGGATTTTTAATCACTTTGTTAAAGGTTTTGGGCAGTTGGTCAATGCCTTGGTTTGCAAGCTTATCGGCATACTCATTGCCATCATGACCGGCATGTCCTTTGACCCATTGCCAGTCAATTTGTCGCTGCTCGCACAGCTTATCAAGTCGCTGCCATAATTCCACATTTTTGACATTTTTCCAATGTTTCTTTTTCCACCCTGCCAGCCATTCGCTGATGCCTTTGATGACATAGCTAGAGTCTGACCAGATTTGAATCGGTAACGTTTTTGGGCTGCTTTCCAGTGCGGCAATCGCACCCATCAGCTCCATGCGGTTGTTGGTGGTATGCGCCTCACCCCCGCAAATATCAATTTGCTCACCGGTAGGTAAAATCACCACAGCACCAAAGCCGCCTTTACCAGGATTGCCACGACAGGCGCCATCAGTGTAAGCAAGGGTTCGACCCACAAGGGGCGTTAAGGCATGATTTGACATAGATAACAACCCATATGAAACAGCAAAACAATCAAAAAAACAGCCCTCAGTATAAGAAAAAAAAGCATAAAAAGCCATGCCAAAACGTCTATAATAACCGCTTATAGTTGCTATCTGCAGGTTTAAAGGACGTCTATGCAAAAAAAATCTCGTGCGCGCGTGTCAGCTGTGTTGACCAAGGTGGGTATGGCTATGGTCTATGCGCTAAGCCTAAATTTAGCGGCTTGTAACAAGCCCCAATCGCCTGCAACGACTAGCAGCGATGGCGCAAAACAGTCGCCAGCGTTATCACAACCTGCCGCTAGCGATGATGTGTTTGTGGGCTGTTACACAGTCAGCCATACAGAACCTGCCCAAATCAAAATCATCAAAAATGGTGACAACTATGCCATGCAAATGCGCGAGTTTAACGACCCCAGCAAAAACTGGGACAAGCCTGAAGCCATGCAAGTCATCGCCACTGACAGCCCAGATATACAAAAATACTTTGACATCAAAGCCGATGAACATCAATACTTAGAAAAAATCATTGCCCGTCCCGACCGCGTGTTCGTGCTCGCCAAAATCACCGATAGTTTTGCAAGCCTAAACCCGCAATTTGACAGTCCCTATCTGGGTTATATCTACAAAGGTAGCAATACTGTCTATAAAGTAGCATGCGAGCAAACCACCAAACTGTAATCACCTGAGTTGCTGCTTGACTTGATGAGCTTGGTTTGCTGCTTGATTTGATGCTTGAGTTAATACGTCTCATCCAAATTTTAACCCAAACGATTAATAGAGAATAAGCGATGAATTTTTTTGCATGGTTAGTGCTAGGCTTAGTGGCATACACTAGTGGCTTTAGTATCCGTCATTTTCACTACAAAGACGCCGCCATCCCAACTGATAAAAAATGGCAATACGCGGCGATTTTTTTTGTGGTCGCGCTCGTGGTCTTTGCGCTATTGAATTTATATGTTATGCACAAAGCTGCGCTTGATATGATGTTTGTGTTGGTATCGAGTTTGGTGGCGACAGGGGTCTTTTACTATGGTATTTCGGCAGATACCAACAATAAGATGAATCTACCGGATTAAACATACCCGATTAGTTGAACCATGATTTTTTGTAAGTCGATGAATTTGTTTGGATGATACAATGTCTCAAAAAATGGCGAATACTCACGCCCACATGACTACCACCCACTTGGCTGGCTTGACGCGGCGTCGACTGCTAAAGACAGGGATAGCGCTATCGGCAGCAACGGTAACGGGTGCAAAAGCAGATTTGACCATTGGCGGGCAAGTGATTAGCCAACCTTCACAGCGGTATGGGTCAAACAACGATGTTGATAACATGGCTTTTGGCGAGCTAAGCGCTATGCCCAATGGCAATACGCTCATGGAAACAGTGCCCATTAATCCCCAATGGCCCCAATGGGACTTTGCGACCATCAAAGCCAATTGTGAAGCCCTCAAAGGTCGCGGCGTCCACCTCCATCTGGTAGCGCCATCGGGATTTGGCAGTGATGAACAGCGTAGCTTACTGGCGATTCACCGACTTACCCAAGCGGGATTTTATATCGACAATCCCGAAGTGATTAGCCGACGTTATTTGCGTTTTGCAGGTTCAGACAGTGAGCGCTTGGGCGATATTACCGCGTTACTCAATCGACCTGTACACCAATTGCCCAAGGTATTACTCGGCGTGCGTGGCGGCTATGGTGCAATGCGTTTGCTCAACAAACTAAGTGATCATCAGTGGCGAACGTTGACACAAAAACTCAAAGATCGCGGCACACTGCTGATGGGATTTAGTGATTTTACTGCGTTGCAACTTGCTATGTACGCCAAAGGTCATCTCCCTTATGTAGCAGGGGCAATGCTCAGTAGTGACTTTGGCAAAACAGAGGTGAATACCGATACCATCCAAAGTTTTATCAACCTTTGCACCCAAAACCAGCTACGTATCCAAGTGCCAGAAACTCAGCTGTATCGTGACACTGCGCGTCCTTTGGCTAAGCCGATAAAAGGCATCTTATGGGGCGGTAATCTTAGTGTGTTATCTGCAATGGTAGGCACGCCGTATATGCCAACTGTCGACAATGGGATTTTATTTTTGGAAGATACCGGTGAGCAGCCATACCGTATTGAGCGTATGCTACAAACCTTGGTGTTATCAGGCATTGTGGCAAAACAGCAAGCGATTGTGCTGGGCAAATTTAATTTTAGCGGCATCAGTGATGCTTATAATGGCGATTACACCTTTGATACCGTCATCCGTACTATCCAACAAGCGACAGGGCGACCCATCTACACCGATTTTCCCTTTGGGCATGTGGCAAGACGCATTAATTTTCCGTTGGGGGTTCCTGTCACGCTTGACAATGTCGGTAGTGGTTATCAAGCGACATTCAACCAGTTTTATCATCTTAAAACGGATGCAAACTTTGGCAATTTGGACTTAACTAAATTATTCGTCTAACGTATTTTCGGCAGATTGCTTGCCTTTTTACTTGCAAGATTAATTGTTAGACAAACGTAAAATTTTAACCGCGCCACTGGCGACCAAGGCAAAGACCAAGAGCCCAATCAACAGATCGGGATAGCGCGACTGGGTAAACCACGTTAACACCCCAGTCAAGATGACACCTAAGTTGACAATCACATCATTGGACGTGAATATCATACTGGCTTGCATATGTACGTCTTTACTTCTACTTTTCTGAAGTAGATATAGACATAAAGCATTACCGAGTAACGCCAACATCGAGATACCTATCATCATCGCAAAATTTGGTATCGTCTCTGCACCTAAAAATCGACGCACCACTTCCATCAATCCCGCTACAGCAAGCAGTAACTGCAACACACCTGCGACCTTAGCAGTCAGCTGTTTGGTTTGCAGCGAATGACCCACGGCAAACAACGCTAACCCATACACGAAGCTATCGGCAAGCATATCTAGACTATCAGCGACTAATCCCATCGAGCCGCTTAGCCAACCACTCACGGATTCTATGATAAAGAACAGCAAGTTAATAGCAAGCACTTGCCATAACAATTTGCTTTGTTGGTGATCGTTGCTAGTTTTGCTATTGGCTGCATCAGTCACTTGGGTGAGTTCCGAGCCAATGATAGAACTGTCAATATTTAGCGGCTGTAGTTGCTGCAATATCACGGCAGCATCGCCTTCGTGAATTACTGTCATCTGACGATTGGCAATATCAAAGGCTAGCGAGTGAATTCGGGTATTGGGCGCTAATGCCATCCGAATCATTTGCTCTTCAGATGGGCAATCCATTTTAGCAATTTTAAATAGCGTTTTTTGCATAACTCATCTAATTGAAGACATGGTTAATTGGGGCTTATATTATTTTAAAACCTGTTTGAATTTTAACATGCAAACAGGCTTGTAATTTTTCAAATACGCTCGCATTGACTATCAGATTTCAATTTAGAAAATCCGATTATTGTCATGCGGCTTGGCAAATTTGGCGATATTAGCTTCGATATTTTTAGCGATATTGAGATAATAGTCGGCAAATTCATCGCCTGCGCCTTGATTAGCAATGACGGACGGCTCTCCTTTATCGGCTTGCTCGCGGATGCCTTTCGCCAGTGGTAATTGCCCCAGCAGCGGCACTTGATACTGTGCTGCCATTTTATCACCGCCGCCTTCGCCAAAAATCGCTTCGGTATGCCCACAGCTGCTACAAGTATGCAGTGCCATATTTTCTACCACGCCCAGCACAGGGATATGGGTCTTGCGGAACATCTCAATGCCTTTTTGCGCATCTAGCAAGGCGATATGCTGCGGTGTGGTCACAATCACCGCACCGGTCACAGGAATACGCTGGGCGAGCGTCAACTGAATATCTCCCGTCCCAGGTGGCATATCAATCACCAAATAATCAAGATTTGGCCAGTTGGTTTGGTTGTAAAGCTGCATCAGTGCGCCTGTCGCTTTGGCACCGCGCCAAGCAATCGGGGTGGTGTCATCGCTCAACAAGCTACCGATGGATAGCATCGGCATACCTTGCGCTGCAATCGGTACAAATTGCTCATGCTCGAGCTGCGGCTGCTGACCTGGCACGCCAAGCATACTTGGAATACTCGGGCCGTAGATATCGGCATCCAGCACGCCCACGCGTTTGCCCAGTTTTTGCAACGCCAAGGCGATATTTACCGTCGTTGTCGATTTACCAACGCCGCCTTTGCCCGAAGCCACCACAATAATATGCTCGATACGTGGATGCGGTGTTAATTCTGCTTGGGTAGTGGCTTTTTTGGCAATCGCAGGTTCAGGGGTATCTGTGAGTAATTTGTCACTTTTTGGCGCGACCTGAGTGACAGGTGGCATGGCATTGGTGGTTCTGGGTAGGGTTGAGCCACTGCCTTTGGTCGTAGGTTTTGGCGCAGTATTGCTGTCAAACAAGGTAATATTCATATTCACTTCACTGACCCCATGGATATGCAGCTTTTGGCTCAAATCATGATGGATTTGTTCAGGATTGCAGTCATTGGGCAAGCGCAAATCCAATGTTAGACTATTACCTTGCTGTTTAACCCCTTTGACATACTGGCTAATTGGCTGGTGATTGACACGGTAGTCATCAAATAACTGATTAAGCGTGGACTCATCCACTGTTGCCACGGTTTTTGGTTTGATAAAGTTGAACATGATAGTTGCTTACCCCAATGTTGTTATTTTAACGATTTTAACCACTGTTAAGTGGGGTTTATTACCAATTTTCACAGAGACAGATTGAACATATCTGTGTGAAAAGTAATTTTTCTTGTTTGATTGATGCCCATTGGTTGGGAAATGATGCGATTTAAGCTATCATACAGCAATAATGACATTTTTTTAAACAAATCAATAACAGGTGTATTGTGAGAAAAATTTTAGTTACTAGCGCCCTACCTTATGCCAATGGTCCGATTCATTTGGGGCATTTGGTTGAGTACATCCAAACCGATATTTGGGTACGCGCCATGAAATCATTGGGTCATCAAGTGACGTATGTATGTGCCGATGATGCCCATGGCACAGCGATTATGCTCAAAGCAGAAGCCAACGGCGTCACCCCTGAAGAGCAAATTGCCGATGTCAAAGCCTCCCATGAAAAAGATTTTGCGGGCTTTTTGGTTGATTTTGACAATTATTATTCGACCCATAGCCCTGAAAATGAGCATTACTCCCAGCTGATTTATAATCGCTTGTATGAAAACGGTCATATCTCGCACAAAGCAGTTGAACAGCTGTATGACCCAGAAAAAGGCTTGTTTTTGGCAGACCGTTTTGTCAAAGGCGAATGCCCAAAATGTGGCGCAAAAGACCAATACGGCGATAACTGCGAAGTCTGCGGCACGACCTACAATGCCACCGAACTCAAAAATCCCTACTCAACGCTTTCAGGTGCAACGCCTGTTTTGAAATCATCCATCCATTACTTCTTTAACCTGCCAAACTTTAGCGAATTTTTGCAAAACTGGACGCGTAAAGAAGGTCGCCTGCAGACCTCTATCGCCAACAAATTACAAGAATGGTTTGATGCAGGGCTTGCCAACTGGGATATCAGCCGCGATGCGCCGTATTTTGGCTTTAAAATCCCAAACACCCCAGCCAGTGAACCCGACAAGTATTTTTATGTGTGGCTCGATGCGCCTGTCGGTTATATGGCAAGTTTCAAAAACTTGTGTGACCAACAAGGTGCGCAGTTAGGCTTAAATTTTGATGAGTATTGGTCAAAAGAAAATCATAACAACACCGAAGTTTATCACTTTATCGGTAAAGATATCGTGTATTTCCACGCCCTGTTTTGGCCAGCGATGCTGGAAGGCGCAGGATTTAGAACCCCAACTGCCATCAATGCGCATGGCTTCTTGACCGTCAATGGCGAGAAAATGAGTAAATCTCGCGGCACCTTTATCAAAGCTGATACCTATTTACAAAACCTTGACCCTGAATACTTGCGTTACTACTTTGCTAGTAAATTATCTGCCAGTGTTGAAGATATCAATCTTGACCTCGAAGACTTTATGCAAAAAGTCAATTCAGACTTGGTGGGTAAGGTCGTCAATATCGCTAGTCGCTGCGCGGGGTTTATCCATAAAAATCATGGCAGTAAACTGGCACTGACAATCAGCGAGCCTGCTTTGGTGCAACAAATCATTGATGCGGGCGAAGACATCGCTGCCGCTTATGAAGCGCGCGAATTTAGCAAAGCCATGCGTCTGATTATGGCGTGCGCAGACAAAGCCAATGAGTACATCGATGACAAAAAACCGTGGGCACTCAACAAAGTCGAAGGTCAACAAGCCGAAGTACAAGCGGTGTGTACCGTCGCGCTTAATATCTTCCGTCAATTGGTGGTTTATCTTGCCCCTGTATTACCATTGATGTGTGAAAAAGCACGAATTTTTCTCAATGTTGACAGCCTAGATTTTGATAGCCGTCATGCGTTATTGGTCGGGCATACCATCAACGCCTTTACCCCATTGATGCAGCGGGTTGACAAAGATAAAGTTGCTGCGATGGTGGACGCCTCAAAAGAAGATTTAAACAAGCAGCCTGCTATCGCCAATCAAGCCTCAACTGGACAATCTGCCGCTAGCGAGCAATCCACTGGCGATATAGCATTGATTGGTATCGATGACTTCGCCAAAGTCACAATGACCGTAGCAAAAGTACTAGCCTGCAATAACGTGGAAGGTGCAGATAAATTGCTGCAATTTACCCTAGATGTGGGTGAGACAGATGCGCAGGGCAATGTGAAAACGCGCAATGTGTTTAGCGGTATCGCCAAATTCTATAACCCTGAACAATTGGTGGGCAAAACCGTGGTCTGCGTCACCAACCTTGCGCCACGAAAAATGAAGTTTGGTATTTCTGAAGGTATGATTTTATCGGCTGAAAAAGCGGGTCAATTGACCGTGGTTACGCTAGATGACCATATCCCTGCGGGTGCGACCCTTGCTTAATGGGCTTAACTGGCTTAACTGTGATTGATTGCGATGAGCTGAAACATTTTGACACATTCTTAATCATTTTTTTGATCACAACAAAAAACCGCTGATAATTACCAGCGGTTTTTTTATTAAGCTATCCTAAATATCAAAAAATCGATAATGTAGCCCGATTAACGGTCGCTTTTGCTAACGCTAATGCGAACGGGTATAGATTTTCGATTGGCTCTAACCGGATTAGCTGACTTATTGTATTGGCAATAATGGGGTGCTTCAGCCGAAGGTAGAATAGCACCAACTACTAATACGCCTGCCATCAAGTTTGATGAGTTCATATAGCCTCCTTGTTGAGTTAGTGTACGATGATTCCATCTATGAATCATTTACCTTTACTAAGCACAGACATGTTTAACTTAATCAACGCTGCAACGAATCGTTTAAAAAAGATAAATAATGCTGCGAGTAGAAGTTGTATTCTAAAAGATATCGAAAGATTTTCATACCATTTTATTATGACAATTTCATGAAATATCCAATTATTTTGATACTTTATGTTTCAATTAAGGTCTTTTTGTTTCCACTAAGCGCTTTATGTAATTAAACCTACTCAGACAGCAATATTTACAACACTTTTTTAATAGACCAATATTCATAAAAACCGCTAAGCAATAAAAAAACTTATGTATGATATGTATAGAGGATAGCAAACTTTTATTTATGTTATAGCAAACTAGTACGTTGAAATGATATACTCTGCTTACAAAACAATTTTGATGATTGGGGAATACTATGTTGTCATTCACACACGGTCAATTGTCCGCTATCTGCGCCCTTCTTGGTTTATCTTTAGCCGCCTGCTCACCTCAGAAACCACCCGCGCAAGCTGCAGACACGTCTAGCAAACCCTCAGCCACTGCCAGCCAAAAACCCAATAAAACCATCGCCATTTCTGCGATTGTGGCACACCCATCGCTCGACGCCATTCGCCAAGGTATCCTTGATGAATTGGCTGCTGAAGGGTATATCAAAGGGCAAAATCTGACCGTAAATTTTCAGTCAGCACAAGGCAATACAGCAACGGCAGGACAAATATCCAAACAATTTGTCGCCGACAAACCTGATGCTATCGTGGCAATCTCCACCCCTACCGCTCAGTCGTTGGCTGCCGCTACCAAAGAGATACCGATTGTTTATACAGCAGTGTCAGATCCTGTCGCTGCCAAGCTCATTACTCAACAAAACACCCCGACTCAGCCCAACATCACAGGTTTATCCAGCCAATTACCGCTAGCACCGCAGCTTGACTTTATACAAAAAATCATGCCGTCAGCCAAATCCATTGGCTATGTGTTTAGTGCAGGTGAAATGAATTCAGTGGCGCTGCGAGATAAACTCAACATTGCGCTACCAAAGCGTGGCATGAACTTAGTGGATATCCCAGCCAACCGTCCGACTGATATTGCCATGGCAACTAACAGTCTTAGCGGCAAAGCCCAGCTGATTTATACCTCAATGGACAATAATGTGGCATCGGCATTTGAATCAATGGTGCAATCAGCCAATGCACTAAAACTTCCCATCATCGCCTCCGATGAGTTTAGCGTCCGCCGCGGTGCTACGGCAGCACTCGGTGTCAATGATTATGACTTTGGGCGTACCACAGGCAAAATGGTAGGCAAAATTTTGGATGGTACACCTGTCACTCAAGTTAAACCCGAAGTGATGAACCAATTAACTTTATACGTGAGCCCAAAACACGCCCAAGCCCAAGGCTTAACACTAAATCCTGAATTGTTAAAAGGTGCGATTAACGTTGATACTACACCCGAGCGAAAAATTGACAAATAATTGCTATGGGTAAATAAAAAAACCCGCCTAAATAGACGGGTTTTTCAAACTGGGCAGTGAAATGATGCGTTATTTAAAGCACATTTAAAATAACACGTGTCGCTTCAATGACATCAAGTACGCGGTTGTCAACACGTAGGCGAACTTCACCTGGGCGCGGGCGACTGATAACTTTTGCCTGGCGATAAGCATTGTTATTTAACACATAGACATTTCGGTCATTATATCGCTTGACTGTGTAGTAACGATTGTCTAGTTTTTTTGCCCAGCCTGGTGGTACCGCTTTACCATGTGCAACATTTTTTTGCAGACCTGGGGGCAATTGGCGATACTGCTCGTGGGTTAGGTAGCGACCCGTACGACTATCGTAGTATCGATTATCACCTCTGTCGCGGTCTCTATCATGGTTCGTGTTGTAGCGTTGGTTTTCTTTGCGGTCATCTTTATAGTGTTTTTGTTGCTGTTTCCAGTTTTTTTCTTGTTTATATTGAGCTTTACCATGACCGGGGTCTGCCAAAACAACGGGTGAAGCCACGAACGAGCCCGCTAAAAGTAAGCTAGTTAATAATGTCGATTTTTTCATTGTCATACACCTTTATCTGTACCTTGTATAAGTAATTTTGTATGAAGCTATATTATTATGAAATTAAAATGTAACTTAATATGACAATGCTGTGGTAATTTTCTTTCTACTTAAAAACAATGCGCTATGACTTATTAGTTAGCTTATGACTTAGCGAATTATTATTGAAAAATGATACATTAGCGAAATGAGGCAGATTGTTATGTTATAGGAATTTATCAGAAAATGCCTTTTTAAGCAGTTACCCAAAGCTTTAATCATGGTTGGCAAACTTGACCGCTGTATATAACGCTATGCGGCTGCAAAATTAGCTGATAAAATGTAAATAATGTTTAACAATGCTGTATGATATTGTTATTGAAGTGTAAGATTTTCCTTTTTAATATTTACCTTTTTATTACCTTTTTAATTGTTACCCTATGGATGGATTTTTGGAGTGATATATGTTGAACGCTACATTTGGTGTTTCTCGTTTAACCAAAGCAATGATGCTAGGTGGAATTTGTATGGCAAGCCTGCTGGGCTGCAGCCAATCTAACAATAAAACAGCTGATGCCAGTACTGCAAGCACAGCAAGCGCAACGACAGCTGCGTCATCAGGCGATACCAAGTCTGTTGCTATCACAGCAATCGTTGAGCACCCCGCATTAGATGCCGTTCGTCAAGGTGTGATTGAAGAGCTTGGCAACGAAGGCTTTAAAGAAGGTCAAAACCTTAAAGTAAATTTCCAATCAGCCCAAGGCAATACGGCGACTGCCGGTCAGATTGCCAAACAATTTGCTGCGGATAAACCCGATGCCATCGTTGCCATTGCTACCCCATCGGCGCAATCCGTCATTGCAGCGACCAACTCAATTCCTGTAATCTTCTCTGCGGTTACCGACCCTGTCGAAGCGAAACTGATAAAATCTTGGGAAGCCTCTGGCACCAACGTGACAGGCGCATCAGACATGTTGCCACTGGAGCCACAGATTGAGCTGATGAAAAAAGTGGTACCAAATCTCAAATCAGTCGGCTATGTATACAGCCCCGGAGAAGTCAACTCAACGGTGGTACTGAAAGCGCTTGAAGCAAAATTTAAACCTATGGGTATTAGCATCGTTGCGGCACCTGCACAGCGCACTACCGATATTCCGCAAGCAACTCGCGGTCTACAAGGTAAAGTTCAGCTCATCTATACCTCACTTGACAACAACGTAGTATCCGCTTATGAGTCGCTTTACCAAGCGGCTAAAGAAATCAAAGTCCCTCTAGTGGCGTCCGATACTGACTCCGTTGCCCGTGGTGCAGTCGCGGCGATGGGTATCAACTACAAAGACTTAGGCATCGAAACAGGTAAAATCGTTGGACGCGTCCTAAAAGGCGAGAAACCAGGTACCATCAAGCCTATCACGATGAATAAGCTTGACTTATACCTTAGCCCAAAACACGCGCAAGAAGTCGGTATTACGCTGCCACAAGATTTAATTAGTCAGGCAGCCCAAGTAGAACCTGCGCCAAAAGCTAAACAATAAATCATTCGTTAATGTTAGCTGTTTTAATGTGATTGCAAATTTAATTTCCCAGTGGCAACTAAAGTTTCAAAGCGCGTATTTGTACTTTAGTCGCATTACGCTTAATGCCACTTGGTTTACCTTAACACCTGACTGCTTGTTAAATTAACAAGCGGTCTTTACTTTTTTGTGTGAACAGTTATGTCGTTACTTGCTTTATTTGGTGCTCTAGAAAGCGGTCTAATCTATGCGTTAGTGGCTTTGGGCGTATACATTTCATTTCGGGTGTTAGATTTTCCAGATTTGACCGCGGATGGTAGTTTTCCCTTAGGCGGTGCTGTCGCAGGCGTGGCAATCATTGCGGATGTCAACCCTTGGCTGGCGTGTATCTTTGGTATGCTTGCTGGCGGTGTTGCAGGTTTGGTAACGGCTTGGCTACATGTCAAACTTGGTATTTTACAGCTACTCTCCAGTATTTTAGTGATGGTCGCGCTGTATGCCGTCAATTTGCGTATTATGCAAGCGCCAAACTTGCCATTGCTCGGTGAGCCAACGATATTTGGCGAACTGGTGACTGATAGTAACGGCTATTGGATGCGCTGTGTGGTCATTGGTGGTGTGGTGATTGCTGCCAAGTTTTTCTTGGATTGGTTCTTTAGCACTGAGATGGGCTTGGCAATGCGGGCAACTGGCTCTAACCTTAAAATGTCACAAGCACAAGGAATTGCCACTTCTCGAAGTATCTTGCTTGGGATGGCGATTTCTAACGGGCTGATTGCGCTTGCGGGTGCAATTTTTGTGCAAACTCAAGGGGGTGCCGATATTTCCATTGGTGTTGGTACTATTGTGATTGGTCTTGCTGCCGTTATCATTGGTGAAACCATTATCCCTGCCAAAAAAATGCTGTGGATTACCCTATCTGCTATTGTCGGGGCGATTCTTTATAAATTCTTTATCCAAATTGCGTTGTCAAATGATACCTTACGTGCGATTGGTTTTGGTCCTCAAGATGTTAACCTAGTCACCGCACTACTGGTGGTGATTGCTTTAATCCTGCCAAAAATCAAATCAAAAATTTTGAGCAATCGCCATAAGCATGCCGCTTAACTTGGTATCAAAGAGTTGATTTTAACTTTGGCACTTAACAACTTATAAAGTAAAGTAAAAGGACAATGCCTTATGATGAACGCAGACAACCTACGATTGACCTTCAATCCTGGTACGCCCATTGAAAACCCTGCCTTACGTGGTATCAGCCTGCGTATTGAGGCGGGTGAATTTGTCACGGTCATTGGTACCAACGGCGCAGGTAAGTCGACGTTTTTAAATGCCGTCGCTGGCACTATTCGGGTCGATAGCGGCAAAATTACCCTAAACAATATTGACGTGACCAAAAAATCTGCCCACCAACGGGCACACTGGGTAGCGCGCGTTTTCCAAGACCCAATGGCAGGTACTTGTGAAGCCTTAACCATTGAAGAAAACATGGCACTTGCTTACAAGCGTGGCGAATCGCGTTTTTTAAAAGGCGCATTGAATCACAAAAACCGTGAAATTTTCCGTGAAAAACTGGCGATTTTAAAATTAGGGTTAGAGAATCGACTCACTGACCGTATGGGTTTATTATCAGGCGGGCAACGCCAAGCCGTTAGCCTATTAATGGCATCCCTGCAGCCGTCGAAAATTTTACTACTCGATGAACACACGGCTGCCCTTGACCCAAAAACCGCCGCTTTCGTCTTGGAACTGACCGATAAAATCGTCCAAGAAAACAATCTCACCACCATGATGGTCACTCACTCCATGCAGCAAGCGCTCAATCACGGCACGCGCACCGTCATGCTACACCAAGGGCAAGTGGTGCTAGACGTATCAGGCGATGAACGTAAAGGCATGACTGTTCATGATTTACTCAATATGTTTGAACGCACCCGCGGTGAAGTAGTAGAAGATGACAGCTTAATTTTAAGCTAACTTAACTGCGCCCAATCAAATACGGTGAGTTAAATAGCATGGGTTTAATAGAATAAGTTAAATAGGCGCTAGCGCTTAACAAGATGAAGATGGATAACATAAGTTATCCATTTTTTTACACACAGTGATAGATTAATTCTTCATAATAACAGTTGATAAGTAAGCAGTGATAATATTGCTATTTTCTCTAAATTTTAATTATAAAAAACATTACACTTTGAGGTCACTATGTTTGATTTAAAATCACTTGTTACGAAAGCTGTCGAAGACAAAACGTTAAATGTCAATGAATACATCTTTATGCCAGAGCGCGTGGATATGATGGTAAAAGATGGACGGCTAAGCTGTGTACTAAACACCAATGGTAAAGTTGATTTTATTTACCATAAAAGTGGTATCACCGAAGTGCGTTCAGGTCTACGTAAAAGCCCATTTACCTCGTTTCGCAATGAACTTCACTATGGCGTGTATGATGATGTGGTGGATGAAGTGATTGAAGCGGTTGAAAAAATCATTGGCAGTCAGTCAAAATACTTTAATTTTGCCGCAGATGCAGAATAAATAAGTGAATCATAAAAAAGCTGAAACCTTACTTTTCAGCTTTTTTTATGTCTTTTATTTATAGATGATTAAAGGCGCTGTCAATCGCATCATCTAATCGCTCAACCGGGATGATTTTGAGACCTTGATATTGCTCTAATTGCGTTTTGGGGGCATTGGCTTTGGGTACAATCGCATGGGTAAAGCCATGTTTCACCGCTTCTTTTAGTCGCTCTTGACCATTGGGCACAGGTCTGATTTCACCAGACAAGCCTACTTCACCAAATACTGCTAGGGTATAAGGTAAAGGCTTTTCTTTAATGCTAGACGCACAGGCTAATAACACCGCCAAATCGGAGCCGGTTTCAAGTACCTTGACCCCGCCTACCACATTGACATACACATCTTGCCCATTGGTTTGGATACCGCCATGACGGTGCATGACAGCTAGCAACATGGCTAAGCGCTGATAATCTAAACCTAATGCCATGCGCCTAGGTTGTCCTTGCGATTCATCGACCAGCGCTTGTACTTCAACCAGTAGCGGTCTGGTACCCTCACGGCTAACCATGACCACTGAGCCTGCAATCGGTTTATCATAGCGACTTAAAAATATCGCCGATGGATTTGCCACTTCTTTGAGTCCTGCGTCCGTCATGGCAAAAATCCCCAGCTCGTTGACGGCACCAAAACGATTTTTCACCGCACGAATCATTCGAAAACGGCTGTCCGACTGTCCTTCAAAATACAGTACCGCATCCACCATATGTTCTAGCACGCGAGGGCCTGCCAGCGCCCCTTCTTTAGTCACATGCCCGACCAAGAATAACGCCGTACCCGTTTGCTTGGCATAGCGCGTCAGAATCGCCGCTGATTCACGGATTTGACTGACACCGCCTGGCGCGGATTGGATGGCTTCGGTAAACAAAGTCTGAATTGAGTCAATAATAGCGACGGCTGGTTGCTCTTGGGTCAAGGCTTGGCAGATCATTTCAACATTGGTTTCTGCCAATACTTTTAAGTTGTTATTGGGTAACCCCAAACGACTAGCCCGCATCGCCACCTGTGACAACGATTCTTCACCCGTAATGTACAGCGCACTGCCGGCTAGACTGTGATTTTCTGCCATGTGAATCGCCGTCTGTAGCAAGATAGTGGATTTGCCAATACCAGGATCACCCCCAATCAGCACCACAGAACCTGCCACTAAGCCACCGCCTAACACCCGATCAAACTCACCAACACCCGTTGGTAGCCTAGTATCAAGTGACATAGGCACAGCATTAAGTGGCATGACGCTCGATTGTTCGCCTGCATAATTACTAGCTTTTTTGGTGACAGGTTTATGATGTGGCATGCTGACCGTCGGCGCTTCGACAAGGCTATTCCATGCGCCACATTCGGCACACTGTCCCGACCATTTACCGAAGTTTGCGCCACATTGTTGGCACACGTAGGATGATTTTGATTTTGCCATAGAGTCCAATTTGCAATGAAAAATTTAAAAATAAAGAAAAATTAAAGAATAAAAAAACTTAAAGCGTATTGGTGGTGGTGAGAGGTATAAACTATGCAATGAAATTAATACGATGACATTAATGCAATGAAATTAGGGATAGCGAGCTATGTTTGACACACAAATTTTGACCCGCAAGATTGCTGTTATTTGCGACTATATTTATGGGCGACCAAGTCATAAATCCAGTAAAAAATAAACCCATATACCAAAATAAGTAAGGTCAACGAAATATCGAGCATAAACGCCTGCCACAGTCCAATATTCATCACCCACATTACCAGTGGTAAGGTAAAGCCCAACAAGCCACTTTCAAACCCCACTATATGCAGTACCCTTAGCCATAGCGGTCGAGCCAGTTTTTCACCGGTAAAAAATTTATCAAACAATAAGTTATAAATAAATGTCCAAATCATGGCGATGAGCGAAATGCCAATCAGTAGCGCCAATATACTTGAGTTAGGCTGCGATTCACTACCGGTAAAGCCAAAAAAGCTGAGTAATTTTACCCAGCCTAATGATAGCAGTATGGCGATTGTCTCAAATAACATCGCTTGCCAGATGCGTGCTTTGGTAGTCATCACGTTTTGCTTCTAACCATCTTACTAAACCCTGCTTTCTAGACCATGAAGTTTTCACCCAAGTAGACCTTACGTACCAACTCATTGTCTAAAATATGCTCTGGCGTACCTGCCGCAATAATTTGTCCTTCACTGACAATATAGGCATGTTCACAAATAGCCAAAGTCTCACGCACGTTGTGATCGGTAATCAGCACGCCGATGCCGCGCTGTTTAAGCTTAATAATTACCTCTTTGATATCGCCTACCGAAATCGGGTCAACCCCCGCAAAAGGCTCGTCAAGCAAAATAAACTTGGGATTTGAGGCAAGGCTGCGGGCAATTTCACAGCGTCTGCGCTCACCACCAGACACGCTCATCCCTAGTGAGTGGCGTACGTGACCCAAATTAAATTCCCCAATCAGCTGCTCAAGTTGCTGCTGCTGCCCCGCTTTATCCAAATCTGTGCGAGTCTGCAAAATCGATAAAATATTTTCTTCAACGGTTAATTTGCGAAAAATTGACGCTTCCTGCGGTAAGTAGCCAATACCTGCTGCGGCGCGCTCGTGCATGGACAATGCCGACAAATCCCGATTACCGAGCTGTATTTGCCCTTTGTCCATATTGACCAGACCAACGACCATATAAAAGCTGGTAGTCTTACCCGCCCCATTTGGACCGAGTAACCCAACCACTTGTCCTTGTTCTACCGAAAAAGACACGTCTTTAACCACCCAACGCTTGCCATAGCGTTTGGCAAGGTGCTGCATGATTAGAGTCTGGTTGGCTTGCGGTTGCGACATAATAAATCCTAGAACTAAACAATGGCAATGAACAAAGCGAAAGCAAGTTAAAAAATACTAGCGATTACGAACGCCCACACGGTTGGTCGCTTGTGGCGGAAATACCAATTCAACTCGTTGGTTATTCCCTGCTTTTGCCTCAATATCACCCACTTTTAGACTGTAATGAATGACATTCCCAGAAAAACTACCACCATTTTGGGTCAAGCGCGCATTACCCGTGAGGGTAACAAGCCCTGTTTTGACATTGTAGTCAATTCGATTCGCCTGACCTTTCGCCAAGCCCTTCTCTTGTGTCACAATTTGTTGGATAGTGGCAGGACGCCCGGTTGCGACTGCACTTTCGATGGCGCGGGTTGGCGTCAAATTGACGGTTAAATTATCCGCCGCCATTTTGAGCGTGCCTTGGCTGATGGTGACATTGCCTGTATAGCTTGTCACTCCAGAGCGCTCACTGTACGTCGCTTTATCTGCCAGCAACCGAATCGGCTCATTGGCGTCTGATGGCAAGGCGTTTGCCACGTTCGATGCCGCAAGGATGCCAGCAATTGACACACCGCCAGCCATTATTAATTGTCGAGTCTTCACCACAATCATGTTAAACCTTTTATATAAAAATTTTAAAATCAACAATATAGATTAAATTAGCACCGAAGTTAAAGATTTTTGATACTCACTTGAATCCCGTCAACATCGCAACTGATTTGCTGTCTTAACAGAAGCCACTCTACTCCATAAAGATAGGGTTAGCTACTGTGCAGGTTGAATCATCACACTCACTTGTCCAAAACCGTAATCACCCGTTGCCAGGTCACCACTAAATTGTTTGGCATCAAACCGATTATTTCCATGGATAAAGGTAAGCGGTTCATTAGTCATTACTGTATTATTGACCAAATCACCGACAAAGTTTTTACCTATCATTTTAACGGGCAAATTCGACATACTGGTATTTTGGGTGAGCAACGGAACGCTGGTTAAGGTCACGTTACCTATCAGTTTGGCAATCTGCTTATTTTCATCCAATTGCGCTTGGTCTGCCACCAAGGTTACTTCACGTTCGTTTTTTGGACGGATAACAATCTGCGGCTTGGACATCACGGCGGTATTGGCATTTTGGTAATGGGTTACCTGCGCCGCTGTTAACTGATAGCCAACACTACCTGTTTCGGTCGTTTGTAGCGCTTTGATTTGCTCTGCTTGGTAATCAATATCGGTCGGTTTGAGGGATACTTGGGTCAAGCGAGCATCGTTTTGCGCATAAAAATAGGCCGATACGATAATAAATAATAAGCCTAAAATAAATAGCGTTTTTGTTGACACGATTGCCACCTAACATTGCCAAAAAATTTGATAAAAACGGACGTTACCACACTAAACCGCATACGCCAAATCACTTAAAATAAATCACTTAGAACAAATCCCTTAGCATAAATTCCTTAAACCAAGTTATATGACCTAAAGCACATAACTGGCCAAAATATCATCGTAATGACCCGTTGCTTTTAATATCAAATCACATAACTCACGAACAGCCCCTTCTCCGCCTGAGCGCGTGGTAACCATGTCGACCCGTTTGATGACTTCGCCATTGGCATTTGCCACGGCTACAGCAAATCCGACCGATTGCAAGGCTTTGATATCTGGCCAATCATCACCGATATACGCACATTCTGCTAGCGAGATACCAATCTTCGCTAACAATTCATTGAGCGCCGTTAATTTGTCTTCCCGCCCTTGCACTAGATGGGTGATTTTTAATTCTTTGGCACGATGCGTGACAATGTCACTAGTGCGACCCGTTATAATGGCAGTTTGAATCCCTGCTTGGTGAATACGCTGAATACCAAAGCCATCTTGAACATTAAAGCCTTTGGTTTCAACACTGTTGGCGTCATAGATAATTTTTCCATCAGACAGCACACCATCCACATCCATGACCAATAGTTTAACGTTTTTTGCTTTAGTGAGCAGACTTTGCATGACCTTATCCTTATTATTGTAAGCCTAGTTAATTTAAGCCTATTAATTCACACCCGCATGCAGTAGCTCATGCAAGGTCAAAATACCCGCTAAAGTCTTATCATCATTAATGATTAATAGCTGATTTATCTTTTGTTCATTCATTAATGTCAGCGCATCAGACGCACGCATATCAGGATTGACGGACTTTGGATTGGTTGACATCACCTCACTAATCGGCGTATCAAGCCCCAATTGGCGCGCTAAGCCACGGCGCAAGTCGCCATCGGTGAATACACCCACGACTTGATTGTTTTCATTGGTAATCACCGTCATCCCCAGTCTACCACCGGTCATGCTGAACAAGGCTTCGTTAAGCGTCGAATGCTCGTCAATGGTTGGCAGGTTATTTACATGCATCAAGTCCTTCACTTGGGTTAATAATTTGCGACCCAATGCCCCCGCAGGGTGCGATAAAGCAAAATCTTCTGAGGTAAAATGCTTACTATGCACTAGTGCTACCGCTAACGCATCTCCTAGCGCCAAAGTAGCTGTGGTACTTGATGTCGGTGCTAATCCAAGGGGACAAGCTTCTTCAGACGCCCCTAAAGTCAAAGCCACATCGGCAGATCTTGGCAAAATACCACGTTTGTCGCGGCTGATACTAATGAGCGGAATGCCCAGTTTTTTTACCACAGGCAGTAACGTGCGGATTTCATCTGACTCACCTGAGTTTGAGATGCCAATTAACACATCGCCTTTGACCAACATGCCTAAGTCGCCATGACCCGCTTCACCAGGATGCATAAAAAAAGACGGCGTTCCCGTTGAGGCAAAAGTCGCTGCAATTTTGCGACCAATAAGTCCTGACTTACCCATGCCTGTCACTACCACACGCCCCTGGCAGCTTTCAATGAGATGACAAGCAGTCACAAATCGTTCATCTAGCTGTTCAATCAGCAAATCTAAAGCATGTTGTTCTGTTTTGATAGCGTCTTTGGCATGCTTTAAATAATCAACCGATACATCCAAGATAATTCCTCACTAATTTTTCAAAATCACTTTTTGTGCGCTTAATCGCTCAGCCATCAGCA
Source organism: Moraxella tetraodonis (assembly GCF_022359095.1). Classification (NCBI taxonomy): domain Bacteria; kingdom Pseudomonadati; phylum Pseudomonadota; class Gammaproteobacteria; order Moraxellales; family Moraxellaceae; genus Moraxella; species Moraxella tetraodonis. The sequence continues at coordinate 886,823 of NZ_JACSYB010000001.1, read as the reverse complement.
ACCTTAAAAGCTAAAATTTAAACTTTTTCAAACTGTATCATAGCGCAATTTAAGCCAATATTCACGGGATAAGTCCGAAAATACATATTTTGACAACATTTCATCGAGTTTATATTAACAATCTATGCATTGCTCAATCAGCCTCAAATACACTATAGAAGATAAGCTATAAAAAATGGCGAACACTGATAATGTTCGCCACGTAATATCATGTTTAGAATTTAAAAATTAAAACTTGTCTTCACCATTGCCGTTGGCATCATCGTCAAAATTAGTATCATCTTTGGCAGGCTCAAAATTCATAGTGTCATAGCCGCTATCAAAACCACGGTCAGCAAAACCACTACGATCATACGGTGCTTGCGCAAACCCTGGACGCTCGTGCGAATAGCCACGTGGGTCATTGTCATAACCGCCGCCATCAAAACCGCGGTCACCAAAACCACCACGATTAGCAAACCCTGTGCGATTTGCGCCATAGCCCTGTGGTTCAAAACCGCCTGCTTGACCAAAGCCCATTTGGCTAGATTGACCGTAGCCACTTGCCCCTGGCATTGGCGTAGCTGAACGTGGATTGCGGGCTGGTACTACCGTTGAAATGGCGTGTTTATAGACCATTTGACTGACGGTGTTTTTGAGTAATACCACATATTGATCGAAAGATTCGATTTGACCTTGAAGTTTGATGCCATTGACTAAAAAAATAGACACTGGAATACGGTCTTTACGTAAAGAGTTTAAGAAAGGGTCTTGTAGTGTTTGACCTTTTGACATAGGTTTCTCCCAGAAATAAACAGAAAGTTGGTTAAATTATTATATTTTTAAACGAATTTTTAATTATACCTTATTAGCTTAATATGGATTGTCGAATCACCATATTAGATAAGCACTCAAATAGTATCACCCAAGCATGTCACTGCTGTTAACTTGTTTTTATTAGCAAATTTCTTGCTTGATCAATAGTTGCCAAGGGTCTGATATCAAAACGCTCAACCAATTGTTGTGTGCTAACCAGCTTACGCATCCATGTATATTGGCGTTTTGCTAGCTGCCTTGTAGCATATAATGCCTCATTTTGCATAGTTTGTCTATAATCTTGAATTGGGGAGCTGTGCGTGTTTAGTAAAAAACGCGCCACATCATCATGAAAATTTTCTTCATTATTATCATATGTAAACAATGTTGTATTTTGTATTTTTTCTAAAAAATCCCAAGCTTGCCGGTAGCCAACGCAGCGCATGGATGGCAGATCAGCCCTGAGGTGATATCGTTGTCGCAGGGCAATCACTTCCTGCAAAAAGCCTTGTTGCCACATGATATCTAACCGAAGTGCGATGCGCTTGTGTAACCAATCACGATCTGGCATCACGGCTAAAACTTGCCAACGCTGATTTGGATTGTCGGCTAACGCCCTAGCGGGCTGGTTTTGCCAAGCGCTTAATGGCTTGCCTGTTTGTAGATAGATTTCCACCGCTCTGCCAATTCTTTGGGTGTCTGTGGTTTTGAGTTGCTTAGCAAGGATGGGATCTACCCGGGTTAAATAAGCATGTAGCTGTTCTATCCCCTGCTTGGCAATCAGTTGGGTGACTTGTTGGCGAATCTCAGGCAAGGTTGCTGGGATATCATTGATACCTTGAATCAGTGCCATATAGTACATCATGGTACCACCCACCAGCACAGGTGTTTTATTTTGCTGATGAGCAAGATTGATATGATAGTCCACATCGCTTACAAACTGCGCAACGCTGTAACTTTGCTCAGGACTGATGATGTCAACGAGGGCATGTGGATAGTGTGCCAATTCTTCACGTGTCGGTTTGGCAGTACCGATATTCATATCCCGATAAATCAAGGCAGAATCTACCGAAATAAGACGATATTTGCCTGTTTCGTAGAGTTCATACGCCAACGCTGTCTTGCCGCTGGCAGTAGGTGCTATAAGGCAAATCACGTCTTGTCTATCGGCTGTTATCATAGCTTATTCTGGGGATTGTTAAGGTGAATAGGGAGGTAACTAGGGATTAGGTAAATGCGACTGCGACAGCAGCCATTGTAGCATGTCAGCTTCACTGACTCGAATGGCATTATCGGCAATGTGGGTAAAATCAGCTTGATTCAAATAAGATTGAACATAGGCTTTATCATCACTGTCTATATGATGATATTGTAAATCAATCAGATAAAAATATCCTTGCCAAAAAATTAAAGCAAAAGTTTGATGCTGGTTTTCACATTGATGCTGTCTTTCAAATTCATGCTTGTTTTCAAATAAGGTTACTAGCTGTATCGCGTCGCTATCCGTTAACCTATCAACAGCACCCTTTCTTGCCACCTGATAAATCGACTGATTTTCGGCAACATGGGTTAGCTCATGGGTGGCGTTGGGTTTCTCACCGGTCTTTATATACTGAATGGACGTAGCTTCACCTGTAGGCAATTTTTGAAATTTATCGACGTTACTGTCATCAGTTTTTGTCATGCAAGCTTGCTGTTGCAGGGTGTTTAGCGCCGTCATTTTAGGCGGCAATTGCTCTAGCATATGCTGAGACAACCAAGCTAATATATTGGTCAATGGTTGGATTTTGACTTGTTGTTTACTTGGGTGAATATTGACATTTATCCACTCGGCAGGCAGCTCAAAAGACAACGCATAGCCCATTTGTAGCGAATTGTCGATGCCAATACCCAGCTTGCGACCCACTTTTTGTATGGCTTGACTAATCGCCAAATCACTGACCAAACGATGATTGATATAAATCAGTTTTGGCAGATTATTTTTATGGGCGATAAAAAACCAGCCGGTGACTTGGGCACTTAAATCCTCTGTCTGTGCTTGTAAACCTTGCAGCGATAAATAAAATGGCTGTGCAATCTCAGTCAAGGGCAAATTTAACGCTTGTTCAAGCCGCGCCAAACTAAACGCCGGCAAAAAAGGCAATGCAGCACCCTCTAAATTTTGGTGAGGGGCTTGGGCTGACTGCGTTAAGCTAAAACGCAATTTGTCTTGATGATATAATTCAATCTGCACATCGGCAAAACTAATCGCTAATCGCTGCACGACTTGTTCTATATGGGCAAATTCTGTGGCAATACTTTTTAGGTGCGAGCGTCTGCCTGGCACATTGAAGTACAAATCGCGAACGCTGACACACGTGCCGCGATGTTTTACGATAGGACGAATAGTAGCTTGGCTTACCTCGCTACCGCTCACGCTCAGCTGCTGCCCTACACCGCTGTCATTGTGACTACTGGTTAATGTCAGATGCGATATTGCTGCAATGCTCGCTAGTGCCTCGCCGCGAAAACCTAAACTCTGAATACCAACCAACTCGTTGACATTAGCAAGTTTACTGGTGGCATGGCGAGTGACCGCAAGCATCATGTCATCAGGATGAATTCCCATGCCATTGTCACTAATTTGAATCAACCCAAGCCCGCCTTGTTCGATATCGATGCGAATATGAGTAGCGTTGGCATCGATAGCATTTTCAATCAGTTCTTTGACCACAGAAGCAGGACGCGTCACTACCTCGCCAGCGGCGATTTGGTTGATAAGCAGTGGGGATAATTTATGAATACGGTTGTCAGGCAAAACTTATCGTCACTTCTCGTTGTTCGTCATCCAGGCGTTTGATATCAATGCTTGCATTGGGCGGCGTCAAATAGCCTGCTGCACGACTCGCCCACTCAATAATCACCAAACTATTTGGCTCATCTTGATATTCATAAAAACCGATAAATTCCAATTCTTCAGGATCATTGAGACGGTATAAATCGGCATGGTAAACCGGCTTAATTGTACCATCGTCCTGCGTAATACGATAAGGTTCAACCAGGGTAAAAGTCGGACTTTTTACCGCGCCTGTATGCCCCATTGCCTGTAGCCAATAGCGGGTAAGCGTGGTCTTGCCCGCACCCAAATCACCTGACAGCCAAACGCTACCTGTTAAATTCATTTCGGCAAGCTCTTTAGCTAAGGCTTGGGTGTCGGTTTCGGATTTTAAGAGGATAGTTTTATTCATTTCGATTTTCCCAGCTTGCCCCATGTTTGTCCTGAATCAAAAATCGTTACAACAACCCCGTCAGATACTAACAGCTTAGTCAACTTGTAAAACCACTGTCGGATTGACAAATTTCTCGCCTTTTTTTAATTTGTCATACATGTTTGGGTCATGCCATTCGGCTTTTACTTGCTCGCTAAATTCAAAATCACCCAGCGTCAACGCGCCCATTTGGACATTATCGACATCGTCTTCAAAGCACTGTGCATAACCTGTCGCTGTTTCGTGGGCGATGACGGAATACACTTTGACATCGGTTTCGCCGTTTTGCATTTGGGTTTGTTTTAAGATTTCTCTTGCCCAAAAAAACACCACGCGGCTAAACTGCTCTGCCGAGGGCGAAACAGGCAAACTAATCCAGCGCGCGCTAAATTTTTTGCAGGCGTCAATATAGTCGGGGTCATCTTTATCCCAAAAACAAATAGCATGATCAAAACTATCAATGATGTCTTTAATCGATGATTTTAACAGCCCAAAATCATACACCATTTGCCCGTGATCGAGGCGGTGCGCTTCTAAAATCAGCTCGATTTGGTAACTATGCCCATGAATCGAGTACTTGCAGCGATCGGAGCTACAATTGCGCACGATATGGGCATTTTCAAATTTAAACAGCTTTCTAATTCTCATAATGGGATTCGCATTTTTTTAGCAGTAATAAAGGTTTGAATGCTGACTATTATAAAGCTATTGGGCAAGTTAAGCGAATTTTAGTCATGTGCCCAAATTTGCCTACCTAAATTTACCCATAACATCAACAAAAAATCTCGTCACATTTAGGACAGTAACTCACGTCTTAAATCGCTAACTGTGCTAATATAAAAACTTGGGGATAGACAGTTATTTTTGAAAAATGAGTTTTTTTAGCTGACTCTTTTTTATATAAAGTCTTGTTGATACAAAACTTTGTTGGCATAAAGATAAGCAAAGATAAGCGCGGTGGAGATAAAAAATGATGATTAGAGTATTGGTCGTTGACGATCATGATTTAGTCCGGATGGGCATCGTACGGATGCTGTCAGATAGCCCTGACATTGATGTGATTGGTGAGGCTGCCGATGGTGAAACCGCGATTATCAAAACCAAACAATTAAAACCCGATGTGGTATTACTTGATGTCAATATGCCTACCATTGGCGGGTTAGAAGTCACCAAGCGCTTGCTGCAAACCGATAAAAACACCAAAATTTTGGCGGTCAGCTCTTTGGTTCAGCAGCCCTACCCATCCATGCTCATCAAAGCAGGAGTGAGTGGCTATATCACCAAAGGGACACCGCTTGATGAGATGATTAAAGGCATCAAAAAAGTCCACCAAGGCGGGCGTTATTTTAGTGCCGATGTTGCCGAGCAGCTTGCTGATATTTTATTCACTGACAATTCAGAGTCGCCATTTGATGCGCTAAGTGAGCGAGAAATGCAGGTGGCGATGATGGTGGTCAATTGCAAAAGTCCACAGCAAATCGCCGATCAGTTGTTTGTGAGTGTCAAAACAGTCAATACCTACCGCTATCGTATTTTTGAAAAGCTTAATATCGACAGTGATGTCAAACTTACCCATTTGGCTATGCGTCATGGTTTAGTTCAACCCTAAACCATGATTACCAATCCTGCGTTTTCATCGCTATTTGACAAGCCAAGCACCCAAGCTAGAACCAAAAAAATCGGTAACGTCTACAATGGTTACCGTATTATTATTGCTATCTTTTTTTCCTTTAGTTTTATGTTGGCACTAAAAAATGCCCAGCATGACTATTGGGTATTGATTAATCTTTTTCCCACTTTTTTCTATTTTTTGTTTAGTATTGCTTTATTTATTTTGTATTATTTTTATCCCAAAAATCCGCTGTTGATGGTCGGGCTAACTGTCGATGCGCTGGTACTCACTACCATGTTGTATTTTAGCGGTGGTAATGATTTACAAGTGATTTTGCTGTTTTTGGTGCAAGTTGCGGCGGCCTTTATGTTGGTGCGCTCCAACCAAGCTATTTTGCTGACTATTTTTGCCATCACGTTGGTTATTTATCAGCAGTTTTATCAAACCCTAAAAAACGATGTGAACTACGCGCTGGTTAATAACGTGGCTTCGATGGCGATTAGCTTTATCGGAGTGGCTTATTTAAGTTATACGTTATCCAAACGGCTTAAACAAATTGAGCTGCTCTCTGAGCGCCAAGTCAATGAAGTCAATGCGCTAAATGCCATCAACAATAAAATCGTGCAAATCATTGACCAAGGGGTGGTGGTATTATCCCACGATTTAGAAATTTTTATCGCCAATGATACCGCACTCGAACAACTACATCTGCCCAAGGCCCTTGATAATTTTAATTTGCCAGATATTTCCCCTCTATTAGCCGCAAGACTTGCACCCATCATCCAAGAGCCTGAAGAAACTTTAATAGTGCGGCTCGGCGCAGCGACTGCTAGCACACCTTTGGCCGTTGGCATTGAGCCCAATCACCAAAGCTTTAATGACCTACGACTTCGTATCACCCAATTAAGACAGCAATATGCCATTATTTTTATTGAAGATTTACGTGATGAGTTTAGCCGCGCGCAGCAGTTAAAACTTGCGTCGCTGGGGCAATTATCCGCCAGTATTGCCCATGAGATTCGTAACCCGCTGGCAACCATTAGCCAAGCCAGTCAATTATTAATGGAGGAAGTTAATGAGGCTGACAGTGGCTTATCGGGTGATAATATCCTGCTATATGAGATGATTTATCACCAAACCATTCGGGTCAATAAAATCATCGAAGATGTGCTTAAATTATCTCGTCAGCAGCGCCCTAATTTTGTTTATATTGAACCCAAAACTTGGCTAAACGATTTTATACAAGAAAACTTTAGCGGCCATGATATTTTTCTGCACTGCCATACTGATAAAGGCTTTATGTTTGATAACTATCAGCTAGCACAGATTTTGGTCAACCTCATCAATAACGGGCTGCGTTTTAGTAGCAAAACCGAGCCCCACGGCTTTGTCACCCTTGAAGTGTATGAGTTTGGCAAATCTATCCATATCGATGTGATAGACACAGGTCACGGCGTTGCCAAAGAAAATATTCAGTATTTATTTAATCCGTTTTTTACCACCGATAGTCAGGGCACGGGTCTGGGGCTTTATTTGTCGCAGGCCTTTTGTCAGGCAAACTATGCCAATCTAGAATATGTGCGAAGTGAGGGGCAAACTTGCTTTCGGATGATTTGTCAAACCAAAACTTTACCATCCGTCTAAAATATCTTTGTAGCTAAAATTTTTAATTGAATTTTTTGGCTAAAGCATTCATATTACAGTAAGTTTATCGATATCAATTTAGCAAAATTGTCGGGAATTTGAGTGTATATGTGTTCACTTTTCTTCATTTTTTCGGTACAATATAGCGTCAATGATTAAAAAAATACATGTCGTATTTTGATCATCCTCAGGACATTTATCTCTATGGCACAACCTCAATCTTTTGAAAACGCGCCCATCAATTGGATCCCTGCGTTTGTCTTAATTAGCACGCCTTTGGCGGCTTTATTGATTGTACCTTATTACTTGTGGACACATAGCGTCAGTTGGCAAGTTTGGGCAATTTTCGCATTCTTTATGGCTTGGAATGGGTTAAGTATTACAGTTGGTTATCACCGTTTATGGTCACATCGTACTTACCAAGCGCATCCGATTGTCAAATGGTTCCTTCTGATTGGCGGCACCTTAGCTGTTCAAGGCTCGGTATTTGACTGGTGTGCAGGACACCGTTTACACCACCGCCATGTCGATGATATCTATCAAGACCCCTACTCTGCCAAGCGTGGCTTTTGGTTCTCACATATCGGGTGGATGCTCAAAAACTACCCAAGCGGCCATTATGACTACAAAAATATCCCAGATTTAAAAGCTGATCCTGTGTTAGTGGCGCAAGATAAATATTATGCCCTGTGGATTTTATTGGCCAATATTGGCTTGCCAGCGTTGTTTGGTTGGATGGTGGGTGATATTGCAGGTACCTTAGTACTTGCAGGGCTACTGCGTTTGGTGTTAAGCCATCATTTTACTTTCTTTATCAACTCGCTTTGCCATATGTTTGGTACCCGTCCTTATACCGATACCAACACCGCGCGTGATAATCCGATTCTGGCGATTTTCACTTGGGGCGAAGGCTATCATAACTACCACCACTTTTTCCAATACGACTATCGCAATGGGGTAAAATGGTGGCAATATGATCCTAGCAAATGGATTATTTATGGCTTGTCAAAAATCGGTTTGACTTGGGATTTAAAACGTGTCCCAGACGTCACCATTCAGCATGCACAAACAGAAATGGCATTCAAACGTGCTGAGAAAAAAGTTGCGACTTTTTCAGGGAATTTAACCAGCGATTTCCAAGTAATAAAAGATCGTTTAAACAGTGAACAACAAGCCTTCAAACAAACGATTGCAGAATGGCAAGCGTTAAAAACGCAAGCCATTGAGATGAAAAAAAATGAGTTTGCCCAGCGTATTCATGAAGTCGATGATAAGCTAAAAGACCAGTTTAGTGGCATTGAGGATAAACTTCGCAATCATGCGCAGCAAATTGAAAATTTGGTTAATCATTTAAAAGGTAAGCATGTTTGATTAAAACATAAATATGTTTAAAGGTTGACTGTGTCAAAAAAGGTAGGATAAAGTCCTACCTTTATTTTTGTTGTTTTGTTGGGTATCGATTAGTCTTGTAACGGATAAGAGGGTGAAAATGGGTCTAACAATTCAATCAATCGGCGTTCATAGCACTGCCCGCGCCAAATAAAATGTACTTTTGCGTCGCTAAAGGGTTTATCATCAAACCACAAAAATACCCCTTCCATCATTTTTGGCCAGTCATCCCAGCTAATTTCACCCACGCCCATCATCACCGCTAAGAACGCTGATAACAGCGTATCATGACTAACCGCCAGTAATAAATGCCCGTGTTTTGGCTGATGCTGAAATAAAAGCGCTAATAAATCCAAACCGCCTTTATGTGGTGCTTTAATCCCTGCCATGTCGCCCGCCAAAAAACGATTGATAAAATTGAGCGCACCAATTTGTTTGAATACCTTACTCACTTCTTCATGGTCAACCACCAAACTACCCGGCTCTACCAACAGCGATTGGTGCGACACATTTCTAGAGATGCCAGCACCTGCTTGCATTAAAACTGCGGTATCAATACAACGTTGTATCGGGCTACTAATGCTGTCTACATCCATTGAGTAATCTAAGTTGGCAGCCAACCAACGTCCCCAAGATTCCGCCAACACTCTGCCTTTTGGTGTTAGTGGCAGAGCATAACTGGCAAAGCCATTCTTATCTGACATCTCGCGTAATGAATGGCGAGTAAATAGGATTAATCGCTCATGTTTCGGCAGTAGCTTGACCGAGTCAATCATACTGGGTGGTAAATGAGCAGGCATGGTGTTGATTGAATTAGACATTTAAATACGCATTCCTTATATCTTTTTATCTTTGCACCATAAATTGATACTACAAACTGATGAGGTCAAAAAATTTAAGCGATTAAATGGGATGTTACTGTGAAAACGCATCAATCATACCATGACTTCAATGACTTTGTGCCAGTCAAAAACTATCCCCGTACTACTGATTTCATTGGGGTAGGCTCTGGGATTGACAATGACACGTGTATGACCTTGCTGATAATCAAATGCTTCATGGGTATGTCCATGCAGCCAAATATCAGGCGCAAAATCGCTCTTCAACCATTCGCTCAAATCAACGACAAATCCCGCATTACTGGGAAAATTGGCATATTTTGGCGCGATAGATAATGGGCTGATGCTGTGATGTGTCATGACCACAGTGGGCATAGCATCTTTTTGGCTTTGTTTTAAGGCATTTTGCAACCATGCCCTCTGCTGCTCATGAATAGATACAGTATCTTGGGGCGTTAACAGTCGGTTATCATAATAAATCTCGCGATAATCGCGCATAAACTGCTGAGCAATCTCCAACGTATTATCTTGTGGTTGATATTGATAATCCGTCCAAAGCGTTGTACCAATAATTCTGACACCCATAAATTCAAAGCTCGCGCATTGTAAAAAATGCACTTGCGTATCTTGCGTCAATGCCTTTATTTGGGCATCTAACTCAAGAATATTATGACCAAAATACTCATGATTGCCCACAATCACAAAAATTGGTTTCTCAAGTCGCTTTGATTCGCCGATGAGCCATTCGATGCCCAAAAGCCCATTGGACGTGTCGCCCGCTACTAAAATAGCATCGGCATTTGTGTAAGGGATTTTACCAATGGGCAAATCCCTTTTTGCATAGCTATCAATATGTAAATCACTTAACACTTGAAAACGTACTGGCATACATGACTCGAAATGGATTATTTTAACGTATCCAAGATATAGTGCAGTTTGGCGGTGGGATTCGCTGCCGCCGTGATTGACCGCCCAATCACCAAATAATCAGACCCATTTGCTATAGCATCTTTGGGCGTGCAAATGCGGGTTTGGTCATTACTGGCATCTTCTGGCAGCCTGATACCTGGCGTGACTAACAGAAAATCCTTGCCGCAAAGCTGTTTAAGCATATTGGCTTCTTGCGCAGAGCAAACTACCCCATCAAGCCCTGACTGCTGCGTCAATAATGCTAGTCGCTTAACATGACTCTCTACCGAGTCGGTGATGCCCACTTCAGCCAAATCTTGCTGTGACATAGAGGTCAGCACCGTCACCGCAATCACTAAGGTTTGGTAGTGTTGCGCTGATAAACGCGCTTTCACCGTTTGCATGGCGGTACGCCCCGAACTGGCATGTACATTGACCATCCACACCCCCAAATCAGCCGCTGCTAAGACCGCCTGCGCGGTGGTGTTGGGGATATCATGAAATTTTAAATCCAAAAACACCTCAAAATCACGCTGATGTAAGGATGTCACTAAGCTACTACCATATTTGGTAAACAGCTCTTTACCAACTTTTAATCGGCACAAGGTAGGGTCTAACTTATCCGCCAAGCTTAATGCCTGACGGTCATCCATGTTATCCAATGCCACAATAATGGGTGACTTGATGGCTGATTTGATGAGTGATGTTGCTTGCGGTACTGCCACTTGATTCATAACAAACTGACTCTTTTTTTTAACATGATAGTATGGATTGCTTATCGTACGGGTGGTAAATTAGGGTTGGCTGCGGTAGGTGCAATCGTTGCATTGCTAGTTTGCGCTAAATGCTGTTCATAATTATGCTGCGTTTGCATCAATTTTTCTTGGGTTTGCTTTAACTCTTTAGATAAACGCTGATTTTCCAGTTTCATTTGTAACACACGAAATAAAATCACACCTATCAATAGCCCCGCAATGACCCCTAAAACAATGCTAATAATCAGCAGTAGCCCCAAACTCATTTGTGGTACTTGGCTAAACAGTAAATTTACTTCGACTTGGTTGTTATTCACCAATACCAGCATCAATGAATAACCAACGACCACGAACAACAAAATCGCTAACAGATAACGCATATTTTTCTCCTTGGTTATTTTAATTAATCTACATTTTTGAATGCCACTATTATTACAGATAATTCAAAAAAAAGAGTGGATTTTTTGTCCACTCTTTTTGATCAATCATATATTAAACCATAGCGTAAGTTCAACAACGTTAAATGACTCAAAAACCGCAACTAACGATGATGATTGACTGCCTCTCGCAATGCTTTGCCAGGTTTAAAATGGGGTATCGCCGTTGCTTTTACGGTAACTTTTTCGCCTGTTTTAGGGTTGCGCGCCACACGTGGCTCACGATGATGTAAACTAAAACTACCAAAACCGCGTACTTCGACACGTCCGTTTTGAGATAAGGTATCAACCATCAAATCAATGATTTGCTTGGTGGCATCCTCAATGGTTTTTTCTGGTATATTCTCACATTCACTTGATAATCTAGTGATCAAATCAGATTTGTTTAACACTTTTTCCATACTACCCCTAACACGCTAAACGTAACTGTCATAGTCTAAATTATAGAATGATTGTTTTAAAAACTTCGTTACAGCCCAATTTCATCTAACAATCTATTAACAATTCTAATAATGAAAAATTACATTTCATTACTTTTCTTCGCATATTATAACAAAATCGCACTAAATTCGTCGGCTTTTTTTAGACTAAATCTTTCATTTTGTTACCTAAAAGGTAAAAATAAAAAAAGCGACTAAGTTAGCCGCTTTTTTTATTGCTCGCAAAACCGATTATTGGTTTTGTTGTTGCTCTTTGATTAAGTCACCAATGGTTTTTGGTTGGGTATCAGCTGCTGCATTTGAACTTAATGCTTTGATAGCATCACGTTGCTCTGCTTCGTCTTTTGCACGAACTGATAGGTTGATACCGCGAGTTTTGCGGTCAACGCTGATAATTTTTGCTTCAACTTCATCACCGACATTAAGTACAGTGGTCGCATCGTCTACTTTGTCTTGTTGGATTTCTGAAGCACGTAAGTAGCCTTCTACATCGTCAGCCAGTTTTACTTTAGCGCCTTTGGCATCAACGTCAGTCACTACCCCTTTCACTACCGCACCACGATCATTTGATACTAGGTATTCATTGAATGGGTCGCTGTTAAGTTGTTTGATACCCAAGCTGATACGGTTAGCTTCTGCATCTACAGACAAGATGACCGCTTCAACGGTATCACCTTTATTGTAGTTACGAATCGCTTCTTCACCGCTTTCAGTCCAAGAAAGGTCTGATAAGTGAACTAGACCATCAATACCACCTTCTAAACCGATAAAGATACCAAAGTCAGTGATTGATTTGATAGTACCAGATACTTTGTCACCTTTTTGGTGGTTCTTATCAAACTCTTCCCATGGGTTTGGCATGGTTTGTTTGATACCTAAGCTGATACGACGACGGTCTTCATCAATATCAAGGATTTGAACCATGATCTCGTCACCGATTTGTACCACTTTTGAAGGATGGATGTTTTTGTTGGTATGATCCATTTCAGAAACGTGTACTAAGCCTTCGATACCATCAGCGATTTCAGCAAAACAACCATAATCAGTCAGGTTAGTTACACGTGCTTTAACGTTAGTACCTTTTGGATAGTTGTTAAGAACGTCTTGCCATGGGTCAGTGCCTAGTTGTTTTAGACCTAAGCTGACACGGTTACGTTCACGGTCAAATTTTAATACTTTAACTTTTAATTCTTGACCCACTTCAACCACTTCTGATGGGTGCTTGATACGGCGCCATGCCATATCTGTGATGTGTAATAGACCATCGATACCACCTAGGTCTACGAATGCACCGTAATCAGTTAAGTTTTTCACCACGCCGACCACTTCTTGACCTTCTTCAAGGTTAGATAGTAGTGCTTCGCGCTCTGCTGAGTTTTCAGATTCCATCACAGCGCGGCGGCTAACAACGACGTTGTTGCGTTTTTGATCCAGTTTGATGACTTTAAATTCTAGCTCTTTGCCTTCTAAGTGCGCAGTATCGCGTACTGGGCGAGTGTCCACCAATGAACCTGGTAAGAACGCACGTACTGAACCGATATCAACTGTGAAACCACCTTTAACTTTACCAGAGATAAGACCGGTTACGATCTCATTGTTTTCGTAAAGTTTTTCAAGTACGTTCCAAGTTTCAGCACGTTTTGCTTTTTCACGTGACAATAGGGTTTGACCCATGCCATTGTCAACCGCATCTACAACGACTTGAACTTGGTCGCCAACTGCTACTTCAAGCTCGCCTTGTTCATTCAAAAATTCTGAACGCGCAACGATACCTTCTGATTTTAGACCCGTATCTACGGTAATCCAGTCGCTATCAATCGCAACTACTTGACCAGAGATAACTGCACCGCGTTCTACGTCAAGTACTTGGCTTGCTTCAAACAGTTCAGCAAATGATTCCATCATAAAATTTACCTTTGTATAGCCGTAGCCTGTCCAGCACAGTACGGTTCAAATTAAGATTTTTTATAAACATAAGGCTGGTTTTAGTGCCTATAAAAAATCGATAAAACTTTTAAAAACTGTTAGTTAAAAAATAGTTAGTTAATTGTCAAACCGCGCTCAACACACAGTTGCCAAACTTGGTTAAACACTTGCTCAGCATCGATCGCTGAGCTATCAATCACTATCGCATCATCGGCAGGCTTAGCCGGTGAGGCACTGCGTGTACTATCACGCTCATCACGGGCAATAATTTGTGCCAAAATTTCGTCAAAATCTGCCTGTTTGCCAGCATGGGTTAACTGACTGACTCGGCGCTCGGCTCGTGCCTCAGAGGATGCGACCAGATAAACTTTCAGCGCCGCATCGGGAAAAACCACTGTGCCCATATCACGCCCGTCTGCAATCAAACCCTTTTTTGGGTTGCCTTGCGACGTTGCCATATTTTTTTGTAACTCTAATAGCGCTTGACGCACCTTCGGGAATACCGCGACTTTTGATGCAAAGTTACCCACTTCTTCGGTGCGAATCACTTCGCTCACATCGTTGGCATTCACGAGCACTGTCACATGCTCAGAACCCGCTTTTGCGGCTGCAAACTCAATTTTTAACGATTGGGTTAAATCAGCTAGCGCAGTTTCATCAATGTTGTCCGTTAACAAACCCGCTTGGTGGGCTGCAAGCCCCACAATCCGATACAGCGCTCCTGAATCCAAAATTTGATAATCCAGCAGCTTTGCCAGTCTTGCCGTCAATGTACCTTTACCTGCACCACTTGAACCATCAATGGTGATGACGGGCAGGCTTGCGGTTAGATCAAAAGACGGTTGCGTTAACGTTTGTGACATGCCATTCTTAGGAACAAAGCAAAAATAGTCGTATATTTTACGCCTGAAAGCTATTTTATACAAGTAATTTGACACAAGGATTGACTAAATTGCATTTCATTTTCTACCAATAGAAAAATACGCAAAAAAGGGACTAAACATGAGAAAGGCATCAAGACGCAGAGTGATGATTAACCATTGAGCGATAGAAGAAAAAAAGCTAGCGACTTACAGGATTAAGCATAAGCTCACCTTTAACAATCGCTGGCTTTTAACAATCACCGGCTAAAACTGCCAGAGCTTCCGGAGTTTCAATAATTTATAGCGTGAAGGTGGGTTTATCTGAGCTGATATGACCTGCTAACAGGCGGTCGACTTCGTTTTTGATGCGTAAACCTGCTTCATCTTTGCCAAGCTGTAACGCATAGCCTGCGGGGCGCTGGGCTTGTGCGCGGTGGTTGACCCACACCACTTTACCATGTAGCGGCATTCTCTCACTCGAATTTGGCAAAGTAATTGCCACAAAGGTTTGACTGCCTAGTTGTTGCTGCTGGTTAGTAGGAATAAATAACGCACCGTTTTCAATAAAAGGCAAATAGCTAGCATACAATTTTTCGATCGTATCATAGTTAATGGTGGTGATACCGCCACGAGATGGCATTGCCATAATCACTATTCCTTTTACTAACGCATGGGGTTACCAACGCATGGTGAATGATAAGTAATATAGATAATTGGGTAATATAGATACTTGAGTAAATTAGCAATCAAGCATGGTACTAAAAATTTTATCATAGCATAACTTATCTTGGATATGTTGCTGTCTATCTTGCCAGATTTGATCGATGACCTGTTGTAACTGGCTAATTTGCTTTAATGTGGGTGGTGGCTGCAGCTTGCCAAAATCTAAGTCATTGGATGACGCTGAAATACCGGCGGCAAATTGCCCCAATGGTATTAACAAAGCTTGCGACAAGTACAAAAAGTCCGTCAATGTCAGCGTTTTTTGCCAATAGTTGCTGGCTTGTACAGGCGTACGTTGCCCACTACGAACCGCTTGAAAGCTGTTTATCCAAGTTTGGCGGTGTTGATACCATTCGCTGTTTAACATTTGCAGTGCCAAAAAAGGCGCATAACCAGACAATTCACTCACTTGTTTTAGCGTTGCAGTATCGGTATTGGGCATTAATTGCTGCATCACTTGCATTGATTGAGCGGGGGTGATATGGCTCACTGAAAATGCCTGTAGCCGCGAGCGAATCGTTGGCAGTAGCTGCGAAGGACTATCGCTAATTAACAGCATCAGCACATTTTCGGCAGGCTCTTCTAATGTCTTAAGAAGCGCGTTACTGGCTGCTAGAGTCATCGCATCCGCTTGGTGAATAACCACAATTCTTAATCCGCCACCCGATTGCGTGACAAACGGCTGTAATTCCCGAATTTCGTCAATCTTGATGCTATAACTTGACTGATGGGTTGGGGCTTGCGCCACAAGAGCATTGTTTACTTTAGGTTTGGGCGACGCGTCACGCGCCACGGTGGGTGTGGGAATTTGATAAAGATCGGGGTGGGTATTGGCAATCAGCCATTGGCAACTTTGGCATTGCCCACAGGCAGTTGTGACACCTTGTACATTGTCCCGTTGATTCTCACACAATGCCCATGCGACAAACCGATACACAAAAGCACGTTTACCAGTCCCCGCATTGCCTGCAAACAACATCGCGTGCGGCAAGGCGTCTATATGGGTGGTCAAATACTGCCAAGTTGCCTGTTGCCACGGCAGTAAATCCATAAACAGCCACTGCTGTATCACCTGTTGGCTCACGGGATCTGGATAGTAGTATTGGGTTATCTCATTGGGTGTTGATTCGGTATTGGGTTGTTTGGGGCTTTTTGCTTGGGTAGTTATAGTCGATGCCATAGAAAAAAATCAGTCAACAGAGTAACTATAGTATAATCGCTGCGTCTAGATAATCAATTAGGATAATCCGTTAGGTTGTTTTCTCGAATACATAAATGCGGTAACACGTAGCGTTATTTTATCCCTTACTGTCTTTAAACCTTGGCCCATAAGATTTTTGTTGCAAATAAATGATGGATTTTTTCTGATGAGTCGATTAAATTTTCATCTTAAGATATCTATTTTCGTATTTTTTCTTATAGTTGTGATTCACCCTATTTAAAAAAACGATTCAATTTTCTGTTTACTTCGAGGTTAGTTTGACGAATTTATCGCAACCTAATAATCAAGATACGTTACCCAATGCCCAACATCATTATGATGCGGCGGATATGGCAGACCAATTAAAGGTGATGCCAACCTTAGAAGCGCGTTTAACTACTATTTTAAACGAAATTAATGCGCTGCGTGATTTTCCGCAAGTTGCGCTATTTAAACAACTGCTAGATACCCTGCGTAACCGTGCAAATGATGCTACGACCGCCAATGAACAGATGGCACTATTCGTTCGACTATTGCGCGGCAATCGTGTGTGGGCAGAAGGGTTTTGTGTGTTTATGCTTACCTTGATTAGTCGTTATCGTCAGGTGTCGCTATACACGGATTTGGGTATCTTGTCAGACGCTGGCTTTACTTCGCAATTTTTTGACTTGGTCGGTGAAAAGCTATTACCCTCTGTACCCGATGACCGCGATTTGATTGGGTTATTTAATGCGTTTTTTGCCACTCCAAAAACCCGCTACTGGGTGCGCTTAATCCATGAGCGCTGGTGGATTGAACTGATACTTATTCTTAAAGTACCCCCAGGCAAAGAAGCATTGGTGCAAGCGCTTGAAGCCAATGTGCTCAAAGCCATTACTATTTTAACGGCGCGTATCAACGGCATCGGGCTCAATGCCGATTTAATAAAGGCGTTTCCCAATCCGATTGACAATCAAGATACTTTCATTGCACTGAACCGCGAAGTCGCTGAATTTGTCAGTCAATACCAGCTCAGCATGCAGCCAGGGGATGAACAAGCGATGCCCCAGCCTGAGGTGGATAGCAGTCAAATTTTAGTGTTGACCGACCAGGCCCGCACTATGATGCAAAACATCCGTCGCCGTATACATCGAACGGGTATTACTGTGCGTACCACCAATATGTTGGTGCGCCTTGAGCAGAGCCTGCAGCGTCTTGAATTGTTGGTGTCACTGCTATCTGACAACGATCATATCAAGAAAAAAACCATCATAGAGCTCATTAACACGTTGTATGAAGATTCATACCACCGCAGTAGTTTTAGATATTTATTTGGCATCAATACCGCGCTCTTGTCGCGCCGTGTGACTGAGACTGCCAGTAAGGTCGGCGAGCATTATATCAGTACCGATAAAGCGGGCTATCGCCGTATGTATAAAAAAGCAGCATTGGGTGGTCTACTCATCGGCTTTATGGCAACCCTTAAAATCCTAGGGAAATCCTTACCGCTGGCACCCTTTGGCGTGGCTTTTTTAAACAGTATGATTTACGGTCTTGGCTTTGTGGCGATTCATATCATTGGCGGTACAGTGGCGACCAAACAGCCTGCCATGACGGCTGCCGCGATTGCTTCAACCATCTCAGAGGTAAAAGGACGCAAAGCGGCACGATTTACCAAATTGACAGAATTGGTCGTTGATATCATGCGCACCCAGTTTATTGCCATTATGGGTAATATTTCAATTGCAATGCCCATTGCGCTACTGATTTCATCCCTGTGGTTGTATGGGTTGGGTCATCCGTTAACATCGACAGCTACCGCCGAGCACTTGCTGCATGATCTCAACCCGTTTACCTCGCTGGCTATCTTTCATGCCGCGATTGCTGGGGTGTATTTGTATATTTCAGGGTTGATTGCAGGCTATTATGATAATCTTGCGGTACACAACAAAATTGGCGAGCGTATCCGCAACCAGCCTACCCTCAAACAGATGATGACACCTATAACGTTATTGCGTTTTAGCGATTTTATTGAGCGCAATCTGGGTGCGATTATGAGTAACTTTTTATTCGGTTGCTTTTTGGGTAGTACGGCGACAATTGGCTATATTTTTGGCTTACCGCTCGATATTCGCCACATTGCCTTTGCATCTGCCAACTTTATTCATGGGATTTTTAACATTTATGCCAACACGGGCGAGTTTCCAGAAATCGGTATTATTTTGGTCAGTCTATTTGGGGTGATGGTCATCGGTATGATTAACTTGTTGGTGAGTTTTTCACTCGCGTTAATAACCGCCCTACGCGCGCGTGATGTGAAAGTCTTTGAGTGGAAATTCTTATTTGAATTGGTCGCCTCGCATTTGATGACCCAACCCTCTGACTTTTTCATCCCGCGTAAACAGCCGATGAACTATGCGCTCATCGATAGCGATGGTAATATTATCTATGATGATAAACCGATTGCAAACGATGGTAAAAATAACAAGGGACATAAAACTGCCCTGACATCACAGCCAGAAGAACATCCGCATGCTACTACGCCCCATATCGACAATATCAGTCATACGGAAAAACTGACCGATGAAGAAATTGCAGAGAAAAAACAGGCAATTAAAGAAAAAGTGGTGCAAAAGGCGGTCGACAATATCACCCCAAATGACACGGCAAGCAAGCTACCCAAATAACCGATTAAATACTGTATGTTAAACACTGCAGACGTTAGAAACACAGAACGACTGTAAAAATACGCACCACTGTAAAAACATGATGCATTTTTTAAGAGATACAAGTTTGGAAGACAGAATTTTGAAAGATACAAGTTTGAAAAATACAATGAACCAGCCTGCAACTTCAATGAGTCCGACTCAATTGGCGCATCGATTAAATGAGCTGTTAAAAATTAATGAATTCCAAGATTATTGTCCCAATGGTCTGCAAGTGGATGGTGGACAGCCGATACAGCACATCCTCACCGGTGTCACAGCCTCTGAGGCATTGATTGAACAAGCGATTGCGCACAATGCCCAAGCGATTTTGGTGCATCATGGCTATTTTTGGAAAGGGGAACCTGCGCCGTTAATTGGCATGAAAGGCAAGCGTATTCGTTTGTTGATGCAACACGGTATTTCCTTACTGGCTTATCATTTACCGTTAGACGCCCATCCCCAATTGGGCAATAACGCCCAATTGGCGCTAGCGTTGGGCTGGAGTGATTTGTCGCCGCTATACCCTGACGAAAAACACCCGATTGGTAATATCGTGGATTTAGCAGCGCCGTTGTCGATTGCAGCTCTCACCAACAAACTATCGTCTACCTTAAGCCGTCCGCCCTTACATCTATCCGGGGGTAATCAAGTCATTTCGCGCATCGGTCTGTGTACGGGTGGCGCACAGGATATGATTGAGCAAGCGGCACAAATGGGTTGTCAAGCCTATATCTCCGGTGAAGTGTCAGAGCGAACCACTCACATAGCCCGTGAGCTAGGTATTGATTATTTTGCTTGTGGACATCATGCCACTGAGCGAGGTGGTGTGCTTGCATTGGGGGATTATGTCAAAGAAAATCTTGCTTTGACCGTTGATTTTGTCGATATCGATAATCCCGCCTAAAATTGGGCAATTTATTGACTAATTATTACCCGTTAATTGCATTTTAGCGGGTTTTTTACGCTTTTTATCATAAATTTGCCTTTCGTTACGTTCAAAAACATGACGCGTAACTTTAATTTCAATACAATACCCCCATTGTTTTATATAACTAACTGTATTGCCATGCAGTAAATATTGTTATTGTTTATTTATTTTATGCGTGCCATACGTTACCCTACGTTAAATTCTGTCTATAAATGCTTGGGCTTATTAAACAATTTTTAATTTGCCAGTACTTACAAAAATTTTAACCCTTTTACGGGTTGTACTTGATTATTATTTATTTCGATAGTTTTCTACGATGGATAGGGAGTTATCACCGTCCTAGGTATAAGGGGAGCCAACCTGTTTGGCTCTTTTTTTAGCGTTAAGTTAATAACGACCTATTTTGGATGGAAGCTTTTTTGGTGAGATTTAGGATAGAGTTAGATAGTTAGAAGCCATGTACTTATTTGGCTTGGCTGATTAGTACTTAGTGAATTAGTACTTAGTTAACTGGTGCTTGGTTTAACGGGTACTAGGTTTAACTATCGATTCGGTTCTTAGTTTCATAAAATGTTTTCATTTGGCATAGTTGTTTTTTATTAATTTAACGTATCTAACGTATGTGCACCGTGGAGTGACACATGCCGCTAAACTCATCATTTGAGTATTGTGATGATTTGGCTTTGACCTATCCTGCGTCGATTTCGATGTCGGTCAAAGCATTTTTAAGCCCTTTAACTTTATACCCGTTTCAACACCCTTTATTACGCTTTAGTAAATACGCGACCCAATTTAAACGCTTGCAATTCTTCCCTATTCAATTCAAACCTTGTTTGGGTGGGGAGATGTCGCCAAAAATTGCCCAGTCTCATGTGCCAGCGGTGCCTAGCCATGTTCAAAATTTGGGGCAACTACCTAATCCGTCCGCTCGGCTCATTGATCGCTTTATCAAGCCGTTAAAATGGTTGGGCGCCAGTAAAAAGCTGGCAGCTGTGATGGGGATTGGTTTGCCCTTAGCTTATGTTGCCACCCAGGCGGGTATTACTGACAAAGTCGACAATGTTCATACTTTTGCCTCACCTACTAGCGTGGTTGCGACACCAAAAATGGCGACCTTTGATAGTATCCTGTCTCAAAAGCAGCTACGTATTGCCACCGTCAATGGTAATACCACCTATTTTGCTCAAGATGGTTTTGAGCACGGCTTTGGCTATGATGTCATGCGCCATTATGCCAAGCGATTGGATGTCACCCTGAGCACCCAAGTGTTTGCCACTGATGCGGACGCGATGGCGGCTGTCAAAACAGGCAAAGCCGATGTCGCCTTGACCAATGGGTCGGATTACCAAAACGCCACCGCCACTGCGTTATCATCGCTGAGTCTAAGCTGTGACAAAGATTATTTATCAAAGCAGGGTCTCAATGAACATGTTGCCATACAGCTAAACCCCAATGATATCAAACTCAACAATGATGTAAAAAACTTCCTTTGTGGCGGTCAATCGCTCACCCGTAATCAACATTTAGCGGCGTTTTATAGTCAAACACCATTGGCAGAGCCGTTTAATCAACAACATTTTGCCGATACCATGACACGCGTGTTGCCCATCTATGAGCCATCTTTTAAGCAGACAGCAAACAAATACCGTCTTGATTGGGAACTGCTTGTGGCAATGGGGTACCAAGAATCGCATCTCGATGCAGAAGCCACTTCGCCAACGGGTGTGCGCGGTATCATGATGTTAACCAATGCCACTGCCAATGCGATGGGCGTTGATAATAGGACTGACCCGACGCAGAGCATCCAAGGCGGCGCTAAGTATCTCAGTCAGCTGCAACATGAATTTGCCCAAGTACCAGCATCGGATCGGGTATGGTTTACCCTAGCGGCTTACAATATGGGTCCCCAAGCGATTAAAGATATCCAGCAGATTTTGCAAAAGCGCGGTATTGATGGCAACAATTGGGCAGCCGTGTATCAGTATTTGAAAGTCAATAGTCAAAGCAATAGCCGTTACGTGCAATGCTTAGATTACGTCACCCATATTCGCAGTTATTTGGAGGCGTTAAAATTAGACAAAGTCAATCATCGTCAATTGACTTGATGAGTGTGTGTATAAAAAACGGCAAATTTTCAAAAAAGAATGGTTTAACGCCATTCTTTTTTTTATGCTATCACTTTGTGGTTTTTAAAAATTACTGACTTATTGTTAACATTACCAACCTAAGGATACCACGTGACCCAGCTCCAGAATCAGCCCCACACTCAATCAAGCACTCAGCCTGTTTATGCCAACCAATACCGTATTTATTTGGAAGATACCGATGCAGGCGGGATTGTATATCACGCCAATCATTTAAAGCTGTTTGAGCGTTGTCGCCGTGATTGGTTACGTGCCTTGGGAATGACCAGTTATTTTTATCAAGCGCATTCAGCCGAGGCTGTGAGTCAGGACGTTACTCACCAGAGCGATAGTGGCAAACCTGATATCCAATTTGTAGTGAACCAAGCCAACATCCGTTATGTGCGTCCGATTCTGCTTGATAGCGAAGTCACCGTTGTGATTGAGACGGCAGACTGTAAATCTGCGTCATTACAGCTTGAGCAGCGGATTTATGATAGCCATCAGCAGCTGTTAAGCCAAGCGGAGATAAGTATTGTATGCGTGGCTACTAGTAAAGATGAAAAAGGGCAAACCCAAGTTCGCCCTACCCGTTTGCCCAAAGCGTTTGTACAGCTGCTGCAGCTCGCTCGGTAACTTTAGGGTCATTTTGCTTTACAAGTTTGACAGATAACTTGCTCATCTTCTAGGCGGTATGCCATCATACTGCCGCCCCATACACACCCTGCATCCGTGGCTCTGGCATTTGCCAAATCTACTTTGGCTTTTAGCGCCGCCCAATGACCAAATAAAATTTTGCGTTCGCGCGGCACTTGCCATTCAAACCACGGACGAAACCCCTCTGGCATTTTATCATCCAGACTGGATTTAAAACTAAACTCTAGCGTGCCATCCATTTTACACAGGCGCATACGGGTAAAATAATTGCAAATCGCCCGCATACGTGCATAGCCTGTCAGCATATTTGACCAAGGAACAGCGGTATCGCTATACAGGTTTGGCAGCAGTCTATCGAGTTGCCATAAGCTACTTTGTAATTGAGTTTGCAATTCTGATGCATGCATGGCTGCTTGGGTGATACTCCAGTTTGGCGGGATGCCTGCATGCACCATCACGGTTTTATCATTGGGATAGACAAGCAGCGGCTGGCGACGAAGCCAGTTGAGTAATTCATCACAATCTGGGGCGTCAAAAATCGCTTGGGTTCTATCCTTTTTTTTGATCTTTATGACACCACGCCATACCGCGATTAAGTTAATATCATGATTGCCCAACACCATTTCGGCAGCCCCGGCTTGGCAAAGACGTTTTACCAAACGCAGCGCGCTCAGCGAGTCTTCACCGCGTGCCACGATATCGCCGACAAACCATAATTTATCTTGCTTTTCATCAAACCCAATCTGCTTGAGCAGTGCCTGCAAATCGGCATAACAGCCTTGAATATCGCCAATGACAAATTGATGTCGAAAACCCATAACACCTCATATATCTTCAAAGTAAAATTTTAAACAGCTACAAAAAAATTAACCATTTGCCTCAATGCCGTTTGCCGCGATGCCATTAGACAAGGTCACAAAATCTTGTACTGATAACGTTTCGGGACGCGCCAGTGGATTAAGTCCCCATGCCACAAGCTGGGGTTCTGTGACCGCAGGCAAAATCGGCGACTTTTTAAAAATCGCGCGCAGTGTTTTACGGCGATGATTAAATGCCTCACGCACCACAAGGGCAAACAGCTTTTCATCGTCAGCCACAATCGGTTTTTGTTGATAAGGTCTGAGTCGAAATACCGCACTCGTCACTTTGGGTGGGGGGTTGAATGCCCCATTTGGCACCGTCAGTAAATAATCAGTTTCACAATAATACTGCATCATGATGGATAAACGACCATATTCTCGGCTATCTACATCTGCGGTGATGCGATCCACCACTTCTTTTTGTAGCATAAAATGCATGTCTTCAATGACATCGGCAAAACTTAATAAATGAAACAATAACGGCGTAGAAATATTGTATGGCAAGTTACCGACAATGCGCATTTTCTTGTCGGTGGTAGCATTAGGGTTATCGCCAATGATTTGCTGGAATAGCGCACGGTAATCCACTTCCATGGCATTGGCTTTGACAATGGTTAAGCCCTCATTGCTATTGGCGCCAATGCGAATGCGCAGGCTGTCTGCCAAATCGGTATCAAGCTCGACAACAGTCAAGCGATTGACTTCCTTGAGTAGCGGCTCAGTAATCGCGCCCATGCCTGGACCAATTTCAACCATCAAATCATCGCGATCTGCATGAATACTGTCAATAATTCTCCCAATAATCACCTGATCATGTAAGAAATTTTGCCCAAAACGTTTTCTAGGCTGATGCGATAAAAAAGCAGAGACCGTCACTCAAAACATTCCTATAAAAATGAAATAATTATCAATGTTGCGCAGTATACGATAATCTTCACCGTCATCAGACACAAATCATTATTAAACCGCTCATTATAGCATAGCTTGACGCTCCATTATGACAATTTCATGACAACTCGTGACTATTGCAATAGGATAGCAATAGCATGGCAGGAATCTGCACCATCGCTCAATTTGAATTTTTGTAGTTTATATCATGCTACAAATTTTTGATTGTTCAATTTTTTGATGCGTCAATCGCCTGTCGAATTCTGATGACTAAGTTGTTATAATGCAACAAATTTAACTAACCCTTTATTTAGTGAGCATTGTATGGGCTTTAATTGTGGTATCGTCGGACTGCCAAATGTTGGTAAATCAACCCTGTTTAACGCATTGACCAAAGCTGGGATTGCGGCAGAAAACTTCCCGTTTTGTACCAAAGATCCCAATACTGGGATTGTACCTGTACCCGACCCACGTCTCAAACAACTTGCCGATATCGTCAAACCTGAGCGCGTTGTGCCCACCTCAATGGAATTTGTGGATATTGCCGGTCTAGTGGCAGGCGCCTCCAAAGGCGAAGGCATGGGTAATCAGTTCTTAGCCAATATCCGTGAAACCGATGCGATTGCCCATGTGGTGCGCTGCTTTGATGATGACAACGTGATTCACGTCGATGGACGCGTCAACCCATTATCCGATATCGAAACCATCAACACCGAACTTGCGCTAGCTGACCTTGAAGCAGTGAGCCGTGCGATTATCAATGTCGGTAAAAAAGCCAAAGGCGGTGATAAAGACGCCAAAGCCATGCTAGATGTGTTTAACAAAATTGAGCCATTTTTAGCCGATGGTAAGCCGGCGCGCATGGCAAATCTGGATGAGGATGAGAAAAAAATCATCCGCAGCTATGGTTTAATCACCCTAAAACCCACCATGTATATTGCCAACGTGAGCGAGGATGGCTTTGACAACAATCCTTATCTTGACCAAGTACGGGAATTTGCGGCAAAAGATGATGCGTTGGTCGTCGCGCTATGCAACCAAATCGAATCAGAAATCGCCCAACTGGATGACGATGAAAAACAAGAGTTTTTAGAAAGTATGGGTATGACTGAGGCAGGGCTTGACCGTGTGATTCGCGCAGGTTATGAGCTGCTTAATATGCAAACGTATTTTACTGCAGGGGTCAAAGAAGTGCGCGCTTGGACGGTCAAAGTCGGTGCGACTGCCCCTGAAGCAGCAGGCGTGATTCATACCGACTTTGAGCGTGGTTTTATCCGTGCCGAAGTGATTGCGTTTGATGATTTTATTGAATACAACGGTGAAAAAGGCGCGGCAGCGGCAGGTAAATCTCGCCTCGAAGGTAAAACCTACATCGTGCAAGATGGCGATGTGATGCACTTTAGATTTAATGTCTAAATTTTGCACTGATATGCCGATTCATACAAATAGGCAATTTTAGTTGCCTATTTTTTGCAAGTTTATTTTTTAAAAATGCTTGACTTGTATTGCAAGTCACTATCTTAATCCCTATAATATGCGTTCGTAATTTTGAGAGCCCTCGTTTCCCAGACACTCACTCTCAACTATTAACTCAAAAAGGTTTTTAAACATGAAAACTATCAGTGCTAAACCACATGAAGTGACACACGATTGGTACATCGTCGACGCTGAAGGTAAAACATTAGGTCGCTTGGCGAGCGAAATCGCATCACGCTTACGTGGCAAGCATAAGCCTTCTTACACCCCTCACGTTGACACAGGCGATTATATCGTTGTGATTAATGCTGAGAAAGTTGCCGTGACTGGTAAAAAAGCGCAAGACAAAAAATACTACCGTCACACCGGTTACCCAGGTGGTATCAGAGAGACTAACTTTACCAAACTTATCGCACACAAACCCGCTGATGTACTTAACAAAGCGGTTAAAGGTATGTTGCCAAAAGGTCCATTGGGCTATGCGATGATTAAAAAGTTAAAAGTTTACTCAGGTACTGAGCATCCTCATACTGCTCAACAACCTCAAGTATTAGATATCTAAGGAGTAACACATGGAACGCAATTACGGTACAGGTCGTCGTAAAACTTCAACAGCTCGTGTGTTCTTATCTGCGGGTACAGGTAATATCGTCGTCAACGGTAAACCACTTGATCAATACTTTGGTCGTGAAACATCAGTAATGGTTGTTCGTCAACCTTTAGAATTACTGGATGCTGCTAGCAAATATGATATTTATGTGACTGTAAAAGGTGGCGGTATCAATGGTCAAGCGGGCGCGATTCGCCACGGTATTACCCGTGCATTGATCGAGTCAGACGAAACCTTAAAACCAGCGCTTAAAGAAGCGGGCTTTGTGACTCGTGACGCGCGTGAAGTTGAACGTAAAAAATTGGGCTTACGTAAAGCACGTAAACGTCCCCAATTCTCAAAACGTTAATATTTTTCGTGGTCGAAATTCTCGTATCGACCGCGTTTTTTGGCGTTTACAAAAAAGACTCTTGTTTACTGCAAGGGTCTTTTTTATTTACCTTAGGTAATTTATTTTATTGCAAAAATAGCATAAAATAGCAAAATTAGCGTAATTTAGGCACAGCTAAGGTGGCAATTCTGTAACAACTGATTTACAATAGCCACAAACCCAGTGTGGGAATATGGTTACCCACTTCATTAATCTGGAGGAGTTCTTAATGAGCCATGCCGAAGGCGTCGACGTTAAGCGTCGAAGAGTTTTAATCGCATCCACTGCCGCTATGGGCGCAGTCGGTGTCGCTGCTATTGCTACGCCGTTTGTGCGTTCATGGTATCCAAGTGCAAAAGCAGAAGCTGCGGGCGCACCTGTTAGCCAAGACCTAAGCAAACTCGAAGCAGGACAAATGATTGTTATCAAATATCGTGGTAAACCAATTTATCTTGTCAAACGTACCAAAGAGATGATGGATAATTTATCAAAAGTAGAATCATCACTTGCCGATCCAAAATCAGAAGGTTCATTACAACCTGACTACTGCAAAAATAATAGCCGCTCAAAAGACAATAGTGAAGTTCTAGTGTGTGAAGGGGTTTGTACTCACTTAGGTTGTGCACCAGGTTATCGTCCTGATGTCGGCGCAGCAGATTTGGGTGGCAGCAGTTGGGTTGGCGGATTTTTATGCCCCTGTCACGGTTCAAAGTATGACTTAGCTGGACGTGTTTTTAAGGGTCAACCTGCGCCTCGTAATTTGCCAGTTCCTGAGTATAGCATCAGCGGTACTATCTTAACGGTGGGGGCATAATATGAGTGCAAAGAAATTTATGCATTGGGTGGATGCGCGCTTTCCAGCGACAGAAACTTATGAATACCATATGTCAAAGTATTACGCACCAAAGAATTTCAACTTTTGGTACTTCTTTGGCGTATTATCAATGGTGGTATTGGTCAATCAGTTAGTGACGGGTATTTGGCTCACCATGATGTTCAACCCAAGTGCAGAAGGCGCATTTGCTTCTGTAGAATACATTATGCGTGATGTACAAGGTGGTTGGTTAATCCGTTATATGCACTCCACTGGTGCCTCGGCATTCTTCGTGGTCGTGTATCTGCATATGTTCCGTGGCTTGTTGTATGGTTCATACCAAAAACCCCGTGAACTGGTTTGGCTCATCGGTATGGGTATCTATCTGTGCTTAATGGCAGAAGGTTTCTTCGGTTACTTATTACCTTGGGGTAATATGTCTTTCTGGGGTGCGCAGGTTATTTTAAATTTACCAGCCGCGATTCCATTTATTGGTGATGCATTGGGAGAATGGGTAAAAGGTGACTATATCATCTCTGGTATTACCCTAAACCGCTTCTTCGCCTTGCACGTTGTTGCGATTCCTTTGATTTTAGTGGGTCTGGTATTTGTTCACTTGGTAGCATTGCACCATGTTGGTTCTAATAACCCAGATGGTATCGATATCAAAAAACTTAAAGATAAAAATGGTGTACCTCTTGATGGTGTGGCTTTCCACCCATACTACACCGTACATGATATGATTGGTATCGTGGTATTCTTTATCGTTTTCTTTACCGTGGTATTCTTCTTCCCAGAAGGCGGCGGTTTCTTCCTTGAGCCACCAAACTTTGAAGCAGCAAACCCACTTAAAACACCTGCTCACATTGCCCCTGTTTGGTACTATACGCCTTTTTATGCGATGTTACGTGCAACCCCATCTATGTTTGGTTCAGCCCTGCCGGGTGTTATTGTGATGGCAGCATCAATTGCTATTTTATTTGTATTGCCTTGGTTAGACAAATCGCCTGTGCGTTCAATGCGTTATAAAGGTATTTTGTCAAAAATTGCGCTTGCTATCTTTGTTGTTAGTTTCTTGATCTTAGGCTACTTAGGGGTAATTCCATCAAGTGATACCGCAACGATTGTGGCACGTATTTGTACTATTTTGTATTTCTTGTTTTTCTTGCTAATGCCAATCTATACATCGATTGAAACTTGCAAACAGCCACCTGAACGTGTAACTGGAGGTCACTAATGAAAGCGGTTAAAAAATTAGTTGCTGGATTGGGTTTGACAGTTGCATTAGGTTTGGGCGCGACAGCCGCACAAGCTAGCGAAGGCGGCTGTGGCACTTATAAAACAGTTGATGGTAAAGAAGCGCATTTGGCGTGTGAAACCGCCCCTGTGGATTTGACTAATAAAGCGTCTATTCAACGTGGTGCCTCATTATTCATGAGTTACTGTGCAGGCTGTCACTCAGCACAGTATGTTCGCTACTCAAAAATGTACAAAGACTTGGACATTCCAAAAGAGTTGGTGGAAAAATACTTGATGCTGACCACTGACCAAGTCGGTGACCATATCAATGCAGGCGTAGACCCAGAGCTTCAAAAGGCTTGGTTTGGTGCACAGCCACCTGACTTGTCACTTGAAACCCGTCTACGTGGTAATGATTGGGTTTATACGTACTTGTTAGCCTTCTATGAAGATCCAAGTCGTCCTTGGGGTGCCAACAATATCGTACTGCCGAATGTTGCCATGCCGTTCGTCCTTCATGATATGCAAATGAATACCTCAAAAGAAGAATATCGTCGTAACATTGGTGATATCGTCAACTTTATGGCGTGGATGGCAGAGCCGCAAGCGCACCAACGTAAAGTATATGGTTTTTGGGTCATTTTATTCTTACTTGCGTTATTAATTCCAGTGTACTTACTCAATAAAGAATTTTGGAAAGACGTTAAATAAGGGTTGATACAAAAAAAGGTAGCTTAGGCTGCCTTTTTTTATGCGCATTTATTGCTTGGTTGATACGATAACTTTGACAGTTATTGCTAATTCAGTCATTTTAAGCTAGGCTTACCCTTTACGCTGATACAGCTTATTATTTTTAACTATGTTGACCCCTACTTCGAACACCCCATTGATTTATGCCGATGATGGCTACCTAAGTCACCAATTAAGACTGGTTTTACTTGAGAAAAAAATAGAATTTACTGAGACGAACATTCGTGATGATGAGGATTTTGCCGAAGATTTACCTGATATCAATCCTTACAACACGCTACCGGTATTCATTCATCGTGAATTGATTTTATATAACAATCGCATTATTTTTGAATACCTTGAAGAGCGCTATCATCAGAACAAACTGCTACCTGAAAATCCGATTGAAAAGGCACAATACCGTCAATTATGGTGGCGCATTGAGAAAGATTGGGTTAAATTAGCAGATACGCTATTGACCCATAAGGATACCTTAGATGTCAATCAAGCAAAGATTGCAAGAAAGCAACTGACTGAATCTCTTGTTACCATAGCGCCGCTGTTTGCCCATAAAGCTTTTTTTCTTTCAGATACCATGGGTGTATGTGATTGTATTTTGTCATCGATTTTATATCGCTTAAAACCCATGGGTATTGAATTGCCGCTGCACCTGTGCCGTCCTTTATATCAATATATGGAGCGGATGTTTAATCGCCCAACCTTTAAAACTAGTTTAAAATAGTAATCATTAAAATAAGAGAATTATCATGGAAAACGACTTTCAACTAACTCCGACTCGCCCTTATATGGTACGCGCTATTTTTGAATGGCTTGAAGACAATAACCTAACCCCACATATCATGGTCGATACGACGCAGCCCAATGTCACAGTGCCTGTCGAATATGTGCAAGATGGTCGTATCGTACTTAATATCGCCAGCCGTGCTACAGGTAATTTGGTCATTAATAATGATTTTATTAATTTTCATGCGCGATTTGGCGGTGTTTCGCAAGAATTATGGGTACCAATGCAAGCGGTGATGGGGATTTATGCCAGAGAAAATTCACAAGGCATGTTCTTTGACCCAACGGAATACGATAATGCGCCGCAATCTGAAATCAATGTCAGTCAATCAGCCGAGTCCACCGAAGCACAACGTCCAAAACGTGAGAACAAAGCAGGGTTAAAAATCTTGGATTAGTGCATTGTCACTGGCAATATGGGTTTAATTTTGTTAAAATAATCAATTACTTTTTTAGTTTTGAATAGGATAACCATAGTCATGGCACGTGTCACTGTAGAAGATTGTCTAGAAAATATCCACAACCGTTTTGATTTGATTCTTGTTGCCAGTAAACGTGCGCGCCAAATCGCACGCGGTGTATCAGAACCTATGGTTGAGCGTGAAAATGATAAACCAACCGTACTTGCCCTACGCGAAATCGCTGAAGGACTGGTGACTAAAGAGATTCTAAATCAACCTGAGCGCGAATTGCCTAACAAATTTCACCATGTCGATTTGAGCATTTCAAGTGGTCATGGATTCTAACGCTAGCTTAAGCCACTGTTAATAGTTAGCGACTATTATTTTATAAAGAGTCACCTTTTTTAGGTGACTTTTTAGTTGAATTAAACGTGGACTGGAACGTGGAATTATATGTAACTTAGCTTGACAATTCACGGTAATTTTGCGAATAATTAAGATATCTTTATAATACGTTTTTGCTAACTTTAGCTGGTTTGATGCCAGCTATTTTTATCCAACCGTTTTTTGTGATAGAGTTAACTGCTGACCAGGACAATATGAGTTTTTTAGCAGGTTAAACCTATCGATCGTACGTTGAGGGCACATTTTTGAATATATCAACTTTACCAAAATTAAGCCATCCTGATGTGGATATTGCACAGTTTGACCTAATGCGTGTATTGGATTATTTAAATGATGGCGAACAGCAAATTGTTCTCAAAGCCTGTGCTTTTGGCGACCAAGCCCATATCAAAGATAAACGCAAATCTGGCGAGCCTTATATCACCCACCCTATGGCGGTAGCGGAGATTTTGGGTAGTTTTCGCATGGATGTCGATACCATTGTGGCGGCAATTTTGCATGATACCGTGGAAGATACGCCTACCACTGAAGAAGATTTGACCCGAGAGTTTGGCAAGGCAGTTGCCCAAATCGTCAATGGTGTCACCAAATTAAAATCCTCCAATGAAAAACACATCAATAAAGCCGCGACTTTTTATCGCATTATTACCGCAACGCTAGAAGACCCGCGGGTGTTGATTGTCAAATTGGCGGACCGCTTGCACAATATGACCACCATCGAAGCGGTGCCTGAAAAAAAACAACAGGCAACCGCACAAGAAACGTTGGATTTTTATGTGCCGTTTGCTCGTACGCTTGGGCTTAATGATTTAGCCGACTATATCGAGATTTTATGTTATCGCAGCTTGAATGCGCCTATGTATAACAAGTTATCCGATAAGCTTATGCAGCATGGCTTGGGGCGCACCTTTCAACAAGAAGCTATTCATAACTATTTAAATATCGTTTTAAGCCGACTGGATGTTAAAGGTTATGTCAAAGATGTCGATAACCGTGTGACTTTGTTTCGCCAGTTCTTTAAAAATCGCGGCGAAATCACCGATTTGCTGTGGCATTATGAATTTATGCTAGTCATGGATAAAGTAGAAGACTGCGACCAAATCGCCAAGTATTTTATTAATAAATACCAAATTGCGCCTGAATGTATCGAAGACAATATCCGCCATCCACGTGCCGGGGGCAACCAATCGTTTACCATTACCTATAAAAACGACCATGACACCATCAAAGTGGTCATTCTGACGAAAACTATGCTCAAAACCACCCGTTTAGGGATTTTGATGGGTGAAGCAGCATCGCCTCTTAGCCAGTCGGTAATTCAGGCCTCTCTACGCAATCTGCAAAACTTGATTGCCGACAATGAAAGCGATATCGAAGAGCAGCCGTCTGATGCGGTGACGGTGGTCGATAAACTGATTGATTATCTTCACGAACGTAAAATTATTTGCTATACCCCAAACGGTGATGCTTATGAGTTGCCGCGCGGCTCCACAGCGCTTGACTTCGCCTATACTATCAGTACCCATATCGGTAACCGTGCAACCGGCGCTGAAATCAATGGCGTAGAAGCCAAACTGGGTACGATTTTGAAAACCGGCAATAGGGTCAAAATTCATACCGACCCCAATGCGATTCCAAAAGCGGAGTGGCTGGGTTTTGTGGCAACCAATAAAGCGCGGCGTGCCTTGTTTGAATGGTTAAAAGGCTTAAATCCAGAGCAAAAAGAGCACGAAGGTAAAACCGCCTTTGAGCGCGCGCTTAAAACGCAAAATCTTTCACTCGCTGATGTGAGTGATGAACAATGGCAATTGCTACTTGATTGGCGTGGCTTACAGGATAAAAGTGCGTTCTTTACGGAGTTTACCACAGGTAAATTGCTACCGCAGATTGCCGTTTCGCGCTTATTGACCCAAGAGCAGCTTGCCAAAAACCAAGCCAGCGCCCATGCCGCTAACCAACCGCAAAGCTTAATTGCGGATGCCGCCAATATGGAGATGAATTTTTCCAGTTGTTGTCATCCTGTGTATGGCGACCCGATTGTCGGGCATATTTCGAAAAATGGTTTGGTGGTGCATCGACACAAATGTTTTTCAATTGATGAAATTCGCCGTGTCAATGAATACCAAGTGATTCCGCTACATTGGCGAGTGTCTAACAGTGAGGATGAGATATCCAAGCGTATTTATTTTGATGCCGCGCTAAAAATTAATCAAAACCTGACCGATGAGCAAATCAGTGATTTAATCTTTATTGTACGTGATACTCAGGCGGGTTTTGAATATATCGAACAGCGTAATGGCTATACTTTGCTGTTTGTAGTGGTGCAAAGCCGTGACCAGATCGCAAGCTTAATTCAGCGCCTACGTACCTTCTTGGGCTACCCCAATATTGTAAGACTGTATCAATGGAATGACGAAGTGCTACTTTCTCAGAGCCAAAACACGTCTGCACCAAAAAATAAAGATATTTTATAAACTTATCATACTGTAATAGGAAATAATATGAGCCGTGACATCATTCATACTGACAATGCCCCTGCTGCGGTAGGCACTTATTCACAAGCCGTGAAGGTTGATAAGACTGTCTATATTTCAGGTCAAATCGGACTCGACCCAAATACCATGACCCTAGCCGATGGCTTTGTCAATCAGGCCAACCAAGTCATGTCAAACATCAATGCTATCTGCCAAGCCGCAGGCGGTTCGTTAGCCAATGTGGTGAAATTTAATGTATCCCTCACCGATTTGGCAGATTTTACTGCCTTAAATGAGATTTTTGCGACGCGCCTAACTGCCCCCTACCCTGCCCGTGCCGCGGTGCAAGTGGCTGCCTTGCCAAAAGGTGCGGTGGTCGAAATTGAAGCGATTTTGGTTTTAGATTGATTTTGGTTTTATAATGTTAACCCGCTCAAATGGAAGGTGAGTTACAAGACTTGCCTTTTTTTATGTCAAATTTTTGCCCATCTGACCACAGTTTAACGTATAGAATTGGGCTATAATTCAACCCTATAACAATTTTTAAAGGTGTGTTTTGCTAATCCAAGTTGCCTTACCTGTCCCCATTGATTCGGTTTTCGATTATCGCGTTGTGGGCGATGCGTTGCCCGCGATTGGCTGCCGCGTCCGAGTACCGTTTGGTGCGCGCAAATTGGTCGGCATTGTGGTGGCGCATATTGAGCATAGTCAGCTTACGCAAAATGCGATTAAACCTGTATTGGACATACTTGATGAGCTGCCGATTGTCGATGAGGCATTACTAAAACTCGCTTATTGGCTGTCTGCTTATTACTGCTATCCGCTTGGCGATGTGTTTTCTGTCATGCTGCCGACTTTAATTCGCCAAGGGATGACGCTCGACTACCGACAATTATGTTGGCGACAATTACGCGATGCCACTGACGAGGATTTTTCCGCCAGTGCAAAAAAACAACGCCAACAATTTGCTTTATGTGAATTGGTCATCAACTCGCATGGCAATTCGCATAGTAATTCGCATAGCAATGACACAAAGCTTGTAACTGAGTTTGCGCTATTAGACAATGGTGTCGAACCTGCTTATTTAAAAAAATTTGAGCAAAAAGGTCTGATTGCGCCTGTTTACCAAATGCCATCTTTACCCAAGCTTGCTAAGCTCGCCACCACGCCGCTCACCTTAAATTTACAGCAACAACAAGCGGTGCAAAAAATCAGCCGCGCCTGCCAGCAGCCACACTATGAAGGTTTTTTGCTCAATGGCATTACGGGAAGTGGCAAGACCGAAGTGTATTTGCAAGTGATGCAAACGGTACTGGCGCAAGGCAAACAAGTGCTAATCTTAGTGCCAGAAATTGGGCTTACCCCACAGACCAGACAGCGATTTGCCGAACGATTTGAAGCCCAAGTATTGATGCTACATTCGGGACTTAATGACACCGTGCGGCTTGATGGTTGGCAACAATGCCGACTGGGCTATGCGCAAATTATTATCGGTACCCGTTCGTCAGTGTTATACCCATTTGCCAATTTAGGGCTGATTATTGTCGATGAATCGCATGACCAATCTTACAAACAGCAAGACTCACTGCGCTATCACGCCAGTGACGTGGCGCTCTATCGTGGTTTTCAGCTTAATTGTCCGGTAATTTTAGGCACCGCGACGCCATCGCTTGAAAGCCTGTATTTGGTCCAACAAGGTAAACTCACCGAGCTTACTTTGACCCAGCGTGCAGGTGACGCCAAACCTGCCATCATGCAGTTGATTGATGCGCGCCAACAGGCATGGCAAAACGGTTTGGCGCAAAGCTTAATTCAAGCCATTCGGCAAACGTTGGATAAAGATGAGCAAGTATTGGTATTTTTAAACCGTCGTGGCTACGCGCCCATCTTATTGTGTGATGCTTGTGGCTGGCAAGCAGACTGCCCGCGCTGTGATGCGCATTTGACAGTGCATTTTCAGCCAGTGGCAATGCTAAAATGCCACCACTGCGATTGGCAGCAAGCCATCCCGACACATTGCCCTAGCTGTGGTAGTAGCAATCTTGACCCTGTGGGCATGGGTACGGCGCGGATGGTTGAAGGGTTAACTGAGCTTTTCCCCGATGTGCCTGTGATTCAGATTGACCGCGATACCACGCGTAAAAAAAACAGTTGGGAGCAAGTGTATCAGCGTATTGCTGATAACCCCAAAGCCATTTTGGTGGGCACGCAAATGGTGGCAAAAGGGCATCATTTCCCCAATGTGACCTTGGTGGCAATCCCCAATGCTGACCGTGGTTTTTTATCCTCAGATTTTCGCTCACCTGAGCATACCGCCCAGCTGATTATCCAAGTGGCAGGTCGTGCAGGTCGTGCCGATAAAGCAGGTCTGGTACTGATACAAACCCTGCAACCTGAAAATCCTGCGTTACTGACTTTGGTACGTGAAGGATATCTGAGTTTTGCCCAGCAATTATTGGTTGAGCGGCGCATGTTGGGATTGCCGCCATTTACTTACGCTTGTTTGGTACGGGTGGAAAGCAAATCGTTAGAAAACAATCAGCAAATTTTGCATCAAGCGATTGCGCTATTGCCATCACGCCAGCACATGACAGCCTTGGGTATTGCGATTAATGGCCCGGTGGATGCGCCAATGGCAAAGAAGAACAGTCGCTATCACTCGCATTTATTGATTTTGACCAAAACACGCCACGTTCGCCAGCAGCTATTGTCGGACTGGTGGCGACAGACGATTGCATTGCCATCGGCAAAGTATGCCAGAGTATCGATTGACATTGATCCGATGAGCTGGTCCTAACCTGACTTGCAAAACCATTGCTTTTGCTAAAGCGCTTATTTCACGCTGATGTTTGAATGGGCTTTTTTCAAGTCGCTGATTGGGCTACAATTTAGCTAATTTTTACCATTAATTAGGGTAAGTAAATAACAATGACCCCAAAACCGCTTCAAGATTCAAAGCAGCCCACTGGCGCGCACCTTGACGACCCTCATGACCCGCATCATGAGCAGCCTAATGCGCATGGTCATGGCAACAATCACCGCCATGATAACGCTGACCACAATCATAGTCATAGTCATAGTCACAGCCATACGGATAATCAGCATATCGTCAC
The DNA here is from genome assembly GCF_022359095.1 of Moraxella tetraodonis. Lineage (NCBI taxonomy): Bacteria > Pseudomonadati > Pseudomonadota > Gammaproteobacteria > Moraxellales > Moraxellaceae > Moraxella > Moraxella tetraodonis. Next base: position 849,464 of record NZ_JACSYB010000001.1, on the reverse strand, counting down.
GATAGCGTTTGCCATCATTGCCAGCTATATGATTGTTGAAGTCATCGGCGGTTATATTACTGGCAGTTTGGCGTTGTTATCAGATGCAGGTCATATGTTTAGTGATGCGGTGTCACTTGCCATGACTTTGTTTGCATTTATCATCGGTAAAAAATCTGCTACCTCCCATAAAACTTTTGGCTATCGCCGTTTTGAGATTTTGATTGCACTCATCAATGGTCTGACGCTACTGATTATCAGTGCAGGTATTATCTATGAAGCGGTGCTGCGTTTTCAGCAGCCGCCACAAATCGCCACCACGGGTATGCTAGTTATCAGTACTATTGGGCTTATCGTCAATTTGGTGGTCGCCAAACTGATGCACGGTGGTGATACCGATAATCTCAATATGAAAAGCGCTTATTTACATGTATTAAGTGACTTACTAGGCTCGGTGGCTGCGATTATTGCTGCTATTGTGATTATGCTGTTTGGCTGGGTGTGGGCAGATGCGGCAGTGAGTATTTTGGTGGCGCTACTGATTGTTCGTAGTGGCTATGCTGTCGTCAAAAATGCCGCCCATATTTTGATGGAAGGCGCGCCCAATCATATTGACCAAAGCGTTATTATAGACACCCTCTCTGCCCACCCAAACGTGTTATCTGTTCATGATTTACACGTCTGGACGATTACCAGCGGCTTACATAGTTTATCTTGTCATATCATTGTCCCAAGCTCGCTTACCCTGCAGCAAACTGATGCGCTATTATCAGACTTACAGCATGAGTTACAGCATTTAGGCATTGGGCACAGTACCATTCAATTTGAGAGTGATTTGCATGCGCACTCCGCGCAGTTTAATTGTGACATTACCAGCACACCCCCTGTCCATGCGCATGCGCACGCGCACTAACCGAATTTTTGACCCGAAGTGCAAAAAGTCGATGTTGCCGTTCAGCGTTTTTAGTTTTTGTTTTGTGGGGTTTGCTGGTTGCTTGCTTAACTTTTCTTACGATTAATTGCGTAATAGTGCGCATTACTTAGGCTAAATATGTTAGGATGAATCAGCACCATGCTGTGGCAAGCGTTGTTTGCTAAACGCTTGCTAAACGTTTGCCAAACAATTAAACATCTGTATTTAATATCTATATCAGATTTCTATTAAATCTATATAAAAATCATTAGCTTACTGGAGGTAAACGCGTATGACACACCGTTCTGCACCTTTCGTGGCACCCAATTTGCATCTCACCCAATCTGATGGCTCAGACAACTCAGATAATGGCAATCCCTCAGCATTGCTGGTCGATGAAAAGGCGCATAAAAAACAGGTCAAGTTATTGCTGTCCACCTTGCAAGCTGATATTGCCCAGTTTCGGGATAATTTTTTTCCGCCGCCCTATCTCACCCAAATTCAAGACTTGCCTATTTATGCAGGCAATTTGGCAGAGGTGCAAAGCTATGAGCAAACTTGGCAAGGGTTGATTGATCGCGCCAAAGGGTTTTATCCCTCGGCAGGACTGCCGCCTGATTATCTGCCATTACCCGCAAGCCTTGAGATACCGCAGTTTATTTATCATGTGCAAAAACTGCATTTGACCCGTACCAAAGCCAAAGAATCCAAAAATTTTGGGTCAGTGGGTGCACTGGTTGAAAAATGCGGTCCGTATGAGGATGCCCAGTTGATGGCGATGGAAAATGCCCTAGCCAAAGGCGAAGACGTGCGGCTGGTGGCGCATCGTGAATTTATTGATTTACGCGCTTATGTGTTTTGTCGCAATCCCAAAGGTGAATTGCTAGAGCCTGAACGGATTCGTTTTTATCGCACAGGTTTGGTGATTCAAACATTAGCAGACTTTAAAGTGGTGGACAGTCGGCAAACTCCCCGTAAAAAACGCAATGACGCCTATAAAAATGCGATTGCGGATAACGGGATTTGGAAAATTTTTGTCAAAAATTAAAAATAATTGAGGTTTTGTATGTTTGTGCTTGCTGCCAGTGCTGATAGTTCTATGATGCTTGACGCAACTATCTTCTTGGGTGCGGCAGTGATTTTGATACCGCTTGCGAAGCGTTTTGGTATCGCAACGGTTTTGGGTTATTTGTTTACAGGCTTATTGCTGGGTCCAAGTTTTTTAAAAGTTGCGGGTAACCCCGATGACTTGCTGCATTTTTCTGAATTTGGGGTAGTACTACTGTTATTTATTATTGGCTTAGAGCTACAGCCCTCTCGGCTTTGGGCACTGCGGCAACAGATTTTTGTGTTAGGCGGGCTGCAGGTCATTGTCACGGGCGTGGTGTTGATGCTGCTATCGTGGTATCTTTTAGATATTCGGCTATCAAATAGCTTTGTCATCGGTTTTGGCTTGGCGCTGTCATCAACGGCGTTTGTGTTGCAGTTATTGGGTGAAAAAAAGCAGCTTGCCACCACGCATGGTCAGCAAGCCTTTACTATTTTATTGTTTCAAGATATCGCGGTTATTCCTTTACTTGCCGCATTGCCATTTTTGTCGGGCGCGCAAGAGCAAAATTACGATTGGATTTATTTTGCCAAAGTCATCAGTATTTTTGCTGGCATGATATTTGTCAGTCGGTTTGTGGTACGTCCTTTCTTTAAGTTTGTGGCTTCTAGTAACGCCACCGAGCTGCTCACCGCCACGGCGTTATTTATCGTACTGGGTGTGTCGCTATTGATGAATTATATAGGCTTGTCAATGGCACTTGGGGCATTTTTAACCGGGGTGCTACTGGCTGACTCCGAATACCGCCACGAGTTAGAGGCAAGTATTGAGCCATTTAAGGGGTTGCTGCTTGGGCTGTTTTTTATGTCAGTCGGTATGCTCACCAACGTAAAATTAATTGTCGCCAAGCCCTTTCTCATCATTGGTTTGGCAGTATTGCTGATGCTCATTAAGTTTGTGGTGCTGACAATCATTGCGCGGCTCATGGGCAACAAAAACGAAAGCAGTATCCGTCTTGGGGTGACGCTAGCGCAAGGCGGGGAATTTGCGTTTGTACTGTTTAGCGTGGCGACCGCCCAGCATCTGTTAACCCGTGAACAACAAAATATTCTAAACCTTGTGGTGACTGTCTCAATGGCCATGACGCCACTGGCATTTTTATTACTGGAAAAAATTGGCAATCCGATATTTGCTAAAGCTAAGCCCAGTAAAGAATACGACAAAATACCCAATCATGAGCACGCAGTGGTGATTGCAGGATTTGGACGTGTCGGGCAAATCATCGGTCGTGTGCTACGCATGCACAATATTGAATTTACCGCGATTGAAAAATCTGCCAACCAAGTCGATTTCGTCCGCAAATTTGGTAACCAAGTATACTATGGCAATCCCCAAAATCCTGAAATCCTACGCGCAGCAGGGCTTCAACGAGCCAAAGTTTTTATTATTGCCATTGGTGATATCGAGCTGTCTGCTACGGTGGCCGATTATGTGGTACGCAATTATCCGCATCTGACCATCTTGGCACGTGCCAAAAACCGTGAGCATTATTATCGTTTGCGCGATGCGGGGGTTAAGTATATTTGGCGAGAAACCTACCTATCTTCGCTGGATATGTCACGCGAAACCTTGGAAGTATTGGGCATGGCACCACAAACTGCCCGAAAAACCGTGCAAATGTTCCGCGATTATGATGACGCGTTGATTGAACGGCAGCGCGCCATCTATGAAGATGAAGCCGAGATGATTGCCTCAGCACAATCGGCGATTCAAGAACTCGAAAGCTTATTTGATAGCGATATGACCACCGCGAAACATGAACTCCATAAAGACAAAGAGCGGTTTGAAAAATTGGCCGAGGAATCCTACTCGCAAACAAAAAAATAACCCAAAAAAACCATCAAAAGAAACGAACATTTAAAATGTTAAAAATCATAAGGAGTACAAGCATGCAAATCCGTGTCGTACAACAAGATATTACGACCCTAGCTGTTGATGCGATTGTCAACGCTGCCAACAATTCATTGCTCGGTGGCGGCGGGGTTGATGGCGCTATTCACCGTAAAGCAGGCACGTCACTGCTTGCGGCTTGTCGAGTGATTCATGATGAGCAAGGCGGTTGTCCTACTGGCAAAGCCGTGATTACCCCTGCAGGGAATTTACCCGCCAAATATGTGATTCACACCGTCGGACCTGTTTGGCATGGCGGACAGTCAAATGAGTCAGCGCTACTAGCAAGTTGTTACACCGAATCGCTGAAACTTGCTGAGCAAAACGGCGTTAAAACCATTGCTTTTCCCAATATTTCAACGGGTGTGTATCGTTTTCCAAAACAACAAGCCGCACAAATTGCGGTAAACACCGTAAAAGATTTCGTCAAGCAAAACGAAAATCATGAATTTGAAGACATTATCTTTGTCTGTTTTGATGCAGAAAATTATCAGCTTTATCTAAATTTAGTCCAACCCGAAAATTAAAATATGCAAATTTTACATGATGGCGAAGCCTTAACTATCGCAAAGCAGTATCTGAACGCAATGTCCAAATCCATGGGCGACTGCCAACTTGCAATCATGAAAAATGAAACAATAAACCGCCTTAAGGGTGCATGATATGAGAGCCTACACACACTGCCACCAGACCTGCCAACGGGCGATTGTGTATAAATCTTGGGTCATTTTTGCCGACAATCATTGGCCATATTTACAAAAATTAACAATTCAATTTTGATAAAAAACAGCCTAATTTTAGACTGTTTTTTTAATGTTTTTTGATTAACAAGGGCATCGCTTCATGCCACCGCCATTACTCGGGTAGCGCGCATCGACGCAGTAGCGAAAAAAGGTCTTTTCATCCATCGGCTCTAGGTCAGGATGCTGCTCCTGCATATGGCTAACGTAGGTCGTATAATCAGGGACACCGACCATCAAACGAAAGCTTTGTTGCATCCGTTTGACCAGCGTGATTAGGCGGGTCATATTTTTTGGGCTAAAAATTACCTCCTTTTGCGCCTTTAAGGTCATTTTAATCAAGTTAGCGATTAACGCGTTATTACTCATGTGACTCTCCTTCTATCTGCGTAGCATGGTTTTGGTGAAATCAAAGCAATTGCACAATACAATATTGTGCAATTGCTGGTAATTTTTCACTAATGCGGTGCAGAAATATTCAAGGGTTTTGGATCTTCATAAATCGCCTCACCTTCAACCACAGTAGGTTTATCACTTGCCAAGGCTTTTGTTAATGCGCGAATCGTACCGAAAATCATGACAATCATCACAATCATAAAGAAGCCACAAAGCACGGCATCCACATAGTTTGAGAATACGATGGTTTGCATCTCATCCAAGGTTTTGGCAGGTTTTAACACTTCACCTTTGGCAATCGCGGCGCTGTATTTGTGCGCTTGCGCCAAGAAACCAATCGCTGGGTTTTCATGGAAGATTTTTTGCCAACCCGCTGTCAGACAGGTAATCAATAAGAAAACCGTGGGTGCCACAGTGACCCAAGCATACTTTTGTTTTTTCATTTTAAATAAAACTGCAGTGCCTAGGGTCAATGCCATGGCTGCCAAGATTTGGTTACCGATGCCAAACAGCGGCCACAATGAGTTAATGCCCCCAAGCGGATCAATCACGCCTTGGTAGACAAAGAATCCCCAAGCGGCTACTGCAATCAAAGTCGCAAGCAAATGCACGCCGAGATTGGTTGAGCCACGTACCGATGGCACCACGATGCCAATCGTGTCTTGTACCATAAAACGACAAGCACGCGTCCCTGCATCCACGGCAGTCAAAATAAACAAGGCTTCGAATAAAATCGCAAAATGATACCAAAACCCCATCATCGCGGTACTACCAAAGATAGACGATAGGATATGTGCCATCCCAATTGCAAAGGTCGGTGCACCGCCTGTCCGTGAGATAATGGAGCTCTCACCCACTTGCTGCGCTAGTGTCGTAAGCGCATCGGGGGTAATTACAAACCCCAATTTTTGGATAGCGGCTGCAGCTGTCTCGGGTGTCGTACCTAAAAGCGCTGCTGGGGCATTAATCGCAAAATACATACCAGGGTCAAGAATGGTGGCACAGATCATTGCCATGATACCAACCATCGACTCCATGAGCATACCACCATAACCAATGGCGCGAGTATCTACTTCATTGTCCACAAGTTTTGGGGTCGTCCCACTCGATACCAAGGCGTGAAAACCAGAGATAGCACCACAAGCAATGGTAATAAACAAGAACGGAAATAACCCACCTTTGAATACCGGACCTGTACCATCGATAAATTTGGTAACCGCAGGCATTTTTAACTCTGGCATGGTAAAGACAATCGCCACTGCCAAACCCGCAATCACCCCTATTTTTAAAAAAGTAGATAAATAATCACGCGGCGCAAGCAGCAGCCACACAGGCAATACCGATGCCACCACACCATAAATCATCAAAGCCCAAGTCAGCTGGGTACCTGTCAAGGTAAACAATTCAGCCATCGCAGGGTCTTTGGCAATATCGCCACCAAATACAATCGCCGCCATCATCAACACAAAGCCGATGATAGACACTTCCATGATTTTACCTGGGCGTAAATAACGCATGTAGATGCCCATCAGTAGCGCGATAGGAATCGTTGCCGCGATGGTAAATAGCCCCCAAGGACTGTGTGCCAATGCTTTGACGACTACCAGTGCCAGTACTGCAAGAATAATGACCATCACGCCGAGTGCACCGAGCATCACCGTAATACCCGTAAAAGTACCCAGCTCGTCTTTTGCCATTTCACCCAGTGACTTGCCATCACGGCGGGTCGAGATAAATAGTACAGTAAAATCTTGTACCGCACCTGCAAATACCACACCAATGATGAGCCATAGCGTACCTGGCAAATAACCCATTTGTGCCGCTAAGATAGGACCGACTAAAGGACCTGCCCCAGCAATCGCAGCAAAGTGGTGACCAAATAAGACGTATTTATTGGTAGGTACATAATCTAAGCCATCTTTTAGGCGATGAGCGGGTGTCACGCGGCGGGGATTGAGTTCAAAGACTTTTTTGGCGATAAATAAGCTATAGTAGCGATAAGCAATGCTATACGAACACACGGCAGCGGCGACGAGCCACACCGCATTGATACTTTCGCCGCGGTGCAGGGCGATTGTCCCTAATGCCACTGCGCCAATAACTGCAACAAGTAACCATACTATCTTTGATAGCATGGGGGAGTTACTTGTCATTGCGGAATTTGTCTGCATGTCAACTCCTTTTTATATAAGGTCATCCTGGGGTAGAGATAAAAGCAATTATCTTCAACTGAACTAAATTAACATGTAATTACGTTAAATAATCATTGCTAGTTTTTTGTAATATTTTGCAAATTGTAACATGGATTAATGGTTATTCGTCATTCAATGTATCACTGTTACCCAATATATACTAAATTTACTGGCTTTAGCCTGCGCCGTTGTTTGATATAATGAGCCAATCAGCTTAAAAGCCTGTATATTTTAGCGTATATTTTTTGACCAGTTTTACAAACTTAATCTACCAAGTCACTACTACGGCATTTATTTTTGCATTTTTTATGTATTTTTTTATGAAACATACCATATGAAACCAATCCAAAATCATAAGCCCCAAATGTTTGACCCAACAGCCAAAATGACCTCGGTTGATACTGCCAGTAAGGATAGTGGCAGTAATGCCGATGCCAATCTGCTGCATCAGTCAACCGTAACACTTGAAGGCATGCCAAAGGTGAGCGAGTTGCAAAAACTGCAATCAAATAACCGTACAGCGCGTAAGCCTTTTCAATGGCAGTTTTTGTTGCCGCAATATTGGGGGATTTGGCTTGGGGTTGCGCTAATTTTGCCATTGATTTATTTGCCGTTGCGCTATCAATTTAAAATCGGTCATTTTTTGGGAAAATCGTTATTTGGACTGATTAAAAGCCGCCGAGCCGATACTTTGATCAATTTGTCATTGGCGTTTCCAGAGCTCAGCGAAGATCAGCGTTTAGAGATGGCAGAGAAGATTTTTATCAATGCCGGTGTGGGTGTGTTTGAAAGCCTGTGTGCGTGGTATCGACCTGATGTATTTACCCGCTGTGTCACTGTATCAGGGCTGCAACATGTCAAAAACGCCCAATCGCAAGGTAAAGCGGTGATTTTACTCGGTATCCATTCGACTTTGCTCGATTTGGGTGGACGGCTGACCACCATGTTCACCCCGCTGGATGTGGTGTATCGACCGCAAAACAATGCGCTGCTTGATTGGTTTATTTTTAATGCTCGCTCCAAGGTTTATAGCGACCAAATCAGTCATCGCGATATGCGCCATTTTGCCAAAAATCTCAAAGACAACCATGTGGTATGGATCACCCCCGACCAAGATTTTGGGCTAAAACAAGGCGTAATGGCAGACTTTTTTGGGGTGCCCGCTGCCACCTTGACCGCACCACGTCGCATGGCAAAACTGGGCAATAAAGCCAATCCACCTGCCGTGATGATGTTGCATTTTTATCGGGAAACCCCGGATGAGATGCCAAAAGGTCGCAAACCGCATTATCACATCATCTTCTCGCCTGTCATTGACAACTACCCAACCGAAGATGAGTTAGCAGATGCCAAACGCATCAATCAGCTATTAGAAAATTATATCCGTATCGACCCGACCCAATACATGTGGTTTCATCGGCGCTATAAAACTCAGCCTACTGGTATCCGCTATTACCGCTAATATTACTCATTTGGCTCAAGGGGCTCAGCCAATTTTTGGCATGAATTTGTAGTCAAAAACCGCTATACTAGCGGACAATTTTTTTGCCTATTTTGTACTTTTTTTGCTTTTGTTTGGAATTTTGAATATGAATGATAAAACAGCCGCGCCGCGCCGCATTTTAACCGGTATTACTACCAGTGGTATTCCCCATCTTGGCAACTACGTCGGTGCTATTCGCCCAGCCATACAATCGGCGATACAAGGCGCCAGTACGGGAGAAAGCGACGCTTATTTTTTCTTGGCGGATTTGCATGCACTTATCAAATGCCACGACCCTGAGGCGATTCATGCCTCTACCAAGGCAATTGCCGCGACATGGCTTGCGTGTGGTCTCGACCCTGAACGCGTGGTGTTTTACCGCCAGTCGGATATTATCGAAATTCCAGAGCTAACTTGGGTGCTCAACTGTAACTGTGCTAAAGGTTTGATGAATCGTGCGCACGCCTACAAAGCCGCCGTAGATGCTAACCGTGAAACGCCAGACACTGACCCTGATTATGGCATTTCGATGGGGTTATTTAGTTATCCTGTGTTAATGGCTGCGGATATTTTGATGTTCAATGCCACCCATGTGCCTGTGGGTAAAGACCAAATCCAGCATATCGAGATGGCACGTGATATCGCAGGTACCTTTAATTTTCGCTATTGTGACCCGGAAAAACCGATTTTTGTATTGCCCGAAGCCATGGTAGATGATGACACGCCGCTACTGACGGGGCTTGATGGTCGTAAAATGTCAAAAAGCTATGGCAATACCATTCCGTTATTTGGCAACCCTTCATCAAATCAGTCGCAAGTAGACGGTGAAAAAGCGCTGCGAAAAGCCATCATGCGTATTGTTACTAATTCACAGTTACCAGAAGAACCCAAAAACCCCGATGAATCCACGATTTTTGAGATTTATCGTGCATTCGCTAGCGCGGAAGAACAACAACTACTGCGTCAACGTTTTGAGCAAGGTATCGGTTGGGGCGATGCCAAAGAAATGTTGTTTGAAAAAATTAACAGCGAAATTGCCCCTTTCCGTGCTCGTTACAATGAATTGATGGCGAATCCAAAAGAATTGGAAGAAATCCTACAAATGGGCGCAGAAAAAGCCCGCCGTGATGCGCGAAAACGCCTTGAAAAAGTACGAAAAGCCATTGGTATCAAACCCCTTGCCAAACTCAAAAAATAACGAGTCACTCATGTCATTTGCACACTTTAAAGCCTATACCGATAGGCTTTATCAAACCGATAAAGCCTTTGACGATGCGCAGCCCAACCGTCTTAACCGACATCGCCACCTTGAGCCTGATTCAGCCGAGTTTCTTGCCAGTCTGGTTATCAGTAAGCGGGCTAAAAATATATTAGAAATCGGCACATCAACAGGCTATTCTACGCTATGGCTAGGCTATGCGTTAGCCCAAATCAATCGCGCCAATACCGCGGATAGTGCCACATTGACCTCGATTGATATCGACGAGTGGCGATTACTAACTGCTCGCAATCACCTGCGTACCTTGCAGTTTGACCACAATATCACGCTACAACAAGTCGATGCGAAGGATTTTTTACGTCAGTCAACCGCCCATTTTGATGTGATTTTCTTGGACGCAGAGCGTAGGTTTTATGTTGACTATGTGGCTGACTTTAAGCGGTTACTGACCTTTGGTGATATGCTGATTGTCGATAATGTGATTTCTCATGCCGATGAAGTAGCAGCGTTTTTGTCAGCCTTTGAACAGGACAGCAACTATCTGTGCTCTACCCTATCAATTGGGGCAGGATTGTTTTTAGCCGTTAAACAATCAAAGGATTAAAAACAAAATGCTATGGGAATTATTAAAACAAATTTGGTGGTTAATTCCTCTTTTCCTTATCATTAGTTTTTTAAAATCGCCTACTTTTAAAGGTTGGTTTGGCGAAAAAATGGTTGAAAAAGCTGCTAATCGCAAGCTGCCACATGATAGCTACCATGATTTGCAAAACGTCACTTTAGCAACTGATGAAGGTTCTACGCAAATTGACCATATTTATGTGTCGCGTTTTGGTATTTTCGTGGTTGAAACTAAAAACTATAAAGGGTGGATTTATGGTAAAGTCAAAGATGCCAAATGGACGCAAAATATTTATGGCAAAAAACATCTTTTCCAAAATCCGTTACGACAAAATTATAAACATATCAAAACATTAGAGAATTTATTAGATTTACCGAATGACGTTTTTCATTCAGTTATTGTATTTACAGGTGAATGTGAATTAAAAAGTAATTTTCCAGTCAATATCTGTCGCTTGGGAAACTTCACAGATTATATTTTGTCATTTGACCAACAAAAACTCAGCGACATACAAGTTCAGCAAATCTGCCAATTATTGGCTAAAAATCGTCTTGATAATACGCTCAAAACTCGCCATCAGCATATTCAAAACCTAAAAAAACAACATCACAAATGACCAATTTAGCCATTCGAATTTTTGAGACGCCTGTTCAAAGTCTGCCCGAAGACCTTTATATTCCGCCTGAAGCCTTTGCCATTTGGCTGGAGCAGTTTGAAGGTCCGCTGGATTTTTTGTTGTACTTGGTCAAAAAAAATAACTTTGATATCACCACCACAGCGATTTTGCCGATTACCGAGCAGTACCTGACTTATATTGAGGAATTGGATGACAATCATTTTGAGTTGGCAGGCGATTATTTGCTGATGGCAAGTACCTTGATTGCTATCAAAAGCGAATTGTTACTACCAAGCCCGCAACGGCCAGAGGATGAAAAAAACCCCACCAAGCAGCTGATTGACAGACTTGAACAATACGCCCAAATCAAACACGCCAGTCAGCGTATCGATGCATTAATGCGGCTTGAGCGCGATGTATTTTTGGCATACGCCAGTTTGCCAAGCCCTGATATACTAGCCAAAGAGATTGCACCCTATCCTGCCACCATGCTTGCCGACAGTTTAATCAAAATGCAGCTAAAACCCGATTACCAAATGCACCATGTCAAAGCCGATATCGTGCCATTAGCAGAGCGTATGGCAAGTATTAGCCGTATGTTGACAAGTCGTGGTCAAGGCACTTTCCACGACATATTAGATAAATCACAAGGCAAACTGGGTGTGGTGGTGAGTTTTGTCGCCATTTTAGAATTAGCAAAACAACGGATGCTAAAGTTTGTCGCACAACAAAATGACGAATCTTCCGATGTAAGCGAACTAACCTTGATATGGGCATCGTCATGACCGATTTTAACCAACAACATCAGCTTGCCCAGCAGCATAGCAAATCTATCGAAGCGATTTTACATGCCTCAGAAACCCCGATTACTGCCAAACAGCTATGTCACTGGCTATCGATTAATCCAAACCAACTGAGCATGGCGCTCACGGTCTTGCAGCAGCGTCTATCACAAGGCGCGTTAACCTTAGCGGATACCGCGAGCGGCTACCGATTACAAATCGCCAATGACTTTAGCCCGCTTATTCAGCAAGTTTTTCCCCAGCGTCAAGAAACCTTAAGCCAAGCGTTATTAGAGACGTTAAGTGTGATTGCTTATAAACAACCGGTGACGCGTGGCGATATTGAACAAATTCGTGGCGTGACTGTATCGAGCAATATTTTACGGCAACTATTTGATAAAGGCTGGATTATTGAGCAAGGATTTCGCGATACGCTGGGACGTCCTGCACTACTGCATACTACCCCAGCGTTTTTAGCCGCCTTTGGGCTTGAAAGTTTGCAAGATTTACCAAAGCTAGCTGATGTGCAACAGCTTGAGCTATAAAAAAGCTACCGACTGGGCAGCTTTTTAAAGAACCTGTTTAAAGACCCTGCATCAAGAATGTATTAAGGCAAGCGGCGAGCAGGGACGCCCCACTGGTTGACATTTGGCTTGGTATCTGTGCAATACCACACCAGCAGCACAATTCCGCCAATGATGGGGATAAAGGCAATCAGCATCCACCAACCTGATTTATTAACATCATGTAAACGGCGAACAGCTACTGCGATATTGGGAATCACCAACGCCAAAGCAATAAGCCCCGCCACAATGCCATCGGTGCCAATCATATAATCAATGATTGCCCCACCCAGATACAACATGAGCCACGCCAAATAAAAATACCAATATTCTTTACGTCTAGCGCGCCCTTTAAAATTGGCATAATTGCTGAGACTTTTTTTGACCCAATCAAAAAAACCATAATTTTCTTCAATTGCCCATGCTGGATTGACAGTATTCATGCCCGCTGTGTGAGTAACTTGACCATAGTTGGCAGTTGTAGGGTTGTCTGTATAGCCGTGAGGGATGGGCGCAATTGTGCTATCTATCGGTTTGTTCAGATTAATAGCATTGCCTGTGGCAAGACCGACAACTGCCACTGCATTACCCTGCGCATCGACACTAAATTCTACTTGTTGTCCTGCCATCGGTGCCGTGGCTTGTTGCCATTGTTGACTAGTAAATGGGTAATTTTTGCCGTCCTCCGCCATGATGATACCTTGGCCATGTTGCGGCGAGAAATTGGCTATTTGCCCTTTCATTGTTATTATTCCTTATAGTTGTATTAATTTACTTATGTCGATGATTATAACCTAAAATAATTTTTACAATGTGACATTATTTATGTTAACTTTTTGGCTAAAATACTGGTTAAAATTTAGCCACATGACTTTATACTAGCATTCAACCATCGCTTGTCCTACAATAGGCACAAGCATGAAGTTTCATGCTAGCACAACATTGTGAAATGTTGCTACCTATTAAAGGATTATTGAATGAAAGACGAAAAACTGCAAAAAGCGCTCGCCCGTCTAGGCTTAGGTTCGCGCCGCCAAATGGAAGATGTGATTCGCGAAGGTCGCGTCAGTGTTAACGGGACTGTCGCTACCATTGGTGACCGTGTCGGACAGGGCGATGAAATCCGAGTCGATGGACGTTTGCTACGCTATACCGCAGAAAACGAAAAACGCCGCCGTATATTGATGTATTACAAGCCAGAAGGCGAAATTTGCTCAGCCCATGACCCAGAAGGTCGTCCTACGGTGTTTGAGCGCCTGCCACCACTGAACCATGACCGCTGGGTAATGGTGGGTCGGTTGGACATCAACTCAACAGGTTTATTGCTATTTACCAATGATGGTGAACTGGCTCACCGTCTGATGCACCCATCAAATGAAATAGAGCGCGAATATGCGGTGCGTGTGATGGGCGAAGTCACCCCTGAGATTATCTTAAATCTCAAACGAGGCGTCATGCTAGAAGATGGTATGGCACAGTTTGATGACATCGTTGAAAAAGGCGGTGAAGGTATCAACAAATGGTACCAAGTCAAACTCAAAGAAGGTCGCAATCGTGAAGTACGCCGCTTATTTGAATCGCAAGGCTTAAAAGTAAGCCGATTACTACGTATCCGTTACGGCTCTGTCAGTCTCCCAAGGGAGCTTCGTACCGGTCGCTATCTTGAGCTAGATCGCCGTGAGATTGACACCTTAGCAGGACTTGTCAACATTCGCCCGCGCCAAGGCACAGGGCTTTACGGCATTGCCAAACGCCGCCAAGAACGCTTTGAGAAAAAACCGCTAAAAGCGCGCCGTGGGGGTCATCACTTACGCCGCGATAAAGAAAAAAGAAGCAGCTAACCGCTATAAAACTCACAAAAAAGAAAGTTATAAAAAAAGCGTATCAAATTGATACGCTTTTTTCATTTTAATATACCAATGTTAATCTACCATCAACTACGTGCGATTTTTGACATAGCGGTAAGTTGACGCAAATTGCTGGCTGACTTCATTAAACATCTCATTGAGCAATTCATCTAATTGCAGATTGACCCGAGCCAATACCTCAATGAGCATATCGCCTGCGGTCATATCCCCCTGAATTTTTTGATTGAGCTGACTGGGATGATATTTGGCAATTTGGTCATACTGGTGTACTGCTTCAGGAATCGTCTGCTCAATCAAGCGATTGACCACAAACTTATTTTCAGTCAACCATTGGGTTTGCAGGTGGTCTGGTTGGTTGACTGACTGACTTTGGTCAAGTTGCCACTCCTGATAACGAATGAGTTTGTCATGGATTGTATCAAGCAGCATCACGGCAGCTGTTGGCATACGTTCAATTGACGCGCCATCAATACCTAAAATCGAAGATGAAGATAATCGCAGTTGTTGATTTTTTGCTTTAAACCATTTTTTATTGCTTGCATTTTTGCTAGCACGTGGCATTAAGTTAAAACGGCTATCACTACCGAAGGTATTGGGAATTGGCATGTTTGATTGGTACGCCAAGCGCATGGTTTTTGGTTTTGCCAGTGATGCTGTGGGCGGCACAGAATATTGAGACATACCGACCTCAATACCTGCCATGTCATGTAGTTTATACCAAGCCAGCCTTATCCATCGATACACCAAAAAGCTTATCAATACAGTCAACAATATACCGAGCAAAATATTCATCTATACGCCCTAACAGCTTGTCTATCAATAACAGCCTGCCTATAAAAAGCAAATATAGCATTACTATGATTGCGACTGTTTAAAAATTCAAGCATGTTAGTGTTGGCTAAGCCTAAAAATTCATCGGTCAAAAAAAAGTATTGCGCAGAACTTTTAGCGATTACTTTTAGATATTAACTGTTACCCTAAATCGTGATGTTTAGTTTACATGGTATGCCAATAGCGAAGTTTATTGATTTCAAATAAGAATGCCACAAACATGCCGAGATAATACGCCAGTTTAAGCTCAAAACTGTCATCTCGTAACTTAAAAGGTAATGCGCAAAGGGTGACGGCAAGCGGAATCCACAATAGCATAAACACCCAATTTTCGATGACATTGAGCCAGCCTTGCATTCCCTTGCTACTGCGTAAAGCCGCCAACCCTAACAGCAAGCAAGCAACTATCAGTGTGTTGATTAAACCTTTTGGAAGATTACTGGGATAAATCGATAATTCTTGTTTAGTATAATGTGGCAATGCCATTCAATAAATTCCTAAATAATTGCTGTGTATTAGTGTTATGTGTAGCATCAATGTCTAGCGTCAATTTTTAGCGTTAATGTCTTGGAGTGCCGACTCGCCGAACAAACTTCTACGAATATGCCGCCATCATCCATAGCATCGCCACACAGCTAAATAACAAACCCAAGGTTAACGCATTGCGATTTTGAATCGGTGCACGCCCTGAGTAGCGATTTAACACCTTTGAGCCCACGACAAAAGTCAGTGGAATACCGAGCCAAAAAATCGCAATGGTACTCACCAGTGAGGGCAGCATTGATGATAAACTATCGCCAAACATCAACCTAAACCCAAAACCTGCCAACCCTAGCAACACCGCAAATATTGCCAGTCCAATTGTCAGCCCTTTGGGTACTAAAGACGGGGATTGAACGTCCATACCAATTTCCTTGTGTATCATGGCTTGTGTAGCATTTACGCTGGCAAGCGACCGACCAAAGCCAGTTCGGCACGCATCGCATCAATCGCTTGGCGATAATCAGGTTGATTAAATATCGCTGAACCTGCGACAAACATATCAGCCCCTGCTTCGGCAACCGCACGAATATTACTGGCTTTGATACCGCCATCGACTTCAAGGCGAATATTGCGACCCGATAGCCTAATCATTTCGCGCACCGCTTCTATTTTTTTGAGAGTACCATCAATAAATGCTTGCCCACCAAACCCTGGGTTAACACTCATCAATAAAATCTGGTCAACTTTATCCATCACATAGTCTAGATAGTGTAGCGGCGTGGCGGGATTGAGCACCAATCCACAGTCAGCGCCCCCATCTTTGATGAGTTGTAAAGAGCGATCGACATGTTGCGTGGCTTCTGGATGAAAGGTAATGATGCTAGCGCCCGCTTTTAAGAACTGCTCAATCATACTATCAACCGGTGATACCATCAAATGCACATCTATCGGCGCAGTTACCCCATAATCACGCAGCGCCTGACAAATCATGCTACCAAAGGTCAAATTTGGGACATAATGATTGTCCATCACGTCAAAATGCACCACATCCGCACCCGCGGCGATTACCTTCTCGACCTCCTCGCCCAGACGGGCGAAATCTGCCGACAAAATCGAAGGAGCAATCAGAAATTGGCTATCATTGTTGGGATGGGCAAATTTATTAGGGGCTTGTTTAGGTGAGTCTTCAAGAAGTTCAGACTGGTTCATCATCATTGTCCGTCAGCTTTGATTAAAAGTTGCGGATATTTTAGCAAAGATTATTTTAAAAAACTTCGACTATTTGGTGACTATTACTTGGTGGCTATTATTTGGTGGCTAATATTTGGTGACTAGGACTATTGACAGCGACTATTTGCTGCCCGTGAAAATAAATACCGCCACAAGCCTTGCAGCATTTGTATTTAAGTAGTCAAAACAAGGTAGCTAGACTATGCTAAATTAGGCTAGATTATGATTGATAAGTACCAAAAAAGATAAAACCCAAGTCTTAGGGCAATAGACTTGGGTTTTAGGGCACTTCATGTCAACTATGTTATTATTATTGGCTTTCCATGATATTACTCATCCTGAGTGTCTCAACACTACCATTCCTTGGTATCATCCTTGTGTTGATGAGTTCATTGTAGTTTGTTGCACGGTTGGTTACTAGCCGCAAAAGGCGGAATCTGTTGTAAGCAAATGCTTACATGCAGCTTTAGCTTGCCCGCTGCTAGCTTTCTAATGCGCCTTTCAATAATTTGCTAGCATCACTAGCGCTATCAGTCTGAGCTTCCGATAGCTTTTCGCCTTCTTTAATCCCTTCTTTGATGGTTTCTTTTGCCTCTTGGTGATCGGCGATGCTTGGCAAAGGTTCAGGCTGCTCATCCATGACTTCAGGTTCATATTGTAAAGTAGTCAGCACGGGGAAATGGTCAGAGCCAATGTTCGGCATACGCGCCATCGATACCAGCGTGAAGTGATTGCTGTGAAAAACATGGTCAAGCGCCCAGCGCAAAAATGGGTAACTGGCGTGAAAGGTATTGATGAATTTTCGCCCAATGCGAGGGTCTAGTAGCCCTGAGATACGCTGGAACATGCGTGTGGTATGCGACCACGCCACATCATTGAGATCCCCTGCAACAATCACCGTCAAATCGTTGGCGTTTATATGTTTGCCTACCATTAACAGCTCAGCATCCCGTGTCACCGATTTATCCGCTTCGGTTGGACTCGGTGGCATGGGATGCAAGCAGTATAGCCAAATAACCTTTCCTATGGCTAGGCGAACTTGGGTATGAATTGACGGGATATCATCAACCACCAGATATTTTACTTGGGGATTGATAAGCTCAAGCTTTGAGTACAAATGCATACCATATAAGTTATCGAGTGGTACTTTGACGTTAAATGGATAGTCAGCCTCAATGGGGCTTAAAGCGTCTTGCCACACTTGGTCAGTTTCAAGTGTCAATACAATATCGGGTTGATGGGTATGGATAAGGTCAATCAAAGCTTGTTTATTTGGATTGGTCGTCAACACATTGGCAACCAATAATTTCACTTGATAATCGCGTGATTTTGGCTTTGCCGTTTGCACTTGTTTCTTCCACAAAAACGTATAAGGCAACACCATGTACGCTTGCATAGCCAGCGCAATAACCAGCAGTAAAATTAATCCCATCTGCCAACGACTGTCAAAAGCGCCCAGCCAAAGTAAGCCAATGAGCGCCACCACCCCCAAAAAAATCAATTGATTTCTGGGAAAATCGGCAACCCTAAACCACCATTCAAACCTAGGGATGGTTGCCCAAAAAGTTGCAAAAACCACAAAACCTGCTAGCAACTGTAACAACAGCGTCATTGTCTATCCTTTCATGTTATATTGCGGTTTACGTTGGTCAATATTAGCTTGTTATCATTATCTTGTGATCATCAGTATGGCGATATAGTAGCCGCAAAAATAATGCTGATAAATTGCAGTTGTGTTGCCAAACGCTATTTTTCACCCTGACATCGCTATCAGCCTACCATCTATAGCTAAATAGATGCCCCATGTAAAAAAAAATTCACTTGCAAAACCTTACAAATACAGGCAAGGTAACAGGTTACTAATTGAAAAATCAATGTGAATTTTCTGCACTATTTATTTTATTTTGTTTACAGTAAGGAAGGGTTATCATGAGTCAGCTACGCGTAGGTTTGGTCGGATGGCGTGGAATGGTCGGTTCGGTATTAATGCAACGTATGATAGATGAAAACGACTTTGAAGGGATTACCCCCGTGTTTTTCTCTACCAGTAATGCCGGTGGCGATGCCCCTACCCCAAATGGCATTGCCCCTAGCAAGCTTGAAGATGCGCATGACTTAGCGGCTTTAGCGGCTTGTGATGTCATTATTACTTGTCAAGGCGGTGACTATACTAAAGAAGTCCATCAACCGCTACGTGATAAAGGTTGGACAGGTTACTGGATTGATGCAGCAAGCACCCTACGTATGACTGACAATAGCATCATCGTTCTAGACCCAGTCAACCGCAATGTCATTGATGACGCTATCAAAAATGGTCAAAAAGACTTTATCGGTGGTAACTGTACGGTATCTTTGATGTTGATGGCGATTGGCGAGTTGTTCAAACGCGATTGGGTTGAATGGGTATCTGCGATGACTTACCAAGCGGCAAGTGGTGCGGGCGCCAACAACATGCGTGAGCTTATCAAAGGCATGGGCTACATCCATGATGGCGTTGCAGACGAACTTAATAACCCGGCAGGCGCAATTTTAGAAATTGACCGTAAAGTAGCCGAATTACAACGTAACAGTGACTTCCCAAAACAATACTTTGGTGCGCCGCTTGCTGGTAGCTTAATTCCTTACATTGATGTACAACTAGAAAACGGTCAATCAAAAGAAGAGTGGAAAGGCTGTGTTGAAACCAACAAAATCTTAGGCAATGATGCAGACAAAAATAATGCTAACATTGTGCCGATTGATGGTATCTGCGTGCGTATCGGTGCCATGCGTTGTCACTCACAAGGCTTGACCATCAAACTAAAAAAAGACATCCCTCTAGAAGAAATTGAAGCTGCACTTCGTAACAGTGGTAATGAGTGGCTAGATGTGGTAGAAAATGACAAAGCAGCAAGCGTTGAGCGTTTAACCCCAGTCGCGGTCACGGGCACCCTTAAAGTTGCCGTAGGTCGTCTTCGTAAGATGAATCTAGGTGGCGAATATTTATCCGCCTTTACCGTAGGCGATCAGTTGTTATGGGGCGCGGCAGAGCCACTACGCCGCACACTTGCGATTATCCGCAATCAATTATAAACCCAAGGTTTTATAAAAAACACGCTGACTAGGGCGTGTTTTTTTATGCCTGAGTAGATAAACCTGATAGTGTTAATCCCTTATTTACCCCTAAAAAACGCCATGACCAGTAAACAGGGATTGCCATTATCAGGGTATTGTCAGGGTATTGATAGTACAGCGTCATTATCCAAGCATCAATCCGCGCGTAAATTGCTATCAACAGCGGGCTTTATCCCAAGCTTTGTGCCAATAATAAGCGAGTCAGACTATTGAGAGTTTTGGACAAAAAGTGTAAAGTTGAGCAGATAATTTGACTGAAACTTTTGTCAAGTTGTTGGATTATCGATTAATTTGATGTTTGAATATTGCCTGTCGGTATATTGACTACCATGCGACCACACAAGTAGGCATTTTTTAACACCCCTAACTAGGCTATGATACCTTCAGCAAGGATTTTTTATGTCTTGGCAAAAATACTCTGTACACTTGGTATTGGGTTTTCCCTTATCGCTTCCCATTGTCGCTTATGCCGTCAATATTGGCGATACTTATGTACAAACCCAACAAAATCAGCCACTAAACGCCAGTATTAATGTCAGTGATGTCAATCCAAGAACTTTTTCTGTCACAGTCGCCCAAGCTGATGTGTATCGCCAGCTAGGCTTATCAAAAGATGCCGATATTCAAATCAAATTTGTCCCAACCAGTAGCAATGGCGGTCAAATTATATTGACCACCAACCGTGCGATTAATGCCCCATTTACCGATGTGGTGCTCAATATCACGGAAAATGGCGTGACCAAAACGCTGCCAAAGACCTTGTTGATGCCCATCGACAGCGCACAAAAAATCACCACGCAAGCCAATACCACGGCTTTGCAATCACCTGCGCAAAACATCGTCATAGGTTCGGCCAATCCTGTGCAGTTGCCTGTTATGTCGCCCGACCCTATGCCCATGCAGCCGATAACGTTGCCATCAACCACCATCAATCAGCTGCCTAATTTACCTACGACTGGTATGCCCGCTGGCGCCGCCCCAGTGACGCAAGCTAGCGAAAACAGTGACTACCTGCGTATTCAAGAGACGCGAACGGTTCGATCTGTTCAGCCAAATGGCACTGTCTATACGCAAGCCGTGCCACAAACGCAAAACCCCATCCAAACAAACGCGGCAGATAATCAATTGCCAAGGCCAGCAGCTAGTTATGGCAATCAACCTTCAGACAAATCCAAATCCAAATTTAAGTATAGCGCCAAAAACCCGCAACTCATTGGCGAGACAACCACTTATACACTACAGCGCAATGACAACCTTTGGACCATCGCCAGTAACATCGCAGCGGCAAACCGCAAAGATGTCGATCAAGTGATGGCAGATATCATGGCAGCCAACCCGGCCGCGTTCCCCGATAATGACCCAAGCAAACTTGTCGCCAATACCCAATTACAAATCCCAAAATACAAAGTAGTCCCTTCACAAATTGGGATAAAATCGGCCAATAAAGCGCGACAACAATATCGTCAAAACAAAAAACGTGTCGCAAGCAAAAAATCTGCTGCTAAGCAACCAGCCACCCTAAAAACGAAAAAAAAGACACTTAAAGCACAAAAAACACCGCGGCCATACGCAGCGACTAAAAAATCTGAAATGACCATCATCGCACCTAATCATAGCAATGGTTCAGTGCAGGGTCAAAGTACCAACAACAACAAATTAGGCAAAGCGATGTCATCCCAAGTAGCGGCTCAAGTGCAGCAAAAACGCCAAGCCACCGCCCAGCAAGCCACTAAAGTTAACAAACTCAATCAAGACTTAGTAGGCGCGGAAAATCGCTTGAAAATACAAAACACCAAGCTTGCCCAATTAGAAAAACGCTTAAAAGAGTTAAACAAAAAATAATATAGCGCATGGATGATATTGCCTGCGTGCTGTGTCATTTCATAACGTACAACAAATTTGTGGTGATTCATTAGTCGCATAAAGCGGTAGCTCATATCTTGCTATGCCCTAATGATAACTATCTACCGTAACGATGAGGTGAAAGATGGATCCGATAATGATAGGTATCGCAGCAGTAGTGATTTTGGTAGTTATTGCTGGCGTTTTTTTGATGAAGAAAGGTAAAAGCCAAACGACGGTTGATACTCAGACCCAATTCAAACGTCCAAAAACGTTGGCTGAACAGCAACGCGAACTAGAACTGCAACGTCAATCACAGCAACCAAGCCCCTATGCTGCGCCTAACCTGCCGCAATCGACTTTGCAGGCTGCTAAAACCCTCAAGACTGCAGAGAATGTACATCATGAGTTACAAGCGGCTGAGCAATTGATTCAAAACCAAGACTATGATGGCGCTATCACGACGTTACGCCGTGCGCTAAAAAATCACCCCTCACATAGTGAGTTGAATTTTACCTTGCTCAATACCTATGCTTTAGCCAAAGATTATCAGCACTTTAATAGCTTCTACCTAGAGGTATTGGCACTAAACGATATTGATCTCACCACCCAAGCCAATAACCTAAAAACGCTGGTAGATGAAGAACAATCGATAAATGCACGCAGCACAGCGATGACCCATACCGCTGAAGCGGTTGAACCTGATGGACTTGATTTTGATTTGCCAGGGTTTAAACAAGACAGTGATAAGCCAGCCGTCAACAGCACCTTACATGTTGTCAGGCCGACCGTCACTCAAGTGGCACAGCCAGCAAACCCAGTTGATGGTATTAGCAGCAAAGCCGATAACGAGTTAGATTTTGACTTTGCACTCGATGTACCTGAAACCAAAATAGCCCCTCTCCCCACTGAAACTACAGCGGCGCCATCACAATCAAATGAGTTCACTTTTGACGATTTTGATTTTGATCTACCTAGCAAACAGCCCGCGACCGCTGAGACTGTCCCTGCCCCTGTCCTAGAATCGCCTACCGAAATTGTTGCCCCAATGACAGAGGAACCTGTAACCACCACTTCGGCAAGTAACGTCAATAACGAGGCTATTAGCGACAGCGATTTTGATTTTGACTTTAGTTTACCAGAGACGCAATCAACACCTGCCGCTACTGATATAGAACCAATGATAACGACCCCAACGGCTGCACCAAGCGCTGAGAAGCTCGCAGATGATTTTGATTTCGACTTTGAGTTGAACGCTGAGCCAGCGGTTACTCCAACCAATGACGCTACTACAGAAGCAGCCTTAAGCTTTGACGCGTCAGATACCAAAGCATTTGGAAATCTAACTTCCGATGCAGCGACTTCTGTACCGGTTGCAAGTGATGAAGCCACAGATATTGCATCGTTTGATTTGGATGATGAATTACTACGCCAAGCAGAAGCGGCTTCACTAGCCAAGCCTGCTACCCCATCGGTCGCTGAGCCTGTCGTTGACTTGGCAGAAGTCAACGCCCCTAAACCATCTGATTCGCTACTTATCTCAGATGACATGTTTGATTTGTCTTTTGATGACTCAACTACTCAGGCAGCTACTCCAGCAAATACACAAACAACTACGACCCCAATCGCTAGTCCTGAAACGACATCGATTGCAGATAAGGCAAGCCTAAAGACTGCGCCAGTTGTTGAAGATTTATCAGCGATTCTCGATGTCATTAAGGATATCGACACGGATACGCTAAACGTAGATTTAGCAGAACAGTATTTGAATTTAGGGGAATATGACAGTGCCAAACGCTTGCTTGATGAAATCAAAGACAGCAACAACACGATATTGGTAGAACGTGCTACAGCGTTAAGACAACGTATTGCTTAATCATGTATTGCATAAAAAAAGGATAGTAAAGTGACTATCCTTTTTTTTGGTCTAATTTTTCTTGAATTACTTTATAACAACTTAATACGCAAAAAACTTAATACTCAATCGCTAGGGGTTTAAGCCCTGCTTTAAAAGCATGGGCTTTATCAACATAATGTAAAGCTGATTGTTGAAGCATCACTTCACGCGCCTGCGGCAAGGTTTTGACAACTTTAGCTGGGCTTCCCATCACGATGGAATTATCTGGGATTTGCATATTTTCGGTGACAAGCGCATTGGCACCGATAATGCAGTTTTTGCCGATTTGGGCATTATTGAGCACAATCGCACCGATACCAATCAAGCTATTATCACCAACGGTGCAGCCGTGAAGCATCGCCAAATGCCCAATCGTCACGCCTTCGCCAATGGTGACGGCGATACCTTCATCGGTGTGTATCACACTGTTTTCTTGCACATTACTATTTTTGCCCAAATAAATCGGTGCATTGTCCGCGCGTATCACCGCGCCAAACCACACACTGACGTTATCAGCTAAATGCACATCACCGATGACTTCAGCCGAGTCTGCGACCCAGCCTGTGAAGGGTGCCTGATAAGTGGGTGTTTTGTCTTGCCATTGGTACAGCATATCAAATCCTTATGAAAAAAAAAGAGCGTCAATTAAAAAACTGACCCTCTAATTTTAGCAAGTGCGGATAAATTAGCAATGGGTTATTGTAGGCAGCGCAGTTAAATCAAAGCCCTGCCTTAAGGCTCGCTTCGATAAATTTATCAAGGTCGCCATCTAGCACCGCTTGGGTATTGGAAGTTTCCACCCCTGTACGCAAGTCCTTAATCCGCGAGTCATCCAGCACATACGAGCGAATTTGACTACCCCAACCGATATCCGATTTGGTGTCTTCTAGCGCTTGTTGCTTTTCCATACGCTGCATCATTTCACGCTCGTACAGTTTGGCACGTAACATTTTCATTGCCGTGTCTTTGTTGGCATGTTGGCTACGTTCATTTTGACACGCAACCACAATCCCTGTCGGTTGGTGAGTGATACGTACCGCAGAGTCGGTGGTATTAACGTGCTGACCGCCTGCACCGCTTGAGCGATAAGTATCGATGCGTAAATCGGCAGGATTGATATCAATCTCGATATTATCATCAATTTCAGGCGATACAAACACCGCTGCAAACGACGTGTGGCGACCGTTGTTGCTATCAAACGGTGATTTTCTCACCAAACGATGCACGCCGATTTCGGTACGTAACCAGCCGAACGCATAGTCACCTTTGACATGAATCGATGCGCTTTTAATCCCTGCGACACCACCTGCTGATAGTTCCATGATTTCGGCTTTAAAGCCATGTGATTCACACCAACGCAAATACATCCGCAGCAGCATCTCTGCCCAGTCTTGGGCTTCGGTACCGCCTGAGCCTGACTGGATATCAACATAGCAGTTGTTGCCATCCATCTCACCGCTAAACATACGTTTAAATTCTAAATCTGCGACTTTGGCTTCGGCCTCATCGAGTTCCGCTTGTACGTCTGCTAATAGGGTCGCATCATCGGCTTCCACCGCTAAGTCAATCATGGCTTTGGCGTCTTCTAACTTGTCATCTAAAGCGGTAATCACGCCAATGACATTATCAAGCTGCGATTTTTCTTTACTGATTTTGGTGGCACGCTCTGGGTCGTTCCACAATTCTGGATTTTCAAGCTCTAAATTGACTTCTTCCAAGCGCTCTTGCTTGGCTTCGATGTCAAAGATACCCCCGAAGCTGGTTGCCACGGTCAGTTAAGTCTTTGATATGCTCTAAATACGGGTTGATTTCCATGCGAGGTTACCTTAACGTGTTTCTATGAAAAATGCGCCATTATACCTGAATCTGTCACTGGATTCATCTTAGCTGTTGCCTACTCCGCCTGTGCTTTTATCGACCAATCTTCCACTGCCCAATGATGCGCTAAGGCATGCGCGTGTAGAGTATCATCGGGGCATACCGCAATCGCCACATCTGCCCATTCTAATAGCGGCAAATCATTTTTTGAATCCGAATAGGCATAAGTTTTGGTGTATGTTATGCCTTGCGCATTTTTTTGAGCAATCCAATTTTTTAAATGAATGATTTTGCCTTCTTTAAAGTTTGGCTGCCCTGCGACCTTACCCGTGTACCCCTGCTCGGTGACTTCTAGTTCAGTGGCTAAAATATTATCTTCCTCTACCAAAAATAATTTGTTAGCAATCGCTTTGACCACAAAGGCATTGGTGGCGGAAATCACTACTACATCGTGCCCCGCTTGTAAATGTGATTGGATAGCGTTAACCGCTTTTGGACGCACTTTTGGCGCGATTTCATCTTGCAAATATTGCTCACGCCACTGGTGCAACTGCGCTAAAGTATGCTGTTTTAAAAAGCCTGCCACAAACTCATTATAGACGACCGCATCGAGCGTCCCTGCGATATAGTGCTCATAAAACTCCCGATTTTTAGCACGATACAGCGATTCTTCTACCAGATGATGTTTGACCAAAAACTCACCCCACATATAATCACTATCGGTATCAATGAGGGTGTTATCGAGGTCAAATAGCGCCAATTCTTTGTGTAGTACGGTTGACATAGGACAGCCTTTAGCATGGTTAGTGAAAAGTTAAATTGCGGGATTTTGGTCATCGACGGTTAAGGTATCACCAAATCGCCAAGTACGGATAATGCGCAGCTCCAAATAATCTTGCATTTCCTTTGAGAACTTACCAAATGGCGCGGCTTTACGCACCGAATTTTTTGCTGCTTCATCCAAGATGGTAGCGCCTGATGACTGTAAAACCTTGATGGATTTGACTTGCCCGTTAGGCTCGATAATCACCATCAGCATGACATCGCCTTTGATGCCTTTGGCGCGGGCTTCTTGGGGATATTGCTGGTTGCCAATATGATAGGCTTGTTGGCGAAAATTCTCGATATAGCGCGCGGCTTCACCCGTGGTGGTGGAGTTACTGCTGATAGTTTTGACCGCAGATTTTTTGGCTAGTAATTGGCGGTTACTGCTGATTTTAGTTTCAAGGGTGGCAATTTGTGCCTGTACTCGCTGTTCTTGCGCGGCTAGATTTTCGCTATCATCTTGTTTTTTATTATTATTTTCTCTGCGGATTTTTTCAAAGCTTAACGTGGTACGTAGATAACTTTCTTGAAACGCTTGTTGACGCGTTTGGCGTTCTTGACTCACGATATCATCGGTTTCATTGATTGCTTCGTCTTCTAAGGGACTCATGGTATTGTTTTCAAGCCGTAGCTTTTCGTTGGACTCACCGCCACCTTGCTGGCCGGCATTGGCGATAAAATCGGCTTTTTCATTCTTTTGCAGATTTTCGGTCAACACTGTGGTGACTTCTTGTACCGCTGCGGTTGGTGAGCTTTTATCTTCAAATTGGATACCAAAAATAACAGCCGCATGAATTGCCACCGCCGTAATGGTAGCGAATAGCATGACGCTGTCTTTGCAAGGCGCAGTATGTGGCATTAACTTTTGAAAAACATCACGGTGACTGTCTTTGCTATACACCAAAATATAACCCTTTGAACGATGACGACGCTATCTCTACAACTACAACCTTGCTAAAAAAATACAAATCACTCATGTATTATAACGCGCAGATAGTATAGATTAAATCAAACCTTGGCTGAAGCTAAATTCATACGCCATTAGCAATCAGTGGTGAGCAATTAATAAGTAGTAATCAATGCTTACCAATTACTGGTACAAGATTTTTTGTAGACGGGTCAGCGACTTTATGATTAGTGACTTTATGATTAGCAACTTTACAATGCCCAAAAACTGACTACAATAATAGCTTTCAATACAAATATAAAAAAACTGAGAAACGATCGTGATAACGAGCAAAACGCAACTGGATGAATTTTTTGCCACCCATTCTGAAGAAATCGCACGTGAGCTGATGCAAAAATCACAAACGTGGTATGAAAAAATCGAAGATTTTGCCGGTCAAGAGTTTATCGTACCCGCCACCGAAAAACAGCTAAACGATGCCATTCAAAAATTTGTGGTGGCAAAAGTCAAAGCGATATTGAGTATGCATCTAGAGATTCATGAAGGCTGGCTTCGACTGTATGCAACGGTAAACTATAAAGGCATCTACGCTGACCTTGCTGTCAACTTAGGTGTGGTACATGCCCAATTTGACCGTTATCGCCAGCGCCTGGTATTTCAGCAACTGACTGACACCGATGTCATTGCCTTCTATTCAGATTCGTATGTTAAATCAAAAGCGATTCATGCGGCGCTTTGGTTTTTTAAACGGGTGATAAAGAAAGACCCGCTCGGCATGATTTTGGAGAAAATCAATTTGGTACACCAAAAAGATGATATCTTGTATCTCGATATTGGTCGCTGGCTGAAGAAAAATGAAAAAATCATGGCAACGCTGCGCAAGGTGCAGGTGAATCATGGCTATCTTGCTGAACAGCAACTACTGCTGAGAGCCAATGCCAACGTCGGTGAAATTCTCAATATAGGTAGTAGTGACCAATTAATTACTGAAGCGGATAATCCTGCAGTGACTAATAACGCCACAAAAGCAGCTTAGTATTTTTCATCGGTATCAACCCTCATCCTTTACCGCTTTTGCTCTACTGATTTTTTACCGATTGTGTTTTGCCAATTAAAGAGATGATTACCAATAGTTTTCAACGGCGATATTGCCTTCGCCGCGGCGATTCATGGTCAATCCAATCGATTTTAAGGCTTCTTTGGTATCTTCGACCATTTGTGGATTACCACACAACATCACATGACTGCGCTCTTTATCCAGTTTTTGCCCTACCAACTGGGTTAACTTGCCCGACAATATCAGGTTGGGAATACGCGCTTTTTCCCCGGCATAATCCGCTTCTCGCGTGACAATGGGTAAAAATACAAACGCTGCTCCATTGTCGCCATAGATTGACTTAATCGAGCCAATTTCCGCTTGATAAGCAAGCTCTTGCGAGGTGCGTGCGCTGTACACCAAAATAATGCGCTGATATTGCTGCCATACCTCGATGGTCTTTAAAATCGATAAAAATGGGGCTAAACCTGTGCCTGTTGCCAGTAACCATAAATCATTAGGCAGAGGTAACTGGTAGCGGGCTAAGGTCAAATAGCCAAATGGTGTGGTATTGAGCAATAAACTATCGCCCACTTGGATATGATTAACCTTACTGGTAAATTCCCCCTCAGGAATGACCACCGAGAAAAATTCAATAAACTCATCATAGAGCGAAGATGCAACGGAATAGGCGCGAAACACATAGCCCTCAAGGTCAACGAGCTGACCTTGCGCCTCATAACCTTGCTCCTCATGACCTTGTGTCTCAGAAGTTATTAACTTGGTCTCATGGTTGTTTGCAAAATATTGCAAATCTTTGCCATGGATACCGAGCCTAACAAATTGCCCTGCAGTAAATTTAAAGCCATCGGGGCGCGTGACTTTAAAACTTAGCAAGGTGGGCGCCCAACGGGTCACTTCAATCACTTTAACGCGAATACTTTTATCATCTGACATATTATCTTGACCATTTTTTTGCATCATTATAAACAAAAAAGCGTACCTTAATGAACTAAGATACGCTTTTTTATGTCGCAGTACTAAAATTGGATTAATATATGCGAACTAGCGTGATAATTTTTGATAATGTTTCGGGGAAAATACCGAAGTACAATACCGCTAACGTCACCAACAACACCATGATGCCGCCTGCTTGAATACCCCAATGATTGACCGCATCGTGCGGCTGTACTTCTTGGGGACGTCTAAACAAGGTGACCATAAGATTTAGATAGTAATACAAGCTAATTGCACTACCCACGATAATCATGGCAGTGAGCCACCAACTTTGCGCTGAAACCGTAGCAAAAATCGCAAAGAATTTGCTGATAAACCCGGCGGTCAATGGAATACCTGCCAATGATAATAGCATCACAGTCAATACGGCAGTTAGCAAAGGACGTTGCCAAAAAATCCCTTGGAAGTTTTCAACTAACTCTGCTTCACCTTGACGTTTGTACGGGCTTGACATGATAGTCACGACACCGAACGCACCAATGGTGGTAAACGCATACACTGCCATGTAAAGGCTGACAAAACCTGCTGATTCAACTTTCACTGCGCTGATAATCGCTAACACATAGCCGATGTGCGCAATAGATGAATAGGCTAACAGACGTTTTATATTGTGCTGACGAAGCGCCAGTACGTTACCGATAATCATCGATAAACTGGCAATCACCACAATCAAGGTATTGATTGCTGGCAAGGCTAAGGTCGCCGTAGACAATAAGAAACGTAATCCTAGCGCCATCATAGCTACTTTGGAAACACTGCCTAAGAAAGTCGCCACAGGCGCAGGCGCACCTTGGTAAACGTCTGGCGTCCAAGTGTGAAATGGTACTGCTGAGAGTTTAAAGGCAATACCAAATAACATTAATGCAGTCCCCACCACCAAAATCGGCATAACGATACCATTTTGAAACATGGGTACGATTGCCATACCAATTTGACGGAAGGATAAAGTACCTGTGTTTGAGTAGATTAATGCCATACCCATCAACATGGTAGCAGAGGCTGTCGCCGATAAAATGAGGTATTTAAAACCCGCTTCTAACGATTTACCACGCGCATAAGTATAAGCCAACATACCATATAGCGGTACCGACAATAACTCTAAGCTGACAAAGAAAGAAGCTAAGTTATCAGCGCATACCATAAACAGCGCGCCCAATGTTGAGATAAGCAGTAGCAAATACAACTCTTCTTTATTATCGCGATAGCCTCCAATGTAACCATACGCCAAGGTAAAGCACGCAAGCGAGCTGATTAAAATAATCACCATATTGAACTGGGCAAAACTATCCACCACAAATAAGGGAGCAATCAAGCCTTGCGATGGCGTAAATAATTCATACAGACCATGCAATATGCTATCAGCATTGCCACCCAATAATTGTATAAGGACAACAAACAAGGCGGCATTAAGGCCAATCACACTGATGGTACCTGCCACAAAATTTGAACGCTTCATGGCGATGGCAATCATCACCACCACCGTGGTGATTGAAATTAAAATCATTGGAAACAATGGCATGAGCACATTGCTAGCAAATGGAATAATAGGATTCATCTATTTTACCTCCATATGAGCAAATGGCTCTTGAGCAGTAGGTGCAACTTGCTGGACATGATATGCCTGACTAATCCAGTGCATACTATGGTCAGAGGTATCTAAGAATAATTGGGGATATAGACCTAACCATAATAAACCAAACCCAAGCACCAACAAGATTGCCGCTTCACGCGCATTGATATCACGCATCGGTGACATTTTCTCAATCGTCGCTGTTGGCGTACCAAATAATGCTTTATAAATCATAATTAATGCGTATAAACCGGCAACGACTAAGCTAAAGGTAGCAAACACCACTGCCACAGGATGCGAGGCAAAAGATCCTAAAAGAATTAAGAACTCACCAATAAAGTTACCGGTACCTGGAATACCTAATAATGCCGCAGCAAAGAACATAAGTAACGGTGGGTAATAACGCATTTGACCCCACATACCCCCCATTTGGCTCAAATCACGGGTATGTAGACGCTCATAAAGCTGACCACTCATGATAAATAATGCCGCTGAGCTAAGACCATGTGCCAACATTTGAATCATCAAGCCTTGGAAACTAATTAACGTACCGGCATACAACGCAAGTACCACAAAACCCATATGTGAAATACTGGTATAAGCCAGTAACCGCTTGATATCTTGCTGCATAAACGCAAGCCAAGCCCCGTAGAAAATACCAATACCCCCCAAAGTAATCGCAATCGGTGCAAACTGAGCACTGGCTTCTGGGAATAGTGGTAGGACAAACCGCAATAAACCATACGCCGCGGTTTTAATCAAAATACCAGCCAAATCCACCGAGCCTGCCGTCGGTGCTTGTGCGTGCGCATCGGGTAACCAGCCATGCAGTGGGAAAATTGGTAATTTAACCGCAAAGCCAATAAAGAACATCAGCATGATTGGGTATTGCCATTTACCAAGATCTGTACCTAGCAAGTCCATATAGTTAAAAGTTATTTGACCTGTGGTTGATGCATGAATCATCACCAAAATCAAAATACCAATCAACATAATCAGACCCGATGCTTGGGTATAAATAAAGAATTTGGTTGCGGCATATTCTTTGGTTTTACCGCCAATCGCATTGTGTCCCCAGATTGCAATCAAGAAATAGATAGGAACTAACATCATCTCCCAAAAGAAGAAGAACAAGAACATATCGATTGCTAGGAAAACACCAATAACACCGCCCAAGCTCCAAAGTAGATTAAGATGGAAGAAGCCCACACGGCGAGTAATCTCACCCCATGAACACGCCACCGCCATCATACCTAAGAAGGCTGTTAGGCTCACCATCAACAGCGATAACCCATCAATGGCTAGATGGAAACTGACCCCCAATGAGGGCATCCAAGGTAATTGAAACTCTGCCAACCAAGTCGGTTTAGCAGTCACCTCAGCAATGGTTTGTGCTGAACCAATAAAGTTACCGTTTTGCCAAATAGCTACCGTAATCAAAAACGTTAATAGCATGCCAAGGAACGCAATCCAACGAGGTAAACGTTCATCAACTTTTTCAACCAACCAGCACAGAAAACCTGCAATGATTGGAATAAATATCAAGGCGGGTAATAAGAGATTATTTTGCATAACTGTTACTTCCCTATCATCATCATTACCAACACCAACAATACTGCCATGCCAAGACCGAAGCTTGCAGCATACCCACGAATCGAGCCAGATTGGAACCATGTCGCCACTCGGTTACCTGCCAGCGATAGGGCTGGTAAAATATTCCAAGTACGGTCAATCGGGTCATTTTTGATTAATTTACCAATCAATAAGAATGGTTTAACAAATACAATGTCATACAAAGCATCAAAGCCTAAACCATGATAGCACCAGTAATTAAGCGCACGGCCCAAACCTGTTTGGGTAAACTTACTCACGATGCGACCTTTATCTAGGGCAAACAAGAAAGCACCAACAATCAAACCCGCCAACATCGCAGCCATCACAATCATTTCTGCCGTGTGCTTACCATGTTCTACTTCAGGATGAATCACGCTAAAACTCTGTGGCAATACACCTGCTAATGGTGGATGAATCATCGCCCCCACTGCAGTTGATAACACTAGCAATACCGCGAGCGGCAGCCAATATGTCCAACCCTTAAGATCATGAATAGGCGTTTTTTCTTCCCCAAAGAACACAATCCAAATCATACGAAACGTATAAATCGAGGTTAAAAACGCACCCACCACTGCCATCCAAAATAAATTCATATGACCTGATGCGAAGGCTTCCCAAATAATTTCATCTTTTGAGTAATAACCCACCGTAATCCAAGGAATCGCAGCAAGTGCCCCACCCCCGATCGCAAACACCGCAAATAGGAATTTATTTTTATAAAACAACCCACCCATTTTAAAGATGTTTTGCTCATGATGGTAAGCCAAGATAACAGCGCCCGACCCTAGAAATAATAAAGCTTTAAAGAACGCATGGGTCATCAAGTGGAAAATTGCAACTTGCCAAGCGCCTACCCCTAATGCCAAGAACATATAACCGATTTGACTCATGGTTGAATAAGCTAATATACGTTTGATATCGGTTTGTGCAAGCGCACAGAAACCAGCAACCAACAATGTTGTTGCCCCAACGATACCCACCCAACTTGCCAATACATCAGGGGTCAATAAGAACACAGGATGTAAACGGGCAATTAAATACACACCTGCGGTAACCATCGTTGCTGCATGAATCAAGGCTGAAACAGGCGTAGGACCTGCCATCGCATCTGCAAGCCAAGAATGTAGCGGGATTTGGGCAGACTTACCCATCGCACCAAGCACTAGCATCACAGCCGCAACTTTGATGGTAGGATAGCTATGACCAAAAATCGTCACCGTTGACCCTGCCGACGTGAGCATTTGCGATACATTGGCATTGATATCTGAGATATTTAACGTACCCAATTCACGGAACAATAAAAATAAGCCAAACGCTAAAAACACATCACCCACACGGGTTACGGTAAAGGCTTTCATCGCAGCACGGCCATTGGCGCGCTCGTGATAATAAAAACCAATCAATAAGTAAGAACAGATACCAACGCCTTCCCAACCTAAGTACAACAGCACTAAATTGTCAGCAAGCACAAGTAACAACATACTTGCGACAAACAGGTTCATATAGCTAAAAAATCTTGCGTAGCCTGTTTCACCGCGCATATACCATGACGCGAAAATATGAATTAAAAAACCGACACCGGTAATCACGCCCATCATGGTCACGCCCAAACCATCCAGCATGAGACCAAATTTTGGGGCAAAACTACCGACTTGCATCCACGTCCACAACGGCTGATTAATGACAGCGCCTTGTGGGTGGTTCATTAAAAAATCACTGCCTGCCATCAAGGCACACAAAGCAGCCAAACCCATACTGCCGACACCGACCACTGCGGCTGCGTTTTCGCTTAAGCGGTCACGCATGGTCGCTAGAATCAGAAAGCCAATCAGCGGCAGCATAAAGGTTAAAGGTAACATACTCATTTTGATTTCACCCTTTCATCTCATTTGCCGTATCGACATCTAAATGACCACGCTTATGATAAAACTGTAAAAGAATAGCCAACCCAATTGCAACTTCAGCGGCTGCCAAAGTTAGCACCAAAATAAACATAATTTGTCCGTCAGGACTGACCCAGCGACTACCTGCCACTACAAATGCTAAGGCAGCAGCATTCATCATAATCTCAAGACTCATCAACATGAACAAAAAATTACGTCTTACCATCACACCACAAAAACCAATGGCAAACAAAATCGCTGACAAGATTAGACCGTGCTCTAATGGCACATGCTCTAATGGAAAGTGTCCCATTATGCCTTCTCCTCCTGAACTTCGCGTAACACAGCCGGTTGGCTGGGCTCTTTATCAATAAAATTCGTTAAGGCAGGGTGTATGGTATTACCAAGCTCACTGTTATGACTTTCGTTTTCATCATCCAAGGCAGATTTTGCCAAATGATAAGCCGCCACCAAACCCGCTAGTAATAAAAACCCTGCAATTTCGACCAACAATAAATATTCAGTAAATAATTTGGCACCGATCATTTTTGCCGTAACTGGCTCTACCCCAATAAACGCTGGCATGATTCCTTCAAACCCATGTTTCATGCCAATCAGACTAAACAGAGTCAAACCCACAATAAATGCAAGTCCTGCCGGCACTGCCCAAGCTGAGGATGCCAACCAGCTTTCTTCTTCTAAGGTGCTTTGGGTACCTAAGTTCAGCATCATCACCACAAAGACGAACAATACCATAATCGCCCCGGCATAAACGATGATTTCAAGTGCACCAGCAAATGGCGCACCTAAGGCAAAGAAAATACCTGATAACGCCAGCAGCGTGACAATCATGTTTAATAACGCATGTACAGGATTGGTACGAGTAATCACGCGCAAACTAGCCAAAATAGCGACAATCGCTAATAAATAAAACCCTATCGTTGCTCCGGTTATCATGGCAATAAACTCCGTAAATCAATCGGTGCAGACTCATTTTGGTGTGCCCCTTTAGGTTTATCTTTGGTCGCCATCCCAGTGACACGGTAATAATTGTAGTCAGGGAATTTACCCGGACCTGAAATTAACAAATGCTCTTTTTCATACACCAAGTTTTGACGGTTATACTCACCGAGCTCAAAATCTGGCGTCATCTGAATAGCCGTTGTCGGGCACGCTTCTTCACACATACCACAAAAGATACAACGCGAAAAATTAATACGGAAAAACTCTGGATACCAGCGTCCGTCTTCACGCTCCGCTTTTTGTAGTGAAATACAACCCACTGGGCAAGCGACAGCACATAGGTTACAGGCCACACAGCGCTCATCCCCATCCGGGTCACGTGTCAATACAATACGCCCCCGAAAACGCGGCGGTACAGGAACAGGTTGTTCTGGGTATAAAATCGTATCACGTTTACGGGTCGCATGACTTGCGACCATGATTAGGGTGCGCAGAATTGAGCCAAAACCCGTAATCGTGTTTTTTACCATAGTCAAATACATACGTTAATCTCCACCTTACCCTACACCATGGGTGCGCCATAATACATAGGCCGCCGTCGCGAGTAAATTAATCAAGGTAATGGGTAGACAAATTTTCCAGCCAAAGTTCATTACTTGGTCATAACGTGGACGCATCAACGCCCCACGCGCCAATACGAACATGGTCATGAAAAATAGCGTTTTTAACATGAACCAAATAATCGGCGGGATGAAACTCAGTCCATCAAATAATGGCAACCAACCACCAAAGAATAAAATAGTAATCAGCGATGATACCAACACGATATTCACATACTCACCGACAAAGAACATACCAAATTTCATACCTGAGTATTCAACATGGTAACCTTCTGCCAATTCTTGCTCTGCTTCTGGCTGGTCAAATGGGAAACGGTGGGTGACTGCCACACCTGCTACCATAAAGGTTAAAAACCCTAAAATTTGACCAAATACATTCCAGTGCCAAAAACCACCGGCTTGTGAATATACGATATCGCGTAAGTTAAATGACCCTGCCAATGCCACCACACCCATTAGCGATAATCCGAGAAAGACTTCATAACTAATGGTTTGGGCAGCAGAGCGTAGACCACCGAGCAAGGCGTATTTATTGGCTGATGCCCAGCCACCAAACATCACGGCATAAACCGCCAACCCTGCCATCGCAAAAAAGAACAAAATACCGATACTCCAGTCTGCGCCACCGAGTGATGGCGTAACTGGTACAATGATATAAGCGGCTAAAGCGGTAAACAATGAAATCGCAGGCGCCAAGACAAAGATAAATTTATCGGCAAATTTGGGGGTCCAGTCTTCTTTAAAGAAGATTTTGAGCATATCCGCAGCAACTTGTAGCGAACCTTGCCAACCCACACGGTTTGGACCATAACGATCTTGCCACAGTGCCAACATGCGACGTTCATAAGGAATCATCAATGCGGCAAAAATCACCACCGCCAAAAAAATAACAATTGATTGCACTGCCAAAAATACAATTGACCAAGCTTCAGGGGACATTACCCCAGCCAGCCATGCAGGCAAATCGGGCATCTGTCTAACAGAATAATCCATTATACCCCCTCCCCTGGAGTTACTTGAGCTGTCACAACACCATTATTAGCTGGTGATACCGCTTGGGTGACAGTGTTGGTAGTTGCTGATTTTACGATACTGATGTCCGTATAAGGCTGCGCTAGCAAGGCTTCTAATTCACCCGCCTGACCCACAGGATACCCCACACAGCTTTCCGCTAAATAATCGACAAGCTGCACAGGTAATGTGGTCGCTACACCCTTCACTGTGACCGTTAACATATCACCTGATTGCAGCTGCCATTTATCGGCATCATCCGTTGATACACTAAAAGCAGCTGGCATCAATTGTGAGGCGACCACTTCACTACGGGCGGTTAATTCATCACTAGCAAAAATATTATACACAGGCACTAGCTGGCTTGAACCTTGTTGGCTAGCTGCCGCAGGCGCAATATACTCACGTTTTGGCAATGCGGTTAACGCATCGAAAATACGCACGCCTGGATCGCCATGTTTTAAATGACCACCCACTTTATCTTGGTATTTATTCCAAGCTTGCGGTGAGTTCCAACCTGCTGACCAAGCAAATGGAATCATTGCTGAATCCGTTTGGGTGCCCACATAACCTTCTTGGGAGAAGGTTAGGCCAGTATCGATATCTTTTGGCTGCTCTGGCTCATGCACAGAAATCGGTGCACGCATCGCCGTACGACCTGAATAACGGCGTGGCTCACGCGCGACTTTTAGACCGGTAATACGGTAATCGGCTGATGGCGCTGCTTGTCTGATTGCGGCTAATTGTGGATTGGTATCTGCGACCGCAGTAATCACATCATCAAGCTGCGTCCAGTCAATCGCACGGCCATTGAGCTCAGACTCTACCGCATGTAACCAACGCCAGCTTTCTTTGACCATACTTTGCGGGCGATAGTAAACAGGATCATAAACTTGGAAGAAACGCTGTGCACGACCTTCTGCTGAGATTAGTGTACCGTCCGCTTCTGCAAAGGTTGCTACAGGTACCATCACATCTGCATGGTTATGCCATTGGTAAGCTTCATGATCAAGTACAATCAGTGATTTGTTGGCTACCAATTGGTTCATTTGCTCAGCGGTTAGACGGCGGCTGATGTCATTTTCCATGACAATCACCACATCGGCATCATCACCTAATTCATCAATCGCTTTACCACCGAGTAAGTTGACGCCTATGCTATTGGCAGCAGGTACTGACAAGTACAAACCTGCTTTTTCTTGATAGCCTTTGGTCGGGTTCATACGGCTTGGGCGTTTAACTTGCTTAGCTTGTTCAGCAAATGCCGCTTCATCCATCTCTTGTTTGAGTTTGGCTTGCTCTGCATCGATTTTGGCAATCTCTGCATCCACTTGGACGTTGTGGGCGTCAACCACGCCTTTTTCATAGATGACCACTTCACCGCGTTTTTGTTCGGCGATATTGGCAATTTGTGCCGCCGCTTCTATGATAGCAGTGTGGTACAGTGATGAGCCTGAGATGATAAGGGGTTTGGTTGCTTTAAGTAGCGTCTGCGCGATATGTTTAGCAAATGCTTGCATATCAGCATTATCGTCTTCATCGATGACCAAATCTTTTGGTAATTGTGAGGTAGCCAACGTTTTCATGTGCTCAGCGATGCTAAAGCCTAATTCAGCGATATCGCTTGGTGTAGCGACGCAGCTTACTTTGGCGATATCATCAAGGCGCGTATCTTTGACATCCACAATAAAGATTGGGCTGTAGTCTTTTTGACCGATACGAGCCACAGGCTCTGCCAAGAAATCTGGCGTTTTTAGCGCATCTGCCATTTGTTTGGCGCGATTTTTTGCCGCTTGGCGTACTGCCAGTGCAATACGTGGACTGGTTTGGGTAATATCTTCACCCAAAATCAATACCGCATCATAATCCTCAATCTCACGCATGCTTGGATTATGGATATTTTCTGTGGTCAACACATCGATACATTTTTGTACCACGGTTTTTTCTTGATTGGTAATACCAATGCTAAAGTTTTCGGCACCGACTAAGCGTTTGAGCGCATAATTTGATTCAAGGCTGGCAACAGGTGAACCAATACCGATGGCTTTTTTACCTTGCAAACGGTTTTTGATGGTATCGATAGTATGGTCAATGCTCAGATTGGTTTGTTTACCGTTTAGTGTTTCAACGGCTTGAATTGGGCGGTCTTGGCGGTTGACATAGCCATAGCCGAAACGACCACGGTCACACAGGAAGTAAGCGTTGACTTCCCCATTAAAACGGTTTTCGATACGGCGCAATTCACCATAGCGCTCACCCGCTGAGATATTACAACCTGCCGAACAGCCATGACAAATGCTTGGGGCATATTGCATGTCCCATTTACGATTGTAGCGCTCTGAGTGAGTTTTGTCGGTAAATACCCCAGTTGGACAAACTTCGGTGAGGTTACCTGAAAATTCACTTTCAAACTGACCGTCTTTATCACGACCAAAGTACACACGGCTTGCTGATGCGTAAACCCCTAAATCTTCACCACCTGCATAATCTTTGTAATAACGCACGCAGCGATAACAGGCGATACAGCGGTTCATCTCATGATTGATAAATGGACCCAAGTCTTGGTTTTGGTGAGTACGTTTGGTAAAGCGGTACTTACGATGA
This sequence comes from Moraxella tetraodonis, assembly GCF_022359095.1. Classification (NCBI taxonomy): domain Bacteria; kingdom Pseudomonadati; phylum Pseudomonadota; class Gammaproteobacteria; order Moraxellales; family Moraxellaceae; genus Moraxella; species Moraxella tetraodonis. The sequence goes on along the minus strand of NZ_JACSYB010000001.1, from coordinate 809,828 downwards.
TTGTGACCTGACATGTAGGTCATATCTTGCAAGTGACAATGACCACCCTCTTCACAGGTTGGACAGTCATGGGGATGGTTAGTCATTAAGAACTCAACCAAGCTTTTACGGAAGTTTTTCACTTCTGCATCCGTCACTGAGATCCACATGTCCGGTGTCGGATTCACCATACACGACATGACCAAACGACCACGACCCGCTTCATAATCTTCTTTGTTATTATATTGCTTGACAGCACACTGGCGGCAAGAACCCACCGAGCCCAATGCAGGGTGATAACAAAAATAAGGGATATCGATGCCAAGCGATAAACAAGCTTGTAGCAAGTTATCGGCACCATCAACTTCGACGTCTTGACCGTCTATATGAATAATTGCCATGCTAATTCCTTACACTGATTGCCCATTGGTGGTCTTAACCGGTTGATACACTTCAACTTTTCTGCTGTTTGCAGATGAAGGTACGCCCGTTGGGGACAATTGTTCTTCAGGCGCCACATTGTTACCAATTTTGGCTTCAAATTCTGGTAAAAAGTATTTTAACGCACTTTGTAATGGCTCAACCGCACCCGGTGCGTGGGCGCAGAAGGTTTTACCTAACCACAAATCTTTGGTCAATTGGCGCAGCACGTCAATATCGACAGGTTGACCATTGCCTGTATCGATGGCATGCAAGGTTTTGACCCCCCACGGCAACCCATCACGGCAAGGCGTACACCAACCGCAGGATTCACGGGCAAAGAATTTTTGCAAATTGAGCGACAATGACACCATATCTTGCGATTCATCTACCACCATAATCAAGCAGGTACCTAAACGGCTACCTGCTTTCATGATGGGTTCAAAGTCCATTGGCAGGTCTAAATGCTCGTCACTGGCGGTTAAAAAGTCGGTTGATGCACCGCCTGGCAACCAAGCTTTTAATTTACGGCCGTCTTTCATGCCTTTGGCATAATCAAAAATAATTTCGCGAGCGGTAGTACCAAATGGCAGTTCCCATAGCCCTGGCTCATTGACTAGACCTGAGCAACCCATGATTTTGGTGCCCGGGTTTTCTGATTTGCCTTGTGCCAAGCCTTTATACCATTCTACGCCATGCAGCATAATGCCCGGCATGTTGTTTAAAGACTCTACGTTATTGACCACAGTGGGACGACCCCATGCCCCTGATACTTGTGGGAAGGGTGGCTTGGTACGTGGATTGGCACGGCGACCCTCAAGCGAGTTAATGAGCGCCGTCTCTTCACCACAGATATAACGACCTGCACCGGTATGCACATGTATATCAAAGCTATAACCTGAACCTAGAATGTTATCACCCAAATAACCTTTGGCACGGCATTCATCCAATGCATTATTCAAGCGTTTCGCGGCTTCAATGTACTCACCACGGATAAAAATATACCCTGCGGTTGCACCAATGGCATAACCTGAGATAATCATCCCTTCAATCAGCTGAAATGGTAGGCGCTCCATCAATAGACGGTCTTTAAACGTGCCTGGCTCCATCTCATCTGCATTACAAATCAAGTAACGGGGTCCGCCATCCGGTGGCGTCATAAAGGTCCATTTAAGACCTGCATTAAAGCCTGCACCACCACGTCCACGCACGTTGGCATCTTTAATCATGTTGCCCACTTCTTTGGCAGATTTAGCCAAGGCATTTTTTAGACCTTCAAACCCTTTTAGGCTTTCATAGGTTGCCAAATCTAGCACTGAGTCATAATGCGCCAAACGCCAAGTCAGCGGCTTGGTCTCACTGGTGGCTGTCGCTTTATCACCATAAATAGGAATGCTTTGCTCGCCCAATTGACTGGGTGATTTGCCAATTTTTCGATTATTAATTTGACGGGTTATATTCATGCGTATTGCTCCAGCAATTCAGCAATCTCTTCAATTTGGACAGGACCGTAGGTATCTTCATCAATCAAAACCGCTGGACCCTTATCACAGTTGCCTAAACAACAAATGGGTAACAGGGTAAAACGATTGTCTGGGGTGGTTTGACCAAAACTAATGCCTAAAGTGCGCTCAAAAGCTTGACCTAAACTCTCTGCACCTACCAGATAACAACCAATTGAGTCACAGACCAAAATCACATGACGACCAACCGGTGAGCGGTAGATACGGTTATAAAACGTTGCAACCCCTTCCACATCGGTGACTGGGATTTTTAAGATATTAGCAATCGCGTTGACTTGTGCATCATCCACCCAGCCGTTACGGCGTTGGACAATTTTTAGCGCATCAAGGGATGCCGCGCGGCTTTGTGGGTAATGATGCATAAATTCATGAATGTCGTGAATTTCTGCTTCGGTTAGAATGCTTGCGACATCCACCTTTGGGGTTTTATCAGTTACAATCTTCATCGGTGGTTTTCTCCTAACGGTCAACGTCTGCCATAACAACGTCAATCGACGCTAGATAAATAATTAAGTCAGAAACCAAGCTACCATTAATGACTGACGGCATTTGCTGTAAATGCGCAAAGGTCGGTGTACGAATACGGGTACGGTAACTCATGGTTGAGCGATCAGACGTAATATAATAGTTGGTAATACCTTTCACTGCTTCCACCATAAAGGAGGACTCGCCTTCTGGCATGACAGGACCCCACGATACTGAAATAAAGTGGTTAATTAAGGTCTCAATGTCATTTAAGGTGCGGTCTTTGGGTGGTGGGACAGCCAGTGGGTGATCGGCTTTGTATGCCCCCATTGGCATGTTGTTAAGACATTGCTCAATGATACGCAGTGACTGACGAATCTCTTCAATTTTGACCAAACAGCGGTCATACGCATCGCCATTAAACTCAATGGGCACTTCAAAATCAAAATTTTCATAGCCAAGATAAGGGCGCGCTTTACGCACATCGTAAGGGATACCTGTGGCACGTAGACCATGACCTGATACGCCCCAAGCCAGTGCAGATTTAGCATCGTATTGGGCAACGTTTTGGGTACGCAGTTGTAGCACCTTGTTTTTCATGGTGGCTTTGACGTATTCATCGATACGTTTTGGCATCCAATCTAAGAATTCACGAACCAGTTTGTGCCAGCCGTTTGGCAGGTCCATCGCGGTACCGCCGATACGAAACCATGCTGGGTGCATACGATAACCGGTTACCGCTTCAATCACATCATACGCTTTTTGACGGTCGGCGAACATATAAAATACTGGCGTCATACCGCCCGCATCCTGAATGAAGGTGCCCCAGTACAGCAAATTATTGGTGATACGGAAGAACTCACTCATCATGATACGAATGGTATTCGCGCGGTCTGGTACCGTAATACCTGCCAGTTTTTCCACTGACATGATATAGGGTAATTCATTCATCACCCCACCAAGATAATCGATACGGTCAGTGTAAGGAATAAATGAATGCCAAGTTTGGCGTTCGGCGATTTTTTCAGCGCCGCGATGGTGATAACCAATATCTGGGATACAGTCGATGACCTCTTCACCGTCTAGCTGAAGCACAACGCGAAAGGCACCGTGCGCAGAAGGGTGGTTAGGACCCAAGTTTAGGAACATAAAGTCTTCGTCACGGCCACTACGTTTCATGCCCCACTCTTCTGGGACAAATCGTAGGTTCTCCTGCTCAAACATCTGCTTGCCTTTATCGAGATAATAAGGCGGTACTTCAGTCGCACGAGAGGCGTATTCTTTACGCAATGGATGACCTTCCCAGTATTTTGGCAACAAAATACGGGTTAAATGGGGGTGACCATCAAAGGTAATACCAAACATATCCCACGCTTCGCGCTCATACCAGTTGGCATTCGGCCAAATACGGGTTGCCGTTGGGATGTGTAAATCAGCTTCTTTGAGCGCCACTTTGATGCGGATATCTGTGTTGCGCTCTAACGACATTAAGTGATAGAACACGGTGAAATCACTGTCAGGCAAGGCATTGCCATCTCTGTCTTTACGATGTTGGCGTAAGCGCTCATCAATCGCTGAAATATCCAGTAACATCACGTAAGGCTGTGGCAAGGTACGAAGGTACAGGAGTACTTCGATGACCTGTTCACGGCTGACCCAAATAGTGGGAAAAGCGTCAAAGGTTTTTTGTACAACAAACTGTCCCTCAAACTTGCGATTTAATTCTGCAATCACTGCTGGGACATCAGTTTGTGCTTGATTATCAGTTACCGTTACCATGAGTGGCACTTTCCTCATTCACAATTATTAAGAAGGTAGTTGAATACCTTTTTTGTTTTGAACGCAATTCGATAAGCTGTTACTTAGCGAAAATTCATCCTAAATCTATCCAGAGACTGATTCTAGCATTAATCAATCTCTAGCATTAATCAATATTATCTGGGCTGCGTAGATTTTTCACCGCGATGCGCTCGGCTTGTTTACGGTCACGTTCTGGCTGCATGACAGGTTGGTAGATACCTTGGTCATTGACATGAATACCGAGTGGACGACGTTCTTTAGTAATCGATTCTTGCAGCAGCATGATGGCTTGAATCAAAGCTTCTGGACGGGGTGGGCAACCAGGGATATACACATCGACAGGAATGATTTTATCAACGCCTTGCACCACTGAATATACATCGTACATACCGCCTGAATTGGCACAGGCACCCATTGAGATAACCCATTTAGGCTCAAGCATTTGCTCGTAGAGACGCTGAATAACAGGCGCCATTTTTATAAAGCAAGTACCTGCCACAATCATCACGTCAGCTTGGCGTGGTGACGCGCGAATAACCTCAGCGCCAAAGCGCGACAAGTCATGCACGCCTGTTAATGTCGTTGCATACTCCACATAGCAGCACGAGGTGCCAAAGTTAAATGGCCACAATGAATGCTTACGACCCCAGTTTGCAAGGCTATGGGTCAAATCTTCTAATCGTGTCATGACGACGTTTTTATTGACTTCCTCTTCGTCAATAATTTGACGGGTTTGGGCGGGAAATCTGTCGGCATCTGGATTGGCTTTGGTTAATGTATATTTCATAATGCTCGATCACCTTGATTTTTAAAGCAGGATTTCGCTCTATGTCACTACAAATGCAAAAGACCTTGCAACATAGATTGCAAAGTCGGGTTCTTATTTTATCGCGTTATTGTTTGGGTTTTGGTTCATTGCGCCAGACAACTGGGCAGGAATTTTACCAGTAGGGTCAATTTCTAACTCTTCAACACCATTAAAGCGAGTAATATCCGCCAGATTAAAGCCCGCAGGCGCTGCAGCCAAACGTTTTGGTTTTGGCTTTTTGTCTGCAGGTGACCAGTTCATCGCGCCCAGACGCATTTCATAGACCAGGCCAACAAATAAAATAGCAATGAAGATGGCAGCTGCGGTAAAACCAAGCCAGTTGACTTCACGCACACTCACTGCATACGCGTATAAGAATACAGCTTCTAAATCGAAAATAACAAAGAAAATTGCAACCAAATAGAACTTGGCAGATAGGCGGATGCGTGCCGAACCTGCTGACACCACGCCTGCTTCGAATGTTTCTTGTTTTTGAAAGCCTTTAGAAGTACCACCTAACAATCTTGGTACAACAAGCATGAAAATACAAAGTCCTATGGCTGCCAAAATAAATACAATTGCAGACCAATCAATGACTGGAATCATGAGGATACTCCTGGGCAATACGACTAACCGTTACGTGGGTTATGCACTTCAAGTTGGGACGATATTTTTGATACTTCCACCAAGCCCGTCTGGCTCAAGCGCAATATCACAAAGACGATGGCAGATAACTTCTTAAGAACTATTTTCCTTAAGATTACCTCGTACCAGCTAACAAGCTGCCCCGCTGCACATCCATTGATCATTATTGTAATCGGTGAGTGATTGGCTAGTTACTAAACAGGCTAGTCAAATATATTGCTAAAACCACGATGAAAACCTAATATAAAGTAGCATTACATCACTTTATAAAAATGCGTATTTTAACAAAAGTAACTATATATTGCTGTTAACTGGCTAAAGCACGGATAGTTTACTCATTTTATGTAAAAAATGCTAGTAGCACGCTTCAATCTTCCGGTAATTAACCGTTAATTAAATAGCAACACTTTAGCAAAAAAACCCTGCCATAAGCAGGGTTTATCAGCCAAAAATCATTTAAATAAGGTATTTAATGAAATGGTTAAATACCTTATTGGTTAATCACATCAACGCCTTTAGGTGGTGTGAAGCTAAATTGATTACTGGCAATTGAGGTATTGCGTTTTACATTGGAGAATCGAATAGTAGTGGTTTGTCCCAAATTATCATTTAATACCATCATGACAGGATTACCGCTATTAAAAGCGATGCCTAAGCTTTTAAAATTGGCATTGCCATTTTTTGGATAGAGCACGTAATAATTTTTTGAAGCAATCGGCTGGGTCACATTAAAACTATTGGCGATTTTGCTAGGGTCGCCTGATAAAATCAGTGCTGGTGTATCCCCTACTTGATTACTCACGCTTTGCTTGGTCGCTTGATTTAAATCTTTATCATACACCCAAAGCGTATTGCCATTGGCAACAATCAGTTGCGATGCCGTACCATCAATCTGCCAACGAAACTGGTTTGGACGTTGCACAGCCATGGTACCTGAGAAATTCTTTGATGCTTTACTTAAGCCCTTGCCACCTGCGCCAGAGGTGGTTTGACTAAAATTAGCGGTCATGCTTTTGACATTTTTAAGTAGGTTGTTTAAGTTTTTTGCCGCAGTTGCTGAGTTGGCGACAGCGGCGTTGGCTGATTGCATGGCGACTGTCATCGGCATACTGGTAATCAATAATGCTGATAATGTACCGGTGGCTAATTTATTGATAATTTTATTGGTAGATGTTGTCATGGTAGGTTCCTCATTCAATAAAAATTGTTAAAAGTTTAGAAAAAGTATTCAAAAATATATCAGCCTAACAGGCTAATCAATAAATTAAAAATTAAAAATTAACAAGTTAAGCTAAATTTGCTGACAGGTATTGTCGCTAAATTTTTCTTACCCTACTAGACGCCCCATGCAATGATTGTTGTTGAAGTTGTAACAAATGTAACAATAGCTGAGTGCTAAGAAAGTTTTGACTAGGCACTGGCTTAGCACTGACTGGGCAATGCCAAGATATTGAAAACCATCTAAAACCCGTTAAGAGACTTGACTATAAGCAATAAAAAACCCAATAAGTGCGACTTATTGGGTTAATTTGTTTAACAACAAGCTGAGTGATTATTCAGCTGCGCCTTCAACAAATACGTAGCGACGATTGAATTTACCTTTAACAGCAAATTTTACGACGCCGTCAGTTAAAGCAAATAATGTATGGTCACGACCCATACCTACACCTTCACCTGCGTGAAATTCTGTACCACGTTGACGTACAATGATGTTACCAGCAACAACTTGTTGACCGCCAAAGATTTTTACGCCAAGCATTTTTGGGTTTGAATCACGACCGTTACGGGTAGAACCTGCGGCTTTCTTATGTGCCATGTCGATGTCTCCTAGAGATTAATGTGTTTGAAATAGTCAATTAAGCAGTGATTGCTTTGATTTTTAACAAAGTATACCATTGACGGTGACCTTGTTCTTTATGATAGTGTTTACGACGTTTGTGTTTTACAATACGTACTTTCTCGCCACGACCATGTTCTACTACTTCAGCTTCGACCACTGCACCGGCAACCACAGGTTGACCAATTTTGATATCGCTGCCATCAACGACCATTAAAACGTCTTCAATTTTGATGGTATCGCCTTTTTCAGCTTTTAGCAATTCAACTTTTAAAAATTCATCTTGAACGACGCGATGTTGTTTACCACCACTTTTGATTACTGCATACATCTTGATTGCTCCAATAAACCCGTACACCGTGGCTACCAAGGGCGATAACACTTCTACGACGGATACACAGGGAAATATAAGGTCGCGATTTTAACGTTTTTAGTGTTTAAAATCAAGTAAAACTTCACGGATGCGGGTGCAATTTTGGCTAATAAATTATTGCGCGTTTCTCAACGCAGTGCCCGCGCAGTAATACAAGTCGCCAATAAAAATACACAGCTATAACTTACACAAAAAACGGCAGTATGGTATGATTTTGCCGACTTTCACCACAAGCCAAATTTCACGAATTTTCACTCCGAGCTTTGAGCCAACCTATGCTAGACAATCAACAATTAAATCCTACATCCACTGCTATCAATGCGGTTACCAAAGACAGTAACAGCACGCCTGTCACCTATCAGCAGATTCAATCTATTATCGCTGACGATTTCGAGATTATGGATAAGCAGGTGTATGGCAGTCTAAGCTCAAAAGTCAAACTGGTCATGTCGGTGAGTCAGCATGTCATCAACGCAGGCGGTAAGCGTATGCGTCCGCTGATTTCGCTGCTTTGCTCACGCATTTGTAACGATCAGCCATCACAAGCTGCCATGCATTTGGGCGCAATCACTGAGATGCTGCATACCGCAACGTTAGTACATGACGATGTGATTGATGCGTCAGGTATGCGCCGCGGTAAGCCGACCGCGAATGCAACGTGGGATAATGCAACGGCTGTACTGGTCGGTGACTATCTGATTGCCCGTTCATTTAATCTTTTGGTGGGTTTTGGCTCATTGCCGTTATTGCAGTTATTCTCAGATGGCACCTGTGATATCGCTGAAGGGGAAGTATTGCAGCTACAACATCAGCATGACCCCAAAGCCACCGAAGCTGATTATATGAAAATCATTGACGGTAAAACCTCTCGGCTATTTATGATGGCAAGTCAAGGTGTGGCTATTTTGGAAAATCGCCCTGAATACAATGACGCCTTCGCCAAATTTGGTCAGCACTTTGGTAATGCCTTTCAAATCATTGATGACGTGCTCGATTTTGTCGGCGATAGTGAGGTGCTCGGCAAAAACGTGGGTGATGATATCGCTGAAGGCAAGCCAACCTTGCCGCTGATTAAAGCGCTTGAAATGACCACGGGCGCTACGCATGAAAAATTGCGGATTGCCATTCAGACGGGTGAAGTAAAAGATACCCACGAAATTATTGAGATAGTCAAAAACAGTGGTGCTCTGGCGTATTGCCGTGACAAAGCGATGCAAGAAAGCGAAATTGCTAGACAAGCCGTGCTGACCTTACCAGATTCAAAATATCGCCAAGGTTTACTCGATTTGATGACGCTTGCCAGCCAAAGGTTATATTAACGTCATTAATCATTCATAAACCTTTGCTAAATTGAGGCGAAAAATCCCAAATTTGCCATGACTGACCACCCAATCAAATTTAAGCCTTCCAAACACGCGGATTTTATGCAAGCGGCTAAGGTGCGCACCCCAAAGTATAAATTCTATGTGGAAGTCGGTGGCGACCCTACTCACCCTGCCATTGTACTGATCATGGGTCTAGGCGCGCAAAGCTTGGTATGGCCCAATGAATTCTGCTATGCGCTAATCACTGCTGGATTTCGGGTCGTGCGATTTGACAATCGCGACATAGGCAAATCCAGCAAACTTAAGCACAAAAAACTGACTCCCGCTCATGATTCACCCATTTATAAAGCCAAATTGCTGGGCAGATTTGGACTGGGTTTACCGCTTAAAAACCTGCAAACACCGTATGATTTGTACGACATGGCAGAAGATGCCTATCAACTGCTCAAAATGTTGGGCATCAAAAAATACTTTGTGATTGGTCAATCGATGGGCGGTATGATTGCGCAAATCATGGCGGTGCGTTATCCCCACCAAGTAGAAAAATTGGGACTATTATCCACCAGTAACAATCGACCCTTTTCGCGCCCACCCGCCATTGAAGCGATCAAGGCCTTTACCCAGCCACTACCCAAAAGCCAAGATGCTGACGCATTGACCCAGCAGTTCGTGCAGACCATCAAAACCATCGCCAGCCCCGATTACTTTGATGAACAAGCGGCATTGAGCAAAGCTAAAAAACTGTTTAAACGGCGTTTTTACCCAAAAGGTACGCAGCGGCAGTTACTGGCGATTTTGGCGACGGGGTCACTGGTCGATATTGACAAACAAATCCACCAGCCCACCCTCATCATTCATGGCAAACAGGACAAACTCATTCCATTTAGTCATGCCTATTCGCTTGCCAAGCATATTGCGCACAGTCACTTGATACTCATTGATGAGCTTGGTCACGACATGCCACTTGCGCTGACAGAACAACTGGCAAGCCAGTTTATCGCGCATTTTAGTTACAATGCGCCAATCAATTGATTGTGATGCGAAAATTAACTCATTGTGATGATAAGCATTTGCTCCCATTCAACCTTTAAATCGGCTGGGATTGGCAAATCTTTTTCAAAATAGTATTTAAAACTTGACATCAAGATAGTTGCCATCATGGTGGCTTGGTAATCAATCGCCTCCGCCGTTAAATAATCTGTCGCCTTTTGTTTTTTAGCCAGTTCAATAAAGTTTTGTTTACCCATCAAAAACATATCATGATAAAAATTGTGGTGTTGGGTACGGATTTTCCACAGGGCAAGCATCTGTTGACGGCGTTCAAACAGTTTTTGTGAATGATTTTCCATAATCATTTGTAGCATTTGACTATCGGCATTGAGCCTGTCTTGAAATAGCTGGCTGACTTCCTGCTTGAAATCATCAATCATCTGCCCTGCCAAATCACCTTTCCCACTGTAATATTTATAAAAAGTAGCACGATTGACTTTGGCACGCTCCAAAATTGCTTGGATAGCGATATCGTTGTACTCCTGCTCGGACAACAATATAATAAAGGCTTCACGGATGGCTTTATGGGTTTTGACAACACGTAAATCAGGTGACTTGTTACGACTTAAAGTCATGGGGAAATGCTTCCTTATTAAAAAAATCTATCAATGGCTTTGAAATTTTAAAATTTTTATCGATACAAATATTTAATAATTGTTGCTTAAACACTTACTTTGTTTAATATTGTCGGTTTCCCAATTGGAGATTTTTTTTTAAAATAACCGCTGCCGATAACTGGTAGTAATTTAGCTATCTTTTAGTTATCCTAAAGTTTTGTATCTTATCGTAAATATTGCGACAAAAATGTCGCATTTATTTTATAATATTTTTTTTAAAATCCCCTACTTTTTATGAGGTTGGTATGAGATACCCAGTGTTGTTCATGGTGTCATTAGCGAGTTGTAGCTTATTAGTCGGGTGTAATAAGTCAGACACAGCAGCCCAGCAACAAAGTGGCGGCGGTGCAGCAGGTGCACAGGCGCAAATGCCACCCACGATAGTTAATGTACAACCTGTAACATTCCAGACGATTCCACTTACCAAAGATTTATCAGGTAAAGTTGTCGCCTATCAACAAGCCACCGTTACGCCGCAAGTGTCAGGTATTATTGACCGCCAGTTGTTTCGTGAAGGCACTTTTGTCAAACAAAATCAGCCGTTATATCAAATCAATACCGATAGCTACACCAGTGTACTTGCCGGTAGTCGCGCAAGCCTTGACCAAAGCCTTGCCAGTGTCAATACCGCAAAAGCCAACTATAATAATGCCTTAGCGGTGCTAGAAACCCGCCAAGCCGAACTGGCGCTGGCTCAAACCAATTTAAACCGTCTAAAACAGCTACGTGGTACTGAGGCTATCTCAAGTCAAGAATATGACCAAGGGGTGACCGCCGTGCGTACCGCTCAAGCAGCGGTTAAAAATGCGCAGGCGCAAGTCGGGGTGGCACAAGCCAATATTGATGCCGCCCAAGCAGCGGCTCGCGGCGCACAACAATCAGTGAATAGCAACCAGCTCACGATGAGCCGTACCGTGGTTAAAGCGCCTATTAGTGGTATCACCAGTCGCTCAAATGTCAATGTCGGTGCGCTTGCCACCGCGGGCACGACACAGATGGTAACCGTCTCGCAGCTTAATCCAATTTATGTCGATATCAGTCAATCATCTGCCGAGTTATTGGCGCTTCGTCAGCAGTTTGCGGCTGGTAAACTTAGCACACCACGTACCGCACAGGTTCAGTTAAAGCTCGCTGATGGCTCAACCTACCCGATGGTAGGGCAACTTCGCTTTGAAGAAGCTAAAGTGGATAGTACCACAGGCACGGTCAATCTACGCGCGGTATTTAGCAATGATAACTTTGTGCTGTTGCCCGGGATGATGGTGAATGCCCAGTTGATTCAAGGTATTATCAATAATGCCGTATTATTGCCACAAAGTGCCATTAATCGTACAGCCAAAGGTGAATCAACCGTGTATGTGGTTGACGCTAATAATAAAATCCAAGTACGCCCAGTTACGGTTCAAGGTACCCATCAAGGTCAATGGATTGTCACTAGCGGTCTAAAACAAGGTGAGCAAGTGGTGATGGTTGGCGGCGCCAAAGTCAAACCAGATCAGCAAGTCAAAGCCATGCCATATGTGGCGTCGCAGCCAGCCTCAACCGCGGTACCGACCAATGCTTCTACCACGAAGACTACCAAAACGACCGTAACAAATAGCTCAACTACCGCCAAAACTGCGCAACCATAAGCACGGGAGATATCATGTCACGCTTTTTTATTGATAGACCCATCTTTGCTTGGGTGATTGCCATGCTCATCATGCTGATGGGTATCTTAGCAATTTTTAAATTACCGATTGAGCAGTATCCACGTATTGCCCCACCTACCATTAGTATCTCAGCAACTTATCCAGGTGCCGCTGCCCAAACCATTGAAGACTCCGTCACGCAGGTGATTGAACAAAAAATGAAAGGGCTTGATGGATTGATGTATATGTCCTCAAGTTCATCATCAAGTGGCGCTGCACAAATTACCTTGACCTTTGAGAATGGGACAGATCCCGATACAGCACAAGTCCAAGTCCAAAACAAACTGCAATCTGCCATGAGTTCGCTGCCAGAGATGGTGCAGCGCATGGGGGTCAACGTCGATAAGTCCACGAGTGGCTTCTTGATGGTACTGGCGATGACATCTGAAGATGGCAGTATGGATCGTGCCGATATTGCCGATTATCTCAACTCCAACGTGGTTGACCAGCTCAGCCGTGTCGAGGGTGTAGGTAACGTCAATGTGTTTGGCTCTGCGTATGCCATGCGTATTTGGTTAGACCCTGAAAAACTTCGTACCTATGGCTTAATACCCTCGGATATCACCAGCGCAATTCAAGCGCAAAACGCGCAAGTATCAGCCGGTCAGCTAGGACAAACACCCACTGACGAAGCCCGTCAAGTCATTAATGCGACAGTGACTGTGCAGAGTTACTTACAAACCCCAGAGCAATTTCGCAATATTTTGCTTAAAAGTAACACAAATGGCGCGCAAATTCGCTTGGGTGATGTCGCCAAAGTGGAAATTGGTAGTGAAAGCTACAGCCAAATTGCCCGCTACAATGGCAAGGATGCGGCAGGTATCGGTATCTCACTGTCATCTGGCGCCAATGCTTTAAGCACACGTGATGCCGTAGAAGCCAAACTTAAAGAGCTTGAACCTAATTTTCCTGCGGGCTTAAAAGCCTCGGTTGCTTATGACACCACGCCATTTGTACGTTTGTCGATTGAGGAAGTGGTCAGAACCCTTGTTGAAGCGATTGCACTGGTATTCTTAGTGATGTTCTTGTTTTTACAAAGCTGGCGCGCAACGATTATTCCTACGTTGGCAGTACCTGTGGTAATACTGGGTACGTTTGGTATTTTGTACGCATTTGGCTATAGCATCAATGTGTTGACGCTGTTTGCCATGGTGTTATCCATCGGTCTGTTAGTCGATGACGCGATTGTCGTGGTCGAAAACGTTGAGCGTTTGCTGGAAGAAAATCCAGACATGACGCCACTGGAAGCCACCCGTGAATCGATGCGCGAAATCAGTAAAGTGGTCATTGGTATTTCCTTGGTTTTGTCGGCGGTATTTTTACCGATGGCATTCTTTGGCGGCTCAACCGGGGTGATTTATCGCCAGTTCTCAGTGACGCTTATCAGCAGTATGGTACTATCCGCCCTAGTTGCCTTGATTTTCACCCCTGCCCTATGTGTGACTATCCTCAAACGCACTAAAGCCCATGACAAACACAGCGGGCATCAGACCGGTTTCTTTGGCGCATTTAACCGTATGTTTATGCGTCTTAGTAAAGGCTATGAAAGCTTCGTGGGTCGCAGTATCAAAATGCGCTGGCTGTATATGATTCCTTATGCCTTGGTGATTGCGGCATTGGTGTTCTTATTTACCCGTATTCCAAGTTCGTTTATTCCCGAAGAAGACCAAGGTGTGCTGTTTACATTGGTGCAACTGCCTGCCGGTAGTACCCAAAATCAAACGCAAGCGGTTATGGAAAAGGTCAACGCCTATTATAAAACCCAAGAAAAAGACCTTGTAGAATCTGTATTTATGGTCAATGGCTTTAGTTTTGCCGGTCAAGGGCAAAACATGGGATTGGCATTTGTGCGCTTAAAAGATTGGGATGAGCGCCCGGGTAAAGAAAATACCGCGCAATCGATTGCCAAACGTGCCATGGGTTATTTTATGACCCAAATCAATGAAGCCCAAGTATATGCCATTTCACCGCCTGCTATTCAAGGTTTGGGTACGGCAACCGGTTTTGATCTGCAGCTACAAGACTCCGGCAACTTAGGTCATGAAGGCTTGCTGCAAGCCCGTAACATGCTACTGGGCATGGCGGCGCAAAATAAACAAGTCACGGGTGTGCGTCCAAATGGACAAGAAGATTCACCCCAATACAAAGTCAACGTCAATTATGATGCTGCTGCGGCTATGGGTGTCGCACCGAGCGTGATTAACAGTGTTCTTAGTACCGCTTGGGGTAGTAGCTACGTCAATGACTTTATGGATCGTGGTCGTATCAAAAAAGTCTATATGCAAGGTGAAGCTGAGAGCCGTACCACCCCAGAGGATATCAACAAATGGTATGTACGTAACAGTGACAATCAGATGGTTCCGTTTAGCTCATTTGCTACCGGTGAATGGCAGTATGGCTCGCCGACCCTTACGCGTTATAACAGCTTGTCATCGATGAACTTACAAGGTAACGCAGCGCCGGGATTTAGTACCGGTCAAGCGATGGCAGCAATGGAGCAAATGATTGCCAAACTGCCAAAAGGCATCAGTTATGAATGGACAGGTTTATCCTTAGAAGAGAAAAAATCTGGCGCTCAAGCACCGATGCTGTACGCGATTTCGATTTTCGTGGTGTTCTTATGTTTAGCCGCGCTGTATGAAAGCTGGTCAATTCCCTTTGCAGTGCTACTTGTTGTGCCACTTGGGGTATTGGGTGCTGCACTGTTTACCGGTTTACGCGGCCTTTCAAACGATATTTATTTGCAAGTGGGTCTGCTGACCGTTGTCGGTTTATCAGCCAAAAATGCGATTTTGATTATTGAATTTGCCAAAGAACGACAAGATTTGGGACATAATCTATATGATTCGGTTACGGTCGCTGCTCGCCAACGATTACGCCCGATTATTATGACATCATTGTCGTTTGGTGTTGGTGTGGTGCCCTTATTCTTGGCAACGGGCGCAGGCTCAGGTAGCCAAAATGCGATTGGTACGAGTGTGTTAGGCGGCGTGGTCAGTGCAACTATCCTAGGGGTATTCTTTATCCCAGTGTTCTATGTGTGGATACGCTCACTGATTAAAGGTAGCAAACCGCATGACCCCAATGATGGTAATGATGGTGACTTACAACCCGTATCACCTTACTCGCCTAATCCTGCTGAACCTGTCGCTGTCACTCAGCCCACGCAGGTGAGTATCTACAAGCCTGATGACAGTTCACAATCCAACCATCAATAAGACATAAATGGGTAAACATTTTACCCATTTAATCTTTTACAATAACAAACACATTATGTTTATACAGGTAAGTTATATGGATTCTACCTTTCGCCTAGTACCCCTGACCGCTATAGTAGCTACTCTACTATCGCTCAGCGCTTGTCAAACGATTCCAAAAGCCAAAACTGAGCCTGTCGTGGCGCAGCCGCATATCGCAATTAATCAGCCTTATGAAACCTACGACAGTCAGACCGTCAGCGGCACCAATCAGCCGAGCATCGCGTCTCAGCGTTGGCAGGACTTTTATAGTGATGCCAAGCTAAAACAACTGATTCAATTGGGGTTAGACAACAACAAAGACATCAGTGCCACGATTTTGGCGATTCAAAAAGCCCGCGCACAGTACCAAATCCAAGACATCGCCGATGTGCCCACTATCAATAGTTCTGGCTCATATTCTTACGGTGCGACAAACTCAAGAGATGCGAATCCTAGTAGTACTTACAATGTCGGTCTGGCAATGTCAAGTTACGAGTTTGACTTTTGGGGACGTATTGCGAGCCTCAAAGATGCCGCCTTACAAAATTATCTTGCCACCACTGCTGCCAAAGATGCCGCGCAAATTAGCTTGATTAGTAACATTGCGCAAAGCTATGTGGCATACAGCTATAGTCTGGCACAACTGCAACTTGCCAAACAAACCTTAGCCACGCGCCAGGATTCACTTCGCATTAACCAGCTGCGTTTTAAAGCAGGTCTTGATTCGCAGCTAAGTACCGTACAAGCCCAAGCTGCAGTTGAAGCCGCCAAAGTGTCTATCGCCCAAGCACAAACCAATTTGTTGACCAACCAAAATGCCCTGCGCTACCTAGTAGGCGCCCCTGTGGATAATAGTCTACTACCTGCAGCGGGCATTAGTAGCATCACCAATAATCGTATTTTTGGCACGGGCTTACCCAGTGATTTGTTATTGTATCGTCCTGATTTGCGTCAAGCGGAATATAACTTAAAAGCCGCAGGCGCAAATATTAACGCCGCGCGCGCTGCGTTTTATCCAACCATTAGCCTATCGGGCAATGTGGGTGCTGCCAGCTCAAGCTTAGGCGATTTGTTTAAAACAGGCGCATTTAGCTGGGGTTTTGGACCGAGCGTGAGCTTGCCGATTTTTGATGCAGGTCTACGTAAGGCCAACTACCAAGTGAGTGAAATCGAGCAACAACAAGCGCTAAATACTTATGAAAAAGCGATTCAAACCGCTTTTAAAGAAGTCAATGACGTATTTGCCAATCGCGCAACGTTAAATCAGCAGTTGACCGCGTACAACCAGTCGCTCGCTGCTAACCAAAAATACTATCAAATTGTTCAAGCCCGCTTCAAGGCAGGTCTGGACAATTATTTGGGCGTATTAGATGCACAGCGTTCGATTTATAGCAGCCAACAAAGTATTCTAAATACCAAGCAGTCGCAATTGCTCAGTCAAATTCAGCTTTACCAAGTTTTAGGTGGTGGGGTGAGTCGCGATGTGCCACTTGACAAACCCACAGAAAAACATACGAATTTCAGCACCAAGTTGTCACAGGTTGCCAATAATGCCCAGCAAAAAATTACTGATGTAGCCCATCAGCCTGCCCAAGTGACTACTAAAACGACCTCAACAACGACCACTACAACCACCGTCCAACCCTAATACATTAGAGCTCACGCCTTCTTAGATTAGGTATAAGCTGTTATAGTAAAAAACCCACATCACTGTGGGTTTTTTACTATAAATGGCGGTTTTAAAATGCATAACTGGCGATGCCATGCGCGATGGGTTTTCCTTCATCATTGACCAACATCATCCGCGTGGTGCAGCCTTTGCGCCCCATACGAATTACTTCGGCTGTGACCATAAACTCATGACCGCGCCCAGGGGCTAGATAATCAACACGCAAATCGACGGTTGCCATGCGTTTGATTTTTTTGGTCTGCTCTTCAAACGTGCCTTGGTCACGACGATAGATTTCCAGCATGCCTTCAAGCCCACCTATGGTATCTAATAGCGTCGCCGTCATACCGCCATGCAAAATCTCAAAATTTGGATTGCCGATGAGGTCGGGATTGGACTTGACCTTGCCATATACTTTGCCATCTTCATAATGATAGGTAGTAAAGGTATGCGCCACAAATGGGCTTTGGGACATGATGCTGGCGAGCTGCTGCCCTAGCACATCAATACTAGGTTTGCTGATAGCATGATGCTCACTGTCTTCATTGAGCTGCAGTTGCGACTCGTTTGCCAAATCAGAATGCTCGTCATTTTCTTTAGACGTCATGTCAGTCATGTTAGTGCTGTCAGTCGATGACTGAGCGGCTAATTGATTGGCATTTACAGGGTTTAAACTCACGGCGCCCTCCATGCGTAAGTAGATTGTGGTAAGATAGCTTTTTAAAAAATTATCATTCTAGCAAATTTTGCTTATTTAGCCTTATACAATTTCTGCGTTACTTGATAACGTTATTTGATAATAAGTGTCACTCGATAACAAGAGGTCTTCATGAGTTATATTTTTAACCGTTCATTCCCCAATACTCGCTTACGTCGCCTACGTTACAACGACAATATCCGTGCCATGGTGCAAGAAACTAGCATTGAACCCAAGCATCTGATTGCGCCCGTGTTTATCATTGAGGGTAAACAGCAGCGCCAAGCTGTGGCGAGCATGCCAGGCGTTGAGCGTTTGAGCGTGGACTTGCTAATCGAGTATGCCAAGCAACTACTCAGTCTAGGTGTCACCACCATTGATTTATTCCCTGTCATTAGCCCAAGCCTCAAATCGCTACAGGCTGAACACGCCTATGATGAGAACGGTCTTGCCTGCACTGCTATCAAAGCAATTAAAGATGCCTTACCTGAAATGGTGGTGATGACTGATGTGGCGCTCGACCCCTATACCACCCATGGTCAAGACGGTATTGTCGACGACAATGGCTACGTGCTCAATGACATCACCGTTGACATCCTCGCCAAACAAGCCCTGAGCCATGCCCGTGCAGGCGCAGACATCATCTCACCAAGCGATATGATGGATGGTCGTATTGCCGCGCTTCGTCAAGCATTAGATGGAGAAAATTTTATTAATACCGCCATTATGGCGTATTCTGCCAAATACGCGTCTGCGTATTATGGACCGTTTCGGGATGCAGTCGGCAGCGCAGGCAACCTTAAAGGCGGACACAAAAAACAATACCAAATGGATTTTGGTAATCGCGCCGAAGCTCTGCATGAAGTCGCCCTCGACATCCAAGAAGGCGCTGATATGGTGATGGTCAAACCGGGTCAGCCTTATCTTGATTTGGTACGCGAAGTCAAAGACACGTTTGGTGTACCGACTTATGCGTATCAAGTATCAGGTGAATATGCCATGCACATGGCAGCGATACAAAACGGCTGGTTAAGCGAGGACGTTATTTTGGAATCGCTGTTAGGGTTTCGCCGTGCAGGTGCCGACGGTATCTTAACTTATTTTGCAATGGCAGCCGCCCAAAAGCTCAATCAATAATGTTATAAAACTTGTTTAAAACTAAAGGCGACACTGGTTTTTACATCAGTGTCGCCTTTTTTGTGATGTTACACTCGTTAACTTAAAACCAGCGAGTACGCTAACGAGTTTGATAAAAAGTTACCTAATGTCATACAGAATAACAAATCTGCTAACTTTTATTATTTTTTTATCCATTTATTTACTAAATATAAACTTAGTTAATCAATCAATTTCATGCACAATAAGTGAAAGTAAAGAAGCTAAAGCAAAAATACTAATTCTTATTTATCTATTTACCCGTATTCACTAAGCTTACTAATTTTATACGAGCCTTTTTTGGCGTCATTTTTAGCGTTTTGTAATAATTGATTACTTTTTGGCATTAAATTTTTGAAAAAAATAAGCAGATAATGGGGTTAATAACAAATAAAAGACGAGAGTGGTATCTGCTAGCTGATTAATCGAGGATAAGATGATGAGTAATGAACCAATTTCTAGTAGTTCAATTTCTAATAGCCCACTCAAAAACGCCATGATGGCAGTGGCTATGATGTCATTTTTGGCACTCAGCTTTAAACTGTCAAGCGATTTGACAACGGATACTCAGCCATCGATAAGTCCGACTGATGCGGTTGTTAGTACCTTAAATCAGCCGAGCCAACAGGTGGTATTGTCTACCCATAATTAATATATTGTTATCAATTTA
The DNA here is from genome assembly GCF_022359095.1 of Moraxella tetraodonis. Classification (NCBI taxonomy): domain Bacteria; kingdom Pseudomonadati; phylum Pseudomonadota; class Gammaproteobacteria; order Moraxellales; family Moraxellaceae; genus Moraxella; species Moraxella tetraodonis. The sequence goes on along the minus strand of NZ_JACSYB010000001.1, from coordinate 789,865 downwards.
ATTAACAGAAGATGCGATGCCGCATCTTTTTTTTATGGCAGTCATTGACGACCACCGGCTTATGGATTATTGCACGGATTAATTCTTAAAATTTTACCGTCAACTATGCCCTTATCTTTTGCGCTTTAGACTATAATAGTCGATTGTCCATTTTTTACTGAGCAACTTTTATTAACGGTGGAAGCGACTATGAGCCAATTAAACCCTCGCCAACAAGAAGCCATGCAATATGTCTCTGGACCCTTGCTGGTATTGGCAGGTGCAGGTTCGGGTAAAACATCTGTGATTACCCGTAAAATCGCTTATCTGATTGAAGAGTGCCAAATGCCCGCTGAGCGTATCACCGCGGTCACCTTTACCAACAAAGCGGCTCGCGAGATGAAAGCCCGTGTGCAAAAATTATTGCCAAGTGACAAAACCAAAGGTTTAACTGTCTCGACGTTTCACCAATTTGGCTTGCAGTTTTTACGTTACGAGTTATTGCATACGCCGCTTAAAGGCAATTTTTCCATCATGGATGCCGAAGATAGCAAGCGGCTGTTGATGGATTTGATGGTACGTGACAACATGAGCGGTGCTGAGAGCCGCGAATTGGTTGGTAAAGCTATCAAAATGATATCCGATTGGAAAAACGACCTCATCCCCCCTGAAAAGGCAGCGGATACGTTGACTGACCCTGAAGATATGCTATTTGCAACGCTGTATCAACTCTATGAGCGTAACCTACGTGCCTACAATGCGGTGGATTTTGATGACTTAATTGTAATGCCGACACGGCTGTTGCAAGAAAATAGCCAAGTACGTGACAAATGGCAAAATCGCATACGCTATCTACTGGTAGATGAATACCAAGACACCAATACCGCGCAATATGAATTGATTAAACTGCTAGTGGGCGTGCAGCCGCGATTTACGGTGGTGGGTGATGATGACCAATCCATCTATGCATGGCGTGGGGCAAAACCTGAAAACATGGCACTGCTGCAAGAGGATTTTCCCAAATTAAAAGTGGTTAAGCTTGAGCAAAACTATCGCTCTACGTCGCGTATTTTGCACGCTGCCAACTCAGTGATTACCCATAATGAGCATTTATTTGAAAAAAAATTATGGTCAGATAAAGGGCATGGCGAGCTGATTCGCATCATCAATTGTCGTAACGATGATGATGAAGCAGAGCGCGTTGCCAAAGAAATCATCACCCACAAACTTCGCAATGCCAATGAATGGCAAGATTATGCGGTACTGTATCGTAGTAACTTTCAGGCGCGTATGTTAGAAGCTCAGCTACGTCAGCTGCAAATTCCTTATAAGTTATCGGGCGGCACGTCGTTCTTTGCCCGTAGTGAAATCAAAGACATCATGAGCTATTTGCGCTTGATTCTAAATCCTGAAGATGACAGTGCCTTTTTACGCATTATCAATACCCCAAAACGTGGGCTTGGACCTGCCAGCCTTGAAAAGCTCGGATTATTTGCCCAAGAACACCAAGTCTCGCTCTTGATGGCAAGTGGTCATAGTGGACTGACGCATGTATTACCCAAAAAAGCCAGTGGCGAGCTTAAAGAATTTGCTGATTTTATCGAGCGTTATACCCAAGAGCTATACCAGCATCCCGACCCTGTGCCGCTGGTCAAGCAAATGATTGATGAAACTGGCTATATTGATTTGGTACGAAGCGAAGCAAAAACCCCACAGCAAGAAAAAATTCGTATTGATAATATCGAAACCCTTTACGCCAGTATCCAAAACCTGATTAACCGCGCGGATGATGACGATGATCGCACTATCGATGCGGTCATTCGTAAGCTTGTGTTACTTGATATGCTAGAGCAGCAGCAGGAAGAGGAAAATACCAATAAAGTCAATCTGATGACGCTACACGCCGCTAAAGGGCTTGAGTTTGATTATGTCTATATCATGGGACTTGAAGAAGAACTATTACCGCATAAAAACTCCATTATTGCTGAATCCATCGAGGAAGAACGACGTTTGATGTACGTGGGGATTACCCGTGCCCGTAAAGAGCTGACCATGACGATGGCTGCACAGCGCCGTGCAGGCGGGCAAATGAAAACCACCACCCCTAGCCGATTTATCGACGAACTGCCGGCAGAACATATCGATGCCCCTGGCATGAAAAAATCAGCGGCAGCGCACCAACCCAAAAAAACCGCAGATGATTATTTGGCCAATATTCAAGCGTTACTCAAAAGCAAAGCCGCCAAATAATTAATTGATAAAAAAACGGCATAAAAGAAAGGGCGTAGAGGAAAGGGCAAAAAAGGTGACTTTAAGTCCTTTTTTTATGCAAAAACAGCCCGTATGACAAATATTTGACCCAAGCATCCAAGTAAATGTAACTAAATATTTCTTAGAAATAGGATGCTTGACAGGAGATGTAACAAAAAATTTCAAATAAGTAGCTTAGTTACCTTTTTGGCAAATTTCATTTCATAACTTAACGTCCGACCTGTTAAACACAGACAGTAATCTAAATTTATTTTGCTATGATGGCTTTAACAAAACAAGCAGGGCAATATTTGAATTCCAAAGATTCAAATTAACTTAACTAATAATTTTACATGGCTTGTTATGATGCTTTTCAAAAAACTTCTAAAGGAGAAGACGATGAAAACTTTAAATAAAACCCTTTTAGCCTTAATTGCAGGTACAGTTGTGACTGCAGGTGCAAACGCTGCCCTTTATCAAACCAATACTGTGGGTTACGCAGGTCAACCCTATGTAGGTGTTAAAGCGGGTCAATTTAATACTGATGTTGACCGTCTTGATACTGACAACCAAACCGCTTATGGTGTGTATGCAGGTTATAACTTTACCCCTAACTTTGGTGCGGAAGTTGAATATGTAGATTCTTCAAAAGAAGATTTAAAATATCGCGGTACGAAAGTAGGTGAAATTAGCACTAACACGGCAGGTTTATATGGCACTTATAAATACCAATTCCCAGCATCGAATGTTTATGCCAAAGGTAAACTAGGTATTGCGCAAACCCAAGTTGATTTTGGTGATGATAAATATGACAAGTCGGGTGTAGCAGGTGGTGTCGGCTTAGGTTATAACCTTTCACCAAATGCATCTGTAGAAGCTGAATATACGCGTCTGCCTTCAGTTGACGTAACAAATAATGTTTCAGTTGATACAGACTTAGTCACTGTCGGTGCTCACTATAAATTCTAATTGAATTGCTAATTGAATTAATAGATGAATACTGGATATCAATACAAAAGAGTAGCTTATGGCTGCTCTTTTTTTGGTTTCTTCTTTTTGGTTAAGAAAACTTACTTTGGTATTCGCTCAATATGGTGCCAATTAGGTTTATAATAGAGTGGTTTTTATACATCTTTTTATAAATTTAAGATAAGTTGGTGAGCATGAAGCAAGTACAAGTCAAGATTTTAAACCCCAAAATTGGTAATGATGATAAATTTCCCCTACCTCATCGCGCAACAGACGGCTCGGCGGGCATAGATTTGCGCGCTTGTATCGATGAGCCTATCACTCTAAAAGCTGGTGAAAGCCAGTTGATTGGTACAGGACTTGCCATTTATATTCAAGACCCTGATTATGTCGGGTTTATCATGCCGCGCTCAGGGCTAGGGCATAAGCATGGTATCGTCCTCGGTAATTTGACGGGTGTGATTGATGCGGATTACCAAGGCGAATTAATGGTCTCTATCTGGAACCGTAGTCAAACCGATTATGTGTTACAACCTGGCGAAAAAATGGCGCAGTACTTGGTGGTGCCGATTGCACGTCCGACTTTTGAAATTGTAGCGGAGTTTTCTGATATCAGCGTACGCGGTGAAGGCGGTTTTGGTTCTACAGGTACTCATTAATTGTTACTGTTTTCTCATTTTTTTTAACAATTTATAACAGAGTATTTGATTATTTTGCCAAATTTCAATGCTATGATTCTGGTGGTATAAAATCAGTTAGATGTTTTTTTATGAATACTCTGTTTATTCATCCTTTCCTCCCACAAAAATCTCTTTTTAAAGCTTACGATATTCGGGGTGATGTCACCTTATTTACCGATGATTTTGTCTGGTCATTGGCAAGGGCATTTGCCAAGCTTTTTTTATATGCTCACCAAACGACAGCAACAACGCCAACGTTAGCGGCAAACAAACCTACGGTTGTCATCGGCTACGATGCTCGCCACCAAAGCCAAGAAATTGCCAAATATATGGCGTATGCTTGCCAGCAAGCAGGTCTAGTGGTTCAGTGGTTGGGATTGACAACTACGCCGATGATGGCATTTATGGCACAGCAATTTTCGGGTAATGGGCTGATGGTCACCGCCAGCCATTCGCAAAAACATATCAATGGCATTAAATGGCTTATCAATCATGAGTCGCCAAGCGGTGATGATGTGCAGCGGCTTTATGAGGCTTTAATTGGCTACAAAGCCATCGTGCCTGATGACAGGCTCATTGATGCCATCAGGCAAACTACTTATAAAACGCCCAAGGATTTTTTTGCAACTTATATCCAGGCTATCGAGCAGGCTTTTACTCACATTAATCAAGCTAAACTCACTCAAACCACCTATTTTCATGCACCCCAGCAAATTGTCATCGACTGTATGCATGGTGCGACCAGTGACTTTGCCCAAACTTTATTTAGCCAGCTTGGCTATTGTTGCATCATGCTAAACGCCTGCCCCGATGGCAATTTCCCCCAAGGTAACCCAGACCCAACGCAGTCCAATCGCTTGACACAGTTAGCTCAAACAGTCAAAGCTACAGGCTCAGATATCGGCTTGGCTTTTGATGGTGATGGCGATCGGGTGATGGTAATTGATGCACAGGGTCAGATGATTAGCCCTGACAATTTGCTTTATCTACTCTCTCGCATTGCCATTGAAGAATTGCCCAGTGCGCATACATCAACTGATAAAAAAGTCATTTTTGATGTAAAATGCTCGCATCATGTACCCAATCTCATCACTTCGCATGGCGCCACCCCAATGATGACCAAAACTGGCAGTAGCTTGATGCGAAAGTCGTTACAAAACAAATCAGACAACGCGATTTTTGCAGGTGAGTTATCAGGGCATTTTATTTTTAACGATGGCTATTTTGTGCTACATGACGACGCCATGTATGCGGCTGCCCGCTTGCTCAATTGGTTAAGCCATCAACCTATCAGCCTTAACGATATCCTAGCGAGTTTGCCCACTTGCATTAGTACGGCGGATATGTATTTACCTATTGCGGATAACCATTATGGTCAAACCGTGATTGCTCGTATCACGGCACTGGGGAAAAAGCCGTTTAAACGGTTAAAATCCTCATTTGCGGTCAAAAATGTCAATACGATTGATGGGTTACGCTTGGATTTTGCGGAGGGATTTGGTATTTTACGCAAGTCAAATACGGGCAGTTTTTTGACCGTGCGTTTTTCTGCCAATGACGTCGCCGAGCTGCGGCATATTCAATCTATTTTTGTTGACTTATGTCGTACGATTGATGACAACCTTGCCGAACAAGTCGCACAAATTCAGCCTGTATAAACACCGCTTGTAAAATCGCATTTTAAAAAACGTCTCTAGCAAAATTATATAAGGATTTGAAATGGCATTAGATCTTGAGCAAGCCATGCATACCGCTGACGTATTGACCGAAGCACTACCCTACATCCAACGTTTTGAAGGTAAAGTAATGGTAGTCAAATACGGCGGCAATGCCATGACTGATCCGATATTAGAGAGTTCTTTTGCCAGAGATATCGTCATGTTAAAAACCGTAGGCATTCATCCTGTGGTCGTCCATGGCGGCGGTCCACAAGTCGATAACTTGCTTAAAGAATTGGGGCGCAGCTCTGACCGTATTGATGGCATGCGAGTGACCGACAAAGCCACCATGGATGTGGTGGAAATGGTACTTGGTGGTAGCGTCAACAAATCTATCGTCAATCTCATCAACAAACACGGTGGTCGTGCTATTGGCTTAACCGGTAAAGATGCCAGTCTCATTCGCGCTAAAAAATTACCCATGACCAAAACAGATGAGCAAGGCAACCAACAACAAATTGACTTGGGATTTGTGGGTGATGTGGTCAGCATCAATCGCGATGTAATTGGTTTGATGATTGCCTCTAACTTTATTCCTGTCATTGCACCGCTTGGCGTGGATGATGAAGGCAATACTTACAATATCAATGCTGATGTAGTGGCGGGGAAAGTCGCTGAGTTCATGCTCGCGGAAAAACTGATTTTACTCACCAACATCAAAGGGGTGCTTGATAAAGAAGGCAATGTTGCCACTGGGCTTACCCCTAGCAAGGTGGATGAGATGATTGCCGATGGTACTATCTCTGGCGGCATGATTCCAAAAATCAGCTATGCGCTAGAAGCAGTAAAAAACGGGGTAAAAAGTGCGGTGATTGTCGATGGTCGTGTCCCGCATGCAACCCTGCTAGAGGTCTTTACCGATAAAGGCGTTGGCACCCTCATCAGCCGCCATCCTTGAAGTAACTTTTTCGTTACTTCTGGATTATTTCTAAGTCGTTTTTGCGTCAATAAACCGCTGATTTAAGCGGTTTTTTTTCGCTCATGATATAGGTCAAATATAGGATAGATTTTAGAATTACAACACAAATGTAATTGGTATTTTTTCTAATATTGACTATTATGGCTATTTTAATTTGCAAATTTATATAATGTTGCAAACGGCTCTAGGCGATAGTAGCAATTATTTGGAGTTGATATTCACGTACCACTTACCAAGGAATATTGAGATGTCGCAAAAATACTTTATGGCTTATTGTAGTGAGATAACGCTGACTGCAGCGTTAAATCAACATACCTTTACCCACATTCTGAACCAATCTATTAAAAATAATACTCGCTCTGGTATCACCGGTTTTTTGTTGTATGATGCGGGTAAGTTTTTTCAGTATTATGAAGGCGATGAGTTAGCGTGTGCAAACTTACTTCATGCGTTAAAACAAGATGATCGCCACACCCATATCAAAATCATTGGTCAAGGCTATATTTCAAATACCATATTTGACAACTGGTTTATGGGTTGTTTTGATTTATCCAAGCATTCTTATCTCTTTAAACACCATGCTTTTATAGAATCATTTGATGTCTATAGTTGGGACATGCAAGAAGTCGTTAAGCTGATTGATATCATGTCAGAGCAAAGAATCACTTACATCACGCCGCAAAAACCTATCAAATCACTGTTTAGTAAACGCTTTATGCGTATCCGAAATTTCACCCTGCCGTTTCAAGGTTAGTGGCTAATCTCAAATCTACTAAATCGGGAGATTAAGTTAGCTATCACGCTTTATGATAATCAGGAAGTTAAAACGGTATTATTGTCATCCACAAAAATAAAAAACCTATTGATAACAATAGGTTGATTAAAATAAGCATGGCAAACCGATAAGCCATGTTTTGATAAAACCTAATAAAATCTTATAAAAGCTGAATCTTTGATTTGACAAGGGTTCAGCTTTATTATTATTATCATCCTTTATCTAGTTTTAGCATGAAATTATCAGTTTTGTAGCCACTTTTTGGCTATAAAATTGGCTACATAATATGGGATGATTAAATGAAAAAGCAAGCTATTAAGACTGTTACTCAGCTTGATAAAACTATTAGAGAAACTACTAAAACCACTGCTTACCCTATAGCTGGATATAGTGGCTTAGAAGTTAATGTTCGTGTCAGTGATACAGGCAAAAAGAAAGCCGATTTTAGACATCGTTATACGCATCCAATAACTGGCAATCGACCTTATATGACATTAGGTAGTTATCCAGCTTTAACGCTTGAGCAAGCTAGACAGCTATACAATGACAATCTTGCTTTATTGGCAAAAAATATTGACCCACTCGAAAACAGACAAAACCAAAAACAAAAACAAATAACAGACCGTAAAAATACTTTGCAGTTTTTTATTGAAGAATGGAAAGATATTCAAAAAGGCAAAAATCTAGCACCTGATACCTATAGAAAACAGCGTGATAACTTGGCACCGATTGAAAAGCATTTAGGGAAAATGCGAGTTACCGATATCAAGCCAGCCACAGTTATAGAATTTATCACTGAACTTCAGAAAACAACACCTTACAAAGGATTAGCCATTAAAGGCGTTTTAAAATCAATATTACAAATAGCTTTAATTCATCGAGTCATTGAATATAATCCAGCCACTAATCTTGAAGGTACGTTAAGACCCCATAAAACACAACATCATTATGCTATTACTAATTCTAATGATTTTGCAAAACTGTTAATAGATATAGATAACTTGCCAGCCACTGAAGATTATTTAAAAGAAATTTTACAGTTATTGGCTTTAACTTTCGTAAGGATTGGTGATGTTTGTTCTATGAAATGGAAAGATATAGATTTTGATAATAAACGCTGGGAATTTAGACCGCAAAAGGCTGGCAGGCGTGATGATATGATTGATATGGTTACACCTTTAGCACCACAAGCAATAGCTATTTTGGAGGAAATGAAAGAGAAAACAGGTAATGAGGAATATGTTTTTTATCATCCTAAAAGAAAGCTTGAACCTTATACTGACACCCAACGAGTTAATAAGTTAATGAACAGTAAGCTCATGAATGAAGGTGAAGGCTATTTAAGATTACATACCCCTCATGGCTTTCGTTCAACTGCTAAAACTTTGTTAATGGAGGTATTAGGCTATGATGAACTTATAACAGAATTGCAATTAGGTCATGCAATGCTTAATCGTTACGGTAGAGCGTATAGCAGAATGGAGATGTTAGAACAAAGGACAGAGATGATGAATGACTGGGGGAAGTATTTAGATAAAATAAAAGAGATTAATAAAACTTACTGCTCCTAAATTAATAGTTTATAACCCAATTAATGATATGTATTCACTCGATTAAAAATAATTTTTTTTAAAAAACAAAGTTTACAAAAAATCACCACTAAAAAATCATATTTTCTTGTTAAAGGCTTTACTAAATTTTTCTTTAATCTATTGCAAATCAATATCTTATTCGAGAAACTTTAACAAAACTTTAGACAAAACTTTATACAAAACTTTGAACTATACTCATTCACTCCAATGACCTATAATTTTTTCGTCTAGCAAGACACGCCATTTAAAACAATTTAAAAGAGGAGATTTTTATGATTGTAGAATTTAGCAAAAATATTGAGACGCAGAAGAAACTATTCACAGATTTATTACTTGATACGCTTCCAACTGAAGGTTTTATTAGAGTAGTGCCCTTATCAAAACGCTTAGGTATTCATCATCAAACTTTACGCAGATGGTGGAAGAATGATAGCTTCCCAAAACCTCAAAAAAGAAATGGCATTTTATTGTTTAATAATGCAGATGTAAAAGCTTGGATAAACAATCAACCTATGATTATCAGTTAATTTGATATTTATGTGTTTATAGTAATGGTTACATTGTAGAAAAATTAGGAGGTTTAGATGAGAAATTAAAATTAATAACTTAGATAAATTATTGAAGAAAATAAACTTTAACAAAAAGAAGGAAGTAAAATATATATGACTAAAAATTTAATTGAAAACCAAACAACTATCAACGAGGACAAGAACTTATATGCAGTAGATTGGTTAAAAGTAGAAGTGAATGTTAATCATAATAGGGATAGCATAAACGATGGATTAATCGCTTATTGTGCTAAAAATGATTATGACAACCCTACTCTATCTTATAAGAAAATGAAAGTAGGCAGTTTTAATACGCATTTAGAGATTAAATCTGTAGCAGATAATAAATTGATAATACAAAATAACTTTGGTAAATGGTTAAATGGGCAGAATATAATAGGCTCAACAAATATAAATAAGTTAGTGCATGACGTTGTTGTAAAACTATCAGAATCCTATGACATCAATCCTACAGAAGAACAATTAGAAGCTATATTGGAAGGATGTTTTAAAATATATTTGATTGATATTAACAGAGGAATTTTATTTAATACAAAAGAGCAAGCTTTAACTTATTTAGAACGTATCAAGCTAAATGGTAGTTATCCAAAACGCCAAAAGTACATCAAGAGAAATACCGTTTATTTTGGTTTAGGTAGTGATAGAAAAGAAATTAAATACTATCATAAAGGCAAGGAAATCGTAGCCAACAAACACTATCAAGCTTGTTTAACAGAAGAATTGAAGGCTTTAGCAGATAGAATGGTACGGTTAGAAATACGATTAAAACCTATAGAGTTAAATGAACTTAGATTACAACATGGTTATGATTGGGATGATGAAACAATCCAGTATATTCTAGGTAAAGATTATGCAAGACTTAATTTGCCAAAGCCAGTATGTGAGTTAGAATTGCCTAAAAACTATTTAAAATTTCTATCATGTTATAAATCAGGAACGTTGATAGACTGCTATAAATCTAGTTCAATTAAACGAATGAAAAGAGATATGATTAGATTGTATGGCATTGAGTTAGATAATATAGCGTAATGCTTATAAAACAGGGTTATTTTTGATTATAAAGGCTAGGTGGTGCTAAGGCATTACTTAGCTTTTTTTATTTAAATACAGTTAAATGGAAAGCTTTAAACAGTTGCTCGATATTTTAAATGGATACCTATATTGCGTTTCTTACCTAACAATATGAGTCAAGCTTGAAAAGAAATGTTTTCAACATACTAGATTTAAATTGTAAATGTAAAATTATGTAACAATATAATGCTAGATAAATTAAGCATTTTCAGAATATTAGCTGACATAAACCTAGTAAAATCAAGGGTTGCAGGATATAATTGTTAAACAAAGTAAACATATATAGACTTATTTTTTAATATTTATAATTTGGGGAAAGTATGAAATTTAATTTAATTGGACTGAGTATTCTTATCATTCCCTTTTTAATTATAGGTTGTGATAGTAATTCATCTGAATCGAGTCATTTAGAAAACACTAATAGTCAACAAACAAATAATGAGTTGATAATAGTTCCATATTCAAAAGAAGAAACACCAAAAGTTTACAAACAGTGGGGTAGTAAATGGGTAGAAAGGATAAATCAAATGATGCCCCAAGCAGTAGAAAAAATTAAAGGCAATCCTAAATGTGATGCTCCTGAAAGCGTAATATTATCTGAACAAAAAAGCAGAGTAAGAAAAGAAGCAATATTTATTGTTGATTGTATTAATCGTGAGAGATTTTATGTTAGTCAAAAAGAGCTACAGAATGATAAACCTGTAAAAGCTCAAACAGACGTACTTGGTAAACCGTCTCAATATATTAAAACTTGCCAAGATAAACTTAGGAAATCGTTAGATTACCCCGTTTCATTTGAGACAGATGGAATGACTATGAGAAAAGCACCTATTGGAAACATAGAGATTATTTTGCCTTATTCCGTTCAAGGTCAAAAGACAAATAATTTAGCAGTAAGATGTTTAGTAACGACTGAAAATAAAATTGAAATTAATCCTATTAAAAGACAGTATTGAGGTTACAGAAGGTATGAAAGGCTTGAAAATTGGAATTGCTTCATTAGGATTAAGTTTGACTATCAAAGCTTTAGCTATTAATTATCCACAAACAAACAGTATTACTTATGTGCTTAACGATGGGAAAGGATTTATAGGGTTATCTAATTCGTTAAGGGGCATAAATTTAGATAATTTGTATTGTTCAAAAGCTACTACGACAGTAAAAGAATATGAAAAATTAGCCTCTAATACCTGCAAGGCTATTACTGACAACTATAATAAAATAAAAAAACAAGCTAATATAAACTCAAGAGATGCCATTGCAACTGATAGTATATATAGATATAGTTCCGACAATATATCTAAGTATTACAAACCTTATGCCACATCAGAAAATACAAAAGATTTTCAAAAGATTAAAAAAGGAATTGAGTCACTTAAACCAAATCAAAAAGTTGAGATTATATATTATGATAATGAGCAAACTTATTTAAATTTAAAAGCTAAGAGTTATATTGCGTTGGGTTATAGTACGTTCTTTGATAGAGATTTACCCGAGCAGGCTTTTGAAAAAAAAGCAAGAGAAATAGGCGCAAGTATAGTAGTAATTGAAAAACAAGGGGTTTCAGAAAATGCTATGAACTCAGGAGAAGACCCCAATAATTTGGATTATATTTATCACTATAACGCTGTATTTTTAAGTAAATATAATTACAACAACTTAGGTGAATCATCAGGTTTGGAAATTAGTGAAATTCCTTTAGATAAAAGGACTCTATATCAAAGAAATACAGGAATGTATATAAAAACGATTTTTCAAGATGGCAGGGCATATAACGCTAATATGTTAGTAGGCGATGTAATAATAAAAATTAATAATATTGATATAAAATCAGACAATGATTTTTATATAGCGAAGGAATCAGAATTAAAAAAAGGAAATACTTTAGAATATACTTTATTAAGATTAGTCAATAATGAATTAAGGGAAATAAAAATTCCTATCACATATAATCAATAGCTTTAGCTAACTCTATCAGTAACAAGTGCAACTCCACAGAAATAATGAGACGCATGTTAATGAATATCAATATACAGTTGAGCAAGCTATACAAAAATGCCTATCAAATTAATAATGTAGGTATGGTGTGAAAAATTTATTTATCACCTTATTATTAACTTCTTTATTTGATAACTTAGATAATTTAATCGGCTACTAAAGTGGCTACTAAATCCAATATTTAAAATAAAAAATATTTTATTATCAATAACTTAATCATAAATAATATGGCAAACCGATAAGCCGGGTTCTGTCTAGGACGAACATTCATCTAGGCGTATCGTTACCAATACGCTCAAGCAACCTACCCGTGTCCAACGCGGGCAACGCCATACGGACACCTATTTGGTCTTGCTACGAGTGGAGTTTACCTTGCCATGAACTGTTACCAGTCATGCGGTGGGCTCTTACCCCACCCTTTCACCCTTACCTTATTGCTAAGGCGGTCTACTCTCTGCTGCACTTGTCGTAGGCTTACGCCCCCCAGCCGTTAGCTGGCACTCTGCCCTGTGTAGCCCGGACTTTCCTCCCCTTACCCACTGTAAACAAGGGCAAGCAGCGTTCGTCTGGTCTGCCAAGGCAAGCATTATAACAGGCTTTATCTATTTAGTCACGGTCAGCAGGCAACGCATACGTACCGACTGCATGCGCCACAGGTCTGTCATCACCTTCTGAATAAATCAATACATCGCCTACTGCAAGCGTGCGCCCCACTTTGATAAGCTGGCATTTGGCGATAAGGTTGGCTTGTGCAGAGGGTTTTCGCAGAAAAGACACATTAAGATTGGTGGTCACTGCCAATGGGACGATACCAATTTCGCCCAAAATAGCCACATATAGCGCAACATCAGCCACTTTCATCATCACAGGCCCTGATACCGTGCCACCCGGTCGTAACTCATCATCACCGATAGGATGGGATACAATGGCTTGACCGTTACCCACCGATTCGATGTGGCAGTTGGCTTGGGGGAAAGATTGCTTCAGAAAAGCACTCAGTTCTGCTTTATTGGCGGGCATAGACATTCCTTATCTACAATATTTTTGTTAAAAATCGACGTTGTTAAAAATCGACGTTTTGAAAAATAGTGGTTGTGAAAATTTATTGACTGGTTTTAGTTTGGGTGATGCGCTCAAATTTGAGCAGCAACTGCGCTGGCGTCTCCAGATAGTTCGGATCTCTTGGGATGCAATCAGGTACAGGACAAAACAGCGAACACTGCGGCTCATCAAAATGACCGACACACTCGGTACACAGCGCAGGGTCAATTTCATAAATCAACTCGCCCACATAAATCGCATCGTTGGGGCAAAGTGGCTCGCAGACATCGCAGTTGATACATTCATCAGTGATTATTAATGCCATAGCTTTTAAAACGTTTACTAAGAAACGGTTATTTTACCACGACTTACCAACCCTGTTGTTTTTTTCGTTCAAATGCTTCTTCGACACACGGCGGTACAAATTTACTCACATCACCGTCTAATTTGCCAATTTCGCGCACCAGTGTCGAGGAGATAAAAGAATATTGCTGCGATGGGGTCAAAAACACCGCTTCAAAATTTGGGTCTAGTTCACGATTGAGATTGGCGAGCTGAAATTCATACTCAAAATCTGACATCGCCCGCAATCCACGCAGTACACCTGTGGCTTGTTGATTTTTTGCCAAATCCACCAATAACCCATCAAAGCCAATCACAGATATATTGCTCAAATCTTTATCATGACAGGCTTTTTCTACCAGTCCAATCCGTTCCTCTAAAGTAAATAGCGGTTTTTTATGATGCCCAATCGCCACTGCGACAATCACCTCATCAAACAGGCGGCAAGCGCGCTTAATCAAATCAAGGTGCCCTTTGGTAATCGGGTCAAATGTACCCGGATAGATAATTTTAGTATAAGGGGTTGCAATTGGCTGGCTGGCTGCTGACATGGCTGTCTCTTTATGATAAATAATGCGCTATTTGGCGCTAACAATACGGCTAAAACAAAGATTGCTAGTTTGTTGCTAATCCTAGCAAAATTTGACGCCAATTAACAATTAAATCTCACTATCAATTTGTGTGTAGCGTGTTATCATGACAGCTTTGCAGCATTTTACCCAAAGCTTAATTAAAATTTAGGGTAAAGCGTAATAATGAAAAACCTAGCAATTAAAAACTTAGTAATCCAAAGCCCAATAATCAACAACTTAAACTTAGTAATCAAAATCTATGAATTGATTTATTGGGATTTATCGCCATATTAAACGGCTTGTCATACTGATTTATGGCAACCCGATTCTTGTAATAAGATTATGGCAATAAGATGATTAAAACATGCTGTGCAGCATTGGGTATGTCCGCGATGTTGCAGCAAGGAAACCTAAATGACTAAAAAACCAAAAATGCCTAGCCTGATTGCTAGCAACAAAAAAGCGCGTCACGAGTATTTTATTGAAGAAAGCTTTGAAGCGGGGCTTGAGCTACTCGGCTGGGAAGTCAAATCCATCCGTGCCGGTAAAATGCGTATCACCGAAAGCTATGTGATTTTTAGAGATGGTGAAGCCTTTTTGTTTGGCGCGCATATTCAGCCGCTGTTATCGGCATCGACTCACATTGTCGCTGACCCCCTTCGCACCCGTAAACTACTGCTGCACCGCCGCGAGATTGATAAGCTCTTTGGCATGGTTAACCAAAAAGGTCATACCTGTGTGGCGCTTAAAGTGTACTGGAGTCATGGACGCGTCAAATGCGAAATTGCCCTTGCGAAGGGTAAAAAACTGCACGATAAACGCGCCACTTTAAAAGAGCGTGATTATCAACGCGAAAAACAACGCGGACTGAAAAATCTTGTATGATGAACCAAGACCGCAATTTTGATGACATCAGCGCGCATTTTGAGAAAAAAATATACGGCGGCTTAAAAGGTGAAATTCGCCTTGCTGTGCTGCGCCATGATATTTTTGGCTGGGTAAAGTCATGGCAACAGACACACAACCGACCCCTTCGCGTGTTGGATGTTGGTGCAGGTTTGGCGCAAATCAGTATCGAACTTGCCAAAGACGGGCATGACGTCACCATCAATGACATCTCTGCCAATATGCTTGAGATTGCCAAACAAAACGCAGGCGAGGCGGCACAAAATATCACCTGGCATACCTGCCCTTATCAGCAATTGGATGATAAATTAACCGGCAAATATGATTTAATCCTGTGTCATGCGGTGCTTGAGTGGTTGGCTGAGCCAAAACTGATTATGGATTTTTTTGATCGGTGGCTTGTCGATGATGGCGCTGAAAAAGGGGTGCTATCGCTGTGTTTTTATAACCCTGCCAGCTTTGTGTACCGTAACTTGGTGATGGGCAATTTTAATCTACTAAATAACAAAGATTTTAAAGCCGATAATGGCAGTTTGACGCCCAATCACCCGGTGGCAAAAGATGAGGTGATTGCTTGGATTGGTGACCATCATTACCAAATCTTTCATACCTCAGGGTTACGGGTGTTTCATGATTATTCACCGCTCAAGCGTGGTGGACATACCAATCCACAAGCGGTAATTGATATGGAAGTCGCCTATAGCGGACAAGACCCTTATAAATGGCTAGGGCGTTATTTGCATTTTTTGGTGAGCAAAGCTAATTAGTAATAACCCGCTTGCTGCATTGAATCGACTGCCAGCGCTTGTCTTTCGCCATAAAACCTCACAGGTATCGGGCTGACTTCAATATCCCCCCAAGATTTGAGTAATACCGAGGCTTCGGCATTGGGGTCAATCGGAAAGGTGTTACTTAAACTGGCATACAGCGATTGCTGATCTTTGGCAGCCAGCCATTCAATCAGCCCTAAAGCTAGCTCGGTATGCTTGGCGGCATGGGGAATGGCAACCCCTGTGATGTTGGTACTGACGCCGCCGTAGCCCTTATTGATCCATTTGATTTTAATCGGGGTATCGGGATGCGCTTGTAGATAGCGTCCGTAGTGGTTACTGTTGACCAGACCGATTTGGCATTTACCGCTTTCTATGGCCTTTAGCACTTCACTGTCATCCAGCAGCAGGGGTACACTCAGATTGGCAAGCCAACCTTGCATCACTTCTTGGGTGCGTTTATCGCCCAGATTATTGATGAGATTGACCACCAGTGATTGATTAGGGATGTATTTGCCTTGGCTTAGGCACAGTTTTTGTGACCATTTGACTTTGGCCAAGTCGGCATAGCTTGAGATATCATTGCTATGGAGTACACGACTATCATACACCGCAGTACGTGCGTAGCTCGATAACGCAATCCAATTGCCATCAGGATCGCGGTAACGCTCTGGGACATGCGCCACTGCTTTTTCGGCATTAAAGGGTTGTAACAACCCCTCTTCGACTGCGGTACTAAAAATACCCGCATCTTCAGTCAAAATCACATCCGCAGGGCTATTGGCACCTTCTGCTTTTAACCGTGCCAAAATTGACATTGGTTCATCTTGCACGATATGAATCGGCACATTGACTTGCCTAGCATAGCTGGTTAATAACGGCTCAAGCGCCGCTTTGTCAATGGAAGTGTAAATCGTGAGTTGGTTGGGCACTGCAGCAGTTGTACTCGCAATACTGGCATTTGGCGTTGCATTGGTATTACTGGCATTATTGCCATTAGCGCTCGAAGCGGTGGTCGAAGCCGCTTGCGACGTTGGGGATGGCGGCGTCGATGACGGGCTACAGGCAGTTAAGGTCGCACCCGATATACTCACCAAGGCAATTAACAAAGCGCTGATGGCTGATGATTGCGCATTGACATTGGTACGCACCTTATGACCCATCATACAACCCATCACATCACTTGCTTTCAACACAGCTTAACCTTCTTCAACAGCTTTGCCTGACCATCGCTCAATGGATGATGGCTAAATACATCATCGCTCAATAGAGCGCCTAAAAAACTTTGGATGATTATAGCATTTTGCCCCAACATAATTCTTAAAAAAACTTTGAATTGATGGGTTTTTAACCCTAGGTGGTCTCAACAATTTTTTGTATGCAAAAAATGCCCTTGTTGCAAAAAGTGATGGATTTGCATCGCTACTTCATCATTTATCAGTAATCCCGTATGGGACGCATTGACGATGATATGGTCTTTGGCAGCGGCAAGCTGGGTTTCATGAACAAATACCGTGCCGTCATTGGGCTGCAGATGCGGCTCAAGCTTGGCGAGTTCACGGTTACGGGGTAATACCACTTTGCCAAGCCCCACCGAACGAACCCCCGCAATAATCCCTAGCTGTACTTCATCGTTGAGTGCCGGCGCATTGCCATCTAGTCCCTGCAGATACGAGCGACCGACGAATTTGGGCAGGATTTTGACGATATTATTGGCACTGATGCTACCATTATGCGGCGTTCCAAGTGTCACACAGCGCGTAATCTGCCACTGTGGATAGCGCTGCAAAAAGTCTCGAATGACCAGACCACCAAGACTATGACCGACCAAATAAATAGGCACACCCGCTTTTTCATGTTTGGTGAGCCAGCGGTGCAAACGGCGGCTATGATTGGCAAGATTATGCGCGACGCTAAAATACCCGAACCTGTGACATTCGTAGCCGAGTTTGCTGAGTTTTTTGGCAAGCGGTCGCATCGCCCAGGCATGCATGTGCAAGCCATGAATGAGAATGACAAGCGGTTTGGATTGGCGTTTTATCATAAAGCCTTTTGTATCTACAATTTTTATCTATGATTTGTATTTATGATGCTAAAAATTTGGAAAGAATGCCTCCCGCTTAGCTTATCATTTTCTCGGTTACCGCGACGGATTTGCAAAACATTGTTACCATTTCATACTATAATTGCGGTTTGTGAATTGATAATAATGATTTTATACAGGCTTTTTGCTTTGAAATTTTGGCTTAAATTGGTTTACATAAGGCGCGCTATGGCATTTGAATCCCCAATCCAACAAGCTTTACAATACTACCCTATCACGTTGGCGTTGGTAGTAATTTGCATTGGGGTGTTTGCATTACAGCTATTTTTTGGCGTCAATCCGACCAATCCTACTAATCAATCGTTAATTGCTTGGGGTGCCAATTTTTTACCCTTTTCGCTAGGTAAAGCGCCGTGGCGATTGGTGACCAGCTTGTTTTTGCATATTGGTTTTATGCATTTGCTGTTTAATATGTTTGCTTTATATTATTTTGGACAAGTGGCTGAGCGGATGTTTGGCGCTGTCAATTTTTTAGCGTTGTTTTTGTTATCAGGGGTTGGCGGCAATCTGCTCAATAACTTTTTGGGCTTGCATAGCGTGATGGCAGGTGAGCCGCCGATTATTAGTGCCGGTGCGTCAGGTGGTATCATGGGCATTGGGATGGCGCTATTGGTGACAGCGCTAACCAAAACATCATTCAATAATTTTGCATTAAATTTTCGCTCGTTACTGATAGTCATGGTGATTAATTTAGGCTATGGTTTTTTGGTGGGTGGTATCGATAATGCCAGTCATGTAGGCGGTGCAATTATAGGTGGCTTGCTGGGTATAGTGTACGTCATGCAGTATCGCGTTATCCGCCAGCAGCAGATATTCGCCCATCAAGCTAGTAGCACACCTTGGCCACCCCATCATCTTGGCAATGGACCAATCTCTGGCAGTACTGCCCCATTCATACCGCCTTCTTTAGTGGTGTTAAAGGGTAAAATTATCACCGCAAGCTATGTAGTGTTGATAGTGGGATTTGTGGCGATGTATGGCTGGCTACATATCAGTTTTATGCAATTACTCAATCATGCATTGCCAAGTATTATCCACTAACTGTTAATAATTTTTTAACGGGATAAAAATTTTAGGAGTTAACCGTCTAAAACGCTTATTCCTGCGCCCTTTTGCCAATCTTGTTTGCCAATCTAGCAAGTGACAATGCTATAATAGCGCCACTATTTAGCCAGTGAAAAGGACCAGCCAATGACCGTCATCAAGAAAGACGACTTTATCAATTCTATCGCCAACGCCTTTCAATACATCAGTTATTATCACCCAAAAGACTTCGTTGATGCTGTATATGGAGCATGGCAAAAAGAAACCAACCAATCTGCCAAAAACGCCATGGGGCAAATCCTCACCAATAGTCGTATGTCAGCGATGGGTCATCGTCCGATTTGCCAAGATACCGGTAGTGCGGTGGTGTTCCTTGATATCGGTATGAACGTGCAATGGGACTTGCAAGGCTCAGCGATGAGCGTTGAAGACATGGTTAATGAAGGGGTACGCCGTGCTTACAACAATCCAGATAACCCACTACGGGCATCCATCCTAGTAGACCCAATTAGTAAACGTCAAAACACCAAAGACAACACGCCAGCGGTGGTGCACATGAGCGTGGTACCGGGTGACAAAGTTAATGTGATTTGTGCCGCAAAAGGTGGCGGTTCAGAAAACAAAGCAAAATTTGCGATGCTAAACCCCTCAGATTCGATTGAAGAATGGGTGTTAAAAACCGTTCCTCAAATGGGGGCCGGTTGGTGCCCACCTGGTATTTTAGGTATCGGTGTCGGCGGCACGCCAGAAAAAGCCATGATGCTTGCCAAGCGCTCGCTCATGGAACACATCGATATCCATGATTTACAAGCCAAAGCCCAAAGCGGTGCCGAGCTTGATAGCGTTGAGCGCTTACGTCTTAATATGTACGACAAAGTGAACGAGCTTGGCGTTGGCGCTCAAGGTCTTGGCGGCTTGACTACGGTACTCGATGTGAAAGTACTAGACTTTCCTACCCATGCCGCAAGCAAAGCCGTTGCCATGATTCCAAACTGTGCGGCGACTCGTCATATTCACTTTACCCTAGACGGTCAAGGTGAAGCAGCCTTGCCGGTACCTTCACTATCAGATTGGCCAGAAGTGTCATTTGGCTCCGATGATGTGATTAAAATCAATGTTAACGACTTAACCAAAGAAACCTTAGGTCAGTTTAACATCGGTGATACCTTACTACTTAGTGGTAAAATCTTAACGGGTCGTGATGCCGCCCATAAACGCATGGTCGATATGCTTGCCAAAGGTGAAGCGCTACCCGTTGATTTACAAAATCGCTTTATTTATTATGTCGGTCCTGTCGATGCCGTGGGCGATGAAGTGGTCGGTCCGGCGGGTCCCACCACCTCAACGCGTATGGATAAATTCACCGACACAATCTTGGATCAAGGCTTGATTGGGATGATCGGTAAATCCGAGCGTAGCCCTGCGACCTGTGAAGTCATCGCCAAACATGGCGCAATTTATCTGATTGCCGTGGGCGGTGCCGCTTATCTGGTATCAAAAGCTATCAAAGGCGCTAAAGTGCTTGCCTTCCCAGAGCTAGGTATGGAAGCGATTTATGAGTTTGAAGTAGAAGATATGCCGGTGACGGTCGCTGTTGACAACCAAGGTAACAGTATCCACCGCTTTGATAAAGTCGCAGAACGCGCCCAGCAAGTGATTGCCGAGCCTGTACGTTTTGTGCCTTAGTCAATTTTTTCAAGATTTTTAATATAAACAAAAGCCTTAAGCATTCCCTTAAGGCTTTTTTTAGGTTAAAAAAATACCCAGATAATGTAATATCTGGGCAGGAGGAAAAGTGGAGAAGTTTATAGTTATTGTTATAGCTAATTGTTATTATTTATAATATTTCTTTTTTTAACTGTTTAGCTTTGCTACAAATAAACCAATACACCCATCAAACCGTACGATAGGAGCTTTGGGTAGCATTTGGCATGACAATCCATAACACGATATATATCAAAATGCCTGGTACTGCGACACTTGCAGTTGAGATAATCACAAACAACAAACGCACCAATGTTGCATTCCAGCCTAAATACTCTGCAATACCCCCATCACACCGGCAATCATACGATGATTCTGAGAGCGATGAAGTTTTACCAGTTTATTTGCCATTCAATTTTTTACCTGTTAAAAACAAAAAAAACCACTTACGACTTAGTTAAAACCTAACATCTTTGAAATTTAATGCCTTTAAAACTTAATGCCATCAGCTAAAATTATTGGTTAAAGACGCTATGTTTTGGTTACGATTTATTATAAGCAAATGCAGGGTGTAGTTGGGTGACAAAACGTAGAATGATGTTTCTTTTAGTAACTTTTTCTACAGCATTATTATCATGAGCGATTATAACAAGCAGTGTTATCGCGGCTATCTATATAGCGTGTTTAGTAGCGTGTGTGCACTGTTTCTTACAAATTGTGATACTAGCGTTACAAACGATTGTAACTTCGTAGAAGCTAATCGATTATCATAGCGTTACTAACAAGATGTATCCAAGTAATCAAAAAATCAAGTCGCTAAAAAATAGTTAAAAAACCGTGATGAAGTATTGAGGAAAGCATGATGCAAGATGTGGGTATCATTATTGGACATTTTGAGCCGCTGCATTTGGGGCATGTAAGAACGATTTTACATGCGTCTGGGCAAGTCAAAGATTTATATATTTTTATTACTCCCCACCCTGCGCCCAATCCAAATTTTTCCATTGATTTGAAAGATAAAGCGCGCTGGATGACGATGGCATTTGCTGATTTGCCATTTGTACATATAGAGATTTTACCTGATTTGGTAACGCCCTCGTATGAAGACAATTATCAAGATTTGAGCGTTGATCAGGTCAATGCGGTATTAGCGGATTTGCAACAACGCTACCCTAAGTTGAGCGCGTCTAGCGATGAGGCAGAGGTAGTAACCCCGGTTGTGTTTATGGATGAAACCCATCCGTTTGTCGATTATGATTTACATTTACCTGTAGTGACCACGCCACGCCAGCACGGCTTTGATAGCCGCAAGATTCACAATAATCCCGCGCTGTATTGGTCAGCCATTCACCCGCAAGCGCGAGGTGACTACACCAAAACTGTGGCATTGGTGGGTGGTGAAAGCTCAGGTAAAACCACACTACTGCATAAATTAGCCAACTATTATGGTGCAAGCTATGGCTTAGAAATGGGACGGCTGTTTGTGCAAACTGATTTGGGGGGTACTGAGCTTGGTATGCAATACGATGACTATCCGCTCATGGCAACTGACCATGAGCAAGCGATACGCGTCGCCAAACGCTTTGCCCCTGCCCCAATCACTTTGGTGGATACAGATTTTGTCACCACGCAAGCATTCTGTGAAGAATATGAAGGGCGTACCCACCCGTTTTTGACCGCTTGTATCGATGAGTTTCGCTTAGATTACACCCTGATGCTTGCCAATAACACCCCTTGGGTCGCCGATGGGATGCGCTCTTTAGGCAGCGAGTCCCAGCGTGAGCGTTTTGAAAATCGTTTAAAACAAATCTTTGCCCGCCATCATATTGCCCCGCTGTTTATTGATAGTCCAGACTATCACCAGCGGTTCTTGGATGCGATTGCGCTCATTGATGCACACGTTTTTCACCACTACCAAGATATCGAGGCATAAAATAATTTTGTAGACATACTTGCTAGACATGCTTGGTAAATATGCTAAAAATTTTTGGTTTTATTTTTTAAAACTTAGTTAAAAAAATGTTGTTATGGTTGTAATGACTGTTGGAGGCGAAATGCGAATTGCAATTTTGGATAAAATTACCGGTGAATGGGCACAAGAATGGACGGTGGTATGGTTCTTTTTTGGGGTGGTGGCATTGGCTACGGGCTTTTGGTTGACCACAGAACATCGAGCGTTAGACTGGTTTTATTTGGGGGTGTCTTTTATCGGGCTATTGTGTGTGGTGTCGCTGAGTTTTCGCCGCAATATAGCAGGTAATGGCTTTGGTATGTTGGCAACGGCGGGCGAAACCATTGTACAGGGAACCGCAGGTGCGGTGGGTTTGATGCTTGCGCCGCTGTTTAACTTTTTTACCCATTTATATGGCATTTTTTATTGGTCAAAAAATACCGATGGCGATGGCAATATGATTCCCAAATCAGCCAATAAAATTGTGTGGTTGGTAACCATTGCCTTTATCGCGATTGGCTTGGCATTATTTCCAACTGTCAATAATTGGCTAGCGTCGATGGGTTATGGCGTGGTCGCCAACGATGGCAGTAAATTTTTGGGCGTAATTGATTTTTTTTGGATTAATGTGTTGGCATTTGTGCTATCTATCACAGCGCAAGCCACGATGATTTTACGCTATTCATTTAACTGGTGGTTATGGATTGTGGTGAATTTTGTCTGGCTGATTGTCAACTTGATGTCGCAAAATTATATTTTTGCCATTCAAACCATGGTGTACCAAATCAATGCGTTTGTGGGGCTGTATGAATGGTATCGCAGTGAGCAAAAAGCCAAAGGCTTAGCCTAGTAGCCACTGATATCAAAAGCCATTGTTATTAAAAGCCACTGATATCAAAACCTATCAGTGTAAATTCGCTGATTTGAAAAACGACTAGGGTGTGATACGATTCAGGGGTAACTGATGGGCTTCACACCCATTTTTTATCAGCAATTTTTTTCATTGTTTTTATTATCTTTAAGGAAGAAGATTATGGCAACCGTGACCCTGCTTCATTCAAAAAAATCCCTACAAAGCTGGCTGGCTGACTACGCTGTGAGCCACCAACATCCTATCAATAAAAAAATTCATTGGCTGTGCGTACCCACGATTTTTGCCAGTATCTTAGGCATGGGAATGTCATGGCAGGCGGCGTTTACGTTGGTATTGATTGCTTTGGTAATGCTGTTTTATCTACGCTTGTCTACGCAATTATTTATTGCCATGGGCATGTTTGTGCTGTTTTGCTTGGCAGCGATTGCTATCTTGCCATTTGGGTTTAAGTTTTGGTTTGGCGTATTTGTGGTCGCGTGGATTGGGCAATTTGTCGGTCACAAAATTGAGGGCAAAAAACCGTCATTTTTTGAAGACTTACAATTTTTGTTGATTGGGCCTGCCTGGGTCGCGAATTCGTTGAGTGAAAAATTGGCAAAACCTAAATCGTCATAAAAAACTTCATATTCACTAAGAAAACCCAACATATTACAGCGGCTATTTCCTAGATAATAACTGCAATGGCTTTGACTATCGCTAGGTTTTTTGGCGATGTATGGTCGACCTACTCATTTTGAGTGCCATATCACTTGTTAGCTTGCCGTTATTATGATTAAAAAAGTATCCAACCGCTGGCAACGTATTGACGTGCCGCAAACATTACCGACTATTCACGCGGCTTTGGCTTATTGTAAAAGCCAATTAAATAACTTGGGTGATAAAGGCTTTATCCAAATCAAAATTGCCGATGGCGAGTATTATTTAAGCCAAGTTGAAATTGATTTTTTTAGTGATCGGGTAGAGATTGTTGGCAATTTGGACAATCCTGATAAGGTACAGCTACATTTTGATGATGCCCATAACCGCTGTGGCTTTTTGATGCAGCGGGGCAACGGTATTTTTAAAATCGATGGCATGACTATCAATGGCACTAAGGCGTTTTTGGGCTATGGACAGTGGCAAGATGAAGGCTATGGTGCCGGTATCATGTGCAATTACAATAGCCAAGTGCTCGTGGGGTCAAAGGTCCGTATCAATAAGTTTTATTATGGGGTTGCTGCCCGCTTTGGCTCAAGTATCCGCTGTGAGCCTGGGGTGATTGTACAGTTTGCGGGGGACGTCGGGTTTTTTGCGTATGGGGGCTCGATAGATGCCCAGCAATGCGAGGCGTATCACTGTGCGCATTTGGATGAAGAGTTGGGTTTTGGATTTTGCGCGGAATCTAGCGGCTTTGTCAATGCCGACAACAGCGTGTCTGCCCACAACCATATCGCAGGGTTTTATGCACTCACCAATGGCTCGATGTGGTGTCATGATACCAGTGCCAGCGAAAACAAACATGGCTTTTTGGCGCTGCACAATGGTATGCTAAGCTGCAACAGCATCAACCGACGTACCAATGCCTATCGCAATTATGGCTATGGCTATTTTGCCGACAATGGCGGGCGTATTTTAGCCAATCGCAGTCTTGGCAATGAAAACGTGATCGGTGGCTATTTTGCCCGTCATCACGCCAGTATCGATATCACCCACGCCAATGCCAACCACAATCAAGGCCACGGCTATACCGCAATCAATGCTACCTTGCTCGGTAACGGTGCTGAAGCGCGATTTAATCAAGGTAACGGCTTTGTTATAGGGCAGTCAGGCTTTTTGGATGGCAGTTTTTTGATGGCCTATGGCAATGCAGGCTATGGCTATCACTTAGATCATTGCCAAGCCTTTATGCCCAATGCCCGTGGCTGGAAAAACGCGCTGGGTCGTATGTATAAAGTCCATAGTTACGTCGCTATCAAATAAATTTTCCACGCCTTGCCGCGGTTTTTTGCTTACTGTTGTTTCGCCTTTTAATCTTTTAGCCTGTTAGCTTATCGTTAATAAAAGCCAATCTTTCATTAAATCACAGCCTATATTATTTAGATTCGTCAGGCTCTCACCCGCTTTTTCCCGCATTTTTGGTGCTATGGCTTATTCTCAAAAATTGTCAACATCGATTGATCGATTGGTTAAAAGCGTTCCAGCCAATGTTAAGCATTGTGATTAAGCCCTATAATCGATTTTTTTCTCGCATTCTTACCTAAATTTACAATAAGTAATGAATAAGTAATATCATTTGGTAGGGATTCGTTTTAAGGTATTGAAATTAAAATAACAATCAAATACTTGATTTTATTAAAAATACAAAAAATTTTAGTTTAAGTCTATCACTGCAATATTAGGAACATAATAACAATGAAGCGGCTAATCTTTGACCTAGATGATACCCTATGCACCACCCAAAACGGCGACTATGCCAATGCCCAACCCATCACCGAAGTTGTCGAAAAACTTAAAGAATACCATCGACAAGGGTTTACCATTGTCATCAATACCAGTCGCAATATGCGCACCTATCAAGGCAATATTGGCGCTATTAATAAAAACACGTTGCCAATTATCATCAATTGGCTGGCACAACATGATATCCCGTATGATGAATTATACGTGGGTAAGCCTTGGTGCGGCTTTGAAGGGTTTTATGTAGATGACAAAGCTATTCGACCCGACGAATTGGTCAAGTTAAGCTATGCAGAGATTTGCCAGCTGCTTGATTTAACACCTTAATAAAAAATAAAAACAATAACGACATTTAAGGTAATTTAACGCCATGATACTCATTAATGCCTCTTCCTATGTCAATGCTGAATTTGAAGCAGAAATTGGGCGCATTCCACCTTGCATGCTGCCCATCGGCAATAAAAAACTGTTACAACTCCAAGTCGATGTGGTACGCAAACACTTTCCCAATGAAAAAATTCTATTGTCACTACCCGAAGCTTATACCTTGACCCTCAATGAAAAAGCAGTGATTGAGTCTCTGCCCATTGAAGTGGTGACAATCCCTGAAAATTTGGCATTGGCTGAGACCATTTTATATGTGCTTAATCTAGCCATTGATAAATCATACCAGCATATTCGTATCATCCAAGGGGATGTATTTTTACCCCAGTTAGTTGATTACTCAGATTGTATTGGCGTGTCGGATAAAACGCGCCAATACGACTGGCAACAAACCAAAAAAATGAAAGAAAACCCCACCGATTGGATTGGCTATTTTGCCTTTTCCTCACGATTGGAGTTGATTAAAGCCCTAGCGATTAGTAAGAAAAATTTTGTGCGGGCGATTTATTTGTACCAACAGACGATGCCAATGAAATCGGTCAACATTGAGTCGTATTATGACTGCAGTAATTTTGTCCATTATATTCATGCCCGTGCCAATATGACCACCGAACGAGCCTTTAATTCACTGCAGATTCGTGAAGGCATTGTCACCAAAAGCAGTGACGACAACACCAAAATTGAAGCGGAAATTTATTGGTACACCCATATTCCTGCGCCACTTAGACGTTTTACCCCGCAGTTGATTGATTATCAGCAAGTGGACGGGCAATTTAGTTATAGCTTAGAGTTCTTGCCATTGTTACCACTCAATGAGTTGTATGTGCATGGGTTAAATACCACTGAATTTTGGCAACATATTTTTCAGTTATTAAAAGAATTTTTTAGTATGGCCAATCAGTCCGACGTGCATCGTCATATCGAAACCGGGTTTGCCAAATCGTATGCCGAAGATTTGTACCATAAAAAAACCTTAAAGCGGCTGTATGCGTATGCCGATGATGCCGATGTCGATTTGAATAAAGCTGTGATATATGATGAAACGATGCTTGGCAGTACGCTAGAGATTGCGCAGGACTGTATCGACAAAGCCTTGGCACTGCCAAACACCGTGAGTGTCATGCATGGCGATTTATGTTTTAGCAATATCATGTATGACATGCGCGGTCGCCGGGTAAAAGTTTTTGACCCACGCGGCACGGATTCTAACGGTAATTTTAGTATTTTTGGCAACGCAAGCTATGATTTAGCCAAGCTCACCCATTCTGTGATTGGTATGTATGATTTTATCATCGCAGGGCGTTATGAAATTATCGATAGCGCTAGCGGTAGCGATATACGATTTGATATTGATAAGCGTTTGGAGCAAATCCAGCAAGAATTTTTTGCCGGCACCTGGGTCAATGACATGACCACAGAATCTATCATGCCAGCCGTGGTGTTATTGTTTTTATCCATGCTACCCTTGCACGCAGACAGACCCGATCGCCAGCGCGCCATGCTGCTTAATGCGTATCGTTTATACAAAATGTATGTGATGGAGGCAGTGACATGTTCGTAATTCCGATGGCAGGCTTAAGCAGTCGTTTTTTTAAGGCGGGCTTTGAGGTGCCTAAGTATCAATTGTCGATTGCCGATACCATTGTATTTGATTTGGCAATCAAGTCGTTTGAGCGCTATTTTAGTACCGATTTATTTTTGCTTATCGTGCGCGATGTGTATGATACCCCGCGATTTGTTGCTGAGCGATTAACACGCTTGGGTGTGCGCAATTTTATGATTCATACGCTTGATGGCGAGACAGCGGGGCAAGCTGAAACAGTAGCGCTTGGACTGGGGCTAGGACTTGAACTGGGACTCGGTAATCCTAGTATTGATGACGATGAGCCGATTTATATTTTTAACATCGATACCTTTCGCTATGGTTTTGAAAAACCTGACTGGGTAGAGTCTGTTGATGGCTATTTAGAAGTATTTGAAGGCGAAGGCGACCATTGGTCATTTATCGCTGTCGATGACGATGATAAGGTAATTAAAACCACCGAAAAACAGCGTATCTCCAATCTTTGCAGTGATGGCTTGTATTATTTTAAATCCAAGCAGCAGTATCTATCGTTGTTTCAACAAGCGGTTGCCCAACAGTTGACGGTTAACAACGAATATTATATCGCCCCGATGTATAATTTATTAATCGGACAAGGCGGCAGGGTTGGCTATGTCAAAATCACGGATGACGACATTGATTTTTGCGGTACGCCGGATGAATACCAAGCGCTTAAAGCCCACGGTTTAAAGATTGATGTTTAAAGGCTCATGTTTAAAGATTGATTTTTAAAATTGGCGTTTAATTGTTTAACTGTTGAAAAAAAGCTTACCATCTGTTGGGTAAGCTTTTTTATTTAGCGGATTTAGGGATAAAGACGCGAGAAAATCTGGTGTTGATCCACTGGGCTATTTTGATAAAACTCTGCCGCGGCAATACTTTTCATCACCGCTCGTTCATCCGCATGCGCCAAGCGGGTTTCGTCAACTTGGTTGGGGTACCAATATTGATAAAACAGCTGATACCAGTCATCATGGCTGATGCAGTTCATTGCCATAAAAGCATCGGTCAATGTCCACTCGTATTTGGGTAACCGTAGTCCGTAGTCTGTCATATCAAGCACAATCACTTCACTCGCCAAAAATGCCTTATGCGCGTCTAGAATCTGCTCGTTGAGTTCATTATAGTAGCTTGGCGTGGCAGCGTAGCCGATTTGATTAGCATAATGACTGGCAATATGCTGCTCGACAGCCAACCGCGTGCGAAAGGTATTGTCCGCAAATTTGGCATCGATATCTTGTGCATGCGATTCAAAATAAGTGGCATTGTCACGACTCATCAGAGGTGCCGACCAAAACGCCTGCAGTCGATCGGTCTTGCCAAATTGCGCCCAATCGCTAATATGAAACGCCATATGCTCAAACATGCTGGGGTCGATGGTAAAAAATGACGGCACTACAATCGGCGAATAGTCAGTTCCTTTACTTTTTGAGGATAAATGGCGCTGGGAATGTAATGTTACTTGCTGGGTATAATAGCGATAAAATTGTAGCAGATTGTCATTGAGCAAGTAGCTATCGGTGCGCAGTTTGAGCGCATATTCGGTGCTGACTTGGTTGAGACCCGCTTGCGTTGAGATGATTTGTCGATTGACGTTGTTAGGGGCGTCGTAGCCAAATTTGATATTGGGTAGCCCACCAGGATCTGGGTTTAAAATCAGCTGATCGATACCCAATTTGTCGGCGCTGTCAAACTCGGTGGGCAACGCAAGCGTATCCCAAGTCGATAACACAATGGTTGCATGGGGCAAAGCTGCTCGGGTTTTAGCGACGTTAGCGATAAAATCACTGCCGTCATCGCCGCCCTGCCCTAGCTGGTGAACGTTGATGCCGCCTTGAAAAATAACCGTCACTGACTGACTGGGGAGAGTATTTGCTTGCATAGGTTTCCATGATGCTGGTTATCAGTTAAATTGTTATCATTAATTATTGTTATCTGCTAACCCGTCATTATAGCGCAATTTTGTTCAATTATCGGTCAGTGATTTGTTATCTGACTTTGATGCGCCAAACTGTTAGACATTGGCTGTTAAACATTAGCTTTTAGACATTGGCGCGAAGCATCACACTGGTCGCCCACGCGCGATGCGTGGCTGGCTCAAGCATACTGTTGTCTTGCTTGAACACCGCCTTGGCATCGGCGGCAAGAATGGCGGTGGCTTGACTGCGCTCTACATCGTTGACATAAAAAGCTTGCTTGACTGCGGCAATTTGCTCAGGGTGAATGACGGTTTTGCCCACCAGTCCCAAGGCGACATCTTGCCGCAATTCTTCAGCAAACAAGGCAGGTTTATCCAAATACTCAAACACCGGCGCGGTCAAATAAAAACCCTGCGGCACAAAACACGCAATTAACTGATAGATAAGTATACCGACTGGGGTTTGATAGATCGTCACATCGGACGGGCGACGCAAGCGCAGCGAGGCAAATAAATCATTGCCGCCAATACGCAGCGCCAAAATCGACTGACTAAACCCTTCGCTAAACGCTAGCGCCAGTTCTTGGTTGTGTATCGGGTTAAAGATGAGCCGAGTCTCAAGCGTCGGCATCAATAGCTGTGTCGATGGCAATGCCTGACAAGCCAAGCGCCAATCAGCAAGGCTTTGCATATCGATTTTTGGTAACACAAAGCCATCCACCAAGCCAATCGCCTGCCAACTGGCAAGCTCGCTGAGCATCAAGGCGTTGCGCGGTCGGATAAACACCATCGGGCGTGAGGCTCGCGGTGAAATTGGGCGCGATTCGTCACCAAAACCATGCCTCTGGGCGTGCTGAGCCCATGTCGCAAGCAGCTGCTTTAAGTTTGCGAGCGCGGCAGGAATCTCGCTTTCACTTACCGCATCTTCCAAACAAATCACGATACTATCAATCTGAGCCAATTTTTGCTGGCTAATAATTTGCCAAATATCTTGGCGCGTGGCTGGCATATAAAGCGTCGCACCCAGCTGGTAGGGATTGATAGTCGGTGCAACAGACGCAGGTAAAAAATGATTTACAGGGTGTAATAGTGTCATAAAAAGTACAATGTGCGTAAAAGAGCGGTTAGGATAAATGGGCGGTTAACAAGGTCGATGAGCGCAAAGATGCGGTTATCATTGGCTTCTGTCCTTAATAATGGTGACAGCTTGGTAAGGTGCAATACTGGTATCTGCAATTAATTGAATATTTTTTTCCTCACAAAGATGACGCAGTAATGCTGTATCTTGTCCGTCTGCCATCTCATTGACCAATACACACTCAGGGTCGCGCCGTAATATCGCGCGGGTCGCCTCGGCGATGGTGGGTTTAATACGGTTGCGATTGCTGATGGCAAAGCGCGCCGCTAAGTCATCTATCACAGACTGGGTGGCAAAAATCGGCAATAACTTGCCCGTTAGCGGTGTTGATAAGGGCGTTTGCTGACGCAGCGCATCAATGGTTTGGATAAACTCGCCACTGCGATCCCAAGGCTGTAACTTGTCATAATACACTGCTTGGTGCAGTCCATCACTGGGCTCACGATACAGGGTACGCGATATCAGCCCAGAGACAGTGCTATTGAGCAAACTTGCGGGCATTAGCCAATCATCATCACTTGCCGATAGCCAAGCCACCCCAGCAGGATCTGCCAACGTCACCAGTGGAATCACCCCGTCACCTTGGTGAAACAGTTGCGCTTGTTGCCGCTTATCAGTGATTTGGGCTAAACTTCGTTGCAACTCACCATAGATAGCCCCTTTACCCGTCCAACCATCGACAAACACAATCGGGCTATGGGGATGCTGCTGCAAAATATATTGCAAGGCAACAGGGTCAAGCCCGCGGTCACGGATGATACTCACCCCATAATGCTGACTGGCTAACGCATAACTGGCAGATGCATCACTAAGCGCTTTTTGTAGCAAGACCCCAATCGGCAATCCTGCCCGCACGAGACTGACCAATATCAGCGGCTGCGAGGCATTCACACAAGCATGAAATAGCTGATATAAGCTAAAGGCAAGGCTTGTGACATCATTTGCCATGCGCTGTTTGCCTGCCGCCAATGCTTGATTGTACAAGGCTTCATGCATGGCGCTTGGCGGTTTTTCAAGCGTCAACATATCTGAATAATGGCGCTGACCTGATTGGATTAACGCTTCTTTTTGGGTTGGGCTGATATCATTGACGCTATCAGCACTGACGATATCGAGCAGCAAGGTAACCTCAGAAGATAAATAACTACCCGAAAAATTTGCCTGAGTCGTCATGATTATACACACCCTTGACTGATAGCATCATGCAGTTGCCCTCGATTGGGCGTGCCATACCAGTCCAATAATTGTAAAAACGGCAAATCTGCCAAACTATCACCAAAACCAAAACAAGGCCGGTTTTTATCCAAATGATAGTCGAGCAAAAAACGCATCGCGTGATGCTTGTTGACGACGTGCGGCAAGATTGCCAAGTTATTGGCATTGACATGGATATAAAACTCATCGCCCAAATCAGCCGCCTCATTTAGCACACTCGGCAGCTGTGCTGCAAACTGTAGCAAAGCATCGTGGTCTTTATGCTGATGTTTGATGGCGACATATACCATCAAATCCGTCGCGTTATTGTCTACTATAAAGTGTTCATAATGTGGGGTTATGCGTAGTGCTTCAAACCCTGCCAATCGCGCCATAAGCTGGGTCAGTTTGGCTTGTAGCGCCACCAATTGCCCTGCCATTAGCCGCTGCCAACGCGCACAAAGCTGCCCCGATGGCGCTACAATCACTGCACCGTGGGTCAAAACTTGCCAACTATCAAACGGCAGTTTCACGCGCATAATCTCAGTGGTATCTCTTGCGGTGACAGGGATGAGCTCTGTTGATTGGGATAACCAATTAAAAAAATGGCGCTGCTTTGGGGTCAAAAAGCTCAATGGCGCATTCTGCTTATCGACGGTCGCCGCCACTAACCCATCCATTGGCAATTGCCAAGCTGCAATTTTTCGCTGGGTTTGAAACAAGGTATCATCCAAATCCATCAAAGCATAAGGCTTGACTAGAGCGACTTTTGATTCAAAAAAACGGGCTTCGGGTTTAAAAAAATCGGTCATTCACACTCACTTTTATCAAACTTAACTTTTATCGTTCTTGTGCTTAATTAGCTTTCGGACTTCAGGTATCGGACTCCGGTTGTCGGGTTTAGAATGTCAGATTTTGGGTCTTGGTGAAATTACCATGACATTATCAAAGCGCTGCCAAAACTCATCCACGCTATCTTGGGGGGTTTCCACGCACAACAGCACCCAATCCCACGCATCAGGCGTCACGTTATAAACAAAATTGGTCATGCCCAAGCCATAATGATCAAAGAACTTGATAACGCTAGTTACGGCGCTATCAGCATGGATGGCGATGGGTGACCGCGTCAAGGCGGAAAACTTGACATCCGCTTGATGCTGCGCCAGACTTTCGGCAAGCAGCAACGGCAACCAAACAAACTCATTACTGCCTAGCACCAAGATTTTTTGATGAGCAAATGACGCTAAGGTCAATTGTCTTTGTCTCAGCATATGCTGCAAACCTTGCAGCAAAAAATCCAATCCCGATGTACTATCGCGTGTCGGTTGCCTACCCCAATTGCCGGTAGGCAGCAGTGGCTGACTGCCTGCCTTTGTGGTTGACACATTTGGCATGGTAACCGCGGGCGCATTTACCCTATCTTTCCACGTCCAATCTCCTGCCAGCAAATGATGGCGAAAAAAGGCGATGTCATTAAAAATATTACTATCCGTTTTGCCCAGTTTTTTGTCCAGTGACCAATCAACCAACGTCGCCAAATGCACTTGCTCAAGCTTACTCATTCCTGCTTGACGCAGGGCGTTGACCACATTTTGACAGGTATTGCCTGTGGAGGCTTCGTCATCGACTATAATCAAGGTTTTGGCGTTTTCAACGTTCGCTTGTAGCTCGCTGTCATCACTTTGGTAAATCAAATGCACGCTTGCATGACTATGATCTTCGCTAAACGTGGTAAGCAGCTCTGCTGCCTGTGCATGCCGCGTCGAGTTGAGCAAAATAGCTTGTGGATAACGCGCCTGCAGCACTTGATGCACCCCTGCAGACAGTCCAACAGCGGTCTCCGCCATACCAATTACCACAATTGGCTCGGGCAAATCATCGGGTATGAGAGTTGCCAACTGGGTGAAGGCTTGTCGCATCTTATCGGGAGATACCGGAATATGTCGCCCCAATACTTTGGATACAAACAAAAACGCGCGCTTGGGATTGATACGCTCAGCAAATCCCAACAAATCATCAAGCTGATAATCAGCAGTGGTTTGATAACGTAAAGTAAGCTCGCCACGCGATAACGAAATAGTTTTTTGCTCGGTCATGCCGTCTGTTGTCCTGTTATTTTTGCGTTAACCGATTTTGACACTGGTCATGAGCGGACGCACGATGCAAGGGGTGATGGTATCACGTACTGCTGCTAACTGCGGTTTGGTAATACAGCCTGACCAATAGGCAAAAGCTAATTGGGTTAAATTCATTGTGCCGTTATCAAAGGCATGATCGGTGTAACCAATCCCACCAGAGGCGCGGCTATTGATTTCCAGTACCTTGTGCGTCCCATTTTCATCCGCTTTGGTTTGGATGCTCACAATACCATCGGCTTTTAGGGCTGCCACCAGACGCTTGACAAGTGCCATCACTGCCTCGTCATAGCCCACATGCTGCTCACTGCCTTCTTTATAGCGCGTCACTGCGGCTAACACTTCCCCTGTCTCACATACCACATCAATCGAATATTCTTTGCCTGCTAGATAGGGCATCAGCAGCATAGCAATGGGTTGTTCTTTTACCAGTTGGCTATGGTTATAGGCGTGCAAAAATTCTGCAAGATGAATTTTTTTAGCATCGGTGAAGTATAAATGCTCAAAACTATCCCACGCATCGACCGCTGCCGTATCGAGTCGCCAAAACCCTTGCGCAAATATGCCTTTAACGGGTTTTACACATAACGGCTGCTCACCATGCAACGCGAGCAGTGCCATTAACTCATCTGTATTATCGAACTGCCAGCCACTTGCCACAGGGATATCATGTTGCTGGCAAAAAGCTGTAAAAGCGGCTTTATCATCCATTAATTCAAGCGTGGCTGTGTCAGTTGCGCCTGTCAACAATCGAATACCGGCTGCTTTGAAGTCTTGACGTCTGGCTTCATAATCTTGGCTATTGCGTCCTGTCAATACCACTTTGCTATTGTGCTTTTTGGCCTGTGCAAGTACAAACTCAACCCGCTCACTTGGCTCGGATGGCTCTTGGTACGCTATATCGGCACAGTTTAAGATTTCTGGTCGTGATTGTCGATGGGATGCCACGATGGTCATGGGTAAGTTATATTGGCATTTCATGGCTTGCATGGCAAGTAGCATCTCACGCTGGCTTGACTGCCCTTCTGCCAACCAAATTGAAAACGGGGTATTACTGGGGTTTAAAATCATTCAATTTCCATTAGCAAATCTTCATACAACTGTAATCGATTGTCATTGAGATATAACATGCTGAGTGTGTAGCAAGAATTATATAGCAGGTGGTGCAAAATTTTAATGTATCTTGCTAAATAAATCGTGGCTGCCACTGCAGGATATGCTTGACTACTTGTCTTTGCTTAACTTTTCTTTGCTTAGTAGGTAAGACTTATTATTTTACCAATCACATAGGTATCTTATATCTATACGCATGAGGCGCAACTATTATTGGCGTGCTTTGCCAAACAATATTTGCCAAACAACGTTTGCTACACAATGATAGCCCTATTCAGACCCGTAGTGTTACGATGTTTCAAGGGTTAGGGTACTAGATAAAAATTATTGTTTTAGCCATAAAACGCAGTATAATCCATAAGCTTTTTTTTACTCACCATTAACTTTTGCTTTTACATGGAGATTTGCCCATGCAAGTTCAGCCTATCGGTGATATGTATGCCAATCACAAAGAATTGACGCTAAGGGGCATTATTCTTGGGGCATTAATCACTGTCATCTTTACCGCGTCCAATGTATATCTTGGACTTAAAGTCGGTTTAACGTTTGCCTCGTCCATTCCGGCGGCGGTGATATCAATGGCAGTTTTAAAATTTGCCAAAGATAGCAATATTCTTGAAAATAATATTGTACAAACCCAAGCTTCTGCGGCAGGTACTTTATCGTCTATTATCTTTGTGTTGCCAGCGTTATTAATGCTCGGTTACTGGACAGGGTTTCCGTTTTGGCAAACCACTATTTTATGTATCGCTGGCGGTATCTTAGGGGTGATTTTTACTATTCCGCTTCGCTATGCGATGGTCGTTAACAGTGATTTGCCCTACCCTGAAGGCGTTGCCGCTGCTGAAATTTTGCGGGCAGGCGAACAGGACACATCAGATGATACCCCCGCTCAGTCAGATGCCTCAACAGGCGCCAAGGATATTGTGATTGGTGGCGCGTTATCAGGCATTGTAGCGTTTTTGACCGGTGGACTTAGGGTATTGGCAGATTCGGCAGGCTACTGGTTTAAAGCAGGGTCGGCAATTACCCAATTACCCATGGGGTTTTCTTTGGCGCTACTTGGCGCAGGCTACCTAGTTGGCGTAGCGGGCGGTATTGCTATTTTGCTGGGTATCTTTATTGCTTGGGGTGCAGCGGTGCCGATATTGACGAGCATGACGCCTCAGCCCAGTGACGTGGAAATGTCGGCATTTGCCATGAAAATCTGGAAGGAAAATGTCCGTTTTATCGGTGCAGGTACCATTGGTGTTGCCGCGATTTGGACGCTACTC
Source organism: Moraxella tetraodonis (assembly GCF_022359095.1). Lineage (NCBI taxonomy): Bacteria > Pseudomonadati > Pseudomonadota > Gammaproteobacteria > Moraxellales > Moraxellaceae > Moraxella > Moraxella tetraodonis. The sequence continues at coordinate 752,842 of NZ_JACSYB010000001.1, read as the reverse complement.
ACGCTTATGAAGCCAATGATTGAGGGATTAAAAATTTCCATGCAGGCGCTCAAAGGTGGCAATTCATCAAACCTCAGTCGTATGGAGCAGGATTTATCGCCCAAGGTTATGATCGGCTGGACGGTGGTAATGACGTTGTTATTGGCGGTTAGTTTCTATCAGTTTGTGGCAGATACAAGCTTGCCAGCGGGTCTGGCATGGTTGCTAGTATTGGTTTGTACTGCCGTCACCTTTATCATTGGTTTCTTGGTAGCGGCAGCGTGTGGTTATATGGCGGGCTTGGTTGGATCGTCGTCTAGCCCAATTTCAGGGATTGGCATTATCTCGATTGTGGTGATTTCGCTCATTTTATTGCTTGTTGCCAATGCCTATCCGCAATTGTTAACCACGGGCGATGGCAAATTTGTCACCGCGTTGGCGTTATTCTGTGGTTCGGCGGTATTATGTGTAGCGACAATTTCAAATGACAATTTGCAAGACTTAAAAACGGGTTACTTGGTAAAAGCCACACCTTGGCGTCAGCAAGTTGCGTTAATGATTGGTGTCGTGGTAGGTGCATTGGTAATCTCCCCTATTTTAGAACTACTGTACAAAGCTTACGGCTTTACTGGGGCATTGCCTCGCCCTGATATGGATGCCTCGCAAGCCTTGGGTGCACCGCAAGCAACCTTGATGACCACAATTGCCAAAGGGATTTTTGCGCATAATTTGAACTGGGACTTTATCCTTATCGGTGTGCTGATTGGTGCGGTACTGATTGTCGCTGATACTTTATTACGCAAAACTTCAGCGGGTAAATACAGCTTGCCAGTACTGGCAGTGGGTATGGGTATTTATTTGCCACCTACCATTAATATGCCGATTTTTATAGGCTCGGTGTTGGCATGGTGGATTAAAAACCGTATCACCAAAAACAGTGCGGCGGCGCAGCGTGAGCGCAACTTAAAGTTTGCAGAGCGCAAAGGTACGTTATTTGCTGCAGGGTTAATTGTGGGCGAGAGCTTGATTGGCGTTATTATGGCGTTTATTATTGCCGCGTCAGTCACGACGGGCGGCTCAGATGCACCGCTGGCGCTTAAACTTGCCAATTGGGACAACATTGCCCAATGGCTAGGATTATTGGCATTTGTATTGGCTATCGTAATACTAGCCAGACGCGTGTTGAGCAGTGCCAAAACATCAGCATAACAAGCATTAAAATCTAATATCCCTATACATCCTTGACAATCAGTAAACCCTTGAAAATCAATATTTTCAAGGGTTTTTTATGTATCGCGGTGTAAGAAAATAGGCTCAACACCATAGGTTTAAAACCTTAAATTCAAAACCTTGGCGACGACATTTTTTCACAACTGTGATAGCAGCATAGGCAATCATTAGCCATTACAAGACTTTTAATAAGTCTAATAACACCTGCCAAGTTTTTGCCACGCTGGCGATTTCTACGCGCTCTTTGGGTGAGTGCGCCGCACGGATATTTGGACCAAAAGAAATCATGTCCATGTTTGGCGCTTTACCTTTAAATATGCCGCATTCAAGACCGGCATGAATCACCTGCAGTTTTGGCTCGCCTGCAAAATGACTCGCCATCACAGATTTTGCCACTGCCAATAGCTTGGAATCTGGGTCAGGTTGCCAGCCTGGATAATCATCGCTTAACTCTAGCGCTGCGCCTGCCAAATCTGCTAAAGCTTGTAGGCGCTGGGCGATGTCATCTTTTGGGGTTTCACCCAAAGATCGCATCAGACAACGTATCTCAAGGGTGGCGGTGTGATTATTGTCGTGAGTTTGGCCAAGCTTAACCACGCCCGTGCTAATTGATGTATCTACCACGCCGGCAAAACTATCGCTCATGCGTATCACGCCATTGGGTAGGCTACGCAGCAAGTTAAGCACACGCTGACTGTCGGCTATACTAAGGGCGGAAAGGTTGCTAGATGCCGGTGACAGCGCATCCGAGGCTACTAGTTTTTCAACAGTCACGGTCAGGTTGGGTTCCGTGATTTTATATTCAGCTTGTAGCGTTTGCAAGATAGTGGGAAGCAACTGGCTGATACGCTCAAAATCACCCAACACCGCCGCAGAGGCTTCACGCGTAATCACATTTCGCAGTACCCCACCTGTCCAGTGTTGTAGATAAAAAGGCGATGAGCCAAACAGGCTTGCCAGCACGCGCGCCAGTAATAAGTTAGCATTGGCTAAGCCTTTATGAATATCAATACCAGAGTGCCCACCTTGTAAACCGCTTACCTTAATCACCATCGGCGTGACATCCTCGGTTACGGTAATAAGCGGACAAGTTAACTGGAATGTTGCATCACGCCCGCCAGCACAGCCAATAAACAGTTCACCTTCATCTTCTGAGTCAAGGTTAATCATCGCAGGTGCGGTCAGCCACTCTGGGTGAATGGCTTGGACGCCGCCCATGCCGATTTCTTCTTCACAAGTCAAAATCAACTCAAGCGGTGGATGGACAATATCATCACTAAACGCCACCGCCAATGCCATAGCAAGCCCAATACCATTATCTGCCCCAAGCGTCGTATCGCTTGCCCAGACCCAATCGTCTTTAATGACAGGCTTGATAGGATCAGTGATAAAATCATGGTTGGTGGTTTCCCCTTTTTGTGCCACCATGTCAAAATGCGCTTGGATAGCCACCGCAGGATGGTTTGCCATATTGCTATCAAGCTGTACGCTTGCTGGTTTATAGATAAAAATATTGCCTTTTTCATCTTTTTTGACCGTTAACCCGTATTGCTGTCCGCGGGTTTGGACTGCTTGAACAATAAAGTCACCCAATGCGTGTTCATGAAAAGTAGGATGTGGAATAGCACAAATTTGATCAAACCATTGCCAAACAGCAGTGGGTGACAGTTGAGAGAGGTTGGTTGTCATGGTATTGCCTGATTTTTAGTGTATTAACTATCAAAGGCAATATTGTAGCGAATTTTACATACGAATGGTCAGCTTATTTCTGGTTAGCTTAGTTATAGCGCGATTGGCAAATGCACAGTAATATTCCATTTTAGAAAATGAAATATTGTTAATATTATTTTACAGAATATACAGGTTTTTACATAATAATTCACATACAGAATATCTATGATGAATTAAAATGTAAAAATGACTAAGAAAAAAAAATTATTCGCCGAAGGATTGACGGCAACGCACAATATTATTCAATCCTTTGCGCAACAGCGATTTGGCAATATAACCGAGGGCTTTGCCCAGTGGCAACAAGCCCAAATTGACAACCCGCCTGTGAATACCGTGTTTATTTATAACCCGCTTTTTTCATTAGCATAATCGCATGGCGTTGGTTTTTACCAGCCACGGATACATTGATAATGTCCTGCTTAAAGCTGCCCCATCTGGCGACTTTTGGATCTGGTGCGATGCGTGGGTTGGCTGGGTATTCACTGTTCAAGTCAGCAAATAAATTTTGCGCCTCTGCGCCACTGAGCCATTCCATAAATTTTTGTGCTTGTGCCGCGTTTTTGCTGTGTTTAACTACGCCAATACCCGATACATTGACATGGGTGCCTTGCCATTTTTGGTTGGCAAAATAGGGTTTGACCTTAATGTTTGGCTTGGTATCAAGCAGCCGACCATAGTAGTAAGTATTGGCGATACCGACATCACAGCGACCTGCGTCAATTGCTTCAAGCAGCGCTGTATCATTAGCAAATGGCGCGGTGGCTAGATTACTGACCCAACCTTTTAAAATACGCTCCATTTGTGGTAAGCCGTTGTGCTGAATCATGGTGGCAACCAAAGATTGGTTATAGACATTGTCCGACGTTCTTAAACACAGCTTGCCTTTCCACTTGGGGGTAGATAAATCTGCGTAAGTTGATAGCTGGCTTGGATTGATTTTGGTTGGGTTGTAAAAAATGGTACGGGCGCGCACTGACATACCAAACCAACGATTTTGTGGGTCTTGGAATTGCGGCGGGATATTGGTTTCGAGTACTTTTGAATTGACAGGTCTTAAGATGTTTTCTTGCGCCGCTTGCCATAAGTTACCGCCATCGACGGTGATGAGTAAGTCAGCTGGGGTATTAGCACCTTCTGCTTTAATTTTTTCGATCAGTACGCCTGCTTTATCGTTGACCAGCTTGATTTTTACGCCTGTTTGCTGCTCGTATTTTGCCACAATCGGCTTCAACAAATTATCAGCACGCGCTGAATAAATCACCAAATCACTTGCTAGCGCAGGTGTTACCGCGCCCATCAACATACCAAAAGTCATCAAGCGTTTCATAATTTACCCTTTTATTCGTCCTAAAAAATTATACCGAACACCCTACTAAAAAGCAGACCTTAACGATGCGACGGTGCAAGTTAAAATCGCCGCCAAACGTAGTGGTTTCGTAGTATAATATAGAATATTTATTTAAACAATAATAATTATTATTTACATTAAGGTTAACGATTTGGGTGCACATGAATAAGGGTATTGGTTTGGCTCGGTTTTGGCTAGTGCTATGTTCGACTCTAGTATTGCTGCCGCTTTTGGTGGTACTTACTAGCTTTGGTGAGATTGACCAAGAGATTTGGCAGTTTTTGCTTGATTATCAGTTGGGGTTACTACTTAAAAACACCCTGATATTGCTAATCACGACGTCCGTCGGGATTTTGCTACTTGGCGTGACCACCGCATGGCTAACGGCGATGTACCAGTTTCCAGGACGTAAGCTATTTTTTTGGGCGATGATGCTGCCACTTACTGTACCTGCCTACGTATTGGCGTTTGTGCAATTGGGTATGTTTGACTATACAGGTGCAATTAGTACCTATTTGCGAGAGCAGCAGGGGTTTGCACAAGGTCTGCCCGATATCCGCAATATTTGGGGATTATCGATTGTGCTGATACTAGCTTTTTATCCCTATGTGTATCTTCTCGCTCGCAACGCCTTTACCAGTATGGGACAACAGGCGCTGGAGATGGGCGCATCGCTTGGCTTGACGCCGCGCGAATCGTTACTCAAAATTGCCCTACCGATGGCGCGTCCATGGCTCATGGGTGGCTTGCTGCTGGCGATGATGGAAGTCCTCGCAGATTTTGGTGCGGTATCTGTCTTTGGGGTAGAAACCTTTACTACTGCTATTTATCAAGCTTGGTTTGGCTTTTTTTCCATTGATACTGCCAAACAACTGGCTTCTTTACTGGTGCTATTTGTATTTGTCATGATTGTGCTAGAGCAGCTGAGTCGCGGCCGCCGTCAATTTGCCACCAAAAAATCAACGGCAATTCAGCCAAAGCCGCTACCTAGTGGTTTGGGTTGGCTGACAACGGTCTATTGCGGTGTGATTTTGCTGGTCAGCTTTGTGCTACCTGTCATCCAGTTGATTGTTTGGGTGGTTGCACATTGGCAGCAGGGCGATGTGAGCGCGTTGCTCCAGCCGATGGGCAATTCATTAGTGATTGGGCTTGTTGGTGCGGTATTGGTTATGGTTGTGGCATTGCTACTTGTGATTGCCAAGCGCAGTGATAAGTCATTGTTTGCCACGATTTTGATGCGTATTACCACGCTCGGCTATGCCATCCCTGGTTCGGTATTGGCGATTGGTATTTTTATCCCAATTGCAGCGATGGACAATCTGTTATTACAATTTTTGCCCGTCAGTGATGGTACGACCGCTGTCATTAAAGGCTCGTTAATTGTGATGCTTTTAGCCTATATTATTCGCTTTTTGGCGCTGGCAGTGTCGAGCATTGAGGCAGGTTTTGAGCGTGTCCGTCCAAGTCTTGTGGAGTCGGCAGTCATCCTCAATGTGCGCGGTGTTGCGTTGATTCGCCGTTTGTATATCCCTTTGGTCAAAAGCTCGCTAGGCGTTGCCGTACTCATGGTGTTTGTCGATTTGATGAAAGAGATGCCCATCACGCTGATGACCCGACCTAGTGATTGGGACACACTCGCGGTGCGAATTTATGCCTTTACCATGGAAGGGCAGTTTCAGCAAGCCGCATTGCCTGCACTGGTCATTATACTAGCGGGACTGTTGCCCGTGATTTTGTTTTCCAAGGAAAGTAACGTAACATGAACTTCAATGATTTATCGCAGAACGCGGTATCGGATGCGCATTTGACTGTGAATGAGTTATCGCTCAGTTATCACGCGTCTAGCAAAACCGTCCTCGATCAGATTAGTTTTGAGTTGCCGCAAGGGCAAATTGCGTGTTTGGTCGGTCAATCTGGCTGTGGTAAAACCAGCCTGCTACGCTGCATTGCAGGTTTTGAAACCCCGACAGCAGGCTCAATTCAATTTGGCAAGCGGACGCTATTTGATAGCCGCACCCATATCAATATCCCTGCTTATCAGCGCCAGATTGGCATTGTGTTTCAGGATTATGCGCTGTTTCCGCATTTGACGGTGGCAGACAACATTGGTTTTGGGCTTCAACACTTGTCGAAAACTGATAGACAGAGCAGCATTGATGCTTTACTTACCTTGATAAGACTGGAACAGTTAGCATGTCGCTACCCGCATGAATTATCTGGCGGGCAGCAGCAGCGGGTGGCATTGGCACGGGCGATTGCCCCCAATCCGCAGCTGATTTTGTTTGATGAGCCATTCTCAAGTCTCGATGCCGATATGCGAGAAGCGTTGGCGATGAGCATTCAGCAGCTACTTAAAGCCAAACAAATTAGCGCCATTGTGGTGACCCATGACCAGCAAGAAGCCTTTATGATAGCGGATAAAATCGGTATGTTGGCAGATGGTCGATTGCAGCAATGGGACACGCCAATTCAATTGTATCAAGCCCCTAGCACCGCCACGGTGGCAAAATTTGTCGGCAAAGGCAGCTTTCTACAGGCGCAGCAACATGGCAATGAGTTGGTGACTGCAATCGGTGCGTTGCCAATGAGCAATTATCCTTATTTTGCAGACAGTCGCCAAGTGCTGATTCGACCAGAATGGCTATCGGTGGTACCCCAAACAAACAGCGCGGTTAATGGATTGATTACCGCCAAGCAGTTTAAAGGCAGTCATGTGGTTTATGAAGTGCAGCTTGCTAGTCAAGAGCGTGTGTTGGTCTACTCACCCACAGATGTTGCCATATTGGGCGAAACTGTGGGGCTGCTGATCGCTCACCTGCCTGAAAGCCGTCAATAAAGGCTAAGAGCCTTGTCAAATAATTTTACAGGGCTAGCGAGTAAAATTAAGTGTTTTATAGTCTATTTTGATATTCTGAACTGCCCCGGAATTGTCGGAGACCTAAAACTCTGGAACAATACCCTTATGAAAACTAAAAAACACTCAACAGAAGTTAAAAATAGAGCCGTCGAGTTGCTGATCGAATTGCAAAAGACTATCCTTCTCTATGGGCAGTCATAAAAGCAATTGCATTCTACCAATGGATATATATCGCCTATTATATACCCATAAAAACATGAATAAATCAGAATCCTCATGAAATCAATAATTTAGGCATTAAGAATGGTGCGCTCGGCGGGTGTCGAACTTGTTAACCATACCATCTCATAAAATACAGATATTTTAATAAATTCAATAGTTTAACTAATAGTATGTCTCATGCTATTACATAATTATTACCCTAATATCTGCATTTAATGTACACTAGAATGTACACTAAGACAATACATTATTGGGTTACTCATGGAAAAACGTAAGCCTATCATATCTGACCGCAGTATCAGCTCACACAAAGCCGAAGCGAAAGAATATCTAGTGCCAGTTAAAGGGCGTCCTAAGTTATATTTAATGGTACGCCCTAACGAAACGAAATCATGGCTCTTTCGTTATACGTCACCCACCAGTGGTAAAAGTCAACGTATTTCGCTTGGCGTTTATCCAAGTATTACGCTTGCTCGTGCCCATGAAATTTGGCAAGAATACCAAGATCTACTGAGCAAAAATATTGACCCCAAGGAAAATCGTGAGCATGTCAAGCAATCTCTACTCGTAAACAATAACAAGTCGTTTGGCAGATTTGCTGACGAGTATTTTGAAACGCTCAAATCAACGCTCAAGCCTAATACCTTACAACGTAAACTAAACTGCCTAAAACTACTTAAAGACAGACTTGGTGAAACGCCTATCGATGAAATAACGCCGCCGCAAATACTGTCAATGTTGATTGATGTCCAAAACCAGTTTGTTAAGGCAGACGGTAAACCTACAGAAAAGGCAGAACGCTGTGCCAGCATCGCTAGTGATATTTTCAAATATGCTAGCGCTCGTGGTTTTTGTAGTACAGACCCAGCCAGTATGGTAAAAAGCCAATTGATTAAGCCCGTATATGGTCACCGTCCCGCAATTATTCAACCCGATAAATTTGCTAAACTGTTGCAGGATATCGATTCTTTAAAAGATAAAGTTGATTCAAATACAATTAGCTCACTTAGGCTATTGCCGATGCTTTTTGTACGCAATGGCGATTTACGTCGTATGCGTTGGGCAGATTTAGACTTTAACGAAGCCAAATGGCGATTTCAACCACTTAAAGGTGAAGGCAAAGAACATATGGTGCGAGATATGGTTGTACCTCTACCCCACCAAGCAATAGGGATTTTAAAACAACAATACGCTATTAACGGGCATACGGAATTTGTCTTTTATAGCCCTTCCGCCAAAAAGAATGGCATTATTTCCGATAATACTGCAAATAAGCATCTTAAAGAATTAGGCTATCAAAATATCCATTGTGTTCACGGCTTTCGAGCAAGTGCCAAAACAATGCTTCAAGAGCAATTGAAATATCCTGCTCTAATTGTTGAAATGGGACTTGGTCATATCACTAAAGACCAAAACGGTTCGGCTTATGGGCGTTTTGAATTTTTTGATGATAGAAAAGAAATGATGCAAATGTGGGCAGATTACTTGGATGCACTTCGAACCAATGAGGATACATCCAAATTTAAAAATGGTAATATTACCGATGCAAGCCAACAACTTAAGCAGCTTGTCGCATTATTAGGAAAGGAAAATATATTAGAATTATTAAAATAACATTTAATTTTAAATAAAATATATAATATTATTAAAAAACCTTTTTCGTTAAAACAGCACTCATACTTTCAAGGCTGTTTTGAATCCAATATCAATTTTAAGCCTCTTGAATAATGTGTTCAAGCTGTTGGTAATCTTTAAGTGACTGTTGTTTATTTGCCATGTCTTGTTTTAACTGGGACAGCTCGTTCTGAATGTTGTCAGTTAAGGTAACTTCAAGATTCGCCTTAATTTTGTTTAGCGATTCACTCAGTTGGCTCACTGCATGGGTAAATTCAGTATTTAGGGTATTAAATACTTGATGTAACGCATCTCTTAGTTGAGATTGCAATTTAGCTCTGTCACTATCTGCCCTTACTTCGCCTGTAAAATTACGGCTAATTTGGCTGCCTGCATCACCGATATCAAATTTTAATTGCGGTATCTCAATCCGGCTAATACTTTGGTTGAGAATTGTGCGGAACTGTGTCGGGTCAAAATCACTACTTTGTGTATCAAGTACATCAAGCAATGACTTACGCAGTTTAGCTTTGATATCATTGGGATTAACCATTTGTGAAAAGTGGTATTCAATGTCACTAACACATTGATATGCAAAGTTTGTCACTTGGTCTACTGCATCAGCAGGTGATACATACTCATAGTTCACGCTGATTGTACGATAACGCGTCTCTGTACTACCCCATGTCCACGGTTTATACCACTTAGAAGTACTGACAGTATAAGACTCTTCGTGAGTTTCTGTACCTGTGCGAGTTTTTAACTGACTATTTTCTTGAATGCCTTTTTTAAGGTCACGGCTAATCTCACGTTGACGGTCACTAGCGTTTTGTATGGCTTGTTCAATTACATCTTCAAGTCGACTAGCCACGTTATTAATGCGAACTTGATACTGCTTTTGACGTTTTTCAAGCTCAGCCATATCGCCTTTCTCAAGAGTAATGATACGTTGATGAACCTGTTCGGAAAAACTGTTCAACCAATTTTTTAAATTAGTTTGAGCTTCAGGCAATAACCCTTGTTTTTGCTCTTCAATAATATTGATTTTGTCAGCTTTAGCATTTTCATAGGATTGAATAAGTGGATCAAATCCTGCAATACGTTGCCAATCTGCTTGAGTAAACTCATAAGACCCCCACTCATCCTCTGCCATCTCAGTAAGTTGAGTGTAGGTATGTTTCATACTAGGATTCCATTTGTGTTCATCCCAGTTAGCAAAACCGTAGGCATAAGTGCTTGAAAATACAGGTTCAGTCATACTACGTAGTAATGCACCAACTTGTTGCTGTCCTGCAAGTTCCTTTTGTTTAGCAAGTTTAGATAAATCGGTATTTGCTCTTTCACCGATACGTTTTTTTAGATTCTTTTCGGTAGCTTCTAAACTGTCCCGGTTATAACCGTCTTGCTCAATTGCTGAATCATATTGTCCTGCAACAAGTACTAGACGTTTGATACCTGCTTCTGGCAGTTGTTGACCCAGAAGGTCAATGTCTGAAGCATCTAAGAAGTTACTAGCACGAGACAGGAAAAATACCACGTCACTATTTGCCATTTCTTCTTTAGTACGCTGGGTACGGCTCAGAACTGGGTCATTCATACCTGGGGTGTCAATGACATTAAAGCCTTGCAGTTCTGGCATAGGAAGAAAAAGGCGTATCATCTTCACTAAACCTGTATATTTGCCATCGTTCCCTGCATAATCATTTAGAATCTGCATGATTTCATCAGTGGTTTCAGCTTGTTTGGTATAGATGCCTTGTTCAATCGTAGCAATAGGGTCAATACCTGCTTGGCGTACCATGTCAACTTGCTCTCGAGCGACCTTAGCTTCTTGGTGCTGACCGTCGCTATTGGCAAGGTCAGTGATACGTTGCCAATCTGACTGGTTGTAAAATTCGACTTCTAGTCGATGCGTTGTATCATAGCTAATACGCGTTAGATTAGCAGTTTTTGGGGTGGCAGCTTCGGGTAGAATAGGTTTTCCATCAAATAGTAACGCATTCAGAAAGCTACTTTTACCTGCTTTCACTTGTCCCATAATGGCGATATTGAGCGTTTGTTCTTCCTTAGAAAAACGTTCAAGCTTATCACTGTACAGATTTTTGATGTGTTTGAGTTGGTCAATTTCGATGGTAAATTTATCTTGCCAAGGCTCAAGGTTGTTAATGAGTTGGTCTAGTTTGGTTAGGTGAATTTGGGCTGGGCTAGTCATTTTGATGCTCTTTAATTTTTAAGTTTGTTACAGTTAGTGGTTATGAATTGTCAATGAGTCAATTAAATCAGTCCATTTTTCTAAATAACTAGGTAGAACAATAATATAGTATTCATAATTTCCGTTGATAACTTGAACATCAAATAGTATGCCAGTACAATTTGAAAGCACTATTTCATTATACTGGTTATTTGAAATATTCTTACTACCATGAATTGAAATTGACCCCCAAACGCCACTTGGTTTAGTATTTGGATTACTATTTCCAACAACTCTATAGCTAGCTATTTTTGTTGATTTACTTATAACAAATTTATTATTTTCCACTAGTCGCTCAAAATTATAAAAAGTTTTTGAATCATCCCCTTTTATTTTGATTATTTCTAAATTAGACGGTAGATTGTAATAATCAATATTAATTCCTAGTATGATTTTGACCCAAAAAGTTAATGATGCGATATATTTTTCTGGTAAATCCCAAATACTTACAAATTCATTGACAAGATAAATCTGTTGCTCATTAAGTGGTGACCCTGCACGACACAACATCAGAACATCGAATAAAAATGTCAGTTGTTTCTCTGCTGTATTTAACGCTTGGCAACACTCTAAAACTTGCTCGGTATTTAGCCCTTGCACCAAGTTAAAATATTTGCTGATATCATCGTCTAGCCCTAATGCGGTCAATTGCATGGCGTACAGCCGGCTTTCAGTATCTCCGACAGGATTGTGTAGCAAGATTGAAGCCATTAGCGTGGCGTAAGTGGTCTTGATATGATTATCCACTTTATCAGCGATAAAGCTTGTTGGTAGTGGATTGGTTTTTACTCGTACTTCGTTTAAGATACGAGCAAGATTGTTGTTCGCTGAATGGTTGGTATTCATACACATCCTTTTTTATGATTCTTTTTGCAACTTGATAAAATAATCTTGCCAAACCGATAAATAATCTGGTAAAGGAATTAAATAATAGTAAATATATTTTTTATTGATTACGCCATAGTCTGTAATTAAACCTGTTTGAGAAAGTTTAATTTCTTGATTCTTATCTTCAAGCTCATATTCACGCCTTTGAATCATTACTTGACCTAGACTAATACCTGTTTTATGCTTTGGTTGTTTAACCCCAGTCGCTAATTTAGTATTTTTTAAGCAAAAATCTCCAATACTGACCTTAAATTTAATATTACTTAATGGCTGTTCTGGAAATTCAGTATAGCTAGCTACTGGCGAATCAATAATCTCATCTCTATCTCCAGATAAGTTGTTTGTAATCCCCAAGACTTCACTTACCCAAAAAACCATTAAATGAATTTCATGGTCTGAAATTTTCCACCAGTTACAGATTTCGTTAATAACTTCAATCTGCTCTTTCGTGAGTGGATTATGACAGCGTGAAGCCAATAGACAATCAAAAATAAAACTTAATCGTTTCTCATCGTTATCCAGCGTTTTAGCAAATTCTAAAATCTGCTGTTCGCTAAGGTTATCAATTTGACTAAAATAGCGACTGATATCGCCTTCAATGTTAAGCCGTTGCAATAGCATCGTTAACATACGGCTTTCGTTATCGGTGATTGAGCCTTTACTCAGTATTACTGCACTGAGCAAAGTGGCATAGATGTTTTTGTTATGGTCGTCTAGCTTATTTGTTAAATAGCTGGCAGGCAAAGGGTCAAGTAAGGGTTTGACATTCGCTATTTTATTTTTTAAGGTGGTGACTAGATTTTTGGGTGGGTGAATTGATTTAGCCATGTTTAATCCTTGATTATGTTGGGATTACTGCTATTTTCAAAGTTGCAATTACAAAATGCCTCAGCAGATATTTGAGTTTTAGTGTATATAGGACTGTATTTAAAAATACAATTTGAGAAAATTTCTTGAGGAATCCATCTATCCAAATGCATAATACATATGCCACTATTAATAAAAATATTATCTTTAAATTTCAAATCCCTACTATCATTAACTTTTGAAAAATATATAGAGTTTTCATTTTTACCAAATTCTTCCCATGAAGATGTGGGTTTGATAGATTGAATAAACTGACATTTTTCAATAGACTTTTTACCTTTATAACCCGTTACAGCTATATAAATATCCTTACCTTTTTTAGATAGATTATTTTTAAATATAGTATTTTTAATTAAAAACTCACTTAGCTCAGTGAATACAATAGCAGAGTTAAAATTATCTGAATAATCATTCCCACAATTTTCAAAATGGCAATCAAAAATCTCTAAAAATGGAGTTTCACCCTTAAACATTAAAGCTATACGGTTAGGTGTAAAGAAATTACAATTATCGAACTTTATAAAATCGCTTCTATTATTAAATAGTAGACATACATTATTTTTTTGATAACTATCATTTTCAAAAGTAGAATTTACAAAAACTGCTTGTTTTTGGCTAGCTATTTGTAGAGTAGCATTGAAAAGTTTTGAGTCATTAAAGTAGATATTATTTGTGTAAGTAACGTTACAACTAAAATCGATTAAATTATTTTCTTTAAATAAAATTTCATCATTAGAGTGTATTTGAGCATTAAATCTAAGTAAATCATTCCCCTCAAATAAGGCTTTATTTTGGCGTAGTTCTAGATTTGCACCATACACAATACAGTTAGATAAAACAAAACTATTGCCAGTTGCTTTAATAGAACCATTCTGTATAAAAGCAAAGTAAGCATTTTTAATATGACAATCGCAATTAATTTCAAGTGTATCAACAACTAGCCAACTATTGCCGTCAATTCCTGCTTTTAAAGCTTCGACTGACACGACACGATAAGTAAAATCGTGCCAATGCTTGAGCAAATTATAATCAAAATCAATTGTTAAAGATGTATTGTCTTTAAGCGCTTCTCCTACCGCATTGTTAGTATTTTCTTGATAACTTAATACCTTATTGGATAAATGCACCACGTCCGTAAGCATGACTTCATCAATCGATAATAAGTTCACAAATTCTGCCAAGCTCTTGGCTTGATTCTCCGTCAATGACTTATCCAAACGACATAGCACCAACGCATCCATCAAAAAAGCTGATTTAAATCCTTTATCATCGGCTAATTTCAAAAATGACTGTAATTGTGTTTTATTAATCTCTGCTATACCAGCGTACAAGTTGGGCAACTGAATTGACAAATTCATACTGTCTAACAGCATTATCAATAATCGTGATTGAGCTGTGCTGATGGGTTGGTCAATTAGTAACGTCACCAAAAACGTTGCATATAAGCGTTTTTCATCATCTTGCAGATTTACTATGCCATGTGGTTGTAATGGATGGCGTTTAATTTGCATTTCGTCCATATCGCTCATCAAGCGATTTAAAATACTACTGGGTTGGTTGGTAGTGGTATTCATTGTTTTCCCTTCATATCTATCGCTTATTAAAGATTCATAAAAAACTTGGTATTACTATCTTGACGTAGCAACTTGTCCAAAGTTTGTGAATCTGCCGCTCCAGTTAATTCATGAATAATCTCAAAATAATTATGACTAGTACGTCTTAGTAATAAATCGACATTTTTAGCAACCGCAGGTTTGGTCAGCTCTCGTAAGATGTGTGTATAATCAATCAACTGTTTACCTTGACTTTCTCGCACTTCTACCAATAAATCAAGGAGATTCACGCCAGAAAAATCAAAGTCTTCAATCGCTGACAACGTCGGAATAGCAATACCCACTTGCTCACCAACTTGACGTAACTTGTCAAAAAATAACTGCTGCAATGCTGTCAAATCATTCTTAATAGCGGTGAAGTATTCCAATTGAGATTTAACATCATTCTGCAATTCTTTTGCATTTGCAGAAATATCTTCATCTTTTGATAAGGTTAGAATACGATTCAGACGGTTAAGCTGCATATGAGCTTTGCGCTCTTCGCTGTCCAAGAACTGCTCGTAAATACGGAATTTACGTTTAAAATTTTTGGCAAATGTCACTTCTTTGGGTGCTTCATTCCATTTATCAAACCAAGTCAAAACTGGCTCAATTGGATAGTCGCGTTTTTTGCGTGACACAGGAATTACATCTACCGCTGGCAAGTTTCTATCCGCTAAGGTCTTTTTAACCAAAGCGACAATATTGACGACATCGTCAGGCGTTTTGGTGTCGGATTTATTGATTAATACCAGTCTTGGGATATCTGCATTTAAACTAGCCAAAAATTGCAAATCATCTTCTTTAATCGTACCGTCTTCTGCCGATACCAACCAAATGATAAACTGTGCTGCATTCAATTGAGAACGCGCCACTTTTTCATCAGTACGCTCGCTATAATCCGCATCTTCAGGTTTGGTATAACCGGGTGTATCTAAGATAGCAATATTTTGCCAATTGAATTCTGGGTCACTGATAAATGATGATGTAAATAAACTACCGATTTGACTGCCATATTTTTTCTTTTCATCATGGGTGAGTGTCTGGAACTCTTCCATCGATAATTCGACTTTCTTATTAAATAAGTTTAACGCAGTTACTTTTGCTTCATTTCCTAGTAGTAGATAGGTTGGCAATGACGTAGTTGGGTCAATTTCGGTAACAAGTTGTTTTTTCCCCAATAACGTATTGATAAGCGTCGATTTACCAGCGCTAAACTTCCCGCCAATACCGATTACTACTTTTTGTGCCAAATCAGGGAACTCACAAAACTCCCGAAAACGTACCATCTCAGTTTGTAATTCAGCATAGATATCAGCAAAATTATCTGGTGAACCACGTCTTGCTAGCTCTGCTAAATCTTTAGACAAATACTTACTTAATTGATTTAAGCTATCATTGAGCGTCGTAGAGATAGTTTGACTATCGTTATCCTTGGCAATTGCACGACAGATAAACTCATAGCGTGACTGATAATCTATAGTTTCTAGCATGTTGAGATTTCCTTGAATTTATATAACTAGTGTGCCGTTAATTGTGCTGTTAATTTCTTAAGATAGGATTGGTCAGCTTGATAGACTTGTTTACGTCTTTCCTGCTCCGCTAGACTTTGTTGAATATCTTGCTGTTTTTGGTCAAGCTGAACCTGTACCTGTTTAGCTCGCTCATCCATTAAACTTTCCATTGTTGATTTTGCTTTATTAATGTTATCTCGTACAATGGTATTTAGGGCTTGACCCACATCAATTTTTACTTTTGGAATTACTTGATTGAGAACTGCTTGACGAGCCGATTCGCGTTGGGCTTCTCGTTCTGCATCACGTTTACTGTTTGAGCGAAACATATCAGCCAGCTTTGCAATAACAGGTAGGACAATAGTCGAAACAACCGCAATAATGGGATGGATTTTTAGCAAGGCTAAAACTGGCGCAAGTGTGGTTACAATATCGGTAAAATTCCAACCGTCATCTTCGAATTTATCAACACTGATACTTGGTGTATCTACTTTAAGGCTATCAGGCATTTCAGCATTGACATTTTTGATATAATCTTGAATAACGGGCACTAATTCGTTTTGCATTCCCTCAGTTACAGTCATTCTCACAGTGCTTTCAATCAATGGACTAATGTCCTGTTGACTAAGTACGCAACTAGCAAGCGTTTCTAGCTGTGATGTTAAGTTACTTTCCACCATGCCTGAAACTTGATTGACTATACCCTGTACTTTACTCTCTAAACGCTCAGTATCTTTGGCAACTTTTTGTTTAAAGGCAGTAATTTCTGATTCTAATAATTCTTTTTCTGCCTGTAATTGTTCTATATTGGTGTCATCAGTATTGATGAGCTTATCAAGATTTTGGCTTAGAAAATCCATTCGCTGTACAATTGGTAAAACGACGACTTGGTCAAAACGGTTTTCTGCTTTACTTTCGATAGCAGTTAACGCATCTACCAATTCATCATAATTCTTACTTTTTCGAGAAACTAACACAGTTTTGAGCGGTCTCTCACCCAATACATTAGTAATTGAAGCTTCGATTTTTGCTAATATGGCTTGTGCATCTGAAGGCGTTTTGGTATCACTTTTAGTGACAATTAAGATTACAGGTGTTTGGTTAAGTTTTAACTCTTTTAAAAATTGTTGGGTGGACGATTTTAATTCACCATCTTCAATAGAAACCACTATGGCATACGCCAAACTTTTTTGAATATAATTATCAATCATCTGGCTATGACTAGCAAGATTAGACTCTAATCCAGGTAAATCCACAAGGCTAATATGTGGGAATTTTTTTAATACTGGGGCATTAAGATAAGCTGATACCCAACTGTGAGACCCTTCATTACTATGGTCAAGTAACTTCTGAAAATTTTGTTCAAACACATCACTGCGGCTTAACTCAATTACTTCCCCATTTGACTTATGTCCGTAAAATTTCTCATCACTCTCGGTATAGTACAGTTCAGTAGCCATTGCTGTTTCTGGAGTAATCTCAACTGATAACAAATTGTCATTAAGCAGTTTATTTAACAGTGTAGATTTACCTGCACTAAATAGCCCCACCAGTGGTACGCGCATAATAAAACTGTCAACTTGTGATTGATAAGGCGGTAGCTGCTCTTTGGCTTGATAGTTGTCAAATACTTGGTTTAACTGTTGCCAATTATTTTGCAAAATAGTTTGATTCTTAAACATCTCTATTACCTCAAATAAATGTGATTTATAACTAGTGCGACTCTTCCTTCAACATTTCTGCCAAAATTTGCAAGTCTTTTTGCTGTAAAATTTTTATTAAGTTATTGATTTCCACCTGTTCACTTTTTTCAATTACCATTGTTTTTTCATGTGTTTTTGTACTTTTAGCCTTAGCTTTAGTTAATATGCTGCGAAGTTTAAAAATAAGTATTGTTGATGGAGTAGATGGAATAATGCCATTTGGTTGATGAAGTGGCAGTTTGCTAGTTTTGTTATCTTCCAAGTTATTATTATTGCTGTCCAAAGCGGATAAACCATGAATATATTTAGCTTTAACAAATAAAGGGTTTAATCTAGCGTACATATCGGTTGGTAATACATCTTGTAATTCGGTTTCTACCAGTCTTAGTGCAAGTGCCTGTGATATAGTCATTTGATGGTTATGGGTTTGTGTTAGACGTTTCCACCGCCAACTATATGGTTTATCATCCTTGCGACAATCTAATGGTAAAATTTCTTCTAGGGTGACCATGTCCCTTTGAATTGTACGAAGCTGAGTATCAAATCCTTTACTTGCTAAAAATTCTTGAATATCAACGGCTGATACAAAATTACTCTCTAGTAAAAATTGGATAATGAGCAATTGACGTTTTATAATATTTGCTGAAGAGTTATTCATTGTTATTGCCTAACTTGTAATACTACGAATTTGTTTCTAGCTTGTAAACAGCGTATCAAATATTTATTTTTTTGAACATAGGCGAATGCAATCTTCAGTCTTATATTGACGCAGCATCTGTGATAATTACAGTAAGAAATATTATATTTTTTAAATTGAATGGTTAAATCAGAAGATCCACCAAATTTGTTACAGATTTCTCTACGACAAAAATTTTTAGAAGCTCGTGCTCAAGTGCTCGCCAAATTTTTATTTATATAATCTAAGATCTCCTTGACTTCTCTTAGGCTTATACTAAAATTTATTTTAGCGTGTTATGGAAATAAAGTAGTTTAGGTATAAAGTATTTTTAAAAGGAATTAAATAATGAGTTATATATGTTCATGTTGTGGGCACAAATCTCCTTCAGCAACAAGTGGAAACTGTAGCAACAGTCCTTCGAAAACGCATATTTATATAAATGAATCTAATACTGGATATAGATGCCAATATTGTGGTCATCAATCACCTTCTGCTACAGCAGGTAATTGCAATAGCAGTCCATTAAAAAAACATATTTACATTGGCAACCATAGTGGAAACTTCGTCTGTAAGTTTTGTGGACACAAGTCTCCATCTGCTACAAGTGGCAGTTGCAATAAAAGCTCTCACGGTCATCACGAATATCTCTGACTTTTAATAATTTGGAACTTATAAAAAACTTACTACATAATGATCAAACTATTTGAAATTACTCAAATTTATTTATTAGATAGGCTGCTTAATTATTAAGCAGCCTATTTGTGTAAACCATTAAATTTATATATAACCTGTAATTAAAGTTGTTAGTCTATAGCTTTACTATCAGTATTTTTAGTATCGATAACGTCAAATACAATACCTTCAAGCTGATTTTCTAGCTCATTCAAAATTACATTCACTCTTTCTTCAATAAACTCATCCAATGCGGTGTTAGGCATATCTTCCAGTTCAACCCATTTCAAAAGATTATCGGGCAATAAGTGAGATGCCATAACATTTTGAAATCCATCTTCTGAAATGTAATCTTGCATGTAAAGCAATGGATTTTTGTCACTTATTTCTAAATTTGTGATTTGAGTTAAATAAGCAATGTTCATTAAGCTATTTTCATCAAGTTTATTTTCTCCTTTATTTTTACCAATATAATTAATTGGAAAAATGTGATGGAGATTAGGCTTATCTGTTGATATGAAGATATTGTCAACGTTGACATTTCTATCTATAAACTTCCAATCTTTCGGAAGTTTGTAAGAGTAAAGCGATAGAATCGCTCTTGATAGTCTACCTTTTGAACTATAAGATGCTTGTCTTAGCTTGTCTTTATCTATTAAGAATCGACCAAAATTAATTTCACCATTAACCTTTTCTGCATTTAGTAAGGCTATGTGTTCGTTGATATTACTTGTATTACTTAGTAAATCTTCGTTGTGAAACGACATATACCAAAAGTATTTTTTTAGTAAACTATAGTTTGGATTTTTATTTTGATAGAAATAAACAACAATAGTCAGATAAAAATATCGGTATGGGATTAAGCTTGGACTTTTAATATTTAGTGTGTTTTCAAAAAAATCAAATGTCTTCAAAATTGCATGTTGCGTGTCAGTCCAAACAGTTTCAATTTGCTCTGATTTAATATTATTAAGATATGTGGGTGTAATATTTCTTATCCCTGAATCTTGAATATTTTCACGAATAATAATGGCAATAATTTGTAAATAATCAAAATAGTCAATATCCATAAAGCGGCTTTTACTTTTAGCCTTGAAATTATCAATCAATTCTCTAAGATAAAATCCATTATCATTTTCAGACTGCGGTCTAAAAGTCTTAGCAACTACAATATCAAAAATTTCTAACGGTTTACCCGCTTGATTGATTCGCTCAAAAATTTGGCAGACTTCAGAAACTTTAATTCCTTTCAATTCGATGAATGAAACTCGATAGTTTAACAACACTTGTTGTAGCTTTCTAAGTTCAACCCAATAATTATGATTATATTGTTGAGCTACGTCAGGGTGATTAACGATAGCTTCTTGTACTTTTTCAAAGTTATTTTTGATGTCAGATAATTTTACAATCAGTCCTTCTTTAAATTTACGCATTTGAGATGTATTTCGCAGATATTTTCCATCCTTGTCATCGATTTCAGTCCAATACAAAAATCTTCTTTTGTAGCTTTCATCGTCTGTATCTTCATCATTAGTAATTGTTAAATCAACATAAAGTGCAGGGTCAAAATCATCTCTTCCTTCGATTTTCCCACCATATAAGGAGGTTAGTAGAGATGTAGTGCGTTGTTGTCCATCTAATAAATATTGATACTCGGCTCTGTGAAAGTCTTTATTCTCAATAACATGTCCACCAATTTGACGATGATTACTTAATTGGACATCAGTTTTCCAGACTAAGATGCTACCCAAAGGATAAAATTTGTAAATACTATCCCATAATTTTTTTACGTTCTCTTGTTGCCAAACTACATCTCGTTGAAAGGTAGGGATTTGATAATTACAACTTTTTAGTTCCTCTAAATATGTGACTAATCCTTTATCCACAGGCTTTATTCTATCTGTATAGTTCATTCAAGTACTCCCAATCCATTTTTTTGTTAATCTGACATTAGATAAATTTTGTAAAAGTATAGAAATTAGTTAAAATTTAACCCCTTCAATTGTTCCCCTATTCTCCCCTCCAACTCATGCGACTGTTTGAACAGAGTATTGAGCGTGTCGCTAAATTCGGTCATCTTGGCATTAAACTCATCCGCCGTGATATCGACATAATCAATTTTTACATCAAAATATTGCCCTGCACTTAAAGAGTAGTTTTTGGCTTTAATGTCATCATAGCTGACCACAACGCTAAAATCCTCAACCGCTTGCTTGGCGGTAAAGGTATGGCAAATTTGGGCTTCTTCATCATCACTCAAAACCGTTTTTTGGCTTTTGCCCTCTTTGATTTTTTTGCCAAGATTAGACGCATCGATAAGCACCACGTCGCCTTTGTTATCCTTGTCAATGAATAGTATCGAAACGTTTGTACCTGTAGTAGCAAAAATATTTGACGGCATAGAGACGACACCAGCGAGCATTTTATTATCGACTAAATGTTCGCGGATTTTTCTATCTATGCCACTTTGGGCGGTGATAAAGCCTGTGGGCAATACTACTGCCGCTTTACCCTTATCTTTTAGACTGGTGATGATATGCTGTAAAAATAGCTGATAAATCGCCATGCTTTCTTTTTTAGCTTTGGGAATGGTCGGTATCCCTGCAAAAAAACGCTCTTTGTTTTCTTTGGTGTCGAGATTGTTTCGGAAGTCGCTAAAGTCGAGTTTGAACGGTGGATTTGACACAATATAGTCAAATTGTTTTAGATTGCCTGATTTCTCAAGATGAAACGGTGATTCAACGGTATTGCCTTGAATGACATTGGGGATTGAGTGGACTAGGTTATTTAAGATTAGGTTTAGGCGTAGAAGGTTCGATGATTTTTGCGAGATATCCTGCGTGTAAATCATACATTTATCCTCACCAATGGCATGAGCGACATTCATGAGTAGCGTGCCAGAGCCTGCGGATGGGTCATACACAGAGACGTTTTTGACAGTGCCACGTTCGCTTGTTGGTACTAGGATATTTGCCATGATACGAGCCACAGCGTGTGGCGTGTAATATTCGGCATATTTACCGCCTGCGTTGCTGTTGTAGTCTTTGATAAGGTATTCAAAAATTTGGGCATAAAAATCAAATTTCTGATCAAAGATACGCTCAAAGCTAAAGTCGCCTAGTTTGTTGATAATGGCTCGGCAGAAGTCGTCACGCTTGCCTTCATCGGTGATAAATTGGCTTAGTCGGTCAAATAGAACAACCTTTGCTCCGCTATTGGTTTGAACAGAGTAGATGTCGGCATTTTTAACTGCGATGTCGATTAAGGTATCGTCAAACAGTTTGGCGAAGTCATCATCATTTTGTCGGGCATATAAGTAGTTGATGAGATGATGTGGCTCAAGCTTGGCGGTGTCCACGACCATCATGTTGAGCATTTCTCGCTCATTTTCGCTCATGTCAGCTAGGGCTTTTTCCCATTGTGGGTTATTGGCTAGGCGCTCGTCGAGTTGTTTGACGGTGTAGGCGTATTTGTCGTTTAGGTATTTGTATAAGAATACTTGGCTGATGATTTTAAATTCGTTGCCGTCATTGCCTAGTCCATAGTTGGCACAGATGGTTTTTAGGCTGTCAATCATGGCTAGGGTTTGGGCTTTGTAATCTGGGGTCATGGTCACTCTTACTGTTTAGTAATGTCTTTTAGCTGTGTCAAAAGTTCTGGGATTGAGCGTTCGGCAGTTTGATAGATGATATTAAAATCAAGCTCAAAATAGCCGTGGGCGATGATGTTACGCATACCACGCATATATTTCCATGGGATTTGTGCGTTATTCTCGATGAACTCTGGGTCTTTTTGGTAGATAGTGTTGGCTATTTCACCCAAGGCAATCAAACTCATGGCAACGGCATTTTGGGTGCGTTTGTCGCTCATAAATTCATCGTGAGGTATGCCTTCGATAAACAAGGCGATATCTTGGCATAGCTCAATCATTTTATTTAGGTAATCTGGGGTTCTTTCATACATTGCTGATTACCTAGTTACAATGGAATGGCATATTGCATGACTTCTTCTTTAAATTTTGGCGGTAGGCTGTTGTCGGTGACGACATCGACCTTGAGATTGAGCAGTTCTTCAAGTTCAATTTGTAGTCCGCAAATGTCAAAGAGTGTGGTGGTTGGGCTAGCTTCGACAAGTAGGTCTAGGTCGCTGTTTTCGTTGTCCTGTCCTTTTGCGATTGAGCCAAATACGCGTAAGTTTTTTATACCGAATTGTTGGGCTAGGTCTTTGATAGTTTGTTGGTGTTGTTGTATTTTTTGGGATGGTTTCATAGGTAGCCCCTTTATGGGTTTTATTGTACGGTGACTTGTCCGTTCATCAGCATGGGTAATAGCCAGTCTCGGAGTTTAGCAAGTTGACGATTTTCTTTATGCAAAATCAAATTTTTATCAAAAATTGGTTTCAATTTATTTTCCATTACTTCGAGCAATTCAATTTTAGGTATACAAATATAAGCTTGTTTTAAATGATCTTGGGTAATATGTCCCATAGTTGTTTTACGCAACTCTGCCATCATTTTAAAATGTTTAAGATAGTTTAATAGCTCAAAATAATAAAAACTTTTTGGATATTGTTCAGACGTTACCTTAAAAATATGTTGATTCAAAGCTCCTTTACCTTGATTCCAAATCATCACATCTAAACTAGCTGACCATGAAAATAAAATATCTCCATCATCGATAATGGCATTTTGGGGAATATCTGGACTTGCTTTTTCAGTATTGCTCGAAATGCCTTCATTCATCTCACGTATTTTGATAACTGGCAAATACTCTTCATCAGTAGGTCTATACTTCTGCAAGGCTAATCCATTGAAATAATTTGCGATTTGCCATAATGATTTAACTTCCCACCCTTTCGGAATGTCTCGTTTAAGGGTTTCGTTATAGACCATTTCACCGCCAGATGATTTGTAGGGCTTGCCGTTGTCGTCGGGGAAGTCAAATTGCACAAACCAATAATCGTATAGCATTTTTGCCATTTGCTCTAACGTAGCGTTGGTTTCATTGTTTAAAGCGATTTTTTCATCAAGCGTTGATAAAACGGATGCAATTTTATCTTGGTTTGGCTTATCAGGGACTTTGAATTTTAAGTTTGTTAAAAAATCTATATTGATATTATCTTGAATGCTACCGCTTGCTGCTGACTGAATGGCTCGCTTAATAAATGTAAAAACGTAGTGCATGAATAGTTCAGATGATTCATTCTCATAGGCTCGGAAACCTACAACACTATCTGGAAAACACATTGGATATCTTAGTAGTGCTGTCTCAGCAATGTTAGCAGCTATGGTAATGCAAAGAGTATTAGCTTCCCAAATTTTACTTTGCTGAAGACCTAATTCGCTGTAACATTCAGAATGTTGCTCAATAAATAAATTTGCATCTTTAATATCCCCAGTCTGAATAAATGGGTAAGTCCCATTTTCAAATAGTTTTGGGTCATTTCTAGGTCTATGTTTTGATTTCCCTCTGCTAAAAGTTCCAAGCTCTGATAAACTTTTCAAATTCCAATTCTGATTAAATTCGGATTGATTCAATATCACAAATAAATACCTTAACCTTTAATTAAATTCGACTTTAGTCTCTTCCAAATACTCTTTTAAAATCATTTGATTGATTGATTTAATCGTTTGCACATCCAACGGCAATTTCTGTTCCATCTTAAACCGTTTAATCACCGACGGCATCATCTGATTTTCAAAGAAACTCACATTCTCCAAAATCTGCGACAAATTCAACACCTTTTCATCCGCATCCGCTTTCACCCCAGTTAACGCTTCATGAATTTTTGCTTGCTCTCTACTCATCTCAGACTTAGCCATCAAGCGTTTATGAATCCGTGCAAACTTCGCATCGCCTTGATACTTATTGCGTATCAATTCATTCTTGCGATTTAGCTCTTTGACCTTGACATAAATCCTATCAAGCAACGCCATATTCTCTCGCATTTCTACTTGTGACACTTCGCCCAAATTCTTTTTCTTAAAAATCCGCTCAAGCTCTTCACGTAACGCGATAAACTCTGGGTCGTCTTTATCAAAATTACTGAGTAGCCCTTCTCGAGTTTTACGCAAACTATCCTTCAAATCATCGGCAAGTTTTAGCTCCGCTTCGCTCACCTTTTTAAACTGAAACACAATGTCTTCAAGGGCTTGATTAAGTAAATTGGTCGTGTCGCCTTGTTGCAAAGACTCTTGCAGGTTTAGCATGGCAAGACGGTCATTGGTGTAGCGATACAACAAATTAAGCTTTTCAAAATCCAGACGCTTTAACACGTCATAATCACCTTGGAAACGTGCCACGTTATACAACTCACGCGCAAGACTTAATGCTTTATTTAACTCAAGGATAATTGCCTTATCATTGATTTGGCTAATTTCATCGCTAAACTGTTCAGCATTCTCGGTCGAATACTGAAATAACGCATTTTTGATGATGGTAATGTCTTGATTGATTTCTTCGCTGGTCTTAAATAACTGAGAATAGCCTTCAATATCGTCGCCTAGCTCACCTTGTAACTCATCAAAATAGGCTTTATTGGTTTTATCAAACTCTTTGCTAATATCGGCAAAATCGACCACATAGCCAAAACGGAAATCTTTGTATGGGCGATTGACTCGCGTTAAAGCTTGCAATAGATTGTGGGCTTTAATCAAGCGACCAAGATACAGCTTTTTAAGCCTTGGGGCATCAAAGCCAGTGAGTAGCATATTGTACACAAATAGAATGTCTATTTTACCAGCTTTAAAGTCTTCAACCCAGTCTTTACGCTCCTCTTTTGTGCCGATATCGTGCAGGATAAGGGCAGATGATGTGGCATGACGGGGGATAAATCGCCTTGGCTCAGTTTGGTACTTTTCGACAAATAGCTGATGCATCAGCTTGGCTTGCTCCGAGCTGTCACAAATCACCATTGCCCCAATCGTATCATCTTGCATTGTGCCACGACTGGTCTCAAAGTCATTGATGATATAGTCAAGCATGGGTTCGACAAATTTTTTGTCACTGTAAATTGCTTTTCGGTCAATACTACCCTTTTCCACTTTGAGTTTTTTTAGGATTTCGTTTAGTTGGATTTGATAATTTGACTCAATTGCTTCACGCATCAGGCGAAGTGTATAGCCGTCTGCAATCGAAGCGTTATAATAGTATTTATGAATATAATTGCCAAAGGTCTCAGTGGTTTTGTGCTGTTTATTTTTTTGTTCAGCGGTATCGTCTTTTTTGCTAAAACTGCCAATTAACGGTGTACCTGTCAAACCAATTTTGATTGCCTGTCGGTCGGATTCTTCAAGGTTGGCAAGGAATGAGCCTTTCGGGTCATAACTACGGTGGACTTCATCCAAAAAATAAACCCGTTGGATATTCACATTATAGTCTGGTCGAGATGACATGGGGGTCATCTTTAAACTTATGGATATTGACCACAGTAATTTCAGGCTTGCCTGAATGGTTATGCAGCGCTTGGGTGGATTTGATATCCTTGCTAAAGGCTTCACGAGAACTAATCAAATGCACAATCAAACCACGAGCTTTGAATTCACGGTCGGCTTGTTGCAACAAGTCGAGCCTATCGACAATAAAATAAAACTTGGGAATCACCCCACGTTTGGCAAAGTAATCGGTTAAAAACTGCACATTGTAAAACGTTAAAGCAGTTTTGCCGCTCCCTTGTGTATGCCAAACCACACCCTTTTTGATACCGTTATCAAGCGTATGTTTGATAGCAAACGTAGCAAACATCTGCGGGTATCGCATGACGTGTTTTTGAATGGTTCCGCGGTCTTTTTTGACATACACCAATGCATAACGGAGCATAAAGGCTAACCGCTCCCGACTAAGTAGAGACGTACAAATACGATTAGTCGGGCGGTCTGGATGTTTGTTGCTTTGAAACTCTGGGCTGGTATAAATTGACGGGTTGTTGGTATCTTTTAAAACAAACTTTTCTTCTTCTTCGCTAATATCTTTTAACAACGTGGCGGTATTTTGCGGTTGCTCTTCACGAAAATAATTGAATTTAACTTCGCTGTATGACGTGGTGGCATAGAATGCCCCTGTGATTGGCTCTGGGTCGGCAATGTCATACTCCATGTTATTAGAAAAAATCATTAACTGGGTGATATTTACAAAGCCTCTAAAATTTGGATTGGCAAATCGCGTATTGATACGTTTACGCTCCGCTATGACACCGTCTCGGTTATTGGGTTTTTTCACTTCAATAAACACCAGTGGCATACCATTAACCAGTAAGGTAATGTCTGGTCGAAACTCCTCATCACCCCCTGCGGTTTGAGTGATACAGGGTAGCTCTGTGACGACATGAAAGCTATTATTATTGAAGTTAGTAAAATCAATGAGCTTAGTGCCAGACTGGTTTTGCAGTCGCTCAAAAAAAACTTGCCCTAAATCATTATTTTTTAGCTCAAGCTTGATATCGGTGAGCAAGCGATTAATATCATCGTCTTTTAGGCTTGGGTTAATTCGTTTAAGTGATTTAACAAAAATGGGGACTAAAATGTTACATTCCCCATCAAAATCGTCCTTGTATTCCTTAATCGAAAGATACTCATAACCTAGTCGCATGAGATGTAGGATAGTGGGGATTTTTACACGAGTATCTTCGGTTTGACGGTTCATTGTTCTATTCTTATTCAATAAAATGGTTTTGCAAATTTATTTTGGGAATCGAACTACTATACAAAATTTGTGCAATTAAACCAAATAAAAAAATAAAGCCATTAAAACATGGCTTTATTTATGCTCTCAGTCATGCAGACCGACTAGCAATTTTTTGATGAATCCATTCCGCTACTTCACTAGCCACCCACGCGACCCGCACTTGAGAAAGCTGTACCTTTTTTGGGAAAGTTGGGTCGTAGTGATCAGACTTTTCATCAATCATTCGATAGATTGTTGCTCGGCTGAGACCTGTGCATTTAATAACATCTTGAATTGAGATAAGTTGTGGCATCACGATTGTTGCTAAGGTTGGCTGATTAAGATTAATTGTTTCCATGATTCGTTCCTGCAATGATACGAAAGGGAAATTCCTTTCATATCAATTCGCTGTCTCATATTTTTTTACGTCATCTCATATCAGCTCACCTTTCGCACACTCTGCCGAAGCCCCTCTTCAATCGAATGCCATTGCCCATTGGATGAATCAGTTGTTTGGAGAATCCCATCATTATCCACATCGGCATTGTAAAACTCCTCCACAATTGCTAACCCTTCATCGCTATCGACTTCAAACGCTGAATTGGCGTAGCCTAGCTTAGCCACTTCCTCTAACGCCTGCTGATTAAAGCCTGACTGTAGTTGCTGTGCATGAATCGCCTGAGCATTTTCCACCGCATCCTTTAAGCTCACATTATCCTGTAAGGTCAAATCCACGTAATAAATGGGCGTGCGATAACTTTGCGTCGTACTTTTGCCACGAATGGTTAGCTGTAGCGGTAAGTTTGACAGTAAGCCACCTGACACGGCATTAAAGTAGCTGAGCCGCGCCATCAGTGTTCTGATTGAATTGTAGCCCGTGGTACGAAAGATAAATGAGCCTAACTCATCGACATCAT
Source organism: Moraxella tetraodonis (assembly GCF_022359095.1). NCBI lineage: Bacteria > Pseudomonadati > Pseudomonadota > Gammaproteobacteria > Moraxellales > Moraxellaceae > Moraxella > Moraxella tetraodonis. The sequence continues at coordinate 724,118 of NZ_JACSYB010000001.1, read as the reverse complement.
CTAAGTTGGCGTATAAACGTCCAAATACCTTACAGTTACCGTTTTGCCCGATTGGGCACAGCTCTGGACTCGGGCAAGGCAATTGCTCAACGCCGTTTTGGGTACGTCGTTGGCACAGCTCACCATTACCCACACAGATAGGTCTGCCTGTTTGTCGGTCAAACAGCGTATATTCCGCTCGAAGGTTTAACTCAGGGGTGTTAAATAGCATGCGTACAGGGATTTGACGAAGTTTGCCACTGGCGATGTTCTGACGTAGCTTGTCATCGATGGGATGCTTTATCCAACCGTCTTTGCCTTGCACTTGGCTTGTGATAGTGAATTGGTCATCCTTTTCAGGTAAACGCTTACCATTTTTTTCTACAACTTTACCAATGGTAATTCTGCCTAAAATAGGCGGTGTGATGGTTAACCCTTTAATCATGGTATTGCTCCTTTCATAGTTGATTGACTAAATTTTTTAAGACAAATAAAAAGCCCATGCTTGACTGACAAACATGGGTGATGTTGTGAGTTGATTGTTGGATGGATTTGTTTAAGCGTTATTGGTGCTCACTAAAAATCGGCGACTGCCTGTTCGTACCTGTGGGTATTGCTCTAAAAGGTCAGGCTTATCTTTAAGCAGTGCTTTGGTGTCTAGGCTCACACTGTCTTTGGCTTTCTTCCAACTAATCGAGCCAAGACTAAATACCGCTTTTTCGGCATCTTTAATGTGCATTTGTATCCGTTGTTTTAGGGTTTCATAGTTTTCCTCATGTACCTCCATTAAGTTCTTTTCAGCCAAGAGCTGACCAAATAGCTGATTCATGTCGGTGTTTTGGCTAAAGTCGAGGGTTTTATCCGCAGTGGATTTAGCGTATAACTGGGTAATCGCTTTAGCCGATGATTCCGAGCCATCAGTCGGTGGGGCAATGTCGTTTTGCACATAGTCCCAAAACCGACGTTCTTGTTTAATCAGCTGTTCGATGAGAATGTCATCACGCTTAATTTCATACACCCGTGATTCATGACCGCAAATCAGCACACAGACATGTGCCAATTGTTTGCCTGTGACTGCTAATTGATGCTGGACTTGGCAAGTGACATACAAGGGTACACCGTTCTTCCAAAGCTTGGCTCCATGCTCACCTGCGGTTTTGATTTCTAGTACACCAATTTCAGACTTGTTAACCGCATAGTCCAAATTGGCAAGCATAAAGCTTTTATCAGCATCGGGATGTTGAAGCACGGCATTGACACGACGTACTTTATTGCCTGTCTTAGCGGTATAAAACTTAGCGACCAGTGGTTCTAGCTCTTTACCCCAATACAAGGGGGAATAGGCATTTTCCATGAGTCCATCAGATAAATCGGGATTCATGCGACCTGTTTTGATTAGCCACAACTCAAGCATCGACATATAGGGGTTTAATCCACAAGCGGCTGCGGCATCGCTACCCCCAATGCCTGTATTACGTACCGCTAACCAATCGGCATGAGATAGGTCTTTGGTGTTCACTAGACGTTTAGCTGACTTGAGTTTAAGTCCTGCTGGACGTACCGTATTGGTGTCGTTTGTTGTGGTTGGGATTACTAAATCATTCATGGGTTATCTCCTTAGATTAATTGAATGAATAAATGAAATTTAGGGCATAAAAAAACCACGCTCATTAGCGTGGTTGGTTGTACTGTGATTGGATAAATTGGTTTAAGTAACTGATTTTAGGCAACTGATTTTAAGCAATAAGCCGCATCGCTTCTTCCAAGCCTTTTTGCTTTAAGTTTGCCCCTGTACCAAACCAAGCAGAGTCTAGGCGGTGGTCTGTGGACATGGCTCTGCGTTCATGGTCAACAAACTCGGTAACCGCACATAGCAAACCGTATGCGGTATCACGGGCGGAGTCTAAATCAGCACCACGACCCTGTCCGTTAAACATGGTCATAATTTGGTTCATCGCTTTAGCATTAGGCACTGCCTTTTGGGTTTTCTTATTGGTGGGGAACATAATTAAAGTATCGTCTACATCGTTAAACAAGCGGTTCAAGTAATTGGTGGCTTCTGCCTGTGTTACCCGCCGTTCGGTTAATTGCTTCATTTGGTACATATGCTCATTCCATTGGTTAATGGAAATCCCCAATTGGTTTTTCACCTTTGCCGCATCAAACACGGTTGAGTGTGGTACTTTAACTACACTACCGCTTTTATCAGCTAAGCTAATAGCTAGGGTGTTATTACACACCACACGGATAGACGTAAATTGCGCAGTAGTCGCAAGCGTACCATCACAGGCGGTAGCAAGTAAGATATAGCCATTACTGACATCTTTACCCTTTAACGCAGTGGATTGTCCCGTTTTCGCCAATGCCCAGAACTTACGACCGCCTTTTAATACCCCAGCCGTTTCTAGCTCAAAGTCAGCCTGCTCAGTTAAATCCCGATAGAACTCTAGGATTTCACTTGGCTGTACTTCTTGGTAGCGTTGGCTAACGACTGAGAGCGGTTCTAGCGTATCTGAGCGATACAGTACTTTGTTGTCACTAAACGGCATAATAAGCTGACCGCCTGCGGCATGTTGGGCGTAATAGCTGACATCCGATGATTCGATACGCCAGTTCATACCCGCTTGCTCTGCCCAGACTTCGATGGGTTGATTGGGTGAGAGTTTATTACCTAAGCCATGCCAAGGTTCATCACCAACGTATGCCATTGTTTGTACTTCGTGTGCCATGTTAGTTCTCCTTAAGATAAGTTGATTGAATAAATTTAGTTTGATTGTACTAAGCTGGTTGGACGAGTTGTGTCCAAATCAGCCTGATGTGGTTTGGGATTGTCAACGTCAAAGACTTTGTTGCAGTTACGACAATAGTAGCTATAACAGTTAAGCGGTTTATGGTTAAGGTTGGCTAGACCAATGCCAATGAGTGTACCAATGACCATGCCTAGGCTTGGTGGTATAGCGACTTGTTTACAGACAGTTGCACCTACGCTTGCTAATACGGCAGGTGACAGCAACGTCGGTTCTAGTGATTGTGGGAAGTTAAGGCTTGCCGTGGTGACTGGCAATACGGCACTGCTATAGCAGTTGGGGCATAGGGTTTTCATTGTGTTTCTCCTTTGATGATTTTTAGGGCATAAAAAAGGCTTACCGAAGTAAGCCTTGTGATACAGCCAATGACTGAGATTGGCTTGGTCAAGGAGATGGTATGTATTTGAAAATGTTTTGTTTTTACTATGATTTCTCATAATTTCTTGAAGTAACACAAGAAGTCCCTAGCCGTTTAGTAAATGGTAGGTCTATATATGGTCGTAATCTATCGTAACTATCTTTTTCAAAGCGCTCGAATATATCGCTAATGACTGTACTCAGTGCAAACTTACAAGTATCTTTTGATACAGGAAATTGCGATAACCAACGTGCGTAATGCTTTGTTTCATGCTGATGATACTGTCCTAAACCATCAGTAATTTATTGCCACATAGCGATAAGTCTCTCGCTTATATCATCCGCTTCATCATCATTTAGACTATAGCAAATTAATAACTTTAGCATGTATTCGTGCTGACTATCTGATACTACTTGCCATACAAAGCCATTAACGGGCTCGAAACCGTAATTCCTTTCATCTAAATACATCATCAAAGAGTTAAGATTATTGCTAAATTTTATCAAATCGACTTGACTGTGAGCAGACACTGGATAATAAAAGTCTAACTCAGCAAAATGCGAATTTGGCTGTTGGAATACTAAATTTGCTAGGTGTTTAGTACTTTGAGAGTAAAAGTCAATATCCGCAGCGACTAGTTTGGCATTTAGTCGGTTAACAATGGGTCTACAGGCTTTAATTTGCTCGATAAATTTTACTGCCTCTTCTTCAGTCCATACATGATAAATACTATTGTTATCGCCTAAGATATTTGCTACTGCCGCCAAGTAAGATTCAAGGGTAGACTCATATGTAAACAGCTCTTGCTGATGAACTTCCCAAAAGCTTTGATGATACTGGTTCAATAATTTGGTGACTTTGGTAACGTCTTGATTGTCGAGTGATGCTACATAGCAAATCCTAGAAATATCTTGCAATGTTTGAATATCGGCTAAATTAAATTGTCTCATTGGTTATTCTCCGTTAGGTTGATGTACAAACGGTTGTCTGTACATAACCTAAGGAAGGTCGGTATTTTTTTATTGTTATATTGATTTAATCCCACGTCGCCATGACACGTTAAACTGTCCCTTACCAAAGGTACGCATATTTGGCAATTTGATAACTGGGTGTTGACTAATTTTCTCTGGCTCAACCAAATAGCTTGCTACTCGAATAGCATTTCGTACTTCTAGTGGGTTATCTCGATGAATCATACCAATGCCTAGTAACTGACGTTGCTGATAGAATGTCTTATAGTCAGGATTATTGCAGTTGTAATAATTGCCAAGATTATCCGTAATGGATATCCATTTCTTACCTACCTCTTGACCAATAAACCCATCATTTTGACGTTTAGACCCGTCATATATCAAGAGTAAGTGACAATGTAGACTCTTATCAATCCCTTGCTCTAATGCCCAAGCATATCCTTGCAGGTTTTCAAAGCAGGTCTGCTTATTAGATATCAATTCACGTAGCTTGCTAATATGTTCGTAAAAATCATCCAACGTTACATTCTCTAGACTATCGACAAGGTAGCTTAAATCGACACGCACAAATAACAGCCGTGAATAGTGATTGATTAACTGACTCACATACTCAACTAATTGACGTTGATTGTCCATTTCTTGAGATCGCTGTAAAGTAATACTCGTTATCACTCTTTCTCGATAGCCATTGAGCATAGTCAAAAATTGATAGGCTAACTGCTCATTCCAAATCACTTCATTAGGCAGAAATTCACCTACGACTGCCTTGCTTGAGCCAAGAAATGCTTTGATACTTTCGCTAAAATCATAATCATCATCGTATGCAAGACAGAAGGGTAAATAGTATTGATTTAGATGATTAGCTACCCAGTTAGGGGTAGCTTGATAGTTTATTAATACTCTGATAAAACTGTCTATTTCATGAAAAATATTAATATTTGATAAATTAACCGATGACATCTTTACTAACTCCTTTTGTTATTCACATAACAAAAAGTTAAGTTAGTATTTTTTTATGCCCTATTTCATGACTACATATTCTGTTGGTTAATTAAACAGCATGACCTTATTACCTCTAATAATATATATATCCCATCAACAAATGTTCTAATAGCAAAATTCAATTAGCTTTATTTCAATTAAAAGTTTTTTATATCCATTAGAAATAAACTACAACTTGCACACATTTCAGCAATGAGGATTAATGAAATTTCCGAATTTTAGAAAATGAAGTTACCCACTTTCACTCAATTAATTTTTTACATTATCTAGTGTTATGTTAATTAAACTTCCATATGTTAGTTTTCATAAGATAATTACTTAACTTTTACCATAATAATTTATTAAATAATTATCCATTATTACAGATATTAGCAATATTCTAATTATTAAAATTTCATAATTATATTATTTGATAAAGATTACTATAAATTTAATAAATTTATTGAAAAATTAACAGTGTTATCATTATAATTAACCTTAACATAGCGATAATTCTGAATTATTATACGATATTTTTAATTAAATTTTATGAAAATCTAACGTAAATTTTATTTAATGCACGACGAATTCTCATAAAAATTGCTCTATCATTATATGATAAAAATATAAAAATATCGTTAAAATTGAAACATTATTATTTATTTTTACTTAAATAATATTTAAATTAATAGGGCTCTATTATGTCTATTTTATTAAATTATTTTAAACAATTAAATAATCGAAAAATTGTTTACACTTTATATCTTTTAAAACTTATCAATCCTCAAATAATAATCCAAGCTGATCAAGAATATTTAATATCAAAATTAAAGGAACTAAATTTAAATAGTGATGAACTAGAGACAATTAAAAACACGATAGATAATTTTTTGATTAATGATGAAATAGTTTATGGAGATGGCAGTTTATCCTATAAAATATTCTGCTCACTTATGTTTTTAAAATTTTACTGCCCTTATACTCATATAGTAAAAGAAATTAAAAACTACCACAAATCCACATAAAGTAGAAGAATAGCTTATCGATATCATCAAGTCGCCAATCTTGTCTTAACCTTTTAACCCAAGCCCAAATATGTTCAATAGGATTGAGGTCAGGACTGTAAGGCGGCAACCAAAGAATTGTATGACCTGCTTGCTCGATAAGATTTTTAATATCTTCTCGAATGTGAAATCTAGCGTTATCCATTACAATCAAGCTATGTGGTGACAATGCAGGTAATAACAGATTTTTTATCCAATGATAAAAGACATCAGCGTTAATATTAAAATCGTATAGCCCTACAGCAAACAGCTGATTACCATGAATAGCCCCAATCGCATTGGTGGTACTTTTTAGCTGCCAGTTGTAGCTATCAAAGCATTTTTGCCCCCTTGGTGCATAAGCATAAGGGCGATAGCTACTAGTTTTAAAGCCACATTCATCAAGGTAGATAATAGGTCGGTTACTGCTTTGATAGTCTGCCAGTTGCTGGATGAATGTCTGGCGTTTTATTTCATCTGCCTGTGGGTGTTTAAGTATCTTTTTTTTGAGTGATTTTAAGCCGCTTTAAGGCTATCCCAATCGCTCTTTGAGTGCAGTTGAAACGTACGGCTCGCTCTCGTTGATAGCTGTCAGGGTATTTTTCGACATCTTGCTTGAGTAAAGCCATGTCGATTTTGCCTTTACGAGTTTTAACCACTTTGCGTTCTGGTTGTTTTTTCCAGTTTTGTAAAGTGCGTGTGCTGATATTAAATTCTTGGGCAAGGCTACGAATGCTTCTTCCTGCTTCGTGCTTGTCCAGTATCATTTGTCGGTAGTCGGTTGAGTATGCCATTTTGTTATTGTAGCACTTCTAGATTTCTTTAACTATAGCATTCCTAGAAATCCTTTAATAAATTTTTTTGATGATATAGTTTTAAGTAATGATGTTTGTTTTTTTATTAATCAAATCCAACCAGTAAGTAATACATCTCATTTATCTTTGCACAATAATAATCCTCAAAACTTAAGCATATACCAAAGCTTTGCGTCGCCTAACCCATCAGGAAATTCAGAAGTCATACAAGGACAACAACCTCCATTTCAACCTGTACATCCATACCCATATCAACCTATACAACAGCCTCCATTTCAACCTGTACATCCATACCCATATCAACCTATACAACAATTTCCATATGAACCTGTACAACAACCTCCATATCAACCTGTACAACAATTTCCATATGAACCTGTACAACAATTTCCATATGAACCCGTACAACAACCTCCATATCAACCTGTACAACAATTTCCATATGAAACTGTACGACAACCATCTCCACTCATATTTAATGTTGAAGGAGTTAAGGGAATGCCAGAAAATAGATTTACGGCTATATATAATGAACTGAAACAATACACTCAATTAAACTCAAAAATAAGCATGTATACGAATACAAGGCAAAGCTATATATCTACAAGAAATATACTAAGTTATTTTGATTGGTTTAAATCGAGTAATGAATCACAATTGATTTGGGCTCTTGAATATTTGGATAAGATGAAAATACCAGTATATCCAAGGTTATTTTTGCCTAATAGTAATCAAGAAATATATGATGCAATAGTCGTAAGTATTACATTTATGGGTTTTGAAAACGCTATGACTTTTTCGAGAATTAATGTCGAAAACTTTATTAAGAAAATGCGACAAGCTTGGTATCAGAAAAGGTATCGTGATAATAAGGATGGTGAATCAGCATTACAATACTTGTTATCGAAGAGTTATCTAAAGAAGCTTGATAAACTCTCTGAAATATATGGTGTGCCGCCTTTAGAAGTGTTACAGTCTTTAATAGCTCAAGAGTACGATAAAAGGTAAGGAAAGATATATCCTTTAGGGAGATTAGATTAAATTAAACATTTCATTCAATGTACACTGACATGTACATCAATTGATTCTAATAATATTTTTTATGATATAAATCAAATGTTTAGTTCATAGAAATGGTGCGCTCGGCGGGACTCGAACCCACGCCACAGGCTTCGGAGACCTGTACTCTATCCAGTTGAGCTACGAACGCTTTGATTGGCATTGAAAAAAAGCAGTGGGCTATTTTAGCAAACTTTTCGTGTAATAAGCAAATCCTCAAAATTACTGCCAAAAACTGCTCGGCAAAGTTGATAGCACATGTCAAATAAGCATAGCTTTTTCAGATAATTTTCCCTTATAATAGTATGGAAAATAAATCTATGTAACATTTATCGCATCAATATTGCACCAACGGATACAATCGAGCAATCTAATGGCTAATGTTGTCCGTTTTAAAAGTATTACGATAATTTAATTCACCTGTTTGAGAGAACGTGACGAATGAAAAAAGTAGTGATGTTATCAGCGGTTACTATGCTAAGTCTTGCGGGTATCGCTGTCAGCCAAGCTGAGGATAAAGCCAGTGCCCCCGCAGCGGCATCAGCTACCGCTAGCGCTTCAAGTACCGCGACAGCCTCAAGTACTGCCACTGCTTCAGCCCCTGCATCCTCTGCTGCTCCCGCAAAAAAGGAAGCAGAAAAAGCACCTGAAGACCCACCTCAAGTTGCAAAATTGGTTGCATTATACCCAAATCTAATCGCACGTATTGCCCCCCAAGGTAAAGTTTGTTTTGAAGGTAAAGAGTGTGATATCACTATTGCCGCTGCATTGGGTGCCGCTGATCCAGATAAACCACGTGAAGGCAAAGTAATTTATGAAGGTGTTTGCCATACTTGTCATACTGCAGGTCTGTTAGGTGCACCAAAATTTGGTGATAAAGGCGCTTGGGGTCCCCGTATCGCTAAAGGTACCGCTACCCTTCACCAACACGCGCTACAAGGCTTTAATGCCATGCCAGCCAAAGGCGGTAACGCTGATTTGCTAGATGTGGAAGTGACCAATGCGGTTGATTATATGGTGTCTCAATCCAAATAGTCATTTTTAGTCCAGATGAAGCCTATCAACTGATAGGCTTTTTTAATTGTATCATTGATATAATTTAACTTAACTTAGTGCATTCAAATCTTTAAACTGTCCAACCCATCCCCATTAAGGTCTCACCTTTAACCAGAACCTGCATTGCTATGGCAAACTTTGACACTACCATCCCTGCTCTAAAAATCACCCAGCTTACCAAAACCTACCCAAATGGTTTTGCCGCACTCAAAGGCATTGATTTGACTGTACCCCAAGGTGGATTTTTTGCCCTACTCGGTCCCAATGGTGCGGGTAAATCCACCACCATTGGTATTATCAGCTCGCTATTTAAACCCACCTCAGGCTCGGTAGAAATTTTTGGGGTAGATTTGCTTAAACAGCCTGCCAAAGCCAAGCAGTTTTTAGGCGTGGTGCCGCAAGAATTTAACTTTATGCAGTTTGAAAAAGTCGAAGATATTTTGATTGCCCAAGCGGGCTATTTCGGTATACCTACCAAGGAAGCTCGCCCGCGTGCCGAAAAACTCCTTAAAGCATTGGGTCTTTGGGAAAAACGCGATGACAAAGCGCGTATGCTCTCTGGCGGTATGAAACGCCGTTTGATGATTGCGCGTGCTTTAATGCACCGTCCCAAACTGCTGATTTTGGATGAGCCGACTGCAGGGGTAGATATTGAACTGCGCCGCTCGATGTGGGATTTTATGCAGCAAATTAATACGGAAGAAGGCACGACCATTATTTTAACCACCCATTATTTAGAAGAAGCTGAGCAGCTGTGTAAAAACATTGCTATCCTTGACCAGGGTGAAATTCGTATCAATACCGATATGAAAAGTTTGCTTACCAGTCTTGATGTGGAAAGCTTTGTGTTTGATTTGGCGCAACCTTATCCCGCACGCATTGCGTTAACCAATGTGGTAAAAACCAAGCAGCCAGACCCGTTGACCCTTGAAGTCACGCTCAAAAAAGGCGATAGTTTAAATGATGTCTTTGCCCAGTTAACTGCTCAAAATATTCAGGTAGCGAGTATGCGTAACAAAGCCAATCGCCTTGAAGAGTTGTTTTTAGGGATTGTTGAAAATAATTTGACTGAAAAATTGGAGAATTAACATGGATTTTCAGCACCAGTTGGTTGCATTTAACACCTTGTTAGTCAAAGAAATCCGCCGAATTCTTCGCATTTGGCCGCAAACGCTGTTGCCCCCTGCCATCACCATGAGTTTGTATTTTATCATCTTTGGTAAAATGATTGGCGCGCGCGTTGGCGATATGGGCGGTGTTTCCTACATGCAGTTTATTGTGCCTGGCTTGATTATGATGTCGGTGATTACCAATAGCTACTCCAATGTGGTATCGAGTTTTTTTGCCACCAAGTTTCATGGTAATATCGAAGAAATGCTGGTCAGTCCGATTTCTAAACATACCATTTTACTGGGCTTTATCGCGGGCGGTTTGTTTCGGGGGTTGACCATTGGCGCGATTGTGACGATGCTCGCGTTGTTTTTTACTCAGTTATCACTGGTACACGCGTTTGTCACGATTTTTACTGTGGTGATGACCTCGGCATTGTTTTCGCTGGGCGGTATGATTAATGCGGTATTTGCGCGCTCGTTTGATGATATTTCCATCGTACCCAGTTTTGTGTTGACACCCTTGACGTATTTGGGCGGCGTGTTTTATTCACTTAAAGATTTATCGGGATTTTGGCAAAACATATCGCTACTAAACCCCATTGTTTATATGGTCAATGCTTTTCGCTATGGTATTTTGGGTCATTCAGATGTCAACGTATGGTCATCTTTGGTGGCGATTGGGATTTTTACCGCGATATTTTATGGCATTGCGTATTATCTTTTAGCAGATGGCTCACGCGTTCGTTTATAACTTAGATAACTTAGTTAAATTAAAAAAATATGAAACCACTTGAAACTCACGGTATTTTGGGTCAATCCACCAGCTATCCAAAAACCTACGCCCCCGATATACTCTACCCCATTCCGCGCGCATTAGGACGGGCAAAGCTGGCGCTGCCTACTGACGCCTTGAGTATCGGCATGGACTGGTGGCAGGTTTTTGAAATGTCTTGGCTTAACTTACACGGCATATCACAGGTGGCAATGGCGCGCCTTGCCATCCCTGCCACCTCAGACTACATTGTCGAATCAAAATCGCTCAAACTTTATTTTAATAGCCTAAATTTCACTGAATTTGACAATCAACAAGCTGTTAAAGCAGCGGTGGAAAAAGACTTATCGGCTTGTCTAAAAACCGATGTGACGCTTGAGATTTTTGAGGTAAACATCGCAAATAGCTTACCTATCAGCGCGCCACAGGGTGATTGCATTGATAACGCGTTGGATAGTAGCGATAAAAAAATCGCCATTGTCAGTGATGTCAATCCTTCAAGTTTGACCGTTGCCCATCAAGGCGCCTCTGATAGCCAGTTACAAATTTTGCATTCGCATCTGCTGCGTTCAAACTGCCCTGTCACCAATCAGCCAGATTGGGGAACACTGGAGATTCAGATAGATAGCCAACCGATTGACCAAGCAGGACTGCTTGAGTATATTTTGAGCTTTCGTCAGCATAATGGCTTTCATGAACAATGCGTGGAGCAGATTTTTAGTGATTTAACCCAAGCCTTTGCGCCAAAAACGCTCATGGTACGCGCATGGTACACACGCCGTGGCGGGATTGATATCAATCCTTGTCGGGTGAGTGATATCAGTTTGTTGCCGCCACCGTCACGGCTTAACCGTCAGTAATATTCACTAATAATAATCGCCCGTCAGCTATTCGCATTTTTATCAAAAAAAGCGTATGCTATGTTTTTTCAAAATTTTTCTGCCGCCAACTATATCTAACCGTTGACGGCAAGCAATACCCAGAAGGATTACCGCATGCAAGCAGTCGGTCAACTCATGCTCGATATTGAAGGCACAGCGCTTAGCCTAGCAGATGAAGCACTGCTACGCCAACCGGAAGTTGGCGGCGTGATTTTGTTTGGGCGCAATGTAGAAAGCCCTGAGCAAGTGCGCGAACTGACCGATAGTATGCGTGCCATCAAGCCCAATATTTTAATTGCGGTTGACCAAGAAGGTGGACGTGTCGCACGCTTACGCGCCGGTTTTTCGCCGCTACCTGCGATGGGTAAACTCGGTGAAAGGTTTGAGCATGACCCTATCACTGCGCTTGATCTCGCTTATTGCGCAGGCTATTTGATGGCAAGCGAAGTCTTAGCGGTTGGGATTGATTTTAGTTTTGCGCCTGTACTCGATATCAATGGGGTGAGCCGCGTGATTGGTGATCGCGCGTTTCACGCCCATCCGATTGCAATTACCGCCTTATCTGCTGAATTCATGCGCGGCATGAAGCTTGCCGGCATGGCAACCACGGGCAAGCATTTTCCTGGTCACGGCTCAGTTGCCCCTGATTCTCATGTGGATGATGCCACCGATGAGCGCAGTTATGATGAGATTCGCCAATACGATATGCAGCCATTTATTCGCAACAAGCCGCTACTGGATGCACTCATGCCCGCTCATGTGGTATTTAGCACAGTTGATAACAAACCTGCAGGGTTTTCATCGATTTGGCTGCAACAGATTATTCGTGGCAAGCTAGGATTTAATGGGGTATTGTTCTCCGATGACCTGTCGATGAAAGCGGCACATGTTGCAGGTGATGCAGGTGACCGTATTGCGGCTGCTTTAATAGCAGGTTGCGACATGGGATTATTGTGTAATGACCGCCCTGCCGCGTTGGTCGCGCTTGAGCGTTTGCAAAAAGAGCCGACACTGCTCAATACCACCAGCCAACATCGGTTATCTACCATGAAAGGTAATATCAAAGGCTGGCGGGGCTCACTGGCCGACTCAGCCAAAGACTGGTCACATTGGCAAAGTAGTCAGCGTAAGGTGCTAGAAAATTTCTTTGCATGAATTTGCTTAAAACAAGAAAATTTGAAACGAGCAACTTTAAAAACAAATTCGAAAAAAAGCACCTTTTAAAAAAGCAACGCGGCAACGTTGCTTTTTTTATGGCTACTTTTTCATAGCTATTTTTTTAGCTATATTTTGATTCATCAATTGACATAGCGTAATTGGCCAATCATTTTTTGCAAATGCTCACTACTTAACTGACTCCAAATGTTATAAAAACAGCCATTGTTCAGCACTATATAAGCCAGCATTTTACCCTGTGGGTTATTGCCCTCTCGCCCAAGCGTCACATAACTGCCATCGGCATAGTTTTTACGATATGCCCAGCCCTGATACAAGTCATGCTTAGATGTGGTACCTGCATTCGCTACGCCGTAAGCACTGCGCAAAGGCCTGCCTTTAAAATTCTTTAAGTCATACGCCACCGCAAAGCCACCTGAAAAATTGGCAGCGCGTGATTGCGCAGTTTTGACATTGACTGATGAATGACTGGCAATGGCTAAAATTGGACAATATTTATAATCAGATTGTCGCCATTGCTGTTGATAAATTGGGCTAACTTGGCTACTTTTGAGTGACGCATGCGACTGCCAAGGTGATTTTGGCAGCCTAGTAGCCGCTTGGGCAGTATTGACAACTATGCAGCCAATTATCGCAACACAGGTCATAGCAAGTTGATAAAACATCGTTGTACTTCGTATCATATTACGGGCCTCACGCGATTTTATTTTAGGTTTGTTATCAGGTAAAGTTACGCTATTGGCAATTTATACCAAACCCATAAAATATAGTATTATAGCTATATGAAAGAATCAAACCCAAAATACCGCCTAGATGATTATGACTTTGGCGAACTGGCCAAGACTGAAAGTAACGCCAGAGCCAGAACACGCCTTTACATCCTCCACCAATATCGCATTGGCAAACACAGCTTTGAGATTGCAGAAAATCTAAGCATCAACATTGAGACTGTACGACGTACTCGTAGACGCTACCAAGCATCAGGGCTTGATAGCCTCTATGACAAACCAAGAAGCGGCAGAAACAGCAAATTGGCTGCCAAGCACATTGAAAGCTTTAAACAACTGATTATTGACAGCCAAGCAAAACGGGGTGGCGGCAGACTGACAGGACAAGACATCCAAAAGCTTGCTTACGAGCATTTCCAAGCAAGCTATAGCGTCAATGGCATCTACGAACTACTGGCTCGAATTGGTATGAGTTGGATAAGTGCCAGAAGCCAGCATCCGCAGGCTGACATTAACACCCAAGAAGCCTTTAAAAAAACTTCATAGAACAGGTAACTGCCATACTGCCCGAAGATACTAAGCTAAGCGATGTTGACATCTGGTTTCAAGATGAAACCCGCATTGGCCAGCAAGGTTCAATCACCCGAATATGGCATTACCGTGGTAAAAGACCCAGAGTAGTCCGTCAACAGCAGTTTATCTCGACTTACCTTTATGGGGCAGTATGTCCTTCCACAGGTCAAAGTGTGGGACTCATCATGCCTTATGCTAATGGCGAGTGTATGAAGCGGCATTTACAAGCAATCAGCCAAACGATACCCAAAGGTCGCCATGCGGTTGTGGTGATGGATGGGGCGGTATGGCATAAAGAGCGCTATAATTTACCAAACCTGACTATCTTGAAGCTACCGCCTTATTCGCCTGAATTAAATCCGATTGAACAGGTTTGGCAGTATATTAAGCAACACTGGCTATCAAATCGCTGTTTTGATAGTTATGAAGCTATTGTAGATGCCGCTTGTCAGGCTTGGTGTAACTTTGCTAAACAGGTGGCTACAGTTAAGTCGCTCACTGCTCGTCATTGGGCAGTGGTTTAATTATTGGGTTTGGTATTACCTTTACCAGCTTATCTTTTAGTACACTCTATGACCCTAGTATATAAAATAGATAATGGTTCATCATAAAAAGATGTGGCAAAACCGTTGTTTTTGTATAACAAATTTGCAAATGAAAGAAATAAATCAGGCATAAAAAACCCCTAATTCAATGAATTAGGGGCTTTTTTAGAATATGGGGCGAATGATGGGACTCGAACCCACGACAACCGAGATCACAACCCGGGGCTCTACCAACTGAGCTACATCCGCCATAAGGTAGGTTTTACAGACTAGCAAAATGCGCGCCTGACAGGATTCGAACCTGTGACCACCCACTTAGAAGGCGGGTGCTCTATCCAACTGAGCTACAGGCGCATAAAAAAAGCCTGCTCGGCTCTTGATTCATCTTTTCAACTTGGGTAAGTGTAAAAGATAAATGGTCGGAGTGAAAGGATTCGAACCTTCGACCCCCTGGTCCCAAACCAGGTGCACTACCAAGCTGTGCTACACTCCGATTGCCTAACTAGGCTTTAATTGTTACTTCAACACCTTAACAATGGTAAGCTTAAAGGCTATCATCGCTAAGTGGTGCGTATATTAAAGCAAGTTAGTTAGGCTGTCAACGACTTTTTTCAATATTTTAAAAACAGATTATGGTTGTTGATGCCTATTTTTTGAGCGTGGCGCCAAACGCGAGCATTCGATCTAGGGGTTTTTTAGCTTGTTCGATTAGCTGCGCATCAACAAAAATCTCGTGCGGTACGGCATCAGGCGTGCCTACTTTCTCCAGTGCATGGATGATTTGGTCTAAATCATTCATCGCCATCCACGGGCAGTGCGCACATGAACGACAGGTTGCACCTTCCCCACGCGTTGGCGCTTCGATAAACACCTTATCTGGTGCCGCTTGCTGCATTTTATAAAAAATACCGCGATCCGTGGCGACGATGAACATCTTGTGCGGCATGTTTTGCGCCGCTTTAATCAGCTGACTGGTGCTACCGACGGCATCTGCCATTTGGGTCATCTCAATCGGTGATTCTGGGTGTACCAATACGGCGGCATCGGGGTACATCTCTTTCATGGTTTTTAGGCTGCGGCTACGGAACTCTTCATGCACGATACAAGCGCCATCCCACAGCAGCATATCTGCGCCCACTTTTTGCTGGATATAACGCCCCAAATGCTGGTCAGGTGCCCAAATGATTTTTTCACCTTGGCTGTCTAGATGGTCAATGAGCTCAACCGCGATACTCGATGTCACCACCCAATCTGCCCGCGCTTTAACAGCTGCTGAGGTGTTGGCATACACCACCACAGTACGGTCAGGATGCTGGTCACAAAACGCGTTAAAGTCTTCAATCGGACAACCCAAATCTAGTGAGCAAGTGGCTTCTAGCGTTGGCATTAATACCGTTTTTGCAGGGCTTAGGATTTTGGCGGTCTCACCCATGAATTTGACGCCTGCAACAATCAGTACATCAGCATCACTATCACGCCCAAACCGCGCCATCTCTAAACTATCCGACACGATACCGCCTGTGGCTTCGGCAATTGCTTGGATTTTTGGGTCGGTATAATAGTGAGCAATTAACGTGGCATTATGCTGTTTTAACAAATCGGCAATGCGCTGTTTTTTTTCTGCAAATTCGGCATCGTCAATCTGAATATCTTGGGGTATACCGAGTTTATCGAGATGTTGTTTGACAAGGTCTTTGGCAGACACTGCTACCAGTTGCTCATCATTCGCTAATAGAGGATTGGCTAGATGGGTAGTTGCTTGTGGCGTACTTGATTGTTGCATGAAAAACTCCTTCTCATGAGATGACTTACCCATGTCTATCACAGGTAAGTAGCAATTCATTGATTCTCCTGCTGTTACTATAGCAAACTTTTTTGCGCAAGGTGAATCAATTGCGACTAGTAAATGATATAAGGGTAATTTGGCTAAATTAAATACTTACACCCATTAAAATCTTATTAAGGCTCAATCATGACGCTTTTGCTTTTACCAAACGTTTTAACAACGCGCGCTCGCTATAGCCGATTAAGCCAATATAGACCAGTAATAAGGTATTGGATAACCAAAAATTCATTTGAAAAGCACTGACGATTATCACGCTAAACAGCATCAGCGTGCCCAAAAAGAAAACGATTTTTTTGGTTTGGTAAGGTATCGGATAAAAATGCTGTCCAAGCGCGTACGATACTATCATCATGAGGAAGTAAACAAAAAGCGTCACCCACGCCGACACCATAAAGCCATATTGTTTTAAAAACAGCATATGGAGCAAAATAGTCAGTCCCGCCCCAAGCCACGAGATGGCTGAGCCAATCCCAGTACGGTCAGTTACCTTATACCAAGTTGATAGGTTGTAATAAATCCCAAAACATAGGTTCGCAATGACGATAATCGGCACGATATTAATCGCTGTCCAATAACTGGGATCGGTGATAAATAACCGTTTGAGCCATGAAATATTGGCAATAATCCCAAGCGCCACCACCGATGCAAATAAAGCAAAGTACTCCGTCATCATGGCATAAGTATGTTTGGCATTGGCGTGGTGCATTTGTTTGAATAAAAACGGCTCAATCCCCATCCGATACGCGGTCACAAACAAAGTCATTAACACCGCCAATTTGTAGCAGCCACCGTATGCCCCCGCATCGCCTTTATCAATCATATAATATTGAATGATTTTATCGAAGTTTTCATTCACCATAAACGCCAAACCTGCCAGCATAACCGGATAAGAATAACGAATCATACGTTTGAACAAGGCTTTATCAAAATGTAAGCGTACTTTTTTGATAATTGGAAACAGCATCATAAAAGTGGCGAGGCTGGCAACTAAATTGGCAAAAAACGGATACGCCACTTGCTCGGTCAAGCCGAAACTTTTGGCAGCCTCAATAGGCACAAAGCGAAATAGCGCAATAACCACCACCGTCTGTATCAAAATCGACACCACCCGCACCACCGAATACTTCACAGGCTGGTTGTGATAACGTAGCCAAGCAAACGGAATGGTACAAATCGCATCAAAAAACGCAATCCAAGCAAACCAACGCAAAAATTCAGGATGATTGCCATAATCCATCAGAATTGATAGCGGATTGCTAAACAGCAACACCATGACCAAAAAACCGCCTGCTAACATGGCAATAAACCAAAACGCCGTGCTAAACACATTTTTTTCGGCGGCGCCTGTTTTATCCTCTCCTGAAAAGCGAAAATAAGATGTTTCAAAACCAAAAGTGAGCACAATATTGATAAAAGCAATCCAGGCATATAGGCTGATAAAAATAGCAAAGGCTTCTTTATCGATGTAATTGATATACAACGGATTGAGTAAAAAGGTAATGACACGGGGTAAAATCGCACCGATACCATAGATAATGGTTTCACCTAACAGTCGTTTGATATTCACAGGCTATCCAAAGTTAATGTCGCTTGATGGGTTTTAAGGTTGGCTAATAATAGGCTTTTGGCGTTGTAGTGCTAATAAGGCATGTTGCACTTCTTCCACTTTTTTCTCGGTCAATAAATTGCTGATATTAATCCAAATCCAGTGAAAGCCATACCCACCGTCCTGCATTTCAATTTTGGCATGTTCAATCGTCCAGTTTTGTACCAAAATGCGATACATAGCAATAGTAATACCCGTGCGATCTGAGCCATGATAACAATGCACGAGCACCTTGTCGCCACGCGCTTGGTGCCACAAAATATCATACAAAATTTCAGCAAGTTGCTGCGGCTTGATTGCCCAAGTCATCAATGGGTGATTGATAAAGGTCAGCGGTAAATTGGCTAAATTTTCTTCGTTATCATCGCGATCAAAAAATCGTAAATTGATAAGTGTATTGATGCCGTATTGCTGGATAATACCGATATCATCGGGCGTCAGCTGCTCACTACGAAACAGCTGCTCATCGATTTGATAAAGATTGGCATGTTGACACCGTAATTTTGCCCAAGTAGCGGGACGAAAATGCTGTGCAAATGGCATGTCATTGACCTAGTAGTATGATGAATTTATGCGACATAATAGCCCAAAGTGGACAAAAACGCACCGAAATTTACCTGTAAAAAAACCCAATCAATATTGGGTTTTTTTGGCGTAATTAACAGCAATTCTTAGCTAGAAAAGGTTTATGCTTAAACATCTAGGTAATCTAGGATACCTTTAGCGGCCTCACGACCTTCCCAAATCGCGGTTACCACCAAGTCTGAACCCCGAACCATATCGCCACCTGCGAAGATTTTTGGATTCTTAGTTTGGTACTTATAGGTTTGTAATTCAGGCGCAATCACCCGTCCACTATTATCCATTTCGATGCCTTGGGTGGTAAACCACTCAGCCGGGCTAGTACGGAAACCAAATGCCATAATCACCGCATCGGCTGGCAAGATTTCTTCTGAATTGGGAATAGGCTCTGGGCTGCGGCGACCACGGTTGTCAGGTTCGCCAAGTTTAGTGGTCACTACTTTAACACCGGTTACTTTACCGTTTAAACCGATAATTTCAATCGGCTGACGGTTAAATAAAAACTGCACGCCTTCTTCACGCGCGTTACGCACTTCACGGCGTGAGCCTGGCATATTCTCTTCATCACGGCGGTAGGCACAAGTCACAGAAGTTGCACCTTGGCGGATACTGGTACGGTTACAGTCCATCGCGGTATCACCACCGCCAAGGACGACCACTTTTTTGCCTTGTAAGTCGATGTACTCTTGTGGGTTCGTTTCCCAACCTTGGCAGCGGTTGACGTTTGCGATTAAAAAATCAAGCGCATCATACACGCCGGATAACTCTTCGCCGGCATAACCGCCACGCATATAGGTATAGGTACCCATACCCATAAACACCGCGTCATACTCAGAGAGTAACTCATCAATAGTGACATCTTTACCGATCTCGGTATTTAAACGAAATTCAATGCCCATGCTCTCGAAGACTTCGCGGCGGCGACGCATGACATTTTTTTCCATTTTAAATTCTGGAATACCAAAGGTCAGTAGTCCACCAATTTCAGGGCGTTTATCAAATACCACAGGTTTGACGCCATTACGGACCAATATGTCAGCACAGCCAAGACCGGCAGGACCTGCGCCAATCACCGCAACTTTTTTATCCGTCCAAGTCACACCGCTCATATCTGGACGCCAGCCTAGCGCAAACGCAGTATCGGTGATGTATTTTTCCACGTTCCCAATGGTGACTGCCCCAAAGCCGTCATTCAGAGTACAAGCCCCTTCACACAGACGGTCTTGAGGACATACTCGCCCACAGACTTCTGGCAACGTGTTGGTTTGGTGGCATAAATCTGCCGCTTGGAAAATATGACCTTCGGTAGCCAGTTTTAACCAGTTTGGAATGTAGTTGTGAACGGGACATTTCCATTCACAATAAGGGTTACCACATTCAAGACAGCGGTGCGCTTGGTCAGTTACCTTGTCTTGCTCAAAGGGATAGTAAATCTCAACAAACTCGTGAGTACGGGTATTAATGTCTTTTTTTGAAGGGTCGACACGTGCGACGTCTAAAAACTGAAAATCGTTGTGTAATCGTTTTGCCATGCCACAATGCTCCTAAGTGAGTGGTATCCAGCGATTCACTGTATACCGACCTGCTTGACAGCGAACTTTTAAAATTTAAGTTAAAGGTAGAGCGCTGGTCACGCGCTACCTTTAGCAATCCAATATCATCAAATTATGCTACACAATCGCTTATTGTGGGTCTGCCATGGTCGTTTTTAGTAGCGAAGTAATGTTCGCGGCTTTTGGTTTGACCAAATAGAACTTACGAACATAATGCTCAAAGTCGTCAAGGATGGTTTGACCCCATTGGCTACCTGTTTTTGCCACGTGTGTTTTGATAATCGACATCAAGTTGATACGGTGATTTTCTGTTTGCTCACTTGAGATACGATGCATATCGATAAGCTCATGGTTACAACGGTCAAAGAAATCGCCATCTAAGTCAAGCACGTAAGCAAAACCGCCTGTCATACCAGCACCGAAGTTTAGCCCTGTTTTACCCAACACTGTCACCACACCGCCTGTCATGTATTCACAGCAGTGGTCGCCGGTACCTTCAACCACCGCAAAACAACCTGAATTACGCACCGCAAAACGTTCACCTGCAGTACCTGCCGCATACAGATGACCGCTTGTGGCACCATACAAACAGGTGTTACCGATGATAGCAGTTTGCTGGCTGGCAAACGTCGAACCTTTTGGTGGGTAAATCACGATTTCACCCCCTGCCATGCCTTTACCCACGTAGTCGTTGGCATCCCCTTCAAGCTTAATGTTTAAGCCGCCTGCATTCCACACACCTAAACTTTGACCCGCAGTGCCGGTTAAGTGTAAGTTGATTGGCGCGCTTGCCATACCATTATTACCATGCAGCGCAGCAATCTCCCCTGAGATACGCGCACCGATAGAACGGTCACAGTTGCCAATACGATAGCTAAAGTCACCGCCTTTGGCTGATTTGATGGTATCCATCATATCGATAACCATTTGTTCAGCGAGTAAGCCTTTGTCAAATGGCTCATTGCGCTCAACTTGGCAAGTTTGTGGTTTGCCATCGCCTTTGCTATGGGTAAATAATAGCGGCGCTAAGTTTAGGTGTTGTTGCTTGTTGGTCGTGCCTGACATGACTGATAGCAAGTCGGTGCGACCCACAAGCTCTTCCATTGAACGCACGCCCAATGCCGCCAACCATTCACGGGTTTCTTGTGCGACAAATCTAAAGAAATTAATCAGCATTTCGGCTTCACCGATGAAATGTTCATCGCGCAGTTCTGATTTTTGGGTTGCCACACCCGTTGGGCAGTTGTTTAAGTGACAGATACGCAGGTATTTACAGCCCACGGCAATCATTGGCGTGGTACCAAAACCAAAGCTTTCCGCCCCCAATATTGCCGCTTTAACTACGTCTAAACCCGTTTTTAAACCACCATCCGTTTGCACGCGTACTTTATGACGTAACCCGTTGACACGAAGCGATTGGTGCGCTTCAGATAAACCTAGTTCCCAAGGCGAACCTGCGTAGTGAATTGACGACAAGGGTGACGCTGCGGTACCACCATCATACCCTGAAATGGTAATCAAATCGGCATACGCTTTTGCCACACCCGTTGCAATGGTACCCACACCTGGGCGCGACACCAATTTGACTGATACAAGCGCGTTTGGATTGACTTGTTTTAAGTCAAAAATTAGCTGCGCCAAGTCTTCAATCGAATAAATATCATGATGCGGTGGCGGTGAAATCAAGGTCACACCTGGCACTGAGTAACGCAAACGCGCAATTAAGCTATTTACTTTACCACCGGGTAACTGACCGCCTTCACCGGGTTTTGCCCCCTGCGCGATTTTAATCTGCATGACTTCTGCAGAACGCAAGTAAGCGGGTGTGACCCCAAAACGACCTGAGGCGACTTGTTTGATTTTTGAATTACGAATCGTGCCATAACGCGTGGGATCTTCACCGCCCTCACCCGAGTTTGAACGTCCGCCAATCGTGTTCATCGCGGTTGCAATCGCCTCGTGTGCCTCTGGCGACAAGGCGCCTAATGACATACCTGCTGAGTCAAAGCGTTTTAGGATTTGTTCAATGGGCTCAACATCATCAACACTGATGGATTTACTGGTATCTAACTGCAGCAAATCACGTAACGTCGCTACGGGTCGGCTGTTGACAATCGACGCATATTCTTTGTAGTTATCGTAGTCGCCCGTGCGTACCGCTTTATGTAGTGCTTGAATCACATCTGGGTTGAAGGCGTGGTATTCTTTGTTAAAGACGAATTTTAACAAGCCGCCTTGGTCAAGCGGTACACGTTTGGTAAAGGCATTTTTTGCCAAGATTTGTTGGTCAATCGCCAAATCGTCAAACGTGGCACCTGAGATACGGCTTTCAACCCCAGTAAAGCAAAGCTCAACCACTTCTTCTGATAAACCCACAGCTTCAAACAATTGCGCGCCGCGATAAGAAGAAACGGTCGAAATACCCATTTTTGAAAGGATTTTTAACAAGCCTTTATCCAAGCTTTTGCGGAAGTTGTTTTTGGCGTACAACGGGTCACCAAGCAAGTCGCCTTTATCGACCAAGTCTGCAATCACATTGTAAGCCAAGTATGGATAAACCGCGGTAGCACCAAACCCTAACAAGACCGCTAATTGGTGAGAATCACGTACCAAACCTGTTTCGATGATTAAGTTGGCATCTGCGCGTAAACCCACATTAATCAAGTGATGATGCACCGCACCCGTCACCATAATGGCATTGGCAGGTACCTTACCTTTTTCGATATTGCGGTCAGATAATACAATCAATACTTTACCTGCGCGTACCGCTTGGGCAGCTTGCTCACAGATGTGTTTGATGGCATCGTCTAATGCCATTGATTCATCATAATTCAAATCAATGGTTTCAATTTCAAAACCTGGTTTTGTGACGCTGCGTAGTTGCATCATTTTGCTCGATGACAACACAGGCGATGACAACACGATACGGTTGGCGTGGTCTGGCGTGGGTTCAAAAATATTCTTTTCGCTACCCAAACAAGTTTCCAATGACATGACAATCGCTTCGCGCAGAGGATCGATTGGTGGGTTGGTAACCTGAGCAAATTGTTGACGGAAGAAATCAGCCACGTGACGAACTTGTTTTGACAGTACCGCCATCGGGGTATCATCCCCCATTGAACCAACCGCTTCTTGACCGTTTTCGGCTGAAGGACGGATGATTTCTGTGCGTTCTTCATTGGTGATATGAAACATTTTTTGCAGCGCTAGTAGATTCTCGCCCGTTTCACGTTGCTCATAAGCTTTTTCTTCTAGCTGTTCATCATCCCGTAGACGTACCGCATTTTCCCGCAACCATAGGCGATATGGGTGGGCTTTTTTCAGCTGACGACCCACTGCTTTGGTGTCCATGATGTTACCAGTTTCAGTGTCAATCACTAGCATTTGACCCGGTCCCACGCGACCTTTAGCAATCACGTCTTCAGGCTGATAATCCCAAGTACCGATTTCTGAAGCGACGGTGATATAGCCATTTTTGGTAGTCACCCAACGTGATGGACGTAAACCATTGCGGTCAAGCATACAAACTGCATAGCGACCATCTTGGATGACTAGACCGGCTGGACCATCCCACGCTTCCATATGCTGCGAGTAAAACTCATAAAACGCGCGTAAATCCATGTCCATCGTGTCAACATTTTGCCATGCTGGCGGCACGAGGATAGAAAGCGCACGGAATAAATCCATGCCCCCTGACACCAGTACTTCAAGCATATTGTCTAAGCTTGATGAGTCAGAGCCCACACGGTTGACTAGTGGCTGTAATTGTTGCAGCTCTGGAATCAAATCGGTGACAAATTTTGGCGTACGAGCGACTGCCCAGTCACGGTTACCGTCAATCGTGTTTAATTCACCATTGTGGGCAAGATAGCGAAAAGGCTGGGCTAATGGCCATCTTGGCAGGGTATTGGTTGAGAAACGTTGGTGAAATACCACAATGTGTGACGCCAAACGTTCGTCTTGCAAATCCAAGAAGAACGCGGGTAAATCGGCAGGCATAACCAAGCCTTTATAGATAACCACTTGTGAGGTCAATGACGTCATATAAAATAATGGGTCATCTTTCAGTTCGATTTCTGCTTTGCGGCGTGCAACGAATAATTTACGGTTAAAGGTTGCCTCGTCCATATTGATTGGGCAATTGACTAAAATTTGTTTAAAACCCGGGAGTGATTCACGGGCAATGTCACCGACGATACTTAAATCAACCGGCACATCACGCCAGCCAGCGACTAGCAAACCTTGTGCTTCAATCGCTTGGCTTAGTGTATCTTGGCTATGCTGTGCTAATGCTTTGTCGAGGTTAACAAATACCGTGCCGACGGCAAAAATTTCGTTTAGGGTAAAGCCATTGTCTGATGCGATTTTTTTAAAGAATACCTTGGGTGTCGCAATCAATAAACCACAACCATCGCCTGTCTTACCATCAGCTGCCACGCCACCGCGGTGGGTCATACAGCTTAAACTATGAATCGCTGTTTGCACTAAGTCATGACTAGCTTCACCATGGGTATGCGCAATCAAACCAAACCCACAGTTGTCTTTGAACACATCGGGTTGGTAAAGATTATGCTGATCTGAATACTGATTTAAAGACATAAGCGTGTTCCCTTAACAAGCTGGTAGCAAAGAAATGGGCATACTATAAATATGTGCAATATTTGCTATTGAATCATAAAAGATTGGAATAGATAACCGTCATGTTCGTTATCTATATGTACCATAAGAAATCAAAATGATACCCTTCGTTATATTAACGAAAAAGGGTGAAAAAATCCACTGTTATTTGAATCCCAAAACTAACCAACCCGTCTAACCTCACTAGTTAGCTTGGGACTTCTGCTTGATTAACTCGCCCATGCTATCCTTTGAGGCATCTTTGGATTTTGGCTTTTCTTCAGACGGCTTACTGTGGGTTTGTTTAAGTTTGACATCAGCATTATCATTCTTGCTATTGATAACTTTTGGTTCTGAACGAGTAGTATTTGAGTCGTTACTGTTGCTTTCAGCAATCACTTTACCTTCTTGGATAGAAAGAGTCTCTTGAGGATTAGTTGACTTTTCAATGCTGGTTTTTGGCGCCATGCGTTTTGGTTCTGCTGCTCTAGGGGTCGCAGCTTGTGGTTGCCGTTCAACTTTGGCTTTTGGCGCGGGCAATAATTTTGGTGTGGAGGTTAGTTTGACTTCTCGCGCGGCTGTCTTACCGACATCACGAAGGGGCGGCGCGACTTCATACTCATCCATTTGTGGGGCATACATTTTAAATTCTTCAGGAAATGCTTTAACCTCTTTTGGTAAATTAAAATTCACTACTTTAGCCGCGCCAACCGCTTCTTGTACTGAGCCAAATACGCCATAGGTGACAACAAAGCGTTTTTGGTTATGCGCATCAACGATACGAAAATAATTAAATTTGTCACGATCGTCACGGCTATTTAGGTAATCGGTGACCACTTCGTGCTCCACCACGTTCATGACTTGAACTGTCCATTTACCGTTATTGGCCTTGATAAAGCGACTGTCCTTAAATTCTTTGGGATAGTTGCGCATATCACGAATCACCGCATCAAATTTGATGGGTCTAACTTCAGTATTAAGCTCTTCAGGTGTTTTGGCCAATAGTAGCGCGGTGGGATCTTGATTTTGATTGGCATTACTCGCCGCTTTCACCGCACTTTTGGCAGGCTTTACTGCAGAAGCAATCCACACCATGACCGTCAAGCCGCCTGCAATCGCCGCTAAAATCAGCCAAGTGGTCACTTTAAATGCCCATGAACGATACAGCGTAGATAAAGAATGCACCATAAAACAACCTTCTGTCTGAGGTAAGGTTAACGCCCGATATGACGCTTTAACCCATCTATAAAATTTATATCAATTAGGTTTGTCAGTCAAAGCCAGCACGTCTGTCAGTAACGCTGGATCATACGCTGACGTCAATACCGCTTGTCCCAATTTTTCTAGTAATACTAGACGAATTTTGCCGGATTTGACTTTTTTATCATGACCCATCAAATCCAGTGCGGTGTCCACCTCAATGGCTGGCGGATGGGTGGGTAAATCAGCACGAGCGATTAAAGAGCTGGCTCTGTCAACATCATCCGCGCTAAGCCACCCTTGTTTTTGTGATAACTGCATCGCTTGAATCATGCCTACCGCGACTGCTTCACCGTGCAGCCAATTGCCATAACCTTCATGCGTTTCAATCACATGACCAAAGGTATGACCAAAATTAAGCAGCGCACGCGTATTGGCTTCAAACTCATCTAGCGCCACAATATCCGCTTTATGCTGGCAAGAAATCAGTACAGCTTGGGCTAACAAATTCAAATCGAGCGTGCGTAACGACGTCATATGGGTTTCAAGCCAGGCCAAAAACGCCACATCGCCGATTAATGCGTATTTAATGACTTCCGCTAACCCTGCTGATAGTTCACGCGGTGGCAAGGTCTTTAACGTGGTCATATCTGCCAAAACAAGACGCGGCTGCCAAAACGCGCCAATCATATTTTTGCCCAAGCGATGATTGATGCCTGTTTTGCCGCCCACGCTAGAATCCACTTGCGATAACAAAGTTGTGGGAATTTGGATAAAATTCACACCGCGCATAAAACTTGCTGCCGCAAAACCCACCATATCACCAATAACGCCACCACCAAGGGCTATCAGCGTACAGTCACGGTTAAAGTGATTTTCCATCAACTGATCATAGATACTATCAATGCTTTGCTGGGTTTTATACTGCTCACCATCAGGTAAAATACAAGTCTTAATGAGTTTATCGGCAGGCAGACGTGCGACGAGTTTATCAAGATATAAGGGTGCAACTGTCTCATTGGTGACAACCAATACTTGTTTGCCGCTAATATAGTCAGCAAAATCAAAGGTTTCGATGAGATTTTCCCCAATAAAAATGGGATAGTCGTGTGAACGTGTATGGACAATTAACTCACGGCGCATGGCAGTACTCATATCAATGTTATCTTTTTGGCATCTAGCAGGTTTTCATCAATTAGCTTGTGATATCTACAGTGCTACGTTTAGACAGTTATATTGGCGTCTTGCAATTGCAGCAAAATGTCATGCACCATTTTTTTTGGGGAACTGTGACCGGTAACAATGGTGATGTCGGCAAGCTGCTGATAAATTGGGTCACGTTTACAAAAAAGCTCGGTTAGCTTTTGCTTAGGATTGTCTATTTGTAATAACGGACGGTTACGGTCACGACAAGTGCGTTCATATTGAATGTCAACTTCTGCCCGCAGATAGATGATTATACCACGTTTTAAAAAATGGTGATTTTCAGCGATCGTTACTGCCCCACCGCCTGTGGCTAGTACGACATGATCCAGCTGGGTTAGTTTATCAAGTACACGTGTTTCGCGTTGACGAAATCCTACTTCACCCTCTTTTTCAAAAATCCAGCTAATACTCGCGCCCGAGACGCGTTCTATTTCCTGATCACTGTCATAAAACGTAAATCCAAGTTGCTGCGCCAACAGTTTACCAATTGTGGTCTTACCCGCACCCATCGGACCAATCAAAATAATTAACGGCTTAGGTTGATTACACTCCATAAAAAAACCACAAATCACTCTATAATATATTGAAAACATTATACTGTGATTTGTGGCAATGTGCTATAAGACTATTTTGTTATACAACAGCTCTATTAGGGAGTAAATTAATTAACACGGCCCGTGTCATTCACCAATTTTGGGGTCACAAAAATCAATAATTCTTGCTTGTTGTTGGTTTTTGAGGTGCGTTTAAAGAAGCGATCAACATAAGGTAAATCGCCTAAGAAAGGGATTTTAGTCACATCGTTACCTAAGGTATTTTTAAACACGCCACCGAGCACAACCGTTTGACCATCATCGACGACCACGTTGGTTTTAATCGAATCTTTAGAAACCGCTGTCGCACCATTGACGATAGTTGGTGAACCATTTTCAATACTCAAATCCATGCCAATACGACCTTCAGGGGTGATATTAGGGGTTACTTCAAGACTCAATGCCGCTTCGACAAAGCTCGTTGAGGTCGCCCCACTGGCAGAGGCTTCTTGATAAGGGATTTGCGTGCCTGACATGATTCTGGCGGTTTGTTTGTCGGCGGTTAGCACTTTTGGACTGGAGATGACTTCACCTTTGTTATCCGCTTGCATGGCTGACAACTCTAAATCTAATAGTAAATCTGAAATGCTCAACAAGCCAAAAGCAATCGAGCCTGCGGCGTTGGTTGCCCCCAAATTGACACTGAGGTTATTAGCGGCAGTGATACCGCTATAGACTGGATAAGTGGTACCATCGGGATTTGTAGCTGTGGTATAAGTCTTAAGGCTATCAATGGTACTTAAATTACCGCCCACCAGCAGGTTACGATTACTTGCCGCGCCTTGTGATAAAATGCCCCATTTTACCCCAAGTTCTTTACTAAAGGTGTCTGTCGCACTCACAATACGGGCTTCAATCATCACTTGTTTGACAGCGATATCGATTTTACTAATCAAATCACGGATGTTGCTGATGGTTTCAGCGGTATCTTTAACAATCAAGGTATTGGTTCTGGCATCGATTGTAACTGTACCTCTGTCTGTTAACAGTGAGGTATTGCTGCTCGAACGATCGGATGTTGCTCTGCCTGCTTCAATCAATGTTCGTACATTTTCTGCTTTCGCGTAGTTAAGTCGGATATATTCGGTACGCAGTGGGTCTAATACTTTTTTCTCTTGTTGCGCTTTTAACTCATCGGCTTCTTGTTTGGCAAGTTCTGCCGCGGGTGCCACCCAAATTACATTACCATTAACCCGTTTATCCAAATTTTTACTTTTTAGGATAATATCTAGGGCTTGATCCCAAGGCACGTTAATCAGACGCAAGGTAATATTACCACTGACGCTGTCACTGGCAACAATATTGGTATTGGTATGTTGTGCCAACACTTCTAAAATCGTACGCACGCTGACATCTTGAAACTCTAGTGATAAAGGCGCCCCGCTATAGGTACGCTCCTCAAGGGTCGGCTCGCGCAGACGTTTGGGGGGATCGATATTGATATTTAGCTGATTACCTGTTTGAAAGGCTCTATAGTCATAATCGCCTGTCATGGTAATACGAATCACGCCATTGCGTCCTTGGTTGGTTGCGATAACATCACGCACCAAGCCGTTACCTACGGTCATTTGTTTTTGCAGGCGACTGGGAATGGTAGCGCCTGTCAGACGAATGACTAACTCATCACCCATGCGCTGTACATCCACAGGGATGCTGTCATTCACCAAATTAATGCTAACATTACCGCCGCCGTTCGAGGTGCCATTAAAATTAATCGCCGCTAGGCCATCATAGTTGTATTGTTGAACAACGGCGGCAGCAGGATTTAATAAAGGATTGACTTTGACTACCATGGTATTGGCGGGTGGGGCGACTTTTGGTGTTTGGGTCACGACGGCAACAGGTGGCGGCGTTTGCACGACCACAGGTGGCGGTGTAGCAATCACAGGCGCAGCTTCAGTCACTACGGCAGCAGGCGTTACCACCGCGGGCTGACTCACAACGGCCGCTGTAGTCACCACAGGTGTAACGATAGCTGGATTGGTAGCTGCTGTGGTTTTCGGCTGCATTGATACTACCAGGCGATTATTAATCACACGTGTACTAAAGGTCGCTTGATTTGACAACTCAATAATCATACGTGTCATACTGTCATTGGTCAGCGTGGTGATATTTTTGACATAGCCTTGGTTATAAGTTTGCATCCGTGATGCAATTTGATTATTCACATTGGGGAAATCCAACACCAATCGTGTGGGTGAGGCAAGTTCATAAGCCGTCGGCGTCACAGCACTGTTAGCGAAGTCGATATTGAGTTCTGTTAGCACAGCGCTCGGCGTGGTAACCGAGATATTTCTAATGGTATCAGCTGCAAACACACTGCTAGATACTAACATCGCACTCATCGCTACCGCAAGCTTAGACGTTGAAGTTCGAAATGGATAGGCATTAAAATTCATTGAATTATCCCTTTGTTTTATTGACTAACTGCGGCAACAATTGAGTTTGGTTTTTCGACATAGCCGACACGACTGTCTGGTATGATTTCAATTAAGTTAATTTGGGTTGGCGTAATCTCTGCAATACGCCCCTCATTTTTACCCATATAATTACCCACTTTGACACTGGCGATCCCCCCATCTGGGCGTTGCACAAGACCATACACCTCGCCAGATGATGACACCATCGTACCTTTATAGGTAAGCTCATTCAACTCAAATTGTTCAAGTGGCTCTTTGAGTCGGGACACATCCGGTCTCACCCCTTTCATTTGCTGTACTTGATTGGCTTGCAGCATTAAACTTGGCGGCATAAATGGGCTACGCAGCTGTGAAGCGCTATAATTAAACTCCTGTACCACTTCGGGTGTCGGCGGTGGCTTTACCGGTTGCGCAGGCTGGTTACGGATGTCCTGCATTTTTTGCTCTGCCAAACCGACACGGTCGGTACAGCCAGATAACAGGGCTAATAGGGCTAAGCAAATAGAGAGCGGTTTTTTATTAATTGCCATTATTCGCTTCCTTATTGTCAGGTCCCGCCGAATTTTTTTGATTATCTTTTTGTGCCTTCTTTAATTCTTCTTCAGTTAACTCTTTTGAACGATAAGTTTTAACGTTCAAAACAAGATTGGTTTCTGGTAGCTTGTCTAGGCTAGGACTAGGGTTGGTGACCTCAAAGTCATGCAGGGTAATAATCCGAGGTAGTTTAGCAAGCCCACTAATGAATGAGCCAAATTGGTGATAATCTCCTAAAGCGGCAATACGAATTGGCTGCTCAATAAAGAACTCTTGGGACACTTCAGGTTCAACTTTGATATCCTGAAATTTAATATTACTGCCCACACCAACCATATTAATGCCATCCACCAAGTCAGAAATACGGGTGTCTTTGGGTAATTGATTGAGCAGTTCTTTAAAATCAGACTGCATTTTTGATACTTGCGCCTGATATTCTTTTAAATGACGTGCTTTGGATTCTTTTTGGCGATATTCATCTAACAAGGTTTGCTGCTCGGCTTCGGCAGCGGCAATCTCATCACGTTTGGTACTAATCGGCAAAAACCAAGTTAAAAAGGCGATAACAGCAACCATAAATAGCAATACGGTAACCTTAACAGGCACAGGCCAGCTACCATAATTATTTTGGTCTAGGGATTTAAAGCTTTCGGTAAAGGCTTTAACATCAAACGATTTTTTTGCGGTAATGTGAACGGGTTTTTTGACGAGTTTCGGTCTTTTTAGCGGATTGGTTAATTTCACCGTTATTTCTCCTTACTCGCACTTGCCGCAACGCCACTTGCAGCGGTGGCACTGGCGATGTCGGTTTGCTTAACCATGGTTGTTACCACAAAAGTCACGTAATTGGCTTCTGGTAATGTTGCGCTGGTACTGCTAGCACTGATGTTACCAGCAGCAGGTGCGGGTGTGGGGGCTTGATAAGCCACCGCATTGGGCTGCTGTATACTGACCACAGCCGATTTTTCTAACCACTGCGTCCCATCAAGACTGCGCATAAATGTTGAAATCACATTCGGGTTGTCGGCTTGACCGGTAAAGGTGATGATATCAGCTTCACGCTTCATACTGGTTAAATACATTTGTGCGGGGATAATTCTGGCAATATCTTCCCAAATACGGACAGGGACAGGGCGACGGCCTTGCAAGTCTTGAATCACTTTCATACGCGCAATGATATCATCACGCTGCTGCTCGAGGGTTGCGATTTCTTTTAACGCCTTGTCTAAATTAGCGTTTTCTTGTTTGATGCGTTCATTAGCAAGCTGCTGGTTTTCTAGGGTATTTTTATAGTAACTCCATGCCGCAAAGGCACCAAGTAGTGATAATAATAATACCGCAACCACTAAAGTCATAAACTCACGGTTTCTTTGTTCACGAAGTTCCTGACGCCAAGGAAGTAAGTTAATCTTTGCCATTAATCAAAACTCCGTAACGCCAAGCCACAAGCCGCCATCAAGCTTGGCGCGTCCATAATCA
Organism: Moraxella tetraodonis; assembly: GCF_022359095.1. Classification (NCBI taxonomy): domain Bacteria; kingdom Pseudomonadati; phylum Pseudomonadota; class Gammaproteobacteria; order Moraxellales; family Moraxellaceae; genus Moraxella; species Moraxella tetraodonis. The sequence continues at coordinate 691,626 of NZ_JACSYB010000001.1, read as the reverse complement.
GTAATTCAGTGTTGATATGGTTATTAATCGTCATATTTGAAAATGCATTGGCAATACCTGTGCGAGTACCAAGTTTTTGTTCAACCATGCTCGCTAGACCCGCAATGCTGGCACTACCACCGCCCAACAAGATATACTCTACTTGGCTATTTTGGCTGGATGAAAAATAAAACTGCAGCGAACGGGTGATTTGCTGCACAATAGCATCTAAAAATGGCAGTAACACATCCGTATAGTAATCATCCGGCAATGACAGGGTGCGCTTATTAATCATCGCCTCCTCGAACGTCAAACCATAACGATTTTGAATACTTTCAGTTAACTGGGCACCGCCAAAAAGCTGTTCACGGCTGTATACAAACTCCCCGTCTTTTGCAATATAAAGCGTGGTTTGGCTGTGCCCGATATCAATAAGGGCTATATGCTGAGGTTGACCTGGCAAGCTATCGACCATCAATTGAAAGGCGCGTTCAACTGCGTAAGACTCCACATCCACAATTTTAGTATCCAGCCCAGCCAAAGCACCCGCGTCGACACGTTGGTCAACGTTTTCAGTGCGAGAGGCAACTAATAATACCTTACACATATCAGGCGTAGCTGAAGGGCCAATCACTTCAAAATCTAAATTAACTTCTGATAAAGGATAGGGAATATATTGGTCAGCATCTAGACGTATAAGGGATTCTCGTTCAAGCTCTGTGAGATCCGCTTCCATCTCAATGATTTTGCTAATAACCGAAGAGCCTGCTACGGCTGTCGCAATATTTTTGCTGGAAAAACCTCTACCACGGGATAATCTTGCGAGGGCGTCACTGACCGCTTCAATATCTACAATATTTTTATCAACAACAGCACCGCGGGGTAACGGTTCAATGCCGTAATTTCTTAAATGAAATAGACCTTGCTGCCGTGTTATTTCAACCATTTTGATCGCAGTGGTGGTGATATCTACCCCAACGACTAGCTTGTTGTTTTTTGTAAATAACCTCACAAGTTTGTTCCTTGTATACTAAGTTCAGTAACGTGATTTTTACTACGCTACAATACTTTAGAAATTTATTTGATTCAACCTTTAGTTATGACTAATTTATTAGCTGGTTTAAAAACAAGCGAAAAGCAAAATAGATTTTTCACAGAACTCAAATTTTTTTAGGTATAATAAAGCTTTATTTTGCTTTGAGCTAATGACTTTATGACCCAGTCGACTGCTGCTACCTTTACTTGGATGAAATTTTTACTCAATCTTTTGGTTGCAATTTTAGCGTTTCTTTTTATTTTGGTATTAGCTTTCCCCATCGGTTTTTATGGTATGGCGATGTATATATCACCTAGCCTACCAAGCTTAGATGATCTTAAAAAAGCCAAGCTGTCAATGCCACTACAAATCTATACCGAGGACAACCAATTAATTGGTCAATACGGTAATGATATGTCTTTGCCAGTGAGTTATGAGCAAATTCCCAAAAATATGGTGAATGCTTTTTTAGCAGCCGAAGATTCGTCATTTTTTCAGCACAGTGGTATCAGTATTAAGGGCATTGGGCGCGCACTGACCGAAGCGGTTAGCGACGACGATAGCCAAACAGGTGGGTCGACGATTACCCAACAGGTTGCCAAAAATTATTTTTTATCCTCCGAACGTACCCTTAATCGTAAATTAACGGAGTTATTTTTAGCCCGTAAAATTGAAGAAAAGCTGTCTAAACAAGACATCATGACCTTATATGTTAATAAAATCTATTTGGGTCAAGGTGCGTATGGGATTAAAGCCGCCGCTAAGCAATACTATAGTAAATCATTAAATAACCTAACCATTGCAGAAATGGCAATGATTGCCGGTCTGCCAAAAGCACCCTCAAAATACAATCCTGTTGCCAACCCTGAGCGCGCGTTAGAGCGGCGCAACTGGATTTTGGGTCAGATGCTTAAAAATGGCGCAATTAGCCAAGCGCAACACGACGAAGCGGTTGCTGCACCCATTGGACTGCGCCTATACCAAGCTAAACTTGATAAAAACTTACCGTATTTGGCGGAAATGACCCGTGCCTCATTGGTGGAACAATATGGCGAAGCTGTCATCAATTCGGGCTGGCGCGTGAAGCTTACCATTAATAGCGAAGCACAAGAAATTGCAGAAAACGCCATTAAACGCGGTTTATTTGCGTATGATCGCCGCCACGGTTGGCGTGGCGCCCCTGCTAATACAAAAGATAAAGAAAAACTTGGTAAGCTTGCCAATTTCCCGGTTATCCATTCTTTTTATCCGGTTGAAGTCACCAAAGTTTATCCTGGCAATGGCTTTGATGCGGTCATGAAAGACGGCACTCAGATTAAAGTGCCTTGGTCAAACATGCGCTGGGCGACGCTGCACTACCGTAATCCAAACTCAGCATTTATCTCCAACAACATCGTCAATCTGCATGATATTGTGTATGTCACATCAAATGCTGACAACACCAGCTGGAGTTTGGTGCAAATTCCAGCCGTTGAAGGCAGCCTGGTATCTGTCAATCCAGAAACTGGCGCGTTACTTGCTGTCGTTGGTGGATTTGATTTTAATAAAAGTAAATTTAACCGTGCCATTCAAGGCTATCGTCAGCCTGGCTCAACCATCAAACCATTAGTTTACGCCACCGCCTTAGAAAAAGGCTTTAGCCCAGACACCATGATATCTGATGATCCATTGACCGTCGGTTCTTGGAAACCCAAGAACTCAGATGGGCGCAATTTGGGGATGATTCCACTGCGTAAAGGTTTATACCTATCACGTAACCTAGTATCAATTCGGGTACTACGTTCAGCGGGTATCTCTGATACGCGTGAGCTACTCAATGAATTTGGGTTGGAAAAAGAACGCATGCCAAACACCTTATCATTGGCACTAGGTTCTGGTGAAGCGACCCCATTACAGATGGCTACGGGCTATGCGACCTTTGCCAACGGTGGTCACCGTATTCAACCTTATTTTATTCAGCAAATTTTTGACTACAACGGTAAGCTGCAATACCAAGCCAATCCAAAACAAGCCTGTGCGGTATGTTTTAACAATGATTTACAGCAAACCAATGAAGATAACTTAACCGCCTTCCAAGAACAACAAACTGCTTTGTTAAGTGGCCAAAGTAAAGACACGCAAGCAGGCGATAAAGCGACTGAAAAATCTGATTTATTCAACGCAAACCCACTGGCTAAAACCAACGAAAAAGACAGTTTAAACAAACAAGATAAGAAAAAACTTAGCAAAGAAGAAGCGGCATTAGAAGCCAGCACTCAGCAAATGCTAGCACGCCAAGCGTCCCTTGAAGCGCAACTATATGATGCCGGTCCCGACACTGATAAGCTAAAACCCATGCCTATTCAGTATATTCCAGCGCAGCAAGCGCCCCGTATTCTTTCTTCTAATGTGGCATTCCAAATGGCCAATATCTTACGTGATGTCATCCAGCGCGGTACCGCGGTTAAGGCACGGGCGTTAGGTCGCTCAGATTTGGGTGGCAAAACAGGTACTACCAATGATGCCAAAGATGCGTGGTTTGCCGGTATCAACCCCAGAATGGTGACGACAGTTTGGGTCGGTTTTGACCAACCCATCGGTATGGGTAAAAAAGAATTTGGTGGCGTGGCGGCGCTACCTATTTGGATGGATTTCACCTCTAAAATGCTCAAAGGTCAACCTGTGGAATGGGTATCAGTGAATAATCGCGCCAAATCCAAAAAACAAGAGCAGGAAACCATTGAGCTTACTGACAATGGTACTAGACGCGTCGATAGCAAGGGCAATGAAATCACCCGTGATGACAGTAAACCCCCGCAAGCGGTTACCCGAAAACGCCCTGAGGAACAAGCATCCGTGCCGATGCCCACGACGGGTAACAATATCAACTACGCTCAATTAAATAACAATAAACCACTAAACGAATGAGTCGTTAATAAAAAAGCTCGATTAATTATCGAGCTTTTTTATGGTCTTTGATAAGTATTAATGGGATAAGTAACAAGGTGATAAATACCAAAATTGATTAAACGATTAAAACTCAATCATCCCTTCTCGCAAACTATCAATGGTATCCACCAAATCGCCACGCCATTGGCGAATCATATCGACTGAAATATTGGTACTTGATGGACTTGCCATAACATCAATCACCGGCAATTTGGCATTTTTGTTGCTTTCATCACTCTCATTGCCGAGGTTTTGGGGCACAGGTTTATAGATAATTTGCTGCCATGCTTTTTCGATATCACCTAAATAATCATTAGCTAATAGTTGCTTTAACCGCATGACTTCAGGTGATACTTGGGTTTTAGCCTCCAATGCATCACTAATTGATTGCAGACTCGGGTTTGGCATAGTTAAATTATAATAGCGCGCTACTTCTTGTAAAAACGCCAAATACCCGCCGTACAAATGCATAAGAGCGCTTTCAATATGCGCCTCTTGCAACTGACCCTTCTGGGTCTGCTCAGCTTGCTGACAATAAATTCGGCAAAAATACATTTTTTGATTGGTTCTATCTGCTTGATAACGTGCAACACGACCTGCCATATTGTTTCCTTAGACATTTGATACGGATATTTTGATGAAAAAAAAGGCCAGTTGCAAGCACCGGCCTTTTTATGACTAATTAACGATTATTTTGCATCTTGGCTATTAAACTCTTCAGCAAATTTGTCTTCAAATGACATTGACGCAGGCTCCATGTTTTCGGGAAACAAGGTGTCTAGTGCTTCTAGCTGCTGATTTTCAGTAGCTTCTGTGGCGGTGGTTTTACCGCTCTCTAGACGCTGGGCATGGTAAGCTAAACCAGTACCTGATGGGACCAAGCGACCGACAACCACGTTTTCTTTTAGACCACGTAAGTCATCAATCTTGCCAGTAACTGCTGCCGCCGTCAATACGCGCGTTGTCTCTTGGAATGACGCCGCGGAAATAAAGCTTTCAGTTGCCAATGAGGCTTTGGTGATACCCAGTAATAAACGGTCAAACTTGACTGGGAATTTGTTTTCTTCGTCGAGTTTTTTGTTCATGGCGACGATATCAGCGTATTCAGCTTGGTCACCTTTGAAGTAGCTTGAGTCACCGCCATCGGTAACTTCAACTTTACGTAGCATCTGACGAATAATCACTTCAATATGCTTGTCGTTGATTTTTACCCCTTGTAAGCGGTAAACGTCTTGTACTTCATTGACGATGTAGTTGGCAAGCTCAGTTTCACCTTTTAAGCGTAAAATATCGTGTGGGTTTTGCGGACCATCGGCAATCACCTCGCCACGCTCAACACGTTCACCCTCAAACACGTTGATTTGACGCCATTTTGGAATCAACTCTTCATGCACTTCGCCATCATCATTGGTAATGATAAAGCGGTTTTTACCTTTGGTGTCTTTACCAAAGCTTACTGTACCACTCATTTCCGCCATAATCGCATGATCTTTTGGACGACGCGCTTCAAATAAGTCAGCAACACGCGGTAGACCACCGGTAATATCTTTGGTACCTGATGATTCTTGTGGTACACGACCTAAAATCGAACCTGTTGTTACCTCATCGCCTTCACGCACACGAATGATGGTTTGCTGTGGTAAGAAATACACCACTTCTTTACCCTCTTTGGTATCAAGGATAATCGCAGGACGTAAATCTTTACCTGAGCTTGGGCGGTCTTTGGTTGCCAAGATTTCGTATGAGCTCATGCCCGTTGCTTCATCGATTTTCATGGTGGCTGTTAAACCATCGGTGATTTCGCTAAAGCGTGCGGTACCTGATACCTCGGTAATGATTGGATGGGTGTGGGGGTCCCATTTACCAATGGTTTGACCTGGGGTAACTTCAGTGCCATCCGCCACTAAAATTGACGAACCATACGGTGCTTTATAGCGCTCACGCTCACGGCCCAATTCATCGGTAATACTAATTTCTGCAGAGCGAGAGACCACTACCAAATGACCATCGGCATGGCTTACAGATTTCAAGTTTTGGAAGCGAACAGTACCGCCTTTATTAACCTGAATACTGTTTTCCACGGCTGCGGCGCTCGCGGCACCCCCCACGTGGAAGGTACGCATGGTTAGCTGGGTACCCGGCTCACCGATTGATTGCGCCGCCATAACACCCACAGACTCACCAATATTGACGCGGTGACCACGTGCTAAGTCACGACCATAACATTGTGAACAGACACCATGTGGCACTTCACAAGTAATCACAGAACGTACCCAAACTTCGTCAATACCATGTTCATCAAGTACTTTTACCCAATGCTCATCCAGCAAGGTACCTGATGGGATGGCTAGTTCGCCTGTTTTATTTGACATCACATCTTTGGCGGTGACTCGGCCTAGCACGCGGTCAGCCAATTGTTCAATGATTTCACCACCCTCAATGTGTGGCTTCATCAAGATACCTTTATCGGTACCACAATCAGGCTGGGTGATAACCAAATCTTGCGCAACGTCAACCAAGCGACGGGTTAAGTAACCTGAGTTTGCTGTTTTGAGTGCCGTATCCGCTAGACCTTTACGGGCACCGTGCGTCGAGATAAAGTACTGTAAAACGCTTAAGCCTTCACGGAAGTTAGCTTTAATTGGGGTTTCAATAATCGAGCCGTCTGGTTTTGCCATCAGACCACGCATACCTGCCAACTGACGAATCTGCGCCGCACTACCACGCGCACCTGAATCCGACATGATATAAATCGAGTTAAACGATTTTTCTTTTTCCGCTTCACCTTGGCTATTGATAACGGTATCTTGTGATAGGTTATCCATCATCGCTTTGGCGATTTGGTCATTGGTACGTGACCAAATATCAATGACTTTGTTATAACGTTCACCCGCGGTCACGAAACCTTGTTCAAACTGGCTTTCAATCTCACGAACTTCCGCATCCGCCGCTTCGATGATTTTGTTTTTGGTAGGTGGAATGAGCATATCTTCCATACCAATCGATACGCCTGACAACGTTGCTTGGGCAAAACCCAAATACATCAATTGGTCAGCAAACATGACGCTGTCTTTCACGCCCATTTTGCGGTAGCAAGAATTGATAAGGCGAGCGATGTTTTTCTTGGTCATCTCTTTGTTGACTTCGTCAAAGCTCATACCTTTTGGGGTGATATTCCAAATCAAACAGCGGCCGGCAACGGTGTCAACCATTTTAGTAACGCTATTGGCATTACCTTCATCGTCATACGTGATTTCTTCAATGCGTACTTTAATTTTGGCATTGACGCTTAAATCACCAGTACCTAGCGCACGATACACTTCTTTCACGTTGGAGAAAGTCATGTTTTCGCCTTTGGCATTGATATGCGAACGGCTGATGTAATATAACCCCAATACAACGTCTTGTGATGGTGTGATGATTGGCTCACCATTGGCAGGTGACAAGATGTTGTTGGTTGACATCATCAAGGCACGGGCTTCAAGTTGGGCCTCCAAAGTTAACGGTACGTGTACCGCCATTTGGTCACCATCAAAGTCGGCGTTGAACGCGCTACAAACTAGCGGATGTAGCTGAATCGCTTTACCTTCAATCAGTACAGGCTCAAATGCTTGTAAACCCAAACGATGGAGGGTCGGTGCACGGTTTAGTAGCACTGGGTGTTCACGAATCACGCTGGCAAGCATATCCCACACTGCCGGTTCTTCACGCTCAACCATTTTCTTAGCAGCTTTGATAGTGGTCGCAATGCCATTTTGTAAAAGTTTGGCATAAGTAAAGGGCTTGAACAGTTCAAGTGCCATTTTTTTAGGCAAGCCACATTGGTGTAGACGCAGGTATGGACCCACGGTAATTACCGAACGACCTGAATAGTCAACACGTTTACCAAGAAGGTTTTGACGGAAACGGCCTTGTTTACCTTTAATCATGTCAGCTAAAGATTTCAAAGGACGTTTGTTGCTACCTGTAATCGCACGACCGCGGCGACCATTGTCAAGCAGCGCATCCACTGACTCTTGTAACATACGTTTTTCATTACGCACGATGATGTCAGGCGCATTGAGCTCTAACAAGCGTTTTAAACGGTTGTTACGGTTAATGACGCGGCGGTATAAGTCATTTAGGTCTGAAGTGGCAAAACGACCCCCTTCAAGCGGTACCAATGGACGCAAATCAGGTGGCAATACAGGCAATACGGTCATTACCATCCACTCAGGCTTGTTGTTTGAATCACGGAATGACTCAAGCAATTTTAGGCGTTTTGACATTTTTTTAAGTTTGGTTTCTGAACCTGTGTTAGGAATTTCTTCACGTAACTGGTCGATTTCCAAATCCACATCAATATCGCGCAGCAAGTCTTGAACGGCTTCAGCACCCATTTTTGCAGTGAATTCATCACCAAACTCTTCAAGTGCTTTGAAGTAATCTTCATCATCGAGCAACTGATATTTTTCAAGGGTAGTTAAACCTGCGTCAGTGACGACATAGCTTTCAAAATACAATACGCGCTCGATATCACGCAAAGTCATATCAAGTAATAGACCAATACGGCTTGGTAATGATTTTAAGAACCAAATATGGGCAACTGGGCTTGCCAGCTCAATGTGACCCATACGCTCGCGGCGTACTTTGGCGGCGGTCACTTCAACACCACATTTTTCACAGATCACGCCTTGGAATTTACGGCGTTTGTATTTACCACACAAGCATTCGTAGTCTTTAACAGGTCCAAAAATTTTGGCACAAAAAAGACCATCACGTTCTGGTTTGAAAGTACGATAGTTGATGGTTTCAGGCTTTTTAACTTCCCCATGCGACCAAGATTTGATGGTGTCAGGTGAGGCAAGAGAAATTTGAATGCTGTCGAACTCTTGGTTACCAGAGTCGGCAGGGCTTTTCATGATGTCTAATAAGTCTTTCAAACTGCTTCTCCATCGATTAAATTGAAGGTCGCTACAGATTGACTTTCAATTTAAGGTTAATTTTTATTCGTTTGTCATTAAAAAGGTAAACTATTGAGTTTGAGTATGACGACGTTATTAAAGCCGCCATACTCACAATCATGACTTAGTTTTTACTTTTGCTATGATCTTTTAACTCAATATTGATACCCAATGACTTAATCTCTTTGGTCAATACGTTGAACGATTCTGGCATACCGGCTGACATGTTCTGTTCACCATCAACGATGTTTTTATACATACGGGTACGACCTTCGACGTCATCGGATTTCACCGTCAACATCTCTTGCAATGTATAAGCAGCACCGTAAGCTTCAAGTGCCCAAACTTCCATCTCACCGAAGCGCTGACCACCAAACTGGGCTTTACCACCCAATGGCTGCTGGGTAACCAGTGAGTAAGAACCCGTTGAACGTGCGTGCATTTTGTCATCAACCAAGTGGTTGAGTTTGAGCATGTACATATAACCCACGGTCACAGGACGATCAAACTGTTGACCGGTACGACCATCAAACAATACTTGCTGACCTGAGGTTGGCATACCCGCTAATTCTAGCAAGCCTTTGATTTGCTGTTCTTTAGCGCCATCAAATACTGCGGTACCCATTGGTACGCCTGCACGTAGATTTTTTGACATCGCAATGATTTCTTCATCACTGATGCTGCCTAAATCCACTTGCTCGCCGCCAATTTGGTTATAAATTTTGTCTAAGAAATCACGTAACTCAGCAACTGCCGCTTGTTGTTTGATCATCTCATCAATCTTGATGCCCAAACCACGTGCTGCACCGCCTAAGTGAGTTTCTAGAATCTGACCGACGTTCATCCGCGATGGTACACCGAGTGGGTTTAGTACCACATCCACTGGGTTGCCGTTTTCATCATATGGCATGTCTTCAATCGGCATGATACGTGATACCACCCCTTTGTTACCATGACGACCCGCCATTTTGTCACCTGGCTGAATACGACGTTTTACTGCCAAATACACTTTGACGATTTTTTGCACACCATGCGTTAAGTCATCACCTGCCGTTAATTTGCGTTTTTTCTCAGTGAATTTTTCATCGATTTCTTTTTGTTTATCGGTTAAAAAGTCACCAATTTGTGATAAACGCTCTGCGGTATCTTCTTGGGTTGGCTGAATATCCAGCAATGTTTCAAGTGACATGTCTTGCATTGAGTCTTCACTCAATACCGTACCTGATTTTAAGCCCGCGCCACCACTGACAGTCTGACCGTCAAGCAATGAAATAATGCGACCGCGTGCGGCGTTTTCAAAGATACGCAATTCTTCTTTTAAGTCTTTACGATAGCTATCAAGCTGGGCTTTTTCGATAGCTTGCGCACGGCTGTCTTTTTCTACACCATCACGGGTAAAGACTTGGACGTCAATCACCGTACCTTTGGTAGAAGAAGGCACTCGCAACGACGTATCTTTAACGTCCGCGGCTTTTTCACCAAAAATTGCACGAAGTAGTTTTTCTTCAGGGGTGAGCTGCGTTTCACCTTTTGGTGTCACTTTACCTACTAAGATATCGCCACCTTGTACTTCTGCACCAATATAGACAATACCTGCGTCATCTAGATTAGCTAGGGCTGCCTCACCCACGTTTGGAATATCAGCAGTAATTTCTTCCGTACCCAATTTAGTATCACGCGCCACACAGGTTAATTCTTGGATGTGAATGGTGGTAAAACGATCTTCTTTAACCACACGCTCAGATAACAAAATCGAGTCTTCGAAGTTGTAACCGTTCCAAGGCATGAACGCCACACGCATGTTTTGACCCAATGCCAACTCACCCAAATCGGTTGATGGACCATCTGCCAAGATATCCCCACGCGCAATAACATCACCTTGGTTGACGATAATGCGTTGGTTAATACAGGTGTTTTGGTTTGAACGGGTGTATTTGATTAAGTTGTAGATATCAATACCCGCTTCACCCGCTTGCATTTCATCTTCATTCACTTTTACAACGACACGGCTCGCATCCACGTCCATAATGACGCCGCCACGTTTGGCAGTCACACACACACCTGAGTCACGGGCAACGTGACGCTCCATACCCGTACCAACCAGTGGTTTGTCAGAACGTAAAGTAGGTACCGCTTGACGCTGCATGTTTGAACCCATCAAGGCACGGTTGGCATCGTCATGTTCCAAGAATGGAATCAAACTTGCTGCCACAGACACAACCTGACGCGGTGATACGTCCATATGAGTCACTTTCTCTGGTGCCATACGCACAAATTCACCATAGTTACGCACAGAGACATAATCTTCTGTCAATTGACCGCTTTCATCAATCGGCGAATCCGCTTGTGCAATCACAGTACCCACTTCTTCAATCGCTGATAAATACTCGATTTCATCCGTTACTTTACCGTCGACTACTTTACGATACGGAGTTTCTAAGAAACCAAATTCATTGGTTTTAGCATAAACAGCTAGTGAGTTGATTAGACCGATGTTTGGACCCTCAGGGGTTTCAATCGGACACACACGACCATAATGGGTTTGGTGTACGTCACGGACTTCAAAGCCTGCACGTTCACGTGTTAAACCACCTGGACCTAATGCAGAAACACGACGCTTATGGGTGATTTCTGACAACGGGTTGTTTTGGTCCATGAATTGTGACAATTGTGATGAACCAAAGAACTCTTTAATGGCGGCTGCCACAGGTTTTGAGTTGATCAAATCTTGTGGTGATAAGTTATCTGTTTCAGCTGAGCTTAAACGCTCTTTAACAGCACGCTCAACACGGACTAGACCCACGCGAAATTGATTTTCTGTCATCTCACCGACTGAACGGACACGGCGGTTACCTAAATGGTCAATATCGTCCACTACCCCACGACCATCACGAATTTCAATCAACATTTTTAATACGTCAATAATATCTTCGTTGGTCAACACACTGCGTTCACGCTGCACATCAGGGTCATTGGTTGGCTCATAGGCACGGCCCAAACGACGGTTGAACTTCATGCGACCGACGTTTGATAAATCATAGCGGTCTGCGTTAAAAAACATCGATTCAAACAGTTTTTCAGCCGTATCGAGTGTTGGTGGTTCACCTGGACGCATCACTTTGTATATTTCAATCAACGCTTCTTCACGGCTCATCGCAGTATCCGCGCGCAGTGTATCGGCGATGTATGAACCATGATCGATATCGTTAGTGAATAAGATATCAAATTCTTTAATACCGTTATTGCTGATTTTGACCAAAGTCTCGTGGTCAAGCAATTGGTTAGCGCGTGCAATGACTTCATCATCCACAACGATATCTTGTGCCAAAATACGTTCATACAGGTATTCATCAGGCACAGGCAATTTAGTCATACCGGCTTGTTCGATTTTACGAATCGCGCGCGCGTTGATACGTTTGCCCTGTTCGACAATCACTTCGCCATCAGGTGAAACGATTTCAAACTGCGCCATTTCACCGCGTAAACGGTCAGTGACAAGATCGATTTCAAATTGCTCATCACCTTTATAGACGTGGGTTTTTTCATAAAACGCATCTAAAATTTGCTGTGTATTCATCCCAATGGCATGCAAAATCACTGTTGCCAATAATTTACGACGACGGTCAATACGAGCAAACACCAAGTCTTTGGCATCAAATTCAAAGTCTAACCATGAACCACGGTAAGGAATAATACGGGCGTTATACAACACTTTACCACTTGAATGTGATTTGCCTTTGTCATGGTCAAAGAATACCCCTGGTGAACGGTGTAACTGCGATACGATGACACGCTCAGTACCATTAATCACAAAAGTACCGTTTTCGGTCATCAATGGGATTTCACCCATATAGACGCTTTGTTCACGGATATCTTTAATTGCCGCTTTGGCATCTTTGTCTTTGACATCTTTGTCTTTGATGACCAAACGGATTTTGACACGTAATGGCGCTGCATAGGTTGAACCACGTAAAATACATTCGCGCACATCAAACTCTGGTGCACCTAGATAGTATTCAACAAATTGTAGCTCGGCATTGCCAGTATGGCTTTCAATAGGGAAAATAGAATTAAAAGCGGCTTGTAAACCAATGTTTTCCCGACCTTTTGGCTTTTTATTTTCTTGCAAAAATTGCTCATACGAGTCAACTTGGATGGCCAATAAGTATGGCACGTCCATGACGGTGGGCAACTTTGCAAAACTTTTACGAATGCGTTTTTTTTCAGTATACGAGTATGCCATTAAAAGTCCTTAAACATTCAAAGCGTTAATGCCTACCCATCTATCAATACTTCAGTGCACTGATACTGCTGTGCACTGATAAAGCCACAAATCACCACATTTCCTGTTAGGAAATTAAGTTTTTTGCGCATTTATTAACGATGGAATCTATTTTTAAAAGATTTGATGACCCAATCCCTACAGTCTTAGGTCACCAACTTAAATCCAATTTCCTAACGGAAATCTTAAAACCTTGCTCAATCAGCGGATAAGTTAATCATCACAGGATGCATAACCCAATCAGCGCTATAATATAAAATCGATACAAACAAAAACTGTAGAGACGACAAAAAGCCAAACACCTTTGGGGTATTTAGCTCAAGTTTTTTTACGCATTACCAGACTTTCTAACTTGCATGGAACAATTCTGTCCTTGGTGCGTGTGCCATCTTATATTCAATCAGACACGAAAGGTCAAGAGAATGATTATAATAAAAAAAAGCCATTATTGCAAGTGCAATAATGGCTTTTTGAAGGTTAGAAAACTTAGGTGCGAGAATTATTTCAATTCTACTGATGCGCCTGCTTCTTCTAATTTTTTCTTCAATTCTTCAGCTTCAGCTTTCGCTACGCCTTCTTTAACAGTTTGTGGTGCGCCTTCAACTAGGTCTTTAGCTTCTTTTAAGCCCAAGCCAGTGATTTCGCGAACTGCTTTAATAACAGCTACTTTCTTGTCGCCAGCGCCAGTTAATACAACGGTGAAGTCGTCTTTTTCTTCTGCTGCAGGCGCGTCACCGGCAGCTGCAGGTGCTGCTGCTAGTGCAGCGGCTGATACGCCAAATTTTTCTTCCATTGCAGAGATAAGATCTACAATTTCCATTACTGATTTTTCAGCGATTGCATCAAGAATTTCTTGGTTAGTTAATGCCATGATGTGTATTCCTAAATAAGTGAATTTGGTTTAAAAAATCCTAAGCGTAGCTAAATTTGCTTAAATAAATTAAGCGGCTTCGCCTTGCATTTTGTCGCGTAATGCTGCCAAAGTACGAACAAATTTGCCTGCAGCGGCTTCTTTCATCGTACCCATTAAGCGCGCAATCGCTTCGTCGTAAGTTGGTAAGCTTGCTAAACGATCGATATCTTTAGCAGCGATAAACTCGCCTTCAAAAGCTGCGCCTTTAATTTCAAACTTATCGTTTGTTTTAGCAAATTCTTTGAACAAACGTGCCGCAGCACCTGGATGTTCAGTTGAGAATGCGATAAGTGTTGGACCTACAAATACGTCATTTAACACAGAGTAGTTAGTGTCTTCTAACGCACGACGTAATAAAGTATTACGCACGATACGCATATCAACACCCGCTGCACGAGCTTCTTTACGCAGTTGGGTCATTTTACCTACTGTTACACCACGAGCATCGGCAACAACAGCAGAAAGGGCACCTTTGGCAGATTCACTTACTTCAGCAACAATCGCTTGTTTGTCTTGAAGATTTAATGCCATGGGTTGTCTCCATATTATCAGTTTCCTAGTTATGATTAACTTAGGGCACCAATAAACCTAGTTAATATAATAAGTTAAAGTACAACTTATTATCACTCCGATACGGTGGCAGTCAATGATAAATTAAACTGCCATCCCGTCTGCGTAGGCTGTGAAAAACTTTCACAATTAAACTATTTACGATTAAACCAATAGAACCTACGGTCTTAGACAGCACAACCCGTTTGTGCTGAACTAAATTTAAAATATATTAAAAATCTACCATCAAGCGTGATAGCTTAAGCATTACGATAAGGTACTGGATCTAAGTTGATACCAGGACCCATCGTGCTTGATAGGGTGATTTTTTTGATATAAATACCTTTTGAGGTCGCAGGTTTTGCTTTTTTCAAATCAGCGATTAATGCAGACGCATTTTGCTCGATTTGTTCAGCACTAAAACCTACTTGACCAATCGTGGTATGGATAATACCCGCTTTATCAACACGGTAAGTTGCCTGACCCGCTTTGGTATTTTTAACCGCTTCAGCAACGTTAGGGGTAACTGTACCTACTTTAGGGTTTGGCATTAAGCCACGTGGACCTAAAATTGTACCTAATTGACCAACAACGCGCATTGCATCAGGCGACGCAATCACAACATCAAAGTCCATGTTACCCGCTTTGATGCTGTCTGCTAGGTCTTCAAAACCTACGATATCAGCACCCGCTTCTTTTGCTGCATCCGCTGCTGCACCTTGTGCAAACACGGCAACGCGTTTGGTTTTACCGGTACCTGCAGGCAGGTTAGTAGCACCACGAACCACTTGGTCAGATTTACGTGGGTCAACGCCTAGATTGATAGCAATATCGATTGACTCTTTGAATTTTGCTGGTGGCAATTTATTTAGAATTTCCACCGCTTCAGCCAATGTGTATTGTTTGTTCGCATCATAACTTTCAGCGATTGCTTTTTGACGTTTAGTTAATTTAGCCATTTACACACCCTCCACGTCAATACCCATTGAGCGAGCAGTACCCGCCAATGTGCGAACCGCAGATTCTAAGTCAGCAGCAGTTAAGTCAGCGTTTTTGGTGTTAGCAATTTCTTCTAACTGTGCGCGGTTGACTTTACCCACTTTAGTTTTGTTCGGTACGCCTGAACCTTTGGCAGCACCTGCAGCTTTGCGAATTAAGAACGCCGCTGGTGGTGACTTCATGATGAAGGTGAACGATTTGTCGTTGTAAACAGTGATTTCAACAGGAACAGGTAGACCTGGTTCCATGCTAGAAGTAGCTGCGTTGAACTCTTTACAGAATGCCATGATGTTCACACCTTTTTGACCCAATGCTGGACCAATAGGTGGTGATGGATTAGCTTTACCAGCTGGCACTTGTAGTTTGATGTAACCATCAATCTTTTTAGCCATGATAGACTCCTGTTATGGGTAATAGCGCTAGACTCCCATTCATCAAATGGTAATCCGGCTCCCCGGGTGATATTGTCAATCTAACAGACAACAGAAAAAAATAAAGTGCCATATTATAAGCGAATTTTTACTTAGGTAAAGCAAAAATTGCTAAATTTGGCACTTAGTTACAATTTTAGGGCTAAAACCCATGAAAAAGACAAACTATCAAATACTAGTTAATTTTTTCTACTTGTTTAAACTCTAGCTCAACCGGGGTTGGACGGTTAAAGACATTGACGGTCAACTGTAAGCGTGATTTTTCGTAATCTACTTTTTCCACCAAGCCTCTAAACTCGGTAAACGGACCATCGATGACCAACACCTCTTCACCTGGTTCAAATAAGGTTTTTGGACGTGGTTTGTTTTCGTTGGTATTTAAACGATTTAAAATGGTATCGGCTTCTTTTGGGGTAATCGGCGCAGGATTTTCTGGCGTACCGCCAATAAAGCCCATCACACGTGGACAGTCTTTAACTAAGTGCCATGTATTGTCGTTCATATCCATTTCAATCAATACGTAACCTGGGAAGAATTTACGCTCGGATTTGCGTTTTTTGCCATCCCGCATTTCGATAACTTCTTCGGTTGGGACAAGTACTTGACCAAACGATTCTTTGTATTCGCTGCGATTGATACGTTCAATCAATGAACGCTGCACTTGTTTTTCAAAGCCTGAAAATGCTTGTACGATATACCAACGCATGGATAATCTTCCTCTAATTCATTGCTAAACACATCGCCTACTATACCAAATATGAGCAATGCAGGTAAAATATTGATATTGCTAGATAGATAAAAACCCACAGATGTGGGTCAAATAAAAGGGTTTGGCCAAATTTTTGCTATTGACCAATGACGTATTGAATCAACTGGCTAAATACGGTATCTAATAACCACACAATAAAGGCTAATATCCCAGCCACTACTGCAACTTGCCAAGTGTATTCAAGGGTTTCTTGTTTGCTCGGCCAAGTCACACGGCGTAATTCAACGCGAGAATCTTGCAACAGTGTTTTAAAAGCACTGCCTTGGTTGGTCAATGCCAGTGCCAATAATGCAGCAATGATTAGTCCAGCAATAACAGCCACGCGCGTCCATAAATTGCTAGCGGGTTGCCAATATGCGGGTAAATATTGATTGACTAAAGTTGCGCTGATTAATGCGACAAAAGCAAAAATCCACAGGGCAAAATCTTTAGGGGAGTGTCGTTTGGCAATCTCAATAGCAGCAGGTTGGTGGACAACCACTTTTTCACCAGACATCCTTTTGCCATTGAGCTCTGCTAGTTTGTTCTCTAGCATTTGTTTCATAAGGCTGCCCTGTCTATCATTAAAACGTATTTTATTATTAGAATACAGCGTACACGCTAACCTAACTAAAATGTGGCAGGCGATGAGGGACTCGAACCCCCAACATTCGGTTTTGGAGACCGACGCTCTACCAATTGAACTAATCGCCTATGTTGAGTTTGAGTATTATAGCGAGTTTTTTTTTGAATGCAACACTTTCTATAGTTTTTTGCGATTTTAATCTTACCCTATCACTGCTAAGATTTTACGGCGTAAAAGCGCAGCGTCCGGCATGGCTTCCCCATTGATTCGTAGTATCGGAATACCTGCACTCAATAGCGCTTTGTCTTTTTTTTCATCTTGCTGCTGACGGCGGCGAGTGTTGTGCGTCCAGTCGTCTAATTCAATTGCCAATAGTACGGTTTGCTTGTCTTGATCGACCAGCACATAGTCAACACTCATACGGCAAATACGATTAAACCAAAAGCCTTGGTCAGTATCGTCATCGTCATTTGGCATGATAATACGTGATAGCTGTACTTGCCCAAAAATAATCAGCTCAGGCACGGCTTGCTGCAAGCGATTAAAAAATATCACTTCGGTGGGCGTCATGATTGGCATCGGCTCAAACGGCCATACCGCTAATTCATCTCCCCGAACTGGCTTAATAACCTCTTCACGGCTACTACCACTACTACGAAATGCAAATACTAACAGGATAAACACCACAAACGCTAACACTAAAAAAATTGTCACACTAACCACACACTCATATCTATAGGATAATTACCACAAGGGAGCATTATTCCTCTATTGGGTGATTTTCACAAGCACATAGACAAACAATGCGACACAAAATGTCGCATTGTTTGGGTTGTTTGGCCTTGTTTGCATAGTTTGGCTTCAAAAGGTTAAATAGGCTTACCAGTAAAGCACCCAGCCACTATTGACATCCACGCGGCTATCGTTATTGAGCTTGTCTTTGAGCGCCAAGGCAGCGACTTTGCCTTTTTCTGGACCTACGACAATACGTACCCCTTTGCTCGTTTGGGTGGTTTTGACTTTGTAGCCTGCCGCTTGTAATTTTTGGGTGATTTCATTGGCTTTTTTCTCGTCGGTTGCCAATGCGACTTGTACCCCAAACGTACCTTTGGCATCCGTTTGTTTCACTGTCTGACGCGCCTGCCTTAAATTGTCTTGTGCCGCTTGGAATGCTTGTTTTTTCTGTGCTTGTTGCTGAGCTTCTAGTTTTTTCTGGGCGATTTCTTGTTGACGTTTTTGCTCTTTTAACTGGGCTTCTTGCTTTTTGCGAGCGATTTCTTGCTGTTTTTGCTGCTCTTTTTGCGCGGCTTCTTGTTTTTTACGGGCGACTTCTTGCTGCTGCTGCAGTAGCGCCTGTTGCTTTTTTTGTTCAGCTTCTTGCTTTTTGCGGGCCATCTCATTTTGACGTTGTTGCTCTCGCGCTTGGGCTTGCTGGGTGATACGGTTGACTTGTGCCGCAGTCGGGATGTTAATAGTTTGCCCGACACGTAAATTGCTGGTTGTGTTGAGATTATTGACGCTTGCCAATACGTCGACTGGCACATTGTAGCGACGTGATAACCCTATCAACCCATCGCCTGCCTTAACTTGATAGGTGCCAGGATTGTTAGGGATGGTTTTTGCCGCGGGCTGCGGCTGTGCGACGACGGGTGCTGCCACTGTGGGCTTTGGCGTAGCTGCTTGTTCTTTAGTTTGCGTAGCGCTTCGAGTTTGCGCAGCACTTTGGGACTGTGCGGTATTTTGCACGCTATTGGGTACTGCAGCTTGCGTTTGTGGCGGCGCGGCGACCGTGTCAACGGGTCGGGGCTTTACTACAGGTTGGGTAATCACGGTCACTGAGCTGGCAACCACCGAATTGGTATTGGCGGCATTTTTGTTGGCATACAGTTGATTTTCAGCACGGCTACGCGCTAAAGCTTCGGCTTCAATCCGCTGTTGCTCGGTCATATATTGCTGGGCTTGTTGTTCTTGCGCAGCGACCCGTTGCTCGCGTTCTTTTTGTTTTTGCGCCAGTAAATTTTTTTCGGTTGCGATATCGGCGGTGAGTGGTTCGTTGCTGATTGCTGATTGTTTCTCTGTCGTGGGTTTAGCGATAACTTGTTGGCTATTGGCTGCAGGTTTGGCAGGCGCGTTCAAGACTTGGTGCATAGTGGCATATAACAACACGCTACCGCCTAACAATACCGTTGTACCCAATAATGCTTGCTTAGAAAATTTCATGCCAAATACCCTAGTTTATGTGTCTTGATAAATGATTTTTTCAACCTATAAAAATCAACGAATTTTGACTAATCATAGCAAAATTCGCGTTAGCAGTTTTTACCATTGTTGAGATATTAACTGAAAATTTTGAAAAGTAAAATCATTTGACGCACAAATTCGTTATTCACTCAGTGATTGGCTGGTCAGTACACCGCTGATGGTATAAAAAGAACCACACACCAAAATTAGGTCATTATCTTGGCTGTGGTCAATCACCGATTGGGTTGCCAAATTCAAATCCTCAAAAATAGACACAGCATTAAAATAGCTTGGTAACAACTCAGTTAAGCGTTCTTGGCTACTGGCTCTAGGGTGAGATATAACGCCGCTGTGAACACTGTCAATCGGCATCACCGTCTGGGAGAATTGCTGTAGATGGGCGAGCACTGGCTCGATGTCTTTATCAGCGAGCATGGATATCACCAAATGCAATTTGGCAGTTGGATGCTGGCGTTGGTAGGCATGCACATACGGCGTCAACTGTTTGAGCAAAAACTGCATCCCATGGTCATTGTGGGCAACGTCAAACACCCATTGGCGAGCTGACATGCGTCTGCTGTCAAAACGCCCAGCCAATTTTACCTTCGGTAACGCAGCTTGGATGTGGTCTTGGGTGATGGTTAATGGGCTGGCTAAGAGGGCGGTGATAGCCGTTGCGGTATTGTGCAAAGACAAATTGGGGATAGGCAACGATAGAGTCACCGCGTTATTGCTATATTGCCATGTCACTGCATCGTCAGTATGGCGGTAGCCATAATCTTTGCCATACTGTAGCAAATGGGCATGGTGCTGTGCAATCAAGGGTGGGATGGTCGATGGCATATCGGTTTCGCCATACACCAATGTGAGGATATCACGCAAAATACCGGCTTTTTCTACGGCGATTTTTTCACGGGTGTCGCCGAGCCATTCGACATGGTCGATACCCACATTGGTAATCACCGCAAGGTTTGGCTCGATGACATTGACGACATCGAGGCGACCGCCTAACCCCACCTCCAATACCCAGACATCACAGTGGTTTTGGGCAAAAATTAAAAACGCGGCAAGCGTCGTCATTTCAAAAAATGACAGCGTCAACCCACAATCCACTCTCGCCTGCTCGATTTTGGCAAATGCATTAATCAAAGTTTGGTCATCGACCATTTCTCCATTGATTCTGACACGCTCGTTAAACACCAGTAAATGCGGCGATTGATATAAAGCGGTTTTATAGCCCGCTTGTTGACAAATCTCAGCAATAGTGGCGGTGGTTGAGCCTTTGCCATTGGTGCCTGCCACGGTAAACACAAAGGCATCGGTTTGCTTTATACCCAATGCTTGAAATACGGGTATCACCCGCTCAAGCCCCATATCAATCGCGGACACATGGATGCCTTGCATATAGTTTAGCCACTCGGTTAACGAGCTTGAAACGCTAGGCGGTAATGGGGATGGTGAGAGTGCGGCTGGTGAGCTTGACTGTTGCATGGATAAAACCGTGATAATAATGAATTAGTGAGCCTGACGAAAATAGGTCATTTTTTTGAGTAAGCGATGAATCGTTTCTTTCATTTGTAGACGATGGACGACCTGATCGACCACACCATGCTCTGCCAAAAACTCAGCGCGCTGGAAAGGCTCGCCCAGCACCTCGCGAACGGTTTGTTCGATCACCCGTTTGCCGGCAAAACCAATCATGGCTTTGGGCTCTGCCAAATGGATATCGCCTAACATCGCAAGTGATGCCGTCACACCGCCATACACAGGATTGGTCAGTACCACAATATAAGGAATATTGGCGTGTTTGAGTTTCTCAATCGCTGCAGCAGTACGCGCCATTTGCATGAGTGATAACAAGCCCTCTTGCATACGGGCGCCACCCGATGCGGCAAAACATACCAGCGGGATTTGTTCTTTGAGCGCCGTCTCGGCAGCGAGCACAAATCGATCACCTACCACAGAACCCATTGAGCCACCCATAAAAGCAAAATCAAACGCACAAGCCACCACGGATAGCCGCTGAAGTTTGCCTTTCATGACGATAAGCGCTTCGGTTTCGCCTGTCTTGGCTTGCGCTTCGCTCATTCGTGTTGGGTAAGGCTTGCTATCGACAAAGTCTAATGGATTGCCTGCTTGGTACTGCTGCCCTAGCTCATCATCTACTTGGTCAAAAAACCAGTTCAGACGCGTGCGGGCGGTCATGCTAAGATGTTCATCACACGATGGGCAGACATAATTATTAAAAATCAGCGCCGTATTGGTGATGATTGAATTACAGTTGGGACATTGAGTCGATGGTTCGGTCTCAACCGCCGTCAGTATTTGCTTGGCACGCGGCTTGATGGTGGGTAATGGGCGTTTTAACCAAGTTTCTTCCAGTGTCTGTCCCATCGGTTGAGGCTTCATATCAGTGCTCATAATAAGTCCCTATTAACAGTGCAATTTAAGAGTGCCAATGAATAGTAGTTTTTTGAGTGTACAAGTACAAACTCATTTTATAATGCGTATGCTAACTGATTTTAGCAATAAATGAAATGATTAACCTCAAGTACCTCAAACCATTCTATCACTCAAGACTATCAATCGCTTCTCTTAGCTCATCCATTTTATCTAAGATGGCTTTTTTGGCATGGGCAATTTTCTGTTCATCATTGCCCACATCCGCAAAGTTTTTCACTAGCTCACTACCCACAATCACACCATCCGCATATTGTCCGACTGCTTTTGCCGATGCACCATCACGAATACCAAAACCAACACACACAGGCAAAGCAGTTTGTGCTTTAATCGCTTGCACGTGCTCGCCCACATCTTGGGCATCCAATGCTTTTGAGCCTGTTACGCCTTTGACCGATACATAATAGATAAAACCTCCGCCATGTTTTAACACTTGCTCACGGCGTTCTGGCAAGGTGGTTGGCGCAAGTAAGAAGATTTCGTTCATACTCGATGCGGCGATTTTTTGGGTAAAATCGCCCGCTTCTTGCGGCGGTAAATCGACCATTAAAACACCGTCAATCCCTGCATCTTGACAAAGGCTGATAAACTTGTCATAACCGATGATTTCAATCGGATTCAGATAGCCCATGACTAGCACTGGCGTGGTGGTATTGGTTTTGCGAAACGCTTTTACCATCTCAATCGCTTGGCGGGTACTGGTGCCGCCTGCCAATGCTCGCTCGCCTGCAAGTGCGATGGTCTCACCGTCTGCCATGGGGTCGGAAAATGGCAAGCCAACTTCGATGATGTCTGCGCCGTGGTCAACGAGTTCATGCAGTAAGCTGACGGTAACAGTTGGGTTTGGGTCGCCTGCCATCACATAAGGAATTAAAGCTTTTTTGTTTTGCTCTCGTAACGTGTTAAATGTGGTTTCAATTCGGGTTTGCATACTTTTCTCGCTTTAATTTTTACTGCTAATTTTTTGTTTTAAGGCTCGCATTTTAACGACAGCATGATCAAAATCTTGCTTTGCTTGTGAAATGATTTTTTCTATCTCAATTTGTACTTCATTATCAATTTTGAGTATTTCGGCTTGCCTTTGCCCATCAATAATTTTCTGATAACGTTGTTCAAAAACTGCTTGAGAAAGATTTTTACATTTCAATTGCAGAAACCCTAACCAATGTTGCTCTCTTTTTTCATCACCATTACAGATACTACAAGCTAGTACAAAGTTGTGAATATCGTTTGTGCCACCATTGCTAATCGCAATCAGGTGGTCTAAATGACCTTTACGACTACCCTGTTCGATTTCGCAGTCACAGTAAGCACAATGACTTTCAAAATATTGCCAAATTTTTTGCTTATCCTTTTCTTTAGGATAGTCATAAATGATTTTAAGCAAGCTACGTTGCATTTGGTTTTTTGCCATAGGAACAGTATCTTTTGCCATTAATAATCAGTCAATCTCAATTCCATCACGTTTCATGACGGTATGCAAATCTTTATCCCCACGACCCGACAGATTGACAATAATCGACTGGTCTTTGCTCATGGTTTTGGCAAGTTTCAATGCATACGCAATGGCGTGCGAGCTTTCTAGTGCAGGAATAATGCCTTCTTTTTGGGTACATTCACGAAAGCCAACCATCGCTTCTTCATCGGTACAAGGTACGTACTGCACACGGTCGATATCTTTTAAGAAACTATGCTCAGGACCCACACCAGGGTAATCAAGCCCTGCCGAAATCGAATGGGTGCCCAAAATCTGCCCATCATCATCCGCCATCAAATACGTGCGGTTGCCGTGTAATACCCCCACTCGACCGACGGTAAGCGGTGCAGCATGGTTGCCTGTCTCGACCCCATCACCGCCGGCTTCGATACCATACATTTTGACGTCTTTATCATTTAAAAAGTCATAAAACAGTCCGATGGCATTACTACCGCCACCGACACAAGCGACCAACGCATCGGGCAGTTTGCCTGTTTTTTGGTAGTGTTGTAGTTTGGCTTCTTTGCCGATAATGGCTTGAAAGTCACGCACCAGCATGGGGTATGGGTGCGGACCTGCGACAGTGCCAATGACATAATAAGTGCTATCGACATTGGTGACCCAGTCGCGCATGGCTTCATTCATGGCGTCTTTGAGCGTGCGAGTGCCCGAGGTGACAGGTACGACTGTCGCCCCAAGCAAACGCATACGATACACGTTCATGGCTTGGCGTTCGACATCATCTGCGCCCATATACACCACGCACTCTAAGCCCAGACGCGCCGCGATGGTGGCAGTTGCTACGCCATGTTGCCCTGCGCCTGTCTCGGCAATGATGCGTTTTTTGCCGACCATTTTGGCAAGCAAGGCTTGACCGATGGTGTTGTTGACTTTGTGAGCGCCTGTGTGGTTTAAGTCTTCACGTTTAAGATAAATCTGCGCGCCACCGATATCATCACTTAGGCGCTTGGCATGATAAAGTGGCGTTGGTCTGCCGACATAATTGACCAAGTCGTCTTGAAAAGCTTTCCAAAATTCGGGATCAGCTTTGGCAGTGTTATAGATATGCTCAAGTTGTTCCAGTGCCGCCATCAGGGTTTCAGAGACAAAGCGTCCCCCATGAATGCCAAAATGTCCGCTGGCATCTGGGTATTGATTAAAGTCTTTTACTTCAGTTGGATTTTGAATGTTCATTATTTTCTCTCTAATTTTATAAATCTTTAACGACTTTTAAACCTGCAAAGGTCTGTGCGGTAGGCATGACTTCGATACGGTTGATATTAACGTGTTTGGGCTGTTCAATCAGCCATGCCACCATATTGGCGATATCTTGTGGGGTGACATATTGCACGCTGTCATAAACTTGGGCGGCTTTGGCTTCATCGCCGTGAAAACGAATATTGCTAAACTCCGTGCCACCGCATAGTCCTGGCTCGATATTACTGACACGGATATTTTTACCGACTAAATCGGCACGCAAGTTTAGGCTAAACTGGGTCACAAAGGCTTTGGTCGCGCCATACACATTACCACCAAAATACGGATAACTGCCTGCAGTTGAGCTTAAATTAATAATGTAGCCGTCGTTGTTGGCGACCATGAGAGGTAAAATTTCATGGGTTAAATGAATCAAGCCTAGAATATTGGTATTGACCATTTGTTGCCAATCGGCAAAGTCTGTTTTATCCGCGGGTTCAAGTCCCAGTGCCAATCCTGCGTTATTGACTAGCACATCTAGGTTATTGAGTACATCGTTTGGCAAAGTTTGTAGCGCGGTTTTGGTGGCGGGCAAGTCCGATACGTCAAAGTTTAGCGGGATAAAGTTACCGCCTAATTGGGTCTGTAGTTCGTCCAGTTTTTCTTGGCGTCTACCAGTGCCGATGACGGTATGACCTTTTGAGATGAGTAATTCGGCAATCGCTTTGCCAAACCCTGCGGTTACGCCTGTGACCAAGATATTCATTTTTCACCTGTAGTTTTTTGTTCTATCGTACTAGAACGCTAGTATAAAGTATTTTGCTGAAATTGCAATGTTAATGTTTGACTTACTTAAAATGTTACCAACGACTATCGTTTTCACAGACATCACCATCTTTATCACCATCCATTTTAGTATCAGGGCAATTTTGTGAAAACCATTCAGCTTCTTCACGTGAATTCATTTGGCTACAATGTTGTCTACCATCACATTTGAAATTGGTATTATTAACCGATTTTTGTTGCTCTATATTAGCAAGTGTTTGCTTAGATACTTGCGAATTAGTATATTCTGAACGATTTGACAAATTCTGATAGCCGTAATAGATAAGGCAAGCAATTGCTAAAAGACCAAATAGAGAACTAAACAAACCTTTTGGCTTATTATTTGGTAATTTTGATTGTCTATGCCTATGGGATTTTTTTGGGAAAGACATATCACTATCTTTACGTCGAGAAATATTGTCATCTCGCTCTAATTCTAAGTAAAGGTTTCCTTTTTGAGCATTTGTCGAAACATTATCATTTAGTTGATCTTTATATCTTGCTCTAGTCACCTGTAACCCTTTTGGCGTATTTTCAACTTGAAAAACGACATCATCACCAACTTTTGGACGAAGTGAATTAGGCGGAAAAGCCGAAATATGCACAAATACATCTTTGTCCAAATCATGAGATTTTACAAAGCCAAAACCTTTGTCATCGTGCCAGCGTACAATTTTACCGATACTCATTTAATTCCTCACTTTATCTAAAAAACCTGTCATTTTCGCCAAACTTTTCACCCCTTTTGCTGACTCAATGCCGCCACTCACATCCACGCCATAGACATTGGTTTTAGCAATCGCTTCGCCCACGTTATCCGCCGTTAAACCCCCCGCCAAAATAATCGGTAACGGCGAGTAGTTGGGGATTTTTTCCCAATCAAAGCTATCACCTGTACCGCCAAATTTATCGGGATGATAGGCGTCAAGTAGCACGCTACACGCCCCAAAGTCTTTAAGCGCTTGGATTTGGCTGACAATCGTCTCCGTGGTGTCATCATGGCTGATACGTAATGCCTTTATCCAGCGTTTATTGATTCTATCCGCCATCAGCTTGCATTCTCGCGGCGATTCATCTCCGTGAAACTGCACGATATCAAACGGCACGTGATGCGATAGATAAACCAGTTCTTGCTCGGGCATATTGACCACCAATGCCACCACCGTGATAAACGCAGGCACAGCTTTAGCAAGCTCACAGGCTTGCTCGGCGGTCACTGCTCGCGGGCTTGGCTCATAAAATACAAAACCCACCGCATCGACGCCAAGATTGACCGCATTTGTAATATCTTCAAGTTGGGTAAAGCCGCAAAATTTGACCGCTGTATTTTTCATTGCGTTGTGTTTGTCTTGAGAATGATAAAAGCTAGTATAACGAAAAAAGACACCCAAACGGATGCCTTTTCTCAGTCTTTTATTAGGCTATAACGAATGTCACATTCGCTTAAATTAAAGCCGCCTAGATTAAGCCTCTTTTTTTTCTGATTGTTCTGACTTTTCCGCCTTGTCTGCATCGTCAGCTTTCTTGGCTTCTGCAAGTTCTTCTATTTTTTCTTGAGCAGTCTCTTTAAGCGTGGCTGCTTTTTCTTGAACTGTTTCTTTTTTTTCTTGAACTGTTTCTTTTAAGGTTTCAGCTGTTTGCATGACACTGTCAATCACTGTGCTTTTGTCATCAGCGCTATCTTTCGCATGGTCTTTGGATTGCGCTTTAGCGTGCTTTTTGCTATCTGCTGCTGATTTGGCGGTGTTGATACCTAGCATGCTATAACAAAAACAATGACCTGTCGCACCCGATACTAAGGGTATTAAGCCAAGCATTTTCATCTTTTTGCTTTTCGCTGATTTTAGTAAAGCTAGACCTGCCACAACACGCACGACTCGTTCTTTGTTGCCCACATTGGTTTTCATTTATTATTCTTCCTTATTTTATGATAATTGATTTAAGGGAATTTTAAGGTAGCGAACGCCATTGTTTTCTGGTTTTGGCAATTCACCTGCATTGATGTTAACTTGTACCGATGGCAAAATCAAACGTGGCATTGCAAGTGTTTTGTCACGTTGGTTACGCATTCGTACAAATTCTGCTTTAGGCGTGCCTTGTTTGACATGAATGTTGCGTAATTTTTGCTCACCGACATAAACCGTTGCGATATGCTCACGCCTACCCTTGGGTGGATAATCATGGCAAAGATACAGCAGGGTATCATCGGGCAAAGCTAATAAACGCTGAATCGATTCATACAACTCCTCGGCACTACCATGGGGAAAGTCACAGCGTGCAGAGCCGACATCAGGGGCAAAAATAGTATCACCGACGAATACCGCAATTTTTTCTTTGTCCCCGCTTTTATCCGTCACTTTATAAGCCATATCGGCTGGGGTATGACCCGGTACATGCATGGCTGTAATGCTCAAATCACCCAGTGTTAACTTGCTGCCTTCCTCAGTCAAAATATCAAATTGACTGGCATCGGTGTCTAGGTCGTCAAAGTTAAAAATGGTTTTAAAGGTTTTTTGCACCTTATCGATATATTTACCCATCACTATTTTACCGCCTAATTGCGCTTTGATATAAGGCGCGGACGATAAATGATCGGCATGGGCGTGGGTTTCGATGATATAGTCAAGGGTCAACCCTTGTGATTTGACAAACCCAATGACTTTATTGGCATTGTCATAGCTAATTTTGCCGGCTGCGGGGTCAAAATCCAATACTGGGTCGATGATGGCACAGTGTTTGCTAGCTGTATCGACTAGGACGTGGGTAAAAGTTTCAGTGTCTTTGTCTAAAAAAGAATGAATGTTCATAAATTTTCCTGTTATCTAAAAACGCTTTTGGCATATCTTTATGGCAATTTCAACTGAAAAAACACTTTATACTTTTGTATAATAGCCGCATTGTAAGGCGTTGCTCAATTCATTATATTATTTTATAATATGTTTTTCAATATATTGTATTGGCGCAAACGTTTATTGATTTTAAAATTATGTAAGACGTTTGATGGTAGCACCAGTTAGTATCAGCGATTGCGTATCAGCCATCAAAACACCTTGGGGGAAAAGTCATGTCTGAAATTGCCGAACCGCAGTCCGATGCGCCTGTGTCGATGGATGCAACCATGCTCGATCAAATGCACGCTGCTGCAGGAAAAGCCAGCCAGTTGTTAAAGTCATTATCTCATCCTGACCGCTTGATGCTGCTGTGTCAATTGACGCAAGGTGAGCATTGTGTGAGCCAGCTTGAAGAGAAAGTGGGACTGGGTCAACCAAGTCTGTCGCAGCAATTGGGGATTTTGCGTAAAGATGGTTTGGTCAACACCCGCCGCGAAGGCAAACAAATCTATTATTCAGTTACCAGTGACGATGCCTTAGCAATCCTCAATGTACTGTATGATCGGTTTTGTCAGACGAAATAATTAAATCTATAACTGACCAGTCTGCCAATTTATCGGAGGCTAATTTATCAGATAACCACTGTATCGGGATAACCACCTTGCCATTACATGCAGCCTACTTGCGACGCTTGCCCCACTGGGTAACGCACTATAACAAGGCAAATCTCAGTCAAGATTTGTTGGCGGGCATTATTGTGGGTATCTTGGTGATTCCGCAAAGTTTGGGTTATGCCATGCTGTCAGGGTTGCCCCCTGTATATGGGTTATATTCAGCGATTGTGCCGGTACTGGTGTATGCGTGGATTGGCGCAAGCTCGGTCAATGCCGTTGGTCCTGTGGCAATTACGGCGATTATGACCGCACAAGCGCTGCAGCCCTATAACGAGTTACCGCCGATGCATTACGCCATTATGGCATCGTTTTTGGCGCTGATAACAGGGGCACTATTGTGGCTAGCAAGCGTGTTTCGGCTCGGCTGGATTACCCAGTTTATTAGCCGTGGCGTGACGGCAGGGTTTATTAGTGGCGCGGCGATTTTGATTTTGGTTGGGCAAATCAAATATGTGACGGGTATCGCGATCAGTGGCAATTCACTGCTAGAGAATGTTGAAACCTTTTTGTTTCATCGCCGTGAGTTGCACGTGCCCACCTTGATGGTCGGTGTTGCGGCATTCACCGTACTAATTATCAACCGCTATTATCTTAAAACTTGGCTCAAGCCTTTATTGGCTGCCAAAGTCATTGAGGTCATCACGCGTATGTTACCCCTTGCGGTACTGGCAATCGGTATTATCGCCAGTCAAGTTGGTAATTTTGCCGATATTGGTATTCGCACGGTGGCGGATGTACCCAGTGGTTTGCCGCATTTTGTGCTGCCGTTTTATCAGATTTCGCCCGTTGAACTCATCAATTTATTACCTGCAGCCGGATTGATGGCGCTGATTGCGTTTGTCTCTAGCAACTCGGTTGCCAGCTCATTTGCCCGACAACGCCATGAAGCTTACGATGCTAATCTAGAACTTAAAGGCTTGGGCGTTGCCAATATCGCAGGTGCGTTTTTTCAGTCGTTTACCATTGTCGGTGGCTTCTCACGCACCGCGGTAAATGTCGATGCGGGCGCGCAAAGTCCGCTTGCCAGTATGTTATCGGTACTGGTAATGGCATTGGTGCTGCTGTTTTTTAGCCAGACTTTAGAGCCACTCCCCTATGCCATATTGGGTGCCACTATTATGGCTGCGATTATCAGTATGATTGATGTACAGACACTCAAGCAAGCGCTGCGCTATGACAAACTCGATGCGCTGGCATTTGGCGTGGCGCTCGCGGGTGTGTTATTGTTTGGGCTAAATATTGGCTTGGTGCTGGGGCTGTTTGCTTCCTTTGCAGGCTTGATTTGGCAAACCAGCCACCCGCATATCGCGATTGTGGGTCAAATTGGTGATACCGGGCATTTTCGTAATGTTGCACGCCATCCAGTGACCCAGTTTGATGATTTGTTGATCATTCGCATTGATGAAAGTCTGTTTTATGGCAATGCCCAGTCCGTGCTACAGTTTATTGAGAAGGCGATTGCCAGTCATTCACAGACTAAAAATCTGGTACTGATGTTGTCGGCAGTCAATCACATCGATTTGACCGCACAAGATATGCTCATCAATCTAAACCAAAATTTAGCGGCTCGGGCTATCACCCTACATTTTTCGGAAGTCAAAGGGCCGGTGATGGATGTGATTGAAAAAACCGATGTAATTCAAAAATTAACAGGCAAGGTATTTTTAAGTACGCAACAAGCGGTTAAACAATTAACCCAATAAATATACTTGTCGCAGTCAGTAAAAACATGAATAATCAACGCTAACTTTATAAATAAGGAAACACAACATGCCAAACAATACTGTTTTTTATGGTCAAATTGAGCCACAGCAAGTTGCTCAAATTCAAGCGCAAGGTTTTAAAACCATCATCAACAACCGCCCAGATGGTGAAGAACCCAACCAACCGCTGCAAACGGATATCGCTACTAAAGCACAGCAAGCAGGGCTCGCCTATCATTATCTACCGGTCGTTGGTGGTCAATTAACCCGTGAGCAAGTTGAGCAGTTTGCCGAGATTTTTAATCAAGCAGAAAAACCCGTGTTTATGTTCTGCCGTTCGGGCAACCGCTCAAACGTGTTATTTCAGTCTGCCAAACAGCTTGATTTGCTAGACGACTAAACCTTTTTAGTGAAAGCCATGACAGCAAAAATAACCCTGTGGATAGACGCTGACGCAATTCCCAATATTGCCAAGCAAATCATCATCAAAACCGCGGAGCGCACGCAGACAACCACGATTTTTGTCGCCAATCGTGCCATTGCTTTGCCGCGGTTGCCAGTTTTGCAGATGACAGTGGTCGAAGGCGGTTTTGATAAAGCCGATGACTATATCGCAGCGCACTGTGTGGCGGGTGATGTGGTCATCACCAGCGATATCCCCCTCGCCAATGACTGCATTGAAAAAGGCGCCAAGGTAGTCACTTCTCGCGGTTTTGTGTATGACAAAGACAACATCAAGCAAAAGCTTAATATGCGCGATTTTATGGATACCATGCGTAGTACAGGGGTACTTGAGCCAAATCAGCAAGGCGGACAAGCCCCCTATAGCGACAAAGACAAACAAGCCTTTGCCAATATTTTAAATGCTTGGATTCGCTAGTTGATTATGCTAAACCCTATTCGTGCTATTAAGTTATTGTATCAACTGGAAAATCACCCCGAACCACTGGGTGTCAGTCAGGCGATGATTGAGCAAAATGAGCAGGCCTTGGGCGTTCAATTACCTGCAGGTTTGTATCATTATTTATTGGCTTTAGGCAATATTGCTAGTCTCAATAGTGGCTTTAATCACCTTGGCTTATTGCCGTTAGAACGCTTGGGCGACCATCTTGTCATTGGCAAAACCTGCGATAATGACGGCGTTTGGGGTATTCATGTCGATGACCTAAAACAACTCAATCCCATGGTGCAAATGAGCCGCAACTTTGATGCGATTGAACAAAGCGAGATTCATTGGTTTGATGAATTGCCACTGGCTGAGTTTTTGCTGGCGCAAGCGATTATTAATGGCGTCAATGGGGGATTGAAACACCATGCACAAATTTATGATTTTGATGGCATCACAATCCCACAGGATTTGGAACAAAAACTACAAAGTTTAGCCAGTGAAATCACCGAACTGCAACAGCCGCATGAGCGCTATTTTCAAGCTGAGGATTTTGGCGTGGTGATGTTATTGGGTATGGATGAGTCTATTCCCAATGCCTTTATGATTGCTTCGCAAGATGAGCACAAATTCAATGACTATATCCAGCAATTAGCGATTGGATTTGTATATTAACCCAGCCGTAGCATTATGACGACTTAGCAAACCATTTTTGTCCAAACATAAAAAACGATACGCCCACCAGCATCAATACAATCCCCAAAAATTTACTCCAATGCAGGGTTTTCACAGGCATACCAAATAAACCCAAACTATCCACCACCATGCCCATGACCAGCTGACCTAAAATAAACAAAAACACCGTATTGGTAACACCGATTTTTGGCGCTAAAAAAATCGACGCAAAAACAAAAAACGCGCCCAGCGCACCGCCAAGCCATTTCCACCAATCACTGATTTGCATGTCTGATAGACCCGATTGTACCGCTTGCCAATCGACAAATAGCAAAGACACCAAGAACAATAATAGCGCGCCAACCGTAAACGATACAAATGCTGCCATTAGCGGTTGACCACCAAACATTGCGCCCAATCGGGTATTAATCGCTGCTTGAATCGGGATGCCCAAGCCTGCCACCAGCCCCAAAAATAAATGCCAAATTTTCATATCAATTCCTATTTTTTGAGTTCATCGCTATTAGGCGTGAGGGGTGGGTAAAGCGATGACATCGCGGATATGGGTTTTGCCCGTTTTAATCATCAGCAGCCTGTCAATACCAAGCGCAATGCCACTACAAGCTGGCAAGGCATCACAAGCTGCCAGCAGGTTCTCGTCAATTGGCATCACAGGTAGCCCGCGTTTTTTACGCGCCACATTATCTTCATCAAAGCGCAGACGCAGCGCTTGTCCATCAGCCAGCTCATCATACGCATTGGCGATTTCAAGACCATTGATATACAGCTCAAAGCGTCTAGCTACCCGATTACCATCTTTGTCTGTGACTGTCTTGGCAAGCGCGGCAGTGGCGACAGGATAATCGTAGATGAGTGTCGGTAGCGCTTTTCCTAAATTAGGCTCCACCAAATGACTAAATAACAAATCTAACCAGCCTTGGTGATCGTCCCCCAAATCAATGTTAAGACCATTATCTTTGGCGATGGCTTTGAGGGTATCGCAACTGGCATTGAAGGGATGAATTTTAACAAAATCCATAAAGGCATCGACATAGCGATAATGGTCAAAAATCACCGGATAGCCGAGTACCGCGGACACCAAATCATTGGTTTCTTTTGCCAGTTCATCCAAGCTAAAATTGGGACGATACCATTCAAGCATGGTAAATTCAATGTTGTGACGGCTGCCAATTTCGTTGTCGCGAAACACGGGGCAAATCTGGTACATCGGCACTTGCCAGGCTGCCAATAGACGCTTCATGGCAAATTCGGGTGAGGTGTGCAGATAGTAGGTTGTTGGATGGTCACTCACAGTGACATTGCTAGAGACGGATTGCAAAAATATATCGGTATTACCCGCCTGTGACATCACCGGGGTTTGTACTTCTAGCACCTGTCGCTCGGCAAAAAATTGGCGGATGGTGGCGTACATCGCAGCACGGGCTTGGGCGGTTTGTAGGGTGCAAGTAGGTTGATAAGTGGTTGACATAGCAGTTTGGATAGGTGGATTTGCGACAATATTAGCAGACCCAAAAAAAATAGCTAGTATTTTCCCATACTGGCTATTTTTGCTTTATGTCATGGTGAACATTTTTTATCAAATTTTGAACACGTATGATTGCCATTCACGGCGCAGCGGATAATTCTTACGCAGGTTATCAAAGTCTTTGCCTTCAATATCACCGTTTGCATTTGCCACACTACGTAAACGCTTGTCATCGGCTTTGATATCATACATCACAGGAATTTTATTGAGCAGTTGGTGGCGCTCGTGGTCTTTGAGTGGGTTATGCACTTCTTGAAACAGCGGCACTTCAGCTGGCATCAAGGTATGAAAATCAACCGTTGGGGCAACCTGTAAATAGTTGCATAAGGCATTGTAGACAAACTGTGTACCCCTAAGTTTGCCTTCTAGGGTATAACCTGCGATATGCGGGGTAACGATACTACAGGCTTTGAGCAGCTCTGCATCGATATTGGGCTCGTGCTCAAACACATCGAGCACACACACATTCGGGCTTGCGACAATATCATCACGACCGAGCACTTCACCGCGTGAGGTATTGATGATGATGGCAGTGTCGGATACGGTTTGCCAGCGTGCTTGGGTCATTAGATAGTCGTGATGGGTGGGATATGAGCTGTTGTGCGCATGCGTTAGTGGCACGTGAAAGCTAATCACATTGCTTTCTTGCAGCACAGTTTCAAGTTTGGCGTTGTTCACCACCGATGGTGGTTTGAGTGGGTCATAGCCCAGCACATTCCAACCATAGGAAATCGCATATTGCGCGAGGGTATTACCGATATTACCCACCCCAATAATCCCAAGGTTGATGGGTTTGAATAAATAATCAGGGCGCAAATTGGCAATCGCTGCCACCACATATTGTGCAACCGAGTGTTTACTACAGCCAGCGGCATGGGCAAAAATGATACCGCGCTTGGCGAGATACTCCACATCGACATGGTCGATGCCGATGGTGGCACTACCGACAAATTTGACGCTTTTATTGTTGTCTAATAACAGCTTGTTGACAGGCGTGACGGAACGTACTAACAAAATATCAGGCTGATGCTCATCTATCACAGCCGCGTCAATCTCACGCCCTGCCATCGCAATCAATTCGATGGGTCGCCCTAAAGTGTGTTCATTAAAAAAATCGCTTAAATGAGCAATATTGCCATCAGCAATAATTTTCATATTGTATCCCTATCTTTCTTTTTGTTGTCATCATCCAACTTACAGACCGTTAGCATAACAAATTTTTATGACCTTTTGATGTGTATGCTGACTTTTTTCAATTGACTTCCTCCCCTCTCTAAAGTGAGGGGATTCCTTCTACAAGACGGTCAAGCCCGACCGCAAGAATGTTCCGACTGGCATTAATATCTCTATCATGCCGTGTGTCACACTTCGCACAAGTCCATTCTCTTATTCGCAAACCTGCTCTACCGCTCAAGCTGCTGGACATATCACCACAGCACGAACAAGTTTGGGTAGTGTATTTCTCATTTACGATTTCAAAACGGCAACCTGCGTTCTCGCATTTGTAGGTCAGTTGCCTTTTGAGTTCAAACCAACCTGCATCGTAAACCGATTTGGCTAGTTTGCCTTTTTTACTGTTAAATTGGGTAGTTCTAACATCACCTACCACGATTAGGGCATTGTCTTTGACTAATTGGGTAGTGAATTTGTGGATTAGGTCTTGGCGTGTATTTTTGATTTTGGCATGAATCGCTTTGACACGCTGTTTGTTTTTGGCACGTTGGGCGGTGGCTAATGCTTTGGCATATTTGAGCGTTTGCTTGATTTGTAGTTTATCGCCATTTGAGGCTGTAGCACTGTCTTTTAAACCTAAGTCAATACCGACGCTACCAGTTCCACAAGTGGTTTTAGGGTATTGTTTGACGGTAATACAGGCATACCAACGGTTACGGCTGTCTTGGACAATTTCCAGCGTGTTGATTTGATATAGGCTAAGGTTGTAGCTGTCCCATAGGTCAATGACTAGTTTTTGCCCTTTGGCTAGGGATAGTTGCAAGGTGGATTTTAAGCCCTTTTTGCCTGTTTGGTGCGTGGCAATATGCTTGATGGCAGATTGCTTGAATGGTAGCCAACCTAATGACTTACGCTTAGAGTTTGGGTTGTTGGTTCGCCATGACAGTTTAGCCTTTTTGAATTGTTTTCTAGCTTTGGCATGGGTTTCATTGATTGCCTGAATAGTCTGACTATGCAAGTCTAGTAACTCACCGCTACCTTTGGTGTAGTCGTTTAGGTCATAAGCACTAAAGAATTTGCCAGTTTTTTGTAGGTGTCTGTAACTCAAATCATTGACATAATTCCACACGAAATTGACCGAACCGCTTAGGCGGTTCAGTTGGTCTATATGTTTATCTCGTATGCGTAACTTGAGTGTTTTCATTGGATTATTTTAACAAAATTTATGCAAGTATTATACTGCATGAGCTTCCTTATACCCACTGCTTCAAGTCGGTGGTTTTACGGCAACGGTGATAAAAATTGGGGAAATTTATCGCATCAATTTGACCAGTATCACCATGATAATCAAAACAAACACCCCACCGATAGCAATCACTAGAAGTTTTTTATCTTTGGCTGTATCTTTGGTGGATAATTGGGTTTGTAAGCGCAGCCTGTCATTCCTAAGTTGCTGCGTCAACTCATTGGATAGTGAGGATGGTGGCGTCGGTTTTGGGGTCTGTGCTGTCTGTGATGTCTGTGGTTGTAAAGTTGGCTTTACATCAGCAAGCTTTTGCCCAGTCGTTTGTTGAATAGCGACTTGTTGCTGAGCAGTAGCTGACATTGGATTTTCTAGCTTGTCTGACATCAATCCGATAGCTGAACTTTGTTCTCGGCTGGGTGCTCGATTGGTTGCTCGATTGGGTTTAAATTTTGGCCATAGCCGCTTTTGGGTCGCGGCATCGGTGCTATCCTGTGCGTATTTTTGCTGCCAGTGAATATAAGGAAGTAAATCATAATCTTGCCCAAACTGCTCATAAGCCAAGCTTAGCCAATAGTGATAATAGGCTTTATCCCATAATTGGCTAGGCAATACCATAATTTCACCCTGCTCGGGTTTATTTTGGTAAGCATGAGTATGAATGATAATGGGCACTACGCTATTTGATAACATGCCATTGGGCAAATGACGCCGCCAAATCCAACTGGTAGTTATCCGATAGTTTGTCGCTGCGATACTGGCTGGATAAGCCAAATTAAATACCCTAGATGTGTCGTCTTGGCAATGTAATTGATAAAACGCCACATCGGGTGGAGCATTTGGCGGCTGATTTGGCGGCTGATTGACTGTACCAACCGCATCCATTAATTGACTTGCCTTGGCTTGCAAATCTTCTACCCTTGCTTGCCCGCTTGGATCAAACAAAATGTCGGCACAACTCACCCGATGGTTGGCAAAAGGCGTGTCTCGCTCCTCTTCTGACATAGGCTCGGTTAACGCCGCATCAGATTTTATCACCACGCCCCACACCACTTTGCCATAGCGATATAAATCCTCGGTCGCTTCTACTTGCCGATACAGTTCATCTTTAATCAAATTATCACTAACGTATACCTGCAAATAGCTTTGTTCGTGGTGGCTGGCTTGCAAAATATGTTTTG
This sequence comes from Moraxella tetraodonis, assembly GCF_022359095.1. NCBI lineage: Bacteria > Pseudomonadati > Pseudomonadota > Gammaproteobacteria > Moraxellales > Moraxellaceae > Moraxella > Moraxella tetraodonis. The sequence goes on along the minus strand of NZ_JACSYB010000001.1, from coordinate 654,120 downwards.
CCAAATCAAACCCGCGCCAATCAATGCTGGTATAGTCAAAAGTTGCCATATTCCCATTGGGTTGATTATCGAGTATCGGCAATAGCGTAAAATCAAAATGCGTCACCAGCTGCGCGTTTTGTTGCTGGATACGCTGATCTTTGGGCGGCAATACCCAGCTATCAAGTTGATTGACATAGGCATCTTGCCACAGCGTTTTGACCGCGGTATGTTGTGTTGAAGGTGCGCTTAGCAGTGCTTGGTAAAAGTGAGTGGTTAATGCGGTTAGTTGTTCTGACGTAATCGCTGTTTGTGCGCCGTTTTGATGACTGACTAACGGATAAATTTTTAGACTGTGCCAATCATTGGCAGACTGATACGGCAACACAAGCTGCAGCTGTAAGCGAGGGTTTTCATACACCCATATCTCAATCACGATCCCTTCAGTACGCCCCATCGGCAAATTGGTATAGCTATCAAAACAGCCAACGATTATGGGGGCTAACTGTGGGTTTTGATGCAGCGTTTGGTAGAGGCTATCAATTAGCGTGTCTATATCTGTATCTGTATCTGTATCTGTGGCTGTAACTGTGTCTAAATCCGTATCGCTAGGTGATAACAGCTTAATATTGAATGGATTAAATGCGGTTAAGTCACCCCCTGTATTATCGCTGCGATGCGCTTGATAGACACAAGGTACAATCGGCTGACCTTGTGATAGCCTTGATAGCACAGACGCCACCAATCCACCCGCCGCCTGCATGGCTGACGTCCAAGACGCTAGCAAGTCAGCGGTAGCGCTCACAGCGTCTTGATAAGGATAAACCGCTAGGTGACCTGCATTTTGCCGTTGCACAATATCCGCAAACTCAGCAGCGGTGGTCGGAAAATTGCTAGCAAGTCCAAATAACCGATTGGTCACTACCAGCATCGGCGTGCGATAGCAGTCCTCAAACAGCAGCACAAAACTATGCTCAAGGCATTCAGCAAACGCCTCGCCCAAGCTATCATACATCTGCGCAAAAGATACCCAGCGCACGGGCGCATTGGCCAAGCGACTGCTAGTCACGCCAATATAAAACCCCAGCAAATAGCAAAATGCTTGACGTGAGGCATCTTGCAAAAAATCAAGATAATCCGCTTGCGTAAACCCAAACGCCTGCTGAATAGCCGATAATGCCTCATCAATTTGCACTAAGCTATCACGGCTATGATCAAAATTCACCCCTGCCAAAAACGTAGAAAATGCGATAGCGTCGTCTTGTAGTTTGCCTGTTTTCACTTTTGCCAAGTAGCCCTGACACACTGCCTCAGGCGATTGCAATAAGTTGACTTGCGATTGCTGATACACGGTCTGCGTCATCTGGGCAATAAACTGTGGCAACACATCTTTACCCTGCAGCAAATCTGGTAATAGCTTAAGCGGTTGGCAATATAACTTGTGCCCGATGCGCGCGGTGAGTGAGCTGTAAAAATTGGCAGGTAACTGTGAGTGGGTGGGGTGCTTATTTTGCCGTGCCAGTTGCGCTGACATCGTGTCATAGTCATACCAAGCAATCGCTTGCCCGGTGGTTTTGGCTAAATAGTCTGCAATATAAGCGGCGAGCGCTACTACAAGTGCTTGCCCGCTTTGGTTTGCCAATAATTGTGGCAATTGAATGTGGCGTTTTGCCATTGCCGCAAAAAACCGACTGAGTTGTTGTAGGCTGTTGGCTGAATAATCAAAGTCAATCTTTTGCAAGTTTTCCCAAAACAGGATCTTAAACGGCGGTGTCTGCTTGGTCTGCAAATAATATAATAAGGTGTTGACTTGTTGGGCTATGGTCGGCTTCATCGGGGGGTTTTGGCAACAATTTTTTATCATTTTGGGGTAAATTGTTGGCTTTGGCAAGTGCTAGCCGTGTGTGCTGCCGCAATAAAAGATAAAAAACCAAAGCCCACTTTGGGTGAATGGGCTTTTGTCATCCACAAGCTTTTAAACACTGACTTTTAAACTTTTTTGACGCTTATTTTAAAAAATCAGGGTCTTTATAAGCCGGGTTTGGATAATCGTAAAAACCCTTCCCCACTTCAAACCCTGTGCGACCTTTATCAATCAGTTCGGTTTGCAGTTTTTGGATAAATCGCTCGGCAGTTTTTGAGCCTGTTTTGGCTTTTTGCTGGCTGACATTAACAATGGTATTAACCCCTATGATATCCATGATGGCAAACGGTCCCATCGGTGCACCTGTGCCAATCATCCAAGTTTTATCGACTGTGTGGGGATCGGCAATGTCATTGGCATACAAGTGCATACCGGCATTTAAGAAAGGCACCAATAGGGTATTTAAGATATAACCAGGTTGTTCTTTATTGAGTGGTAACGCCACCATGCCAATGGCTTTGGCATAAGCAACAATGCTGTCAAATACTGCTGGGTCGGTATGCGCTGAGCCCATGACTTCTGCGGTGTTGTTCACCCAGATATGGTTGGCAAAGTGTAACGCCAAAAATTTATCGGGGCGACCTGTAGCCTCGACCATTTGGCTAGGAATCAACGTTGAGCTGTTACTGGCAAAAATCGTGTGGCTTGGGGCTACCTTTGCCAGCGCCTTATAAAATTCATTTTTGATATCAAGGACTTCTGGTAAAGCTTCGATGACCAAATCAGCCTCTGCCACTGCTTCGCCTAAGTCAGTCACATAGCGAATCGCATCGGTGATTACTTGGGCTTGTGCTGGGCTTTTGTCATAGAATTTGGCGTAGATGGGCATGAGTTTTGCGATGCGCCCTTTGACCTTTTCAGGTTCTTTATCAAAGATTGTGACGTTAAAGCCAAAAAAGGCGTTTTGCATGGCGATTTGAGAACCCAGTACGCCGCCGCCGGCTACCGTAACCTGCTTGATGGATGAAGTATTTGCTGTTGTCATGATTTATTCCTTTAAATCGCTATGATAGTTTACAAGTTATTGTAGCGTATTTTGGGTGGTATGCCTATCTCGCCAATATAGACTGACAAGGCAACACAATATTACCCGCCAAAAAAAAGCCAAACCCTGAGGTTTGGCTTTTTTTGAAAAATAACTAAAAAATTATTGCAACATGAGGTATTCAAACGCGCTGAGTGCCGCTTTACTACCTTCGCCCATCGCAATATTAATTTGCTTAAACGGTACAGTAGTCACATCACCACAGGCAAAAATTCCGGGTTTGTTGGTTTGGCATTTCTCATTGATTTCAATTTCACCAAATTTGGTCACCTGTACCAAATCTTTGACCACTTCCGAGTTTGGCACCAGTCCGATTTGCACAAAGATAGCAGATAATGGCAATTCTTTGTTTTCACCGGTGGTACGGTCTTGGTAAATTAGCGAACTGACTTTACCATCAGTTGCTTTAACCTCTTGGCTCGCTACACTCGTCATGATATCAATATTATCGCGCTCTTTGGCTTTATTAATCAATACTTGGTCTGCTTTGAGCGTGTCAGCAAATTCTAACACTGTCACGTGTTTGACAATGCCTGCTAGGTCAATTGCCGCTTCAATCCCTGAGTTACCGCCGCCCACAACTGCCACGTCTTTGCCTTTAAAGAACGGACCATCACAGTGCGGACAATACGCAACGCCACTACCGATATTTTCGTCTTCACCTTTGATGTTAAGCTTACGCCATTTTGCCCCCGTCGCTACGATAATCGCACGAGTGGCGAAACTTTCACCGGTATTAAGCGTGATTTGGTAGGTTAGCTTATCCTCGCCTTGCTCATTCATTTGTGCAGAATTTTCGGTGATGGATGTCACGCTTACCATTTCTTTGACCGTTATACTATAAGCGGTGATATGTTTGACAAAATTGGCAGATAATTCATTACCATTGGTCAATGGGATTGAAATCAAGTTTTCGATATCTTGGGTATCTTTCACTTGCCCACCGATACGATCAGCCACCATGGTCACTTTTAAGCCTTTACGTGCCACATAAATGGCTGCCGCCACACCCGCAGGTCCGCCACCGATGATGGTCACATCTTGCTCCTCAAGCTGTTCGGCTGCTGCTGCAGCACTCATCAAATCTGGATATTGCTGTTGCAGTTTCTCGATGAGTTTGGCAGTGTCAATTTTACCATTGGCAAAAGGTTTGCCATTTAAATATACCGCAGGTACGCCTTGGATATTGCGCTCGTTAATCATGTCTTGGAACACACCACCATCAATCATTTCATTGCTGATGTTGTCATTGAGTAACGCAAATTGGTTCAGCGCTTGCACCACGTCTGGACAGTTGTGGCAAGACAATGAGACGAACGTTTCAAATTTTAGCGGCTGTTTAATCGCCTTAATGATATTTTGAATACCTGGGTCAAGTTTGAGCTCACTGCCACCTGATTGTAAAATAGCCAAAATCAATGAGGTAAACTCGTGACCACCGGGAATACCACTAAAAATGATACCCGTATCTTTGTCTTGGCTACGGATTTTAAAACTCATCGGTGATAGATTGGCATCGAATTGTTGACTCAAACGAATCTTGTCAGTAGTGCCTGCAATTTGGGTCAAAAAATCCACCAGTTCAGCGCGCTGTTCATGCTCACCCTCACCCAACACAAACTCAATCGGGCGAGTCATACGTTCGCTATAACTTTTTACTGCATCTAATAAACCTTGATCTAACATGGTATCTTCCTTCTAGTCATTGGGTAAGTCATTGTGTTAACCTTATTATTGTGATTTTTGTGGGCTTTGACAATCTAAGAAAGTTGATAGCTATGTTTTAAAAAACAAAACGTTTATTATTTTATATAACAAAATATTAATACATAAATTACTTAAGTGCATTGATAACGTGGCTTTTCCCCCTCACCAATTGTTACCGATTAGCGTATAGTCAACCCTACAATTTTTCGTTACAATGCTAATAAGACAAATACAATATACCAACTCAATCAAATTTGTCTTATATGTTGACCCCTTTGCATTATTTTTCACATACAACCAAAAAAGGAAAGGACTATGTTTCCAGAACATCGCGAACTTATTAGCAAACTAAAAACTTCTGATAAACACTTTGAAAAATTATTTGATAAACACAACGAATTAGATGCTCAAATCATTAACCTAGAAAAAGATCCTGTTGCAGCAGGCAGCCGTGATGACGAAATTGAAGCATTAAAAAAACAAAAACTACAATTAAAAGATGAAATCTACAAAATCTTAGAAGACAATAAAAATAAATAAGTTCTAAGCTAAGTTCGATTTTATTGACTAAGCCCTGTTCGTTGTGACAGGGCTTTTGCTATTGATAGCAAGTGTAAGGCTTAAATCAACCAATTAACCCTACTTTAAGAAAATTGGACTGTAAAAAAATTGGTTTAAGCGTGGCTGACGGCATTATTTTTTTGTGAATACATTAACCAAGAAGCATAATAGCATCGTCACCATAATCACCGGCAAGGTATTGCCGATATCGAGTGGATGGGCAAGCCAATAACGATACAAGCAAAAACCAATCGCCCAGACAATCAAATTTTTGACATTAAAACGCTGTTTAATATCGGTATTTTTTAAAATAAAAAAGTCCACAATTTGAATGGCTGCCATTGGCGCAAACACTGAGCCTAAAAAGTATAAAAATTCAGTGATATCATCCATGGGAAACAACATCGCTGCGATAGTACAGATGAGGGTAACGCCAATTGCCAAGCCTTTTTCTGGAAGTTTTTGCCACAGCGAAACACCCGACACGCCCCTGCCCATAGCAAGGCGTAATGGCTACTTGTGGTCTGACTGCCAGTTTGGTGGGTGGTTGGTGCGCTATCCATGGTTATTTTCTCAAGCTTCAAAGAAGCTGATTTTATCAGCCGTTGCCGTAAAACCACCGACTTTAGGCGGTGGATATAAGGCAACTTGTACACTATAACGCTTGCATAAATTTTGCTAAAATAATTTGCATGAAAACACTCAAGCTACGCATACGAGATAAACACACAGCAAAGCTTAACCGCCTAAGTGGTTTGGTTAATTTCGTATGGAACTACGTTAATGCGTTAAGCTATGAGCATCTTAAGCGTACTGGCAAGTTCTTTAGTGCGTATGATTTAAACGAATATACCAAAGGTAGCGGTGAACTGGTTGGCTTACACTCGCAAACCATTCAAGCCATCAATGAAACCCATGCCAAAGCTAGAAAACAATTCAAAAAAGCCAAACTATCATGGCGAACCAATAACCCAAATTCAAAACGTAAATCATTAGGTTGGCTACCATTTAAACAATCTGCCATTAAGCATATTGCCACGCACCAAACAGGCAAAAAAGGCTTAAAATCCACTTTGCAACTAAGCCTAGCCAAAGGACAAAAACTAGTCATCGACCTATGGGACAGCTACAATCTATCGTTATATCAAATCAACACTTGCGAGTTGGTGCAAGACGCACGCAGTCATTGGTATGCCTGTATTACCGTCAAAGACTACCCTAAAACACAATGCGGAACGGGTAGCGTTGGGATTGATTTAGGTTTAAAAGACAGTGCCACCGCCTCAAATGGCAATAAATTACAAATCAAACAAACGCTCAAATATGCCAAAGCGTTAGCCACTGCCCAACGTGCCAAAAACAAACAGCGTGTCAAAGCGATTCATGCCAAAATCAAAAATACACGCCAAGACCTCATCCATAAATTCACCACCCAATTAGTTAAAGATAATGCGCTAATCGTGGTAGGTGACGTTAGAACTACCCAATTTAACAGTAAAAAAGGCAAACTCGCCAAATCGGTTTACGATGCAGGCTGGTTTGAACTAAAACGACAACTGACCTACAAATGCGAGAACGCAGGTTGCCGTTTTGAAATCGTGAATGAGAGATACACGACCCAGCGATGTTCGTGTTGCGGTGAAATCACCGCCAATAGTCCGAAAGGTAGAAAATCGCTTGGAATAAGAGAATGGATATGTGCTTCGTGTGGCACATGGCATGATAGAGATATCAATGCCAGTAAGAACATTCTTGCGGTCGGGCTTGACCGTCTTGTAGAAGGAATCCCCTTGCTTTAGCAAGGGGAGGAAGTCAACTAATTGTCAGTCAATGAAACATTAGACTATCAATATTAGATTTTACCGACCAAATCTAGGCTTGGTTTTAAGGTTTCTTTACCTTTTTCCCATGCCGCTGGACATACTTCACCGTCGTTGTCACGCACGTATTGAGCCGCTTCGATTTTACGGATTAAGTCTTTGGCAGAACGACCGATACCTAGGTCATGAATTTCTGCCACTTTGATTTTACCGTCTGGGTCTACCAAGAAAGTACCACGAAGGGCAGCGTTGTCTTCTTCAATCATCACGTTAAAGCCGCGAGTGATTTTACCAGTACCGTCGCCAAGCATTGGGTATTTTACTTTAGCGATTGCAGGTGACGCATCTGCCCATGCTTTGTGTACAAAATGGGTGTCTGTCGATACCGCATACACTTCCGCGCCTAGACCTTTGATTTCTTCATAATGGTCTGCCATGTCTTCAAGTTCAGTTGGGCAAACAAAGGTAAAGTCATGTGGGTAGAAGAAAAACACTGCCCATTTGCCTTTAACGTCATCTGATGATATTTCTTTGAATTCACCATTCACATATGCTTGGGTTTTGAATTCTGGAATGGTTTGGTTAATAATTGCAGCCATGGATTTTTCCTTATATAAGCTATTGTTGTGGTTAAAAATTTAGCAACATCACCATTTGACAAAGCCAAATCAGTGAGTGCTATATTGATAACACAAATTTGATGTCATTGGCAACCTAGCTTTTTAGGCTTCTAGCTTTTTAGGCTATAGTCGGTTGCTGTTTTCTACTCATCAAACGTTGTTATCGATGGGTCTATCTTAGTACAATTTAAGATTCAGTCTAGTTTAAAGTTTTTAATTTATTGATTAATTTTTTAAATTAACCTTGATAGTTTTGCCTTATAGTTTCAATCTTTAGGCTATCTTGTAATTATTTTGAAAGGCTCGATAATGAGTTTACTGTCAAGACCAAATTAATGATAGATTAAAAAAGATTCCACTCGTAAAAGCACACAAAAATGGTAAACTAAATTTGAAATGATTCGGTTCATTGAAGTTTTTAGCATGCATCTTTTGCGTGTTGTTTGCTAGGGTAGCCGTCAGTTTTTTTACCTTTTTATCTTTTTATTTATCTTTAACTAAAACGCGTTAGCGAAAATTTTACGCTATTTTAAAGGTTAAAATTCAAACCATGATTACATTACGACAATTAGAATTTGCATTGGCAGTTGCCAAATACAAGCATTTTAAACGGGCAGCAGAAGAGTGTAATATCTCACAATCTGCTTTAAGCTTAGGGATTGCAGAGCTGGAAAAGCAGCTTGATACCCAAATTTTTGAGCGTAACAACAAACAAGTGCTAATCACCCCGATTGGGGAAGAAATTCTTGAGCGAGCTGCGCGGGTATTTGCCGAAGTCAATGATTTGGTGACCCGCGCCCAGACGCACCAAACCCCACTCGCCTATCCGATGACGATTGGTATCATCCCAACCATTGCGCCGTTTTTGCTGCCCAAGGTATTGCCGCTACTGCGCCAACAATTCCCACAGTTTCAGCTCAATGTGGTAGAAGAACAAACCGAGCGATTGCTTGAAAAAGTCCGTTATGGCGCGATTGATACCGCCATTATTGCGCTGCCTTACAATACTGACGGCATGCTATCATTTGAGTTTTGGTCAGAGACGTTTTTGGCGGTATTTGCTAAAGACAGTAAACATGCCAACTTACCTAGCATCAATGCCGATGAGTTAGCCAACAGTAACTTGATGCTGCTAGGCGAAGGACATTGTTTGACCGATCATGCGCTATCGGTGTGTCACCTCGATAAAAGCCGCGTCAAACACGCCTTTAGTGAAGCAAGCCTGCATACGTTAATTCAAATGGCTATCAGCGGTATGGGCACCACGCTAGTCCCGCAAATGGCAGCTGGGCAAGTGCGCCAGCAGACTGACAATGTGTCGTTAGTGCCGCTCAATGAAGCCGGTCCGCATCGCCGCTTGGCGTTTGTCACCCGTCTCAACTATGCGCGGGTCGATGATGTTAATCTATTGGGTCGCTTGTTTGCCCAAGGGTTACACGATAGTGAATTGGCGTCTGCGCCAGCCATCGCAGACTCTGAGTCCATGACTTCAGCGAACCCCGCCACAGAGGCATAATTTTTTATGCTCACTTTATTACATACATCAGATTGGCATTTGGGGCGTAGGCTTTATGGTAAGCCACGCTACGATGAATTTAAGCAGTTTTTAGACTGGCAGCTACAGACGCTGCGTGAGCAAAAAGTCGATGTGCTATTGATTGCAGGGGATATTTTTGATACCACCGCCCCCAGTAACCAAGCGCAAAATTTATATTATGATTTTTTAAGTCAAGTTTGCCATACCGATTGCCGCCATGTGATTATCGTAGCGGGCAACCATGATTCAGCCAGTTTTTTGGAGGCACCCAAACAGCTACTCAAAGCCTTTAACATCCATATCATCGGTAGTATGACAGATACGCCGACTGATGAAGTGATTACGTTATCAGATAAATTAGGGCAACCTGAGCTCATTGTCATGGCAGTGCCCTACTTGCGTGACCGTGATGTGCGAACTGTCGGGCATGGCGAACGCCTTGATGATAAAGAACGAAAACTTGCCCAAGGCATCAAAGCCCATTATGCACAGATTGCCGATATTGCGATTGCGCAACAAGCGCAGCTCAAAGCCAAATATAAGCGTACGATTCCGATTGTGGCAACGGGGCATTTATTTACCGTCGGCGGGCAAACGATGGAGGGCGATGGGGTGCGTGATTTGTATGTCGGCTCACTGGGTAGTATCGGTGCCGAGATTTTTCACCCACAGATTGACTATGTGGCGCTTGGGCATTTGCATATCCCGCAAGTGGTTGGCGGACAACCACACATCCGTTACGCTGGCTCACCCATTGCCATGGGTTTTGGTGAAAGTCGCCAGCAAAAACAAGTGCATTTGCTGCGATTTGATGCCAAGCCTGACTTACTGTCACAGCCATTACAGACTTTAACCATTCAAAAAAAACCGCTTGTCTCTGCACCAACCCCTGTCAAAAAACGCAAAAGTGTGAGCCATACGTCGATGGATTTATTTGCGGATGAAGAGTTGCCTGAACCATCCATGCTTGGCGCGATAAATACAGAGGCTGATATTAACGCAGAGGTTGATGCTCAAGCGAGCCATAAAGCAGGATATGATACACCCAGTTATTATCTAAGTGGGCAACTTAGTGGACAGCCTTACAATATAGCCAAGCTTAGCGATACTACCCTCCTGCAATCACTGCCTGTTCCTGTGTTCCAACCCATACAAACGCTCAAAGGCGATTGGCAAACCATCAAAACTAGCTTACACAGCCTAAAAAAAGCCCAACAATCGGTTTGGCTTGAAGTGGTGTATGACGGGCAAGAAGTCGTGGGTGATTTATCAGAAAAAATTGCAGAACTGGTTAAAGACGCTAGGCTTGAAGTACTACGCATCAAAAATCAGCAAAAACGCGATCAGGTGATGCAAAGCCAGCGCATGGATGAGTCGCTTGAAGAGTTAAACCCAACACAAGTGTTTGAACGCTGCCTAATTGCCCATCAAGTGCTAGAAGAACAAAAACCCATGTTATGGTCAAGATATACTGAAGTGCTTGAAAGCTTGCAAGGGGGGCAGCAATGAGAATCTTAAAGCTACGCTTTCAAAACCTTAATTCATTGCAAGGCGAATGGGAAATTGACTTTCGTCATGCCGCGTATGCCGATGAAGGTATTTTTGCCATCACAGGCTCGACAGGTGCGGGTAAAAGCACCATTTTAGATGCCATTTGTCTTGCCTTATACGGTGCGACGCCACGCTTGGGCGAGATTACCCAAAGCAAAAATGACCTCATGTCACGCCATACCGGCGAATGTCGAAGCGAAGTAATTTTTGCCACCAAAAGTGGCAGCTATCGCTGTACTTGGCTACAAAAGCGCGCCAGAAAAAACCCCGAAGGCAACTTGCAATCCCCGACGCACGAAATCGCCCCTTTTACCGATGATGCTGCAGATTTACCACCGCTTGAAACCCAAACCAGAAAAACTAGAAAACTGGTCGCTGAATTCACCGGCATGGATTTTGACCGTTTTACCCGTGCCATGCTACTGGCGCAAGGCAGTTTTGCTGCTTTTTTGCAAGCTAATAGCGATGAGCGCTCCAATCTGCTCGAGGAAATCACCGGCACCGAAATCTATGGCGATATCTCAAAAAAAGTACACGAGTTTAAAACCCAATCAGACGCTGAACTTAAGACGCTCACGGATCGCTTATCAGGCATGACGGTGTTATCTGATGAAGAAATACAAAGCCTAACCTCACAAAAAAACGCCCTGGTTGATATCGTCAATGACACCAAAACCGCCTTGACTAAAATCGAGTCTGATAAGCTATGGCGACAAAACCTTGATGCATACATGCACCAAATCCATAAGCTTGAGCATGAAGCACACGACCTTGCCGAGCAAGAAAGCCAATTTGCCCCACAAAAAACCCGACTACAGCGCGCACTAAAAGCCCTTGAAGTGTCGGGTGATATTAAAAAACTTGATTATCAGCGCGATTTATTGAGCGCACAGCTCAGTGATCTTGCCAGTTATCAACACCAGCTACCCACCGCCGAACACAATTACCAACTTGCTCAAAAAAACCAAGATGAGCGTCAAGCACAAGCCCAGCAAACCGAAAACGACTGGCAACAAGCCCAACCGTTATTGAACCAAGTGCGCAAGCTTGACACTACCCTTGGGCAAAAAAATCAGTACGCTCAAGAGATTGCGCAGCAGTTGTCACAGCTTAGTGAGCAATTGGCTCATAATTCCCAAAGCATTGATAGTCAGCAGCAGCAGCTTGTTAGCCAGCAAGTAGAGCGTGAACAGCTTACCCAAGCGCAGCAGCAAATCCCCCATGCAACAACCTTGCCTCAAACATTGGCCTCCCTTACCCAACTACAGGAATCTAGCCAAGCACTCAGTGAACAAGTGCAGGCTTTAGTCACCGAACAGCAGCGGTTACAAGGTGATTTTCAGCACAATGGGCAGCAAGCTTGCGCTCTGCAATCACAGCTCACGCAGTTGCAATCACAAATTTCTCACCATCGACAAAACTTAGAAAGCCAAACCAGTCACTTACATCATCTGACACAAGGGCAGTCAGCAGCAGCATTGCGCCAGCAGGTTGAAACTTATTGGCAAACCGACCAGCAGCTTATCGCCATGCAAGGCGATGTGCAGACTTGGCAAACCAACCTACAACACTATCAGCAATTTGTGCAGCAGTTAGCCGAGGGTCAAAATCAACTGGCTCAGATTGCTAGCCAACGACTAACTAGCGAGCAGCAGCAACAAGCCGCCGAGCAAACCTTTGAATTGTTAAACCGCAACTTGATTTTATTGGCAAAAATTCAAGATTTGACCGAGGAGCGCGATAAATTACGCCACGGCGAACCTTGTCCGCTGTGTGGGTCAACTGCGCATCCTTTCGCCACCCATCAGCCCTACACGCCCGATGATACCGAGCAACAATTAGCGATTGCCAAACAACGGCTTGATGACATCAATCGCCAATTACAGCAGTTATTGCTTGAAGAGCATGCACTCACAAATAACCAGCAACAGTTCAATGAGCATTTACAGCACTTACAGGCACACAACCAACGCTTATTAAATCAATTACAGCTTACCAGCCAACACCTTACACATGCTCAGCTTGTACAACAGGCAATTGAAGCATTAGCATCCATTACAGCCCCCAGCACCGATAACAATATAGACCACAAAGTCCTTCAAACATTGGCGACGATAATCAAGGCTGAACAAACCAACAATCAGCAATCTTTGGCAGCGCTGCAAGATTCACTGACGCAAATCGAAGCTGTACAATCCGAGCAGCAGCAAACCCAGCAGCGATTAGCAAAACTGAGCGAGCAATACCATGATGTTTTGCAGCAACAAACCGTGCTACAAAATCAGCAGCAACATCGCCAAGACAGAATCCGCGATATTGATGCCCAGCAATTGGTTATCGCCGAGAAACAACATCAAGTAATGCAGCGCATCGACAAGTTGCTGATGCCGTTTGCAACGCGCGAGCGCACTTTTAGTTTTGCTACCACACAGGATGTGAATACCCAATTAAATCAGCATATCGATACCCTTGCGCAACTTTTGCAGCGCTATCAGGGATTAGAAACTAAGCTTAGCCATATCAATGACACCATCACAGGAATTGAGCAAGCGCTCACCCGATTGGTGGCAGATCAGCAACATTTAACCCAAAATCAACACCAAGTCCGTCAGCGACAGCAAGCATTGGCGCAGGAGATTAGCGAGCTACAGGCGCAGCGATATGCTTTGTTTGGCGAACAAGCGGTAGACATCGTCTCTCACGCGTTAATCCAAGCAAAAAATCAGGCTTTGCAGGACTATCAAGCCAGCCAAACCGCCTTTCATGAGCAGCTAAGTCAGCTGCAGATTTTGCAACAACAAATCGCATCTTTGACCACTAGCACCACCCAACTAAAAACTGCCCAGCAAACGCTACAAGCCGATATCCAGCAGCGTTTTGCGACATTGGGTTTTGTGGATGACGCGGATTATCGCGCTGCGGTGCTAGTCGATACTGAGCGGGAACGCTTACAACAGCTTGCCAGTCAACTCCATGACAGCCAGCAGCGCAATCATAACCTACTGTCTGAAGCCAAACGCATACAGCAGCAGTTACTTGATCACCCCCAAACTGCGTTGTCACTTGAGCAATTGCTTGATGCGCTTGGGCAATTGCAACAGCAATTTAGCGAGCAGCAAAAACAATTGGGCGCCGTTGAACAGCAGCTAGCAGCCAATGAAGCCCTTAAACAAAACCAACAGCAACTATTAGATGCCATCAACCAACAGCGCAACCATACCGAAGAATGGAAGGTATTGCATCAGTTGATTGGTTCAAGCGATGGCAAAAAATTCCGTAACTTTGCCCAAGGCTTGACCTTTAATATCATGGTTGCCCATGCCAATGAACAGCTCAAAAAAATGAGCGACCGTTATTTGCTGATAGCTGATAGCGAGCAGCCCTTGATGCTCAACGTGATGGACAATTACCAAGGCGGGCAAATCCGCACCAGTAAAAATCTATCAGGCGGTGAGAGTTTTATTATTAGCTTATCGCTTGCATTGGGACTGTCAAATATGGCCAGTCACCGCATGCAAGTAGATTCGCTGTTTTTGGATGAAGGCTTTGGTACGCTCGATGAAGAAGCACTCGATGTAGCGCTCGACACCCTAACCAACCTACAGCAATCGGGCAAGCTAATTGGCGTGATTTCCCATATTCAGGCGCTCAAAGATAGAATCAGCAGTCAAATCCAAGTAGTGCCGCAAACAGGGGGCATCAGTAAAATTATCGGTGCCGGTATTACCAAGATTAGTTGACGCAGTCTAGGTTTGGTTAAGCTAAATTAGAAGCTAATATAGTGAAAACTAAATTATAGTTAACAAGGACGTTCGTGGTAAGCTTATTGAACCTATAAAAAATGATACCTGAAGAGATAGGCTCAGGGCGAACAACGGTTATTATAATGTCAGATTCACTATAAGCTAAGCGGCGCGGCAAAACCATCATAACAACCGATTCATCTTGCTGTCATGTCATGGGTTCATACTACTGTTTATGTCAATGTTTACCGCTCGCTTAATCAAAACCTAAGTGCGCAGTGTTATTTATGTCAACTCATAAGGGCAACACGATGTTAACCAAACTTTCGCAGCTTTTAGCGCAAGGGCGCTTTGTTTCCCCTGTCCCTGCCGTGGTGGTGCACCCTACTACCGATATCATTTTGCAATCTTGTATCCAAGCCCATCAGCACCACATCATCACCCCGATTTTGGTCGGTCCAAAACACAAAATCGAAAAAGCCGCTACTGACGCCAATTTAGATATTTCAGGCTTTACGTTAGTGGATGCTGAGCATAGCCATGACGCGGTTGAAATCGCCGCAAAAATGGTTCGTGAACAGCAAGCCGACTTTATCATCAAAGGCTCAGTGCATACCGATGAGTTAATGGGTGTTCTGGTCGATAAAACCCAAAATCTACGCACCGAGCGCCGTATGAGCCACGTGTGGTTAATGGAAAGTCCCACGTACCACAAACTTTTGACCTTGACCGATTGTGCACTCAACGTGGTGCCAGATTTGCTCACCAAAAAAGACATTTTGCAAAATGCGATTGATTTTGCGCACGCGCTGGACATTGAGCAGCCTAAAGTAGCCATCTTGGCAGCGGTTGAAGAAGTTAAACCGCAAATGCAATCGACCATCGATGCTGCGGCGTTATGCAAAATGGCAGACCGGGGTCAAATCACCGGCGCCTTGCTTGATGGACCCCTAGCGTTTGACAATGCGATTAGCCAACAGTCTGCGGATATCAAACATATCCACTCACCTGTCACGGGCGATGTCGATATTTTACTGGTACCTGACTTAGAAGCGGGCAATATGCTAGGTAAACAGTTAATTTATTTGGGCGAAGCCAAAGCCGCGGGCATTGTTATGGGTTCAAAAGTGCCGATTGTGTTGACCAGCCGCTCGGATGACGAACTCGACCGCCTTTATTCTATTGCCCTTGGCGCCTACGTTGCGCAAAAGCGTAAACAAGCTTGATGTTAATTCAGGTTACTTGAGATTAATTGAGATTACTAGCATGAAGGATTCTGTCATGAGGCATATTGACTTAACTCACCCGATCGCGGTGACTTTCAACGTGGGTTCAGCGACTATCAAAATGGCGGCGTATGACACCGCTAAAGCAGTCGACTCATCCCCGCTTGCGTGGTCCCCCTTGTTTGATGTCAATATCAACCTAAAAACCAAAAACAAAGTCTGGCACTCCATGCCACAATCTTTGTCTGACTGGGAACCCCAAGATAGCCTGACAGAAACCGCGGTAAGCTTGTTTACTCGTGTCAAACATGCCTTTCCCGCGCGTGAGATTGTCTGTATCCACCGAGTGGTTCATGGTGGCAAACGCTATCATGTTCCTGTGGTGATTAACGAGACAGTGATGGCGCATTTGGTGGAGCTGTCACCGATTTGCCCGCTACATCAGCCTCCTGCCCTATCTGTGGTCAACGCGCTGCAAGCCATTGATAAAAAACTGGTGCACATTGCTGCCTTTGATACCGCTTTCCACTACCATCGCCCAGAGATTTGGTCTAGCTATGCGCTGCCAAAATCGCTGCGTGATCAAGGCGTGCGCTGTTATGGCTTTCATGGTTTATCGTATCAGGCGATTATGCGCAAACTTAAAACCTATCTCCCAAAGATTGCCAAAAAACGCTTAATTATCGCGCATTTGGGTAGTGGCTGTAGTATCACCGCGGTCGAAAACGGCAAGTCAAAAGACAGTACCTTTGGCTTTAGTGGATTAGATGGCGTGCCAATGGGTACCCGTCCGGGTCATTTGGATTCTGGGGTGATTTTATATATGGTTGAGCAAGGTTGGACGCTCGAGCAAATGAACCAATGCCTATATAAAGAGTCGGGTTTGCTCGGTTTATCTGAAATTAGCAATGACGTGCGTGATTTGCTCGCTAGCGATGACCCACGCGCCAAATTTGCACTGGCGTATTTTGCCACGCATGCCGCCAAAGAAATCGCAAGCCTGATGGTTAGTATGAAAGGCTGTGATGCGCTTATCTTTACCGCAGGGATAGGCGAGCAGTCGGCGATTATCCGTCAGATGATTGTCGAACAACTCGATTTTTTAGGTTTTAGTTTGGATGCGGATAAAAATCTCGATGGCCGTATTGACGTTCCGATTTTACGAATCAACTCAGATGATGACAAACAAATTTATGTCGTATTGACCGATGAGCAACTTGAATTAGCTTTATCGCTTGAGCATGCCATCACGATAGAAACTGATAAGTAAAAGTGACAAACCTGTCAACTATTTTTAGGATGGATGGTAAGATATAACCGATTTTTATCTATTCCCTACTTTCATTGTAGGTTTGATTATGTTGTTACAAATATTAACATAAATTATGATTGTTTTTTACTTTTAAGCGAGTAATAAGGTTTAATTTAGCATTTTTTCATGATATTGTAATATCAAGCAAATAGACTATGCTTAAATCTTATCGCATTCATTTTAGTCATATTTTTGATTAGAAAATGTATCGCAACTTGGTATTGTCCAATACCCTTCTTGTTTTTTCTGGTAGCCTAATGAGGTCAATTATGAACAACGATTTTATGGATAAAATGAAAGATGGTTCACGTCAAATGTACGCACCATGGTCGCGCTTCAACCAAGCGATGTTACGAAATGCGGAAAAAATGACTGACTTTTCTTTAGAAACAATGCGTCATTACTCAGAAATGGGTCTTGAGCAACTTCGCAATGTTTCTTCTGTTGACTCTCCAGAAGCGGCTTCAAGCTTCAACCAAAAACAAACTGAGCTGCTCAACCAATTGGGTCAAAAAATGTTGTCAGATGCACAGCGTTTGACTGAGCTTGGCAAAGAAATCCGTAATGAAGTTATGTCAGCGATGAACGAAATCTATAGCCAAAATGCATCCAGCATGCAAGATGCCATGCAAAGCGCTGCTAGCAACGCATCAAAAACGGCAGAAGACTTTAACCGCAAAGTGAACGAAAACATGCACAAAGCGGCAAACCAAATGTCAGAAGCAGTTAAACAAACCACCCAAAACATGAATAAAGCTGCGACTAACGTGAATGCTGCGGCAACCCGCACCGCTGATGATGTAGCACAAACACAAAATAGCGAAGCGGCAAAACCTGCAGCGAAAACAAACCCTGCGGCAAAATAATTGGTTTGATGCATCGTAGTCATTCTTAAGACTGTATCATTTATAAACCGCTATTTATGTTTTACCTGATAGATGAATAGCGGCTTATGAATCTATAAAAGTGGTGGATTAGACAGATGCCTAATCCACCTTATTTTTAAGTAAGCATGCGCATATTCACAGCGAATTCTTATCAAGCACAGCATAATAACGGGACTTATCATGGCAGACAATAAAGACACACAATATCAAGGAACGAACGCCCATTCCTCAAGCGACAATGCTTCAAATAGCGCTTCAAATAGCAATACTTCCAACACCCAAGGCGCAGAGAATACCACTACCAATGCTTTTGGCTACACGCCATTTGCCAATTTTCCATTTGGCAATAATGCCTTTGGTTTTGGTAGCAATCCTTTTAACAACTTTGGAACCAACGCCTTTGATCTGCCGCAGAATCCGCTGGATTTTTTGAGCAAAACCAATCCATTTGCTCACATGGCCTCTAGTATTCCGCCTTACAATCCTGCGGTTGGTGAATTCTATAGCGAATTTTTTGGCAATATGACCAAACTGAGCCAACAGATTGCACAGCAATCGATGCGTGCCAACCAAGCGCCGCAGTACACCAATACCTCCATCATGATGGACTTAATGGATGGCTGGCGTAAAATGGGTCAGATGGTGACCAACCACCCAGGCACGATGGTTGAAGACCAATTGCAGTTGTTTAAAGACCAAATGCACTTGTGGCAAAACACGCTACAACAATTTGCCGGTAAAAAAATCGACCCAGTGGTAAGCCCGGAAAAAGGCGACAAACGGTTTAGTGATGAAGAATGGGAAGACAATCCTATTTTTAACTTCCTAAAACAGTATTATTTATTAACTACCCAAGCGATGATGGATGCGATTGATGGCGTTGAAGGCATTGATGAAAAAACCCGTCAACGCTTGGCTTTTTTTACCCGCCAATGGATCAATGCGGTGGCCCCAACCAACTTCTTATTGACCAACCCAGAGGTACTACGTTTGACCATCGAAAGTCGGGGGCAAAATCTCGTTCAAGGGATGAAGCAGTTGGCTGAGGACATGGGTAACAGCGCTGATACACTCAATATCCGTATGACTGACCAGAGTGCGTTTCGGGTGGGTGACAACATCGCCACCTCAAAAGGTAAAGTGGTATTTGAAAACCACATGATGCAGCTCATCCAGTATGACCCTTCAACCGAAAAAGTAAAACAACGTCCGTTGTTGATGGTGCCGCCTTGGATCAACAAATTCTACATCATGGACTTACGTGAGAACAACTCGTTTGTGCATTGGGCAGTCAACGAAGGCCATACGGTTTATGTCATCTCTTGGGCGAACCCGACGCCTGAGTACAAAAATGTTGGCATGAGCACTTACATGAAAGACGGCGTGCTTGCAGCGATGGATCAAATTGAAGCCATCACGGGTGAAAAAACCATCAATATTACAGGTTATTGTATTGGAGGTATGTTGACCGCATTGACGTTAGGCTATCTTGCCGCGACCAAGCAAGAAAGCCGCATTGCCAGTGCGACACTTTGGGCGACTATTATTGACTTCTCAGATCCAGGTGATATCGGCGTCTTTATCGATGACAAAATCGTTGCGGCGATTGACAAGCAAAACGCTGACAAAGGCGTGTTTGATGGGCGAATGATGGGCGTGTCATTTAGCCTACTCCGTGAGAACAGCCTATACTGGAACTACTACGTACAAAACTACCTAAAAGGCGAGCGGCCCGTACCTTTTGACTTGTTATACTGGAATTCAGACTGTACCAACGTGACCGCTGCGCTGCACCATTTTCTACTGCGTGAGTTCTATATCAACAACTTGCTGCGTAAACCGGGTGGGGTTGAAATTGACGGCGTGAAAATTGACTTATCAAAAGTTAAAACCCCTGTGTTTATGGTCGCAACCTTGCAAGACCATATCGCAAAATGGAAAAGCTGTTATCCAGGTACGCAAGTATTTGGCGGTGAAAAAGTATTTGTGTTGGGAGAATCCGGTCATATTGCGGGTATCATGAACCCCCCAGGTAGTAAATATGGTTATTACACCAACGACAACTACCCTGCGGACGCTGACCAATGGTACAAAGACGCCACCTATGTTAAAGACACATGGTGGACAAGATGGCATGACTGGATCAAACCATTTGAGGGCAACGAAATCAATGCCCGTATTGTCGGTCAAAATAGCCAAGGTAAAGAAATCCCAACTTATGGCGATGCCCCAGGTAGCTATGTCACGGTCAAAGCGACTGAAGCCTTAACCGGTCATAACTTTGCAGAAGCTTACCGTTCACAATTACCACCCGTATAATATATCGTTATCACACAACATCCCGTAATTGCCTAGCCTGTCACGGGATTTTTATAAAATAGCCAAATCGCCCATCAGCTACATAGATTTGCTAGTCAAAAGTTGTGATATTGAGTAGAATTAACACCATATTCTGCGCATAATAGCGATTGGAAACACTTTGAATAGAGCGCCTATGTCGATTGAACCAGTACAAAATGACCTATCACTCAGTAAGCTAGACCGCAATATTGTCTTCTTTGATCGGGCGATTCGCTCGTTTATTCCAAACAGCAATCTTAGCACCCGTCCTTTGCCTGTCTCTACCCCCGATGTACCAAAACTATCCGTGGAAGAAGCGCGTCATGTCGCGGGTCTCATGCGTATCAATCATACTGGCGAAGTGTGCGCGCAAGGACTGTATCACGGTCAAGCATTTACCGCCAAACAAGCAACGGTCAAAAAAGCCATGCACCAATCTGCGCTAGAGGAGATTGACCACTTGGTGTGGTGTGAGACGCGGTTAAATGAATTGGGTAGCCATCCCAGTATTTTTAGTCCGCTTTGGTATGGGCTATCGTTTGGCATGGGTGCGGTAGCGGGATTGATTTCTGATGAGTTTAGTTTGGGGTTTGTCGCAGAGACGGAAACCCAAGTCAGCGAGCATTTGCACAGCCATCTTGGTAAGCTGCCTGCACAAGATAAACGCAGCGCTGAGATTTTAAGCCAAATGGATAAAGAAGAATTACATCACCGTGATAAAGCAGTCGAATCAGGTGCCAGCCCATTGCCACTATCCATTAAAACCACGATGCGTTTTTTGGCTAATTGCATGAAAACGGTGGCGTATCATATTTAACCAAGCGTGTTTAACCGAGCGTGTTTAACTGGACATGACTAATACACTCAATCGTTGGCTGGCGTGTTTATTGCTATAACCTTGCTTAAGCGCGCTGTTTTCGCGTAAAAATATAACAATAACTTTATTATTTTTTGATAGTATTTTTAGATTGTTGCTTTACATTGTTGCTATGGGATAAGCTGATTGATTTATGCAATCTATCCCACCCAATTTTTTAAGGAAATTTCAATGACTCACATGGTAAAACCCCTAGCCTATACTTTAGCTATTTTGATGGCAACCAATGCCACTGTAGCGATGGCTGCAACTGCAACCGCAAAAACAACGACCAAGACGACCACCACCAAAACCACCACGGCAAAACCCGCTACCCAGACAACAGCAACTAAAAAAACCACGGTGACCAAAGCCAAGACTACCAACAAATCAACCGAAAAATCAGCTGATATGGTCAATAGCGTGAAGGATACTACCCCGCAAACGACACCGCCGTCAGCCACCTCAAATACAGGTTCAATGATAGTGCCTGTCTTGACCGCCCCCACGGTTGCCAACGTGATGTATCCATCTACCAACAGCGTACAATTGGTAGGCACGGATATTTCAGCGCAAAATCTTGCCAATATCCCACTGCCGACTTTAACGCTTAGTAATATCTCAACAATAAAAACCGTTTTGGTTCCACGAACCACGGATAACATTACACAGTTAGATGTCAGCGTGTTAGACGATTTTATTACTTATGCTACCCCAATGGCACGTCACTATCCCCCAGTTTTTTCGAGCCGTACTGAGCGTTACAATACCACTGAGCGACTCAAATCCTTGACCGCATGGATTGAGACCTACGCACAAAATCCAAATGCCTCTTATGAGGTGCTACTGCGTGCAGCAAAACTCAATGCGATGGGTCGCAATCTGGATTTAGGTTCTGATTATGCCGTGCGTGCAGGCAATTATATCGCCCGTGCCGTGAGGCTCAATGACACGGCAGAAGCCAACTTCTTATATGGCGCAATGCTCGCTGAAGGTGGCGGTTTTAAAGAAGGTGCCAAATACTTAGAAAAAGCCGAAAAAATGGGCTATCTAGAAGCTACGCAAAGTTTGGCGCAAGCAGATTTATTGGATGACAAAAAAGACCGCGCCATTCAACGGTTAACGGAATTTAAGGCCAAAAACCCAGACAATCCGTATATCGATGAGCAGTTACGCATCGTCAATAGCGGTAAATACTATATTTGGGATATCCCTGCAAAAGTCGTTCAATAATTTTTTGCGTTAACACCCTAGCAATGGCTTAATATCACTGCTAAGTCACCATGCTAATTGCGTTTTAGCATGGTGATTTTTTTCATGCTGTCATTCAACGATATGTAACTTTTTTGCGCTAACCTTTTTTGCTGTATCCCTTTTTGCTCTATTTTAGCCGAGTAAATCACCATGCCGCTAACAAACCAATCTAATAGATTTTGTCAAACGCCTCTAATCACTGCAACGACATTGGTTGCTATCATCACTCTTACTGGCTGCGCCACCACCAAAATCGGTAGCCGCGATACTGCAAGAGCCATCATGGATCAGCGCGTCAGCGTGTTATCGGGCAGCCGCTTGAGTTCTGACACCAAAAGCCGTTTAGTGCAGGCAGGTTTAGATGAAGAAAAATGCTTGGCAAATATGCCTGCCTGTGTAGTGACGCTCAAGCAAGCGGATCTTAATACCGATAAAGGGATTTATGGCGTAATTAGTGAGCTGTTTTACGCCTCTGCCCAGCAGCGCCAGCAAGCCAAAACTTGTACCAATCCGCCAAAAGATTTGGCCACAGACTATGCCAAAGATTTGGTTGGCAAGACCGACATTGTAGCGCCCAAACCCGATGAAATTTCTTGTACTATCGCCTTTCAAGACGATATGCTGCAATCGATTCGGTTTTCTTACATTTATTTGATGTACGATATCCTCAATCCAACCGTCGTCAATCAACAACCGTCACAATTGTATTATCTGCCAAAACAACGCGATACCCAAATTCAGGACTTGTATTACGCTGCCATCGATGCGTTAGGTGATCGCTTGTATCATCAAAAAATGGCAGAAAATTATCAAATCACTCGCAACAACCTGCGTGTCAGTATCAATGGACAGCCGTTTACTGACAAATCGGCATCGATGAAACTGATTTCAAGCTACCAGATTAATTTATCAAAATTTAATACCATCAGTCGCCGCGATGGCTTTGGTATCAATTATGTGGCGCTACTCAATAGTCGCATCAATACGGCGGTGATTATTGACTTGTTGCAACACTATGCCAATGATACACCGTTAGAAGAACGTATCCACCAATCAGGGCATTTGCCTATGACCGCGGTGTTGGTGCCCAAAGGCAATAGCATTGATGAGTTGCAAAAAACCACCGATTTTTCGCTCAATATTTATGATCCCTATCAGTTTAAAAGTGTCTCTATACTCAACAAAGATTTTGCACTATCGGCGAATTTTTCGGCAGCCTATGGCTTATGGTCACAGGACAATCGCCTAGGCAATATCAGTTATTTTAGTATGTTTTCCTCGCCGTATCAGCAAACCCAGCCGCATTTATTTATGCTTGAGCCTTACAATCCTAATAAACGCGTGATTATCATGATGCATGGGTTGGCATCGAGTCCTGAAACTTGGATTGGACTGACCAATGACATTTTTAATGACCCAAAACTTCGTGAAAACTTCCAAGTTTGGCAGATTTTTTATCCAACCAATATCCCGATGCTAGAAAACCGCCACCAAATTTATGACTTGATTGAACGCACTTTTAAAATTGTCGATCCTAAGCAGCAGGACGTTGCCAGTCAACATGCGGTGCTGATTGGTCATAGTATGGGTGGGGTGATTGGGCGTTTGTTGGTATCAAATGATGACTTAACGCCCAAAGTCGAATCGCTGGTTGCCAATTACTCACAGATGAATAATTTTTCAGCGGACTACGCCGCATTTGTCCGTCATGCGCAAAACAAAACGCTCAGTGACCGCTTCAAACTTCAAGCCCTGCCGCAAGTCGATCGCGCGATTTTTATCTCTTCGCCATTTCGCGGTACCGATTATGCCGATCGCTGGTTTACTCGCAGTTTGCGCCGTATCATCTCACTACCGGCAGGATTTATCCGCACCGTGTATGACAATTTAAATTCGCTATTTACTGAAGGCGTGGTTTCAAGCAATCCGCTGGCACAGCTATTTTTGGAAAATGGCGCCAGCCAGTTGAGCAGCCACTCTTACTTTAACCAATTGACGGCAGATGTCACAATCGCGCCCAATGTTGCAGTCAATAACATGATCGCCACTGATGATAAGGATTTGTCCAATGCGCTCAATCAGCTTACCGCTAAGGCAGCCAATAGCCCTACTGATGATGTATCGGCATCCATAACATCTTTGAAAAATGACAATACGACGTCGAGCGTTAGACCCGCCACAGAGACCAAGCTGTATAACACCACGAGTCTGGCGCAAGCCAAACAAAGTCTGGATGAGAAAAAGCAACTCTTAGAATCGGTGAAATATGGCGCAACCGACCGTGTCTCCGATGGTATTGTGCCGTACAATAGCTCGCATTTAGAAGGCGTAGAATCTGAAAAAGTGCTTACCGGTCGTCACAATGTCCATACTAGCCCGCAGGCGATTTTGGAGTTGCGTCGCATCCTGCATCAACAACTCGCTCGCTATGGCGTCACCCAAGCGCCACCTGACAGACAGCCTTAGTGGCTATCCCGCCTCAGCCTCAATAAAAAAGCGAATAGCCTTCACTATTCGCTTTTTATTACACTGTTTTTTATTTAACTGTTTATTGCTACTAATTATTGGTACTACTGACAGTCCAACCGCTAAACTTTAGCAAAATACTTGGTCAACACTTCAAGACAGCGCGTCACCTTCGCAGGTTGTTGTTCATGTCTGGGTGTTACCGCATATAGCATATAACTTGGTAATTGGTAACCTGGCAATACTTCCACCAAATCGCCATTTGCCAATTCTTTTTGGATATCGAGTGACATGATACGGGCAACGCCATGCCCTTCTTTGGCAAGGGTCGTGGCAAGCATAATATTGTTGGTTTGAATACGCGTTGGCATACGCACGCGTGATTTTTTACCTGTTTCCACATTGATCATATCGACTTGATTGGGATCTTTGATAAGGCTAATACCAATCATATTGAGTTTGGCCAAATCTTTTGGCTCGGTCAATTTTTCATTTTGACGTAAAAAATGCGGGGAAGCGACGAGCAACTGACGTATCTCGGTCAAAGGAAACGCCGATAAACTACTATCATTAAGGTTTGGTGACATCCGAAGGGCGATATCGATACGCTCTTCAATCAAGTCAACGTACTGATTATCCGCTTCAAAATGGATGGTTAAATCATCATGCGCCGAAATCCAAGTCGATAACGCGGGCAAAATATGATTCACACCCAATTCTGGCGTGGTCGCAATGCGCAAGTTCCCTGCTAACTCATCGCGTAATTGATTGACACGGATACGACCTTGTTCGGCTGCCGCAACCACATCTTTGGCACTCTCATAAAAACTAGTACCTGCTTCTGTTAAGCTTAACTTACGAGTTGAGCGATGCAATAACACCACACCCATATCGTTTTCTAACGAGCGGATTTGTTGACTGACCGCACTTGTTGTTATGCCCAGTTCTTTTGCAGCACCACTAAATGAACCATGACGTACAACACTTGCAAAAACCGCCATGCCTCTTAAATTATCAAGCATATTTCACCCAATTTTATCACTTAATCAAAGTCACTTTTAAAAGCTGATGTATTATACGCCATTAGCAAGATAAATTAAACGACATCGGGATTTATTAACTAAAATTATTAATATTTTTTCAACTATTTAATTTTGTATTTTATTGATTTTTTTAACAAACATTGGTTTTCTTCAATCATTCATCTGTTAAAAAAGTAAAAATTAGAATTTATATAAATTAAATTCACTTATTGAATTAACTTAACAGAGCTAATTGATGCCTGTTGCTGCAAAAGTGCCTGCGTAACTGCTTGTTGTTCAAGCTGGTGGGTAGCTTGTTGTAACGCTAGTTTTTCGCGGGCTTCTTGTAGCGCTTCTGGTTTTAATCCATCTAGCGCTTGAAAATTACTTGCCGACTCCGCCAAACGAATATCAATACCCTCAAAACGCTGTTGCAGTTTTTGGCAAAAATTATCAAAAGTTGCGGTATGGGTCAAAAAGTTTTGTTCGGTGACAAATTGGCTTACCCCATGAATCTCGCCGGTCATAACCCCGCGTTTGGCAAGCACTAATTCATCCTCATCGAGCCAGCCTTGCTCACGGGCATTAAACACCCAATAATCCCATTTGGCAGGTGTCCACTCGCCTTCAAGGGTTACATGAGTGGGTTTGAGTAATGCCAGGGGCGATACATTAGCAATATCACTCCCCTCTGCCGCCATAGTGTGGTGGGAATGGTCAACATTAACATTGACATTGGTAGCTACGGTGACTGGCGCTGGCGCATTGTTTTTTATCAATGCGCTATCTTCTGTGACAATGCTAGGCGTGTTGCCAGACTCTGCAACGATGTCTGGCGCAGTAATTTCATGATGACTATCGCTTGATTGCAAATCAGATAAGCGATTGGCATCGTCTAGTCTGGTTGGAGTTTGCCCTGCGGTGGTACTTGCCGCGGTTGTATCATTAGATATTAAATGGGTATCATCAAATGTCTGTTGTTCAATGCCTTGTTCAATGCTTTCTTCAATGATTTGTTGAATGCTATCAACGTTTGGCACAGATTTGAGCAGATTGTTATCCGATAAGTTGTTATCACTCTGCTCGGAGGTTACTTGTAAGCTATCTTCAGCCAGCACTGAAGACTTTGCACCTTGTATGGCTTCGCTAGGCGTTGTGTCGACAAGTTGAGAATCAGGACTTTGAGAATCAGGGTTATTAGCGATTGGCGGACGAAGCGGGATTTGATTACGATGCAGTGGCTTGAACGCCATCAAGCGGAGTAAACACATCTCTAACGCTTGCATCGGCGTATTGGCTAATGCCAAGTTTTCACGGCTTTTTACCACAATGTCATAATATAGTTGTAATAGCTCTGCGGGTAACTGCTGAGCCAGTTGTTGCAATTGCTCGCTTTGCTGGCGATTGAGTTGCAAATCAAAATTTGGCAACGCCTGCAAAATGGCCAACTGATGCAGCGTCTCAGCCAATCTGTCAAATACGGCTTTGGCATCCACCACCTGCTCACGCAGAAGCTGAATGGCCTGCGTCAACTGCTGGGTATTTTGCTGGTAAATATTGGTAAGGATAGCGATGACATCGGCTTGGTCAATTAAGCCAAGCATCTGGCGAATCACTTCATCTGTGACATTGCCATTGCCAAACGCAATGGCTTGATCAGTGAGTGACAACGCATCGCGCACGGAGCCTTTGGCACTGCTCGATAGCTGCCATAAGGCATCAGGCTCGTAGCTGATTTGCTCTTTGTTAAGAATCGTACCAAGATATTCAGCTAACGCCACTTGCGGCAAAGGTCTGAGTACAAATTGCAGACAACGGGAGATGATGGTAATGGGCAGTTTTTGTGGGTCTGTGGTCGCAAGCAGAAACTTCACATGCGCTGGCGGCTCTTCGAGGGTTTTTAGTAGCGCATTAAAACTATGCGTCGACAGCATATGCACTTCATCAATTAGATAGACTTTGTAGCGACCTTGGGTCGGTGCATACGGTACGTTGTCGAGTAATTCACGGGTATCTTCAACTTTGGTGCGTGATGCTGCATCAATCTCAATCAAGTCAATAAAGCGACCGCTATCGATGGATTGGCATACACCACAGACGCCACAAGGCTCGCTTGTCACCCCTGTCTCACAGTTAAGGCATTTTGCCAAAATACGCGCAATGGTGGTCTTGCCGACGCCGCGCGTACCCGTAAATAGATACGCATGATGCAAGCGCTGGTTATGGATGGCATTGATTAATGCTTTAGACACATGTTCTTGTCCCAGCAGCTCATGGAAGTTTTTTGGACGATATTTACGTGCTAGGACTTGATACATGGTTATGGATACATGACAACAAAAACGTTAAAAAAAGAAATAACCTTAACCCACTCGTAGTAAAACTAAACCGCTGGGCTATTGGCTTCAATTAGGGGTTGTAATTCACCGTCTTGGAACATTTGATAGATAATATCACTGCCGCCGATCAGCTCACCTGCCACCCATAATTGTGGGAAAGTTGGCCAGTTAGCAATCTGTGGCAAAGTTGCACGGATTTCTGGGTTTTCAAGAATATTAACAAACGCAAATGGGCGACCAATTTGGGTTAATACATCCACCGCACGCGCAGAAAAACCGCATTGTGGGAACTGTGGCGTGCCTTTCATGTAAAGCAATACGCTGTGTTGAGCGATTTGGTCACGGATGGTTTGTTCGATCTCAGTTTGGTTCATATCAGTCATATGAAATTCCTTTATCAAGCCCTTTAAAGTAGAGCGCTATCTTCACAGCTAGAATTTGACTCACTAATGATGAGTGCAGGGTTGCTATTATACGCTATAATGGTTATCGAAAGTAAACATTCAAGATGCCCATCCCAAAAAAGTCAGCAGCAAAACTACCCAAAAATTCCATTAATCTGATGAAGTCACTTGTTCAAGCAACACCACACAGCTTACCATGATCCCTTCTTGACGACCGGTAAACCCAAGCTTTTCAGTCGTGGTGGCTTTGACGCTGATTTGGTCAACCGCGCAGCCCATGACACCGGCAATACGCGATTGAATCTCGGTACGATAAGGCAATAGTTTTGGACGCTCCGCCATGATAGTGATGTCGGCATTGATCAGCGCAAAGCCTTTTGATTGGATAAATTGGTACACTTGGTTCAGCAAAATGGTTGAATCTATATTGCGAAAACGCTCATCGGTATCTGGGAAAAACTGCCCAATATCGCCCAGTGCCAATGCACCAAGCAGCGCATCACACAACGCATGTAGCACCACATCGCCATCAGAATGGGCAAGCAAACTGTGGGTATGAGGAATTTGCACCCCGCCTAATGTTATGAATTGGTTTTCTGTGCCGTCATTAACAAAGGCATGGACGTCAATACCCTGACCGATTCTTATCATGGTTAATCCTATTTTTTTATCTTACTGTCGTGATTTTGGTAGGCTATTCTGTTTGGTTTAATGGTGTCTATTTTATCGGTCTCTATTTTAACGGTTAAAGCATGATTTACAAGTAGCTAGGCAGCTTAGACTAGTAACTTAGGAATAGCAAATTGGGAAAAACAACTTGTGAATAGCAACTTTTAATACCCCATTGCTGGCGCTACCGCTACATAGCATAAAAATCGGCTATTAAACAAGTTAGCCTATATTATTTAAAAAAAATTGATAAATCCTAGTAAATTGCTATGGTATTTTATTATATAACGTTATATAATATAAAAATAAACCCATCAAGTGGGGAACTTGATGGGAGTGGGTAATGCACTACTTGTTTTTATTTTTATTGTTTCTTTCTTCTTCTTTGTTTTACTGATGTTAGCCATAATGCCAAATTATGGCTTTTTTATTTTTATCGTTTTTTATTTTATTTTTTGTTTTAGTGATTCTGTCTTAGTAATATCGTAGTCAACAAAGCTTGTATTTATGTCGTGATGAATTTATTTTAGCGGATTTGCACCTACGCTCTATGTGCTCTTTGTTATGAATTGTTAAATTAAGTTTCTTTAGTTTCCTTAATAAAACTATTAATATTAATTTTGCATCCTTGTTGTTGCATTGCTACTTTTTAATGATAA
Organism: Moraxella tetraodonis; assembly: GCF_022359095.1. Taxonomy (NCBI): domain Bacteria; kingdom Pseudomonadati; phylum Pseudomonadota; class Gammaproteobacteria; order Moraxellales; family Moraxellaceae; genus Moraxella; species Moraxella tetraodonis. Next base: position 624,199 of record NZ_JACSYB010000001.1, on the reverse strand, counting down.
ACCATCTGAGTGATAGGCAATAAAAAAACGGCTTAAAATTTAAGCCGTTTTTTGTTGTGTTAAGATTAACGCGTACGTGGGCAAACTTCATTGTCATTGAAAAAATAGCTGATTTCACGGGCTGCAGATGTGGTTGAGTCTGAACCGTGAACCGCGTTCTCATCAATGCTGTTAGCAAAGTCACGACGGATAGTGCCTTCAGCGGCGTCTTTTGGGTTGGTAGCGCCCATGATTTCACGGTGGTGAGCCACTGCATTCTCGCCTTCAAGTACTGATACAACCACTGGACCTGAAGTCATGAAAGAGACTAAATCGTTGTAAAACGGACGCTCTTTGTGCTCAGCGTAGAAACCGCCCGCCTTTTCGTTGTCTAAATGCAACATTTTTGCTGCCACAATTTTTAAGCCTGCTTTTTCAAAACGACTGTAGATTTCGCCAATGTGGTTGCCTGCAACTGCGTCAGGTTTGATAATTGATAACGTACGTTCAATGGCCATGTTAAATTCCTTTAAAATTGAAGGGGATTATGATTTTAAGTGCTAGAAACTGTAAAAACAGCCCATACCCTGCCCGATGGCTCTGTCAAATCGTGATTTGAAGATTTGAATAAACGCGGGGTGCTGTTCTTAGTTGCCTATTATAATGATATTGAGGGCAAAAACTAGTTTAATTCATCACTGTTAAGTCGAAATTGCTAGAATATCAAGTTGAACGAGTTTTTTGTAATAAATGGCGGATATATTCTGTGATACGCAACTATGATATAGTAGCCAATAGCTTAAATTTTCTCTCAATGGTATGACGCTCTCAAATATCACAAAAACACAAGCGGTTGTTGTCAGCCTATGCTTGGCGCTATTATTGGTGGCAAGTATCGGTTTGGCACGTCAGTTTACTGTCAAAACCATGCCAGATTGTCAGCGAAAAAGCCAGCCGTTCGACTATAGTATCTGCGAGCTTGATGCTAAAAATGCGGCGAATTTTTCACTACATTGGCAAAATCCCTCGTCCGCGAGCCACCCATTATTACTCACCTTTACTACCCTTCGCGATTATTTGGCAAGCCAGCAACCTGCCAAAACCTTGTTGTTTGCGATGAATGCCGGGATGTACGATGGCAATTTTGCGCCGATTGGGTATACGGTCATCAATGGCAAACAAATCCGAGCCCTAAATCTCAAGCAGGGCGGCGGCAACTTTCACCTAATGCCTAACGGGGTATTTTGGCAAGACCATCAAGGTTTTTATATCACTGAAAGTCAAAGCATGGCAAAAAAACTGGCAAGCGGAGCAAAACCGACCTTCGCCACCCAATCTGGACCCATGCTGGTCATCGATGGTAACATCCATCCGGCATTTGATGCCAATAGTACCTCGAGAAAATACCGCAATGGTGTTGGCGTGTGTGGTCGCAATCCTAGCCGCGTCAAATTTGTGATAAGCGATACCCCTGTCAGCTTTTATGAGTTTGCGGATTTTTTCAAATCGCAATTGGGTTGTGACAATGCGTTGTTTTTGGATGGCGGTAGTGCCTCGGCATTGTATAGTCAGACGCTGTCACGCAATGACAATAAATATATGGGTGTAATGATTGCGGTGACACAAGACAAATAATGCGTATTCGGTGAGACAAGTTTATGCTGATTTAATCAGCGTTTTGCATAAAATTATCCATTTCCACATTGCAAAAATAATTTTTTAAGGTATTATAATCAGCCTAGTTTTGACAAATTTGCTTAGCAATATTTGCGACACTACCCTTTCGGGCCTATAGCTCAGTTGGTTAGAGCAGAGGACTCATAATCCTTTGGTCCACAGTTCAAGTCTGTGTGGGCCCACCATATAAACAACCACTTAGGTGCATTAATCCTCAGTGGTTTTTTATTTTTTAAATTTTAGTGATTAAATAGCAAGCAGATTACGTCGATATGAATCACTATTTTAAATCCGTACTGATGTTAGTTATTTTTGATTATTACTTATTTTTGACTGCTATTCGGTTTTGATAGTCTGAATGAATCCCCCAACGATTATTCCCATCAACTAACTCGTAGTTTAGCATTTGACAGTGGTGCTTTTTATAGTGTTTCTTCGGCACCTTCAATGATAAAGGCACGATAATTTGCCCCTTTTAGGCGATGTTGTAATGCTTCTTGATATATGGGACTGTGATACCAGTCTCGCGCGGCTGCCATATCAGGAAAGCGTAAAATAACAGCGCCTTCAATCTCATTGCCTTCAAGCACTTCTAATTGACCATAAAAAGCCAAGGGTGTTAGCTCACGACCTTCAAGAGCAAGCGGCGCCTTTTGTGCATATTGCGCCAGTTCCTCAGCGTCCGTAGTTTGCTCACGGGTAAATACCACATACGCAGACATGGGCTACTCCTTATTTAACAATTCAAGGAGTGCACTGGCGGTTGCAGCAGAAGAAGCAGGATTTTGTCCAGTAATTAGTAAGCCATCTACTTGGACATACACTTGCCAGTCACCTGCTTTAGAATAATGACCACCTTTTTCTTTGAGCATATCTTCGACTAAGAACGGTACAACTTCGGTCAATCCTACTGCTTCTTCTTCAGTATTGGTAAAACCCGTCACGGATTTACCGCTGACCAAAGGCTTGCCATCACTGGTTTTTACATGACGAAGAACACCTGGGGCGTGACAAACTGTAGCAACGGATTTTCCTGACTCAATCGCTTGTTCAATCAGAGCAATTGAAATCGGATCTTCTGCCAAATCCCACAATGGACCATGCCCGCCTGGGTAAAACACGGCATCATAATCAGCGATAGAAATTTCGCTAAGTTTATGGGTCTGTGCCAACGCTTGCATTGCCACGGGATCTGCTTCAAAGCGATGCGTGGTTTCAGTTTGTGCATCGGCTAAGTTACTTTTTGGGTCTAGCGGTGGCTGCCCCCCTTGAGGTGATGCTAGGGTAACTTCAACACCCGCATCAATAAAGGTGTAATACGGCGCCGCAAGTTCTTCTAGCCAAAAACCTGTTTTCTTACCAGTATTGCCGAGTTTGTCATGTGAGGTCAGAACAAGTAAAATTTTCATGTTATTTTCTCTGATAGTTTTTAGAATTTGGGTTATTGCTACATGAGCACAGCGATAGTTCGTATGTGCAAAATGCAAAATACCGAGCAAATTAACCCGTTATTTGATAGCTGTTATCTGGTAGCCATTATTGAGTAGCTGTTATTTAATAGCCTTGCATTCTTGATAGCATTGACAAAACGTGTGAAATTAAGCCTACAGGCTGCTTGATATTGGCTAGTTTAGAAAATAGCGTTCTGACGTATATTTAGTCAGCGAGGCGTGATGATAAAAAATAGGTAAAAAACGGCATCAACGACTAGCTAGTTGACTGATTTAACTAGACTGATGCAATAAAACGCTACCTAGCGTATCATCTAGAATATCAAATGACAGGCAGCGCTTTAGAGAATTTAAGCATCAGTCTAACCTGGTAGTTTACTCGCCAACACATCTACTTTTTCAATAGAAGGCGGTTCTGAAAATAGTTCATCTGCTTGAGCCATCAAAGCGGCGGCAACCTTGCCCGATAAATGAGCCTCGCGACCTGCTTCATCAGGGAATGCATCAAAAATACCAAAGGTTGAAGGGCCAAGGCGTAGACCAAACCATGCAACTGTGGCAGGTTCTTCATTGACGATAGGCAGACCAGCTTTTAGGAAATCTTCTACTTGTTGTTCTTTACCTGGTTTAGCTTCAAGACGGACATATAAAGCGGTTTTAACCATCACTAATACTCCAATATTGACTAGCCGACATTGACTAGCCGACATTGACTAGCATCAAAATTGAGTCTAAACCACTGTTATATTCATGTCAAACGGCTTTAGCGCATAGCTTTGTTGTATAAAGGTTACATAAACATTTATGCTTTAAGTCGTGGGGAGTGTCTGTATCAGCTTAAATTTGAGGTTGATATTACTTCCTTTATGCTTGCTTTAACCATAACCTTGCTTTAACCATAACAAAGAAACAAGCATAAGTGATAAGGTGTAAATGATGTTGCACTCGCTACCCTTGATTGGGTACACTGGTACAACAATAAATGACGGCATTTTACCAAGGGCTATTTTTGGCGAAAACACAGACGCAAAATGTGAGCTTAGCTTGTATCCTTAACCTTGCACCCTTAACGTTACGCCCTTGACCTCACACCTTTAGCATAGACTCAGAATATCGACTATCTTTCATTAATTCTATCAGATTAGACTGACTGACCCAAGCCAGCCTGTCTGCAATACACTAAAAACACTGCATTTAATTAAACTAACCCGCTATTAAACCCACTCACTATTACAAAAGGATAAATCCATGAAAGCCGTATCGTATGTTATCAATAACCAGGATGATTTTAAAAATTCATTGGTAGATATTGAAAAAGCGAAGCCTACGCTTAAGGAGCGTGATGTACTGGTAAAAGTTCAGGCAATCTCTGTAAACCCCGTTGATACCAAAGTGAGAAAAAATTCGTCTGAAGCAAATAATCGTATTTTAGGTTGGGATGCCGTTGGAGAAATTATTGAAATTGGCTCAAAAGTTACCTCGTTTAAAGTCGGAGATTGTGTTTGGTATGCAGGCGATTTAACCCGAGATGGTAGTAATGCTGAGTTTCAAGCAGTTGATGAGCGCATCATCAGTCTTAAACCAATTACAGTGTCTAATGCAGAAGCCGCAGCATTGCCATTAACTGCTATCACCGCATGGGAAATGCTGTTTGATCGGTTTCAAATTTCAGAAACAGAAGTTGGCAGTATTTTAATTATTGGTGGTGCAGGCGGTGTAGGGTCAATCGCTATCCAACTCCTAAAAGCAAAAACCAATCTGACCGTGATAACCACAGCGTCACGTGAAGAAACTAAATCTTGGGTAAAATCATTGGGTGCCGACCATGTCATCGACCATAGCAAAGATTTAAACGAACAAATCGAGACACTAGGTATTGAAAAACCAAAGTATGTATTCTCTACCAATCATACAGACACCTATATCAAGCAAATAGTTTCTCTGATTGCACCACAAGGCAAGCTTGGATTGATCGATGATCCACAAACCTTTGATATTATGCCGTTTAAGACTAAATCTATTTCTATCCATTGGGAACTGATGTTCACCCGTTCAATGTATGAAACCGATGATATTGAAAAGCAAGGTGAATTGCTGCAACAGGTTGCCCAATTAGTTGACCAGCAAAAAATTAGAAGTACCCTCAACCAAAATCTAGGCAAAATTAACGCTGCAAACTTGGAGAAGGCGCATAAGTTGCTTGAATCAGGTAAGTCAAAAGGCAAAATTGTACTAGAAGGTTTCTAACACGCATTTTGTAGAACATATCTTGGGCAATACAGACTCTTAAAATAACTCACCAAAAGGCTGGCAGAACGAAAACTGCCAGCCGAAATCACTCATCATCTTGGCTATGCCAATATGCCAAACTCGAAAACTAAAACGATAATCAATAAATTACTGCCACTAAGATGATGATAAGCGATGCCATCAGTATAGAGATGACAGAAATCAACGCAGCTTGGGTATATTGATGGTTCATACAGTTATTCCAACACATTGATACGCTTTATGAATCTAATAAACTTTGCGTATAATTTTCGATACCCATCGAGGTCATTAGTTCCATTTGCGTTTCTAGCCAATCAATGTGCTCTTCACTCCCGTCTTTGAGTTTGATCAATAATTTGCGAGAGACAAAATCACGCTGCTGCTCACATAAAGCAATCGCATTTTTGATGATGTCAGTTTTTTGATACTCTAATTGCAAATCACAACGCAAAATTTCACCAACATTTTCACCGATTAAAATTTTGCCAAGCTCTTGCAAGTTTGGCAGACCATCTAGCATTAAGATACGCTCAATGAGGTCATCTGCCCATTTCATCTCATGAATCGACTGATGATACAATTTTTCATTGAGTTCACTCAGTCCCCAGTTTTTGGCGATACGCGCGTGTAAGAAGTATTGATTAATAGCAATTAATGCCTGACCCAAAACTTGGTTTAGCGCTCTTAGAATTTCTTTATCGACTTGCATAATGTTTACCTTAGTTGCCTTATTGCTTTGTCGCCTTATTCAGAGATGTCACCGAGCTGAGATTGCAGATAATTAGGTAGTCCCATCATATCAATCAGTCTTAGCTGCTGCTCTAACCAATGCGCATGGTCTTCTTCGGTATCGACCAATTGGGCGACCAAAATCTCACGGGTTACATAGTCTTGCTCTTGCTCACAAAGCGCAATGCCGTCTTTGAGATGTTGACGAACCGCATATTCAAGCTGCAGATCGGCTTTTAGCATACTTGGCACATCATGACCGATGTTGATATCGGCAACTTTCATGTTGGGTGTGCCTTCTAGCATCAACACCCGATTGATTAAGGCACGCGCATGATCGCTTTCTTCTTCCATTTCATGATGCATACGCGTATGAAGTTTTGGATAATGCCATTCATGATACATTTGCGCATGAATAAAGTACTGGTCACGAGCCCCCAGTTCACCACTAATTAAGAAATTTAGATAATCAATAACAGCTTGGCTGCCTTTCATGGGTATATCCTTGAAAAATGAACAGAAACAAAGGTTGGGTATTATCTGAAATACTAAATTAAAGTGACGTTAAAAACAATTCATCGCAGCAAATAATTTACATTATTTACCAGACGCTCATTCATTGAGATTAATGAATAAGTTTGGGTGTGTACGCTAACAGCGCATTAGGCAACTTAATAAACTAGCCAACGTTAATACATTAGGCAACTTCAATAAATAGGTGCGTATAGTTATTGATACTCTGCGCGTACTCTTCAAGATAACCTTCAATCATTGGCTGACAGCCACCACAGCAAGTAGCCACATCAAGCTCAGCTTGTAATGCCTCTAAGCTGTCATGACCTTGTTCAATGGCTGTTTTGATTTGACTTTCTTTGACCGCATTACAGATACACACAAACATACGCACCTCGTTGATAAATTTTCTTATATAATAATGATAATTATTCTTATTATCAATAAAAATTTTATCAATCAGGTTATTCACTGACAAACGCAATTTTGGTTAGCTTGTTTTCGCTTGCTGTTGCTAGGATTTGCGCGACGGTATCATATCGGCTGTCTTTATCAACGCGCAGCTGAATGCTTGGGGTCTCGCTTAATTTGCCTTGTTCGGCAAAGCGCGTGTTTAATTGCGCCAAACTGATACTGGCATCATCCCAAAAAATCTTGCCATCTTTATCAATGCTTACTTGTATCACTTTGGGCGGGGCTTCATTGACTTGTGCTGAGGTTTTGGGCAAATTTAGCGGCACACTGGGATTGATTACCGTTGCCGTCACCAAAAAAATAATCATCAAGACCAGCATGATATCAATCAGTGGAATCAGATTGATTTCATTCATGCCCGTCGACGCGTCATCACCGAGTTGAAATGCCATAAGTTATTCCCTGTTTATCTATTTATCTGTTTAGCTTATCTGTTTAGCGTTGGGTCAAGGTTAGGCTTTTTTCAGCATTAAGTCAGCGGCGTTAGTTTGTTGCTTGGGCTGCGAGCTGGTTTGCAAATGGGGCTGGGTGGCTACACTAGTTTGCGTAATTTGGCTGGAAGAATTCATCAACACGTTGGCAAGCAAGGTATGCGCCGTGTCATTCGCTTGGTGCATGGCTTTGCGATTGATTCGTACTACGACATTGTACATAATCACTGCAGGAATCGCTACCGCAAGCCCAAGCCCAGTCATAATCAAAGCCTCCCCAACCGGTCCTGCGACTTGACCAAGTCCTGCTTGACCTGATTTAGCGATGCTATCTAAGGCATGAAAAATCCCCCACACGGTACCAAATAGCCCAATAAAAGGGGCAATGGCAGCAGTCGTACCAAGGATATTTAAGCCCTGCTCACTGGCAAAACGGTAGCGATTGAGCTGTTGCAGTAGCTGCTGCTCAGTGACCAATTTTTGATTGTCTAGAGATAAGGTAGTAAGTTGAGCTTGCTGTTGGTGAATTTTCTGGGTCAAATCTTGCGACACTGTTTTGGCAATTTTTTGGCTATTTAAGATACGTAAAATGCCTGTAATCCAAGACAGCATCGATAAAGCAATTAACACAAAAAATAACGTCTTGGTCACTACATCTGTATATTGCCAGTAATTTGCAAAATCCATAATCATTCCTCTAACACGATAAATATAAAAACTAACTTTAAATGTTAGTATAAATGATAATCATTATCAACAAAAATATTAAAAATTAGGTTCAATTTAACCAGCGACTGTATTAAACCACTTTAATTAAGCGAGTTTAAAATATTAAGCAACTTTGATATCAAATGGCTTTAAAACCTCAAGTTACTTTTTTATCTTCGCTTTGTGTTATCTTTATCTTGGGCAAAACTAACACAAAGCTATTAATAACTTACAGTATCGACTAGGATGAATACCTTGCGCAAAATGCAGTTTTCGGTTACACCGATGAATACCCTAGGCAATTGTTTTGATACCCCACCAAACCTTGTGATAGTAGGACGAATAAAAAATTGGATTTTGGACATAAGCAAAATTTTTCTGCAATATTTTGTGAAAATGCTAAACAGCAATGGGCAATCCATCATGCTGATGGTTATCACCCATTGAGTTTAAAACTGATAACTTAGCACTACTTTGACATTGCGTCCCATGGCTTTATCACCCGTATTGGATACGTGCTCATAGTAGTAGGCATCCGTAAGGTTATACACGCCAGCATCCACGGTTAATTGCGGTAACGCGCTTGTACGATAGCTACCAAATACATCATAGGTGGTAAAACTTGGCAAATCAGCCATATCAGTAGCGCTGGTGCGACGCGTTAAACCTTTGACATGGCGGATGGCGCTTCCAAGGCTAAATCGGTCATTGATGTCATAATTAAAGCCAAGGTTTAACTGATCGCCAGAGTCTTTGTTGAGTTGGTATCCTTGCTCGGTGTCACTTTTGGCATGGGCATAGCCTGCATTCAAGCGCATATTATTTAGCCGATATTTTGCGCTCAGCTCATAGCCTTTAACGGTAGTCTCGCCTGCATTGATGTAGCTGGCACATTGCCCGCCTGTCACTGTGTTGCCTGTGGCACAGTCAATGCCTGTTAATCGGTCGATTTTATTGTCATATTGGGTATCAAAGACTTTGGCTGTCAGTGACATACTGTCTTGACTGTCAAACACCCCTTGAAAACGGCTACTGATACCCAGCTCTGCGTTTGCGCCTGTTTCTGCTTCGATGTCTTTATTGACGAAGGTTTGCCCAGATTGGTGAATGGTTTCTGGCAAGGGTGGTCCATTAAACAATTGCGTATAACTAGCAAATAAGCTGTGGTTTGGCGTCAGTTTAAACTCCCCTGCCAATGCGCCCGACAGTTGATTATAGTCGTCACTGCTTAAACGCTCTGACGGCTTATAATGATCAAAGCGCACGCCAGGCGTCAGCGCAAATCGTCCCAATTCGATTCGGTCTTGTAAGTACACCCCTACACTGGTAGCGTCTTCTGTGATATCACTACTCTCTAACGTCGCTGATTTTTTATAGCCTTCTACCCCATAGTTGAGCGTATGTGTCAAAGCATGGTCACCATGATGTTGCGTCAGTTGCTGTTTGATACTTGCCGTCATGCCATCGGTTTTGCCTGACGTGGCTATACGCATGGGGGTCGTTCCGCGCAGTCCTTGCGACAGCGCTTCATTGGTTAAATGATAAATTTTGCTGTTTAGCTCAAAATTGCTATGCGGTTTATACTCATAGCCGAGTGCATAGGTTTCATTATTGGTGTAACCAGGGTGAATATTAGCGGGTAAATTGGCTTGGTAGCCGATATTGGGGCGAAACGGATAGTTGCCGTCATTGTCATAGCTTTGGTAACTGGCAGTAATTTTGTGACCTTCTGCCGGCATCACATTGACTTTGGCTAGTATACTTTTGATAGTAATATCATCACCTTGGATGTGGTTGCCTTTGCCATCTTCGCCGCCATCGCTATCACGCTCACTATAAGACACAATCATGTCCAATTGCTCATTGGGTTTGGCATAGGTCGTTAGGCTTCGCTGAAATTGCTGATCGTTACTGGCATAGCCAAGCTTAACCTTTGCCCCCATTTTTTGATCAGGTAGTAGCAAGTCCTGTGCATCCACAGTGGTAAACGCCACACCGCCACCGATGGCATTGTTGCCCAAAGTCACCGAGTTATTACCCACTGACACTTCTGTTGTTTTATACAAATCTGGGTCAAGTCCACTAATCCCGGCATGGTGAAAGCCGCGCGTTTCCGGTTGGCGCACCCCATCCACGGTAATTTTTAAGGCACTGCCTGCATTGTCTGAGCCCAAACCGCGAATATAAATATGCTGATCCATCCCCGAAGTGCCACCGACATTCACCCCAGCAACCGTCGGTAAATATTGATTGAGTAAATCAGCTTGCTGTACCTTAACTGAGGTCTCATGGCGGACATTCTCAGTCTGTTTTGCTGGGATATATTGACGGGCATTAAAAGTAATGGTCTGCAAAGTAATGACGGGTTCTGGCTCACTCGCTGTTGCCAACGGTGAATAAAGGGTGGTTAATACACACAAACTTAAATAGCGCAAAGCACCACGCGGCGGTAAACTAGTATTGGCAGTATTCATAAAATCACTCAGATATATAAAAAAAAGAAGCGTTACAAAGCAGCAAGAATAATAATATAAATGATAATCATTATCAATTAATTTTTCCAATTATTTCCCTTTTTTTGAATGTCTAAAGCTAGTTATCAATGAGTCACCAAGTAAAATCAGGCAACATTAAGCGAAATTATAAAGTAGCTTAAAGTTCGCCCAATAATCCTTTCAACAAGTTATAACCATTTCACCACGCCAAAATTTTGCTAATCTCTCCTATACAGGAGCCACAATTGGTGCCTGCTTTGCAATGTTTACCAACCTCAACGACGGTTTTGCAGTGATATTTTTTTATCGTCTCAACAATGGTATTTTCACCCACGGACATACAAGAGCAAACTATCCGCCCTGTATCAATAAAACCCGTGGCAGGTTTGCCCATTAGTAGCCATTTACGCGTATGGCTATCGAGCGTTGTGCCAAATTGGCTATCTAGCCAGTTATGGGTAGGTAGTTTATGCTCGTGGGTGCTCAAAAATACTAGCGCATGGACTTGCCCGTTTTGCAATATCGCAAGTCGTAAATCTTGGCTGGTGTTATCGGTATCAATATGTTGATAATGGATAATATCAAAGTTGTAGGCTTGCGCCTGTTGATTGAGCCATACACTTAACTGCTGTTGCCAATATTGCTTATCAAACCAAGTGGTCATGACCGCAGACTGATTATCAATGGCAAAAAAATACTGGCTACTGTTTGACTGGCGATTACGCACCCAATAAGTCATATCTGGCGATTCGAGCCAAGTTAGCAGGTTTTCATCACAATGTTTATCAATCAATAACCATCCAAATGCTTGCATGGTTAGCTTTTGCAGCCTGACAGGTTGGTGCTTGAGCTGCGGTTGCTGTGAAAAGGGGTCATAATGATTGCTGATAAGCTTACCGACACGCGCATTGGCGGCAAAGTGCTGATTCCAGTGCATAGGTATAAACACATCGCCTTGGCGTTGCTTTTCAGTCACATCCGCCCGCACTAAGATAGTACCATTGGGACTGTTAATTTGCACAAAATCGTTATTTTGTACACCCAAAGGTTTGGCGTCACTCGGGTGAATCGCAACCAGTGGGTGCGGTAAATGCTGATTGAGCTGTGGGGCAATCCCTGTACGGGTCATGGTATGCCATTGGTCACGCGAGCGACCTGTGTTAAGCACTAGTGGATATTGCTCATCAGGCAATGACTTGGGTACCGCAGGATTAACGGTGACAAAATGCAGTTTTTGGGTATCAGTATAAGTTGTGCCGATAGTGGTGTGTGCGTCTTGTTTTTGTAGTCCAAAATAATGCGGTTGACCCCATTGAAACGGTGCCAAATTATCATACTCGTTTTGGCTAATATTGGCTAAATGACTGATATTAAAACTTCGACTATCTGTATTTTTTTCACCGCCATTCTTCTCGCCACTAAGCCGAGCGTGTTCGGCAAACACTTGGTAGTCGTGGGTGTAATCAAAACCCACAAAACCCATTTTCTGTGCCACTTGGCTGACTATCCACCAGTCGGGCTTGGCATCAGCAAATGGGGTGACTAAGCGGCGCTGGCGAGAGATACGGCGTTCGCTGTTGGTGACCGTGCCTGATTTTTCACTCCAGCCTTGCGCGGGCAAAACCACATGAGCAAAGTCGAGCGTGTCGCTGTCTTTTGAGCAGTCAGACACGATGACCAGTGGGCATTGCTGTAACGCCATGGCAAATTTGTCTGCTTCTGGTAGACTGACTACAGGATTGGTCGCCATAATCCAAATCGCTTTAATTTGCCCCTCCAAAATAGCATCGGCACATTGGGTTGCCTTGATACCATCTTTACCACTAATACTAGTCGGTGCTTGCCAAAAGTTGGCTACTGTTTGACGATGGTCGCTGTTTTTGAGCTCAAAATGACTGGCAAGCAGATTGGCTAACGCCCCGACCTCTCGCCCACCCATGGCATTGGGCTGTCCTGTAATTGAGAATGCCCCTGCCCCTTCAAAACCCAGTTTGCCTGTATAAAGGTGGCAATTGATAATGCTATTCACCTTATCGGTGCCATTACTGGCTTGATTGACACCCATGGAGTAAAAACTCACGGTTTTCGTGGTAGTGGCAAACAATTGGTAAAACTCGGTTAAATCACTTTCGTTGACACCGCAGATTTTGGCAACTTTTTTAATCGTCCAACTGTCACTGGCTGCAAGCGCATCAGCAAGATTGTCACAATGCCTGAGATAATCGTGATTGGCATAGCCGTTTTGGTGCAAGTAATTGAGTAGTCCGACAAATAAATGGGTATCTGTGCCGGAGCGAATCGGCAAATGCAAGTCAGCAATCGCGGTGCTGTCAGTGGCTCGCGGGTCAATTACCACGATTTTTTTGTTGGCATTGGCTTGTTTGCTGGATTTTAACCGACCAAATAAAATCGGATGACACCACGCCATATTCGAACCGATAATGATAAATAGGTCGCTGTTTTCGATGTCTTCATAATTACAAGGCACAGTGTCCGAGCCAAATGCTCGCTTGTAGCCAGCCACCGCTGATGACATACACAGTCGAGAATTGGAGTCCAAATTATTGGTACCCAAAAAACCTTTGGTAAATTTGTTTGCCACGTAATAATCTTCGGTGAGCAGTTGTCCCGATACATATAGCATAACGCTGTCGGCGCCGTATTCATCAATGGTCTGTTGCAATGATTTAGCAACAAAATCGGTGGCGGTATCCCAATCGACTGGCTCGCCATGAATCATCGGATGTGCCAAACGGCGGTCACGATCGAGCGTATCGCCCAACGCTTTGCCTTTGGAGCATAATTTGCCAAAGTTGGCAGGATGGTTTGGATCACCGTCAATGCTGACGTGTTGGGTATTCTCATCAATCGTCGCTAACACGCCACAGCCAACACCGCAATAGGCACAGGTAGTCTTGACTTGTGTCAGGGGAGATTTTTGTGGTGCTAAATGTTGTATAGTTGTTGTCACACGTTAACCTTTTACTATTTTTGATTTCTACCAGTCAGATCAGCCCGCCAGCAACTCTTCACAAAACGCTTTGCCAAACAGTAATTTATCTTTGATGGCTGAAATATCTTGTTGATTTTGAATCAGTTCAAAAAACCAACCGCCCTCTTGTACATCACCATATAGTACTGCAGATAAAATACGGTCGTCTTTTACGGTGATTTTTTGGTAGATGCTATGGCTAGGGTCTTGATAAATCAATTGCTCGCAGTCGTGACTTACATCGATATCACCTGCCGAAAATAGTGCCACGCCCGAGACCTTTAGTTTGGTTGCTGTTGGTTGTATGCTAAACACGGGCGAGGTGCTGCCTGGCTGCTCGTTTAAGGTATGTAGCAGAATATTGGCTTGCTCATACACAGGTGCGACGAGCCCAAATAGCTGGTTGTCAAACTGTACACACTCGCCAATCGCATACACGTCTGGGGTATGGGTTCGCATTTGGTTATCAACCAAAATCCCCCGCTCGCAACTGATACCGACCTGTTGCGCAAGGGCAATATTGGGTCGCACGCCGACGGTCATGATAATGCAATCGCTGTCAATGGTTTTGGCAGGGATGGATGTGTCGACATTATCCGTGTAAGTTAGTCCAGTAACCTGGTTATCCTTATCTACACAAATCGCTTGGGAGTTGGCATTGAGCACAAACTCAATACCTTTGTTTTCAAAGTAAGTTTGCAGTAAATCGGCAGCGGTTTTATCCAGTTGGCGATTGAGTAAATAGCCTGCCCCATGCACCACAGTGACTTTCGCTCCCTGTTGTACCAAAGCATTAGCAGCCTCAAGACCGAGTAATCCACCGCCGATAACCAGACATTTTGGAGATTTTTTGCCATTATGATTGTTTTTTGCGATATCTAGCATAGCATCCACATCGGCTTTGGTACGAAAGCCCATGACGCCTTTTGCGGTATGGTTGGGCAATGGCAAAATAAATGGCGTTGAACCTGTGGCAAACACCAATTTGTCATAGCCGATAGTTTCGCCACTGTCGGTGATGACCTGATGAGCAGCAAGATTGATATCGCTAACAGTGCAACCTGTCTTTACAGTGATGTTATGGTTGGCGTACTCCTCTTGAGAAAATAGATAAATCTCAGCGAAGCGTTTTTCCCCTGCCAATACAGGCGATAGCATAATACGGTTATAGCCTGCATATGGCTCGCTGTTGATAAGCGTGATGGCAAACTCATCTCGACTTTGTTCGCCTTGGCTGTCAATCCCCAGTCCGCTGTGGGTACTCAGTCTGCTTTTGGCATACTGCATGGCAAAGCGTGTCCCTGCCATCCCTGCCCCTATGATAAGAATGTGTGTGTGTTGCATTATTTGGCTGACCTTGCTTATCCGACCCGATATTCAATACTTTAAACTTTAGCACTTTAGAATCTAGCACTTTAAAATTTAATAATTCAAAATCTATGCCAACCGTTTTAAACCGTTGTTTTTTACTGTTTTTTATGGTGTTTTAAATTTTGGCTATTATTTGTCGGACAGTGTGATGGATGTTGACCACTCTTTGAATTTAACCTCTTTAACTGTAGATAACTGTTTGAGGGTTTTTAAAATATTTTTAGACATTTTTTTGCTTATTTATTTGCATTATTCTTTTACCTTATCGATTACTTACCAAAATAGTGCAGTACAGCATCAAATTTTCACCACTCATGCTAATCGGTAAAAGCTTTATCACAGCAAAATAGCTAATTGATGGGTCATTCAAAAAAAGTATTGCAAAAACAAAAGTTTATGACAATGGCATAAATATTGCTTTTACCTTGTTACCGTGAACCGTACAGGCTTACTTAAAGGAGAAGCAGATGTCCCAACGTTTACCGCTGTTTGCTATGAAATTACCCCGTATCAAGGTGTTACATTACACCTGGTTTGCTTTTTTCGTCACCTTTTTAATTTGGTTTGCTCATGTGGCATTGATGCCCACCATCAAACAATATTTTCATTTGAGCGATGGACAAGTCAAAGCGATCTTGATGCTCAATGTGGCTTTGACCATTCCTGCTCGTTTGCTAATCGGCGCGATGGTCGATAGATACGGCCCCAAGCGTTCATATAGTGCTGTGTTGTTGATTAGCGGTTTTTTGTGTTTTGTGTTTGCTTTTGCTCAAAGTTTCCAAATGCTGGCGATTGGGCGATTTTTGCTAGGTTTTGTCGGTGCAGGATTTGTGGTTGGGATTCGTTTGATTTCAGAATGGTTTCCTGTCAATGAAGTCGGCTCGGCAGAAGGGGTGTACGGTGGTTGGGGCAATTTTGGGGCGGCAGTAGCGTCGATGTCGATGCCGATTCTTGCCTTAATGTATGGCGGTGCAGACGGTTGGCGGTATGCGATTGCTACCACAGGCGTGATTGCGATTGTTTATTCGGTCATTTTTTATCGTGGCGTCAGTGATACACCCAAAGGCGCGACTTATTTTAAACCAAAAAAATCAGGCGGCTTGGAAGTATCAAACAAGGCAGACTTTTACTTTTATGCGGTGATGATTTTACCGGTTTATGCGATTTTGTTTTTGTTGGCGTGGCGTTTGTCACCTAGCGGATTAAAATTATTAACCGCTAATCAAACCATGCTGGCATATGCGGTGGTGGCGGTGCTTGTAGTCTATCAATATATCAAAATCTGGTCAGTCAATAAGCATTTATTTGATACATCTCGCCCTGCGGTAAATCCAGAATATGGTTATCAGTTTAAACAAGTGGCGATTTTGGACATGGCGTATTTGGCATGTTTTGGCTCTGAGTTGGCAGTGGTGTCGATGTTGCCGCAATTTTTTATTACCAACTATGGTGTATCGCATACTTTAGCAGGGTTGACTGCAGGCTGTTTTGCGGTGATGAATTTATTTGCTCGTCCTGGCGGTGGTTTTATGTCCGATGCGGTCGGTCGTCGTAAAGTATTGATGATTGCATTGGCAGGGCAAACGGTGGGTTATCTGCTAATGACGCAAATGACCAAGTTACCATTGGCGGGTGCAGTGGCAATCGTGCTGCTTACTTCTGTATTTGTGCAAGCAGCATGCGGTGCAGTGTATTCAGTGGTTCCGCTCATTCAACGCCGTATGACAGGGCAAATTGCTGGTATGGCGGGTGCGTATGGTAACGTAGGTGGGGTGTTGTTTTTGACTATTTTCTCTATGGTATCGCCAACAGGATTCTTTATTACCCTCGCGATTTTTGCAGGGATTGCCTTTATTGGCGCGACCTTCCTGAGCGAGCCACAAGGACATATGGTCGAGGTGCACGAAGATGGCACGATTGAGCGAATTGCGATAGCGTAATCGCTCTTTAAATCCAACCAAAAAACAGTCGACCAGCGGACAAGGAAGTCTAGTTAGTAAGGCAAAAAAGGGTGTATGCCCTTTTTTCATTTTTGCACAATGCGTAGCAACCGTGCTAGTAAGGAAAAACTCATGTCAAAAGCCATTCAGCAAAATCCCCCCAGTTCTCAATCCTTACCACAATCCTTGCCGCAACTGCTGACCCGTGCTGCTAGTCATGCAGGGCGCAAAGCGGAAAACCAAGACACCTTGACGGTGCAAACGCTGGTGCCGACAAGGGATAGCAGCGCCGCTCAGCTTGCATGGCAAGTCACCGCTTTAGCTGACGGCGTCAGCAGCTGCGGACAACCAAAGCTCGCCAGCCAATGGGTGATTGATACGCTGATCGACCAATTGACCATGCACCAAGCTGACATGGTAACAAACCCTGTTACTAGCCCTGTTACTAGCGATTCATTGAATAACAACAGTGCCGAAACGCTGGCCCAAATGCTCACCAAAAGCGTGCATATTATCAATGATTTTTTGTATTTTAGTGATCACCATGACAGCTTTGATTCAGCCTCGCAGCGGTATTTGCCCAAATTACTTTCAACCTTATCGGGGCTGCTGTTTACCGAGCCTTTATTATCCGAGCACTCGGCAGTGTTATTTCACACGGGCGATAGCCGTATCTATCGGCTACGACACAACAAACTGCGCATACTCACCCAAGACCACAGACACAAACGAGGGAGAGACAAAGGCGCGTTAGCCGCTGCACTTGGCGCAGATGCCCATGTAGAATTACAACTTGCCCAAATTGATGTGTTGCCCGAAGATGTGTTTTTGATAATGACCGATGGGGTGTATGAATTTATCGGTGATGATGAATTATTGTTACTCACCCAATCGGCATTGGGCAAATTGTTGGCGCTGGATAATTCCACTACCCTAGACTTAGAAAATTTGCCAGAAACCTTGTGCCAAGTGGCATTGGAAAATGGCAGTAATGACAATGTCAGTTGCGTGATGATAGCCGTCTTACCAAAAGTTGCGAGAATTTTGGCGAATGCAGATTTTGACAAAGCTGACCTTGCTGAACATACAGACAGTCGTCATGCCGTTACCCGTTTACGCATTCCGCCTGTGCTGACTGTCGGCGACAAGCTTGATCATTTTACCATTGACAAAGTGGTGCAAAACACGCCACGCAGTAGCGTGTATTTGGCAACCGACAGCACCGCTGACACAGCCGATAATCAGCGTATTATCAAAGTGCCATCTGCCTATTATGAAGACGATAGCGGATTTTTACGGCTGTTTTTAAAAGAAGAAAAAATAGGGTTAAGCCTCAATCACCCAAGCTTACTAAAATTTTACCCTAAACCGATGAATAGCCAGTATCTGTACCATGTCACCGAATTTTTGCAAGGCATGAGCTTGCGTGAATTTATCGACACCCAGCCGCCGTTATCGGTTGCCCAAACCTTTGCTATTGTCAATCAAATCGGCATGGCGCTGCGAGCCATGCACCGTAATTATCTTCTCCATCAAGATATCAAGCCCGAAAATATCATGCTGCTGCCATCGGGTCATATCAAGCTCATTGACTTTGGTTCGGTTGGCTCGTTACTCCTAAAAACAGCGCATACACCGCCTGTGGGCGATTTGCATTATATTGCCCCCGAATATTTTAGCGATGCACCAAAAGGGGTGTATTCCGATATTTTCTCGCTGGGTGTAGTGACTTATGAGATGCTGACGGGGCTACAACCATTCGATGTCGACACCTTGACCACTGCGATGACCGCCCAAACCAACCAAAAACTGGCGTTCAAAAACGTGCGACAAGTGCGCACGGATTTGCCATTTTGGGTCAATGACGTGCTTATTCGTGCGCTGCAAGCAGATAGCAACCGCCGCTATCAGAGCATTGGTGATTTTCTCACCGACCTTGACCCCAAAAGCCATGCCGACGATAAAGCCAAGCAGCCGCTGATTGACAAACATCCTGTGCTATTTTGGCAACTGGTCAGTGGCATATTAACGGTGCTGTTGCTCATCACTTGGCTACTGGTTGCGTTAAATTACTAACAATGTAATTTAGGTTATGCTTGATAGACAATTAACCTATATTTTTTAACCCATTGAAATTTATAGTTAATTTAAATATTGGCATAAATTTTGCTTATATAACAGTATAGAAAAACTTGGGATAATACACGCCAAAAGCCAATCATTATCCTAGTCAAAAAGCCAATGTTTCGTTAGAAGGGGTAAATACATGAAAAATCTCATTGTCATCGGTAACGGTATGGTCGGTCATCACTTTATCGAAAAAGCGATTGAAAAACGCCTACACCAAACTTACCAAATCCATGTGTTTAGTGCTGAGAGTCGCCCAGCCTATGACCGTGTCTATTTATCCAGTTACTTTGAACACAAAGACGCCAGTCAATTAAACTTGGTGGATTTGGCGCACTATAAGCAAGCTAGGATTACCTTGCATTTAGGCGAAGCGGTTAACCACATTGATGCGCAAAGTAAAATCGTCACAACAATCAAGGGTAATGCGCTTGAGTTTGACAAATTGGTACTCGCCACTGGTTCTTATCCTTTTGTCCCACCTGTTAAAGGCAATCAACATGCGCACTGTCATGTCTATCGCACCATTGAAGACTTAGATGCGATTTTAGCAACTGCGGACAATCCACGTGTCCAACGTGGTGTAGTGGTTGGCGGTGGCTTATTGGGATTAGAAGCCGCCAAAGCCTTGGTAACACTGGGTTTAACCACGTATGTAGTCGAGTTCGCCCCCCAACTTATGGGCGTACAGCTAGATGCCGCAGGCGGAGAGTTGCTAAAGAAAAAAATCGAAGACTTGGGCGTCACCGTTTTGACAGGCAAAAACACCCAACAAATCATCGACAACCATGATGATGATGCCAGTTTTTTAACCATGCAGTTTGCTGACGGCACTTTGCTCGATACCGACTTGATTTTATTTAGTGCAGGGATTCGCCCTGAAGATACCATTGCACGAGATTCTGGGCTAAAACTTGGCGAACGTGGCGGTATCGTCATTGATGACACATGTCAAACGAGCGAGCCAGATATTTATGCCATTGGTGAATGTGCGTTATGGGACAACAAAATTTATGGGCTGGTTGCTCCAGGCTACACCATGGCAAGCGTGTGTGCGTCACAAATAGCAGGTGAGCATGACAGCCTATTTGACGGTGCGGACATGAGTACCAAACTTAAACTCATGGGCGTCGATGTCGGCAGTATTGGCGATGCCCATGGCAAAATCAAAGACAGTTTAAGCTTTGTCTACCAAAACCCAAAAACAGGCGTGTATAAAAAATTAGTCACCTCGGATGATGGCAAACGCTTGCTCGGTGCGGTACTTGTGGGTGATACCGAAGATTACAGCAACTTGCTCCAGTTATTTTTAAATGGTATTGATTTACCCCTACAACCTGAAAGCTTGATTTTACCAAATGTCGAAAAGCCCGTTATGGGCGTTGAAAATCTGCCTGATACCGCTACCCTATGCTCATGCTATAACGTTAATAAAGGTCAAATCTGCGCAGCAGTGGACAATGGTGCCATGACTTATGAAGACATCAAGAGCTGCACCAAGGCCAGTACAGGCTGTGGCGGTTGTGCCCAAATCGTCAAAGATACCTTAGTGTCAGAACTCAAAAAGCGCGGTATCGAAGTCAAAAATCATATCTGCGAGCATTTTGCTTACTCTCGCCAAGAGTTGTATCACTTGGTGCGCGTCAGCAATATCCACACCTTTGAAGAGATGATTGAAAGACACGGACACGGCGATGGCTGTGAAATCTGTAAACCAACGATTGGCTCGATTTTGGCGTCTTGCTGGAATGACTATATTCTTGATAAACCACTGGTTGCGCTGCAAGATACCAATGATGCTTTCTTGGGGAATATCCAAAAAGATGGTACTTACTCTGTCGTACCAAGGATTGCAGGGGGTGAAATTACCGCCGAAAAACTCATCGTACTGGGCGAAGTGGCTCGGGATTTTGGACTTTACACCAAAATCACTGGTGGGCAACGTGTGGATTTATTTGGTGCTCGTAGTGACCAATTGCCCGATATTTGGGAACGTTTAATAAATGCAGGTTTTGAAACAGGGCATGCCTATGGCAAGTCTTTGCGTACCGTCAAATCTTGCGTCGGTAGCACATGGTGTCGCTATGGGGTTGATGATAGTGTGGGACTAGCAATTAAACTGGAAAACCGCTACAAAGGCTTACGCTCACCGCATAAAATCAAATTTGGGGTATCGGGGTGTACCCGTGAATGCGCCGAAGCCCAAGGCAAAGACGTTGGTATTATTGCCACTGAAAATGGCTGGAATCTATATGTCTGTGGCAATGGCGGTATGCGGCCTCGTCACGCTGAGCTGTTTGCCAGTGATTTAGACAAAGCAACGTTAATTAAATATATCGATCGTTTCTTAATGTTTTATATCAAAACTGGCGACCGCTTACAACGCACGTCAGTCTGGCGTGAAAAAATGGAAGGTGGTCTTGAGTATATTCAAGACGTGGTCATCAATGATAGCTTGGGTATTGCCGAAGAGCTCGAAGCCCAAATGCAAGCGGACATTGACGCTTACCAGTGCGAATGGAAAACCACCCTCTCTGACCCCGAGCGCCTTAAACGCTTTAAGCACTTTATCAACAGTGACAAAGTCGATGACAACGTAGTGTTTGTCGAAGAGCGGAGCCAAATTCGCCCTGCGACTGCGGAAGAAAAGTTAGTGCTTGGCTATGATGCAACTAAATTCTCAGCCGACACTGCATCACCTGCCTAACGTTAATAACATTCACCAAACTGGGATGTCCCATGGGCATCTCATCGGGTAAAAAATACGGAATCAAATCATGAATGAAATCTGTAAACTAGACGATATCATCCCTGAAACTGGCGTTTGTGCGCTAGTCAACGGCGAACAAGTTGCCATCTTTCGGACCCATCATGACGAAGTATATGCCATGCATAACTTTGACCCATTTAGCAAGGCTAACGTCATTTCTAGGGGGCTACTTGGTAGCTGTGAAATTGACGGACAAAAGGTACGATATGTCGCATCACCTATGTATAAACAACGTTTTGACTTGGCAACAGGTAAGTGTCTTGATGATGAGCGAGTTTCGTTAAGATCGTATCCTGTGAGCGTGACCAATGGCGTGGTGTTTATTTAACTAAATGCCGACAATATATAAAGGGGTATAGAAATCATGCCCCTTTATCTTTACCCCAATCAAACTACACCACTAATTGTTGATAATATTGCCGACTGGCATTTAACTCATTATATAGTGATACGACTTCGCCCATGATCATCACTGCAGGGGAAGGCAGTTTGGCAATATTTTGTAGCGTTTGAATGGTATCAAGTGTCCCGATTAATACCTGTTCATTCTCTCGGCTGACATTGGAGATAATTGCAAACGGAGTATTGGCTGATTTACCCGCTTGCAACAGACCTTGGGTTAAATTTGGCAAAGTATTTAATCCCATATAAAATACCACCGTTTGATTATCAGTAAGTAGTTCAGCGAATTGCTCGTTAGGCGTATCAGTCTTTAAAAACCCAGTAACAAACTTCACCGACTGGGCATGGTCACGATGAGTGAGCGGAATATTGACGCTATTGGCGACTGCTAGCGCGGTGGTAATGCCTGCAATCGACTCACAGGCTACACCAGCGCTAATCACGGTTTGCATTTCTTCACCGCCCCGTCCAAAGATAAATGGGTCGCCCGACTTTAAGCGTACAATAGTTTTGCCTTGTTGCGCTAGGGTGACCAATAAGCTATTGATGTCTTGCTGGGGCATGCTGTGCTTGTGGCATTTTTTTCCAACGTAAATTTTCTCTGCTGTTGGGTTAATCGCCAAAATCTCATCACTCACCAGATTGTCATAACAAATCACATCCGCTTGCAAGATGGTTTTATAGGCTTTGATGGTCAAGAGTTCAGGGTCACCTGTACCTGCACCAACAAGATACACTTTGCCCTGATTTTGTACAGCTTTTGCATGTCTGGGGGTTGTAAGAAGGTCAAAACGATTTTCTTTCACGCTGTCATGGGGAAAAAGTTCAACACTCACAGGGCTACTGATTGAAGGCATAGCAGTTTTCCAACATAATCAAACAAGGTAATTTAAAAATGCAATTAGCATGCCTAAATTTTAACCCATACCCTTAATTGATGAAATTATTTTTTATCCTGTTAATGTGAATAATTTCCCAAAATTTGACTTATTTATCCTATTTCATTGAGTGAGTTCAACGCCAAATCAAATTCATTTTTGGTATTAAAATTTGCTAAAGTTATCCATTCATTCGGCAATGCAGCGGTTTGTATTTTTTTATCCGCCAAAAACTTCATCACTGCGCGCTGCCCCTTATCCAAATAATCGTATAATTTTATTAATAAATCCGTACGATACAAACCCAACAATGGATAATCCTTTTCAGCTTTTAAATAAATCACCGCTTCATTATCGGTTACCGCATAATGCAACTTATCAAAAACTTGATGGGCATGAACCAAACTATCACAGCTTATCACCAGTAAATAATGGTAAGGAGACATGACTTGATTCATGGCACTTGCCATGGCTGATAACGCCCCTGCTCCTTTGCCATCTTGTTGATTTGGCAGATAATCATCAATGATTTTGACGGTTGCATCATGACATAAGCGCTTACCATTATCCGCCACCATGACAGGGACATTTAAGCGTTTGGCATGACGAATATGAAAATCAAGCAAAGTTTCGCCATTTGGCAAGCTTAATAACGCCTTGGGCGAACCCATCCGAGATGATTCACCCCCCGCCAAAATCACCACCCCTGCCAATTTAATGGTCATGTTTTGGATTTTCACGCATCAGATGCGGCACAAAGTTACATGGACGGGTACGGTTGTCGAGCTGTTCTTTGATAATGCCTTCCCAGCCTGTGCGACAGGCACCCGAAGAGCCAGGTAAACAAAAAATCACCGTATTATTCGCCATGCCTGCTAGGGCACGAGATTGCAAGGTTGACATGCCGATTTCATCACGAGATAACGCGCGAAACATCTCACCAAAACCTTGTACTTCTTTATCAAACAGCGGGCTTAGGGCTTCAGGGATTTGGTCACGGATATAAAAACCTGTCCCGCCTGTGGTAATGATAGCGTGAATCGCAGGGTCGGCAATCCATTGACTCACGATAGCACGGATTTGATAAATATCATCGGTGCGTATGGCTCGCTCTGCCAGGGTATGCCCTGATTCGACAAGGCTATCGGCTAGGTATTTACCAGAGGTATCTTCTTCTAAACTGCGGGTGTCTGATACAGTTAAGATTGCGATATTAAGCGCAATAAAAGGTTTTTCAGGCTTGCTCATTGGGGTTTCCTCATTATTTTATGGGCATACAATTTTACCGGCATATCAGATATTGCCATACATTAGGCATTTGTTATAGCGTTTTTGTTTGTAACGCATGTCTAGGCTGTCACTCTGTCAATTAATGCCCATTGGTTGACTGCCTAGACAGGCATCAGCTTTGCGACGCTTGCACCCGTCCATTTATGTTAATCAAGAAAAACAATATTAGTCATCTTTAGCCACCACGGGCGGACCGAGCAATAAGTGCTCATCAATAAACTCATTTGCTGAATTATGTTCAGCAGACTCTGTCGTGATATACCACTGTTGATTACGGTACAGGGTCAATCTATCGCGTGTTAGCCCTCGCCATAAACAATACATCATTACAAACACCACGATGGCAAACGGAAAGCCTGCAATAATTGCGACCGCTTGCAACGCAGATAACCCACCTGCCACCAATAATACTGCAGCAATCACCCCTTGGCTCAATGCCCAAAATAACCGCTGAATTTTTGGCGGATTGGTATCGCCGCCTGCGGTGAGCATATCAATCACAAGGCTTGCCGAATCTGACGAAGTGACAAACCACAACATAATCATCACCACAATCACCAGCGTCAAAGGCTTGGTTAAAGGATAATATTCAATCAGTTTAAAAATCGCACTACCATAATCGGCTTTGACTGCTTCTATCAGCCCATAATTGCCCATCAATTCCATATGTACCGCGCTGCCGCCAAAGGTGGTAAACCAAAAGAACAACAGCAGCATCGGGATAAATAACACCCCAAAAATAAACTCTCTGATAGTCCGACCCCGAGAAATACGCGCCACAAAAATTCCCACAAATGGCGACCAACTCACCCACCATGCCCAATAAAAAATCGTCCAATTTGCCTGCCAGTCCGTATTTCTATACGCCTCACTCCAAAATCCTAGTGGAATAAGTTGACTGACATAATTGCCGATATTTTCAATAAAACTATCGATGATAAACTGCGTCGGGCCAAAAAATAACATAAAGCCAAGCAGCAACACAGTCAGCACAATATTGATATCGCTTAAGCGTTTAATCCCTTTATCCAGCCCCATCATCACTGACAGCGTTGCCATCGCGGTAATAATTGCAATCAAACAAAGCTGTACCGGGACATTGTTGGGAATACCAAACACATTGCTAAAGCCTGCGTTGATTTGCATCGCACCCAGCCCCAAGGATGTCACCACCCCAAACATCGTGCCAAACACCGCAAGGGTATCAACCACATGCCCCCATTTGCCATAGATTTTTTGACCAATCAATGGGTACAGTACCGAGCGAATCGACAACGGCAAGCCACGGCGATAATGAAAATACGCTAATGACAATGCCACGACACAATACAACGCCCACGCATGAATTCCCCAATGCAAAAACGAAATACTCATCGCTTGTTTAGCTGTTTCTACGGTTTCGGCTTGCCCCGTCGGAGGCGACATAAAATGATACAAGGGCTCTGCCGTCCCCCAATACAACAGACCAATCCCAATCCCCGCACTAAACAGCATCCCAAACCATGACAGTAAGCTATACTCAGGATGCTCTGTCTGATGCCCAAGCCGAATATCGCCATAACGATTCAAGGCAATATATAGGCTAAACACCACCGCGACATTCATCAAAATGATAAAAAGCCAACGAAAACGGTGGGTAATAAAAGATTGCAGTTGGTTAAAAACCTCACCTGCCAACTCACCAAATAACGAACCAAAAATAATAAATCCGACAATCAGCAATGCGGAGGCAATAAAAACAGGACGATTAACCCGAGGGAAAGGGCCGAATTTTTCGACTTTCACAAAACTCATAAAGATATCTTTTCATTAGATTAACTGGAAAGCAACCTTAACAAATTATTTACAATATTTCAAATTACAGCAAGATTTCACAGGGCTTATATACCACAAAAACAGAACTAAGTTTTTGATTATAAAGGGTATATATCTTAACATACTGTAACATTTTAGTAGAGGAGAGAAAATGGGATTAGTTAATTCTATTTAACAATATAGTATAATTATAAAGTTTATGATTTAACATTCGTTACCTATATATCTGCTTTAATTTGACTAAATGACGCCTGATCTATGCTACGACCCCGTTGGATAATCGGATGATTTCAATGATGGGCTTAAGGAAAACGCATTGGCAATTTGGTAGTGAGGCGATGGGGATCTTGCGGTATAGCTCATGCGATAAAATGCGAGACTTTGTTGTTCGATTGCATGAATTTTGGTTGCCTGACAGCTTGTAATGAAATCCGCCTTTTAATTTTTACTGTACTTTTTGTATTTTAACAATTGGTTTTAATAATTGGCGGATGACTCTACAGACCATAAGCCAAAATTTTTGGTCACAAAATGGTCACGTTTTGGTCACAAGCGTTTGGTCACGTTATTTTTACTTAAATATTAAAAATAGATATCTTTTCAACTTAACAATCAAAATCAATTTTCTTAATTACATCAAGAGAAAAATGTATAAAATAATATATTTTTTAAAATCAATAACTTAGTATAAAATTTAAGCCAAAAAAAACCTCAAATCAGGGGAGATTTGAGGCATAAAACTTTAAAAATTTCGTTTTTAGTTCCACTAAAATAAGTGGCGCAGCGGACGGGACTCGAACCCGCGACCCCCGGCGTGACAGGCCGGTATTCTAACCAACTGAACTACCACTGCACGGTAGCTGGTGACGATGACCCAAACTTGTCAAATTGGTGGGTCGTGACGGATTCGAACCGCCGACATTCTGCGTGTAAGGCAGACGCTCTACCAACTGAGCTAACGACCCGTCGTCTGTGGTGGGTATTATAGAGAATTTATTTTTGCTGTCAACGATTTTTTTTGGCAAATATTAAAATTTTTAAAAAATTTTGCTGAGCATGTCATGTGGTTGTCACATAAAAACCTTATCATACCTACATGGCCAGCAAGGTCATAGCTAACAATAAGAATAATAAGATAACAATAATAACAATGTCTCTATCGCTTGTCACCCAAAGGATTTAATTCCCCCAATTAAATCCTTTTTATTTTTTTCTATCACCCCTTTTCTCACTTCTGCTCCAGTAGTGCTTTGATATCCGCTTCAAGATCTTGAGGGGCTTTGGTCGGTGCAAAACGATCTACGACTCTGCCGTGTGCATCAACTAAAAACTTGGTAAAGTTCCATTTGATAGCGTCACCCAACATACCCTTGCCTTGTGGCTGTGATTTTAAAAACTGATAAACAGGATGGGTGTCTTTACCATTGACGTCAACTTTCGCCATCATCGGAAAGGTCACGCCATAATTGATTTGGCAAAACTCACTAATTTGCGCTTCACTGCCAGGATCTTGCTGACCAAATTGGTTGCAGGGAAAACCCAACACCACCAATCCTTGGTCTTTGTAAGCTTGGTATAGCTTTTCTAACCCCTCAAACTGTGGGGTAAAGCCGCATTTGCTCGCGGTATTCACAATCAATACGACTTTACCTCTAAGGGTGTCAAAATCAAATAGCTGACCTCGAATATCGGTCGCGGACAATTGGTAAAAATCTTCCATAGTAAATCTCCTTGTCGTTAGTTAAAAAGTTGTTAATTAAAAAATTGTAAGTTTTTCTTGCATTATTTTTCTGACAAGCGTAGTTTATCTATTGGCAGTTATCCGCCAATATTTATACTTTAATTTTGTCAGTATTTCTGACAAAATATTGATAAAATTCATTGATATTCAAATGGAATTCCCCCGCTATGCTCACTGACGCTAAACTATCGGCTGGACAACGCTTGACGCAGCTGCGTAAAAGCAAAGGTTTGACCACTGCTGAACTTGCCGATTTAATGACCCAAGCTGGTGCTAAAGTTAGCCGTGCCGCGATTTCTAATTGGGAGCGCGGCTCCAATGGCATCGTGTCCAATAAACTGCCTGTGCTTGCCAGTCTGTTAGGCTGCAGCGAAAGCTATTTGCTATCAGGTACTAGGGTGGAAAGTCATAGTCATAACGTCAGTGTCAGCACGCAAGCATTAGCAGCGCATACGCTCAATGATACTACTGTAGCACAAGCATTAAGCGATGCCAATCAAGCGAACCCGTGGCAGGGTCAAACGGCTCAATCTACCGCTACGGCTGCTACCAATTTTCAACCCAACCATTCCACACCGAATCCCGAACCCAATCCCAAACCTAGTAGTGATGTATCTACCATGAAAACTTTGAACAAATCCAACAAACTGCAAAACGTGTGCTATGACATTCGCGGTCCTTTGCTACAAACTGCCAACCGCATGGAGACACAAGGTCATAAAATTATCAAACTCAATGTCGGCAACCCTGCCCCATTTGGGTTTGAAGCGCCGCAAGAGATTTTATCAGATGTGGCGATGAATTTGCCCAATGCGATTGGCTATTCAGACTCTCAAGGGATTTTTGCCGCGCGTAAAGCGATTTTGCAGTATTACCAAGCCAAAGGATTGTTAGAAGCGGTAGACGTTGCCGATGTGTATTTGGGCAATGGCGTTTCTGAACTGATTGTGATGACCATGCAAGCGTTACTGGATGATGGCGATGAAGTGCTGATTCCTATGCCTGACTACCCGCTTTGGACAGCGGCGACGAATTTGGCAGGGGGTAAAGCGGTTCATTATTTGTGTAATGAAGCAGACAACTGGCAGCCAGATATTGCCGATATCGAAAGCAAGATCAATGAACGCACCAAAGGCATTGTGGTCATCAACCCAAACAACCCAACAGGCGCGCTTTACTCTACCGAAAATTTAAAAAAAATCGTGGCACTGGCAGAAAAACACGGGCTTGTACTGATGGCGGATGAGATTTATGACCGCGTGCTGTATGATGATGCCGTGCATGTACCGTTGTGCACCCTTGCCAAAAACTGCTTGGTTATCTCCTATAATGGGTTGTCAAAGTCGCACCGTATCGCAGGTTTTCGCTCAGGCTGGATGATGTTATCGGGTAAAAAACACCATGCCGCTGATTTTATTGAAGGGTTAACCATGCTATCATCGATGCGGCTGTGTGCCAACGTCCCCTCACAATACGCGATTCAAACGGCGATGGGTGGCTATCAAAGTATGCAAGCCTTGACCGCACCAACCGGTCGCCTGTATCAGCAGCGTAACATCGCTATCGAGCGCCTAAACGCCATTAAAGGTATCTCATGTACCATGCCACAGGGGGCGTTTTATTGTTTCCCAAAAATTGACCGTGACATTTATCCAATCGAAGATGACATGCAGTTTATGATGGAATTATTACTACAAGAAAAAGTCTTGATGGTACAAGGTACGGGTTTTAACTGGCATGCACCTGACCATTTTCGCGTGGTATTTTTGCCCAATGCATCAGATTTGCATGAAGCGATGGATCGACTTGAGCGCTTTTTTGCCACAAAACGCCAAGAATATGGCACTGATTAATGTTTCAGTGAAAGAAAAAAACCCCGAATCATCGGGGTTTTTTATTGTCAGCAATTAATTACATCAAGCTATTGAGATAAAGCCGTTGGGATTAACCCAGTAACTCCGTTAAAAATACGGCGATGATACCAATCGGTGCGACAAATTTTACCACAATTTGCCAAATAGTCCATTTCATGCCATCGAGCCCCAATTCACGTTTTACCGATTCTTGGTTGATAAACCAGCCGATAAGGATAATGGTACCCAAACCAATCAAAGGTAGCATGATTTTACTGGACGTATAATCTAGCGCGTCAAAGATACCTTGTGGGATGTCTTTACCGTTTTTGTGGATAGTAAATACCGCAAAATCAGACAATTTATTGAATGACAATAACGCAAGTACACCCACTGCCCACGTTGCTACTGCCCCTACTATCGTGCAGATTTTACGGCTCATTGGGGTTTTTTCTTCCAAGAATTCGACAATGGGCTCAAGAATTGAAATCGACGACGTCAATGCCGCAAAAGTCAATAACAAGAAGAATAAAGTACCCACCACCACACCTAGGCTCATTTGACCAAAGGCGATTGGCAAGGTCACAAACACCAAACCGGGACCTGCCGCTGGATCAAGATGATTGCTAAATAAAATCGGGAAAATCGCAAGACCTGCCGCCAATGAGAAGATAATATCCCAAATAATCACCGTACGCGCGGTTGCCAATAAATCCACATCTTGTTTTAGGTATGAACCATAACTCACCATGATCGCCATACCCAGTGACAGACAGAAGAACGCATGTCCTAGCGCTGCCATCAGCACTTTACCCACACCCACTTCCTGCATACGCTGCAAATCAAACTTAAACAAGAACTCTGCGCCTTTGGCAAAATCCATATTAATCGCGTTATATCCCACGATAAATAATAGGATAAAAGCCAACGCAGGCATCATGATTTTTGATGCTTTCTCAATACCGGCTGATACACCACCTGCAACAATTAGCGCCGTCAAGCCCATAAACGCCGTGTGCCACAACGTCATTTCGGTTGGATTAGCTAACATTGTCTCAAAAATTTTGCCAGTGGCATCGGCATTGAGACCACCAAATGCATTGATACCAGCTTTTAAGGTGTAATTAAGCGACCAGCCGCCAATCACACTATAAAATGACAAAATCATAAAAGCGGCTAAAATACCAAAGTAGCCAAGCAGACTCCAAGCAGGTGAGGTGTTATTGGCAACTGCCGCTTTGCGGAAACTTGCCGCTGGGTTACTTTGTCCACGGCGACCAATCAGCCATTCAGTGACCAACACTGGAAAACCAATAAGCGCGATACTGATGATAAACACGATAACAAATGCCGAGCCACCGCTATCGCCTGTCATGTAAGGAAACTTCCAAATACTACCGAGACCGACCGCAGAACCCACGGCAGCCATTAAAAACCCAATCTTTGAGCTCCACTGGGAATGAGACGACTTGTGATTAGTGCTCATAATCCCTCCCTAATCGAATGTAAATAAATGAAAAAATTGCAACGAGAATCTTGCAGTATGTAGATTTTTCATGAATCAATAGTTAATGTCAAACTTTCTTTTCACAAAACCCAACCAAAAGTTATACAAGCAAGTCATTATTTTTTTACAGTTACATAAAATATAATAAAATCAAATATTTAAAATGGTTATTTTTAAAATTTATTAAACGCAAATTATTTTTATACTAAATATTACTTTTTGGAATAAATAATTCTTTCACCTATTTGATGGCGAATTTCTAGCAAAACCAAGCGGTTAATGTCAATGGTTTAAACTTGCACAATTGTGGGGATATGGATAGCAATTTTTTGCCATTGAAGGTAAAATTTCATTTTTAAAAATTGCACGCCCAAACGTGCTGACCGTTCGCAGAATGATGACAAGGGACTTATTGATGACGCAGCCTTATAACGTGTTATTCTTGTGCAAGCACAATGCTAGCCGTAGCCTAATGGCAGAAGCCATTTTGAATAAAATTGGCGGTGACCGTTTTGTAGCCTATAGCGCAGGCGTTGAGCCATCCCCTAGCGCGCATCCATTCACGCTTGAGGTATTAAAACAAGAAGGTTACGATATCGCAAGCTTAGCACCCAAATCCGTCAATCAGTTTTTACAAGATAACGCGCCAAAGATTGATTTGGTGATTGGGCTGTGCACTTCTTTACAGCAACATGCGGACATTGATGGCAAATTCCCGCTGACCGCACATTGGCATATCAATGATACCGACAGTGTATCAGTCGATAGTGATGTGGAAAAAGCCGCATTTAGCCAAGTATTACGCCAACTCTCTCAGCGCATCCATTTATTGACAAACTTGCCAGAAGATAAAATCGAACATTTAGCACATCCGCAAGCTGATGCCTAAAACACCTATTAGCGATTGACCACAAAAAAAGCCCAACTGTCTTGGGCTTTTCTTTTTTCTATTTTTTTTCTTTGCCTCTATCAATCTATCTATGAATCAACTTTTTGCTGCATTAGCGCTTCAATCGCGTCCGTTGTTTTTGGTACGTCACGGGTGAGAACCAGCGGCTCACCCTCGGTAATGACCACATCATCCTCAATTCGAATGCCTATACCCCGATATTTCTTGGGTACTAATGCATTGTCATGCGCAAAATACAAGCCTGGCTCTACGGTAATTACCATGCCTTTTTCAAGCTTTCTGGGTTTGCCGTCGTCGCCAGTATAGCGCCCTGCATCGTGGACATCTAAGCCAAGCCAATGCCCTGTGCCGTGCATATAAAACGGTAAGTAGGCTTTATCAGCAATCAACTCATCGACATCGCCTGTCAAAATCCCCAAATCAATTAAGCCTTGGGTCAGTACTTTGAGCGCAGTTTCATGATGGATTTTGCCATGTTCACCTACTTTTAGGCTGTTGATGGCGGCGATATTGGCATTTAGCACAATATCATACACCTGTTTTTGCACGTCACTGAACTTGCCACTCACAGGAAAAGTACGGCTGATATCACCGGCATAATGTTGGTATTCGGCGCCCGCATCTATCATCACCAAGTCGCCATCGTGCAGCGGTTGGTCGTTTTCGACATAGTGCAAAATATTGGCATTATCGCCGCCCGCCACGATACTATTGTAAGAGGGTACGCAGCCGTATTGGGCAAAAGCATAGTTGACCTCAGCTTCCAGTCTGCTTTCGTTCCCCTGATTTTTCTGCATCAAGGGTGCCACACTTTGCATGGCACGAATATGCCCGTAAGCACTGATTTGGGCGGCGACTTTCATGCGTGCAATTTCACACTCATCTTTTATCAGCCGCATTTCATTGATAAGGCCATCAATATTGGTGATGGTATCGACCAAACCTTCGCCGCGCTGCAGTTGCTTGGCTTGATTAAGCCAGCCAATCAGCTCATTATTAAAGCGGGCAAACACGTGTTTTTTACCATAAATCAAGGTTGGCATCACCTCATCAATTCTGCCAATGGCAATCGCTTTATCCGCGCCAAAATCTGCGGTTGCACCCTCAATCCCCACCCGTTTACCATCCCAAATCTCACGTAGTTTGTCTTTCTCACGTAAAAATAACGTGTAGTTGACGGTATGGTCAGTTTTTTCCAAAACCATGACGGATTCTGGCTCGGTAAAGCCTGTCAGGTAGAAAAAACTGCTGTCGGCGCGGTATTTGTACTCAGCATCGTTATTGCGGATATGCGCGGGTGCGGTTTGCAAAATCGCAATGCTATTGTCTGGCAAGGCTTCAGCAAGTTTGGCACGGCGTTTGGCAAATTGACTTTGGGGAAGCTTTGGCAACAACTCTATAGTTAATTGATTTGACATGATATTTCCAAAAATTTTTAATGGCTGTCACAGCATTGTTGAAGAATTTGCTGTAAGAAACTTTCGCATTTTGCTAGTTGGTTTAGACTGACAAACTCATTGGCTTTATGGGCATTGCCAATATCGCCAGGTCCACAGATCACCGTCGGAATGCCTGCATTGGTAAACTGCCCGCCTTCGGTGGCATACGCCACTTTATGGCGCTGCTGTTCATCTACCAAATTTTCTATGAGCTGTTGCAAGGCTTGGCTATCTTTATCGGTCATCGCAGGGACATTTTCGTTGCGAGTTAGCTCAATGCTCGTGTCGCTGCCAATGGCGTGCATCTTAGGCTCAAGGGTTTTGATAAAGGCGCGAATCGGCTCAATCACTTGGCTTTCATTCATGTGCGGCAAATTGCGATAATCAAAGGTGAATTCGCACAGGTTGGGCACGATATTGGTTGCCGTACCGCCGGTAATAGTGCCCACTGACAAGGTCGAAAATGGTACGTCAAACGCCATGTCTTGGTCGTTACGTTGTTGCAATTGTTCGGCTAGTTCATCAATAAAATTGATAATTTTGCTGGCATAGCTGATGGCATTGACGCCTTGCGGGGTCAGCGATGAATGCACTGATTTGCCATGCACACGGCAGCGATACACTTGGATGCCTTTATGCGCGGTGACCATTTTCATCATGGTCGGCTCACCGACGATACAGTAGTCGGGCTTAATCCCTTGCGCTTTTAAATCTGCAAGCAGTAATGGCGCACCCAAACAACCCACTTCTTCGTCATACGACAGTGCCAGATGAATGGGTTTGCCGAGCCTCTTATCGCGGCTTACTTGCACCACAGTGGGTAACAGGGTTAAGGCACAAGCAATAAAGCCTTTCATATCACAAGCCCCACGCCCGTATAGCTTATCTTCCACAATAGTCGCCACAAACGGATCGGTATTCCATGCCTGCCCATCAACGGGCACCACATCGGTATGCCCCGAAAACACAAAACCCCCTGTCGTTACGGTATCACCCTTACCCATCACAGGGACAGTCACAAAGAGGTTGGCTTTGGTATTATCGGCATTAAAGGTCAAACGTGGCGACAATCCCAACTGCTCACAATAGCCCGCCACATACTCAATCAATTGCAAATTGGAGTCGCGACTGACAGTGTTAAAACCAATCAGCTTTGTTAACCAGTCTACTGCGTTGGATGGATAGCCCATAGTCGTTCCATTTTTCTCAAATTTTAAACCATTACAACACCCTATCAGGGTAAATCTAGTCGAAATAGGGTATTAGCATCAATTCGGCTTTTTACCGGTCATGGCATCTATGACCATATGGGTAACAAAATCATCATTGGTATCTTTTTCTGCTTCCCAATCAAGTTCATCATCACGTAGCTGCTCAATAAAATCCAAATGCTCCTCATCAATCTCTTGGGCTTTGCCCACAGGGCGATTCATGGCAAATCCTGCGATAAGCGGCAATTTGGCGACTGATTTACGCACCCGCCCTTGTGACACACTCACAGGAATCATGCGCACAAACTCAAGTAGCTCCATATATTCAACTTCACCTTCAGCATTGTCTGTCCCTTGCAGTGCCTCATCATACTCATCAACCCGCAGCGCGCCGATTTTTGCCAAGTCATTAAATAGGCTATTTTCTTCCGGACGTAGCGCACTATCGGTGACACCAAAGCCTGTCAAAAAGCCATTTGCCCAGTTCTTAAGTGCCATCAAACGCTCATAGAGTGGATGGTCGTCATCAGGCAACAACGGCATAAACTGGTAGCTATCAGCATCATCGGTTAACACCGCCACCATATCCTCGCCCTCTTCGGTCACTATCTCTAACGCTTTTGGCTCAAGCTCGGTAAAGCTCAGCTCAGTCAGTAGCAGTTGCCACTCTTGCTCGGTTGGCGCATCACACACACTGAGCACCCCTGAGATTAGCCCATGTAACTCACTAATGGTGACGTCATGCCAATCCTCAAATGCTTGTGTCCAATCTTGCCAACCCGAAATATAATCATCCATCGCTTTACCCTTTTCTCACAAAAAATTATATCGACATTGAGATAATACTAGCCTTAATGCGGTCAACTATGGCATTATTAAAGTGGTAAAATAATATAAGTATCACTCAAATTTTAAGCCTTCACGCTATAGTTATACCAAAAAAACCTTTTGCTATTCATGTCACTGAGCGCCCATCATATCGCTCTTGATGATTTACTTGATTATTCACTCGATTACTGACTAGACATCATATCATGAGCACCCTAATTGACCAACTGACCCAGCTACAAACCGCATTGACTAAGCTTCGCGATAAATATCAATTCGCCAGTAGCGAGCTAACCCGTATTAAAGCGCAGCCAACCATTACCGCAGACCAACTGCAAGCGGTACAAGCTGAGCTCGATAGCAGCAAAGAACTTCAGCAAAATTTGGAACAACAACTTGCCAGACAAGCCGAAGAGTATCAAGCCCTCGAGCAGCGCTATCAGTCACTTGCCGAATCTCACAACATGCTAAGTACCGAATACGAACAAACCCAAAACCAATTACAGATTTTTACCGCACGAAATCAAAAACTGATTGAAAAAAATCGCGTTGCGGCAGAGCATACCAAGCTTGTGTTAGAGCGCTTGGCAAAAATTGACAGCGAAAACTAACCCGCCTCGCCCCTATTTAAGCCAGCCTTAGTGATGTTTAAAACATTTGAATACGTTAGGAAAATTTTATGGCATCTGCCCAAAGCATTAAAAAAGTTGATATCCTGATCAATGGTCGTAGCTATACCATCAACTGCCCAGAATCGGAAGAGCCTGCGTTGCAGCGTGCGGCAAGCTATATTAACCAGTTTATGCAAGAGGTACGCCGCCAAGCGCCTCAGCTACCCCAAGAAGAATTATTGGTACTGTGCGCGTTGACCTTGTTTGAAAAATCAGAAAACTTACAACGCTATCAAGAAAACGAAAGCCAAGCGCAAGACCTGGTGGGTAAAATGTTAGAAGACGTTGCCCGTTTTGCCTAACGTCTGTAATATAAAATAAAATTCGACTAATTTTGAGCGCGCTGGTAGTGTTTGCCAGCATGAAAATCCGCTTGGTGTTCTTGATTACAAAAGAACTTATCCCCTTCTACAATCCCTCGCCACTCTGCCAAGGTATGATGGCAAAAATCACACGCTCGCAGCTCGGTACTCTCGCCTGGCTGCGGTCGCAAGTAGCCTTGCGGTGGTCGCGGATACATCCATTTCATCCCAACCCAGCTAAGCCCCATAATTACCAAAACCACAAAAATTGCGGTAAACATCGCTTCACCTCATTGTCTCATGAACGAATTATTGTTGCCAATTAAGCGTTATGACTGCCTGTTAATTAGCATTGTAAGGTTTGATTATACTGCAAAAAATCGCGCATTGATGGGTTATTCGTGCTATGTTTAGGCTAATTTTACCAGTTGTAGCATTTTTCGGTTGTAGCATCTAAAGATTGCAATTGTAAACATATCATAAAGCGATATAATGTAGAATAATTTTATCTTGTAATGCCATCGCTGTTGCCACCCATAATTATAATAGCGGCATCATGCTTGCCTACCGTTCTAGACGGCTATGACTAAAGGGATGACCCCATAATAAATTTTTACTGAAGGATTTTTCATGTCACACCTTGATTTAACCCCAGATGATAGCGTACCAACGCAGCTACCGAGTGAGTCAATGACTGCCAAAGCTACTACGCCAAACCATGCGCCCACGGCTGATACTAGCAATGCACCAAGCCAACCCGCAAACCCACAGCCAGTTTCTCAAAAACCTGCTCAGCCAACTTCTCAATCAGTTTCTCAGTCAACCTCTCCATCATCAAGTCAGTCATCAAACCAACCGACTAGCCAAGCAGATTCTATGGTGGGGCTAAAAATTGCGGTGGCACAGCAGCAATTTATTGTCGGCGATGTCATCAACAATGCCAAAAAAATGGTAGAACTGGCTAAAGACGCCCGTGACAAGGGTGCCAATATCATTGTCTTTCCTGAGTTATCACTGCTGGGTTATCCGCCTGAAGATTTGTTATTACGTCCAAGTCTTGCCTCACGCGTGAAACTTGCTTTTGAATTGCTCTACACGGTCAAAGACATCGTGATGCTAGTGGGCTATCCGCACATTGACCCCAATGGCACGTTTAACTCAGTGGCTATCATTCACAATGGTCAGCAAAAAGGCTTTTATCACAAACAATGTTTGCCAAACTATGGCGTATTTGATGAACGCCGCTATTTTAATACCGGTCACAACCAAGTGTTATTTGACTATCAAGGACTCACCATCGGACTACTTATCTGTGAAGACTTATGGCAAGACGCGCCCATTCGCGCACTCAAAGAAAAAGGTGCGGAAATCATCATCAGCCTCAATGCCTCGCCCTTTGAGCAAAACAAGCAAGAACAACGTAAGGCTTTATTAAAAAGTCGTGCCACTGAGCACAATATCCCGATTGTGTATGCCAATAGCGTGGGCGGTCAAGATGACTTGGTGTTTGATGGCGGCTCGATGGTCGTCAACGCTCAAGGTAAAATCGTGCAAGAAGCGCCAAGATTTTTGCAGCATACCCTGTATGTGGTTGCTCGTCACGATGCCCAAAGCGGTCAAGTGATATTATCAGAACAGCGCAAATCACCGCTTGCACTCAGCCAAATCGCTGAAACTTATCAAGCGCTGGTTGTCGGCTTGCGTGATTATGTCAATCATTCTGGCTTTAAAGGCGTATTGGTTGGGTTGTCAGGCGGGATAGATTCGGCGCTCACGCTATGCATCGCCGTTGATGCACTGGGTGCAGATAAAGTTTATGCAGTCATGATGCCCTATGAATACACCTCGCAAATCAGCCTGCAAGATGCGCAGGCGCAGGCACACCGACTCAACGTGTCTTATACCGTGTGCCCGATTCATGCCGCTGTTGAAGGCATGCGTCATACGCTAGAGCCGATGTTTAGCAACACCAGCGCCGACACCACGGAAGAAAATATCCAAGCCCGTGCGCGTGGCATGATTTTGATGGCATTGTCCAACAAATTTGGTCATCTGGTCATCACCACTGGCAACAAGTCAGAGATGGCCGTGGGCTATGCGACACTATATGGAGATATGGCAGGCGGATTTGATGTCTTAAAAGATGTGTATAAAACCCAAGTATACGCCCTCGCCAACTATCGCAACCGCCTAGAAGAAACGCCGGTGATTCCTGAGCGTGTGATTACGCGTCCGCCTTCTGCCGAGCTTCGCCCTGACCAAAAAGACCAAGACAGTCTGCCTGATTATGATACCCTCGATAAAATGCTGGAGCTGTATATCGATCGCGACTTTGGGTATGATGCGATTGTAGAAGCCGGTTATGATAAAGATGTGGTGAAAAAAGTACTCAGTATGGTAGACCGCAATGAGTACAAACGTCGTCAAGCGGCGATTGGCACCAAGATTACCCACCGCGCCTTTGGGCGTGAGCGTCGTTACCCACTCGTCAATCACTGGTCGCTAGAGTTTCCAAAACTCTAATTTCCAAAGATCTAAGGCGAGACAACATAAAAAGACTGCAATTTGGCAGTCTTTTTTTTCATCTGTCGCAAAGCATTTATCACAAAGCATATATCGTAAAGCTTGCGCGACAGTTAGGTCATTGTCACATCCAAATGCAAGCTTTCTTTAATCTCTTCCATCACAATCAAACTGTGGGTTTCCACCGCCGCTGGCAATTGCTTTAAGATATTGCCCAGTAACTTGCGGTAAGAACTCATCTCTTTTAGCCGCGCTTTGACCAAAAAATCAAACTCACCCGAAATCAAATGACATTCCAGTATCTCGGGAATTTCTGACAGTTTTTTGCTCACTTGCTCAAAGACATCGCCTGACTTGGTGGATAACTTTATCTCTAAAAACACCAACAAGCTTTTATTGACCAAATTTGGATTTAACCGCGCATGATAACCTGTAATAATACCTTCACGCTCCAAGCGCTTAACCCTGTCTGAGCAAGGCGTGGTTGATAGGTTAACTTTGGCGGCCAATTCGCTGATAGAAATTCTGGCTTGCTGTTGCAAGATTTCAAGGATTAAACGGTCGGTACGGTCTAAAGTACGCATAGCAAAATGAAAACCCTGTTTTTTGATGATTGACATGATAAAACCGATAATATCAGCAAAATTCTAGCATAAAAACAGCAAAATTCACTGCAAAACTTTGCTTATACTAGCGAAATTAACTGATAATTAAGCAGATATTTGGGGGTGGGTATGCGCGTATTGGTACTGGGTAGTGGCGTGATTGGGGTGACAAGTGCCTATTATTTAGCCAGGCAAGGTGTAGAAGTCACGGTGATTGACCGCCAAGCAGGTGCCGCACAAGAAACCAGTTTTGGCAATGCTGGGCAAATCTCCCCAGGCTACTCTACCCCTTGGGCAGCCCCTGGTATCCCATTGAAGGCGGTTAAATGGTTATTCCAACAACACGCCCCTTTAGCCATCAAATTAGATGGTAGTCTGTGGCAGTTACAATGGATGCTACAAATGCTCAAAAACTGTAATGCCAAGCGCTATGCCATCAACAAAGAGCGTATGGTACGAGTGGCAGAATACAGCCGCGACTGTCTGCAGCAGTTGCGTCAAGACACCGGCATTAGCTACGAAAACCGCTCACAAGGTACCTTACAAGTTTTTCGTAAACCCGCCCAACTAGAGGCTGTACAGCAAGATATTAAGGTGTTGCAAGATTCAGGCGTGCCTTTTAAGCTGATTGACAACAGCAAGGCGTTGGCTGATATTGAGCCCGCGTTGGCAAATGCCACTGATAAGCTGGTTGGTGGATTGCATTTGCCGCATGATGAAACAGGCGATTGCTTTTTGTTTTGCCAAGCATTAGCGCAACAAGCCAAAGCGCTAGGGGTGAATTTTTTATACAATCAAACCATCGAAAAACTGGTAGTCGACGCTGGGGCGATTAAAGGGGTGATAGTAAATGGTGAGTTATTAACGGCAGACCAGTATGTATTGGCGTTGGGCAGTTATTCGCGGGCGCTTTTGCAACCGCTACAGCTTAATCTGCCTGTATACCCTGTCAAAGGCTATTCATTGACTGTGCCGATTATCAATGCTGATTTAGCGCCCCAATCAACGGTGCTTGATGAAACCTATAAAATCGCCATTACTCGCTTTGACAACCGCATTCGCGTGGGCGGTATGGCAGAATTAAGTGGTTTTGATGTAACGCTAAACCCCCAGCGCCGTGCTACACTCGAAATGGTCACGCAGGACTTATTCGCAGGCCGTGATTTGCCAAACGCAAGTTTTTGGACAGGGCTACGTCCGATGACCCCAGATAGCACACCCATCATTGGCGCGACTCGGTATCGCAATTTATTTTTGAACACAGGACATGGCACATTGGGTTGGACAATGTCGTGTGGCTCTGGCAAATTAATCAGCGATTTGGTGCTCCGCAAAACGCCTGACATTCGCATTGATGGCTTATCATTACAGCGTTATGCCTAGTATCTATTCTCTATCAGAAATAGTTGTAAAGACTATGCATAAATAACATTTATCCGTTCACAAGGAAAACACCATGACCGCCCACATTCAACGATTTGATAGCAATGACTATCTAAGTGAAATTACCATTTTTAACCAAGTTGTGTATCTCGCAGGACAAGTGCCAAATACCGACACTGCCGATATCCAAACACAAACCAAAGAAGTGCTAGACAATATCGACGCCATGCTCGCAAAAGCCAATAGCGACAAATCACGTCTGCTAACCGCTCAGATTTTTATCAAGGATTTGGCGGATTTTGCGGTGGTGAATAGCATGTGGGGCGACTGGTTAGCCGATTGCCCAAAGCCTACCCGTGCGACAGTCAAAGCTGAGTTGGTTAATCCATTGTGGAAATTAGAAATTGTGGTAGTCGCAGCGCAAAATACCATAGACTAAATAAACCCATAACCGCTCAAAACGTTAAATAAAAAAGGTGCATAAATCGCACCTTTTTTATTTTGTCTAACCTCTACATTAATAGCTCACGTTTACCGCTTTTGGTCATGCCGCTCACCAAGCCCGCCTCTTCCATGGCATCAACGATTCGTGCTGCGCGGTTATAGCCAATACTAAATTTGCGCTGGATGCTTGATGCAGAGACCTTACGGGTTTCGAGCAAAAACGCCACCACATCATCATATAGCGGGTCTTCTTCGCCATTGCTAGACCCACTAGCATCGCCACCACTTGGCGCTGAGCTTAGCTCAAAATTATCAAACATATTATCAATATAATTAGGTGCGCCTCGCTCGCGCCATGCATCACACACACGGTTGACTTCCGCATCGCTGATAAAAGCACCATGTACACGGTTAGGCTCGATTTGACCAGGTCCTAAAAACAGCATATCCCCATGCCCAAGCATATCCTCTGCGCCACCGGCATCCAAAATGGTACGCGAGTCGACTTTTGAGTTGACACGAAGCGCGGCACGGACGGGAATATTGGCTTTAATCAAGCCAGTAATCACATCCACTGAGGGGCGCTGGGTCGCTAAAATCAAATGAATCCCTGCGGCGCGCGATTTTTGTGCCAAACGCGTAATCAACTCCTCGGCTTGTTTACCCACCTGCATAATCATGTCAGCAAACTCATCCGCCACAATCACAATTTGTGGTAACGGTTTTAATTTTGGCGCTCTATCTTGGCTGACACTGTCATTGGGTCGCCAAAGCGGATCTAGTAACGGCTCACCATTTTGTTCGGCTGCCATGACTTTTTTGTTGAATTCATCCAGTTTACGCACTTTGAATAATGACATCAGCTGATAACGACGCTCCATCTCCGCCACGCTCCACGCCAAAGCACTGGCTGCTTCGGTCATATCGGTGACTACGGGGGTGAGCAGATGCGGAATATCGCCATAGTTGGCAAGCTCGAGCTGTTTGGGGTCAATCAAAATCAATCGCAGCTGCTCTGGTGTGTATTTGAGCAGCATTGACAATAACAGCGAATTCACCAACACTGATTTACCCGAGCCTGTGGTACCTGCTACTAGCATGTGTGGCGCTTTCGCCAAATCCGCAATAATCGGTCTACCGGCAATATCCTTACCCATTGCCATACTAATTAAGCCATCGGGGTCTTGATAAGCTTCTGTTTTTAGCAGTTCAATGAGTCGTACCATTTGGCGCTGCGGATTGGGCACTTCGATACCGATATAAGGTTTGCCTGGAATGACTTCTACCACACGCACCGATGCCATGGATAGCGACCGAGCCAAGTCTTTGGCAATACCTGTCACCTTACTTGCTTTAAGTCCTGGTGCCAGCGACACTTCAAAGCGTGTCACCACTGGACCCATTTGCGCATTGACCACTTCTGCTTTGATATTAAATTCTTGTAGCTTGATTTCTAACAGCGCTGATAGCTGCTGCAACTGTTCACGGCTGTAGCTTGGCTTGCGGTCAGGGTCAGGCAAATCAAGCAGCGATAGCTCAGGTAACGGGCTTAAATTGGCACGATAAGCTGCGGTTTGCATGGCACGCGATTTCTGACTAAACAGGCTATCATCATTGATATCGAGCGGCTGGTTCACCTGAGTCGCTGCGGGCTGTTCGATTTGGTCGAGTAGCTCAGATTCCACCAAACGGCTGTGAGTCGGTATTGAAGACGTTATCTGGTCGGTATCAATCTCGTTGCCAGTAATTTGGCTAACGGCTTGCGCTGGACGTGCTATTTGGGTTGGCGTCGGACTTGCTGCAGGGGTTGAAAATTCCGCTCCCACAGGTGCGGTGGCACTGTTATTTGAGGCGTTAGCCCTAGCTTGCGCTGGGACTTGTCGCATACCCAATAACGATGCGACTGAGGTGGGTGGTGTTTCAATACCTTCTACTTCAATACTTTCTGCTTCAAAGCCCTCTGTTTTAATGCCCTCGAATGGTGGCTCTAGCACAGGATTTTGTGATAAGTCATATCCAGCATCTACGCTATCTGCTAAATGATCCAAATCTGACAACCCAATAGTCTCGTCCTGTTCAGCCCTCTCTACACTCGT
This sequence comes from Moraxella tetraodonis, assembly GCF_022359095.1. Lineage (NCBI taxonomy): Bacteria > Pseudomonadati > Pseudomonadota > Gammaproteobacteria > Moraxellales > Moraxellaceae > Moraxella > Moraxella tetraodonis. Next base: position 580,373 of record NZ_JACSYB010000001.1, on the reverse strand, counting down.
CATAGGCTCAGAGATTCGTTTATCCGCTAGTTCCCCTGTGCCTGCGGCAGACATAGCAGACATCCTAGATGCTTCATCCATAGTTGGCATAGCTTGCGATACATCTACACTATCTACACTAGGCTGAATTGTCTGAGTTGGTTGAGGGATTTGCGAGTCTACCTGTATCGAATGGGGTCTGTTTAAGGTAGGCATTTTAAACGGTTTTTTAATGATTTCACTTTGCAGTTTTTCATCCAGTTTTTTGGTCAGCTTGGTATTTGCCACATAGGTTGAGCTGACGGGTTTAAATGGATTAGTGGCATCGTTTTCTTCGAGCCATTCATAATCTTTGATTTCACTAAAACCCGTTTCATCCAAAAACGCATCGAGTGGACTACCGACAAACGCCTCATCATCCGCTAGATGACTACTGTCATAAGCTGCTTGTTCTGTGTCATGGGAGGCTAAAGGCAAAGGCAGTTGTGCGGTGTCGTTTGGTTTTGCTTGGCTTGCTTCTTGAGCAGTCGCCTTCAGCTCAGTATTGGTTTCTTCTTCATCTGCGGCTTTCGCTTGTAGGCGGCTGCGAATGGCTTGACCTGATAAAATCTCATGCCAATGTAAATCAAAGGTAAACGTCACGGTGATGGCAATAAACACCAATAAAAACAGCAAAGTCCCCCAGTAGGTTAATAAACTACTAAGCCCGTTGCCAACGATTTGCCCGATCATGCCTTGCGCTAACCAGCCAAACGATAACACCCCTGTCAGCCCTGCGGTGGCAATGATTAAAAAGATATAACCCAAAAAACGCAATAAGCCATTAGGCTCTACATCATGGCGCCATACATTCCAAGCTTCATAACAGGCAATGACAATGAGCCACCAGCTTGCCGCACCCAAAAACGCATACAAAATATCAGCCAGCCAAGCACCACCCGTGCCTGCCAAGTTACTGACTTCATTTGCCGCACTACTGATATGCGACCAACTAGGATCATTGGCAGAATAACTGATGAGGGACATGACTAACAACAATGCCACGATTAGCCAGATAATCGTAAGCACACTTTGACGAATATAATAAGACAACGCAATTTACCTTTGAATTTGAACCCGCTTTGGATAAGCCGTAAGCCAACGCTTTGCTGCGCCATGACTGACTGATAATGATTGTGAAAAACAATGATTTTGGAAAAACGTTGATTAAAATCACCCTTTTAATCGACTATCATATCAAATCTCAGTGGTGCGTTGCTGAGCTTTTTTTGCGAAAAATTGCTTTGTTAAATCAGTCAATTCAAGCGATATGATAAATGCAGTTTGAGCCAACAAAGCCGGATAGTAGGGTATTTTTTGATAACAAGCTTACGCCATTTTTGAGCGTTGATTGCCCGATGAATCTGTTATAAAAATAACATTTACTTGCTATTTTCGATGTTAGCCCCTATCTTACTTATGAATCAAAAATTAGCCTGTTTTATTATTTAGTTTATTATTCAGCGATTGTTAGGAAAGACGTATGTCAGAAATTATCCATCACCAGCTTATTATTTTGGGTTCAGGTCCAGCGGGTTATTCTGCCGCCGTGTATGCAGCGCGCGCCAATTTAAAACCGGTCATTATCACAGGTATGCAGACTGGCGGGCAGTTGACTACCACCACGGAAGTTGATAACTGGCCAGGTGATCCACAAGGCTTGACGGGACCTGACTTGATGGTACGCATGCAAGCCCATGCCGAGCGTTTTGGTACCCAATTGGTGTATGACCATATCAACCAAGTGAACCTAACTCAGCGACCCTTCACCTTAGTCGGCAATAGTGCCACTTACACGTGTGATGCACTCATTGTAGCGACAGGGGCTTCAGCCCAATACTTGGGTCTCGCCTCTGAACAAAAATTTATGGGGCTTGGTGTCTCTGCCTGTGCGACCTGTGATGGGTTCTTCTATCGCGGCAAACCTGTGGTGGTGATTGGCGGTGGCAACACGGCGGTTGAAGAAGCCTTATATCTATCAAACATCGCAAGCCACGTCACCCTAGTGCATCGACGTGATAAATTAAAATCAGAAAAAATTCTGCAAGACCAATTATTTGAAAAACAAAAAAATGGCAATGTGACCATCGAATGGAACAGCCAAGTCAAAGAAGTGGTGGGTGATGACGCAGGCGTGACGGGTGTGGTGATTGAAAATCTCCAAGACCAGTCTACCAAAACCATCAACGCGCCTGGTATGTTCGTGGCGATTGGGCACAAACCCAATACCGATATTTTCCAAGATCAGCTTGAGATGAATAATGGCTATATCGTGGTCAAAAGCGGTCTGGATGGTAATGCGACAGCGACAAGTGTCGAAGGCGTGTTTGCCTGTGGGGATGTGGCAGACCATATTTATCGCCAAGCGATTACCTCAGCAGGCACGGGTTGTATGGCGGCGTTGGATGCAGAAAAATATTTAGATATTGTCAATCTAGCGAATGCCAATACCACGGTATCAGCCAACACCTCTGCTATTTAGCTAATACTTTCAACGATGCCATTGCCAAATCACCATCCATTACAAAGCCCTTTCGTTTGCCGTTATCAATTTCCCGACCCGATGGCGGCAGACCCTGACGGTGAAGGCTTGATTGCGTTGGGGGGTGATTTGGCAGCTGATACCTTAGTGTGTGCTTATCGCCAAGGGATGTTCCCGTGGTTTAATGAAGGCGAGCCCATCGCTTGGTGGTCGCCTGACCCGCGCTGTATTATTTATCCTAGCGATTTTCGCGCCAGTAAAACCCTAAAACGGCGTATCAAAAATGCAGGTTGGACGTTTTCCATTAATCTTGCCTTTGCTGAGGTCATTGCCGCCTGTGCTGATACCCGCACCTATGCCCAAGCTTCTGCATCAGCCACTTGGATCAGCCCCGCTATGATTGAAGCGTATACAGCGCTCCATGCCGAGCAAGTCGCTTACAGTGTCGAGATTTGGGATGATGATGAGCTGATTGGTGGTCTCTATGGGCTAAAGCTAGGACAAGCTTTTTTTGGTGAAAGTATGTTTCACCGAGTGACAGATGCGTCTAAAGCGGCTTTTTTTGTGTTAATGCAGCTGTGTGCACATTCCCAATTTGCTTGGGTGGATTGTCAGTTGCCTAACCCACATTTGATGCGTTTAGGTGCCACCATTCTGCCCAGAGCGGAATTTTTAGATAAGCTCGCGCAACAATTATCGCTACCGAGCATTGATTGGTCATCGATTTGCGGTCAAAAATTGCCACTTAATCAACTGTTAAATGAGGATTTGATGACTTATTACCTACCTCCAACTATGCAAGCTTAGGTAAGTTAAGGGTATTTAAAAGCACCAATGACGTTAAAACCACCCCACCCCCCGACCAGTCTAGCATTGACCAGCCAATTGACGCCGCTGCATCAATGTAGTTATTTGCCGGATCGTGCAGCACGTTTAGAGCTGATTGAATTAGCAAAGGATGAACGTTTAGATACGCCTATTTTTTCTCAGTTTTCACGGCTTGGGTATCGGCGTAGTGGACAACATCTATACCGCCCTGTATGCTTTCATTGTCAACGCTGTATCTCTACACGTTTAGTAGTTAACGAGTTTGAACCCAATCGTACCCAGCGCAAACTGTGGCAAAAATCGCACGAGATGGATGTAGTAATTACGACTTGTGATGATGCCGATGAATCGCATTTTACGCTATATGCTCGCTATATCTGCGCTCGCCATAGTGATGGCGATATGTATCCACCCAATTTACAAGGGTTTAAACAGTTTTTACAATATAGCTTTACCCAGTCATTTTTTATGGAGTTTTGGCTTCACGATGAATTAGTCATGGTGGCAGTTTGCGACCAATTAGATGACGGCATATCAGCGGTCTATACTTTCTATGATCCCGACGCAGCCATAAACAGTTTGGGCACCCTTGCGATACTTACCCAAATTGACTATGTTAAACGTCTTGGATTACCTTATTTATATTTAGGTTTTTGGGTACCAGATTCGGATAAGATGGCGTATAAATCGCGTTTTTATCCCACTGAATTATTAATCAATCAACAGTGGCATCGTTTCGATGAGGCTGTCACAGCCGCGCAAGTTGAGCCACTGCTTCAACAGGCGATAAAAGCACATTATCTAAACATGTGGAATACTACTTAGCATTTAATTTAGCATTGAATTTGCGCTGCATAATTAACGCATGGGTTTTAGTCATGTCATGATTATCGTAGTAATTTTTGCGAACGGCAATCTGTTCAAACCCATGTTTTTGATAAAATGCAAGGGCAGTATGATTATCTTCTCTTACCTCTAATAGCATCCGCTCAGCACCCGCTACTTGGCACATTTGCGCCATAGCTGTTAACAATTGGCTTGCAATACCTTGCTGTTGATAATCAAGACAAGTTCCAATTTTTAAAATCTCTGCATCTTCAAATATGTGGCTATAAAAACAATAGCCGACCAACCGCTGATTCAGCTCGTCTGTCGCATAAATTATATGGTTAAATGGCTGCGCGAGCAGGGAATTGATTTGCGCAGCCGACCAAGCATCGTGGACAAATAGCTCGGATTCAATTTGTGCCAGCTGCGCCAGTACTTGCTGCAAAGCATTATCTTGTGTACTCGTTTTATCTAACTTATATATCTGTATGGCAGTCATAATTTATTTCCATAAAAAAAGAGCCACCGAAGTGACTCTTTTGTATGCTTACTAACGATTAGTCGTTAACTTTAGCAACAACACCCGCACCTACAGTACGGCCACCTTCACGGATTGCAAAGCGTAAGCCTTGGTCCATTGCGATTGGGTGGATTAGCTCTACGTTCATTTCAACGTTATCGCCAGGCATTACCATTTCTGTACCTTCTGGTAATTGGATTGCGCCAGTTACGTCAGTGGTACGGAAATAGAATTGTGGACGGTAACCATTTAAGAATGGGGTGTGTCGACCACCTTCTTCTTTTGATAGTACGTATACTTCTGCGTCAAATTTGGTGTGTGGTTTGATTGAACCTGGTTTAGCCAATACTTGACCACGTTGTACGTCTTCACGTTTGGTACCACGTAGTAGTACACCACAGTTCTCGCCTGCACGACCTTCGTCTAGCAGTTTACGGAACATTTCAACGCCAGTACAGGTGGTTTTTGCGGTTGGTTTGATACCAACGATTTCAATTTCTTCACCAACTTTGATGACGCCTGATTCTACACGACCTGTTACGACTGTACCACGACCAGAGATTGAGAATACGTCTTCGATTGGCATCAAGAATGGTTTGTCAATCGCACGTTCTGGTTCTGGGATGTAGCTGTCTAGGGTGTCAAGTAGTTCTAGTACGGCTGGTTCACCGTATTTGCCTTCGCCGCCGTTTAGGGCTTCTAGGGCAGAACCTTTGATGATCGGGGTGTCATCGCCAGGGAAGTCGTAGCTTGATAGTAGTTCACGTACTTCCATTTCTACGAGTTCTAGTAGTTCTTCGTCATCAACCATGTCACATTTGTTCATGAATACCATGATGTATGGTACACCTACTTGGCGTGATAGTAGGATGTGTTCACGGGTTTGTGGCATTGGGCCGTCAGTGGCTGATACAACTAGGATAGCGCCGTCCATCTGTGCAGCACCAGTGATCATGTTTTTAACATAGTCAGCGTGGCCAGGACAGTCTACGTGTGCGTAGTGACGTGCTTGGGTGTCATATTCAATGTGTGAGGTGTTGATGGTGATACCACGGGCTTTTTCTTCAGGGGCTGAGTCAATTGACGCGTAGTCTTTGGCTTCACCACCGTTGTGTTTTGCTGCTACGGTCGCAATCGCAGCTGTAAGGGTTGTTTTACCATGGTCAACGTGTCCAATGGTGCCTACGTTAACGTGTGGTTTAGTACGTTCAAACTTGGCCTTTGCCATAATTTAATCCTCTGATCATTGTTAAACTGTTAGCAATACCCTAGCTCAAAGCTATAAACCAACTGGTGTATCTGTATTGCCAGTGCTGGTGTTGCCAATTTGAGTGTTGCTAGGTCACTAAAATAGCAAATTTAACATAAATTTCAAGTTTTTTCCATAGCCTTCATCTTTATGGGTAAACTTTTTTGTTATTGCTAAAACAAAAGGCAACACATCTGTGCTGCCTCAACTATTTTTTGGTTTCTATCAATGTATTTTCTATAAAACTGGAGCTCATACCGAGAGTTGAACTCGGGACCTCTCCCTTACCAAGGGAGTGCTCTACCTCTGAGCTATATGAGCAAAACTTTGGTTTAGAATAATGGAGCGGGTGGCGGGAATCGAACCCGCACCATCAGCTTGGAAGGCTGAGGTTCTACCACTAAACTACACCCGCAATGCGACCCGCCCAAGCATACTGGACTTACTGTTAACGTGATTAGGGAATATTCAGATAACAATAGCAGGTAAATGGTGGTGGGGGAAGGATTCGAACCTTCGAAGCTCTCGCAACGGATTTACAGTCCGTCCCCTTTGACCGCTCGGGAACCCCACCATAGTTGTCTTTCAAGGTACGCTTAACACGATGTGTTAAAGGATGGTGCCGGCTGCCGGAGTCGAACTGGCGACCTACTGATTACAAGTCAGTTGCTCTACCAACTGAGCTAAGCCGGCGTATCGCTTGAAAGTGGTGAGCATTTTAGCAAATATTTTTAATCTTGCAAGCGTTTTTTTAGTTTTTTTTCATTTTTTTTGCCAAAACGTAAATTTAATGATTCAAATCCGCATTTTAGGCTCTTTGCACCGCTTATTTGCTACCTAAACCCTAATACATCAACAACACTGATGCAATAATCAGCGCAATGATTACCACAATCATGATTGCGACTGTGGCGTTTTTCTTTGCCGCAGGTTTTGTTGGCTCACTTTTCATTGGCGTAGGCTTCATTGCATCAGTGTCTACTGTGCTAACTGGCGATGGTTGCGCTGGCTGAACGGCTGAGACCTGAACGGATGGGACAACGGGCTGCAATGGTACTGCTACTGTCTCAGTGACGACAGGCGGCTGAGACGGTGTATTGACTATCGGCGATGGTGAATTATCAACGCTTGCTACGTCAACTGTTGTTGTCGGTGTAGAGGGTACGGATTGTTGGACGTGAGTGTTGCTCATCTGCTCGCTAGGTAAAAAATCTTGCGTGGTAACGACATCAATCACAGGCGCGGCGTTGGCTGCAGCGTTCGGTGATATGTGCTCAACCGATGCAGTCGATTCAGTTTGGGTATGAATGTCAGTGGTGGGTGTGAAGTTCTCAATGTCTTGTAAACTATCGAGAAAACTAGCACCATCCAGTGCATCGACTGGGGCATTTACCACCAAAAATACCAAGTCAGCAAAGGCAAGTTCATCGGTAGCTTGCAAAGCATGCGCGTCTGTACTGATGCGCTCACCATTGATAAAGGTACCATTGCTTGAGCCCAAGTCTTGCACATACAACTGCTCACCAATACGGTTAATCTTGGCGTGTTGGCGAGAGATTTGTGAGGTTGCTAATACCAAATCATTGCTATCACTGCGTCCGATGCTTAAGCTTTTATCAATATCTATGGTTAAATCCACCAGCGCTGGTGACAGTCCAATGAGTTGCCATAAAGTGCTTTGCGAGTTGTCGGTAAGGTTCATCGTATTCACTGCATTAGTTTGATGATTATCCATGCAAGTCTCCTACTCCTAAGGGGTATTTAATAGTATCATTATGCTTGGCATTATGGGACATTTTTAGGGATTTGTCACGGTGATGGTCTGCACCGCAGGCGGGGTCGCAATCACCACAGGCGTTTGAGCCATCTTTGCGCCCTGCCCTGTCTGCCCTGTAGATTGGGTAACGGTAGATTGGGTGACGGGCGCTTGGGTGATGGCGTTGCTCGCTGGGCGACTCACGGTTGTGGTCGATGAACTGCCTGTGCGAGACACATTTGATGACACGGGCGTGACGATATCGACACCATTGGCATACACTCTTGGCGTGTTTGATAAGCTCTGCTCGGCTGGGGTAACCAGGTCGTCTGTTGGCAATTTGACGCCATTTTGCACCCTATTGGTATTGGGGAACATGGCATTTATATTAAGTGGGATTTGTTTGAGCGTACCGTTTTTATCAATTACCAGTTGCATGGTACGAATACCGTCTAAGCTTTTTTCGGTCACGCTTGCCACCGCGCTACCATTACGCAAAATGGTCGGCTGTAAAAATACAATCAGATTGGTTTTGTCCGAGTTTTTGCTTTTTGAGCGAAATAAATTACCAAGAATCGGCGCATCACCCAATCCTGGGACTTTTTGCTGACCATAGGTGCTGTTATCACGCATCAACCCACCCAATGCCACGGTTTGTTGGTCATCCGCTAAAATGGTGGTTTTGATTAAATTCTTGTTGGTGACGACACCGCTCACGTTATTGAGGGTACCGTCGACAATGGAGGACACTTCCTGCGAAATCTCAAGTCGCACTGAACCATTATCACCAATATGCGGAATGACATTGAGATTGATACCGACATCTTGACGGCTGACGGTTTGAAACGGTGTGGTTGATGAGTTACTTGCCGTGGTATAAGAGCCGGTCACAAATGGCACGTTCTGCCCTACCAAAATATTGGCTTTTTCGTTATCCAACGTCAAAATAGAGGGCATAGATAACAGATTGGCATTGTTGGTTTTATTGATGGCTTGCAAAATCGCGCCATAAAACTCACGATTCCCGTTACTATCGGTTTTACTCGTACCAATCCCCAATAGCGCGCCTGCCACAGAAGCTGCTGCCGTACCTGGGGTTTTGCTTAATATCTCAGATGCCAGTCCTACTGCGGATGCACCGATGTTATTGAAGTTAATTACCCCTACGCCGCTATTGGCATTGCCCATTGCCCATTGTACGCCAAGTTGTTGGGTATCATTGCCGGAGATTTCCATGATCGCTGCTTGAATCAACACTTGGTCACGGCGGGTATCTAGCTCATTAATAGCGTTTTCGATTTCTACCATTAACTCTGGGTTGGCATTGACGATGACGGAGTTTTGGGTTTGGTCAGCGATAATGCTAAAAGGTCTACCTTGATAGCCGCTGTTTTGCGTAGTCGTTGTGTTGCTAGTGGAGGAGGTATTTAGCGGTGAGCCTGTCGGTGACACTGCGGTATTGGTGGTGGTCGCTGCGCTATTATTACTGGTATCGCTACTAGATTGAAACATTGAGCTTGCTTGCAAGGTGGTTTGGTCACCTGAGCTATTGATAGATTGATAGGCAAGCAGTCCGCGTAGCATTTCTGCAATATGGGTGGCACTGGCATATTTTAAACGAAACACGCGAAGACCACTGAGACGTTGCGTTGGCACGGTGTCTAACTGCTCTACCATTCGCTGTACTTTGGCTGTCATCTCGGCACTACCTTTGACGAGCAGCCTATCAGAAATCGGGTCGGCAATGATATTGATCAGGCTGCCACCGGTTGATGCCACAGCAGGTTGCCCTGATTGACCCGCAGCAGCTGGCGCTGTACCACCGCCCGTACCTGTCAGTGAGCTTAATAAATCCATCATGCGCTTGGCATCGACATGACGCAGCGGAATAATGGTCAGCTTGTCATTCATATTGCTATCAAGATCGCTAATCAATTTTGCGTATTGATTGAGGCTGTCGGCGCGGTCAGAGAGGATAATGGCATTGACATTTGGCACCACAGCAGCATTAGCATACGGCGGCATCATCGGACGGATGACGTTTAAGATATCATTGGCATTGGTGTTGGTGAGATAATAGATGCGGGTCGCCATTTGGCTACCTGCGGTATTACCCCGCAAGTCCACATCTACCCCTGCTTGCTTGGCAACGGTATCAGGGACCAGCTCTGTGGTCAGCCCGCGATCAATCGCGACAATGCCATTGACTTTCATCACGGCTAAAAACAGGTCATACACTTCTTGACGGGATAAGGGTTTGTTTGAAATCACCGTCACATTGCCATTAATGCGTGGGTCTAGCACAAAGTTCTTTTGTGTGATGGTGGCAATTTGGTCGATAAACGCCTTGATATCAGCGTCTTGCAAATGCACTTTATAGCCAGTGGCTGCATGCGCAGCTGACAGACCACTGCTAAGCAAACTGATACTCATAGCCAGTGTCGTACTCAAAAATAGTGGCTTTAGCATGGTTGGGTATTTCATAATTTACCTTATCAATTTTTAACGCATGTCACCGACTTGTGTCTCACGTAGCGATGACGTCTGTAACTTTTTACTATCTTTTGTCAAAATGACTGGCGTACTGTCACGACTTGGTCGCCGCGCTGAACTTGAATTTGCGCTTGTCCTGCTTGTTGCACTTGACGTAGTAGCTGGGCATCTTGCGTTGGGTTTTGACCCACGTTTTGTCCATTAACGGAGAGGACTTTATCCCCTGTTTGTAACCCCAATCGGTTTTTTAGTCCTGCGGACATCGCATCGGTCACCAAATAGCCTTGCCCTGTTGCTGCCACACCCATTTGGCTTAGATACCCCGAGGCATTTTGCTGTAGCCCTTGAATCGCGCCACCAATAGCTGACGATGCACCGCTTGGCGAGGTATTAGCAGCATTTGACGGCGCAATATTGGGCGCAGAATCCTCTCGATCATGCGGATCGCTTGTAGCCACTGGCGCGCCGCCAATCGCTTGTGTCGCAGCGCCGCCTAAGCTCGGTGTGGGGGTCTGTCCCATATTTGAGCCGTTACCCACGCCGGCTGCACCGTTGGCTTGCGCTTTGGCTCTGATAGCCTCGCTTTGGTCAAGAAAAAACGGTTGCCCAAATGGCACTTTACTGGTTTGACCACTGGCATCTGCCACCATTACAAAATCGGCTGCGACTTTGACCAATTTATAACCACTGCCATCAATCATGTCGTTGATACGATAGCTTAAGGTTTTACCATTGGCGGTCAAAATTGCATACGATTGACTCTCTGGGGTGGCAATGGTCACGCCCACCACTTTAATATCTGGGGGTGTCGCTGCCGGCGCTTGCGGGGCAGTTGGCTGCGCAAAAAAATCTAACGCATTGGTATTGGCAGATTGCGCGACCAAGTTTGGCTGCAGGGGGACTGGGGTGAGTACAGGGGCTTTGGGCGGTGCAACCACCAGCCAAATTGCTTGGCTTAATTGCCACACCAACCAAAAAATAGCTGCCAATAGCAACCAAGGATACAGTTTTTCTACCACCGCCATCGGCACTAATTTACCAGTCGTTGTTTTACGGCTCAACGAGGTGCGCTGGGTGGCTTTTATCATATCTGCTATCATCGCTACGTCTCTAATTACCCATACTGGTCAAAGGTTGGCGAATGGACACCACTACACTGTCATCAGCCCCTTTGCCTTGGTACGCTGGCATATTTTTGAGCAGCCGCTGAGTCAATGACACATCTATCATATTATCTTGGTCAAGATAAAAATCCCCTAGACGCTCGGCTTGCGGTGTAGTAAGGGCTAAATGCAAGCTTTTACCTTGCGCTGCCTTGTTGCTACTATTGGCACCATTGTTGGCTATTGGCTGGACACTTGCTTTATCCGCGCTTAAGTTGCCTTGCATGGTGGGGAGTTTGATGAGGTAGGTTTTGCCGCCTGTGGGATACCCCAAATCACCGCCTGCCCAATTCATGTTGCCTTTGGCGGTTTGATAGCCTTGCTTATTTTTTTCAATCGACACTTCTTTGATGGTAATCGGTGTGTCGGGTAATTGCCAACTGACCAACTGCGCCAATGTGTCATGGCTGATTTTGCCGTTGAAATCATTGGCTTGCCAGCTGGTTTTATTGAATTTGACCACGCCTTGCAAGTCGGTTTTACCAGAGCGGATATCGACCGCCATACCCAGTTTGCCCATCAATAAATGCCACGGCTGCCAGCGCCAATCGACACTACCCGCTAGCGGCGTATTGGGGCGCGCATTGATTTGCCAATTGGCTTGACCTTGCCAAAGATTGCCGGATATTTGCTGCAAGTACGGGTTGTTTGGGGCAAATTTTTGTAGCAACCACGCTGCAGGTAGCTGAATCAACAAGCTTAAGCAAAGCAAAACCAGACCTACCAGCCACCATAGTTTTGTCGGACGTAATGAATTGACAGTTGCCAAACTTGAATACCTTTTACAATGATTTTTGACACCGATAAAGTGACGCAATCCACAAGCAGATTAATCAACAATCAAATAATTCATGCAGGATAAAAATTGCCATTAGCGCAAAATTTTGAATTCACTCTGCGCCAACACTCGAATATTTTTCTAACTAGAATGAAACGCTTTATCATAACTGATTTTTATTGCGTTGTAATGTCAATCCATAAAAAATCAAAATTTTGTCAGGCTTGTTTTGGGCACACTGTTTATTGTGGCTGCCTGCCGCACTCACTACAATTTGCAACCGACTTTATCACCATGAGTTTGCTACAATCACCTCACCAAGCTGGTTAAAACTATAATGCAAAATACAAGGAAAATAGCATGCAATTTGATACATTGCCACAACTGGGCGATAGCGTCTCCAAAATTTGCTTAGGCACCATGACCTGGGGACAGCAAAACAGCGAGCAGAATGCCCATGAACAAATGGATTATGCCCTTGCCCAAGGTGTGAACTTTTGGGATACCGCAGAGATGTATCCGTCACCCCCTGATAAAGACAAACAGGGTGATACCGAGCGCTTTATGGGTAGCTGGTTTGCCAAGACAGGCAAGCGAAATGATGTGATATTGGCGAGTAAAATTTCTCGCAATGATTTTTTGCGTGATGGCAATACCAAGTTTGATAAAAAAACCATTCGTGCGGCATTAGATAGCAACCTGCAGCGCTTGCAAACCGACCATATCGATATTTATCAGCTACACTGGCCAGAGCGTCAGACCAACTTTTTTGGTCAACGCGGCTATACAGAAAGTATGGCGCAGCAAGACACCAAAGAATTGACGCCATTTTTGGAAACCATCGAAGCACTCAATGATGAAATCACCAAAGGTCGAATCCGTGCTTATGGGCTATCCAATGATACCCCCTGGGGCGTCATGCGCTACTTAGCAGAAGCCGATAAACATGGTCTTGCTAGACCTATCACCATACAAAATCCATATAGTCTACTCAATCGCTTGTATGAAGTGGGACTGGCAGAAATCAGTCACCGCGAGCAAATTGGGCTACTTGCCTATTCACCGCTAGCATTTGGGGTGTTATCAGGCAAATATTTGGGCGGTAACAAGCCTGCTAACAGTCGCTTGAGCCTTTATAGCCATTTTACCCGTTATTTGAATGAGCAAGCGCAACAAGCCACCCAAGCCTATGCCGAAGTCGCTAAAAAACATAATCTAGATATGGCACAAATGGCACTGGCGTTTGTCAATAGCCGCTCGTTTGTGACTGCCAACATTATTGGGGCAACCACCATTGAGCAGCTAGCCAGCAATATCGCGTCCGTAGACTTGGTATTATCCCAGGAGGTATTGGCTGATATCGAAGCGGTGCAGACCTTATACCCGAACCCTGCACCTTAAACTCTGCACTTTACTAGCAGACTACGATCAGACAAAACGGCATAAAAAATCCTTGCAACAGTGTGACTGTGCAAGGATTTTTTTAAACCTAGTAAAAATTTAAATATTTAAGTTATATAATTCCAACTAGTTCATTTGATATATAGATGAACGGGATATCATCATCAACTGCGCCTGGTTTTGGCATTGCCATGGCTGGATTTTGTTGGGGATTTTGGGCAGGCTGATTATTTCCTGTATTTGCCCCTTGTGGCGCTTGATTGCCATTCATAAATGGGTTATTGCCAAATCCTGCATTTTGACCCGCTTGTGGCGCAGCCTGGGCATTATTTTGGTTTGGATAGCCGCCAAAATGATTGGGCGCTTGGTTGCCACCTTGGTTGTAGCCAACTTGATTATAACCACCTTGGGGCTGGTTTTGGTAGGTTGTGCTTGCAGTATTGTTATTAGCAATACCGCCTTGAACGCCGCCTGCGGTGCCAAGCATTTGCATTTGGTCGGCACGAATTTCTGTGGCATAACGCTCTACGCCATTTTGGTCGGTGTATTTATTGGTGCGAAGGCTACCTTCGATATAGACTTGGCTACCTTTACGCAGGTATTGCGCCGCAATTTCACCGAGTTTATTAAACAATGAAATACGGTGCCATTCGGTTTGCTCACGGCGCTCACCTGTTTGTTTGTCATTCCACTGCTCACTTGTTGCCACGGCGATACGCGTCACGCTACCGCCGTTGGCAAATTGTTTGACTTCAGGATCTGAACCAAGGTTGCCTACAATAATTACTTTATTTACGCCGCGCATAGAATTTCCTTGATGATTTTTTTGATAACTTTCTTAATGAATTTCTCAATAACGCTATAGTGTTTTTAGCCAAACCTTTGCGGATTTAGCGCAAGTACAATGCCATTACTTTACTAAACTTTGCATCAAATTGCTAGCGTCTGACCGGTAAGATGTGACAAATGCTGTCGCGTGTCATCGGTCAATTTTTCTTTATCCAGTTTGAGATAAGCAATGTTTTCTTTTGGCATCATCACTATCTCATCCACGCCGTCAATCGCCAAAATTTGCTGTGACCATGCAGTCGTGTCAATACCTGTTGGCAGGGTAATCGTTAGGCTGGTCAAATACGGTGGGGATGCAATCGGCAGGATAAACAATAACGCAATAACAGTCACGATAGCGAGTACCGTCCACGACAACCACATCGGTTTGGTCAGCAAAATACCGCCCATGGCACCGCCCACAAAAGCACCCAAAAACTGTGCAGATGAGTTAATACCCATTGCCGTCGCTTTGTTGGCAACGGGCGCGCGTTTGGAAATCCAAGACGGAATGGTCGCCTCAAGGCTGTTAAAGCCAATGTAATAAACTGCAAGCCCAATAATTAAACCTACAATAGTTTGACTAGCCACCGCCAAAAATACCAATCCCGCCACCAAGGTCGCTAAGGATGCCAAAAACACGGCGCGCATTTGGCGTTTTTTTTCTGCAATGATAATCAGCGGAACCGCAATGATAAAGCCCAATAATAGTAACGGCAAATACACAAAACCTTGCTGCGCCACCGTCAAGCCAAGCACATCATGAAACTGGTGTGGCAATAAGGTAAACATCGCTGTCATTGACAAATGCAGCGCAAAAATCGCCAAATGCAACCGGTTAATATCGGCAATTTTTAATACTTCAGCAAACTGTGCTTTAACTGAGTGATTATTGAGATTGTGCTTTAGTACCCGATTTGGGGTGGGCACGATCCACAGTAAGCCAATGGCGAAAATAGCGGACGCCACTGTCACCCAGAACAAGCCTGAAATATCGAGCACATGCGTCAAAATCGGACCAAGCCCAAATGCGACCATTACCGACATGGCAATGGTCAGCCCCATGGTTGCCATCGCTTTGGTGCGATGCTCTTCACGGGTCACATCCGCGAGTAGTGCCATCACCACCGCTGAAACTGCCCCACTGCCTGCAATCAAACGTCCCAGTATCACCATATAGATGTCTGTTGATAAGGCGCAAATCGCTCCCCCAAGCGCAAATACCAATAACCCTGCAATGATAATCGGTTTACGCGGATATTTGTCCGCCAAAAAACTCATGGGAATCTGAAAAATCGCCTGCCCTAAGCCATAGATACCAATCGCCAATCCAATCAAAAACGGCGTGGCGTGTGCATATTGCGTGCCATATACTGCAAACACAGGCACAATCATAAATAGTCCGAGCATGCGCAAGGCAAAGATACCGCCCAACCCGGCAATCGCTTTCTTTTCGGATGTATTCATGGAGGCGTTGTGACTTATATTTCTCGACGTTGGTTTTACTGACGTGGGTTTTACTGACATGGTGGCTCACAAAATTTTGCCAAAAACGGCTTATTATATGCCTAATTTTTATCACAGAGAATTTATTGGCAATAAAAATTATTTTAGCCCTATTATTTTGGCTTTATCGTTTCAGCCCCATTATTTTAGCATTGCATAAGCGGTTACCATGATGGCTAAAATCACTGCGATAGCAATCATCAGCCACATCACATTTTTTTGGTTGTCAAAAAATCCTTGCGGTGATTGCCTGATAGATGATGCTTTTGGGGTAGCCACTAGCGCGCCCTCTAACGGGCTATGCTTCACTTGGGTGGCGATTTTTTGCTGTTTTTGCGCTTTTTTGGCGTCAAGTTGCTGTTGGCGTTGTTGTTTTTGTGCCAATTTTTGCTCTTTGGCTTGTTGTTGTCGTTGGCGCTGTTCTTCAAGCTTAGCCTGTTTTTGTCGTGCTTGTTCGGCAAGTTCTGCTTGTTTACGCGCCGCCTCTTCGATGGCTAACTGCTCAGTTTGTTGCTGCTCGCGGAGCTGTTTATCGCTATAGCGCGCGTGGAAATCATCCATCACGGCGTTATCAATTTCGTTTAAGGTAAAAGGCATTTCATTTATCACTTCAAGCGCGTCATGCACATCGACGTCGTACACGCCCGAGGCTTTGGTGGTTTTGCCATCGGCAGTGAGTTTTCTGGGTACTTGGTAATCGGCAAGGCGCTGCTGCAAGTGGTTTTCCATTTGTCCGATGGAGTCGGTGCGACCTGTCATCGCTAATGCCCAGTCGTTGATTTCGGCATGATTTTCGCTATTTAATTGCTGGATGATATCGCTTGCGTTTTCAACGAGGCTGATTTTGGCAAGCAGCTGACTGGGTGAGACGGCGATATAGACCTCCCCTGGGGTGGCTTGGCGTTTGAGCGATGCGATGGCTTGGGGGTTGCATTGCAGGCAGTTGGCTTGTTTGTTTTTGAGGGTATGACCTTTTGGGCAGGGCGGTACACCGTAAGCAACGAGCGCGCCGTTTTCTTTCATTTTGGCTTTGTATTCTTTGCTCGATAGTCCGCTGGCGTCAAAGGTTTTGTCCATTGGGATATGGTGGCTTTTTAAGAAGTCGGTTTGTTCTTGGGTTAACGTTGCCATGTTATTGTCTCAAATTTTCTTTTTCCTTGATTCAATGAAGTATAGCAAGGTTTGAGGGTTTTATAAAAAATCTTACTGCAGGCAGAATTGTTTAATTTTAAAAAAATAGCCTAATGCTATAATCACCAAGGTAAAAAAAACAGTAAAAGATAAAGGGATTTTATCTCTAAATAAACTAAATTTACGTTGTTCAGTTATCCAATCGATTTGCATTTCCCAAAAAAATTTATAATGTGCATACCAATTGCTGAACAAAATTTGCTTACTAATTGAATTTTGATAAAATTCATTTTCAATATCTGATAGCCTATCTTTATATAATTGAAAATCAGAACTGCTATTATCACCTTTAACATCAAAGTACAAAGTTTTCAACTGACTAAAAAGTGAAGTAAGTTTCCCTCCTACCTTTTCGTAGTCACCCTTTTTGCTGTCATAAGTATTAAAATAAAAAGTCATTATTCCAACAATCAAAAAAATAGCTGAAACTAACTTTGTAGATAAAGAATCAATAACTAAACCTAATATGCCTATGGCAGTAGAAATAAAACTTATCCAACCTGGAGCTTTCTCTACTATATCATAAGTAGCAAAATGTTTTTTTGCCCCAAAACCAACATCATAGGCTTTTTCAGCAATTAACTTCAACAAGTAGTTCTTTTCCACTAAAAAAATCCTTTTGAAATTGGAACTTCGATAAAATCTCTTGCCACTACCTTGTTATCTTTAATAATGTAACATTCCACAAGATGCTCACCCTCAAAGTCAGTTCTTTCTATCTTCCTCTGATACCCTTCATCATTCTCAACTGAACCTCTAATACAGTTTTTTTCTTCGGCTTTTACTCCTCGATTTAGTACTTTCCATTTAACTTGGTAGGGTTGCGGTATATCAATTTCTAAAATAAAGAATTTTAAATCCTTTTTAACGGATAGTTTTAGCTTTTGTTTTAACATATTCCTTAAGGATGATGGTCTATAACCTGCTTGAGTCACTTCACAGTCAATTTCCAAATTGTATCTAATATCCACAGGATATATGTCTTCAATAAATTCTTCAGTATTATTAAAAGTTTTAGCGACAGAATCATAAACGCTCAAACTCTCATTAGCAATATTATGTTCAATTTTTGGAATATAATATCCGAAAATATCACGCCATTTTTGAAATTCATTCTTTTGACCTTTCGCATTTATCGCTTTAAGCACAAGTTCATAAGTCTTCTTTGCTTTTCTCACAAACGGTTTCTTAACTTTTACAACTTGATTGCTACCTAAAGCCCTATACTCTAATTGGTCTTTATTCAAATTAGATAAATAGTAAAAGAAATCTTTAACCATTTCGTCATAATGACTAGTATTTGCATAATCGTATTTATCAGTACTTTTCAAAAAGTTGTGTGCAAGAGTATCAATTAACAAACCACCCATAGCAACACCATGCTTGTTTTTCCAGGCTCTTGTCATTCGGCATAAATTTCTTAAATTGTTATTCTTAGTATCATTTGCCTCTTTCATTGCTGATATTTCTTGGCGTGGTTTAGTTATTTTCCAAGAACTAGAGTTTACATCTGGATATTCAAAACCATTTTCAATTTCAAATACAGGTTGTAGCTCAATATCGAAGTCAGTATATTTTACACAAACGACAGGGCTATCCACAAAAATATTTGTTGATGGATACCTATTCTGAATAGCTTGCTTCGCATCTTTAAGTAGCTGCAACTGACCTCCATTATAGTATTCGTTTTTCTTACTTGCAGGCATAATATATAGCATATCTAAATCAGAAACTCCTTTAATAGCGGTGTATCTGCCATAAGAACCAACTTGAAGTCTATTTGAATCACGATTGTCATTATCCCTAAATTGTAAGTTTAGGGCTCGTGTAACTTCCCCATATCGCAAGCTTATATTTTCAGCATTACTTACTTTTAGTTTTAATAGAAATTCATCAAAAATAGTAGTTGTAGTCATAATTAACCATATATTGAATAAAAATTATAAAAAAACACAATATATAGAATAAAAAATTTAATTTCAACAATTTCTTATCAAATTAATTTTCTACTTAATTTATCGAACTTATATTGAAACCCCCACCCAATTCCCCCATTAAAACCCCATCTTTTTACCCAAATTTCCCACTCAAAAACACACAATAAGAAGCTCAATATGGCACAGCACGACGCAATCAAAATCCGTGGCGCACGCACCCACAATCTCAAAAACATCGACATCGACATCCCCCGCGACAAACTGGTCGTCATCACAGGCTTATCAGGTTCGGGCAAGTCTAGCCTAGCCTTTGACACCCTATACGCCGAAGGACAACGCCGCTACGTCGAAAGCTTATCGGCTTACGCTCGCCAGTTTTTATCACAAATGGAAAAGCCTGAAGTCGATAGCATCGAAGGGCTGTCACCTGCCATCGCCATCGAGCAAAAATCCACCAACCATAATCCCCGCTCCACGGTAGGTACCATTACCGAGATTTATGACTATTTGCGTCTGCTGTACGCCCGTGTCGGTACGCCCATGTGCCCAGAACACCACCTGCCGATGGTCGCGCAAACCGTCACCGAAATGGTCGATACCGTCATGGCATTGCCCGAAGATACCAAGTTGATGATTCTCGCGCGCGTCGTCGATGACCGCAAAGGCGAGCATATCCAGTTGATGGAACAGCTAAAAGGGCAAGGCTTTGTGCGGCTGCGGGTCGATGGTGAGATTTATGACATTGACGATGTGCCACCGCTTGCCAAAACCTTTAAACACACCATTGATGTGGTGGTTGACCGCTTCAAAGTGCGGGATGACTTGGGTAATCGGGTTGCCGAAAGCTTGGAGACCGCCTTACGACTCGGTAGCGACATTGCCATCTTGCATGACATGGACGCTGAGTTTGAAGATAAAATTTTGTCCGCCAAACATAGCTGCCCTGTCTGTGATCGCTCGGTTGCTGAGCTTGAACCAAAATTGTTTAGTTTTAATAACCCCTATGGCGCGTGCCCCGTGTGTGATGGCTTGGGCAAACGCCAATATTTCGCTGCTGAAAAAATCATCGGGCATCCTGAAAAATCGCTCAACCAAGGGGCGATTCAAGGCTGGGATAAACGCCACGCCTATTATTTTGGCTTGCTGACTACCGTTGCCGAGCATTACGGTATTGATATGGAAGCGCCGTGGCAACAACTGGATAAAAAGCACAAAGATGTCATTTTACATGGCTCTGGTAAAGACAAAATGACTTTTAACTTTGTCGATGAACGCGGGCGCAAGTCCACCAAAACCGTGCCATTTGAAGGGGTGTTGCCGTATATGGAGCGTCGTTACCGCACTACGCAAAGCAACATCGTGCGAGACGAGCTTGCCAAATACCTTGCCGATGCCACCTGCGATGCCTGTCACGGCTCACGCTTGAACGAAATCGCTCGCCATGTCGAAGTCAGCGACCGTACCGTTGCCGAAATGGTCAAGCTATCGATTGGCGAAGCAATGGCGTATTACGAGCAATTAAAACTCGAGGGCGCAAAAGGCGAAATCGCCGCCAAAATCATCAAAGAGATCCGTGAGCGGTTGGAATTTTTGGTGAGTGTGGGCTTGGATTATCTCACCCTTGCCCGCTCTGCCGAAACCCTATCGGGCGGTGAAGCTCAGCGCATACGCCTTGCTAGCCAAATCGGGGCGGGCTTGATGGGCGTGATGTATGTACTCGATGAGCCATCAATCGGCTTGCACCAACGTGACAATGATCGCTTGCTGCAAACGTTGACTCGCTTGCGTGATTTGGGCAATACCGTGATTGTCGTCGAGCATGACGAAGATGCCATTCGTCTAGCCGACCATATCATCGATGTGGGCGTGGGCGCTGGTGTACATGGTGGCAGTATCATTGCAGAAGGGACGGCAAAAGACATTGCCAAAAATCCTGAATCATTAACGGGTCAATATTTATCAGGCAAAAAGAAAATCGCCGTGCCAACCGTGCGTCACCGAGCCAAAATCGCCAATGACGATAAATATGAAAAAATGCAAGACTCCGCCATTCCCTTAACCAAAAACCAAGCGAAAAAAGCGGAAAGCGAGAAGAAAGAAAAAGCCAAAAAGGGTAAAGTCGAAGCCAAACCTTTGATGCTGACCTTGACAGGGGCAAAAGGTAATAACCTTAAAAACGTGACCTTAAACTTGCCGATTGGTGTGTTTACCGCTATTACAGGCGTGTCGGGTTCAGGTAAATCGACCTTAATCAACCGCACCTTATTGCCACTAGCGACCACGCAGCTCAATAACGCTACCACCCATGTTGCCGAAGAGTTTGACAGTATTACTGGGCTAGAACATTTAGATAAAGTCGTCGATATCGACCAAAGCCCGATTGGGCGTACCCCACGCTCCAATCCTGCAACCTATACAGGCGTATTTAGTCCGATTCGTGACCTATTCGCCCAAGTGCCCGAGTCCAAAGCTCGTGGCTATCAAGCAGGACGCTTTAGCTTTAACGTGAAAGGCGGCCGCTGTGAAACCTGCCAAGGCGATGGCTTGATTAAGGTTGAGATGCACTTTTTGCCTGATATGTATGTGCCTTGCGATGCGTGTCAAGGCAAACGCTACAACCGTGAAACCCTTGAAATCACCTACAAGGGCAAAAACATCAATGACGTGCTCAATATGACGGTGGAAGATGCGGCAGAATTTTTTGAGGCGATTCCGGCAATTTACCGGCGTTTGCAAGCCCTACAAGAAGTCGGCTTGGGTTATATTCGCCTGGGTCAGTCTGCACCAACCTTATCGGGTGGTGAGGCGCAACGGGTGAAACTTGCCAAAGAGCTGTCCAAACGTGATACCGGTCAGACTTTGTATGTGCTCGATGAGCCGACGACAGGTTTGCATTTCCACGATATTGCCAAGCTCTTAGACATCTTGCATACGCTACGTGACCGAGGCAATACCGTGGTGGTGATTGAGCATAATCTCGATGTGATTAAGACAGCCGACTGGATTGTGGATTTGGGTCCTGAAGGCGGTTCGGGCGGTGGTGAGATTATTGCTGAGGGCACGCCTGAGGAGGTAGCGCAAAACGCGCGCTCACACACAGGGCGTTTTCTAAAGCCGATGTTGCAAGCCTAAGTTTGTTACCAGCGTAGGTTTGTTGGAGGCATAAATTTAGCAATAAGGGTTAGTACGTTGTCGTCTAACCCTTTTTTAACCAATCATTGCTCTATGACTTGCTGTTCATTGATAATACTTTACATTTCGCCCCAATATTCACACAATGAAACGAGATAAGGATATTGCGACATTATCCAGGGACAAAAAACGTCAAGGAACGATAAGGATGCTAGGATGATTTTATTTAAAGGAAAAACCAACGATCTTGAAACCCTATTTCCCCCTACCCTAAAACTAGATGGTCAAATCTGCGTGCGAAATGGTATGAGCATTCGTAGTAAATTTATGATTGGTATCTATGATATTGCCCTATACTTGGGTGAAATGACTGAAGATGCCGAAACAGCCATTACTTCACGTTATGCCAAGCAATTGCGCATGGTGTCTCGCCGCAATATCAAAGGCTCGTTACTGGAAAGTGCCTTCAAAGACGGCATCAGAGCGAATAGTAGCGCAAAAGAATATCAAAAAATCGCCTCAGTGATTGATGACGTGTTTGGTGAGTTGTTCAAAACCAACACCATCAAAGAAGGGGCAATGTTTACGATTGAATTTTCGCCAGAGCATGGCGTTCGCTTAAATTATGATGAGGTTGGCGATCTTCCTTATATCAAAGAAGAAGGCTTTGACCAAGCTATTCTTCGTGCTTGGCTAGGCGATAATCCCATCTCACTTGAGATGAAAAAGGATTTGCTCGGTCAACACTAATATTGACTGCCTATTTTTATACTTCCCATATTTTTAGACTTCCCATCAAGTATGGGAAGTGAATCTAGCTAGTTGATAGTGCCAGTAACTTTTTTGCTAGGTTTAATAGGGTTATATGTATTACAACCCTATTTTAAAGATGAATAGCGGCATTATTGATATACTTGGCGTCATTCAACCCCATAAATGGGCATTCATCCCTTACCTGCCTAGCTTTCTTTACTTTCTTTGTTTTCTTTTATTCGATAACAAGCAAGTTGGCTTTTTTCATTTTTATCCCAATAGTGGCACTTTTGCTTTGAGCCCTTTATCCTGTCGTCCATCAGGGGTTACTACAATACTATGTTTCTTTTTAAATGGGTATGCTAGTCTAAAGCAAAAAAAATTAGGCAGCTTATGAAACCACTTGCGCAAAAGCCCACTAAACCAATCATATCAACCCGTAACACCCCCCAAACCTTTACCCTCAATAAGCTTGCCAAACCTATCGTGCGCGATGATATTTTTTCGTTGCCGCCTGCTGTGTATGGCACTATCTATTTGACGCTGATTCCGCTATTTGGCTTTTTGTACAGTACCTTGCCAAATATGCAGTTTAACCATGAAAACGTGGGTTTTTTGGAAGCCATGTATTTTAGTACTATCACGGTCACTACCACAGGGTTTGGCGATATTACCCCAACCAATACCTTTACGCGGGCGTTTGTGATGATTGAAGCGACCATTGGGGTGGTGTCTGCAGGTTTGTTTTTAAATGCGATTACTTATCAGCGTGAAGAAAACATGAGTAATCTGATGGACGCCTATGAAGCAAGAAAAGAAATCTCTTATGCCTTCGCGCGCCTGCACAGTCATGATAGTTTGATTACGCTTAACATGAATACTTATCTAAACCGGGTTAATCAACTGCTGGGCATAGAATCAGAGCAAACCCCAGTGGCGCAATCTGACCGTGAGGGTCGCGCTAATTTAAACCGCTCACCTGATTTGCCCGCGGCGCCTGACGCCAAAGTCCCTCAGCAGCTCATCGGTATTCATGAGCCTATTCCCGAAACGCTAGCATTTACTAATTTACAGCACTTATTTAATGCCTCGGCACGCTTGACCGATGACCCGCGCAAGCCGTTGATTTGGTACTATTATCAAGCCTTGGATGAATTGGTCAATAGTATTGAGAATTTGGTGCGTGAAACCGAAACTTATCGCTGGGCAGATTTGGAGTCGATTTGTATTCAATATTTAAGTGATATCAAATCCTATGACTCCAGTAGTTATGTACTAGCAGAGCCAAACTTTGAGCAACAACTTGCGGATATCCAAGCCCAGCGCCAGCAAGACATGTTACTTATCAGTGAATATCCAAGTGATAAAGCGGTTGAGCTGTCGAACGAAAATAGTTTAAACCCGTATATTATTTTGTTTATGGGTATTCAAACCACCATTGATTTTATCAAAAAATTCCAACTTCGCTACCAAGAAATTATGCAAACCATTTAATTTTATCCGCTCAAAAAAAAACACCCCACATGCCGTGGGGTGTTTTTTTACTCAACGAGTCAGTCAATGAAACATTAGTGACCAAATTGGTTGGCAGTGTTTTTGGCGCCGCCCGCTTTAAGTGCCATTTCACCTGAGAAGATTTCTTTGTGATCATCACCGATGTCAGAACCTGCCATGGCTTGGTGTTTAACCGCAGCAACGCCTTCGCGAAGTTCTTTACGTTGTACTTCTTCAACGTAAGCTAGCATACCTTTATCACCGAAGTAACCTTTTGCCAACTGGTGCGTACTTAATGCCGCCGTGTGGAAAGTAGGTAGGGTGATCAAGTGGTGGAATACACAGGCTTCACGTGACGCATCAGCTTGGAAAGTACGCGCTAGTTCATCAGCAGCGGTATTCAACTCAGTGTTGTCGTAGTCAGCAGACATTAAGTTTGCTTTGTCATAAGCTGAGATGTCTTTGCCTTCTTTTTCCCATTTTGCGATGACTTGTTTACGGAAGTTCAGCGTCCAGTTGAATGATGGGCTGTTGTTGTAAACAAGTTTAGCATCTGGCACTTGCGCAACGATACGGTCAGTCATTGATTTGATGTGAGCAACGTCTGGCGTTGGTGTTTCAATCCATAGTAGATCAGCACCGTTTTCAAGGGCAGTCACACAGTCAAGTACCACGCGGTCAATGTTGGTGCCTTCGCGGAATGAGTACAAGCCGTTTGGCATACGAGTTGGGCGAACCAATTTGCCATCACGTTTTAATAGAACATCGTACTCGCTTGCATTTTCTAAAGTCACTTCTTCAACTTCTAAGAAGTCTAAGTATTGTGAAGCAAGGTCGCCTGGCTCACGTGATACAGGAAGTTTTTGCGTTAATGATGCACCTTCAGAGTCAGTACGGGCAACGATTACACCGTTGTCAATGCCAAGCTCTAAGAACGCATAACGAATCGCGTTAAGTTTTGCGATGAAGTCTTCGTGTGGTACGGTAACTTTACCATCTTGGTGACCACATTGTTTAGCATCGGATACTTGGTTTTCAACTTGGATAGCACAAGCACCTGCTTGAATCATTTGTTTGGTGAGCAAGTAAGTCGCTTCTTCGTTACCAAAACCTGCGTCGATGTCAGCGATGATTGGTACGATGTGTGATTCAAAGTTGTTGATTTTGTCTAAGATGGCTTTAGTGTCTTGACCTGCTTCTTGCGCCGCATTTAATTCACGGAAGTAATCGTTTAATACTTTTTCGTCCGCTTGACGTAAGAAAGTGTAGATTTCTTCGATTAATTTTGGCACAGCGGTTTTTTCGTGCATAGATTGGTCAGGTAATGGACCAAATTCTGAGCGAAGCGCAGCAACCATCCAACCTGAAAGGTAGATATATTTACGTTCAGTAGTACCGAAGTATTTTTTAACCGCATACATGGTTTGTTGACCAATAAAGCCATGCCATGCACCAAGAGATTGGGTGTATTTTGATTTGTCAGCATCATAAGCTGCCATATCGCGACGCATGATGTCGGCAGTGTATTGAGCGATTTCTAAACCTGTTTTGAAACGGTTTTGGATAACCAAACGCGCAGCATCATTTTCGCTGATGTTTTTCCAGTTACCATATTTGGCTTTTAGTTCGCGGATATGGTCAATCGCTGAAACGTAAGTTGACATAGCAGTCTCCTATTGAGGACGGTGGGATAAAAAACTTAGGATGATTGTTGTATTGTGATAATAGCAAAAGTCTTAAATAAGCCAGTCTTTAGCAAGTGTTAAACACCGAAAATATGAATAATGTTTAAGACACAAACTACATATCCAAAATAGGCTAACAATTTTTTTAACAAAATACGTGATATTTCTTACAGTGATATTAAATAGTCTGTTAAAATTAAGAATTCTATTTTGGCACTAATAAAGCTTTAAGTTGGCTTAAATAATGGAATGAATGCACTATACCCTTTAATTCATAATTTAGCTATTTAATGATTCGTATCTTTAGTATTTATTTAAAATATAGTATAATACAATCAATAACTTAAATTTTATTGCTAGGTTTTAGTCCTATTAAAACTAGCGGTTTTAGCCTTTTTTTCTTAACTTTTAACTAGACAAACAGTAATTTATGGATTTACAACGTGTGGATTTGAACCTTTTGGTGCATCTTGATGTGTTACTTCGAGAAAAAAACGTCACCAGAGCCTCTGAGCAACTCGGCATTACCCAGCCCGCCATGAGTAATATTTTACGTCGTTTGCGTAAGTTGTTTAATGATCCCTTGTTGATTCGCTCATCTGAAGGTATGACGCCGACAGAGCGGGCGCTTGAATTACAGCCGCGCGTACGCGAATTGTTAGCGGATTTAACTCAGTTATTAGAGCCGCGTACTGAGTTTCGTCCTTATACCTCAAGTCGTGTGTTTCGGATTATGACGTCAGATTATGCCGAAGCAACGCTGGTGCCTAGGCTAGTTAAAGCGCTACGCAGTGAAGCCCCAAACGTGATTTTGGACTTCTTAACGCCCTCGGATGTGTCGTATCGAGATATGGAGCAAGGTCGGGTTGATTTGGCGATTAATCGTTTTAACGAGGTACCGCAAAGCTTTCACCAAGTGCTGATTTGGCGTGATACTTTTAGTTGTTTGTTGTCGGCTGATAGTCCGTATGTCAATCGCTTTAACCTAAAAAATTATCTTAAAGCTCAGCACGTTTGGGTCTCTAAAACAGGCATGGGCGTGGGTTTTGGGGTGAATCCCGAAAAATCTGGTGGACTTGGCTCAATTGATGCGGCGTTACAACGTCTCGGTCAGAAACGTCAAATCAGTGTCTTTACCCGTCATTATCAGATGCCTGCGATGCTCACCGCCAATAAAGACTTAATTGCTACACTACCGACTCGGGTGGCGCGCATGCAAGCAAATAATGATGATATCGTGATTAAAGAGCCGCCATTTTTTATTCCAGAGTTTGAATTGACGATGGCGTGGTCGCCGCTATTACAGCATCACCCTGCGCATCGTTGGTTACGTCAGTTGATTCAGCATGTGTCGCGACAAATCATCGCCGAAGAGCGCATCAAGTATCCGCTACAAACTGCGATTCAAGACGGTTCGCTGCATACCCAGCCCATTGATTTGGTTGAAATTGACCCTGATCGTCAATGAAGGATGGTCAGACAAGCTGCTTATCTAGGACTGGTCTAGGACTGGCAAATTTTATCAACCCACAGCTCATACGGATATTTTCCTAAATGTCCGTAACGTCCTTTTTCAGTCACCCGCCCTTCAATGCAGACAGGTAAACTAATCGACACGCCCGTTTGACCTTGCGCTTTGGCATAGTCGGCTAACAGGTTGTTTGGGTCAAATACATGGTATTTGGTGGTACCGTCATTAAATTCAGATTGCTCTAAGCTTTGGGTAAATGTGCCTTTTAACGTCAGCGTTTTTTTGGGTACACTATCAATGCTTTCTTTGATATCGCTTAACTTACCATTTTGCAGCGATTGGTACGCCACGCTGGCGCAACTCGCCAATAGACCAATTATCGCCACACCACCGCCCAACCATGCGGCTTTTTTACCCTTTATCTTGTTAGTTAGCATGGTGTTTTCCTTATTATTGATCACAAAATTATTGGGATAAAAAAATGATAGCAATATTCGTTGCTATCATTTGTAGATTTTATTTATCGTTACACTACCCTTGGGTAAATAGCTTAGCGAATATAGGTATGGTCTTCAGGATTAGTCAACGGCTGTGTCAGCGCTTGGGTTGGTAAGACTTTCTTAAGATAAAAATACCCCAATATACCTGCGAGTAATGACCCTAAAATAATGCCGAGCCGCTCGTCAAATGGCTTAAAGGCAAGCCCTGCAAAGGCAAGCCCACCAATAAACAAACTCATAGTAAAGCCAATACCACATAAAATCGCCACACCAAATACTTGTCGCCAATCAACATTGGTAGGCAAGCTGGCTAACCCAAGCTTGACGCCAAGCCAACTAAATAACATCACCCCAATCGGTTTGCCTAGCAGCAGCCCTAGGGCAATGCCGAGCGGTACCGTATGAAACAGTGAGGACAGCCCCGTACCACCGAGATAAATGCCCGCATTGGCAAACGCAAAAATCGGTAAAATAATAAAACTGACTGTGTCTTGCAAGTCATGTTCAACCGATTCGAGCGGTGAATGCTCAGGGTGCTTGTTGTCTGTCATTGGGATAAACAGCGCAAGTAGCACACCGGCAAGCGTCGCATGTATGCCCGACTTGAGCATCGCTGCCCATAGCAAAACGCCAATCATCATATAAGCGGTGGTACGTGTGACGTTAAAGCGATTCATCAGCCACAATATCACCAAACATACCCCAACCCAAGCCAGTGCCGCCATGGACAGCCCCGATGAGTAAAATAACGCAATAATGATAATCGCGCCAATATCATCAAAAATAGCAATCGATGCCAAGAATACTTTGAGTGCGGCAGGCACACGATTGCCCAGTAAAGTCAGCACACCTAAGGCAAACGCAATATCTGTCGCCGCCGGAATCGCCCAACCTTTCATCAAATCTGCGTGCTGATAATTGAATGCGGCATAAAAAATCGCCGGTACCATCATGCCACCGACTGCAGCAATCGCAGGTAGGACGACTTTTTTGACCTCTGATAGTTCGCCCACTAGCATTTCGCGCTTGAGCTCAAGCCCCACTAAAAAGAAAAACACCACCATCAAGCCATCGTTGATCCAATGTAGTAAATGATGATCGATACTAAAAGAGCCGATTTTTATCGAAATAGGCAGATGCAAAAAGTGCTCGTATATGTCACTCATCGGAGAGTTTGCTACTACCATCGCCAACACAGCGGAAAACGCTAACACTATACCCGCCGCCATATCGTGTGCCAAAAATTTTTTAAATTGGTTAAATACTATCATCTGTCTAAAACTCTTTTTAATACCATCTTTTATTTATGAAACATACCACACTTAAACCAAGCAAAATAGCCTACAATACCATCATACCATATATTTTATTATATCATATAATCTATTATTATGATAAATAATTTCATAATTTTAATTTAATAGAAAATTTTATTCATTTAATCGCTATTTTAGATAAATTAATTTTTAGGCGTATGATTTACTAGGGTTGATAGTTAACATTCTAAACACGAATGATTGAGAAAGTTGTTAACACCCCATCGCTATTTTGTATTATTATTTTATCGCTACTTGCCTACCGATTTAGAATCAGCCTTTCAATAGTGTGGATATTTTGCCAACTTCTCTTACCGATCTTGATTTAACCCCGCTCAAACGTTTTTCTCATAACGTTATCGCCAATATCCGTGCCACGGGTCACATGCTAATAGGTTCAAAACGCGCGTTTTATTGGGTCAAGCCCACTGTATGGCAGTTTTTGTTGTTTGGATTGACGGCACTGGCGAGTAATTTGCTGTTTTCGTGGCTCGTTGCTGAAGATGCCACCCATTTTAATCCACAAGGGCTGATTAGTTATTTGGTTTGGCCGATGGTGATGTTGGTGGCAGGATTGATTCTTGCCAAACGGCATTTTAATGCCATGCTAATTTTTGTGCCGGCGATTTTATGGCTGTGTGCTGATACTTTCATGATGCTGGTGCAAAGCTTGATTCAGTTTATATCAGACCTAGGCTGGCTACCTGAATGGACGTTTGATACGATTGGTATTGTGTTCGTATTGGCGTTTGTCTGGCAGTCATTATCGCTGCTATGGATTTTTGGCAATCAATTACGCTGGTCATGGATTGAGCGTGTCCTGATTATGCTGGGTGCGTTTGCCGTACTCAGTGTGTGGCAAAAAAACGTGCAATCTGAGCCGATTTTTCAATCTGACCCTGTCGAACCCGTGGTCACTGAAGCGGCATTTTATGCGCAGCCTGAGCTTCTGGCTGATATGCTAAATAATGTGCAGCCGCAACGCCCGACCATACATGATTGGTACTTTATGGGTGTCGCAGGTCATGGCGAGCAAGATGTGTTCCGGTCAGAAATTGAGCTGACCAAAGATTACTTTGACCATCAATTTGGCACAGCAGGACGCTCGGTGGAACTCATTAACAACGCCAATACCCTGTCTGCGCTGCCGATTGCCAGTAAAACCAGTATTGAACGCACTTTGCAAAGTATCGCCAAAAAAATGGATGTCAATGAAGACGTGCTATTTTTGACCTTGACCTCGCATGGGGGTGACAAGGTGATTGAGATGTCGAACCCACCGCTAGCGCTCGATAATGTCGATGCCAAATGGCTACGCCAATCATTGGATAAATCTGGCATTAAATGGCGCGTTATTGTGGTATCCGCCTGTTATTCTGGCTCATTTATCAATGAGTTAAAATCACCATACACCCTAGTCATTACTGCCTCAGCGGCGAACAAATCATCGTTTGGCTGTTCTAATGAAGCCGAATATACATACTTTGGACAAGCATTTTTTGCTGAAAGCTTACCCAAGCTTCGCCGTTTTCAACCTGCGTTTGAAGCCGCCAGCAAACGCATTGCTGAACGGGAAAAAATGATGGGCTTTGAACCGTCTGAGCCGCAATTGGTGATGGGTGAGGCTATTAAAGCGATATTGCCAGAGTTTGAAAACAGTCTTAAACCCTTACCTGCGGTTGTGATAGCGCCAACGACTACCGCCAGTGCTACTAGCGATGCCCATACTTTAAGTAGCCACCAACTGCACAAGTAACATAAACCGGTTTGGCTGTTTCAGCTGCCAATAGGCCTTGCAACTCGCCTTACCATCCATCATGGTAGCGATTGGGAGCAACTGATATTTTCTGCCAATTTTTTAGCGATTTTATAATTTTTGCACATAAAAAAAGTGGGTTAACCTAAGTTACCCACTTTTTATCAAATAGCGCGTCAAATAGACTGTGTCAGTCAATTATTTGATTTTAGCTTCTTTGAATACAACATGTTGACGTACCACTGGATCAAATTTTTTGATTTCCATTTTGTTTGGCATGGTACGTTTATTTTTGGTCGTGGTGTAAAAATAACCCGTACCTGCAGTTGAAACTAATTTGATTTTATCACGCATCGCAATTGCTCCCTAAGAATATGAAAAGGCAAAAATTAGATTTTTTCGCCACGAGCACGCATATCAGTTAAAACTTGGTCAATACCAACTTTATCAATGATACGCATACCTTTGGTAGTCAAGCGAAGCTTAACAAAGCGGTTTTCGCTCTCTACCCAAAAACGATGGGTGTGTAGATTTGGTAGAAAACGACGGCGGGTTTTGTTGTTTGCGTGAGAAACATTGTTACCTACCGCTGGGCGTTTTCCAGTCACTTGGCATACTCGAGACATGGCTTACTCCTAATCGGTGTGCATGAGGGCTGCTCATGCCTGTCACAACTGATACTCGCACATCTCGCATATCATTGAAGCTAAAAAAAGCTAGGGTTTCAACGATTCTAGTGTTGAGTATCTCAGTTTGAATCAATAATTAATCTTTTGGCGGCGTACTTAAAATTAGCTACTCATGGGTAGTTATTTGACTTGCGTCAATCAAAACCATTTTAAGCAAGCGTCAAAAAATCGCTAGTAAATTTAAAGCCGCTATTTATACCATAACTTATGCCAAAATGCAATGTGATTGGATAAAAATTTAATGGGTTAAAACGCCTTGTTTGACCATCAAGGGTGGCTGGTTTTGATACCCAGTAGACTGGCGTAAAATTTGCTGACTTAACCAGTCAATTTGCGCATCGACAAACGGCGTGTCTGTCTGTAATTGGTTAAAAACAACCAAAGCGACTTTTAGCCCTGCTTGCCAAATTGCTTGTAGGGTTAGCATGGCATGATTAAGGCTGCCAAGCTTGATACCGACGACAATAATCACAGGGTATTTGAGCGCGGCTGCTACATCAGCAAGCGTTTCTTGCTCATTAATAGGGGTAAACCAGCCGCCTGCCCCTTCAACTAAAATCACATCGGCAGGATAGGCTGCGATGGACTTATGGATGGTATCGACTAATTGGGTTTTGGTGAGTGTCACGTTATCAAGCTGCGCGGCGATATGTGGTGAGCAAGGAGTCACTAGCTGGATAGGCGCAATGGCAGACAGCGGTGGTTTGACATTGGCAAATTGATTAATGCGCCTTGCATCATCGCTATATGTTTGCCCGTTGTCATCGGTTTCCATGCCTGCGGTGACTGGCTTGATGGCATAGACACTTTTGCCTTGCTGAGCTATATTCTTGACCAATTGCGCGGTGGTGGTGGTTTTACCGATTTCGGTGTCGGTACCTGTGACAAAGTACGCGCCGTTTAGTGCACATGAAGCATCGTTAACATTGGATAGATTCATTATTTCTTACTTGCTTTATGGTTAATGATTTGGGTGGTTTTTTGAGCTGATTGGGTAATTTTTTCAATTTTTTGCTCAAACGCTGGCATTAGTTCTTGCAAAGTTTGTTGCTGATTTTTCATAAGCAGTCTATAAACAACCCATGAACACAGCCATTTTTAATAATTTCATTGTGATTCCTTTTTTAAAATACGTGCAAAAATCTGCTAAACTTTATCACAACTCTAATCAATGTCGCAAAATAACAGGAAAAAAGATGAACGATTCACCGATCATTGCCATTGTTGGATTTGGCTCATTAGGGGCGTTATTTGCAAGTCTATTAGCCCCAAATATGCCTTTTGAAAACCTGCGTATCGTCGCCGATAGTAACCGTGTCAACCGCTACCAACAGCAAGGTTTATTGGTGAATGGCGAGCCATTAACACTCAACTATGTCACGCCCAACGCCATCACCACGCCCGCCGACTTGGTCATTGTCTGTACCAAATTTTATCAGTTAAATGAGGTGTTACCGCTCATTAAAAGTCAACTTGGCGACAATACGCTGATTGTTTCTGCCCTCAACGGTATCGCTAGCGAAAAAGTATTGGCAAACGCCTTTGGTGACGAGCGCATTGTATATTGTGTGGCGCAGCAAATGGACGCCATGAAAAATGAGCCGCATGAAAAAAATGGGCAAAATGGTAGCCAACTCATTTATCGCGATCATGGACAATTGGTCATTGGCGCGATGACAACTGATAGCGCTGAACGCGCACGCGTGCAACAAGTCGATGCCCTCTTTAACCAAGTCAATTTCCCGCACTCAGTGAGCGATGACATGCCGCGCCAACTGTGGGGCAAATTGATGTTAAATACCGGCGTCAATCAAACCGTGGCATTGTATCAAGGCACCTTTGATACCGTGCAACAAGCGGGTGAAGCGCGTGAAATGTTCAAAGCCGCCATGCGTGAAGTGATGGCAGTGGCACACGCTGAAGGCGTAACCTTGACCGAGGAAGATTTCAAAAAATGGTTGGGAATCATGGATGCGCTGGATCCTAAAGGCATGCCCTCGATGCGGCAGGATTTAAAAGCAGGGCGACGCTGTGAGCTTGATTTGTTTGCAGGGACGATTCGCGAATTGGGGGATAAGCATGGCATTGACACACCGGTCAATGATACCCTATATGATGGTATCAGTGCATTAATGATAAACAATCAGTCGTGATGACAACCCTAGCGCTATTGAAAAAAGTGCTGCAAAAAACGCTGCATAGAAGCGATGAATAGAAGTGATGAATAACCACTACAAATAAAAAAAGGGCATCTGCCTTGCCCTTTTTTATCTCAACAACCGTTATTTTTTACCAAAACGCTCATTCATTTGCGCATAAAAACGTGCCACATTATCACCCACCACACTGGCATCTTTGGGATTAAACTTCATCACTCGCCCAAAATCCAAGCCAACATACAACACGATATCAGCGAAGGTGAGTCGATCACCGAGCAAATATTTATGACTCGATAATAGCTTGTCAAAGTACGGCAAGGCTTTTTTGACGCGGTTGATGCTCTCTTCTGCCATACCGGGCACTTGGCTGCCCACCGACGCACGAGATGGATGCCCATGCTGGAAAGCCAGCATCATGTTATACAGCACGTGAAACTCCGCATTGCGTGACATTGCGGTGATTTTGGCGCGCTGTATAGGGTCTGAGCCCATCACTTGCTTACCATTGCCTGCGAGTCTAATATCAAGGTATTCACAAATGGCGTGTGAATCGTTGAGCACAGTGCCATCATCAAGCACTAATACAGGCAAAAGCCCCAGTGGATTGACCGCCAAAAACTCCGGCGAGTTTTGCTCATTTTTGCCAATATCCACGTTGATGACTTGTAAATTATGAATATCATTGATATCAAGCTCTTTGACTTTTAACAATAAGTCGACCTTGCGAGGATTTGGCGGGGCATTCATGGTATATAGTTTCATCACTTGTTCCTTATGATGTGTAATTTTATCTTTAATATACTTGAAACCATCGCTTTACGAAATAGGGTTTTTAGGCGCAAAGGAAATTTTGCTGATAAAAAATCCCCCTAGCGGCAGGAGGATTTTTCGGTTTAATGACAAATGTTTATCAAAGCTTATTTTTTATCCTGCGCTTTTTGCTTATCTTTTTGCTCATCTTTTTGCTCATTTTTATGGCCTTCTTTATGCCAAAAGGCTTTGACTACTTCAAATTGCTCGGTAAGCGTCTGCATCAACGAGCTGTCTTTGGGCGCTTTTTTGGCGACGGGTGGCAAGATGTGCTCATAATAGGTATTGGCGAGCACTCGGCGCAGTATGCCTTCGCCGATGAAGCCTTGGTCATCGTTGAGTGTACTGGCAGAGCGGAGCATGTTGCGAATATCGTATTGGGTTGGCACGATATCAGGCACTTGCTTATTACAATCTGTTAAGGTGTACACCGCGATCCGCGCCGAGCGTACCGAAGTTTCAACGGTGAACACCACATCATTGTTGGTTTCAACAAATTGACCAATGAGACCTAAATTGGTGCAGCCTTCGGGTACAATTTGTGGACGGTCGCCTTTGGCACGTGGCATAAACATCGAAGTGATATAGGGCATATAGGCGGTGTTAGCGATGGTATTGGCTAAAATATCATCTTTTTGCTCGAGCAAATCTAGGTGGTATAGCAGCTCCGTCACAATTTCATGCCCCGTACATTCTGGCATGGTTTTTGGCACATAGTTGCCTTTTTTATCCATCAATAGCCCATACACCCATATCACCACCACGTCTTTGGGTTGGTCAGGAAATTGCGGTTGGCGGTTAATAGTAAAGCTCATAAGCCAGTTGGAATCGGTGATGGTAACAATACCGCCTGTGACTGTTTTGCCTGATAGCGGCGGATTGACGCAGTATTTTTCGCTGATTTTGCGTAAAAGTGCGGAGTCTTTACAGGTTAAGGTTGCTGACATCCAGGCAGATTTGGGTACATGGCGGTTAAATTTTTCTGGACGACCAAACATAGCTGATTGTTTGGCAAGGTCATTCCACAGTACCCAGCCTTTCGTTTTTCCCATGTTATCATCAGTTAGACGGATATCAGGCGCAGTGTCACTGGTGCCATAGCGCGTATCTTCCGTCATTGACCCTGTGGTAATAATCACAAAATCATTGTCCCGTACAGGGATATAGACTTGTTGACCATGCTGGGTGGTTGTCAGCCCTTTCACCACTTTTTTGTCGCCTTGCTGTTCAAAATCAACCGCTGTCACTAACGTGTCACTTTGTAGGTTGACGCCTTTATTGATTAAAAATTTTTGCGCAGGTACCACAAAGCTGTCATATTGGTTGTATTTAGAAAATAACAGGGTCGACATATCTTTGATACCATCTAAGGCTTCCAAAAACCGGTGCATATAAAGCTTGCACTCAAGTAAGCTGTGCCAGTTTTCAAAAGCAAACATACTACGCCATAGCGTCCAAAAATTACTGTCCAAAAAACTTTGGCTAAAGTAATCTTCGATGGTGAGATTATCGAGTTCGTCTTGATTTTTTAGTAATAAGCGGACGATGGCAAGCTGGTCGGCTTTGTTGAGATTAAACTTGTGAAAATCTTTGATTTCGCCTTTGTTATGAATCAACCGTGCTTTGGAATAGTTGGGGTCATTGTCATTGATCAGGCGGTATTCATCAAGCACTGAATAAGGCTCTGGTAGCTCTAGCGCAGGTATATCTTGGAACATATCCCAAAAATTCTCGTAGGTGGTAATCATCTCACGACCGCCCCGCATGATATACCCGTCTTTGGCATTACCAGCGCCATCGAGTGAGCCGCCTTGCACCGCTAATTCTTCTAAAAAGGTAATATTCTCGCCTGGGATATGGGCATCTCGGATAAAATAATACGCCGCTGCCAACCCGCCAATACCGCCACCGACAATATAGACTTTACTGTCTTTAAAACGTCCGGTATCAAAACCGATATTACGTTGATAGTTACCACGGGCATCGCTAAACGGCATCGAATTGCCAGGTTGGTTGGATTGATAATCCGCCCGCTGTGGTTGGTGATCGACCTTTTTAAAAACCAGATTGTTCAAAAATTCACTGTTGTTCTTAGCGTTGGTTGTCATAATGAAGTGCCCTATTTTGAATAAGATAAGTGTTGAATAACATTAGCGTTAACTAACTCTTTAAACCGCGTTGCTACCCTTTGACATTGACCTTAACTGCCCATTCTTAATTGCCCATTAAGACTGCTACACAATATAACCAAAGACAACGGCGCGGTTATAGTAACTATGACTGATAGTCATTATTTATAATTAATAAACTCACTTAGATTTTTAACTAAGCAATTTTATTATAACCACATTGTATAACCACGCTAAAGCGACTTTGTGTCGATTAAGCTTTGATTAAATATTCAGTTATTTGCGCTTTTGTAATCAAAAGTAACCATTCCTCGCCTCTCTTTAGTTTTCTAAAGGGATAAAAATCGATTGAGTTCACTGGCTAAACTTCGTAAAATGTATCACTATACTAGAACATTGAAATGCTTTACTTGTTATCTTCTACTCAAAAAAACTACTATGCCGCACACTTCGCCATCATCCCTACCCGCCTATGATTATTTGGTTGAGCTACTGAGCCAAACCGATGATAGTGACTTTATCCGCGAAATTTTGGCAGCGCTACTGACTGAAAAAGAACAAAAAGAAATCGCCAATCGCATTCAGATTTTTGCCTTGTTTCAGCAAGCGTTGCCACAACGCGAAATCGCTGAGCGCTTGGGGGTAGGCATTGCGACCGTATCACGGGGCGCCAAAGCGTATGGTCAACATGATATCAACCAATTACTGCCAAATCTGAGTCATTTGAACCTATAAATTTGTGATAATGGCTTCAAGCGTAAATAAGCCCATCACAGTAGCATACTTTGGGGTGACATACTTTGGGGTGAGTAGAAGGGCAATGAAAATCCGTGTGAAAATAACTGGCATGCCATAAAAGAGTTGCAAGCAAGGGTTAATCTGATTACAATGTATCACCATACTAGAACACTGAAACATTGATTAAAATTTAAGATAGGGTAAATTTAAGCCGCTATAAATTTAAGATACGGTAAATTTAGGACACTATAAATTTAAGACACTATAAATCTAAGACACTATGATGACTACACACGCCAAACCGCCTAAAATCGACCTTGCCAGCAAACCAAGCCTGATTAAACTTGCACAAGACATTGATTTTTTTGAACTCTTTAAACGCATCGAAGCCAAATACGCTACCTGTTTTTTACTGGAATCGTTGGGCGAAGAAAGCTATATCTCACGTCATCATGCCATTGGCTTTGACCCTGCGATGACGGTGTTGGCAAAAGACCGCCATACCTTGACTATCACCAACAATCGCACGGGGGAAAGCACGGATTATACCTGTGACAATCCTTACCAACTACTGCGCGAAATCACCCCACAACATGTGATTTCGCGTAGCCATACCGGCGGATTGGTCGGTTTTTTGGGATTTGATAGTGTCAATTTTTTTGAGCCGACCCTGAATATTCAGACCAGTGATGATTTCGAGCCGTTCAAATTCGGGGTGTACTTAGATGGGTTAAGCCTTGATAAGATGACCGGTGAAATTTTTTATTATTATTACGATACCGACCACCAAAGCAATCGTATTGACGAAATCAAGTCATTATTGACCGCTATTTCGCCTGACTATACGCAGCCCACTGCTGAGCATTTGGGCGATGGGATGAACCGCGAGCAACATGCGGCAGCGGTGATGAAAGTCAAAGAAGACATTAAAGCTGGGCTGATTTTTCAATGTGAAGTGGGTTTCAAATCGCATTATCGCATCCAAGGCGATACCATGCCAATTTATAGTAAACTGCGCGAAGTCAACCCGTCACCGCATATGTACTATGTCAAATTTGGCGCCCAAAAAATTATCGGCGCATCGCCTGAGTTGTTGTTCCGATTGCGCAATGGTGAGATGGAGACCTTCCCACTGGCGGGCACCACCAAGCGCGGCAAGGATGAGACCGAAGATCGCCAATTAGCGCGCGCCTTGCTCAATGACCCCAAAGAAATCGCCGAACATAATATGTTGGTGGACTTACATCGTAATGATATCGGGCGGGTGGCACGCTTTGGGACGGTAAAAGTGCGTAACTTAATGGATATCAAGCGCTTTTCACATGTCCAGCATATCTCCAGTGAAATCGTCGGTATTCTTGACCCTAATCATGATATGTTCACCGCGCTTGCCAGTAATTTTCCCGCAGGCACGCTATCGGGCGCACCCAAAATTGAAGCGATGAAAATTATAAATACGCTAGAGCCCGATGGTCGCGGCGCTTACGGTGGCGCACTCGGTCAGTTTTGTTTTAATGGGGATTGTATTTTTGCTATTCCGATTCGCTCGCTGTTTATCAATGGCGAAAAAGCGTATGCGCAAACTTGCGGCGGCAATGTGTATGACTCCAATCCTGAAGATGAATATGAAGAAATCGTGCGAAAACTGTCTGCGATGAAAGTTGTACTGTCCAATTTTGCGCCAGTGCAGTAAAGTCTGCTCCATCATGACGATACGCCAACTAGATACGTATGATAGCGATGTATATCAGCAGTATTTTGGACGTTTAGAACAACAGCCATAACCTATTTTTAGAGTTGACTATGCAAGTGTTAATTATTGATAACTACGATTCTTTTACCTTTAACCTATACCAATATATTGGTGAGATTTTAGCCGCAGACAATCAGCCTTTCAACGTGGTTGTCAAACGCAATAATGAGATTAGCTTAGCGGATATCAAAGCCATGAATCCTGACCGCATTATCATCTCCCCCGGTCCAGGTTCGCCCGATGACCCTGCGTATTTTGGTGTGTGTGGTGAGGTCATTACTGAGCTTGGCAAAACCATACCGCTGCTAGGCGTGTGTCTTGGCATGCAAGGGATTGCACATTTTTTTGGTGGTCAAGTGGTGCGAGCCAATGTGCCAATGCATGGCAAGACATCACCGATTCGTCACGATGGTCAAGGCGTGTATCAAGGTTTGCCACAGCAGCTTGACATCATGCGTTATCATTCACTGATGGTCGACGCCGCTTCACTCCCCGATTGTTTGGTAGTGACCAGCGTGGTATCTAGTGAGCAACATAGTGATAAAAACCTCAAAGATGCCAGTCTAGCAGGCGATGAAATCATGGGCATTCGCCACCGTGACTATCCGATTCAAGGGGTGCAATATCACCCAGAATCCTTCGCCACCGAAGGCGCCAAAATGCTGCTGAAAAACTTTTTGTTAGGGTAATTTACAACATCAACAAAATCACCGACATAATCGCTCCCACCGCCACAAATGCCAAGCCACGCTTAAAAATTTTGGAACTTGGCGTGAATAAAAACAAACTCGACACCACAAAAAACAATAAACTCAAGCCAAACAATACATTGAGCCCACCCATGCTACCTTTAGAGGGCGCTTTATGAAAATTCACCATTTTATCTAATACCACAGGCAGCTTTTTGCTGGTATAAGTCACCTCACCGGTTTTAACATTGTACTGTCCGTCTTTAAAAAGCTGTATATCACCCTGCTGCTCCCTAAAATCGATGTTTTTCATTTTTAGGGTTTTGGCTAAATTTTTCTCATCAAGATTGCTTGCCACGACTTGCTTGACAGTTTTTGAAGATTTTAAAAAATCAGTGTCGCGAAATACCAGCAACATGCCACTTAGCGAATAGACCAGCATAATGCCAACCATAAAGAATCCAACATAGCGGTGCCCAAGCCTCATGTAGATACGAAAATCTTTCATTGTCATTGTTTGACTGCCTCTTAAAAAATTGAGCCGTCATTATCCAATAATAGATTGATAATGTAAATAATAATGATTATCATTTAATTAGATAGCATCGCACCCATCTACACAGACCAATTTTTGCGCCATTGGTTACTGCTGCAAACGCGCCAAATATAGACCTCAAAGAGAAAGCCTATGAATCAAAAACCGTCAATCAAATTTAGTGAGACTGTTTTAACACATAGGCGTAGGCAATCTTTTTACCTTGGTCGTCATACTCCCAGTACACGCCCTGCACTTCTGGCTCAAAGCCTGGCAAGCGATTAACGCCTTCTTGCAATGCCAAGAAGTAATCAAGCACCGCCCCATCCCACACTTCACCGGGTACGATACAGTACACCCCTGGTGGATATGGTAGCGCCCCTTCCATGGCGATTCTGCCTTTAATGTCATGCAGTGATACCAACTCAACATCATTACGGATAAAGGCGTTATGGGCATCAAACGCGCTTATAGCAACCTTGGGACGATGTTCGCGCTCAAACATTTGTTTTTGTCGTTTGTTTAGCTGATGCTTGGCATAGAAGTTATGCATC
Organism: Moraxella tetraodonis; assembly: GCF_022359095.1. NCBI lineage: Bacteria > Pseudomonadati > Pseudomonadota > Gammaproteobacteria > Moraxellales > Moraxellaceae > Moraxella > Moraxella tetraodonis. The sequence goes on along the minus strand of NZ_JACSYB010000001.1, from coordinate 539,232 downwards.
AGTTGGCACAGTTCATTAATAGTGAGTTTGCGGTACTGCGGATATGCCTTAGCCAGTGTCGGCAGCACTTGGGTGACGGGGCTGTTTTCGCGAATGTGCTTTTCAAAACTGACGATACGGGCGACCAAGTGCTGGAATTTTGCCAAGGTTTCGGCAGGCGTCAGTAAGAATAAAATCGAGTTTAAATCGGCTTTTTCTGGAATGACCGAGCTTTCACGCAGATAATGTGCCAAAATCGCAGCAGGAATCCCTGTTGCTTCATACTCACCGGTTTGCATATCAATGCCGGGTGTCGTCAGTAGCAATTTACAGGGGTCAATAAAGTATTGGTCATCGGCATAATGCTGAAAATCATGCCAACGCGCCCCTGCCTCAAAGCGGAAAAAACGAATATCATGGGCAATGGTTTCAGTATCGTAGTCTTGCCAAGCTTGCCCATCTACTGTAGGCGGAACAAACGGCAAAATCATGCTACAAGTGTCTAGCAGCATTTTACGAGCTTCGATACCGCCGATGACACACTCATGCCACATGCGCTGACCGGCTTTACCTTCATGCATTTTGGCATTGACATCAAGTGAGGCAAACAACGGGTAAAACGGCGAGGTCGACACGTGCATCATAAACGAGTTGTTAAAGCGTTTATGATTGACATAACGGGCTTGCCCGCTGATATGGTTATCTTTTTTATGGATTTGTGAGGCTTGAGAAAAGCCAGCTTGTTGCTTGTGTACCGATTGGGTCACCAAAATTCCAGGATCATTTTCACCCAGCTCAAGCAGCAGTGGCGAGCAATCACGCATCATCGGGATAAACTGCTCATAACCCACCCAAGCACTGTCAAACAAAATATAGTCACACAGATGCCCGATGCGATCCACCACTTGGCGGGCGTTATAAATAGTGCCATCGTACGTGCCTAGCTGAATTACCGCCAAGCGAAATGGGCGGGCATCATCCGCTTTATCGGGCGCAACTTCACAAATACGCTCACGGATTTCGGCTTCCTCAAAACAATGGGCGGGAATGCCGCCAATCAAACCATAAGCATTGCGGTCGGTCTCTAAATACACAGGCGTACCACCTGCCATGGTTAAGGCACCTTGGTACACAGATTTGTGATTGTTACGGTCAAACAGCACCAAATCACCATGCGCCACTAAGGCACCAATCGCAATTTTATTGGAAGAGGAAGTACCGTTGAGCACAAAGTAGGTTTTATCCGCATTAAAAACTTTCGCCGCATGCGCTTGTGCCTCAAACGCTGGGCCTTCATGAATTAGCAAATCGCCAAGACGGACATCGGCATTACAGGAATCGGCACGAAACAGCGTTTCCCCAAAGTATAAATAAAAACGTCTGCCCGAAGGATGCTTACGAAAAAACTGTCCGCCTTGGTGCCCAGGACAGTCAAACGCCGCATTGCCATAGTCGGTATAGTCCATCAAGGCTTGGAAAAAAGGCGGATCGAGCGTGGCGATGTAATCCGCCGCCGCCGCATTGACCAATTGTCCGTTATAAAACTTTTGATCATCTGCCAGCTCTAGCACACCATACACATTGGGTAGCCATTCATCAGGCACTACATCACCATATTCAATCGCCACAAATATCGGAATAGCAAACCCCAAATCTTCAATATCTTGATACACACGAGGCAAGTCTGTCATCGTGACCACAATTGCTGCAATATTGGTATAGTCGGTCGATTCAATATCGATGGTACGATAATTAAGATTTAGGGCGTATTCGATGCCGTCACTGATGACTACTTTCATAATTATTTTCCTTGCTGCAACCGTGTCAGTTGCCAAAGCGTTTTTTAGACAATTATCTTAACGTAAAAATATGAAAAAGTGAAAAAAAGTACTTTTGTAGACGCTTATTACAGTGTTTGAAAATAGCCAGTAACATCGCTACCACACATCATTACGTGAATGACGTAAAATAGCTGTTAAAACCTGTTACACTAATGCTAACAATAATAAAAAGGAATCTTTCATGGGCGTAGATAACAGTATTTGGACTACTATTATTATGTATATGATTGCTGCCGTAATCTTAGGCATATTAACATATTTATGGCTAACGTTCCGACTCAAGAAAAAACAGCGCGATGATGCGATTCGTAATCAAACAATGGGAGCTAATCAAAGTATTGATAGCCAGCGCATCGATAATCAGCGTTAACTTAGATTGTCTCACAAGGATCAAGTATGCAAGTAGATAGTCAAATCTGGATGACCATTTTAGGTTTTATCAGTTTATCGATTGTGATTAGCATCGTAACCCATTTTTGGATTCGCTATCACTTAAAAAATAAAGCCGCTAAGCTGCCGCCGCAATCTCATACGACGCGTGCTCATACAACACCTAAGTCGCATCAGAAAAATCACTCATAAGCACGGTGTGAAATTTTTAGACAACACTTTTTAGAAAACACTGTAATTAAGCGCATTAGTTGGCTAATGCGCTTTTCATGCCGCTTTACCAAGTATCATGGGTCAACGTATGATGGGCTAATTGTTAAAAATATAAAAAAATACATAAAAAACAGTTGACGGCAAAAATAAAAATATATATTATACGCTCCACTTCGACATTAACGGTGAAAGCGGTCGAGGTCACGCTATAAACTAAGCGTGCTAGTGTCCCCATCGTCTAGAGGCCTAGGACATCGCCCTTTCACGGCGGTAACCGGGGTTCGAATCCCCGTGGGGACGCCAATTTTTTTAGTGTTACCACTAGAAAATACAGTTAAAAAGCCATACTAATTTAGTATGGCTTTTTTGTTTTTGTGGCTTTATAAATTCTCATTGCCGTTTTTTGCTCGTGCGCTTTTTTTGTTATGGGCTTCTTTTCTTATGCGGTTTTTAGCGGTAACCTCAATTTGTTGCAAAGCCATTTTTGCTAAGGTTTTGCCAAATACACCTGCGCAAACTGCAAATCCTCTGGAAACGTCAATTTGATATTGCTATGACTGCCTTCCACCAATAACGGCTGTTTGCCAAAATGCTCAAATAAACTGGCTTCATCGGTAAACGCAATCGTTTGCTCAATGGCTTGGATTAGATAATCATACAGTGTTGGCAATGGAAAAATCTGCGGGGTTTGTGCTAGCCACAACTGACTGCGATCAAGCGTTTTTTGTGCCAACACTTGGTCTTGTGAATGGATGATTTGTTTGACCGTATCACGCACCGGTACTGCTAATAAGCCACCCGCCGACTGTTGCGAAAATTGCTGTGTGGTCTGTGTGATCAATTTTTCTATATCGCTCGGATTGACACAAGGACGCGCAGCATCATGAATCAGCACCCAATGATTATCATACGCATGATGACTATCCTTATCATTGAAGGCTTGTTCATTGAACGTCTTATTACTCAACGGATTTTGATATTGTCGCCAAATCGTTTGCACGGCGTTAAACACCGAATTCATCCGCTCTTTGCCACCTATCACCCACTCGATTGGCATGCTAAAGTTAAGTGTTTTGGCAATCGTATCTTCTTCAGAAATCACCAAATAGCAAGTGCTTAGCTGGTGGACTTTGCTTAGCGCCGCTATGCTGTGTTGGAGCACCGTCTGACCGCCAATATGGGTGTACTGTTTTGGCATCTGATTACCAAAGCGTTTGCCAACGCCTGCAGCGACGACCACGGTGTCAATCGTAAAGTTGTTAGATAAATTGGCAGGTATTGCGTTAAGTTCTGACATGGCGTCTTTTCAACAATAAAGTAAACAGTTGACAGTAAAAATTGAGACAAATATAACTTTGGCAGTTCTTATGCTTTTATGGGTGAGACGTGGCGGTATTGTGGGCATTCGGTGTGACCACATCGGTACTGTACACACTGCTAGCGGTCGACATTTGCACAAAGGTTTCGCCTTGTTTGATTAAACCTAAATCGGAGCGAGCATGTTCTTCCACCGCTTCAAGTCCGTTTTTTAAGTCTTTAACATCGGCAAGCAATACTTCATTGGTTTTTTGCTGATCACTATTGATGGATTGCTGTTCGCTGATTTGTTTATTTAACGCTGCCAAATCGCCCCGACCATTGGTGCCAAACCAATACTGGTATTGTAGACATACCAACACAATCACCGCAAAAATAATCATAAACAGTTGACGCAAATAAGTCATGACAGCACTCAATAATAAAAACTTTTGGCATAAAAAAACCTTACCCCACGCATTGTAGCAAATTCAATGTCATGGGTTAAGGTTTTTATCACTTCAATGCTTTATCAAGCTTTAAAATTTAAGCTTTTGAAGTTAATCTTTTGGCGCCAAGCTTTTAAATTTAGGCTTTTAAAGTTAGGCTTTTGGGTTGCGTAAACCGATAAACTCGTCAGCACCGTGGTAGCTTGCAGTGACCATCTGCTCGATACGAAGTAGTTGGTTGTATTTGGCAACACGGTCAGAACGGCACAGTGAGCCTGTTTTGATTTGACCTGCAGCTGTCCCCACGGCTAAGTCAGCGATGGTGCTGTCTTCAGTTTCACCTGAGCGGTGTGAGATGACGGTGGCATAACCGTTTTTCTTCGCTAGATAAATGGCATCTAAGGTTTCTGATAAAGTACCGATTTGGTTAAATTTAATCAAAATCGCATTGGCAATGTGTTTGTCGATACCTTCTTGTAGGATTTTTGGGTTGGTCACAAACAAATCGTCACCCACGAGCTGTACTTTGTCGCCCAATTTTTGCGTTAAGTACGCCCAGCCATCCCAATCGCTTTCATCTAGACCATCTTCAATCGAGATAATTGGGTATTGGCTGACAAGACTGGCTAAATAATCCGCAAAACCTTCTGAACTAAAGGCTTTATTGCCTTCGCCTTCAAGTACGTATTGACCGTTCCCTTGCTCATTTTTATGGTAGAACTCTGATGAGGCACAATCAAGCGCTAAGTAAATGTCTTTACCTGCGGTATACCCTGCTTGCTCAATCGCTTGCATGATGACAGTAATCGCCTCTTCGTTTGAGCGTAAGTTTGGTGCAAAGCCACCTTCATCACCGACTGCGGTGTTTAAGCCTTGTTTTTTTAGCACAGATTTTAGGCTATGGAATACTTCTGTACCCGCACGCAACGCTTCACCGAAGCTGGTGAAATTAACAGGCTCAATCATAAACTCTTGGATATCAACGGTGTTGTCCGCGTGGGCACCCCCATTTAGGATGTTCATCATCGGCACAGGCATCGACAGTGATGTTTGCCCACGTAGGTTGGCAATGTACTGGTGAAGTGGCAGTTTTTGTGATTGTGCGGCGGCACGGGCTGCTGCTAAAGATACTGCTAAGGTGGCATTGGCGCCCAATTTTTCTTTGTTTTCTGTGCCATCAAGCGCTAATAATTTGTTGTCAATGTCTTGTTGTTTTGATACGTCCATATCAACGAGTGATGAACGAATTTCACTATTGACGTTGGCAACGGCTTTTTTGACCCCTTTACCCAGATAGCGTGATGCGTCACCATCACGCAGCTCAAGCGCTTCACGTGAGCCTGTCGATGCACCCGATGGCGCGGCTGCACGACCGATAGTACCATCCGCTAAAATCACATCGGCTTCAATGGTTGGGTTGCCGCGTGAGTCCAAAATTTCGCGGGCAATGATATCTTTGATTTGGTTATTGGTGGTGGTTTCTTCAGCGTACATGGCGTTTTCCTTGGCTGTCACAATCAACAATGGGATTGTTAAAATACAAATGGGGTGGGATTATCATAGCATATTTTAACAGGTTTTAGCAGCTTATCACTATCGCCTATAGGTCATGCATAGTCATACGCAGCCAAGTAAAATCAGCCCCAATAGGTTGTCAAAACAACCATAAGCCGTTAGGAAATAACCTTCATGCGGGTGAGTCGCAAGGCATTGAGTAGTACAGAAATCGAGCTCAGCGCCATCGCCGCTGCCGCAATCATCGGATTGAGTAGCCCAAACGCCGCTAACGGTATACCAAGACAATTATAGATAAATGCAAAAAATAGGTTTTGCTTGATATTACGCAGGGTTGCACGGGCAATTGTGACCGCATAATCGACATGTTTGAGCGACTCGCCCATTAGCCTTGCCGTAGCGCTATGTTTGGCAATATCGGTTGCGCCTTCTACCGCAAAACTTGCAGTCGCCGTTGCCATTGCGGGCGCATCATTCACCCCATCGCCCACCATTGCTACTTTTTTACCTTGTTGTTGTAGGCTATCAATTTTTTGCGCTTTATCACGGGGTGACAGCTCACCAAAGGCTTGGTTTGCTTTGACTTGTTGGGCGATAAAGTCAACTACCGACTGCTTGTCACCACTCATCACTATCACATCTAGATGATGGGCTTGCAGCGACGCAATCACCTTAACACTGTCTGGTTTGATCTCATCGGCTAGCGCAAAGGCTGCCACAGGGGTGTCATTGATACTTACCGCCACTTGACTGGCAATCTGCCAAACAGGATTGGCTTGGATAATCGCTGCAGGTAACTGAAGATTGGCAAAACTTGGCGTGCCGATTTTCACCCGCCCAATCGTGGCTACCTGTGCCTGTATCCCCTGCCCGAGCACTGTCTCTACATGGCTTATGGTAAATGCTGCTGGACTTTGAGGCGTATCAGTTTGCTTAGTGTAGGATTTGGCATAGTTCACTAGCGTGGTCGCAAGCGGGTGGTTCGCATGACGTTCGACACTGGCAACGAGCTGCAGCAGAGCTGCTTTATCTAAGTTAAACAGCTTTAGATTGTCATCTATCAGGTACGATGCAGATAATTGGGGTTTACCTTGGGTGATGGTGCCTGTCTTATCGAATACTACCGTATCAATTGCACCTGCCGCTTCTAAGGCTTGCGCATCTTTAAACCAAACCCCTGAGCGTGCTGCCACACCCATGCCCGCCATGATGGCTGCCGGCGTCGCCAGTCCCAATGCACAGGGGCAAGCAATCACGAGCACCGCCACCGCGCGCATGAGTGCCGTGTCAAACGCGCCTAAGAACCAATAATTGGCAAAAAAAGTCAACAAAGCGATGGCAACCACCACCGGCACAAAAATCCCCGCGACTTTATCGGCGATACGGGCGATATGGGCTTTACTGCCTTGGGCGTCGTTGAGCGCTTGTATCATATCGCCAAGCCGTGTTTGACTGCCTTTGGCGGTGACTTGGTATTCAAAGCTGCCGTTTTCTACCATGGCACCTGCCAGCACGGGACTACCCACTTTTTTGCTCAGTGGCACAGATTCACCCGTTAAATGGCTCTCATCACACCAGCCTTCGCCAGCGGTGACGATGCCATCCGTGGCAATGCGAGTACCTGCTTTAGCACGTAAAATTTGACCAGCTGTGACTTGCTCAAGGGGCAGGATTTGCCACTGCGCATCTTGGCTTTGCGGATTGGGGTTTTTAACTTCCACTTGCTCAGGGGTGAGCGCTAATAGTAAATTGATGCTATTTAGGCTATGTTTTTTGGTACGGGCTTCTAGGTACTTGCCCATTTTGACAAAGGCAATCACCATCACGCTGGCTTCAAAATACACATGGGGCATGCTATGCGCCATCCCATCATGCCCCATTTGGGCTGTGGTGTGCAGATAGCTTAACCAACTATAGGTTGAATACGCCCAAATTGTCAGTGTGCCGAGCACCACCAGCACGTCCATATTGGCAAGACCGCCTTTGATACTCGCCCAGGCACTTTTGTAAAACGGTATCGCCAAGCCAAACTGTACGATAGTTGCCAACACAAATTGTAGCCACAGCGGCGGCATCAGTGCGTGACTGCCTATCATCATGCCTGCCATGCCAATCAAAAAAGGCAGCAAGCAAATCCAGACCGCAATCAAGGTATAGGGCACTTTCTGCTCATAGGCTTCATGCGCAAATAGCGCGTTCTGCCGCTGTACTTTTGCCTCATAGCCCGTCTTTTTCACCCATGCTACAATCTGCTCAGCGTTGGTTTGTGAGGCATCAAACTGCACCTGCGCCACTTCATTGGCATAATTGACATCAGCTTGCACAATCGCAGGCTTTTTATTAAGCACTTTTTCGATGCGGCTGGCACAGGCTTGACAAGTCATGCCATCGATATCAAGAATGATTTGCTCAGTATGGGCGTTGTCTGACGCGTGTATCGATTGGGTAGTCATGATAGTGTCTGTCTTGTATGGAGTCCTTGTATGGTGTCTTTATGTGGCGTCTTTATACTACGTCAAAGCCAGCGTCTTCAATCGCTTCTTTAAGCGTGCTTTGTTGTACTTGGCCGTCATCAAAGTTGATGGTTGCGTTGTTATGGTCAAGACTGACATCGACAGATTGCACCCCTGCCACTTGATTGAGGGCATTGGTTACGCTTTTGACGCAGCCGCCACAAGTCATGCCTTCGATATTTAATGTGATGGTTTGGGTTGTCATACTACGCTCCTTTTTTAGGTGGTTTTAGGTGGCTATTTTTTTAATTAATGGGCTTGTTTGCTAAGCCAATCTTGCATTTGTTTGATTTCTGGCGTTTGCGCTTGTTTAATCTGCTTGGCGAGTGTTAGCATCGCTGGATTTTTACCATAGGTTTGCTCTATCGTTGCCATATCAATCGCGCCTTGGTGATGCGGTATCATACCCTTGGCAAAGGCAATATCAGGATTGGCGTCCATAGTCCCCTGCATCATGGCATCGTGGTTGCTCATGTCTTTTTGCTGATAGGCTTGCGTTATTTCTTTGGCATTACTCGCTGCTAGCTGACTTGATTCGTTCTTGTCCAACCAGTTTTGCATCACGCTGATTTCACTTTGCTGGGCATCGACGATTTTTTGCGCAAGGGCTTTCATCTCGGCATCTTTGCCATATTGCAGCTCCACTTTTGCCATCGCAATTGCGCCTTCATGATGCGGTATCATGCCTTTGGCAAACCCGACATCGGCATTCTTAGCTTGCACCCCTGCTGACATGGCTTGGTGCATTTTATTCATGATATCCATATAAGCCATGATATGCGGCGGCTGTGATTGTGACTGCGTATCCGCTGCCGAAGCCATATGATGCATTGACTGCGCTTGGGTCATGCTCGCATCAGTACTTCTAGCATCGGTACTCATTGAATCGGTACTTGATGCTGTCGTTGCAGTTTGGGTAGTGTCATTTTTTGTACAAGCCGTCATACCTAGCGCCAATGCCACCACCCATGACAAACCCATGATGTTATTCATATTAATATCCTTCAGGTTGATTTTTTACTTTCTTTGAAAAAAATATTGATTTATCACACTGTGGTATTACTATAAACCTTAACATTAGGTCAAGGTCAAGCAAAAAATGAATATTAATGAAGTCGCTAAATTGACTGAGTTATCGCCCAGACAAATTCGTGAGTACGAAAAACTCGGTTTATTACAGACCATCCAGCGCACGGACAGTGGTTACCGTGTCTTTAGCGATACCCAATTACAGCGTCTAAAATTTATCAAACATGCCCGTGATGTGGGATTTTCGTTAGCGCAAATTGAAGCGTTATTGGCTCTACAAGACAACAAGCAGCGTAGCAATGCCCAAGTCAAAGCATTAACCCGCAATCACATCGATGAACTAAGCGATAAAATACAGCGGTTACAATCAATGAAAACCACCCTGCAAGGATGGCATGATAGTTGTTTGGGAGATGGCTCGCCTACCTGTAGTATTCTAGAGGGCTTACAAGATGGCGTACAAGATGGCGTACAAGATGGTTCAGTGACCAAGCACGCTTGCCACATCGAGCGTAGCCACTGAACAAGCGATTTAGGAAAGTCTACCATCTTTTGCCAAATCACCCGCTAAAGTGCGATTGTTGGCAGGGTTGGCAGGTGCTTCAATCGGGAACGGCTCGGTGATATAGTCCACATTGGTCAGCGCAGCTTTGAAGGCAAAAACTGACGTCTGTGTATCATCAAAGCTGACAATCACGCGATGATTTTCAGGCTCAAGATGTACTGCCTGCACCCCGCCGATGGTGGTTAAAGCTTTCATGACTTCCTCATAGCCTGCAGGGTCATGAATGCCTTTTAAATCGTACGCGACTGTTTGAATTGCCATGGTTATTCCTGTATTTATGCTGTGGGTTATAAAATATTGTTCTAGTTCTATAACCTAGCACTATAACGTAGCCAAAAAAAGCCTCGTTATCGATTGATAACATTTTAATAACGAGGCGTTGCAAATTTGTGTTAAAAGGTCGAGTAAAAATTAGTGGGTATCTAACACCTCAAACCCTTTGACTAAGGTATCAAGCTGTTTTAACTGGGCTAAGAACGGCTCAAGCTGGCTCAGCCGCAGCGCACAAGGACCATCGCATTTGGCAACATCAGGATTTGGATGCGCTTCCAAAAATAACCCTGCCAATCCTGTTGCCATGCCAGCGCGTGCTAACGTGGTAATCTGTTCTCGGCGACCGCCTGCACTGTCTGCTCTTGCACCCGGCTGCTGCAAGCTATGGGTCACATCAAAAAACACGGGAACCTGCATTTTTTTCATGGTGTCAAAGCCAAGCATATCGACAACGAGATTGTTATAACCAAACGCACTGCCACGCTCGCACAAGATGATTTTATCATTACCAGCTTCAAGGCATTTATTGATGATATGCTTCATCTCATGAGGTGCCAAAAACTGCGCTTTTTTGACGTTAATAATCGCACCGGTTTTTGCCATCGCTGCTACCAAGTCGGTTTGTCGGCTCAAAAACGCGGGCAACTGGATAATATCCGCCACTGCTGCCACAGGCTCAGCTTGGTACGGCTCGTGTACGTCAGTGATAATGGGCACATTGAACGCTTTTTTGATATCGCTTAGCCAGTCGATACCTTTTTCCAGACCTGGACCACGAAATGAATACAAGCTTGAGCGATTGGCTTTATCAAAACTTGCCTTAAACACATAGCCGATATTTAAGCGCTTACAGATGTCAATATAACTTTCAGCAATTTCAAATGCCAAATCTTTGCTTTCTAGTACATTCATGCCGCCAAACAGCACAAACGGTTGATCATTGCCGATGGTGATATCATTGAGCTGAATATGGGATTGTGGTGTCGGTAAGTTAGTGGTCATAGGGCTCTCAGTATGTTGTCAAATTTTTTATTGATTGTCACTATAGCATAATTGGCTATAGGCAATGGCTAAAAACAAAAAACCACCTGTAACAGATGGTTTTGTTGTGCATCATAAATACTATTTTTTGGTTTGTTTCGCCGCTGCAACAAAGCTATTGAACAATGGATGACCACCGCGTGGCTGGCTGGTAAATTCTGGATGGAATTGTACCGCCACATACCAAGGATGATTGGCAATTTCTACTGACTCGACCAAATGCTGTTTGGCTGAATAACCAGAAATTTTCATGCCGGCATTTTCCAGCTGTTCGATATAGCGACCATTCATTTCATAGCGGTGACGATGACGCTCAGTAATCACAGGGCTGCCATAGATTTGACGCAGTTTGCTGTCTTCCACAAGCTCGGCTTTTTGGGCGCCCAAACGCATGGTACCGCCCAAGTCCGAGGCATCACTACGCACTTGTAGTTCACCTTTTTCATCAAACCATTCTGTAATCAAACCAATCAATGGCGCTTTGGTTTTTTTATCAAACTCTGTTGAGTTGGCATCTAAACCCAATACATTGCGCGCAAACTCAATGACGGCTAATTGCATTCCCAAACAAATCCCCAAATAAGGCACATTGTTTTCGCGGGCATAGCGAATTGCTTTCATTTTACCCAAGGTGCCGCGCTCACCGAATCCACCAGGCACAAGCACGGCATCAGCAGATTTAATATGCTCAAACAGGCTATCATCGTTTTCAAGTTTTTCGGCATCGACATAGTCAATATTGACTTTGACATTGTTTGCCACACCCGCATGTAGCAAGGCTTCATTGATTGACTTATAAGCATCAGGCAGTTCGACGTATTTACCCACCATTGCCACAGTTACGGTTTCTTGGGTATTTAACAAAGCTTGGGTAAACTGGTGCCAATCACTTAAGTCCGCCTCTGGGGTATCTAAACCAAAGCGTTCACAAATCAAATCATCTAAATGCTGGGCATGTAGGATACTTGGAATTTGATAAATGGATTTGGCATCTGGGCAAAGGATAACGGCACGTTGCTCAACATTGGTAAACGATGCAATTTTTAGGCGATTATCATCGCTAATCGCGTGCTCACTACGACAAATTAGCACATCAGGCTGCAAGCCAATGCTGCGTAATTCTTTGACTGAGTGCTGGGTTGGTTTGGTTTTGCTCTCGCCTGCACTCGCGATATAAGGCACGAGGGTTAAATGCATCAGCATGGCATTGTTGCGACCAAGTTCAACTTGCATTTGACGCACCGCTTCCATGAATGGCAAGCTTTCAATATCACCGACAGTACCACCGATTTCAATCATGGCAATATCGTAGCCTTCGCCACTGGCACGGATACGCGCTTTGATTTCATCGGTAATATGCGGAATGACCTGTATCGTACCGCCCAAATAATCACCGCGACGTTCTTTTTCAATCACTGCCGAATAAATACGCCCACTGGTAAAGTTGTTGCGCTGGGTCATTTTTGAGTGGCGCAAAAAACGCTCGTAATAGCCCAAATCAAGGTCAGTCTCTGCGCCATCTTCGGTAACAAATACTTCACCATGTTGAAATGGGCTCATTGTACCTGGATCAATATTGATATAAGGGTCCATTTTGGTCATGGTGACTTTCAGACCACGTGCCTCAAGAATCGCGGCTACCGATGCAGCGGTGATACCTTTGCCAAGTGAAGAAACGACACCGCCAGTTACAAAGATGAATTTTGTCATGTTATCTATTTCGCTCGTTGGTAAAAAAGAATTTTACTCGAAAATGCCTAGGTTTAGCAAAAAATTATTTTTATCAATAAATCGCTCACTCATAAAAAAATCCACTCATCGCTGAGTGGATTTTTTGATAGCAAATTCTAGTAAATATTAGAATTTGTATTCTAAACCTGCACCTAGACCAAAACCACTTGCATCTAGATCAGAACCATCTTCGCTAAATTCAATTTTGCTGTAACCGGTATATAGGTGACCAGTTGTTGCAGCATTAAAACCATATTTACCACCAACTACAAAACGTGAACCATCTAAGCCATCACGACCACTAATGTTTTTTACTATATCGCCTTGTGCGTAAGCTTTCCATTTTGTAGCAGGAATCGCGTATGAACCGCTTAGAGTAAATAAGTTCTCATTTTTATCTTTATCTAAATCTGTAACTTGATATAGTGCGCCTAATGTAGTAGCAGCATTTACATCAAATGCTCCACTTACGCGCGCAGTGCTGAAGTCGCTAGATTTGATATAGGTTGCACCTGCACGGAAAGGTTGGTTAGTTGGCTCATATTTTAAGCCTGCACCGAATGCTTCTGATTTAGTCCATAAATCAGTTGAATTTTTTTCTTCCATAACATACATGCCCATGAACTGAAGACCATTGTATGATGGAGAGAAGTAAGCAAGGGAATTGTTAGCGCGATTACCGTCCCAAAATGCCAAGAATTTTACTGTCTCGCCTTCGTCAACACCTAAAATATCTGCTGTTTCTTCATCAGCAGCTTCGACGCTGAAACCTGTGCTATAGGTGTCATATAGACTAACGGTTTGACCTGCGTAATTGATATTATCATCGATTGCATACAAACTACCAGCAACTAAAGTACCATATTGTTTGTTTGATAGACCAATATAAGTATCGCGTGAACGGAAGTTTCGACCTTTGTCCGCATCAACATCAATACCATATTCTAATTGATACACTAGGTCAGTATTGGCTGTTAATGCTTCCGCACCTTTAAAACCGATACGTGAACCTGTCACATTACTTGAACCTGAAGAATTTAGTTGAGTGGTACTATAATCTTTATCGATTAATTTATCACCATCTTTCTTTACTGTTAAGTTACCATCAACATAGTCAGTAGTTAACAGAATTTTACCGTAAACTGTTGGAGCAGCATGGGCAGCAGAAACTGAAAGTGCAGCGACGGCTGTGGCTAAAAGTAATTTTTTCATAGGTCATCTCTATCAGTAAAAACAAATTTTAGATAACTGGTGACTTGTCAGCACCACTACCTCTCCGAATAACCAAAGCAAGAAAACTATTACTTTGATTACTCTTAATAGCGTCAACTATTAATTGTATAAATCTAGCAATAAAGTTTGAATATATTTACAATTTCTTCTTACTAATTACTAAAAACATACTTCTAACTACTAGGATAACAATTTTGAAATATTTTGCAATATTTTGCAATAGTTTTTACAATTTTTATATCATTTGTGATTTATTTTTAATCAAATTGATAATTGTTGATTTTTGTCAAGATAATAGCGAACGTCATTTTTCCAATAAAAAAGCTAACTAAAGAATTAGTTAGCTTTTACAGCAATCTAAAAGTTAGATATATTAGAATTTGTATTCGATACCCGTACCAACGATAGTTACATCTTTGAAGTTATCTGCTTTAACTTGTCCAGCATAGATGTGACCAGTAGTTGATTTATTGAAGGCATACTCGCCACCTACAGCAACTTCTGAGCTATCATTGTCACCAAAATCAGTGTCGATATATTGGGCTTTCGCAGTCCATGGTGTATTAGCAATAGCATATTTACCAGAGATTAACCAAGTTTTAGCATCATCATTCTCGTTGAATAAATCAGCATTTTGGTATAACGCACCCAAGGTCAGACCCTGCACCATGTTCATTTTGCCCATGTCTACGGTGCCCGCTAAACGCCATGCTGTATCTTCAACATTTATGTTATTGTCATAACCTGCGGCTAAATAAACACCATTTTGATCATAAACCAATGAAGCAGAATAACCGTTCGCACCTTCATCTTTTTCGGTAGTAGGACTGTCAGTATCTTTGTCAACTTCAGACAAGTTAACAGCCGCTGTAAAAGTCACTGGCATACCAACGATAGTTGGTGATTTATAAGCCACGACATTGTTAACACGGTTTTCACCTAGGTTGGTATACCCACGTGGACCGGTAGTATCAATACTCAAAGTAGCAGAATTAGCATTGAATACGTCGGCATTGCCTTTAGCCAATTTAAATGGGGTGTCATGACGACCCGCAATTAAAGTACCTAAAGTGTTGTGGGCTAAGCCGATATAGGTATTACGTGAAGTAAACTGGGTACGGTCATCATCTGGGCTTACACCGTATTCTAATTGATAAACCAAGTTAACAGTGTCAGTTAACTCCTCGCTACCTTTAAACCCAATACGTGATGCATTTGAGTTTAGTTTGACTGTACTTTCGTCACTAGGTGCTGAAGTTGCAGTAGCATTGGCACGGTAGTTATCATCGTAATTCGTATCAGTGTAGTCAGCTGTCAAAAATACTTTACCATATACAGTAGGTGCAGCATGGGCAGCAGAAACTGAAAGTGCAGCGACGGCTGTGGCTAAAAGTAATTTTTTCATAGGTCCCTCTATCAGTAAAAACAAATTTTAGATAACTGGTGACTTGTCAGCACCACTATCTCTCCGAATAACCAAAGCAAGAAAACTATTACTTTGATTACTATTAATAGCGTCAACTATTAATTGTATAAATCTAGCAACAATCCTAGCAATAAATTACATTACCATCATTTTTGTTACTAAATTCATACTTCTACCTTATAGAATATCAATTCTGAAATATTTTGCAATAGTTTTTTTAATTTTTACGTGATTGTAAGTTTATTTTTAATCTTAGTGACATAATATTCTTTCTAGTATTAAATCATATTTTTTTTAATTAATTTTTTAGCGTTAATGAAAATAAAAAAGCTAACTAAAAAATTAGTTAGCTTTTACGATAAACTAAGAGCTAGATATATTAGAACTTGTATTCAATACCTGTACCTACAATCAAGTCATCTTTGTTATTGTCACGGCTGATTTGCCCTGCATAGATGTGACCGGTTGTGGCTTTGTTGAATGCATATTCTCCACCAACTGCGATTTCATTTACATCAGCATCTTTTACGCCTTTTTCGTCAGTGGTATTAACATATTGTGCTTTAACTGCCCAAGGTGTTGCACCAACTTTATATTTACCACTAATTAGCCAAGATTTTTCATCTTCACTGGCTTTGTTAACGCGGTTGTTGTTAACGATGCTATAATTATCGTAGTATTGGCTTTGTTGGTATAGAGCACCTAAAGTTAAGCCCTGCACCATATTCATTTTGCCCATGTCTACACCAGCAACCAAACGCCAAGTATTATCGATAGTGCCTGTATTTACATTATTAGCACCCATGTCTTTATCATAGGCACCACCTAGATAAAGACCATTTTGGTCATAGGCTAATGATGCAGAATAACCGTTATCTTTTACTTTTCTATCACGATAGACCGCAGGCTTCGTACCAGATGCTGCGGAAACGAGAATATCACCATCTGTATCAGTTTCAGATAATGCAGTGGCTGCCATAAAAGTAATTGGCATTCCCACCAGTGCAGGTGACTGATATGCTAATACGTTGTTAGCGCGGTATTCCCCTGATACGCCCGCATTTCCCATATCAAATAAGGTGTCATTAAATACGTCAACTTTGTTTTGTACAAGTTTCAATGGGGTATCATGACGTCCCGCTAGTACAGTACCTAAAGTGTTGTGGGCTAAGCCTACATAAGTATTACGTGATCTAAACTGTTGGCTATCGTCATCAGGGTTGATTTGATATTCTAATTGATAAATAAGTTTAGTGGTGTCAGTTAAATCGTCGTCACCCTTAAAACCGATACGTGATTGATTAGAGGTAAGTTTAAATGTATCTTCATCTGTCTTGTTAGCTGCATCGTAGTCTGTACTAACATAATCTAAGGTTAAAAATGCTTTACCATATACAGTTGGCGCAGCATGGGCAGCAGTGATTGAAGCTAGAGCGATAGCAGAAGCTAGAGCGATTTTTTTCATAAGGATTTCTCCACAGTATCCTAGGTGAAACTACACAGATGCGTAGCAATTCTTTTGTATAGATAGATTTTGCCAACAATTTGTTACAAAACAATGAAACAGTTAACAGAATCTAAATTTAATTGTGAAATTGGAGTAATTCACTCTGAAAAATTTTGCAATATTTCTATGCCATAAAAAAACCACCAGTTACAAATCTGATGGTTTTTTGAATGATTGATATGTTTGAATAGCTAAAATCTAGTTAGCTTTGAGATTAAGGCGGGCTTGATGTAACAATGGCTCAGTATATCCGCTGGGTTGTACAGTTCCTTTGAAGATAAGATCGCGAGCCGCATTGTATGCCCAAGTATTGTAGTCATTTGCCATTGGGATATAGGCTGGATCGTCTTTGCTTTGCTCATCGACCATTTTTGCCATACGCTTTAACACATCATCGACTTGCTCAGGCGTGACAATACCGTGCTCTAACCAGTTGGCGACGTGTTGACTTGAAATACGTAAGGTAGCACGGTCTTCCATCAAGGCAACGTCGTCAATATCTAGTACCTTAGAACAACCAACGCCTTGGTCAACCCAGCGCGCTACATATCCTAAAATACCTTGAATGTTGTTTTCCAGCTCGGCAGTTTTTTGCTCGTCTGTCCAGTTGGTATCCGTAGCAAGTGGCACGGTCAAAATGTCATCTAGTTTGGCAGGCTCGCGGTCTTTGATATTATCTAACACGTCCATGACGTTGGTTTCATGGTAGTGCATGGCATGAAGCGTCGCGCCTGTTGGTGATGGTACCCAGGCACAAGTCGCGCCTGACTTTGGATGATTGGACTTGGTGGCAACCATTTCTTTCATGTTGTCAGGTTTTGCCCACATACCTTTACCTATTTGCGCTTTACCAGGTAAGCCTAATTTGACGCCCATGTCTACGTTCCAACGCTCATAAGCATTGAGCCAATCGGTATTTTTCATGTCGTTTTTACGGACAAAGGGACCCGCTTTCATACTAGTGTGCATCTCATCACCGGTACGATCCATAAAGCCTGTGTTAATAAAGATAACGCGATTTTTAGCAACGCGGATACATTCTTTTAAGTTAACGGTAGTACGGCGCTCTTCATCCATGATACCGACTTTTAAGGTATTCTCGGGTAGGTCTAACGCTTTTTCTACTGCAGAGAATAAATCCACCGTAAATTGCACTTCTTCTGGACCGTGCATTTTTGGTTTTACGATATACATTGAACCTGTGCGTGAATTGCTTAAGCTGTTTTTACCCAAGATATCTGGCAGGCTACACAGTGGTGTGATTAGCGCATCCATGATACCTTCATAAATTTCTTCTTGTTTGCCGTCAAAATCGACTAAAATCGCGGGGTTGGTCATCAAGTGACCGACGTTACGAATCAGCATCACTGAACGGCCGTGCAAGGTAACTTTACCACCATCTGGTGCGGTGTATTCACGGTCGGGGTTCATGGTACGTGTGGTTTGTTTGCCATTTTTTTCAAAGCTGTCTTTCAGGTCGCCTTTCATCAAGCCAAACCAGTTGCGATATACTTCTACTTTCTCTTCAGCGTCAACGGCAGCGACTGAGTCTTCACAGTCTTGAATAGTGGTAACCGCGGCTTCCATCAAGACATCTTTGATGCCTGCAGGGTCATCTTTACCCACATGGCTTGATGGGTCGATTTGGATTTCGGCATGTAGGCCGTTATTTTTCAGTAAAATACCCGTTGGATTGGCCGCGTCGCCTAGGAAACCTGCAAATTTTTCTGGCTGGGCTAGTGAGGTGGTTTTGTCACCTTGGCGTATCACTAATTTACCGTCTTCAACTTTAAAACCGGTGACGTCAGCATATTGACCCTCAGCTAAGGCAAAGTTGGCATCCAAGAAGTTTTTGGCGTATTTTACGACTTCGGCACCACGAACAGGGTTGTAGCCTTTGCCTTTTTCTGCACCATTGGTTTCATCGATGACATCGGTACCATATAGCGCATCATACAAGCTGCCCCAACGCGCATTTGCTGCGTTTAGCGCATAACGGGCATTGCGTACAGGTACCACCAACTGTGGGCCTGCGATATGGGCGATTTCGTCATCCACGTTTTGGGTCTCAACCAAAAAGTCATCGCCTTCTGGGACGATGTAGTTGATGTCTTTTAAAAATTGGGTATAAGCCGCTTTGTCGATTTGACCGTTGCTAGCGGGGTTGTTGTCATGCCAGTCATCGATTTGGGTTTGAATCTCGTCACGTTTTGCCAACAATGCTTTATTACGGGGTTGGAATGTTTGGACAATTTTTTCAAAATCTTGCCAATATTTTTCGTTATCGATGCCTACGACTGGTGTAACTTCATTGGCAATGAAGTTATAAAGCTGTGTATCAATCGCTAGACTACCCTTTTGAACGCGTTCTGACATGGCATTTTTCCTTATGTTTTGACCTAAAATAGCAAAAAATTCACATTTGATTATACGAACATCATTTATAAAAATAAAGAAATAAAAACTATTTATTTTTTAAATAATCGTTATATATAAATTTTTGTGCTAAGGGTTTTATCGCTGATTTTTGGTAAAATATCACTTTATTAACTTGTGAATAAGTGAGTAACCCCTTGTCAAATTCCGCTCTTATCAATAATCCAGTACAAACGGACAGCAGTTTTGATGACTTAGCCGTCATTGACTTGGATAACGATAACTCTGTCTATCAGCCAAAACCCATTGATATCACCCCTGTTTTGGCTTTTTTGGGTTGTACGACGTCGGATAAATGGCTAAAAGCTGCGATGGCAGATTTGTCGACCATCATCCAAGATCATGCCAATTGTGAAAAAAAAGCCGCAGGCACCGCGATGAATTTGATTTTTCGCTATATGTCGCATACCGAGCTGCAGTTAAAGCTTGCTCAGCTGATTCGAGAAGAAATGCTCCATTATGAGCAAGTGATGGGATTGATGGCAGAGCGTGGACAAGCATGGCAACATATTGCTGCAGGTCGCTACGCTGCAGGTATGCTCAAACATAAACGCACTTATGAGCCGCAGGCGATGATAGACACTTTAATTATTGGTGCTTTCATCGAAGCCCGATCGTGTGAACGTTTCTGGGCACTATCACAAGTGATTGAGGATGAGCGTTTGGCAAAATATTATCGCTATTTGCTAAAATCAGAAAGTCGCCATTTTGAAGATTATTTGGCATTGGCGCAAAGTATCAGTGACGAGCCCATTGATGCGCGGGTGGCGTTTTTTCGTCAAGTAGAAGCGCAGCTCATCAATGAACCCGATGATGAATTACGCTTTCATAGTGGGGTACCCAGTTGGGTTGCGTGAGGTTGGATTGCGTGAGGTTTTTGTAGACTGTAACGATAAAAAAAGCTAACCATCAAATGGGGTGGATGGTTAGCTGTTATGGTTAGCTATTAGAATTTAATCCTTAAACTGACTCACTGCCACTTACTCTCACTCACTACCAACGCTTGGAATAGAGCCATCAGGATTTATAGTGCGTTTTTGGGCATTTTCTGGGGTAGTATAAAGATTGCGCTCGTTAATGGTATCGCTTTTTAGCTGTTCATTACCAACCGCGTCCCTACCAAGGGTATGTTCATTGACATTATCGTCAAACGCTTGTCCCGGTTGGTTACGACGATCGACGAACTCGGCAGACTTATCGCCTAAGTTAACGTGTTTGGTTTGTGCTTCTGGTGAATTCATGGTCATTCCTTTTTGGGTATCAACGCAATAAAATGCTTAGACCTAACTTAGTCACATCGAAAATTAGTGATCTCGGTCAATATCTACGCTACCATCTGATAACGTATGCAGTGAATTTTCTGCATTAAGATTGGCTTGGGCAGTTTGCTGCAATCTCTGCGCTTCTTCATCAGAAATACGTGCCACATTCTCATCCGATAATTCGCCATTCGCCACGTCTTCTGCGGATTGGACTTTTACCGCCGCTTGTGGGGTATTGTCAAAAATATCGGGCGTTTCCATTGAGGGTGACATGCCTGTAGTCACACCATCCCCTGATTGGTGGGTGACACTGTCTTCTACTGTGACGGCTTGCGGGGTCACAGCAACACCCGTTTTTGGGTCTACAATTTCTACGTTATTTTGATTTTGCATTTTTTATTCCTTTAATTAATTGTTATCGCTCAATAAGTTATTATTTTTATCAGTTGATCTGCATAAATTAGTCAATCAAAATTGAATGATTAAAAGCTTGGTATTCAAAAGTCTAACAATTAAAATTCTAGTGGTTGTCAGTACGCAATGACCCGTCAATAAAAGGGGTATTTTCACTTTTTTCTAAGTCTTGTGGCTCACCTTTCACGCTATTTTGTTTATCCAAGTTTTCTGATAATTGACTGGGATCTACATTTTCTGTCGCTTTTTGAATCTCGGTTTGGTTGCTTGACTGATTCTGTGATTGATTTTGTGCTTGATTCTGTGACATGGTAATTTTCCTTATGTTTTTTATTAGTATCAATTCAAGTCAAAGATTTTAATCAAAGACTTTTAAATAGAGCGCGATTAAATTTATGTAAAAAAATAGCCAATTCAATCGCTTTCACACTTTTGCTTTTATAAGTTTGATAGTAGCAAATAAAGCCAGTTTGTGATAAGTATTCGCGTAACAAGCTGTTATCACTATGTGATAAGTGTTTAGCTGTGTGAAATTTTGGCAGATTTATTACTATTCGGTAAATTTTGAACGCTGCGTGTAAATCAGCGCAATAATCAACAAAAAAACCGCCATCTTCTATAGATAGCGGTGCAATTAACTCAAAACTCGTGATTAGGAAAATTAGCTTTTTCTGGTGATTTTGATCAATAAATAATCTTGCGCCGAGAATGCTGCTTCACCTTCACGAGGGGTAATCGCTCGCCATGTACCTTTGGCATCAAGCTCCCATGCATTGACATTGTCTTTTAGGTAATTGTGCAAATCTTCCATAATGCGTTTGAAGACGACGGGGTCTTCAATGGGGAAAGCCACTTCAACACGGCTAAATAAATTGCGATCCATCCAGTCTGCACTGGCGCAATATAAACGGTGAGTACGTTTGCCATTAGCATTGGGATTTTGATGCCCATTGGCAAAATAATACACGCGGGTATGCTCCAAAAAACGCCCAACGATAGAGCGCACGGTGATGTTGTCGGATACGCCGGGTAATTGCGGACGAATACAACACATCGAACGAATAATCAGATTGACTTTAACGCCTGCTTGCGATGCTTCATATAGCTTGTCAATCAATAGTTTTTCGGTCATCGCATTGACCTTGATAATGATATGCGCCTCTTTGCCTGCTTTGGCATGGGCAATTTCGTTGTCGATAAAACCCATGAGTCTGTCATGCAAGGTGAAGGGGGCGTGCAGTAGTTTTTGCACTTTGGCTGGCTTGCCCATGCCTGTGAGTTCGTTAAATATTTTATGCACATCTTCGGTGATTGCTTCATTGGCGGTAAATAGACCATAGTCGGTATAAGCTTTGGCATTGCCCGCATGGTAGTTGCCTGTACCCAAATGCACATAGCGGCGAATTTTATCTTCCTCACGGCGCACAATCATCATCAGCTTGGCGTGGGTCTTGTAGCCTACGATGCCATACACCACCACTGCCCCAGCCTGCTGCAGAAAGTTTGCTACTTCAATGTTGGATTTTTCATCAAAGCGCGCACGCAGCTCAATCACGGCAGTGACTTCTTTGCCTTTACGCGCAGCTTCAGCCAACGCTTGGACAATTTCAGAGTTTGTCCCTGAGCGATAAAGGGTCTGTTTGATGGCTAATACATGGGGGTCATTGGCGGCTTGGCGCAAAATGTTGACCACAGGTGAAAACGAATGAAACGGGTGATGCACCAATACATCTTGCTTACGAATGGCATGAAAT
Organism: Moraxella tetraodonis; assembly: GCF_022359095.1. Taxonomy (NCBI): domain Bacteria; kingdom Pseudomonadati; phylum Pseudomonadota; class Gammaproteobacteria; order Moraxellales; family Moraxellaceae; genus Moraxella; species Moraxella tetraodonis. The sequence goes on along the minus strand of NZ_JACSYB010000001.1, from coordinate 516,365 downwards.
ACGTTTTCATTTTTATCCAAGCTATCACGGCGAAACGCTTTGGGAATGGCATGATTAAACGACTGATAACGCAAATTTGGGATTTTAAAATCAAACAACAAACGCGTCAGATTGACAGGACCATTGACACGGTATAGTTGCTCTTGGCTTAAACCAAACTCATCAAGTAGATAATCCACCATCGGTTGTGGGCAATAGGTGGTCACTTCTAAGCGCACTTTGGCACCAAATCGACGGTTTTCCAATTCACCTTCCAACGCTTTCGCCAAGTCTTCGACATCATCGGATAAATCTAAATCGGCGTTACGGGTCAAACGAAATTGGTGGCAGCCTGTGACCGTCATGCCAGGGAATAAGTCTTCGATATGCCCATGAATCACTGCGGTGAGCATGATGTGATGTTCTTTACCACCTGTCAGTTCATTGGGTAAGCGAATAACCCGCGGTAAGCTTCGAGGTGCAGGGACAATCGCCATGTTAATATCGCGACCAAAGCCATCTTTGCCCTCTAAGCCCACCATAAAATTCAAGCTTTTATTGACCAATCTAGGAAAAGGATGTGCAGGGTCAATACTAATCGGCGTCAGCACGGGCGCGACTTGCTCAGCAAAGTATTTTTTTACCCAGGCGGCTTGCTCTGGGGTCAATTCATCACGTTTTAGGTAGCGAATGTCTTGCTCCGCTAGTGCAGGCAGAATTTCATCATTTAAAATGCGGTATTGCTTATCCACCGCATGATGGGCGATTTCAGAGATATATGACAAAACCTTACTGGGACGCATACCATCGATACTGCTCACCACATCGCCCATTTGTACTTTTTGCATCAAGCCTGCGACACGGATTTCAAAGAATTCATCTAAATTGGATGAAAAAATGATCAAGAAAAACAGTCGTTCAAGCAGTGGGTGGCGGGGATTGGTGGCTTGGGCGAGTACCCGCTGATGAAACTGTAACAGTGACAATTCACGATTAAAGTACAGCTCATTATCGTTTTGTTGGTATTCAAACACGTTTGGGTAGCAAATGCTGTTAAATCCTAGTATCGGATTGATTTGTGGTTCATACTCTTCGCTAGTTTGGTCGTGTTTGGCAGTGTTTGGCATAGCACAGTCCTTCTATAAAAAATCATTTTTAACAGTGTAATGTTTTAACCGCTTAGCGATAGATGCGTTTTTTGACTACTCAGTGTCAGGCAAATCTGCCGCACCCATGCGCCGTAGAATGATTTGGGTTTTGTTAAGCAGACGGCGGTCATTACGGTTGTCTTCAAAATATTTGGGATTAGGTAGCATAGCAATCAAAGATGCGGCTTGTCGCTTTGTCAAATGCGCTGCCGACTTATGGTAGTAGTGCTGAGCGGCTGCTTCAATGCCATAGACGCCTTTGCCAAACTCTGCGACATTGAGATAAGCAAGCAAAATCCGCTCTTTGGTCCACATGTTTTCAATCATCAAGGTAATTAACGCTTCTTCGCCTTTGCGAAAATACGAGCGATTGGGGTATAAAAATAAATTCTTGGCAAGCTGTTGGCTAATGGTTGAGCCGCCCGCGCTGATAGCCCCCGCTTTTTCATTTTTCTTAATCGCATTCTCAATGCCCTGCACATCAAAGCCAGCGTGATTGACAAAGTTGGCATCTTCGCTGGCAATCGCCGCCCGTTTTACATTCACCGAAATTTGATTATCATCCACCCAGGTCTGACTGACAGGGGCAAAATTGCCCAAGCGATACAGTATCATGAACATGCTGTTGTTGATAGGCTGGGTTTTCCAAACAACCAATAAGGCTGCAACTATTACATGAAACGCAACAAAGCAGGCAATAACGATAAGCAAAATACGCTTAAACCACCCCTCAAACCCGATACCGCGGTTGGTGGGTGGTAAAGCTGTGTTGACAGTTTTGGGCTTTATCGACATTTTGGTAGCAGGTTTCTTGGTAGCGAGTTTGGTCACGGTGTATTCCTAGCGGCGGGGGCAAAAGCAGCGATGGCTTAAGCTAAAAATATAACGTATTATGGCATTTTTGGCTATATGCTAAGGCAGAATATGTCCGACTTCGACGCGCAAAACATGACAAATCCGCACGATTACATTATGGTTGACCCAACTACTTGGCGATTATATGGCACAGTGGGCTGTCATCTGTGTGAAATCGCTGAAAGCTTATTGCTGCAAGCACAAGCCGTTGCCGATATACGCTGGCAGTCGATTGATATTGCCGAGTTACCAGAACAAGAGATGCTGGAATTTGCTGATAAAATACCTGTGTTGGTCACCGCTAACAAGACGTTATATTATCCTTTTTCCATCATGGATATTATGGCGTTAAGCTGAAAAGCCAATATAGATTATTGGCATAATATTAAAAATTTAATTCATTATGTCTTGGCAAATTTTTTTATCATCAGCGCCATGCCCCTAGCTGCGGATTTTCTTGGGCAGTGACGCGCGCTGAGGTCAGGATGCGCTCAAAGCCATTAATTTTCCGCAATTCAAAACACGGTTTCTTTCCCACCTGCTTCATCGTCAAAGAAATGGTAAGGTAATGATTAGTAGTTTAACGATTAGTAGTATAAACCTTAGAGGACACGTGCGTTCTCTACCTTCTTTTGGCTTAGGATAAAAAATAATTCGCTACCCTGTCTAGGCTTAATTGAATTATAGCAAGGCGCCAGTTTATCAATGGTGAAAAACTGCTGAAACAATGTTTCATATTCTTGCTTGTCGCCACCAAACGGTGGATTGCTTTCAAAATGCTTATCTAGCAACAAGCCCACCAATTTACCCGTGGGTTTGAGGAGCTTTTGCATTTGCTTGGCATAATCGCTGCGTCTACTGGGGTCAATCGCGCAAAAAAACGTCTGCTCAATAATATAATCAAACTGATACTGCGCAGGGTCTAAGCCAAAAAAATCCGCTTGTAGCAAGTGCGTTTTGGGAAAACTGGGATAGCGCTTGGCAAAATTATCCAAAGGGAGATTGGCAAAATCCACCACATAAACATGGCTAAAACCTTGTTCGTGAAGATAGCCTGCTTCGTAGGCGTTGCCCGCCCCAGGGATTAAAATCTGCACCGATTTACTCACGCCGTTGTCGAGTAAATGCTCGATATAGGCTTGCAGGGGTGGCGAAATTTTACCGATGTCCCACCCAGTATAGCCATTATCATAGCGTTTTTGCCAAAATTCGGCGTCGTTGACCGAGTGTTCAGTTAGCGTGTTGTTATCTTCCATGATTGCTGCTCCTGATAGTTTTTTAGGCTTTTCGAATGGTTAAAATTTGCTCGCTTCGACCAAATGCGCCGTGTGCGTCATGCAGCACGCTACTGGTCAGACCTACGCCATCGCCCCCAAATTGTTGCACGGTCTCAAGCCCCAGCCAACGCCCAACGGGCATACGGTGCAGATGGATTTGCAAATCTAAATTGGGGAAAAACCATTCAATGGTATTGGGTTGGTGAATACGCGGTACCACGCCATTGGCGGTATCGACCATACCCATCAAATGCACAAAGTCGGATGTGGGCGGTACTTGACCGTTTTCTTCGACCATGTCGATATCGGTATTGATCCACACGATGCCGTCGCCTTGGCGGTTGTCGGGGTCAGCTTTAAGATAAATACTGTCGATATAGCCACCACCCCAATGCTTCATGCCGTCCCAGTTCGGATAGCTTTCTGGATGACCGATTCGCTCATCTTCCAGCCCAGCAATCTCTGATGTGTCGCTGGTTTGCATACGCCACGCGCGGGCAACGATACAGGTTTTGCCATTGGCCGCCATGGTGGTTTCGATCAGTTCGATAGTGCGACCCGGACGGATGATGTGGGTGGTCACGCTAACATCGCCAAAATGAATCAGCCCAAAAATATCCAGACTGATGCGCCCGATACGCATATCACTGCGCGGTTTGAATTGTTCAAGCTCGTAAGCCAACAGTCCGGTCGCTGCCGCCATGTGTTGTTCGTTGTCATTCCATGCGCCTTGGCAGTGGATATTGCAGCGGTAGTTTGATGTGGTGATATCATCGGTCATGGTGCGGTCAAGCAGTGTGTAATAGGTATTGCCCATAAAGTTCCCTTTTTTGCTTAAAAATTGGTTGTGCCTAAAAATTGGTAAACCGCCTAAAATTGCTAAAAAATTGTAGCACATTGGCTATCGGCTATTGGTGGAATTTTTGCAAAGTTCCCGCCATGACGACTCGCCAAACTTCGAACTTGCTTAGCATACACCCGATTGGCATCCGCCAACATCTATCCAGCTTCTGCCAATAAATGAGTTTGAAATGCTTAACGATTAGCCGCAAAAAGCCAGTATAATACGCGGATAATATAAAATTTTTTCTGTATTTTGACACTGTCTTATATTTTGATACTAGCCTGTATTTTGACAGCATATTTTAACAACATAAAGATAAGTAATCCTATGACTGCAACTGCCCTACTTGATACCGATCACATCAACACCGACAAGCCGCCGTTTATCTTGGTGGACGGCTCGTATTATATGTTCCGCAATTTTCACGCCTTACCTGTCACCATGCAAACCACCCAAGGCTTGCACACCAACTCCATCCGCGGCACGCTCAACGCCCTCAAAAAACTGATGGAAAAATACCGCCCAACCCACATGGCGGTAGCGTTTGATACCAAAGCGCCCACCTTTCGCCACAAGCTTTCCCCCATTTATAAAGGCGACCGCCCAGAAATGCCCGCCGAACTTGCCGAGCAAATCCCTTATATTCACAAGATGATACAAGCGATGGGCATACCCCTCCTCGCCATTGAAGGCGTAGAGGCTGACGACATCATCGGTACACTCGCCCACCGTGCTTGCCTAGAAGGTCATCATGTCATCATCTCCACAGGCGACAAAGATATGTGCCAACTGGTCAATCCTTGCGTCATCGTGGAAAACAGCTTTGATGACAAGCGTTACGACATCGCAGGGGTCAAAGAAAAATTTGGCGTTGAGCCCCGTCAAATCATCGACTATCTCACCCTCATGGGCGACGCGTCGGATGGTATCAAGGGTGTCGCAGGCATCGGCGCAAAAACCGCGCAAAAACTGCTTGAGCAATACGACAGCATTGACAATATCCTTACCAATGTCGACCAATTAAAAGGCAAGCAACAACAAACCTTTTTGCAAAGCACCGACAGCATTGCGCTGGATAAACGCTTGGCGACCATTATCACCGACCTTGATATCGTGCCTGACTGGGAGACTTTGCGACTACCGACTGACCCAAGTTTTAACATAGAAGAAAAACGCGCAATTTTTACCGAATTAGAATTTAAAAGCGAAATAGCGTCGCTCAATCATCCGTTTCACCCATCCAATAACGGCAATTTTAAAGCCGCTGAGTCTGCTCAAAATGCTGTGGTGGAAGCGATTAAAGCGAGCCAAGATAGCAAAAACCCTGCCAACAAGCAGTGGCACACTGTCACCAGCCAAGCCGATTTTGATACGTTAATCCAACGCCTTGGCGCATCAAAGCATTTTGTCATTGATACCGAAACCACCGATGTGAATTGGCAACATGCCGAGCTTGTCGGCTTGTCGTTTGCGCTGCAATCGCATGAAGCCTATTATGTGCCTGTTGCCCACGTTGATGAGATGGGCAATCGGATTGAACAACTTGCCCGCGACGATGTTTTAGCCCAGTTAAAACCGATTTTGCAAAATCCACAAATCGGCAAAATCGGTCAGCACTTAAAATACGACGCGCATATTTTGGCAAATTATGATATCGACTTAATCAACGAGCCGAGCAACTGGGCAATGGATACCATGCTTGCCAGCTATGTGATTAACGCCGTTGCTACCCGTCACGGTATGGACGACTTGGCACGTCACTATCTACATACCCAAACCATCACCTTTGAAGATGTGGCAGGCAAAGGCGCCAAGCAAATCACCTTTGACAAAGTCCCTTTAAACGTGGCAAGTGACTACGCCTGTGAAGACGCTGATATCACCTATCAGTTATTTGAACTGTTTAGCGAAAAACTCAAAGCCGAACCGAACAACGCCAAGCTGCTCCATGAACTAGAAATCCCTGTTGCCCAAATCCTGTGCCAAATGGAGCATGATGGGATTTTGCTCAATAAAGCGTTTTTGGGAGAACTATCCGCGCGCTTTGATGAAAAAATCCAAGCACTTGAAACAGTCGCCTTTACGCAAGCGGGCGAAACCTTTAACCTTGCCAGTCCAAAGCAGTTGGGTGAAGTGCTGTTTGACCGCTTAGGCATTGCAGGCGGTAAAAAAACCAAAACAGGGCAATACTCCACCAGTGAAGCGGTGCTTGCCACCATCGACCATCCGCTGATTGAAACCGTGCTTGAGCATCGCAGTCTGTCCAAGCTTAAAAGCACCTACACAGACGCGTTGGCAAACGTGGCGGACAGCAACGACCGTGTACATACCAGTTATCATCAAGCGTTGACGACCACAGGACGGTTGTCATCGACTGAGCCGAATTTGCAAAACATCCCGATTCGCACCGATACTGGGCGGCTCATTCGTGGCGCGTTTATTGCCCCCAAAGGTCGCAAAGTGCTATCAGCCGACTATTCGCAAATCGAGCTTCGGCTGATGGCACACTTTGCCAATGATCCTGTGCTAATCCGCGCGTTTCAGGAAGGGCATGACATTCACCGCGCCACCGCCGCTGAGATTTTGGGCAAGGCGTTTGATGATGTGACGAGCGAAGAACGCCGCCAAGCCAAAGCGGTCAACTTTGGGCTACTCTACGGCATGAGTGAATTTGGGCTTGCCAAGCAGTTGGGCTTTACTCGCCAGCAAGCGCAAGACTATATCAAGCTGTACTTTGCCCGCTACCCTACGGTACGTGCCTATATGCAAGCCACCCGCACGGCTGCCCAAAATCAAGGCTATATCACCACGATTTTGGGGCGTAAGCTATTTACCCCCGATATGCAGCACCCCAACCGCGGCGTGCGCCAAGCGGCAGAACGCGCGGCGATTAATGCGCCACTACAGGGCAGTGCTGCCGATATCATCAAACTTGCCATGATTGCGGTGAATGAGGTATTGCCCCAAGACCATGCCAAAATGCTATTACAGGTGCATGATGAGCTGGTGTTTGAAGCGGATGAGGATAAAGCCGAGGCGATTGCCGAGTTGATAAAAAACGCCATGCAAGAGGTGCTATCTAAGACAGCCAAAGATAAAGGCTGGGATGTGGATTTTGCGGTGCCGCTTGTGGTTGAAGTGGGCATTGGTGATAATTGGGATGAGGCGCATTAAGCTTTATTAGTAGTTGAGTAAACCGATTGGCTCAATCCGAATTTGTCAGTTATACTTTGAGAAAAGCGAATAAGGAGAGAGACATGGCGCAAATTGTTTTAACCCTTGATGATGAGGTACTTGAGCAAGTTTTGCACCAAGCCAAAGCGGAAAACTTGTCGTCTACTAGTTGGCTTGATAAGCTAATCAAACAACGTGTTGGTATGTTTAATCAGCCTAATAAAGTCAATTCTCACTGGTCGTCTGACGTGCAAGAACTAGCAGGAGCGTGGCAGGATTTTCCAACTTTGGAAGACATTCGCCTTTTTAAATAAGTTTTTTAAAGTTCATATGAAAACCCACAGATTTTGTGGGTTTTTTATTACGTTACAAATTATCTACTAAAACTTAAACGGTGCTTTACTCTATTTCGACGATTTAACGCTTCTGCTCGATATACCGAAAAGGTACGCAAAGCTAAACGTTTTGGCTTTTTGGCGGTTGGAGTTGAGCTTGAAAATGCCGAAAGTTCATTAATTGATTGAGCAAAAGCAGATTGTTCTGACTGTTGAAGTCGTCTTTCTAACTCATCTGCTGGTGTCGATTTAATCTCTTGAACAACGGCATTTAAGATTTCTTGATTAATCATCATGATATCCTGTAATTTATGCCAATTGATTTAACTATTAAGACATTCTTTGATAAAAATATCAATAGGCTTTTTGATAATGAACGCAGGAAAGGCATTTGCAAACGGTACTTTTCTTAAATTTGGTACTGATAAATTCATGCGACAAACAGTGAATTGTTGATTCGATACTCGTTCTAATATGTTAATAAAATCGTCCAACTTTGCACCATAAGTGGCTTCATCATATAAACCGATTGGATAAGCGTCTAAAAACGCTTCATATAACGCGATATCTCCCACAAAATCTAGTAATTCTTCTTCAGGAATATGTATTTCGCAATCAAATTGTACTAATGAACAATCTTGCTTTCTGTCGTATATATTGGCTTTATTTAAAGCAAAATCCCACCATTGTTTTGATAATTCTAAAGCGTTTTTTCGATTACTTTCATAGTTCCAAAAATATAATCCACTGCCCGCTTTACCAGAATTTTCTTGTGGCACAATAAATCCATTTTTATTGATATTTTTCGCATGGTATGCGGTTGTAGCGTGAATGCCTTTTAGTATGAGCAATTTTTATATCTCTTTCATAAAATACTATGTTTAAATAAATCGAATTAAATTCTCGCTTCTAATTTCAAAGGTAAAGATTTATTTATCCTACTTTGCGTTTTAAGAAATATTAACTTCCAAAACATAAATTGGTACTAACTTTTCTAACAGTTGCTGGCTGTTATTATCAGATTTGTAAGCTGTTCTATGGGTAATGTAATGCTCCTTTACTTTGGTCAATTTGGCACCAGAAGCAAAAACTACTTCTTTTTCATGTCCTTTATCAGTTCCTTTCTGTTTAAATACATAAACATTCGTTCTTGGGCTTAAAACTCTTAAAACCATTATATCTATTCTTTCATTATCATAAGCTTTACCACACCACTCAGCATTACGTAAGGCTACTTGCGGACAAAAAGTTGTAGATAAAGGTCTATCAGTAATTATTGTGTCAGTTGAATGATTATACCAATAACCACCATGAATTAGAGTCTGCCCTACACTTAATTTAATACCAATGTTATTAATTTCTTTATCAACATTAAAAACATTACAACGAGCATACCGATTTTGATAATTCCATAAAAATTGGGGTATTTTAGATGGCATATAACTTCGCCATACCTTGAAAACTTTACTTTTTTCAATTATGTCATCAATGGCAAATTCCAATTGATTATCTTCACCTTTATTCGCCATATACATAGCAGATTGCAAATGGTTTTCTAAAATAATTTGATAAATTGGAATACCACGAGTAACTAAGTTTAAATCGTAATTTGATTGCCTTATTTCATCTTGTGTGGCATTCCTATATTTTTGTAAAACAAGGTTTTCTTCAAAAATATTAAATAGTGGTAGATAGACATTCATAACTTTACCTTAATTGCAAAAAAAGGCATAACAAGACTCAATTATGCCTAATTTTTTCAAATAGACTTAAATTACAAACTTCTTAACTGCTCAATTTGTTTATGCATTTCGGCAAGTTGGCTATCCATCTCAGCTAGTTTCGCTTTCTCGCTTTCCACCACATTGGCAGGCGCTTTGCTCACAAAACTTTCATTAGAAAGCTTACTACGCAGACTTTCTGCTTGTTTAGTAAGCTTTTCTTGCGCTTTGGCAAGGCGATTAAGCTCCGCCGTTGGGTCAATCAAGCCTTTCATCGGCACGAGCACTTTTAACTGCCCGACCATACTCGATGACGACAACGGTAACTCTTTATCAGAGCCGTCACCCGCATTCACAATAGTCAGCGTATCGACTTTGGCAAGCGATTTGAACTGATTTTCAATACGGCTAAGACGGGCGGTTTCCTCATCGCTGATGTTATCAAGTAGCACAGGCAGACGCACCGCATTGCCAAGCTTCATTTCACCGCGGATGTTACGAATCGCCCCAATCAGCGCTTGTAGCCACGTCATGTCATGCTCGGTCTGTAGGCTGATTAGGCTGTCATCCGCTGTTGGGAAGGCAGCCGTCATGATACTGTCAGTCGCTTTTTTATCGATGATAGGGGCAATGGTTTGCCAAATGCTCTCGGTGATATACGGCATAATCGGATGGGTAAAGCGCATGGCGACTTCAAGACAGTTGAGCAGCACATAGCGGATTTGGGCTTTACGCTCGGCACTCACCGACTCATCGTTTAGGCTCGATTTGGCAAGCTCGACATACCAGTCGCAGTATTCATTCCAGATAAACTCATAAATATCTTGGCTCACCAAGTCAAAACGGTACTGGCTCATGTGCTCATGGATGGCTTTCACCGTGGAGTTTAGACGGCTCATAATCCACTGCTCTGGCAATTCCCACAACTCAGTATTGGCAGTTTTGTCGATGTTTAGCGCATTGCCTTCTTTATCGACACAGTTCATCAGCACAAAACGGGTGGCGTTCCAAATTTTATTACAAAAATTGCGGTTGCCTTCAATGCGCTTGAGGTCAAAATTGATGTCACGTCCCGTACTTGCCAAGGAGGTAAAAGTAAAGCGCAGCGCGTCCGTGCCAAACGCAGGGATACCGTCGGCAAATTCTTTGCGCGTGGCTTTTTCAATTTTTTGCGCGTCTTTGGGGTTCATGAGACCTGTGGTGCGTTTGGCGACTAGGGTTTCTAAATCAATGCCGTCAATCAGGTCAATCGGGTCAAGTACGTTGCCTTTGGATTTGGACATTTTTTGCCCTTGTCCATCACGCACCAAGCCATGCACATACACCGTCTTAAACGGCACTTGCGGGTTGCCGTCTTTGTCTTTGATAAAGTATAGGGTCATCATCATCATACGGGCAACCCAGAAGAAAATGATATCAAAACCTGTGACCAACACGCTGGTTGGGTGGAAGGTTTTGAGTGCTTGGCTGTAGTCGTCAAAGTTTAGCTCACCTGTCCAATCCAGGGTGCTAAACGTCCACAATGCCGAGCTAAACCAAGTGTCTAGTACATCACTATCTTGGCGCAGCGCTAGGCTATCAGCAAGGTGGTATTTTTGGCGGACTTCCGCTTCATCACGCCCGACGTAGATATTGCCCTCGTCATCGTACCACGCAGGGATACGGTGTCCCCACCAAAGCTGACGGCTGATACACCAGTCTTGGATATCGCGCATCCACGCCATATACATATTTTTATATTGGGCAGGGACGAACTCGGTGCGCCCGTCTTCCACCGCCTCGATGGCAGGTTTTGCCAGTTTTTCGATGGACACATACCATTGGTCAGTGAGCCACGGCTCAACGATTTCACCACTGCGGTCACCTCTATGAGCTTTGATAGTATAATCTTCAACTTTATCAAGCCACCCTTCTTTTTCAGCTTGCTCAACTAATTTTTTTCTTGCATCGAACCGATATAATCCCCTGTATTCTTCTGCAATACAGTCATAACCATTATATCCATGTTGAGTAAAATTAGTTTTTACCCCATTTATTTCTTTGGATTCAAATTCATCAGGTCTATGCGATTGACTATTTCTTTGACTTGATTGTTCTAAATCAAACATCGGATTAGACAATAAGTTTGCATAACTATCAAAGATATTAATCAAGCCATCATCTGCAAGTTCATTTTCTCTAATAATAAATACGCCAGAATCTTTATGACGTTTCCAAACCTCATAATCATTAAAATCATGAGCAGGAGTAATTTTTACACAACCTGTTCCAAAGTCTGATTCCACATAGTCATCGGCAATAACTGGAATTAATCTTCCTGTAATTGGTAACTTTAATGTTTGCCCAATTAAATCACTATATCTTTCATCTTTAGGATTAACAGCAACTGCAATGTCACCAAACATTGTTTCTGGTCTTGTAGTTGCTACAACAAGATAGTTTTTCCCATCTTTAGTTTTAGCATTTTCATTAGAAAAATAATATCTAAAATGCCATAAAAATCCTTTCTCATCAGTTTTTTCAACTTCCAAATCTGATAAAGCTGTTTGTAATTTAACATCCCAGTTGACTAGACGTTTACCGCGATAAATCAGTCCATCTTCGTACAGACGCACGAACACTTCTTTGACGGCATTGGACAAGCCATCATCCATGGTAAAACGCTCACGGCTCCAGTCCACCGAGCTACCTAGACGGCGGATTTGGCGGGTGATGTTGCCACCACTCTCGGCTTTCCACTCCCAAATCTTTTCAAGGAATTTTTCACGACCTAAATCATGGCGTTTGATGCCTTGGGCGTTCAATTGACGCTCAACAACCATTTGCGTGGCAATCCCTGCGTGGTCGGTACCTGGTTGCCAGAGGGTATTTTCGCCCAGCATTCGGTGATAGCGGGTGAGCGTGTCCATGATGGCATTGTTAAAGCCGTGCCCCATGTGCAGTGAGCCTGTGACATTCGGCGGTGGCAGGGCAATAGAAAACGATTGTTGTTTATCATAGCTTGGCTGAAAGTAGCCTTTGTCTTCCCACACTTGGTACATGCCGTTTTCGACGTCGCTTGGGTTGTAAGCGTTTTCTAAAGACGTTAAGGCTTGGGCGATTTGATGTTGCGTGCTCATAGATGGTCAACTTTTGCAATAAAAAAGAAAGGAATGTCAAAAAGGTAATTAACGGATTTTACCGTAAATTGCCTAGATTGTAGAGTATTTTGTGGGTAAGATAGCGGTTGATAAAATAATAAATGGGTTAATAACTCGTAAGGTTTGCGTTATGCACTTAGAATCTCTAAAGATTAAGAACTTTCGGATTTTGGAAGATGTGACAATTGAGAAATTGGGTCATGTGAATTTGATTGTGGGAAAAAATAATTCGGGGAAAAGTACCGTTCTTGAAGCCTTAGCTTTGTTAGCAAGTGGGTTTAATCCTGAAGTAATGCTATTTATTTCAAATAATAGAAATGTATATCGTCATCTAAATACAAAAGACACAGAATCTAAGGTATTTTCAATTGAAAATATCATAAGTAAATCTAATGAGAACCCTTTTTTGAATTGGACTTATATTGGAAATCAAAGCCATTATTTAACTTTTGGTTATGTTAAGAATGGTAAAAATAATAATTTGGACATAGATAGAGAAAGAGGATATTCATTTACCTATTTTATTGATGATAGAAATTTTATGAACTTTGAAGTCAAAGCTATGAGTAATAGAGCTTTATTTATGGATATGTCCGAAAATTCACATCATATGAAAAAGAAAGCTTTTAATTTTGGTTATATCACTACTAATAACATTGACTTAAATTTGTTTGCTTCTTCATGGGATAAAATTGCATTAACAGATGATGAAAATTTAGTTTTGGAAATGCTTAAGTTGATTGATAGCGATATAACTAACTTGGCTTTTCTAAGTTTGGTGGATTCTGAAACAAGAATACCATTTGTTAGACTTAAAAATATTGAAACAAGAATACCATTACATCAAATGGGTGATGGAATTTTCAGACTATTACAGATTATTTTAGAAATTCCAAAGTCAAAAAATAGTATCCTTTTAATAGATGAATTTGAAAACGGACTACATTACAGCGTTCAGCCCAAAGTTTGGGAACTTATCTTTGAACTCGCCCACCGCTTTAACATCCAAGTATTTGCCACTACCCACAGTTGGGACTGTATCGAAAGTTTTTCCCAAGTCGCCAAAGACCGCACCGACATGGAAGGCGTATTATTTCGCATGGGTCACAGCGTCCGCAAATCTGATAAAGGCAAACTTATCGCTACCGTATTTGATGAAGATGACTTATACAATCTAACCAAAATGAATATTGAGGTTAGATAATGATAAAGCACCTTATTGTTGAAGCAGAATCAGATAAATTATTTATCCAAACTTTTTTGCGTCATGAAAATCTAAACCTTCAATTAAACATTGACGTAGCAACACCCCAAGACCTTGAGCCAACCGCCTACACGACAAAACAAGCAGTATTGCAACAGCTGCCAAGGTTAGTAAAACTTTTAGAAACAGGACAAGTAAGCCATATTGGTATTTTGGTTGACATGGATTTTACTGATAAAACCGATATTAAAACCCAAAATCTACGGCAAATTAGCGAGCGATTAAACCCATTAGGATTTTATCAATTCCCACAACAAAATGATGAATTAGGTATTTATTTTGAAAATTTAGATTACGATAACCCAATTGGCGTTTGGCTAATGCCAAATAATCAAGATGAAGGCTATCTCGAAACTTGGATAAAAATGACGATGCCAACGAATGAACAAAATCATTTTGGACAAATCGAAAACTTTATCCATAGCCTTGGAACAAGCCATTTTAAAAATCCTACCACATCACTGGATAAAGCACGGATTTATACATGGCTTGCCACCCAATCAAAACCCACCCAAGATTTATCAAAAGCCTTGGCACTAGCTGACCCAAACACCGCTACCTACCAAAATTTTAAAAACTGGCTTATTACCACATTTGGATAAAGCAAAAAACCGCCATTTTAAAGGGCGGTTTTTATTAAAATCAATCCATTTTACCAGGCACAGGATTATCCAAAATTGTTTGGGTTTGTTTGGCGCGAAAATCACTGATTTTTTGCGCAAGCGTGCTATCACCAATCGCCAAAATTTGCGCTGCCAGTAGCCCTGCATTTGCCGCACCCGCTGCCCCGATGGCAAGCGTACCCACCGCCACCCCTTTGGGCATTTGCACGATGGATAGCAAACTGTCCCAACCGCTTAGGATGGAGGACTTGACAGGCACGCCAAGCACAGGCAAATCTGTCTGAGACGCACACATCCCGGGCAGATGCGCCGCGCCGCCTGCCCCTGCGATAATCACAGACAGGCCGCGAGCTTTGGCAGTTTTGGCATAGTCAAACAATCTATCAGGGGTGCGATGTGCCGATACCACTTCACACTCAAAGGGCACCCCAAAATCCGCTAACATTTGCGCGGCGTTTTGCATGGTTTCCCAGTCAGATTGACTACCCATGATGATACCCACTTTGGCTTGACCTTGTGGCGATGGGATGGGAGGTGGTAGCTGGTGTGTCTGGGCGTTTGGCTGACTTGCTGACATGGAAAATTCCTTTTGCCAAAAAATTGACGGACTTAAAATAAAAAAACGTGCATGAAATGCACGGTTAAAACTTAATATAGCATGATTTTTTACCCTTGAAAATCAAAATCTATGAGGTAACTATATCACCACATTGGCGGGTACTCGCGGCTTTTGTTCAGGAGCAAATTGTTGGTGACTGAGCATGGCTAGCTGCGTCTCAATCGTATCGCACATCATCCCTAGCGGCAATTCGTTTTCCCCCGTACCAAACGGCTCGCTGATTTCATCGACGATTTCATTGAGCGCCATAAAGGTGTAGCCAACAAAGCTAACTACAAATGGCGTTACCCAGCCAATCGCATTGCCCAGTCCAAACGGTAGCATAAAGCAATACAGATACACAGTACGATGCAGCAGCACAAAATAGGCATAGGGAATCGGTGTGTTATTAATGCGTTCACAGCCCGCTTGGATATGGGCAATCTCCCCCAAGGTGTTATCCAAGCTTTGCCATTGCCAAACATCGATTTTTTGCTCGGCTTGCCAGTTGGCGAGCATCTGCCCCATGATTTGGGTCAAGCGTAACGCAATAAAGTTTTGCCCAACCACGGCTTGCTGTTCTTCAACCGTTAATAGCCGCTGCAGATTTGCTGTATTATCCTCAGCCCGTAGCTGTTGGCGTAGACTGTGCACAAAAGCGATTTGATGACGGATAAAGGCTTGTTTTTCCGCCATGCTGACATTCGGCAGTGTCAGCACTTGGCGTGCAATATTGCGGCTTAGCCAAACCAGCGTGCCCCACAGCTTGCGCCCTTCCCAAAACCTGTCATACGCTGCGTTATTACAAAACCCGTGGAAAATCGCAAGAGAGATACCGAGTATCGCAAACACCGAAGGATTGAGCGGTACAGGCTCGGTGGCGATATGGGTTTGATAAAAATAGATGAAAAAGGAGAAAATAAACAACAAAACTTGTGGCACAATCAGCCGTTTAAAATACGAGCCTTGCACCACAAATAGCATCTTTAGCGGCTCAATCGGACGTCGAATCATACCTAACTCATCTTAATCGTTTGCTCACTGGCTATCATTTTTAGCCGTAAGCTTTAAACAAATGTTTTAATTTATGTTATACCCAGTTTAGCTTTGGGTTAATGCTGATATTGAATAAAATTCGCTGAGGTCAAAGCCGGATGATCGGTATCAAATTGATAAGCCGTCAAAAAACCATCTTTGGCAGCAGAATAATCCACACAGACCACTTGATGACTAAGCAGCTCAGGCGTGCCATTGAGCCAATAATGCCCGACAAAAATAGGTTTATCATGGTCAAGCCCAAACAAAATCTCAGCAGTCAAGGTATCTTTAGGGATATGAATCAAATCCTCTTGACTGGCGCGCGCAATCTGGTGAATCGGCTGAAACGACAAACTAGGCTGCCACCACTGCACGCGTACATTTTTACGTTGATGACCTTCTTTATCGACCAAATGAATGCCTTCAGGTAGCGGTGCTTCCACACCTTTAAGCACTCTTTCCAGTGCCTCAAAAGGTGGCGTGCCTTCCTCACTGGTTTTTTGTAGCGCAACGGGCGTCAAGCGATTGTCTATCGTTAACAGCGGCTTTAACATCGCCATCGCATCACTGTCCCAACAAGCATGCACAAAACACGCATCATCCAATGCTAGCCACAGCGGTAATTCATAAAACCGCTTGAGCCAAAACTGGTGCAACTCACTACCAAACCCTACTTCATCAAGAAACGCTTGATGCTGCGAGGTATTTTTATCATTATGTTGTCGTAAATATTGGCTTGCATCGCGGGCATCGGGTGTTGCGTAAGCTAACGCATTATACTCGTGATTACCCATGATCGCGAGCGCTTGCCCGTGGTCAATCATCGCAAATACGATAGATAAGGTTTGCAGCTGTTGACTGCCCCTATCAATCAAGTCGCCTATAAAAATCGCTTGGTGATTAGGAGGCGCTTGAAAACACTGACCATCATGTTGATAGCCCAACTGCGTCAGTAACCCAATGAGTTTATCTGCCTGACCATGCACATCACCAATCACATCATAAATCATATTTTTTACCTTTTACTGCTTTTTACGACTTTACCGTTAACCAGCCAAGCGACTGTTAACTAGGCAACCTGTGGCTGTACAACCTATGAATGGGCAAGCTGTAATCAGGCAAGCGGCGCCACGCAATTTTTTGCCCCCAAATGTTAGCCACCAAAGCCTAAAAATCTTGGGTGCATTAATTGGTTAAAAAAATGCGCCACAATACCGGGCTCAATGGCAATCGTGGCTAACATACCAAAAATACCACCCACCAAATGTGCCGAATGATTGATACTACCGCGACCTTGCCCATCCGCCCACACACTATACGCCACATACGCCACCGCGAACACAATCGCAGGTACAGGAATCACAAACAGCAACAATGTCGACCACGGATTCATCAAGATATAGCTAAAAATTACTGCTGAAACAGCGCCCGATGCGCCTAGACTGCTATAGCGAGGATTGTTCTTTTGTTTTAGATAGGTTGGCACAATCGCCACCACCAAAGCGGCAAGATAAAACAGCACAAATCCTAGACTGCCGAGTTTGGACATGAACAATCCCTGCACCGCTTGTCCAAACGAATACAGGGTAAACATATTAAAAAATAAGTGCATCCCATCGGCATGGATAAAACCATGGGTGACAAAGCGATCGACTTGCCCTCGCTTCACCGCAGGCGGATAAAAAATTAACCTTTGCATCAGTTGGGGTGATTGCCAAGCTAATAAACTGACAACCACCGTAATGATAATGATAAATAAAGTATGGTTAGAAAAAAGTGACATAGCACCTCAAAATAGCAATAAATAATGATAAGTAGGATTATGATAAAGATAGCGTATTATCTCAATAAGCCAAATGTGAATTTATTGATGATAGGTAATACATAAATCTGCCTTGCAGTATAACGTTCAATTTGCCGTATGAAACTAATGACAAACCCTTCAAATTTTAGCAACACACCTTTACCCAAGTTTACCCAAAATGGGGAAGATTTGAATTTTTAACACAATATTTACGCAATAGTTACCTTAACATAACTGAAGGCGTGCCGATTTTGCTTTAATTTATTAGCTATATTTGAGTAATACTGCAAAAGACTTAACAAAATCTGTTGAATTGCGGCAGTCTTTCTCAGTATTGTTAAGCGTAAACTAAATAGCAATGCAATAACAAACCCAACAACCATAAATAATAATTTTTGAAAACATATAATAGAATTATTGGCTAGTGTGCTGGATATAACAATAATACATTGGTTTTATGGTGGTTGATAACCCTTTATTTTTTTGAGGATTGAATTATGAATATCATTGAACATTTAACCCGTACAGTAACACCCGTTCTTTTAAATAATGCAACTGACGAAAACCGCTCATCTTTATTAGAAAAATTATACGCTATTATGGTTGCCCGTCTTGCTGACGGTACCATCTCCAACAGCTTTGCTAATGCAACCATCGCTGATGATGACCATGGCTTTTTTGACCGTGTACTACCAGATACTACCCACCGTACAGAGCTAGTCCAACAGCTCTCACGTCATTACAGTGTACCAGAGCAAGAAACTAGTTCGTTGGTAAGCCGTGCTGCGCCGCTGGTACTGCGTGAATTACGCTCACTTGCAGGTACGACACCGCTCAATACTTTCTTATCAAACAATATTGCGTCTGTGGCTTCTGTGATTCCTGCTTGGGCATATGCATTTATCCCAGCGGGCATTTTGACCATGTTGAATTTGTCGCCTGCGCATGCAGCCACCACGCCTACTGTCCAAACGACCACTCGTACAGAGGAGCATTTGGTTGCTACGCCTAAACGCGATGAAGGTGGCTTGATGAAAATGTTACTGCCAATCATTGGTTTATTAATTTTAGGCGCACTTGCTTGGGCATTGTTAAAATCATGTAACAAAACTGAGCCAGTCGCGACGCCAGTTGTGGCTTCTACCACTGCGTCAACAACGACAACCACTACCACGACTGAAGTCTCTGCGGCAAGTGCAACAGATACCTCAGCCCTAGCTGTGGCGTCCGCTACTGATACCGCTGTTGCAAGTATGCCAATGGCTTCTGGCACAACGATGACGACCACTGAAACCACTGCGACAACTATCTCTAGCACTGAGCCTTCAGTGGTATTTGAAAATGGTCGCTTAAGCTTCTACTTTGCTACGGGTAAAGCACAAGTTGCTGGTAATGCCAAAGAAAAAGCCAATGATATCCTTGAAGCCGCTAAACAAGGTAAAAAAATCGGTATCAGTGGTTATACAGACAGCACGGGTAATGCCGCTGCCAATGAAAAATTAGCAAAAGAGCGTGCCCAAGCGGTTAGATCATTCTTAGTAGCTAATGGTGTGCCACAATCACAACTTGAATTGATCAAACCACAAGACACGACAGGTGCTGCAGGTAAAGACCAAGAAGGCCGCCGTGTCGATGCATACATTGTTGATGACAATGCAATTCCTGCAACCGGTACCACAACCGTTACAACCGTTGCAAGCCCAGCGAATTAAACCACCTTTCACGGTTGATTCATCGTTAAAAATCCTCGATAAGTTATCGAGGATTTTTTTGCTGTTAAAAATTTTTAGATGCCACTGGCTTTTTGGGTAAAGAATTTCATCAAGGGTGTGATTTTGCTAACCATGCTCACGCCTTCACTGCGTAACTGCTGAATCGGACGCAACTGTGTAGCAAAAATCCAATTAATCCCTGAAAAACTGTGCATCATCATCGCGTTATTAGCGTAGCGTTGACGCTCATAATGCTGTAAGGTGGCGAAACTTGCCCATAGCTTGTTGCCTGAACGCTGGTAATCTTTTTGTAAAATATCGCTTAAGGCAATAATATCGAGCATACCCAAGTTTAACCCTTGTCCCGCCAAAGGATGCACCCCATGTGCGGCATCGCCAAGCAACGCCAAGTTGGCTTTGACATAATTTTTGGCATGTTGGGCACCCAGTGGGAAACTGGCGATTGATTCAATCTCAGTGATATCCCCTAAGGCATAGCCACTGGCAAAGGCGAGTTCTTTGGCAAGCTCTTTTGGCGTGAGTGTGAGTAAATCAAGTGCCGCATTGGTCGGCAATGTCCATACCACCGATTGCCAATGTTGCGGATTTGCCTGATCGTCAGCCGTCACATCTGCCAGCGGTAAAAGTGCCAAAGGCCCTGTCGGCAAAAACACTTGTCTGGCTGTCGCCTTGTGTGGCTGCTCGGTTTTGATGGCGCAGCAGATTGCCGTTTGCTGATACGCCAAAGTATCTAACCCAATCCCTGCCGCTTGGCGTACCATAGAGCCGCGCCCATCAGCACCGATTAATAGCTTACCTTGATGCGTGGTGCCATTATCTAAGCTAACTTGATACCCCAAATCTTCACCTTGCCAAGCAATATCAGTGACCTTATGCCCTGCAATATGGTGCAAATAGGATTGACCTTGATGGACAAGACGCTCATCGTCAAAACCGTCATACAGCGCTTTTTCGATGATAAAGGGCTCAACCATACTACCCAATAATTGCGGTATTTGAGCATCACCAAAATTTAGCTCGCCCACGCCATTGGTCTGCCATACCTGCATTTGGGTATAGTCGGCTTTGCGTTTGCTTTGTTCGATACGCTGCCATGCACCAACCTCTTTGAGTAGGTTGATACTGGCAACACTTAGCGCATAGACACGAGCATCACGCTGGGTGAGTTTGTCGCGCCAATCGGCTGCTAAAAGTTTTGGGCGAGCATCGATTAAGGTGACAGGGTGGCGCGCTTGGGCGAGCTTTAACGCCAATGTCGCGCCAACAACACCACCGCCGATGATTAATGTAGTGTTTTTCATGATTTCAGCCCCATCGCAAAGGTAGCCACAGCTGGTTTCACAAATGGCACTTTATCAAAAGCAATGAGTCCGACGTTACGCGCGATTTTGAGCAAGGGATTTTGGTGCATAAAACCATACACCACCGTATCGCAGAAAATTTCTACCCGTTTTTGGTCAGCTTTACGGCGTTTGGCGTAAGTTTGTAGCATGCGACTATCGCCAATATCTTCGCCGCGCATCACTTGCTGTGCCAGCATTTTGGCGAGCGTATCAGCATCGCGCATACATAGGTTAAAGCCTTGTCCTGCCACAGGGTGCAAGGTATGGGCGGCATTGCCCATGATGACGCAGCGACCTTTGACTTGACTATCTGCCAATATTTTCACCAGTGGATACGCGCCGCGTTTACCCGCTTTGACAAACTTGCCTGCTAGGTTGCCAAAGGCTTGTTGAATGGTGTCAAGAAAGTATTGGTCGTCATCCAAATAGCGCTGTTCTTCGCCTTTTGGGCACACCCACACCACAGAGCGGCGGTAGCCTTGCTGCGCTTGTCGTCCATCCCCTTGACCGATATCAAACGCATCAACTAAAGGCAACACGGCAACTGCGCCCATTTTATTAAAGCGTTCAATCGCTTGATGCTGGTGCGGTTTGTCCGTCATGACCACGCCCACAACACCTACTTGGTGATAGTCGTGCGCAGTTGCGCCAATGCCCAGTAGTTTGCGAGATGGGGAATTTTGTCCATCACAAGCCACCAATAAATCAGCCGTTAAAGTTTGGCGAGCTTGGTGGGCTTGGTCAAAGCGAATGGTGACATCGGTTGCCGTCTGTTGTATATCTGTCAAGGTGGCACCGTCTAGCAAGGTTATCAGCGGATTGTTTTGCACGGCGAGCAGTAATTTTTTGCCAAGCCATGCGTTTTCCATTACTTGTCCAAAACTTTCCACCCCTTCAGCGTGTTTATTGAGGGTGGCTTTACCAAAACTACCTTCTTCACTGATACTAACTTCATCGATGCGGCAGGCATGGCTTTGCAAATCATCCCATAGCGCTTTGCCATTAAAGGTGATACCACGATAAATTTGTACCGTACGGCGTGACAGCGCGATGTTACGGCTGTCAAATTGCTCACGGCCTAAGTCATCATCAGGGCTAATGGTCGGATAATTGGCTTTTTCTAGTAGCGTGCTTGAGATGCCTTTGTCGGCAAGCAGTAAAGCAAAGGATAAACCAACATTGCCGCCGCCGATAATCACCACAGTTTGAGGGGTAAGAATATTCATGATTGTTCTCTTTTTTAAAGGGCGGTTAAAGCGCACCTTATCAGAATTTTTTACCAGTTTAGCACAAATCCTTACGCGCTTTGTGGCGGCAATTGGGTAAAATCCATAAAGCAAATGTTGAAGGAATAAGCAAAATGCCAGTGCTGCAGTGGTTGTTGCTGTTTTTGCTTAGCAGTATATTTTATGGTTGGGTGCTGCTGGGAAATGGCGCAAAATGGCTAGAAGGTTGGCAATCGTGGTGGCTAATTGGCTGGTTTTCGCTAGATTGGACCGCCGAG
Organism: Moraxella tetraodonis; assembly: GCF_022359095.1. NCBI lineage: Bacteria > Pseudomonadati > Pseudomonadota > Gammaproteobacteria > Moraxellales > Moraxellaceae > Moraxella > Moraxella tetraodonis. The sequence continues at coordinate 493,985 of NZ_JACSYB010000001.1, read as the reverse complement.
CAAATCCGCTTGTATGTACTGATCATTTGGATTATTGAAACGATTTGGTTTGTGGTCGGTTTGTTTCAACCAAGTTTACGTACTTTTTAGACTGATTTCGACAAAAATTTTGGCTACCTTTTTTTGTGATGTTCTGTTAAAATAGGCAAAATCAAACCTTAGCGAGTTGGCATGATAAAGTTAATGGCACAGACTGGTAACGCATTAAAACCAGTTAGCTATTTTCTTTAAAATCAATGTCTTCTCGCTTTTTTGTGGGCGATACTTTTTACGGTATGTGCATTGACTGGGCATCGTATACCGTCGCACACATGGGTAGAACACAGGATACGAGCGGAGGCACTAGGTGAACACGAATTACGCAAAAGCAATTTTGGCATTGGCAGATGGTACGGTTTTTTATGGTCGCAGCATCGGTGCTAGCGGACATACCGTTGGTGAAGTCGTGTTTAATACAGCGATGACAGGTTACCAAGAAATCTTGACCGACCCAAGCTATGCCCAGCAAATCGTCACGTTAACCTATCCGCATATCGGTAACACTGGCACCAACGATGAAGACACAGAGTCAGGTCGCATCCATAAAGTGTGGGCAAATGGATTGATTATCCGTGATTTGACCATGGCGACCAGTAACTTTCGCTCAAGCCAATCACTAAGCGAGTATCTGATTAACCATAACACCGTTGCCATCGCTGATATCGACACCCGAAAACTTACTCGCCTACTACGTGAAAAAGGCGCACAAAACGGTTGTATCATGACTGCCGATAGTGACGGTCAGCTCGATGAAGCCAAAGCAATCGAACTTGCCAAAAGCTTTGCCGGTATCAAAGGCATGGACTTGGCGAAAGTCTGCTGTGACCAAGCGGGTTTTACCTGGACGCAAGGCTCATGGCAATTGGTGAGTCCAGAAGTGAGCCCAACTTGTGGTCGCTTTAAAGAATTGGGCACTGACATCGAGCAAAAATTTAACATCGTGGCGTATGACTTTGGCGTCAAAACCAACATCTTGCGCATGCTCGTTGACCTCGGCTGTCATGTCACCGTTGTTCCTGCCCAAACGCCTATCAGCGAGGTACTCAAACATAACCCAGACGGTATTTTCTTATCCAATGGTCCTGGCGACCCTGCCCCATGTGATTACGCCATTGATGCCATCAAACACATCATCACCGAGACTGATATTCCGCTGTTTGGGATTTGTCTAGGTCATCAGCTATTGGCACTGGCTAGCGGCGCGCAAACCTTGAAAATGAAATTTGGTCACCATGGTGCCAACCACCCTGTGCAAGATATCGAGCAAGGTACGGTGATGATTACCTCACAAAACCACGGTTTTGCGGTGGATGAAGCCACCCTGCCAAGCAACATTAAAGTGACGCATCGCTCGTTGTTTGATGGCTCAAATCAAGGCATTGAGCTGACCGATAAGCCTGCGTTTAGTTTTCAAGGACATCCAGAGGCAAGCCCAGGACCCCATGACTGTGCGCCATTGTTTGATAAATTTGCGGATATGATGGCAAAAGCGAAAGGTTAATTTTAAAGTGCATCATTTGCACTTTTTTAAAGATAAAATTTGAGATTTATATGACCGAAATTAAAATCAAAGACTTGCGAGGGGTGGGTGACGTTGAGCTAAATCTTGACGATACTAAGCGAGTTTTTGTTTTTTTTGGGTCAAATGGAGTAGGCAAAACCAAAACTTTAGAATCTTTGTTCATATTTTTACTGGCTAAAACCTCAAACTTCATAAGGTTCTTTCAATATATCCCACAAAAGCGAATTGCTGAAAAAATTGAAGTAGAAAAAGAATTTTTAGATTTCAAAGGTAAAGGCGTTTTATTAACAGATGATAGTATTGACTACAATCAACTTTTTAAACAAATAAATTCCCAAGATATTGATGCAATTGCATTTTTGGGTGCAAGTGAACGTAGTGCTATTTATAGAAATGATAGCAATGCTACCTTAAATCATGAACAGATAAGTGTTCTAATACAGCATTCTATTAACAATCAGTTATTATCAAACTTTAATATGAAAACTGATATTCATAGATGGTTCACGGAGCGTGCCAAATCTGTCAACCCCTACCAAAAAGAAGAAGACAATCGTAAAGTTGATATTGATACGGTTTTAAATGCCCTACATATTTTAGACAGCCGTATTGAAAAAACGCTAAAAATCGATGGTGACGGCAATGTATTTCTCACCATCGAAGGACAAGAACGAGAGTTAAGTGAATTAAGCTCTGGTTTTATTTCAGTGGTAAAAATCATTCAATCCATTATCTCTGCGTATTCAGCATTTACCAACGCCACCGATTTGTTAAACGTCAAAGGCGTGGTGTTGATTGATGAAATCGAAAGCCATTTGCACATCGAATGGCAAACCAAAATCGTGCCAACGCTGAAAAATTTATTTCCTAACACCACCTTTTATATCGCTACTCATTCACCCTTAGTATTATCACAACTGGCTGAAGGTGAAGCTTATTTGCTTAAACGTGATAATGATAATGTGGTAAGAAGTGAAAAAATTAATTCGCCGAATACTCGCCTTTTAGCCAATGTGTTACAAGACACCTTCGGTGTAGATTTAAATACCTTGAAACGTGACAATATGGCGAATATCGACCAAAGCCAAGCTAAACAACGACTATTAGACTTGCTTAATAGTGAGGCACAGCCATAATGTCAGAGCGCTTTATTTTACTGGATGCCAATTTGCTAATTGGGGCGTTTGACCATGACAAAGACAATCCAAAACATATTGAAGCTAAATCGATAGTCACTGAACTATTAAATGATGATAAAGTAAAAATTGCTATCACGCCGCTGATTCGCTATGAAGTGTTACGAGGAGTAAAACGGATAGCGGTTAACGAGATGCAAGCAATTTTGGATGATTTTCAAGAATTTGAAATCACTGACAAAGAAGGTAATTTTGCATCACAGATTTATCGATTAGCCAAGAAACAAACCAATAAGCACAATTTTGATATTTTTCATTATGCTGTGTCAAAAATCCGTCAGCTTGAATGGCAAAGCTTAGACAGCGATTTTAGTACACTCGAAAATGCCTTAAATCATTCGTAATTTTGTTTTAAATGTACTTTAAAGTAAGGGTGTAAAGCAATGCCAAAACGTACCGACATCAAATCCATTCTTATCATCGGCGCAGGTCCTATCGTCATCGGACAAGCCTGTGAATTTGACTATTCAGGCGCACAAGCCTGTAAAGCCTTACGTGAAGAAGGCTACCGCGTCATTCTGGTTAACTCAAATCCAGCCACCATCATGACCGACCCCGTCATGGCAGATGCCACCTACATCGAGCCCATCACCTGGCAAACGGTAGAGCGTATCATTGATAAAGAACGCCCTGATGCCATCTTGCCCACCATGGGCGGACAAACCGCGCTCAACTGTGCGTTAGACTTGGACAAGCATGGCGTACTGGAAAAATATGGCTGTGAGCTGATTGGCGCGACCAAAGACGCGATCGAAAAAGCCGAAGACCGTAACCTGTTTGACCAAGCGATGAAAAAAATCGGCTTAGAGTGCCCGCGCGCCGAAGTGGCCGAAACCATGGAACAAGCCTTCGCCATTCAAGCCAAAGTCGGCTTTCCCTGCATCATTCGCCCGTCGTTTACCATGGGGGGTTCGGGTGGCGGTATCGCTTACAACCGTGACGAATTTGTCGAGATTTGTGAGCGCGGTTTTGACTTATCGCCCACTCACCAACTATTGATTGACGAAAGCCTAATCGGTTGGAAAGAGTACGAGATGGAAGTTGTCCGTGACAAAAAAGACAACTGTATCATCGTCTGTTCGATTGAAAACTTTGACCCTATGGGTGTGCATACAGGTGACTCTATCACTGTGGCACCTGCTCAGACTTTGACGGATAAAGAATACCAAATCATGCGTAATGCGTCATTGGCGGTGCTGCGTGAGATTGGCGTGGAGACCGGTGGTTCAAACGTACAATTTGGTATTGACCCAAAAACAGGTCGTATGGTGGTCATCGAGATGAACCCACGTGTCAGCCGTTCATCTGCCTTGGCATCTAAAGCCACGGGGTTCCCAATTGCCAAAATCGCGGCAAAACTTGCCGTCGGTTACACCCTCGATGAACTCAGCAATGACATTACAGGCGGCTTGACCCCAGCCAGCTTTGAGCCTGCCATTGATTATGTGGTGACCAAAGTACCGCGCTTTAACTTTGAAAAATTCCCCCAAGCTGACAGCACCTTATCTACCCAAATGAAATCGGTGGGTGAAGTGATGGCGATTGGTCGTAACTTCCAAGAGTCGATGCAAAAAGCGTTACGCGGTCTTGAGATTGGGGTGAATGGTTTTGATGAGTATCTTGATTTCAATCAAGACGAGGATACCATTCGTAGTACCTTAAAAGTTAAGTTAAAAACCCCTACACCTGACCGTATTTTCTACATTGCTGATGCCTTCCGTTTTGGCATGAGCGTGGATGAGGTGTTTGAGTTTACTCGTATTGACCCTTGGTTTTTAGTGCAAATTGAAGACATCGTCAAAACGGAAAAATTGGTCAAAGAAACTGGCTTTGGCGGTTTGAACAGTGACAACTTGCGTCAATTTAAACGTAAAGGGTTATCAGATTTACGCTTGGCAACGCTTCTGGGTATTTCACAAAAACAACTGCGTAAGAAACGTTGGGATTTGGGCGTGTATCCTGTGTACAAACGCGTGGATACCTGTGCCGCGGAGTTTTCGACTTCAACCGCTTACATGTATTCAAGCTATGATGACGAATGTGAAGCCAATCCAACCAACAACAAAAAAATCATGGTTATCGGTGGTGGTCCCAACCGCATTGGTCAAGGTATTGAATTTGACTATTGCTGTGTGCACGCCGCCTTGGCAATGCGTGAAGATGGTTATGAGACCATCATGGTCAACTGTAACCCTGAAACGGTTTCAACTGACTATGACACCTCTGACCGTCTATACTTTGAGCCTATTACCTTAGAAGATGTGCTTGAAATCGTGCGCATCGAAAAACCCGAAGGCGTGATTGTGCAGTACGGTGGACAAACGCCATTAAAATTAGCGCGCGCACTGGAAGCTGCAGGCGTGCATATCATTGGTACCAGCCCAGATGCGATTGACCGTGCAGAAGACCGTGAACGTTTCCAACACATGATTCAGCAATTAGGCTTTACTCAGCCGCCCAATGCCTTGGCGACCAGTACTGAAGACGGTATCGTCAAAGCGACGCAAGTGGGCTATCCCCTAGTTGTCCGTCCCTCTTACGTGTTGGGCGGTCGCGCGATGGAAATCGTTTATAACGAAAACGAACTGCGTCGTTATTTGCGTGAAGCCGTACAAGCGTCCAACGAAGCCCCTGTGTTACTTGACCGCTTCTTGGATGATGCGATTGAAGTGGATGTCGATTGTATCTCTGACGGCACCAATGTGGTGATTGGTGGTATCATGCAGCACATCGAACAAGCGGGCGTGCATTCAGGCGATTCAGCGTGTTCAATCCCTCCGTATTCACTTAGCCAAGAGATTTGCGATGTGATGCGCGAACAAACCGTGGCGATGGCAAAAGAGCTGGGTGTAGTAGGCTTGATGAACGTCCAATACGCGGTCAAAGATGGTGTGGTTTATATTCTTGAAGTCAATCCGCGTGCCTCACGTACGGTGCCTTTCGTATCAAAATGCATCGGCACTTCACTTGCGCAAGTCGCCGCGCGTTGTATGGCGGGCACAACCTTAGTGGAACAAAACTTTACTACTGAGGTGATTCCAACCTTTTTTGCGGTCAAAGAAGCGGTCTTCCCTTTTGCCAAATTCCCAGGCGTTGACCCCATCTTAAGCCCTGAGATGAAATCAACGGGTGAAGTCATGGGTGTGGGTCAGACCTTTGGTGAGGCTTACTACAAAGCCATCATCGGCAGTAATGATAGATTGCCCGGTTTGCCAGTAGAAAATGAAGTTAAAAAAGTGTTCTTATCAGTGCGTGAAAGCGACAAAGCCAATCTAGTACCAGTGGCAAAACAATTTGCCGACTATGGCTTTAAACTCGTGGCAACCTCAGGTACACAAAAAATCTTGACCGAAGCAGGTATCCCCTGTGAGCGCATCAACAAAGTTACCGAGGGTCGCCCACATATCGTCGATGCCATCAAAAACGGTGAAATCGCGATTGTGGTCAATACCACTGAAGGCAAACAAGCGCATGAAGACTCGTTCTCGATTCGCCGCTCAGCCTTACAGCATAAAGTATTTAATGTGACCACCTTAAATGCCGCAGCAGCAGTTACCCAAGCGTATAAAGTGCAGCTACCATTTGATGTGTATAAGCTCCAAGCGCTACATACACAGGGCTAACCACCGCTATTTTAAAATACTGATAGCCAGCACTGTCAGTATTTTTTTATGGGTTAAGATAATCCTAAGGCTTGGGGTGTAGACTGGGTTTGCCCTAAGTACAGTCACGTTTATCAATGTTTTGACCACTAACCACAATCAGGGTGTGAATGCCATGAGACAACCTTCTAAGACCTTTAACGTCATACTGCTCGCTGCTATATTAGCGCCGACGACAACGGTATATGCCAAAAGCGATAGCGAAAAAGCGGGCGATATATTGCATATTGCTATCCCGGTAGCAGGCTTAGGCATGGCACTTGCCAAACATGACCAAGAAGGCGTGTATCAACTAGGCAAAACCATGGCAACCAATTTGGCGGCTACCTATGCGCTCAAATACGCCACCAATGACACCGCGTGGGGTGAACGTCCCAATGGCGAAGATTACTCATTTCCATCAGGGCATGCTAGTGATTCTTGCGCGGGCGCGACTTTCATCGGTCAACGCTATGGCTGGCGCTATGGCTCGATGGCAATGCTTCCTGCCGCCTATGTGGGCTGGTCACGTGTGGATGCCGACAAGCACCATACCCGTGATGTGGTTGCTGGCTGTGCGCTGGGTGTCATCAGTGGTTTGGTGATGACGCAACCGTTTGACAATGCCACTATTTTACCTTGGTATGAAAATAAAGCCGTGGGTGTTACCATCAGCTCAGCTTGGTAATGTCAGGCTCATGCAGTCAATTAAGTGAATGCTTTGCATCACAAGCCGTTATCAAGTAAAATACCGTTATTGCGGTGATTGACGCAGCACAGCAAATTTTTTACTAGAACCTTGTTAGGCAGTAGCCCTGTCTAGCATGGTTTTTTTCATCTATACAAAATAGATAGTGGTCAATCACGAGCGTTGATGACCATTTTTTGTGACTTGTTACTTTGGCAATCTTGCCGTTTGAATCCCTATTTGTGACAAAAGGAATCCCCTATGCAACGTTATCCAATGACGCCTCAAGGTCACGCGGCTTTAGAAGAAGAGCTCAAACAGCTCAAAACCGTTGACCGTCCACGTATTACCGCGGCGATTGCCGAAGCGCGCGAACATGGCGACTTAAAAGAAAATGCCGAGTACCATGCTGCCCGTGAGCAGCAAGGATTTTGTGAAGCCCGTATTCGCGATATTGAAGCCAAATTGGGCGGCGCTGAAGTCATTGATCCGCTCAAACTACCGCAAGAAGGTCGCGTGGTGTTTGGCGTCACGGTAGTGATTGAAAATCTCGATACCGAAGAGCAAAAACGCTATAAAATTGTGGGTGATGACGAAGCAGATTTTAAAGCCAATAAAATCTCCATCAACTCACCCATCGCGCGCGGTCTGATTGGCAAATCAGAAGGCGATGAAGCCAAAATCCAAACCCCAAGCGGTGAAGTCGAATACGAAATCGTCGAAGTTTTGTACCAATAACCGCTATTTAGCCGATAAAGCCAATCAAATGATTGGCTTTTTTATTGTGACAAATTATGGGTAATTGTCAAAAAATGGCGAAAAACACGTTGACAAAAATGTTACAATAATTCGATAGGTTGATTTTGCACATTATTTTTTGATGACTTGATAGGAAAGGTTATGAGCCACGATACCACAAACGATGCCACCAATAACGCCACCATTTTACAATCTGTCCCCGTCGGGCAAAAAGTCGGTATCGCGTTTTCAGGCGGACTTGATACCTCAGCTGCGCTACTTTGGATGAAGCAAAAAGGCGCGCTGCCATACGCTTATACCGCGAACTTAGGTCAACCTGACGAAGACGATTACAACGCCATTCCCAAAAAAGCCGACCAATACGGTGCGGTCAAAGCACGTTTAATTGATTGCCGTTTGCAATTGGCGCTTGAAGGTATTGCCGCAATTCAATGCGGTGCGTTTCATGTCAGCACCGGTGGTATGCCCTACTTTAACACCACGCCACTGGGTCGTGCGGTTACAGGCACCATGCTAGTCACTGCCATGAAAGAAGATGATGTCAACATTTGGGGCGATGGCTCAACTTATAAAGGCAATGATATTGAGCGTTTTTACCGTTACGGTTTACTCACCAACCCTGCCCTTAAAATCTATAAGCCGTGGCTTGACCAAACCTTCATTGATGAATTGGGCGGTCGTAGCGAGATGTCACAGTTCTTAATCGACAATGGCTTTGACTACAAAATGTCCAAAGAAAAAGCCTACTCAACCGACTCAAATATGCTCGGCGCGACGCATGAAGCCAAAGACTTGGAGTTTTTGGATGCCAGCATGCACATCGTCGAGCCGATTATGGGTGTGGCATTTTGGGATGAAAATGTCAAAATCGACAAAGAAACAGTGACAGTACGCTTTGAACAAGGCATGCCCGTGGCAATCAATGACGAAACCTTTGATAGCCCAGTGGATTTGATTTTAAAAGCCAACGAAATCGGGGGTCGTCATGGTCTTGGTATGAGTGACCAAATTGAAAACCGTATCATCGAAGCCAAATCACGGGGTATCTATGAAGCCCCTGCTATGGCGCTGTTGCACATTGCCTATGAGCGTTTGGTCACTGGGATTCATAACGAAGACACCATCGAGCAGTACCGTATCAATGGTTTACGCCTAGGTCGCTTGTTGTACCAAGGTCGCTGGTTTGACTCACAAGCCTTGATGCTTCGTGAAACCGCCCAGCGCTGGGTCGCCAAAGCTATCACGGGTGAAGTCACCATCGAGCTACGCCGCGGTAATGACTATACCATCTTAAATACTAAATCTGACAACTTGACCTACCAACCAGAACGCCTATCGATGGAAAAAGTTGAAGATGCGGCGTTCACGCCAATGGACCGTATCGGTCAGCTCACCATGCGCAATCTAGATATTTCAGATACCCGGGCTAAATTGGCGTTATATAGCCAATCAGGTTTGTTATCCAATGCCCATGGCTCAGACGTACCGCAACTAGAGCAAAAATAATGCGGTAAATAAAAAAAGGGCAATCGATGCGATTGCCCTTTTTTGTGACTACCATTAATCATTGGTATGAAAGAGTAAGAACAGCTCAACGATATTTTTTTCTATGGCTTGTGCCATTTGACTCATGGTTTCTGGGTCTTTGAGTAGCTCTTGCATATCAGGTTGGTCTTCATCAATGCCACTAAACAAAATCATCGGTAACGTCAGCATTGCCACATCTTCTTCGCTGTCGTCATCATCAAACCAATCATCTTCTTCGTCATCGCTGGCATACATGGCATCAACAAAACCCACCGACCATTCGCTAATTTCTGAGTTTTCAATATCGAGATAGTCAGTTTCTTCGACATCAAAAGGCAGCTCAATTTCACGCTCATCTTGCAGCATGGCTTGCAGCTCATCACGCCATTGTTCAATGGCTGCTAGCACATCTGGCTTGACTTGTTTTTCATGCCCTTCAAAAAGATAGGTTTGCCAATTGTCTAAAGGTTTGCCGACAATAGAGGCGGTTAAAAAGCCGTGTGTAGCGATGCTCGATAGCCCAAATTCATTGTCATCACTGTCTAAAAAATCGATTAAATCATCAAAATCCATGGTAGTTATCCTAGTATGCTATCAAAAAAGCGGATTGAAAAAAGAAAGGTTAATACCTAGTGTATTAACCTTTTGCTTGACTTACAACTCATCATCGTCAAAATCGTCGTCATCGTCTAAGTCATCAAGATCGTCATCAAAACTGTCTTTGAGTGAGCGCTCTAGACGCTTTTCTTCCAATAGATTATCAATCAAACGACGTTTTTCAAGACTACTTGCCCGACTTCGACCCGATGCGTCGTCATCCACGAGTCGCGCGTCATCGTCATCATCAAAATTGTCATCTTCAAAGCTATCATCAATATCTGGATCAGCCATTTAGTGCTCCTTTCGCTGGTCGATTCGATAAATTTGCAATTTCATAAAGCCTTATAATGGGTTTTGTCAGTCAAGTCAAGTGGCGAAAGAAAAAATAGCTATGATTCTTTTATTTTTCTGTGGCGGTCAAAATATCATCGCGTTTGGCAATGAGTTCGGTCATCAAAGTTTCTGATAAACCGTTGTACCAAACCATCTCACGCTCTGTGATAGTGGTCGGATGTTGCAGGTTTTTAAACTGCACTTTACCATCTAAAGTTTTAAGTAAATCCAGCGGATACAGAAGCAATAAACCATCTTCTTTGGCGTGGTTTGCCATCAGTTTTTGTACGTCATCGAATTGATGACTGATACTGGTACCGATGGTTAATGGCAAGGCAAAACGCGATAGCTCACGGTGTTTTTCATATACCACTTGGTTGAGGATAATCAACAATTTTGACAACAACACCGCTGCCAGTGGCAATTGCTCGGCTTTACCTGCGAGATGAATGACCGCGCCGTTGGCATTAAAATGCGAGTTGTCTTTGATATACACGTCTTTGATATAGCGATTTAACACATTGTTTGACGAGTTAAATAAGCTGTTTGATGCGCGCATCAATAGCTGATTACACAATTGGAAATACGGTTTTGCAACTTCAGGTGCCACCCGTTTTAGCAGATGGTACTGGTCGTAAAAATGAATTTGTAATTCAATTTCAGGCTGTTTTTGGCTGTCTACCGTCGTTTCTTGAGCCAGATTGTCAGTCGCTTCAGTCGCTGTGGGCTGGGCTTGGGGCATGTCTTTAGCAGATTTTGATTTTTCTCGATTTAAAAAATCATTGATGGTTTTGCCAGTGGCGGTAGGTTGCGCGGTTGCGCTGCTATCCCCTGCTTTATTGTACAAGGTGTCTTCGTATAATTGCAATTCACTATCGGCTGTCAATGCAGGGTTGGTGGGTGCTAGGCTGCCACGCGCAAGCGCGATATGCTGCTGGACTTTTTCACCCAATTGCGCAAGCTGTTCCTGCGTTGGGCGCGCCATATAGCCATAAATCAGCCATAAAAACCCATGCAAAATTGCTGACCCTAATACAAACAACCATTGACTACTGACAATCTCGCCTTTAGAGACCGCTTTCATAATGATAGTGGCGTGACCGAGAACTTGGTTGTTTTGGATAATGGGTTTGTCAATCACTTGCCCCACTTCGTTTTGTGCTTGTCCCGTTTGCACCAGCGGCTGATTGTTTTGGTCACTGATGACAAGCTTGGCGACTTCCTGATCAACTTGGTAGCGGTTTGCCAAGACGCTCAGGCTAATTCTATCTTGGCTCGTGATGCCCACCATGGCTTCTTTGGCTAACTGTTCAACAATTTTTTCACCCTTTTGGGTACGCTGCTCGTATTGGGATTTTTCACTACTAAAAGTAAGCATCAAAAAATGTAAACAAAAACTAATAAGTAGCACAATAGCGAATTTGCCTTGACGGGGGGCTAGATGATTCATGGGTAGATTAAACTTTCTTTAGGAGCGATTAAATGCTACATTATCATGTTTATTTTTTTGGCATACAAGGGGTAAACTACCATGACGACGAATTTTTTGTATCAACTTAATCAGCATTTTCCCCATAGTTACGCGATTACCCTAAGCGCTGCCAAGTTTGAATTGGGGCTATTGAGCCAAATCAGCCAAACCCTTGCAAGCCTTCATTCTGCCATTCGCCTCTTACATCAAGACACCTTAGTCAATGAGCTTGATTGGCAAGCCAATGACACACTCGCCCAAGCTGAGCAAACCAGCCCTGTGACGACGATTCGCTGGATTGTGACACTTGAATCAGATACCGATATCCAAGACTTACCGCACCGTGTCAAACAAATCGCCGCCAACAACCTCTATCACGTAGATATCAATGTCATGCCCCTTGCAACATTGGTGCGCCCGCATAAATTGGCGTTGTTTGATATGGATTCGACGTTGATTGAGCAAGAAGTGATTGTGGAATTGGCAAAAAAAGCCGGGATTGGTGAGCAAGTCGATACGATCACCGAATCTGCCATGCGCGGCGAAATTGATTTTGCCGAAAGCTTTACTCGCCGTGTGGCTTTGCTTAAAGGGTTATCAAGTGAGGTGCTCGAAGATATTATTGCCAATCACATTACCTTTAGCCCAGGGGCAAAACGCTTGATTAGCGCACTGAAAAATCATGGTTACTATGTGGTATTGGTCTCAGGCGGCTTTAACTATTTTGCCGAATACGTGAAAAACAGCTTAGGCATGGACGAGAGTTATGCCAATGACCTAGATATCGTCGATAATTTAGTGACAGGTGAAATCACCTCAGCGATTGTAGATGGCAAGCGTAAAGCCGAAATTCTGCAAGCCGTGGCACAGCGCCTAGGCATTAAGCTGTCAGAGACTGTTGCTGTCGGCGATGGCGCTAATGACTTGCCAATGCTAGGGCTAGCTGATATCGGTATTGCCTATCGTGCCAAACCGATTGTGCGCGCCCAAGCAGATTATGCGGTAACAGTCGCAGGACTCGATGGTGTGATGACTGTTTTGGGATTGAGCGATTCATGTTAGCGGTTAGTTTTAAAGATTATTTTTAACAATGAATTTTAAAGATTATAAAAAAGCCACCCAGATTATCGAGTGGCTTTTTTGTTTTTTTGGATAAAAAAGCTAAATTGGCAATTTCGCCACGACTTTATCGACGATGACTTGTAATTTTTGCCTCACTATCGGTGATAAAATGACAATACCGCCTAGCACACCCATGAGACAGCCGAGCACGGTATCCCAAAACCGCGTGACGATAATCTCACTGATTGCGGTAGGCTGCACCGCGCTGTACTCTGCCAAAAAGATGGTCAGTGGGGTAATAAAAATAACCGCCACCCCATAATGGCGTACCACAAAAGTTTCAATACAAAACATCATGCCAAAAATGCCTAGCGCCACACCCATATCGCTCAAATGCACCGATAGCAATAGCCAAGCTAGCAGCATACCAATCGCCGTACCCACAATCCGATGTATCTGCTTGCCCCACATGCTTTGAAAATTCATCCCTTGCATGATGACATAGCAGCTCATCGGCACCCAATATGGTTTGGGCATCTCTAGCCACAGCGCGAGCAGCAATGATAAAGCGATAAACGCCGATACAATGAGCGTATCACCCAAAATCTCCCGCACGGGCATCGATGTGTTTACCGGTAAGACAGGCTTGTTATAAATCAGCAGTAACGCATAAAAACATGCCACCATCCCCGCAAACAACGTGCCCAATACCACCACGCCAATCAGCTGTGGGATTTGTGACACGGGTGCAGGCATAAACAGCGCAATCGCTGAAGCCATGATGATAAACAGCCCAGCAGGCGGTGGTAACTTATAATAACGGCTAAACAGCGTACACCAAAAGGTCACAAAAAACATCAAGGGAATCGTCAGAATGGGCACGTTGTGGGCGACCAAGCCAACGGCAAAACACGCGACCATCCCAAAACTACACGCCAATACCGTGGTCATGCGAGACAATAACGACCCAGTATAGGGTAAGTTTAAAATCACCATCGCACCGAGTGACGCGAGTAGCCCCATGCGCAAATCACTCAGATACGCGCCTATCATCACTGGAAAACTAATCGCAAATGCCACAAACAACGGCATATGCCAAGGTCTAGGATTGCGATTGAATTGGGTCAAGGTGGTGAGCGGGTGCTTGATATATTGATGAGTGATAGGGTTGTCCAAATGAAAGACTCTTTTGTTAATCATACTGAGGGATAAAAATTTAAACTTAAACTTAAATAACCTGCTAAAAATACAAAACTGGAGCAAGCCCCAGTTTTAGATGTTTATCTATTTTACATTTCATCCAAATTTAATTGGACTTAATTAGATTCGCTGTAGCGATTAGCTAGCTTGATGAATGAATCCGATTTATCGACCTGACTCATCAACCAAAGACACGCCAATACGCTGGGCAACTTCTTCATAACCTTCGACCACATCACCTAGGCTTTGACGGAAACGGTCTTTATCCAGTTTTTTCTTGGTTTGTTTGTCCCAGACGCGGCAACCATCGGGTGAGAACTCATCGCCCAGTACGATACGGTCTTTGAATACCCCAAATTCTAGTTTGAAATCCACCAACATCAAACCACCGTCATCAAACACTTTTGATAACACGTCATTGACTTTAAAGGTTAAGGCTTTCATTTCATCCAGTTGAGCTTGCGTTGCCCAGCCGAGTGATACCGCTAATGAATCATTTACCATTGGGTCGCCCAGACCGTCATCTTTATAGAATAATTCAAAGGTAGGTGGTGTCAACGCTTGACCTTCTTGCAATCCTAAGCGACGTACTAGGCTACCTGCCGCATAGTTACGTACCACACACTCGACGGGAATCATTGTTAGGCGTTTGACCAGCACTTCTTCATCCGATAATTGCTGTTCAAAATGGGTTTCGATGCCTGCTTCGCTGAGTTTTTGCATGATAAAGGCATTAAAGCGGTTATTGACTTTGCCTTTACGCGCTAACTGTTCGATACGCTCGCCGTTGAAAGCAGAGGTATCATCACGAAATTCTAAAATCAGATAATCTGGATTGTCAGTTTCGAAGACTGATTTTGCTTTGCCTTTATAAAGTAAATCGAGTTTTTGCATGGTAATTCCCAAATGGCTGTTTAAGATTGGCTAAGGTTGGCTCAGAGTAGCTAATTTATGACAGTTGCATTGATTGGCTGATACGCGGTTAGCAACACAAGCTGCCAACTATCATAGATGCTATCAGCCACTCTTTATTTTACGGTACTAATTGGACGCGGTAGCTCAAAACGCTTACTGCCTTCTTTTGTGATTTTTAACGTATTTTCACCCGATTGCGGCACTGCATAAACTGGCGTAAAAGGTAGCGTTTGTGCATCTGCCGGTAATTGGATGGGTTCAAGTTTTTTGGTCTTTGTATAGTCCAAAGAATTGTCGCCAACTTTACGTTTAAAAGTAGTACAGCCTGTCATAGCAATGCTAGCAGAGGCAATAATCGCTAGGGCTAGCTGGGCGTTGAATCGATTGCGGTTGGTGCTGCGTGTTTTTTTCATAGTAAACCTGCTTTGGCAAGTGCTTCATCCATCACTTGTTGGTGTTCTGGGGTAAGCCAAGTTAATGGTAAACGGATACCTTGCTCAATATGACCCATTTTGTGTAACGCATATTTTGCAGGAATTGGACTTGACTCGATAAATAAATCTTGGTGTAAATGGGCTATTTTTTGGTTTAATGCTTCGGCTTGTTCAAACTCACCTTTGAGTGCCAAGCCAAAAATTTGGCTCATGATTTTTGGTGCGACATTGGCGGTCACTGAGATATTGCCTTTTGCCCCATGACGCATCAGTGCTAACGCGCTTTCATCATCCCCTGACAATACAATCATGCGACCTTTTACTGCTTCAATCAGTTTGGCACCACGCGCCACGTCACCCGTCGCATCTTTAATCGCGATGATATTTTCGATGTCCGCTAAGCGCTCGACAGTGGCTTGCTGCATATCAACAACAGTGCGCCCGGGTACGTTGTACAGCACTTGGGGAATGTCCACGGCTTCAGCAATGGCTTTATAGTGTAAGTATAGCCCTTCTTGGGTCGGTTTGTTGTAGTAGGGGACAACCAACAGCACGGCATCAGCGCCCGCCTGTTTGGCGTGCTGGGTCAGCTCAATGGCTTCAACTGTATTGTTAGCGCCGGTACCCGCGATGACGGGAATACGACCACCCACTTGCTTCATGGTAAATTCAATGACATCCACATGCTCTTGCATGGATAAGGTTGCGGATTCACCCGTCGTACCAACCGACACCAGTACGTCCGTACCTTGCTCGATTTGCCAATCAATGAGATTTGCCAATGATTGCCAATCGACGTCACCATTGCTATGCATAGGTGTAATCAACGCGACCATAGAGCCTTGTAGTTTATCTAAAATGGGGGTCATAACAATACCTTGGACAAAACCTTAAGTAGAATATGTAACAGCTGCGACAATTTTTTGAAAATTTTTGTCTAGTGTAGCATACATTTGGGGCGAAGTTTAAGCGCTTTGATAGCAAACGCAAGTTTCTCCACCGCTGTAGCAAATCAGGTTATAGACCCCACTCAACCAGATAATAAGGCAGCAGCTGGTTTATAGTCGCTGGCTTACAGTGGCGAATGGTATGGGTTAAGCATCAACCGTTTGAACCTGGATAGTTAGCACATCAATGGTGGGCGGGCAGTTAAACCGAAACGGCAACCCTGTCATGCCAATCCCAGTATTCACCCATACTTGGTAGCGTTTGCTGGGTTTGTTAGCCGCATTGAGTGCTTTGGGATGATAGTCGGATTGTTTGGGTATATCGGGTTGACGTAACCCTGCCGCCAGTTTATTACCTGTCAATGCTCTCACCATCAGCGGTGTCAGTATAGGTATATTGACCTGCCCACCATGGGTTTGCCCCGCAATCACCAAAGTATCGTTGTTGGCGTCACTTAACGTTCGCGGATTGGCTTCTAACTGCTTGATATCATGGGTGGCAATCACTAATGGCTGCCCCGCGCCGCGCTGCTGTTCAATCACGCGCGGTAAATCCATTGTACTGCCATTATGAATGCCTATGATTTTTATCCCGGCAATGCGCAAGCCTTGCTCAGGCAATAATTGAATACCGAAGGTTGGCAAAATATTCATTAACTGCATATTGCTAGCAGGTTCGCTATTTTGTGCATCATCGACAACCTGCTGGGTATCGGCATCGCTAAGGACGGTATAGCAAGGCTTGTTCAGCGTTTTAAATGGGCTTAGATGGGCATCCAAAGTTGTCGCTTGATATAACCAATCACCCAAAATCAGCACCGCATCAACATCTAAGCGGTTAAGGCATTTCACCAAACGCGCTAACTGATGGGGGTTAGAAAATATACCAATGTGGATATCACTCAGCACCGCAATTTTTGCAGCTTGTCGTTTGATAGATTGTGATAATGGCGCAGCCAGTGAAATATCGGTCGCAGGTTGATAGGTCGCAGATACGGTCAAATTGATTGAAAAATGCGAAACGCGCAGCCGATTGGGCTCAACCCAGCTCATATAGATATACAACAAGGATAACGCGATAAGCAGCCAGTAAATAATTTGGTTGTCATACAGCAGTTGCACGTTTGCCCACACCAACAACCAAACAAACCAATAGCGCGCGTAGAAACTGACCAGTTGCAGCAGGATTTGCAGATTATCTGTTCGCGCTTTGAGTTGCACGGTTTTTAGGCACGACCATAGGATTACCAAAACGGCAATGAGCGCTCCAAGATGACCTAGCCAACTGCCAATCATGCTACCACCCATATCAAGCGTTACCTAAATTTACTGAATAATCAATAATTTGCATGACAAATACGTATAAAAAAAGCGCCCATTATAAATGGCAATGATGAATATGACAATTTAAACTATCATCATATCGCAAAAAATGGATTAACAGCTAGGCGAGTTTTTTGTATTAAATTGCTTTAAAAAACGCCTGACTTTGCATTTTCCCCCATTGTCTGTCAGCGACGGCAAAACAAAGACGAGCGCGTTTGCATACGTCGTACCCTGTTTAGCCTTAACCATGGGCTATTTAGATGGGCTAGCTACTTAAAAAACAAACCATAGAAAAAATCCGCCATCATTTATAAAAGCTGATATGATAGCTTATTTTCCCATGGCTTTTTAACCATAGCCTTTTAACCATAGCTTTTAAAATAGCCTTTTAAACACAGCCTTTTAAATGTAGCACGGTGACCCAATTTGCTCAGCGCTTGCTTAGATTTTTTGGCTCTTTAACTCATTAATTTGAAGGACGTCAGCGTTATGACAGCAAGCGTTAATGTGTCAAACTCCCCTATCAAAGAAACTCTCCAGCCGCAAGCACAGGCTAACCATCGCCACGCGTTTGATGTGGTAATTGTTGGCAGTGGCGGTGCAGGTTTATCGTTAGCTTTATCCTTGCCAAGCCATCTATCGATTGCGGTTTTGGCAAAAGACAAGCTCACCGAAGCCAGCACTTTTTATGCCCAAGGCGGCGTGGCAGCAGTACTATCGGATGATGACTCGGTTGATGAGCATGTCGATGATACCTTGATTGCAGGGGCAGGTCTTTGCCATGAAGATGCGGTACGTTTTACGGTAGAGCATAGCCGAGAAGCGGTGGAGTTTTTGCTCAAACAAGGTGTCAAGTTTACCTTGGATGAGAACGAAACCTTGCACCTGACCCGTGAAGGTGGTCATACCAAACGTCGTATCATCCATGCGGCAGATGCCACTGGGGTGGCCATTTCTACCACGTTAGTCAAACGTGTCAAACAATGTCCGAATGTCAAACTGTTTGAGTATGTCGCTGCCATTGATGTCATCACCACCAACAAACTTAGCAAACACAACTACAGTCCGATTAGCGAGCCCAATCGTGCCGTGGGGCTGTACGCCCTTGATTTGGCCACCAATCAAGTCATTACCTTTACCGCGCCCTTTATCGCCTTAGCATGCGGCGGGGCATCAAAAGCGTATTTGTATACATCTAACCCAGATATTGCCACGGGCGATGGTATCGCGATGGCATGGCGCGCAGGTTGCCGCGTTGCGAATTTGGAATTTAATCAGTTCCATCCTACTTGTCTATATCATCCAGAAGCGCGTTCGTTTTTAATCACCGAAGCCATGCGCGGTGAAGGTGCCTACCTGCGCCTGCCAGCAACCAAAGAACATCCAGAAGGTGAGCGCTTTATGCTTCGCTTCGATGAACGGGGTGAGCTGGCACCGCGTGACATCGTGGCTCGCACCATCGATTTTGAGATGAAGCGTTTGGGAATACGTCATGTTTGGTTAGATATTACTCATAGAGACCCAGCGTTTATTAAAGGTCATTTCCCTATGTTATATGAGCGGCTACTAGAGCTGGGCATTGACATGACCCAAGATAAAATCCCCGTGGTACCCGCCGCTCACTACACCTGTGGTGGGGTGATGGTCAATGAAAACGCCCAAACCGATGTGTTCAATCTATATGCCATGGGCGAAACGTCATTTACGGGTCTGCATGGCGCCAATCGCATGGCGAGCAACTCGCTATTAGAATGTTTTGTGTATGGGATGACTGCAGCGCGCCATATTGCCGCCGCATTTGCAGAAAATCGCGTCCCCCCCATTCCTGCTATTCCTGATTGGGACAGCCAACATGTAACCGACCCTGACGAAGAAGTCATCCTACTACAAAACTGGGATGAATTGCGCCAAAGCATGTGGCACTACGTTGGTATTGTGCGCTCAGACAAACGCCTACATCGCGCACTCAACCGCATTTTGTTGTTAAAACAAGAAGTAAATGATTACTACGCCAACTTTGTGGTCAGCAAAAATCTGATTGAATTGCGTAATTTGCTGCTAGTCTCTGAGCTCATTGTGCGCTCGGCGCTACGTCGCCACGAATCGCGCGGACTGCATTACAACAAAGACTTTCCGCAAACTTTGCCAGTCGCGGCAGACGTGATTTTAACCCCATCTATGCCATAGTTTGGGTTAAATAAAAAAGGGAATGTTTATCATCCCCTTTTTTCAAAATAATTGTAAAAGCTTTATAACACTAAATAACGACATTAAATACCCAGCTGCGTTAGCACTTTTGCCAACACTTCATCAGGTGTACCCTGCGCATCAATGCGTTTGACGCGCTGTGGTTCTTGCTGTGCTTGATAAGCAAACCCTTGATGCACCCGCTCAAAAAACGCTAGCTGATTTTGCTCAAAGCGGTCTAGTTTGCCGCGATTTTTGGCACGGCTCATCCCTTCTGTCACCGGTAAATCTAGCCAAATGGTCATATCTGGCATTTTTGCCACAAACTGCCTAATCAGTAATTCAATTTTGCTAAGTTCTGCCCTATCGCCCTGTTTGCGCCCAAACCCTTGATAGGCAATGGTGGAATCGGTAAAGCGGTCGCACAGCACCCATTTACCCTGAGCGAGCGCTGGTAAAATCACTTGCGCCACATGATCGGCACGTGCCGCAAACATCAATAAGAGTTCACTGTCCTCTGTCATGGTGGTTGCAGGGTCAAGTAACATGGCGCGTAACTGCTCAGCAAACGGACTGCCGCCCGGTTCACGGGTCTGGATAAAGTCGATGCCTTGCGCGGTCAAATGCGCTGCGACATTGGCAATCAAGGTGGACTTACCCACCCCTTCGGTACCTTCAAATGAGATAAATTTTTCGCTAATGGGGGCTTTCGCAGCTGTTTGCATGGGTATCGTTTTTTACTGACCTGATTGGCTGTTTTGGCTGGCGCGTTTTTCACGCATCACCCGCAGATAATCTTGCACCGCTTGGTTATGGTCTTCTAAATTACTGGTAAATTTATGACCGCCATTGCCCGTTGCCACAAAATATAGCGAATCGGTTTGATTTGGGTGGAGTGCCGCTTTAATGGATGCAATACTTGGCAAGGCAATCGGTGTCGGTGGTAAGCCGTCAATTTGGTAGGTGTTATAAGCGGTTTTTTCTTCAAGGTCAGATTTGCGAATATTGCCATCGTAACGATCGCCCATGCCATAAATCACGGTGGGGTCGGTTTGTAGGCGCATATTATTCTTCAGACGATTGACGAACACGCCTGCCACTTCACCCCGCTCACTTTCGACACTGGTTTCTTTTTCAATAATGGATGCCATAATTAGCGCTTCATACGGTGTGTTGTACGGGAGATTGGCTTGGCGATTGTTCCAATTTTCCATCAACGCCGTGTGTTGACGGGTAAATAAATCCGTTAGCACTTTTTTATCGCTGCTGCCTTCATTAAAATAATAGGTGTCCGGTGAGAACCAACCTTCAAGGTTGTCATTTGGATGATAGTCAGCAGGGATATTGAGCCCAAGTTTGTCAACGTCAACTTTGCTACCATGGATAACTTCGTTTTTAATCCCTTTATTGTCCATCAAATGTTGATACAACTCTTTAGCTGTTTTGCCTTCAATGATTTGCACTTTAATAAAAGCGACTTTCTCACCTTGTTGTAGCATGGCTAAATAATTGGCAAAACTTGGATTTTCAGGCAGTTGATAGACCCCTGAATGAAGCGGTTTATCCACCGTCATTTTGATATATAGTTTGGCAAGTGGCGCGACGAACAGCTTTTTCTTTTTATCCCAGTCGTCTACCAGCGCATAGTAGGTTTGACCTTTATTGATAGTCACCATCTGCTTTGGTTGGGTGATAGTGCCATATAAGGTGTTATACCACGCAAATAACAACCAGCCTAGCACCAATACAATAAACCCCACTAGCCCCAGTAGACGGTATTTATTTTTTTTGTTTCTACCGGTGATGTTGTCATTGAATTCTCGCGTTGAACGATTAATCAGACAAGCATCGTTAATATTGACGTTTTTGCTATGAGGGTCTTCGTCATCCTTATCCTTGATATCCTTATCTTTGCTATGATTGTCCTGCAATTGAGAATCTGGAATATCCACTGCGTGAGGTGCGTCACTGTGCTGAGTAGGATGATGCTCAGAACCTTCTGAGTTATTAGACATATTATTATTAGATTGGTCGTTCATAGAGAAAGCTTATATTGACTCAATTAGCGAGAATTTAACAATTAATGACAAAAATAGCAATTTTTTTTGGTTACCAGCAACACGATTTAAGTTAATTTTTGCGTATAGATTGGGGCCAAATCAAGCGCTGTTGACTGCCCATTGGGTAGCATCAATGCTTGAATGGGCAAAATTCCGCGTACCGCATTGCAAAAGAACAAGCTTGTGATATTGGCTAACTCCTCGCTGGTTAAATATCGCTCTTCATGCGCCCTATTGTACTTGGCAAACTTAGCCAATAACACCTGCCGCATCACCCCTTTTACCCCTGAGCGGTTGATGGGCGGTGTGTACCACACGTTTTCATAATTAAGCTGATAAAACACATTGCAAAAGGTACCTTCTACCCAATGCCCCATCACATCTTGTACCAGCCCATCAATCATTTGCGCATGTTGGGTTTGGTGCTGCCACAGCTCGTGACTTGCCATCACTTTATCTTGAGCGTTTAGTAGCTTAAGTCCTACCAAGGGTTTGGGTAGACACGCAATTTGCTGCGTAAGACAAATCGCGGTAGCGGCAGGTTGGATGATGACTTGATTGGCTTGCTGTGCTAATGGCTTATCGGTGGGCATAAGCTTAATAAAAGCGTCAAATTGACAGTTGCAAAATCCATAGCCTTTGATAGGTTGGTTTTTTCGGCAAACTATCAGCTTGAGCATACCGTGATTGAGGGTTTTAGCAAAATTGGCTAATTGGCTATTAAAGTATGCGCGGATAGTATGATTGGGGGATTCTAAATTGGCGGCATCTAAATTGAAGGCGTCTAAATTGGAGGCGTCTAAACTGGCTGCGTCTAAGTCAGCGTTGGTTAAATTGAGTTGTAACGCCTGGGCACTCTCGTCGATTCTATCTAAGTGGTAACTCAGCCAATTGATTTGTCCTGCCACCACCGCCATGGTGGTAAAGAAACCATCGCCATACGCTATGACCCGTGAATCAATATCGATACAGGTGATTGGCTTGGCATACTGAGCATCAGATAATGAATACCACATGGTCATTTGGCTACTTGATTAAATTGATAGTTAACTGTGTTACAGTGAAAGCCGCATCAATTAGCCGCTTTTTTTAGCGGTTTTGGGGGTGACAGTGGGTTTTCTGACCACCAAATCACAATGATAATTGTCACAGCGTGCTAATTCTACCAAAATTCCGTGGTAGCTCGCATTTTTAATCGGCTGTCCTTGTACCATATGGGTAACAATGTCTGAGCCATCTTGCCCAAACCAATTTTGGGTCAGATGAAACGCTGTTTTGGCATGCTGGATACTGATGTTTTTAACGCTGGCATTGTCATAGGCACTGGCATAATACCACTGTAACTCGATATACATAGGCGAATCAAGTAAATCAAAATACGGCTCACCGATTTTGGCAAAACTATATTTACTTGCCACATTGCTTCGGTAGTCCAAACTTTGCTTATCAATGGTAATGGGTTGACCTAATAATAACGTCATGGCTTCGGTATCGTGGATACTGACTTTGTTTGCCAACGTTTGTTGCTGCCATTCATTGATTGGATAGACCACAGGTGTTGGCTGCGAGGTAGGGTTGATAGACGGATTGGCGGCTGTGGTCGATGCGGTAGTGCTAGCGGTCACACTGGCATTGCGTTGTGAGGCGATTTGCTTGACCTTATCACAGCCAGTTAAGGTGATTGCTAAGATAACCCACCCCCAGCCAAGATTTTTTAGCCAAGTGGGTTTATTTTGGGTAACGCTTTTTTGGGTAATGCCTTTTTGGGTAGCGCTTATCGGATGTTCTGAGCGGTTTTGACGCGGTAAAAAAAGCGGTTTGCGGGCAATTAGCTTCATTGTGTTTTGTAAACGTATATTGTATAACGGGTTGGTGTGAATAGCGCATTGTAACAAGGCATTGATAGCGGTTAACAGTACGCTTTTGTTGTTATTTTTAGCCGAATCGATGAATTGCTACGCTTTACATCCACCCAATCATAACCTAGCCAATCAAAACCTAGCCAATCAAAACCCAGCATTGATGTCGCAGCCATAGTTATTGTAAAGTGGTGGCAATTGGTAATTTTACTCATCGTATTATAGGTTTTCCCATGTCATCAATTCCTGATTCAAACGTCCGTTATCATTGCATGGTAATCGGCAATCCGATTGCCCATAGCAAATCGCCTGATTTGCACCAAGCCTTTGCCAAACAAACTGGCATCACCTTGTCTTACCAACGCCAATATTGTCCCAACGATGTCGACAGCTTTACCGCTGTCATCGAAGCATTTTTTGCAGGCGGTGGCACAGGGGCAAATGTGACCGTACCTTTTAAAGAGATGGCATTTGCGCTGTGCCAGCAGCGCGGTGAGCTATCTGAATACGCGCGCTTGGCGGGTGCAGTCAATACCCTTGCCATCAAAGCGGGCAAACTGTATGGCGACAATACCGATGGTCGCGGTTTGGTGGCAGATTTATTGTCGCAAGGCGTCAGGTTAAAAGACGCAAACGTTGCTATTTTAGGGGCAGGTGGGGCGACTCGTGGCGCGATTTTGCCGTTGCTAGATGCGCAAGTAAAATCGCTACATATTGCCAATCGCACAGTAGAAAAAGCAGAGAATTTAACCCGATTATTTGATACCGATAAGCTCACCTTTTCAAATTTGACGGATTTACCCAATGATATTGAGGTGATTATTAATGCAACGTCGATAGGTCTAAGCGGTGACACCTTGCCGTTCGCTAAGGATATGACGGTCGATTTTGCCTATGACATGATGTATGGCAAACCATCCGCGTTTTTGGACTTTTTTAAAGCGAAACATGCCAAAACCTCGGATGGCTTGGGAATGCTGGTCAATCAAGGGGCATTAAGTTTTGCGCTTTGGACGGGTAAACAAGTCGATTTGACGAATTTTCAGTTTTAGCTTTCTCATAAAAAAGCACTACGCACTCGCCTACGCTTTAGATAAAATAGACAAAACCAAAATTTGCCCAAGAGAGCGCAGGAAAACCCAATAAAAAAAGCCAGTTTGTCACTAGCTTTTTTTAGTCATACTAATTTAGCGATTCGCATTTCCTAATTGCGATAAAATATCACTGATTTCTTTGTTGGCCTGGCTCTCAGTTTGGGTATCGCCATTTGGCGTCAAACTATCAAATAACTGTGGCAAAAGCTCCGCCATACTTTGACGGACTTCACTTTGGTCGACACCAGTTTGTGACGCAACTTGCGCCAACTCATCATTATCAAATAGCTGATTGATATCATTAGCATCCAGCGGTTGGTTTGATTGATGCGCACTCATCCAAGAATTGGCTTGATGCCCAAATCCCATATTTTGGATTTTATTAAAAGCCCCTGATAGACCCCCATTACGCTGAATAAACATCAACGCGATTGGCAACAAAGCCGCCATTAACATACCCTTACCCCCAAAACCACTTTGGTTTTGTGGAAATTGGTTCATACCCACGTTATTGCCCATACCACTACCTAGACCGCCGCCCATGCCTCCCCCTAGCACGCTACCCAGCACTTGTCCTAGCACGCCACCTTGGGACATGCCTTGATTTTGGTTCATCGCCATACCGATGATATCATCCAACCCGAAACCGTTTGACTGCATTTGTGGCTGCTGCACCCCGCCGCCTAAAACATTACCAAAAATATTCCCTAGACCGCCCATATCCGCTTGGCTTTGACCGCCCATTCTGCTTTGGCCCATTTTGCTTTGAATGGCACTTTGCGCTACTTGTGTTACTAGACTTGTTAATAGACCCATGGTCATTCCCTTTTATCTTTTTCAATGATTGTTGTATATCACCAATAATACCGCGCTGACGCATGCCAATTGCGCTTAATTTCAAACTAAAATGCGCAGTCGCCTCAACACTTGGTTGATTTAATTGTAGCAATATTGACTATAACTTATACACCATTTTTGTTATCGCCCTACTGTGTTCGCTAGCACCTTAAATTGCCGCCAGGTATCGCTATCCACTTGATCTTGCCAAATGGTTACGCTGATTTTAGCTGGCACTGATTCTATCAACCCAAACGTTAAAATCATTAGGCACCCCATATCAGCGATGCCCAGCAAATTTGCCTGCCAAACCGCTTGCTTACCCTGTTTAGGTACTTTGACAACCCCACGTACCCACTGGATTTGCCAAGTTAAAAAATCAAAGTTGTCATAAGGTAAGGTTTGATTGTTACTTTGCGGTTTGGCGTGTAACGATGAAATAGCCAATAAGTGACAACTAGAGACTTGCCCGAACCAAAGACTGGCTATAGCGACCATACCTAGTAAAAGTTTATAGGTAAGCGCCAAAGGTACGAGTGCCAAAATGCCAACAACCACCCATAAACAAGCTCCCCAAAGCAGTTTTTTATCCACACTGGGTTTGAGCGTGGCATCAATATCAATAAATGCGGTGTTATGACGCGACAAGTAGCGCTCGTTCATCTAAATCAATTAAGAAGAAGCTTTTAATGATTTGAGCTTGGCTATCAAATCAGCAAATTCTGGCTTGGTCGGATGATTGTGTAAAAACCAATCCAGCAAATCAGGATCTTCTTCTTTCACCAATTCTGCAAAAATTTGCTGCTCTCGTGAGTCGGCTTTTAGATAGTGCGCTCTCACATACGGGTCAAAATAATAATCGAGTTCTTTTAGACCGCGTCTGGCACGATAGATGACTTTGCGCTGCTCTAATGTAGGTTCTGGCTGATTGTCACTCATGATAAATCCTTGTCGTTGCGCGTTAAATTCATGTATTTTTTTACCTGTTATTAAGCTTTTGCCTGTTGCGTCGCTTGCCACATCGCAAGCCCTGCTTTAGTCGCTGCTACATTATGGGTGCGCAAGATACACGCCCCTTGCTGCACAGCAAATAGCCCTGCAACCATACTAGCAACATCTCTATCGGTAGGGTCATGGGGTAGATTGGCTGACTTGAGGACTTCCCCAACAAAGCGTTTACGGGATAATGCCACCATGACAGGTAAGTTAAACGTATGCAACCGATAAAATTCATTCAGCCATGCCAGATTTTGCTGGGCGTTTTTGGCAAAGCCAAACCCTGGGTCAATGATAAGATTGTCACGTCTGACCCCACCCTCCATAACCTCATCAATGCGCTGCTGTAACTCGCTAATAACATCGGTATATAAATCTTGATAATTATCTAGCTGATTCATGGTCGTTGGCTCACCGCGCATGTGCATGAGCATGACAGGGATATCGAGTTTGGCAGCGGTAGCAATGGCATCGGGGCGCGTCAAGGCTCGTACATCATTCCAAATTTTGGCGCCGACTTGACTGGCGAGTGTCATCACGGTCGGGCTACTGGTATCGACCGACACCCACACTTGCTCACCAAAGTTATGATTAATCGCTTCAACCACTTTGATGACGCGGTCAACTTCTTCTTGCTCACTCACAGGGCTGGCATTTGGGCGAGTAGATTCACCACCCACATCGATAATCGTCGCCCCGTCTTTGATCATCTGCTCGGTATGACGCAAGCCTTGGTCGATATGATTATATCGACCACCATCAGAAAATGAGTCTGGGGTGACATTTAAGATGCCCATGATACGGGGATAAGATAAATCGAGCGTTTGATTATGATAATGAATGGCAAAGTTGGGAATGGGCTGTAACTGCATGATGTCCGCAATGATGGCTAAAATTTTTTACTATTTTAAGTGAAAAACAAAAAAACCGCTATCAAGTTGGTAGCGGTTTTTGCCTAGCCTATATCATGGATAATTTACATTGCAGGTAACGGAGGCGGCGTCAAGCCCGACCCACTTGACGGTGGATTAGCTGGTTTATCAAAATTTACTCTAACAGGCTCTTGATAAACTTTAGGCTCGCGTGGTGGAATACCTGCCATAATGTCTTGCAATTGGTCACGGTCAATAGTTTCCCATTTCATTAACGCATCGACCATGGCATGCATTTTATCCGCATTACCTTCAATTAATGCACGTGCGATATCATACTGCGCTTCTAGGATACGACGAACTTCATCATCTACTTTTTGCTGAGTCGCTTCTGAGATAGTGCGAGATGAGGCACCAAAGTAACCTTGGTTTTCATCTTCTTCATACACCATCACACCCATGGCATCTGACATACCGTACTTAGTAACCATGGCACGTGCCATTTTGGTAGCACGTTCAAAGTCATTTGACGCACCAGTCGATTGCTGATTGATAAAGACTTCTTCAGCGATACGACCACCAAATAAAATCGCAATGTCATTTAGCATTTTTGATTTGTAAACACTGGTCTGATCATGCTCTGGCAATTGCCAAGTGACACCCAATGCCCAGCCACGAGGCATAATAGTCACCTTATGCACAGGGTCAGTACCCGGTAGCATTTCAGCTACTAAGGCATGCCCTGCTTCATGATAAGCCGTTGCACGGCGCTCTTCTTCACGAAGTACCATCGATTTACGTTCTGGACCCATATAAAGCTTGTCTTTGGCTTCTTCAAAGTCATTCATATCGACTGACGCTTTGTTGTTACGTGCAGCAAATAGCGCTGCCTCGTTCACCAAATTCGCTAATTGCGCACCACTAAAACCTGGGGTGCCACGTGCCAATGAACGAATATCGACGCCAATTGTTGAGGGCAATTTTTTCATGTGTACACGAAGAATTTGCTCACGGCCTTTGATATCAGGCAACCCGACTTGCACTTGACGATCGAAACGACCTGGGCGCAACAATGCTTTATCGAGTACATCGACGCGGTTGGTTGCAGCAATCACGATCACCCCATCATTGCCTTCAAAACCATCCATCTCAACCAATAACTGGTTTAAAGTTTGTTCACGTTCGTCATGACCACCGCCCATGCCTGCGCCACGATGACGACCGACAGCATCAATCTCGTCAATAAAGATGATACAAGGGGCATTTTTCTTGGCTTGTTCAAACATATCACGCACACGGCTTGCACCGACACCCACAAACATCTCAACAAAGTCAGAACCTGAAATTGAGAAAAATGGTACTTTGGCTTCCCCTGCAATCGCTTTGGCAAGCAAAGTTTTACCAGTACCAGGCGGACCTACCATCAACACACCACGTGGAATAGTCGCACCAAGTTTGGTAAATTTTTCTGGGTCACGTAAAAAGTCGACAATTTCTGTCACTTCTTGCTTGGCTTCATCACACCCTGCCACATCCGCAAATGTCACTTTAATTTGGTCTTCTGATAACATTTTGGCTTTAGATTTACCAAAACTCATCGGACCCATGCCGCGACCACCACCGGCACCACCACCGCTCATGTTACGCATGATGAACAAGAACAAACCAATGATCAATAGCACTGGGAAACTTGCAATCAGTAATTGCATCATTACGCCTTGACGTTCAGGGGTGGCGCCTTGAACTTCAACATTATGCTTGATAAGCTTTGGCATTAGCTCAGTGTCAGTGACCGCAGGACGCACTGTCTCAAAGGTTGAGCCGTTTTTCTTTTCGCCAGAAATTTGCTCACCATCAATTTTGACACTTTTGACCTGGTCAGTTGCCACTGCAGTGACAAATTGGGAGTAATTGAGCTTATCAGGTTCATTGCGGGTATCAAAATTGCTAAAGACTAGCACTAATACCCCTATCACAACTAACCACAATAAGGTATTTTTTACCATGTCGCTCACGTTGTTTTTCATCCTTCGCGTTAGGGGGTTGATTAAAAAGTGGGGTTAAATCAAAATGTTTACCAAAGATAGATAGATTTTTCACCAAAAATAGACGTTATATTAATCTTTCAATATAGCATGATATATGGATTTACCTTAACATTATCAAGCGAATTCTCTGTTATTTTCTAGTAAAAACATATTACCAATTTTTATCCAGTTAACTTCATGGATAGACTAAAGCAAATTACCTTATTTGGTGGCAATCCAATACATTTCTTTTGAGCGCGCGCGTGACGCTGCAGGCTTGATACTGCGCACTTTACTAAAACGCTGCTGCATATTTTTTCGTAAAGCATCAGAGCCTTCGCCTTGGAATACCTTAATCACTAAGGTGCCACCTTCAGGGAGCACTTGCTCGGCAAAGTCCATGGCAAGCTCACACAAATAAATCATTCGTGGCTGATCGACTGCAGAAAACCCTGAGGTATTAGGCGCCATATCAGATAGCACCACTTCCACTTTTTTATCGGCGACTTCTGCCATGATGTTGTCAAACACTGCTTGCTCACGAAAATCACCTTGGATAAAGGTCACATTCTCTAGCGTATCCATCGGCAAGATGTCTGAGGCAATGAGCTTGCCATTGTCACCGACTAGTTTGCCAGCAACTTGCGACCAGCTGCCTGGAGCAGAACCCAAATCGACCACCGTCATGCCTTTTTTGATCAGCTGCAGTTTTTCGTTGATTTCTAGCAATTTGTAAGCTGCTCTTGCCCGATAGCCATCGCGCTGGGCGAGTTTGACATAGTGGTCGTCAATGTGCTCTTTCATCCACGCACGGCTACTTTTGGACAATTTTTTGTTGGTAATACGCGTTGCCATAATTCTCTACAAACTACCCTTTATATATAGTTTAAAAATTCTTCACTTGGGATTTGGCTAAAAAACCCAAAGCCATCCTAGAATGACCATTGGTAAATTTTGACAATCTCAAGGGTTAAGGCTGTTATTTTAGCATATTTCACCCAGTTAGCTTGTGTTAACTCATGGATTGGCTATTGATTTTTTTTAATCCAGTGATTTTTGTAGATTGATAAGTCATGGCAGCGTTTTGCCTATGTGTTTTTGCCTATGTATTGCCCATAATTTATTAGGCAAAATGATTAATATGGTATAATGCTAGCTAATTTTTTTATAGGTCAATTGACAGTTATGGCAAATTCAAGCTTATCAAATGCGGATATCAAACATTTAAAAGGCATCGGTCACCAGCTGAACCCGGTGGTAATGATTGGGGGTCAAGGCGTTACCCCAACCGTTATTGAAGAAATTGGGCGCGCACTGACCGATCATGAGCTGATTAAAGTAAAAATCCCAGCCGGTAGCAAAGCAGATCGTGACGCTGTGGCAAATGCGATTGCTGAAGCCACTGATGCGATTTTGGTCACCAGTATCGGTCGTATGGTGTTATTACTACGTCGCAATCCAGACGCCAATCCTAAGTTATCAAACTTGGCACGTTTTGGCTAAGGCTACAATGGATACGTTACAGGGTGTGACATTCGCACTGACGAGCGCGGCTGAACCACTCACCGTATCGGCAACACTGGACTACCGGCTCTCAGTACAGGTGGTCGCTGATAGTAAATTTTTAACTATCTTATTTGATGCTGCCCATCCCAAGATTGATGATAGTCAAACCGCTCTACAAGCTGGTCTATGGGCAAATTTTCCGACATTTAGCCCATTGGTACTTGAACGTGTGATGCGCCAAGATTATTTATGGCAAGCAGATTGTTTTGAGTGTTTTATTGCCAAAGATAGCCAAGCGGATAGCCCTTATCTTGAGGTCAATTTGGCGACCAATGGTGAGTTTAATCTTTATTATTTTGACAGCTATCGGACACCGAATGCATTACCCCCTCGGCGCGTGCCTATCACAGCGCTGACTTATGGTGAGGATATCAATTTTTTTAGCCAGGCGGTTACACAAGATACTGAGCTTGCGCTTGTTTTTTGGTGTTCTGCAAGTCCAGTGCTCCTCACCCATGTACGAGCGGTACAGCAGCAATATGCGTTTAGTACTGGTACTTTTCGTGTCGGTATGACATTTGCCAAATCAGCCTTGGACAAGTTAGTGGGTGCAAATGGTAATTATGCGCTAAATCCAACGCGTGTGATTCAGCGACCGCCAGACAGTGGATTAGCAAATAGCTTAGCTCCAACCGTCGATGAAATGAGTTATTGGGCCATACAGCATGCACACCCAGCGGACTTTCATAATAAGGCACACTGGATAAACATCTAAATTATGATGGTTTTAAACCGTTTTAAACCATAGCACAGCGAAAAATAAAAAACTGGCTTTAAGCCAGTTTTTTTATATACCGAGATAGTGTCACGATTAACGCGCTGGCGCCATTGCCAAGTAAGTTTGTGGATTGATGGCTTGACCATTTTGGCGCACTTCATAATGTAAGTGGGCGCCTGTTGAACGACCCGTGTTGCCTACTGCCGCGATTTGCTGGTTTGCATACACCGTATCGCCAACGTTAACATAGTTTGCAGAGGTATGTGTGTAACGCGTGACAGTACCGTTGCCATGATCTACTTCAACATAACGACCATACCCTGTACCCCAACCTGAGAAAGTCACCACACCATTACCGGTGGCATAAATAGGGGTGCCAATGGGAGCAGCAAAGTCCATCCCTTTATGAAACTTTGATTTACCAGTGACCGGGTGGATACGATAGCCAAAACCTGAACTCATACGCGCAGATGAAGCAATCGGACGTACGGTCAACATACCATTACCCGCATAGCTGCCCATTGCAGGCATGTTGATAATGGTGGTTGGCTGAGTCGATAGCTTTTGTGCTAAACTTGCAAGGCGGTCTTCTTTTTGCTGGGTTTGCTGGCTTAGGTTTTTGATAGCGGCATTGACGGCGTCTGAAGGCAGATAATAATCTTCACCATCGTCTTCACGGACAATAACTTGACTGGTTTTACCGGCATTGGTAATCGATAGAATTTGAGCTTGTGCAACACTCATTGTGGTTAAAGCAACAACTGGCAATGCGATTAGAGCTAACTTCATCTTTTATCCTTTGTTAAACCTTATGCTATTAAACCCTGTGCCAATGTCCTGTGAACGCTACTACCGCGCATTGGCAAGATTTAATTCACTATAATTTGGTCTTAAAATCACCTACACTAAGACCCAATACTAAGACTAAATCAAATTTTTTGTCGCTTAACTACCCACCACACTGCTCATTGACTATGAAAAAACCAACCAATCATCTTGCTTCTCGCACTGAGCGTCTTGCCAACTATCAATTACCGTTTCAAAAAAAGCTGCATCAATTACAGCAATTGACGGACGATGTTCGCAGTGCTTGGCAAAACGTATTGACTGAGGAAGTCTTAGCAAGCTTACAAGTAATTGCTTGTGAATCGTTTATACTTGTGGTTAGTACAAATAGTCATACCCTTGCCAATCACCTCAATTACAACCAGCAGCACCTACTGTCAACACTACAAGCGTTCGATAACAATTTTTATCAATTTAATCAGTTACGATTTCGCGTGGTGATTGTCAAACCTTTTAATGGCTCGCAAATGCCAGATTTACAGTGTAATCACAATGTTAGCAATGTAAAGAATTGTGAGCTAAGCGAATCTACGAAGCGAAATATAACACAGCTATGTGACCTTGTCACGGACAACGAGCCACTTAGAACGGCGTTACAAAAACTGATAAAAGACTAAAGCAGCCAATTTACAATGTAACTTTATGTAAATTATGTTGCTGATATCGCAAGATTTATCAATAGATTAATGGCTTATGCAAGTGAAAGTAAAGATATAGGAATAAATTTACAATCATCCTCGTAGATAAAGATATCTTTTTTTTTATTTTTACTGCGCTTATAGTAGCCAATGGCTAAAAAAAGATATCCAAAAATGAAATGTTAAAGTTGGTTGGTTAGTTTTATTTAGTGTAATAAAATGATAACTTGTTGATGAAAAAATGTTACTAACCAAACAATAGGTAAAATTTTTTGATTAATAAAAATACACAATAAAATTAATAAATTTAAATAAATCTAGTTAACATTGTCATTATTTGTTACAACTTTATAGTTATTTTCATCGCTAAATAAAGCCTGTAACAATTTATTATTGAGCGCATGACCTGATTTATAAGCGTAAAATTCACCCAAAATTTGGTGCCCGGCAAGGTATAAGTCACCAATCGCATCTAGTACTTTATGGCGTACAAATTCATCGTCAAAGCGTAACCCTTCAGGATTAAGTACGCCGCTATCATCTAAAACAATGGCGTTCTGCATACTGCCCCCCAGCCCTAAGTTATTGCTTTTTAGGTACTCAATATCTTTTAAAAAGCCGAATGTGCGCGCTTTGGCAATATGCTCGATAAAATTGCCTTCATTAAAATCCAATTTAAACTTTTGATGTGAGCCATTAAACGCAGGGTGATTAAAGTCAATTTGGAAATCTAACACAAATCCATTGTAGGGACGAAATCCTGCGACTTTATCCTCCACGCGAACCTCAATCGGTTGTAACACTTGAATATAGCGTTTGGCAGACGTTTGCTCGGCAATACCCGCTTGCTGCAATACTTGTACAAATTCGATGGCACTACCATCCATGATTGGAATCTCAGGGGCGGACACTTCGATTTGTAAATTATCAATTTGAAGCGCAGCAATTGCACTCATCAAATGCTCGACTGTCCCAATGCGCTGACCTAGCTCATTGGTGAGATTTGAGGACATCATGGTATCGGTTACCGCATGATAGATAGCGGGAATGGGCTTTGCCTGTGCCACATCACTACGTAAAAATTGAATCCCATAGTCAATGGGTGCAGGAGAAAATCGCAGGTGTACAGGGTTACCGCTATGTAAGCCGATGCCTTCAAGATTGATGGGTTGTTGAATAGTACGCTGCTGCATAATGCCCCCTAGTAGATTGCATTCATCCTTAGCCAAAGCTAGGTTGATATAATTTGTTACATTTGGCTATTCTACCATTGTCCCTTTCTACATCATAGTGATGCTTGATTGATTTTATCGACCTTTACGATTGGCTACAGTGATAAAAAAACCCCACAACGATTAAGCTGTGGGGCTTTTAAAAAATCATACAGTATCTTAGCGATTTTGCTGACGACGTAGATAATCTTGAATACTGTTGCCTGTGCGTTGTGGCTGTGATGATTGCGGTGCTGGCGCAGGCTCGATAGTTTGCTGTACAGGTGGCTGAGGTGCAGGGATGGATTGTGGTATATCACGGCGTGCCGCATACGCAGGTTCATGCGTACCTGCTTCCACTTTGTGGGTGCTAGAGGCATCTGAAACAAAATCTCTAGCTGGGTGCTTTGGGGTATTATCTAGCGTAAGACCCGTTGCCACCACGGTTACTTGGATTTCATCGCCCATGTCTTCATCAAATACCACGCCGTAGAAGATGTTGGCTTCGTCAATATCTACCAAGCTATGCACTTTTTGGGTGATGCGCTCTTGCTCTTCAAAGTTAAAGTCTGAGCTTGCCACTACGTTGACCAATAGACCTTTGGCATTTTTAAGCAATAAGTTGTCAAGTAATGGGCTTTTGATGGCTTTTTCAGCAGCGATCTCAGCGCGGTCTTCCCCACTGCCTTTCCCGATACCCATCATCGCATGACCCCGTGAGGTCATTGCCGTGCGAATATCGTTAAAATCGATGTTAATAAAACCATCTTTTGAAATCATGTTAGAGATACCTTGCACCGCTTGAAGTAAGACTTCATCGGCTTTTTTAAAGGCATCTTTCATAGAGATTTTGCCATACACTGTCATCAATTTATCGTTGGGGATAGTGATGATGGAGTCGACAAAGTTAGAAAGCTGCTCAATACCTTCTCTAGCCACTTTATTGCGTCTGCCACCTTCAAAGGTAAATGGCATGGTCACCACCGCAACGGTCAACACGCCCAGCTCTTTGGCTAGTCTGGCGATGACTGGCGCAGCGCCTGTACCTGTACCACCGCCCATACCTGCGGTAATAAATACCATGTCAGAATTTTCTAGCAATTGGCGAATTTGTTCTTCATCGCTCTCAGCTGCTTCACGACCCACTTCTGGATTGGCACCTGCCCCCAAGCCGCGGTTGTTATTTTTGATACCGAGCTGGATTTTATTGGGCGCTGACAGGCGGTCAAGCGCTTGTCTATCAGTGTTGGCACAGACAAAGGTAATGCCTTTTACACCATTTTGTACCATGGTTTCAACGGCATTGCCACCGCCACCGCCGACACCGATGACGGTTAAACGGGCTGAATCGGCAAATGTATCAGTGTGATCTTGTACAATACTAAACTTCGCTTCCATAATTGAAAATCTCCGTATACTGTCAAGTAGGCTTGAGCAGCATAAATAGCAAACATATTAAATTAAATATCAAATAAATCATTACACAATTAGTGGATTTTAGAGTCAATCATAACATGAGCACTCTTAAAATACTAAACATCTCTTTTTTAGAAAAATTTACCAAAAAATTTATTCACAATTTTGAGTTTTTCTCGCATGGGCTGAACCTGCAAAGAGTCGGGTGAGCTTTTCTCGCTATGATGAAATGCCTCACTTTGACTATATAACAGTGTGCCAAACGCGGTTTGGTATTTACGCTCACCAATCATCGTCGCAATGGTGCGAAGCTTGTCATCATCACCATATTGGGTGTAGGCAGAAATCGCTGCGTGTTGATTGACCTTATTGACTTTATTGGCAAAGATTTTTTTGGCCAATGGCAATAATCCGCGCATTTCAGCACCACCGCCCGTGATCACATACCCTTGCTGTAAAAAATCACTTAGCCCCTCTTTATCCAGCTCTCTTTTAATATTGCCTAAAATACTGATATAGCGAGCTTCAGTGACTTCAAGTAGCTCAAGCATATTAATGGTTTTTTCATCGTCATGCTGTGAGCGCTTGATGGTAAAAAATTGGCTTGAGTCAATCCCATGACGATCGACACTGGCTTGGGATTTTTTCATATTTTCCGCTTCAGCAATGGTGACGTCTAGCAACATAGAGATATCCAGCGTTGCGTGATGTCCGCCTTCGGCAAAACAATGGGTATAAATCAGCTTATCCTCACGGTAAACGCAGACACTGGTGGTCGATGCCCCAATATCAATCAGACATACGCCATGGTATTTTTCTTCAGGCAATAGGCCGTATTCGGCGGTAGATACCGCATCAAATAGCATTTGGTCGATACTGACATCACATTCTTGCAGCAGTTGCTGTAAATTTTGGCGACCTTTGACGGGCATCATCATCAGATGATAGAGCACCATCAAGTCACTTGCTTGCATGCCAATCGCATCATCAATCATCTCAGCATTGCCATCTAAAGCAATACCTTGCTGGGCATAATGCATCAAATACAAATCATCTGTAAGATGTTTATTTTTGGCTTGGGTTAGCGCGGCAACCACGTCTTTGGCTTGTACGATGTCATGTTTGATTTTGACTTCGCCCACACTATTGACGCTTTGCAAATCTGGGGTAGAAAAGCTCAGCCAAACACTGTTGACACGGCAATTTGCCATGTCTTCAGCGTTTTGAATAGATTGTTTGATGGCAGATTTTAGACGTTCGCGGTGGCGAATGGTACCTTGCGAGAAATCATGATTTTTGACAGTAGATAAACCGATAATACGAATATCTTGCGCACTGTGGATTTGCCCAATCACAGTATGAATAGCAGTAGCACTTAGGTGGACGACGACGATCAGATCTGGCTTTTTCATAGAACACTACAAAATTATGTTTCACCTAATGGCTGGGGTTGGCGGTGGTTTTTAAGGCGTTAGTTTTTGAATCGGTTGCTGAGTTGGCATCGGTCACCGGTTTAGTATCAGCGGATTTGGCATTGACGGCAGTTGTATCACTTGCTTGCTGTATCAAAGGTCGTTTGGTAATTGCCATGCCATTTTTATAGCGTAGATCCACCGTTTGCAGCGTTTTAAGCTGTGGTTTAAGCTGATTTTGTAACATGATGCTCAGTCGATACAGTTTTTCTGACGTATTGTCATTATCAACCAGTACCCGAAGTCCGTTATCAAAGCGAAATAGCCATGCCATTCTGGGCGTTACAATGACTTCTTCAATTTTTATACCCAGTGGCATAAACCAATCACTGACTTGCTTGATTTGCTGCATCATGACAACGGCATTTTGGCTATCGCCTTGTAGCTGCATTAGGCTGGTATTATTTAGGTCATTGCTATCGGCAGGTTTAAATACCATGCCATTGGCATCGACTAAACGTTCACTACCAAACTTGGCAACGGCTTGGCGCGGTACTACATTGACCACAATACCTTGTTGCCAATCACGGCGCACATCGGCTTGCCCTACCCAATCTACCGTCTCAAGTTTTGCTAGATAGCTTTGTAAATCAGCTTTGAGCAGATTTGTGTCTGCTTTTTCGCCCAATAATTGCTGAAGCTGCAGGGTTTGCTGGGTATTTAACCCTTTATGCTGCAAACTAATCGCGGCATTGGGTAATTTGTTGAACACATTAATCGCCAAAGCCGCTAATATCAGCAACAATAACACAACGCCAAGCATTAACAACTTTGGCAGCAGCTGATGAAAGCGATTGGGGAGCGTAGTATCTAGAGAAGCAGTTGCCACAAATGAATTTGCCATATTGACCAATCATAACTCGGTCTAAAATTATTAATTACTAAAATCTCAACAACAAAAATCAAAATAACTAAAAATATTACAAGGATTTATGCTTAGAAGCATATCATAGCAAATTCAATGAAATGAATGGTAAATAGATAATACGCTTCTAGACAATTCAAGTACTTTTTTTGTAAACAAATATAAACGAAAACGACTTATTCGCTCAACGTTTGTTCTAAGATACGCACGCATAGCGTCGCAAAATCCATGCCACGCGCTTTTGCTGCCATCGGCACCAGACTATGACTGGTCATACCTGGCACCGTATTGAGTTCAAGTAGATATAGCGTGCCTTCGTCATCTCGTAAAAAATCCACGCGTGACCAACCTTTGCCCCCAATGGCGGCAAACGCTTTTCTTGCGATTTGTTGCATGGTTTGTTCTTGCGCCTCGCTCAAATCTGATGGGCATTGGTAGACCGTATCATCACGATTGTATTTGGCTTCGTAGTCATAAAACTCAGTGGTTGGGATGATACGAATACTGGGCAACACCTCATCACCGAGGATTGAGCAAGCATACTCACCGCCTGTGATGGCTTTTTCTGCCAAAATAGCGCCGTGGTATTGTTTGAGCTGTGGGTAGGTCTTGGCAAGCTCGCCCACTTCTTTAATTTTAAAGACGCCGACACTACTGCCTTCGGCGGCGGGTTTGACAAACAGTGGCAAACCTAGCTGCTGTTCAATAGCAGTAAAATCGGTATTGTCATCAAGCACGACATAAGGCACGTTTGGTAAATCTAACGCTTGCCAAACTAGGCGATTGCGAAACTTATCCATGGCAATTGCAGAGGCTAACACGCCACAACCGGTATACGGAATATTAAAACCGTCTAGCACCCCTTGTAGGCTACCATCTTCACCAAAAGTGCCATGCAGCACATTAAATACGCGGTCATAGTCGCGCAGTTTTGAGATATCTGTTTCTTTGGGGTCAAAGTGATGGGCGTCCACGCCTTTAGCGAGTAGCGCATCAAGCACAGCTTTACCGCTAGTTAGCGACACTTCACGCTCGGCACTCCAGCCGCCACAGACAACCGCCACTTTACCAAATTGTTTGACATCGATAAGCTCTGACATATTGATTCCTAATCTTTTGTTAACCGAATTTATTGCTATAATTATTTCACACAAATTTTTTAAACTATCGCTTGGCTATGACTTGGCAATTTTTTTCACCCATAAAATAATCGCCTGCTGGCAACATGGGCAAGCTACAACAGCTTTTCAATAGCTTAGTTTCATAACCGTTTACCGCCTGGTTTTCAATCAAGCGGTTGTTCAATCAAACGGTTATTTGTCCGCGAGAAATAAATTGTTTTTTGCCAAATCCAGACAGAGTTGACCCACATTACCCGCCCCTTGGGTAATCAGCAAATCATTGCCTTTTAACATACTACCTAACACCTGACGGATTTGATCCATGTCATTGATGTTCAGCATAATCGGCTCAACTTGTCCGCGAGTACGGATGGTACGGGCAAGACTGCGACTATCCGCGCCTTCAATCACCGCTTCACCTGCGCTATACACATCGAGTAGCATCAACACATCGACTTGTGACAACACGTCCACGAAGTCATCGAAGCAATCACGGGTACGGGTAAAACGGTGGGGTTGGAAAATCATCACCAAGCGGCGATCGGGATAGCTTTGGCGAGCCGCTTTGATGGTCATTGCCACTTCGGTTGGGTGGTGACCATAGTCGTCAATCAATAGCACATCGCCTGCGCCATCTTTGACAGGGTAGTTACCATTGTTTTCAAAACGTCTGCCCACGCCGGCAAATTTTTTGACCGCCTGACAAATGGCTTCATCACTGACACCTTCATCGGTGGAGATGGTAATAGCCGCTAAGGCGTTATAGACATTATGAATACCGGGAATGTTCAAAGTAATCGGCAGTGGCTCACGGTCTTTACGCAGTACGGTAAAATGGGTTTTGGTGCCGTCTGCCACCACATCAATGGCTTGTACATCGTTATGTTTTTCCAACCCATAAGTCAACACAGGGCGCGCGATTTTATCAATCAGTCCGTACAACTCTTTGTCATCACCGCACAATACCGCCAACCCATAAAACGGCATATTTTGTAAAAACTGCACATACGCGGCTTTTAGTTTGTCAAAACTGCCGCCATAGGTTTCCATATGGTCTTGGTCGATATTGGTGACAATCGCTGCCATCGGACGCAGCGATAAAAACGACGCATCTGACTCATCCGCTTCCGCCACCAAATAACGGCTTTGACCTAATGACGCGTTTTTGCCTGACGCGTTAAGTTTACCACCAATCACGTAAGTAGGATCCAAACCCGCTTCGGTTAAAATCATGGTAAGCAGGCTAGTGGTGGTAGTCTTGCCATGCGCACCCGCTACCGCAATACCATGACGGTAACGCATGAGCTCACCGAGCATATCGGCGCGGCGTACCACAGGAATACGTCCTGACAAGGCGGCTTGGATTTCTGGATTGGTATGATCAATGGCTGATGACACCACGACCACATCGGCTTCACTGATGTTTTTGGAATCATGCCCGATAAA
Organism: Moraxella tetraodonis; assembly: GCF_022359095.1. Classification (NCBI taxonomy): domain Bacteria; kingdom Pseudomonadati; phylum Pseudomonadota; class Gammaproteobacteria; order Moraxellales; family Moraxellaceae; genus Moraxella; species Moraxella tetraodonis. The sequence continues at coordinate 453,094 of NZ_JACSYB010000001.1, read as the reverse complement.
CACTTGAATGCCCATTTGGGTCAAACGGTCGGTCACTGGGCTTTGTTTGATGTCTGAACCGCTAACCATATAGCCATGATTATGGACGACTTCGGCAATACCGCACATCCCTGCCCCACCAATACCGACAAAATGCACGTGGCGTATACGGCGCATCTCTGGGATTTCGACCACGCGCTTGGCAATTTTTTTGGTGACACGGTTGGTTTTTTCAGGTTTTTCAGGTTTTTCAGTAGATTGGGCAGTGGCAGTTTTGGCTGATTTTGACATAGACAGGCTCAATGATAAATGACTTATAAGTTGTAAAAATAATTAAGGTTTTAACTGGGATAAAATGGCATCGGCAGCCAGCTGTGTGGCATTGGGTTTGGCAAATTCACGTGCTTTTTCTGCCATCGCTAAGATTTGATGACGGTCGAGCTTGGCTAAAATGGCACTTAAACTCTCTGCCGTTAATTCTTTTTGCGGCATTAAAAACGCGGCGCCATGTTCTGATAGGGTTTTGGCATTGGCCGTTTGGTGATCATCGACTGCATGGGGCAACGGCACAAATACCGCAGGCAATCCAACCGTGGCAACTTCTGTGACCGTCAGCGCCCCAGCACGGCAGACAATCACATCTGCCCAGCTGTATGCTTCTGCCATATCTTTGACAAATGGCAAAATCTCATACTGGGTTGATTGGAGTTGTGCTTCGCTATATACCGCTTGGGTAGCCTCTTGGTTGTTTTTACCACATTGATGCCGCACTTGCCATGGCTTGGAGTCTGGCATACTTTCTAATTTTTTTAGCGTGGGCGCGATATGATTATTTAATGCCTGAGCACCCAGAGAACCGCCAATGACCAATAGCTTTAAAGGACTGGTATCATTGACATCGATACGGGCTTTTGGTGGCGGTACTTGTACGATAGCCTCACGTACAGGGTTGCCAACTGTCATTACTTTATTAGAAGGTAGTTCGGTGAAGGTATTTGGAAAGGCTTCTAACACTTGATTAGCAAGCTTAGATAGATAGTTATTACTCATGCCTGCGATGGCATTTTGTTCATGAATTAAAATTGGTATTTTACAAAATTTGGCGGCCAATCCGCCGGGTGCGGTTACATAACCACCAAACCCTACCACGATGTCGATTTTATTGGTTTTGATGATTTTGATAGCCGCTAATGTTGCTTTGAGTAAGGTTGACGGGGCTTTAAATAATCGTTTGATACCGTTACCGCGCAGTCCCTGCATATTGATCGCATGGTAGGTAAAGTCGTAATGTTGTAGCAACTCATTTTCCATACCGATTAGGGTGCCGAGCCAATGCACTTGGGCGCCTGATTGTTGTAACGCTTGAGCCACCGCAATCGCTGGAAACACATGCCCACCCGTGCCTGCTGCCATCATCAGCACGCGCGGTTTTTGCATCGTTGGCTCACTCATTACAAAATCCTTATTCAATCGATATATTCATTGGGATTATCCCATCATAAAAGACCGATTATTTGGAAAAACAATCACCATAAAAATGGCAAAATCATAGCATTTTTTTTATACCTTTAAAAGATAAAAGGTTATTTTATAAAAAAACCCTTGAATCACTGTTCAAGGGTTTTTGATAACTTTGTTGCGTGTTTAACTTATGTTAATGACTCACCTAAAATCACACCGCCGTCTTTTTTGGTAATCATCACCGTCGCTGAACGTGGTGTAGTACCACCAGTAATCGCGCCCCATGTGACCCCTGGTTGATCTTCGCCTGGATGTTGGATATTGATGAAGAGTGTTTTAAAGTCTGGCGTTAAGGTGATACCCGTTACTTCACAACCTTTTGGACCCACAAAGAAACGTTTGATATTTTGTTCTGTAGCTTGCATACCAACGCGGGTTTTGATACCCGCTGATGTGGTTACTTCTTTACCATCATTGACTTTACCTGGCAACGCAGCTAGTAGCATACAGTTGGTTCTGCTAGTGTAAGCACCGTCATCGGTTTGAATCCATAATACGCCACGTGGGTCGAAGTATAAGCCATCTGGTGAAGACAAATCGTTATTGGCATTTAAACCAGACAAATTTTCTGCGGTTAAATCATTTGGCGCTGCAAATAGGTAGATATCCCAGTTAAAGCTGGTAGCTGTATGGTCGTTACCTTTTTCAGCCCAACGAATGATATGTCCGTTACGGTTACCCTTGTTGGTAGCATAGTTACGTGGGTTAGCTGCATCTACCGGATATGAAACGCCACGATTAGAATTGTTGGTTAATGTGACATAAACTTCACCCGTCACAGGGCTGACCGATACCCATTCTGGACGATCCATTCTAGTTGCACCTAGTGCGTCACCCGCAATACGAGCATGTACCAACACATCAGCTTGGTTAGCAAACGCGTATTTTGCATAAGACGCAGTTAATGCGCCTGTACCAAACGTTAATGGTTTCCATTCACCTGTACCATCATCTTTAAATACTGCAACGTACAAAGTACCTTTATCTAAGAACCTGTTCACGATTAAAAAATATGTTAGGATAGACGCTGCTCAGTGGCCGGTTCTGCCAAGCGGTGATGTCATCCAAGATGTTGTCAGTGACTCTGGAAACCAAGCTGCTTGAGATGTCGACGTCGTAGATGTCCTTGATGGTTTCGACAATCTCAGTAGTGGTTTGACCTTTGGCGTAAAAGCTGATGATTTTGTCATCAAGACCTGAAATACGGGTTTGGTGCTTACTGACAAGTACAGGCTCAAAGCTACTGTCGCGGTCTCTTGGGGTGGAGATCTCAAGCTCGCCTGTGTCGCTACGGACTCTCTTTTTAGTGTGCCCATTGCGCTTATTAGGCCTGTCTGCCTTTTCATGCTTGGGGTAGCCGAGATGCTCTTCCATTTCTGCTTCTAGGGCAGTGTCGATGAAGGACTGCATGAGCTGCTTTTGAAAGTCTTTGATGTCATCGAAGCTTTTCATGCTGCTGGCCATTTGCTCAGCCAGTTTCTTGATGTCAGATTGGTTAGTCATTGCTTATTCTCCTGTTAGTGGATTATAAGCAGTTACACAAAGTTTGGGAAACTCTCTGCCTTACATTTCGTATTTTCTATTTGTAACGTAATTTCAGTAATATTATGATTATGTTTTAGAACTTCTAAGGCCTTTTGATAGAGTTGATCTGTATTGCTATTCGGAGCAACCAAATGAGCAGTTAAATGAATATTTTTTGAGGATATAGCCCAGACTTTCAACTGATGAATCCCTTCAACGCCCTCTAGCTTCAATAAATCATTTCTTAACGACTCAATATCAATCTCATCAGGAACTCCTTCAAGCAGAATATTAATACTTTGTTTTAATAAAATCCAAGTTCGAGGTAAGACCCAGAAGCCAATTAACACAGCGATTACGGTATCAACCCACATCCACTGGGTAAAATAAATAACTATTCCTCCGATAATCACGCCTATCGATCCTAGAGCATCACTAAGAACTTCTAAATATGCACCTTTTATATTTAGACTTCCTTCAGCACTAGCAGAAAGGATTTTCATTGAAATCAAATTTACGACCAAACCAATGACCGCGACAATCATCATTTCAACACTTTGAATTTCAGCAGGGTTCGTAAAACGTTGATAAGCTTCATATACAATATATATTGCTACCACAAAAAGCATCACCGCATTAAACAGAGCCGCTAAAATTTCAAATCGCTGATAGCCAAAAGTTCTTTTATCATCTGCGGCTTTTTTACCAATTTTGATAGCGGCAAGAGCAATAGCTAAAGCGGCTACATCAGTAAACATATGAGCTGCATCAGATAACAAAGCCAAACTTTGGGTAATAAAAGCAGCGACAACTTCTACTATTAAAAAAGTAGTCGTTAAACCTAAGGCAACCATTAACTTCTTACTATTTTCTTCAGTAACAACCGCATGGCTATGATCATGATGTTCTGACATAAAATATTTTCCTTATTCTATTTATGATGAGCAGAGATATTGGATAACAGCCAATATCTCTGCTGTAAATCGACTAATCTATTGGATTAAGAAACTTTTTTTTCATTTATCCAACGATAAAGCACGGGTAACAGCACCAAAGTTAGTAATGTTGAAGAGATAATCCCGCCAATCACTACGGTTGCCAGTGGCCGTTGAACCTCAGCCCCTGTTCCGGTTGCCAGCGCCATTGGTACAAAACCCAGTGAAGCCACACAAGCTGTCATCAACACTGGTCTTAAGCGCAAAATAGCCCCTTGCCACACGGCTTTATGCACTGGATATTTGTCCCTTAATTCCTTAATAAAGGTCAGCATTACCAGTCCATTGAGGACTGCAACACCAGATAAGGCAATAAAGCCAATTCCAGCTGACATCGATAATGGAATATCCCTTAGCCAAAGGAACAGCACACCACCGGTCAAGGCAAAAGGTACCCCGGTAAAGACCAATAGACTTTCTTTGACATTGTGAAAGACCGCCATCAGTAAAATAAAGATAGTGATTAAAGCCAGTGGAATCACGATTTGCATCCGTGCTTTGGCTGAAGCCAAATTTTCAAACTGACCGCCATATTCTATCCAATAACCACTTGGCAAAGTGTATGCTTTGAGCTGTGTCTGTACATCAGAAACAAAAGACCCTAAATCACGCCCTTCAACATTCGTTGTAACCACAACTCGGCGTTTACCATTTTCTCGACTGACTTGGTTGATTCCTTCAATGGTCGAGACTTGCGCGACATCCGACAATAAAATACTGCCACCATTTGGAAGCTGAATAGGTAACTGGGAAACAGATGCGACACTACGGTCTTGCTCTCCAAGACGGATAACAAAATCAAAACGACGATCGCCTTCTAAAATCTCTCCCACGCTTTGTCCACCAATACTGGTTGCCACAAGGTCTTGAATTGAACGCACACTCAAACCATATTGTGCAGCCAAAGTTTTATTTACCTCGACATTCAGTAATGGCAAACCTGAGGTCTGCTCAACTTTCACGGCACTGCTACCCGATATTTGCTGAATGATTTTGGAGATTTTAGTCGCCTCAGTATTGAGGACATTCATATCATCACCGAAGATTTTCACACCAACATCACTACGCACACCTGAGATCAATTCATTAAATCGGAGTTCAATCGGTTGTGAAAATTCACTATTATTGCCTGGAATCGTGGCTAAATACGTCACCATACGGCCACGTAATTCATCTAAACTTTCTTTAGGATTTGGCCATTCTGAACGAGGCTTTAACATGATATAGCCATCTGAAATATTGGGTGGCATGACATCTGTTGCAACCTCGGCTGTACCCGTTCTGGCAAATACTGCCTTAATTTCAGGGAAACTCTTTAAAAGAAGTTTTTCAGTATTCTTCTGAATACGTAAAGACTCTTCTAAGCCTGTACTTGGTGAACGTAACTGTTGTATCGCAAAGTCTCCTTCACTGAGCTGTGGTGCAAATTCACTGCCGAGTTTGGTACTGATAAATCCCGTAATCACTAATACACACAGTGCAAAAGTCAGCACAACTGCTTTGTATTGATACGAAATATCAAGAGTTTGCTGATATTTAGCTTTTAGCCATAACATCCAACGACTTTCTTTTTCTTGAATATCGCCTTTGACCCACAATGCCACAGCAGCAGGCACAAAGGTGATCGATAAAATAATGGCTGCAACAAGGGCGAGTACCACTGCCAATGCCATCGGATGGAACATTTTTGCTTCCACACCACTTAAAGCAAAAATCGGCAAATACACCACCAAAATAATAAGCTGACCAAAAATAAGAGGACGACGTGCTTGGCGGGCAGCCAGAAAAACTTCCTTAAAGCGTTCACTTTGTGTGAGAGGTCGTTTTAACAGTTGCTGTGTATGGGCTAAACGCCGGATACAGTTTTCGACAATCACCACAGCACCATCGACAATGATGCCGAAATCGAGTGCACCTAAACTCATCAGATTGGCACTGATATTTTTCTGTGCCATCCCGGTTAAGGTAAACAGCATAGAGAGTGGAATGACACAGGCAGTAATCAAGGCAGCACGGATATTCCCTAAAAACAGGAACAGAATGATGATGACCAGGATTGCTCCCTCTACCAAGTTTTTCTGAACGGTTTTAATCGCCTTCTCAACCAAGGTAGTACGGTCGTACACCGTTTCAATCACTACCCCTTTAGGCAAACTATTCTGAATATCTTGAAGCTTGGCATCCACAGCTTTAGAAACAGTCCGGCTATTTCCACCCATCGCCATCATGGCAACCCCTAAAACGGTTTCTTTGCCGTTATAGGTTGCCCCACCGGTTCTTAAATCATGCCCAATAGAGACTTGCGCAATATCACCAACCCGAATTGGGCTGCCATTTGGGCTACCCAGCATGGTGTTCTCAATATCAGAAAGCCCATTGAATGCACCCGGTACACGTACCGTCAGTTGCTGACCATTGTCTTCAATATAACCTGCACCTCGGTTCTCATTATTTTGCGCTAAAGCCTGTTGCAGTTGTTCTAATGAGATATTCAGTTGCTGCATCCGGTTTAAATCGGGAGAGACCACATAGGTTTTTTCAAAACCACCAATACTGTTGACCTCTGCAACTCCCTTAACACGTTGCAGTTGAGGACGCACAATCCAGTCCTGAATCTCACGTAAATCCATCGGCGTGTATGCAGTTCCATCCGGCTTTTTCGCATTCGGATCTGCCTTCAGTACCCATTGATAAATCTCACCGAGACCCGTAGAAACGGGGGACATCGTCGGTGCGATTTGTGCAGGCAACTCAGATTGCGCCTCCTGTACCCGTTGGTTAATCTGCTGACGGGCCCAATAAATATCAGTCCCATCTTTAAAGACAATGGTGACTTGAGAGAGTCCATAACGGGATATGGAACGGGTAAGCTCCAGATTCGGAATGCCAGCCATGGCATTTTCAATGGGATAGGTAATCCGCTGTTCGACTTCAAGCGCAGTAAAACCCTTGGCTTGAGTATTAATCTGGACTTGGGTATTGGTAATATCGGGTACAGCATCAATCGGGAGTTTCTGATAGCTATACACCCCGACCGCAATCCAGGTACAGACAAAGAGCAACACCCAAATCGCATTTTGTATGGAAAACTGAATGATTCGTTCGAATAAACCTTCTGGTTTTGGCAGATCAGAATTAATGTCCATGGCCTGCCTCGTCTTTTTCTAATTCAGACTTTAATAGAAAACTGCCATCCGCAATGTATTTCTGCCCTTCAGTTAATCCAGAAATGACTTCTAGCCATTGCCCATCCTGACTGCTCACGCCCACTTCTATTGGCTGTGCTTTAAGATGAACCAGTCCCTTTTCTTCAGACTCAATCACAAATACCACAGGTTTTCCTTCAACCTGCTGTAAGGCTTTTTTCTGGACTCTTAACGCTGTTTTTGCTTGTGCATCAGTCACAAAAACATTTACCAAAACATTTGGACGCAGTACATCCGCTTGTGTGGTGACTTTGGCACGCACTTGTAAACGTCCAGTTTGTAAATCTGCCTGTGAATTCAGCGTTTGTACTTTTGCTTGGTAATTTTGATCAGAACCATTGGTTTTAAAGTTTAAAATTTGCCCTACTTGAAGGTGAATATTTGAGGTATTTGGTAGATTAAATTCCAACCAAAGGTCTTTTAGATTTTCAATCACAAAAAGCTGATCCGCCAGTTGGACATTTTCACCGACCACAATATCTTTTTTACTGATCACCCCAGAGATCGGTGCTTTAATCAGAAAACGCCCATTGTTATTGCCACTTGCACTTAATGCATTTAAACGTGCTTGTGAGGACTGGACAGTAATCTGCGCTTGACGGTAGGCATTTTCGGCACGCTGGTAATCCTGTTTGGCAGAAATCCCCTGTGACCAGAGTTGCTGTTCGCGCTGGTAATCTTTACGGGCCAAATCCAGATTCACCTGTGCCATACGCAGATTTGCCTGTTGGTCGATCAGTTCAGGCACGATTAGTACAGCCAGCGTTTGTCCTTTTTGCACGCTCTGTCCTAAAGCCACATTGACCTGCTCGATATAACCACTAAAATTAGGCGATATATGCGCTTGTTGATCGGTATTCACCACCAATTTACCTGGCAGGGTTGTCAGCTTTTCAACCAATCCTGTGGATGCAACAGCAACTTTTAAACCTTGTTCAACCATTTGTTGGCTGGTCAGTTGTATTTCGCCTTCTTCAGCATGTCCTTCTTCAGAACTATCTTTATCAGACTGTTCGGCATTTCCCTCATCATAACCACGCCCCTCAGATTCAGTTTTTTTTGAACTTAACCAAATAGCCAGACTGACCAAGACCGTAATCAGAATCAAAACTACAATCATGAGAGACTGGGATATTTTTCCGTTTTGCTTGGCGTTCATTTTATCGTGCTCCCCCATTGATTAAATTTTGCGATGCTTCGACTGCCTTTTTATTCAGTTGTGTATAGGCATCCGAACGGCTAATTTCTTCATAACTTGTGCCAATACTGAGTGCCTCAGCTGCTAGGGCAGTTTGCCAAGCTTGACGTAGAATTTGTAATTGACCCAATCGAAGATTCTGCAGTTGGGTGGTTGCTTGCTGAACGTCGGTAATGGACAGTTTCCCTGCCTGAAACCCTTGTAAAGTACGGCTCTGAACTTTGGTCGCCAAAGTAACTTGTGCTGTTGTGGCATCGAACTGGCTACGTAAACCTTTGAGCTGATGCATGCTGTTGGCAATATCGAGTATTTGTTGCTTCAGCTCACGCTGCTGCTGTTGGTTCAGCAATATTTGCTGTTGCTGGACCATCGGGATCGCATATTGCTGGCGATTGAAAATATTCAGTGGAATAGCCACGCCGATTGCTAAAGTCGTATCGTTGCTTTTATTAGGGGTTTTGCTACGTTTCATGCCTACATTTAAAGTCGGATTGGGACGTGCCTGAATTCTTAAATTTTCAATTTGATGATCCGATTGCTGAATGTTCAAGGCATAGAATTTTTCTAGCCACCCTTCAGCAATATACCGTTGCACAGTTTGGAGACTTTGCTCTGGCCAAGGGATAGCGGTTTTATTCAATTGAAGATGTGAAGATGTTTCTCCCCCCCACAAATTAGACAGCTGACGACCGGCAGCTTGTTTATTCAGCATCGCTTGCTCATAAAGTCGTTGGATTTCTAGCGCTTCAATTTGGGCACGCTCAAAATCAACCAGGGCAATACTGCCTGCCTGATAGCGTTTCTGGGCACTGTCCAGATTGGCTTTACTTGTTTTTAACAGTACTGAATAAACAGACTGCTCAACCTCAGCAAGTACAAATTGCGACCATGCAAATTTAACAATCAGTTGGCTTTGTGCCTTCCATAATTGCTGTTGCAATTGGATTTGTTGATTCGAGGTATTGGCAATCACCTGGTTCAGCTTACGCTGACCAAATAGATCTAGAGGTTGACTAACGCCAACATTGAATTCCTGTTCTTGACCTGAGCCAAAGCCAGACTGTTCTAAACTTATACTTGGATTCTGCCATAACCGACTTTGCTGAATATTCAATTCAGATATTTGCTGAACTTGTTGCCACGGCTTGTCTTGAGTCTGGTAACTTTGTACTTTTGCTAAAGCGGATTCAAAGCTGGTAACGTTTTCAGCATAGCTATATTGCATAGCCGCTGCACATATACAAGCAACCAAGCTATGACGCAAGAGTATAATTGATTGTGAAGACATGATTTTTCCCACTTATTTAAATAACCCCACTCTCAACTTGAAATAAGCAATTCAAACTGAAGTGGGGGATTACCTAACTGTTTGTTGATTACAAAGCAAACGTTATGAGCCAAGATTTTACGCATAAATCTGTGAGACAAATGCCATAAATCTCTCGCTCTCACCTTTTGCATGTTAAATCGCTGTGATAACTGACCAATCACCGTCTCAATATTGCGACGAGCATTTTTAAGACGATTAAGTACACTGAGTGGTCGTTTATCGGGCATATTGACACACAGGAATGGGAAAGCCATCAATAAAATGAATGTTGTCTTGCCCATACTGTTTAACGATATGCTGTTGTATCAAAGTTTTTACCTGTAACAAATTGACGCACTGCTTGGCAAAGTTGGGATATGAGCCTATTTGTGGAAACCATGTTTGCCAATGCTGTTTAAAATACTGATGGATTTGTGAGTCGGTGTCCATCTGTAAAAACTCACCCACTATCTCCATGGTGATAATTTCACTGTCGGTTAGCTTTGGTGCATATCCGCCTTGCCTTAGCCGGTTTGTTACAATCTTTTTGTAGTAGTCATCTACCATTAGATAGATTTTAATGATAAATTCGTCGATGGGCATGGCTTATCCTCTAATCTTTTTGGTCATTGATTAAAGTTTAAGTTCATGCCTTTTTTGTTTCAACCCCCTCTAAAAGTGTTGAGAGTGGGGTTTAAATAATAAAAGTGGTGGGAATGTTTTAGGCTACCCCACCATGAGCGGGGAAAATTCGGGAGGTGGGCTTTGTTGAAACAGGTCAGGAGCCTGATAGCTGTTTTTCCAATGAAATTGTGGATTCACTTTAACTTCAGAGCTTGGATGAAACACATCTACTTTTTCATTTTGTACAATCACATGCATCATCGATGGTAGATGATCTTGATGATCTTCACCGATTTCTAAATCGCTACTGAATGTTTTTATGTTTTCTGACTGTCCATTATGATCGTGTTGACGACTATCGCTGGCACACAAGGTATTTTGGTGATGACCAAAATGATAACTCTGCTGTGATTGAGGCTGTTGTTCATGGACACAAAAGGCCGCCGCCACATTCCAAAAGCTTTGGAACATGAACAATCCAACCAAGACTGTAATCCATGTAGTAGAACGCATCATCATAACAATCGAAAAATTTGTACCAAGTATAAGGCTTAGAGCCACTCCAAGGTCAAGCTTAATAAATTAAATTAAACATTCAATGAACACTGAATAGCCGGCACTTTTGCAAATTTACCTTGTCTCTATAAGCTCACATCAATTTCAGGTAAGAATAACAATAGATAGTGAACCGTACCGGGTTTGTCGGAGACTTTTTATTTAAGTTAGGCCACCTGACCTAACGGGTTAATCTTATCATTGTACATTGCTTCAAACTCAAAAGGCAATTTATTTAAGTTAGGCCACCTGACCTAACGGGTTAATCTTATCATTGTACATTGCTTCAAACTCAAAAGGCAATTTATTTAAGTTAGGCCACCTGACCTAACGGGTTAATCTTATCATTGTACATTGCTTCAAACTCAAAAGGCAATTTCCATGAGAGTTTCCCAAACTTTGTGTAACTGCTTATAATCCACTAACAGGAGAATAAGCAATGACTAACCAATCTGACATCAAGAAACTGGCTGAGCAAATGGCCAGCAGCATGAAAAGCTTCGATGACATCAAAGACTTTCAAAAGCAGCTCATGCAGTCCTTCATCGACACTGCCCTAGAAGCAGAAATGGAAGAGCATCTCGGCTACCCCAAGCATGAAAAGGCAGACAGGCCTAATAAGCGCAATGGGCACACTAAAAAGAGAGTCCGTAGCGACACAGGCGAGCTTGAGATCTCCACCCCAAGAGACCGCGACAGTAGCTTTGAGCCTGTACTTGTCAGTAAGCACCAAACCCGTATTTCAGGTCTTGATGACAAAATCATCAGCTTTTACGCCAAAGGTCAAACCACTACTGAGATTGTCGAAACCATCAAGGACATCTACGACGTCGACATCTCAAGCAGCTTGGTTTCCAGAGTCACTGACAACATCTTGGATGACATCACCGCTTGGCAGAACCGGCCACTGAGCAGCGTCTATCCTATCGTCTACTTAGACTGCATTGTCGTCAAAGTTCGTCAGGACAAGCAGATCATCAACAAAGCTATCTATCTGGCCTTAGGCGTTGCTCTTGATGGTAAAAAAGAGCTGCTTGGCATGTGGCTATCAGAGAACGAGGGCGCTAAATTCTGGCTTGGTGTTCTCACTGAGCTACAAAACCGCGGGGTTCAAGATATTCTTATTGCCTGTGTAGACGGCCTAAAAGGCTTCCCTGATGCCATTAATACGGTCTACCCTAACGCTCAGGTTCAGCTGTGTATCGTGCATATGGTGCGCTATTCGATGAAGTTCGTACCTTGGACGGACAAGAAGGCCGTAGCAGCTGATTTAAAGGCCATCTACGGTGCTGATACGCTTGAGATGGCAGAGGCCAACCTTGAGCACTTTGATGAAGTATGGGGCAAAGAGTACCCGCATGTCATCAAGTCTTGGCGCAATAACTGGGAGGGCTTAACGGTGTTCTTTGGTTATCCTAAAGACATCAGAAGAGTGATCTATACCACCAATGCGATAGAGTCGCTAAACAGCGTGATTCGGACAGCGGTGAATAAGCGTAAGGTGTTCCCATCTGATCAGGCAGCATTCAAGGTAGTATATCTGGCAACCCAGCAGGCATCCAAAAAGTGGTCGATGCCCACCCGTGCCTGCTGCCATCATCAGCACGCGCGGTTTTTGCATCGTTGGCTCACTCATCTTATTATCCTTGACCAATCCAATCTAGGTGAGGTGGGGATTAAAAACCCCGCATGACTGACCCTTTATCGGGAAAAACAATCACCATAAAAATGGCAAAATCATAGCATTATTTCACTCAATAATAAAGTAAATCACTTTAATTGCTAAGTAGCATCAAGATTTTGCAGCCATGGTATCGCTTTATATTCAAACCGGATGATTAGTTGTCACCGTTCTGTCACGAATCAGTCAAGCCACTGTCACATATCCCCTCTAACATACTCAGCATAATTGTTTCTGCATTATTTCAATAAAATTTATTTCGTAGCCAACTGCTAACTGCTATCAGCAAGGAATTCACTCATGACTGAAATTAATCAATTAGACCAAACCATTAGCCGCCGTAATGTCATTCGTTTTTTGGCAGGGGTGCCTGCGTTGCCACTTGCCACAGGCTCTGTTGCCACCTTATTAACAGGTTGTGATAGTGATAGTGATACTAATACCACAGCAGGTATACTCAATAATACACAAAAAACCATTAAAGCGACTGAATTTGTCGGTATGGCTGCACCAAATTTATCAAATCCCGCCAATATGGCAACGGTGTATGTCGATTCAAAGCTAAAAGCAACCTTTGATGACAATACCACGACTGACTATAAGCTACAGTATCAACCTTTTTTTATAACAGGCGATAAATTAAAAGACTTAAAGGGTAATGACATCATTGCAGGCGGCTATTTTGATATCTATAACAAGCCCATCATGGATAGTTCAGTACTGGCATCTACGCGCCAGTTTTTCTCTGATTGTCCCGATGGTTCTTCATTATTGACAGTTAAAGGCGCGCGCGTGGCAGGGGTAACAGGTAATACCGTATTTGCGGTGGTGCAGTTTGAATATACAAGTAAAGACCAAGCAGGCAGCAATACTTACGGTACACTACCTTCACCCATTGCGGTAGTGACACTTGACCAAAACCCACAAACAGGCGAACTCAAAGTCGTCAAATACCACAATGTGGATATGTCAAAAGTGTATGGGTTATGGATTACTTGTGGTGCATCCCTCTCACCATGGAATACGCATTTGTCATCAGAAGAGTATGAACCAGACGCTTTCATGGCTAAAAGCAGCGCCCAATTTAAAGCATTTAGCAAAAACTTATACGGTGATGAAACCAAAGCAAACCCATACCATTATGGTCATTTACCAGAAATCGTAGTCAATGCGGATGGTTCTGGTATCGCGAAAAAACATTTCAATCTAGGCCGTATCTCTCACGAACTGATTCAGGTGATGCCTGACCAACGTACTGCGTTGATGGGTGATGACTTCACTAACAGTGGTTTATTCATGTTTGTTGCCGATAAAGCAGCTGACCTGTCTGCAGGTAACCTCTATGTCGCCAAAATCAGCCAAACGTCAGCAAAAGGTGGCCCTGCGGCTGCCAGTGATTTTAGCATCAAATGGATGCATCTGGGACATGCGACCAGTGCTGAAATCGAAGCCCTAGCCAATATGGTAGTACCAACCGATATCATGGATGTCAAGTACACTGACCCCAATGATACCTCTTACAAAAAAATCGGCTATGACGGAGCAAGTAACTGGGTAAAACTTGCGCCAAATAGCAAATTACCGGCAGACAAACTCACCCAAGCGGCGGCATTTTTAGAAACCCACCGCTACGCAGCGCTGCAAGGTGCGTCAATGGCGTTTACCAAAATGGAAGGCACCACGGTCAATATCAAAGATAAAATCGCCTACTCTGCCATGTCGCGCATTGAAAAATCGATGACCACGGACGAGTACGATGTCAAAGTGGCTCAGCTAAAATCAGGCGCAGTGTATGCCCATGAGCTTAAAGGCGGTCAGCTTGATAACAATGGTAAAGCGATTAACTCTGAGTGGGTCTCTACCCGTATGTATGTACCTGAAGGCTTAGCAGGGGAAGACATTGCCAAAGACGCGCTCGGTAACACGTCAAACATTGACAAAATCTCTTGCCCCGATAACCTAAAATTCTCTGAAAAAATGCGTACCTTATTTATCGGTGAAGACTCTGGTTACCACGTTAACAACTATCTTTGGGCATACAATGTTGATACCAAAAAATTAGCGCGTATCTTGTCAACACCAGCAGGGGCTGAGTCAACAGGTCTACACGCGGTTGATGAAGTCAATGGCTATACTTATATCATGTCAAACTTCCAACACCCAGGTGATATGACATTTGTCCCCGCCGTTGAGACAGCAGTTCGCCCGCTCATTAACCAAAACTTCAAAGATGGCTACAGTGCTGCGGTGGGTTATTTGGCGTTTAAAGCTTAATACCCTGCCAAGCGATGATATAAAAAACCCAGTCAATGACTGGGTTTTTTATTTTGCTTTGACAATGACAGCTAGTGAATTTGCGTTTCAATATGCGATTCAATAAACGCAATAAAGTCCTCTGCGATATGCGTGCCGCATTGGTCGTCAATCTCACGCACGCAGGTGGGGCTAGTCACGTTAATCTCTGTCACTTTGCCACCAATCACATCGAGTCCGACAAAGTACAAGCCTTTTTGCAGTAGCACAGGCGCCACTTGCTCAGCAACTTGGCGCTCTTGCGCTGACAATGGCATGGCGACACCACGACCACCTGCGGCTAGATTACCGCGCGTTTCGCCTTGGCTTGGGATACGCGCCAAGCAATAATCCACGGGCTTACCACCGACAATTAAAATGCGTTTATCGCCGTCCTTGATTTCGGGCAAGTATTTTTGCGCCATCACAGGCAAGCTTTCAAGCTGGGTTAGCATTTCAAGGGTTGAGCCAATATTAGGGCTATCGGCGGTCAGTCGAAAAATACCCATTCCCCCCATACCATCAAGCGGTTTGACGATAACATCTTGGTGGGTATTGATAAAATCACGGATATGGGTCTGTTTGTTGGTGACAATCGTCGGTGTCATCAGCTCAGGGAATTGTGTCGCAAACAGTTTTTCGTTACAGTCACGTACGCTTGCTGGGTTGTTGACCACCAATACACCTGCTCGCTGAGCATATTCTAGCAAGTACAGGCTATACAAAAACTGCATATCAAACGGCGGGTCTTTACGCATCAAGATGACGTCAAATGCGCTAGCAGGCTGCGTGGTTTTTTCCCCCAGTTCATAAAAACGTGCAGGGTCTTTCAACGTTTTGAGCGATTGGCTATCAATTTGCAATGCGCCATTATCGAGCCACAAATCGTGAATTTGGCAATAATGCGCCGTGTGACCACGATCTGCAATCGCCCACAGCATCGCGAGCGTGGTGTCTTTTTTGTAGTTAATGGTGTGGATATCGTCCATGACGATCAGAAAATTCAATGGTTTCATTTAGTATCCTTATTAGTATGCTTGTTCAATTTTTATCAATTGTTCATTTTGCTATTAAAACATCGATTCGACCGCATTGCCATTACTATCGTAGCGCATACCGCTGGTCGGTTGTTCATTGGTAAACCAAAAATGGTATTCAGGATTTCCCGCTTGGCTATAAACAATCGCTTCTTGTACCACACCCTGACGGAACAATACTTTTTGTTTGATACGGCTATCGGACAATCGATACGTCACCCAACCATCATATAAGCCGTTAACCAAGTCGGTGCGAAGCTGGGTCACAAAATTTGGATAGTACACCACCAAAAATTCATCGAAGTAACCGTTCTTCACAAAGGTGGTAAATTGCTCCCCTTCTGGCATCACGCCATTATAAGGACCATCGGCAATGCCTTGTGGCGCAGCTTGCGGTGATTTTGGCGGCAAGATAAGGCTATTTAAAGCATCATAAAACGGCTGTTGGTCAGTTGCCACATTGACAATCGCAGGCGGTTTGCTACCCTCCGCCATCATTTCATTGATACTACTACAACCTGCAAGCGCAAATAATATTGCCGATAAGGTGAGTGCAGTGCCAATACGCAAAAGGTGTGCCGTTGTTAGTGTGGTGGGCAAGGCTTTTGTCAACATAGCCGTCCTCTTCAATGGTTAATTTAAAAACAATCTATAATTCGCGGGGTTGGGTGATAGCAGCCGCTTATTGAACGCCGTATTGCTCGCGGTAAGCTTGCATTTTAGCAAGTTCCTCCTGCGTGCCATTTTTGGCGACATACTCGGTAATGTCATCCATCGTGACCAAGGCAAGTACCGGTACATTGAGGCTTTGTGCCAATTCTTGAATGGCAGATTGTTCGCTTTGACCTTTTTCTTTACGATCCAGCGCAACGATAATCCCCGCGACTTTGGCCTCTGATTTTTCTAATAGCGCCACTACTTCACGCATCGCCGTACCCGCGGTCATCACATCATCAATCACCCAAACTGATTTGCCTTTGAGATCGGCGCCAACCAGCATACCGCCTTCACCGTGGTCTTTGGCTTCTTTACGGTTGTAGCCCCAATCGGCATTGATTTGGTGATTGTTCCACAGTGCTTGCGCGGTCGCCGCCACAAACGGAATACCCTTGTATGCTGCCCCAAAAATTACCAAATCCTTACTGTCGCTAGATTGTAGCTGCTTGGCAAGCGCATCAGCATACCCATTTGCCAACACCGACAATAGCTCACCTGTTGATAACAAACCTGCGTTAAAAAAATACGGGCTTATACGACCTGATTTTAGGGTAAATTCGCCAAATTTTAATACATTGTTTTTGAGTGCCACTTCAATAAAATGCTGGGGAATAAACTGCGGTGCGTGAGCGGCTTGGGTTTGAGAGGATGGGGTTTGAGATGCTTGGGCTTGAGATAATTGCGACATACGCGACTCCAAAAAAGAACAAGTTAAAAAATACCATTAGCCGCCTGTGATTGGGTTTTGCGAGCTAATGGTGATAGTACGTTTGCTGATGGCTGTTTGCTTACCCACTTGCCAGTCGATGGCAATGGCGGCGAGCGCAACATGCGTCGGTTCGATATATAAATCGTCATGCCGGGTCAAAAAATGCAATTGGGTGCGATGCGCCTCGATGTATTGATTGATAGCATCAGCCAAGTCTTGCAAGGTGATTTGGGGGTTGAGTGATTTGCGTGATTTGCACTGGCATAGCAAAAACACACAAAGCATAATATGGTACATTTGTCCCATCAGATACAGTTTGGTTTCGATATTAAGTAGCGCTTGGTTATAGGTGGCGTCAGACTGTGTGCTGGGGGCATCGTTGGCTTGATGTGCGCAGGAATTTTGCACTGTCTGCTGTGAGAAGGATGTTGTAAGCATATCCATGATCGCTAAATGTGGGTATCGACCCATCACCTCTTTCATCAGTGAAACACTGCTGTCATTGACGAGCTGCGGCAACAAAGACAGCGGTAAATGCAATGACGGGTGTTTGCTTTGGCTGCTATTGGCGTGCTGTTGCTGTTGCTTAATAAAGTGCCGCATCTCAATGGTTTGCTCAGATAGTAACTGCTCTAGCATGTCAGATTGATGACTTTGCGGACTTTTTTTAAGGGTTTTTGTTGTGTTGTCCTTCATTGGGTAGGGCTTGGCAACCTCTTTTACACTAGCGGTGAGGTTGTTGGTATCCGCCACTGGCAATGAAAGCGGTTTTTGCATATAGACGTCAAGGGTATGACGCGCCGGTATGACGCGCTTATCAATCGGGCGACAAGGATCGGGTAAAGCCAATCTTTCTGTTTCTGTCATCACATTGGGATGGCGTAGCTGGTGTTTGTCTTTAACCACTTGGTTTTTTGCGGCGTGGCGCTCGGTGTTGGAATAAGTCATGGCATACACGGCTATAAAATCACTGATAGGTAAATGCTGAAAAATTTTTGTTGAAACCCACCACCCATCACTATTCGCCTAAACTCGACAAAATATACTGATAGCCTGACTGCCAATCTGGGTAGTTGAGCCAAGTAGCTGGCAAGTTAGTGATAATGCGTTTGCCCGTTGTTGGCTCCATACAGGGCAGCGATAAGCTCAAGCCCTGTGCAGTCGCCAAATAGTTTAGCACAGTATAGAGCGGGACTGGCGCGTTATCTGTCGCCAAGTAAACTGGCACGGTTTGACCCGCATTGATGACAGTGACAATGATGCTGACTAAATCTGTATCCATAATACGATTAGTCCATGTGTTACTCGGATAATCACTCGCCATATTTGTCGACTGCGCTGCTAACTGTCTTGCCATGGTCAGTAGACGTAGCCGTGACTGCCCATAAATCCCACTTGGGCGAATGATGACGCTCTTATCTTCAAAGTGCTGCTGCAACAACTGCTCAGTTTGCAAAATCACTTGAGAAGTGGCGCTCGCTGGCGCGAACACAGGGGTATCGATATCAATGATTTCGCCCGCGTTTTGTCCGTAAACGCCTGTCGAAGAAATAAATACCACACGTTTGAGGTTTGGCAGATGGTCACCCAATCGCACCACATGCTCGGCAATCGCATAATAACTGTCACGGTAGCCTTGTAGCGACAGGGTATCTGGACTGACAATGATACAGATTTGGCTAATTTGGCTGGTCCATTGACTTAGCTGCGCAACGTCTAACGTGCGCGCATCACTGGCAACAAAATGTAGATTTTCCTGATATAGATGGTCATTATCGGGCGGTAGCTTGGGTGTTCTGGGGCTGCAGAAAACCAAATCTGTCGGCGTGGAGCGGCTAACACCAATCACGCAATGCCCCTGCAGCGCTAATTGCTTAGCAACTGGTAAACCAATTTTGCCCAGTCCAATCATTAAAATGGTTTGCATCATGCTATGACCTATCGAGAATGGCATTAAAAAAGCCGACTATTTTTAATCGATGTATTTTTAACCGATTTATTGTTGAAAACGCATCGATAAATCAATGGCTTTGATATGCTTCGTCAACGCACCCATTGAGATAAAATCCACCCCTGTTTCTGCCACTTGGCGTAGATTGGTAAGGCTAATATCACCTGAAGCTTCAAGCTGGCAAGGCTTGCCAAGACTAGCAACCAACTCGACCGCTTTTTGGGTATCTTCAATGGTAAAATTATCGAGCATCACGATATCAGCATTGGCAGCGATGGCTTGATGCAACTCATCAAAATTTTCCACTTCAACTTCCACTGGCTTATTGGCAATCTGACGCGCCTGACTGACTGCTTGGGCGATACCGCCACACGCCATGATATGGTTTTCTTTTATTAAAAAGGCATCGTATAGCCCGATACGGTGATTATTGCCGCCGCCACACAGCATGGCGTATTTTTGCGCATGGCGTAGCATTGGGAGGGTTTTACGGGTGTCTAACAATTTGGTCGGTAGTTCTGCGATGACCGCCACATGGTTGGCAACCACAGTGGCAGTAGATGATAAAGTCTGTAAAAAATTGAGCGCGGTACGCTCACCCGTCAGTAGCGCCCGGGTGTTACCGATGAGCGTCACCAAAACTTGATTGGCTGCCACAGCGTCACCATCTTTGACTGCCCAATCAAGCTGCATATTGGGGTCAAGCTGGCGAAATACTTCATCCACCCATGCCTTGCCCGCGACTACCATCGGTTCACGACAAATAATCGTTGCCGTATCGCGCTGTGTGTCAGGTATTAACTGGGCATTAATATCCCCAGTCGCGATGTCTTCTTGCAGCGCAAGTGCGACTTGTTTGGCGATTTCAATACGTAGTAGTGAGCTAATGTGCGGCGCGGTGGTCGAGGTGTCACTAATGGTTTGGCTAGCAGCAGGCATGCAAATAATCCCTTATTTTTGATGGGGTATTTTCGATGAAGTATGTTTGATTGTATTATCGCTTATTCTTTGGGGGCTTGGGTAGTAGTTTGTTGATATAAACGCAGGGCAATCAACGCCAAAGCGGCTACAATCGCAGCGAGTACACCCCACAGTGCCCATGTTTTGTAGCGTTCAAACGACGCGTTGGGATTGTTCAATGCCTCGATATTTTGCATTTGTCCTTCAACGGTATTGCCAAGGCTGGCGAGTTGTTGGTTGGATAGCGTGATATTGGATTGTTGTAATACGCCTGGCTCGTTAATCACCAGTCTATAAGGCGCTGTGCCTTGTGCTAAAAAGTACATCTCATACATGGGCGTTAACAGATTGACCGGTAAATCGTCTTGCTGCATTTGACCACCCAATTGCAGCGACTTGGTCAATGTGGGTTGCCAACTGACCGTGGTATGGTTTTTATCAATTTGTGAATTGGCTAAAGTTTTATCATTACTTACATTAGCGGTCTTGTTGATTTTAGCTAATTGATTGGCTTCTTGTTCAGGTACGTTGATGCTCACTTGCCACAGCTGATTTTCGGGGACAAAAAAACTTACCCCTGTGGTCAACATGGGCTGAGCAAGGCTAAGCCGCCATTGGTTGGCGTCATCTTTGGTTTTTGAAAAACTGGCACGGGTCAAGAAGAAACTTGCCTCACTCACCATGCGATTTAAGCTTGCTGCCTCAAGATTGATAGGCTGATTTGCCACCACTTGCCAATACCGATAATTGGCTTGCTGTGGCTCGATGGCAATCGCATTGCCTGTCGCTATCGGCTGATTGCTGCCGTCAGCTTGCGGCGCTACCATTTGGCTATGTTGAGTAGCCTGGCTAGGTTGACCACGTTGGCTAGGGTCAAAGGGGCTGACCACCGTTTGGCTGACCATCTGCCAGCTTTGCAAGTCATCACTGCCATAAATTTGCAGTTGCAGTGGGCGCTTGCTGGGCTGGGCTGAATTCACTGGTAAAAATTTTAGCCAAAGATTGACTGCTTGCTCGGTTGATAAAGTAGATTGGTTTTTGGCAAAGTTGGGATTGGTTAACCACCAAGTTCTGACCGGACTATTGGTAACAGCGGCGACTGGGTTTGAAGGTAAATTACTAAGGTCAATGTTAATCGATTGTTGGTTGTCTGGGTTATCAAGCTGTACGGTCAACGCATGGCGTAATTTTTCCACCGCATTGGGGTTATCCGTCTCCACGCTAACTACTTGCAATACTTGATTGACAGATGATTGTTTGCTGACCGGGCGAATCGCCATCGGCATAATATGACCTTTGGCATCAATCAAGCGGTAATTTTGTTTATCACTAATAGTTGCCCCATTTTGCTGCATGATTAAAGCCAACAAACTGGGCGTTAACGACGAAAATTTTACCAGTTGGGCGTAGTTGGGGTTGTCCGCTTGATTTTCTCCCGGTAAATCAATATCGATTGCAAAGCTATTTTGCAATGCCTCAAAGCCATAGCTGATACTGTCAGTGTCATGCTCTTGCTCTTGCTCTTGCTCTAAGTTGTCAACGATGGCAGGCGCTACCGTGGTCGTGGTGGTTTGTGTTTGCGAGGCAACAGTGACGGATGCCGTTTGCGTGGGGTTTTGGGCATCTGCTTGCGTGTAAATGATAGCTACTAACAATAGCGGCGAAACTAAAGTTGCCGATAAAATACAGGCGCGGTGTTTGGCTAATCTTACGTGACAGTGCTTATTGTTTTTCATTTTAGCTTCATTGTTACTTCATTTTAGCTGCATAGCTACTTGATAATTTATGTTGCTTTATAACTTAGCAAATTGCGAAGCCCATTGACAAAACCCCGACCTACCAGATTAATCATCCCAAAAAACAGCGTAGCATGTGTTTGGGTATCAACATAAAGCCGTCAGTTGCAGTTAATCTAAAAAAATTTAAAAAAACCATGGCCTCGCATTGTAAGCATCAGTAGACAGTAACAACATTAATTTTTTATGTTAGAAACGCGATAAGTGTTTTTCTAACTTATTGATAGTAATTAGATTTATACTTTAATTGCTGTTGCACTTTGCCCTATAAGGATATTAACAATACCCACTCAAAACTTCTATACCGTGCTACAAACCTCTAACAAGAGAACCGATATTTTGGATAAATTCTAGCTAGATGTTACAATTTAAAGACAATTAGGCAGCAAGTCTTTGTGCATTTAGCTAAGCCCGCCTGCCGTAAATACGAAAAATAACCCACGTTATTCACGAGCTTTAGCAGGGGTCTACTTATCTTTTTTTGGCTGCATTGGGTTTGTCTTACTTAAGTTTATCTGACTTGAGTTTACCTGCCTTAGGTTTACTTGACTTAGGCGGTAAGGGTGCAAGATAGCCAATGACTAGCATCAACAAGCCTGCCCCAATAAAAGACACCACACGCAGTACCGCACTGGTATTCGACATATCAATCAATACCAACTTGGCAACCACAATGGTCAATAATGCGATACCGGCAAACCATACCAAGCGAATGGCTTTTTTGTTTGCCAAGAACATCAATACCATCGCAATGACGGTCCATAAGATAGTCAGCCCCGTCTGTACCATACTGACTGACCAAGCACCATTTTCCCACGTCGGTGTGCCCCAAACGCTGGCAAACCCACGCACCAACATACTGCTGACCGTCAAAAATGCCCCTAGACCGCAAACCACCAAAACGATAGTACGATAGTTGCTATCAACTTTGAGTGCCACATAAGATTGGTACAGTAAAATGCTGATTAAGGTCAAATCCAGCGGATTGAGCAGGGGCAGATAAACGCCCAATAGCTGACCGTCTAACGAGAAATTGGCAGATAAACTCCAAATAAAGGTTATAGGTACCAAAATATAAGCGCTGTGTTTCAGTAGAGTATCAACCTCTAACCAACCAAGCAAACGACCACCAAGCGCCTGAAGTTTTGGCAGCAACAACAAACTCATCAGCCCAATCACAGCGAGCACGGTCGGTAAAATAGTGATAATGGCTCGAAGCTCTTGGGCATGCTGCCAATAGTTAAATGGCACTTGTTGCAGCATCCAAGTTAGCATGGCAATCAGTGTCAAAAACCAAACGAGCGCGTCAACGCTTGTATCCAGTCGGTCGCGGTGCCAGCGACTAAGCAGCCACGCGCCTAGCAATTTTGCGATGGCTAAACAGCCAAGCATGGCGAGCAAATAACGCCCCAACCCGCTAAATGCTTTGATGTGATAATCGTTTAGGTCTACAACCGTCTCGACCTTAACATGAGTGAGACAGACTAGCACCCAGCTCATCATCGCAAACGGTAAAATAAAGCGGCTCACCTTACGCATACTGCGCCAAACAAAACGCTGATGTATCAGTTGTCCCACAATTAAAAATACCGCCATACCCACGGCAAGTTTGATAGTGGTGGTTTTGCCACCGTTGTTCCAAAAGGGGTCAGCGGATAAAATCGCCGACAGATACAGCACAAACCCGACAACCACAAGCGCGGTGGCAACAAAGCTGTGACTGGCATTATCAGCGATTTGTTGAACCCGTTTATGCGTCGTTTTGACTGTCGCAGGTTGAGTTTGAGGCTGACCTTTAGCTTGGGATGTGGCTGCCGCGATATTGGCTCTACCGTGACGCAAAATAAAAGCAGACAGCAGCACACACGCTGTCAATACGGTCAGTGGCAAAGTGGATGAAGCCGCTACTATAGATGTTTGGTGCGGAATAGATAATTGATCCAGTAGCCCATACCAATGCCGCATGAGGGTATCAAAGCCCACCAATAACACGATACTAAAGGCTTGCAATGCCAACCCAAAATATACCGTCCAGCGTCTTTGGGTACGCGCACCGAGCCACACCAATGCAGCACCCTGCACTGCCCAACCGATACTAATCCATTTGGCTGATAGCGCCAGTGGTATCACCAAAGCCAAAAACCCACAGCCGAGCGCAAGGCTGGCTTCAATGAGCAGCTCAAAGCTGTTATCAAATTGATTGTTGGCTTGTGGGTCGCCTGCGATGCTACGACGATGATGTTTGAGCAGCCACAATCCTAGACTCAAATAAATAGCTGATAATGCACTGCTAGCAAAAGCCAGATGATAAGGCAAATCATTGAGCAAGCTTGCCATCAGCCCAAACCCCAGTAACGCTGTACCAAACAACAAGCCTGAATCTATCGATATAATCGGGCGTTTGGCTACCCCCGTGTTCATTTGCAGTAGCGTTTGGTTATAACTCACGACCTGCTGAGAGTATCTAACCGCAATAAACAAATACAGCGCCATGTGCCCAACCAATAACCCCAGCAGTTGCCAGCGTAATGACAGCCAGCCTGCACCTGCACTATTGCCACTAAATGCACGAAATCCCCACGCATAAGCAAGCCCAAAAGTCACCGCTAGACTGAGCGCATTGAGCAATTTCCAAGTGCGATAATGGGCAATCACCGCAACCGCTATATTGAGTAATAAATAATAACTAAATAACATCACCACACTACCGTCAGGTCGGCTGACCAGTATTGGCGCAAAAAACGCCCCACCGAACGCCAAGACCGCAAGCGGCAGCGCATTTTGCCACACCGAAAACATCACTGTTAACCCTGCCAGTAACGCGAGCACGCCGAAGGTTAAGGTTGATGGCAGTAGTCCATACAATTTAAAACTTGCAAACACTGTCAAATAAATCACCGCAAAGCCGACACCTTGCAAAGTCAACCCATAACTGCGTTTTTTGGCAGTGGTGCGATAGCCGACTACCGTTATCACCAAGCCACCTAACGCTACCAGCGCCATGCGCACGGGCATCGATACCTCAATATATTGGCTGGCAAGTTTGAGTAATAGCACCACGCCCACTAGCAGCACCAGTGCCCCGACACGCACCACCAAGTTTTCCCCAAAAAACCATTGAGTGGCACTTGCCCAAAGCGATGTCACAATATTGGTAGCGCTTTCATCATCTTTTAAAGAATGAGATGATGGCTGTGATACGATAGGTTTATGCGGTGGGGCTGCGTCATTCATTGACGGCTGCGTTGCCGTTGGCGCATTTGAGCTAACCGAAGCGTCAAGCGTATTCGCCATTGGCAAAGAGTCTAAGTCTGGGAGGGGCACTAGGAGGGGCGCTGGAAAGGGCGCTGAGACAGGGTTTTGACCGATGGGCTGCGTGATGGGGTCAGTAACAGGTTCAGTGACAGGCTGATTTTGGCGAATATCGCTTGCCGATTGCTGGGTAGATGATGGCTTTGCCTCGCTGCTTAGGATATACACAGTTGCCATAACGTCAGCGAGTTGTTTTTGCAGGTTGTCGAGCTTGGATTCAAGCCGGGTAATTGCTTTTTGTTGGGCAAAAATTTTATAAAGCGCCCCCACCACTGCCAGAATCAACGCCGCTATAATCGTATCCATCAGATGTCCTACCCTTGTTGTCAGCTTAGCGATAGCATACCATTTTTTTGCAAAATTGCTTTTTTTTAACTGTGTCTTTCGGTTAAGGTGATGATAAGCCCATTTTATGCTAAATTAGCCATAGCATTGAGTAGCGTTTTACCAACTATTTGAAACACCATTTTGATGATTGGGCGGGGTATGGTTATGTCGGGATTTAGCATTGAGCAGGGTTTATTAAGCCCATGCGAGTTTGTGGCGTCACCCAATTTTGGACAACGCCCCGACCCTAACGATATTCACCTGATTGTGATTCATAACATCAGCTTGCCGCCCAGTGAATTTGGTCTAAAAGATGACCAAGGCGAGCATTTTGTTCGTGCATTTTTTCAAAATCAGTTAGACCCCAAAGCCCATCCGTATTTTGCAACCATCTATCAGCAGCAGGTCTCCGCGCATTTGTTTATTGAGCGCGATGGTAGGGTCACGCAGTTTGTGAGCTTTGATGAGCGGGCTTGGCATGCTGGCAAATCTAGTTATTTGGGCGTGCCAAACTGCAATGACTATTCGATTGGGATTGAGCTAGAAGGTGATGATTATAGCGAGTTTGATGATAGGCAATACCAAGCTTTAAGTGGCGTGATTGCCGCGATTTATCAAGCTTATCCCAAAACCATCAATCATCTAGCCGGTCACAGCGATATCGCGCGCGGCCGCAAATCCGACCCGGGGCTCTATTTTGATTGGGTGAAATTAAGAAGCATGGTCAATAGAAACATGGTCAATAAAAATGACATCAGCCATTAGATGATTTTCAAAAATTTATTGTATGGCAATTTTTTAGGATAACGATTTTGTAAGATGACAATTTTGCAAAATAACGATTTTGCAAGATAATAGTGCCCAAATCAAGCTATAAAATCCAATTAGCACACCCACTTCTCGGCAGAACTTGCAGCGATTCTTTCATGTCAAAACTTATCAAATCCACCGCTATTGTTAGTTTTTTTACCTTATTTTCACGTATCTTGGGTATGATTCGCGACATGGTATTGATGAGCGTGTTTGGTACAGGGGGCATGATGGATGCGTTTTTGGTGGCATTCAAATTGCCCAATTTTTTGCGGCGGCTGTTCGCTGAAGGCGCATTTGCCCAAGCTTTTGTCCCTGTACTATCCGATTATCAACACCAAGCCCAAAATAACGACATGACCGATAGCAAAAAAGCCTTGCTTGGCATTCAAATTCTTATCAGTCGGGTGGCAGGTACGTTATTGTTGATTTTATCAGGTCTTACCGCCGTGATAGTCATTTTCGCGCCCGCCGTGATTGCTGTGTTTGCGGTCGGTTATCTGCATGAGCCTAGCAAATTTGTAACGGCAGTTGAGCTACTTCGTATCACTTTTCCTTATTTGTTATTTATCGCCATGACCGCGTTTGCTAGTAGTATTTTGCAAAGCGTGGGGCGGTTTGCCTTGCCTGCCTTTGCACCGGTAATTTTAAATGTGTGTATGATTGTGGGCGCGATTTGGGTAGCGCCGCTGCTTGCCAAGCCAATTTTGGCGGTCGGTTATGCCGTTGCGGTGGCAGGTTTGCTGCAGCTATTGATTCAGTTACCGCAATTGCATAGCCATCAGCTGCTCGTGATGCCAAAGGTTAGCTTTCGTCATCCTGGCGTGCGACGGATTTTAAAACTCATGCTCCCTGCGCTGTTTGGGGTATCGGTTACCCAAATCAATATGCTGGTCAACACGGTACTGGCTTCAACCATGGTCGATGGCTCGGTCTCTTGGCTATATACCGCCGAGCGGATGAGTGAGCTGCCGCTAGGGCTGATTGGGGTGGCGATTGGCACGGTGATTTTGCCCAGTCTATCCAAAAGTATCGCAAGCGATGACCATCAACAATTTGGACACACCCTAGATTGGGCGACGCGGCTGACGGTGTTGGTCGGCGTACCCGCATCCATCGCGCTTGGCATGATTAGTAATGTGCTTATGATATCCCTGTTTGAACATGGGGAATTTGTACGGCAAGATGCCATGATGAGTGGGCTTGCGCTACAGTGCTTAGCGGGTGGGATTTTGGCATTTATGCTGATTAAAATATTTGCCCCAGCTTTTTTTGCCCGTCATGACAGTCGCACCCCTGTCAAAGTCGGTGTGATTAGCGTGATTGCCAATGTCGTGTTAAGCCTAATACTGGCTGGGTTATTTAAAAAGTGGCAAATCGCACCCCACGCCGGGCTAGGGCTTGCCAATACACTGGCGTCTTTTATCAATGCGGCGCTGTTATATTTTTATTTACATACCCAAGGTATTTACCGGTTTGGTGCGGCTTGGCGACGATTAGCGATTATCTTTGCCATGGCAAATGGGGCAATGGGGTTGGCACTTGCCGCTGGTATTCATTTTTTCCCGATTACCGCGCATCAAGGTATTCGTATTGTTGCGCTATTGGCGCTGTGTGTGGTGGGCGCTATGGTGTATGGCGCAGCGCTATTAATCGCTGGCTTTAGGCTATCAGAACTAAGACCGCATCATAGCGTTCAATAAACAATAGACAACGGAAAACAGACAAAAAAACGGCTAAATAACATTTATCTAGCCGCTTTTTCTAACTGAAGTTTGTAATTGAGTTTTGTGACTGAGCTTTTTTTAACGCAGCAAAACATTAGCGCATTAACCTATCAATGCATTACAATGTTTTAGCGCTTTATCGAATTTTGGCAGTCTTTATTATCACAAATTCCATACAGTACCAGCGAGTGCCCTGCTAGGGTAAAGCCAAAGTCTTTGGCGACTTTTTCTTGCAACGCTTCGATTTCTTCATTGTGAAATTCAATGATTTTGCCGCATTGGTCGCATACCAAGTGGTCATGGTGCTCATCCTTGGCGATTTCAAACACCGACAAGTTGTTTTCAAAATTGTGACGCTCGACAATCCCCGCTTGTTCAAACTGGGTCAACACCCGGTAAACAGTCGCAAGCCCCACGTCTTCACCGTGCTCCATCAAGGCTTTATATACATCTTCTGCGCTCATGTGATGGGATTCGGCTTTTTCTAGCAATTCTAAAATTTTCAAACGCGGTAACGTGACTTTCAAACCGGCACGACGCAAATCTTGGTTGGTAAAAGACGACATAAAAATCCTTACACCCTATCAGGTGTCGCTTATAAACTGAACATTATGACTATAATAACAAATTCGATGAAATCCCACAGTAAAAAAACGTGACACCACTGGCAAAAGCGCGCGTTGACAAATAACGGGCGAATGCAGACTAGAGATAAAGTAGGCTAACCACTAGAACGCCAAATACCAAACCACCGCGGTGTTTTACACCCAAACATTAACTGTATGTAAAATAATTTAAATTTTGCGGTCAATAGGTAGGCAAAAAAACCCAAATCACGTATGATAAGTCGTAAATTTTATCGTTCACCATCTCAAAGCGGTTTGACAAATGACATCTATCACAACACTATCAAAAAAACTGGCAGTCCTGCCTTTGGTTGCCGTAATTAGCAGCGTCAGCGTATTACCAGGTTGCTCATGGTTTAGCGTGTACAAAATCGATATCCCACAAGGCAAGCCGATTCATGAAGACAAATTAAGCCAAGTGCAAGTAGGTATGAATGCCAATCAAGTGCTGTATATACTAGGTAGCCCAACCTTTAGAGACACCCTAAATCCGGTACGTTGGGATTATCTGTACGATTTTACCCCAGGTACTAACGCCAAACGCGCCAACAAGCCAGCGATTCATAACGCCCAACAATACGCCAAAATTTATTTTGACCAAAATGGTATTGTCACCAGTATTGAGCGCCCAGCGGTGACTCAGTAAGCTTTTTTGACTAAAAAGCCAATCACAGCATCACGGCAATGATTGGCTTTTTTTATGCACTACACAATAATACCGGGTCACGCCCTTATCGGTTGAATTTTTTAGACAGTAATTTGCGTTTGTTTTGCGGGTCGATGGTCAAAGGGCGATAGATTTCGATTCTATCGCCTGTGTTGATAGCACTTTGCCAGTCTAGTTTATGGGAAAACACACCGACACTATAGCTAAAAATCTGCGGATACTGCTGTTGCCAGCCTGTGGCATTGACTGCATCAATCACCCGGCTATTATCGGCAAGTTGCAGGGTTAACCGCAATTGTGTTTGGCTATCGGGCGCAAAGGCTATATCTACAGTAATCATTTTGCCAATCCTAGCACCCACCCCACCATCGCCAAAATCACCGCCAATGGCACAATAATACGCACCGCAATGCGCCAAAGGTTATATAAGCCTTCTGAGCTAAAATTCAATGATTTGCGCAAATGGCTGATTTTCATTTGCCAGCCTGCAAATACGGCTAGCCATACCGCCGTGACTAAACTTATCACGATAATCAGCTGATTGAGCCAAGCAGTTGGTACCATGGCTAGCGCAAGACTAAGCACTGCCAATACCACCAATGCCAAAAAATTAAATTGCTGTTGTTGCCAACGTAATGACACTTGATGGGTCAAGATATGCAGTAAATAAGCCGCCCCTGCCAGCATTGCCAATGCATTCAGCACTGCCGCCATCGTGCTGTTTGGCGATAAAGTCATGGCAATCAGCGCACCCACTAATAACTGAAAACTCCACACAGGTAACACATAACGACTCGCGGATTCGCGTGCTTGATCTGTCGCCGTATTGCTCATCGTGAGCATTTGGTGGGTGCGCGCATGCCAGTATAATCCCGTACCTGCGCCCACACAGACTAGCGCCAACACTACCGCCCCTGCCCACTCCGTCAAGGACGTCGCTGTCACCTGCCACGCCACAAACCCACCCTGCATGACATTGACAACCAACGCGGCAACGGCAAAACCGACCGCCAACCAACCTGCCAAATGCTTGATAAAACTCAAACCAATCACTATCAGCACCATGATGGCTAACAAGGCAGGCAGAGCAATATTGCTCACCAGCGGATGGATAATCTCGCCACTACTCGCCAGTAAATGCCCCACAACCGCCAGCAACAACACAATAGTCAACCAACCAAACCCGCGCCAAACCGTTGACACGTCAGCTTCACGGGTCAGTACGGGCAAACCGACCAGCGGCGACGTACCACTACGATGCGCCAAACCAATTTCTGCAAACACCAATGGCAACCCGACCAAGGTCATCGCCACCAGCCACAACAACCAAAAATCAATCTGCCCAATGTAGTCACGGCTAAACCAAGTAAAAACCAGCAGCGGCAGCAAGCTTGCTATCAAAATCGGCTGTAAACGATTAAATGGCATGGTGTTGGATTCCTTTGTAGCGGTGGTTTATTGTCACAAAATTATTTGATTCGCTTCGCTAAAGTGATTTTAAGAAAGTGATTTTAAAAAAATGACTGTAAAATTCAACAGTGCAAAACTAAATCGCCGCTATTTTAGCAAACCCACACCGTATGCAAAACCCACCAACGCAAAATCCACACAAACTTATCAAAAATAGTAGTCAAAATAAAAAACCCTGCGTATCACAGGGCTTTCTTTATAGCTTCAGATTAAAAAGCGCAGTTACACATGCGGTAAAATCGCAGGCATCAAATCATGAAAGGTACGACCTGACGCGGTTTCACCAATGGCATGCATTTTCCACTCACCGTTATGGCGATAAATTTTTGCCAAAATCAGCGCAGTATGACTGCCTTGGGCTGACAAATCATAACGGGCAACTTCACTATTATTGCTGGCATTCACCAAACGACAAAACGCATTATTGACCGTAGCAAAAGTTTGACCCGTAAAGCTATTGACAGTAAAAACCAAGGCTTGCACATGGTCAGGGATACGAGATAAATTGACATTAATCACTTCGTCATCACCATCGCCAGCACCGGTGCGGTTGTCGCCTGTGTGTTGTATACTACTGTCTTTTGACTGCAGTTGTCCAAACCAAATCGCATCCACCATTTGTTTGTTGGCATCAAGCATGATACACGACGCATCCAAGTCAATGCTGCCGCCTGCACTGCCGCCACCGCCGAACAAGCCACCCAAAAATCCACCTGATTTTTGCGGCGCAGCACCGACATCCCAACCCAGACCCATTTTGATTTGGCTGAGTGCGCCACCTGCTTCTTTTTCTAACGAGATTTTTTGACCTTTCGATAAATTCACTGCCATGTTGGTTTCCTTATTTTATGTTTTTACTATTCTATCTAGCTATGTTTTAACAGGTTAATAACGGTTTAGCACAAACTGACTATAACAAACCGCCCAAAATACCTTCATTGCCACCGCGTCCGCCTGAGTTTGACCCCAGTAAACTTTGAATCCAGCCTTGGTAGGTATCACGGTTGCGCGAGCAAATCACTACTTTGCCTTGACCTGAGAACTTGAGTACCATGCCTTCGCCGCTCGTGACTGAATTGATGATATTGCCCAAAAAGCCTTTTTTCTGGCTGGTTGCCATTGACAGGCTGTATTGCAATCGGCTATCCCAGCATACCACGTGACCGTTATCAATAATCACATCTTTATCAGGCGTGATATCAATCTCAAACAAAGAACCAAACCCCGATACCACGAGCTGACCTTGGCCTTGCGTTTGCATGACCATAAAGCCACCCGTATCCCCAAATACAGCGCCGCCTAAATTGCGCTGGATATTGGCACGCAAATCAACGCCATTGGTTGCTGCCACAAAAGCACCGTCACTAAGCGTATACTGATTGGCACCGACGTCTAAGATTTGCATATCACCATCAAGTGTGGGCGCGAGTAAGCAGTCACCCTCACCATTTACCGCTTCAATTTGCTGCTGAAAAATCGACTCGTCATTGGCAAATCGGCGCATCAAAGCTTGCATGATGCCGCCACGCATCTGACCTTTGAGCTCAAGATTTGACTCCATCATGACCATGGCATTAGATTCGCAATAAATCGAATCGCCTTTTTTGAGATTACAATGCAAAAATGGCTCAATCGTCCCAATCATACTAAACGTCGCTGCCATAAATTAATGTATCCTTATAAACCTTATAAACTAGGTGGCAAAAATGATGATAAAAGTAGCTAAGTTTGAAAAAGCGCTTAGGCTCAAAAAAGCGCTCAGGCTGAAAAAATGGTTATGTTGAAAAAAAGGGGCAAGCCGATGCCACCCCATTGTTAAAAAAATGTTAAAAAATTTTAGCCAAAAAACTAAACAGCAACGCCATATGACGCAGCCAATGGCCCTAAACCGCCAGCAAAACCTTGTCCAACCGCGCGGAATTTCCACTCGCCATTGTTCTTATAAAGCTCACCAAAAATCATCGCTGTCTCAGTGCTGCTGTCTTCTGACAAATCATAACGAGCCACTTCAGCGTCGCCTTGGGTATTCACCACACGAATATAAGCGTTTGCTACTTGACCAAAGTTTTGGTTACGCGCTTGACCATCATAAATCACCGCACAAAATACCACTTTGCTCACATCGGCTGGGACTTTAGTCAAATCTACTTTGATGACTTCATCATCGCCATCGCCTTCACCGGTGCGGTTATCACCGGTATGCTCTACCGAACCATCAGATGATTTTAGGTTGTTAAAGAAAATAAAATCTGTATCTGCCCGTACTTTACCCGATTCATTGACCAAAAACGCGACCGCGTCTAAGTCAAAGGCTTGTCCGTCAGTGGCACGTGGGTTCCAGCCTAGACCAACGGCCATGTTGGTTAAATTCGGTGCTTCTTTTGATAAATTAACATTACCACCTTTGGTTAAGCTAATTGCCATTGTTTTATCCTTTGTAATAAATTTTTGAAATCAAATAAGAAAATCGATGTCCTTTGTCGTGCGCTGCACCTTTCACGCTCAGACTACAAGTGCCTAGAACAAAAGCGCGCCCAAAATAAAAGGCTCAAACACCATAAAAAATCGCCTAAAAAAACAAAACGTGAGCCGAAACCCACGTTTTAACTATACCTTTGGTGATAGAATTTGTCCACCATTCGGCTACATTAAGCTGTTATATTTATGTGTCAAAAGCTTAAGGGATATTAAGCTCAAGTCAGCATCCTACATACCGCTACGGTTACGCATGAGCCCCAGTCTTTTTAGCATCTTTTAGTGTTTAGCCAAGGCTGCTTGGCGCTTACGGTAGCTGATAGAGTTAATCACTGCCCATACGATAAAGGCAATCCCAATCAAACCCGTCACGATTTCTGGCACTTCGATATGCACAGTTGCCAATAGCATGATGACCGCCAACGCGCCAATCGCATAATGCGCACCATGCTCTAGATAAACAAACTCATCGAGCGTGCCTTTTTCTACCAAGAAAATGGTCATGGAGCGCACAAACATCGCACCAATGGCAAGGCCTAGCATGATGATAATCACGTCATTGGTAATGGCAAACGCGCCAATCACCCCATCAAAACTAAACGATGCATCGAGTACTTCAAGGTATAAAAAGCCTGCGATACCGCCTTTGGCAATCGCGCCCGCTACTTCTTTGCCTTCAATCACATCGGGGGTTGATTCATCATCATCACTCGCCCCTTCTAACAGGCTTGATAACACATTGGTGGCTAGATAAATCAAAATACCAAATACCCCTGCGGTTAACACCACCGATTTTTTGGCGTCTTCCACCCAGTATAAAGCGGTCATTAGTAGTACCAATGCCACAAACACGCTCATGGCATCGACCTTGCCAAATCGTGCCAATTTACGCTCTAACCATTCAAACCACATCACTTCTTTTTCATCAAAGATGAAGTTTAAAAAGACGAGCAACAAGAACATCCCACCAAATGCGGCAATCTCTGCATGATGCTCCATCAGTTTGGCAGAGTATTCTTTCGGGTTGTTGAGCGCCATATTGATGACATCCATCATGCCCATATCGGCAGTCACTGCGACGATGACAATCGGGAATACCAGACGCATACCAAATACCGCGATGAGTATACCCACAGTTAAGAAAATCATTTTCCAAAACTTATCCCAGGTTTTGAGTACCGAGGCATTGACCACCGCATTATCAAACGACAGCGAAATCTCCATCACTGCCAAAATCAGCGTGACAAACAGCGCCGACATCATAGTGCCAACACCACCATGTGAAAAACCCCACCACGCTGCAATTGCCAGCGCAATCGTGGTAAAGACAATATCAAAATAAAAATGTCTCATAACAATCCTACAAATTGAAAAAATTAACGGCTAATAAAGTCATCTAACGCGTAAGATGATTGGATGTGCCTATCTTACACAACTATTTGTTCAATCATACTACAAATGTGTTACCAAACAATTGATTGCACGCTTAAACCACGCATTATGGCAAATATTCGCCAACTTGATGCATTTATGGGTACAATAGCCACTTTTAATTTTTTAAACCAAGTGCTAACTGCAAAATATTGCGATTAGCCTGTGTTTAAACCCTGTTTGGAAGCGTCGCGGTATGTTAGAAAACTTTATCACCCTTGTTCTGATTCTTACCCCTTTGGTGGTCGGGTTTTTGCTACCATTACCGCAACGATTCATGCCACTGGTAGACAAGCTGCTGACTAACTTGGTGTTTGTGATTTTAACCTTTATTGGTCTCTCGTTGTCGCAGATTCCTGACTTAGGCGCACAGATTGGGTTTATTGGCACCAATGTGGCGGTATTGGCGATTTGTACCCTAGGTGCAGGTTTTATCAGTTTGCTGATGTTTGACAGGCTGCATCCTTGGCAACGTACCCTTCCCCATGAGCATAGCCAAGCAAGTTTTAGCATCACAGGAAGCCTCGTTCAGTTGTGCTGTGTGGTGTTGGGTTTTGTACTGGGCAAATTATTGCCAATAACGGATTTGCCGATTGATGGCATCATCAAGGGCTTGTTGATTTTGCTGATTTTATTGGTGGGTTTTCAGTTGTCGCATTCGGGGATGACGTTACGGCAGGTATTGGTCAATAAACGCGGCGTACAAGCCTGTGTGATTTTTTGTCTGAGTGTGGCAGTCGGTGGTTTACTGTACGCATTGATAATGCCTGATGTGACATTCACCCAAGGCTTAGCGCTATCTTCTGGCTATGGCTGGTATTCGTTGTCGGGAATTATCATGACTGATGCGTATGGCGCAGTTTGGGGGAGTGTGGCATTGCTCAATGATTTATTGCGTGAATTTATGGCGCTACTGTTTATCCCTATGCTGATTGGCAAATACCCCACCACGGCGGTGGGTTTGGGCGGGGTGACCACCATGGATTTTACCTTACCGGTCATCCAAAGCTCAGGGGGGAATGAAGTGGTACCGCTTGCGATGAGCTTTGGATTTTTGGTCAATATCATCTCACCGGTGTTGATGGTGGTATTTTCAAGTTTTGGCTAATCACACAATCAATACGCGCAAAACTCAACTTGTTGGTCGCCATATGGGCTGCGTACTGTCACATAATGCAGACCTTTCATGATAAGTTCAGTAAAAAAATTTGTTTGTTTTTCACTCACCATAAAAAACCCCGCTCATGTCATCACACGATCGGGGTTTTTATATTCGCTAATACGATTATTTTTGCTAGTACGATTATTGGGCTAACGCAGGATAATCGGTATAGCCTTCTTGATCACCACCATAAAAAGTGGCGGGGTTTGGTTGATTAAGCGGCGCATTTTGGTGAAAACGCTCAACCAAATCTGGATTTGCGATATAACTGCGACCAAATGCGACCGCATCAATTAAGCCATCACGAATTAGCGTGTCTGCTTTTTCTGCGGTATAGCCACCTGCACCGATAAGCACGCCGTGATAAGTATCACGAATTTGACGACGGAATTCTGCCGTAAAGGGTTTTCCACCTGCCCAGTCTGGCTCAGAAATATGTAAATAGGCTAGGTTAAAGCTATCAATCAGTTTGATGATTGCTAACGCATCGTCTTCGCTACCGGCATCCACACCATTGAATTGACCCAGTGGCGAGATACGGATACCCACTTTATCACTGCCAATGGCGTTAGTGACTGCGGTTAAAATTTCTGTCAAAAAGCGCATACGGTTCTCTAAGCTACCACCGTATTCATCGCTGCGTTGGTTGACGCTCTCATACAAGAATTGATGAATCAAATAGCCGTGTGCACCGTGGATTTCAATAACATCCATGCCCGCTTCAATCGCATTACGCGCGGCGCTGGCAAAATCATCGACGGTTTGTTTGATTTCTGCGGTGGTCATCTCACGCGCTGGCGTGGCAGTCACACGGTATACTTTGCCTTCGTCATCTTTTAACGAGGTGCGTACCGCATCACCCAAATCCACGGTCGATGCTGATACAGGCGGCTGACCTTGTGGGCGTAAGCTATAATGCGATACTAGCCCCGTGTGCCATAGCTGCATAGCGATATGACCGCCTGCTTGGTGTACGCTATCAGCAATCATTTTCCAGCCTGCAATTTGTGCGTCACTAAAAACACCGGGCGCACCTGCGTAGCCTTTGGCATCGGCTGAGATATCAGTGGCTTCTGTGATAATCAAACCACTGCTAGCGCGCTGGGTATAATAGGTTGCCATGAGTGGCGTTGGCAAGCCACCAATATTTTTTGTTCCATTAGGTAAATCAGCACTACGCAGACGGGTCAATGGCGCCATAAAGACGCGGTTTGGCAAGCGCATCGCGCCCACGTTAATCGGTGATAGAAGAGCGGAGTAAGACATACATTCCTCGTGATTGTTGATTCATCTTTCGTTGAGTTATTGGACGCTGCTAGTTTCACGTCATGACAAACTTGATAAAAAAATTGTTGCAGCATCCTTGTTTATAAGGATTTTAGACCTATATACGTTGCTATCAAACTTCGTCACAGCGTAATTTTCACAGGTTAATCTGCTGTTAGAAGCTTGAGCAAAGACTACGTTTTAGCAAGCATTTGTTTTAAAAATCATTTGTTTTTAAAAAGCTTTTGCGAGTTTTAGACAAATTATTGCAATTGCTTTCACTATTTTATTCTATGATAGCGCTGTGTTTGAGCGTAACGTTTACTTAATAAGTGCCATGGTGCATTTTTACAAGTGGCAATGTATTAACAATAACAAATTCTTAAGGATCGGCATGAATAATTTCCAATATTACAACCCTGTGCGTATCGTATTTGGCGAAGGTCAAATCAAAGAACTCGCCAATCTTGTCCCTGATAATGCCCGCGTACTTATCACCTATGGTGGTAGCTCTGCCAAAAAAACCGGCACACTCGATGAGGTGAAAACCGCGCTACAAGGTAAACAGCGTGAAATCTTTGAATTTGGCGGTATTGAGCCAAATCCAGAATTTAATACCTTGATGAAAGCCGTCGATATGGTACATGCCAACAACATTGATTTTTTGCTCGCTGTCGGTGGTGGTTCAGTACTGGATGGCACCAAATTTGTTGCATTGACTGCCACCTTAGATGACGACAAAGACCATGAAAAAGCGTGGGAAGCATTAAAAGGATATACCCGTGATATTCAAAATGCGCTACCGCTCGGTACTGTATTGACTATTCCTGCAACAGGTTCAGAGATGAATTCAGGCGGCGTTATCAATCATAGTGAGCGTCATGCCAAATTGCCTTTTGGTAATCCGCTAGTATTCCCGCAGTTTTCGATTCTTGACCCTGCCAAAACCTTAACGCTACCTGAGCGTCAAGTGATGAATGGTGTAGGCGATGCGTTTGTGCATGTGATGGAGCAGTATCTGACTTACCCAGTCAATGCCAAAGTCCAAGATAGTTTCTCTGAAAGTCTGCTCAAAATCTTGATTGAAGAAGGCCGTGCCGTTAAAGCCAACCCTAACGACATGGAAACGCGTAAAAACATCATGTGGACAGCGACAATGGCTCTCAATGGTCTCATTGGCACTGGCGTACCACAAGACTGGACCACCCATATGATTGGGCATGAACTCACGTCCCTACACGGCATTGACCACGCCCGCACCTTGACCATTGTGTTGCCTGGAGTGATGCGTGAGCTCAAGGATAGCAAAAAAGACAAGCTGCTACAGTACGCCAAAAACGTTTGGCATATCACTGAAGGTAGCGATGCGGATAAAATCGAACAAGCGATTGTTAACACCGAAAACTTCTTCCGCGAGCTTGGCTTACCAGTGAGATTGTCAGATGCTGACCTCGATGCGTCTGCAATTGCGCCAATTTTAAGCCAATTAGAAGAACATAATATGGTCAAACTTGGTGAACATCGTAGCAATGATTTGGCAGTGTCTGAGCGGATTTTGCGCGCAGTCATCTAATCATCTAACGCTATAAAAAAAGACCTAGCGATTTGCTAGGTTTTTTTATACCAACAGTTAAAAACCATTGGGATGGGCCAATTCATCATGCCCATCTTTATCAATCACTTTTGGCAGTGGCAACGCCATACCGACACTACTAGGTGTCTCTTGAATCACCACAGGCGGCGGCTGATAACGGGTAATGACTTCGTTACCCTGCTCATCCTCGCTGAGCACATACTGGTAGCCTTTGCGATTAAAGCGTTTAACTAGCCTTTGATACCACCCTGCAAAACCTGTCGTGGGTTCGTTAGGGTTATGATAAAACGCATTCATCACCGCAGGTAGCCCAAGACCACATACCACGCCCGACATCAATACCACGATAAAGGTATAACCTACCAAAAAGCTGCTATAAGGCTGCAATTCTGGGACGTTAGAAACTGATAAAATCAACGCCAAAGAAATCGCCCCGCGTACCCCGCCCCATGACAAAATCGTCAAACTGCCGTTATAACTGGTTTTTCGGACATCGGATAGAAGGCTAAAAGACGCAAAATTTGCCAAAAAACGGGATAAATGCAGACAAATAAATGCCACCACACCGCCCAAAATCAACGAGGTGTTCAGCTCTAAAATAAATAGCTCCAGACCGATAAGGGTGAATAAGAATGAATTGATAATCCCCTCAATGGCGTGCCAAAAGTGATTCACATAGGTGATTTCCCTTTCTTCTAAAATCTGGTGCCAACGGTTACCAACAATCAAGCCCCCGACCACACAAGCAATGGGCGCGGAAGCATGCGCATACAATGCTACTAAATACGACCCACACGCCAAAAATGCTGTGGTCAAAATCAGTGATTCCATCTCGTGTTTACCGCTTAAAATACGCAGCGTCATCTGCCCAAAAAACCAACCAATAATCCCGGCGACCACGATTTCATACAACAACACTTCTACTGTGGTCACGATGCTAAAGCCATTACCTTGCAGACCATGCAAAATAGTCATAAATAGCGCAATACACACCGCATCATTGAACAGCGACTCGCCTTCTAGCTTAATCATCAGATGGCGCGGCGCTTTGATAGAGCTAAGCACGCCTTTGATGCCAATCGGGTCAGTCGCGCCCAGTGCTGCACCCAGTAACAACAATACCGCAAACGGAATACTTGCCCCTATAAGCCACTGAAAGCCAAACATAAGGCTTGCAAAAAACAGCGCACATAGTGCCAATGCGATACTTGCCAAAATCCCAATTGGTTTCCAATAGTTTTTGAGATCGGACACCTTAAACGTCAGCGCCGATGCCGTCAAAATAAAACAAATCACCCCATTGATTAAAAAATCGTAAAAATCGATATCACGCACCGCATTTTGGATACTGGTGATATTGATGGTAATAAACTCGTTGCCATTGAGCAGGCTTGCACTCCACTGCAAAATAAAAACCAGTACCGCTGACACAATAGGCACCCCAATGGCTTGTGGGAAGTCCAAAATCCGCTTGTTAAATAGCGTGGTAATGATGGACAAAGCACAGACAGCTGCCAAAATTTGTAAAAAAATAAAATTTCCCATAGGCGTTTTTTTAGCTCTTAATTCTATAAAACACTGTCGCCAAAGCCATTTTTAGCCGTGACAAAGCAAAAATACTTCAACAAAAATAAAACCCTACTACAAACTGTGGTAGGGTTTTACCGTAAGCAATTGTTTGCGCAAATGCAAGCAAATTTTGTGATTAATATCTCTTAAACCGTGTTGGCGACATGATGCAGCCAGCGCTGAATCATCACATCAAGCGCTTCAGGCTTATAGGGCTTGGTACAGTAATCTTGCATACCCGCATTAAGATATACTTCTTTGTCCCCATGCATGGCGTGTGCCGTCACTGCAATAATAGGCGGCAACTGATTGAACGACTGTTTGAGCATCTTGGTGGCTTCCACCCCATCCATGATGGGCATTTGATGATCCATCAAAATGATGTGATATTTGCTAGGGTCAGCTTTATAAAAATTGACGGCTTCAAGCCCATCTTTGGCTCGGGTGACTTCATAGCCATATTTTTTTAGGCTTTTGACCGCGACCATGGCATTTAGCTCATTGTCTTCTGCTAGTAGAATATGGGCAGGTAGATGTTCTCGCGGTTGTATTGCGGTTTCATCATGACGTTGGTGCCACTGCTGATAGCTGATTTCATCGGTTGCTATCATTGGTAAAGTTAGGGTAAAGGTTGCGCCTTTATTTTTTTCACTGGTTACCTTAATCGTACCACCCATCCCTTCTGCCAACGCTTTGCACACAGATAGCCCTAGCCCTGTACCACCATATACACGATGAGTAAACTTATCAGCTTGATTATACGCATCAAAAATCACTGCCAATGATTTAGGCTTGATACCAACACCTGTATCAATCACATTGAATTTGATTTGGTGCTTATCACAGCCCTTCATGGCTTGAATGGTCACTTTACCCTGTTTTGGGGTAAATTTGATGGCGTTATTGACTAGATTGATTAAAATCTGTCGCAGGCGCACAGGATCGGTGTTGACATATTTGGGCAAGTTGTCAGGGTAGTCGAGTACGAGTTCCACGCTGTTTTCTTGCGCAGTGGCTAAAAAGCATTGATACACGTCTTGGCATAGCTGGGCTAAATCAACGGGGATACTCTCAAAACGTATCTTACCTGATTCTACTTTGGATAAATCCAAAATGTCGTTGACGATGGTAAGCAGATGCTCATTGGACGATTTAATCGATTTGATATAGTGTTGCTGCTGCTTATCAAGCGGTGTCTGCTCAAGTAATTCAAGCATACCCATGATACCATTCATCGGCGTGCGAATTTCATGGCTCATATTGGCCAAAAATGCGGTCTTTACCTCATCGGCGCGTTCAGCTTGGTAACGCTGCTGACGTAATTTTAAGGTATCACTCACCATCGCCGCCAAATCTGCTAACACGCGTTGTTGATGGGCGTCAAAATCTTGATGCGGCTGATCGTCAATCACACACAGCGCGCCCAAAGCAAATTCCCTACCTTGACTATCGTGAACCACGATGGGCGCGCCAGCATAAAACCGAATATATGGGTAACCGGTGACCAAAGGATTGTTTTTAAATCGGGTATCTTGGTGAGTATCAAGGGTGACGAAGGTGTCATTTTGTGTAATAGTGTAATTGCAAAAAGCAACATCACGGCTGGTTGAAGGTTCTTTTAGACCAATTCTTGACTTAAAAAACTGGATATCAGCATCCAAAAAAGTAATAGCGACAATCTTAGTACCAAAAAACGCCTTAGCCAAAGCGCTAATACGCTCAAATTCGCATTCTTTATTTGTTCGGATAATATGGTATTCATCCAATACCGCTAGACGCTGTTTTTCATTGCTTGCTATAGGATATGATATCATCTCGTTAACAGCTTCCTACTACGTGATAAAATTTAAACGCTGAGGTTATTTTAACGCTTCAGCAACCAACATCATCCCCACAACTGAGGTCACTGCAACGGCCGATCCATAGCCGCCACAATGCAAACCACCTGCTTGACAAGACTTATCAACAATCGGCGGCTGTGATGAAAACACACAACGAATACCGAATTTTTCTTTCATCGCACGATTGATGCCATAATCTTGACGAAGTCGCTGTCTGACTTTAGCCAGTAGCGGATCTTGGTAAGTATCCTTAAGATCTGCCACCTGAATTTGGGTCGGATCCGTCTTGCCACCTGCCCCGCCCGCCATAATTAACTTTAATTTATTGAATCGGCAATGCAGCGCAAGCGCAAGCTTGGCATTCATATCATCGACACAATCTAATACCACAAGCTGTTTACCTGACTGTTTAAGCTGTGATTGCAAAGCACGATTAGGTATTAATAATTGTACGTTATCTTTGCTCAAAAAATCGTCAATCAAATGTAATTTGATATGGGGATTGATTTCTTTGATACGTTCTGCCATGGCTTCAATTTTGCTTTTACCAAAATTGCTATCGGTAGCGGGTAATTGTCGATTGACATTGGAGGCTACTAGCACATCCATGTCAATTAATGTCATCTCGCCCACACCTGTACGAGCCAGCCCCTCAGTTGCCCACGAGCCCACCCCACCCACGCCCACCACGTACGCATGCAGATTCTCAAACTTACTAAATTGCGCAGCACCATACAATTTTTGGGTGCCTGCAAAACGGCGTTGGTATTGCGCGTCAGTTAATGTCATATCAGGCGTCATCTCAGCTGTCATTGTCATGGTTTATCTTAATCTTAATCTTAG
Organism: Moraxella tetraodonis; assembly: GCF_022359095.1. Taxonomy (NCBI): domain Bacteria; kingdom Pseudomonadati; phylum Pseudomonadota; class Gammaproteobacteria; order Moraxellales; family Moraxellaceae; genus Moraxella; species Moraxella tetraodonis. The sequence continues at coordinate 409,920 of NZ_JACSYB010000001.1, read as the reverse complement.
TCTTGGTCAGGGTTTATATTCAATTTGTTTGGGATAGGATACTCCCAGCTGACTTGCAGCGCAGCGCAGCTATTTTGCCACAACTGTTCGGCGAGCCGTGATTGATCTTTTTTTAATAAGTCTGATAACGCTGCCAGTACGTACGGCAGATTGGCAGGTACATTGCGCCTGCCGTGCGTCCCATGACAGGGTAGCGGCGTAAAGTCTGGGCAGTCCGTCTCAATCACAATAGCATCAAGCCCGACAATTTTGACAAGTTCTGTAAGGGTATGGCGCAGTTTTTTGGCATTCGGATTGGTCACTTGCCCGGTGATGCCGATTTTAAAGCCCAGATTAACCAACGCTTTGGCTTCTTGGATGCCACCACTAAAGCTATGGGCAATCCCGCCTTGGGTGAATTTTTGTGCTTTTAACATCTTAATCACATCGCCATGCGCGCGGCGAATATGTAGCAGCGCAGGCAGTTGGTATTGTTTTGCCAATTCAAGTTGCTGAGCAAAAAAATCTTGCTGCCTAGCGTAATTCTCCGCAGTTTTCATCGGCGCAGTAAAAGTATCAAGCCCGATTTCCCCAATCGCAATGGGAGAATATTGCTGAATAAACTGCTCTAGCCGCTGCAAATCGCTGTCTTTATGCTCAGTGATATAAAAAGGATGCAACCCAAAAGCTAAATGCGCCAAAGGTGTGGCTTTGCCTTGCTGCCCATAACCTTGCATTTGCTGTTGGCACGCCACCATTTGTGCAAAATACTTTGCTAAAAAGCCTATCAAAACCAGATGATGAACGCCATTATCCCATGCCAATTGGGATTGGATTTCACGGTCATGATCGAAGCTATCCACATCAAAATGGGTATGCGTATCAATTAATGGCAAATCAAACGAGCAAGCCGTATCATTTAATATAGTCATATCATTTTAAATACTGTGGTTTGACAATGCCGTTTAACTGGCTGTATGGCACGGTCAATTGCGGGGCAGCCCACGCACGTCATCTATTTATCCTTTATTTGTTATTTGCCCCTAACATAAAATTTTTAGCCATTGTTTAAGTTATGGTTATCCTGCTCAGTATTTTTATTGATAGGCGGCTCAAGTGTATGTTTGGCGGATAGACTGTTACGGCAATCGGCTACTTTATCAGCCCGTTGACTACTACTGCGTCTAGGTAGCAACAATAAAGCTGTCGCAGCAATCCCTAGTTTAATCACCCTCGATATGCTCATACCTTTCCTTTCCCTGCCTTAGTTTTTAAACCTTAGCTTTTAACAGTATTGCCATAAAAAAACCCATCAGTCGATACCCGTTTAATGGTGGACTAATGGGCTGTTTTCAAATGCCGTTATGGATATAGCTGTTATATAATAACGTAATTTGATAAGTATTCGATAACTATTAGAATTTTTTACCCAACACTTTAGCAGCCAGCTCTTTACCCATGGTAAATGCGGTAGTCTTGGCAGGTTTCGTGCCATTTGAATTTGCCGCAGTATTGTCAGCAGGCTCATTATCAACCGGTGCCGGATTATTTGCTTTGTTTTCAATAGTTGGCTGGGTTTTATTACGACCTTTTAACATATAGTAAGCGGCACCGAGTACGCCAAGTTTAATAAGGTTTGATTTGGTTACGCCATTTGGAAATTGCATAGTATCCTCGCTTTTGTTGTAGTTGTTAAAATTTTAAATTAGTAGTTATCGCTAATGGATCCATTGTAACCAAAATTTAAGCGGTTTACTAAAGTAATTAGGTTACCAATATTTATTGTTTGCCATCATTAGGTTATCGTTTGGTAAATTGGGTAAAATCCTTTTAATATTGAAAAAAGCTGACAGGGTTTGTCAGCTTTTCTGCATTTATCAAGATGAATGTATCAATGCTCACGGGTGGCGCTAAAGGTAATTTCTGGATAACGTTCTTCCATCAATTTAAGATTAACCCGGCTTGGGGCAAGATAGGTCAAATACCCACCACCGTCGACCGATAACTGGTCGTGGGCTTTTTTCTTAAACTTCTCAAACGCCACTTTATCATCACAATGCACCCAGCGCACCGTCGCAATCGACACAGGCTCAAAGGTACATTGCACTTTATATTCCTCAAGCAGGCGATGCGCGACCACTTCAAATTGTAGCACCCCTACCGCGCCCAAAATTAAATCATTGTTGATTTGCGGCATAAATACTTGGGTGGCGCCTTCTTCTGATAGCTGCTGTAGGCCTTTTTGCAGTTGTTTTGACTTAAGTGGGTCTTTGAGTACCACACGGCGAAACAATTCTGGCGCAAAGTGGGGAATGCCGGTGAAGTTTAAAGTTTCGCCTTCGGTAAAGCTATCGCCAATTTGGATGGTGCCGTGATTATGTAAGCCGATGATATCGCCCGAATACGCTTCTTCCAGCGCTTCGCGGTCCCCTGCCAAAAAGGTCAAGGCATCTGAAATGCGTACTTCTTTACCCAAGCGCACATGTTTCATTTTCATGCCTTTTTCGTACTTGCCTGAACACACCCGCATAAAGGCAATACGGTCACGGTGTTTTGGGTCCATGTTGGCTTGGATTTTAAAGACAAAGCCGGAGAATTTTTCTTCATCGGCTTTGACAGTGCGTTCAACGGCGTCATGGTCTTTAGGCGCTGGGGCATATTGGGTCAGTACATCAAGCACCATGTTAATGCCAAAGTTACCCAACGCCGTACCAAACAGCACGGGCGTTTGTTTACCCGTCAAAAATTCATCGACATCCCAATCTTCATGTGCCATTTTTGCAAGCTCTAGGCTTTCTTCAAATTCACGGAAGGCAATTTCACCGATTCTCTCGCGGACATCTGGATAGTCATAGCCGTCACGGCTCTCAATCTCGACAATCTCAGTGCCATGACCTTTTTGGTAAAAGTAGGTTTTATCCTCGCTGATGTTGTACACCCCAACAAAATGCTGACCAGTACCAATCGGCCACGTCATCGGCACACATTGGATTTTTAGGACATTTTCAATTTCATCAAGCAGTGATAACGGATCACGGATTTCGCGGTCAAGCTTGTTGACAAACGAGATAATCGGCGTGTCACGCATCCGACATACTTCCATCAGCTTGATGGTTCGCTCTTCAACCCCTTTTGCCCCATCAATCACCATCAGTGCGCTGTCTACTGCGGTTAAGGTACGATAGGTATCTTCTGAAAAGTCGGCGTGACCTGGGGTGTCTAGCAGATTGACCATGTTGTCGGCATAGGGAAACTGCATCACAGAAGTGGTAATCGAGATACCACGCTCTTGCTCCATGCTCATCCAGTCAGATGTCGCGTGTTTGTCGGTTTTGCGTGATTTGACTTCACCTGCGCGCTGAATTGCTTGCCCCCACAGCAGTAATTTTTCGGTCATGGTGGTTTTACCCGCATCGGGGTGCGAGATAATAGCAAAAGTGCGGCGTTTGGCGATTTCAGAATGTAGTGACATAGTGTTTGACTTAAAAGTAGCGAGGCTTGATAACCGATAAAAGAAAGAATAAAAAAGATGGCATATTGTAGCCGATTTTACGTTTGATTGCGATTTTCACGGGTTATTATTACGCATAGCGCGCGCGATTTTGACAAAATTTTGTCATAAATCTAATACTTTAATCACTAAAATTGTGTTAGTTTTATCTCATCTTTTTTTACCGACTTATGATATCCGCTATGACCCTTGAATCAGCTTCAACAAAACCCTTACGACCTAGCTCACCTCAACTTATCGAGCCTGTAATGACGGATTCTGTTGTACCGACGATGCCAACCTCTCGGTCAAATTTACCTGATTTAAAAACCTTCTTTTTTGCCATCAGTAGTGTGATTATTGTTTGGCTGCCTGTACTGGTTTTAAAGCTTGGCATGGTGATGTTCTCGGGGCTGATTGTCTATGCGCTGACACGCGGCATCGCCAATTGGATACGGCGTCATGTGGTGGCACCCAAGCCGCAATTTTCAGAACGTATCAAGCTAGACCAACGCGCCGAAGGGATTGCTATCTTCTTGTTGGTATTACTCACCAGTATCGGTATTTATTTGTTTGGTGATTGGGTGGCAGAAAAAGCCAGCGTCGAGCGATTTAACAGCCTGCTTGCTCAGGTTATGCTGGTGATTGACCAACTGCATCGTTTATTGCCCGATTCTGTGTCACAGCATTTGCCTGAATCGGTCAGTTCCATCAAACGTATTTTTGCCCAAACTATCAAAGACTATGCGCCACAGTTGCAGGTTGCAGGTATTCACACGCTCAAAGGGTTTGGCTATGCTATCATTGGTGCGGTGATTGGTGGCATTATTGCCATACAAGTCCCTGCCCATGCGCATTTACATACTAAACCCCTAACGCGTCACTTTCGTCAAAAATTTGATGAGCTGATGGCAGGTTTTACCGATGTATTTTTTGCCCAAGTCAAAATCTCATCAATTAACACGATTCTCACCGCTATTTATTTATTGGGTATTTTACCTTTGGTAGGTCATCCCCTGCCCATGGCATGGACTGTGGTGCTTATTACTTTTATCGCAGGTTTGCTGCCTGTGATTGGGAATTTAATCTCAAATACCATTATTGTGTCACTCAGTCTGACCCATGGACTCATCGTTAGTATTTCATCATTACTGTGGCTAGTGACCATTCACAAACTTGAGTATTTTTTAAATGCGCAGATTATTGGTAGCAAAATCCGATCGACCGCCTGGGAGCTTTTGCTATTTATGTTGGTATTAGAAGCCACCTTTGGACTGGCAGGCTTGTTAGCTGCGCCGATTATTTACGCCCAAATCAAACGCATTTTGGCAGATAGGGGCTGGATTATATAAACGCCCCTACTGGCTACAGGACTCATTAATAAATAATTTGCCCAATAAATTGAATTTTTAAATCTTATCGCCATTAATAACAGAACACGGCTTTATTGTTACAGTGTTGTATGGTTGAATGATTAAAAATGTGTTTTAAAGTCTATAACTGCCAAACTTTTAATGATTGATGTTACAATTTACACTAACATTTTTTGGCGTATTTTGAGGTTTAACCAAAAGTTGAGAGATTTCCACGGTAATTATAGTGAAAAATCCTAGCAATTTTTAATTTATTGTGCCAAAAAAGCGATTTGCCAATCCATTCATTGATTCATAAGGAATTTTAGCGATGTCTACTATCAATAATAACAACGTTGTACATTTTCATTACACTTTAAAAGACGACGAAGGTAACGTCATTGACCAATCACCAGAAGGTCAACCTTTAGCGTATTTACATGGCTACCAAAACATTATTCCAGGTCTTGAATCACAATTAGCGGGCAAATCAGTGGGTGATAAATTTACTGCAAGCATTGAACCTGCAGACGCTTATGGCGAATTCGATGATGCTGCAGTACAAGAAGTTCCACGCGAAAACTTCCAAGGTGTCGAAGATATCCAACCAGGTATGCAGTTCCAATCACAAACTGAAGACGGTCATGTGATGTTAGTCACTGTAAAAGATGTACAAGAGGACAAAGTGATTGTTGATGCGAACCATCCTTTAGCCGGCAAAAAACTTCATTTTGATGTAGAAGTGGCAAACATTCGTGACGCATCCGATGAAGAGTTACAACACGGTCACGTACACGGTGCAGGCGGTCATCACCACTAAGTCGTCATTAAAGCTTAGAAAGATTAAATGGAAGGCTATATTTATAGCCTTCTTTTTTTGGGCAAAATTTTAGATTGGTTAGGCTGTAAAGTTATTGTCTGCCGTGTAAGAAAAGCCTAATATTATTTACAAAATCATTGATTTAGTTACTTTTTTTGATGCTTTACTACAGTTTTTACCACACACTGTGCGCTAAATTTTGGCATACTAGCTGTATACCCAACAAACAATCCAAGCAATAATAAAGACCCATGATTGGGTATATATTTTTAGTTATTTATATAGCATTAAATTAATTACAAAAAAGGATACTAATCATGAACGAGAATACAATTAAAGGTCAATGGGAACAAGTTAAAGGCGCTGTAAAAGAAACTTGGGGTGACTTAACTGATGATGAAATTACCCAGTTGGAAGGTAATCGCCAAAAACTATCAGGTAAAATCCAAGAGCGTTATGGTCGCGCCGAAGATGTGGTAGAAAAAGAAATCGATGACTGGTCAACCCGTCACAACTATCGTTTCTAGAATAGATTAACCCCTCCTCCAAAGTAAAAAAGCCATATCCTTTGATATGGCTTTTTTACCTGCTATCCTAGCATCACTGACCTCATCCTTAAAGTCCTTACTAACTGGTAGTGAATTTCTTGACTCATCCTAAGTCTCACTCCACGTGTTTATCAAGCATCATTTCTTAATACTACGATAAACCATTCCCTTATTGGCAATTCTGTCCTTATCTCAATCCTTGAGAATCATCCCTGTGCCGTTGAATGTATTATTACAAAATTTACCATTCGGTAACAGTCGTACAAACGTCAATGCATGTAAGCTTTTGCTTACACGCATTTTGGCATTAGGGGCGCTGGTTGTTGGCTGCCTGTGCATCAAGCATGACATTAGCCGCTTCAATCACAAATGCTTCACTTTCAGGCAGCTTTGGACGTTCGGCTTGTTTTAGACGGCTACGGACTTCTAACTCTGCATCTTGTGCAGCTTGGTACGCTGTCCACGTGCTATAGGGGCTCTCCCCATTGGCTTGGCGTCTCGCATTTTCTGCCGCCAACATTTTTGCCTCAATGTTTTTGCGGAAAGTACGGCGGTCATTGATGTCTAATTTGACAGGTTTCTTATCATCTTCCTCATTACGGATTCTGTTGAGTTGGCTTAGATAAGCGAACTGGGCATTGGCTGCTTGACGCTGCTGTGACAAGGCATTGAGTGATTGCAAGGTCTCACCGGAATAGTTGCCCGCAGGTTGGTACGGCGCGGCACGAATGGTATCCCATGCCAGTGGGTTTTTCATGCTACGTTCACCAAACTCCATGCCTTCATAGATATTGACTAAGCGCACATCGGGTACAACGCCTTTATTTTGGGTACTGCCGCCAGTGATACGATAGAACTTGCGCTGGGTTAACGTTGCTGACCCTAAGGCAAGGTTATCAAGCTGAATTTGTGCTGAGCCTTTACCTGTGGTCGTGCTGCCGACAATCAGACCGCGGCCATAATCTTGAATCGCTGCCGCAAAAATCTCGCTGGCTGACGCCGACCCTTGGTTAATGAGTACGGTCATCGGGCCTGTATACAGCTGTTTACCTTTGTCTTCGTCTTCATACACTTGGATATTGCCGCGGTTATCACGAATTTGTACCAGCGGACCTGACTTGACGAACAAGCCAATCATTTTGGCGACTTCATCGAGTGAGCCACCGGGGTCATCACGTAGGTCTACCACTAAGCCATCGATATTTTGCTGGTTTAAAGCTTTTAACGCGTTTTCCGTATCAATGCTGACACTACGATAATCTTCTCCCGCACGGCGGGCTTTATAGTTGAGATAAAAACTTGGGATTTCTAGCACACCGATTTTTTTGGCTTGTCCGTTTTTATCTTTGATACTAATCACCCGATGATTGACGCCCGATTCTTCTTGCTTAATCACGTCACGTATGAGGGTGACATTACGCGCGCTACTGTCTGGGGTGTTAGGCGCTTTGACGCGCACGGTGACGGATGAACCTTTTTTACCGCGAATGAGGTTCACTACTTCCCGTGTCGAATAACCGACGGTATCGACCATGCCTTTATCTTCAGTGGATACGCCGATGATTAAGTCATTGGGTTTGATTTGACCCGAACGAGCGGCAGGCCCGCCATCAACTAAGCTGATAATACGGGTGTAGTCAGGATTTTTGCGATCGGGCTGAATCGAGACACCAATACCGACCAATTCAAGTGTTGATTGGATTTGCATCTCATTGGCTTGCACGGGGGCAAAGTAATTACTGTGCGGGTCATAGGCTGCCATCGCTGCATTTAACAGGGTTTCAACGATTTGGTCGCTATCGATACGCTGTAGCTGCGCATATTGGCGCTTTAAACGCTGGTCTAGCACTTGGCTTGGTGAGCGCGTTTCGTTTTTGACTAAATCACTGGCGTTGTATTTATCGGCATTTTCTTGCAAAAACTTGTCTTTGTTTTTGTCTTCATCTTGATTGATGGTCATACCAATTAGCTGGTAGGTCAGCTGTTTGCGCCAAAAATCGCGTTGCTCGGCAACGGTTTTAAAACGTGGCAATTTTTCACGGTTCATAATGACCGTTTCATTGCTCTGTAAGTTCACAGGCGATTTTAACAAGCTATCGGCAAAGCTGTAATACGCTTTTGAGCGCTCAATAAAACGCTGATAGATGTCAAAACCCGCTTTTAAATCACCGCGTTTGAGATAATCGGCAAAACTATTGCCATATTTTTGGGTAAATTCATCGATATCGGACTGCAAAAACACGCTATGATTGGGGTCAAGCGCATCAAAATAGTCGCCTAAAATTTGCTTGCCCGTTGCAGCGTCCATTTTTTTATCTAGATAATGGCTACGATCCAACAACGCTGCGACTTGCCGAGTCACCTGCCGCTGCTCGTTATTGATCTGTCCGACGCTCGTCGATGCTGCAATGGCGGTTTGGTAACTTTGTCCCAGTATCGCCCCACCCATCAACAGGGCAAATACACTGGCGGTAAGTTGTTTGTATTGCATGACTTTCCTTACTCTACTAACTAAATGAAGCGATAAACAGAAAAAACTGACAGCCCATCTTAGCACTGTCAGTTTTTCCACACCATACAAAACGTGTAAATGTTCGACTCAAATCCTCTATCAAACCTAATCGTTTGTAGCGGTAAGTTGTTGTGTTAGCCAATCAATTGATTGTCTTTAAACAGTTGGTTTAATTGCGCGGCAGTGAGCAATTGTTTTTCACCGTCTTGGCGATTGACATATTCGTATTTCACCTCGCCTGTTTCACTGATATTTTTCTCTGAGATAACAATTCGATGGGGAATGCCAACGAGCTCTAAATCGGCGAATTTTACCCCTGCGCGCTCGTCTCGGTCATCAAGTAGCACATCAACACCTTGGGCTTTTAGCTCTGTGTAAAGCGCTTCGGCAAGTTGCATTGCTTTGTCCCCTTTCGCTGGGTCTAGAGCGTCTTTCATTTTGCCTTTAATCATCGGCACAATCGCCACAGTGAATGGCGCAAGGCTCTCACCTGTGCTACTGGTTTTCCAAATGATGCCATTGTCATCGTGGTTTTGTTCAATTGCGGCGGCGACGATACGGGTCACGCCGATACCATAACAACCCATCATAGTAATGACAGGTTTGCCTTGCTCGCCCATCACCGCACAGTTTAATGCTTTGGCGTACTTGTCACCCAATTGGAAAATATGACCGACTTCGATACCGCGGCGGATTTGTAAAGTACCTTGTCCATCTGGGCTTGGGTCGCCTGCTACCACGTTGCGAATATCGGCAATTTCGGTGATGGACGCATCACGCTCCCAGTTGACGCCCGTGGTATGAAAATCTGGCTTGTTGGCACCGCTAACAAAATCTGATAACACCGCAGCAGCACGATCTACAATCACTGGCATATTCAAATCAAACACCCCGATAAACCCTTTGTGCAGCCCCGCTGCTTGCATCGCCTCTTCGCTCGCCATGGTGAGTGGGGCTTTGACTTGCGCCAATTTTTCGGCTTTGATTTCATTTAGGGTATGATCGCCCCGTAACACTAACGCGACTAAGGGAGCTTTACCTTCTTCGGTAGCTTCACCTTCGACGATTAAAGTTTTGACCGTCTGTGACAATGGCAAGCCTAAATGCTCAGCCACTTGCTCACAGGTTGGCATATTCGGCGTACTGACATCGGCTTTGTCCTGCGTTGGGGCAGCACGTTCACCGACCGCCACCGCTTCAGCCAGCTCAATATTGGCAGCATAAGCTGAGCTGTCTGAAAATACAATATCGTCTTCACCACTGCCAGCTAGGACTTGAAACTCATGCGACGCAAATCCACCAATCGAGCCAGTATCGGCTTGCACCGCACGAAAGTCTAACCCAAGACGGGTAAAGATATTATGATAAGCGCGGTACATATCATCATAGGTGCGCTGTAGTGACGGTTGGTCGATATGAAACGAATAAGCATCTTTCATGATAAATTCACGTGAACGCATCACCCCAAAGCGTGGGCGAATTTCATCACGAAATTTGGTTTGTACTTGGTAGTAGCTCACAGGGAGCTGTTTATAGCTTTTTAACAAGTTACGCGCGATATCGGTAATCACTTCTTCATGCGTTGGGCCTAACACAAAGTCGCGTTGGTGACGGTCTTTAAACCGCAGCAGTTCAGGGCCATAAGCTTCCCAACGACCTGATTCTTGCCAAAGCTCGGCAGATTGCACCACAGGCATGAGCAGCTCTTGGCAGTTGATGGCATCCATCTCTTCACGGATGATTTTTTTGACTTTTTGTAAGGTTTTTAGACCCATCGGTAGCCACGTGTAGAGACCCGACGCAGATTTACGAATCATCCCTGCACGGAGCATTAATTGGCTGGAGATGATATCGGCATCACTTGGGGTTTCTTTTAACGTTGCAAAAGTAAATTGACTGGCTCGCATGGCACACCTTGTTTGTACGGCTTGAAATAAGAAAAACGAGAATGGATAGACTATTTGGTAAACCGATTATCTTATTTTATGCCACTGGGTGGTGCAATAGTTTTTTTAATTTTTGCCAAATCGATGCAGTATTTTTGGTCTTAGCATTTTTATAAATTAGGACAATAATTATGACAATTTGGTTATACCCATTGGCTATTTAAACCCGCCACATTGAAATTATGGCAAGTCATAACCATACAAAATAGCATCCACTATTAAATAAAAGATTAGGAATGGATACATGACCCAACTCCCCACTTCATCTTCCACGCCATCACCTGAGGCAAAACCGACTACGAACTTGCCAGAACCGCCCGCATCGGGCAACAAAAAGCCGGTTTCTTTTTGGGTGAGTTTATTTTTACTGGCTGTGATTGCGGTGGCAGGTTGGTTATTTTTGCAGTGGCAACAAGCAAATGTGCCTAAAAAAGTTGAGGTATTAACCCGCGAAGGGGTGGTCACTAAGATTCAAAGCCTCAATCGACTACAAACCGTGGCATATAATGTCGATACCGTTATCACCAGCCAAAAACAAGGCAATTGGTACGCCCTGTGGCAAGATGAGCAAAAGGGGCTTTTTGTCGCTCATGGGCGGGTGACCGCGGGCATTGACTTAAATCAATTAAAACCCACTGATGTACAAGTGACCCCAGATGGTAGCCATGTCAGTATCACCTTGCCCGCTGCGCAGATTTTGGATAGTTATTTAGATAACATTGAAGTGTATGATATTCAAACAGGGGTATTTGGCATGGTGCAAGCCGACCCGCAAATATTTAACCAAGCGCAAGTGGCTGGCAAAAACCAAGTGCTGACATCCGCTTGCCGCTCGGGCATTCTACAAACTGCCAATGATAATGCCCAAAAGCAAGTGCAATCGCTATTTGCACTGGCAAATGTACAAGTCACTGTGAAAGTCACCGCGCCTACTAAAAATTGTCGTTAAACCGATTGTTTGCCTATCAATAAAACCAATCCAAGGATAAAAGCGTTTTTTTGTTTTATGTTATTTTAGTGCGCTGTCAGAATTGGTATGAAAGGCATAAATAATAGATATGTAACCTACCTTAATCAAAGGAATGTTGCTAAAATCTCAACTTTATAGCCCGCTAGATAGTCCGCTAGTTTTAGACGACATGTATTTGCTACATCATCAAAAATTGTAATCATCATAGCCAGTTAACGTATCCCTAACCAAGGGTTACGATAATTTATTGCAGGGATGCTTGATGGCGTTTTAGTCGTGTAAAAGATTAATTCGCTAGCTGTTGGAGAGTTTACTCAATGAATGTCACATCTGCCTCAGATCGTCTAAAAAAAGTGATGCGGATTGCTTTGGTTGGCATCAAGCCTGGCGACCAAGTGATGCTAAAAGGCTATCTACGCCTCTTGCTTAGACTCGAAGCAGACCTTGAATGGGTATCAGCGAACAATCAGCAAATTGATTTATTTATGGTCAATCATGATTTTCGTCATGCTGAAAGTGTTCAACAGTTAATTAGTGACAAACCCAATACCGCCACTATTTATACCGCTCGTAGTGAGACGGAAAATGGCTATTTATCGCAAGATTTATTGATGTTGCCGCTCAAAGATTTGGAGCCGCTCAGTGAGTGGTTGTTTTCACATTTGCCGTTTTTATCTGGCTTACCTGTTAGCAATAAGGCATCTACTACCGCTAAACTCACCGCTGATGTCGCTCACGCTTATCAATCAGCGACAGACAATACATTAACACTAGCGCTTAGTCTTTAATGCGCCTGCTCGAGTTGGCAATCCATCATCTGGTGTTACCCAGCTTACGCAAGTTTTAGCTGTTATAACCAGTGATACCATAATGCCCCTAACCCTCTTACCAAAACTAGTCAGTCGGTGAATTGGCGCTAGAGGGGGCATTAATATCGGTCTATATGGCACACCTGGGCAGGAACGCTTTAGCTTTATTTGGCCGATGTTATCGCAAAGCGATGGGCATTTTTAAAACCGTTACGCTAGTAAATATTTGGATACAAATATGAATGATTAGTTGTTTCAAATGGACAGCCGTATTAAGCCCAGTGAGCCATTTATTGTGCTATCTAATAAAGGATTGCACGAATTAATCCATACCATAAGTGGCTATGAATAAAGCAGCTAATCGTTTGACAGAGCACGATAAAGCATCTCATTAATGTAGCGTTAGTTTACACGGTAACCATTCACCATTAACTATTAGCCATGGAAAAGCGCTCAACAGTATTCAGGGCTTTTTTCATGTCCATCCTATCACACCATCCTATCACACCATCCTATCACACAATGAATTCGTAACATTTTTCTGCATTTCATCCGACTTTTTATACAACTTAAGTTTAATAATTTAGCAAAATGTGATTTAAAAATTGCTATGGATTGCCCCATTACCTTTCATCGGTATAATTCATCATTTTGTCATATAACCTGACTACACTACCGTCACCGACGGACGATGGTGCAATCGATTTTCTCAACAGGATAACGCAATTTGAGAAATTGAGATAAACCATCGTTTTTATTTTGCGTTAACGGCGGCTTTAAGAGTTTGTAAGCTTTTTTACTTGGGCTAAGCGATGCAACGGGTCATTTAATTAGCCAATCAATTTGCCAACAGATAAGTGACAATGATGAATTTTTCCAACCTTACCACACGCTTGTTATGCGTATTATTGCTGGTTTTTTTGGTGTTTTTGGCGATGGTGTATTGGATCATTGACCAGCAAGCCAAGCCTGAAGTCGCCAAACTGACCTCTCAGACTATCATTGAAACTGGCAATGAGGCGGTGAATGGTATTTTGTCGCGTGTGAGTCAAATTGATGGCATGGCAGTGACAGCGAGCCGTATGACCGGCAGTTTGCCCAAGAATGCCGATATCATCAACACCAGTGTTGGCAATTTAATGGCAAATATGGATAAAGGCATTGTCGGTGGCGGTGTGTGGTATGATCCTCTGATGTACAAACCTAACGTCGATGAAGCCGCGTTTGTTTGGCAACGCGATATGCAGGGTGTCATGCAATCTGCCAGCCAATATCAAGCCATCAATCCTGGCTATCAAGCACCAAGCAAACTTACCGCAAATCGGGTAGCCGACCAAAAAACCCAACCACAGCTTGCCATGCCCTATTACCGTGATTGGTGGTATGTGCCCGCCGTATATGCCAATCATGACCACTGTGTGTGGAGCCGTGCTTATATTCACCCGACCACCAAACAGCCCGTCATGACCTGTGCCAAGGCGATTTTTAATGCCCAAAACAATGGCTTTGAAGGTGTGGTGAGTTTTGATGTGCTGCTCGGGCGTATGCAGTCGATGGTCAAAGAATGGCAACGCAAAACAGGCGGTTATGTGTTTTTGGTCGATATGAACAACAACTTTTTGACCTTCCCCAATGAAGCCCAAGTCAAACAAGTGACTGCTACTAACCCGCAAGGCGAAATGATTGACGTTAATAGTTTTGCCAAGAAAAACCCTGATTTTGCCCCCATTGCCAAAAGCTTAGACAACATCAATGACAACATCATCAAACAAGCGCAAAAACTAGATGGTGGTAAATTTGATTTTACGACCAATACGCTAGTGAGTAGTACCAACCTACAAAAAATTTCTCCCTCAGAGGCACGCATCATTTCAGCCATGCTAATGACCCAAAACGCGCAAAATGAAAATCTCAATGCCACCCATTTTGTCGAACAAGTCAGCTTAGACAACGATTTATTGCTCAAAACCCCCTCCACAGCGTTTATTTTTGCCATGCCAATGACCAACTGGAAAATGGTCATAGTCAAACCCAATCAAGAACTGATGTTATTTGCCAATCAACTAGGTAAACAGCTGCAATGGTATATGCTATTGGGTTTCTTACCGGTACTGCTATTAAGTGGTTATATTTTCCACCGTATTTTGGCGGTACCGCTGCACCAAGTCGCTCGTAACGTCCGTGAAATCGGTCAGTTGATTGCACAAAAAAAATATCTGTCACTGCGTGAGCACAAATTGCCACCGGCAAACATTCAAGAAATTGGCGTGATTACTGACTCGATGAACCAGCTGGTTGATCGGGTGGTCGAGAACGAAGGCGCATTAGCAAAAGTCAATGAACGCTTAGAGCAGCAAGTGGTGGAGCGTACCGAAAACTTACACCAAGCGTTAAAAGATTTAAAAGCCTCTCAAGTGCAGTTGGTACAATCAGAGAAAATGGCAACCATCGGTCAAATGGTCGCAGGTGTTGCCCATGAAGTGAACACGCCATTGGGCTATGTGGGTAGTAACTTAGAGTTGATTGATGAAAATATCGTACGTTATGACGAATTGATTGACCATACCCAGCAGCTCAAACAACTGATGCAAGCGTCGCCGACTGATACAGCAACCATCAACCAAACCATTGAACAAACCATTGCTTGCAGTGATGAATTGGTCGCCGATGCGGTGAGTGATGATTTGCATGGATTGGTGGATGATGCCAAATTTGGGGTAAGCCAAATCTCAGAATTGGTCGTCAATTTACGTGATTTTTCTCGCATCGACCAAGCCAAAATCAAAGCCGTCGATATCAACGACTGTATCAAAAACTCCCTAGTCATTGCCCGTAACAATATCAAGCATTTAGAGGTGATAACTGAGTTAACTGCTATCGAACCGGTTAGTTGTAACCCATCCCAGATTAACCAAGTGCTGCTAAATCTATTTAATAACGCGGCACAAGCGATGGGGCAAACTCAGCACCCCACATTACACATTACTAGCACAGAAGACGGCGCTAATGTGTATATCAGCGTGGCGGACAACGGTACTGGGATGAGCGCTGAGACCCAAGCCAAGATTTTTGAACCATTTTTTACCACCAAAGCGGCAGGCGAAGGTACGGGACTGGGTCTTGCCATTTCGACCCAAATCATGGAACAGCATAACGGCGATATTCATGTGCAATCACAACTTGGCGAAGGCACGACATTTACCATTAGATTGCCCAAAACAGCGATTAGCAGCGAGCAATCACCCAAGCTTTTAATCGCAGAAGAAAGCTAATACTAATGCTAATGTTAGATAACCAATAACCGATGGCTGACAGGCAATCTGCTCAGCCATACACGAGCCACACTTGATTGTGGTCAACCTTAATTGTAGTCAACCTTGATTTTAGTCAACATACCTAAGTGACATGACCATGATAACGACTGTAACCAAACCCAAAATCGCCTTTATCGATGATGAAGACCGCATTCTACGCAGCCTAAAAATGCATTTTCGCGCCACCCATGATGTGTTTACCACTACCGAGCCCGATGAGCTACTAAGCTATGTACATAATAACGAGGTCCAAGTGGTGATTAGCGACCAACGCATGCCAAAAAAACTGGGTGTCGAAGTACTAAAAGAGGTCAAAGACGTATCACCCCATACTATCCGCATCTTATTGACCGGCTATGCAGACTTAACTGCGGTAATTGATTCCATCAACGAAGGGGAGATTTTTCGCTATATCACCAAACCTTGGCAGACGGATGAACTTAAAAGTATCGTCAATCAAGCCACCCAAATCGCGCTGCAAACCAAAGATGTATTCAAAGAAAATCTGCATGTCGCTCAGCCAACCATCGCCAAACGCAAAGTGTTGGTGATCGATGACAGTGAAATGGTATATTTACAGATGCAGCAAAAATTCACCCAGTTTGAAACTCACTGGGCAAATTCATTAGAAAAAGCGATTGAGCTACTAGAAAACGACCGTTTTGGCGTGGCAATCACCGATGTGTCCTTGGGTGGCGAGAATATTTCACCCGTAATCTATGCATTAAAACAAAGCTTTCCAGATTTAGCGGTATTGGTACTCACCTCACTCAACGATAGCCACACCTTAATCGACTTGATCAATAAAGGGCAAGTCTATCGCTACCTGCCGCGTCCCAGTAATTTGTTGTTACTCGAAATCAGTATTCAGCGCGCTTATGATTATCACCAGACCTTAGTCAATCAACCAAAATTACAAGCGCGACATGTCGTTGATGCCGTAACCGAAGTTGAAACGCGTAGTTTTGGTAATAAAGTCAAAAAATTCTTATCACGCTTTGGTATTGGTAAATCGCGCTTTGCCTAGCTTAAAATCTAGTGGGTAAGATAACAGGTTCAAAGCGTCGCATTTGAGCCGTCTCAATCCATGAATGCTAGCCATAAAAAAACCACCCAAATTCAAGACTTAGGCGGTTTTTAATAGCCGATGATTAAGCTGTTTGCTCGTACACTGGGTGTTTGGCGCAAATTGCTTGGACTTTTTCACGCACTTCGCCGATAACGTTTTCATCACCGCGGCTATCGAGCACATCACAAATCCAGCCAGCCAATTCTCTTACTTCCGCTTCACCAAACCCACGGGTAGTGACTGCGGGCGTACCAATACGCACCCCAGACGTTACAAACGGTGATTTAGGGTCATTTGGTACCGCGTTTTTGTTGACGGTGATGTGGGCATCGCCCAACCATTTATCCGCTTCTTTACCGGTGATTTCTTGTTTGATTAAGCTAATCAGCATTAAGTGATTTTCTGTGCCGCCTGAGACGATGTCATAACCACGAGACATGATGACGTCTGCCATGGCTTTGGCATTTTTAACCACTTGTTGTTGGTAGGCTTTGAAATCTTCGCTTAACGCTTCTTTAAAACACACAGCTTTACCCGCAATCGCGTGCATCAATGGACCACCTTGGTTGCCAGGGAACACGGCAGAGTTGAGTTTTTTCTCAATCTCTGGGTTGGCTTTTGCCAAGATTAAGCCGGAACGTGGACCGCGTAGGGTTTTGTGGGTGGTGGTGGTAGTAACGTCAGCGATTTGCACAGGGCTTGGATAAACACCTGCGGCAACCAGTCCGGCTACGTGTGCCATGTCGACCATCAAGTATGCGCCAACGCTGTCTGCGATGTCACGGAATTTTTGCCAATCAACCACTTGGCTATAAGCAGAAAAACCCGCGATAATCATTTTGGGTTGGTGTTCTTTGGCTAGGCGTTCGACTTCATCATAGTCGATGAGGCCCGTTTCTTTGTTTAAGCCATATTGTACAGCTTTATAGTTGATACCAGAAAAGTTCACATGCGCACCATGCGTCAAGTGACCGCCATCGGCAAGGCTCATGCCAAGTACCGTGTCACCCGCTTTTAATAAGGCTAAAAATACCGCGCTGTTGGCTTGGCTACCGGCGTGTGGCTGTACGTTAGCATAATCCGCCCCAAATAGCGCTTTGGCACGGTCAATCGCTAATTGCTCAACCACGTCAACATACTCACAGCCACCGTAATAACGTTTGCCTGGATAGCCTTCAGCGTATTTATTGGTCAATTGGCTACCTTGCGCTTCCATCACCGCTGGTGAACAGTAGTTTTCTGAAGCAATCAGTTCAATATGGTCTTCTTGACGTTTGGCTTCATTGTCCATCGCTTGGGCAAGTTCAGCGTCAAACTGGTGAATAGTGACATTTTTAAACATGGCAATTTCCTTTTAAGTGAGTCAAAAAATGGGCGGATAAAACCGAAAATATGGCTTAGTTTAGCATGGTTTGGTTGTTTGGGTTAGCATAATCCACAGGTTTGGCTGAATTTGTCTCATCATTCGCCTGCGATTTTTGAGGTTATTTATCAAGCATTGGGCTAACCAAAGCGGCTCAAAAAATCATTCGATACTGCGATTAACACGATATTAAAAAGTCACCGTAAAAAAGACAGCCGCTGCGACTGTCGATTTTTGCTTGGCTGTGTTTATTTTGCTATATTTTTTAGCGATGTTTATTTGGCTATTTTTTTTGGCTGGGTAAAGTTAGCGCACAGCAACCAATGGTTTTTGTACCCAGCCTTCGCCTTTATCACTACTGACATAAATCATACCGCTTTCTTCTTCACCCATAAGGCTATGTTCAAATGCCGGTAAAAAAGTCTCACTAATCAAAAAATGCCTGCCCTGCCACTGGTAAAGGGTGGTGCGTCGCCAGCCTTGCGCTGTCACATCAATCCAGCGATTGGTCATTGTGGCGCCATGCCGACGAAACAGTATATAGCCAATCGGTGTTGTGCCCAAATTCGCCAGTTTTCGCGCATTACCAATAAGGCTAGCAAACGGAAATACTGACCGCGCCACCACCCACGCATCTTGATTAGGCTTGCCAAATAATAAGGCTTCGCGCACCCATGCCGATTGGTTCACCCCAAGCGGTAACTGCAGTTGGCGCTTTTCGCTCAGGGACAAGGTTTGCCGCCCTTCAAACGTCGGCTGTACGATGAGTTTATGCTGAGATAAGGCTTCAAATTTGGCAGTGAGCGACCCTGTTGACGTCAGCCAAGGGATGAGTTTCGGCGGTATCTGCTGTTTATGTGCCGCACTCAAATGCGCGAAAGCTAAGTTTAGGTTTAGACCAACATTTATCATTATTTTTTCAAAAACTCATTATCAGGTATTGTGCCGCGCGCGGCAACATCACCAAAAAATTGGCTTTTATAGATGTCATTAAAAGGTAGTGCGGTCATCGCATCGGCTTGGTACGCCAATATAGCGTGCTGTTCGTCTTGGCAAAACTGGGCAATCGCAGGGGCAAACACCTTGTCGTAGACACGGTGTAGCGAATGAGTCAACACCGGATAAAAGCCGCGAATCAACTTGTGCTCCCCTTGGGTACCAGGGTCAAAGTAGTGAAGGCCATGCTTGATAGCAAACTCAATGCCTTGGTAATAACACAGTTCAAAATGTAAACAATCATACTCTTCTAGGCAGCCCCAATAGCGACCATATAGCGTCTCGTGATTAAAGAAGAACAAACTACAAGCCAAGATATCACCGTGCGCGTTATGCGCTTGAGCGAGCATCAACTTGTCTGCCATAGTCTGCCCAAGCTGCTTAAAAAATGCTAAATTCAAATACGGCTGCCGCCCTCTGACCAGATAGGTCATGGCATAGCATTGATAAAAAACTGCCCAATCCGCCTCGGTGATATCGTCACCGAGTTTAACCTGACAGCTTAAATTTTGTTTGAGCACCTTTTGGCGTTCCACCTTGATTGATTTGCGTTTTTTGGCAGTTAATGTTGCCAAAAACTCATCAAAATTGGCGAATTTTTTATCCTGTAGATTGCGATTTTGCCATAAAAACTGACAGCTTAGCCGCTCGCAAAGATTGGGCATATTGTGCAAGGCTTGGACATCTTTTGGGGAGAAAAACAGTCCGTGCCAAGTGGATGCTTGATAGCGACTTGCCAATTCATCAATCGCTTGTAGTAAGGTCTGATACAGTGGCGCGGTTAATGACTTACCTTGTGCCACCCAAATCCGCTCGCCGGTGACGGGTGTAAAAGGCACGCTTGTCACCAATCTTGGATAATAATTTCTACCATAGCGCTCAAAGGCTTCTGCCCAGCTAAAATCAAACACATATTCGCCTTGGTGATGCTTTTTGATAAACACAGGCATCACGGCAATCAGTTGAGCACTGTCATCGACAATCTGCGCATACTGCACCCACCAATCGCTGCGCCCACCAATCAGCTTTGCATCTATGAGCGCTTGCCAAAAATCAAAGTGCATAAAGGGCGTATCAGGCGTCTGCCACTGTGTCTGTGAGCGCCAGTCAAACTCGCTGGTAAATTGATAGTGATAGGACATATGTTAGTATTATTGTAGTTGTATGAAGGGATTATTATACCTTGTTTTTAGCCAAAAATACGGGCTTATCCTTTTGCACAATTTGGCACAATTTTGCAAAATATGTATGGCGTTGGGCGGTGTGGTTTATAACGGTGACTTTGTTGCAATAACCAAATTGCAATAGCCAAGATTAGCGTTTACACTGAACAACTTAGCAGCCAACTGCTCGATGTGTTTTAAGCTTTTTCACTCACTTGTCATCCTCTACCATGCCGACACTGATTTTATTTAACAAACCTTATGGCGTACTCAGCCAATTTCGCAGCGATGACAATAACAATTTTGCGACGCTCAGCGATTATTTTAGCGATAAAAGCCTACGCGTGGCGGGGCGATTAGATGCCACTTCCGAAGGATTGCTACTGCTAACCGCTGATGGGCAGGTTAATAAAGCCTTGACCCATCCACCCAAAGCCAATGCAGGCAAACAACAAGGCAAAACCTACTGGATACAGGTGGAAGGCGATGCAAGCGATGCCCAGTTACAACAACTACAAACAGGGGTGCCACTCAAAGACGGTATCACCTTACCTGCCGAAGTTGTAAGACTAAGCGAAGCACAAATTGCCGAGCATATTTGGCAAGCGCCTGACAAGATTGCCAAACGCAAAGTCACCACGTGGCTCGCCATTACTATTTTTGAAGGTAAAAATCGTCAAGTACGTCGCATGGCTGCCCATGTGGGGCTGCCCTGTTTGCGGCTGATTCGCATGGCATCGAGTGGCTTTAGCTTGGGAAATTTAGAGGTTGGCGCATCCACACAAATACCGCTATCACCTGCCGATTTAAAGCGACTGGGTGTCCAACCTTTATCCGCGGCAACGACAACGCCACAATCGCGCAAAAAACCTCGCCTGTTAACGCCTAAATCGCCACAATCAAAGCACCCCACAAGCCGACGACGTAGGCAGCCATAAGGAAACAGCCATGATTGGTTACATCTATCGTTTTTTTCAAAGCCGCCCTCGTCTACTGTTAGGATTTGCCACGATGTTGGTGGTGTATTTTGGACTATCAGCGCTAGTTGGTCTATTACCCAAAGATTGGACGTTGGCGGTAGCCTACGATAAATTAAAGTTTGTGACGCAATTTTTGCTGGCTTGGAATATCGGGCTTTGGGTGTATTTACTGGCTATTTTTCGGATGATGTATAAAGCCGATCAAAATGCAATTTTGGATAAAGCCCATGCTGAAGACGAAGGCACGGTGTTAATGCTGATTTTGGTTTTTGTCACAGCCATTGTCAGTATGCTCGCGATTGTCGTAGAGTTGGGCGCGAGCAAGGACGCCAAAGGCGCTTTGATGCTGTTTCATATCGCGCTCACCGCCATGACGATTTTGACGGCCTGGCTGTTTATTCATACCATGTTTGCTATTCATTACACCCACGAGTATTTCTTGCTTAAAGAAGAAAAAAACGCAGAAATGCTAGATTTTCCTAACGATGATGACCCTGCCTACTGGGATTTTTTATATTTTTCCTACATCATTGGTACATCTGGTCAAACAGCGGATGTCGCCTTCAACACCCAGCAAAGTCGGATCATCGGTACCATCCATTGTGTGTTATCATTTTTCTTTAATACCGCAATTTTAGCCTCATTAATCAATATGTCAGCGGGTCTAATGGGTTAAAGTTAAATAAGTCTGCTAAATAAATCAGTCCAATAAGTCAGCTAAATGAGTCGGTCAATTCAAGTGAATACATCGTCAAAATCGCTTGCTGTATGAGGTATACTATCCTCGTTTTAACATAAAGTGATAGGACTGTCATATCCCACTACGCTAATATCTCGCTACTTTATAACTAGGAAATTGTATGATCGCACAATATTTGATGGTCGATAACGCCCTGCTCGAGCAACTGCAAAATGCCACTGATACAGCGCGAACGGCGTTACTTGAAAGTATGAGTGAGCAGCCTCAAGCGCAATTGGTAGATTTGGGCAAACTGTGGGACATTATCCATTTTGTGTTAACCAAACACAGTGCCACCCAACCTGTACCTGATGAGCCTGTTAGTGAGTTTGTGGTGGGTGTGGAAACCTTTAGTGACAGTGAAGACGCCGATTTCATTGCTTTTACCCCGTGGGCACATATTGTCGAAATCGTCGATGCACTAGAACAAATTAACTTTAAAAAACGCTTAGAAAAAGTCTCGATGAAGTCACTACGTGAGCAGGCTATTTTTCCACCCAATATTTGGCAAGACAAAAAGGAAAACTTGGATAAAGAATTACTGGCTTCGTATGATGAGTTATTGGCGTTTTATAATGACGCCTTAGACAATGGCAATAATATTGTGGTGAGTATTTTATAACGCCGATATAGTCCTTTTTTCATTTTTTGAACCAAAAAAGCACCTTATAAAAGGTGCTTTTTTTATCAATTCGCGGATGAAAATATCAGCTAGCTTGACTTGATTAGTTAACTGACTGATTAGTTAACTGACTGGGGTGCAAGAATAGTCATCTCTACACGGCGGTTTGGTTCATAGCTTGAGCCAAATTGTGTTGTCGCACCGCGACCAATAGCGCTGATACGGTTACCAGAGATGCCACGATTGACTAAGTAATTAGCGACTGCTGATGCACGGCGTTGTGATAACGCTTGGTTTCTATTTGCATCACCTTCCACTGAGGCGTAACCATTTACTTGAATGTTAGTTTGGTTATAGTCACGTAGTGTGGTAGCTACTTTGTCTAACGTATTATAGAAGTTAGGTAGAATAGTAGAATCACCAACGCGGAAAGTTATCGCTTCTGGGATAGACAAGTTAATGTTATTAGTCACTGGGTCACGCGTTACCGTCACGCCAGAACCTGCGGTTTCTGCACGAAGTTTTGCTTCTTGTTGCTGCATGTAGTAACCCACGCCTGCACCTAGTACACCACCGATTGCCGCATCACGACCGGTTTTTTCACCGCCCGTTGCCTTTGAGACACCCGCACCTGCGGCTGCCCCTAATAGACCCCCCATAAGCGCTTTATTGTCGGTAATGCCTGTTGTTGTCGTACCAGTTGGCGTTGTTGCACAACCTGTTAAGATAACACCTGATGCTAAAGTAGCTGCTAATAATTTAGTACGCATGAGTAATCTCCTTTGAATTCCTCTAGTTATAATTACTTAGTTATAATTACTTAGTTATAATTGTCACGCACCAACTTGTTGTTTTTATCTCATTTGCCAGATAAACCTGACAACACTCAGTTGCTTTGTGATTGAGCTCATTATGCAATAAACTTTTTCTTTATATGTAATGATTTGTCTTAAGGATGTTGTAAGATGGCATAATTTGTTACAAAATATTTTCAAGTATTCATTATCTATATTATTTATTTTTATATATTAAATGCTTCGTGATTTTGATGAAAACTGTGCTGGATAGTCAATCTATTATCCATAGCTTATTCAATAACTTGTTAATTTTTAAAAAAATTTTTTGACAATTAACTTTACTGGGGTGTATAGCACAGCACCAATAAACCTGCAAGATTTGTGCTTGCCAGTGTATAAAAATTTATTAGTGAACATTTTTGACGTTTGCTAAACTAACACTTATTTTTACAATTAACGAAGCCAAATTAATGAAGCCAAGTATTTTTTCTTATGTCTCATTCAAATAAGCTTTTTTGAATAAGCTTTGTGGGAGCCAAATATGACAAATAACAATAAACCATCATTGCTCAAAAACACGTTCAACAAACTGCGTAAAACATCATTACCTTTGGCGCAAAACGCCAGCTTAGCGGTGGCGGCAGGCACCATTACCGGCAATTCAGTGCTGTTTAGTCTACCGCTTTGGGCGATGGGCGCGGTAAAAACATTAACGGGTCATACATTGGCAGATAAATCCGTGTTAAAAATAGCCAATCACTGGATCAATACCAACAATCGTTTGATTGACAACATCCTGCCCGATATTGATTTTCGCGTCAACCTGCCTGATGACTTATCGGTCGATGGCAAATATATTTTGCTGAGTAATCACCAATCTTGGGTCGATACCACTGTCATTCAATATATCAGTGAAAACCGACTGCCATTAACGCGATTTTTTGCCAAATACGAGCTACTGTATATCCCAATTGTGGGACAAGCGTTTTATTTTTTAGACTTTCCGATGATGAAACGCTACTCGAAGGCAGCGATTGCTAAAAATCCAGCGCTAGAAGACCGCGATATCATCGAAGCCAAACGCGCTTGTCAAAACTTACTCGACAAGCCTTTTACCTTACTTAACTTTATCGAAGGCACGCGGTTTACCCAAAAAAAACATGACTTGCAACAATCACCGTATCAACATTTGCTAAAACCCAAAGCGGGCGGCATTGCGCTTGCATTGGGTGCGTTAGGTGACGATTTAGACGCGGTGCTTGACATGACGATTGTGTATCCTGACGGTATTCCTACCTATCAGGATTTGTGGCAAGGTAATATCAAACGCATCGGGGTGGATATTCAAAAAATTGCATTGCCAGATGATTTGCTACAGCGGCTCATGGATGGCAAATACCAGCAGGATGAGCAAACCAAAATAGATATGTACCGTTGGCTTGATGATGTGTGGCAGCAAAAAGATCAACGTATCCAAGCCATGCTCGATGATTTTACCCGTCATCCCTAGCAACACATTATTAGCGACACATGACTAATGACATATCACTAGTGACACTGCTAGTTAAAATCTCAGGTGAGTCATGCAAGGTATGACTTACCTGCCTTGTCCTCATTCACATTTTTTGCGGTATTGACCCCATTTTGAGCACTTTTTTATGCCAACTGCTAATTTAGACCCAAAATCCAGCCCAACGCCAAGCTCGAATATTAGCCAACCGCTCGCTGCTCACCCTGCCAAACCCAGTCGTTGGCAGTTAGCCTACGATACCATCATGATGATTGCCATTGTGTTGGACTTGCTGCTCATGGGGTTTGACGCTTTGATGCTAAGTAGCTTTATGGCAAAAATAGCAAGTTGGATGGGGTTTGTTGACAGTATCATCAGTTATCAGCAAGGATGGCACGAGCCGCTCAAAGTGGCAGGGGGTCTGTTTACCATCTTTTTGGTAGCAGAGCTTGTGGTTCGCTGGTTGATTGCCATCGCCCAAAAACGCTATTACCGCTGGTTTTTCTTTCCATTCGTGCATTGGTATGAAGTGTTGGGCTGTGCACCGCAGCTGCGCGCATTGCGACTGCTGCGCGTTGGCGTGATTGGCTATCGGCTGCACGAACTTGGCTACAAAGTTTTGCCCGCCAGTTGGCTTGCCACGATCAAATTTTATTACCAAATGATTATGGAAGAGATTTCTGATCGGGTGATTTTAACTGCGATTGACAATATCCGCACCGAAATAAGCAACACCGATGGGCATTTGGTCAAAAACATCATCGACAAGCATCGGGATGACATCCAAAAGGTCATTGTCGATGTGCTGCAGCAAGAGGCCACACCGTTATTACAATCCACGCCCGCCAATCCTGCCATCTTTGCCAAACCTTTGGCAGAACAAGTGGGCATTGCCATTCAGCAAGCGCTGACCGATACGCCCGAGCTGCACCGCATATTACGCTTGATACCGATTGCAGGTAGTCTGATAGAAAACCAAATGCACAGCATCGGGCAACACATTGGGGAAAATCTGACATTAAGCTTGACCACCAACCTTACCAAGCCGCAAACGCTCACGCTGATGTATGAAGAAATCGCCAAAAGCTTGGTGCAAATTGACGTCACTAGCCCTGCGCTAGAAAAATTAATTAGCGATATTATTGATGATAGTTTGACATCACTTGCCAACCAAGTTCGCATTCAACAATGGAAGCACCAAATACGCTGATTGCATCCACGAGTTTGGCTGGGATCTAGCGGCTGTGCAACGCTTTTTTTATCGCCCTATTACGGCTTTGGTTGCCAAACAATAAATAGCGCGGTGAATGGTTGTTGTTTTAAATAATACTTGCTAATATGCGGTATGAATCGATTTTGATGTATAAAAAGTTATTATAAAAAGGTTTTTCATGACACAGCCCGCTGCCCTTGACTTGACCCAAGATAGTTCATCACAAAACTTACAAAACCTACCTAACCTATCAGAGCAGGGTTCACCGCAAAGTCAGCAGCCAGCCAACCTATTACCTACCGACCCTGTAGCCACTAGCGTGAAACTCACTGGCAGGCTACTGAACTTTACCCGCCTAAATATTGAAGGCAATGATATCAAAGTAATTTTGACAAAAATTGCACAAAAGCTAGGTCGTCAACGCCAGTCCAACTTACCGGTGATTGTCAGCTGTCAACAGCCATTAAATTTAGCCCAGCTTTGGGGCGGCTTATGGGTGCTAGGGTTACAGCCGATTGGGTTAGTCACAGGCGCCAATGACACCCAAGCCAATGCGCTTCGCATTGCCATTTTTCCAGCGGATGGGCAGCGCATTGACGGCAAAGCACCAAAAAACGTGGCGATGGGTAGTGAGCAAAAATCAAACAGCACAGCCAATACGCCATCCTCTCAACACGTTGCGCAGTCCCCTACCCAATCACTCACATCCGACAGTCAATTGACTGAACGACCCACCAATGCTGCTACTCTCCACCAAACCGCCAATGATATGGTAACCAATAATACCGCAAGTAATGATACTGCAGCTGCACCTGAAAAATTTGTCGCCTTACCGCATCACCAATCACAGCTTGAAGGCGATTTGGTGCATAGTCAAATTTTGCGCTCAGGTCAAAGTATCAATCATGTAGGCGGTGACGTGATTTTGACCAAAGGCATCAATGCCGGCGCGGAAGCGATTACCGATTATAGCCTACACGTGTATGGAAAAGCCGAAGGGCGATTGGTCGCAGGGGCGACGGGCGACACCAACGCTAAAATATTCTGTTTACGTTTTAACCCGTCACTGGTGTCAGTTGCGGGCACTTATTGCCTAAAAGAAAATATTCCCATTGAGTATTTGGATAAAGCGGTACAAGTCAGCTACCTTGATGGTCAAGGGTTGGTCTTTGAATTGATGGAATAACAATCACCTAAACAACCACTTATACCATAATCTATGCAAAAATCGCCAATCTCTCGATTAACTTCGAAAAGTTTTTTATGCTAAACTAGTCCAATTAACCAAATTTGGGCTAACTAAAATTTAAGCCTTAACTTTTAACGATTTACGTTAATTTATATCCATATTTTTCAAACCAGTTTAGCGTGAATGTGTGTATGGCTTGATGATTAACCAATACAGCCTCACTGACACCGTGCTATGAATAGGAGTATGCCAAAGTGGCAAAAATCGTTGTTGTAACTTCAGGAAAAGGCGGGGTAGGCAAAACCACCACTAGCGCCTCTTTCGCTACAGGTCTAGCCCTTCGCGGCTTTAAAACTGTAGTGATTGACTTTGACGTGGGTCTTAGAAATCTTGACCTCATTATGGGCTGCGAAAACCGTATCGTGTATGACTTTGTTGATGTTATCTCAGGGAACGCGCGCCTGTCACAAGCTTTGGTAAAAGACAAACAGCTCAATAATTTGTTTATCTTACCTGCCAGCCAAACCCGCGACAAAGACGCCTTGACAGATGAAGGAGTCGCCGAAGTCATTAATGAGTTAGCCAAACAATTTGACTACATCGTGTGTGACTCGCCCGCTGGTATCGAGCGCGGTGCCCAGCTAGCTATGTACCATGCCGATGAAGCCATCATCGTGACCAACCCAGAAATCTCGTCGGTGCGTGACTCAGACCGTATCATCGGTATTTTGCAAAGCCGTACTAAAAAAGTTGAAGAAGGTACAGGCGTGGTACGTGAGCACTTGGTCATCAACCGCTACAACGCTGAGCGTGCTGAGCGCGGCGAGATGATGGATATCAACAGCATCTCTAATGATATCCTAAAAGTGCCGCTACTTGGCGTGATTCCTGAAAGCAATAGCGTACTTGAGGCATCAAACCAAGGTGTGCCTGTGGTGCTAGATCAAAATTCAAAAGCCGGTCAAACTTATGATGACATGGTCGCTCGTTTCTTGGGGGAAGAACGTCCCTATCGCCATATCGAGGTGAAGAAGAAAAGTTTCCTACAACGCTGGTTTGGGGGTTAGGCTATGGGATTTTGGAGTAATTTATTTGGCGGTGAGCAAAAGTCAAACAGTGCCAATACTGCCGCAGAGCGCCTAAAGGTCATCGTTGCTAGCGAAAACCGCTTGCACAATCGGTTAACCCCAGAGCGTATCGAAAAAATGAAACGTGAGATTTTGGCAGTGGTCAATACCTACGTGTCAGGTGTCAACATTGATGACGTCAATATTCAACATCACAATGAAGCAAACATGGAAGTGCTGGAGATGAATATCAGCTTGCCTGATAGTACACGCCAATAATTCATGTTGCGCTTAATCTAGGCTGCATTTAAAAAATTGTGACTAAAAAGCCCATGATGACATGGGCTTTTTTATACTATGGGCTGACTTAGCGCATACGGCGAATTAAATGGTCTTTTTGGATAAATTGGTGATACAGCGCGCCGATGATGTGCAAGGCCGTGAACACCAGCAGCAACGTCCACAACAGATTTTTATGAATTTTTTCTAACGTGCCTGACAAATCACTGTTTTCACTGACAAAGGCTGGGATATCAAACAGCCCAAACATACTCACCCCTTCCCCATCAAACATAACAGAAAACCAGCCCGCCAAAGGCATGGCAAGTAAAATCAAGTACAGTGCCAAATGCGTTAAATGCGATAGTTTATTTTGCCATTTTGGCATCGGCACATCGGCAGGTGCTTTGGTGACAAAACGATTGATAATCCGACCTACTGTCCAAAATAACACACTGAGTCCAAACGCTTTATGCAAATCAAAATAGGTAAAGTCAGTTGCATCTTCATTAAGCTCAATCATTGCCCAAGTCGCAATCAACAATACCACACTAATCCAATGGAAAATACGTGACGATAGCGACCATTTGTTGATACCGTGTGGGGCAATCGGCTGTGGCGCTTCATTTGCAGGAAATAATGCCATAATGGATTTTACCTTATCATGATTTGTTTTGGGTTATTCTAGCAATGTTTGGGCAAAATAAAAGTAACAGACTGTTGGCAAAATAGCACAAAGGCGGACTGCGTCTAACTATCTAAATCCACCAAGAAATGCGAGAGCTTGTCCAAATCTGGCACCACACATAGCTCACCTGCCAACATGACTGGCTGAAAAATATAAGCGTGCTGTAAGCTGTAGTCTGCCAAATTCGGTGCGCGTGAGCTCTCGACGACCTCATCATCTGGCGCGTTTAAGGCGGCTAATAAGTCAGGGTAGTGAGTCGCTAATTCAGCTTGGTAAGTGGCGTCATCAGCGTCTTTGAGATCGGCAATACGCACAGAATGGAAAGTCACTTCGCCATGAATCTGCAAGGCAATCCGATGGATATCGGTGACGCTTTCTAACACCACCAAGTGGGTGGGCTTATCATCTTTTGGCAACAAGTGATACACCGGCACTTCTTGACCGCGCCAAATATAATTCCAAATGCGCTCATCATAGTTATCAATGCTCAAAATCAAAGCTTGCGGCACAATCCAGTCAGGCGAACTGCTAGAAGGAATTCGAGCAATGGTTAATTGACCTGTGGTGATACTTAGGACGCCTACATCCTCATCTTGCTTAAAATAACGGTTTAAATCGTTTGCCATAGCCTGCTCATTTACTGATTAATAAGAAATTTAGGGATCGCTGCTAGCCTGCCGTATTAGCCACACAAGGCGATTAGCTGCTGAGCTAACTGCTTAGGGGTGCCAACAAAAGTGACTTGGTTGCTTTCAATCATGCTTTGTGGCTGGCTCGCGCAGGTGCTACTGTCAGGGGATTGCGCCCAAATAATACTGCCATTTTTTTTGACCGTCGCTGCCGCATCACTACCATCATCGCCCATACCAGAGAACACGATAGTGATTAAATTATTGCCAAACGCTTCGCTACAATTACGCATGACCTCACTGATTGGCGGTTTGTAACTGCCTTGCCAAGGTTTACGCTGCAAAATTACCCGTCCATTGGAATCACACACCACGCTGTGTTCAATCGGTAAAATCAAACAACGTCCTGTCAATAATTGCTGGGTATTGGTCACTATGTCACAGCGCCACTCATTGTGACGATTTAAAATTCTTGGCAAGGTGTTTAGCGTATTTTGGTTAAAGTGCTGCGCTAGTAACAGCGCCACTGGTAAATCTTCGGGCAAATTATCTAAAAATTCCTTAATGGCGAGCGGTCCGCCCATCGAGGCTGCGAGCAACACCACATATTTCCAGGGTTTGATTTCGCTCTTGGCAGCATCATAGGGCTCTAACAAATCGCTACGTTCTAGCATGTTGGCAATTTTTCGCTTGAGTTGGCGTTGCCATTTGGCATATAGCAGACTTTCATTGATATAAGGCGCAGTGACAAAGCCCAGCAGCACAACCTTAGTCAAATTGACATTCTGTTGTTTTTCAACATTTTGAATGACTGCGTAATCGTCTGGGGTATCGATTAGCCACACATCAACTTTTTGCTGAAAATGTTTTTCGAACAGCTGTGATGCTGCCAAGCATGCCACGATTTCAAATCCCCAAGAACGAATGGTATCGCTAAAGGCGAGCCGTTGCTGATTTTCCTCAGCAACGATAAAAAATCGCAGCGGTGGGTACTTTGACAGCATGAATGATTGTATCCTTTACCTGGCCAGTCGGCTTAGTCAGTTTTTGCTTGTTGGGTAAAGCGCGCTAACGTGTCTAACAGCATTTGTTCTTGGAATGGTTTACCCATGTATTCATTCACCCCGATATCAAACGCGCGTTCACGGTGTTTTTCACCGGTACGCGATGTAATCATGACAATAGGGATATGCTGGAGCCGTGGGTTATGGCGAATATGATTGGCGACTTCAAAGCCGTCCATACGTGGCATCTCAATATCCAATACAATGACTTCCGGTAGCATTTCTTGCAGTTTTTCTAGCGCATCAATACCATCTGTTGCCACTTGGGCCTCATAGCCGTGACGTTCTAGTAAGCGCGAGGTGACTTTGCGCACTGTTACTGAGTCATCCACAATCAATACCAGCGGTTTGTGCGCTCGTTTAGCCGCTTTATTGGCTTTTTGCAGCTCGACTTTGGTAATGTTGCTGACATTACGCATCAATGCCACCAAGTCAAGAATGAGCATGACCGAGCCATCACCCATGATGGTGGCAGAAGAAATTCCATCGATATGGGAGAGCTGACGACCGAGCGGTTTGACGACCACTTCAATACGAGAGCCTGCAATCATATCCACTTGTAGCGCCATGCGCTGACCTAAGTCAGTACGAATAATAATCACTGGCACACTGCTTGACTGGTGCGCTAGTGCATCCACCGGGTCACTGCCGTACAAAATCTGATTAAGATAGCGCAAACGATAGGCTTGTCCATCGATATTGATAGTATCGGCATTCGTGGTATAAAAGTTAGCAATCGCATCGATATTGACCCGCATCACACGTTCAATTTGCACCAATGGTACAGCAAAGTATTTATCCCCTGCCCTCACCATCAAGGCATCAGACACCGCAACTGTCAATGGTAGACGCATGGTAAAGCGTGAGCCTCTGCCAGGCTCAGAGTCGACGGTTACTACACCACCCAGCTGCTTGACTTCGCTTTGTACCACGTCCATACCGACACCACGACCCGAGATTTGTGATACGGATTTGGCGGTGGATAGACCCGCGTTAAAGATATATTGCATGATATCCAGTGTCTTTAGACTGGTATCTTTGGCAGAAATCAAGCCTTGCTCAATCGCTTTTTCGCGTACGGCATTGACATTAATACCGCGTCCATCATCGGTTAAGTTGATAACGATTTCACCGCCTTCACGCAGCACTTCAAGCGTGATTAAGCCTGTTCTTGATTTACCACTTTCAATACGTTCTTGCGATTTTTCAATACCATGGTCAACGGCGTTACGTAGCATATGCTCAAGCGGCGAGGTAATACGCTCAAGGATATTACGGTCAATTTCACCTTCATCATTTAGGATTCGCAGTTCAACAGATTTACCCAGTTCGGTTGCTATTTGACGGACGACCCGTTGCAGACGTGGCGTGATACGCGAGAATGGCACAGTACGTGAATCCATCAACCCCTCTTGCAAATCGGACTGGGTGCGTGATAACTGCAGTAGCAAGTTTTCGGTTTCACGGGTTTTATCGAGCATGGTCGTTTTGATGTCTAACAAGTCCGATGCTGATTCCGAGAGCGATTTTGACAATTGGTTGAGCGATGAATATTGGTCCATCTCTAACGGGTCAAAGTCACTTTCTAACGCATGCTCATCACCAATTTGTGACAAGATTTGAATCTCAAGCTCTGTTTCCATACGGCGTAGCTGATCTGCTAGACGCTGTACAGTTGCGCCCATCTCTTCGATATTGTTCGATAGACTTGATATACCCATCTCGATTCGCGAGCGGTTAATCGCGGACTCACCTGATAGGTTAATCATGCGCTCCATAGCACTTGCAGAAATCCTAAGTGTCTCAGCATGAAGGTTCGATTGATCTTGCTCAGATTCAAAGTTACCCGTCATCAGCGGCATGACGCTTAGGTCGCGCTGTTTGACTTCTAACGTGTTTTGTCCCAAACTACTGCGATAGATATCAATTTGCTCAATTTGGCTGGCTAGGTTAGCATTGGGGATTTCTTTTAAGCTATCAGGTTTTCGCGAGAATTGTTGCAGCGCAGCAACCAACGCCACAGGCGTTTGTGGGTTAAATTTATTCTCTAATACATAAATCGCATTTGCTAACCAGTCATGACACACCGCCAATAGGTTGCCAATCATACGCGTCGCAGGTTTGCGGCGGCTGCCTAGCTCTTCGTAGATGGTTTCCATTTCGTGAGCCAACGTGGCAATCCCTTCAGCTCCGACCATTCTTGCGCCACCTTTGATGGTGTGCAATTCACGTTGCAAGGCTTGTAAGGCTGCAAGATCACTGTTATTACTACGGAATTCTTGTAGATGCTGGCTGCTGCTATCGATCAGTTCTTTGGCTTCTTCAAGATAAATTTTTAAGATATCTTCGTCAGGCTCTTGACCTTTCCAAGTCTCTAAACGACGCCCTTCAAAGTTATTAATAATTTCTTCGATGTAGAGTGGGTCATTTTTTGCAATCGCGCTATCACCCTCTTGGGCAAGTTGTTTTTGCTCCATCAACTCTTCAGGATTGGCTTCAACAATCATCGGCACTGCAAATACCAAGTCTCGACTTTGCACTGTACCAGCGATAACCTCATCAATTTGCTGGGCAAAATCTGTGGCTTCAAAAGAGCGACTAAATTGTCGAACTTGCTTGAGCTGCGAGGCAATGGTTTCATGCAGCTTTTGCACCAATGAAGCGGTATCGGCATCACTCGCTAAAATACCTTTATCAATGGCATCATACACTTGCTCACCACGTAGCGCCATCTCGGCAATACTCGTTACCCCGAGTAGCTCTGCACCCCCTTTTAACATGTGCATATAATTAGCTAGTTCTTTGGTGACCGCTAAATTGCTAAGGTTATTGAGCCATTGGTCGTAGTAATTTTGCACGTCGGGCTGAATGGTTTGCACTTCATCCAAGAAAATTTGCAATAGTTCATCATCTGTAGCAACTGGTTGGTACTCGATAGCATCCATCTCGGCTTGGTACTGATTTTTTGCCAATAATTTTCTTAAGGTTTCAATCGCCTCTTCATCGATATTGACGCGCAGGCCTGCTGCAATGGCGTCAAACATATTGATGAGCTGATTATGTAAGCCCATTAAGGCATCATAAATGGCTTCATTTTTGGCAAATTGCGGATAATCAGTCAGTTTTTTATAGGCAAACTGTAAGGTGCTTGGAATGATAAAATAGCTCAAACCTTCAGACGCCTGCGCAAGCCTTGCTGCCTGTTGTTCAAGCTGCTGGGCATAGGCAATCACTTGTTCATTCTCGCCAGCAAACTTAGCTTGCGCTTGCTGATCGGCATCGAGTAAGTCATCAATCCCAAGCGCCATCAGGTCTTTGACTGTCAGTTTTGTGCTTTCATGAGGCTCAGCATTGGCATCGGTTAGACGCTCAATCAAGTCGGCAACAATGTCATTGTTATCTTCTATAACCGTTACATCATGATGGATTTTATGCTCATCAATGTAGGTTCGCAGTAGATCTGTGGCCTCTTGCAGGGTCAATAACTGGCGAGCCGTCAGCGGCATTTCATTATGTAATAAGTCGCCCAATACTTTTTCTACCGCTGCGCTTAAGTGATAGACATTGTTAAGTTCAATCAGGGCTGCCCCACCACGCAAGGTATGGAATGCGCGTAACATGGCATCAGGCACATGCGTTGCGGGCTCACCCAAATGGTGGGTGATAAAGTTATCAATATTGACCAATAACTCGTCTGCTTCTTCAATAAATACGTCATCAGCGACATCCATTTCACTACTGATGTCACTAATGCCACTGACATCCTGTAGCGCTTGCGTTTGTGCGGTGGCGTGACCAGACGAGAGTGCCGCATCTGTGTGTGACGCACTCGGCAAGTCGGCCCCCTGCCCCATAAAGGCGGACAAGACTTGAGGGTAGCTAAAGCTGTCGCCATGTTTTTTGGCATAGCTATTAGCGACAGCTTGCCACAGTTTAATCACTGCGGGATAGTCTGTACGATTTTGGGCAAAAATCGTGATGAGCCCAGCAAATGCGTCAATGACATCAGCAACTAGATGTGAAACCCCCTCATCAACCGCTATGGTATGATCAAGCACGCGATTGAGCATGTTTTCAATCGACCAAGCAAGCTCCCCTAGCTGATTGGCGCCAACCATACGACCTGAGCCTTTTAAGGTATGAAAGCCTCGGCGGATTTCTTTTAAGGTATCAAAATCATCGGGCTTGGCTTGCCAAGCTGCGTTAAGCGGGGCAATCGTTTCAATCACTTCATTGGCTTCTTCGATATAAATTTCTTGAATATCGGCATCGCTGACCGCATCTGTGACCGTCGTTAGCTGCTCATATTCGCGAGCCACCACCTCAGGTAAGGCATGAATATCCGCTGTGGTTGATGGCGCAGTGTCACTCGCAACCTCAATGCCTTGAGCCATATTATCACTGTCTTCAGCCACACTAGCACTGACTGGTACAAGGCTATCTAAGCCATTGGTTTCTGGCAGACCTGTGTTAATCGGCTGCTGCTGTAATAGATTAGTCGCTTGCAACACGGTAACCGCAGGGTCGATACTTGGCGCCCGCTGCTGCTGAAAATCTTCAACCAATATCGGCAGTTTGCGATGGGTATCTTTGATAAAGCCAACTAACGCATCACTAACCGCTAAAGTACCATCTAGCACACGGTTGAGCATGTTTTCTACTGCCCAGCACATCTCACCAATTTGATGAGCGCCCACCATACGACCTGAGCCTTTTAAGGTATGAAAACCTCGGCGGATATCTTTGAGCGCGACTAATTCACGAGTGTCCACTTCCCATACCAGAATTTGCTCACCCAACTCAGCAAGGACTTCTTGCGCCTCTTCAATGAAAATATCTCGGATATCTTCATCCATACTATAGTCATCAGCTTTGAGGGCTTGCCTCGCAGCCGCTAGCGCTTGCGATTCTTGCACGCCAGTCATTTGCATCATAGGCGTTTGCGTGACAGCCGTTTGCTTGATAGGCGCTTCTGAAGCCGTAGCTAGCACTTGTGTTGGTGCTTTCATATCACTGGCAATATATTCGCCTCCATCATCGTAAATCACCGTATCTCTGCCAAAGTGCTTGGTTGGCGCTATCACTTCGGCGGCGGTTAATGGCATTTCGATTAAGCCATTAAGCAATAAATTGGCATGGTTAAGCTGAGTTTGGGTTTGATCCAAAAATTCTTCATTAACAGACTGATTGGATAAATAATCCAAAAATAGCTCAAAGCGGGCAAGCATGTCGGCGATGGCATCACTGGCTTCCGCGCTTAATACCTGTACCGAATTTTTATGCATACGACTAAATAATAAGCGAATTTGCTCGACCAATTCTTTGGGACGTGTTAATCCTAATGCCCCAAAAACTTGAATAGTGGCAATCAATTCGTCATTGACAGTTAATTTATTTAAATCACGGGTTTGGATATATTGATTAAACGACTGTTTGATATGTTCAATATGCACGCGCGTTTGGCGCACCGCTTCATTTTGCGGATTGCTGGCATAGGCAAAATGCTGTAAGCCAATTTGGCTATCAAGGATTTCAACCGTTGACAACAACTGGCTATGAACATCTTGCAGCTGGCGTTCTACCTGCCAACTGAGAGATGACGCCATAAAGGTATCTTGCGTCATTAAGCGCACATCATCGATAATTTGCGCCATTTGGTTTTCATAAAACACCCAACCGCGATTTGCCAAACTGTTTTTGACCGATTCAAGCATCGGCAAAATGGTGAGGGGCTCATGCACTTGATAAATAATTTTTTCAAGTTTTTCCAATGCTTGACTAAATAAATTATCAAGCGTGTCACTACTATTGATATCCAAGCTTGATAACAGGGCTTTAGCGTCATGCGATTTATGGGTTAACGCATTGAGCGCTAATAATACATCAACTGCTAAACGAGATGCCGTAATATCAGGGGTGAGAGTCAAATCATGCGTCAGCATCAATGACAGACTGTTTAACAGCGAAGCATAAGCGGTTGGTGCAGGCTGCTCATTGAGGATTAGGTTATTGCACCACACCGCTACCAACTGCCAAAATTGACGCCAAGCAGGATTGATAGAAGCCTGGGATAAATAGCCAGCAACCTTGGTCAGTGCATCTAAATGTTTGCTGTCGTTAGTCGCGTTTTGTAGTAGTTGTAAACTGTTATAACGCCAGACTTTAAGTAATTCATCGGCTTGGGCACTGTCCCATGGGTGTTTGATGTCTGGCGTGGCTAATTGGCTTAAAAATAATAAAGCATTGTCTGTGACAGGTGGGATGGGCTCATAAGTTGATGCTATGCTAAGCAGCTGCTCAAAATAAGCGATTCGGTCATTGACCCAGTCAGTATGAATCTGCTGTTTAGCTTGTACTTGTTCAATATCAAATTGCAGCAATCTCACCGCATGGCTGATTTGACTAAAATACTGCGGGGATAAAGTCTCTTGCTGAATGGCGATAGTGGTTTTATCAAGCGTTTTCGCCAGTTTTGATAAGGCGGGCTGGTTGGCAAGCGCGAGCGCACCGGTGATTTGGTGCAAATGTTGACCGATTAACTGCCACGCTGGCTGCGCGTCATGTCGTTGTAGCAACTGGTTAAGTTCACCAAATACGTCTTTTAAAACAGGCATCAACCAGTCTAAGGCGATCAAATTACGTTGTTTACTCATACCATATTCCTAGTACAACGACTGTCAAAAACGATGACGATTTTTCTCGATTTTAAGTAGCTGTAACGCAGTCGTTTATTAATTTCTTATATCACTTAAAATAACTTACCCGCTGTCTGGCGTCAACTCAGGTTGATACCTTTTATAAGTTATAATGTTCACCCATTCGCGCTGCGATATTTGCCAATGCTTTGAGCCAATCTGGGGCAACCGTTTTGCAATCAAATAACGGGCTAAATAACGCACGATGTCACGCTGCTCAAATTGCCGAAAATAAATTAACACATTGTTGCAGACAATCAGTTGGCATTGACCTGCCTCTAAAGGAATCGATTGCTGAGCATCGACTAAATTTTTGCTAAAAAACTGCCATTGTGATTTTTTTGTAGGGATTAGCGAAAATTTATCCCTGCCAACGTCTTTAAGGTAGTGATTAAAACCACAGCGTGCAACCCCTGATCTAACACACATAAGAGCTAACACGCATAAAAAGAAAGGTGGTAAAAACCACCCCTTACTTTTCTAACTGTTGATTACTAAGCCTAATTAAGCATTAGCCATTAAGCGCTTGCTAAAGCATCATCTGGCAATTTAAAGCCCGATACTGATTCTTGAAGCGCCGCCGCCATTTCATTAAGCTGACCGATTGAACGAGCGGCCGCCATGGTACCTGAGGTGGTTTGCGAGGTAATATCTTGAATGACGTTCATGGTGTTTGAAATATGTCCCGCTGAGGCTGCCTGCAGACGCGCCGCATTCGAGATACTCTGAATCAATGATGCCAAGTTATTAGATACAGTTTGTACTTCTTCAAGCGCCTCACCCGCATCTTTTGCAAGTTTTGCACCGCGTACAACTTCTGCCGTGGTTGATTCCATCGACATCACGGCTTCGTTCGTATCTGCCTGAATGGTTTTAACCAGGGTTTCAATCTGTTTGGTCGCTGTGGCTGAACGCTCTGCTAGGCGCTGTACCTCGTCAGCAACAACCGCAAAACCACGCCCTGCTTCACCCGCCATCGATGCCTGAATCGCCGCATTCAACGCAAGGATGTTGGTTTGGTCAGCAATGTCATTAATCAGTCCAACGATATCACCAATCTCTTGCGATGATTCACCGAGGCGCTTAATACGTTTTGATGTTTCTTGAATCTGGTCACGAATGGTATTCATACCATCGATGGTACGTTGTACCACTTCTGCCCCGTTATAGGCAATCGCAACCGAACGGTCCGCAACCGCAGCAGATTCGGCGGCATTTGACGATACTTGGTCAATAGACACCGCCATCTCATTAATCGCTGCAGAAGCTCCTGCGATCTCTTGCGCTTGGCTTTCAGAGGCTTCAGCCAGTTTCACTGCCGTTGCCTGGGTTTGGTCAGAGGCGCGAGCGACTCGCTCTGCGGTGACGTTAATCGCAGAAACCAGTTGACGCAATTGGTCAATCGCAAAGTTGACCGAGTCTGCAATCGCACCTGTAAAGTCTTCTGATACCGTTGCGTTCACGGTCAAGTCACCTTCCGCCAAGTCACCTAACTCATCAAGCAAACGCAAAATCGCCATTTGGTTACGTTCGTTTTCTTCTTGGATTCTGCGGGCACGTTCAGATTCAATCTCCATCTCATGACGCTGACGCAACGTTTCACGTTCACCTTCTACCATTTCGCGATGGGTTTTGGCACTAATCTGGCGGGTCAAAAAGTAAATCGCCCCAATGACGCCTAATACAATCAAAATAGAGGGCAACCAAATCGTCAAAAAATTATGGGCAACACTATTCTGTTGACGTACCAAAATCAGCAATTGGTAGAGTCGATAAATAAATGCCAAACTAGCCACACCACCACAAATACTTGCCCAAATAATCCAGTTGGTTGAGCCCCCTCTATTCAAACGATAATTACTCTTGCCAGGCCCGACCGCGACAGGGGAGTTGGTATTGGTACTTAGGGTCGAAGTTTTAGTATCCATGATATGGTAAACCCTCAATTGTTTTAATGAGTTAGAAAATTAGGTTATAACGCTGCTTCTAAATAACGCGTGTCTTGCGCCAATAAGCTTGGCATAAACACATACCAAATCTGCTCGTTTTGTCTAAAACGACCATGCGTATACTGCGCGAGCGGCGAATCGTTCGGCATCTCGATAGGCTGATATTGCCCACGACTAAAGGTTTGGATACCCAATACCTCATCAACTTGTAAGCCACTAAACAGCTTGGGTTGATCAATCACCAAAATCTTTTGATTGCCTGATTGATAGTTTGAGCCTGATGGATGTAAACCTAAGAAGTTCGACAAATTGGTAATCGGTAATAACCGTCCCCGAACATTGGCAATCCCTAGCAGCCAAGGTTTTGACAAAGGCACCGAGGTATAGGCAGGCAAAGATAGTACCTCAGCCACATCACCGAGTGGGGCTACCAAGTAGTGGCCACCGAGCGAAAACGCGACCCCTAGCCACTGATTTCTTTGGTCAAAGTGGGTACCTTTTTGTCGTTTGATACCGCGGTTAGCGAGTCGTAAAAGCTCGATAAAGCCGTTTGAGGACACGAAACCTACTCCATCACGGCGCAGATTACAGTGATTAAGGCTTCTTCTGTAATCGGCTTACTGAGATAATCCCGTGCGCCTTGGCGCTTGCCCCAGACACGGTCAGCTTCTTGATTTTTAGTACTGATGATGATGATAGGGATATGACTGGTTTTTGGGTCACGGGTAAGTTTGCGGGTTGCTTGGAAGCCGTTCATCTCTGGCATGACCACATCCATCAAAATCACATCTGGGAAAAACTCATTGGCTTTTTGAATTCCATCCTCGCCTGTATGCGCTTCAATGACTTCGTGCTGATGACGAGTCAAAATATCTCGAAATTTTGCCATTTCTGATGGTGAATCATCAACTACTAAGATTTTGGCCATACACTTACCCTTTTACCTAATTATTGATTGCATTAATATTTTACTGTTTTGTATGTCGGTGGGAATAAAAACCCAACAGCACAACGGTTAAACTAAACACGCATCCCAAATCTACGTCTAGCTAGGTTGCAATCTGGGCTTATATTTCAGTCATATCGAGTGATTGCAGATTTTAGGGGTTAACAACAGTTGCAAGCAATGGCATGCTGTTTAGCTTCAACCCAGCGCATGAAGAAGCACAGCGCATTAAGACGCAGGACGATGACGTTCAATGGTATCAAATAGCTCTTCTTTACTAAATGGTTTGGTCAAGTACTCATCTGAGCCGACGATACGACCGCGCGCTTTATCAAACAAGCCATCTTTTGATGACAGCATAATCACGGGCGTGGCAGCAAAATCTGCGTTGTTTTTGATTAGTGAACAAGTCTGATAACCGTCGAGGCGTGGCATCATGATATCGACAAAAATCAAATCTGGGTTGGTATCCGCAATTTTTGCCAACGCATCAAAGCCATCAACGGCAGTAGTCACCTCACAGCCTGCTTTGGCAAGTAACGTCTCTGCGGTACGACGAATGGTTTTTGAATCGTCAATAATCATGACTTTTAGGCCTTCAAAATTTGCATCCATAATATTTTCCTAATGGTTGTTTCGCTATGATTTTGCTACCCATTGTCCTATAGCGATTGCTCAAAACTTTAAGTTATAGGCGTTGGGGCAACTATCAAATGATGCCTCAACCCTCAAAAGCAACTGGTACAATTTTTGACAATTAAACAAAGCTATTCTAAATAATTTTTATAAGATATAACAAATATTTCACACAGTATAGTTACAAACCAACTGTATGGTGATATTTTTAAAATACTACCATACTTTTTTGCTGCAAAGTATGCTTAAATCGATGCACTTACCGTTCATTTTTAACATCCTATGATGATTCAGGTTTGATCTATTGACTGCTTTGTAGATTGCCCATACACCCATGTTAATATACACGGATTCCATGATGCTAGTGACACATCTTGAGATAAGCTTAGAAAAGTTTATTGCACTGGCTATTTCTACATCGTTTTATATTTTTTTAAGTTGATTGTTTGCGCTGAGGACGTCTCATTCATGATAACACCGAAGTTTATCACCAAAGTTCTACCATTAGGCCTAGCCGTGGCTAGCGCTGTTATGAGTTTGAGTGGCTGCCAAAAACAGCAAAACGACAGCAAAAGCCCGCTGTCACCCCAAAACACTCAAGTCACCACGGCGTCAGCCACCACGCAAATCGCCAATAATGAGATTCAGCTATTAGCCGCTGATGTCATCACTGCCAAAGCAGACCGATTTGAACCGAGCGTCACCGTGACAGGGACACTGCAGCCTTCAGACCACACAGTGGTACAATCAACCGTGAATGCACAAGTGCAGCAAGTGCTGGCCGATGTGGGTAAAACAGTGGCAAAAGGTGAGCCACTGGTGCGACTTGATATCAGTGATAGTAAAAACCAACTCGCTCAAGCGCAAGCCGACGTTGCCGCCGCCCAGGCACAAGCTATCGTTGCCAATAAACTTGCTGAACGCAACAAAATTTTGCTCGAGCAAGGCTTTGTCTCACAAATAGAGTATGAGCGCAGTGTGGCAGACAGCATTGCGCAGCGTGAATCCATCAAAGCCAAACAAGCCCAATTAAGTAGCGCACAAAAAATGTTTGGCGATACCACGA
Organism: Moraxella tetraodonis; assembly: GCF_022359095.1. Taxonomy (NCBI): domain Bacteria; kingdom Pseudomonadati; phylum Pseudomonadota; class Gammaproteobacteria; order Moraxellales; family Moraxellaceae; genus Moraxella; species Moraxella tetraodonis. The sequence goes on along the minus strand of NZ_JACSYB010000001.1, from coordinate 367,520 downwards.
TTTATGCGCCTACCACTGGAATTGTCAGCAGTCGCAGCGTCAATGTCGGACAGGTAGTCACGCAAAACCAAGCCTTGATGGAAATCATTGACCCCAATAAACTTGAGTTTGCCGCCAATGTCCCTAGTGAAGCACAAACACAGCTACAACTTGGTCAACAAGTGCCTTTTACTATTAGTAATCAAACCAATCAGTACATTGGACAAATTAGCCGCATTTCGCCCCAAGTCGATGCCGCCACTCGCCAGCTGACCATTTATATCGCGGTGAAACCTTCTCAGCGTAATCTTGGACTTCGCCCGGGCATGTATGCCACAGGCAAGCTTAATTATGGGGTTGCACAAGTTGGGGTATTGGTGCCTATGTCAGCGGTGGTTCTAGAATCTAGAGCAAAAGGCGCAGCCAATAAACCCACCGACCAATCCGCCACAAATCCAACCTTAGAAGCTGGCACGATTTTGGTGGTCAGTAAAGACAATGTGATTACCAAACAGCCTATCAAGGTACTCAAACACCTTGACGATACCAGTCAGTATTTAATTGCTGGCATCGAGCCTAACACCACAGTGATTGTGGCAAATCTCAATGCCAATGATGTGGGTAAAAAAGTCGTGCTCAAATAACCTACTGATAGTGTTTCATTCAATCATTCAATATTGTTAAAAATTTCACTGTTAAAAATTTTGGTATTAGGAATTTGCTATGTGGCTCACCCGCGTCAGTATCAACAATCCTGTGTTTGCTGCCATGATCATGCTCGCGCTGATGGTCATTGGATTGCTGGCAACATTTCGCATGAAAGTTGAGGAATTTCCTAATATTGAATTCCCTTTTGTGGTGGTCAATACCGTTTATAGTGGTGCTTCGCCTGAAGTCATCGAAACCGACATTACCAAAAAAATTGAAGACCAAGTCAATACCATCGCCGGTGTCAAAGAAGTGACCTCCGTCACCCAACAAGGCCTGTCACAAGTCATCGTGCAGTTTGATTTAAATATCCCTTCCGATGTTGCCGCACAAAATGTGCGTGATAAATTGGCACTGGTGACCCCCACCTTTCGGGATGAAGTCACCACGCCTATCGTTGCGCAGTACAATCCTGCCGATGCGCCTGTGGTGTCCGTCACGTTTCGCTCTGACAAAATGTCGCTTCGGGAGTTATCCACTTACTTAGACAACACGGTCAAAAAACAGCTACAAACAGTCACAGGGGTGGGTCGTGTTGATATCTTGGGGGGTCGGCAGCGTCAAATCCGTGTGCTGCTCAATCCCACCCAAATGAATGCCTATAAAGTCTCAGTCAATCAAATTAGCAATGCACTACGCTCAGAGAACGTCGAATTACCTGTCGGCACTATCAATAATCAAAATCAAGAAATGGTGATTCAAGTTAACGGGTTGGTCAAAACACCCAATGAGTTTAACCAAATCATTGTCGCCCAAAATCGTTCAAGCACGGGTGCTACCGTGCCTGTGTATTTATCGCAAGTTGCCCAAGTCGTTGATGGACAAGCCGAGGCTGAGTCAGCGTCGCTACAAAATGGTCAACCTGCGGTGGCAATGGATATTATCAAAATGTCGGACGCCAATGTGATTGATGTGGTTGATAAAACCCAGCAGCGTCTGGCAGAAATCCAAGCGACCCTACCCCCAGGTGTCACCATGACGGTGGTCGCTGATAGCTCCAAAAGTATTCGTGGCTCGTTAAATAATGTGGTGCGTACCTTGATTGAAGGGGCGATATTGGCGGTGTTTATTGTTTGGTTGTTCTTAGGGTCGTGGCGCTCGACCATTATCACAGGATTGACGCTGCCCATTTCGCTGCTCGGTACTTTAGCGGCGATTTGGACGTTTGGTTTTTCCATCAACATGATGACCCTACTAGCGCTGGCATTATGTATCGGACTGCTGATTGATGATGCGATTGTGGTGCGGGAAAACATCGTGCGCCATGTGGGTATGGGCAAACATCACCGCCAAGCGGCGCTTGATGGCACCCAAGAAATCGGGCTTGCCGTGCTAGCGACGACGCTGGTGATTGTGGCGGTATTTTTACCTGTGGCTTTTATGGGCGGGATTATCGGACGCTTTTTTTATCAGTTTGGTGTGACTGTTTCTACCGCTGTATTGCTGTCGTTATTTGTTAGCTTCACGCTTGACCCGATGTTGTCTTCGATTTGGCCAGACCCAGATGCCGCGCACCAACATGACCGCGTCAATGAACGGGTTTCATTTCGCAAGCGACCGATTGCTTGGCTATTAGATGGGTTTCAGCGCCTGTTAGATCGGCTGACCAATCTATATAGCCATATTCTTGCATGGAGTTTACGCCATCGTTTGATAACTGTGCTCATCGCAATTGGCTCACTGGTTGCAGCGTTTTTTGCCGTGGGGTTGGTGGGCAAAGAATTTGTCCCGCAAGCGGATATGAATGAAATCAAAGTCAAATTTGAAACACCTGTCAATGCCAATCTTGACTACACCCAACAAAAAGCAGCACAAGTCAACGCGGTATTACAAAGTTTTCCTGAAGTTACCAATACTTATGCCACGGTTAATGCGATGTCCTATAGCGGTAACAATCGGGTACAAGTGAATGTGTCGTTAGTACCTAAAGATGAGCGCACGCGCGGACTAGATGCCTTAAACCGTGCCATGCGTGAGCAATTGCAGCAGGTAGGCGGTATTAAAGTTACCTCAGTGGCAGCCGCTGCCATGGCGGTCAGCGGTGGTCTTAAGCCGATTATGATATCCATCAAAGGCAATGATTTAACTGAGCTGCAACGTTTATCCAATGAGTTTATGCAAAAACTCTCAAACGTCAATGGCTTGGTAGATTTGGAAAGTACCCTTAAACAGCCCAAATCAATGGTCAATGTCACCATTAACCGGGAAGCAGCAAATGATGCCGGTCTTTCGATTGGACAAATCGGACAAGCATTACGCCCACTGCTGGCCGGTGATAATGTGAGCACCTTTAAAGATGACAATGGCAACAATATCGATGTCAACGTGCGCCTAAATGATGACAACCGCCAGACCATCTCGCAGCTACAATCCATGTACTTGTCATCAAGCCGTATGGATCAAAATGGTCAGCCAGTGCTAGTGCCGCTATCGCAAGTGGCGAATTTTAGTGAAACCTTGGGTGCACCGCAAATCAACCGCCGTTCGCTGTTTCGTGAGGTGGTAGTCCAAGCCAACACAGACGGCAGACCGGCAGGTGATATCGGCGCGGATATCACAAAAATCCAAAACGAAATGAAACTGCCACCTGGTTACAGCTTTGCGGTACAAGGCTCTAACAAGGACATGGCCGAATCCATTGGCTACGCAACAACCGCACTTGGACTGGCAATTGTGTTTATTTATATGTTGTTAGGGTCACAGTTTAATAGCTTTTTATACCCTGTGGCGATTATGGCATCGCTGCCGTTATCGCTAATTGGGGTGTTCTTTGCGTTATTTTTATTCGGCTCTAGTCTTAATATGTTTTCTATCATCGGCATTATCATGTTAATGGGATTGGTATGTAAAAATGCGATTTTGCTCATTGATTTTATTAAAGAATCTTTATCAAACGGTTTGAGCCGAAATGAAGCTATTATGCTCGCGGGTCAAACGCGCCTGCGCCCAATTTTGATGACTACCGCTGCCATGGTGATGGGGATGATACCGCTGGCACTGGGCATTGGTGAAGGGTCGGAGCAACAAGCACCGATGGCACACGCTATTATTGGCGGGGTGATTACTTCAACCTTATTGACCTTGATTGTGGTGCCTGTGATTTATACCTATTTAGATGATGGCAAACAGCGGTTTTTTCGGTTATTTGCTAAAAAGAAAGCAAAAACCCCTGCGATAGAGCGCCACGACTCACTTTAAGCAATAATTCATTACAATTTTATACAGTGTAAAGAAACTTAAGAATGAGTAGCCCAGTACAATTTTAAATTGGGCTATGCATTAATTGGGCTGTGTGATTGATAGCTGTATGATTGATAGCTGTATGATTGGCAGCTAAGAAGTTTTATAAATCTGTATAAGACACTATCATATTGGCACTCTCTTGCTTTATGATAATAGTATCTTACTTTACGATAATAGGTTCTTGATTAAAGATAGAAGCCTAGCTTTGATGAGCAAAAGCAATAATAACAACTGATTTATTTTTAGAGATTTTTTGGAGTTGGTGATGGAAGATAATAATAGTGGTACTAAAACCGTACTATTAATTGAGGATGATCCAGATTTAGCCGAGTTAATTAGCGAATATTTGGGCATGAACTACTATGAAGTTCAGCATGCCCCAACCGCGACAGAAGGGTTAGAGACGCTATTTAACCCTGCCAAATCCATTGATTTGGTGATTTTAGATTTGATGTTGCCGGATATGGATGGCATGCAAGTGTGTCAACGTATTCGTCAGCACAAAGATAGCCGTCTGGCGCAAACGGCGATTATCATGCTCACTGCTAAGGGTGACACCACTGACCGTGTGTTGGGTCTTGAGATGGGCGCGGATGATTATGTCTCAAAACCATTTGAACCGCGTGAACTATTGGCGCGTATCCGTGCGGTGATGCGCCGTCACGACCTGCCGCTTCACCAGCAAAAAGAAGATAACTTAGTATTTGGTCGCTTAAAGGTTTATCCAGACAGCCATGAAGTGACGATTGATGATGAGCCGGTGCGTTTGACTACTCATCAGTTTCAGTTATTACATTACTTTGCTACCCACTCAGGTAAAGTACTGAGCCGTGAACAGCTGTGGCATGCGATGCCAAACGATGACAGCAGTGATAACATCGACCGTGCCATTGATGTGCATATTTCACGTCTGCGTGCGCTGATTGAAGACAATCCTCGCCAGCCAAAACGCATTATCACGGTGCGTGGTGTCGGCTATCAGTTTGCCACTGACCAAGTGTAACAGTGTAAGCTTAGTTGACAAATTTAACACGCAAAAGGTCATCATACTTGGTCATTTATGTTAGCAAAGCTATTATAATACCCTGTGATGACCCACGATTTCTGGATTCTGTGTGCGATTGAGCGGCATAAAATTTAACAGTGTATTTAGCAAGTTATTTGCCAGCGTTATGCTGGCATTGGTCATTTTTGCTGGGGCAATGGTAGTTTTAAGCCATTTGGTACACGATACCTCTGCCAATACTCGTCATCAAGTCATTGCCAGCCAAGTCACCCAGCAGTTAGACCCGTTACTAGTTGAACTGCGTACCGCTCAAGACCAACAAAAAAATCTCGAAACCCGTTATCTACTTGCCCTCGTACGGCGTAGTTTTAATATTTATAGCGATTCACTCAACGCCAAATTTGGTCTATATGATGGCAAAAGTGGCGAAGCGATTATGATCATGCGTGGGCTGCCTGCCACCTTACCGCCAAATCCGCCATTTTTTTTATCTCTATTTCCTAGAGATGATCCAAAACACCCGACCGAAATTCAAGTTAATAGCCAATCAGGTTATGTGCTATTATACCAATCAAAACTTAGTAACCGCCGTGCGATTTCGCCCGCGATTAATTTATTGACAGGCACCTTGCTACTGCTGCTCATCATGTCGGGCATGTTATGGATGATTGCGCGCACCATGACATGGCGTATTAATCAGCTAAGTCGGCAAATCACCCAACTGGGTGATGGCGATTTCTCTGCCCGTGTCACGCCTGTAGGCAATGATGAAATTACCATTTTGGCACGTGGTTTTAACCAAACCGCCGAACGCATCGAAACCTTGATGAATGCCAATAAACTGCTGTTAGCCCATGCCTCACATGAGATTCGTACACCGATTACCCGTATTCGTCTACAAGTTGAAATGATGACGATGCTGGCAAGTCAGTTTGACAAAACGATACAAGATAAAGTACAAAAACGTGCTGATGCCATCAACCGTGATTTAACGGGTCTTAATGATTTGGTGGAAAGTATTTTGCTGGTCAGTCGTATGGATGCCGGTCATGCGATAGAAAAAGTAGAAGATGTCGATTTATATGAGTTAATTAAAAACGAGATTCAGCACTACCCACAAGCTAGCTTTGCGGGTGGTCATATTATCATCCAAGGGCAAGCCAAACTTCTCACCCACCTCGTGCGTAATTTGCTCGACAATGCCCATCTTCATGGCGTCCCACCTGTGAGCGTACAGTTATATGCCATTGATGATGCGGGTAATCAGCTGGCAATTGATGCTCTACCTACCATCCAAGAGAGTACAAAAGATACCGATACTCAAAAACATACCGATGTTCAAAAAGATAAAGTGGCTTTGCCCGCCATGCCCTCCTCTATAAAAGATACCACCAGTGATCCCACAAACGGCGATAACATCACCGTTGACGCTGAAATGTCATCGACAAATAGTCCCGCCGCAACGGTCACATTAGATAGCGAAGCAACTTCGAGCAAACTGGCTAACAAACCAAAAAATAAATCGTCTATTTTTTCACGTAAAAAATCTGACATTGTGCACCTGCCAGAATTTCATCAGGTATGTATTGCGGTTATCGACCAAGGCACAGGCATTCCTGAAGACAAACGCACCGATATTTTCAGTCCATTTGTACGGCTACAACAAGAGAAAAAAGGTTCAGGTCTCGGGCTATCTTTGGTCGCGCAGATTGTCAAAGCCCATGGCGGTAGTATCATCACCGACACAGTGCATGGTCATACCCGCTTTTTGGTCACATTACCTATCACCCAATCGTAACCGCTTTTATCTCTGCCTATAGTTTTATCACAAATTTTTTTTGCTTTTCTCCTCTATTATTTAATTAAACATACCATTCGGCATTTATTTATTCGTTAAAGCGACTAAACGCTGACGACGAGCTGTGCTAAAATTACCTTCTTTTAGCCACTGCAAAATTTTTTATTATCATGATTACCATTGATAACGTTACCAAACGCTTCCAAACCCAAGATGGCAACTGGTTTACCGCGGTAGAGCCGACATCGCTCTCAATCCAACAAGGCGAGATTTTTGGCTTGATGGGTTATTCGGGCGCAGGCAAATCTACTTTGCTACGCTTGATTAATTTACTTGAACGCCCAGATAGCGGCACTGTCACCATTGATGGCAAGGAGCTGACCTCGCTGTCCACCCACGATTTGCGCCATGCCCGTCAAAATATCGGTATGATTTTTCAGCAGTTTAATCTGATGGCAAATCGCACGGTGGCACAAAACATTGCCTTTGCCCTAGAGATTGCCGGGTGGGAAAAAGCGACCATCATGCCGCGGGTGATGGAATGTCTTGAAATTGTTGATTTGGTCAATCGCGCCAACCACTATCCCGCCCAGCTCTCTGGTGGTCAAAAACAGCGGGCAGGTATCGCACGGGCGTTAGCACCCAAGCCTCATGTAATGCTCGCCGATGAGCCTACCTCTGCACTCGACCCTGCAACAACAAAATCGGTGTTAGCCTGTCTCAAGGATATTAATGACAAGTTTAACGTCACTATCGTGATTGTGACCCATGAAATGTCTGTGATTCGCAAGCTGTGTAACCGCGTCGCCCTACTTGATAAGGGCAGATTGCTGGAGGTCGCTGACGTACATTCGGGGCAAATTCATGCCACCACGCCGATTGGGCAACTGCTGATTAGTGATGATTAACGGCGCAAAAACATCGTTGACGACTGGATAATTTTTTAAGTTTTAAATTGAATCGTTGGGTAATTTCATGGCAAATACATTAACTTGGCAAAGCGCGGTTGATAATCTTTTGGGGATGAAAGCAGAAATTTGGCAAGCGTTTTGGGAAACGCTGATTATGGTGGGTATCTCAACGATTGCGTCCGTCATCTTTGGTACATTGCTCGGCGTCGCGCTATTTTTGACCAGTAAAAATCAGCTCGCCGACAACAAATCGCTGTATGCAGGGCTTGGTAACTTTACCAATATCATGCGTGCTTTTCCGTTTGTGATTTTGATGATTGTGATTATTCCTGTCACGCGCCTCATTGTCGGTACCACCATTGGTCCAATCGCGGCATCGCTTGCTTTGAGTGTCGCCGGTATTTTCTACTTTGCTAGGCTCGTTGAGCAAAATCTGCGTGATGTGCCAAAAGGTATCATCGAAGCGGCGTTATCAATGGGTGCAAGTACAGGGACGATTATTCGTAACGTGTTATTAGTCGAATCACGCTCAAGTTTGATTTTAAGTATCACTACCTTGATGATTAGTTTACTCTCTTATAGTGCGGCAGCGGGTATGATTGGGGGTGGCGGTCTCGGTGATTTGGCGATTCGCTATGGTTATAACCGCTACCAAAATGACGTGATGATTTTTATGGTGATTTTATTGGTGGTGATGGTGATTATCATCCAATCAGTCGGTAATATTTTGGCGCACCGTCTGGATAAACGTTAATTTTAGCTGATGGCTGTTTAAAAAATTGTTATTGATGGTTTTTCTAGGAATTATGAAAAAATTTCATATCCATAGGTTAACTCTCAATAACATTTTTTTTATGAATATGTTAAGGTAAACTGATTGTTTTGTCCGTTTATTTTTTCATTTTTGGAGGAAGGTATGAAATTAACGCATTTATCAAGCCATATTGCGCAGCTGCTAGCAACCGTAGGGGTGGCAGGGATTGCCCTAGTCGGTTGTAGCAAACCTGAAAGCAAAACCGAAACCACAGCACAAGCCAGCACCACCACAACTACGACCACGACTACCGCAAGCTCAACAACGACCACGGCAGCGGCAAGTACAGGTATCGACCCGAATAAATCTGAAATTGTGATTGGTACTACTGTGGGCGACTTTGGTGACATGGTCAAAAACTCCGTCAAACCGCAGTTAGAAAAACAAGGCTATAAAGTCAGACTGGTTGAATTCTCTGACTATGTGCGCCCAAATAAAGCCTTAGCCGATGGCGATATTGATATCAACGTGTTCCAACACAAACCTTATCTCGACACCTTCAAAAAAGACAACAACTTAGATATCGTTGAAGCCTTCCAAGTGCCTACCGCACCGCTTGGCATCTATCCTGGTAAATTAAATGACCTAAAACAAGTCAAAGACGGTACCACCGTGGCTGCACCCAACGATCCAAGCAACTTTGCGCGTGCGCTAGTAATGCTCAACGAACTAGGCTGGGTAAAACTTAAAGACAATATCGACCCATTGACCGCATCAAAAAATGATATCGCAGAAAACCCAAAAAATATCAAACTAGTAGAGCTAGAAGCCGCACAATTACCACGTGCGCGTTCTGACGTTGACTTTGCAGTCATCAACGGTAACTATGCGACCAGCTCAGGTATCAAATTGACTGAAGCGCTGTTCCAAGAACCCAGCTATGCGTATGTCAACTGGTCAGCGATTCGCACCAAAGACAAAGACACACAATGGGTAAAAGACGTGACCAATGCGTATAATTCAGAAGAATTTAAACAATACGCCCACAAAACTTTCCCAGGTTATAAATACCCAGCTATCTGGGGTGAAAACCCTGCGACACCAGCAGCTGCCAGTGCAGCCGCCTCTGCTGCCAAATAGTGGCATCATTGGTATAAAAAAAAGAAGCATTAAGCTTCTTTTTTTTATGGTTAAAATTTATGGACAGAATGTTTTACGGTCAAAATGCAGCAACTGATTTTAAAACGCCTAAATTAACTGGAAATAATCTAAAAATAATAAAGGCGTTATTCTGTGAACAGTTTATCTTCAATACTGCGACGCATTTTTTGCCCCGCTTTAAAGGTAACAACGCGGCGCGCTGTGACATGAACCATCTCGCCAGTCTTTGGGTTGCGACCTGGACGCTGGCTTTTATCCTTAATCTCAAAGTTACCAAAACCCGATAGCTTGACTTGGTGACCTTTGGTCAACGTTTCTGACAACTCTGAAAAAAAATTCTCTACAAATGCGCGGCTGTCTTGGCGCGTCATGCCCAAATTTTCCATCAAATGATTGATCATTTCTAATTTGGTTAAGGTTTTTCCTTCAACTTGCATATTCATTATCATACCCACCCTACTAAATGTTCCTATTCTAGCGATTCTAGCAAATACAGTCGATAGTTATTTTTACTTTAAAATCAAAGAAAAACATTGTATCGACTGGTATAATTTGCTAGTCCAAGATTACATACGTAGCGTTGCGTGATACTGCTCATGTAGCGCAGCGATAACAGCTTCCATTTGCGCATTGATACGCTCGTCAGAAAGCGTGGCATCGAGGTCTTGCCACACCAGTGCAAAAGCAAGCGATTGTTGGTTTTCAGGTAAGTTGCTGCCAGCATATACATCAAATAACCACACCTCTTTTAATAACTCGCCCCCGACTTGTTTGATAGTATCTCGCATGGATTGCATAGCAATCGACTTGTCTACCACCACAGCGATATCACGGCGTACTTGTGGGAATTTACTTGGCGTCAGAATGGTCAATGCCTGTTGGTGCATGTCAATCACTGCCTGTAAATTCAGCTGCGCCACCCAAGTGGTCGGCAAATCCAAGGCTTTGGCAATCTGTGGGTGCAACTGACCTAACCAGCCAATCACCTTGCCTTGATAGTGTACATCGGCACTTTGACCAGGGTGTAAAAACGGCTGCTGGCTACGTTGATAACTGATAGCAGACTGGGCAAACCGCGGAAAAACCGATTCGACGTCATTTTTTAGGTCGTAAAAATCCATCACACGGCTGTCATGATGCTGCTCTGGATGAGTGCTGCCGACTGCCACCATCGCCAATGTCTCAACTTGGTTTAAGCTTGCGATATCACTGCCATCAAAACGCAGACCCGTCTCAAACAGACGCACGCGGTTTTGTTGACGGTTTAAGTTATATTGCACACAAGGCAACAAACTAGACAGCAAGGTACGACGCATGACCGCTAAGTCACTTGAGATTGGATTGGCAAGCGCGAGTGGTGCAGCAAAATGCGCCCCATCAAACAAAGCTTCGACTTTGGCATCACTAAAACTAAAACTCACCGCTTCAAAATAACCTTGATTGACCAAGCTCATTTTTAAGTTATGCAGATCATTTTGGCGTTTATTGTCAAACAAGTTACTGGTAAACGCCGGCAGTTTGTTGGCAATATTGTTATAGCCATAAATGCGGGCGATTTCTTCAATCAAATCTTCGGGTAAGCTGATATCAAAACGATGGCTCGGCGGCGTGGCAACCAGATTTTCGCCTTGTACCTCGGTGCTGATTTGTAGACTCTCTAAAATCTCAATGGCTTTGTCGGTGGCGATATCCGCGCCTAACAATTTGTTGATACTGACAATCGGTAGCGTCACTGGCGTACGTTTTGGCAGTTCAGCGGTGTTTTCAACTAGCGTGATTTGACCGACCTTAACCTCACTTGAGCCCTTGCCAAATGTTGCCAATAGATTGACCGCGCGGTCGAGTGCCAATTTTGGCAATTCAAAATCAACACCCCGCTCAAAACGCTGTGACGCATCGGTATGCAAGCCGAAACGGCGTGCTTTACCTGCAATCGCCAACTGTTTGAAAAATGCGCTCTCGATTACCACTCGGGTCGTGCTATCGGTCACTGCGGTGCGAAGCCCACCCATAATCCCTGCTAACGCAATGACACCTTGTTCATCGGCAATCACCAGCTCATCACCTTGTAAGGTAATGGTTTGCTCATTTAAAAGCTCAAGGGTTTCGCCTTGTTGGGCATGGCGCACAATAATTGCGCCCACCAACTTGTCGGCATCAAACGCATGCAGCGGCTGACCGAGCTCAAGTAATACGTAATTGGTAACATCCACCAGTAGATTACGTGGCTTGACGCCTGAGGCATTCAGGGCTTGTTTCATCCAATCAGGTGATGGCGTGGTGCCTGTCAGCCCACTGACCAATTGCGCGTAATAACGCGGGCAGTCCGTGGTCTCCACGCTAACCGCTTGGCTATCGTTGTCAGTCACAGCTGCGGTGATGTTGTCAAAGGGCAGTTGAAATGTTAAATCATTGAGTACTGCAAGCTCACGGGCGATACCGCGCACACTAAAACAATCCCCCCGGTTTGGGGTGATTGAAATATCTAGCACATGATTATCTAAGCCAAGATACGCTCGGATATCCATGCCAATCGGGGCGTCTTGTGGCAAAATTAACAAGCCATCAACACCATCATCACAGTCAATCTCACTACCACCACACAGCATACCGTGCGATTCTACGCCGCGCAGTTTACCTTTTTTAATGTTAAAGGGTTCATCCCCTTGCGCAGGTGGCAGTTTGGCGCCCACCAGTGCCACAGGTACACGCACGCCAACGGCGACATTGGGTGCACCGCAAACGATTTGTAGCGGTGCTTCGCTATGCTCACCGACATTCACTTTGGCAACGCGCAGTTTATCGGCATCGGGGTGTTGGGTGACGTCAATCACTTCACCGACCACCACACCACTAAAGTCTTTGGCGACTTTATCCAAGCTATCAAGCTCTAAGCCTGCCATCGTCAGTTGTTCGCCAATTTGCTCAGCGCTTAAGTTTGGGTTTGCCCATTGGCGTAACCAGTTTTCGCTAATTTTCATTGTTTTCCCCTAAGCAAACTGCTTTAAAAATCTGACATCATTTTGATAGAACAAGCGTAAATCATTCACCCCATAATACAGCATGGCAAAGCGCTCAATCCCCATCCCAAATGCAAAGCCTTGGTATTTGGTCGGGTCAATACCGCTATCGGACAACACTTTTGGATGCACCATACCGCAGCCCATCACTTCTAGCCACTTGCCCCCACCTGCATAAGTATCGGCAAGGATATCCACTTCTGCAGACGGCTCAGTAAATGGAAAATACGACGGGCGAAAACGCACCGTGAGCTTGCGACCAAAAAACGCCTGCAAAAACTCATGAATCAAGCCTTTTAGCTCAGCAAAATTGGTCGATTCACTGACATACAAACCTTCAAGCTGGTGGAACATAGGTGAGTGAGTTTGGTCGCTATCGTTACGATACACACGTCCTGGACAGATGATACGAATCGGCAGGTTGCCTTTTTCCATCGTGCGAATTTGCACCGAGCTGGTATGGGTGCGTAGCACATAATTGGCATTAAAATGCTGCTTTTCAAAATAAAAGGTATCGTGCATGGCGCGTGCTGGGTGATGGCTTGGAATGTTTAGCGCTTCAAAGTTATAGTAGTCGCTCTCAACTTCCGGACCTGTTGCGACTTCAAAGCCTGCTTGACGAAAAAACCCTTGCATACGCTCAGCGGTCATGGTGACAGGGTGCAAATTACCTGCTTGTTGTCCACGTGCTGGCAAGGTGATGTCAATGGATTCACTGGCAAGTTTGGCAGCCAAAGCTTTGGCTTCTAAATCGCTTTGCGCTTGTTGTAGGCTGTCATTGATTTGGGTGCGTACTTGATGCAGCATGCCACCGATGGTCTTTTTGCCGTCGGCATCGAGTCCGCCCAGCTGTTTTGACCAGGTGGTCAAATGGCTTTTTTTGCCGGTTAAAGTCACGCGGATGTTTTGTAGGTCTTGGGGGTTTTGTGCGGTGCTGATTAAAGCTTTGGCATCTTGAACAAATTGGGTGAATTGGTCTTGGGTGATATCGGTTAAATTTTCAGAATATTGGATAAGTTTGTCAGTCGTTATTTCTGTCATGAGCGTTGCAATCTTGGTTATCAATAGTGATAGGCATTTTAACTAAAATATGGCGATAAAAAAAGCCATTAAGCTTGCACTTAATGGCTTTTTGAAAAATCGCTTTAAAACAAACTAAGCAACCAGTGCTTGTTTTGCTTTTTCTGCCAATGCCGTAAAACCTTGCGCATCATGCATAGCGATGTCTGCTAATACACGGCGGTCGATTTCGATGCTGGCTTTTTTCAGACCGTTAATCATACGGCTGTAGCTTAAGCCATTTAAGCGCGCACCCGCGTTGATACGTGCAATCCACAGACGGCGGAATGAACGTTTTTTGTTACGACGGTCACGATACGCATATTGACCAGCTTTGGTAACTGCTTGTACAGCAACACGGAACACACGAGAACGCGCACCGTAATAACCTTTTGCACGAGCCAATACTTTTTTATGACGGCGATTTGCCTGTACACCACGTTTTACACGAGCCATAATTTACTCCTAAAGTTTTGTAATATCAGTTGATTGAATACCTATAAATTATAGGTAAGGACACATACGGTAAACACGTTTCTCATCAGACACGTGTACCAATTTGCATCCACGTAATTGACGGATACGCTTAGGAGATTTTTTGGTCAAAATGTGGCGTTTGAATGCTTGTTTGCGTTTGATACCGTTACCAGTTTTTTTAAAACGCTTGGCAGCACCACGGCGAGTTTTTAATTTCATGATAGCCTCTTGTTCGTTTTTGACAGAGATTAAAAATCTTTATCAAGTGAAGTTAACCTGTTTGTCAAAAAATCCTCATCACACTGGATTTTTTGCCTTGAGGTGGGAGGCGGTATTTTATCAAAAATCATTCGTGAATGCACGCTAATGTTATCACTAATTTTTCTTTGACATCCATTTTATTGATGTTACTTTAATATTTCTCTACTATAATAGATAAATTATTATTAAGGGCTGTTTGTAGAATTTTTAAAAAATAAATTATATCAATTACTTAGCATAAATACTTGGTAAATCTATCACGGAATTACATTAATTAAGTTAACAACTGAGTTTATGAAAACTGCGGTTAAATTGGCTAAAAGTGATAAGTAAGCCCTATTTTGAACACAGTTCGCGTTAGTTTGTTTAGCCTTAAGGTATTTATCGGGCTCTTAAGCTTCTGAAAAGTTTAATGTGTAATACTCTCTTATCAACATCAACATCATGAGGTTAGAATTCTTGTCAACGTTAAGCACAAATATTGAAGTTGCCCATTTCGTGTTTGAGACCGTCATGCGCGTGCGCAATACCGAAATTGGATTAGGACAACACTTAACGGTTGAAAATTTGGTGGCATTGCTTACCGAAGCCCGTTTTCGTTTTTTATATTCAAAAAGCATTAAGGAGGTTAATGCTGAGTACCAAGGCTTGGTCATTAATCATATCGAGACCCAAATCCTTGATCGGGCACGGGCGCGTGAAGAACTATTGTTTGAGGTTGGCGTACAGCATTTAACCGATTTAGGTGGTGATTTTGTGTTTAAAGTCTCGCGAATGTTTGATGGGTCATTGGTAGCGTATGCCAAAATGGGCTTTGTGGCGTATGACTATCGTCAAAGCCAAGAAATCGCGTTATCAGCTACCATTAAAGAAGCCTTAGATGTGAAACCCTTTGAGATTTAGGGCTTGATGAATTATGATAAATGCACGCATCGCTTGATGGGTGCTTTTTTTTGGTTAGGGCTTGCATAGTATGATACAGGGCGTGAATATGAATTGGCTAGATACACTAAAATTTGATGACAATGGGCTCATGCCTGCAGTCGCTCAAGATTTTCATACAGGGCGCATTTTGATGATGGCATGGATGAATCGCGAGTCATTACGCCTGACTGCCGAAAAAATGCAAGCAGTGTATTGGTCACGCTCTCGCGGTAAATTATGGCACAAAGGCGAAAGCTCTGGGCATTTTCAGCAAGTCCATGAAATCCGCTTAGACTGCGATGCTGATGTGATTGTGCTGTCAGTCACCCAAGTGGGTGGGATTGCTTGCCATACGGGTCGGCAGTCTTGTTTTTACCGTCTGCTTGCCGATGACCACGGACAGCTACAATGGCAAATTACTGATGCGGTCATCAAAGATCCTGATGCGATTTATGGTGACAACGCCAAACCGACTCATGAACACTCGCCGCTTGCAAGCCATGCGACACAAACAAGCAATCCGACACCAACAAGCAATCCAACACCAACCGCTACGACGTCAGCGGATATTTTAACCGCGTTAGATGAAGTATTGATTGGGCGTAAAAATGCCAATCCTAATAGCTCATACGTGGCAAGCTTATACCATAAAGGTATCAACAAAATCTTAGAAAAAGTCGGTGAAGAAACCACCGAAGCCATTATCGCTGCCAAAGATATCAACATTGCCAATGATACCCCCTATGAGGCCGTCGCCGATGATACCGCAGTGAAAGATTTGGTGTATGAAATTGCTGATGTTTGGTTTCACACAATGGTCACATTGGCATGGTTTAATATACCGTCTTGGGCTGTCACCAATGAATTGGCAAGACGTTTTGGCTTATCGGGTATCGACGAAAAAGCCGCACGTCAAATCTCTTAAGTAATAGCCCTTAAGTGAGCGCCCTTAAGTAAACGCCACTAAACAGTCGATAATTCCTGAATATTGCTGGCTAAAATTGCGAAAAATTCGCCGTGTTTTACACAGTTTTTTGCACAGTTATGTCAACGCAATGGTTATGTGTTACACTGCAAATTCATATTGTCCTCACCCCTATTGTCAAGGTTAATCAAAGGATATTCTCATGGGTAGTTTCTCAATCACACATTGGTTAATTTTACTGGTTGTTGTTGTGGTCATTTTTGGCACCTCAAAACTGAAAAATGCCGGTAAAGATTTGGGTGGTGCCGTTAAAGGCTTTAAAGATGCGGTCAAAGATGAAAACGAACAGCATCTGAACAAAAACCGTGTCCTTGAACACGAAAAAGCTGAGCTCAATACCACGCAGACCCAACAAGATAAACATAACGTTTAAACCCTAGTCGTTACTTTTTCTTTGGTTTTTTAATCCTTAACTGCCACGGTTGTTATGTTTGATATAGGTTTCTCCGAACTACTGTTATTTGGGGCGATTGCACTGATTGTGCTGGGCCCTGAAAAACTCCCCCAAGCGGCGCGTACTGCAGGTCAGTGGTATGCCAAATTCCGCCGTACGGTTGCAACGCTGCAGTCAGAAATTGAAGCTGAGCTTGACCTTGCCGAAACGCGCAAGCAAATGCAGCTTGAGCTGGAAAAAATCCGCCAAGCTGAAGTTGATATGAAGCGCGAGATGGAAGCCCTTCGCAGCAGTGTGAGCGAATTACAGCAACATGGCAAAGCACCTTCGATGCAAGCTCACAATACCCAGTCGGCTGATACAACCCCTAATCTTGGTCATGATACTAACGCAGTTAGTCTGCCTACTGAACCACTCAGCCTTGAACCACCCAGTCATGAACCATCCAGTCGTGAAGCACCCAATCATTTAGCTGAGCCAACAAATGATAGCACCGCGCTTTTACTAGACAAGCCATCTGACGAGTCTTCTCTGGTAGAAACCAAAGCAGACGATTATTTGCTGAGTCTAGAGGCTGATGTCGAAGCCGATGCAGTGGCTAAAGACTTACATGAAGCGCTATTCGCTGCCACTGAGCCAATGTATTATCGTTGGTTTTTACTCAGTGATTATGACCGTGTCAGACGTCTTCCCAATCCGCCTTTTTTACCCAATTATCAAGCCGATCCGCTACTGCACCAATTGCCAAGTTTGGGTGGAGGTGCCCAGTGATTAAGCTTATCAAAACCAAAAAAACGCCTGAACAATTAGCCATTGAACAAGCTAAAGATGATAAACCATCGCAAAACGATACTTTGGTAGATATGCCCATCACTGAGCATTTGATTGAACTGCGCCGTCATTTGATTCACGGTTTTGCGGCGGTGTTGGTGATTTTTTTGGCATTGGCGGGCTTTTCGCGAGAAATCTACGATATTTTTTCAGCGCCGTTAACAGCATTGTTGCCAGTCAATTCTTCTATGATTGCAACGGATATCACCTCATCATTTTTGGCACCGATTAAATTGACGCTGTATCTGGCTGTTATCTTGGCGATGCCGTATATTTTGTACCAGATTTGGTCCTTTATTGCACCAGGGCTATATAAGCATGAAAAACGTATCGCCCTACCCGTGCTATTGTCATCGGTGATATTGTTTTATCTGGGGATTGCGTTTGCCTATTATGTCGTGCTCAAAAGCGTGCTAGCTTTTTTTATCAAATTCTCGCCCGACAATGTGCTACCGATGACCGATATCGAAAGCTATCTAAATTTTGTACTCAAGCTATTTTTGGTGTTTGGGGCAACCTTTGAGATTCCTGTGTTGACGCTGCTACTGGTGTTGGCTGGGGTGGTGACAGTGGATAGCTTGGCGCAAAAACGCCGTTACATCATCGTGGGTTGTTTTGCTATTGCGGCATTGGTGACACCGCCAGATGGGCTATCCATGATTATGCTGGCTATCCCGATGTGGTTATTGTTTGAACTCGGTCTGGTCATGGCACGGGTATTGGTTAAAGAAAAAGCGTTATTACAGAAAGACCGCTAATCTAGCTGGATAAAGCTAAAGCCTAGTCAACCTCTCATTCATCCCCACTTAGTAAATAAAGGCTAGTAAATACAGGTTGAGTAAATAAAGGAAACTGAGCAAAACTTGCCAAATTTTGCTAAAATAGCTCACTTTTCTGTTAGCAATGGCCTTATGTCAAACCCCAGCGTTATCCCCACCCAACCCCTTGTCAACAGCCCGACCCAACGCCCAACGGGTGAGCAGCAGCAGGCTGTCGATATGGCACTCACGCGCCAGTCGTTTAAGGTGGTAGCGTATGCCGGCGCAGGTAAGACCACCACGCTTAACCTGATTGGCAATCAGCTACGTGGTCGCGGGATTTATTTGGCATTTAACAAAGCGATTGCTTCAGAAGCGCAGCGCAAATTCCCCCACCATGTCGACTGTCGCACTTTTCACTCATTGGCATTTCGTCATACTGCTCGCGATATCACCGCAAAGCTGCAACTACCGCGTTTTTCTCCCAGTCGCCTCGCCTCAGATTTGGGGTTGACCCCTGTGCAAGTCAAACGCCAAATTGAAGGCAAAAGCCAGTTTGTGACCTTAACGCCAGAGCGACAGGCACGATTTGTCTCCGATGCCGTGAGCACGTTTTGTAGTACCCATGCCAGTTACCCCGCGCCGCGCCATTTGCAGTTTCCTGACTGGTTGGTTGCCAGTGAAGCTGAGCAGCTGCGCGACACCTTATACCCGTATGTAGAGCGCCGCTGGCAACAGTCGATTGACCCGCGCCACCCTGCGGGGATTGGGCATGATATTTACCTTAAACTTTGGGCGCTATCCAAACCGGTAATTCCTGCGGATTTTATCTTATTTGATGAAGCGCAAGATGCCGACCCCTTGATGATGGGGATTTTGTCCAATCAGCCCAACCAAGTTATCTATGTGGGTGACGCGCATCAGCAAATTTATGAATGGCGCGGCGCTGTCAATGCCATGAAGCGCCTGCCGCTACCACAAACCTTGCTCACCCAATCGTTTCGATTTGGCGACCAAATTGCTGATGTGGCGAATGGGTTTTTAAAAGCGCTACAAGAAGAGGTACCACTGCGCGGCAATCCTGCGATGGCGTCTACCTTAGGCAAAAGTATGGTGCATGGTCAAAAAGATGCCATTCTTTGCCGTACCAATGCCAGTGCGATGGTCAATCTGTTATCTGGGCTTAAAATGGGACATAAAGTTGCGCTACAAGCCGATACAGAGCGTTTGCTCAAATTTAGTCAATCTGCCGAACGCCTAAAAAAAGGACAAGCGGCATATGGCGTGCCTGAGCTTGCCTACTTTAACAATTGGCGCGACGTGCAGGATTATAGCGAGACGAACGAAGGCAGCGATTTAAAAACCCTCGTCAAATTGGTCGATGAACATGGCACCGAAACGCTAAACCAAGCAATTAACAGCTTGACCACACTGGATAAAGCCGACTACATCATTTCTACCGCACATAAAGCCAAAGGGTTGGAATGGTCACGGGTGCAAATTGACAATGATTTTTATTATGATGTGACTTCTCAGGCGGTAAAAATCTCCCCCGAAGAGTTGCGACTGCTGTATGTTGCCTGTACGCGCGCCAAGGTAAATTTGGATATTTTTAATATTCAAGATTTGATTCACGGACTCAAAGATAAAAAGGTGATTTATGGCTAGTCACTTATCGCAGTTTAGCCCCGATTTTACCCAGCCGCAAATTGTCCTTGCGCCGATGGAAGGACTGACCGACCCATTGATGCGGGATATTTTAACCAGTATCGGACATTACGACTGGACGGTGAGTGAGTTTATTCGCGTCACCCAGCACGTCCTACCCGCGCATGTGTTTTATAAATTCGTACCCGAACTTTTGCATAAAGATGGTTTAAAAGGCAAAACCATTCACGGCACGCCAGTACATGTACAGTTACTGGGCAGTGAGCCCGACCTGATGGCAGGTAATGCCGTCAGGGCGGTCGAGCTTGGTGCGTTAGCCATTGATATTAACTTTGGTTGCCCTGCTAAAACTGTCAATAGTCACCGCGGTGGCTCGGTGTTGCTCACCGAACCTGAAACCTTGTATCAAATCATCCATGCAGTACGCCAAGCCGTGCCATCGGATACGCCTGTATCAGCAAAAATCCGACTCGGCTATGAAGATACCTCTCTAACCCAAGAAATCGGCGATGCGGTGCAATCAGCCAATGCCAGTTGGCTGACTATCCACGCCCGTACCAAAACCCAAGGCTATAAACCCCCTGCCTATTGGGAGTTAATCGCACCCCTGACGCAGCGGTTAAGCTTACCGATTATTGCCAATGGCGAAATTTGGCAGACTGAACAAGCCATGCGTTGCCGCAAACAAGCAAACACCCCACATATCATGCTCGGACGTGGTGCAGTTACTCATCCTGACTTAGTCAATCAAATCAAAGCGATGGATAAAAATGACACGGTAAAAAACATGGCTTGGCAAGCGCTACTTAAGCTACAAATTGCGTTTTTGCAAGGACATGCCCGTAGCGACAATATGCTGGTGGGACGTTACAAACAATGGCTGGGAATGTTGACCCAAGGCTATGAAGAAGCCAGCGAGCTTTGGCAAAACGTAAAAAGACAAAAACAGCTTAAGACCATTGTTGCGATGTTACAAGCACAATCCCAAGCTGGCGATTGCTCATAGCAAATTAGCTCAATCGTATCGCTAAATAAAACAACATCAGTGGACAGGCGAGGCTAAGCGACCAAATAATTGAGCGAAAAGTTGCCCAATTGGCAATATACGCCAACCCATAAATAATCCGTAATATCACATACAACCATGCCAACTGGGTCACCACTGACAGCGGTACAAAAAATAACAACGCCACAATCACCGCTGCCAAAAATACCGGCAAGGTTTCATAGCTATTTTGCTGCGCGGCATTGGCACGCGCTGCCGCGCCCGTTTGTTTACCCAAAAACTCGCGCGGATTGGCATTGTCTTTGCTTTTAAATCCGCCAAAGAGCTTTGCCAATATCGCAAACACCAAGGGCAATAAACTGGCAACCATCATTGCCAGCACCACGCTGCTATTGGTGGCAGGGACAGCACTTAGATAGGGAAACATGCCGTTATTCCCTACCCTTTAACCGTTTCATTAGTAATTTCATCAAATGTTTCATCAATGATTTCGTAATCATGGGTGATTTTGACACCGCCATTTTCTAGCATACGACTGGCTGAGCAGTATTTTTCTGCCGATAACTCGATGGCTTTTTTAACCTGCGCTTCTTTGATGGCGCTGCCTTTGACCACAAAATGCAAATGAATATCAGTAAATACCGCAGGAATCGTGTCGGCACGCTTAGCCGATAGCTGACACTCAACATCGCTTACAGCTTGACGGGCTTTTTGCAGGATACTGACCACATCATAACTGGCACAGCCGCCAAGCCCCATCAAAACCATTTCCATGGGTTTGGCACCCAATTTTTCCGTTGAATCCATGATAATTTTATTGCCGTTTTCGGTCACGGCTTCAAAATTAATGTCTTCGTTTTTTAACCAATTTACTGTTGCTTTCATACTATCCCCAGATGCTTATAATTTTTAAAAAAATATTTTGTATAAAATCAAGCGATATTATGCGCTTTTTATGTCCGTGAAACAATTTATAGCAAATAAACATTACACTTTTGACATAAAAACTGGTTTAATAGTGGGTAATAAAGGCAGTGATTACATTGTCCATGTTTTTTAGCAATAATAATAAAATAAGCGTCTGTTGGTATGAGATGGGTTTATGCCCGATGATTTGATTGACCAAAACTTTAATAATGGTCTGCAAGGATGTGTGTAAACCTTGCGACCCAAAAAACTTGATAATGTGATTGCCTGCCAATTTTAACCATTAAATTGAAGGTAATCGTCATGATTGATGCAGACGGCTTTCGAGCCAACGTAGGTATCATCTTGGCAAATACACACGGACAAGTACTGTGGGCAAAACGCGTGGGTCACGATGCTTGGCAATTTCCACAAGGCGGCATTGATTTTGGTGAAACGCCGCTTGATGCAATGTATCGGGAATTGTGGGAAGAAGTCGGATTGTACCCTCAGCATGTCAAAGTGTTGTCACAAACCCAAAATTGGCTGCGTTATCGGTTGCCAAAACGTTTTGTACGACAAGGACAATATCCTTTGTGTATTGGGCAAAAACAAAAATGGTTTTTGCTCCAGCTAGATGAGAACAATGTAGAACATATCCGTTTTGATACGGCAAAACCTGAATTTGACCGCTGGGAATGGGTCAGTTACTGGTATCCACTTAACCAAGTGGTGGCATTTAAACGTAATGTATATCGCCGCGCCTTGTTTGAGTTATCACCGCAGTTGCCACTCAAAAAAGAATTGTTACTACCGAAAAACGTAAAAATTCATTCCTATTAAACCTAAACAAATAAACCCAAAAAAAGCTCACTTCGGTGGGCTTTTTTTGGCGTATTGTTAGTGACTGTCTAGTATGTCCCATTCCAGCCAATAAAAAACCCTTCGCAGTTGCAAAGGGTTTTTGATAATAAGCGATTAAACTTATTTTTTGTTACGACCTGCAAATGCACCGAAACGTTTGTTGAAGCTTGCCACACGACCTTCGTTTTGGGTTTTACGTTGTTCGCCGGTATAGAATGGGTGTGAGGCACTTGAAATATCGAGTGCGACGTATGGGTATTCTTTACCTTCGTATTCGCGAGTTACTTTTGATTTGATAGTCGAGCGAGTTAAAAAGTAAACGTCAGCGTTGGTGTCGTGGAATAGAACTTCTTGATAAGCTGGATGGATATCTGCGCGCATGGTTAGGTCTCTAGTCATTATCCTGCCCTTTGGTCTGCAGTTAGTATGCGTGGCATGAATCTTTATTTTGCTAAAAATTCACCCAAACACCCAACCGATTAAAGCCAACACAGGATGGATTGATAAAATTGGAAGCCGAATTTTACTAGATTTGCTTTATTTTTGCAAGTTATTTCCACTGCAGCCATTTGGTGAGGCTTGTATTTTCACCCGCTAACAGCGTCCATATTAGCGGTTGTTTAACATGCGAGTCGCTCACGGGTGGCACTTCAAGCACCAGCAGCTCATCACGGCGAAATACATGACACACGGCAGGGTCTTCACTAATTGTTTGGGTTTTAGCCGTAGATTTTAGCCATTTTTCGCTCGCCTTTAACCCATCAATTGCCACGATGACGTCATTAGCAGAAATCCCTGCAGCGGCGGCTTGGCTATTTCGCACAACACGTTGCACTTTTAACCCAGTAGGCTCGCTCATATATTTCATGCCCCAAGTAATATCATCGTCTTTTTGCTCAATACTCACACCCTGTTCTGACAACAGTTCAAATAGCGGTAATTCTGTGGTGCCGTCGATATAATTGGCTCTAAAATCTTGCCAAACCTCTTTGGGTAAACATTCATTCATGACGTCATCTAGATTGGCGTCCGTCATACCAAAACGGCGATTATCTTGGGCTTTGGCTTTATCATAAAAAACTTTTATCACATCAAAAATACGTTTGCCATGGTTTATCAAAGTCAAGTCTAAACATAACGCCACCAGCGCGCCTTTGTTGTAGTAGCTAATCCCGGCATTGGCGGTGTTCTCATCGCTACGATATAGTTTTATCCACGCATCAAAGCTTGATTCTGCCACGCTTTGCAAGGCGCGCCCGTGGGTTTGATAGTAGCGATTGATTTGTTCAGCAAGCAGCTTCAGATAGCTATGTTGCGAAATAACCCCGCTTTTTTGTAGCATAAAATCATCCACATAACTGGTAAAGCCTTCAAACACCCATAGCAAGGTGGTGTAAGTCTCTTGGTTAAAATTGGCGGTTAAAAAGACTTCGGGACGCACGGTTTTAACCCACCACGCATGAAAATATTCATGGCTACACAAGCCCAAAAAGCGTTGATAACTCTCGCTTGGCTCAGCTTGTTCAAAAAATGTGGGTAGGTCATCTCGTGGGGTAATCAAACTGGTACTGGCAAGGTGCTCAAGCCCGCCATAGTCGCTTGAAGTTGCTATGGTCATAAACAGATAATCATCAAACGGCGTATCACCGAGCCAATCGACATAGCTTTGACAAATTTTGCTAAGGTCAGTTTCTAGCCGTTCAAGGTCGCTGTGGTGTACGCCAGAAATCACAAATCGGTGGGGAATGGTGTTTTCGCCACTTTTTACATCGAACCAAAATTCATCTTGCTCAGCGATTTCAAACGGGCTGTCGGTGAGTTGCTCGTAGTTGTCGGCAGTTAGCTGATAGATGGTTTGTTCGGCTTGTTGGTGCATTTTTTCGGGTAAAACAGTGGCTAGGCTGACTTCCACGCCGTTTACCTCATAAAAGTCTTGCGGGCAAATGAGTTCGGCTTTAATCGCTTGGTTTTCTTGCCCTTGTACCGCTAATGCTAGGGAGGTGAAGTTGCCGTACAGGCGAGTTTCATCGACATATGCCCCACGCACGGATAAGTCATAAGCATAGACTTCATAAGTGACGCTAATGCGGTCGCCTTGTTTGGCGTGGATTTGCCAGTGGTTTTTATCAAGTTTTTTAAGGCGTTGATTGTTCTTGGCGTTGGGGTCATGGATGGTGGCAGTGACTGCCGTAATGTGTTTGCTAAATTCTCGAATCATATAACTACCCGCAATCCAAGCAGGTAGCCAAACGATTGGGTTGTCGTTGTCCGCAGTAAACGTAAGCGTGACATCGACAAGGTGTTCGCGGAAGCGTTTAAAGTCGAATTGATAATGAATTTTGTTCATGATATTTTCTTTTTCAATTTTACGAAATTTTAAATAGATGCTAGGATAAAACAAAATTTTAACCCAAATTTTGTTTTTAGACCGAATTTTCTACAGGCAATCAACGATGAATTATTACAAATTGGATTTTTTCTAAGTTTTTTAACTTAGGAAAAATCTATTATGCAAAAACTTGAAAAAACTCACAAAAAAACCAAAGTTCAATATCGCAGTTCTGGGCGTAAGAAAATCTATTTTCCGTGGGAAAGTTGTCGTTATCCAAATTTACGCAATCAGATTTATAGCTACTTTAGAACGCAACAAGAACGCTCATTTCATTATTTGCACAAAGCGGAATATTGGGACTATAACATCAAGCTACGCCCCAAGCGTGGTAAGCATTTACCGCATATTTGGGATGACAAACCAACTTATGCGTTCAAATATGCAAAAAGTTGGAAACACAATTCTAAACGCCGTCATCAATGGTATCGTGAAAAAGATGGGTTTCGTGAAAAAATGCAATCTGATTACATTTTAACAGATTGATTTTGAGGATTTGCAACTTTATAATAAAGACAAGGAGTGGGCTAACGGTTTCCCGAAAGCCCCAGCGTTTTAGTTGTTCCAGCAACTGCCACGCTGTCTTGCGTCCGTCTAATAAGCGTTACTGCTTAACAGCATTAGGACAACAAGAACGATGATGATTAAACAGCGTTTCATCGTTCTTTACTCCGTTAAGTGTTAAGTCCAAGCTTAACGGCTCGTTTAGCATAACGTCACGCCAAACTCTGCTATTATATTTTTATGCTTGCAAAAAAGCCATATCAAAGCGATATGGCTTTTTTCATTTATAAATCCCCAAATTTCAACTTATCATGCCAATGTTTGTAATCGGGCATGACTCGTGCCACCTGCGCCCAAAATCGTGCCGAATGATTGGGCTCAATCAGATGACACAGCTCATGCACCAACCCATAATCCGCGCAGTCTGGCGGGAATTGCGCCAGCCAAACGGACAAGCGAATGGTTTTGGCTTGGGTGCTACAACTGCCCCATCGGGTCTTCATGGTGTAGGGCGTGATTTTGCTGGCAAATTGACCCACTTTGTCTTGCCAAAACGCTTGGCGGTTTTGAATAAATTGAGTGAGCCAAGCTTTATAAAGAATCGTTAAGGTGCGTGGAATATCCGTTTTTGAAAAATCCGAGTTGTCAAAGTGGCGTTCAAATAAGGCTTGCACTGTCATTTTTTGCCCTTCAAAGTAAATATTGCTTTCAAGGGTCAAATTTGCCAAATCTTTAACATCATTGATATAGGCAGGTTTTTTGGCTTGAAGTTCTTTGAGTTTTCGTTGTTTTTGCTGGCAGTCGATTGCCCATGCAAGGCGATGCTCGAGCGATTGCCTCAGCAGATGTTGTGGCATACGCATGGGATAAGACACGCTGAGCAAGCTGGTAAACGGTGCTTCATCAATCGATTTGATACGAAAGTTGATATGTTTGACTCGTTTGCTTTCAATCGCAAGTTTAATCCCTTGCTCAGCGTAGGCGGTGAGTACAGTTTGCATAAGTTTTAGCAATTATTGACGCAAATAATGCTCAAAAATCGCGCCAAAGTCATAATTACGAATGGTCTTTAAACGCTCGCCATAGGCATTTTCTACTTGTGCGACAGTTTGGTTGATGACATCAGGCAAGTTGAGCACCACGTTTTCTGACAGTTCGCGTAAGCTAAACATATTGGTGACGGTATTAAAGGATTTTTCTAGCACCGTTTCTTCATGGGCAATGCGTTTGCACTGCTCGCTAATCGCAGTCAGCGCCTTATAGATATCACGGATTTGCTCGATTTGATTTTTGTCGATATCAATCGAAAACGCCACACCGCCCAAGCTAAATTTTAGCTCAGCATCCATATCCATCGTGCCTGCGGTCTCAATCATGATATTGGCGGGCTGAAAATTGCGGTACGGATAGCGTTTTAGCAAGCGTTTTTTACTGGTCGCCGACTGCCCATCAAGGTGGATAAAGGCGACATTGGTAAAGCAATATTCGTCCATTTTTGACTTAATCACAAAATAAATGCGCTCGTTATCTTCATGAAAAATATAGTCATCAATATCGGTTTGGTTAAACTGACTGGCTGGGATGATTTTACCGATGTCACTTAAACCCAATGCATCTGAGGCAAGATTTTTAAACATAGTCACTTCCTGTTTTATCCATAAAAATTGTTAAAAACGCTGTCTGTGCGAAAAACTGTTTTCGATAACATAACACAAATATCACATTGGCAACATAGATGTCATGCTGATTACTGGCTATGATACCGACATAACACTGATAATAAACAATAAATGAAAATGAAGGAACAACAATGAAAGCCAAACCAACATCTAGCAATTTGACCGATATTGATTCGGATAGTTTTACTGTGCAATTGGATGATGAATCCTTGTCATCAAGCCATATTGAAGCGGGTGAAAGTGGTTTGACCCCGATTCATCGCCAAAATATTGATGAGCAGCGGATTGATGAATTATTGGTTGAGGATAGCTTTAGCGAAGACGACTATCCGACTATTGGTGATATCGCTGACCCTGATGCCGCAGATGAAAGTTATAAAGACTGATTTTCTGTTCTGAAATTTTTTGTATTTAAATGTCAAAAAGAAACGCCAAAAAGGTTGGTAAGTTACCAACCTTTTTTATCGGCTTGCAGTTAATAAGGCTTGCTATTAATGCGCTTAATAACCTACTTTAAGCCCAAGCTTTAACAATAAATGTTAATACCATCCTTGCAGATTTTGTTGCCACGCTTGCACATGTGGCAATGCCAGTGACTCAAACAAATCAATATGCGCAGCATCCACATTGAGTGCAGGGATATAATGATAGTCCCCACCGCCATTGGACTGGAATGTCTGTCGATTTTCGACTGCCAACTCTTCTAGCGTCTCTAAGCAATCTGCCGAAAATGCTGGACTCAGTACCTGTACTGACTTGATGCCTTGCTTGCCCCACTCGGTTAAGGTGGCATCGGTATAAGGTTTGACCCATTCTTGCTTACCAAAGCGTGATTGAAAACTACATTCCCACTCATGACGCTCAAGTCCCAGCACTTGCGCCAAATGCGCTGCGGTACAGCGACAACGTCTGGCATACGGATCGCCTTTTTGCTCATACGGCTCTGGAATCCCGTGAAAACTCAATAGCAATTTTTCAGGTTTGCCATGTTCAGCTTGGAAGCGTTTGACGCTCTGGGCCAAGGCGTGGATGTATTGCGGATGAGCAAAATAATCTTTAACAAAGCTAATGCTGGGTAAATTACGCTGCTTAAGCCCCCATTTGGCGACTACGTCAAACACCGCGCCAGTGGTGGAACCAGAATACTGTGGATAAGCTGGCAACATCACGATTTGCTCTACTTTTCTGGCAGTTAATGCCGATAGCACATCCGTTAACGCAGGTTTGCCATAGGTCATGGCAGCATGGACGCTTACTTTGCAAGGTAGTTGATGTTGGTCAAAACGCTGCTGCAACAAGTCCACTTGGGCAAGCGTGATTTTACGCAGCGGAGAATCACCGTCCCACACGCTAGCATAGGCGTGGGCAACCCGTTTGGGGCGACTGCGTAGCACAAACAAGTTTAAAATGATTTGCCAAATAAACTGCGGAATTTCAATCACGCGCGGATCGGACAAAAATTGTTTGAGATAGCGGCGCACCGCTGCTTCAGTTGGTGCATCGGGTGTTCCCAAATTCACAAGAACAACGGCAATTTCAGGTGGATTGCTTGGCTTCATAATTTATCTTTAATCCAAAAAATCATAAAAAAAGTGGGGTTAAGATTAGCATATTTACTAGGGTGCGCGTACTGGATAATTATCTGAAATTGCTCAATTATTGCATTTTTTAAGCTATATTTGAATCAATGACAACCTATCCCACCCATGACCAATAGCGCATCCACTAGGCGGGAATTTTGTTCAGAGGGTACGGGGCTTTTAGCAGGACTTTTACTTTTAAAGATTGCGTTTTGTGATGGAGTGTTAGCCAATTCACCGTCTGCTTGGTGGTTATGCTGTTTGGGCTGTTGGTTTTGATAGTGGTTTTGGTGGCTGTTTAGATGACTGACGGAGTGATGGCTTTGATGATGGCTGACCATCGTGGCGCTTGTGACTGTAATAGCATTGGCAGCCAAAACCGATATTGGCTGATGAAATGCTAAATACGTCAATGCCAAAAACCCCGTGAGCGACAATCCTGTGAGCGATAGGAGTGTATGGTGTGGTGATGATGCTAAATTTGGCATTTGAATTCCAAGTTGTGATAACCCATATAAACCCTTACAATAGCTATACTTTTAATGCGTTATCAATCAAAAATTAGTGAGAAAGCGGGTGAGTACACAGCAACACAAACCACATACCAAGATTTTACCTGAAGCTGAATTGACTGTCCCCAAAAATTTTGACGACGATCATCCTATTAGTTTTGCCAAATCTGGTGGCAAATCTGTGGGTATCGTCACACCGCAAAAAATTCATTTTGATACCCCACTGACGTTAGAATGCAATCGCACGCTGCCATTTTTTGATTTAATGGTGGAAACTTATGGCGAGCTCAACGCCGATAAATCCAATGCGATATTGATTTGTCATGCGCTATCGGGCAGTCATCATGCGGCTGGCTATCATAGCAGCGATGATAAAAAAGCAGGCTGGTGGGATACATTTATCGGTCCTGGCAAAGCAATCGATACCACGCGTTTTTTTGTGGTATGTCTTAATAACATTGGCAGCTGCTACGGCTCGACGGGTCCAACCAGTACCAATCCAGAAACCGGCAAGCCATATGGTCCAGATTTTCCCTTGGTCACCATCAAAGACTGGGTAAAAACCCAAGTCATGCTCTCTGACTATCTCGGCATTGATATTTGGCATGCGATTGTTGGTGGCTCAATGGGTGGCATGCAAGCCATGCAGTGGTCAATTGACTATCCGAGTCGGCTAAAAAAATGTGTGGTCATTGCCAGCACGCCGAAGCTGTCTGCGCAAAATATTGCCTTTAACGAAGTGGCACGCCAATCGATTTTATCCGATCCTGATTTTTGTGAAGGACGCTATATCGAGCAAGGCAAAATTCCCAAACGCGGCTTGATTTTGGCGCGTATGGTCGGTCATATCACTTATCTCACCGATGAAGCGATGCGGGTAAAATTTGGACGCGATTTGAAAGCCGGCAAGCTGATGTTCAACTACGATGTAGAATTTCAAGTGGAAAGTTATTTACGCTATCAAGGTGAGCAGTTTAGTGAACGTTTTGATGCCAATACCTATTTGCTGATGACCAAAGCCTTAGATTATTTTGACCCGGCGCGCGGCGCGATTGAGGATGACAGTCTCAATGATAGTTTGAGTGATACCGATGCGCTACGGTTGGCATTGGCAAATACCCAGTGTAAGTTTTTAATTATATCCTTTACCACCGATTGGCGGTTTAGCCCAGAGCGCTCACAAGAAATTGTGGATGCGCTAATTGCCAATGGTAAGCCCGTAAGCTATATCAATATCGATGCCGCCTATGGGCATGATTCGTTTTTGTTTGATATCCCGACCTATCGTCAATCGGTATTTAATTTTTTAACCGCTTAATTTAGATTTAATTTTGGATTTAACTTTAGATTTAACGAGAATTGAATGAAAATTGACCATCAACTTGCTGAACGCTGGATCAAACCCAATGCCAAAGTCTTGGATTTAGGCTGTGGTAACGGTGATTTACTCGCGCATTTACAAAACAAATTGGGCGTGTTTGGCTATGGTATCGAAATCGACCAAACTAAAATCAATGACTGTATTACCAAAGGCGTCAACGTCATTGAGCAAGACTTAAATGATGGGTTAGCGCGGTTTGCCGACGCAAGCTTTGACACGGTGGTGATGGCGCGCGCCCTACAAGCGGTCAAAGAGCCCGACCAACTACTTCTCGATATGGTACGGGTTGGCAAAGAAGTGATTGTCACTTTCCCTAATTTTGCGCATTGGCAAAACCGTATTCACTTGGGTATCAAAGGCATGATGCCAATGTCTGAAGCCCTGCCGTTTGCTTGGTACAACACGCCCAATATTCACTTGTGTACCTTTAAAGACTTTGAAAAGCTGTGTGATGACAATGACATCCGTATCATCAATCGTTTTGCGGTACAAGAAAGTGAAAAGCCCTATCCTTGGGCACTTGCACAAATTATCCGCAAAAACCCCAACTTACTTGCCGATGTGGCAATCTATCGGGTTACCAAAAACTAAGCTATTTTATCGCTGATTCTATGCCTATGAAGATTTGGTGAGCCGATAAATTATCGTCTAATCTAACAATATGTCACAAAAGTAAAGCCCTACACGACACCAAGTATCGCAAGCCTTGTTTCCCCTGTGAAATATTGTAACAACTGTTTACATTTTCACTTAAATATTTGAAACGCAAAGCAAACAGTGTTAACCTAAAACAATCAAAAGATTGCGTTATCCTATTAAAACATAACGAATGGCTAAATCATTGTAAAATTTAAGATTTTCTGTTAATTCGTTTACCTATTTATTAAGTTTATTTTATCTAAACCTAGGCAAGCTTGCGATGGCTGCAGCTTGATACTCGGAGTTGGTTATGAAATTATTAAAAGTCACCGTATTAACTGCATTTTTAAGCTTATCAGGCGTTGCAAGCGCTGAACTGGTTGCCAATATTCCACTCAATGGCTCACGCTATGACAGCATGGAACCGATGGCATTACTAAGCCAAGCTAAAACTGGCAATCAACAAGCCCAATTCTTCCTAGCCAAACGCTACCAAAAAGGTCTCGGCATTCAGCAAAACTTCCAACAAGCCATCCAGTGGTACACCACCGCCGCCAAACAAGACATTGCACCTGCACAATTAAATCTTGCCATGATGTATATTCGTGGCGAAGGCGTGCAGCCTAATGCTGGGCAAGCGCGTTATTGGTTAGAAAAAGCGGCAAAACTGGGTGATAACCGTGCCAGCTATACCCTAGCCATGCTAGATGAAAAAGAAAAAAAATTGGTCGATGCCTACAAATGGTATGACCTAGCGGCTCGTGACGGCATGCTATCAGACCAAGTACGCACCCGCGCGCAAAGCAAAATCGGTCAATTGGCATTAAACTTGTCATCACAAGATATTGCCACTGCACGTAGCCGTGCGGATTCTTGGTTCCAAAGCAAGTAAATTTAATACAACGAATGTTTGGTTAAGTGTTAACCTAACCATTAAAATCCCTGAGACCCTAGTATTTACTAGGGTTTTTTGTTTTTATGGGTTAAATTAATCAAGATTGCTCGGCGCACATTGATTGTATGAAATCGCGCATTCATGGATTTTTTTGAACAGTTTTATGCGTCAGATACTAGCGCGTTAGCCAAGTAGTTGCCACCCCAGTTTTTGCTACCTTTTTTTGGATATGCCCTATGTCAAGCCCTGCCCTACCGTCAAAAAATCAGCTTTGGCTGTTAGTTGCCGCCGCTGCGGCTATTTTATTGATAACGTCTGGGATTCGCCTATCGCTTGGGTTATTTATCAAACCGATTGATGCTAGCGCGCATATCGGCATTGTGCAAATCAGTTTTGCCTTAGCGGTGACACAGCTGATGTGGGGCGTGTCACAGCCTGTGACAGGGGCACTGGCGGATAAGTTTGGCGCATGGCAGGTACTATTGTTCGGTACCTTGCTACTGGCGATTGGCTGTTTTAGTGTGCCCTATTTTGTCAGTGCCGCTGGTTTGGTGGTCACGCTTGGGATTTTGGTCGCATTTGGGACAGGGGCGGGTAGTTTTTCAGTGCTGATGGGACAAGTGGCGAATCAAACCCCACCCCATATGCGCGGCACTGCATCGGGTATTATTAATGCAGGTAGCTCGTTTGGACAATTTTTATTTGCGCCGATTTTACAAGGGTTAATTGCTCTGCCATTGATAGGTTGGACAGGGGCAATGTATTTTATGGCAGGGACAAGTTTGCTGTGTTTGCCGTTGGCCTATTATCTCACGCACGGTAAAAATGTTGGTAAACATGCGCCTGCCGCTTCGTCGGCGGTTGCTCATGACCAAGTCCACGAAACGCTATCACAAGCCATCCGACGCGCGCTTAGCGATCGTAACTATTGGCTGCTGCATATCGGCTTTTTTACCTGTGGTTTTCATATTGCGTTTTTGGTCACTCATTTGCCGATGGAAGTAACGTTGGCGGGTCTCGGTAGCAATGTTGCCTCTTGGTCGCTCGCGTTGATTGGCTTATCAAATGTGGTCGGCAGTTTGTTTGTCGGCTGGTGTGTGGGTCATTTTCGCAGTAAATATATTTTGTTTTGGATGTATTTGAGCCGTACTATCTTGATTGCGATTTTCTTGATGGCACCCAAAACCGCAACGACTTTTTTTATATTTGCGGTTAGCTTGGGTCTAACTTGGCTTGCCACGGTACCCCCGACTGCGGCAACCGTCGGCAAGTTGTATGGGGTCAAATATTTGGCGACCTTGTTTGGATTGGTGTTATTTAGTCACCAAGTTGGTGGGTTTTTGGGCGCCTACTTGGGGGGAATTGTGGTCGATAAATTTGGTAATTATCAGTATATGTGGTATGCCGATATGGCACTGGCTGCCTTAGCTGCTGTGCTCAATCTGCCGATTCAAGAGCCGAAAATAATGAAAGCTACAAGCTAATCTGTTGCTTTACTCTCTCTTTAAAATATTGGCGTGATTTTTCATCCAACCCAAGATAGCGATTTTTGCTTAAGGTTAAAAAATTACTATCTTGGTCAACTCCGATAAATTTTCTACCAAATAAATTGGCAGCAATACCTGTTGTCGATGAGCCTGTAAATGGGTCAAGCACGAGATCATTGGCTTTGGTAGACGCCAAAACAATCCTTGACAACAATCCTAACGGTTTTTGCGTAGGATGTTTGCCAAATTGCTTTTCCCAGCTTGATACCGCAGGCAGACGCCAAACATCTTTCATTTGTTTGTCACCATTGAGCGACTTCATTAATTCATAATCAAAGTAATGCGGAATTTTTGGGTTTTTTCTTGCCCAGATTATCCATTCAGTTGAATAGGTGAAATAGCGACAAGAAAAATTTGGCGGTGGATTGGGTTTTTCCCAAGTTATCATGTTTAAGATTTTAAAATTGAGTTGTGATAATACTCGCCCTAGCGTAAAAATATTGTGGTGGGTTCCACTCATCCAAATCGTGCCATTATCTGCCAACATTCGCTTTGCTTGGCTTAGCCAATCATAAGTAAAAATATAGACTTCATTATCATCACTAAATTTATCCCATTCGCCCTTATTAACAGATTGCACCATGCCATTTTTTACCGTTAATCCGTCATTGGATAAAAAATAAGGCGGATCGGCAAGAATCATATTGATAGATTTATCATCGATTGTCGGCAAAATGTGTAAGCAATCACCTTGCAGCAGCGTGAAATCTTGTAGTTCTGATTGATAAAAAATCATTCCATCATATCCGCAATAAAGTGCAACATTGACGCGATATCATAACTCCCTTCTAAAAACCCCATTTCTTCACAACCATCAGGAATGAAAACCGTCTGGTTTTCTAACCGACTATCCAAGCTAAGCATTCGCAAGGTATTCACAATTTTGCCTTTGATGCCTTCATCCGCTAGCCATTCACAATCATCATTGAACTTGTAAGCAACATGCATGTCAATAATTCCAAAATAACACTTATTGTGTGTGGTTAATTTTAATCAATCAGTGAGAATAACGCAATGGAAAATGACATTTTAATCAAGTTTGGGCAAAAAATTCGCCAACTGCGCAAAGCTAAAAATCTCAGTCAAGAGCAGTTAGCAGAACTGACAGGGTTTCATCGTAACTATATTGGGATGGTCGAACGTGGCGAGCGAAATCCTGCACTAAACAATATTGAGATTTTTGCCAAAGCGTTTGATTTGTCGCTTAGTGAATTATTTGATTTTTAGGAGTATTTAGTGCCCGTTAATCTTCATCAACCACGTTTGGTTATACCAGATAATTTGAATACACGTAAGGAAATTAGAGATTTTGTAGTAATGACTTTTCTTGAAGAGCTAGCAGGGGATGAAACACGAATAGAAAGATATGAATATTTTGTTGAAGAATGTGTTTCTAGAAATATCTATATTGCTAGACAAACTAATTTAAATAAAGGTATGGATTTTAGAGTAATGTTTAAGGATATTTATTTTCAAGGTGCTAATAGAAGAACTCGAAATCCTTCACACGAACATATTTTTCATGAGCTTTTAATGAAAAAAAACTCAGATCCTAATGTTTATAATACAAATATTATTCCTGCAATCCACAACATCTATAATTGTGTACCCTCTACCCATATACAGTCGTTTCTAAGAACTATTAACGTCAACGTTGGACTATTAACTATTGAAGAAACTTGTTTAGCCTTGAAGTGGTTGTTCATAGAGCAAGATATAACTTATTGGGGGTATTCAGGTAGAGCTAAGTTATTCAATGCACTTGTAAATCAAGGTTTAGCTTAGAACTATTTTTTCAAGAAAATCATCTTTTAACATTTCGATATTAAGCAAAATATTGTTGCGGTCAAAATAATCTTGTAGTGGATTTTTGGTGGTGAGCCAACCCTTGCCATCGGTCACCCAAATAAACGTAATATTTTGAGCCTGCCAAAAACGGCTCATTTCAATGTACTCAGTAGCAGTCGATTTGAGCTTTGAGCCACCACCGCCATAAAAATTGCACTCAATAAAAAATAACTGTTCACCTTTTTTGATTACAAAATCAATGATTCTCGAAGATTTATCAACAGCAATATCCATGTCCCAAACTTCTTTAATCTTTTTGGCATTGGCTTGAGCCAAATAAGCTAAATTGTGCTCATGACAAAATATGGCGACAAAGGATTCAACGAGTTTTTCCATCGATGTACCACCACGATTTTTTCGACCGTTGGAATCAAGTCCAACTTCTACACCAATACAATAGTCAGGGATACTTTTAATTTGCTTGGTTTTGATCAATTCCGCAAAACCACTCTCAATCAAGAGATTTACCACATCGTGAATTTTTTCATCTGTGACTTCTTTTAAATTGAAGTCAAAATTTTTATAAATAAAAGCCGTGCTATCAATCAAAACTTCAACTGATTTATCTCGAATTGCCAAAAGAGTGGGTACTGTCTTAATTGTCTTCGGATAAGTCTTAAGAATATCGAACAATGCCGCTTCGATATCTTCTTTACCAATGGCAGTGTTTAACAAATTCAGCTCTTTTTCGATTGGGGTAATATTTTTAAACACCTTTCCCCAGTTCACAAAATAATCAAACTGAGTGATACCTTTTAAATTTAGTGTCTCAATGAACTTCTCAAAATGTTCATCTGCAAACAATTGACTATCCATAATTAATAATTCCGTATTAACAATTCATTGACGGCTTGACGACTGGTTGATTTTGCCCCAATAGCACGATTAGCGGTTACTCGCTCTATATTAAAATCTTGATAAAGATTATCAAAAAAATCATCATACTTGCTGTGCGTCGTTGGGTCGGAATTACTTAATAAAAACTGATGTCCCAATTTATCAATTTTTTGGCAAAACCCATGCAGCCGACGTTGCTCACTGTCATCAAAAACTTGATGAGAATAAGCAGTAAAACTTGCTGTTTCGCTAATCGGGCGATAAGGTGGATCAAGATAAAACCAGCAAGGTAAGTCGTTTGGTAGCGCTTTAATCGTTTGCTCGTAGTCACCCTGTAAAATCACGACTTTTTGCAACGCGTCAGAGACTGCAAGTAATAATGCTTTATCCAAAAAAATCGGTCTTTTATAACTACCTATTGGCACATTAAACTGATTTTTTTTATTAACTCGATATAGCCCATTAAAACTGGATTTATTCAAAAATATAAATAAACTGGCTTGCTTCACTGGATCAAGATTTCTTTGATTGAAACTTGCACGTTTAGCATAAAAATAAGGCGTTTTTGCATCTTTATCTAACAACTTATCATAATCTCTTTGCAAGTTATCTAACTCAATCATTAATTGTTGAACATCTGCCTTGATAACCTGATAGACATTTATTAGATCTTCATTAAAGTCATTAATAATAAGTTTTTTTAGATACTTTAAGTTAGATAATGCCCAAAAACTGACCGCACCCCCGCCCAGAAATGGCTCAATCATACAGAAATCTTGATTGGCTGTATAATTTGGCAAACGTGCTTGTATATCACCGATGAGTTGTGATTTACCGCCAGCCCATTTTAGAAAAGGTTTAAGTTGAGACATTTTTTAAATTTGAACATCGAATCAAAAAGGATAGGCATTATAGCACAGCCGATTTTTATCCTTTCAATGAACTTCAATGCAAATTGATGTGTTAGAATTTTAAGCAAACCTGTGACTCATTATAAAAATATGCCGACCCTTACCCAACAATCCCCTGCCAAAATCAATTTATTTTTACATATTACCGGTAAACGCCCCGACGGCTATCACAATCTACAAACCGTATTTCGGCTGATAGATTTGTACGATACGCTCACTTTTAGCCATACAGATAAAACCATTGGCGATAATTTACCCGTCACCCTGTCCAATGCCGAGCACGTCACCGACACCCCTGCCGACAATCTGATTATTAAAGCGGCCATTGCCTTATTAGCCTTTGCCAAAAATCATCAAATTTTGAGTGACTCGCAAATCGCCCAATTACCGATTGTTGATATTCACCTCGATAAACACATTCCGATGGGGGCAGGCTTGGGCGGGGGTTCGTCTAATTGTGCGACAGCCCTGATGACGCTCAATACCTTATGGCGACTGGGATTGAGAAATGAGCAGCTACGCCTCATTGGCGCAAAACTGGGCGCGGATGTACCGATATTTATTTTTGGCAAAGATGCCATTGCTGAAGGCATTGGCGAGATTTTAACGCCGATTGACTTGCCTGCGCAGCAATTTTTATTGCTAAAACCCGATGCCCATATCAGCACGGCTGAACTTTTCGTCCATCCGCTGTTAAAACGGGATTGCGCAAGCCTTTCTCATGACTATTTGCAAAGCCATTGTCATGCCTTTACCAATGAGTTAACCGATGGCTTTACCAATGTTTTTGAACCTGTAGTATGTGCCTTATCTGCAGACGTCAACGCCGCGATGAATGTTTTAATGACGCTTGCCGCCAACACCCACACCACACCGCGCATGACGGGCTCAGGCAGTTGTGTGTTTTTGCCAGTACCCAGCGATTTTGATAAAAATAGCATCAAACACTGGTTACAATCCTCACCTTTTCAGGCGTATTGGGTGCATACGCTGTAACAAAATTTTGGAAAATCAACAATTGCAAAAATTTTGATGTTTATGCCCAAAAAAAGCTTGCAATTTTATGTTTTTTGGTTAAAATATCGCTTCCAATATAGGGGTATCGCCAAGTTGGTAAGGCACCAGGTTTTGATCCTGGCATCCGTTGGTTCGAGTCCAGCTACCCCTGCCATATTCAAAGATGTACAGATTTTTTTGTGCATCACGTAGTAAAAATTTTGTCATAAAATCTGCGCTGTTCAAGACATTTTACATTGACAAAATTGCCTAAAATCGGTATAGTTCGCACCGTCACAGGGGTATCGCCAAGTTGGTAAGGCACCAGGTTTTGATCCTGGCATTCGTTGGTTCGAGTCCAGCTACCCCTGCCATTTTCTTTACTAACCCATTTTTAGTAGTTGACGTAATGACGTTTTTCTCATCCTAATTGTAAAAGTTAGTTGATGGGTTTTTTTTGTTTGATGAAACCGTCGTTGGTCTAGAAAAATAGGACTCGCATATGCCTTATTTGGCAATTTTTACCGGAAATGCCCATCCAGAATTGGCAAAAAATGTCACCAATCACTTACATATTCCGCTAGGACGTGCCGATGTGACGCGTTTTTCGGATGGTGAAGTCGCGGTTGAAATCCAAGAGAATGTACGTGGTAAAGACGTCTTTATCCTACAATCAACTTGCTCACCGACCAATGACAATTTGATGGAAATCATGGTAATGGCAGATGCCTTGCGCCGTGCCAGTGCAGGTCGTATTACGGCAGTGATGCCCTATTTTGGTTATGCGCGTCAAGACCGTCGTCCTCGCTCAGCGCGTGTGCCTATCTCAGCAAAAGTGGTCGCTGATATGCTCAATATTGTGAGCATTGACCGTGTGGTTACCGTGGATTTGCACTCAGACCAGATTCAAGGTTTCTTTGATATCCCTGTAGACAATATTTACGGTACGCCGGTTTTATTTAAAGATTTGCGTGAGCAAAAATACGATAACTTGATGGTGGTATCCCCTGACGTGGGCGGTGTGGTGCGTGCCCGTGCAATGGCAAAACAGTTAGGCGATGCCGACATGGCAATTATCGATAAACGCCGCGCCAAAGCCAACGAATCAGAAGTGATGCATATCATCGGTGATGTTAAAGACCGTGATTGCGTGATTATCGATGATATGGTGGATACCGCAGGTACCCTGTGCAAAGCCGCTGCCGCATTAAAAGAACGTGGCGCGCGCCGGGTGGTGGGTTACATCACTCACCCAGTATTGTCAGGTAAAGCAATCCAAACAATTGCAGCGTCAGTGCTTGATGAGCTTGTCGTAACCGATACCATTCCACTGTCAGATGCCGCAAAAAACACGGGCAAAATTCGCCAAGTGACCATTGCCCCTATGCTGGCTGAAGCGCTACGTCGTATCAACAATGAAGAATCATTGAGTGCGATGTTTGATATTATATAAGTTTTGCCATTTTTTAAAAAAGTGGCGCATAACGCATAAATTGGTCGCAAATTTATGCTTTTTTTCACTCGCTAGTCACTTGCCAATCTTTTTAACTAAAGCTTTGTAAGTAGAGCTTTGTAAGTAAAGGCAAAAAGCCAAGTCATACTGACAAGGTATCCTTAACTAGCCTAACCCAAGGAAACTCCTATGAGTAACCAAACTTTTGAATTAAACGCTGTCTTACGTGGCGACGAGTTAC
The DNA here is from genome assembly GCF_022359095.1 of Moraxella tetraodonis. Classification (NCBI taxonomy): domain Bacteria; kingdom Pseudomonadati; phylum Pseudomonadota; class Gammaproteobacteria; order Moraxellales; family Moraxellaceae; genus Moraxella; species Moraxella tetraodonis. Next base: position 327,395 of record NZ_JACSYB010000001.1, on the reverse strand, counting down.
AAGGTAAAGGTGCGAGCCGCCGCCTTCGTAAACAAAACCTAGTACCAGCAATCGTATACGGTGCAGACAAAGAGCCAGCCTCTATTGCTATTCGTTACAATGAATTGATTAAATCACTTGAAACAGAAAGTTTCTTCTCTCACATTTTGACCATCAACGTAGAAGGTCAAGGTACGGAAGAAGTGGTGATTAAAGCATTACAACGTCATCCAGCCAAAAACACCCCAATGCACGCTGACTTCCAACGTATCGTCCGTGGTCAAGCGATGCACATCACTGTTCCTGTACACTATGTAGGCGCTGAAGATGCACCAGGTCATAAAGCAGGCGGTATCTTTGTATCAAATGCCACTGAACTTGAAATCACTGCCATTCCTTCAAAAATCCCAGAATACTTGACAGTCGATGTATCTGGCATGAACGTCGGTGATTCGATTCACTTGTTAGATATCCAGTTACCTGAAGGCGTTGCCATTCGTGAGCTTGAAGTGACTGAACCGTTTAACCGTACTGTGGCTACTATGCAAGCGCCAACAGTAGAAGTTGAAGAGCCAATCGAGCCAGAAGCAAATGAAGAAGCTGCCGGTACTCGTGATCCTGAAGGTGACGAAGAAGCACGTAAGCTTCAAGCACAAGATGACACCCATGATGCCCCAAAATCTGATGATGAATAATCATTTGTCATTTGCCGCTTAAGTTGGAATAATCAGCGTGTCAAAACTGAAACTGATTGTCGGACTTGGCAACCCAGGTCAGCAGTATGCCCAAACACGGCATAATGCTGGCTTTTGGTTTGTGGAGCGTATGAGCGAGACGTTTAACATCACCATGACGTTGGATAAAAAATTTCATGGTTTGGTTGGACGTGGCGTAGTGTATGGCATGGATATACGCTTATTGTTACCGCATACTTTTATGAATAAATCAGGGGAAGCGGTGGTGCCGATGGTGAATTTTTATGGCATCCACAATGACGAACTGCTGATTGTTCATGATGAGCTTGACCTTGATGTGGGTCGTATGCGCTTAAAAACAGGCGGTGGTCATGGCGGTCATAATGGACTGCGTGATATCGTGCCGCATATCGGTGCAGATTTTCATCGTTTACGTTTGGGGATTGGTCATCCAGGACATAAGTCCAAAGTATCGGGTTATGTGCTTGGCAAACCGACCGCTGATGAGCAAATCGCATTTGACAGTATGCTAGATGCTGCCATGCGTACCCTGCCCGATTTGGTGACAGGTGACTTAGCCAAAGCCCAGCAAGCCATCAATAGTTTTAAACTACCCAATGCCTAACGTTAACCAAAGGACAAGATTGATAAATCTTAGGGTCTATCCTTGAACTTTTATTTTCCTTCCATATATTGATTGCAAGATGGATGAATTTCTCACCTGATATTTCAATCATGTTTAACTTTTATCGAGTTGGTTAATAGCCTCTCATGACTAGCCTGCTCACTTTTACCACAATGACGCGCATCGCGTTAACCTGACAAGGTAAGGAACGATCATGTTATTAACCCTATTAAAAGCCAAACTTCACCGCGCGCGTGTGACCCATTGTGAGCTTCACTACGAAGGTTCATGTGGCATTGATAGCGAGTTACTCGACTTGGCGGGCATCCGTGAGAACGAATCAATCGACATTTACAATGTCAACAACGGTAAACGTTTTCGCACCTATGCGATTCGTGCAGAAGCAGGCTCAAAAATGATTTCGCTAAACGGGGCAGCCGCTCACATGGCGGATTTAGGCGATGTGGTAATTATCGCTGCTTACGCGCAAATGGATGAGAAAGAAGCCGACAACCATCATCCACGCTTGGTTTACCTTGATGAAGGTAATATCGTTAAAGACACTGCCAACGTGATTCCTGTACAAGTTTCTTAACACTGCTTTATCTTTACCACAAATGTGCAAATAAATTAGGCGAGTCATTGAATACTCGCCTTTTTGTTGTCTGCATTTTTACCTTTAAGACAATGCGTTTGGCTGATGCGTAAATGAATGAGCGGGTCAACCGTAAATTGCACGTTGGTAATCTGCTTGCGATAGGTTAATTAGCACCAATGTGGCAGATAACGAAAGGCTTGATATAGGATTAATAACATTTTACTTTTAGTGCCTATTAATAAAAAAAAATAATAAAAAAAGCCGAAGTTGATTCGGCTTTTTTAAAAAATTAAAAGGCTTAAAGAAGCAAAAATAGGCGATTATTTTTCTACGCCAGCTTCTTGACCTTTGTATTTGGCGTTTGCGTAATCCCAGTTGACCAGTTTGTCTAGGAAAGTGTCAACGTAATCTGGACGACGATTACGATAGTCGATGTAGTAAGCATGCTCCCACACGTCACATGTTAATACTGCAACTTGGTTATGGGCTAATGGGGTGTCTGCGTTTGCCGTTTTGGTGATTGATAATTGACCACCCACGCTGTCAGCCACTAACCATGCCCAACCTGAACCAAATTGGCTTACAGCCGCGTTTTTGAATTCTTCACGGAATTTTGCATACGAACCAAACGCTTCTTCGATTTTGGCTTTTAGATCGCCTGTTGGCTCACCGCCACCATTGGCTGTCAAGCAGTTCCAATAGAAAGTGTGGTTCCAAACCTGCGCCGCTTGGTTAAAGATGGTCGCTTTGCTGCTATCACCTGCGGTGGCTTTGATGATTTCATCTAGCTCTTTACCTTCAAGACCTGAACCTGGTAGTAGCTCATTTAGTTTGTTGACATACGCTGCATGGTGTTTGTCATGGTGAAATTCTAGGGTTTCTGCGCTGATATGTGGCTCAAGCGCGTTTTTGGCGTATGGTAAATCTGGTAATGTAATGTGTGACATATTATTTTCCTTTTTCCTTCGCTATTGTTGTGATGACTTTATAATAAAAGTAACCACATGCCATTTGTGTGATAAAAGCTTTGTATTAAAAGCGCATATATCAAAACCATATCCGAAATGGCAAGTTGGCTGGGTTGATGTTATTTAGTTTATATTATTTATCTATGCTTCATCAAGCTTTATCAAGGGTTAAAACCCCTCACTAACTTTGCTATCGTTAGCTTTGTTTATTAACCTTGCTATCATTAGCCTTGATAATATCCTCATAACACATGGGTTATTTTGCCATAAAAATTGGCAGAATTTAACCGTTTCTATAGTGGGGATTTATTATCTTGTGGGGTAAAAATCAATGAGTGCATGCTAATAAGCTGATTTTTAACCCGTTACTTGCTATTTGATGATAGCAAATTATTCAAAAAAAACTGTAGTGGTTTGGTATAAGGCTTTTACAATGTGAGTATTTGCAGCGCGAGCCACTGTTAACTATGCTATGATAAGGTCAAGTTTTTTATGCAAAATACACACAGTGGGTCTGTATGTCAGTTTCTATCCTTAATCAACTATTTCCTACCCGCCAGTTAGTCCTCGCCAGTAATAACCAAGGCAAACTCGCGGAATTCAAGCAATTATTTGAACAAGCCAATCTTGAGATAACCCTCATCCCGCAAGGGCAATTGGGCATCGAGGACGCAGTCGAAGATGGACTGAGCTTTATTGAAAATGCGCTGATTAAAGCCCGGCATGCCAGCCGTATTAGCGGACTGCCTGCGATTGCTGATGATTCGGGTTTATGTGTACCCATACTAGGCGGTCAACCTGGGATTTATTCTGCGCGTTTTGCCCAAGATGAAGCCAGCTTTAGCGAGCATAAAGACTTAGCCAATAACCAAAAATTATTGCGGCTGCTTGAACCCCACAGACACGCGAATGAACCGATTATCGGGCAGTTTGTTTGCGTGTTGGCACTCGTGCGCCATGCCGATGACCCACTACCCATCATTGCACAAGGGATTTGGCAAGGTGAAATCTTGCCCGCCCCGCAAGGTGAGCTTGGTTTTGGTTATGACCCGCTATTTTGGGTGCCAAGCGTACAAAAAAGCGCTGCCGAGATGCAAAAGAGCGATAAAAACCGCATTAGTCATCGCGGGCAAGCGATGCAGCAACTGCTAATGCAATTGATGAAGTAAAAGTGCAATTGGTAAAGTAAAGGTTTTCAACTCACACTCTTGCAGATAGACAGGGTGTGACTGCTAAGGTAGCCGATACAGAGATTTTACAGCAACAATTTTTTTACTTTACTAGATGATTAATTTATACTATACCACTTTCGGTTAATTTTTGCCTTTTAGCATGCGTTAACCAACAGATTTTGGATTGCGTATTTTATAGGCTTTTTTCAATCACCTTAAAAGCCTGATAACTTATCGCTATTTACCCTTATGAGTGGCACCCACGCTGCTCTTTTTTGATATTTTATGGAAGGTTTTGTTATGTCAAATTCAAATGTGTCAGATTCAACAGTTACTAACTTAGAAGTAACTACCAACAAAAAATCAAATCTTGAAACCCAACTCACGGTTAAAGTACCTGTGTCAACCATTCAAGGTCGCGTGGAAAAACGCATCAACCAAGTGGCAAAAACCGCTAAAATCGACGGTTTCCGTAAAGGTAAAGTGCCCGTATCACACATTCGCGCCCAATATGGCGCAGGTATCCAACAAGAAGTCATCAATGATGTGATTCGCGATACCGTATTTGATGCGATTCGTCAAGAAAACATCCGCGCTGTGGGTATGCCAAACATTGATGACGTGAAACTTGAAAACGACTTTTTGGTTTATCAAGCAACGGTTGAAGTATTCCCAGAAGTAGAAGTTCAAGGGTTATCAGACATCGAAGTTGAGCGTCAAGTTGCCAACGTGGGCGACGCAGATGTTGACACCATGATTGAAAACCTACAAAAGCAACGCCAAACTTACGTTGCCAAAGATGATGCCGCAGATGAAGGCGACCAAGTCAAGTTTGACTTTGAAGGTTCAATCGACGGTGAAAAATTTGAAGGTGGTAGCGCACAAGACTTTAGCCTAGTCTTAGGCAGTGGTCGTATGATTCCAGGCTTTGAAGATGGTATCAAAGGCATGAAAGCAGGCGAAGAAAAAACCATCGACGTGACGTTCCCAGAAGATTACCAAGCTGAAAACCTACAAGGCAAACAAGCACAGTTCAAAATCAACGTCAAATCAGTTGAGCAATCACAATTACCAGAATTAAACGATGAGTTCCTTGAAGCATTTGGGGTAACAGAAGGCGGCTTAGACAAACTTAAAGCAGACGTGCGTAAAAACATGGAGCGCGAAGTAAAAAGCGCTGCCCGTAACCAAGTGAAAGAAGCGGCATTTAACGCCCTACTTGAAAAAAATGAAATCGACGTACCTGCATCGATGCTTGAGCAAGAAATCGATCGCCAACGCAGCATGATGTTAAACCGTTTTGCCCAGCAATTTGGTGCAGATCCTAAAACTTTTAACAAAGATATGCTACCAAACGAATTATTTGAAGAGCAAGCCCTGCGCGCTGCCCGCCTTGGTATCATCGTCTCAAGCCTGATTGAGTCAAACAAACTTGAAGTTGACCAAGAACGTGTGACCACATACATCAACGAAATGGCAGAAAACTACGAAGATCCAAACGAAGTTATCGACTATTACACCAACAATGCGCAAGAACGTGCCAACATCGAAGCGGTAGTGTTAGAAGATCAAGTGGTCGATCATATCTTGTCTCAAGGTAAAGTGACTGATACTGAAGTATCTTACCAAGATTTACTGGCTAGCCAACAACAAGCGATGATGTAATAATTGGCTTAATCCATTCTTAGGCATTTAAGCTTAAGCATTTAAGAATGTATTTTTAGTCAGCTTAGTAACTTGTTTTTATGCCAATTGCCCTTATAAACGATAAGGGCTTTTGCATATTTAAAAAGGACAATAACATGTTAGAAAAATTCTTGGACTCGCCTTTCGCGACGAGTCAAATCCAAAATACCGTAACCCGTGACGTGTTGTCACCACAAAGTGCTTTAGTACCTATGGTGGTCGAGCAATCGGCTCGCGGTGAGCGCTCATTTGACATCTATTCTCGCTTATTGCGTGAGCGTGTGGTGTTCTTAGCCGGTCAAGTTGAAGACCACATGGCGAATTTAATTGTCGCCCAGTTGTTGTTCCTAGAAGCGGAAAATCCAGAAAAAGACATTAACTTGTACATCAATTCACCAGGTGGCTCTGTGAGTGCGGGTCTTGCGGTGTTTGACACCATGAACTTTATCCAGCCACAAGTGTCAACGATTTGTATGGGCGGTGCTTATAGTATGGGTTCATTCTTATTGGCTGCGGGTGAAAAAGGTAAACGCTATGCCTTAGCCAATGCGCGTGTGATGATTCACCAACCGTCAGGTGGGGCACAAGGTCAAGCGACCGATATTGAAATCAATGCGCGTGAAATCCTAAAAATCCGTGAACGCTTAAATAGAATCTTGGCAGAACGTACCGGTCAGCCACTTGAAAAAATCGCCCGTGATGTCGAGCGTGACTATTGGCTAGATGCCCAAGAAGCCAAAGAATACGGTCTGATTGATGAAGTATTAGAAAAACGTCCAAGCATTGCTTAATAGGTTACACAATCACAAAGCAATTAAAACAAGCATAATTTTAGGAGCGTTTTTTTATGTCAAAAAATGACATTGAGCCACACTGCTCGTTTTGTGGTAAAGCCAAACACGAAGTCAAAAAGCTAATTGCAGGTCAAGACGCCAATATCTGTAATGAGTGTATTGAACTGTGCGATGATTTAATCGCCGAATCAAAGTCATCGGGCAGCGACGGTAGTGATACCAATGAGCGTGAAAACTGGGCAGCGCGCAAATTGCCAACGCCCAAAGAAATCCGCAGCCACTTAGATGAGTATGTCATCGGTCAAGATAAAGCCAAAAAAACTTTGGCAGTAGCGGTTTACAACCATTACAAACGCTTAAAGGTCAGTGAAAAGCTGAGTGAAGATAAGGCGCTGACGACACTTGGCGCTGAAGATGCGATGGTTGAGCTATCAAAAAGTAATATTTTGCTGATTGGTCCAACGGGCTCGGGCAAAACCTTACTGGCGCAGACCCTGGCACGCCTACTTGATGTCCCATTTGCGCTCGCCGATGCCACTACCTTGACCGAAGCGGGTTATGTCGGTGAAGACGTGGAAAACATCGTACAAAAACTGTTACAAGCGGCAGAGTTTGATGTCGAGAGAGCGCAAAAAGGCATTATTTATATCGATGAAATTGATAAAATCAGCCGTAAAAGCGAAAACCCTTCGATTACCCGTGATGTGTCGGGTGAAGGCGTACAGCAAGCGCTGTTGAAATTGATTGAAGGTACGGTTGCCAATATCCCACCGCAAGGTGGTCGTAAGCACCCAAACCAAGAGATGATTCAGGTCGATACCAGTAATATCTTGGTGATTTGTGGCGGTGCGTTTGCTGGTCTAGACAATGTCATTCAACAGCGTACCGAAAAAACCGGTATCGGTTTTAACGCTGAGGTAAAAGCCAAAGACAGCGGCAAGAAAACCGGTGAATTATTCAAGCAAGTCGAGCCAGAAGATTTGATTAAATTTGGTCTGATTCCAGAGTTAATTGGTCGTCTGCCTGTGGTCGCGACACTGGAAGAACTGGACGAAGAAGCATTGGTACAAATCTTAACCGAGCCAAAAAATGCGCTGGTCAAACAATACGAATACTTGTTTGAGATGGAAAATGCGACGTTATCGTTTACCGATGATGCGCTAGTTGCGATTGCCAAACAAGCCTTAAAGCGTCGTACCGGCGCGCGTGGCCTACGCTCCATTATTGAAAATGCCCTGCTCGATACCATGTATGAATTACCCTCGATGACACCCGGCAAAACCGTCACAGTCAATGAGGCGGTTATTGATAATAACCAATCGCCAGAGATTGTTTAACTGTTAGTGATTTTAAAAATAGCGAGTTAAAAAAACGTGCCTATGTCGCACGTTTTTTTATGTTTAATCTTCAATCAACCAACCCTGTTGTACCGCAATGGCAATTTGCTCGGTTATCCAGTCGTGAATGATGGGAAAATCCTGTCTGATAAAGGCTTGGGCGGCTTCGACTTGGGAGCGCTTGACCTGATGGTCTGTCCACGCACCGCCATCTGTCACCATATTAAGCATAAAGGGCAATAGCCTATCCACTACTTTAAGTAGTTTGCTTTCAGCACTATGACCTATTTCTTGCTCATCCCACAGCGTTAACAATTCTGAAACGGGGTTGCCCATCATCGCTGCCATTTTTTCAACGCCGATACGCTCATCAACATGCGCCTGCGAGCGTTTATCAGCGTATAAGAACGTGTCACCCGCCTCAATTTCGCCCAAGTCATGAACCAGTGCCAGTTTGAGCAGTTTTTCATGATTGACATCCAGTTTGAAATGCTGCGCGACTGCCCAACACGCCATCGCCAAATGCCATGAATGCTCGGCAGAATTTTCAAGACGTCGTGGCGTGTCTTTAGACAGTTGGGTGGTATAGTTGCGGCGGTTGACTGATTTTAAGGCATCCAATGCCAACAGATAATCAATAAGTGGTTGCATCAAATACCTCTTAATCATGCATGGTCTGAGTCGTATTCACTTGACTAGCGCTGAAATCGTTTTAAACGCGGGATCTTCTGAGCTACGACACAGCTCAAATAAAATCGCTTCGGTGGTGGTGACGACGGCACCGGCACGGCGCATACGACGAATCGCAATTTTACGGTCATACAGGTCTCGCGAGCCCACCGCATCGGTGATAATGATGGGCTGCATACCGTTATCGAGTAAATCTAACGCCGTCTGCATGACACAGACATGAGCTTCTGTACCAAATAAAATCACATTGTTGCGATTTTGCTGGGCGATATGATGCCAAGAGGTTGGCGTATCACAGGCGCTAAAGGTTGTTTTTTCAAAAACTGGCGTATTTTTTTCAGATAGTAACTGCGTCAACTCTGGCAAAGTATGCCCCAGTCCTTTGGGATATTGCTCATTAACCATAATGGGAATATTGAGCGTTTGTAGACCTTGAATCAAAATCGCTGTTTTTTTGAGTAATTTTCGATGTTCGGCAATATGGGGCGCAAGTTTTTCTTGTATATCAATCAGCATGGCTTGGCAGTCATTGCGCTCGATACGATAAGGTTTTGGGATAAATTTTGTTGTCATCTTCAGCTCCTTTGATGATGGTTCAACTTGGGTGGTTATAATCATTCGTATGTCACGAAAGCTATACTATACTCTATTAAAAAAATGCCATTAAAAATTCATGGCATCATCTGCGGTGTCCACCACGGTTAACTGGTAGTCCAAATGTCCTAAATAACCATAATGTCCTTTTTCACTGAGTTCCGCAACAATAGTGACATCATCACAATGCACCTGATCCATAAGCTTGGTTTGATGACTGGCTTGATTGTCAGTAGGTGTTTTATTGGACTGATACAGTGATTGGATACGCAGTAATGGGTCATTGAGCGCATAGGTAGCGCCATCGGTGACAAAGGTCAAATACTCACCGACCTTGTGCACCTTACCTTTAAAATGCTGATTGGTAACAACCCCACTAAATGCAGGGGTATACAAACGGCGCGCCCTATATTGCTGCTTGACATATTGCCATGCGCCATAACTACCTAGGACAGCAGTTACCCCTGTTGCCGCTGTGGCTGTCACACCGACGCCAATGAGTTTCGCGACAACGTGACGCTTTTTAGCTTTGTTTTTTTGTTTGCGAGGCTGTGCTGAGCACTTCGATTGCTGTGCTTGAGGCTCAGTCGCTTTGTTATTTTTTTTAACCATGAATGTCACTTTAAATGTTACTTTGAATGTTGTTTTTTGATAAAAAATGCCAGTAATCACTTCAAAAAAAATTGATTAACTTATAGTAAAATGTTTTGGCAACATTTACCGCAACTTTTTGTTAGTATTATTTTTGCCAAATTTGCTTATATTTTGCAAGTAGCTGTTCGGGCGATTCAGGATGCTCATCGTCTTTGATGATGCAATCAATCGGACAGACCTTATCGCAGGTTGGCTCATCATAGAACCCGATGCATTCGGTGCACAAGTCAGGATTGATGACGTAAGTTTTTTGTACTTTATTGTCGTAGCTAATGGCTTCATTTGGGCATTCAGGCTCACAAATGTCGCAATTGATACAGTCGGAAGTGATTTTTAATGCCATGTCTTGTAGTCTGTTTTTACCTTTAGCAATTAATACCTTTAGCGATTAACGATTGACACCGCACTTAGGCGCCATACCTCATATACCATACACTGTCATCTTGCATCCACAATTCCTGCCTGATACCGCGACAGCAAAATCACCTTAGGTGAAAATCGGCTCGCTGACGCTTTTCATGATTAGCGCAAATTGCAACACATCATCTTGCATCTCTTTAAACGGATTGGCGATTTGACACACCCAGCCAGAGCCTAAAGCGCCATCAATCGGCTCACCTTGTTTATTCCACATTTCTTTGAGTAGGTAACTCAAATTACCCTGCGGTGTCATGATTTCGATGGTATCACCCACCATCAATTTATTCTTAATTATTAAGGTTAAGCGCGTTGGGGTAATGTCGCTAATCTCGGCAACAAACTGCTGATGATCAGTTTTTGATGACCCATATTCATAGTTTTGGTAATCACTATGCACGTGGCGACGTAAAAAGCCTTCGGTATAGCCGCGATTGGCTAGCCCATCGAGTGCGGTGATTAAACCTGTATCAAATGGTTTGCCAGCGGCGGCATCATCAATCGCTTGGCGGTACACTTGCGCGGTGCGCGCCACATAATAATGCGACTTGGTACGGCCTTCGATTTTGAGTGAGTGCACCCCCATATGGGTTAGCTCAGGCACTAGCTCAACGGCACGTAAGTCTTTAGAATTCATAATATAAGTGCCATGTTCATCTTCAAACATCGCCATCAATTCGCCTGGTCGACCTTGTTCTTCAATCAGTACCACTTCATCCGATGGCTGCTGTACATAGTCATCGCCCATCACCACATCACCATTTAGATTGACAGTTTGAATAGCATCTTCTTGCGTGGCTTGAGTAGGAACAAAAACTTCGGGGCTATTGATAGGTTGGCTGATAGGTTGGCTGATAGGCTGTGTTGGCACGATATCGCCTGTTTCGTTTTCTTCTGCTTTATAGGTGTTGTATGACCAGCGACAGGCATTGGTACAAGTGCCTTGGTTGGCATCACGTTTATTGATATAGCCAGAGAGCAAGCAACGACCCGAATAGGCCATACAAAGTGCCCCATGCACAAATACCTCAATTTCCATATCAGGCACTTCAGCGATGATTTGCTCGATTTCTTTGAGTGACAACTCGCGACTCAAAATCACGCGGCTGACGCCCATTTGTTTCCAAAACTTGACCGTTGCCCAGTTTACCGCATTCGCCTGCACCGATAGGTGAATTACCTGCTCTGGAAAGGCTTCACGCACCATCATAATCATCCCAGCATCTGACATAATCAGCGCATCGGGTTTCATCTCAATCACAGGGCGGATGTCTTCGATAAAGGTTTTAAGTTTGGCATTATGCGCTTGGATATTGACCACGACATAAAACTGCTTGCCGAGTGAATGGGCGTAGGCAATTCCTTTGGCAAGATTTTCCTCATCAAAATCATTATTGCGCACCCGCAAGCTATAGCGTGCTTGTCCCGCATATACGGCATCTGCGCCATAGGCAAACGCATATTGCATATTACGAAAAGTGCCAGCAGGGCATAAAAGTTCAGGCTTACGGGTCATAACTATCCTTACAGCGTGTCATACAATGTGAAATTGTTGATATTATAACAAACTTGCTAATCACGCGGAAAAAAACTTGAGTAATTTACTCGGAAATCATGATAAAGCGGTTATAAAATATTCAATGATAAACCTGCACAGACTGCCATGGTAAGCTCTCCGACTTGCTCATCAAATGCGCTTGACCATTCACCTTTTAATACCAAGGGCGGTTGTATCCAGCGCCAACGCAATCCCGTGACGATACTCTCTACCGCGCGCTTGCTACCTGTACCGTCGAGCCCAGCACGGATATAACACGCCACAGGCAGTCCTTGTTTTTGCTCAAGGACCGGGTAATAAATTCGCTCAAAAAAATCCTTGGTCAGCCCCGCCATATAACCAAAATTTTCGGTTGTGCCAATGATAATGGCATCGGCTTTTAACACATCTTCCACTTGGGTTTGTAACGGTGTTTTAACAATCACAGTGACGTTATCAATATCCGCTAGCTGTGTGGCGGATTTTGCAACTTCTGCTAATCGCTGGGTATTATCTGATGGGGTATGTAATACCAATAGTAAATTTTTCATTTCACGCATATTTTACATCCTAAAATGTCATGATTACCCAATTTTGGCGAATAAAAAACCGCAAGGTGATGCGGTTTCAGTCAGCGGCTTCAGTCAGCGTTTTAATCAGCAGGTGAGTCACGCCCAATGTTAAGGACGGTGGATTTTATCGCCCACTTCCCCCATCATACCGCGCACCGTATTTAAGATATCAGCAGGCAGTACCACGGTTTTGGCATTGGGTGATTTTGACATATCAGTCATGGCTTTGATGTACTGCTCACCTAGTAGATATAGCAACGGAATCTCGCGCTCGCCCACCGCTTCACTAATCAAGCGAATTGATTGCTCACTGCCTCGCGCCAGTACCACTTGCGCTTCGGCATCACGCCGTGAAGCCTCAAGACGTCCATCGGCTTCTGCAATCGCCGCTTGGCGCTGACCGTCCGCTTTGGTCACTGTAGCACGGCGTTGACGCTCTGCAGCCGCCTGTTCTTCCATCGCCATTTGCATGGTAGGTGATGGGCTAATATCTTGAATTTCCACGGTTTTTAGGGTAATTCCCCAATCGGCAATATCATCAGAAATTGACATTTTTAGCGCGGCTTTGATTTGGTCACGCGATGATAACGCACTGTCAAAATCCATGTCACCAATGATAGAACGTAGTGAGGTTTGTACCAAATTACGAATGCCCTGCTCATAATTCTCAATACCATACACGGCACGCTCTGGATGCACGATATTGATATACGCCACCGCATTGGCGATAATCACGACGTTATCACGGGTGATGACCTCTTGCGATGGAATATCAAGCACTATGTCTTTGGTGGTTACTTTATATGCCACGTTATCGACATAAGGAATGATAAAATTCAACCCAGGCTCTAAGGTCTGATGGTACTTACCCAAACGCTGTACAATCCATTTAAACCCTTGTGGTACGATTTTTACCCCTTTATAAAGGGTAAATAGCACAAAGGCGACCAAAAAAATACCAATACCGCTCAACGCTTCCATGACAATTCCTTTATAGATGCTTATTAATACTTATTGATGCTTGGTGGATTCTACAAGCAACTCATTTCCAATGACATCCACGACAATGGCTCTATCGCCAACTGCCAGCGGTGCGCTTTGGTAGCTACGACACACCCATTCATCCGCCCCAAAAATTGGCACACTAAAACGAATCTTGCCCAATTTATCTGCTTGCGGACTTTGAACAATCATGCCTGTTTCCCCAATGATAACCCCCGAACCCAATCCTGCTGTGGTACGATTTTGCATATACGGCTTGATAAATTTAAAGCCAATGATAGTAAAAATCACCGACAGCATCAGCCATACCATCAGCCAAAAAAACCAGCTAAACGGTAATAACCATGACAAAGCCGCCACCACAATCGCCGCCATACCAATCGATAAACTCACAAAACTGGTCAAGAATAGTTCAAGAATAATCAGCACTAACCCCAAAATTAGCCAGTGCCAAGGCTCAATTAGCATATCCCCACCTTGATTTTTAGTATACCAAACCCATTATGCAAGATTATGAATTTAAAAACAAATGCCGTCATTTAACCCGCTATCTTTGTCACATTATGCACTCTCATCGGCTATCAACTGCTTGACCGCACAGACCGCTAATTGTGGTTAATGATTGCACAAAGATGCGTTTTTTCCTATAGTGGTCAATGACCCTTTCATCTCTAGAGTCCCAAAAAATACGATGAGCCTTGATGCCCTCAAACTGAGTAACCAGTTATGTTTTCCTATTTATTCACTGTCAAAAAGTATCACTAACCACTATCGTCCCCTGCTAAAAGCCTTGGATTTGACCTATCCACAGTACCTTGTCATGCTGGTGCTATGGGAAAAAAGTCCACAAACTGTCGGCACTTTGGGCGATTTTTTAGACCTTGATACCGGCACCCTAACCCCTTTACTTAAAAGACTTGAAGCCAAAGGCTTCGTGCATCGTGAGCGTGCCACGCAAGACGAACGGGTGGTACAGATATCGCTCACTGCCAAAGGGGATGCCCTAAAAGTTCAAGCTGCGTCCATTCCTAGTGCTATGTTAGCTGCCATGCAATTAGATGATGAAGCCATAGATCTGCTACAACGACTAGCACAGAAACTCTGCCCGACTCATACAGGCGAGTGCCGCCACAATATTTCACCTAAAAACCATTAAACAAATTTTCATCTTTAAGCGCTATGTGCCTATATCTTATCTATTATCATGCGTCTTGTTAGGGTATCGTTAGATTTAGCATTTTTAGTCATTTGTTATTAGTTTGTATGCAGCGTGTGAGAATTTTATTACCTTGTCTAGGCACTGAAAATTATATTGTGTAAAATATAATTGTTTCAAACTAAACATTAAAACCTAAATACTGTGGCGAATGTTATAACGCCTATCGCCGATTTTTTCATTTATTCACGCAAGTTAATTATTCAAAAAAAGGTACTCTTATGAAAATTTTTTATAAAACCCCAACTGCTACCTCAACAGGCGGCCGCTCAGGTCACGTTGCACTAGAAGATGGTTCACTGGGCTTTGATTTACAATCCCCTGAGCAAAATAGCACAGGCGTCAACCCAGAAAAATTATTTGCCATGGGTTATGCCGCTTGTTTTGACAATGCGTTGACTCATGTGGCACAGCGCATGAAGCTAGAAGGGGTCAGCTCAAAAACCTCAGCAGTGGTTGGGCTTGGCATGAATACCCAAGGCGGTTATGCGCTTGACATCGATTTGTATATTGAACTTAGCGGCGTCAGCGAAGAACAAGCGAAAGACTTGGTGGAAACGACGGACAAAGTCTGCCCGTATTCCAATGCGGTGCGTGGCAATGTTGACGTACGTCTGCATACCCAAGTAGTGGCATAATCAATTTAACATAATTTCCATTGCAAGCGGCGTGCTCAAATGTCAAAGACTCATTTGGGCACATTTACCGTTTTGTTGAGCAAGTTGAAAGCCTTTCAAGCGTTCTAACAGCCAATGACAAAATTGGTAACATCGAGCTTTCTTTAGCTTTGTTTAAAGGCTCGGACAATAACTTTTATCGCTCTACTATTATCATTATAGTTTTATCACTAGATTAGGAATATTTCATGTCACTGATTGAAAACTTACAATGGCGCCATGCCGTCAAAGCCTTTGATCCAAACCAAAGCGTGAGTCAAGAAAATATCGACAAAATCATCGAAGCCGCTCGACTGGCGCCCACCTCATCGGGATTGCAACCATTTAAAGTTATCGTGGTAAAAAACCAAGCCATCAAAGCGCAGCTAGTCGCCGGTGCGCTCAATCCTGACTGCATGAAAGAATGTTCTCACGTGCTTGTTTTTGCAGGTTGGCAGGATTATAGCGCCGAAAAAATTGATACCGTGTATGACATGACCACAGATGAGCGTGGCTTACCTAGAGGACGTTTTGATAGTTATACTTCCATGCTCAAAGCAAGTGTGGCCAAAAAAAGTGCAGACGAAAACTTTGAACATATCGCTCGCCAAGCTTACATTGGCTTGGGACTTGCGTTGGCACAAGCAGCAGAGCTTAAAGTAGACAGTTGCCCTGCCGAAGGCTTTGATCCTAAGCTGATTGACGAGGTATTAGGTTTAGAGAAATTTGGGCTAAAAAGTATCGTAATCATGTACGTGGGTGTCTCAGATCCAGCACGTGATTGGATTGCGCCTATGGCAAAAGTACGCGTAGCCACAGAAGATTTTGTTATTGAATACAACTAATTCATTAGCTAGCAAAAAAATCTCTAAGAAAAACCCTCTAAATAGCTTATTTAGAGGGTTTTTTATATCTACAATGGGCAAGTGATATTGGTTAAAGCAATTTGTACGGGGATAAGCTTTATGAAAAACGGATTTTTTTAATAATCATAGTTATTGGCAGCGAACCGGTAGATTGACAATACCTACCACCGGTACGCCATTTTTGGTAAAGGGGTTAAATTTGCCGCTCTTAGCCTGCATAGACAGTTGTCTATCGACTCTGACATTGCCGGTCGATTTGGCTAAAGTGACGCTGGTTGGATTGCCTTGTTTGTCCACTGTGTAGCGAATAATCGCCGTCAATGCGCCGTTTTCCAGGTCTTCACTATGACAGCTAAAGCTAGGTTGCCGCCGCCAACTTGCTTGCCCTGCCGAAAAGCTCACAGGTGAATTATTTTGCGCTTGTTGGGCTTCTTTATCCTTGTCGGCTTGTTGTTGTTTTGCCTTTTCGGCTTTCGCCCTAGCTTCATCTGCTTGTCTGGCTTTGGCATCAGCTAGCGCTTTTTGACGATCTATTTCTGCTTGTTTGCGCTCACGCTCTTGTTGTTCAATTAATTGGTTGTCCAACGCTTTTTGCCGTGCAAGCGCTTGTTGGCGTTCCAATTCTTGTTGCCGTTCCAATTCTTGTTGTTGTTTTAAGTCTTGCTGTCTGGCGAGTGCTTGTTGGCGCTCAAATTGTTGTTTTTGCGCCTGTTCGGCTCGCTCATTGGCGAGGGCTAGTTGCCTTGCCATGACAATGTTTTGGTCAACCTGTGGCGGCTTGACGATAGTTTTTTCAGCTGGTTTCGACGGTTCGGGTAATGGTTTAATCGGTTGTTCTACAGGTTTCTTAGCAATCGGTTTTTCGACTGTTTTCTCAACAGGCTTGCTGATGGGTTTTTCTATCGGCTTTTCTTTTGGCTTTTCTGCTAGTTTTTCTACGGTTTTAGGTAGTTGTTTTATCGGTTGTTGCTCGGCTGTTACCGTCATCTCTTCAGGCTTGGTTGGCGCAGGTGGTGGCGCGATAAAGCTAATTTCTAACGGTGGCGTGACTTTGGGCGGTTTGATATCAGGCGTTGCCATATTTGCCAAGCTAATCGCTACGATACCATGTAAGCTCAATACACCAATCAGTGCCAACGTGCCCGACTTTTTATCGAATATGCTGCTAATATCATTTGAGAAATGGGCTGGACTAAAGTTAGCGTGACGTTGGATAGACATAGTTATAGCGCTGTATGTTTAGGGAAACTTTTGAAATCGCTGTATTATAGTGTGAATGATAATCGTTATCAATATCTTAAATGATATTAATTCTTATTTATAAAAATTAATGATAATTATTATCATCAATGCTATGATTTGCTATTTTAAAACTTTGACCCGGGTCAACTCATGCTAACCACCCAATCGCTTACCGTCATGCGCCAACAAAAAACCCTCTTAAACAACATCAATGTTACCATTGAGAAGGGAAAAATCTATGCCTTAATTGGGCATAACGGTTCGGGTAAATCGACATTGATTAAAGCTTTGGCAGGGGAAACCACCCCCACTAGCGGACAGATTTTATTACCGGATTTTGCTGACAAATCAATCTTTGATTTACCGCCAAAAACCCTCGCCCAACAAGTCGCCTATTTACCGCAAAAATTGCCTGATGCCAGTCAATTTACCGTTGCCGAACTGGTGATGTTAGGGCGATACCCTTATCAAAAATGGCTACAAAAGCCTACGCCACAAGACCATACTAAGGTGCGTGAAGCAATGGCGCTGACCCAAGTCACGCCGTTTGCCGAGCAATCAGTGGCAACGCTATCCGGAGGGGAGCGCGCCAGGGCATGGCTTGCCATGTGTATCGCCCAAGATACGCCCTATTTGCTACTTGATGAACCACTTGCCCCGCTCGACATCGTCTATCAAGTTGAAATACTGCGTCTCATTCGTGATTTGGCACGGCAGAAAAACAAGGCGATTGTGATTATTATTCATGATATTAATCTTGCGGCACAGTTTTGTGATGAGTTTATTGCGTTAAAAAACGGCAAGCTTTGTCATGTGGGTGATATCGCCAGTACCATGCAACCGCAAGTGCTTGACCAGATTTTTGGTATCAATTTGCATTTATTAAGTCACCCAGTCACCGGAAATAAAGTGGCGGTGGTGTGATGAGAGCTTTTTGCTTGCTGATTGTTTTGTTTTTTTTGACAGCTTGCCAGCCTCAGGGGGCTTTAAAGCTTGAAGCACCGCCTGCAGATGCTCACAGCGTCAAAGTCATCACCCCTGATTGGGCGGTGGCTTCGACACTCACCGCCCTAGGCTATCCACCGATTGCCACAGGCGATACCAAAAGCTACCGTGAATGGGTGGGTACACCCTCGCTGCCAAGTGATATCATCGATATTGGCGAGCGATTCACCCCAAACTTTGAACGGCTTGCCCAACTCACCTCATCTTCTAACAATATTGTGATTATTGATAATGATTTTTATGCCCATCTAAGACCTGCTTACGGCAACACACCCCATAAGTCGGTGAGTTTTATGTCAAAAAACGCGGTAGCGACTTGGCAGGACTATGCTGAACCGACTCTTCAGCTGGGTGAAATTATTCATCAGCCGCAGCGCGCCCAGCAATTTTTAACCCAGTCAAAAAAACAGCTTGGCGAGCTTGGTGCCACATTTCGCCAAAAGTATCCCCACATCAAAAAAATTGCGGTGGTGCAGTTTGCCGATAGCAATAATTTGCGGATTTATACCAACAATAGCCTGTTTCGACCGACCTTTGAGGTGATGGGGTTAAATTTGATTACCCTTGAAGATCAGATGGGTAAAGGCAATCTTTGGGGATTTAATTCGCTGGCATTGAGTGATTTGGCAAAACTTGATGATGATACCTGTTTGGTAGTGGTTGAGCCGTTTAGTCCTATGCTACGTCAAGAATTAGCCAAAAATTTGCTGTGGCAGCGTCTAGGCTATGGCGCAACGGCTAACAATAGCCGCTGTATGGCAGTCTTACCGCCGATTTGGCTGTATGGCGGTGTGTCTTCTATGGTGGTATTTGGCGAGCGATTAAATCAGGCTCATTGGTTAGGGGGCAAGGCGCATGGGTAATAAAACTAGGCTACAACATAACCAGCGAGATAACCAGCGAATTACCAAACCCTTTAATGCCCCTGCCCTTTGGCTTTTTAGTGGCTTATTGTCGCTAGTTTTAATGACCACGGCTTTGGTTGTTAAAACCACTTGGCATGATTCATTGGGGTTATTATTTGCCAGTTCACAGTCGCTAACCTTAGCGCAAATGGTGGCGCAGTTACAAATTTTGCCGACTATGCTAGTGGCGATATTTGCCGGGGGATTACTGGGCGTAGTCAGTGTCTTGCTACAGCAATTGGTCAAAAATACCCTTGCTTCAGATAGTACGCTTGCGGTAGGGACAGGGGCACAATTGGCTTTATTAATTGTGACGCTGTTTTTTCCCAGTTTTGGCTTGTATGGTAGCTTTTGGGTGGCATTTGTTGGCGCATTGCTGAGTATGGGCTTGGTGTTTGCAATTGCTGCCAACAGTCGGATGAATCCTGTGGTGCTCATTTTGGGTGGTTTGGTGGTCAATATTTTGTTTTCTGCTATATCCTCACTGTTGATGATTTTTTTCTCAGAAAGGGTAATGGGCGTTATGGCATGGGAAAGCGGTAACTTAACCCAAACCAGTTGGCAAAACAGCCAGTTTTTTGTGCTAATAAGCCTAATCTTGCCCGTTATCTTGTTGTTTTTGGTCAAACCTTTAACCATCATGAGCCTTGATGAACGCCAAGCCAAAGCCTTGGGAGTACCTGTGGCTGCCGTGCGTATGTTGGTAGTAATCCTTGTTGCAGTAGTCACGGCAAGCGTGGTAAGCCGCGTGGGCGTTTTAAGTTTTGTCGGTTTGGCTGCGGCAAGTGTCGTTAATGTAGTAGCGATTCGCCCGATTGGACAACGATTACTGGCAGGATTTGCCTTTGGGGCGATGTTGTTATGGCTCACTAATAACATTGTGACGCTGCTGTCACCCTGGTTCAAACCATTACTTAACATAACGCTGCCTGTGGGGTCGGTCACAGGGATATTAGGTGCCGGGTTGATTATTTGGTTGGTCATTCGACAAAGTAAACAGCCCATGATTGCCGAACAAAGCCCTAGCCTGTTGGTCAGCAAACGCCGATATTTTGGTGGCGGTTTTTGGGCGGTTGCGGTCGGGTTGTTGCTGCTTGTGACAGTAGGTGTATTAGGTGTTTCCCCTGATGCGATGGGCAGTTTTGGGTGGCATACCGAGGCAAGTTTTATCGAAAATTTTCGCCTACCGCGTACGCTATCGGCAATGGCAACAGGTCTGATGCTGGCTACGGCAGGGGTACTATTACAAAACTTGACTCGAAATCCGATGGCAAGTCCTGAAGTGATGGGCATCAGTTCAGGTGCGGCATTGGGGGTGGTATTGGTGTTCGTGTTCAGTCCAGTAATATTAGGCACACTGGGACTGGCAACCGATTCTTTTTGGGCATTGGGATTGCCTTTATTGGGTGGGCTGTTAGGTGCGGGTTTGGTGTTACTGTTGGTTTTGTGGCTTGCTCGTCGGCTATCCTCCAGTTATTTGTTACTCGTGGGTGTGGCGATTTCTGCATTAATGGGTGGTATGTTAACTTTAATCAAACTGTCAGGCGACCCTCGCTTACAAGCGATGCTTAATTGGCTATCGGGTACAACATACCATGCTTATCCTGTGACGGCGTGGGCATTAATGGTCATTGGTACAGTGTTATTTTTGCTCAGTTTTTTGCTACTAAAGCCACTTAGGGTGATTAGCCTAGATGAAACGATGGCTCGCAGTTTGGGCGTATCAGTAAAACGTAGCGAAATACTGATTTTTAGTCTTGTAGCAGTGTTAAGCACTGTTTCGACACTGGCGGTTGGACCGCTAAGCTTTATTGGATTGATGACGCCGCATTTAGCCAAGACACTTGGGGCAGTGCAGTTACCCCACCAATTAGCCTTGTCAGCGCTACTGGGCGCAGGACTGATGTTGATTGCTGATTGGGTGGGACGTTATGCGATTTTTCCCTATGAAATACCTGCGGGCACCATCGCTTCCATCGTAGGCGGTTTATATTTTTTATGGTTGATGAAAGGTATGAAAAATTAAAAACATAACTTCTTTGGTTACGCTATCATTACTTATTGTAAATAGAAATAATAATTGTTATCATTCGCAAAAATGTTTTATCTATTGTCTTTTGAGTGATTGAATATGCGTTTATCCCTATTATCTTTAGCCGTGCGTTCGTCTTTGGCAGCAAGTACGGTTGGCTTATTATCAACCGTGGCGATGGCAGAAGAAGCAAATACCACGGATGCTGCCACAGAAACCCTACTCGATGAAATCGTGGTGACTGCAAGTGCGGATGCGTCAAAAACTGGTTTGCCGCCCGCCTATCAAGGTGGGCAAGTCGCCACCGGTAGCCGTATCGGTATGTTGGGTAATAAATCGACCATGGAAACGCCTTTTTCGACCACGGCCTATACCAATGACTTTATTTTAAATAAACAAGCGGATTCTGTTGGCGATATCCTAAAAAAAGATTCAACGGTGCGTGTGGCTCGTGGCTTTGGTAACTTTCAAGAAGCTTATCTGATTCGCGGATTTGTCACCAACTCTGACGATACCATGATGAATGGCTTATACGGCATTATGCCTCGTCAATTTATCGCAAGTGAGCTATTTGAGCGGGTCGAAGTACAACGTGGCGCTAGCACCTTCCTAAATGGCATGGCACCCGGGGGTAGTAATAAAGGGGGCACAGTCAATTTACTGCCAAAGCGTGCCACTCAAACGCCGATTCGTAAAGTCACTATCAGCAGCGAAAATGCCGAAAATGGTAAAATTGCCCTAGACGTCGGACAACGGTTTGGCGCAAATCAAGCGTACGGTGTGCGTGCCAATGTCGCTTATCAAGATGGCGGTACAGCAGTCGATGATGAAAAAGCCAAATTGGGTTTGGTCGGTTTGGGCTTAGATTATCGCCAAGATAACATGCGGTTATCGGCAGATTTGGGCTATCAAAATAACGAACTGCAAAAAACGCGCACCAATGTCACCTTGTCAGGTTTGACCCGTGTACCCAAGGCCGCTGATGCCAAAAGCAACTGGTCGCAACCGTGGAGTTATTCAAATGAAAAAGATGTGTTTGGTACATTACGGGCTGAATATGACCTTAGCCCAAATTTGACTGCGTATGGCGCGTATGGCTTTCGTCATGGCGAAGAAGAGAACTCGCTCGCTAACTTGACGGTCACCAATTTAAATGGCGATGGCACCACCTACCGCTTTGACAATGCCCGTGAAGACGACATCAACACAGGTGAAATCGGTATTCGTGGCAAACTGACCTCAGGCAAAATCAACCATAACTGGGTAGTGTCTGGCAATATCTATAAATCACAGATAAAAGCGCCTTATCAATTTGATTGGCAAAACACACTAACGACCAATCTATATCACCCAACCTCGTACGCCAAACCCAGCTGGTCAGCAGCGGCGTTGGCAGGTGGCGATATCGACCATCCTACTAAGACAGGCGAAACCACGCTCACCAGTATGGCATTGGCAGACACCCTAGCCTTCATGGATGATAAACTTCAAGTGACCTTGGGGGCAAGACACCAAACCATTGAAGATGAAAGTTTTGACCCCACCACCCAAGCCAGTAATGGCAAATATAAAGAAAGTAAAACCACGCCTGCGTTTGCCCTATTATATCGCCCTAGCAATGAATGGTCAGTCTTTGCTAACTATATGCAAAGCCTTAGCAAAGGCGAAACTGCCCCTCTCACCACCACCATCGATGGCGTAACAACTGAGCTGACCAATGCAGATCAAGCCATGTCACCGTACGTCACCAAACAAAGCGAAATCGGCGTGAAATACGACCGCGGCGTTATCGGTGCAGGTCTCACCGCTTTTCAAACCAACAAGCCGCGTTATACTACCGTTGATACCACCTTTGAAGCGCACGGCAAAAACCAACATAAAGGCGTTGAACTCAATGTATATGGACAACCCACCGCCAATATGCGAGTGCTAGGCGGCGTGACTTTCCTTGATACCCAACAAAAAGACACCGGTAGCGATGCCACTGAAGGGAAGCAAGTTATCGGTGCGGCAAAACACCTGTTGAACCTAGGGCTAGAATATGATTTACCACAAGTAGATGGCTTAACCTTAACAGGCGATGTCATCCATACCGGCAAACGTTACGCCAATGATGCCAACACCCTAACAGTCGATGGCTACACCACTGTGGATTTGGGCGCAAGATATAAAACCCAACTTGCTGGTAAAGCAGTCACGCTCAAAGGGGTGATTGCTAACGTCACCGATAAAGACTACTGGTCATCGGTGGGCGGTTATGAAAATACGGCAGGTGACAACGGTGCAGGCTATCTTACCTTAGGTGAGCCACGCACATTGAAGCTGTCAGCGACCTTTGATTTTTAATTTTACCCATTGTTAACGTTTGCCATCGGATGAAGCTTGCTTTGTCCGATTTTTATTTGAGACTGCCTAAAAAATAAAAACTAAACAGGAAATACATGTTCCCCACTACCATGCCCCTTATGACCCTTATCTGGCAACAGCACCGCTTTGCCTTTATCAAAGTCATCTTGCTCAATCTGCTTAATGCCTTGGTGAATGTCGCTATTATCGCCTTTATTAACCGTTTTTTAATCGCAGCAGTCGGCACTGATAATCCCCTCTTAGGCAGTTGGCAGATATTAGCGGTATTTTTGGTAGCGATTATGGGTTTATTAGCGACAACGTTTATGTCACAGCTTGCCTTGACCAAGTTAGGGCATCGCTTTGTATTTGAATTACGTTCGCAACTGATAAAACGTATCTTAGACACTGCAATCGCTCAAATCGAGAAAATCGGTAGTGCCAAGCTGTTAGCCAGCCTAACTACCGATGTACAGTCGATTACCGTGGCGTTTGTACGCTTGCCTGAGCTGGTGCAAGGGGTGATTATCTGTACAGCAACTGCGGTTTATTTGGGGTTTTTATCTCTGCCAATGCTGCTTGTGGTCATGGGGTGTATTACGCTGACCATTTTTATCAGCAGTAAACTCGTTGGTCATGTATATGCCCATTTAGCCACATTACGAGAGATCAATGATGCACTGTATCAAGATTATCAAGCGGTGATTGATGGACGAAAAGAACTTGCGTTAAATCGTGAACGTGCCAACCGTCTATTTACCCATGATTATCAACGCCATGCAAGCGACTATTTCAACCATATTGTCAAAGCCGATACTTTTCATTTATCAGCCGTAAGCTGGTCAAATATTATGATGTTTGCCGTAATTGGGGTGATTTATGCCTTAGCCAATATTTATCATTGGGTAGATACTGCAACCGCTACCACGTTTGCCCTCACCGTACTGTTTATCCAGTCGCCTTTACTGATGGCGATTGGGGCATTTCCCACCGTGCAAACGGCTAAAGTTGCCTTGGAAAAAATACAGTCATTACAGCTTGCCGACTATAGCCCCGATTTTGATACCCAAATTTTAACCCCAAATTGGCAAGTCATTACTTTTAAAAATATAAATTATCACTATGACAATAGCGCAAATTTTGGCTTAAAACATATCAACTTTACGTTAAAACGGGGCGAAGTGGTGTTCTTAATTGGCGCCAATGGTAGCGGAAAATCCACACTTGCCAAGCTCATCACAGGGTTATATCAGCCTAAATTTGCGGAAAATTCCGGTATTTTTATCGATAACCAGCCTGTCGCCTCAGAACATTACCCCCATTATCGCCAGTTATTTTCAGCGATTTATAGCGATTTTTATCTGTTTAACACTGTGATGGGAAGCGCGCAAAATACGCCCAATGCTGAGTTAATCGACAATTGGCTTGATATCTTAGCCATCAAAGAAAAAGTCAGCGTCACCGATAACCAACTGAGCGCCACCGAACTTTCGCAAGGGCAGCGTAAACGCCTTGCCATGCTGCTTGCTGTCGCCGAAGAAAAGTCTATTTTATTGCTTGATGAATGGGCTGCCGACCAAGACCCTGCCTATCGCCGTGTGTTTTATCACACTATTATTCCCATGTTGCAAAAAATGGGCAAAACGCTGTTTATTATCAGTCATGATGACAGCTATTTTGAAAAAGCGGATAGATTGTTGATGATGAAAAATGGCGAACTCAGCGAGCTGACCGGTTTGCAACGCGAAAAAGCCAGTCTAGATGCCATTACAGTGATTGGTGAGCATTAAACAGTCGACATGGACTGCGCTAAAACCTCGTAACAGCTGATTAAATATAATTGCAAATAAGAATGATTATTGTTATTATTTTCATTAATTTTACCATACTGTAAATTTCTGTAATCATTTATTGTGACGGGGTCACTTATGCGTTTATCTTTTTTATCAGTAGCAATACGGGCTAGTTTAGCGGTGGGTATTAGCCATGTTTTTGCGAGTCAAGTGCTGGCAGACGTTGCAGCCAATAGCGAAGAAGCACCTGAAACCACATTAGATACCTTGGTCATTCGTAGTGATGCTTACCGCACCACCGCTACCAAGACCGCCCTTGACCCCGAAAAAACCCCCATGAGTTATTCTCGTATCGAGCAAGAGACATTGCAGCAACGCCAAGCAGACAGTGTGGCGAGTGCGCTGCGTTATGAACCAGGTGTCAGTAGCGAAAGTCGTGGGACGGTTGGCATTTTTGATGAATACACCCTGCGTGGTTTTAAGAATTATTCCAACTTTTATGACGGGATGCGGCTGCCGTATGATGGAACTTGGAATTTAATGCCCCAAGTCGATGCCTATGCCACCGAAGCTGTGGAAGTACTCAAGGGACCTGCTTCATCACTATATGGCTATAATGAGCCGGGTGGCATGGTCAATCAAATCGCCAAAACCCCAAAAAACACCCCCGAAAACGAAATTAGACTACGGGCGGGCACCAATAATCTTAAAGAAATCGCCATTGACAGCACAGGTCCTATTAACGATACCACCAATTATCGCATGGTGGCATTAGCCCGTGAAAAAGACGGACAAATGCAAACGACCGAAGAAAAACGGGTATTAATCAATCCTTCTATCGTATGGAAACCTAACAAAAATGTTTCGGTACTTGCCAACATTTATTACCAAGATGACCCACACCAAGTCCCTTCTACGCCGCTACCTGGGGTGGGTACGGTGTATAACGCCAGTTATGGCAAGCTGAAAGCCGACGCCTATGCCGGCGATAAATGGAACGATTTTAGCAAAAAAGTCTTTATGCCGAGTGAAACGATTAACTGGAAAATCAACGACTTTTTAAAGTTTAAACACAGCTTGCGTTATACCGATGCCGATGCTCAACAAAAAAACACCTATCATCCCAAAACTGACACAGATTCGCCTTTTATCGATGGTTCGGACAGCATTCTCACCCGTACTGCTTACACCACCGATGAAAAAATGACCAACTGGGCGACGGATAACCAGTTGGCGTATAGCCTGTTTACCAAGAATAGTTCACACAACTTGCTATTGGGTGTGGATTATCAAAAAACAGATAGTACCGCCAAATATGCGGATGCGATTTATAGTGGCGTGCCAACGATTGACCTTGCTGACCCCGACTACGACCAATTTAGTAAGATTGACCTCAATCTCACAGGCTACCAACTCAGCAACGATATCGAACAATCTCAGTTAGGTGTGTATTTACAAGACGAAATACAATGGAAAAAATGGACGGTGGTCGCAGGATTACGCCATGATAACTATAAAAATACCACTATTGCCAAAAGTCCAGGTGTGGCCGACAATACTATTGACTACACCGCCAAACACACATCAGGACGGTTGTCGAGCATGTACCAATTTGACAATGGCTTTGCCCCATATGCCAGCTTTTCGCAATCATTTCAGCCTGTGGTAAGTATGTTTTATAACACAAATGAACCGCTAAAACCCACCACCGCCAACCAAATCGAAGCAGGGGTTAAATACGTTTCGCCCGATAAAGCGACCAAAGCCACCTTTGCCGCCTATGACATCAAGAAAAAGAACGAACCTCTCAATTCTAGCGACTGGCTCACCGTCACCCAAACCGGCGAAATCACCTCAAAAGGCTTTGAAATCTCAGCCGACCATCGCTTTAACAAATGGCTTAATGTCGGGCTAGGCTACGGCTATGTCGATGCCGAAATTACCAAAGACGAATTTCACCCAGAATATGTCGGTAAGATGCCACAACAAGTCGCCAAGCACAAAGCCAGTCTCTGGGCAGGCATCACCCCAAATAACAAGACCATACTCAATCTAGGCGTTCGCTATCAGTCAGGCATGCAAATCAATCAGGCAAATTCTGACACCTTGCCTAGCGTGACCTTAGTGGATGTATCGGGCAGTTACCAAATTTCCCCGACCTTGACTGCAGGGCTAAATGTCAGCAATCTTTTTGACAAAACCTACGTGGGTAGTTGTTATGACCGCAATAATTGCTGGATGGGCGCAGAGCGACAAGCCAGTGTTAGCTTAACCGCGAAGTTTTAATCAGGTTCATAAATTTAAACAAAGGACTTGTTACCCCAAGTCCTTTTCTTATCACCCTTTAACAAAAATTACATTCTATGCACCCAGAAAATCTGACTTTATTTGATGACCCCGAAATTGCCGACATCATCGATCACATCAACGAAGACCACAGCGATGATATGAAGCACATGGCGTTAGGCTTGCTAAACTTAACCAAGGTTCAGCAAAAAACCTTGCAAAATGTGACCTTGCGCCAAATCTATCAACAAGGCTTACTGTTGGATTTGAAATTTGCGCAAAGCGAGCAGCACTTAGACAATCAGCTTTTGGCATTTAGTGAGCCGGCCCAAACCCTTGAAAAATTTAACGACCAATATGTCGCCTTATTGCAGCGCAGCGACCGCAAACAAGGTAAAAAAACCATTGACATCAAGCAGCGTCAATTTTGTCTACAAAGCGTGGAAACGGTCAGTCACCATATGTATCGTTTGACAGTGCAAACCGATAGCGATTTATCCGATTTACCGGCAGGTTATGCGTTTTTGTTTGATGTCAAACTGCCCGACACCGACCTAAAAAAATACCCCCGCCCCTACCGTTATTATACGCTTCGCAAGGCATGGCAAACCGTGGATGAAAACGGTGAAACGCAAAACTTGGCTTGGATAGATATCTATTGTCATGGAGAAAAAAACGGCGAAATCAGTCTTGGCGAAACTTGGGTAAAATCGTTAAAAATAGGCGATATTTTTACCAGTGAGCGAGAATTCCCCGAAAAAATCGACCATCTCGATGTTAATCAGCCACAGGGACAAAATCTATTAATCGCTGATGAAACCTCACTACCAACCGTAGCCAGCCTGTTAGAGCAGTGGCCAATGACCGAGCAGACAACACCGCCGATTATACTGACCTTTTTGCAAAGCCAGCAAGATTTGGCTTATTTAGAAGACGTTTTAACCCAGTATCCTGCAACGGTGTTGCCAATTGTGGCGAATGATAACCAACTGCCCCATACGCAGATTTTTACGACCCTACAAGATTTTTTACAACAACATCCTTGCCAAATTGAACACATCTGGGGTGGTCTTGAAGCGACAACAACGAAAAAGCTGCGTTTGCTATTGGATGAGTTATTACAGTTAAGTCGCGATAATAGCGTACTAAAAGTGTATTGGCGAGCAAGCTAAGGGTTATCCCAGAATTGGGCAAACAATCAGATGCGTCTTTGGCTGCTTAGTCGTAACAATTGGTTGTTTGCAGGGTCGCTTAAGACTAGGGAGTGGGTAGCGAATTTTATTAGCCCCTCACTATTCATCATTTTGTCACGCAACCTTTCTATGATATTTCACAAATTTATCAACGCTCTTATTTGAGCCTAATTTAGTGAGCGATCATGAACTATAAAAACCATCATTATAAAAATACGCAAATCAAGCGCATTTGTCTTACCACATCCATGATTGTAGCAAGCATGTCACTTGTTGCTTGTAATAACAATGATAATGATAGTAATGACCCTAAACCACAGCAAATCGCTACCAATACGAACCTTAACTTTACTATTCTTGAAACGTCAGATTTGCATAATAATGTCATGAGTTATGATTATTACAAGTTGACAGAAGACAAAAGTTTTGGGCTTGAGCGAACGGCAACGCTTATCAATAACGCTCGTAGTGAATCTGCCAATAATATCTTGCTAGACAACGGTGATACCATTCAAGGTAGTGCTTTAGGTGACTATCAAGCAACGGTGAACCCTGTCAAATGCAACGAAACACTAGGCATTTATAAGGTTATGAATGACCTAAAATATGATGCAGGTACGATTGGTAACCATGAATTTAACTATGGGTTGAACTATCTTAATCAAATTACAGGCAGTCAGTTTAATGTTGATGGCATAACCGCAAGTGCTAGTGCTTGTAAAGGACCTAACTTCCCCTTGGTTTTATCCAATGTCATTAGCGCTCGCAATAATCAGCCACTGTTTAAGCCTTATAAAATCATTACCAAAACCTTTACGGCAACCACACCAGAGGGTAAGACGGTTACCGTACCGCTAAAAATTGGCATCATTGGCTTTACCACACCCGGTATTATGCAATGGGACAAAAAATGGCTAGACGGCAAAGTCACCACCGCCGGTGCGAAAGAAATGGCAGAAAAATACGTGCCACAAATGAAAACTGAAGGTGCAGATGTCATTGTCGCCTTGTCGCATGGTGGGATTGATACATCCCCATACAGCCCAACGATGGAAAACGCCAGTTGGCATCTATCGCAAGTGGCAGGTATTGATGCGATTTTGATGGGACACACACATCAAGTGTTTCCTGATGCTAGTAGCAAAGACACCCGCTTAGACCAGGCAGGTATTGATAAAGTTAATGGCTTATTAAACAACGTACCTGCTGTCATGCCAAGTTTTTGGGGCAAAGGGTTAGGGGTCATCAAATTGAATTTAACCTTTGATGGCAAAAAATGGGTCGTCAATAAAAACAATACCAAAGTGGAAGTGCGTACTATCCAAAATGCTGATAAAACTTTTGTAGCAGCCAACCCGCGAGTGGCTCAATTAATTCAGGCAGAACATAATGCCACTATTAATTATGTCAAAACCCCAATCGGTACATCCGATTTCTCAATGACTTCTTACTTTGCTGATGTGGGTGATGTGTCAGCGATTCAAGTGGTCAACCAAGCCCAAGCCAATTATATCAGCGATTACATTAACGCCAATTTGCCACAATATAAAGATATCCCTGTCTTATCGGTGAGTGCCCCATTTAAAAGCGGATTTGCAGGGGGTTCAGATTATACGGATGTCGCGCAAGGCAATATCGCCATTAACAATGCGGCTGATTTGTACCTGTATCCAAATACCGTGTTTGCAGTAAAAATACAAGGCAGTGATATCAAAAAATGGCTAGAGAATTCTGCCAAACGCTTTAATCAAATAAACCCAAGCCTTACTACGCCACAAGCGTTAATCAGCACTTTTCCTGGGTATAACTTTGATATGTTTACCTCACCCGATGTGCAATATGAAATTGATGTGACTAAACCTATCGGTAGCCGTATCCAAAACTTAACCTACAAAGGCAAGCCGATTGAAGACAACGCACCATTTATCATCGCAACCAATAACTATCGTGCATCAGGTCTAAAGGAGTACTACAGCATCAATAGTACCAATGTAGTTGAATCACCGGATGCCAATCGTGATGTGCTGATTAATTACATCAAAGCGGCTAAGAATTTATCATTAACCAATAATGGTAGCAGTCGTAGCTGGCGGTTTGTCAAAGTAAAAACAGCGGGTCCTGTAACCTTTAAATCGAGTGCAAACAAAATTGACTTTGCCCAAAAAGCAGGATTAACCAATATTAGCATCGTAAATAATGACGACGGTTCAAATAAAGGCTTGGCAGATTATGCGATAGATTTATCAAAATAATCGCCAAAAAACTTGTATTTTATTTATCGTTAAAAAGTGTGGTAGTTGCCACACTTTTTCTTTTTCTATTTTATTAAGCTTTAATTTAAAAGGTACGGCGGACAAGCTTTGACATGCCATCCTTCTTACGTTTATACCGGATTTTACGACACTTCTGTTTTGTGGTTTGGTTTTCATAAAGGTAGTGTCTTAGCATTTTAAGTTTCTGATAATACCAAATATAAAACATCTTGAGAAACTACAAAGCAAAAAAACACCCCCTTTAAACGAATAAAGAGGGTGATTTGGAATAGGGAGCTGACGATGACCTACTCTCACATGGGCGAACCACACTACCATTGGCGCATTGGAGTTTCACTTCTGAGTTCGGGAAGGGATCAGGTGGGACCTCCAAGCTATTATCGTCAGCAAAGGGGGATAGAGGAATGAGTTATTTTAGAAGTAAAGTATCAGCTATATCAAGCGAGGTGATAATCGTTATTACCTACAAAGCCATTTAGGCGTTGTATAGTCAAGCCAAACGAGCAATTAGTATTGGTTAGCTACACATATCACTATGCTTCCACACCCAACCTATCAACGTCGTAGTCTACAACGGCTCTTTAGGGAAATCTAATCTTAAGGTGGGCTTCCCGCTTAGATGCTTTCAGCGGTTATCCCATCCGAACATAGCTACTCGGCAATGCGACTGGCGTCACAACCGAAACACCAGAGGTTCGTCCACTCTGGTCCTCTCGTACTAGGAGCAGATCCTCTCAAATTTCCAACGCCCACGGTAGATAGGGACCGAACTGTCTCACGACGTTCTAAACCCAGCTCGCGTACCTCTTTAAATGGCGAACAGCCATACCCTTGGGACCTGCTTCAGCCCCAGGATGAGATGAGCCGACATCGAGGTGCCAAACACCGCCGTCGATATGAACTCTTGGGCGGTATCAGCCTGTTATCCCCAGAGTACCTTTTATCCGTTGAGCGATGGCCCTTCCATACAGAACCACCGGATCACTAAGACCTACTTTCGTATCTGCTCGACTTGTGGGTCTCGCAGTTAAGCGCGCTTTTGCCTTTATACTCTTCGAACGATTTCCGACCGTTCTGAGCGCACCTTCGTACTCCTCCGTTACTCTTTAGGAGGAGACCGCCCCAGTCAAACTACCCACCATACATTGTCCTCAGCTCTGTTAAGCTTGAGTTAGAACCCCAACATTACCAGGGTGGTATTTCAAGGATGGCTCCACAGACACTGGCGTGCCTGCTTCAAAGCCTCCCACCTATCCTACACAGGTAAGGTCAAAGTTCAATGTAAAGCTGTAGTAAAGGTTCACGGGGTCTTTCCGTCTAGCCGCGGGTACACAGCATCTTCACTGCGATTTCGATTTCACTGAGTCTCTGCTGGAGACAGCGCCGCCATCATTATGCCATTCGTGCAGGTCGGAACTTACCCGACAAGGAATTTCGCTACCTTAGGACCGTTATAGTTACGGCCGCCGTTTACTGGGGCTTCGATCAAGAGCTTCGCTTACGCTAACCCCATCAATTAACCTTCCAGCACCGGGCAGGCATCACACCCTATACGTCCACTTTCGTGTTTGCAGAGTGCTGTGTTTTTAATAAACAGTTGCAGCGGCCTGGTATCTGCGACTGCCAATAGCTTTGTAGTGCGTGACTACTCACCATCGGCAGCGTACCTTCTCCCGAAGTTACGGTACCATTTTGCCTAGTTCCTTCAGCAGAGTTCTCTCAAGCGCCTTGGTATTCTCTACCTGACCACCTGTGTCGGTTTCGGGTACGATTTCTTTATGACTATCGCTTAGAAGCTTTTCCTGGAAGCAGGGTATTTGCCACTTCGCTGTACAAGTACAGCTTGCTATCAGATCTCATTAATAGTCTAGCGGATTTGCCTACTAAACCTAACTACATCCTTCCACTTGGACAACCATCGCCAAGCTGGCATAACCTTCTCCGTCCCTCCATCGCATCATAAACAAGTATCGGAATATTAACCGATTTCCCATCGACTACGCCTTTCGGCCTCGCCTTAGGGGTCGACTCACCCAGCCCCGATTAACGTTGGACTGGAACCCTTGGTCTTCCGGCGAACGGGCTTTTCACCCGTTTTGTCGTTACTCACGTCAGCATTCGCTCTTGTGATACCTCCAGCATGCTTTACAACACACCTTCACAGGCTTACACAATGCTCCCCTACCACTTAATTGAAACAATTAAAT
Source organism: Moraxella tetraodonis (assembly GCF_022359095.1). Classification (NCBI taxonomy): domain Bacteria; kingdom Pseudomonadati; phylum Pseudomonadota; class Gammaproteobacteria; order Moraxellales; family Moraxellaceae; genus Moraxella; species Moraxella tetraodonis. Next base: position 294,055 of record NZ_JACSYB010000001.1, on the reverse strand, counting down.
CCGCAGCTTCGGCTCCTAGTTTGAGCCCCGTTACATCTTCCGCGCAGGCCGACTCGACTAGTGAGCTATTACGCTTTCTTTAAAGGATGGCTGCTTCTAAGCCAACCTCCTAGCTGTCTGTGCCTTCCCACATCGTTTCCCACTTAACTAGGAATTTGGGGCCTTAGCTGGCGGTCTGGGTTGTTTCCCTCTTGACGACGGACGTTAGCACCCGCCGTCTGTCTCCCGGATATCACTCATCGGTATTCGGAGTTTGCATCGGTTTGGTAAGTCGGGATGACCCCCTAGCCGAAACAGTGCTCTACCCCCAATGGTGTTCGTCCGAGGCGCTACCTAAATAGCTTTCGGGGAGAACCAGCTATCACCGAGTTTGATTAGCCTTTCACCCCTATCCACAAGTCATCCCCTGGCTTTTCAACGACAGTGGGTTCGGTCCTCCGGTAACTGTTACGTCACTTTCAACCTGCTCATGGATAGATCACTCGGTTTCGGGTCTATACCCTGCAACTAGACGCCCTATTAAGACTCGGTTTCCCTACGGCTCCCCTATTCGGTTAACCTTGCTACAGAATATAAGTCGCTGACCCATTATACAAAAGGTACGCCGTCACGGAACATGTCCGCTCCGACTGCTTGTATGCACACGGTTTCAGGTTCTATTTCACTCCCCTCACAGGGGTTCTTTTCGCCTTTCCCTCACGGTACTGGTTCACTATCGGTCAGTCAGGAGTATTTAGCCTTGGAGGATGGTCCCCCCATCTTCAGACAGAATTTCTCGTGTTCCGCCCTACTTAATATGCTTCTTATAACCTTTCGAGTACGGGATTATCACCCTCTACGATTGACCTTTCCAAGTCATTCCTCTAAATTATAATCAGTCGGCTCCTCCCCGTTCGCTCGCCGCTACTAGGGGAATCTCTATTGATGTCTTTTCCTCGGGTTACTGAGATGTTTCACTTCTCCCGGTTTGCCTCGTAAATAAATTTACGATACCTGTCTTATGACAAGTGGGTTTCCCCATTCAGATATCGCCGGATCACAGGATATTGCCGCCTCCCCGACGCTTTTCGCAGGCTGTCACGTCTTTCATCGCCTCTGACTGCCAAGGCATCCACCATGTGCACTTCATTACTTGACTATACAACCCTAAAGGGTCGTATAGGTAATGGTAACGATCTTCACCTATGTTTACGCTTGATTCAGTTCTCTTTACTTTTAAGTAATCAGTTATTCCAATCATTTCTTTGGGTCTGATTGGCTGATTACTAAGGTTAATTATCTTCGTTGGAACTTGATAATTAACCCAGACTCATTTCTCTATGTTGTTATTGAATTATCAGACCCTCGTCAGGTCGTGATTTCTGATAAAACAGATTGAAGTAATCTCTTAATACTTACTAAATTACTCTGTCTGCTTTATTACGTTAAGCTAATTATGGTGGAGCCAAGGAGAGTCGAACTCCTGACCTCCTGCGTGCAAGGCAGGCGCTCTACCAACTGAGCTATGGCCCCTGAGCAAGGATCAGCAAAGCATCGCTTTGCCCGAGCGCAAGAGAATTTACGAAGTAAATTCTAAAGCATTTAACCTCTGGTTAAATGGTGGGTCTAATAAGACTTGAACTTATGACCCCTGCCTTATCAAGGCAGTGCTCTAACCAACTGAGCTATAGACCCTGAACGAGGATTAGCAAAGCATCGCTTTGCCCGAGTGCAAGAGAATTTACGAAGTAAATTCTAAAGCCGTAACCCTCGAATTAGCTTATTTATACACAAGAACAACTTGCTGTGAATTCTCACTTAGTGCTTTAGTTAAGGAGGTGATCCAGCCGCAGGTTCCCCTACGGCTACCTTGTTACGACTTCACCCCAGTCATCGACCACACCGTGGTAAGCGCCCTCTTGCGTTAGGCTACCTACTTCTGGTGCAATAGACTCCCATGGTGTGACGGGCGGTGTGTACAAGGCCCGGGAACGTATTCACCGCAGCATTCTGATCTGCGATTACTAGCGATTCCGACTTCATGGAGTCGAGTTGCAGACTCCAATCCGGACTACGATAGGCTTTTTGAGATTAGCATCACATCGCTGTGTAGCAACCCTCTGTACCTACCATTGTAGCACGTGTGTAGCCCTGGTCGTAAGGGCCATGATGACTTGACGTCGTCCCCGCCTTCCTCCAGTTTGTCACTGGCAGTATCCTTAAAGTTCCCGGCTTAACCCGCTGGCAAATAAGGAAAAGGGTTGCGCTCGTTGCGGGACTTAACCCAACATCTCACGACACGAGCTGACGACAGCCATGCAGCACCTGTATGTGAATTCCCGAAGGCACTCCCGCATCTCTGCAGGATTCTCACTATGTCAAGACCAGGTAAGGTTCTTCGCGTTGCATCGAATTAAACCACATGCTCCACCGCTTGTGCGGGCCCCCGTCAATTCATTTGAGTTTTAACCTTGCGGCCGTACTCCCCAGGCGGTCTACTTATCGCGTTAACTGCGCCACTAAAGTCTCAAGGACCCCAACGGCTAGTAGACATCGTTTACGGCGTGGACTACCAGGGTATCTAATCCTGTTTGCTACCCACGCTTTCGAATCTCAGTGTCAATATTATGCCAGGAAGCTGCCTTCGCCATCGGTATTCCTCCAGATCTCTACGCATTTCACCGCTACACCTGGAATTCTACTTCCCTCTCACATATTCTAGCACCACCAGTATCACATGCAGTTCCCAGGTTAAGCCCGGGGATTTCACATGTGACTTAATGAGCCACCTACACTCGCTTTACGCCCAGTAATTCCGATTAACGCTCGCACCCTCTGTATTACCGCGGCTGCTGGCACAGAGTTAGCCGGTGCTTATTCTGCAGGTAACGTCTAATCTAATGGGTATTAACCATTAGCCTCTCCTCCCTGCTTAAAGTGCTTTACAACCAAAAGGCCTTCTTCACACACGCGGCATGGCTGGATCAGGGTTGCCCCCATTGTCCAATATTCCCCACTGCTGCCTCCCGTAGGAGTCCGGACCGTGTCTCAGTTCCGGTGTGACTGATCATCCTCTCAGACCAGTTACAGATCGTCGCCTTGGTGGGCCTTTACCCCACCAACTAGCTAATCTGATTTAGGCTCATCTAATAGCAAGAGCTTGCGCCCCCTTTCACCCGTAGGTCGTATGCGGTATTAATTCGAGTTTCCCCGAGCTATCCCCCACTACTAGGCAGATTCCTAAATGTTACTCACCCGTCCGCCACTAATCATATCTAGCAAGCTAGATAATCATCGTTCGACTTGCATGTGTTAAGCCTGCCGCCAGCGTTCAATCTGAGCCATGATCAAACTCTTCAGTTTAATCTTTCTATATCTTAATATCCACTTGCGCAGTTATTAAGTTATTAATTTGTTGACTCAATTATTTATACTGTCTTTGCTCAAATAAACTTACGAGTATCTTCACTGTGACAATACAATTAATTAAAGTCTTAATTTTATCGCCCTAAGTGAAAATCCACACAAGTTGTTCTTGTGTTCGTTGTTATTTAGTTCACAACATCATCGGCTGATGTCGTTAAGAAGGTCGCTATTTTAACAGCTTATTTTGTGTTGTCAATAACTTTTTTCTTTAATTTTTTATGACCGCTCAACTTATATCTATATTAATTTAAGTTGTTGTTTTTACTACAGTTTGTGGCTGTAGTCGCTGCCAGTGAGTGCGTATTATACGCTTTTCTTTTTACCTGTCAATACTAATGGGAAAAGTTTTTTGATTTATTTTCAAATTAGTTTTTTATAGTTAAAGATAAGAATACTTACACTCATCAATATAATGGTTGCCAGAGTGATTAAGACAATTTTGGCTAGTTCTGGCGCTAGTGCGTTTGAGGGGATATTTTCATCACTATAATGGCGAATCATTTTTAGATGCTTGGCAATCGGAGAGACTAGAATAAGTAGACTTAATAGATAAAAATTTTGTCGCAAGGTCACAAAGGTAATTAGTAAAAAGTAAGCACCCAACAATATAAACCGATACAGGTGGCTCATGCTTTCTTTGCCTAAGGTGGTGGTAAGGGTATTTTTTCCAGCGCTTGTATCTGTGTCAAAATCCCGCATATTGTTAATCATCAATACGCAAGTGCATAGCAGGCCGATCACCACGGCAGCAATAATATCCCTCACACGGATAAATTGTGTTTGTAGGTACACGCCCCCTAGTACATTAACTAAGCCGAAGAATAAAAATACTGCTATTTCGCCTTTCGCATTGTACCCATAGGGGTTTTTACCCATGGTATAGGTCACTGCGGCGATAATGGCGATGATGCCCAATGCTAAGAAGGTGAAGAAATCGGTCAGACTGTTAAAGCTCAGCCAAAGTAAGCCAATACCACAGCCAAAAATAAACAGTGCCCAACTTATGATTAAGTTCTTGAGGGTCTTGGGGTTGATTGTCCCTTGGGCAGTCTGTCTGTCGAGTCGATGGGCATCAGTGCCCCGTATGCCATCGCCGTAGTCGTTGGCTAAATTGGATAAAATTTGTAAGCCTAAGGCAACCCAAAGGCTTAGCAAAAAGATTTGCCAATTTTTGCTGGTAAAGCTGCCAATACGCGAGTATGCCAACGCATTGGCTACTATATGCCAGCCACCGCTAGTGGATAAGTGCGTGGGCGAGTCGCTTGCCAAAATGCTTGTAAAAATTTGACCATCACTCACTCGAAACCTTGTATCACCAATCGCAACATCTAAATGGATTTAGCCATTTGGATGCACGTTTACCAATGATGCGGGGTTTATGTTGATTTTTTTAGACCTGCTTGCGCCAACAATGCACCTAAGCTACCAATTTTTTGCGGTTTGTCGGCTCCTTGGTTTTGCGGTTTAGCGGCTTTGTCACTACGTTGGGCTTTGCCCGAATGTTTGGCTGATTTGCTGCTGCGCTCGGTAGGGTCTGCGTATTTTTTCGCCGTACCAGCCATTGATTGGTTGGTATTTTTTGCTTTACTAGCGGGTGCTTTTTCAGCAGGTTTGGCTGCCATTGGGGTATCTGACTTCATGCTAAAGCCCACGCGTTTACGCTCTGCATCCACTGAAATCACGCGAACGGTGACGATATCACCTGGTTTGACATGATTTAACGGATCGGCGATAAACTCGTTACCCATCTCTGAGATATGTACCAAGCCATCTTGATGTACGCCAACATCAACAAAACAACCAAAACTTGTCACATTGGTGACCACGCCTTCAAGCGTCATGCCTTCGGTTAAATCGTTGAGGCTATTGACATCGTCACGAAACTGCGCTGTTTTAAAGCTCGGTCTTGGATCGTGGGCAGGTTTGGCTAATTCTTGTTTGATGGCAGCGGCTTTCAGCGTTGCTTGCTCGGCATCATTAACCTCATCGTTTGCGGCAGCGATAAGTGAAGCGGTCAGATTGTTAAGCGCTGACTCGTCACCTAGCACATCGTTGAGGTTGTTGTCGGTTGAGGCCAGCCATTGTTTGACCATCTCGTAGTTTTCTGGGTGTAAGCCTGTTGCATCTAACGGCTCATCACCGCCACGAATGCGTAAAAAACCTGCCGCTTGTTCAAAAGTTTTGGCACCCAATCTTGGCACATTTTTGAGCTGTTCACGGTTGGCAAAGGCGCCATGTTCGTTGCGGTAGTTGACAATTTGCTGTGCTACATTGACATTGAGACCTGCAATATAAGATAAAATCGCAGGACTTGCAGTATTGACATCTACGCCCACCGCATTCACACAGTCTTGCGTGACTTTGGTTAAACTATCAGCCAGCTGCGTTTGGTTGACGTCATGCTGATATTGACCCACGCCAATGGCTTTGGGATCGACTTTAACCAGCTCAGACAAGGGATCTTGCAAACGACGGGCAATCGATACTGCCCCACGAATGGATACATCAAGCTCTTGTAATTCTTGCGATGCCAGTTCGCTGGCTGAGTACACAGACGCACCAGACTCATTGACTACCACAGGCACGGCTTTGATATCGCCGTTTCCTTGAGCGCTGTTTTCTGCCAAAATTTCTTTGATTAAAGCATCTGTCTCACGGCTAGCCGTACCATTACCAATGGCGATTAAATGCACATGGTGATTTTTGAGTAAATCTGCAATGGTTTGTTTGGCTTCATCGACCTTATTGTCTGGGGCAAATGGATACACTGTTGCAATCGCAAAACTATCATCGCTATTTTTGGCAACATGACCTAGGCTATCAACCACGGCCATTTTAACCCCATGACGGATACCCGGATCGACGCCTAGAATCGTTTTTTGACCCGCTGGCGCTGCCATTAATAAATGCTGTAAATTGTTTGCAAACACGTCAATTGCTGCTGATTCAGCCGTTAAGCGTTTTTCTGTGAGCAAACGATGCTCAATATGCGGACGCCATTTATCCAACCACAGTTTTTTGCCCAGTGACAATAAAAATTGTTGACGCTCACTAGGCTCAGCAGCCGTTAAGTTAAATGCCTGATTAATTTGCTGGGTAAATGGTGCATCATCGCCTTCAATCGCAATCGTCAGTACGTTGTCTTGGCGGCCGCGTAGCATCGCTAATAATCGATGATTGGGTAGACGTGCCAAGCTTTCAGCGTGGTCAAAATAGTCTTTGTATTTTTCGCCGACTTCCCGTTTTTCTTCGCCCACTAGACGGCTATGAATTTGGGCAATTTTACCAAAGCCGACGCGCAGTTTGTCGAGTAGATCAAGCTGCTGTGTCCACTCATCGATAATAATGGCACCGATACCTGATAACTGTTTTTCTTTATCTTCAAAAATTGACGCTTCGGCTTCGCCGTTGTCATCTTGAACAGGCGCTGGCGCTTGATAATCTGATAAGGCTGTCTCTGGGCTTACCGACTCATTTAAAACCGCCAAGGCAATTGGCTCAAGTCCTGCTTCACGCGCTTGGGTTGCCAGTGAGCGGCGACGCGGACGATACGGCAAATAAATGTCTTCTAGCTCAAGTTTGGATGCCGCCTGATTAATGCGTTCACTCAATTCATCGGTTAGCTTATTTTGTGAGGTCAACAGCTCAATGATTTTTTGGCGGCGAATGGCCATATCTCGTTCATAGCTGAGCGATTTTTCCAGACTACGCAATTGTACGTCATCGAGCCCGCCGGTTTGGTCTTTACGATAGCGGGCAATAAACGGAATCGTCGCCCCATCATCATAGAGTTTGACGAATGCCATCATTTGGTTGAGTTTGATACCAAGATTGGCAGCTAATTTTTGATAAATGGCTTGCTGGACTTGCTCAGAGAGTACATCTACCGCTGGATTAGCCGCAATGGCAGTAACGTTTGTAGTCATATTTTTGCCTAACACTTATAAGGATGAACTCATAACTTCAGAGTTCACGCATTATAACAAAACAATACACAAAGATAATAGGTAAACGCTATTTTAACAAAAATCTTTAGTGAATTTTTACCTTACCATCGATACCCCTGTTGTTAAACTAAAATTTTGCTAACTGATGACTATATAATAGGTGGCCACCCTACAAGCTAACGTCGCATTTTTAGCAAAATCACTACAGCAATCGACACATTTTTTTGCTTTAATAACCGCATAACCAAGCAAATTTAGCTAAATAATAAGATTGATAATGCTTGCAAGTTGTAACCAATCGTTTCAAAATACCCTTATCAGTCCCTAATAAAAATTTTTATACCCATATATTTTATAACATTACCTGTCCTAACTATTAATTATAAGGTTCAGTTCAGCACGCTAATGGAAGATATTTAGCGTTTATAAAAACAATTGGGTATTTATAAAAACTGTGTAGTGAAAATAACATTCGAGTGAAAATAACATTCGAGTGAAAATAACATTAATGATAGGAATATTGGTGATAGGAATATCGACGATAAAAATGAGGAAAATAATCAATGAGTGATGACATTAACCCCACTGTAGAATCTACCCCCAATCCATCAGCCGCCGGCGATATGAATCAGCGCATTTTGGTCGTTGATGATGATGCGCGCCTTCGCACTTTGCTGCAACGTTTCTTAGAAGACGATGGTTATATCGTACGTACTGCGCATGATGGTAGCCAAATGGACAAATTGATGCAGCGCGAGTTATTTTCGCTGATTGTGCTTGATTTGATGCTACCTAACGAAGACGGTATCAGTATTTGCCATCGCTTACGCGCAGAAAACTCCGATATCCCGATTATTATGTTGACCGCTAAAGGTTCCGATGCCGATCGTATCGCAGGACTTGAAGCAGGCGCGGATGATTATCTGCCAAAACCCTTTAACCCCAAAGAATTATTGGCACGTATTAAAGCCGTGTTGCGTCGGCAAACGCGTGAATTGCCAGGTGCACCCAGTCAGCAAATGGAAGTGGTCGAATTTGGCTCATGGACATTAGATTTATCAACACGTACCCTAAAACGTGATGGCAATATCGTGACCTTAACCACAGGTGAATTTAGTGTATTAAAGGCTTTGGTACAACATCCCCGTGAGCCCTTAACCCGTGATAAACTGATGAATCTGGCACGCGGCCGTGAATGGGGCGCAATGGAGCGCTCAATTGATGTGCAAGTATCGCGTTTACGCCGTCTCATCGAAGATAACCCTTCGCAAGCGCGCTATATCCAAACCGTTTGGGGCGTGGGGTACGTGTTTGTACCCGATGGGGCAGAAAGCTAAACAAGCGCTATTTAACAGAGCGGATTAAAAAAGCCAAGTTAACAGAGTTAAGAAATTGTTATGATAAAACCGTTGATTGTAAATACAGCCTGTCACCTGGTGATGGGCTTTTTAGGTTCTGGAAAAACCAGTTTTATCAATGCCTGTATCACACATTTTCAGCACCAAGAAAAGTGGGCGATTTTGGTCAATGAAGCGGGTCAAATCGGTATTGATGAAAAGCTATTGACGGGTAGTTCTAGCCATGATTTAGCGATTCGCCAAGTATCTGGTGGCTGTATCTGCTGTACGTCGCAACTGCCGCTACAAATTGCACTCGCTCGCTTGACGTCTGAATATAGACCTGACCGATTATGGATTGAGCCAACAGGGCTTGCACACCCGCGAGAGCTGATTGAGCAACTATCTGCACCGCATTGGCAAACTGCGCTGTCGCTAAAATCTGCCATCAGTATCGTCAATGCGCGTCATTGGCAAGATGCCCGTTATCGTGACAATGAAGGCTACCAAGCGCATGTGCGATTTTGTGATGTGGTGGTGATTAATCGCTTTCATGGGTTGGATGACAGCCAAAAAACCCAACTAACCGCATGGGTAAAAGGCTTAAACCCTAAAGCAAAATTGATTTGGCAAGCAGAACAAACGCTGAGCGAAGACAATCTGCGGCAATTGCAACAAGCGCTCAAGCAATCAAGCCAAGTGCTTGCCGAGCGTAGCCATTACCAAAAAATTAGCTTAACAAGTTTTGCTCAGTCCCCCGCTCTATCCACCACCCAAGCCGACCCGACCCAATCACCAACAGCTGCCAATGATGACTTGCCATTTCGCTATCATGATGTACAAAACGGCTATCAAATCATCGGCTGGCGGCTGTCAGCCGACTGGACCATTGATATGACTGTGCTGATGGAATGGCTGTTGACACTGCCCAACTGGCAACGTATTAAATCGGTGGTTCATATCAAACATACGCATGATGAGCAATGGCAAACCATGAATTTTACCCCTGATTCGCTCGATTTGGTGGCCTGTGAGCCACAAACCGATAACCGTATTGAAGTGATTTTTTTGGATAACACTATCGAATTGGATTTTGATAGGCTCGATACTGAGCTGATGATGATGTTTGGGCATATCCATTAAGCTTGCGGTTGATGGATAGCCCATTTTATTGTCTATTTTTTTGATTTTTCGGCTGTTTTTTTCATTGATTATGTGGCGTTAACATCGGGCGTGATACGGATGATAGTGTCATTTTCCAGGTTTTTTTCTTGCATATCAAACCCTGTATGCGTGATGGTGAGCAAGGTACTCACGCGTGTCCCATAGCTACTTCCTAGCAAATTATCGAGGCGGTTGGCAGGAATAAAGACGGAAGACAACGCCAACTCTGTCTTGATACCTAAACCTGTATCAGGTAGCTGGGTGATAGGCGCTTGTTCACGGTCTTGCAATATCTCAAATGCCACGTTTTTCCAATTGGCTGTTTGCCAATCCTCATGCCCAGCAAGCAGCGGCAACAACTTTTGTCGTACTCGCTTGCGCAGTTTCTGCGTTTTAAACCATGCCGTATTTGGTTGACCATTGGATAATACGTATAAGCCTTTTGCCAATACCTCGATGCCATACCCTTTATTATTAAGCAGCACCGCTTGCTGCCGATCGCCGATGACTAGATTGAACCCATCGTAGCAGGGCAAATCAATTTGCCTTGCGAAAGCTAGCGGCGACCACTCACCACTTAAATAATCAAGGATTAACTGACCGCGGGACGTGGCAAAGACAGGCTTATCTTTGATAATCTCTCGGTAGTTTAAAATCACCCCCCAGCGCCCATGCACAGGATCGATACCCAACCAAGTGCCCCCTGCTTGCGCATCTTGCCCCGCGATGATTTTTTTTCCATTCGGCAATTGCCATTCATGTAGTGCGCGCGTAGGACGCTGCAAAAATTCATCGCGATTGGATAATAGCACCAAGGGTTTATCCTCAAACAGCTGCCAAGCCAACGCCACAATGCACATACTTTATTCCTTCTAACTGGTTACCATGCCATCGCCCATTGAATTCTGCATCAGCTCGATTGCTCATTCAATAGCTTAGCAGCCAAAACTTTTTTGGCAATCACCAAATCGTCATATTGTTCATTTATGATAAAAAATCTAAAAAACTGCCGTTTTAAACGATTGTTGCCCTTGTGAATAAGCTTATGACGCCAATTAGCATCGTGATTATTACCCTAAACGAAGCCGAACGTATCGGCAATATTTTGCGTGACTTAGCTCAGCAAAGCTACCAAAATTTTGAAGTCATTGTGGTGGATTCCAACAGCGAAGATGACACCTGTCAAATTGCAGCCAGTTTTCGCCATCAATTGCCCGCGATAAGCGTACATAAAATGCCAAAGCGTGGCGTCAGCTTGGGTCGTAATACAGGGGCAAACCTAGCCAAAAATGAACGAATACTGTTCTTAGATGCCGATGTGCGGTTGGATGCAGACTTTTTGCAAAAAGCCAGTCAATTATTGGATAAAAAATCCCTAAAAGTAGCCGGCGTGTACATGAATGCTGACCACCTAAAACCTTGGTTTACAGTGGGTTATCTGCTATTTAACATAGGTATTTTTGTTAGCCAATTTTTATCGCCAACGGCGGTCGGTGCGTGTATTTTTTCCAGTAAATCCGTGCATGACCAATTGGGCGGCTTTGATGAGTCTATAACTTTGTGTGAAGATTGTGACTATGTCAATCGCGCCAAAAAAATCACCCGTTATCAGATGCTACCGCTCACCTTTCGCTTTGACCCACGCCGCTTGCAGCAAGATGGCTATTTTAATACAGGCTGGAAATATCTTCACGCCAATTTATATCGTTTCTTTGTTGGTGAAATCCGCGATAACAAAATCCGTTACCAGTTTGGGCATTATGGTACGCAAAAAAAATAGCGTCGGTGGTGACGCTATTTTTTGCAAGGTTTTAGGAGCTTGCCCTATGCTTTATCGCCCTTTAAACTCAGCAGGACGCTTTTGCATAAAGGCGGTAATCCCTTCTTTAAAGTCTTCACTGGTCGCCATTTGCATTTGGTAAATTACCTCTTGGTCTAGCGCGATATCCAATCCTGCAAATGCCACTTGATTAATCGATTGCTTCATTGCCGCCAGTGCTAGGGTTGGCAAGCTTGTGAGGCGGTCGGTCAGTTTTTTCACTGCCGCATCAAGCGCATCTTGACTCACCAGCGCATTCACCAGTCCCAAATCTTCTGCTTTTTGCGCGGTGATTTGCTCACCCAACATCACAAGCTCAGTGGTTTTGGCGGCACCAATCAACTGCGATAACAGATAAATACCACCACCATCAGGCACTAGCCCGATATTGACAAAGGCTTGTAAAAATTTAGCATTATCACTTGCGACGCGAAAATCACACGCTAACGCGATATTCATGCCTGCGCCCGCACACGCGCCATTAATACGCGCGATAATCGGCTTGCTGATTTTGCGGATACGCCGCGTGATATCCGCAATCCCAATGGTCAGACTATGCGACATTTTTAGTAGGTTTTCGCGGTTATCTGCGCCTGATAGCATCTCGCGAATATCACCACCGCTAGAAAATCCCTTGCCCGCGCCTGTGATGACAATCACTTTGGCGGCTGTGTCGTATTGGGCGTAATCAAGGGCTTGATAAAGCTCGGATTTCATCACGCTATTTAGCGCATTGAGTGATGCTGGATCATTGAGGGTAATCGTCGCAACACTATCTGCAACATCATACGTGACTTTTTGAAAGGTGGGTTGTTGTGTTTGGGTTGCCGTCATGGGTCATCCTTTTACCAAAGAAATAAATACCAAAAAAATAAAAATAATGAACCCCTTCATCTTACCGAAATTATTTTTTTTTGGGAAATAAAACGCGACTTGTAAGGTCAACAATCCAAACCCAACCACAAAATTTTTACAATTTTCAAAATTTCTGTATTGACAGAAATATATAAAAATCTCAAAATAATTAAAAATTGATTAATTTATATCCATTGACTTACATACAGGGCTAAAAAGTGCAACTCACACCTACCATGGAAAAATTTGTCTTACATTGGGGCGAAATGGGCAATAAATGGGGCGTAAACCGTACCGTTGCCCAGATTCATGCCTTGTTATTTTTGGCAGCCAAGCCGATGAATGCCGAAGAAATCCAAGAGACCTTAGGCGTGGCGCGGTCAAATGTGAGCAATAGTATCAAGGAATTGCAGAGCTTAAATCTGGTACAAACGGTCCATACGCTCGGTGATAGGCGCGATTATTTCACCACGGGCACGGATGTGTGGGAATTGGCTAAGGTGATTGTCGAAGAACGCTATCGCCGAGAGCTTGCGCCGACGGTTGGATTCTTGGCGGATTTAATCAATGAGCCAGAATTTGCCGCAGAAAGCAAAGACATACAACAACGTATCAAAGACACCCACCAATTTGTCGATACGCTGACGAGTTGGGCGAACGAGATGCTAAAACTTTCTTCCACTACGCTCAATCGTATCTTAAAACTTGGGGCGACGATTCAGAAGTTTTTGAAATGATGGATTGGGATAATGACTGCAACATTGAGAAAAACAGTACTTTCTAGCGTTTGGCAATATTTTAAATTATTTCTCATTGGCTGTGTTGTGACATTTTTTATCTTTGTAATAGCCTTTCATGATATTAATAGATTATTTAGTTCTAATACTTTATTAACATGGTTAGGCATCTTGGTGTTTAACGGCAGACTTGCAATATTTGGCGGTTTAAATAGTGTAATCGTTGGCAAATTGGTTTTACCAAAAAGCTAAAAATTTTACCCATAAATTTCAGTTTTGACAGAAAAAAGGAAATAAATAATGAAAATACTTATCACAGGCGGTTCAGGATTTTTAGGCACAGCATTAACACAATCGTTAAAAACCTATGGCGTAAAAGGTGACACTGCGTCAGTCACTTGGGTATCTCGTTCTGTAGAAAAAGAGAAAACCAAAAATATCGCAGATGACGTTATTAGCTATGACGATCTTGCCAGCACCAATGAGACGTATGATGTCATCATCAATCTAGCAGGTGCGGGTATTGCCGACAGCCGTTGGACGGAGGCACGTAAGCAAGAATTGTTCGATAGCCGACTAAAACCCACACAAGCGGTAATTAATTATATTGAGCGAATCGGCAACAAACCAAAACTATTGATTAGCGGCTCAGCCATCGGTTGGTACGGTATCCAAAAGGAAAACGACCCAACCGCGCTTGATGAAACCAGCCCCATGACAAAAACCGACTTCGCTCACGAAATTTGTCAGGCGTGGGAGCAGCTAGCTTTGACTGCCCAAGATGCTGTAACAGATGCCGTAACAGACGCTGTGCCAGTTGCGATTGTGCGCACAGGGGTGGTGATTGCGCCTGAGGGGGGTATGGTTGGGCGACTGATTACCCCATTTAAAATGGGCACAGGTGGTAAGCTTGGCAATGGTCAGCAAATCATGAGCTGGATTAGCCGTACTGATTGGGTGCGTGCGGTGATTTTTATCATTGAACAAAACCTGACTCACATTCTGCCCACTCAGCAAATTTACAATTTGACCAATCCAACGCCTATTAGCAATGCTGCATTTACCGATGCGATGGGCACTTGGTTGCACCGCCCTACTGTGATGACCCTGCCCGCCTTTGTGGTCAAGACCATGTTTGGTGAAATGTCGACGTTACTGTTGGATGGGCAGCGCGTTGTGCCCACAGCGCTACTGGATAAAGGTTTTGAATTTAACGACTTGACCGTATTAGATGCCCTAAAAAGCTAATCTTCGGAGACTGTTAATATGATTACCATGTACTATGATGATACCTGCCCTGTCTGCCGTACCGAAGCCTTGCATATGGCAGAGAAAAAACCTGACGCCATTCGCATCGTTCCGATTGATGACGCACGGGACGAACTTGCCAAATTTGGTATTAGCGAAGATGAGGCGATGACTTATCTGTGTGTGCAAGATAAACAAGGGAACATGCAAAAAGGCATGGATGCTGTACGACTGCTGTACAAAACCGCACAACTGCCGTTTGCAAACGTGTTTGAATGGCCTGTGGTGAAACAAGCCAGCGATATGATTTACCCTATTTTTGCGCGACATCGCAACCGTGTACCCAACTGGATGACACAACTTGCCTATGGTAAAGTCGCAGAAGACTGCAAAGACGGTATGTGTAGAACACGAGGCAAATAAATGCCGTTTGGTTTAAATGGCGGTATGTACGCTCAATGATTTATTTATCATGGATAGCTTGATAATTTTTAATGGTCATTGGGCGTTACAGTCATGATGGTGCAATCATGATTAGGCACAATGATTATTAGTCACGCTTATGAGTATCAAGTTATATCTAATAATTTTGGGTACGTTGATAACCTTGTCACTAATTTTCAACTAACATTCTACAATTTTTTTACAGTTTGAGAAAAAACAGCTAGATTTTTTAACAATTTTCATTTAATAATAGCAACTAATCAGGAAGATGAGATTGTTTGTATCATTTAAGACAATCTATTACGTTTAGCATAGCGGATTTGCTTCACCATATTTTGTCTACTGTTATTGTCACCCAATCGCTATCTTCCTTGTCGGTTTTGACACTGATTGTTGAATTAATCATCAATGAGTTGTCTTTTTCATTCATTTACAAGGAGCGTTATCATGGATGAGGCACAAATTCAGCGTATCATTAATCATTCTGAGTTCCAAAGCATGGCAAAGAGAAAAACAAGCCTAGGACTTACTTTTTCTATCATTACTTTAATTGTGTGGTTTGGCTATCTGTTACTCGTGGGCTTTGATCCTGAAATGTTTGCTGCGCCACTGTCAGCAGGCTCGACTGTCCCTGTTGGCTTTTACATTGTTGTTGCCATTATGATTTTTGTACCAGTCATCACTTGGATATATGTCAGCAAAGCAAACGGCGAATTTGACACGATGACTCGTAAAGTAATCGATGATATCAACAGTGGTAAAGTATAACCTCACAGGGATTGTGTTGGGTTTTCAATTTTAAAATTGTGCTTTTTATAACAATTTTGACATCATTTTTGACACCATGGAGGGTGGCATGTTACAACAACAATATAACGGCCTGGCTGTTAAAGGCTTGCACAAGCGTATCGGCAAGGTTTCAACTGCCGTAAGCTTGACGCTAGTGGGTCTGATGGCACAGATGCCAGCATGGGCAGCGGGCGCCCTAGAAGGCGAAGTAAAAAAACAACCGCTGAATATCTCAGCCATTATCATGTTCTTGATTTTCGTTTTTGCAACACTCGGTATTACTTACTGGGCATCAAAACAAAACAAAACCGCTAGCGACTTCTATACCGCGGGCGGCGGTATCTCAGGTACCAAAAACGGGATTGCTATTGCAGGGGACTATATGTCAGCGGTAACCTTTTTGGGGTTATCGAGTATGGTTTTTACCGTCGGTTATGATGGCATGATTTATACGCTAGCCTTCTTGATTGGCTGGCCAATTATTTTATTCTTAATCGCTGAGCGGCTACGTAACTTGGGTAAATTTACCTTCGCAGATGTGGCATCTTATCGTTTTTCCCAAACCCCAGTACGTATTTTTGCGGCATCCGGTACCTTGGTCGTCGTCGCGCTATACTTGGTTGCGCAGATGGTTGGTGCGGGTAAATTGGTTCAATTATTATTTGGATTAGATTATATTTACGCAGTAATCATCGTTGGTGTGTTAATGATGGTTTATGTATTGTTTGGCGGTATGCTAGCCACCACTTGGGTGCAGATTATCAAAGCAGTTTTATTGATGTCGGGTGCGACTTTCATGGCCCTTATGGTAATGAACCATGTTGGCTTTAGTTTTGAAAATTTATTCAAGTCAGCCGTCGCTGCCCATAGCAAACACGAATCAATTTTGTCGCCTGGTAAGTTGGTCAATAACCCCATTGAATCTATCTCATTAGGTTTGGGTCTATTGTTTGGTACAGCAGGTTTACCACACGTATTGATGCGTTTCTTTACGGTGCCAGATGCCAAAGCTGCGCGTAAATCAGTGTTGGTGGCAGCAAGCTGTATTTCATACGTATTCTTCTTAATTGTCATTATTGGCTTGGGTGCCATCGTTATCTTAGCTGAACATCCAGATTATTTCACGACAGTGGTTAAAGATGGCGTAAGCTCACAAGCACTCATCGGTGGTGCCAACATGGCAGCGATTCACTTGTCCCATGCCGTGGGTGGTAACCTATTCTTAGGCTTTATCTCGGCGGTTGCTTTTGCGACTATCCTAGCGGTTGTGGCAGGTTTGACGTTATCAGGCGCCTCAGCGGTCAGCCATGACTTGTATGCTAGTGTTATCAGAAAAGGTCAAGCGAGACCTGAAGAAGAGATGCGTGCATCAAAAATTACCGTGGTTGCGTTAAGTCTATTGTCAATCGTGACCGGTATTATCTTTGAAAACCAAAACCTTGCGTTCATTGCAAGTTTGGTATTTGCGGTCGCGGCATCCGCCAACTTCCCGATTCTTTTCTTAGCGATGTTCTGGCGTGGTCTAACCACGCGTGGTGCGGTAATCGGTGGGTTTGCAGGCTTAGCAGTCGCAGTGTTACTGATTATCTTAGGACCTGCGGTTTGGGTAGATATCATGAAACACGAATCACCCGCTTTCCCCTACAAAAACGTGGCGTTATTTAGTATGCCTGTGACCTTCATTCTAGCGTGGATCGCATCTATCACTGATAACTCACCACGCGCTGAGTTAGATAGAAAAGGCTTTGATGCACAGTATGTACGTTCATTAACCGGTATCGGTGCGTCAGGTGCATCTGACCACTAATCCAATGTTCAATAACAAATACCGCTTGCAATAAGCGGTATTTTTTTATATGGGATTTTTTATAAAACCTATTAATTTTATCCTTGATGAATCTCAACAAGGTTTTGGGTTGCCGTGGCATCAGTTTGTTTGACATACAATTTTGATTTTGAGCTATAAGGCACTAGCCCTGAGGGTACTACGCCTTTAGCAGATTCGTAATTATGAATGGAGTCATCGAAGAAAATATGTGGGGCAAAGGTTTGCAGTACATGGCGTTTATCTAAGCCACCTAAAAAAAACGCCAAATCCACATTGACGCCCCAATCACGCAATGTCTTAATCGCGCGCAAATCAGCAGGCGCATTGCGCGCGGTCACCAGTGCAATTTGAATCGGTGGATGCTTGATTTTAGCAGGCAGGCGTTTTTGTAGTTTAGAGAGTTTAATTAAAAAATCCGCATACGGGCCTTTATTCATCGGCACATCACTCATTTTGGCTTCATAATCATGAAACGCTTTGAGTCCTTGCTGGCGCGACAATAGTTCCCCTGCTTCATCAAATAACACAGCATCGCCATCAAATGCAATGCGTAGCTGATTGGTGTCTAGCTCTTTCATATCAATGGGCGGCGCATCCAAAATCGCGCAGGCACACACGCCTGCATCGGTGACTTGCTGGGCATCTTCATGATTGGTGGTCAAAAACAAATCCACCTTAAAATCTGCCACATAATCTGCCACCCCTTCGCCTGAGGTAAATGCCGAGCGACTAATCGGTAGTCCATGACTACGCAGCGCATTTAATACTTGAATACCAGTATCTGGGCTGTTTTTTGACATAATCACCACTTCAACCATGGGCGCAGCTATGCCCTCGCCCTTGTCATCGGTTGCACAATGCTGATTGAGATTGAGTAAGGCTTTGATAAGCGGATAACCCGTCCCGGTTTGCAAGGGATCATTTTCGCGTTCAATCATATAGCTGCGAAATTTATCAATCGCCGTTTCTGGATCTTCGGTTAACGCTTGTTGAAAAAACCGCTCAGACTCCGATAGGTCAAACAATGCCGTGGCAGAGACCGCCACAATTAATGTATTGGAAAAATCAACTGACATAAAAATGCCCTTAATCAATCGTGTTGTTATGAAGCATAGCACTCACTATGCTGTAGTTATATAAGTTTTGCCACGGGTAATCTAGATTATTCCTGTAACTTGTTGGTGTAAAGACAAACAGCTTAGTGTCAAGACACCCAGTCGAATTAAGGACGCCCAGCCAAATTGTAGATACCAAGCATTGGCTGTCGTCTATTGCAGTGTTTTTTACACGGCTATCATGAGCTGCCTCATTTTCTGTCATAAATGCAAGCAATTCTATCAGCAAGTTGGTTTCATCACCGCAATTTGCTATAATATCTCGTTTACGCTTTTTGCAAAGCGACGAATTCATGGGATTGTAATGCCTATCGAGACACGGTAAGTCTGGATGGGCAAAGTTTTTCCCTTTTTTTATTCCCATCTCTCACGGTTACATGACCGATAGTAACGGTCATCACTGCCAAAGGACAACAGGAGCAATTATGGTAGCCATTACCTTACCAAACGGCGATATTAAACAATTTGATGGGCAAACGTCAGTCATGGAAGTGGCGCAAAGCATCGGCGCAGGGCTTGCCAAAGCCACCGTTGCAGGACGTGTCAACGGCAAATTAGTGGATGCGTGTGACCCGATTAGCGAAGACGCGACCGTTCAAATCATCACGCCAAAAGACGAGGAAGGTGTGGAAATCATTCGCCACTCGACCGCTCACTTACTGGGTCATGCTGTCAAACAGCTGTATCCTGAAGTGAAGATGGTTATCGGTCCTGTGATTGAAGAGGGTTTTTATTACGATATCTATAGCGAGCGCCCATTTACGCCAGAAGACATGGAAAAAATCGAAGCGCGCATGACGCAATTGATTAACCAAGATTACGATGTTATCAAAAAAATGACACCACGTGACGAGGTTATCAAAGTATTCCAAGACCGTGGCGAGACTTATAAATTACGTCTTATCGAAGATATGCCGAATGAAACTCAAATGGGTTTATACTATCACCAAGAATATGTTGATATGTGCCGTGGACCTCACGTGCCCAATACCCGTTTCTTAAAAGCCTTTAAACTCACCAAAATGAGTGGTGCCTACTGGCGCGGTGATGCCAAAAACGAGCAACTACAACGTATCTACGGTACCGCTTGGGCAGATAAAAAAGACCTAAAAGCCTATATCCAGCGCATCGAAGAAGCGGAGAAACGCGACCATCGTAAAATCGGTAAAGCGCTTGATTTATTTCACATGCAAGAAGAAGCGCCTGGTATGGTGTTTTGGCATCCCAATGGCTGGACGATGTGGCAAGTGCTTGAGCAGTATATGCGCAAAGTACAAAAAGATAACGGCTATCTTGAAATCAAAACCCCGCAAATCGTCGATAGAAGCCTATGGGAAAAATCAGGTCACTGGGAAAATTATGGCGACATGATGTTCACCACCCACAGTGAAAAACGTGACTATGCCATCAAGCCGATGAACTGCCCGTGTCATGTGCAAGTGTTCAATCAAGGGTTAAAATCTTACCGTGACTTGCCATTGCGTCTTGCTGAGTTTGGCTCATGCCACCGTAATGAGCCGTCAGGTTCACTCCATGGCATCATGCGGGTGCGTGGCTTTACCCAAGATGACGCCCATATTTTTTGTAGTAATGAGCAAATCAAACAAGAAGCCCAAGACTTTATCAAGCTTACCCTTGATGTGTATAAAGACTTTGGTTTTGATGACGTGCAAATGAAACTCTCGACTCGTCCAGAAAAACGGGTCGGTGCTGATGAACTGTGGGACTTGGCAGAAAAAGACTTAGCAGACGCGTTGGATAATGCCGGGCTTGACTGGCAGTATCTGCCAGGGGAAGGCGCATTTTATGGACCCAAAATCGAATTTAGCCTTAAAGACTGTCTTGGCCGCGTATGGCAATGCGGTACACTGCAGCTTGACTTTAACCTGCCAGAGCGACTAGGTGCGGAGTTTGTCAATGAGCAAGGCGAACGTGAGCGCCCTGTGATGCTACACCGTGCGATTTTGGGGTCATTTGAACGCTTTATTGGGATGCTCATTGAGCATTACGCCGGCTGGATGCCAGTCTGGCTTGCACCGCAGCAAGTCGTGGTGATGAATATTACCGACAACCAAGCGGCAGCCTGTCAAAAAGTCGCCGAACAATTGAATCAAGCCGGACTTCGTGTCATCACCGATTTGCGTAATGAGAAAATTGGCTTTAAAATTAGAGAACGCACCCTTGAACGCATTCCTTATATGATTGTCATGGGTGATAAAGAAGTAGAAAGCAACCAAGTTAACGTCCGTACTCGTGAAGGTGACAACCTTGGCGTGATGAGTATCGATGCCTTTATTGACTTGGTTAACCAAGCGACCGCCCAAAAAGGGCGCGTCAAATCAAAAACAGCGTAGGAGTAAGTATTATTAAGAGTTCAAACCGATTAGACATCAACGAGGAAATTCGTGCCAAAGAGGTACGCTTAGTCAAAGAAGACGGCGAACAAGTTGGTGTTGTGGATATAAAAACGGCTTTGCAGGCCGCCCGTGATGCTGAGTTGGATTTGGTCGAGATAGTACCAGACGCTCAGCCTCCTGTTGCCAAAGTGATGGACTACAGAAAATATCTGTACGACCAAAAACAAAAAGCCAAAGAAGCCAAAAAGAACCAAAAACAAACGCAGCTTAAAGAAATCAAATTGCGTCCTGGTACGGAAGAAGCCGACTATCAAGTCAAACTTCGTAAAATCCGTGAGTTTTTGGAAGACCAAGACAAAGTCAAAGTCACCATTCGCTTCCGTGGTCGTGAGATGGCTCACCAACAAATTGGCTTGCAGCAACTTGAAAAAGTCATTGCCGATACAACCGATGTTGCCAATGTTGAACAACAACCGAAAGTTGAAGGTCGTCAAATGGGTATGCTACTTGGACCTACCAAGAAAAAATAATCAGCAAACCCTAATCGATAAAAAAACCACATCAACCTATGTGGTTTTTTTATTGGCGTAATGACGCATTGATAAAATTTTAAGCTTTTAAATCATTGTATTCGGGGTGCTTTTGCAGATAGCTTGCCACGTAAGAGCAGGCTGGGACTACTTTTTTACCTTGTTCACGCGCATAGTCTAACGCATGCTTGGTGAGCTCCCCTGCAATGCCGCGCCCGCCAATCGCGTCTGGCACAATGGTATGGTCATATACGATGACATCACCATTATCCACATAGCTTATATAGGCAGTAGTGCCATCAACGGTGGTTTCAAAGCGTTGTGATTGTTCGTTATGGTGAATCGATAATTGTAAATCCGACATGGTTGTCTCCTTGTGTATTCTTTTTTTTACTATGCTATCTGTGACTTGGTTATTTGTCGCTTGGTTATTTGCCGTTAGATAGTAGCACAACCACTATCCATGACTTGTAAAAGTTTTTGCCTATTCGGTATGGGGTTTGCAAATGATTTTTAGCTAGGCTTTTGCCTTGCCCCACCCTGTTAACAATGCGATAATAAGCGGTTAAATCTTACCATTTTTCAAATTTTTTGGCGTGGATGATACGCCTTACCTTCACTTGCTATTAGCTAACTTAAACAGGAAAAACATGGCTCAATATATTTATACCATGAACAAGGTATCAAAAATTGTTCCACCCAAACGGGAAATCCTAAAAGACATTAGCTTGTCTTTTTTCCCCGGTGCAAAAATCGGTGTACTGGGTCTCAACGGTGCCGGTAAATCAACACTTCTTAAAATCATGGCAGGCGTGGACACCGAGTATAACGGTGAAGCGCGCGCGCAAGCGGGTATCAAGATTGGCTACCTTGCCCAAGAACCGCAGCTAGACCCTGCCAAAGATGTGCGTGGCAATGTGGAAGATGGTGTGCGTGAAGCCCTAGATGCCCTTGCCCGCCTTGATGAAATTTACGGTGAATATGCGCTACCCGATGCCGACTTTGACAAACTTGCCGCCGAACAAGGCAAAATGGAAGACATCATCCAAGCGTGGGATGCCCATAACCTCAACAACCAACTAGAAAAAGCCGCCGATGCGCTGCGCCTACCCGCGTGGGATGCCGATGTGAGTAAATTATCGGGTGGTGAAAAACGCCGCGTCGCCCTTTGCCGTCTATTGCTATCCAAACCCGATATGTTGCTATTGGACGAACCGACCAACCATTTGGACGCTGAATCAGTCGCTTGGCTTGAGCATTTCCTAAAAGACTATAGCGGCACCATCGTGGCGATTACCCATGACCGCTATTTCCTTGATAACGTTGCCGAGTGGATTTTGGAGCTTGACCGTGGTTATGGCTACCCTTACCAAGGTAACTACACAGAATGGCTTGAGCAAAAAAATAAACGCCTAGAGCAAGAGCAAAAACAAGAAGAAGCCTTTGCCAAAGCGCTGAAACAAGAGCTTGAATGGGTGCGTAAAAACCAAAAAGGCCAGCAAGCCAAATCAAAATCTCGCTTGCAACGTTTTGAGGAATTAAACTCCAAAGAGTTCCAACAGCGTAACGAAACCGCTGAAATCTACATTCCACCAGGACCACGTCTTGGTAATAAAGTGATTGAAGTCAACAATATCTCAAAATCATTTGGTGACCGTTTGCTATACGAAAACCTATCCTTCACTGTGCCACCGATGGCGATTGTGGGGATTATCGGACCCAACGGTGCGGGTAAAACCACGCTATTTAATATGATTACGGGTAAAGACAAGCCAGACACGGGCACGGTTGAAGTCGGTGAATCGGTAAAAGTGGCGTATGTCGGACAGGTACGTGATGAGCTGGACGACAAAAAAACCGTATGGGAAGAAGTCTCCGACGGTCTTGATATGATTACCGTGGGCGAATACACCACGCCTAGCCGTGCCTATATCGGACGCTTTAACTTTAAAGGTCAAGACCAACAAAAACTGGTCGGCAGCCTGTCGGGTGGTGAGCGTAACCGTCTGCAACTTGCCAAAACCTTAAAACAAGGGGCAAACGTGCTATTACTCGATGAGCCATCGAATGACCTTGATGTTGAGACGTTGCGCGCGCTTGAAGATGCGGTGGAAGTGTTTCCCGGTACGGTGATGGTGGTATCGCATGACCGCTGGTTCTTAGACCGTATTGCCACCCATATTTTGGCGTTTGAGGATGAGGGTCCGATTTGGTTTGATGGTAACTACTCAGAGTTTGAAACATATCGCAAGAAACAGTTGGGCGCAGATGCCGAGCCAAAACGCATGAAATATAAAAAGATTGCGAAATGATTTAATGGCTAAACTTTGTTAAAATAGCCCATCGTGACCTAAGTTGCGGTGGGTTTTTTATGGGGGAAGTTAATGGGCTATAATCTTGGTTTTATCAGCGATGAGGATATTTTTAATCATGTTAAAGATACGGTCGAAAAATACCGTTCTTTAATCACGCTAAAAGAATTTCAAAAAAATATTATTGACCCTATAAAACTCACGTT
Source organism: Moraxella tetraodonis (assembly GCF_022359095.1). Taxonomy (NCBI): domain Bacteria; kingdom Pseudomonadati; phylum Pseudomonadota; class Gammaproteobacteria; order Moraxellales; family Moraxellaceae; genus Moraxella; species Moraxella tetraodonis. The sequence continues at coordinate 269,962 of NZ_JACSYB010000001.1, read as the reverse complement.
TGATGCCAAAATCTATCGTCAAGATTGGAAAGAAATTATTGAAGGTGAAGTCATTCGTCAGTTAGATAAATCAAATAACAATCATATTGGCTATTTTCATCAAAATATTTTCCATTATATTAACGGCTGGCTTGTGCCAGTCCATGGTTTTGATATCATTAACGATGATGAAAGCGTATTTGTTGAAATGAAAAACAAACACAATACGATGAATTCTTCATCTTCACAAAAAACCTACATGAATATGCAGGCAAAAATTATTAGCAATCCAATGGCTACTTGCATGTTAGTGGAAGTCATTGCCAAACGCAGCCAGAACATCGCATGGCAAGTCAATGTTAATGGTCAAAATTTCAAAAATGAACAAATCCGCAGGGTATCTATTGATAAATTTTATGAAATTGCAACAGGTCAATCCGATAGTTTTTATCGACTATGCCAACAGTTACCACAAATCATTGATGATGTATTAACTTCTACTGACTTAGATAATATTATTCAAAACACCGTATTAAAAGAATTATCAGATATTGCAGGCGATGATATTCTAAAAAGTATTTTCAAAACGTCTTTTACAACGTATCAAGGCTTTTCAAATTTTTCTTGGGGAAAGCCATGTTAATGCAACCCTCTTTATTTGGTGGGCTAGAATCTGATGATAGCATCCACAAAGCACAAAATTCTACGTCAAATCATTCTAGACGACAATTCACAACGATTGAGCTATTTGCAGGGGCAGGTGGTTTAGCTTTAGGCTTGGAGCAAGCAGGTTTTGACCATATCTTGCTTAACGAAGTGGATAAATGGGCATGTCAAACGTTACGGCATAACCGCCCAAATTGGAAAGTGTTAGAACAATCAATTACCGAAGTTGATTTTACTGCTTATAAAGATAAAGTTGATATTGTAACTGGTGGCTTTCCATGTCAAGCATTCTCGTATGCAGGCAATAAAGGCGGTTTTGAAGATACTCGTGGTACATTATTTTTTGAATTTGCAAGAGCGGTTAAAGAAATACAGCCAAAAATCATGGTTGGTGAAAATGTGCGTGGCTTATTAAACCACGATAAAGGTAAAACGCTGGCTACCATTAAACAAGCAATTGCAGATTTAGGCTATCATCTGCTTGAACCCAAAGTTTTACACGCTAAATTTTATCGAGTACCGCAAAAAAGAGAGCGTCTAATTCTAATAGCTATTAGAAATGATTTAGTGGGTAAAATAGATTTTCATTGGCCCACTCCTGAAAGCCAAGAATATGTACTAAAAGATGCGTTAAAAAAAGGGCGTTTATTTGGTTGTAATGTGCCCAAATCACAAGGGCAAGTGTATCCTGCCAAGAAAAAAGCGGTGCTTGACTTAGTGCCAGCAGGTGGCTATTGGCGTGATTTACCCGACCATATAGCAAGAGAATATATGAAAGGTAGCTATTTCTTAGGTGGCGGAAAAACGGGACTTGCAAGGCGTTTATCATGGGATGAGCCAAGCCTTACTTTAACCTGTTCACCTGCTCAAAACCAAACAGAACGTTGTCATCCCGATGAAACACGCCCTTTGACCGTGCGTGAATATGCACGAATCCAAACCTTTCCCGATGAGTGGGAGTTTTGTGGTAGTATGAATCAACAATATAAGCAAATTGGTAATGCTGTGCCTGTTAACTTAGCAAAAGCGTTGGGTGATTCGTTATATCAATCGCTTTTTAGCTTAATTAACTGACCTTTATGTTTACACAGAAAAAAACCAACTCTTAAAGTTGGTTTTTTTATTCAGATTTAAAAATTAAAACAACACCCGCACACGGATAGTTTCTGGGATGTTTTTTAAGGCATCAACCGCTTGCGCAGAATCGCCGCTACCCACATCCATCACCAAATAGCCCACATCTTCTTCCGTCATCAGACTTTGGGCAAAAATATTGATATTGGCATCTGCAAACGATTTGTTAATCTGTGACAACACACCAGGCACGTTTTGGTGAATATGTAGCAGACGATGCGTGCCTTCTTTTTGCGGCATACTAACATTTGGGAAGTTCACTGAGGTTGCGGTATCACCCATATCAGAGTAACGCACAAATTTTTCTGCCACTTCAAGACCGATATTGGCTTGGGCTTCTTGGGTTGAGCCGCCGATATGCGGTGTCAAAATCACATTGTCAAAGGCGCGCAGTGGTGATTCAAACTCGTCATCCGCTGATTTTGGCTCTTTGGGGAACACGTCAATCGCCGCGCCCAAGATATGACCGCTTTGCAGGGCTGCTGCCAGCGCATCAATATCCACACATTTGCCACGCGCCGCATTAATAAGATGCGCGCCTGGCTTCATGGCCGCCAATTCTGTGGCGGTAATCATATTACGCGTACTTGGCAAATCTGGCACATGCAGGGTGACCACATCGGCTTTACCAAGCAGTTCTTCTAGGCTACCCACTTGGGTGGCGTTGCCCAATGGCAATTTGGTGACCACATCATGATAGATGACTTTCATACCAAGGCTTTCAGCGAGTACCGATAACTGAGTACCAATAGAGCCATAACCCACGATACCCAAAGTTTTGCCGCGCACTTCATAGCTGTCTTTGGCAGATTTGTTCCAGCCGCCACGATGTACCACTGCGTTTTTTTCAGGAATACCGCGCATCAGCATAATGATTTCGGCAAGTACCAATTCTGCCACAGAGCGGGTGTTAGAGTAAGGGGCATTAAAGACAGGGATACCCAACTCACGGGCAGCTTCCAAGTCCACTTGGTTGGTGCCAATACAAAAACAGCCAATGGCGATGAGCTTTTCAGCTTTTTCTAAAATATCGCGGGTCAAATGGGTGCGAGAACGAATGCCGATAAAATGGGCGTCTTTGATTTTTTCGCTAAGCTCTTCGGGGTCTAAGGCGGTTTTGATATTCTCAACATTGTGATAGCCCGCCTCTGACAGCACTTTAAAGGCATTGTCATGCAAGCCTTCAAGCATCAAAAAGCGGATTTTGTCTTTCTCAAGTGATAGATTTTGTGCCATAACAAACCCCTAGTCAGTATTTTTAGTCAATTATCCTATCACACTTGCTGGGTTTTTTGTGGTGAAATTCCAGCAAGATGGCATGATTTTTTTGTCTTATGGGTAAAAAATTCTTCATCAATCGCCAGTGTTTTTGTCAAAATTTATGCCGTTAGTTATGCTATGATAGAGCCTCAAAAACCTTTTCAATCTGTATAAACATATGGGTAAAAGCCACACCATGACTGCTAATCAGACCGCCATCAATACGCTCATTGAACAACTACGCCAGCAAGGATTTGACGAACACCAAATCAAAACCGACGCGGACAGTTTGGGCTTTTGGGGCAAAGATTGGACCAAGCATTTTGAGCCCAATGCCAGCGCCATTGTCTTCCCAAAATCCACCCAGCAAGTGCAAGCCATCGTCAAGCTATGTAATGAGCTTAACATCGTCATTACCCCAAGCGGTGGACGGACAGGGCTATCTGCAGGGGCGGTTGCCGCCAATGGCGAGGTAGTGATTAGCCTGGATAAAATGCACCAGGTATTGGGCTTCTACCCTGCTGACCGTATGGTGGAAGTGGAAGCCGGTATCGTCACCAAAGCGCTGCAAGACTTTGCCCAGCAGCAAGGGTTATACTATCCCGTGGACTTTGCGTCAGCCGGTTCTAGCCAGCTTGGTGGCAATATTGGCACCAATGCCGGCGGCATCAAAGTCATCAAATACGGCATGACCCGCAACTGGATATTAGGTCTTACCGTGGTGACAGGTAAAGGCGATATTTTGCACCTCAATAAAGGCATGATAAAAAACGCCACAGGTTATGACCTGCGTCATTTGTTTATCGGGGCAGAAGGTACGCTTGGGATTGTCACTGAAGTGCAAGTCAAGCTAGAGCGTCAGCCCAAGAACCTAACCGTCATGGTGCTTGGTGTGCCAGAGTTTGCCAATATCATGCAAATCCTGTCAGCCTTTCAAAGCAAAATGGATTTGACCGCGTTTGAATTTTTTGATGATGTCGCGGTTGACAAGTTACTTGCTACAGGGCATGTGCAAAAACCGTTTGAAACCGATGCGCCGTTTTATGCGCTACTCGAATTTGAAGCGCCCTACGAGCCGATTATGGACATGGCGATGCAGATTTTTGAAGACTGTATGAGCGAAGGCTGGGTGCTTGATGGGGTGATGAGCCAATCGATTCACCAAGCCCAAGAGCTATGGAAACTGCGCGAGTATATCTCTGAGACCATCTCGGTATTTACCCCATACAAAAATGACATCTCTGTGCTCATCAGCCGCGTGCCAGAGTTTATCGCCGATATCGATGCCATTGTTAGCCAAAACTATCCGGATTTTCAAGTGTGCTGGTTTGGGCATATCGGCGATGGTAATTTACACTTAAATATTTTAAAACCAGAGAACCTTAGCAAAGACGAATTTTTTGAAAAATGCCAAGTGGTCAACAAGTACGTGTTTGAAACGGTGCAAAAATACAACGGCTCTATCTCAGCGGAGCATGGCGTGGGTATGACCAAAAAGCCGTATCTTAATTACACTCGTCCTGATGAAGAAATTGATTATTTACGCGCCATCAAGCAAGTCTTTGACCCCAATGGGATTATGAATCGTGGTAAGATTTTCGACTAGACAAGATTGATAAAAAAAAAGATACAAAAAAAGACCTTTAATTGAGGTCTTTTTTTTGTCGCTAACAAGGTTAGATTTTATTCACATTCAGCGTGTCCGGCATATTGACAATCGGTTTGAGTAGTTCAATGGCCTCGGCGACAGTATTACAAACGATTAATCGCTGTAAATCTTCTGGTTTCATAAAACCTTGCTCAGCGGTAAAGTGTAAATGTTCAACCAATTTGTCATAAAAACCATTGATATTGAGAATAATCATCGGTTTTTCATGTTGATATAGCTGTCGCCAAGTGGCAATTTCCATGATTTCCTCAAGGGTGCCAAGCCCACCTGGCAAGGTGATAAAGGCACTGGCGTACTCTGCCATGATGGCTTTACGGGTATGCATGGTATCGGTCAAATGCAGACGCGTCAGCCCACCATGCGCCACTTCTCTATCCATCATAAATTCAGGAATCACGCCCACGGCAATGCCGTTTTTTTCAATTACACCATCGGCAACCGCGCCCATACAGCCAATCACCGCACCACCATATACCAGACCTAATCCCGCTTCAACCAATGCCCTGCCCAGTTCATGCGCCGATTGGACATAGACAGGGTCATTGCCTTTGCGAGAGCCGCAATACACAGCGACTAAGGGAACATCAATATCATGAAGTTTGACAATTTGTGCAATATCGCTCATTTCTTTACTAGTAATAATATCTACGGGTGTCATGCATTTTCCTTTTAATGTGTTGTCATTATAGGTCAATCATCCTACAAATTCGTGAACGCATCCTAGGCGCAGCGTATCTCATTTTGGCTACATTTGGCGCATAGGCATTATAATTGGTGCAGTTGGCGAAAAATAAAGCAATGGCTGTTAAAAAGCCATCAATGAAAGGCTGCACAAGATAGCTTTGATAAGAAAGGCTTGATAATAAAATAAGGCTATCAAAAACCATCAAGTAGATATCCTAATAAGTATGATGGGCATCAGCGATGCCATTGCCACTGGCATAGATGTTGGCGAGAAAATATTGGGCTTGCTGTTGGTATTCAGACGTTAAGGTCATACCGCATTCCGCGAAATTTGATAGAGTCAAAAGGTTTACATTGCGTCTGTTTATAGCGGCTGATACAACACGCCGACCAACAACACCGTGATATCCTTCGCTGCTGGGGCAATCTGTACCGTATCAAGTGCTATTGACTGAGCATCATACGTGGTTGCTAAGGTGTCGATTTGGCTTTGTAACTGCTGCCCAATGCTGTCTAACTTCTGCTGCAGCTGCTGACGAATCACATCAAGCTCTGCGACGGTTTGTTTGTTGGCATTGATATCGCCCACCGAGTTCATGGCACGTTTGACGTTATTGATATTGGTCTGTGACAACGCTTTACGCCCCATAAACGCGCCTAAGACCGCAGAGCCAATACTGACCCCTGCATCAAGCCAGCCTTTGCTCGATTCAGCGGCTTGTTGTTGGTATTTTTCATTGGCGGCTTGCAGTTTTTTGGCTAGCGCGTCTTGTTTTTTAGCAAAGCTATCACGCAGTTGGGCAATGGCGATATCACGCTGTTCATGCAGCGGTACGATGAGCCGATTGCGGAAGGCGTCTTCGCTCTCTGCCACTTCGCTATACAGCTTTAAACTATCGACATACCACAGATTTAACACTTGCTGCTGACGGATGGCTTCTTTCACCGCTTTTTCCCAAGTTTTCCATGATGCCTTGTCGAGCGCTTGGGTAGGCAGTTGTTTGAGCACAGCGGGTTGGTGCGGAGCCGATTGTAACTGCTCAAAGGTCAAATCACTTAAAATCGCTTGATGCCAATCTACCACCAACGGCGGCTCACCAAATGCTGTGGTTAATAATAGCTGCTGCTGACTTTGGGCGCCTGATTTTTTGTCATTAAAAAATACCCGCGCATAGGCAAAGGCAGTAGGCTCATAGAAGGTTTGCCCATCGCCCGCCATGTCTTTGGGTGCATAATACAAGCCCACATCCTTGGGCAAGGCAGGCGGCTGACTCATGGTACTTGCTAATGGATTGATGGCAGGGGTGGTGGCTTGAGCTTGCGCTGGGTCGGTAGGGGCAGCGGCTTGGCTATTGGCTTTGAGCTGTGCTATGGCCTGTTTGCTAAGCGGTCCTGATAAGTAGTTGAGCGTGAAGCGGGTGCTAAAAATCACAGGGCTGGCGTCATGCACATTTTGCAGCAAAAATTGGCGTTTACCGAGTTTATCAAACCACGCATTGAGCGCCGCTTTGTCCAGTCCACTGCTGCCGCTGGCAGAGAGCAAGCCATCCATCACCCGTTCACGGTCTTGCGCAGTCTGCAACCGTCCGATAAACCAAGTACCCGCGTTGGATAATGCTTTGTAGTCCAAGTCCACTGGGTTTTGGGTTGATAATACAATCCCCAAACCAAATGCACGTGCTTGTTTTAGCAGGGTCAACAGCAATACTTTGGTCGGTGGATTGCCAATTGGCGGTAAATAGCCAAACACTTCATCCATGTACAAAATTGCCCGCAAGGTTGAGGTGCCTTGCTGACGGCGCATCCAGCCCAATAAATTGGTGAGTAACAAGGTAACAAAAAATAAACGCTCGTCATCAGATAGATGGGCAATATTGAGCACACTGGTTTGCGCTTTGCCGTTTTTATCATAAAACAGTGCGCCAGCATCCAGCGGCATGCCTTTAAGCCAGCTAGCAAAACTCGGTGATGCCAAAAGCGTATTGAGCTTCATCGCCAGTGCGCTACGGTCTTTATCCGCAAATACTTGTGACAGCGGCAGGATGCCGATTTTGTCAAACGCTGGCGTTTGGATTTGGGTAATCAAATCCACTAAGGTTAAAGTTTGGTTATTGTCCCAGGCGTTTTTAAGTAGCTGTGCTAAAAACACATGCTCTGGAGCAAGGTTATCCCCATCGACTTTTAATAGCACCAACAGTGCCGACACTGTCGCATCGATATACTCAGCATAACCTTCGCCATCATTTTTGACACTCTCGGGCGGCGGGACGAGATTGCCAAGCAGGGCAATCGGTAAGCCATTCTCGCTACCTGGGGTATAGACACTGACACGATTGGCGGCTTTGAGTGCTTGCACACGCTCCGGGGTTTGAAAACTGTTGCCAAGCCCTTGTTGCCAGTTGTCTGCGGTTTGCTTGGCAAACTCTGCCACGCTCATACCCGCTTGATTTGCCATGCCGCTATCAATCCATGGCTCAAAGTCACTGGCTGCCAAATTTGGGAACGTCAATGCCAAATTGCCCAAGTCACCTTTGGGGTCAATCGCAATCACCGGAATATTATCCAGCGCAGCTTCTTCCAGTAAGCTAATCCCCAAACCCGTCTTACCCGAGCCTGTCATCCCGATAATCACCGCATGGGTTGTTAAGTCAGCTGCATCATACAGGGTTGCTTGACCTTGTGTAGACTCTGGGTACACGTCTTGACCGAGATAAAATTGACCGATACTATCAGCAATATTATTGGTGAGCGTTAGCATGGAATTCCCTCAAAATTTTTATAAGTAATGATTTATCGCCAACATGACGACTGGTCTAATTGCCTAATTGTTTAACTGCCTAATTGTCTAACAAACTGAGTGGCGGTATGTCGGTTTCATTATAGGTAAAATTTTATCATTTCGCCTAGCAAAATTTGTCGATTCTTTTGTCGAGACTTAACACAATTTTTTAGCGCCAAAAAGATAATGCTTGCTACCAAATTTTGAAGTTTACCCGCTTACTGTTGGGTATTAAAAGCTGAGCAATAAAAAAAGCGATGGGTGACATCGCTTTTGGTGGGATTGCATCATCGCACTATACTAATTAAGTTTAAAACTACTTTATAAAAATCATCCTGTCAGCGATTTCGTTGCCGCTTGGGTCATTGTCTAATTGGTAATATTGACGAAGCAATTGCCCCACATCACCCAATAGCGCAACCAAGCTATCAATGTGTCGATTAGCTTTAATACCTTCGATAGCCTTGTCGCACATCGCTTGCCACATGGTTGGCATCACATGGCTATTGATGCCTCTATCCGCGACAATCTCCAGACGCCGCTCACAGATATTAAGATACACCAACACCCCGGTATTATCCTGCGTATCCCAGACGCGATAATCTCCAAAAACTTCGATCGCTCTGTCTCGGCTGTTTTGTAGCCGTGCGGACGAAATGGGCAAATGATTCTCAATCACTAGCACCACTTCACCGCGATGCCCTTGCTCAGCTTCGGTAATTGCTTGATTTAACTGCTGTTGGGCGCTGGGCGTTAACCAGCGATTGTGCAGGCTAGGTATAAACGCAACTTGACGCCACCATCTAGCCCAACTTGGCACAGTGGAAGTCACTGTCGCCATCGGTGAGGTGTAAGCAATGGTTTCTTCGTTGGCACCATTCGTTGCAGTTATTGGGTCATTTGTGCTCATGAAAATTCCATAAAAAATAATGAAGTATATAGTTGATGATAAGGGGTAAATTTAAAATAATTTTTAATAACTAGCCGATTACTGACTATTGATTACCAATCGCCCCCAGCGCCACCACCGCCAAAGCCACCACCGCCGCCACCAAAGCCACCACCACCAAATCCACCGCCGCCAAAACCGCCTCCACCAAATCCGCCACCCGGTAGGAAGACAACCCCACCGCCGCCTCTGCCACCGCGACCACCACCGCCACCTCGAAATAGCAAAAATAAAAAGACAATAAATGCCACAAATATACTGCCTAGTAACCCTGCACCAAAGATTGTACCAAGCGTTACAATGCCACCTGCCGTAGCAATCGAACCAAAAAAGCGCCCTAATATACTGGTCAAAATCATACCAGCGACAAAGCCAAAAAAGCCTAGGAAGATAAGCGGTATTCCGCCCTCTTGATTTGACTGAGCATTGCTATTGGCATTGGTATTGACTCGATTGGCATCTGCTTGCTTTAAAATAGCCGGATCGGTTGTCAAGCGTTCTTCAATGCGATTAATTCCCGCCGTGATACCACCGGCATAATCGCCTTGTTTAAATCTTGGGGTTATGTCATCGCTAATAATGCGTTTAGCGACGGCATCAGGAATGGTACCTTCAAGACCATAGCCCGTTAAAATGTACATTTTACGGTCATTGACAGCAACAACCATCAACAGACCTTGATCGGTGTCTTTTTTGCCCAGTTTCCAGCGATCAGCAACTTTCATTGAATAGTCAAAAATATCCTCGCCATTGGTGGTTGGCACAATGACCACGGCTGCTTGCGCCAAGCCGCGGTCATTAAGACTACGCAGTTTGGTTTCAATCGCCTGTTTATCACTAGCCGATAGAATTTTTGCTTCATCAATGACAGGGTTATTTAGGATTAGTTTATCAGCGGCAACAGGGGCTTGGGTTGACTGTTTAGGCGTCTTAGTAGTCTGGGTATTGGCGGTAGCTGTTGCCTGATTGTTATTGGCCTGATTGCCAGTTGCTTGAGTATTGACACCTGGTATCGGCAGTGCATCATTGCCCAACGTCTCTTTAATTGCATCATTATTGAGTACAGCATCATTAAGCGCTTCATTGGTTTGTGCGGTTTTGGCAATCGCAACCATGTCCTCAACACTATGATCTTGTAGTGTGGGCTTAGCGGTAACGGTTGCGGAATTGGCTGTCGCTGTGGCAGTTTCTGCAACGGCTGCCATAGGCATCGCAAGCCCAATGCCCATGGTCAGTGCAGTAAACGTACTCACTACCAACCGCTTGGCTAATAAACGAGACGACAATTTATGCGGCTGTTTATGCGAGCGCTGTAAATTGGGCTGTGTCTGTACAATATTCAATGACACCTGTGTTTCCTCAAAGTATGCAATTTTTTTATTATGATGATGTAGTCAATTCTAAAACTAATTTAAACAATCAGTCTCACAATTTATTCAAATTTTATCTAATGAGCCTGCCACCGACTGATGGCAGACTATTTAAAAAAATCTTCTTAACTCTCAAACTTTAACTATACAGTTAACATTAACAATGGTGAATTAAGGTTTCGCTGCCGCGGTAGCCGAATTATTTACAGGCTGACCACCGGCATTGGCAGTGTTCCCATTGTTTTGCACTGGCTGACCGCCGGCATTTGCGGTATTGGTATTGTTATTGCCAAAATCAACAGTTGGTGCAGTGGAGATTTGCGCCTCATTGGCCACGGTAAAATTTGGACGGGTATGCATACCAAACACTTTTGCGGTGACATTAGTTGGGAATTGGCGTACGGTAGTGTTATAAGTTTGAACGTCTTGGATATAACGACCCCGTGCCACGGTAATGCGGTTTTCGGTACCTTCAAGCTGTGCTTGTAACTCTTGGAATTGTTTGTCCGCTTTTAGATCAGGATAGCGCTCTGAGACTGCCATCAAGCGCGATAACGCACCGCCCAATTGATCTTGCGCTTGTTGATAGCGTTGGAAAGCCGCTGGGTCATTGAGTACATCGGCACTCACATTGATAGTCGTCGCTTGTGAACGCGCTTGTGTGACTTGGGTTAAGGTCGCTTGTTCGTGCTGGGCATAACGCTCAACGACTTTGACCAAGTTTGGAATCAAGTCAGCACGGCGCTGATACTGGTTGACCACTTCTGACCATGAGGCGTTGATTTGCTCATCTTGCGCTTGCATAGAGTTATAGCCACAACCGGTCAGATTAGCAGAACCTACCACCAAGGCTGCGGCTAATAAGGTGTTTTTTACTGTCGTATTGAATGGTTTCATAAGTTTTCCTCAAAAATAAATTAAATAAAGCGATGTCTAGGTTTTTGAAAATTATGAAGCTATGTGCGTATACTGTAAATTTACGTTTTGTATAGTGCTGTATGGTTTTGTATCAAACTGCAGACTTATTAAAGCCGGCTTAACGGCTTAGAATAGTTAAATATCGAATAGCTAAAAATTGAATAGTTAAAAATTTGCAATCAGCTTACCAAAAAAAGACCAGCCAACGCTGATCTTTTTGATTACCTTCATTATCTGCTAAAAAATTATTGCTGGGCAGCTTCAATTTGAATGACTAACTTCACTTTTTTACTCACACCCATTTTGACATAACCATCAATCCCCCAATCGGTACGGTCAATCGTGGTTTCAAAATCACCACCGTACACATATGCCATGAGTAACGGACTTGGATAGCTATTAAATTTGCTCGCTGTCAATGTAATAGGGCGAGTTTTTTTGAGCAAAGTTAAATTGCCTTTAATTTGGTGTAATTTACCCTTTTTAAAGATAAATTTGGTAGAGGTAAAGTGGGCAGTTGGATATTTATCTGCATTAAAAAAGTCTTTACTTTTTAAGTCTTCATCAAATTTCTTATGACCTGTTTGCAATTTTTCCAACGGAATATCAAGATCAATTTGCCCTGTTTGATTGTCGGGGTCAAATACCATGTCGCCTTCCAAGCCATAAAACCCACCATGATTGGTTGAGGTACCAAAATGGTCAATACTAAATCGCACATTGGTGTGCATCGGGTCGAGTTTATAGTTGATTGAATCAGATTTGACGATTTCTTTGCTTACTGCTTTTGCGCCTAAGCTGAAAGTTTTAGCCAAGGCTTTTTTGGTCAAAATGGCAGTGGTTGCCATGCCTGCAAGTTTGGCAAGTGTCCCTAAGTTGTTAGTTTTATCTGTCATGAACTTTCCTTATTATTAGTCGTTAAAAATTGCATGAGTTTGAACATTTTAACTTATCAATTGAATCAAGCTGTGCAAAGAGTGTTGGCAAAGTTCAGTGTTTGTGAAATTATCTATCGTAGAAACGTAAAAAAGCCAATGCGTTAACATTGGCTTCTAGGTAACGCTAAGCAAGCTTATTGTTGTACGGCTTCAACTTGGATGTTGAGTTTCACGTCTTTAGCAAAACCCATTTTGACATAGGTATCCATGCCCCATTTGGTGCGGTCAATGGTAGTCTCAAAATCACCGCCACATACTTGCGCATTTTTCAGCATTGGGCTGTTGTAGCAATTAAATTTAGTGGCTTTTAGGCTGACTGGGTTGGTTTTGCCCAATAGCGTCAAGTTACCGTCAACTTTCGTTACTTTGCCATTTTTGAAATGGAATTTGGTTGATTTGAAATTAGCCGTTGGGTATTTTTCAGCGTTAAAGAATTCAGCTGATTTTAAATGGTTGGTAAAATGTTCGTTACCCGTGTCAAGACTATTGACAGGAATGTCAACGTTGATGCTGCCTGTATTTTTGGCGGGGTTGTAGTTCAAGTCACCCGTTACGCCGTAGAAACCACCTTGGTTGGTCGTTGTACCGAAGTGATCAATCGCAAAACGTACATTGGCGTGGTTTGGGTCTAGTTTGTAGCTGGTGCTGTTGCTTGGCTTAACTTTTTCTACTTTGGCGGTTTTAGGCGCTTTTGTGACCGCTGCAGGTTGAGCCGCGGTTTCACCAACTTTTTGCGTTTCACCGTTTTGCGAGATAACCAATTCTGCATTGGCAAATTGTGTGGCTAACAACGCTGTGATAGCGGCAGTGGCTAAAAGTTTGCTATTCATGGGATTTTCCTCGATACATTATAAGAGCTGTGTGGGCTTACAAAAAATTGTTAATGAAACTTAACTTAGTCTATGTAGGATTAAGTTATTATAACATATACCTTTCCCTTGTTATCGTGTATTGTTTGTAAATTGTTGCTAGTTTTTGACCGAGCCAAAACTTTCACCGTGACAGCCTTTATTGCCTTAGTCTGGTTAAGTTACGTTATTAAAAAAGGACAGCTTTTGCCATCCTTTTATAAAAAAATCATCTATATTAACTTTTATCTTAAGAATGCCCGAGCATTTCTAAACATCCGCATCCACGCCCCGTCATTGTCCCAAGCTTCAGGCTTCCAGCTGTGGTTATATGCCATCAAATTGCGCTCTGGGTGTGGCATCATCAAGGTCACACGCCCATCGGTACTACAAATCCCTGTCACCCCTTGCGGTGAGCCATTTGGATTGAGCGGATAATGCTCGGTTGCTGTGCCGAGACTGTCCACATAACGCATCACGATTTGCCCATGTGCGCTCATCCCTGCGATATCGGTATCGCTCAACGTCGCAAAGCCTTCGCCATGTGCCACCGCAATCGGTAGAATGCTCTCTTGCATGCCTTTTAACAGCACCGACTTGGTACGTTCAATTTTCACATTCACCGTGCGCGCTTCAAAGCGTGCCGATTTATTGGCGATAAAACGGGGGAAATTCTCTGCGCCCGGTATCAAGTCTTTAAGCTGGCTCATCATCTGACAGCCGTTACACACGCCAAGCGAGAAGGTTTCTGGTCGGTTAAAGAATCGCACAAATTGCATGCGTAGTTCATCATGGAACAGTACCGATTTTGCCCAGCCAGCGCCAGCGCCAAGCACATCGCCATAACTAAAGCCGCCGCAAGCCACGAGCCCATCAAAGTCACGCAAGTTGACACGCCCTTTGAGCAAGTCACTCATATGCACATCGACGGCTTCTAGCCCTGCGCGTTTAAAGCCTGCGGCCATTTCTAGCTGACCATTGACGCCTTGTTCACGTAGTACCGCCACCTTCGGCTGCACCGTGCGACTGTTAATGTATGGGGCTTCAATCGCTTGGTTGAGATCATAATTGGCTTGGGCGATTAAGCCTTGATGTGAGTTATCGCCAATCAAATCAAAGGCCTGTTGTACGCATTCGGGATTGTCACGGTTTTTAGCGATATGGTAGCCCACTTTGCTCCATTCTTGCTCAAGCTCGCTACGCTCAAAACGTAAATTTTGCGTGGCTGTTTGGATGAGTAAACTGTCTTCATCGGTGCTTTGACCGACTAGGCTTAACAACTCGCTGACGCCTGTGGTTTCGGCTAATTCAAGCAATTGAGCCACCTGATGGCTTTTAACTTGAATCACCGCACCGAGTTCCTCAGCAAACAATTGACCGAGTAAATTGTCATCAGTTAACACCAATTTCACGCCTTGGCGACTGGTGAATTGCATCTCAGCGATGGTGGCAAGCAAACCCCCATCACCAATGTCATGATATGCGGTGATTAAGCCTTGGTTGTTGGCTTGCTGGATAAAGTCAAAAAAGTTGATTAAATCTTGCGGATTATCCAGGTCTGGGCAAGTATCACCAAGTTGGCTTAGGGTTTGGGCAAGGATTGAGCCACCCAAGCGGAACTGACCTTTTGATAAGTCTAAGCGATAAAAGGCAGTTTCGCCAAGCGCCGAGCTGGTTAGCAATTCTGGGGTTAGGGTTTTGGTGACATCTTGCACAGGGGCAAAGGCAGTGATAATGAGCGACATCGGTGACACCACAGACTTGTTTGCTTGCTCATCTGACCAATTCGCCCGCATCGACAAGCTGTCTTTACCCACAGGAATGGCAATGCCAAGTGCCGGACAAAGCGCTTCGCCCACGGCATACACCGCATCAAACAAGGCTTGGTCTTCTTTATCTTCACCACAGGCTGCCATCCAGTTCGCCGACAAGGTAATGTCTGATAGCTTGGCGATATTTGCCCCTGCGATATTGGTAATGGCTTCGGCAACGGCAAGGCGAGCAGATGCGGCAGGATTAATCAAAGCAACTGGGGTACGCTCGCCCATACTCATGGCCTCGCCTGTCATCGGCTTGCCATCGACAGGGATGAGAGCAGAAGCAGTAACAGCACAGTCCGCCACTGGCACTTGGTAACGTCCAACATATTGGTCACGTACTACCATACCCGTAATGGAACGATCGCCAATGCTGATTAAGAAAGATTTGCTGGCAACCGTTGGGTGACGCAGGACGTCTTTGACCGCTTCAGCCAAATCGACTTTATCAAGATTTAACGCTGTCAAATCTGGCGTGCTACGGCTAAAGCTACGCTGCATTTTTGGCGTGCCACCAAGTAGCACTTGTAGGGGCATATCCACCGGTTGTTGGTCGCCTTTGGTGTTGAGTAGTGGGTCATTAACCACCAATTCACGCACGTCAGTCGCTTCACCCAAAATCGCATACGGACAACGCTCACGCTCACAGATACTATCAAATAGCTCACGGCTTTGTGGACGGATTGCCAACACATAGCGCTCTTGGGCTTCATTTGACCAAATCGCCATTGGCGACATGCCATGCTCAAGCGACGGCACTTTACGCAAATTTAACACAGCACCAAGTTCATGGTCATTCACAAGCTCGGGCATGGCGTTTGACAAACCCCCTGCCCCCACGTCATGAATCGACACAATCGGATTGTTATCTTCATCTGGCTGATTTCCTGCCATCGCCCAACAGCGGTCAATGACTTCTTGACAGCGGCGTTCCATCTCGGCATTGTCACGTTGCACTGACGCAAAATCCAGGCCTTCATCAAGCTCACCACTATCCACCGAACTTGCTGCGCCACCGCCCAAGCCGATTTGCATGGCAGGACCCCCTAGCACAATCAGCAAATCGCCTTGCTGAATCGGATTTTTTTCGACCAAGTTGCGTTTGATATTACCGTAACCACCGGCAATCATAATGGGTTTGTGATAGCCCCGCATTTGGCTGCCATCTTGGTCTTTTGAGGTGTCCAATTGAAATGAGCGAAAATAACCGACCAGATTTGGACGACCAAATTCATTGGAAAACGCCGCACTACCAA
The DNA here is from genome assembly GCF_022359095.1 of Moraxella tetraodonis. Taxonomy (NCBI): domain Bacteria; kingdom Pseudomonadati; phylum Pseudomonadota; class Gammaproteobacteria; order Moraxellales; family Moraxellaceae; genus Moraxella; species Moraxella tetraodonis. The sequence goes on along the minus strand of NZ_JACSYB010000001.1, from coordinate 253,695 downwards.
GCGGTGCTTGGGTCATGATTTCTAATGCGGACGCCATACGCGCTGGCTTGCCGTAGTCAGCCGTCGAGATTTTTCCGCTGTGCTCCCATTTTTCTGGCATATCAGGCAGCTGCAAATGCGACACATGGAATCCTGCCAAGCCTGCTTTGGGTTTACCGCCACGACCTGTCGCGCCTTCGTCACGGATTTCGCCGCCAGAGCCTGTTGCCGCGCCTGCATACGGTGCAATCGCCGTTGGGTGATTGTGGGTTTCGACTTTCATCAAGATATCAATCGGCTCTTGGTGAAAATCGTAGGCTAAATGATTGTTGTCGCTGTTTAATAGCGGATAAAAACGCTGTCCTTCATGCCCTTTTACCACCGCGGCATTGTCTTTATAGGCGGATAAAATGTCGTTGGGATTTTGCTCGAAGGTATTTTTAATCATGCCAAACAAGGATTTTGGCTGTACTTCGCCATCAATCGTCCATTGGGCATTAAAAATCTTGTGGCGGCAATGCTCGGAGTTGGCTTGGGCAAACATCATGAGCTCAACATCGGTCGGATTGCGCTTCAGCACATGAACGTAGGCATCCATCAAGTAGTCAATATCTTGGCTCGATAACGCAAAACCAAACTCACGGTTGGCAGATTCTAACGCTTCACGCCCTTTGCCCATCACATCGACATGGTTGAGCGGTGCTGGCTCGTGGTCATCGAATAAGTGCTGAGCCTTTGCCAAGTCATAAAATAGGCTTTGGGTCATACGGTCGTACAACATCATCTCGATATCATGCGGGAGCTTTTCAGGCAAATTTTCGCCGATGAGCGTATACACCACCAAGCGCTCAACACGCTCAATCGCTATCTCACAATTGTTAAAAATATCCGTCGCTTTACTTGCCCAAGGGCTAATCGTACCAAAACGTGGGCTGACGATGATTTGCAGCACCTCTTTATTGTCATCTGGGCTTGCTTGATTGAGCGCGATTTCGTCACCGTGATTGAGCAAATCTACCGCTTTCTTATAATCGTGTTCTGCCAAATCCTTAGAAAAAATATAAACTTGCTGGCTTTTTAAGTGAGTGATTTTGAGATTGGTTTTTTGGCTAAGGGAATTTAGCAGTTTGGTGGTTTGAAAATCGGTTAAAAATGGGTGTCCAGCGATGATAGTCATAGAAAGTTCCGCTTGCTTCGGGAAAAGTTGGGAAAATAACAGAAAAATTTGCGGCTATTATAACATTAAACCCACGGGCTTATCACTTGTCTTGATGGCGATAGACTGTCATTTCACAATGTGTTTTTTCTAAAGTGCCTTTCAATTGCGTTACCTTGCGATAACATCGTTAACGGTTTTATACCATTTATTTGCAGCTTTTCGACAGACTTAAACAACAAAAGCCGATATTATCATCCAAGTTAGTGACTTTAACCCAGTTTTAACGTAACTTTTTAACCAGTTAGCAATAAATTTTTTAGCATTAACTTTGAGACGTATAAGAACCATATAATAACAAGGACATTCTCATGGAAGATCTCACCAAAGCGCAACATATTGAAAATATTAATAAAGTGATTGAAGGCGTCAAATATGCAATGATGACCACCATTACTGCAGACGAGAAACATTTACATGCGTGCCCAATGACCACCAATAAAAATGAATTAGAAAATGGTAAAATTTGGTTCATCGGCGATCGCAAATCAGAAACTATCAAAGACTTGGAAAAAAACTCACAAGTCAACTTATCTTATACCTCAAGCGACCAAAAAGACTTTGTATCTATTAATGGTACGGCTAAACTGGTTAATGACAAAGCCAAACTAGATGAGCTTTGGAGCCCAATCTATGCAGCGTTCTATGAAAAAGGTAAAGAAGATCCTAACGTGCAAGTGATTTGTATTGAATGTAACGGTGCGCAGTATTGGTTAAGCGGTAACACGGTGGTGGATATGTTTAAAATGGTATCCGCGGCTGTCCAAGAAGGTAAAACTGCAGAAAATATGGGTGAAAACCATTCAGTGACGTTTTAATTATTGGCTTTAAAAAAATATCACCCCAGTTTTTTAACTGGGGTTTTTTATGGTAAATCTTTAACTAACAATTTTTTAGAATAATCCATTATTTTAACGTTATCAGCTTTTTTTAAAGTTATTGATTAAGGCTGTTTTAAATAGGGCCATGCCGCTTTTAGATAAATAAACATTGACCATAACGTCAACACCACTGAAATCACTAATAGTAAATACCCCGTCATTTCAAGTGATTCCCAATTGAGCAGTAACACCGTAATTGCCACCATTTGAAAAGTGGTTTTCATCTTGCCCACATATGACACTGCAACGCTCGTACGATTGCCCAGCTCTGCCATCCACTCACGCAAGGCTGAGACGGCAATCTCACGTGAGATGATAACAATCGCTGAAATCGCCATGACAATATCAGGGTGCCACTGCACCAAAATAATTAGCGCGGCAGCAACCATCAGTTTATCCGCCACAGGGTCAAGAAACCGCCCAAATGCCGATGTCATATTAAGCTTGCGGGCAAAGTAGCCATCTAACCAATCGGTAATTGCCGCCAAAATAAATACAGCCGTCAATAAAAAGTGGCGCAGTAAACTATCGCTAAACTGATACATACCGATGTTGGCAATCACATTGTCACTAATGGCGCTCTGCCCAATCCCCATCGCAGGCGGCCAATAAGCAATCGCCACAAACAGCGGAATCATCACGATGCGCGCAATGGTCAAGTTGTTAGGCAAGTTAAAAATACTGCCCGAGGCAACAGGGGGATGGGCTGTCTCGTCAGTCACTGGCTTATCAGTCATGGGATTTTTCATTCATTCTTGTTGTAGGGCGCGGCGTAACGCTAATTTTAGTTGAAATAATTATAACGGTTCTCAAAGCAATGTCATTATTTTTTGCCAATAGTGCTTGTTTTTGTCATATTTTTCAACAATTAAGCCACTTTACCGTATTGATTTTATGGTATTTTTTACTAAATATGTCATTGTATAGAAAACACTTCAAAAGTAACAGGGTGTAATTAGCTAGTCAAAAATTTAGACCTTTATTGTTATCATAACGTCCGACAACAATAATAAGAATTATTTCACTATTAGCAAATTTTGCTATTGTTAGGTTTCTTGAAAGTTGATTATTTTGCACCCAATTTATTAATCATAGCGTATCAACTTGCGTATTTTTTTATCAATTTTTTATTAATATAGTACTTGGACAATTTTGATAAATCGCGTTTATTGTCAAAAATTTTCAGACCTTTAACACTTACTTGTGCTTTTCCTCAGCCCATTGCTCACCTCCTGCAATGGGTTTTTTTTATTCTCTCAAATTATTGATTCTATTAAAGTTAATAGTTATTAATATAAAATTGGTAGCCGTTTTGGTAGCCATTTATTCAAAATCCCCCTTATTTCTCAACAAAAATATTTTTTGTAACTGCTAAAAAATGCCCCTGTCCGAAAATGGGCAAGGGTAAAAAAATCTTGGGGTAATCTTGGGGTTTATCTTGTTGCAATCTTGTTGTTTTAACCAATCGAAAAAGCGACAAGTTAAACCATAGCTAAAACTTCTTTGGCTATCTGCTCAAATTCTGCTTTTGCCTTTTCTTGCCTAACGTATGCAAAAATTCCTGCTCATATTGGGCGGAAAACTCTTTTTTATAATGCCAAAAAACTAAGTTTTTCCTACTGGTACAATCTTTTTATAGCAGTCCGCAAAACTCAAATTTTACTAAATGGTTCATACCTCCCTTTAATTTCACCAATGAAAAAAATATAGACAAGCCACAATGCAAAAATAGCCTTATGCTTTGCCCTGTGTGGCTTTGGTGGGTTTTGACTTTTTTAATCTGTCTTATGTGGTCAATAATTTTGCTTACTGGATTAAATGCCCGCCTAACGTGTGTAAAAAGTAGGATTCACTTATCGCAAAAGTCATTTTCTAACGTGCTCAAAAACTACTTTCTAAGTTGTCCGAAAACTTCTTTTTTCTTTACAACCTACCAATGCAAAAATGGTCTTATTCAATGACTGGCAAGGGTTAGGCGCATTTTTAGATTTTGTATTCAGTAAAGCTAAGTAAAGTTAAATCATGGTATTGCCATAGCTATCCTTGTCCAATTCCTTACCGTAATCTTACCGTTACTGATTCCAAGAAAACCTTGCCATAATCTAGCCATTATCATCTCAATATAGGCGGGCTTGGTTCTATAATCGCCTGTGGTTGTGTATTATGCTTGCATGGCTGTTTTACAAGCGTTTTCACCTGTTTTTGACTTCCGAAAAATCATGCCCGCCTAACGTGCCTAAAAAGTCCTTGCTCGTACTGTGCAGAAAACTAAGTTTCACTAGGCTAGTGATTCCTAAAAAATCTTTGGGTGGTAATTACTTGTTGCTTTTTGCTGTTGCGTTTAGTGTTGCTTTCTATTCTCAAAGCTTGATATGACTGGCATTATGTTTAGCTAGGTGTTGCGTTTTGGGTCATGCCTAACAATGGGGTTATAGTGTGAACCTATCTAATGTGAACCAATTACAATAAATAAAATCAATCATGCCCGCCTATCGTTCGGCTTTGCTGTTCGGTTTGGTGTTCGGTTCTCACCAATACCCCATAATTAGCGGTTTGGCGTGTTGCTGGGTGTTCGGTTTTTGCCTACTCCGTTAACTGCTCCACTTTACCTGTGAAACATCATAACGCTTTGAATATCCTATATTTGAGTTTGTCTAACTGCTCCGCTTTTAAGTTAAATATAAAGCGGTTAAGCGTTCAATTCGCTGTTCACTTTTTGCCAATGGCTTGTTATTGCTGGCTTGCTGTTGGCGGTAGTGTTCAGTTTTGGGTATGGTGAAAATGACTATGCCTCTATGAATGTCGAATTTTCGATAGTCCTATATTTAGGTTTTTCACAAATTTATGAAAAACTACCTATGCGCCTATGGTTGATAACGAAAGGCAAAATATCCTTTCGCCATTTTTGGCGTGGGCGGTTTCTCTAGCTTTCCTGTGGTGTCGGTGGTAGGTTTGCCTGTCCAATGGCTTAATATAGCGATATGTGGCAATCGGTGGGCGTGGTGGTGTGCTTAATGAGGTGTTGACCAATATTAGCCTTTTTTGGGGTGTTTTTAGGCTTAAACCCTTGATAATACTGGCTTTTAAGTGGTGACCAAAGAAAAGGGCGTTACTAAAAATCACTACTTTAATAATACTTTCCTTTTAAGTGCTTAGAAATTAAAAACCCACTATTTGAGTGGGTTTTCTTGTGGCGTAATTTATTATTTAAAGCCCTTCAAAACCTTATATTTAATATCTTGATTGTTAGCATCAGTAACCTCAATCAACGCGCCTTTATATCCAATTTGTTTAGAATCAGATAAATCATACTCAATATCATTGCTAAATGACGGTCTAGCCATGCCGTTAATGAACTCACGATAGCCAATTTTTATTTTACTTCCAGATTTGCCATTATATATTAAGCGTTGCTCAATGGCATCTCTCGCTGGATACACCCAATCCTTAGCTTCAAATTTTAAAGGCGTACATGTTTTTTCATTAGGTTTTACTTTCCACTCTGAGCTTAGACAGACAAAGTTATCAGATTTTCTAACAAAAAACCAAGGTAACGACCCAAGCGAGCCTATTTGCCCTCCGTTTGGTGCTCTATAACTGTCATACTGGACGTAATCACCACTATCAATAGACTTTCTATAAAAACCCCTTGTTATAGTAGTCTTATTAATACTCTGTGGCTCACTAAAGTAAATAGCTTCTGCTTTTGTAGCTGGCATTTGTTCAAGTATGCTATCCCCAATGCTACTTGTATTAATTTCACCTATATTTGGTGTTGTCATTATTTCATTACTTATTTTGCCATTTTCAGCACTCGCACTAACCGCAACCAAAGCCAACACGCAACCTAACAATAGTTTTCTCATAACCACTCCTTTGTTTGTAAAATTCTAACTATAAATCAAACAAAGTTACAGTTATGTTAATTTGTGTTTCTTAAAATATTCTCATGTTAGCTAATTTGATGATATATTTTTGCATAATTGAATTAATCAAAATCACTATATATAAACCTGCTAAAGTTGCTAAAGTTAGCTCTATCCCTTGCCCTGTCTAGTTTGTGACTTAGCAACTACCTGCTAAAGTTCTGCTAAAGTTGCTAAACCTGCTAAAGTAAAAAAGCCTCTGCATCACAGAGGCATAGCTTGGCAATTTTGCACTATTTGAATAAGTATTCATTGATATAAACAAGTTTTTGCTTGCCCTGTTTTTTTCGCATCACTAGTCCTATGCTTTCTAAGTCATCAAGTAGGCTATCCTTTTGCCTTCTTAGGGCATTCGGTGCGTATTGTCCTATTAGTCCTTCATTAATTAGTGGCGGTTGCTTGTTGCTTGTCTGCTCAATTAACCAATTCAATAGCTTATCACTGTCATTCATACTTGCCTGCGGTGTATCGGTGTATCGCATACGTTCATGAATTGAATATTCAGTGAGCATACTAGCCCTTTGGATATCATCAGCATTTAATAAGGTTCTGCCTTCAAAAAATGCCATCAATGAGGCGATACGGCTCGCATTTTCGGCTAATCGGTTGGCATACGCTGGGTAATGTTCCAATTCTCTGCCCTTAGCTTTTCTATCTTGAGCATACTGTTGATAATCGGCTAAGGCTTGGCGGGCTTGTTGGTCTGCAAAATTTATATTAATACGCTCATGCGGTGCGTTATTGTCGCTTGGCTGTTGGTTTTCAGGGTTTGGCAAGGGGTCAAGTAAATCCCTGCATCTATCCCAAAATTTCAATAATCTAGGGTCACTATCTGAATAATTATTCATACGTTCAGGCGTGTTATATACTCTATTTATCACATCAGGCGCGGTAAATAAAAAGCGTGGTAAAAATCCTTGTCCGTTCATAGTAGCATCATTTAAAGCGGGTCTTATTACTTCATCTTGCCCTGCTAAATCTACGGTGAATCTAACGCCTTTGGTTCGTGTCTGCTCAATAGCATTCTTGGCTCTTGGCGATAATATGCGGTCAAAAACGCCTTTACTCCATATATCGCTAAGGCATGAAATAACAAAAAGCATATTATCGGCTTTCATACTATGCCCGCCAAAAAATTGCCCACAATCTGCCGTTACCCATGTAATATTTTTAAGGTTGTTCATTAACATTCTGTCTAAAATGCCTTGCAGTGTTCCACTGCTCATATATAGCGTTTTTTCGGTTGGTGGTGGATTTTCTAATAAAAAGGTTTCTAGTTCACTTCGCTTTACGCTGGCTTTGGCTAATTGCCATTCATGTTTAAGTTGGGTAAATTGTCTGTCTAACTCATCTTGGTAAAAATCAATTTGTTGATAGGCGATTGAGTTAGCTAATGTTTTGCCTTCGCCACTTGGATAAATACTAAGTAGAAATAAAGCCACTGGCATGAATTTAACGCCATCAGCATAAGGGGCGTTTATGCTACCCTGTAATATGGTCGATAATGCGCCTAAAATTACTTGTCCTGCGATTGCCTGCGGTACCTGCGCATGATAAGCAATAGCCTCTACTGCATCTCTTAAAACGCCTTGCCATGCGTGGATAGGATAAGGGGTAGCGGGTGCGGTGCTAATCGTTTCAGGCTTTGCCCATTCGATTGCCCCTAGCTGGTATATCTTTGTATCGTTTGGCTTATCGCTGATAATCTCATCTAGCCTATAATCAAGTAGCATATCGGTGATAGGCTCAATGGTCACAATCAATCTAACATGATAGTCATTAAACATATCACTATACTTTTGCCGTTCGGTATAGGTGCAAAATATGGTTAATGTTCTTTGCTTGGCGTGGGCTTTTGCCATGCGTTCAAATTGCCAATCGTCAAGGGTTGCAAGTATGGTGTAATTGTCTGAATCAAGCCCTAAAACGGCTTTTAAGCGCAAAGCATCATTAAATTTATTTACTGCGATAAATTCGCTACCGTCACCAATAATAAAGGCATCATGTTTATATTGCTCTGTTAGGTAGGGTTTGCCATCTGCTGGCATGATAGCAAGGTTTGAAGGCTCGAAATTACTATCATATAACCTTATTGCCAACTCGCCTGCAGTTGCTTTGTCACTATCCCCAATCGTTAAATTATCCGTTACTAGGCTTAACTGTTCAGGTTTAAAAAATTCGGTTAAAATATCGGCTGTTTGATTGTTTGCTAGTTGCTCATTGTCAAATACGTTCTTAGTCAGCAAGTCACTGGCTAAAAACTCAAAAAAGCCCATTTCCTGCTCGGTTTGGGCTTTTTCGTTTTGTAGTGCGGTTGATGTTTCAATACTCATAAAATCCCCTTGCTAATGGCTTTAATTTTGCGCTGTGAGCGTTCTGTGTCGTGGCTGGTACATATCTGCACCACTTAAGCAAATAAAGCGCATGACGCGCCTTATTTTTACTGCTGTTATCGTTGGTTTTATTCAAACTTTGCCCTCCGCTTTATACAATGGGTGGGCTTCAATCATGCTTTGAATACAATAATCAAATTCATCAATTAAGTATTGGGCAATGAGTAACGATTGTTTAGCCTGTGAAATGGCGTGATGGGGTGCGTTATCGTTGGTTAAATCATCAATAGCAGTTCTTACCATTTTGAATAGCATTTCTAAATGGCTACTATGCAAGGTTAGATTGTCGTAAATATCACCGTTTAAGCTATCAATCTGATTTTGTAGGTCGGCTTGGGTATTGTTTTGATTTTTCATGATAAGATACTCTTTTAAATGGGTGATTTTGGCTTGTGAGGTGTAATAACTTGGCAAGCCTTTCTTTATGCTGGTTGATAACTTGTTACTACCAACAATGAAAACAACATCATGCCCGCCACTAACAAACAATCTAATAAAGCATTTATAAAACGCTCGCTATGCCGTTTATTTTGCGTTTTTAGCGTGTTTGGTTTGTGGGTAGTGTCTTTATACTGGTTCATAGTAAAGCCCCTTACATCACGTTTTCATAGCCTGTTACGGTATCACCCGCAATAATGGCTCGTTGAATTAGAATGAATTTATTAGGGTTAACGGCTCTAAGTAGTTCGGCTGCGTTTTCTGCAAAATCTAACGTATGCAAAAACCCTAATTCTTTGCTAACGATTAATTCACCATCTGCAAAAATGGCATAAAAATCGTTTTGGTTATCGTTATGTTGTTTCATAGCTTGGCTCACTGTATGCGGTTAATATTGCCGTGATAAATGTAATCGCTGCCATGTTCTAACTTATCTAAATGGGCGATAACTTCGCTTTCACTTACCCCAAAATGATTAGCAACATCAGCGACACTATAAAGCGGTTCACCATCATCACTGTAACCGCTTGTGGGTGGTATCAAGTCCAATTCTTTAGCCTTTGCGTGGGCTTCTTGCTTGATATACTCGGGTGATATCTCAAATACTTTCATAAACTGTTTAATGGCTTGGTCGCTGTCCTCGCCATGCTTTTCTACGATACTTTTATACTTATCAAATTCAGTGAAAAACGCTGGGTTTATTGGCTCATTCATACAGTTTTTCCTATGCTAAATAAAAATTGTAGTGGTGTTTGCCGTTGGCGTGATTAACTCGGTAACGCTCAATGGGTTGCCCTGCTTTGCGTAATTTCAAAATGATATCTTTAGGGTGATTGATACCTAACTCGATAATCATTTCTCGATAGCTTATATGTCTGCCTTTGGCTAGTTCTGCCATGACTGCATCAGCGTGGGTAATTTGGTTTGATTGCTTGTTGTTCATGCCTGCCCCTTATTCTGATTGACTGTTGATAAACGCCAATATGTCAGAATTTCTAAAATACTGGGTTTTGTTGATAGTCAAGGGTTTAGGCAATAAGCCCTTTCTCACCCATCTTGTGATTGTGATGGGGTGCTTATTTGTGAGGCGGGCAAGGGTCAGGCGTGGGGTAATGCCTGCGGGGTCATTCGCTAAATCGGTAAAGGTGACAAGTTTGTCACTGGTGGTGGGTGGTGTGTTGTTTAATGACATTTGCATTAACTCCTTAGTTATGAAAGTAACGTAAAGTTCGTTAATGCGTATTAAATAGGCTTATATACCGTTACGAAAATATCATAATGCGTAACGACAAAGGCATTACGGTAGCTGAAACAATAAAAAAGCCCTTAATTAATAAGGGCTTAAAGCGTAACGCAAAAAGTTTATTTTATATATTTTTGACGTACTATTTTATCTAACCATGACGCCATACTAGGGTTAATTGATGGATAATTTTGGGTTATCCATTCTGTTACGACAAGTTTTAAAACTGGCTTATTTTTCGGGTCATAATCTAACCAAAATTCATTTTTGATTGCTTGTATTGCTTTGACTTCATCATAATTTAAAATTTCATCATCTGCTGCCGTGTCGCTTGGCTGGGTTGCCTGTTGCTCAAGCTGTTCTTGAAGTTTCTTATTTTCTGCCTTTAGCTGTTGTAGCTGTTGGGTTAGGCTTTCTAATCTGCCTACTAGTAAATCATAATCTTCGCCTTTATCAATTAATGCTTTTATATGCCTATCTTGCTTTTTTAGAGTTTCCAGTATTTCATTGTTATCAGTTTGAGATTGTAGGTAAAATAAATTTTCTAAATCCGTCTTTTTAAACCTAATACAGTTTAAATCAAACTCATATATGCTCACAAAAAAATCAGGGGCTTTTTCATCTCGACTAAATCCGCATAATTGACCTGTTTTATCCATCAAATAATCCGTTGTATCTGAAAATATTATTTTTTCAACTTTAAAACTTCCACCCATACCGTATAAGAATAAGCGATTTTCACAATATCTTTCATCATAACCATAACAATCTAATAAGATGAAATCTGTAGGTTTAAAATATCCTGTTAATCGGTAATATTTGGGTTTGCCATTACTAAGAAATAAATTTTCGTTTGTTAAAAAATTTGTTTGTAAGTAAATTAAAGGTGTTAATTTTCTCTCACGCTCTAAATCTTGCAAAAAGTCAAAATCAGCTTGTATAACCCCATTACCTTTTAAATAAGATATCGTTTCATCTATGGATAAATATTCCTTAATAAGTTCCATCACTCGCACCATACGCACCAATTCAAAGAGGGTGCAAGGCGGTGGCGGGCTTGGTGCGATTATTCCCGCCTTTCGGCTCATGACTTCCTAGCCTTGCAAAACTGTTATTACATCAATTTTTTATCTTTAGCAGTTCTTTAGCAACTTTAGCAATGCTTTAGCAACTGCTTGCTAATCTCTAGTCCTTGCTCTGTCTAGGTTTGGGCTAACTTTAGCAACTTTAGCAATTTTCCTTAATGGTTATTTTTCATTTGCCTGCAATTTGTCTTTGACCTTATCAAAGTAAATAACATTATCCACCTTGCCCGCTTTCAGCTTGTCTAAATAACTAGCCCAATCTGTCATCATTTTATGGCGTTTATCAAGCCACTTAACGCGGTTGTATGCCCTGCCGTTACTATCTCTTACATTGTGTCCTAACTGCATCTCGATAAGGCGATAATCATAATTAAGGCGTTCCTCTAATATGGTTCTAGCTGTTGCTCTAAATCCATGCGGGCTATGTACACCAAAATAACCCCTATTGCAAAAATCTTTGCCAATCTTTGCCTTGTTCATAGACTGACTATTGAGCAATTTATTAACCTGTTGCCCATCTGCATAAGGTTTGGCTTTTCGTCTGCCATTGTAAAAAACGTATTCCATACTGCCTGTTATTTCTCGCATACGCTCTAATATAGCGATTGTTTGCGGTGCTAGTGGAATCACTAAGCTATCTACCATATCATTACGATTAACGCCTTTTTGTGGCTCAAATTCCCATTGCTTTGCGCTCATATCTATCTCTGCCCATTTCATAGTACAAATATCACCAATTCGGGCAAAGGTCAGGGCTAATAACTGTAGAATCTCTTTGTTAAAGTTGCCACTCCCACTAGGTAAGCTATCAATCTCATTCAATAACAAGGCTAATTCTTGAGGCTCAATAATAGCGGGGTGATGTTTTTGGCGGGTTGGTTTTAAGGCTCTAGCCTCTTTTACTGCAGTAACTGGATTGTGTTCTATCAATCCATTAATTACCGCATGGGCAAAAATTCGGCTTGCAATGCCTTTTACTCGGTTGCCCTTTTGGATATGCGTTTTTTGTACCTGTTTGAATAGCCTTAATACTTGAGGAGTGGTAATAGTATCTATTGGCGTTTCTGCAAATTCATTTAGTAAAGGCTCAAGTAAAAATCCCCAATTTTTCAAAGTTTGCTCTGCTAAAACGTGGTCGGGGTTATTAGTTTGCTCTGCCAACCAATCATCTGCTACTGCTTTGAATGTACTATCTAATGAATGGGCTTTTTGCTCTCGTTCCTGCTCTCTATGTTCTTTAGGGTCAATGCCCTGCTCTAATAACACTAGATTATCGGTATAGGCTTGTTTGGCTTGGGCAAGTGAGAAGGCTGGATAATTGCCTAATGATAAATAAGGGCGTTTGCCTGTGATAGGGTGCGTGTAACGGTGTCTAAAATCTGTGGTTGCTTTATCGGTTTTCTGTGAGGGTCTTATTCTAATCTCTAAACCCTTAAAACCTGCAATCGGTAAGATTAACTCTTGATTAGTAGCAATACTTTCTTTGATATGCCGTTCTATCTGACTAACATTTGCAATTGATACTTTAGCCATAATTTAACCCTTGATACCCAATTTAACCTATAATTTTTGGTAGCCATTTTGGTAGCCATTTTTTGATGCTAACAATAAATAACTTTGCATAACTATAGTTAGTATAATAGCATGAAATAGGCTTGTATCAAGGGTTTTAGCAATCTAAAGTAATTTTATGTTTTCTGTTGTTATTTATAAATGTTCGCCTGCAATGGGTTTTTTTTATAGCTTAAGCTTTGAAATGATTAGATGTTGCAATTCATCACATTTTTTAGGTTGGTACTAGAGGCAGCGGTTGGTATCTACCTAAGCATTAAAAATTTGCCAGCATTTTCAGCCCTGCAATGACTAATACCAGAGATAATAATTTATTGAGCATGGGGTCGGCAAGGCGTTTGCTACCATAAGTTGCGCCAATAAAACCCCCTACACACACCGCCACAAGCCAGATTGGTAGTTGATTTGGCAGTTTTGCCCCTGTCGATAACACACCAAACAAGCCTGAAATTGAATTCACCAAAATAAACCCCGACGCTACGCCTGCGACAACTTTAGGGCTTGCCCAACGGTTAAACAATAGAATTGGACTTAAAAACACACCACCACCCACCCCCGTCAATCCCGAAAGCAACCCTAAAACCGCCCCCACGATTGCCAAAAGCCATTTTGACACCTGTTTTAATGGTTGCTCGCTGGTGAGTTTTTTGGCAAAGATAAATGAATAAATAGCCGAAAAAATCAGTACCGTCCCAACAATCGGCTTATATAAATGACTGGGTAAATGGGTCATTCCCCCGATAAACGCCATCGGTACCGCGGCAATAGCAAGGGGAATAAAAATTTGCCAAGAAAAGTTTTTTGCAGAATAAAATCGCCAAAACGCAATGATGGACACCAAAATATTAAGACATAGCGCAGTAGGTTTCATCATACTTGGCGCAACGCCGACTAATCCCATCATCGCTAGATAGCCCGATGCGCCCCCATGCCCGACTGATGAATAGAGCAAGGCAGAAATAAAAAACAGCACGCTTAATAGGGTAGTTGTCATTGCTTGTTAACCATTATTAGAGTATTAACCATTATTAGAAAGCCACAGACTCTCAGTGCTGTCGGCATAAAATTCTTGTTTCCACACAGGAATATCTGCTTTAATCGCATCTAGTAGCCAACGACACGCATCAAATGCAGGATAACGGTGGGCAGCCACTACCCCAATCCACACCGCCATCTCACCAATCGCAAGGTCGCCAATACGGTGGATGGCAATGGCGTTTTCGATGTCAAACTGGGCTTTGGCTTGTTCAATCAGTTTTTTGCCTTGATTGAGTGCTAGCTGATCGTAGCCGTAGTAAGTGAGTTTGCTAACAGGGCGAGCATTATTATGATTACGTACCCAGCCTTCAAATGTCGCTAACGCCCCGCAAGTATCGCTCATTAAAGCGTGTTTAAGCCGTCTGTCGTCAATGGCTCGGTCAGTCAATGCAAAGCCGCTAGTAATCACGGTGTGGTAGGCTTGGTCTTCACTGATGCTAATGGTGGCTGAGCCTTTATGCAATGCATTCATGGTTTTCTCTATATTGTTTAAAGGGCGTACGTGATATTCAACCACCTGCTACAGGCGGAATAAAGGCGACGATATCACCATCTTGAAGCGGCGTTTGCCAGTTGGTAATATGGTGATTGATTGCCACAGCAAGTTTGGTTTGGGCGAGTTTAAACCCGTAGTGTGCGCTTAACGTTTGGTAAAGCTCGGTCAAGTTATCACCGTCAAAGCGGATCGTTTCTTCGTCTTTCCCTGCTTGTTCAGCAAGGCTTGCAAAGTATAAGATGGCTAAATTTTTCTCAGACGCGCTAGGTGTTGGCATAGTCGGATTTGCCCCCTGTTTTGGTGAGTAGCTTGATATCGCTGATGGTGATGTCGTGAGATAATGCTTTGGTCATGTCGTAAATCGTTAGGCAAGCCACCGACACAGCGGTTAAGGCTTCCATTTCCACGCCTGTTTTGTGGGTGACTTTGACAGTGGCAGTGACGTGGATTGAGCAGTTGTTATCATCATACTCAAAGCCGATTTTTACCCCATCGAGTGGCAGCTGGTGGCAAAGCGGAATCAGCTCGTGGGTGCGTTTGCTTGCCATGATCCCTGCGATATGCGCGGTCTGGGTGATTGAACCTTTTTTGGTGATACCATCGGCGGATTTTATCACTTGGTAACTGTAGCTAGGGAAAATGACTTGCCCTACGGCGGTGGCGGTGCGTTGGGTTATCGCTTTGCCCGACACATCGACCATGGCGATATCGCCGTGTGCGTCTAAATGTGTCAGGTCTAAGGGAGTTAATTGTGTTGTCATGTTTTGGATTTTCACCCCTCAAATGTGGCACAAAATTACATCAACATATACGCTTATCAAGCGGCGCTTGAATGAGTCAATTTTTCTTAAATTTGCCTATTTTATATTTTAAAAATCACTCGTCATCGATTAGCCGCCAATCATCGACAAATTCGCCATGATACCACTGTCGTTTTGCTTAAGTAAATGATGCTCGGGCTTAATCGGCATTAAGCTTTGCAAGGCATGAACCAATCCATCGACATCGCCATTTGCCAAAAACGCTCGCACATCATAACTGCCATTATCAAACAAACACAAATGTACTTTGCCTTGGCTACTCACTCTCAGGCGATTGCAACTGTCGCAGAACTGCGGGGCGTAAGGCTCAATCAGCCCAATGCCACCGACATAATCGGCATGGCGATATTCAATCGCAGGGCCTGCATCGCTTGCTCGGCGTTGGGATTGCCAACCATTTTCTAGCAAAAAATCTTTGATACGCTGACCACTGCTATGTTGGGCAAAAAACAAAGCTTTATTATCCGAGGTTTGCATAAACTCAATAAAACGGTAAGTGACAGGGCGATTTTTGACAAAACTTAACACGGATTGCAAGTTATCAAAAGCGGTGTCTGCCATCAAAATACCGTTGAGTTTTAGCTTAATATCGGTGGTTGCTAGCAATGTATCGATGTCTTGTAACAGCGTTGGCAATATATCAAAGCCGGTGATTTGTTTAAAAATGGTGGGGTCAAAGCTGTCGATACTGATGTTAAGCTGATTTAGCCCTGCCGTTTGCCAATCGGATAAATGCTTGGCAAGGCGATAGCCATTGGAGCTAACCGCCACTGTTTGGATGCCTTGGGTCTGTTTGGCAAGTTCGATGATGCGCGGTAAATCTTGTCGAATCGATGGCTCACCCCCCGTCAGCCGCACTTTGGTGGTACCTAGTTTGGCAAAGGCTTGTATTAAAACATCGATTTCGGATACAGAAAGCTCGTTGTCAGGGCGTTTACCCGCGTTGGCAGTATAGCCATCGGGCAGACAGTAGTGACAGCGAAAGTTACAAAAATCGGTAATCGACAGGCGTAAATAGCTTAACTGGCGATGGAAATTGTCCACCAAATTTAATGAAGAAGGTTGCGGAGTCATCGTCAGCTAAAATTCCAACTAAACGGCTGCACTGTCACTATTTCGCCTGCTTTTACCCCTGCATTATCTTTGGGTAATACAAGCAAGCAATTGGCGTGGCTAAGCTGTTTTACACGGTGGGAGTCTTGGGCAGATAAAGGGGTGACGCTAAAACTGCCGTCTTCATTTTGGCAAAAAACCGCTCGCTGATAATCTTGGCGTCCTGCTCGCTTTTTGATGTCGTGGGTGGTTTTAGCAAACAATTGCAGCGGTTTTGGGATATCTGATTGTATCACGCCCGATAGTTGCCACAGCGCAGGTTGGACAAAATTAAGGCAGCACACCACGGTAGATAGCGGATTGCCGGGTAACCCAAAATACATGACCGTTTTTTTATCTTGCTCAAATTCCCCAAATATAAAAGGTTTACCTGGTTTCATCGCCACTTTGTAATGGTGAATTTTGCCAAGCGCCTGAATAACTTGGGTTAAAAAATCATAATCGCCCACCGATACACCCGCAGTAGAAATAATCACATCACATTCGGCTATCGCTTGCTGAACAGTGCGGCGAGTGGTCTCAAGGTTGTCAGGGACAATGCCATAATCTTGAATCGCAATCGGCAACTGTTTTAATAACGCTTTTAGCGTGGGCGTGTTGGAATTATAAATTTGGGCGAGCGTTGCCAGCGGCTGCCCCACCTCAACCAGCTCATCGCCGGTGGCAATAATGCCAACCGTGAGTGGCTGAAATACCTGCACGCTATCCACGCCTAAATTGGCAAGTAAGCTGATATCACTGGGGTTTAGGCGTTTACCAATCGTTAAAACAGTTTCGCCTGCTTGCACTTCCTCGCCTTGGCTGCGAATATTTGCGCCCACTTTAGCGGTTTGGATCAAGCGAATGTGATAGGCGTGGCTATTATCCAAGCTGTGCTGAATGTCGCTAAGGTTGGTGTCTTCCTGCATTACCACCGTGTCGCAGTCATTTGGCACCACCGCGCCGGTAAAAATTCGCACGCCTTGATTGGGTCGCAAACGACCGTTAAAAGGTTTACCTGCCCCCGATTCACCGATGATTTCAAGTTGGCTATCGTGGTCAAGATAGCTACTCATAGCAATCGCAAAACCGTCCATGGATGATAGATTTTGGCGGGGAATATCAAAGGATGCGGCAATATCTTGGGCTAAAATGTGGTTTTGCGCCTCTAACAAACCCACTGTTGTCGTCTTTATTTCGCCCAGACGCGACGTTAAATAGTTCTCTAGGCGCTCATTAATCGCTTGTTTTAGTTCATTGACAGAAATCATCATTATCTCAATTAAAATGTTGGGTCGGCGGCAAAAGGTGATAGGCTGTTTTTAGCTGCTCAAATTGTTTTAAGGTATCAATATCTTGGCTTAAATGTGGCAGCGGTATCGGATAAAGCTGATAAACCGTACCGTCGGTGGGTGAAACGATAGCGGTTTGATGTTGCCATAACGCCCGAAAACCTTTATCGCCTTGCAACTGATGACCAAATGCTCGCAAAAAACCCCAAGGTAAATTGACGGGAATCCCCCAAATTGGTCGATTGTTGTTACCATACTCACTCACAATCAGCTGGTGGTCTTCAACGTTTTGGCTTAATAGCCTCAAATCATCGAGGGTTACCGCCACTTGGTCAATAGTCAAAAACAAAATCCGCATCGTAGCACTTAATTGCTGTTGTTGTAATGTTTTCATTGCATACTGAATCGATTGCGCCATCCCTGTTTGCGGCGTTGGATTATCAACGACTGTGACGGCAAATGGTGCAACTTCGTTGTATAACGCTTTAGATATTGGGTTATCAAGTTTTGGCAAAACCACCAACACTTGATAAGGCTGCAATTGGCGTGCCAGTTGAATTTTTTCAGCCAGCAAGGTTTGATGATTTTTTACAATCAGCTGTTTGGCAAAACCAAGACGCTGGCTCAATCCTGCCGCCAAAATCACCACGGTTAAATTGCTAGGCGTGACGGTCATGATATACCTGTTGAATTTGGGCAGTGATAGATAAAGCCACCGCTTCGGGCGTATCCCCACCGAGCGCTAAACCCACAGGATAGAACAAATTAGCAGATTTCACCAGTTGATAACCATCCTCAATCTCACCAAGCAACTGCTCAGTGCGATATGTGGGCCCTAATTGCCCAATAAAAAAAGGCGAGTTTTGGGCTTTAAAGGCTTGGCTGAGCCATACTCTATCTTGACTCAGACTATGGGTCATTATCACCACAGCGGTCGGCTGCGGTGACTCAAAAAAAGTCTGCACAGACTCGGCTTTTTCAAGGGCAATCTGCACAAAATTGGCGTGAGCCTGCCCGCGATAACGGGTAATCACATCCAAACGACTATCAATCACCGTCACCTGCCAACCTTGCAAATTTGCCATGGTCATCAAAGGTAAACAATCTTGCCCCGCGCCAAAAATTAATAATTGTAGCGGTGGTTGTAGCGTTTCTACAAAGATGCTCAGTTGTTGCGCTTGTTTTTGATAAACATGCAGCATAAAGCGACTTTTACGGCTGGCAGCGCTTTGATTAACCAATTGCCAGTCTTGTTGACCCAATTGCGACAACTGTGTCAAAGGCAGATGCTGTCCAACCACAAACTCATCTGAGTTTGAGGTGATAACTGTAGCCAGTATTTGTGGCTGTTTTGTCTGTTTTAATTGCTGAAAACAGGCAAATAATACAGATTGCTCATTCAAAACCAGACGTTCAAATAATACTTGAATGACGCCTTGACAGCCGAGCCCAAAGCCTTCCTGCTCATCACTGTCATCAGCTACCCCATCTTGTGATAACTGACTATCGGTTGCGGTATGATAGGTTTTGAGCGTTGCCCCATCTCGCGTGAGCCAGAAGGCTCGCTGTACCAAGTGCTTTTCAAGACAACCGCCACTCACCATGCCTATGGATTGACCATCGGCTAAAATCAACATTCTAGCACCAGGTTGCCGATAGGCTGACCCTTCGACACTCACCACCGTGGCTAGTACCGCTTCACTGTTGGGCGGTAACTGCTCAAGGGTATCTAAGATATCAAACAAGTGGTTCATAGCAAATGACAGCGTACCCGATTATAGTAATGGCAACTGGTACAGCAGTTTATCCAGGGTAATGGGGTAGTCTCGTACTCTAACGCCTGTGGCATTAAAGATCGCATTGGCAATGGCTGCCCCTGCCCCTGATAACGCCAATTCACCTATACCTTTGCTGTGGAGCGGATTGGCATAAGGGTCAGTTTCGGGTAACATTATTACCTCTAAGTCAGGCACATCGGCATTCACACACACTTGATATTCGGCTAAATCGTGATTACATAGACGACCGTCACGTTTGTCATGGTGAATTTGCTCCATCAAGGCAGCCCCTATACCAAATACCATACCACCAAAGCACTGCGAGCGCGCTGTTTTTTCGTTTAAGATACGCCCTGCGGCAAATGTGCCTTGCATACGGCGAACCCGAATTTCACCGGTTACCCGATGTACCGCGACTTCAGCGAACTGTGCGCCATAGCCTGCGTGGCGGTACTCTTTTTTGGTTTTACCAGGTTCGATTTCACCATTAGCTACCAAGCCATGAGGGGCATATTGCTGCAAAAAACTGCTCAGCGATAACTGGGTATCGACTTGTTCCCAATCGAGTACATTATCTTGGTAGTCTACAGAGACCTCAGAATTAAGCCCTGTTTTTTCTGCTAGTTTATCCAACGTATCGGTTAACGTATGGTTAATTTTTTCGCCAATTTTTTCAGCTAGGCTAGGGTCATGCTCAAATTGTCTATATAGATTGCCTTGTTTAAAGCCAATGCTATCGGCATGCAGCCCCACACTCTGGGCAATCTTTTCTCGTAGCGCTTCACATGCCAGATAAATTGAACTACCAGCGCTTGAAGCTCCCCAGCTACCGCCTGACCCTGCAGCAGGGGGCAGATCGGTATCGCCAAGTTTGACCTCGACATGGTCAATCGGTAAGCCCAGCATATCGGCAACCACTTGCGCAAAAATAGTATAGCTACCTGTACCGATATCAGTCATGTCAGTTTCGATACGAGCCATGACCCCAAGCGGTTTGTCAGAGGGCAACAGGCTCACACGGGCTTGTGAGGGTTTTAATTCGTTGCTACGCGCGGCGCACGCCATCCCATAGCCAATCAGCCAATCGCCTTCAAGGCGACTTGCGGGCGTTTGTGGGCGTTCATCCCATCCAAAGGCTTTTGCCCCCTGCTCCATACACGCCAGCAATTTTCGGGTGCTGTAGGGAATTTTTTTGCTTGGGTCTTCGCTCGGTTCATTGCGTTTTCGCAGTTCGATTGGGCACAGCTTTAACGCATGCGCCAGTTCGTCCATGGCACATTCGAGTGCCAACTGACCCACTGCTTCGCCAGGGGCACGCATAGAACCTGTTAAGGTAAAATTCATGCGCGCCATTTCGTATTTGATTTGGCGATTGTCACCGCCATACAAAAAGTGGGTAGAGACCGCCACTGGCTCAAAAAACGTTTCTGAAGGTAAATTGGTGACAATGCTATTATGAATAATGGTATGGATTTTGCCATCTTTATCCGCCCCCAATGCTACTCGTTGTTCGGTGTTGGTGCGTCTCACGGTAGTTTCCATGACTTGCGGTCGGGTCATGTTCACCAGTACGGGGCGTTTTAAGTCTTTAGCCGCAATGGCTGCCATCACTGACTCTGGCGAAATACCCAGTTTTGAGCCAAACCCGCCACCAACATAGGGCGATAGCAAACGGACATCGTCTTCCGGTATATCTAAGGCTCTGGCAAGTTGTATTTTGGAAGAGGCAAGCATTTGGTTAGAAGTATGAAGGGTTAGCTTACCCTCAAACCAACGCGCCAACGAACTGTGCGGTTCCATCGGCATGTTACTTTGGCTAGGTGTGGTATAAGTCACATCGACTTTGACTTCTGCTTGCTCAAGCGTTTTTTCAGGCTTGCCAATGTCGTCACTTTTATCGGTTACCCAATCAATAAACTGGGTATGCTTTTTTTGCTTGTTAAAGTCAAAATGCCCGTGTTTTTCATCATTTTCATAGTCAATTTGTAACGCCTTCGCGCCTTCTTGAGCTGCCTCTAGGGTTTCTGCGACCACCAAAGCAATCGGCTGTCCATGATAAAAAACTTCGCTTGCCCCTTGTACAGGCGCCATTTTGACACCGCCTTGTTGCGGGTTGCGTAAAAACAGCGGGTCATGAAACACCCCAATCACACCCGCAACTTGTAAGGCGGTATCTTTATGTACTTTTTTTACCTTGCCTTTACCGATGGTAGCGCCGACCATGACACCGTGACACAAGTCGTCAAATTGGTGCTCAGCAGTATAGGTGGCTTTGCCTGCGACTTTTAGGTGTCCTTCGATACGGCTCAGTGGTTTGCCAACGAGTTTGCTATCGGTCGTATCTAGTCGTGACTCGACAGGCTTGTCCATGGTCAGTTTTTTTTCAAGGGGCGATTCGCCAAAAATTTGTGTTAGGCTCATGCACTCACTCCACTACTTAAAGGACTTGATTGATTGGGTTGTTGTAACGCCCGCTGCACAATATGGTGTAAAAGACGTTGTACTAGCACGGTCTTGTACTCAGTTTGTTCATCGGTTTTTGCTTCTTTGAATAAGGTCGCCACCGCAAGCTCAATACTCACGGCATCGCCTGTGCTACCGATCAGTATTTTTTCAATTTCGTCATTTCGCCAAGGCTGACTGCCAATACCGCCAAATGCAAGTCGCACATTGGTGAGTGTATCATTATCATGCTCAATCACGGCAGCGACGGACACTAAAGCAAAGGCATACGACGCACGGTCACGCACTTTGTCATAGCTATGCACGCCTTTTAAGGGTGGCGGTAAAATAATATGGGTAATCAAATCACCTAGATTCAAACAAGTTTCAATATGAGGGGTTTGCTCAGGTAAGCGATAAAATTCAGCGATAGGCACTTGGCGGGTTTGCCCGTCCGCTTGCTGGATAACAATGACGGCATCGAGCAATCGCATTGCCACCGCCATATCCGATGGATGGGTGGCAATACACTGCTCGCTTGTGCCTAAAATTGCTAAGTTCTGATGAAGACCTGCCTTTGCCCCGCAGCCAGAATTAGGCTCACGCTTATTACACGGACTATCAGGCTGATAAAAATAGTAACAACGGGTACGCTGTAGCAGATTGCCACCGGTACTGGCTTTATTACGCAGTTGCGGCGATGCACCCGACAACAAGGCACGGGCAAGCACTGCATAATCTTGACGAATAACAGGGTGAGCCGCTAATTCACTATTACTGACCATAGCGCCAATTTTTAACCCACCTTCTGGCGTGGCTTCAATTGTATTAAGCGGCAAACGTGAAATATCAATCAGCTGTGTTGGCTGTTCGATTTCGAGTTTCATCAAGTCAAGTAAATTGGTACCCCCAGCGATAAAAAACGGGCGCTGCGCCTCAGCTAAATCCCCCTCAGTTAACGTGGCTATTTTGATGGCGTCATCCACCGAGTTGGCGCGCTGATAATCAAAAGTTTTCATAGCGACACTCCTGTAGCCTGAGTAGCTGCTGTTTGAGCTGTCTGAGTAGTTACCTTATCTGTCTCTGCCGAAAAATCGGTTTCTTGTAATACCTGTTTAATAGCTCGCACGATGTTGGGGTATGCCGAGCAGCGACAAATATTGCCACTCATACGCTCAGAGATTTCTTTATCTAATTGTTGTTTAAATTGTGCTGTATCGTTTGATAAAGGCTGCATCAAATCATCCGACACATGACTTGCCCAGTTTTGGCGGAGTTCTTCAATCATCGCTTTGGTCGAGCAAATCTGCCCAGGCGTACAATAACCACATTGAAAGGCGTCATGTTCCAAAAATGCTTGTTGAATCGGGTCAAGCGCCTCAGGTGAGCCAATGCCTTCAATGGTTTCGATGCTATCGCCTTCGTGCATGACTGCCAGGGTTAGACAGCTGTTGACCCGCTGACCGTTAATCAGCATGGTGCACGCGCCACACTGACCGTGGTCACAGCCTTTTTTGCTGCCTGTCAAGCCAAGATGATTGCGACAGACATCTAGCACCGTGGTACGTACATCTAGATTCGTCAACGTGTGTTGTTGCTGATTGATAGTAAGTGTTAAGGATTGTGGCATAAAGTTGCTTCTCGTCTAGTTGTTATGGGTTTATTGGTAAGTGTGTTATCTAGGATTGACGCCTGTTATCAAACTTATTTCTAAAAATTCGCTATGCCTTGCCTACGCAAGGATGATGCTAACATTAGGAGGGTTTGTTATTTTTGCGTATGTAGCCATCCTTTTTTTTGGTAATTTTTTTACTAGTTTTTTTGCCAGTCTATTTTTCTATTTAATTGATTTTATTATATTTTTTAATAAGCTTTTGTATGTTTATTCATGTAAAGGTCTCAATACTAAGCCGTATTTAGCTTTTATAAAATTTTGATGGTGTAAGCTTGGATATTATTAGGCGTGCTGACACTTGGCTATTTTGTACCAAATAATTCATTAATATGGTATTAACTAAGTAATTTTTTATTGAGATAGTGATTGAATCGTTTTGATAAACTGCATTGACTGTCAACGATTGTTAGAATTTCCACCCTGCTTCGTAGTGTTGTGCCGCTCATTGCTCACCGCTTACCGTGATTTTTTGCCTTTGCCATCGCAAAATATAGCCTGTGTTATCAATTTGAAAGATTGAGGCGATTTTTTGCAAAAAAGACTGTATTTTTCACAAAAAAAGGGTATTATGCCCCCATAAATTTTGAACGTTATATTGTTAGGTCTTGGGTGCAGTGTTATGGCATTTTGGGGTTCTGCGGTATAACGTTTTTGTTTTGGTGTCAGTCATCCTGACTGATATGTTATTCACAAGTTCGAGAAAGATAGCCACAAGCAAATTTTCTTAAACCCTTATCTGAGATGGTAATCCGATATGAGCGTTCAAACCCCTGTACACCCTATTTCTCATGCCACTAACGAATATTACTTAACTCGTCAAAGCACGATGGAATCTAATGTTCGTAGTTATCCCCGCAAACTACCGCTAGCTATAGCTAAAGCCCAAGGTATTTGGGTCACCGATGTTGAAGGCAATGATTACCTTGATTGCCTAGCCGGTGCTGGTACATTAGCTTTGGGTCACAACCACCCAGCCGTCAAACAAGCCTTATATGATGTGTTACAAAGTGGTCTGCCACTGCACACCCTAGATATCACTACACCTGTCAAAGATGCATTTACCGAATCCTTGCTGTCTTTTTTCCCAAAAGATTTTGTATTGCAATTTTGCGGTCCGACCGGTGCTGACGGTACAGAAGCGGCAATTAAATTAGCAAAAACTTATACAGGGCGTGACAACGTTATCGCATTTAGCGGTGGTTATCACGGTATGACCCATGGCGCGCTTGCCATGACTGGCAATCTGTCTGCCAAAGAAAAAGTGGGCAATTTGATGCCAGGGGTACAGTTTATGCCCTATCCGCATGAATACCGCTGCCCACTTGGGCTTGGTGGTGAAGCGGGTGTTGATGCGCTGACTTACTACTTTGAAAACTTTATTGAGGATGTTGAAAGCGGCGTGGTCAAACCTGCTGCGGTCATCCTAGAAGCGATTCAAGGGGAAGGCGGTGTCGTCCCTGCGCCCAAAAAATGGCTACAAAAAATCCGTGAAGTGACCGCTAAGCATGATATCGTATTGATTTTGGATGAAGTGCAAGCTGGGTTTGCGCGCTCAGGCAAAATGTTTGCCTTCGAACATGCCGACATCGTGCCTGACGTGGTGGTGATGAGTAAAGCGGTCGGGGGTGGTTTGCCACTATGCGTACTTGCCATCAACAAAAAATTCGACGCATGGGCACCAGCCGGTCACACCGGTACTTTCCGTGGCAATCAGCTTGCGATGGCGGCATCGATTCAAGTATTGGATGAAATCCGCAGCAAAAACTTGGCGGAAAATGCGCGCATCCGTGGTGAATTTTTGCGTGATGAACTCAAAAAAATCGCCCAAGAATTTCCTTGTATCGGTAACGTGCGCGGTCGCGGCTTGATGACCGGTATTGAGATTGTCGATGAGCGTAAACCTGCTGACCGTATCGGCTCGTATCCTGCTGACATTGACATGGCAAATGCGATTCAAAGAGCGTGTTTTGACAACAAGTTACTGCTGGAAAAAGGCGGTCGTGGCGGTACAGTGATTCGCTTGCTTTGCCCGATTAACATCACTCAAGAAGAATGTGATGCGGTGCTTGAACGCTTTAAAAAGGCAGTGGCTGAAGCCGTGCAAAAAGTGCGTGGGTAATTGATTATTGCCTATCAAGACGGTAAAGTTACTGACGTGGCTTTGCCGTTTTTTGTGTCATTTTAATCAGCCCGTTTTGGATAAAATAGACAAAATAATATCGCCAAAACCGAACGGCTAATCCGTGAGATTAACCCTACTCACGCCCATAGTCGCCGTCATCTATGCTATAAAATCCATGCTATAAACGTGAGTGCGTCAAATAATTGACCGTAAAAATTTAAAAGGAACCATAATGTCAAACTTATCACAGCACCGCCAAGCGTTATTTTGTAATGACAGCCAATCCATTGCCGATTACCAAAAAAATATGCACACCGCTGTACAAGCCGTCACCGATTGGCTCAAAAATGACAAAATGTACACCGGCGGTAGTATCAAGCAGCTGCGCGCTGAGATTGCCTTTCAACCTTCTAAAGAAGGACTTGGCTTGGAAGACGCATTAAAACGTTCAGTCGAATTATTCCTTAATAAAAGCTTAAAGGTGCATCACCCCCACTCGCTTGCGCATTTGCATTGCCCAACGATGGTCACAAGCCAAATCGCCGAAGTGCTGATTAATGCCACCAACCAATCGATGGACTCTTGGGATCAAAGCCCAGCAGGGTCACTGATGGAAGTACAACTGATTGATTGGCTACGTCAAAAAGTCGGTTTTGGTAGCGGACAAGCGGGCGTATTCACCTCAGGGGGCACCCAATCCAACTTGATGGGCGTGTTACTCGCCCGTGATTGGTGTATCGCTAAAAACTATAAAAATGACGATGGGTCTGAATGGTCAGTACAGCGTGACGGTATCCCAGCCGATGCCATGCAAAAAGTGAAAGTCATCTGCTCAGAAAACGCGCATTTTAGCGTGCAAAAAAACATGGCAATGATGGGCATGGGTTTTCAATCAGTGGTCACTGTGCCAGTCAATGACCAAGCGCAGATGGATGTTGCCGCACTTGAAAACACCATGGCGCAATTGCAAGCTGAAGGCAAAATCATCGCCTGTGTGGTCGCTACCGCAGGCACTACCGACGCGGGCGCGATTGACCCAATCCCTGCGATTCGTAAGCTTACCCATGAGTACGGTGCATGGCTTCATATTGATGCCGCTTGGGGCGGTGCGCTGATTTTATCGAATAACTACCGCGATAAACTTGCAGGCATTGAGCAAGCCGACTCTATCACCCTCGACTTCCACAAACACTACTTCCAAAGCATCTCTTGCGGGGCATTTTTGCTCAAAGATGAAGCTAACTATCGCTTCATGCATTATGAAGCTGAGTATTTAAACTCTGCGTATGACGAAGAACATGGCGTACCCAACCTAGTCTCTAAGTCGCTACAAACCACGCGCCGTTTTGATGCGCTAAAATTATGGCTGACGGTGGAAGCCTTGGGCGAAGAATTATACGGCTCGATGATTGACCATGGCGTTGATTTGACCCGCGAAGTTGCTGATTACATCAAAGCCACTGATGGGCTTGAATTGTTGGTAGAGCCACAGTTTGCCTCCGTACTATTTCGCGTGGTACCCAAAGATTACCCGGCTGAGTTGATTGATAGCTTGAACCAAAATGTCGCCGATGAGCTATTTGCCAAAGGTGAAGCCAATATCGGCGTGACGCGCGTCAGTTACCAAAAGCAAGGGGATGCTCACCAAGATATGCAATCGCTTAAAATGACCACGTTAAGCCCCATCGCCACGCTTGACAATGTCAAAGCCTTATTGGCGCAAGTGTTGGCGCAAGCCGATGACATCAAAGACGGTATTATTACAGGGGATTATCAGCCTGCGATTGATTGATAAGCACAAAAAAACCGATTCCTTGGCGAATCGGTTTTTTTTACTGTAGCACTAACATTGACTGTAATTGACCGTCACATCTAGCGTCGGAATCAGATTTGACTGGGCGGCAACATCCTCGTCTAGGACATTGATAGCAAGCCCGCCCATTGCGGTTTCTTTATATTTTGACATCATATCTCTGCCTGTCTCTTTCATGGTCTTGATGGCTTTATCAAGTGATACCACATGTTGCCCATTGCCTTTAAGCGCAAGCCTTGAGGCATTAATCGCTTTTACTGCCGCCATGGCATTGCGTTCGATACAAGGTACTTGGACCAACCCCGCAATCGGGTCACACGTCATGCCAAGGTGATGTTCGATGCCAATTTCGGCAGCGTTGGCACATTGGGCAGGACTACCACCAAGCACATAGGTTAACCCTGCCGCCGCCATCGCACATGCCGAGCCGACCTCCCCTTGACAGCCCACTTCGGCGCCTGAGATGCTGGCGTTTTCTTTGATAATGATACCAATCGCCGCAGCGGTTAGCAGAAAATCATGTAAACCTTGCAGCGTATAACTTGGACAAAAATCTCGATAATAATGCATAACTGCAGGTATCACGCCTGCCGCACCATTGGTGGGTGCAGTCACCACACGTCCGCCACTGGCGTTTTCTTCATTAACTGCCAACGCATACAGATTCACCCAATCCATCACGGCAAGAGCATCATTAAATGCTTTTCGGCTATCGGCAGCGGATAACTGCTGATAAATCGCCTTGGCGCGGCGCTGTACTTGTAAGCCCCCTGGCAAAATACCATCGTGGCGACAACCATCATTGACACAGTCTTGCATGACTTGCCAAATATCGTTAAGTCCACCCAGCAGCTCATCTTCACCCAAGTTAGCCAGTTCATTGGCTCGAACGACCTGGGCGATTGACAGTTGATTGTGTTGGCAAATTTGTAATAATTCTTTGGCGTTGTTAAACGGATAAGGTACCGGTTTTTTAACGCTTTCAATCACCGGTTCTTTTGCTTGGGCTTCTTGCTCGGTCTGCACGAACCCGCCGCCGATTGAATAATACGTATTTTGGTAAACAATGTCATTGCCTGTAAAAGCAGTAATAGTCAGGGCATTGGGATGATGGGGCAGCGATACCCTACCATTTAGGATTAAATCCTTGTCAGCAACAAAGTTAATCTTATGCTGCTGATTTAGATATAGCGTGTTTTGCGCTTGGATATCGGCAATTTTTTGTGAAATAGCGGCGACATCCGTCGTCTGTGGTTGCTCTCCCATCAAACCTAGCATCACCGCTATATCACTACCGTGCCCTTTACCCGTCGCACCAAGCGAACCAAACAGCTCGACTTGCACCCTATCCACCTGCGTCAGTAGCTGCTGCTGTGATAATGCGCTAACGAACAGATTCGCCGCTTTCATCGGTCCGACGGTATGCGAACTTGAAGGTCCAATCCCAATTTTAAATAAATCAAAAATACTGATCACTGATAAATCCTATATGCCAATCAGTTGAAAAATTCAATTATGTTGTATTCATTGTGCTAGATAAACACGGATTGCCCATCTGTGTCAATGTGCTATCGAAAAGTTTATCAAATGACAGATGATGGATGATAGATGCTCGCTACACGCATCGCAAATTTGGCAAATAACCACCTGTGTAAGCGCATGAGGAAGAAAATAACCGTTGGCAAGGATTAATCTGCTAACGATTCACTTTCTTTACTCGCTAATAAAAGTAACAGCAATAAACAAACCAAGAAAATCATTATGAGTGCCATGAGATACACGTTGACATACGCCAGTGGCACGCCCATTTGGTTCAGCATCACAGAGGCATTCATCCCCGAGGTGCTAGGCAATACCCAGCGCAAATATTGCAGGGGCTCAGGCAGCATTTGATACGGCCATGAAATCCCTGAGACAAACAGCATCGGCATTGAACTTGCGACCAAGATTTGCATCGCCCGTTCTCGCGCCCCAAACCACACCCCAAGTAGACAGCCCAGTGCCGTTACCGCGGGGAAAAACAGGGCAAGCAGTACCAGTGAACCCGTCAGATTTTGGTTACGGATATAGTCATTGTTGGAAAATACCCAGCCATAATAAAAACAGCCGAGCACAAAACCAAAACACGCTAAGCCCAATATTCGCGCAAGCCACGTTTTCATCGAAGCGCGGTGCATGTCTTGCTCTGCCCAAGTACCCACTAGCATTGCCGTGCCCATCAAAAACATCTGCTGCAGAATCAATATCGCAACCGCAGGGACAATGTAGCTACCATAGCCTTCGGTACGGTTGTATAACGGATTAATCGTCAGCACAACAGGGGAAATATTGTTTTTGGCAACCGTGATGTCTTGCCCGATGGCAACATTTTTTTGTACTTTCGCCCCGGCGGACACGGTGCCGATGACTTCTAAAAACCCAGATTGTACTTGTTTATTGAGCAAAAAATAGTTACCGTTGGCAAGGATACTCACCTTGGCAGGTTGTCCTGTGGTCACTTTTTGATACAGCCCTGAGGGTATCACCATGTAGCCTGCAATCTTGCCTTGCCACATCAGCTGCTTGGCACTGTTTTCATCGTTTACAATGGTGCTTTGGATGCGTGGATTGGCTTGGGCGTAGCTGATAATGGTCTGCGATAGACTTGAATGGTCATAATCCACCACTGCCACAGGGACATGACGCACCACTTCTTTTGAATACGGCCAAGGATAAAAAAAGCCATAAATAATCGGGGCAATCAGTAGCATAGTGAGCACCCCTTTATCTTGAAACACGCTGCGCCATACATGCAAAACTTGCAGCAAAAAACCGCGCTCCCAAATGTTTGCAGATTTGCTTACGTCGATTTTGCCGGGCGTTGTCTGGGTGGGCATCAGCGTTGCCCCCATTTTTCAGGCTTCAGCAAGGCCTTTTTGGTCAACAAGGCGGCTAACAACAAGGTAATCATGACGGCAATAAAAAATCCGATAAAGCTGCTATAGGCAAACGATGGCGGTGCACCCATTTGTAATTGGGCGGTTTGCAAGTTGAGATAATGGGTTAATGGCAGGGCATTTGCCCAACGCTGCGCGGCAGGACTCATCGCCAAAAATGGAAATGTCACCCCTGAAAAAGCAAATGACGGCGCGGAGATAAATCCGGTAAATGACAAGCCTTGACGATACGAAAACGTACCGACCGTGACAATCACCCCAAGCCAGAACGACACCATCATAAACATTAAAAATATCAGATAAGTAATCGCTACGGATGCCAAACGAATGGGGAAAATTTGCATCACCAAGGTCAATGCCACCGCCGCCCAAAGCGTATAGGCAAACATCGCCCAAATTAGTTTGCCATTGAGCCCTGCGATAATCAGCGATAGTTTGGGTTTTTCGTGCCCCAGGGTCACAGGATGGCTGGGGTTAGAGAGGCGGTTAAAGGCATAGTTACTGGCATGATTACTGGCATGGTTACTGGCAAATTTGGGGGATGTTAGCGACTGATACCACTCACCTAACGTCTTGTCGACCAACTCTCGCCCGACAGTTGAAGCCCCAATCACCATCGACAAAATATGTAGTAAGGCTGGTACCACCGTGACCGCCAAAAATTGCTGATAATTATTGGCAGTATTAAACAGTGCCACACTTTGCGATTGTATCGGTGCATAACTGGTTTTGGTCAGCGTGACATCTTCGCCAATGGCGACTCGCCGCTGCATCTCTGCGCCTGCCGAAAATGTACTAACTGCTGTCTGTACCGCTTTTTGTATCATGCCTGAATGCGTGCCATATTGGGCATTGACATTGAGTAGCAAGCGCGAGGTTTTGCCAGCCAGTAGATTGGTTGAAAAATTCTCTGGGATTTCAACCACCGCCATGACATCGGTAGTCTCGATGGCTTGCTGAGCGGCAGCGGCACTATGAAGACTTTTAACCACCGCAACTTCAGGCGTCGCATCAATATACCGGATAATCGTCGCAGATTGCGCGGAGTGGTCATTGTCTATGACCGCAATCGGAATCCCGACTGCCATGCCTTTGCTAAAAATCCACCAAACCAAAAATATCAGCACAATGGGCATCCAAAACATCAAGGAAAAATCCCAGCGATTTTGCACCAAAAAATCCCATTCACGGCGCGCACTGTACCAAAACGCCGCAAAGAATTGCACAAAGCCTGAGCGGTTATCAAACTGCGAATACGCATGACGCTCATGGTCATTATCACTAGCCCTAGCGCTGTCACTAGCACTGACACTGTCACTGTCACTAGCATTTGGCACAGTGGACGATATCGGTGACGGTTTAGAGCCCTTGTTTGAGGTCAATTTTGATGTCAGTTTTGATGTCATAATTGACTTCATTTTGTTTGGGTTGGCTGCTGGCTTGCCGGTATATCAACCAATACGGTCATGCCCTG
The DNA here is from genome assembly GCF_022359095.1 of Moraxella tetraodonis. Lineage (NCBI taxonomy): Bacteria > Pseudomonadati > Pseudomonadota > Gammaproteobacteria > Moraxellales > Moraxellaceae > Moraxella > Moraxella tetraodonis. Next base: position 221,983 of record NZ_JACSYB010000001.1, on the reverse strand, counting down.
TCTTAGGCGTGTATCTGACTGGCTCGGGCGCGCACGAATCTCAAAGGTACGCATATCAAAGCCGTCTTTGCTATTGGTGGGGCGCCACGTGGCAAAATCTGATAGTACGGAACTTGCGTAAACTTTAAACACTTGGCGGTAAGGCTGATTGTTGACCGATAATGCAGGAACCGTACCGCTAAATTCACTACCGACTGCAAAATGGTTTAGATTGTTTTCGGTAACGTTAAGCACGACCCATTGGTCTTTGGGGTCGACAATGGTCATCAGTGGTACGCCCTGTCCCACCACTTGACCTGGTTTGACAATCACGTTGTCCACGATACCCGCAATCGGGCTTTTAAGATTGGCTTCTTCTTTGGCAACCATCGCTTCTTTAAGCTTGCCTTCTACTTGGCTGACTTGTGCTTGGGCAGCGGTTTTATCTTCACTGCGCGCGCCTGTTTTGGCTAACTCATATTGCGCTTTGGCGATTTTAGCTTTATCGACACTGGCGACATAGTTGGTATAGGCTTCGTCACGTTTTTGCCGTGACATCAAGCCTTCTGCCGCGAGTCGGTTGATACGCTCGTAGGTGACTTTGGCAAGGTCAGCCGCGGATTGGGCAGAATTGTACTGATATTTTGCCATTTCAATCTCTTGCGGTCTTGCGCCATTGTTGGCTTTGTCCAGTTGGCTTTGGGCTAATTCTTTGCCTGCTTGTGCTTCTTCGACCTTGGCATTGATTTCTGGGCTATCCATATCAATCAAGCGTGTGCCCACGCTAATTTCATCGCCTTCTTTGACATAAATATTGGCAATACGACCGGCAACTTTGGCAGCGACAGGCGTTTGCTCTACTTCCATATGCCCTTGGATGGTCACAGGCGCGCTGCGCGTTTCGCGCTTGTCTTTGATTAGCCCCCATGCGACCAGTCCAATCAGCCCAAGGATAATCAAAGCAATAATGATGGTGCGGATTTTATTGGGTTTTTTGGTAGGCGGCACGTAGCGGCTATCCGTCGCAGCGGCTGACAGGCTGTCCTCTGCGTGCGGCTCATCGGCAGCTTGGGCGTTCATCGCTGCATTAGCATTATCCGCAGCGCTGTCCAAAGTGTTGTCGTTGTCTTTAGCGTTGTCCATCGCATTGTCTGGTGTTGGGTTTTGTGGATCAGCCATACGGTAAGCCTACTGGTGAAATAAAGACACGGGTTAAAATAATTGATTAGTTCTTACGATGTTCAAAATAAATCGCGGGTAGCTTGACGTCCGCTGCCTGCATATAACGGTTAAACTCTAGCGGCGTACCGCAGCTTTGCATCAAGTCTGCCATTGCCTGTACATAATCATTTGCCGCTTTGGCCTGCTCGGTTTTGGCTTTTTCCAAATTGGCTTCGGCTTGCATCACTTCTACGGCCGTGTTGACGCCTTCTTTAAATCCAAGCTGACGAAAGCGTAGCATCTCACTGGCAAGCTCAATATTGGTATTTAAGGCAATAAAATTATCGCGTGCATTGTTGACTGTTTGCCAATTTTTTTCTACCAATAACATAATATTATCATTGACATCCACTTGGCTAAATTCGGCTTGGTGCAGCTTGGCAAGGCTCGATTGGGTGCTAGTACGGCGATCTACCCCACCCCACAATTTCCAGTTGGCAGACACCCCAGCAATCCAATTTGGGTCAGCGTCGATTTCAGAGCGACCAAAGACGGTGACATTGGGTTTGTAGGCGGATTCACTAAATTCATGCAGCGCTTTGGCTTGGTTGTACTTGGCGGCGACCTTATCAAAACCTGGGTGATGCATTTTAGCCTGCTGCTGAAAATAACTCAGCGGCGGCAACGGCTTGGTGGATACAAATAAAGGCGATGTTGGTTTGATAAAATACGGCGTGCGCAGTAACCGCTGTAGCGCGGTCATGGCAAGCTCAGCATCGTTCAGCGCTTTGCTATTTTCGTATTCGGCATCGGCTAAGGCTTTTTTGGCTTCCAAACGCTCGACTTTTGAAATCAGCCCCACATCGAGTGCGCGCTGTGCGGCATGGTCGGTGGCACGAATCGCATTGAGCGCATCGGCGCGTAGATACGCTGCCATGATGGCAAGCTGGGTTTGAAAATAGCGTTTGGTAAGCGTGGTGTATTGTTCATCCAGTGACAAGTCAGCATCGGCACGGCTTTCATCGGTCATACCATTGAGCAAACTGGTCACTGCTTCGGTTTTATGTCCGTTATAAGCAGACCACAGCACGGTGACATTTGCGCCTGTTCTATTTTTGTCGACATTGGCAGGGATGCTATTGGGAATCGGGTCGGTGATTAAACCACCGATATCTACTGCCGTAGTAGGCAGTGGCAAAGTGATGGGCAAATTGCCAATATTGTTATTGACTGCGTTGTCAATGGCTAGGTTGTTTTTAATGCCCGTGGTATCTATATTGTTATCCACATGTACATGCGTGGCACTGGCACCCAGATACACAATCGGTTTGTTTAAGCCTTTGGTCGACTCAGCTCGCAGCTCATTACTCACGATTGCCGCATTGTCAGCCGCGACTTTGGGTGATACTTTGACTAGGTACTGCTGCGCTTGTGCCAGTGTCAAATTACTGGGCACATCTAGGCCATAACTTGGCGGATAAGGCACCCCATTATTGATAGTAGGATCGTAGCTGAGCCCAGCTGCTTTCCCCCCTTTGACTTCATTGGCGCGGGTCGCGGTTTTTTTCGATGGCGTGTCTGCTGATGGTGCGTCGGTGGCAGGGCTAGCATTGAGTACAGGCTCAGGATTGGGCGGGGTATTGATTATCGGCGTAAACTCCGCGGTATCGCCACTGGTACTGGGCTGCAATCTGCTAGTGGGCTTTGTGGTTGGCGCTGCTGGTGTGGTTTTAGCCAATGTTTTAACAGAATTTTTAGCCGATGTTTTAGCTGATGTTTTAACAGGCGGCTTGTTAGCATTTTTAGTGGGACTACTGGTCGTTTTGGTGGTTTTTGTCGTGGTCGTGGTGGTGGTTTTTGTTGTAGTTTTTGTTGGGGTCGTTTTGGTAGTGCTAGGTTTGGTGACCGTGGTCGCAGCCGTCGCTGCCAAAGATAAGGACAAATTCAACGAAACCATTGCCATCGTAAACGCAGACAGGGTAAGCACGCGTGATAGTGGCTGTGGATGATGGCTTACTGAGTAAGTCGATGGTTTGATGGATTGATGTAATTTCATACGACTCGCTAATAACTTGCCTATGGCTTTGCCGCAACATAACAACCCCGCAAGCCGTCAATTACCCTAGTAATTGATGCGGTCGCTGTTATGATGCCCGTATTACCAAAAAACTGTCTTATTAAATAATGCCTAATTAAATAATAATGAAATACCAAAGTGAGCACTAACTGTCATTTTGTATATTAACTAAAGTATAAGATTGTAAAAAGAAAAAAATGACCCGTCAATCTACACTTGTCATATTAACAATATTGTAGTTTTTTTAATAATATGGCTCATTAAGCCTCACATCATTACTGTTTATTTTTATTTAACAAAGTAAAAATATTTCTCAATCCAAGTAGTCACACAAATCAAACAAGTTAGCCTACCGCTATCGTTTAGGCATGCTAAAATTCTTAAAAAACCCTCGTTGTTTTTAATGCAGTTACTTTTACCAAGTTATTTTTGCCAAGCTACTTTCACTAAATTACTTTTACCAAATAAGTACCGCACTTAGCTACAATTCCAATTTAAAAAATAGTGAAATCGCTGAAGACCTTCGACTAAGTAATCCAGTTAAACTTATACCTTAATGATGAATCAACTCGCTCAAATCCCCCTTGCCCAACGTGTCCGCCCAAAATCGCTTGACGAGGTAATCGGACAAACCCATTTGCTCGATGCCAACGCACCGATTCGCCGTATTGTTGAGCAAAGTTACTTGCCCTCGATTATTTTGCATGGGGAAGCAGGCATTGGCAAAACCACCCTAGCCATGCTATTAGCCGATGCAGTGGGTCGTCCTTTTCGCCCGCTCTCTGCTATCAATGCAGGGGTCAAAGAACTGCGTGAAGTACTGGCAAAAGATGACGGCTTGTTTGGCGAGCCGCCGGTGGTATTTGTCGATGAGATTCATCGGTTTAACAAAGCCCAGCAAGATGCACTCCTCGGCGCGGTTGAGTCAGGGGACATTACTTTAATTGGTGCGACCACCGAAAACCCCTCGTTTAGTGTCAACAATGCGCTATTGTCTCGTTGCCAAGTGTATCGGCTCAACCCCTTGAGCGAAGATGAAATCAGCCAAGTACTACAACGTGCCATTGGCGATGATGCAGTTTTTAAAAAATTTAAGATTGAAATACAATCAAGCCAAGCGATTTTTGCGCTATCGCAAGGCGATGCGCGTAAGGCGTTAAATTTACTTGAACTCGCCATTCAATCAAGCCCCAATTTTAAGCAAGGCAGCCAGTCAGCGATTGTGGTGACTGATGACAATGTCATCGCGGTGGCAGGTGCAAGCCTGGTACGCTACGACAAATCAGGTGATGGCCATTATGACCTAGTGTCAGCGATGATTAAGTCAGTCCGTGGTAGCGACGCTGATGCGGCACTGTATTGGATGGCGCGGATGCTGACAGCGGGCGAAGACCCTGCCTTTATTGCGCGGCGGTTGGTGATTTTGGCAAGTGAAGATATCGGACTTGCCAATCCCAATGCGTTACTCCTTGCCGATACCGCCCTGCGAAGCGTGCAGAGCATCGGTATGCCTGAAGCGCGGATTATTTTGGGGCAAGCGGTGGTGTATTTGGCGACATCGCCGAAGTCCAATTCTAGTTATCAGGCGATCAATAAAGCGATGCGACTGGCCGAAAATGACCAATCGCCCGTACCGCTACATTTGCGTAATGGCGTCACCAAACTGATGCGCGCCGAAGGTTATGGCGCCAATTATATCTATCCGCATGACTACCCTAACCATTACCACCCACAGCAGTATCTGCCTGATAATTTGCTGGGCACGCGGTTGTTTGACTTTGCTGATAATGCCAAAGAACAGCAAACCTATGCCTTTATACAGTGGTTAAAGGGCAATCATTGAACAGCGGTGATTAAAGCGCGGCGGCTAAAAAACCCGTCAAAGCAGACAATGGATGATTTAGCGCAGCCCAATGAACCCTATTCTGTAATACCCAGTATATCACCAGCAATAAAAACACCAATAAAAACCCAAGCTGAATCCACAAAAAATAGCGATGCTTAAAGCCCAATCGGCGCAGCGTGGCATGGCTATAACTGCCCTTATCAAAGTTGGTATGTTGATGCCTTTGCCATTTGCCCGAACGATAATAGTTTTCTACATCCGCAAGTAACCTTGGGACACTGGCGCTATCAAATTGCGCAGTTTCAAAATAATCTAGCAGGGGGCTGATATCATCGACATCATCCATATCACTGACGCTATCTAAATTGATGCAGTGCATTTTCCAGTGTCCAAATAGCGCATTGGGCGCCTGTCCCTGCGCAATGACGTGAATATTTTTGTGTCTTTTATCGGCTTTGATTTTGTCAAATAGTTGGGTGATAGTGCGCTCACTACCTTCCATATAGTGTAGAAAGTTGCCTTGCTTGAGAAATAGTACGCTATTGACATTTGCCTGAGTGTTGCGCGCGAATGACTGACGATAGATATCAGGCAACGTCATCGTATGCAGACTTGCTTGCAAGGTAATTTTGCTCGTATAAATAAGATAAAAGACTGACATCACAGGATCCTTAGATAAATAAATCGGTTAGACGTCTATGACTTTTTAATAACGTTTTCTTCAAACGTATTAAGAATGTAATTTTTATTAATTATTAAGTAATAATATATCAGTTTTTTTTAATTTTTGCTCAAAAATTATACAAAATCAGCACTTTTTGTTAAATTTTTCAACTAATTTATCCGCATGTTTTATCTGAATGCGCTACCAACGTCTATGGCTATCAATATTTCGCTGCTTAGACTAACTGAGTTAATGCTATAATAGCGATCTAATAAAAAATGAGCGCCTGTGCTAGCTTCACCCAATTTAATGAAGTGATTGTTAAGATTAATTTAGACAATAGTTTGAACAATACATACTAGCTGATAGCGCTTATTTTCTGTCCCTATTTTTCAATCAGTTTTTTAATCAATGTTATTTTAATAAATCGCTAACAAAGGCACTTTTATGGCATTTAATACAACGGCAGAAATTATCGATGACATCCGTGCAGGCAAAATGGTCGTTTTGATGGATGATGAAGACCGTGAGAACGAAGGCGACTTGGTGATGGCCGCCACCCATGTACGCCCAGAAGATATTAACTTTATGATTACCCATGCGCGTGGCTTGGTGTGTTTGACCATCACCGCTGACCGCAGTGAACAGCTCAATTTACCGCTTATGTCGGATAAAAATGGCGCTAAATTTAGCACCAACTTCACGGTATCGATTGAAGCGGCAGAAGGGGTCACCACAGGTATCTCAGCAGCGGATCGCGCCAGAACCATCCAAACAGCGGTGTCTTCGACTGCCAAACCCGAAGACATCGTACAACCGGGACATGTATTCCCGATCGTGGCACAAAATGGCGGTGTGCTACACCGTGCCGGTCATACTGAAGCCGGCTGTGACCTAACACGCTTGGCAGGACTTGAACCTGCGGCGGTGATTTGTGAAATTATCAAAGAAGATGGCGAAATGGCGCGCCGTGATGACCTAGAGATTTTTGCCAAAGAACATGGCTTAAAAATCGGTACCATCGCCGATTTGATTAATTACCGTATTGCCAATGAGCAAACGGTAGAAACCATTGCCAATTATCCTATGCAAACTGAGTTTGGTGAGTTTACTGCTTATCGTTTTAAAGAAAAAAATTCAGAGGATACCCATTTGGCACTGGTCAAGGGCAACCCACAAGAAGGCGTGAGCACTGTGCGGGTGCATAGCTTCCAGCCATTGCGCGATTTATTCACCGTGCAGCTACCCAACAGCGGTAAGAGTAACTGGGATATCCATGCCTCACTCAAAGAAATTAGCCAATCCGAGCGTGGCGTGTTTGTCTGGATTGGGCATCAGCAAGCGATTGATATGGGCGAAGCGCTCGATAACTTTGTGGCTGACAAACCCAACTCACCGCTTAAACACCAACCCTACCGCAGCATTGGGGTTGGTTCACAGATTTTACGTTATCTGGGCGTGCGTGATATGCGTTTGCTGTCATCACCGCTCAAATTCAACGCGTTATCAGGATTTGACCTAAACTTGGTCGAAACCGTTGCCAACCCAGACCACAAATAGCAATTCACTAGACAAAAAAAGCCACGAGCATTGCAGCTTGTGGCTTTTTTAACAATTTTAGTAACAGTTAAACCGTATGACTTTCTAACTCGGCAAATTGTTGGCGTTGACCATCAGAAATCGGTTGCTTGTTTTTACCGGATTGGTCAAAAAATACAATGACTGAGGAGGCGGTAGCGACGACTTTTTGCTGGGCCGTGCTAAAGTAAACATAGTCATGGGTCAGACTGGTATTGCCTATTTTTTTGGCACGAATACCAATCCAAAGCACATCGGGGAAAGTGACCGAATTTAAATACTGGCAAGATGACGAAGCGAGCACGGTATAAGTTTGTAAGTTAAACATATCGACTTGTTCAAGGTAGTGGATACGTGCGCGCTGGGCATAGTTGTAATACACCACGTTATTGACGTGATTGAACGCGTCCATATCGCCCCATTCGACTTTTTGCTCATAGATAACAGCAAAGCCTTTTAATGGGTGATTGTCTTGTTGGGCGATGTTCTGGCGAACGGCATCACTCATTGGGGGATTGGACATATTTCTCTCTCTTATACGGCTACTATTTAATACAAGGTAAAATTATTGAATCACTAGCGCAGTCGCATTAGCCCTTGCTGCTGGGTTGTGGCGACCAATTTACCATTTTGCCAAAATTGACCGTGGTTTAGGCTTTTTGACTGTGACGTGGTATCGCACCACATGTTGTAGAGTAACCAATCATTCATATCAAATGGGCGGTGAAAATGCATACTATGGTCGATACTTGCCGCTTGCAATCCTTTGGTCATAAAGCTAATCCCGTGTGGCATCAGCCCTGTACCAATCAAATAAAAATCAGAAGAAAATGCGAGCAGTGCTTGTTGCACTTGAATTGACTGTTTACCCAGCTGCGGAATACGTAGCCAATTAGCTTGGCTAGGTTGCATGATTTTTGGATGAATCGGGTCACGCGGCTGTACTGGCTTGATTTCGATATGACGCTGGCGCATAAAGCGCGCTTTGAGCGCATCGGGGATTTTGCCTACCACTTGGTCTTTGAGCTGCTGCTCGGTCAGCAACACATCTGGCGCAGGATACGTTGGCATCGCTTGTTGATACTCAAGCCCTTCTTCAAACGGTGAAAAAGACGCCATCATGGTAAAAATAATGCTCGGTTGATTATCGTCATCATATTGGCGTGCTGTCACTTGACGTGAAGCAAGGCTACGACCATCACGTAATTTCTCGACTTGGTAATATACAGGCTTATTGATATCGCCACCGCGCAAAAAATAGCCATGAAATGAGTGGCAAGGTTTTGCATGCTCCACGGTATGGCTGGCGGCCATCAATGCTTGTCCCAGTACTTGCCCACCAAAAATACGCGCGCCGACATAATCGTGGCTTTGCCCAATAAATACATTGTCTTGATACGGCACGAGGGTTAAGGTTTCTAATAACTGCGAGACCAATTGCTGCCAACTCGCTTGCTGCTCAAGCTGCTGCGTTACGGCTGTTACCGGCACCTGTGGTTGGTGAGTGATATCAATGGTATGGGTATGGTTTATATCTTGCTGGTTTGCCATAGACACTCTTATGATTAACGTTATTTTTGGGTAGATAAAATGGATTAAAGTCACTCATTATACAAGAATTTTTGCGTGATAAGGTTTAGAAATTCATCAATCTATGGCATGATAAGACATATTTTAAACCTTGTATTTATCTTTAAAAACTCACGAAAAAATCACGCAATCACTAGGCATACTATGAATCACGTAGGGAAAAATTCAGGCACTACCGAAGCGAATAACAAAGGTACCCATCCTGCTGCGACCCCGCTGTTAAAAAATCTATACCGACAAGTCTCTGGCAAATTATTGGGGCTCGCCGTCAAATCCAAACTTATCGGCGACATCCCCAATATTAGCCAAGCTAGCACCCATGTTAGCGATGATAAGCTACCGCCAGCTAGCGATAGCTTAGCAAGCGCCAATAACAATATGGATAGCGACACCTCAAGCCAGCGCCTCACCTTTTATGTGCTCAAAGAGTATTCTCGTAGCAACAGTATTTTAATTGACCTAGAAACCAAACAATACGACTTACCCCCTGCCCTAGCCAATGTCATCGATCGGGCGCATGGTATTGATGAAAATACCGCAATGATTTTTTTGCATCACCATAAAACAGAAAAACTGTCTCATGACAGCGCCGTATTTTCACCTCGCCTATTACGCTTGATTGAAGCCGTCGAGAAATACTCAACGCTACACATTGATTTTATTCCTGTCACTATCTTGTGGGGGCGCGCCCCAGAAAAAGAAGATTCGCTGTTTAACCTCCTCACCGCTGATGAATGGCAAGTACCCACCATCAGCAAACAGCTATTTAATATCGGGGTCAAAGGGCGAGATACCTATGTGCAGTTTCACGCGCCCAAAGACCTGCGTGGCATCATCGAAGATGAGATTAGCAAAAACCCTGCGCTGCAATCAGGTAGCCTAGCATCCACTGATGATGCTAGTGAAGACCGCCAGCATTTACACACCATCACTGCACGGGTACAGCAGCGTTTAGAAGGTTATCTGGATAAACAACAAGAAGCCATCTTGGGCCCTGACTTATCAGACCGTCGCAATGTGGTCGATAAAATTCTGTATACGCCTGCCATTCAGCACGCCATCAATATCGATAGCAAAGAAAACTCGCGTGAACTCGCCAAAAGCCGAAAATTGGCACGTGGCTATTTGAACGAGATTGCCAGTGACTATTCGTCTGCAACCGTGCGCTTTTTTGACCGGTTTTTGACCTGGCTGTGGACACAGTTGTATGACGGGGTTGAGGTGGCGCACTTTGAGCGGGTACGCGAACTGGCATCCGACCATGAAATCATCTATGTGCCTTGCCACCGCAGTCACATGGACTATCTGTTGCTGTCATACGTGATTTATAAACGTGGGCTGCGTGTGCCCTACGTTGCCGCAGGCGAGAACCTAAACATCCCCGTGCTAGGTCAAATACTACGCAATGGCGGCGCTTTCTTTATGCGTCGCAGTTTTAAAGGCAATCCGCTGTACTCTGCGGTGTTTCGTGAATACGTGCATAGTATGTTGATGCGCAACACGCCGATTGAGTACTTCATCGAAGGCGGTCGCTCGCGCTCAGGTCGCTTGTTACCGCCCAAAAAAGGGATGCTAGCGATGACGGTACAAAGCCATCTGCGCCAAGCAGGCAAACCGATTGTCTTTATCCCGACCTACATCGGTTATGAACGTATTATGGAAGGCGGCACTTATGTCGGTGAGCTTAAAGGTAAGCCCAAAGAATCTGAGTCGCTACTCGGTCTGTTAAAAGCTAGCCGAAAAATCGAGCGTATCTTTGGTCATGTGCACGTCAGTTTTGGTCAGCCGCTGTATCTAGCTGATTTTATGAAAAAATTTGACGTTGCCCCAAACACCCTACCCAAAGATCGTACTGATAGTGATATGCCCGCCAATGTCACTCACATGATTGACAATTTGGGCATCAAAATCATGCAGCGTATCAACCGCTCTGCGGTGCTTAACCCAGTCACTTTGCTAGCTTTGGTACTGCTCGACACGCCCCATGGCGCGCTCGATGAGCAAAGCTGTCGTGAACAGTTGGCACTGTATCAACGTATTGCAGAAAAAATCCCGTATGATGATGATGTGTCAATCACCCAGCAAAGCCCAGAAGCCATTATCAATTATGGTGTCAAGCTTAAACTCATCGAGCGCACCCCACATGTGCTCGGTGATTTGATTCGTATTGCGGACGGTCAAGCGCCGCTACTGAGCTATTTTCGCAACAATATTTTGCATATTTATATCATCGCGTCACTGTGCGCATCATTGATACAGCGTAATGGCACCATGAGCCTAAACACCATTGAGCGGGTGGTAGGTATCATGTACCCCTTCTTGCAAGCAGAGTTGTTTTTGAAATACCCACTGCGCACCCTAAATGACACTTTGCGAGAGCATATCGATACGTTGGTCGAAGAAAACATCATCGTGGATAAAGGAGTGAATGCGGACGGTCATCGCATGCTGACCACGCCAGAGCCGAATACCCGTAGCTATCAGCAGTTGACAGTACTTGCCAACTCAGTTGAGCAAAGTCTAGAGCGCTACTTTATGGTACTTGCGCTGCTGAGTCAGCAAGGCTCAGGCAAACTCACCAAAGATCAAGTGATTGATTTGGGTCATCTGCTCGGTCAGCGTCTATCCGTGCTATATGAAGATGACATGCCAGATTTTTTTGACCGTGCCTTGTTTACTAGCTTTATGGATGCGCTAGAGCGTCTTGGTTATATTACGGTGTCGGCCAGCGGGGTGATTGAGTTTGATGCTCGCATTCATACCATGGCAAAAAGCGCGCGATTTATTCTTAATATGGACGTGATGCATATCTTACAGCAAATCTCACAACTGACTGATGAGGAAATCAAACGCACCTTGACTGAACTGCAAAATAAAAAGCAACGCAAATTTAGCCGTAAAAAAGCTTAATGCCACCAAAAAATAAAAAACCGTGTTATCACAACACGGTTTTTTTGCATGCAAATCAGCCTAGCGACGCTGCTCGACAATCAGTGAATCAATGCGGCTATTTTGTAGTTGGCGCTGGGCTTGTGCCGCCATCTCTGGGCTACTCATGGCGCGAGAGATAACTTGATAGACAGTTTGGTCATTGCTTAAGCGTTTTTTGACGATTTGGGCATCCACCCCCGCCATTAGCACTTCAGCACGGCGTCTATCGGCATCATCAGCATTATCAAAGCTATTGATTTGCAAGATATATGTCCGCGTAGGCTCTTCATTGCCAATGACAATGGCATCGGCACTGCTTTTGTCATCGGCAGCGGTGCTGGTGTCTATCGTACTATTGTTGGCTGAAGTGCGTGGTTTGGTACCATTATCATCAGACAACAACGGATTATCGACCACACTGACATTCGCTGATTTGGACGCACTGGTGCTGTCAGCTTGGGTCAACACCACATCAGGCTGCGCCGAGACTGGCTGACTGGCAGCGGCCTCGTCGGGGACGGCACTGACCTGCTGTTCTTTGAGTAAGTCATAGAACTCGTAGTTATTGGTTTTGGGTTTGTCTTGCACCTTTGGCTGCACCATCGGCGTTTCATCGCTGCTCGTGGTTTTGCCTTGGTTAAATGGATTCCACAAATAAACAAACAGACCAATCCCCACGGTCAATATCATGCCCACCAACATGGCAGCAAAAAACGACATCGTGCTTGGCGCTTTACGCGGGGTCGCTCCTTTGGGTCTTGCCATCATCATCTCCTACGACATGGGATACGGTAATATTACAGCGTTTTTAGCGTATCTTAATCATATCACATACTGGTTGGTGCCGTTAATCCGAGCAAAATTAAGCCGTTTTGAATCACTTGGCGTACCGACTTTGATAAACGCAGACGCGCCTGCATCAAGTTGAGTTCGTCTTGGGTCGGGGTTTCGCCATCTTTGGGTAAGATACGGTTGTCGTTGTACCAACCGTGGAACAAGCTTGCCAAATCTTTGAGGTAATTGGTCAATAAATGCGGCTCATAGTTGACCGCAGCACGGCGTAGCACTTCAGGGTAAGAAGCCAGTAAGCTCAATAAATCCGTTTCAACCGGTTGGGTCAGCAGATGCTGGTGTGCTTTGCCGGCTTTGTCATCGACCTTAATACCGCGCTCTTCAGTACGCTCAAGCACACGGCAAATACGCGCATGCGCATATTGAATATAATACACTGCATTATCTTTGGTATGGGATTTGGCAAGTTCTAAGTCAAAGTCAATGTGCTGTTCTGGTTTACGCGCAACATAATAAAAGCGCGCGGCATCATTGCCGACTTCTTGACGCAGTTCACGTAAGGTCACAAACTGACCTGAGCGTGATGACATCTGGATTTGCTCTGTACCGCGCCATAGGGTGACAAACTGCACCAAAATCACATCCATACGCTGGGCATCGTAGCCCATCGCCGTCAATGCCGCTTTCACGCGTTTGATGTAACCGTGGTGGTCTGAGCCCCACACATCAATAATCTTATCATAGCCGCGGTCAAGCTTGTCTTTGTGGTAGGCGATATCCGAGGCAAAATAAGTAAATTGACCATTGGCACGGCGGACGACACGGTCTTTTTCATCGCCAAATTCGGTGGATTTAAACCACAAATTGCCATCTTTTTGGTATAAAAAACCCCGCTGCTCTAATAATTCCAAAGCAGGCACAATGGCATCTTGGATTGATTTTTCGCTAAACCATTGGTCAAAATGGACATTAAAATCCGCCAAATCATCTTGGATATCTGCCAAGATGGTACTAAGTGCGGCTTCATGAAAAATCTGATAGTTATCGCCCAAATTGGCTTTGGCATTGGCAATCAGCCCGTCAATATGGGCTTCTTTATCACCTGACACACATACTTTTTCGCCGTTGGCATCGATTTGGTACTGGGCATCGGCAGGTACATTGAGTAGCATATGTTCCCAGGCGGTTTTTAGGCTATCGCCATGCTGTTTTTTGATGGGTTTGGCAATATCTTTGACATAATCGCCTTGGTACGCATTGGTGGGAAATACAATTGGCTCACCGCACAGCTCAAGGTAGCGCAAATAGGTACTGGTTGCCAAAATATCCATCTGACGACCCGCATCATTGACATAATATTCCCGCCCGACTTGGTAGCCAACCGCCTCTAGTAAATTGGCCACGCTCATGCCAAACGCAGCGCCTCGACCGTGACCCACGTGTAGGCTTGAGGTTGGGTTGGCAGAGACAAACTCAACTTGGATTTTTTGACCGGCAAATTCTTCGGATGTACCAAAGTCGCCTTTTTGCTGCATGATGGTGTCTAAGATAGCAAAACGCGCGTTATCATCTAAGAAAAAGTTAATAAACCCCGGTCCTGCAATCTCAACTTTGCTAATCATGTCCGAGGCAGGCAACATCGCCACGATGGTTTGCGCCAGTTCACGCGGGTTTTTCTTGGCAGTCTTGGCAGCTATCATGGCAAGGTTACTAGCAAAATCGCCGTGCGCTTGGTCTTTGGTGCGGCTGATGGTACTGTTATCAACCCAATCGATTGGCAAAATTTGCTGTTGTTTTAGTGATTCCACCACTAATGCTAAGGCTTGCGAAATGACGGGTTGTTGTTCTGACATGGAAATTCTCTTTGTTGGCTCACAGGTTTTGTTGCAGGATTGATAGCTAAAAAAGCACGATAAATCAATGAATCACCATCGATTTGACGCTATCACTCGCTCACAATCGATGGGCATTGATTTTGGCGTTCAATATACCAATTTTTGATGGTTTTTTCATTATAATCCTGTCAAAAGATACATGCCATTACAAGGAAACGCGGTTTTTTGGCGTATAATATGTGCTAAAATTTTTTAATGTCTGATGACAATCATAGGATAATAACATGTTTGTTTTAGTCTCTAGTGAGTTAATCACCAAACTTGGCATGTATGTGCTGCTGCCTATCTTTATCGCGTTTTTATTTTTTATCATGTACGATATTTCCAAGAAAAACAATGCAGGCAAACAAGGCACATTTTGGATTTTTTTGGCACTGGGCGGCGGTTTTTTTGGCTTTCTCATCAAAATGGTCTTGGAGTGGTATTTTAGTAGGACGCTTTAAAGTCTCCTACTCTAAACCTTACTAGCCTAAAACGCCATTACCTCAAACTGCATTACCCTTGTTACTTGTTCATGTACCGTTACGGTCGTTTGGCTATCATCACTGCACGGGTCGGGCGTTGATAGCCCTCGATGGTTTTGCTGCTATCATTGGGGTCAAGAAAATCGCTTAAAGATTGATAATCCATCCAGTCGGTTTTGCGTTGTTCATCCGTCGATGTCACATCCACATCGACACAGCGCACCGCCACAAAGCCTACTTTGTATAGCCATAGCGACAGTGCCGCAACCGATGGAATAAAATACACGTTATTCATCTGTGCATAACGCTCACTTGGCACTAGCACGGATGTTGCATCCCCTTCAATCACCAGGGTTTCTAGTACCAATTCTCCGCCTTTTGCTAGCTGATTGTATAGTTGCTCAAGATGCTCAAACGGTGATGCGCGGTGATATAGCACGCCCATACTAAACACGGTATGAAACAGCCCTGCTTGCCCGCTAGTCAAGCTAGGATTGGGCAAAGCTTCAAGCGGTACGGGCACATAGTGCACCCTGTTGCGTCCAAAATCGTTACGGTCAGCGTCTCTGACGAAATGCCGAATCGCCATAAACTGGTGATAAAACAGACACGATGGGTCAATCACAATCACCGTGCTTGCCCCTGCGCCCGCCATACGCCAGCCGTGATAACCCGAACCGCCACCCACGTCTAGCACGCGTTTGCCGTAAAGTGGGCTGATATGCGGCAGTACCCTATCCCATTTCCAGTCACTGCGCCATTCGGTATCAATATGGATTTGCAGGTCATCTCGACCCAGTAAAAAACCGCCTTTGCGCCACGGCATCAAACGTTTGAGTAGCGCATGGGTTTGCTTGTATTCATTCTCTTGCCAATCAAATGCTGCGGTGATACAGGGTTGATTCAACTCTACTTGCGCGTTGTCAACTACGGGCAAGCGCTCAATGAGCGATTGATAAAATGGCGCATGGGCGTAGCGTGATTTGTCTTTGATGGTAGCCAGCCAATTAGGCAACTGGGCAAGCCATTCATTGGCAACTGGGTATTTTTCCGCCAATTGCAGCAAGGTAAGATAGACGTCGGTTTCGGCAGTTTTGATGGTAGCATTCATGGTTGACTCTTTTAGGATTGACAGGTTTTCATTGTTTAAGGGCAATCATCACTTAAACGCAATAATCGACGCAAAGTTTAAAAACTGAAACCACGTCAAATGGCGGTCAAACCCCACCGTTGCTAAACGCTGATGATGAAAATCGAGGGTATCGGTGATAAGTACATTCTCCAGTGCATTGCGTTTACCACTGATTTCCATCTCACTATAGCCATTGGCGCGTTTAAAATCATAATACCGCTCAACGCGCCAGGCATCGTCCGCTTCATCGAGCAAATGGGTTTTTTCGGTCAAAATCAAAATACCGCCTTCAACCAACGCATCATAACAGCGTTTGAGTAACTGCTCGCGCTTGTCAGGAGATAAAAACTGCAAGGTTAAATTAAGCACAATCATATCGCACCGCTCAAACGCTACCTCACACACATCAGCGCAAATCAGCTCAATATCATGCTCAGGATAATGCTGCATCAGTACACTTTGCGCTTTGGCGATCATCGGCTCTGAGATATCAATGGCTTTGATTTGCAAATCTTGCGGCGCAAACTCGCCTGCGAGCGCAAAACTCACCGCCCCGAGTGAACAGCCCAAGTCATAGACGCGGCTGACTTTATTGCCGTCGCTATTGGTTTGGCGAAACTGGCAATGGCGTTTGGCAAAAATCGGCAACATGGCGAGCATCTGCCCATACCCAGGCACACTGCGGCGAATCATATCGGGAAAACAAGCCACCACTTGCTCATCAAAGCTAAACCGCGCATTGGCATCTAGCGGCGTGGTAAATAAAGTATCGTGGGGTGGTTTGGCTTGGGGCTGACTCATGCGGCTGACTCACTATGGCTGATTGAGCGTTACTAAGACTCAGTATCGCTGACTTAGTATCGCTGACAGTTTTATGCTCGCTTCAATGAGGAAACGCTTAAGGAACGCTTAAACTGTCAGGTTTTTAGATAGCGGAAACTTGGTTTACATTGCCTAACTTGAATGGCGAGTAAACTTTGCTATTCTAACATTTTCACCCGTTTTACTTTTAATAATTTATTTTAACCCTTATATAAAACCAATGAGATAACCATAAAAAGGTATTAGTATGCAAACGATTATTTTAGGCGGTGGCTGTTTTTGGTGTACCGAATCAGTATTTAGCCATGTCAAAGGTGTGACCGATGTCACATCAGGGTATATGGGCGGTGATGAAGTAACCGCCAACTACAAAGCCGTCTGTGGCGGCGATACCGGTCATATCGAAGTGATTAAAGTCGATTTTGATGAGACCATTATTCCGCTTGAGACGGTATTGGATATTTTCTTTGCCACCCATGATCCAACGACACAAGACCGTCAAGGTAATGATGTCGGCAGACAATATGCCTCTGTGGTGTTTTACACCGATGAAGCACAGCAAAAACCGACCATTGACCGTGTGATTGGTGAGCTTCGTGATGAGCAAGGCATCAAAGTGGTGACCGAAGTTCACCCTGCTGCGCAGTTTTTCGTTGCCGAAGACTACCACCAAGATTATTACGCCAACAACCCGACCCAAAGCTATTGCAACTTTGTGATTCCGCCCAAGCTTGCTAAGCTTAAACAATATTTTAGTGGTTTTATGATCGAACAATAACGCGTATTGTGATTTTATTGATACTTATTAGTCTTTCCAAAATTGGGCTTTACCGCGTTAATGCCCAATTTTTTCGCGTTAAATAATTGGACTTACCATAGAAGTGCAAAAATTAACGCTTTATCACCCAATGTGAAAAAATGTAATTAAATGCATTTACTCCTTTCACTAAGCAAGCTTTTTTTATACCCTTGAATTAGTCAAAATTCACCCCGTTTGTTGATGTTTTTTCTGTCACTATTCAAGGTTTGTTATGCGTTTACTTCCGATTTTTATGGCGCTGGCAGGCGTGGCAATGATTAGCCAAGCCAATGCCGCACCGACACCGCCTAATCTTAGCAATGCCCAATTTCAACAGTGTTTATCCAATCTCAAAAATAGCAGCACCTTTCGCGGTGTAGCCAGCACTTTAGAACAATATCGCCCAAGTGAGCCTGACCCTAGCGTGATTGTCTCACTCAACTATCAACCTGAGTTTCAAAAAGAAGTGTGGGACTATCTCTCAGGTCTGGTCGATGAAGAACGTGTGCAAGACGGTATCAATGCCAAAAACCAACTGCAAAGCACGCTAAACCGTATCGAGCAGCGCTACGGCGTGAAAGGAACGGATGTACTGGGCGTCTGGGGAGTAGAGTCGAACTTTGGTAAGCAGCTGGGTAAAAAAGACTTAATCCAGTCATTAGCGACCTTGTCTTGCTTTGACCGTCGTCAGTCGTACTTTCGCACGGAATACGCCAACGCGCTGCGTATCTTACAAAATGGTGACATCCGCCGTGATGATATGACTGGCTCATGGGCAGGGGCGTTTGGGCAAACCCAGTTTATGCCAAGTACCTTTTTACGCTTGGCGCAAGATTTTGATGGCGATGGACGTAAAGATTTGGTCAACAGCCAAGCTGATGCGCTCGCGTCAACGGCCAATTTCTTGGATAAAGCCGGTTATCGCACGGGCGAGCCTTGGGGATTTGAGGTCAAGCTGCCCGCAGGGTTTTGGGCAGATAGCAACCGCAAAGCCAAAAAACCGATGAGCTACTGGCGCAGCCAAGGTCTGACCCTTGCTAATGGTCAGCCGCTACCCTTTAGCCTTGATAGTGCAGGTTTGCTATTACCGGCAGGTATTAAAGGCCCTGCGTTCTTAGTGGGTAAAAACTTCGATGCGTTTTATAGTTACAATGCGTCAGAGAACTACGCGCTAGCGATTGCGCATTTGTCCGATATGATTAGCCAAAACCGTACTAGCAATGTCGGCTTTGTCACGCCTTGGCCCACGGATGATGCCGGTATTAGTCGCCGTCAAGCCCGTGAAATTCAGCAAGCACTGCTTAATCGTGGTTATGATATTGGTCAAGCTGACGGCATGATTGGCGATAAAACGCGCTATGCGATTCAAGACTTTCAGCGGCAGCAAGGTGTCAACCCTGATGGTCGTGCGGGTATGAAACTCTACCGTATGCTAATGACTCAGCCAACAGGCAATGCTCAGTATCCAACCCAATACCCGACCCAAACGCCCGTTCGATACCAGTCTGTACCGAATTCAACGATTACTGCCACGCCGACTAAAGTGATACGCGACGCCAATGGGCGCACGAGTTACTATCGTATCGACAATGGGCAAGGTGGGGTGACAACGCCCTAGTCATTGAAACCTTAGTGTTTCAGTGTTAGGCATTAAACCTTAAATGATTTAAACCTGAGTTATTTAAGCCGTAGTCATCTACAATGTTCATCAATTTTTCATTACCCAATAAAAAACCCTTAATGCTGAGATTAAGGGTTTTTTGTTGATAGTGACAGGGTTTTGTTAATATCCCCACATGGGACAACCTTATACAAAAGGTGGCGGGGTGGGCTCTTCACCATCATCCATTTGGATCGGTTTGACTTCGCCTTTTGAATTGCTGCCCCAATTGTCCTCTTCGTCTTCATCCCATTTTTTGAAGTTATCGCGTGGGTTGATGCCACGGCGTTTCATGTCTTCGACTTGCTCTTCGAGGGTGCGAAACTGCTGCGCTTCGTGCATGGTATCTTCAAGTTGGTTGATGTTGTTTTCAAGATCGTCCGCTTGTTGGGTCACATGATTGCTCATAATTTTATCCTCTTTTATTCTCAATGTTATCGTTATGTATGTTGTGAGATTATCATAACACAAACAAATGTGACGCTAGATAGCAGGTCTGTATAATATTGTCATGACATGAGTAAATCATGGTTTGGTCAAAGCTGGTATAAAATGCTGGGATAAAACGCGCATAAAACCATAAAAAATGCGTGTTAGAAACGGCCGATTAGGCGTGTACAATGATGTTAATCTGCCACAGCTCGCGGATACTTCGCTCTTCTTTGACCGAGAACAACCATCGTTTTTTCACCAGTTGGCTTTTTATCCATTGATAATCGATACTACTGATTTGACAGCGCGAGACCGCATGGATATTGGGTGAGATTTTGAGCGCTTCTGCCATTGCAGCATCTTTGAGGGAATCATTAATTTGGGTCAACATCATATTACTGGTAAAGGGCTGTGGTAATGCTTGTAGCGTTTGCACAATATTACCCCAGCTAAAGGTGTAAGTTGCGCTGATTTCTTGCAAATTGCCGCCTTCAAACGCGTGTGCAGTATAGTTGACCAATAACGCCTCATTGAGCTCTTTTGGCGTAACCTGGGTCGGTCTGGCTTCAGCTTCAGGGGACTGTTGAGTGCCATCTAGACTGCTATCAGTTAAGGCGGGTTGCACGCCATTACGGATATGAAATCTATCCGAGACAAACATCGACTTTAAATCGCCACTAGCAGCTGCCGGTAGCGTGCTCAATGAACGGGTGTCTTTGACCCAACCTAATCGCGGAAATTTCTCTTTGATTTCCCCAAGCATACGCACACAGTCTGACACGCCATCATGGGTCTGACCGAAGTGAATTACCCGCAAACCCTGTTCTTTAATCACCAAATTAAACAAATCCAACCGTTGGCGTAATAGCTCATTTTGGTTCAGCTGGGTATTGACTAGCGCAATCATCGGGACGCGTTTTGAAGACGCATAGATATAAGATAAGTGCAGATAACTGACACCAGATAGGCTTAAATGACCGTAATCATTGCCCAAAATAAAAATCATATAATCGCATTGGTCGATTTGTTGGCGGCTGTACTCAACAAAATTGGTATTGGTGGCAAGCAAATCCCAAGTCAAAAAATAATCCGTCGATAACGCGTACTCTAGCGCGTTCTCTAGGTAGAGATTTTCATTTCTCACCAAAGAGATATGAATATGATAACGTTTCTTTTGAGACATGCTATCTTCTCCATAACGCTCTAATGAACGCAATTAATTAAAAAAAATAAAGGATTAAAAGCTCAATCGTTAAAAGCTAAATCGTTAAAAACTAAAAGGGTAAAAAGCCATGCTGACTAACCAACAAGCTCAATACACTGCACCATGTTGAGTCACACACAAGGTAAAAAAATCAATCCCCAACTCTGGCAAAAACCGCTGCAACAAACGCGTTGCCGTCTGCTCAGTAGTGGGTAAGTTGGCAGTGGCATAAAACTGTAACCGTGGTCGCTCTTTATGAGAGGCAAGCTGATGGGCTTGCTCAAGCAAATCATGCACCCGTTTGGCAATGGCATCCCCCGAATCAATCAATGCCACTTGCCCCATACCTTGATGGGTTATAAGCTCATCGATACGCTGTGCCAAATAGACTTTAAAAAAAGGAAAATGGGTACAGCCCAGTACCAATTGGTCTACCTTTTTAGCCTGTAACTCACTTAGCAAGTGATCTAAATCAGTCACGGCTGGGTGATGGCTTGGCATACCCAATTCTACCCAAGGCACTAGGCTGTTAAAGCTATATTTGTGGACAGTCACTTGCTGCGGTTTGGCGACTTGTTCAATGACTTCATTGAGTAAATATCCGTGCAAGGTCGCTGGGGTTGCCAACACCGCAACTTGCTTGGTGACCGACTGCATCACCGCAGGTTTTAATGCGGGGACTAAGCCGACAATCGGCACTTGAGGATACTGCCGCCTTGCCGCCTGTAATCCATGCGCAGAGGCACTATTGCAAGCTATCACAATAAGTTTACAGCCTTGCGAATGTAGCCATGCCACGGCCTGCAAGGTAAGTTCACGAATCTGTACTTCACTGCGTGAGCCATAGGGTACATGCAGGGTATCGGCAAGATAGATATAACGTTCAAATGGCAAGCGTCGCTGCAAATGGGTCAATACCGACAATCCGCCCAACCCAGAATCAAATACGCCTATCGGCGCGCTTGCCAAATCTACCATAGCCTAATCAGTCCAACTCGCAGGGTGTTGCTATTTTAAACCGCAAAATAACTGTACCCATAAAATAGACCACTATCTTATACCAATTTTTAGACGCTCACTACAAAAAAATGCAGTTGCCGAATTTGACAGCAAATTCGTCACCTTGCTGGTTCACAAGCTATCAAAATTTGGCTAAAGCGGCTGGTTAGAGGGTCATCGTCAAGGTAAAAGTGCTATCACCACTGTGCAAAATCAATGACGTCCCCTCTTCACCCTCTGCCAACTCACCCAACTTAATCAAATGGTAAAACACATTGCGATGAATGAGTGCGTATAATGCTGAGTCACCGTTTTGGCGCACCAACAGATAAGGCTGGCTGGCTTGTTTTTGCTGTAAGCCAGCATCATGCTGGCTAGCATGGGTAAATGGCAGACCCAAGCAAATCGGATGCTGCTCGTCAGCAATCACCACATCGCCTTGCGTGGTGGTGAACTGCAACACAGGTTTGCTAGTACCACCAAATTGCTCGTTAATGACGTCCACTTGATTGACTAGCAGTGGCGCGTCTTCTACTTGAATTTGCCATTTCTCAACAGGGGTTTTTAAAAAATACTGAACGTGGTGGTTGTCATCAACCTCTGACCATAACACTTTGGCAAACAGATCAATGAGCAGTGGACGGGTGATTTGACTGCCTTCATGCCACCACTCGCCATTGGCTTTGACCACCATATCCATCGCACCGCTGAGTTTGGGTTGCCATTTTTCAAGCGGTGGAATTTGGCGTGTCGGATGGTTTGCGGTTGCTACTGCTTGCGAAGCGACCGATTGCTCGATTTGTTGGCTTAGCTCGCCTATATCAAAGCTATTATCAAAATTGGGTTTAGATGCTACATTATTAGTATCAGTATTAGTCATTTTATAGCTCGTATTATGGTAGTTTTTATTTAGATTAGGATTTAGAGTATTGTATGGGTTTATGAATGCCATGATGCGCTGTGTTGACATCACTTTGTGGTACATAGTAGTCAATTCAACGCTGGGTTTCAAATAGTCGCTGTTAGTACCTGTGTCGATTTATTGTATATAAAGGTGACAGATAGCATAAGACAAGCCAAATTGGATGCGATAAATTAAGCCCGGCAGTCATTTTCTCCTGCAAAATTATTAGGTGGTTAAACGGTTAATCTATTATACTAAGTAGTATTTTTTCTGAATTCATATAACGATTCATTATATGTTAAAATCAAGAAAACCATTGATAACATTGCCAGCCTGTGCCAGCAATTATTTGATGAACTGATAATCAAAGGCTAACCTTCCCAATCACTAGCCTTGCAAAAATCATCGTGATGCAACTTATGTGTATTGTCAGATGTAAGCTGAAGAAGCGCATTGGATTAAACAATGCACACAAGGTTAAGCAAGTTATCATCACTGAATTTTATTTTTCTAAGGAGTTTGTATGCAAGACATCGAACGCGAGCAAATGGAGTTTGACGTAGTTATCGTAGGTGGCGGACCTTCAGGTCTATCTGCGGCAATTCGTCTACGTCAACTTGCCATTGCTGCTGGCAATCCTGATTTTAGCGTGTGTATCGTTGAAAAAGGGTCAGAATTTGGTGCCCATATCTTATCAGGTGCGGTTATGGAGCCTAACGCACTGACTGAACTGATTCCTGATTGGAAAGAAAAAGGTGCGCCCGTTCGCGTGCAAACCAAAGGTGACCGCGTCTACATGCTCAAAAATGAGACCAAATACCGCGAATTGCCAGAAAAAATCGTCCCAAGCTTGATGCACAACCACGGCAACTACATTATCTCGTTGGGTAACCTTGTACGTTGGTTAGCCACCCAAGCCGAAGAGCTTGAAGTGATGATGTTCCCAGGTTTTTCTGCCGCTGAAATTCTCTATAACGAAGATGGTTCTGTTCGTGGCGTATTGACGGGTGACATGGGCGTCAATGCCGAAGGTCAACCAAAATCAGGCTATGAGCCAGGCTATGAGCTACTGGCGAAATACACCATTTTTGCTGAAGGTTGCCGTGGTCACTTAGGTAAACGCTTAATCAGCCGTTTTAACCTATCAGAAGGCAAAGACCCGCAGCACTACGGTATTGGCTTAAAAGAGCTTTGGGAAATTGACCCTGCCAAACACCAAGAAGGCATGGTGCTGCACGGTTCAGGTTGGCCACTTAGCGAGACGCATAGTAACGGTGGTTGGTGGTTATACTTTGATGAAAACAACCAAGTGTCATTTGGTATGGTGATTGACTTGTCTTATCACAACCCTTACCTATCGCCATTTGATGAGTTACAACGCTTAAAAACCCACCCGCTCATTCGCAATATTTTAGAAGGCGGTAAACGCTTATCTTACGGTGCGCGTGCCTTGACCAAAGGTGGTTTAAACTCATTACCAAAACTGTATTTTGCCGGTGGTGTATTAGTGGGTGACGATGCAGGTTTCCTAAACCCAGCAAAAATCAAAGGTACTCATACCGCCATCAAATCAGGTATGTTAGCCGCTGAAGCCGTGTATGAAGCGATTGCGGCTGGTCGTCAACATGACGAAGTGCCAACCTATGAGCAAAAATTCAAAGCATCATGGCTCTACAACGACATGTACCAAGCGCGTAACTTCGCAAATGCGATGCACCGCATGGGTATCTGGATGGGCGGTGCCTTCAACTTCCTAGAGCAAAATATATTTAAGGGTAAAATGCCTCTGACTATTCGTGACAGAATGCCAGACTACGATGTGCTTGAGCGCGCAGACCACGCTTATATCCCTGAGTATCCAAAGCCCGATGGTAAGCTGACCTTTGATAAATTATCTTCCGTGTTTATCTCCAATACCAACCACGCTGAAGATCAACCTTGTCACCTAAAATTAACCGATCCAGACGTGCCAATTAAGCGTAACCTCAAAATCTTTGCTGAGCCTGCCCAGCGTTACTGCCCAGCAGGGGTATATGAAGTGGTACAAAGTGACAGCGGCGCAAAATTTGTCATCAACTCACAAAACTGTGTGCACTGTAAAACTTGTGATATCAAAGACCCCTCACAAAACATCACGTGGGTCACGCCAGAAGGCGGTGGTGGTCCAAACTACCCAAATATGTAATGATGTATCAAAAAAAAGCCGCTAACGTTAGCGGCTTTTTTATTGGGTTTTGTCAAAGTTGTTTAAACCAAATAAGGCTCACCCACTTTGACACGCATGGTTTTACCAACACTACTTGAATAAGTGGGCTTGGTGATATCGCTGACAAATACCCACTCGCTGGTGCATTGCTCAGGGGTCACTGTCACAATCATATAACCGCGCTGAGAGGTGTCACACCATTTTAACGTACCACCTTTGACCAGCATAGGTAACCCCAGTGCTAACTGTTTTGGGTCAACTGTTGCTAAGTATTCTTCAAAACCTGGCGATGTCACTGACTGTACCGCAAACTCCACCCCAACGGGTTCGCCTTTGACATTGACTAGATTATTCGCCCAAGCGTTATGGGTATCGCCTGCCAATACCACTAAGTTTTTTTGCATCGCGTTGGCAATACCATAAATCATCTCGCGTGCCACCGAATAACCATCCCACGCATCCAGGTTATAAGGGATGAATGGGGCTTGCTGCAACTGTTGTACCATACTCTGCTCTTGCGGCGTCAAGGTCGTGGGGGCGGTCTGCGCTTTTTGCATTAGGGTCAGATAAGTGACGGCATCTACGCCCAAGGCAGGATTCATAAAATTGAGCAGTACGGGTGCAGGAATAAACATCTGCCCCATCACCACTTGCTGACCCAAAATTTGCCAAGTCGACTTTGACGCTTGCAATTGACCTGCTAGCCAGTTTTGTTGTGGCAAACCGATCATTTGGCGGCTGGTATCTTGCATTGCTGCGGTGAATTTTGCGCTATCTAAAGTGAGCTGACCATTGGCGTCTTTAATTAAAAATTTATTGTAATCTAGCTGTTTGTCCCGGGCAATGACACGGGTGTCTAGCATATGTAGACTGAGTAAATTACCAAAATCAAAACTACGATAAATTTGCGTCATCACACTATTACGCGTGGGCATCCATTCATGATAGGCTTTCATCGCGTCCATCTTGCGCTGATTCCAGTCGCCTTCATTAGATTGGTGATTTTCGGCACCTTCTTTGTAGGTGTCATTACTAATCTCGTGGTCGTCCCACACCGCAATCATTGGCATGGCGGCATGTACCGCTTGCAAATCTTTATCGGTACGATATTGGGCATAGCGCAAGCGATAGCCAGTAATGGTGAGTAACTCCTCAACTGGGATGACTTCGCGCTTGAGCTGTGCGGCCTGGCTTGAAGCATAGGCAGGTACCGTTTTACCTTGGTCATCGATGGTATGACGACCATATTCGTAGATATAATCGCCTAAATGCAGCAGCACATCAACGTCGCTGCGCTTGGCAATATCGGCATACGCATGAAAATACCCTGCAGGATAGTTTGAACAGCTCACCACCGCAAGTTTCACTTGATTGACATTCGTGACAGGTAGGGTTTTGGTTTTGCCAATCGGACTGGTGACACCACCACATATAAATCGATAAAAGTAAGGGGTGTTTGGCTGTAAACCCGTGGCATCCACCTTGACCGTATAATCTTGCCCACCGTTTGTTTTGCTCGTGCCTTTATTGATGATGGTGTTAAACGTATTATCACTGGCAATTTGCCAATCGACATCAAGGCTGCTGCCACTGCTCACCGGTGTCACGCGAGTCCATAAAATCACTTTGTCAGCAAGCGGGTCGCCACTGGCCACGCCATGTAAAAAGCTAACCTGCGCTGTGTTATCATTATCATCGTTGTCATTATTACAGCCCGCTAGCATCATCGATGCACCTGCGACAGTCGCAAGCGATGTTGATTGTAAAAAACGGCGACGGTTGATACTTGGGGTTGATGGCTGGGTGTCTTTAATCAAATTGTGGATAGGAGAAGTTTGCTCAGCGGGTTGGTCAGTCATGGGATTTCCTCAAGGTTAGGCAAAGCCACAATATGAAAAGTCAAATTGTGATAAGTCAAATTGTAATAAAAAGATACGCTATCGCTAGGAAACATTAGCTGACGAAGGTGACAACCGTATGACGATTGAATGAACAATTTACGGCAAATTTTAGCCAATAAAAAAGCTGACCGAAGTCAGCTTTAATGAAACTAGGCATAAAACCTAGTCGCTTATCAAGAATAGTAGCTAAATACCTGCAGCCGCTTTAAATGCAGCCTCATCAAAATCGTCACCATGGGTCACAACGATGGTACCATTAGGGTTAACATTGACAAACTTGACCCCTTTGATGTCTTCGGTTTTTTTGATGATTTCATCCGCATGCGCTTTGTCTGCGATAGGTACATCATATTTGGTTTGTGGCATAACATATATCCTTAAAATATTGATAATTCTAAATTAATAACTGTGATATTGCCCCATGTATAAAAAATCAACTAAAACCAATAGCCATGCAAGTGTCCATTCATCCATCAGTCATATGGCATAAAATAACAAAAAATTGCAGATGTGAATAGGCGCTTTATCTGTAAAAATAGCGCTCTATCAGAATTTAAGCCTCTACTATGGGCTATCATGCGTTAATGTATTTGATGGCATCGGGTGTCCAATGACTGATATATTGCTGCACTTGTGATTTGCGATTTTCATCAGCAATTAGGCATTTAGCAATCGCTTGCGCCACGATTAGCAAGCTTTCATCCCTCGCTAGGTCACTGACATAGTAGCTATCAAACCCTGTCTGCCGTTTACCCAAAAGCTCGCCTGCACCGCGTAGTTCCAAATCTTTTTGCGCAATCACAAAGCCATCATTGCTATCTCGCAGCACATTGAGCCGCTCGATACCCGTTTCTGACAGTGGCGTTTGATAAAGCAATACGCAAAAGCTTTTTTGGGTGCCACGCCCCACGCGTCCGCGTAGTTGGTGCAATTGCGATAACCCTAATCGCTCAGCATTTTCAATCACCATCAGCGAAGCATTGGGCACATCGACCCCGACTTCAATCACGGTGGTAGCCACTAGCAAAGCGGTTTTACCCGCTTTAAAATCCGCCATGACCGCTTGTTTGTCATTCGGTTTCATTTTGCCATGCACCAAACCAATGTTCAGATTGAGCCTGTCATTCAAATCGGCATAAGTCGCTTCAGCGGCTTGCGCATCAAGCATGGTTGACTCTTCGACCAGTGGGCACACCCAGTAAGCTTGTTTGCCTTGCTCGCAGTTGGCAGCGATACGCTCAATCACTTCATCACGTCGGTCACGGCTTATGGTGACGGTGGTGATGGGGGTACGGTTGGGCGGCAGTTCATCAATAATGGACGTATCCATATCACCAAATGCACTCATGGCAAGGGTACGCGGTATGGGTGTAGCTGTCATAATCAGCTGATGCGGTGTGGTATGCGCCAAGCCTTTATCGACCAGTGCCATTCGCTGCTCCACCCCAAAACGGTGCTGCTCATCGATAATCACCAAGCCCAACTTGGCAAAACTGACATGTTCTTGAAATAGCGCATGCGTACCGACCACGATTTGCACCTCGTTGTCTTGTACTTGTTGCAAGGCTTTTTCACGCGCTTTGGCTGTTTGTTTGCCCGCCAGCCAACCCACACCGATGCCAAGCGGTTCAAACCAGTTTTTAAAGTTATTAAGATGTTGCTCCGCCAAAATCTCTGTCGGTGCCATTACCGCCACTTGCCAGCCGCTATCAAGCGCATAGCACGCCGCCAAAGCTGCCACCAAGGTTTTGCCTGCACCAACATCGCCTTGCACGAGTCGCAGCATGGGCACTGACGTTGACAAATCTTTGACGATTTCCGCCACGACCCGATTTTGGGCATGGGTCGGGGTAAAAGGTAAATTGGCTAACAGCCGATTGGCAAGCGCGCTTGTGGCATCGCAGCGCGGTGCTTTGTGCTGATAAAGTTGTTGTTTGCGGTACAGTAGACTCAGCTGGTGCGCGAGCATTTCTTCGATAATGAGCCGCTGACACGTCGGATGACTGCGATTTTTTAACGCCTCTAATACCAAAATTTGCTTGTTCAAATCGGTATAAATCGGTGGCTGATGGATAAAGCTAATGGCTTCTAGTAAGCTAAATTCCCCAAATGGGTTGTGGCTACCTGCCAGTAACGGAAACTGTTGGCTCAGCGCACTTTGTACGATTTGCCACTCAGCATCACTGATAGTAGCCATCACAGGATCGGCTTGTTTAACCGTCTGCAGCGCAAGTCGAATCAAGCTACGCAGTTTATTTTGATGCAAGTTTTTGACCGTTGGATAAACAGGTATCAGCCCTGTATTAGTCAAGGGTTGATGTCCAGTAATAATTTCATATTCAGGGTGGCTGATTTGGGTGCCATACTTACTGATACTGATTTCACCAAAGACACGCAAGGTATTGCCCACCGCCATGGTTTCGGTCAGTCCACGATAGACTTTGAAAAAGCGTAATGTTGTTTGCGCTGTCCTATCTTGCAATGTCACGCTGAGGCCCATCTTTTTGTTGTCGACGCGGACAACGGTGCCTTGTAGCAATGCCGATTGTCCATCGACGACATCACACATGTTGACCAGTCGGCTGCGATCTTCATAATCACGCGGCAAATGTAGCAACAAATCAAACACGCGCTCAATACCAAGTTGGTTAAGCTGTTCAGCGATTTTGCTACCCACGCCAGCAAGCGCAGTGACAGGGAGGTTAAAGATGTCAGGTTTTAGCGTCATATTATAAAGTTAGCTTATCTGCCTATAATAAAAATAGCATGAAAAAACACCAAATTAAGTTAGAATACATAGCGACACAATTTACGCTTTATAACCGATGAACTCAACAAATTTATCATTTAATAATATTGCTGTTTTGATTGATTAGGCTTGCTATGAAACCGCTTTCTTTTTTTGCCCTGATAACTACTAGCATTTACTTTACACTCCCCGCCTGCACCCAAACGCCAGTGATACCCACTCAACCTATAAAACCACCCGTTCAACCATCAACAAAACCCAAAATCGCCCTTGTATTAGGCGGTGGCGGTGCCAAAGGTTTTGCTCATGTCGGCGTCATCAAGGTACTGGAAAAAAATGGCATCACCCCCGACTTAATTGTCGGTACCAGTAGCGGCAGTCTAGTCGGTAGTTTATACGCCAGTGGCAAGTCCGCTAGCGAACTTGAAGACATCGCGACCCATGTTAGCAATAATGAATTGCTCGATTATAGCTGGAGCAAACAAGGCTTTATCGAAGGCATCAAATTACAAAACTGGGTCAATACCCAAGTCGATAATAAACCGATTGAAAAACTCCCCATCCGTTTTGCCAGTGTCGCCACCGATTTAACCACCAAGCAAAAAGCCGTCTTTGATAAAGGCAATACCGGTCTTGCTGTGCGTGCGTCCAGTAGCGTGTATGGCGTTTTTGTACCGCCACGTATCAACAATAAACGCTATGGCGATGGCGGTCTGACAAGCCTTGTGCCTGTGCAAACTGCCAAACAAATGGGCGCAGATATTATCATCGCGGTAGATGTTTCAAGCCCGCCAAAAAACAGCCATCCACAAGATTTTTGGGCGCTACTGGATAAGACATTTGCCGTCATCCCCAATCAAGCAAATGCTGCTGAAATCAAATTGGCGGACGTGGTGATACGCCCAGCCGTTGGTGATATTGGCACGACCAATACCGTAGCCAGAGAGGCGACGATAAAAGCAGGGGAAATTGCAACCTTAGCAAAGCTCAGCGATATTGAGCAAAAAATCGGCAAGTTTCAAAAATTGTAAATAAAAAAACCGCTCATTCATTGAGCAGTGCTACGCTTCGAGCGGTTTTATGCGTTGAGCCCTTCTAGGCATTGCTTCTAGGTATTGAGCGCTTATTATTTTACTTTTAAACGATACTTTACCATCGCTACCTCATTAAGACCCAAACCTGGTACATCCCATTGTATGGCTTTATAGTAAGCCATCGGTAGGTTCTGTAGCACGCCATTCATGTTGGTCTTTAGTGGCATATATTGAAAATTGGCACCGTCCATACTACCAAACGCACGGGTTGGCTCCACATCGCTCGTGCTCACTAATTCCATATTGGCTGGGATGTTCATGGTTACTTTCATGTTGCGGATACGGTCAGGGCTGTTATTGGTTAAGTAGCCGCGATACTCTACGACGTTGCCAGATGCAAGGCGCGTTTGTGCATTGACGGGGCTTAATACTTCTTGACCTTGTGGATCCTGACCAACAACAGAGGCTAAAATGCGGGTTTGAACTTGACCAGCAACTGACGCTGAGATAGGCGCTGCTTGACTACTATCAACAGGGTCTAATGCCACCGTTGGTAGCACAGCCATTGCGGTGGCTGATGCGCCAAGTGAGGCGGTCATTAGCGCGAATACTGAAAGCTTTTGCATGAATATTCTCCATTAAATCATGATTTTCAAATGTTCAAAATTGTTGTGTCAGCGGGTGCTAGCGTATTCTCTTTTTTTGGCAGGTTGGCATACACCGCTGATTGGGTGGTCAAATAGGTTAAGGCTCGACTATAGATTAGCATAACAAACTTTACAATTTAACTCACTAGCAAGTTGAAAGTTGCGCGATGAATTTACTAAATACAAACAGCGCAGCCAAAATCAGTAAGATTAACTATTGTATTTTGTAAGGTTTATTGATAGCCTTATCGTTAGTCTCTGAGCGATGTATCGCAATCACGCTGTTAAACTTACATGTATGTTTAATTAAAAGAGACAAAAACTTTATCGTGCGCTGTTTGTACGTCTACTTTTTTTTATCATGTCTACTGTTATCATGCCAACTTCAACCGATACTTCAGCAAGTTTTACCCATGGCAATGCACCGCTTGCCGATGGCGAAACCATGACTGATAATAACCCTATACTTGCCTATCACGCTATGATTGATTTACCCAATACTGCCCAACAAAATGCCGCTGCCACAACCCCTGCTTATGTTACCCCGCCTTATGTATTATGGTTTCGTAACTTTGCGCCCTATATCAACACCCATCGTGGCAAGACCTTTGTCATTATGTTCAATGGCGAAGCAGTTAATCACGACAATTTTAGCCATTTGATTCATGATTTTGCGCTGCTGCATAGTCTTGGTATTAAGCTCGTACTCGTCCACGGTGCGCGTCCGCAAATTGACGCCAATCTTGCCGAGAACCATATCGAAACACCGATGGCAGATGATGTGCGCATCACCACAAAAGAAGCCATGCCGTACATCCTAAAAGCCGTTGGCTCAATTCGCCTGCAAATTGAAGCGCAGCTATCGATGGGACTTGCCAACTCGCCGATGTATGGCTCTCGTATTGATGCAATCTCAGGCAACTTCGTCACCGCCCGTCCTTACGGTATCCGTAATGGCATCGATTATCAATTTACTGGAGAAGTCCGCGCGATTGATGCCGAAGCCATCCACAATAATTTAATCCATGACCATGTGGTGATTTTGGGCAGTATGGGCTATTCTGCGACAGGCGAAGTATTTAACCTGTTAGCTGAAGATGTGGCGCTACAAGCGGCGATTAGCCTAAAAGCGGATAAATTAATTTTCTTGGGTGAGCAAACAGGTATCTATAAAGATGGCACTCACCTGCTTAAAGAGATGATTCCGCATGAAGTGACACGCTTCTTACGTGATGTTCCTGAAAGCTCAGAAATCGCGCGTTTCTTACGGGCAGCCAGCGATGCTTGTCAATACGGTATCCACCGTACCCATATCATCTCCTATGCCAAAGATGGCGCACTGCTTGAAGAGTTATTTACCCGTGATGGCTCAGGGACGCTGATATCCCATGACCCGTATGAAGAAATTCGCCGTGCCGATATCGATGATGTGGTAGGTTTGATTGAACTGCTAGAGCCACTCGAAGAACAAGGTATTTTGGTCCGTCGTTCACGTGAGCGTTTAGAGAGCGATATCGAAAACTTTAGCGTGATTGAGCGTGATGGCATGGTATTAGGCTGCGCGGCTTTATACCCACTCAACGACCAAGCCGCGGAAGTGGCTTGTGTGGCTGTCCATCCCGATTATCGCAATGGTAGCCGTGGCGCAGATTTGATCGCATTCTTAGAGCAACAAGCGCGTAGCCGCGGCATTCATGAACTCTATGTCTTGACTACTCGCACCGCGCATTGGTTTGTCGAGCATGGGTTTATGGAAGTCCCTGCTGAATCGCTACCGGCTGACCGCTATGCCTTTTATGACAATACTCGCAATTCTAAAGTATTAAAAAAGGTACTTTAAAGGTACGCTTTTCAAGCCATCCCATAAAAAACGCTCAATAGAAATATGAGCGTTTTTTTATAGCCAACTGGAGAAAACTTCTTAAAGTTTGACGGGTTGGGTCACAGTTGGGTTGACTTGTAACAGCTCAATATCAAAAATCAACACGCTGTTGGGTTCAATATCAGCATTACCTGCTTCGCCATACCCCAAATTAGCGGGGACAAACAGACGGTATTTACCCCCTTCTTTCATCAACTGTAGCCCTTCTGTCCAACCTTTAATCACTTGGTTGAGTGGGAAAGTCACAGGTTCGCCGCGTTTATAAGAGCTGTCAAAAATTGTACCGTCAATCAAGCGACCTTCATAGTGGACTTTGACTTTGTCCGTCGCTTTAGGCGATTTGCCCTTCCCTTGTGTTAGCACTTGGTATTGTAGACCCGACGCGGTAGTCTTCACGCCTGATTTTTTGCCGTTTTCTAACAAGAACTGTTTGCCTTTTGCCGCATTGCTAGCTGCTAACGCTTGTACTTCTTTGGCATAGGCAATTTCTTTGTTTTTTTGATAGTCTAGCAATACTTTTTGCATTTGCTTTTTGTCAAGATTGGGCGACTGCGCTGAGTAGGCATCTCGAAATCCCTGAAAAAACGCATCAAGATTTAAGTCATCAATACTGTCTTTGTTGCTCTCACCCATCAGATAGCCAAAGCTATAGCCGACTTGTGCCAATGCTGGGCTAGTTGCCGTTACTGTTGATTTTGGTACATAAACAGAGGACGCAACTTTGTTTGTACCAGTGCTGGCCGGTGCGGCATTTGCACTGATTGACGTAACCGCTAACAGCATGCCAGTAGCGATGCCAGTCTCTAAACTTACTTTTTTATATCCTAAAATCATTGTGATGTTCCTTTGCCATCGTGCCGATGAGTAGGGCGAGCGAATTCGATAGTTGCGCTTGCCCAGCTGATTGAGATCACCTATCTGATACCAACCCCACCTATTGAGCAGGTTGAGAAGCTGACTGCATGGATTCAATTTGTTGTTGTAATTGGGCTTGGATATCTGCTGCGGCAGGCTGTGCGGCATCAGCCGGTGGATTGACTTTTAGCAAATCAACATCAAAGATGAGCACACTATTTGGCTCAATCCCACCTTGGGGGGCACCTTGCTCACCGTAAGCGAGTTTTGATGGAATGTAGAAGCGATATTTGCCGCCTTCTTTCATCAATTGTAAGCCTTCAGTCCAACCCGGGATAACTTGGTTAAGCGGGAATACCGCAGGTTGACCGCCATGCTGAGCGGTGCTATCAAACACGTTACCGTCTAGCAATTTACCTTCATATTGTACTGCTACGATATCTGTGGCTTTTGGCTGCGCGCCGGTACCTTCTTTAAGCACTTCATACTGCAAGCCAGACGCGGTAGTTTTGACACCCGCTTTTTTAGCATTTTGCGCTAAGAAAGCCTCACCTTTGCTTTGGTTGTCTTGTAGGCGTTTTTGGATTTGGTTTTGCTCATAGGTTTGTACCACTTTAATCATTTCTTCACGGGTCATGGTCGATGTTTTGCCATTGAAACCGTCATTGATACCTTGATTGATATCAGCAGGATTGAGGTCTTTGGCGTCTTTTTTGACGTTTTGACCCATCATATAACCTAGGCTATAACCTACTTTTGCCACTTCACTGCTTTGGGCATTGATAGCGGCTGAATTACCCGCCAACTGACGGCTACCAATGGCGGCTACTTGTGGGTCATTGCCAAAACTTTTGATAAAAACGGGTGATAATGCCAAAGCACCTAACACAACTGCTGCCAATACGGGAACTGTATTATTGCTCATAAAATTTCCTATCTGATATGTCCAATTAAGGTCTAATAACTACTAAAAAATTGTATCTATCATAGCAGAAATAGTTTGTAAAACCTATGGCATCGTCAGGTTTAGGTTTTTTTGTGGGCAAATAGCGGCGATAGCAAAACGGTCTTTACCTCGATACCCTTTTATTGACCGTATCGGCAGCAGAAGGACTTTCATACCGCATTTTTACCCTTTTTTTACCCTATCAGCCCGCTAATGATAAATGGGATGAATGTGACAGCAGGCTTGTTAAGCCGTTGGCATAAAGCTACCTTAACTAAAAGTAGCTCAACATAAAAACAGCATGAGAAATTTATGGGGTAGCTAAGACAGTTAGCCATGCAAATCTTGTAACGGCTGTGACATTTTCTCAAAGTATTTGCCTTTGACGCCGCGATAATTTTCTAAAATTTTGGGTAAATCGGCGTCATAGTCGCCTGTTGGGTAAAACAAGGGCATAAAGCGCATTTGCTTGGTGTTATAGTCCATCGCAATCGGTAAAATGGGTACGCCCGCCCCTACAGCAATATGATAAAACCCTGTTTTCCATTTTTCGGTATAACTGCGTGTCCCTTCAGGTGCCAACCCTAACCAAAGCTGCTCTTGTTGGTTAAATTGCTCAATGGCCGCCTGCAAAGTTGAACCTTTTTTCTGACGGTCAATCGAAATCATCCCACCCCATTTTAAGAAAGACCCGATGAGGGGGAGACGAAACAGCTCTTTTTTACCCATCAATTTAAAATCAATGCCAACCGATAAAATACCCATGACCGCATTCCAGCCATCTTCATTGGAGGTGTGCGGGGCAGCGAGCATCACCAGTTGTTTGACATCAGGTACGTCACCGACCACTTGCCAACCTGTTATTTGTAAGTATTTTGCGGCAAGTTTGGCAATTTTGGGGTCATGACGGCGCGGCACGTTAGACCCAAATTGGCTAGGGTCTACTGGCGTTTGGTTGATATCCATGAATATACTCTTTGAGATACTAAAATTAAGATACTAGGCTAAAATTTTCAGTTTACATTAGTTCACTGAAATTAGCAAATTTGTTGATTGGAGGAATTTATAATAAACTTTTGGGCTGCAGGATAATAACAGTTGCGCCCAACAATATTACTAAACCGCCAATGCTGTCCCAGTGTGTCAGAGAAACGCCATCGACAAATTTTAGCCATATCAAAGCCGTCGCGATATAGATGCCACCATATGCGGCATACACTCGTCCTGTCGCGGTGGGATGAAGGGTCAGTAACCATACGAACAGAGCAAGCGTGATGGTCATAGGTACAATGAGCCAAAGCGGTTTGTGCTGTTTGAGCATCAGATAGCCAAGATAACAACTGACAATCTCGGCAATGGCGGTGATAAAGAATAAAAGCAGGGTAATCAACAGTTTAGTCATATTCGCGGATTTGCCCCATGTTAGATGTTAGGCTGAAGGAGAAAGTTGATAAATCGCATCACGAGCGTCATTTTCTTTTGAAAAGTCTAAAGCGTCATAGGATTTATCTACTTGATAATGTGCAAATGTAGCTTATAGCCATACACCTTCAAATGTACGCGCTATCATTGTAGGCTTAACATCAATCATTTTTGCCTAGCCATTAAACCCCAATTTCCGCCAAATCGCCTTTTTGCTCAAGCCATGTTTTACGGTCGCTGGCGCGTTTTTTGGCAAGCAGCATATCCATCACGCTATCGGTCGCAGTTGGGTCATCAAGGTCTAGCTGCACCAAACGTCGCGTATCAGGATTCATCGTGGTTTCACGTAGCTGTTCGGCACTCATCTCGCCCAACCCTTTAAAACGGGTAATTTGCGGCTTTTTATTTTTTGCCACTTTTTTCAAGATTTGCTCAAGCTCGTCATTATCAAGGGCGTACTCCACCTCTTTACCAATATCAATGCGGTATAGTGGTGGCATAGCGACATACAAATGCCCAGCATCAACGACTGCTTTAAAGTGTTTGACAAACAGCGCACACAGCAGCGTAGCAATATGCAGTCCATCCGAATCGGCATCTGCCAAAATACAGATTTTATCATAACGCAGTTCGCTCAAATCGTCCGAATCAGGATCAACGCCAATGGCAATGGCGATGTTGTGGATTTCTTCACTGGCAAGCACCGTATCGGGCGACACTTCCCACGTGTTTAAAATCTTGCCTCGCAGGGGCATAATCGCTTGGAAGTGACGGTCACGGGCTTGTTTTGCCGAGCCACCTGCCGAGTCCCCTTCCACCAAAAACAGCTCTGCGCCATCTCGCAAATCACCGCGACAATCCGCCAATTTGCCTGGCAGTGCCGGTCCTTGGGTGATTTTTTTACGCTCAACTTTTTTGGCAGATTTTAGCCGTTTGCCCGCTTTGTTAATCGCCAATTCAGCGATTTGTTTGGCAATCTCTGAGTTTTGATTGAGCCACAAGCTAAAGCCATCTTTGGCAAAGGCTTGTACCACGCCCGCCGCTTCTCGGCTCGATAAGCGCTCTTTGGTCTGTCCGCTAAATTGCGGTTCGGAGAATTTTAGCGATAAAATATAATTGACCCCATCCCACACATCTTCAGGAGCGAGTTTGACATTGCGCGGCAGTAGATTGTGCAGTTCACAAAATTCTTTTAACGCGTCAGTAATGCCTGTGCGTAGTCCATTGACGTGGGTGCCACCTTGTGCTGTAGGAATCAAGTTAACGTAGCTTTCTTGTACAGGCGTACCACCCTCGCTAAGCCAACAAATGGCAAAACTTAAGCCTGCTCGCTCGCCTTTTTTGGCGTCGTAATTAAACACGAATGGCTGTTCTGGCAGGGTGATTTCTTCGAACAGTTGCTCGGTGAGATATTGCGATAGCCCATCGGTAAATTGCCAAACGTCTTTGTCGCCGTCAATGTCATTGATAAAAGTGATGGTCAGCCCTGCCGATAACACGGCTTTGGCTTTAAGATGGTGTTTGAGTTGTTTGATGTTGAATTTTGGTGAATCAAAGTATGTTTCATTGACCCAAAACCGCACGAGTGTGCCACGTTTTTTCTTGTTGCTAGCTTGAGCAATGGCAAGCGGAGCAACCGCATTACCATCAACAAATTGCATGGTGAATGCTTCGCCATTTCGCCACACCGTGACATCGACTTTGTGCGATAAGGCATTGACGACTGAAATCCCCACGCCATGCAGACCGCCTGAGACTTGGTAGTTGTCGGTAGAAAATTTACCGCCTGCGTGTAGGCGTGTCAGAATCAATTCAATGCCCGATTGGTTAAATTCGGGGTGAATGTCGGTCGGCATGCCACGTCCGTCATCTTCGACTGACAGAGAGCCGTCGGTGTGTAGAATGACAGTAATGTTTTTGGCGTGACCTGCAAGCGCTTCGTCCACCGAATTGTCGATGACTTCTTGTGCCAAGTGGTTGGGGCGGGTGGTGTCAGTGTACATGCCGGGGCGGCGGCGTACCGGGTCAAGACCTTCTAATACTTCTAAACTTTGGCTGGTGTATGACATCTTTTACTCTTATAAAATTTCAGATTTAGATTTTTAATCTATTAAAAAAATCAATTAATTAAATGACTTACTGCAAAATAAAATCAAATTTTTGTTGCCAATCTAACTTTTCATCATGGTCTTTAACTCTTTGTAAAACATCAGTAATTTTTTCAAAATCTTCGCCTATATTGTGTTTGGATATATCAGAATTTTGCCAAATAATAATTAGTGGTCTTTCAATATTAAAACTTAATAAATCCCAGAGTGCATCTAAATTTTTACCATAATACTGTTCAACATTTAATGCTTTAGCTAATTGATTGTGAAAATCTTTATCTGAAAAAATTTCATTACCACGAATTTCTATTTCCATCGACTAACCTTTTAATCAAGAAACTGTAAAACCATCAACCAATTTTCTAGGATAACGCCTGACCTTTCGACCGAATTTTTTTGAACCGTTTTAAACCCTTGTTTCTCAAAAAACGGCTTAGCGATATGTGAAGCACTCACGTTAATCTGATAGACATTATTTCCTTTGGCAACGCTTAAAACCTTTTCAAACAACGCTTGCCCGACACCTTGCTGTTGAAATTTTGGCTCGATATAAAAACAATCAATCTCACCAATCCCATCATCAAAACCAAACTCAATAAACCCTACTACCCTATCGCCAATCACAGCCATAAATGGCAACGTCTTTTCAAATCGATGTTGCCAAAACTCATCTGAATGATTGCCAATCCATGATTGTTTTTGACTGGTTGAATAAATACGATTATCGATTGCCAAAATCGCATTTTCAAAAATTTTGGCTAATGCTTTACTATCTTGTGGATGATAATCTCGAATAATTATCATTTAATCAGCGGCAAGCCGAACAAGAACAGTATGATTTGCGGTAGTTTGGTTTCAAAATCACTCATCACATGGTCGCCACCCTCTTCCACAATGATATGGCTTTGGGCATTGCTTTTTTCCAAAGCGCTTTGACTAAAATAATTGACCGCATCTTGGAAATTGAGCAACTCATCGCCTTTTTTCAAGATTACCAATAAATTCTGCGGATTGAGCGATTGTTCGGGGCGATTTGCTACCAGCCACTCAATATCTTTTTTACTAATATGCCAACCATCGGGGGTCACGTGACCGATATAATCATCGGGCAAACCGTCAAAATCTTCCCCAAAAAAACGCTTGAGACTTGTGCCACTGTGCACACTTGGATTGAGCAATACCGTTTTTTTACCTGTCAAATTTGCCAAAATATTGCCATAAAATCCACCGAGCGAACTACCGACCAAACCTGTATTGGGGTCTTTGGCAATAATTTCTTGGATTAAAGCAATCGACTCATTGGGTGAACGATTCAAATCGGGCGCAACAACTTTGATTTGTGGGAAATTTTTGGCACAAAAATCTTTGAGTTTTTGCGCTTTTTCGGCATTTGGATTGCTATCAAGTCCGTGAATATACACAATTTGCATGGTTTTCTCGCTATTTTTTAATTATAGTAAATTATCATATCGACTGTTGTTGGTTTGGCTAACATTTAATCTTAGCATTGCTTGGCTAAAATAGCCATGATGCGAGGTTTCAACACGTTAAAATTTGTCGTGTTAGTTAGATAGCCGTGTTTGGTGGTACTTTTTTGTCTGTGTTATTTGATTTTCAGCCCAGTTAACCCTATCTCTGCATAGGTGGATTACTCGTCCATTTGCATGGCGTCGTCAGGAGTTATCACCGCGATGGAGCAGCAAGAGTTATTTGAGATTGCCAGTCCTTGTATTCAAGTCTGCGAGCTAGATAAACAAGGGTATTGTAAAGGCTGTTTGCGCAATCGTACCGAGCGTGACCTTTGGCTAATGATGAATGACTCGCAAAAGCGGCAAGTACTTAAGTTATTGACTATTCGAAGACTCAAACGACTGCGTGCCGAGCGTTTGGCGCACCAAACCCCTACTGCGCAAGATGACGAGCTGAATTTAACATTGTTTGAAGATAATGAAAGTAATGTTGACGATTAATTGATTAAATGATTGTAATGTCTACTAAAAAAAATTAGGTTGAATGCATGAATAGCTCTTGGTTTAAGCAGGTTTGGCGACTTGCATTAACAGCGATTACGGTATTGATTTTCTTTATGGCAATTCGTGCGCTTTATCATTTGACCAAAACTGTGCACTATCAAGACGTTCTAGACGCTATCGCGCATATTCCTACCTTCCATCTTATTATCGCCGCCATCGTGGTGGCTTTTGGTTATTTAGTACTCACCATTTATGATTTTATTGCGCTCCGCCAAATCGGCAAAAAACTTGATTACCGCCATGTCGCCCTCACCTCTTTTACCGCTTATGCCATTAGTCACACCATTGGACTCAATCTTGTCACCGCGAGTGGTATCCGTTATCGTAACTATCGCCGTTTTAATCTGACTCATAATGAAATTGCCAACATCGTCTGGATGGTGTCAATGGCATTTACCTTTGGTATTACCACGTTGATTGGGGCGTCTTTGACTAGCCATCCAGAGATTACCATTCAACTATTATCTGAACTGGATAAATCCCTTGGCATCTTTGAGCATACTTTTTATGTACGGGTGCTTGGCATCACCATGTTAAGTATGATTGCTGCGATTATTGTATATGCTGGCAGGCAAGGCAAACATGTGGTGATTCGCGGTTGGCGCTTTGACTTACCGCCCGCCAAAATTGTGCTGCAACAGATTGCGATTGCCATTTTAGATTTAAGTACCGTGGCGTTGGTACTGTACTTACTGTTGCCACCTTCTGAGCATATCAGCTATTGGGCGACCTTTTCTGCGTTTATTCAATCAATGGCAATCGGCATCTTAAGTCATGTCCCTGGGGGATTGGGCGTATTTGAAGTGGTCATGATTACGGCTTTGCCAAAAGTCGATCGGACGCAGATGCTGGCGGTATTATTGATTTTTAGATTACTGTATTACATCATGCCATTTTTGGTTGCCTTACTGGCATTGCTGGCGTACGAGGCAAAGCTATATTTGAATGAAAATTCTGATAAAAAAAAATAACCTTTTAATTTTTAACACGTTGCATCAAACAAACGTGTTTTTATCTATTAAAAGGTTATTTTAAGCGTATTCGATAAAACCATACCCAGTTAAATCGACCTATCTTAACTTATTAAAACGTTGTGAAACTTTGCGATTTTGCAACGTCGGATTTAAACTTTTCGGCTAATAAAGGCGACAATGAATAAAATCACCGCCACTGCCAAGAATACATATGCCAAGTTTGCTGATAGTCCTGCGACACCACCAAACCCTAAGAAACTCGCAATGAGTGCGATTACCGCAAAAATAATAGCCCAACGAAACATGATAACTCTCCTTTTTTTTATTGTTTTAAATGTCATGCGCTGCAGTTAGACATTTTGCATTTAGATACTTTAACACTTTACATTTTAGTTTTAGTTAAAGCCTGTTAACCTATGCTTTATTGCATGAGTACATATTAAAATAATTCTATAGCGTTGTAACGAGCACTTTTGTAAGGTTTGTGGCTTTCTCATAGCCTGTGTATAACAAAGTGCAAAAAAAACCATGCATGGTTAATGATGTTCATGCTTCTGGTAAGCATTAGTAAGTATTGCAATGCTGTGTTAATGT
The DNA here is from genome assembly GCF_022359095.1 of Moraxella tetraodonis. Lineage (NCBI taxonomy): Bacteria > Pseudomonadati > Pseudomonadota > Gammaproteobacteria > Moraxellales > Moraxellaceae > Moraxella > Moraxella tetraodonis. Next base: position 179,703 of record NZ_JACSYB010000001.1, on the reverse strand, counting down.
AGCTGTAGCTTGCATTGACAATCTCACTGATTGTTAACGCCACCGAATGACTTCCTTAATGGCATTAGGATTTGTTTACGTATTCTCAACATTTTGTCCCTAATCCTTACATTGTTGCGGCCGATGATTGTTTTATAATGGCATCTAGGCTTTTAGTATTCCCTTAACAGTGATTCTCTTTATAATACTGTCATATTTGGGAATTATACTAACTACCTATATAACTATAGAATAACTATAGACACAAGTATAGCAATCAACAATGAGGAAAAAATTATGAAAAAGTTAGCCACAACACTTACTGCATTAGTCATAGCAACAGGTCTTACCGTGAGTGCCCAAGCAGCGACCAAAGTAACGACTACGACCAAATCGACGACCACACACAAAAATGTAGCCACGGCAAAAGCAAAACCACAAAAAGCCACCACTCAAAAATCAACAAAAGCATCGAAAAATACTCACAGCGCAAAAGCTTCAGCCACGGCTAAAAAAGGCACCAAAGCGACTAAAAGAACGAGCGAAGTAAACATTGATATCCCAGCTGAACTAAAAATCGACGAAAGCAGCAACAAATCTGTTGCGCCCGCTGCGCCTAGAAATGCCCAGTCAAATCCTAGGGTGGTGCCTGTAGCGCAAGTTACCCAAACAGGTCCTGCGGTTCAATCGGTCACCGTGCAACCGGTTGATGACAATACAGCGATTGCCTCAACAACGACAACTGTACCTGTTGACGTACAAACTGTACCCGTTGTAGTAAACCCATAATCGCTAATTGTTAAACAATTTTTATAAAAAAAGATGCCTGCGTGGCATCTTTTTTTGTGGCTAATTAGTGGATTGATTATTTGGTCAATAAAAAAGACACGCTTGATACCCTTTGTTATTGTTCCTTTTTTATCGTTATATGGCTCAAAATCTTTAGCAACCGTTAACGATGATAAGCGTATTTAGGATCCGCGGCCGCGGTGAATAACACGTCCGTTGACGAGTTGAGTGCTGTCTCAACCGAGTCTTGTACCACCCCAATAATAAAGCCAATCGCGACTACCTGCATGGCAATGGTATCAGGAATATTAAAGAAACTACAGGCCAATGGTATCAATAGCAATGAACCCCCTGCAACACCCGATGCCCCCGCCGCAGCTAAGGTAGATACCACCGCTAACAACAGCGCAGACCCGAAGTCCACATGAATACCTAACGTATGTGCCGCTGCCAATGTCATGACATTGATGGTAATCGCCGCCCCTGCCATATTAATGGTGGCACCTAACGGAATAGTGATTGAATAGGTATCTTCATGCAAACCCAACTTATGCGCAAGGTTTAGATTCACAGGAATATTGGCGGCTGAACTGCGAGTAAAGAAGGCGGTAATGCCACTTTCTTTAAGACAGGTAAATACCAGTGGATAAGGATTTTTGCGGGTTTTGACAAATACAATTAATGGGTTTACAACTAAAGCGATAAACACCATAGAGCCGACCAACACCGCTAACAAACGGGCATAACTTAATAACACCGACAGACCCGTTTCAGCGATGGTTTGTGTCACCAAGCCAAAAACGCCAAATGGCGCAAACCAAATTACCCATTTGACCACGCTTGAGACCGCTTCTGCCAAATCGTTAATCATTTGCTTGGTATGGTCTGAGGCATGGCGCAAGGCAAGACCCAAAATCGCCGCCCAAGAAAGCACGCCCATGTAGTTGGCATTGACGATCGATTTGACAGGATTTTCCACCATGTTGGTCAATAGTGCTTTTATCACTTCTGCTAAAGATGACGGTGGCGTCTGACCAACTTCACCGGCTTTTAAAATCAATTCGGTTGGGAATAAAAAGCTTGCTACTACCGCCGTCAAAGCTGCCAAGAACGTACCTGCCATATACAGTACCAAGGTTGAGCGGACATTGACCTGAGTGCCTGATTTATGCTGACTGATAGCGGCAATGATTAAGATAAACACCAACAACGGTGCAATCGCTTTTAACGCACCGACAAACAACGCACCCAAAATTGAGATGGTTTGCGCCACACTCATCGATAAACCGCCGATGATAGTTGGATTGGCTAGTGAACCGACTAAGATACCAAGTATCAATCCAATCACAATCAAAGGCACCAACCCCACGCGCTGATACGCTTGGATAAGTTTTAACATAATAACCTCTTAATATTTCACCGCAAAAATGGCTGATATATTAACATTTTTTAACAATTTGCATAAATGATTTTTAAAATCGTCAACTTGTTAATTTAAAGCTATCAAAGTGTTGGGTAGAGAAGTTATCGGATTTGAAAAACTTGGATGGTAGCCTGGCTGCTGGTTGCTAGGGCTTGTAATTTCGCTTGATAAACGCGGTATTTGTGACGACCACTTTCAACCTGTTCGGGGGCGGCGTCGATGACTTCTAGCAGGCGGCTAGCTTGGGTATCTACAATTGCTTCGTTAGTGAGATTGATGACGACGCCATCAAATTGGGTGACAAGTTCGATATTATCAGTAAGTACCACACTGGCAGGGAGTTTTTGGTGATAAAAGGCATCAAGTTGCTGGATAATTTGATGGGGAATAAACGCCACATCACTCAATGACCATAATCGGTCATCAAGTGTGGGTAGTAGCTCGGACGCTGCCACCACGATAATGCTATCCTCGCTTTTGGTCAGCACAGTTGAAATCAGCTGGCAGACGAACGCCAGCTGTTTTTTTTGCGGGGACAAAATATAAAAACTAATTTGTGATGCCATCATTAGGGGTCAGCGTCCTATCACCTAGACCGCATCTTGGGCAGCTTGGCGATAAAGATAATGCATCAATAGCGGTACTGGACGACCCGTTGCGGTTGGCTCTTTGCCCGACTGCCACGCTGTCCCTGCAATATCCAAGTGCGCCCAAGGGATATCTTCGACAAACTTCGATAAAAAACACGCCGCTGTGACTGACCCTGCCGGCATACCGCCAATGTTTTGCATATCTGCCATGTTGGATTTAAGCTGCTCTTGGTAGTCATCATCCAGTGGCATGTGCCAAACACGGTCATACGCTGATTCGCTAGCTTGTTCAAGCTCAAAAATCACATCTTCATTGTTACTGTATAAACCTGAGCGCACATAACCCAGCGCCACGATACATGCCCCAGTCAAGGTTGCCATGTCGATAATCACTTTTGGCTGATAGCGCTGTACATATACCAAGGTGTCGCATAGTACCAAACGACCTTCGGCATCAGTATTGAGGATTTCGACGGTTTTACCATTCATGGCGGTGACGATATCGCCAGGGCGAGTCGCTGTTCCTGATGGCATATTCTCCGCACAAGCGAGTGCGCCAACGACTTGCAGCGGTAGACGCGCTTCACATAGCGCTTTAATCATGCCCATGACTGCCGCTGCACCGCCCATGTCGTATTTCATCTCACCCATGCCCAGACCTGGTTTGAGTGAGATACCACCACTGTCAAAGGTGATGCCTTTACCTACAAGTACAATCGGTTGCTCTAGGCTTGATTTTTTGCCTTTGGTTTTGCTGGTTTTGTCTTTTTTGGCGGCTTTGCCATTGTACTCAAGTAATACTAGCTTAGCTTCATGCGCGGAGCCGCGAGCGACTGCCAAAAAGCAGTTCATCCCTAATTGCTGCATGTCTTTTTCACCCAGTACTTTGACCGTCAATAGCTCTGGGTATTGATTTGCCAAGTTTTGCGCTTGCTCTGCAAGATAGGCAGGGAAACATACATTCGGTGGCTGATTTGCCAAATCTTTGGTGAGTGATTGACCTTGGGCAGTTGCCTGTTGCAGCTGTAGCAGGGCGTCAAACGCGGCTTGGTTGTCTGCGCTGACCAATAAGGTCACGTCTTTTAGCGTCGGTTTATCCGCTTTTTGCGATTTATAAATATCAAAGGTATAGCTTTGATTTAACAGGGCTAATGCCAACTGACCAAAACTCACTTCATCCATACTATCGCCTAAACTAATCACCGCAGATTTGGTAAGACGACTCAAACTTGCATAAATTGCTTTGGCAATTTTTTGCAAGCTACCGCCGTTTAATTTATCTTGACTGCCCACGCCAACCAACAATAAACCCACATTGTTGTCAGTACCATAATTGATTGCGGTATCGGCAAGCTTACCCTTAAAACGACTCGCTTCAATCAAGCGACTGACAGCGGTTTGTAGTTCGCTCGTTAGTTGCCCCATAGTTTGGCTATTGTCATCTACCAATACCACGTGATAGCTGTTCTTGACCGTTTTTTTAAGCGCGGTCGCTAGTGTCAATGTCAAACTCATTTAAGCTCCTTAATTATTGTTATCAAGAAATAACTATTATCATAGCATACCTATTATGGTATTTGGGTTATAGCATTGGGTTATCACTGCGTGATGGAATAGCAGGCGTCATTGTGTAGGGTAAAATGCGGTTGTAAAAAGTCTTTGTAAAAATTGGCTTTGATAAAGCGGCTGTAAAAAGTGGTGGTGAAAAGTCATTGTGAAATGTTACCTTACAGTATTCATATTCATAATCTCTCGGCAACGCGCTAAAATAGCCGATTAACAGATGCGCTCAATGGTATGATGTCGTACAATATTGGCATTTACTTCCCTAGCTGTTTGAATTGATTAATTTTTGAGTAATATTAGGTGGTTACTTGTGATATTACGACGCTATATGACGCAACAAGTCGCCGCTAATACTGCGATTGTGCTGTTATTTCTGATGGCGCTGATGCTTGGCGGTCGCTTAATACGCTATTTTGGTATCGCTGCAGAAGGCAGGCTGGATGTGGGTTTGCTATTTGCCATTATTGGCTATAACATTCCAACCTTTCTTGAGCTAATTTTACCGCTGTCATTTTTTATCGCACTGATGCTCGTGCTCGGTCGTATGTACGTGGATCAGGAGATGAGCGTCCTGTTTGCCAGTGGTATCAGTCGCGGTCGTCTGACGCGTTTGATGATTCCGCTGATTACTGGGTTATTTATATTTCAAATGGGAATTAGTCTTTTGGCAAAACCATGGGGACTGTCTAACAGTAAGCAGATTTGGCAAACCCAGTCGCTCGGTAGTTTGCTTGATTTAGTGCGTCCAAAAACCTTTATCAGCAGTGGCAACTATCACCTGTATGTCGATGAGTTTAATAAAGAAAAACGTGAACTCAAAAACCTATACGTGGTGCAACAGCAAACCGACAAAAGCGGCAAAATCGCCAAAAACGATGTTATCATCACCGCCACGCGCGCCTATCAAGTACCCAGTAAAGACACGGATAGCTCAATGCAGCTGGATTTGTTTCAGGGTCGTCGCTATGAGCTTGGCACCAACAACGCCAAATACAACCAAGCCAGTTTTGAAAAATATCGCATTACCCTAGAAAAACCTGCTAGCGAAAAAATTACCGAAACCAATGTTGAAACCCAAACCACTGCCAAACTGCTCGCCCATACCCAAAAACCCGAAGTCAAAGCCGAGCTTGGCTATCGCTTTACCATGCCGTGGCTGATTATCATTGCGGCGATGCTTGCTACCCCGCTTGCACAAGTACGCCCCCGTCAAGGACGCTGGCTTCGTCTGTTACCTTCAGTGCTCATATTTGCTAGCTGTGCGATTAGTATCATTTCGCTACGCACTGCCATTGGTAAAGAGCGCATTAGTGAGTACGCGTATATTTGGCTAATCGTTGGTTTTATCGCATTTGCATTGTTGTTAAATTGGCAAAGCCGCGTGGTACATCGTGTCCGCTATCGTCGCCAAAGTCGTCAGTTGTCCGCAGGCGGTCAGCCATGATTTTATCTCGTTACGTTAAAAAACAAGCGCTTTTTGCCATGACAGGGGCTATCATTGGTCTTTGGCTACTTAAAGTCGTCTTTGATTATCTGGCAGAGTTGCAGGATCTCAATGACCATTACAATTATTTAGATGCCTTGCGTTTTATTGCCTATAGTGCACCCCGTGATTTACTCGACTATATGCCATTTGGCACACTATTAGGCGCAGTGGTAGGGCTAGGCTTGCTTGCCAACACCAGTGAGTTGACGGTGATTCAAGCAGCAGGCATCAGCCGCTTTAAAATAGTCGGTTGGGTGATGCAACCAGCGATTATTTTTGTCATTATCCGTTTGTTGCTTGGGCAGTATGTAGTGCCAACTAGCAATCAGTTAGCGCACCAAGTCAAGCATGACAAACCTTTGCTATCAAGTGCCATCAACGGTTATTGGGACAAACAAGCCAACCGCATCATCAATATTGACCATGCCAATACCAAAGGCGAGCTCAAAAATATCAAAGTTTGGCAGCTAGACGACACTGCCCATATCCAGCAAGTGCTGCAGGCCGATACCGGCAGCTTTGTCAGTCAAAATACCGCTGATAAGACATCGGGCTGGCAGCTGCAACAAATCAAACAATTAACCATCGCCGCCGATGGGCACAGTCAATTGACTACCATACCGACTATGACGCTGCAATTACCCATTGAGCCGTCAGCGATTTATCTGTTAACACGCAGCCCTGATAACATGTCAGTGACCGAATTATGGCAACACCAACAGCTCTTAGCCAAAGACAAACGCCGCTCACTGGAGCATGAAGTTGCCTTTTGGAAAAAGCTATTGGCGCCTCTTGCCATGCTATCGCTAGTGTTGGTTGCTTGTTCATTTGTATTTGGCTCCTTGCGTAACCAAAGCTTGGGCTATCGTATTGTGATCGCTCTTTTATTTGGCTTGGTATTTAGTTATCTGCAAGATTTGGTCGGGTTTGTCAGTCTAAGCACGGGATTTTCACCTTTTTTTATGGTGTTATTACCGATTATTGCCAGTGCCGCGCTTGGCGTGTATTTAATTAGAAATAAAAACTGATATGTCTGCTGATTTATTGACTGACCCGCGTGTCGAAGCCCATCCGTTTGGTAACTTCTTTTTTGCTGATACCAAAGTCTTGATGATGGGTACAATGCCGCCCACACCTGATAAATGGTGCATGGCATTTCATTATCCCAATTTTTATAATGATATGTGGCGTATCATGGGTAAGGTGTTTTTTGATGATATTGATTATTTTCGAGTCGGTGATGAAAAACGCTTTGATGCCGAAAAAATCAAAGCATTTTTACAGGCTTATAACATCGGTGAATGTCCTTCAGTCACTCACGTCATCCGCGAAAAAGGCAATGCGGCTGACGAACATTTGACCGTGGTTGCGACGGTTGATTTGGGTAAAGTTTTGGCACAGCTTGAGCAGGTCAAGTGGATTTACACCACCGGTGGCAAAGCCACAGAAGTGCTGATAGCGCTGGTGAACCAAAGTATCAGTGACCCCGCGTCACCCTATTTTAATCCCAGCCAAACACCCTATAAACTGCCAAAAACCAATCAGTTTCTTGAAGTTAACGCTTTTGGGCGAGTATTTGGTATTTATCGGTTGCCATCGACCTCGCGCGCTTACCCGCAAAGCTTGGAGAAAAAAGTAGCCGCTTATCGCGCGTTTTTTACTTTGGCGGGGATATTGCTCGCAAGCGGCAGTTAGCACAATCGCCAGTTAGCACAATCAGCAGTTAGCAAATGATAAGCAAGCTGCCATGACACAATTGATATAGTCACTGTGATGACCCTACTTTATACTCTTGCCTAATGACGCCTAATCAATGCTGACAGTCAACGCTTACCGTTAATGCTTACAATCATCATTTCAAAACACACCGTATAAAATCAAGGCATGGGAGCCGATGCATGGCCAACACCGCACCATCAATCTTGCTTGTCATCGCAGTTATCAGCATGATTGGTTGTGAGCAATCTGATTCTCAGCAGCCAGTACCCCCGATGGCTGCCACCGTGAGCGCGCCCCAAGAATTTGATGATAAACCATTGCCCCAGGTATTAGACACCCAGGCAATCAATAACAACATGCTTACCGTCAGTCAATTGGCGCAAGGCTACGTGATGCCGGCATCAAGTACCATCAACGACTATCAAGAAGCGTATTTTACTGTCATCAAGCAGCCAAGCATAGATGCGGCTGCAGCGAGTGACCCAACTGCCCTCAATCAATTTGACTATATACCCATCTCGCCTGATATGATTTTTGTCAAAGCTATGCTGAGTCATTTTGATGAAACCATCGCACTTGCCAGTATTGAGCAGCGATACGGCAAAAACCCTGAACTGCTAGGTTTAGCCCGAGACATTATCAGCTCACGCCAAAATGAATCACAAATATTACAGAATTGGCTTGCCATGCAACTGATTCAAAACACCGCGGACCCTAATCAGCCGATGGCAGATAGTGTAGCAGCACAGCAAGAAATCGATAGCATTATCGATGATATGCAGCAAGAAATGGTGGACACGGTCATGACTAAAAATGCCGACCAAGCATTTGCCCAAACCGTGCTGATTCATCATAAAGGCGCGATTGCGTTCTCACAAGTGGTTGCCAAATATGGTAACGATGACAAAGTGCGTAGCCTTACCAATACCCTAATCGATACCCAACAAGCCGAAATTCAACTTCTACAAAATTGGCTCCGTAACCACGGTTATGCCCAATAATCGTTTGCTGTAGCAAATAAAAAGGGCAGGTTATCGCGCCATAACCCGCCCTTTTTTAGCATTAAATTCACCCAAATTGATGTTGGTTAACTTGATGTTTGCTAGCTGTCATCCACATCATGAACCATTCGCGTGAGCGTGATTTGCCGCTGTAACTGTCGAAGCGGTCTTAGCTCATCAAGCAGCGATAGTATCAAGCCAATCGCTTGTGGACTGGCATCAAAATCGCGGCGTAGGCGTGAGGCAAGGCGCACTGTTGTCAATTGTGCGCTATTAAAATAGGGCTGGCTGTCGATAGCAGGTGTTTCAGCATAAATAATATCTTCATCCATTAGCGCTAATACCCAGCTTTTATCCCAACTACTCGCCATAATCAAATCATCTAAGGTTAACCGTAATGATAAATCCGTATTGGTGGTTTGAGCCATGTTGCACTCCTGTAGTGTCTCTATAGTTATGTTTGGTGCTTGTTTGTCATTTTTTTTATTGTACTGCCTATTTTTTTTGCTTAGTTATCAATAGAGCTTAATTATCAATAGATTAGCGCGTTGGGACAAATGAGGCAAATGCCGATTTGAACGCTTCAAACGCTTGGATATCTGCGTCTGTATCGATTTTTGGCAACACGATATTTAAACTTAAATATAAATCACCAGCTTCTTTGGCTGGGATACCTTTACCTTTAAGGCGCAGGTTGGTACCAGTACGGCTATTTTTTGGGACATTGACATTGACCTTGCCAGCAGGCGTGTTGACCGTGATTTGACCGCCCATAGCTGCTTCCCAAGGCGCAACGTCTACCGTTTGAAAAACGTCTTTGCCTTCTACACGGATATTGTCTGGGTGATTAAATTTAATTTTTAGGTACAAATCGCCATTATCACCGCCATACGGGCTTGGATTACCTTGTTTTGCCAAGCGAATTTGTTGCCCTTCAGCAATACCTTTAGGGATTTTGACTTCAATGGTTTTGGTTTGATAATCCAGCCCTGTCGCGGTTTGTACGGGTAAATTTAGGCTGATTTTACGGGTATCGCCTTCATAAGTGGCTTTCAAATCAATTGATAACTCGGCATGCTGATCGTCGCCTTTGGTCGAGCGTTGCGACTGTCTGCCACCAAATCCGTCTGAAAACCCGCCTGCCCCGCCCCCGAATGTCGAGAAAATATCATCAAATCTAAAGCCACCCGCACCTCCGCCTTGCGATTGACGACCGCCAAACCCACCGGCACCACCAAACTGACGGAGGATTTCATCCAAATCCGCTTGGCTCATATTGGCATTAAAGCCCTGACCGCCGCTCATGCCGCCCCCCATACCGCCAAAGCCTTGACCCATATAAGGGTTGTCGAGCATCATGTCGTATTGGGCGCGTTTTTCAGCGTCCTTGAGCGTTTCATAGGCGTTATTGATTTCACCCATTTTGGCGTCGGCATCGGGTGAGTCGTTGATATCAGGGTGATATTGTCGCACCAGTTTGCGATAGGCTTTTTTAATATCTGCTTCACTGGCTTTTTTATCGACGCCTAAAATGTCATAATAGTTTTTTTCTGCCATTATTATTGTCCTTACAATTTTGCGAATAGTGCTATTTGCGCAGCAATGTGATGATATTAATATAATGGCTATTTTGGCATTTTTCAAAACTTCTTTGGTAATTGACGATGATGAGCGCCAAGTGATATCAGCGTTTAATCGCGGTTTTGGGCTTTTTTTGACAACAGGATGACAGATGACAAAGGTTGCATTGTTAGATTATGGCATGGGTAATTTACATTCGGCAGGTAAAGCCTTGACGGCAGTGGGCGCTGATGTGTCGATCACGCGTGACCCGGCGGTGATTGCGGCAGCGGACAAAATTGTCTTTCCTGGCGTAGGGGCAATGCGCGACTGTATGGCAGAGATGCAGGCAGCAGGTATTGCTGATGCTGTCAAAACGGCTGTATTTAATAAACCTGTGATGGCGATTTGTGTCGGGATGCAGGCGTTGTTTGAGCGCTCAGAAGAAAATGACGGGGTAGACTGTCTAGGGGTACTGGGTGGTGACGTCAAACGCTTTGATGATCATTGGCTAGATGACAAAAACGAACGCATTAAAGTGCCGCATATGGGCTGGAATACTATCACCCATATGGATTTGGCGCATCCGCTATGGCAAGGGATTGAAGATAATACCCATTTTTATTTTGTGCATAGTTTTTATTGTGTGCCGTCTGATACTTCGATTGTAGCGGCAACCTGTGATTATGGCGTCGAATTTTGTGCCAGTGTGATTAAAGATAATTTGTTTGCGACCCAGTTTCACCCCGAAAAAAGCCATACTGCAGGATTGCAGCTATTGAAGAATTTTGTGGAGTGGAGAATCTAGTAGCTTTTTTTCAAGATTTCTCGCAACGTGACAATGGTCATTTTGGTTGTCTTATCCAAAACAGGTTTATCAAATAACGGTGAATAGCTACTGGCTTCAGTTGGACTGCCTGATAGTTGCGGATGTAATTTATTTTTGCAAGCTTGGGATGTCGGTAGTGCTGCCTGTTTTAACACCTCTAACAACATTCCTTCAAGGCACAATGGCTCAGATTGCAGTAGGATAAAATTTTTCTCTTTAGCGGTTTTGGTGTCTTTTGCTTCAATCGCTACATCTGAATCCATCAAAATATAGATATAATCAAACGCTCGGTGTTGGGTCTGTTTGACTGTATATTTGATGACGTCATGCGGTGAGCCACCTCCTGCAAAGTCTAGCGTAACTTTTTTACCTGACAACCGATTATCATAAATCGACTTCATGTGTTGCAAGAATGCTTGCTCATGCTCGCCTTCACCCACGATAATTAAGGTGGTTTGTTGTTGATTGCGTATTTTTTTCTTCGCCATGCCTATCCCTTACAAATTCGGTACGGCAGAAAAAGCCCCTGCCATGTATTTGGCATAAAGGTTATCGTCATTGCGTATACCTTCCACTTCATCTAATCGCCATGCTTCTGATTTTTGGTCGATTTTTTCTACCAAATAAATTTGATGCTTGTTGAGAATATTAAATACTTCAGGCGTATGGCAAGTAAAGATAAGTTGGGCATTGTGGGGATTGGTGTGTTCGGAACGGAATAAATTAAAAATCTCTGGAAGTAAATGCGGATGTAAGTCGTTGTCGAGTTCGTCAATAATAGCAATACCGCCATTTTGTAAGACAGGTAAGATTAAACTTAGTAAGTTAAAAGCTGACTGTGTACCATTAGACTCTTGGAAAAAATTAAGTTCAAAAGTTTTCCCGTCTATAGTTCTATGTATACCAAAAGGCAATAATATTTCTTGTGTTTCTGACGAGTCTTTTGCCAAAGCAGTGATTTCCTTGATAACTATTTCCTGTATCCCTGTATCAAATTTGCATAGCAAATCCTCTGCTGTTTTCTTAAGCTTTTCATTCTCGTTAAACAATTTAGTAGCTTTAACAATAGAATTCGCATTTTGACTTAGTCTACCGCCAGCGACAACATTTGACTCATTATTCATTAAGGAATTAATAATTTTCTTAGCAATTTCATTTTCAAAAATTTCTGCGTAACTAATTAATGAAACATTTTTTTGAGCATCATTTGCTAAAGAGGGTCTAATGAAACCATTATGCCTGTAATCTAGAACACCGTTAACGTATGAACGTTTGAAAATGTAACTGAATTGACTACTAGATTTTTTGTAAAGATTTTCTTTTACAATTTGTTCCCTATTAATAACTAGTTCATACCTGTATTCTTCAAAATTATTTTCTAAGTTTTTTAGCAAAAAACCCATATGAAATGTGGCATCTTCAGACTCACTTAATATATGGGTTTGTATAACTATTTGTTTATCACTATCAAATGTTTTAGCAGAAGTACATATATACCAAGTCAAAAAAGACAATGGTTTAAGGAATTGAGTTTTCCCCGACCCATTGGCTCCAACTACCGCCATAATTTTATTTAAGCGAATGTTATCTTGGGTTGTTTTGACGGTAAAATCATAGGCAGAAGCTGTCGCCTGTTTGCCGAGTTCAAACGACAAGTCTGTCTCATCAAGATACGAATAAAAATTATTAAATCGGATATATTTAATCATAAAATTCCAAATGTCACATAAATTTGTGATTTATTGATTAATATAGCACAATTTTTTCCGTAGCAATTTAAGAATTGTAAACTGCCCTCACCACTTCCCCAATCGTGGCAATCCCTTTTTTCAGCGTGTCATCATCTTGGGCGATGCTTAAGCGGATGCACTCATGGGCGTGTTTAAAGTTTTCAGTATCCACGCCAACAAAGAAATGCTCACTGGGGATAATCAATGTGCCTTTAGCTTTTAATCGCTCATACAATTCCACCGTGGTTATCGGCAAATCTTTAAACCATACCCACAAGAAAATCGCGCCTTCAGGCTTGTGGATTTTCATCGCATCATTTGGCAAGTCGCCCAGTTCTTGTTTTAGCAGCTGCACCGCTAATTTGGCTTGTCCTTGATAAAACGGACGAATATGATTGTCTGACAAATCTTTTAGACGATCATCTTGTAGTAGTGGCGTTGCAATCGCCGCACCAAAACGGGTCGGCGCTAGATTGACAATGGCGTTTAGGCTGCTAATCGCTTTGACCACCTGCGGATTGGCGACCACAATCCCTGTACGCACCCCAGGCAAACCGATTTTTGATAGGCTGAAGCACAAAATAATTTGCTCATTCCAATTGAGTGTGGCTTGGCTATAGATGATATTGGGAAACGGCATCCCATACGCATTATCGATAATCAGTGGGATATCAAAGCGCTTGGCAATCGCTTCAAGGCGCGCCATTTCGTCATCGGTCAGCACGTTGCCTGTTGGGTTGGTGGGGCGTGAGCAACAAATTGCCCCGATTTCGCCGTTGTGCAATTCAGCCAAATTTTCTAGCGTATCAAAATCGACTCGGTATTTAAAAAAGCCGTCTTCACCTTGATGTTGCACAAATTCGATGCTGGGTGGCACTGCGATAAAATGCTGCCCATCCACATGGGCATCGGCATAACCCACATATTCTGGAGCAAGTGGTAATAGAATTTTCTTATCCAGGCTGCCTTGTGTGGTATCGTCAAACTGCCCACCAAACAAATTAAATAAATAAAAAAATGCGTTTTGTGAGCCATTGGTCAGGGCGATATTGTCTGTGGTAAGTCCCCAGTTATAATGGCGATTAAAAAAATCTACCAATGCTGCAATAAACTTGGCATCGCCCTGCGGCGTTGAGTAGTTTCCGATATTTTCGATGGCCATTGAGCCCATCTCACCTTCGGCTAGGGTTTTAAACACCGACCAATAGGTTTGGTTAACTGTATCAATACGTGCTGGATTGCCACCGCCGAGCATATTAATCGGTTGTTCGCTGTTAAGCGCGTTGCCCAAATCATCCATTAACTGCAAAATACCGCTGTTTTTGATAAACTTTTCACCAAACTTTGAAAACTGCATGATTGCCCCTTTAATTTTGCCAAGCTATCTGCGTATTATAACAGGATGCCAGTGCCGTTGCCCGTTTTGACTCAGCTGTACAGCCACCATCAGGATACCCCAGCATGAAACCGCATTTACCCAAACTCAAAGGCTATAGCCACACTTGGCAAACCACCTTGATGGTGATGTTGATGGTGCTGGTGAGCGTGGCATTGTCGCTGTGGTTTTTTTGGCGCAGTCTGTATTTACCAGAGCTACAAAACCATGCGACTTATCTTGCCAATCAGCTGTTGATGATTGATAAAGCGGATAAAGATTTTAAAAACAATCCCGAGCTTAAAAATTGGATTATTGACGCCTCACATATTAACGTGATTACTGACCCACAACAGATACCCTCTTTTCAAGAAAAAACCTTGGTAGATTACTTTACCCAGCGAATGGCAACACAGATGGAAAGCGTGATGCAGCGTCCTGTATCGGTCAATTTTAAATTCAAACCCATACCGATTTTGTATATTCAAGACAGCGCGCATCCGGATGTTTGGCTGCAAGAGCCTGTCAAGTTTTATGCCAAATATAGCCCAACGTCGATTTATTTTTTCTTATTGGGGATTCCGCTTGCCACGTTGCTGACTATTTTGTTTTTGGTCAGACAATTAAATCGCCCGCTCAAACGCTTACAAAAAGTGGCGATTGATTACATCACCCTTGGGCACGCCAACAATTTGGCAACCAATGAAGGCTCAACAGAGATTCGTCAGGTGAATTTGGCATTTAACCGACTGTTTCATAACCTGACCCAAACCCAAAAAGAACGCAATATTATGCTCGCTGGTATTTCCCATGATTTGCGCACGCCACTGACGCGGATGCGACTCACAGCTGAGATGCTACCCGATGAGTTTTTGCGGGAAGGGCTAGTGTATGACATTGAGGACATGGACGCGATTTTAGAGCAGTTTATTTCATTTATGAAAGATGGCTCAGATGAAGCGGTAAGATTGACCAACCTGCGCCCCATCATTAACGAGATTGTGGTGCAGTTTGCCCCCACCCCATTTATTATCGATATCCAAGACGATTTGCCCAGTGTGCCATTGCGACCTTTATCCATTAAACGTCTCATTGTTAATTTGGTCAATAATGCTTGTCGCTATGGTCAGCCGCCCATTCATATTGAGATTAGCATTGATAATGCTCTACAGCCTACCGAGCAAGTGGTCACTAATGAAAGTCTAACGCCAGAGATAACCTCTAGACAAAAATACTTAACCATCAAAGTTAGCGATGAAGGGCAAGGCGTTGCCGAAGATCAGCTTGAGCGGATTATGCAGCCGTTTGAGCGGGGCGAAACGGCACGTACCACGCAAGGGAGTGGACTTGGGCTTGCGATTGTAAGCCGAATTACTCACCTACACAATGGTAGCGTCATCGCTCGCAATCAGCCCAATGGCGGCGGTTTAGTAGTGGTGGTGAATATTCCGATTATAGAATGAATGATTATAGAGTAAAGATAACATACGGATTGGTTATTTTATAGGTGAGTGCTAGCCCTGATTCTTTGGTAGCTTTGGTTTTGGTAGCCTTGATTTTTGATACCAATTTTTACTTTTTAGTACCAATCATGGGGGGTAATTCATTTGACACATTGGTGGCTGTGACAGGGTGAACCAATGCTGCACGCGCCTGTGAGACGGACTGGCTTTCAGTAGGTTTGCGCAAAAAACTATAATAACCAAAAACCGCCATGTTGAGTGCCACCAAGGCTAAAAATAAGTAACGCATGCCATCCTCGCTTGTGATGATTTCGCTCATCGGTTAATTGATGTGCGCAAATTTCGCTAAACCATTGAGTTACTCACTAAAATTTAGCCCAGTCTGAGCAAATTTGCAAGCATCACTGGTAACGAGCTTATGACCCTTGCACTTGCGTGTATTTTTTCTCGCTACTTTTTTGGGTAATTTCATCGGCTTCAATACTTGACGCTAGCTGGCTTTTCGGCCAAGTCATGATAAATCGCGCCCCACCCAAGGTAGGGCTTTCATCCACTGACATGCGACCATTAAACCAAAACGCAATTCGAGACACGATTGATAAGCCGAGACCATAACCACCCGAGGCACGGGTACGACTATCATCCAGACGCGCAAACGGGATAAAGACTTTTTCACGGTCTTTTTCTGGAATACCCTGTCCATCATCTTCCACACTGATAAAAGCTTCGTTTTTTTCTAAGCCGGCTGAGATGATAATGGTGCTTTCGGCATACCGGGTGGCATTACCTGCCAAGTTTTGCAACACGCGGTGTAAATAGCGTCTATCGGCTTGTGCAAACGCACCTTTTTGCACCTTACCTACTTTGACGGTGACAGGTTTACCAAGCGCATTGGTCTCGCGGACAATCTGCGAAACGAGTTCTTGCAAATCGACATCTTCCCAGTCCATTTTAGGTGAGCCTTCTTCAAGCTTGGCATAGGTCAAAATTTCATCAATCAAGCCATTGAGCGATTCGATATCTTGGTCGATATAATCACGCTGACTCATCCGATCGTCATAATCATCCGTATCAGCCAGCATATCCACAGCAAAGCGAATACGTGCTACTGGGGTACGCAGCTCATGGGATACGGCACGGGTCAACTCGCGCTGGGATTCAATCAAACGGCGGATGTGCTCAGTCATACTATTAAAGGTTGCCGCTAGATGGGCAATTTCATCTTCGCCCACGACTTTTACTTTGGTATTGAGCTTACCTTCGCGCACTTTGGTGATACCGCTTTGAATGAGCTGCAGTTTACGCTCTAATGGGAAAATCAGCGCATACACCCCTAGACTGATTAAGAACATACTAATGAGCGTGATACTAATAATCAGATTAAGCGGAAACCAGTTAAACAGTGGAATGGGTCCCAAATCCACCACAGTATCTTGGAGTTCAGTCGGCGCTAGTACCCGAATCGATGAATTCTCTACACTGGTATTGTCACGGAACATAATCACGATATCTTTGCGATACAGTCGCGCTTTTTGGTCGGTATCAAGTTGCAGTTTATTAACGGATTGCAAGGTGAGCTTAAAAGGGAAAAATTTTTGAATTTGTTGCAAGCGTTGCTGTTTTTCTGCCAAGGTGCGATAGTAAGACAAATCATCGAGCAGCAACACGCCTACCCCTTTGATTTGTTGCTCATTGAGTTTATTAAAACTTACATGCAAGACGTTGTTCTCGCCCGAGACTTTATGATAAATCTCAGCCGTATTGGTATCGCTATTAAAACGTACTACGGCTTGTTGTTTATTGAGTCGATTGATTTCGCTGGTTCTAAAATCCGCTTTTGAGGTCGGTTCGATATTAAACTTGGTATCAAATAAAGTACTGACATCAGAGAGCCAAAAATTACGCTCTTGGGCAGTGACTTGGCGCGATAAGCCTGAATCAATGAGATAAAATGCCGCTGATGCCATATCCTCGCGATAAGTCTGTACCCGCTCTGCATTGATAGTGGTGATAAGCAGTTGCGCAAAAAATGCAACCAACAAACAAATAAGTAACAGACCTGCATAAATTCGCAGAAAAATAGACTGGTTTAAGGACGATAATAGCGGCATAAAAATCTAGGGTTAAGTTCAATAGATAATAGCCGTATTATTACCTAGCAAAATTAATATTACAATGTAAAATTCATGAAGCGACTGTCTAGTAACGTAGTAAATTGTTGTCCAAAACTTTTCAATCGCTAAGTAGCAAAATACACAGCGACAAAAAAAGCCAGCTTGATGCTGACTTTTTTATCGATACTGTGTTTATCAATACTATGTTAGTTTTCTTTGACAAACAGATAGCCTTTACTGCGAACGGTTTTGATACGTTTTGGGTTTTCTGGATCATCACCAATTTTTGGACGGATACGAGAAATACGTACATCAATCGAGCGGTCTTGACCATCATACTCGATACCACGCAGACGTTCGAAAATGTCTTCACGCGATAAGATACGACCCGCATTCGAGGCCAACAACCACAACAAATCATATTCCGCACTGGTGAAGTCAACAAGCTCATCGTTCAAAGTAACCGAACGACCGCCGTTATCAATAACTAAATCGCCAAACTCAAGACGCTGCGGCACTTCATCAGTTGGAGCGGTATCAGAGCGGCGCAATAGCGCACGAATACGCGCTAATAACACACGCGGTTGAACCGGTTTTGCCACATAGTCATCCGCACCCATTTCTAGACCTAATACTTGGTCCATATCTTCAGTACGCGCGGTTAGCATTAAGATAGGGTTATGAAAATGAGGACGTACTTCACGGCATACCGTCAGACCGTCACTACCTGGCAGCATCACATCAAGCACCACCATGTCAGGCTGCTCAGCCACGATACGACGAATGGCACGGTTACCGTCAGTTTCAATTGCCACATCTAGACCATTTTTACGCAAATAATCTTGGGTCAAGGTGGCAAGACGCTCATCATCCTCTACAATCAATACGCGGGGTATCAACTCTTCTTCTGACATAATTTCCTCCAAAAAATTTTATACATACTCTTAATACTTATATCAGAATATATCTTTATTTATCTATCAGCAATAGGTAATGAAAGTTTACGCATTGCCTGTACTACTACAATATAATTGAATTAATTTAGCGAAAAAATAGCCAATTTAATATTGTTAAAACGTAACTAAACATAAAAAAGTATAAATACCACATTTAATAAGATGCAAAAGCATACGATATAATGTTGTCTGTTCAATAACTGATAAAATTTTTTGTTAACTTTTGTTTAAAAGGTAGTTAGCAAATTTTTAAGCACTCTTTTTTTAAGCACCCATAAAAAAAACAGTGGTCATAGCCACTGTCTTTAAACACGTCCACATCAAAATTAGGCACGGTTTTTGAATTTCTGTAAGGTTTGCAATTGTGCCAAAGATTCTGCCAATGCTGCCGAAGCCGCAGAGGTGTCAATATCAGCTTTTTGATTTTGCAAAGTTTGTTCTGCATGACGACGTGCTTCCAAAATTTTGGCTTCATCTAAGTCATTTGCACGCACTGCCGTATCTGCCAATACCGTCACTAAATGCGGTTGTACTTCTAAAACACCACCTGATACATACACCATTTCATCATTGCCATTGCTGGTTTTGATCTGCATGGTACCTGGTTTTAATAGCGTAATAAAAGGAATATGTCCTGGCAAAATACCGACTTCACCTTCTACACCAGTAGCAATTAACATACTAATCTCACCAGAGTAGATAGTTTCTTTCGTACTGACGACATTACATTGTAAAGTTGCCACAGTTCTCTCCTATGGTATCGCAAAATTAGGTTGATAAAACCCTGTTAATATAGTTTAAATTAACAGGGTTTGATTGAGAAATTAGCCGCGTAGTTTTTCTGCTGCAGCAACCACTTCTTCAATACCACCTTTCATGTAGAATGCTTGTTCTGGTAAGTCATCATACTCACCATTTAAGATTGCTTTAAAACTTTGAATAGTTTCACGGATTGGTACGTATTTACCTGGTGAGCCGGTGAATACCTCTGCAACATGGAAAGGTTGTGACAAGAAACGTTGGATTTTACGTGCACGGTACACCACTAATTTATCATCTTCTGATAATTCGTCCATACCCAAAATCGCAATAATGTCTTTCAACTCTTTAAAGCGTTGTAACACTTCTTGAACACCGCGAGCAACGGCATAGTGCTCTTCACCAATGACCAGTGGGTCTAACTGACGCGACGTTGAGTCGAGTGGGTCAACCGCTGGGTAAATACCTTGTGAGGCAATATCACGGCTCAATACCACTGTTGCGTCTAAGTGAGCAAAGGTTGTCGCGGGTGATGGGTCAGTCAAGTCATCGGCAGGAACGTATACCGCTTGAACAGAAGTAATAGAGCCTGATTGGGTTGAAGTAATACGTTCTTGTAATACACCCATCTCTTCTGCAAGCGTTGGCTGATAACCTACCGCAGATGGCATACGACCTAATAATGCTGATACTTCGGTACCCGCTAGTGTATAACGATAAATATTATCAACAAACAATAATACGTCACGACCCTTACCGTTCTCATCTTTTTCGTCACGGAAGTATTCCGCCATGGTCAAACCGGTCAAGGCAACACGTAAACGGTTTCCTGGTGGCTCATTCATCTGACCATACACCATCGCAACTTTATCAAGTACGTTTGAATCTTTCATCTCGTGGTAGAAGTCATTACCTTCACGGGTACGCTCACCTACACCAGCAAATACCGATAAACCTGAGTGTGCTTTTGCGATGTTATTGATAAGTTCCATCATGTTAACGGTTTTACCAACACCTGCGCCACCGAACAGACCGACTTTACCGCCTTTAGCAAATGGGCATAATAAGTCAATTACTTTAATACCGGTTTCTAAAAGTTCAGTAGAGTTTGATTGTTCGTCGTAGCTTGGCGCTTCACGGTGAATCGCCCAAGTGTTGCTATGCTCTACCGGCCCTGCTTCGTCGATTGGACGTCCTAAAACGTCCATGATACGACCTAGGGTACCTTTACCCACAGGTACAGAGATTGGTGCGCCAGTATTGCTAACTGGTAGACCACGTTTTAGACCTTCAGTAGAACCCATGGCAATAGTACGTACGATACCATCACCCAATTGTTGTTGTACTTCTAATGTAGTTTCTGTGCCTTCAACTTTTAAGGCATCATAAATTCTTGGTACGCTTTGACGGTCAAATTCAACGTCAATAACCGCGCCAATAATCTGTACAATACGACCGCTACTCATTACGCTCTCCTTGAATGTAGGTCAATTATGAAACAGCAGCAGCACCGCCAACGATTTCCGAAATTTCTCGGGTAATCGCCGCTTGACGCAGCTTGTTGTAAACCAATTGTAATTCGTTAATTAAGTTACCTGCGTTATCCGTTGCTGCTTTCATAGCAACCATACGTGCAGACTGTTCAGAAGCAATATTTTCTACCACACCTTGATAGACGATTGATTCAACATAACGTCCCATCAAACCATCAAGCAGCTCTTTGGTAGTTGGCTCATAGATGTAGTCCCAGCTGTATTCACGATTTTCCATGGTTTCATCAACCAAAGGCTCAGCCGCAATCGGTAATAAGCGTTGCACACTAGGATTTTGGGTCATGGCATTAACGAATTCGTTATATACCAGGTAAATCTCATCAATTTCGCCACGATTATACGCATCAAGCATTACTTGAACTGGCACACTAAGTTGCTCAAAGCTTGGGTTATCACCATAGTGAGTTTCCGCAGCAATCACCGTACCACCGAATGTTTTAAAGAAGCTCACGCCTTTTTGACCAATCACCGCAAAACGCGTTTCAACCGCTTGGCTCTTTTGTTGTTTAACGTGCTGCATCAATCTTTTGAATAAGTTGATATTCAAACCACCTGCAAGACCACGGTCAGAACTGACTACAATATAGCCAACACGATTAACCGGACGAGGTACTAGGTAAGGATGTTTGTAGTCTGGTGAAGCTTTAACTAGATGAGAAACCACTCGACGCATGCTATCAGCATAAGGACGACCTAGTTGCATACGTTCTTGGGCACGTCGCATCTTACTCGCTGCAACCATTTGCATGGCGCGAGTAATTTTCTGGGTACTTTTAATACTAGCAACTTTTGCTCGAATTTCTTTTAAACTTGCCATAAATAATCCATACAGCCATGTTTAGTTTCAGTCCACGCCCATTGATGTAACATGGACGAAATTTGGAAAAATGAACAAAGTAATCATAACCCCTTTGTTCATTTGTTCTATGACAATGCAGTTCTAAAATTTCAGTAAATCTTAGAATGAATGATTTTGCTTATAGTTTTCAATCGCTGATTTGAATTGGTTTGCGATATCATCATTATAGTTGGCAGTGTTATCAATGTCTGCCATAAAATCACCATGTTGGTCACGTAGGTAACGTAACAAACCTGCTTCAAATGCACCCACTTTGTTCACTGGGACATCAGCTAGATAACCTTCGTTAGAAGCATAAATTACCGCAGCTTGTTCAGCGATGCTCATTGGTGCGTATTGATTTTGTTTCATCAATTCAGTCACACGTTGACCATGGTCAAGCTGTTTACGGGTCGCGTCATCTAAGTCAGAAGCAAACTGTGCAAAAGCTGCCAATTCACGATACTGTGCCAATGCGGTACGGATACCACCTGACAATTTTTTGATGATTTTAGTTTGCGCTGCACCACCCACACGAGAAACTGAAATACCCGCATTCACCGCTGGACGGATACCTGAGTTAAACAAGCTTGACTCTAGGAATATCTGACCGTCGGTGATTGAAATCACGTTGGTTGGTACGAATGCTGATACGTCACCTGCTTGGGTTTCGATAATTGGTAAGGCAGTTAACGAACCTGTTTTACCTGTTACCGCACCGTTGGTGAATTTTTCTACATACTCAGCGCTTACACGTGAAGCGCGCTCTAATAGACGTGAGTGAAGGTAGAATACGTCACCTGGGTAAGCTTCACGTCCTGGTGGACGACGTAAAAGCAATGAAATTTGACGATAGGCTACGGCTTGTTTTGATAAATCATCATAAATGATAAGCGCATCTTCACCGCGGTCACGGAAGTATTCACCCATAGTACAACCAGAGTATGGCGCGATGTACTGCAGTGCTGCTGGTTCAGAAGCAGATGCAACCACAACCGTTGTATAAGCTAATGCGCCCGTTTCTTCTAGTTTACGTACCACGTTTGCGATTGTTGAACGTTTTTGACCAACGGCTACGTATACACATTTAATGCCCGAGTGTTTTTGCGCGATGATCGCATCGATTGCCATGGCTGTTTTACCAGTTTGGCGGTCACCAATAATAAGCTCACGTTGACCACGTCCGATTGGAATCATAGTATCAACAGCTTTATAACCTGTCATTACTGGCTCATCAACTGATTGACGGTCGATAACGCCTGGGGCGATTTTTTCAACTTTATCCGTTAATTTGGCGTTAATTGGGCCTTTACCATCGATAGGATTACCCAGTGCATCTACCACACGACCTAAAAGCTCAGGACCCACTGGTACTTCTAAAATACGACCAGTACAGTAAGCTTTTTGTCCTTCTTGGAGATTCAAGTATTCACCTAGAACAACCGCGCCGACTGAGTCTTGTTCAAGGTTTAGCGCCATACCATATACGCCACCTTCAAACTCAATCATTTCGCCGTACATGGCATCTTCAAGACCATGAATCTGTACGATACCGTCAGATACCATGACAATAGTGCCTTCGTTCTTTGCTGTGGCACCCGCAGTCAGGTCTTGAATTCGCTGCTTAATCAGATTACTGATTTCCGCTGGATTCAATTGTTGCATTGCACTGTTCCTTAATTTTTACTGACTAGAATCAATTTTGTTGAAATTTATGCCGTCAGCTGTGTTTTTAACTGTTTTAATTTGCCACGTACAGAGTCATCGATTACTTTGTCACCGACCTTGATCGTCACACCTGCAATTAGGGCAGGGTCTACATTGACATGTAGTACGACCTTCGCGCCTAGGGAGGTAGCAAGTCGGTGTTCAATGAGTTGCTCTTGCACTTGCGTTAATGGATATGCCGACGTGACATATGCATGAACTTCTTTTGCATCAGCGGCTTTTAATAAACCAAAACGCTCATTGATACTGGGTAATAATGCCAAACGATCTTGCTCTGCAAGTTGCGTCAAAAAATTAACAAAAGCATTGGAATCTGCTTGTGCCCCACCCTCAATAGCGGTGCTTAAAGTTTTAAACACGGTATTGCTATCTTCAGGTGAACTTTGGTTATAAAGGTCTTTTAAAGTAGCGACTTTAGCTTGTGCAGCAACTGCTGGATTATTGATATAATCGGCAAATGCTTTATCACTAACGATGGCATTCATCACGTTTAAGTAATCTTGCCACTCATTGACTGACGTGTGCTCTTTAGCATAATCAAATGCTGCTTTTGCATAGGGTCTTGCTAAGGTTGATAAATCAGCCATCATATCCTCACTGTACGGTTGCTACTTATAACTTGGCTGCCAATTGGTTTAACATATTGGCATGAGTTTCTGGATTGACCTTTTCTTGTAAGATTTTTTCGGCACCGAGTACGGCAAGTTCTGCAACCTGCGCGCGTAAACCTTCACGGGCTTTATTAATTTCTTGATCAATTGCTTCACGCGCTTGCTGACGAATACGTTCGCCTTCCACTTGTGCTTGCACTCTGGCATCTTCAATCATTTGATTGGCGCTTTTGTTCGCTTGCTCAATGAGTGAAGCGGCTTTTGCTTTTGCTGCGATAAGCTCTTGCTCTGCAGCTTGTGATGCAGTTGCTAAGTCTGCTTTGGCTTTTTCGGCAGCATTTAGGCCATCTGCGATTTTACGTTGGCGATCCGAAATAGCAGCAACCAAAGGCGGCCACACAAACTTCATGCAAAACATCACGAAGATGGCGAATGCAATCGATTGTCCAATTAGGGTTGCATTGATATTCACTTAGAATCCCTCGTTAATTAAGTTTCTTCAATCCTTGTCCACATAAGATGATGTGGACATTGTACTGATAGTGTACCTATTAACCTGCTAAAGGATTTGCGAATAACAATAACATTGCAATACCAACACCGATCATCGGTACGGCGTCAAGAAGACCTGCCACGATGAACATACGAGTTTGCAATTGTGAACCTAGTTCTGGTTGACGAGCGACGCCCTCTAAGAATTTGCCACCTAAGATTGCAAAGCCAATACCTGTGCCTAGTGCACCTAAACCGATTAGCAAAGCAACGGCAAGAACGGTCATACCTTCTAGAGTCATTGATGTATCCTCATTACTGTTTTGAAATTAATGTTCAGTTTGTGATGCAAGGCTAAGATAGACAATGGTTAGCATCATGAAAACGAACGCTTGCAAAGTGATTACTAAAATGTGGAAGATTGCCCACGGTACTGATAACACCCATTGAATCCAAAATGGCATAAGGGCGATTAACACAAAAATTAATTCACCTGCATACATGTTACCAAAAAGTCGTAAGCCAAGTGAGATAGGTTTTGCGATTAGAGTTACAAACTCTAGGATAAAGTTCACTGGAATCAATAAGATTTTAGCGATTGGGTTTTTTGCGCTAAATGGATGAAGGGTTAATTCACCAATAAAACCGCCAAAACCTTTTTCTTTAATACTATAAAAAATGATCAGTGCAAATACTGAGAACGACATACCAAGCGTCACATTTGGGTCAGTACTTGGTACGACTTTCATGTAAACATGGTGTGGGTTATGTCCTAGCAAACCACCAATTTTTTGTGCAATTACAGGCAAATAATCAACTGGCAGAAGATCCATGAAGTTCATCAAGAAAATCCACACAAAAATTGTCAATGCCAATGGCGCAATAACTTTTGATGTGCCATGATAAGTATCACGAACGTTACTATCAACAAACTCCACAATCATTTCAATAAAAGCTTGCATTTTGCCGGGTACACCCGAGGTTGCTTTTTTTGCCACCATATAAAAAATGGCACAAAAAAGAACCCCTAAACCAATCGACCACAGCATTGAGTCTAAATGAATCGCATTAAAACCCATTTCAGAAGCTTGCTGTTTGGTTTCGGCAACTATCCAACCTTCTGTTGGGTGATTACCGAAAGTCCAGTTTGTCAAGTGGTGATTGATATACTCATTTGAAGTAATTTCTGCGTTTGCTTCTGCCATAATCTTAACTTCTTTTTTATATTGAGCCGATAATAGAGGGAGTTAGCGTCAGATATTTTGTCTAATCACAAAAATTTGTAACTTAACACTATAATCGTATCTAACTGAGCTGATGATACTCAATGAGAAGTGCAAACATGACGTCAAAGGCACATCGAGGCGTTTAAGCAATCTGCTTAACTAAGGTGATGAACCGTGAATAAACAACTTGTTTATCAACGTAATAATATAGGCTATCGACCTACTGTGTTTTGCTTGACTCAAATAAGTGGGTCATCAGTAAAACATATATGCAATTGCTTGAAAACTAATTCTTTTTAGCCAATTAGCGCTGAGCAATCGCACCTTCAAAAAATTTTCACTATATTAATTCAACTGTTACCTTTTTGTAAAGGATTAAATAGATTTATTTGTGATTTAGTTTAGGTTATTTCCAGGATTACGAGATAAATGTAAATAGCCTTTTTTTACCAAGGATTTCGGTAAGTGATAATGAGGTAACTCATTTGCAAAATTAAGTAGCCCGCGAATACCGCAATGGCGTTTAGCGGTTTTAACAGCAGAAAAATCAGTGCAAATCCAATAATGGTCAATACCCACTTTGCCATATGCGCTTGGTAAAAACGATGAACAATTTGACGACGCTGCTGATAGCCCGATTTGCTCAAGGAAATTTTAGCAAAGATGATTTGGCTCACCCACCCTAACACACTACCGGCTAGCAAATTTTTACTCACCACATACTGGCTATTGCCTTGCCAAACATCTAATACAATACCGATGGCAACTAGCCCAAGTATCAGCCAAGACTGCTTGTTGATGGATTGTTGGATAGATTGTGGGTCAAATGGCTTGGCTGGTTTTGACATAGCAAAATAAGGGCTAGCTGATTGTGGGCAGGAATAATAAAAGCAGTATAGCAGAATCTTGATTAAAAATTTGGCTAAAGGTTGTTTTATCTATGCTGACGTTAATCGCCAGTCATTATGAATAGTGTATTGTTAGACTTGTTATATTGTCGGGTATGTTTATAGCTGAATCGCTAATTTCTCAGACAAATTATGCGGTTTTCATGCTAAAGTAAGTTGAGAGTTATTAATGATTTTATGTGATATGACCCAACGTTCTATTCAATCAGCTGGAAGTTCTATTCAGTCAGCTAATAATTATGACGCAAATTGTCACCACCTATCTATATCTATGTCCATGTGTATGCAACAAATGACCGCCGAGCAGATTGAAGCACAGATTACTCAGATAAAACAAGATTGCCAAGCGCAAGGTTTACGTTTTACTGCGCTGCGAGAGCAGGTGTATCGTTTGATTCTACTTGCCGCTCAGCCCATTGGGGCGTATGAATTATTGGATTTACTGCAATCAGCGAGCGAAAAAGTCGTCGCACCGCCAACTGTATATCGTAGTTTAGAGTTTTTGCTCAGGCATGGCTTGGTTCATCAATTAAATTCCAGCAAGGCATTTTTTGCCTGCTCTCAGCCCACCGATCGCCATGTTGCCGCTTTTTTGGTCTGTCGATGCTGTGGTGAGGTACAAGAGTTTAGCCATCCATCTATCCAGACCATGCTAACTGAGGTTGAGCAATCGACCAATTTTGCCACCCAATCGAGTATTATTGAGCTTTCAGGTGTTTGTGAGCGCTGCCAATAGTTCCCTATTTTATCCAATTATTTGAATGAAGATAGGCTAAAAATTATTTTGCTATTGTGTTTGTCAATTATGAGTATTTGTGATATAAAACATGCCTTATTTAATTAACCGTTGTTTGATAAAGTTGTACTGCCACGATTACCGTCATTATTCTAAGGATAACTGAGTGACGTTACTGCCAAGTTCGATATCACAACACCATGCCGATTATTTTTCAATTATTGAATTAAGTGATCTGCATCTCTTTGATGACCCTAATAAGTTAATGAATGGTGTTAATACCGCAGACACATTTGAATCGGTATTATCCTTGGTTCGACAACAGCGCGATAATGTTGATTTGTTGGTACTGACGGGGGATTTATGTCAAGAACCTACTCAGCAAAATTATGACCGTTTATTTGCAGCCTTAGACGACATCAATATTCCTTTTGTAGCTATCCCGGGCAATCATGATGTGACCCTAGAGCTTGATCATCATCTACCTTTTGCCCAACGCCGTCATTTGCCAGTCAAAGCAGATTCTCGCCTGCAAACCCGCTATAGTATTGCCACCGATTATTGGGACTTATTGTTATTAGACTCTTCTTGTGAGGGGCACAGTCATGGGGAGTTTGATGAGCAGTCATTGCGGTGGCTAGCGCAGCAGTTAGCGAATGCCGATCGGCCTTGTGCAATTTTTTGTCATCATCCGATGGTATTAATCGATTCAGCATGGCTTGATAAGTACACTATAATAAATTCTGAGCGTTTTTGGGAAGTGGTAATGCCGTATCTAGACCGTATTAAGGCTATATTTGTCGGTCATATTCACCAAGAAATGCATAAGATTACTTATGGGACATCTGTGTTTGGCTGCCCATCGACCAGCCTACAGTTTAAACCCTTGTGTAAAGATTATACCATTGATGAAATTGCGCCTGGTTTACGTTGGATAAATTTATATAACAATGGGTTACTTGCAACTGGTATCAAAAGAACAGATACTATCTGACTAATTTTTCATGGTTGTTGAACTTATGTTCATAAACTTAATGTCGTGAAAGTTTGATTAGCTTGTTTATTAAGGTTTTAGCGTTTATTTTAGTTTGATTTCATATACTGGCGAATTGCAGTGTTTAAAGCGTTAATAACGCGATGTCATTGGCTTAAGTGCTGAACTCGTAATGAAATTGTAAACTTAAAATTGTATCACTATCGGTTTTTAAAGGAATTAGCTATGGCATCTGCCCAAAATGAACGTGAATTAAGCTTTACCCCATATCAGCCAGCGGCTGAAGAAGAATATATGAATGACGCACAACTTGCGCATTTTAGAAAAATTTTATTAGATTGGAAAGAGCAGTTAATTAGCGAAGCTGAATCAACCAAATCTTATATTCAAGATGAATCAACGGCGATGCCTGATATTAATGACCGCGCCACCCAAGAAGAAGAGTTTGCGTTGGCACTACGCACGCGTGACCGTGAGCGTAAACTGATTCGCAAGATTGATAAATCGATTGCCGAGATTGACAGTGGCGACTACGGTTTTTGTGAGACTTGCGGTGTAGAGATTGGTGTGCGTCGTTTAGAAGCCCGTCCAACCGCGACCCAATGTATCGACTGCAAAACCTTATCAGAGATTAAAGAAAAACAAGCATGGGGTCATGCTTAATTTATCAACGTCTCCTGTTATTGGTCGCTTTGCTCCCTCTCCGACGGGAGCTTTGCATTTGGGGTCACTGGTGACGGCTATTGCCAGTTACTGTATCGCTAAGCAGGCGCAAGGCAAGTGGCTAGTACGCATTGAAGATACTGATACGGAGCGCTGTCATCCAAAATTTAGCGATTTGATTTTAGCAGATTTGGATCGATTAGGCTTGCACTGGGATGGTAACGTTCGCTACCAGTCACAAAACCTAGACACGTATCACGCGTTATTGGATGAGCAACTAAAAGCAGTCAGTTATGGCTGTGATTGCAGTCGTAAATCCCTGCAAACTTATCAACTCGCCCACCCCAATACCCAATACCCTTATCCTAGAATCTGTGTCCATAAGCGGCTATCGCGCGATCATGCCATTCGCTTAGTGATGCCAGATAACCCAATGCTTTTTTTCGATCAGCTGCAAGGGGTGATTTCAGGCAATCCGCAACGAGAACAGGGTGATATTGTGGTCAGAAGACGGCGCATTGTGCGGTCTTGCTCAAATACGCCAACCGCCAACAAAGGCATGATTAATTACATGCTTGCAGTGGTAATTGATGACGCGCAACAAAGTGTCAATCAAATCGTGCGGGGTTTGGATATATTGCCATTGACGATACCGCAAATGGTGATTGCGGATTATTTAAATTTTCCCCCTAACCAACACTACTATCACTTACCCATTTTGGTGAATGCACACGGGCAAAAGCTGTCTAAACAAACGCTAGCAGAGCCGATTCAATCCTACCCTGCACCACAACTTATTAAGACCGCACTGCAATTATTACAACAGCCACCGGTTGATATGGATAAACCAACCACGATGCTTGAGCAGGCGGTTTGCCAATGGAATCATACGCCGCTGCAAGGCAAACAGCGTATAAAAGTCGATAGTTTACAAAATCTTTTGGCAACCCATTAATAATAACGACATTGATTGGCAGGAATCGTTGGGCTTTCTTTAATAATTCGCATCAACAATCCGACGATAATCAGATTAACTACCATAGAAGAACCCCCATAGCTAAAAAATGGCATGGTCAATCCTTTGGTAGGTAGCATCCCCATGGTCATGCCGGCGTTGACGAAAATTTGCCCAAAGAACAAAATCCCAACCCCAAACGCAAAGTAGCTTAAGCGTGTTTGGTGCCGTGCTAGCGCTTGGTAGCTAATGCGCATAACCGTAGTGACCAAAATAATTTGTAACACCAGTAAAAACGACACACCCACTAAGCCTAACTCTTCACCGGTAATCGCCAGTAAAAAGTCGGTATGCGCCTCCGGCAAATGGGAGAGTTTTTGGATACTTTCCCCATAACCGACACCAAACCACTCACCGCGGGCAAAGGCTACAATACTGCGACCTAGCTGATAGTCACTATTTTTCAAGTCATCAAACGGATCTAAAAACGAGGTTACCCGTTTTAGTCGGTAACTTGCCCCCATAATCGCCATGGTGCCCGCCAAAAACATGGCCCCCATGATGATAAAAAACTGGCGCATGGGTAAGCCGCCGACAAAAATCATCGCCGCAATACAGGTCGCAATAATCACCACCGAGCCAAAGTCAGGCTGCAACATGATAAATAAGATCAGCCCCATGGCTATCAGTGTTAGCCGCAAAAAGCCTTTCCAATGGTTACGAATCTCTTCCGATCGGCGCACTAGATAATCTGAGGTGTACAAAATCATCAACAATTTTGCCAGTTCAGAGGGCTGAAAATTGATACCACCCAATTCAATCCAGCGTTTACTGCCGTTAATCACTGACCCACCGATTAGGGTATAAATAATCAGCAAAAGACAAGCCAGCAGCGCATACATAATAAAATCTAAGCGAAACGTCTTGCGAAGCGGGATAAAATATACCAGTAAACCAAGAACTGCACCGATTCCCATGTACGCCAATTGGTGGTAAAAAAAGTAGAAATCACCCAGTTTTTTGGTTTGTGCAAAAGGTATTGACGCGGACGCCACCATCAACAGACTAAATACCATGATGGTTGCTACCGTGGTCAATAGCACCGAATTAATGGGCGGAATCCACTGGCGGCTTTTCTTAGCAGAAACACTGTTAGCTGAG
Organism: Moraxella tetraodonis; assembly: GCF_022359095.1. Taxonomy (NCBI): domain Bacteria; kingdom Pseudomonadati; phylum Pseudomonadota; class Gammaproteobacteria; order Moraxellales; family Moraxellaceae; genus Moraxella; species Moraxella tetraodonis. The sequence goes on along the minus strand of NZ_JACSYB010000001.1, from coordinate 148,499 downwards.
AGGGATGAAGAAAGTGACGAAGAAGTCGAATGGGGCGCGGGCATAACACAACCTAAATATTAAAAATACACTAGCGAATGATTATTGGGGTTTGACTAAGCGTTGAAAAACTTGTCCACGTTCCACATAGCCACTAAACTGATCAAAACTTGCACAAGCAGGTGATAGCAATAATACGCCTAAAGCGGGGAATGTTGGCTGGTCTTGCCAAGCTTGATTGACCGCTTGTTCTAGGGTTTGGCATTTGGTTAACACAATCCCTGCAGGATTGTGAGCATCTAAACCCGCTGATGCCAAATCAGCCGCGATTTTATCGGCATCTTCTCCAATAAAGTATACCACTTGCGCATAATCCATCAAGGGTTTTGCCAGTTCAGCAAAGTTTTGACCTTTACCTTGCCCGCCCAAAATCACAGCGAGTTTTTTGCCTTTGGGCGCATATACTTTACCTAGCCCCAAAATTGCGGCGATGGTCGAGCCAATGTTAGTGCCTTTAGAGTCGTCAAAACAATCAAGCTGATGGGTAGTTGTGATAAATTCACAGCGATGTGGCAGCCCGACAAAGTTTTTTAATGTTGTTAACATACTCTCTAGCGGCAGACCTGCTAGTTCGCCAATTGCTAAGGCTGACAGCGCATTCATCAAGTTATGCTCACCTTTGATCGGCACGTCTTTTTCATTGAGCAACCGCTCACGACCCCGTGCTAACCAGATTTTACCATCGCTATCTTTTATCAATCCGTACTGATTCATATCAGGTGCGTTACTACCAAAGCTAATGGTGGGCATATCATCGGCTACCAACGGGCGACTAAGCAAGTCCTCGCGGTTAACCACAATGGATTGCACGCCTTGGAAAATTCGGTGTTTGGCTTGGTGATAGCCGAGCATATTGCCATGGCGATCTAGATGGTCAGGCGACATGTTAAGCACGGTGGCTACTTTGGCGGCTAAATTGGTAGTGGTCTGTAGTTGAAAACTGGATAACTCAAGCACCGCCATCTGTATGGGCTCAAGTAACAAATCAAGCGCGGGCGTTCCTAAGTTACCACCGACACCGACTTTAAACCCCGCATTTTTGACCATCTGGCCAACCAGGGTGGTGACAGTGCTTTTGGCATTAGAGCCGGTAATCGCAATAATCGGAATATCTCGCTGTTTAGCTACCTCATGGAACAATTGAATATCACTGACAATCGCGATTTTTTTCGCACGTGCGCCATCAAACACCGGCAAATAAGGGTCGATACCAGGACTGATGATAATGCGATCTGCCACTGCTAACAGTTCGCCATCTATTGCCCCAAACTTGGTCACTATATCAGTTGGCAAATGCTCGGCAAGTTTGGGCAGACCGGCATCGGTGACAGCTACGGGGTAGCCAAGCGCGTGTAAATAGTTGACTGCCGACAAGCCTGATTTGCCAAGTCCAACCACCACTTGTAAGCCATTGCCACGTTGAATCATGCTCGATGCTGATGGCATGCTTTGGTTGGTTGAAGCAGGTGAAACGGCTGATTGAGTGGCAGAGAGTTGGCTCACGAGAATTCCTTGTAACACTTAAACTTATAATACTTAAACTTGTAGCACTTAAATAAGGGTACCGCTAACTAAGGCAATAACAATACTTGCCGCATAAGCTAAAAAACGTTTTCTATCATACCATTTTATGACAAAAAGTTTTGCGATTAAATGTGAGTTTTCATGTTTTGTAGTGACCGCAATAAAAGGCGGTTTAAATGCTACGATTTTTGCGATGAAGATATACTTTTGATCTGTATTACTCAACAAATTTAACGATTTTAGGCAGTAAAATGCACTTTTTTGGTGCAATTATTTTGTTTTTATCGCCAATTATTAAAATAACTCTAAAAATTATCTACAAAATCGTTAATGGCGCCCAAATAACCTTTTTGGTGCAATAACTGATTTACATTAGAGGAATTTTTATTTTTTGGTTATAATAAAATTACGCTTTCTGTGTGATGGTCGCATTGAAACCACCAAAAAGTTTTTGCTTTATTTTCAATAGGTTGTATTTTTTACCCCCTTAAAAATAGGACATTTATGAAAGTTGGCATAGCTTTTGAATTATCGAAACTACCATTTTCAACATGCTTTACGAATGCTGTTTAGGGTAATCGCTATTAAGCCACTACAGCAGATAGTAACTAACCCAACCATAAGCGGCACTTAAAAGGAAATTATTATGAAATTAATTACGGCTATTTTAAAACCGTTCAAACTAGATGATGTACGTGAGTCACTCTCTGAGATTGGTGTTCAAGGTATCACTGTTACCGAAGTAAAAGGTTTTGGCCGTCAAAAAGGTCATACTGAATTGTATCGTGGTGCTGAGTATGTGGTTGATTTCTTACCGAAGGTTAAGTTAGAAATTGCGGTGACTGACGAAATGGTTGATGCAGCGATTGAAGCTATCACTCGCGTGGCTAGCACGGGCAAAATCGGTGATGGCAAAATCTTTGTATCACCATTAGAACAAGTGATTCGTATCCGTACTGGTGAAACAGGCGCTAATGCTATCTAACACTATCATGACTGTCGTTGTGGCAGGGCTTGTTAAATTTTAAAGTCGACCATCCTTTAAACATTAACGTAGACCTATCAAGCAGCTTAACGACTATCTCAAATAATTTTAAGGGGGTTACGATGAATGCCGTCATTACAAGGGCAGCTTTTGCCAAATTTTTACAGCCACTAGTATCTACTAAATCAATTTTATCGTTATTGTTGTTATCTCCATTGGTGGCTCATGCTGCTGACACGCCTACGCTAAATGCGGGCGACACCGCTTGGGTATTAATTTCGACTGCATTAGTGCTACTAATGACTATTCCAGGGTTGGCATTGTTTTACTCAGGCATGGTGCGCAAAAAGAATATTTTAGGGACAATGGCACACAGTTATGGTGCCACAGCATTAGTATCTATTGTTTGGATTGTGTTGGGTTATTCGCTGGCGTTTGGTAGCAGCGATTTTAATCAATTTGTTGGCGGTTTTGATAATGCATTGTTATCTAATATTGGGCTAGGTGATTTAACCGGTACCGTACCAACCCTGTTATTTGTCACTTTTCAAATGACCTTTGCCATTATCACTGTGGCAATCTTAGCAGGCTCAATTGCTGAACGTATTAAATTCAGTAGCTTTATGGTGTTTACTGCCCTTTGGGTATTATTGGTGTATGCACCGATTTGCCACTGGGTTTGGGGCGGCGGCTGGTTGATGGCAGATGGTGCGCTAGACTTTGCAGGCGGTACGGTCGTGCACATTAATGCCGGTGTGGCAGGTATTGTGTTGGCGGCTGTTCTAGGTAAACGTAATGGCTATAACCGTGACCCAATGGCACCTTCAAACTTGGCTTTAACCTTAATTGGTACGGGTTTGATTTGGGTAGGTTGGTTTGGCTTCAATGGCGGTAGTGCGTTAGCGGCAAATGCATTGGCAGGTAATGCCCTACTCGTCACGCAAGTAGCGGCAGCGGCAGGGGCATTAACTTGGTTTGCCATCGAAAAATTAGTCCGTGGTAAAGCCTCTGTACTGGGCGGTGCATCAGGTGCAGTAGCAGGTCTAGTCGGTATTACCCCAGCGGCAGGTTTTGTGACGGTAGCAGGCGCATTAGCGATTGGTATCATCACCTCATTGGTTTGCTTTTATGCAGTCAACTATCTCAAACGTCTGTTAAAAATCGATGATAGCTTGGATGCGTTTGGATTGCATGGCGTTGGTGGCATCGTCGGTGCCATATTGACAGGTGTCTTTGTGAGTCCTGCTATCACTGGCAAACCACTGGCTTTATCGACTATGGGTCAAGTGTGGGTGCAATTAGAAGGCGTGTTCGCGGTTATCATCTACTGCGCGATTGTGACTTTCATTATTGCCAAAGTGATTCAATTAACCATGGGCTTACGTGTCACTGATGAAGATGAATACACCGGTCTTGACTTAGCCGTACATGGCGAACGTATCGAATAGACAAAGAATGATAAACATAGGCTGATTCAATCAGCCTATTTTTTTATATAAGCATACTAAAAGACTCTACAAAACTTGCGATTGGACAAATAAAAAAGCTAGATAGTCATATCTAGCTTTTTTGAGATTTCAAATCAGTAACGATTATTTAATTTTTTTCCAAGTTTGGCTGCCTTTGACTGGAACAGATAAAGTCAAGGTTGAACCGCTTAATGAAATATCTGCACCTAACCCAAAGCCCCAACGTGGGTCTTTGGCTTTACCTGAATATTTGCCATTACCCGCTGCTTTAACGCCTGTTAACACAGTTTTACCAACAAAAGATTTTGCTTTTTCAGTATTGCCCGCAACGATTTTACCGGTGAAAGTAGCACCTGTTTGTGAGATTTGAACTTGCGCTTTTGGTTGATTGTCTTCATAAGTTTGCCAGGTACCCACGATTGGATCGGCAGCCATAGCAGCAACACTTAAAGTAGAAAGAGCAACACCAACGCTGATTGATTTAAGAGAAATTTTCATAACAGTTCCTTCTGTAGCGCACTGCAAAAAGTAAGGGAAGTGAGATGCAGTGCCATTGACAATCATTATAGCCAAAATGGTTTTGAGGTAAAGATATTTTTTAATACACAAAAGTTACTAATAGTTTTCTATATCGTTACAGGGCAAAATTTCTAGTTTTTTATATAATAAATAATTGATTTATAAATAATTATTTTTTTCAAAAATCCCAAAAGCTTAAACTGACTAATCAGTCATTTGTGTATAATTACCATTTTTAGGACTTAAATAGGCTGATTATCCATTCAAAAATAGTCAAGACTAAATTAACTAAGACTAATAAAATTTGCTGGTTATCAGGTTCTGATTTTTTGGGGTTTTTGTTTTCTGTAGTGCTCGAATAGTCATCGATAGGCAGCGTCATTGCCGTTTTTTGTACCTTCCCTGACAACCCTGGCATAGCATCCACGCCTATTCTTACCGCAAGTTCATCTAGACTAATGATTTCCACTCGCTGACTATCATCATTAGGTGCAAAATAGACCCCTGCTTGTTGTAGACTTGGAATATAAATCGCTTTATATAGATGACTGGGTACTAATATATTATTATTAATTTTCTTAACCCGGTTACTGATAAAAGCTACCCCTGTCACCACATAGATACGATTGTGTTTGATCGCTAGGTAACGAGTACGGGACTCAATGTCTCGCCAAGTGCTACGATTATTGACGGGATTTTGCGGTACAATGTTGGCAAGGCTAAAGCTGTCATATTGTGATTCAAGCGTACTCATATCTGCATTGGGCGCCAAATGTCCACGATCATAAGGTACGTTACGATAATCAGCTAAATAGCCTTTAAGCCGATTAGGCAGCTGACTTTCTTCGTGAAAATTATCAACCCTAGATAGTTCACTCGCTTTTTCAATACGCGCTCGCGTCAAATACTCCGCTGACCACAAGGCGGTTTTACTCAGTGACGAATACCCCACAGCAAAGCCATTTAGACATAGATAATAAATCTCAATTGGTTGATTTGAGAGTGGCTGTGGACTTTGTTGGTTAGCATAGGTATTGCCACATTGATTGAGGTGCTGTTTGCGATAATCTAAAGAGCTGCTTGAATGTGCCCATAAGGGCAATAAGGATAAAGCTATCACTACCAAGCTCTGTGACAGTGATTTGTGTGAAAAACGCTGATAACCACTCATACGCTATAAAATACCAACTCTAGCCATTGATGAAAATTGATTAATTATACATGACATTTGGCATTATTTTGGGTAAAATAGGCGTCCGTTTTGCGATTACCTATATTTTGGAGTTGCAACTCGATTGGAAACGTGGCTGAGTGGTCGAAAGCGCACGCCTGGAAAGTGTGTATACGTTAATAGCGTATCGAGGGTTCGAATCCCTCCGTTTCCGCCAAATAAACAAAAAGCTAGCTTATTATTAAGCTAGCTTTTTTGTTGCGGGGTTGATGAATTACGCTAAATCACGCACATTAGGTTCACGATCCCATTCACGCGATTTGGCCTTCTCGATAAAGGTCTCTATTTCCTTTAAAGCCACCACACTGGCATCTTTCTCAATATGCTGGGGAATCAGAATAAATTCATCCGTCGCACCACAATAAGCAATCGCTTTTAGATGGGCGTGCGCGTCTTTAAACCACGCAATCGCCTCACTCACTTTGGCTAGTTTTTTCGCTTGCTCTGGCATAATGATACTAACGATTGCATCAAACAAGACAGAAGGTGAACCCGCCAATTGACCGTCAGCCGCAATGGTTTCACCATTGTTTAACGTAATACTAATTTTTGGCGCTACAATAAAGGGGGTTGCCTTTGCTGCTGTAATCGCTGCTTTATATTTTTCAAGCATTTCTGCATTTGAATCATCTGCAACTAAAATAGCCACTTTACGACCTTCAAGCGTTGGCTTGGCTTTGCCAATCAACTGCAAAGCCGGCGATAATGGCAAATCTTGCACTGGAACCGTTGGCTCAATCGGTTTTGGCACTGATTTCATCCCTAAACCATCAGCAACGCGTTTACCCAATGTTTCATCAACCGTTAGCAGCTGGGCAACCATGCGCTCACGGATATAGGGTGTCTCAACTTTAGAAAGCTCAAACACAATCGCTGAAGCGATATGCGCCTGCTCAATAGGGGTTTGACTACGATAGAACATACGCGGCTGACTATAAAAGTCTGCAAAGCTTTCTGCACGGATACGACCTTTAACCGCATCGTTATTTTGAGTTAAATCATCTGTAAATGATTTAAACCCAATTGACGGATTTTCACGCGGTTTTTCTGGTTCCAAACTTTGTGGTTCATAAGCGACGCGACCTTTAGGAATTTGCATCTGCATATGGCCATCACGCTGCATATTATGGAATGGACATTTTGGCGCATTAATTGGTAGCTGGGCAAAATTTGGTGAGCCCAAACGTGACAACTGGGTATCTAGGTAACTAAATAAACGACCTTGTAGCAACGGATCATTACTAAAGTCGATACCTGGTACGATGTTTGCTGGGCAGAAAGCCACTTGCTCTGTTTCCGCAAAGAAGTTATCGGGATAACGGTTTAATACCATTTTACCTACGATTTCAACAGGAACTAATTCTTCTGGAATTAATTTGGTTGCATCCAAATGATCAAATGGGAATTTTTCTGCTTGTTCTTGGGTAAAGATCTGCACACCAAAGTCCCAAACAACTTCGTCACCATTTTCAAACAAAGTTTCAAATAGATCACGACGATGATAGTCTGGATCAGCACCGGCAACTTTCACGGCCTCATCCCACACATGTGATTGAAGCTGCAAACGTGGACGCCAGTGATAACGGAAGAATACACTTTCGCCTTGGGCATTAATAAAGCGATAGCTATGGATACCAAAGCCTTCAATCATGCGTAAACTGCGAGGAATAGCGCGATCACTCATCGCCCATAGGTAGTTATGTAGGGTTTCAGGGTTTAACGAGATAAAATCATAAAAGGTATCATGCGCTGATGCCGCTTGTGGGAAACCACGATCAGGCTCCATTTTTACAGCATGAATAATATCGGGAAATTTAATCGCATCTTGAATAAAGAACACAGGGGTATTATTACCCACTAAATCCCAGTTACCTTCCTCTGTATAGATTTTGACGGCAAAACCGCGAATATCACGCGGCGTATCAATCGATCCCGCACCACCGGCTACCGTTGAAAAACGAGCAAATAATGGGGTTTGTTTGCCCACCTCTGTTAATACCTTAGCTGTAGTAAATTGCTCTAATGATTTAGTTAATTCAAAATAACCATGGGCTGCCGTACCACGAGCATGTACAACACGCTCAGGAATACGTTCATGGTCAAAATGGGTAATTTTCTCGCGTAAAATAAAATCTTCCAGCAATACAGGCCCCCGGCGACCTGCCTTTAGCGAATTCTGATTATCTGCAATAACAATACCTTGCTGCGTAGTTAAATTGGTTGAATTATTATCAGCCTGCTGATGAGTTTCACCAGCATTGCCTTGCTGAACATTCATATTTGGCTCTGGTTTAACGGGCTTTTGTGTCATTTTTTATCCTAGATATTTAATTATATTTGTAATTTTTTAGAAAACATCAAATGTTCACCTAAGGTTAAAAAAGGATCGACATTGATGTAATCAGTATATAGGATTCAAAAATTTACAGTGTGAAAATGCGTAAAGCTATGTAACAAATAGGTTATTAATGCAGCATATAAAAAGAATAAAACTAACATCATAATACTGCATGTTATTTTGACAATAAAAACACCCCCTTACTAATGTAAGGGGGTGTTTTGGAATAGGGAGCTGACGATGACCTACTCTCACATGGGCGAACCACACTACCATTGGCGCATTGGAGTTTCACTTCTGAGTTCGGGAAGGGATCAGGTGGGACCTCCAAGCTATTATCGTCAGCAAAGGGGGATAGAGGAATGAGTTATTAAAAGTAAAGTATCAGCTATATCAAGCGAGGTGAATATCGTTATTACCTACAAAGCCATTTAGGCGTTGTATAGTCAAGCCAAACGAGCAATTAGTATTGGTTAGCTACACATATCACTATGCTTCCACACCCAACCTATCAACGTCGTAGTCTACAACGGCTCTTTAGGGAAATCTAATCTTAAGGTGGGCTTCCCGCTTAGATGCTTTCAGCGGTTATCCCATCCGAACATAGCTACTCGGCAATGCGACTGGCGTCACAACCGAAACACCAGAGGTTCGTCCACTCTGGTCCTCTCGTACTAGGAGCAGATCCTCTCAAATTTCCAACGCCCACGGTAGATAGGGACCGAACTGTCTCACGACGTTCTAAACCCAGCTCGCGTACCTCTTTAAATGGCGAACAGCCATACCCTTGGGACCTGCTTCAGCCCCAGGATGAGATGAGCCGACATCGAGGTGCCAAACACCGCCGTCGATATGAACTCTTGGGCGGTATCAGCCTGTTATCCCCAGAGTACCTTTTATCCGTTGAGCGATGGCCCTTCCATACAGAACCACCGGATCACTAAGACCTACTTTCGTATCTGCTCGACTTGTGGGTCTCGCAGTTAAGCGCGCTTTTGCCTTTATACTCTTCGAACGATTTCCGACCGTTCTGAGCGCACCTTCGTACTCCTCCGTTACTCTTTAGGAGGAGACCGCCCCAGTCAAACTACCCACCATACATTGTCCTCAGCTCTGTTAAGCTTGAGTTAGAACCCCAACATTACCAGGGTGGTATTTCAAGGATGGCTCCACAGACACTGGCGTGCCTGCTTCAAAGCCTCCCACCTATCCTACACAGGTAAGGTCAAAGTTCAATGTAAAGCTGTAGTAAAGGTTCACGGGGTCTTTCCGTCTAGCCGCGGGTACACAGCATCTTCACTGCGATTTCGATTTCACTGAGTCTCTGCTGGAGACAGCGCCGCCATCATTATGCCATTCGTGCAGGTCGGAACTTACCCGACAAGGAATTTCGCTACCTTAGGACCGTTATAGTTACGGCCGCCGTTTACTGGGGCTTCGATCAAGAGCTTCGCTTACGCTAACCCCATCAATTAACCTTCCAGCACCGGGCAGGCATCACACCCTATACGTCCACTTTCGTGTTTGCAGAGTGCTGTGTTTTTAATAAACAGTTGCAGCGGCCTGGTATCTGCGACTGCCAATAGCTTTGTAGTGCGTGACTACTCACCATCGGCAGCGTACCTTCTCCCGAAGTTACGGTACCATTTTGCCTAGTTCCTTCAGCAGAGTTCTCTCAAGCGCCTTGGTATTCTCTACCTGACCACCTGTGTCGGTTTCGGGTACGATTTCTTTATGACTATCGCTTAGAAGCTTTTCCTGGAAGCAGGGTATTTGCCACTTCGCTGTACAAGTACAGCTTGCTATCAGATCTCATTAATAGTCTAGCGGATTTGCCTACTAAACCTAACTACATCCTTCCACTTGGACAACCATCGCCAAGCTGGCATAACCTTCTCCGTCCCTCCATCGCATCATAAACAAGTATCGGAATATTAACCGATTTCCCATCGACTACGCCTTTCGGCCTCGCCTTAGGGGTCGACTCACCCAGCCCCGATTAACGTTGGACTGGAACCCTTGGTCTTCCGGCGAACGGGCTTTTCACCCGTTTTGTCGTTACTCACGTCAGCATTCGCTCTTGTGATACCTCCAGCATGCTTTACAACACACCTTCACAGGCTTACACAATGCTCCCCTACCACTTAATTGAAACAATTAAATCCGCAGCTTCGGCTCCTAGTTTGAGCCCCGTTACATCTTCCGCGCAGGCCGACTCGACTAGTGAGCTATTACGCTTTCTTTAAAGGATGGCTGCTTCTAAGCCAACCTCCTAGCTGTCTGTGCCTTCCCACATCGTTTCCCACTTAACTAGGAATTTGGGGCCTTAGCTGGCGGTCTGGGTTGTTTCCCTCTTGACGACGGACGTTAGCACCCGCCGTCTGTCTCCCGGATATCACTCATCGGTATTCGGAGTTTGCATCGGTTTGGTAAGTCGGGATGACCCCCTAGCCGAAACAGTGCTCTACCCCCAATGGTGTTCGTCCGAGGCGCTACCTAAATAGCTTTCGGGGAGAACCAGCTATCACCGAGTTTGATTAGCCTTTCACCCCTATCCACAAGTCATCCCCTGGCTTTTCAACGACAGTGGGTTCGGTCCTCCGGTAACTGTTACGTCACTTTCAACCTGCTCATGGATAGATCACTCGGTTTCGGGTCTATACCCTGCAACTAGACGCCCTATTAAGACTCGGTTTCCCTACGGCTCCCCTATTCGGTTAACCTTGCTACAGAATATAAGTCGCTGACCCATTATACAAAAGGTACGCCGTCACGGAACATGTCCGCTCCGACTGCTTGTATGCACACGGTTTCAGGTTCTATTTCACTCCCCTCACAGGGGTTCTTTTCGCCTTTCCCTCACGGTACTGGTTCACTATCGGTCAGTCAGGAGTATTTAGCCTTGGAGGATGGTCCCCCCATCTTCAGACAGAATTTCTCGTGTTCCGCCCTACTTAATATGCTTCTTATAACCTTTCGAGTACGGGATTATCACCCTCTACGATTGACCTTTCCAAGTCATTCCTCTAAATTATAATCAGTCGGCTCCTCCCCGTTCGCTCGCCGCTACTAGGGGAATCTCTATTGATGTCTTTTCCTCGGGTTACTGAGATGTTTCACTTCTCCCGGTTTGCCTCGTAAATAAATTTACGATACCTGTCTTATGACAAGTGGGTTTCCCCATTCAGATATCGCCGGATCACAGGATATTGCCGCCTCCCCGACGCTTTTCGCAGGCTGTCACGTCTTTCATCGCCTCTGACTGCCAAGGCATCCACCATGTGCACTTCATTACTTGACTATACAACCCTAAAGGGTCGTATAGGTAATGGTAACGATCTTCACCTATGTTTACGCTTGATTCAGTTCTCTTTACTTTTAAGTAATCAGTTATTCCAATCATTTCTTTGGGTCTGATTGGCTGATTACTAAGGTTAATTATCTTCGTTGGAACTTGATAATTAACCCAGACTCATTTCTCTATGTTGTTATTGAATTATCAGACCCTCGTCAGGTCGTGATTTCTGATAAAACAGATTGAAGTAATCTCTTAATACTTACTAAATTACTCTGTCTGCTTTATTACGTTAAGCTAATTATGGTGGAGCCAAGGAGAGTCGAACTCCTGACCTCCTGCGTGCAAGGCAGGCGCTCTACCAACTGAGCTATGGCCCCTGAGCAAGGATCAGCAAAGCATCGCTTTGCCCGAGCGCAAGAGAATTTACGAAGTAAATTCTAAAGCATTTAACCTCTGGTTAAATGGTGGGTCTAATAAGACTTGAACTTATGACCCCTGCCTTATCAAGGCAGTGCTCTAACCAACTGAGCTATAGACCCTGAACGAGGATTAGCAAAGCATCGCTTTGCCCGAGTGCAAGAGAATTTACGAAGTAAATTCTAAAGCCGTAACCCTCGAATTAGCTTATTTATACACAAGAACAACTTGCTGTGAATTCTCACTTAGTGCTTTAGTTAAGGAGGTGATCCAGCCGCAGGTTCCCCTACGGCTACCTTGTTACGACTTCACCCCAGTCATCGACCACACCGTGGTAAGCGCCCTCTTGCGTTAGGCTACCTACTTCTGGTGCAATAGACTCCCATGGTGTGACGGGCGGTGTGTACAAGGCCCGGGAACGTATTCACCGCAGCATTCTGATCTGCGATTACTAGCGATTCCGACTTCATGGAGTCGAGTTGCAGACTCCAATCCGGACTACGATAGGCTTTTTGAGATTAGCATCACATCGCTGTGTAGCAACCCTCTGTACCTACCATTGTAGCACGTGTGTAGCCCTGGTCGTAAGGGCCATGATGACTTGACGTCGTCCCCGCCTTCCTCCAGTTTGTCACTGGCAGTATCCTTAAAGTTCCCGGCTTAACCCGCTGGCAAATAAGGAAAAGGGTTGCGCTCGTTGCGGGACTTAACCCAACATCTCACGACACGAGCTGACGACAGCCATGCAGCACCTGTATGTGAATTCCCGAAGGCACTCCCGCATCTCTGCAGGATTCTCACTATGTCAAGACCAGGTAAGGTTCTTCGCGTTGCATCGAATTAAACCACATGCTCCACCGCTTGTGCGGGCCCCCGTCAATTCATTTGAGTTTTAACCTTGCGGCCGTACTCCCCAGGCGGTCTACTTATCGCGTTAACTGCGCCACTAAAGTCTCAAGGACCCCAACGGCTAGTAGACATCGTTTACGGCGTGGACTACCAGGGTATCTAATCCTGTTTGCTACCCACGCTTTCGAATCTCAGTGTCAATATTATGCCAGGAAGCTGCCTTCGCCATCGGTATTCCTCCAGATCTCTACGCATTTCACCGCTACACCTGGAATTCTACTTCCCTCTCACATATTCTAGCACCACCAGTATCACATGCAGTTCCCAGGTTAAGCCCGGGGATTTCACATGTGACTTAATGAGCCACCTACACTCGCTTTACGCCCAGTAATTCCGATTAACGCTCGCACCCTCTGTATTACCGCGGCTGCTGGCACAGAGTTAGCCGGTGCTTATTCTGCAGGTAACGTCTAATCTAATGGGTATTAACCATTAGCCTCTCCTCCCTGCTTAAAGTGCTTTACAACCAAAAGGCCTTCTTCACACACGCGGCATGGCTGGATCAGGGTTGCCCCCATTGTCCAATATTCCCCACTGCTGCCTCCCGTAGGAGTCCGGACCGTGTCTCAGTTCCGGTGTGACTGATCATCCTCTCAGACCAGTTACAGATCGTCGCCTTGGTGGGCCTTTACCCCACCAACTAGCTAATCTGATTTAGGCTCATCTAATAGCAAGAGCTTGCGCCCCCTTTCACCCGTAGGTCGTATGCGGTATTAATTCGAGTTTCCCCGAGCTATCCCCCACTACTAGGCAGATTCCTAAATGTTACTCACCCGTCCGCCACTAATCATATCTAGCAAGCTAGATAATCATCGTTCGACTTGCATGTGTTAAGCCTGCCGCCAGCGTTCAATCTGAGCCATGATCAAACTCTTCAGTTTAATCTTTCTATATCTTAATATCCACTTGCGCAGTTATTAAGTTATTAATTTGTTGACTCAATTATTTATACTGTCTTTGCTCAAATAAACTTACGAGTATCTTCACTGTGACAATACAATTAATTAAAGTCTTAATTTTATCGCCCTAAGTGAAAATCCACACAAGTTGTTCTTGTGTTCGTTGTTATTTAGTGTACCAAAGATATCGTCTATCATATAGTGAGCTTGATATTGTAATACGTTTTGTTTTACGCTGTCAAGCTTTATTTAATTCTTGCTAAGCTTCGTAATTTGTTTTACTTGTTTGTAAACTCTTCGTCGCTCAGTGGTGGCGTATTATACGTGAATCTAAATGGGTGTCAACACCTTTTTCTTAAAATTTTTAAATAAAATAAAAATACCGCCTTGCGGCGGTATTTTTATTGATGCTCTAATCAGTAAATTGATTATTTGTTGTCATCTTTTACTTCGGTGAATTCTGCATCGACAACCCCATCATCTTGCTGGGTTTGTTGTGGCTGTGCATCACCCGTTTCTGCAGTAGCGCCTGCGTCAGCGTAGATTTTTTGACTAACCGGTAAGAAGGCATTGTCTAGGGCTTCAAGTTTTGACTTGATGTCTTCTAGATTATCTTCTTTGACAGCCAATTCTAGCGCTTTGATAGCTTCTTCTACTGCGGTTTTGTCGCTATCGGTTACTTTGTCAGCCGCATCTTTCATGGCTTTTTGCACGCCATGAATACGACCATCTGCTTCGTTACGTACTTGCGCAAGTTCAGCAAATTTGGCATCTTCAGCGGCATTAGCTTCAGCATCACGAATCATCTGCTCAATTTCAGCATCTGATAGACCTGAATCGGCTTTAATTTGGATACTTTGTGCTTTACCAGTCCCTTTGTCTTTAGCTGAGATATTCATGATGCCATCAGCGTTGATGTCAAAGGTAACTTCAATTTGCGGTACGCCACGCGGTGCGGGTGGAATATCGGTCAAATCGAAACGTCCAAGCAATTTGTTTTGTGCGGCAATTTTACGCTCACCTTGGTAGACCTGAATAGTTACTGCTGGTTGGTTGTCATCCGCTGTAGAGAACACTTGTGATTTCTTGGTTGGAATCATGGTGTTTTTCTCGATGATTGGCGTCAACACACCGCCCATGGTTTCGATGCCTAGGGTTAACGGTGTCACATCAAGCAGTAGTACGTCAGTTTTGTCACCAGACAGTACCGCACCTTGAATCGCTGCACCCATCGCTACGGCTTCATCAGGGTTCACATCTTTACGAGGTTCTTTACCAAAGAATTCTTGAACACGCTGTTGCACCAGTGGCATACGGCTTTGACCACCCACCAAGATAACGTCATCAATATCAGACGCTTTTAAGCCCGCGTCGCTCAGTGCGATTTTACAAGGCTCAATGGTACGGTTGACAAGCGCTTCAGTTAAGCTTTCTAACTTGGCACGGGTTACGTTTACCACTAAGTGTTTTGGACCTGTGGCATCGGCAGTGATATACGGTAAGTTAATATCGGTGCTTTGCGAGCTTGAAAGTTCGATTTTCGCTTTCTCTGCCGCTTCTTTTAGGCGCTGCATTGCTAGCGGGTCACCTTTTAGGTTCACACTGTTTTCTTTTTTGAATTCTTCAACCAAATAGTCGATTAAGGTTAAGTCAAAGTCTTCACCGCCTAAGAAGGTGTCACCATTGGTTGAAAGCACTTCAAATTGTTGCTCGCCATCAACGTCTGCGATTTCGATGATTGAAATATCGAAAGTACCACCACCTAAGTCATAAACTGCAATCTTACGGTCTGCCCCGCCTTTTTTGTCCATGCCGTAAGCTAAGGCTGCCGCTGTAGGTTCGTTGATGATACGTTTGACATCAAGACCGGCGATTTTACCTGCGTCTTTAGTGGCTTGACGTTGGCTATCATTAAAATAAGCAGGTACCGTTACTACCGCTTCGGTGACGTTTTCACCCAGATAATCTTCTGCAGTTTTTTTCATTTTTTTCAAAACTTCAGCAGAAATTTGAGGTGGTGCTAATTTTTTATTGTTGATATCAACCCAGGCATCGCCATTGTCAGCTTTGACAATTTTGTATGGCACCATGCCGATGTCTTTTTGCACGACTTTGTCTTCAAACTTACGACCAATTAAACGCTTGATAGCAAATAAGGTATTTTGTGGGTTGGTTACCGCTTGGCGTTTGGCTGATTGACCGACTAGGATTTCGCCGTCATCTTTATAAGCAACGATAGATGGGGTAGTGCGTGCACCTTCAGCATTGTCGATAACTTTAACTTTGTCACCTTCCATCACTGCAACACATGAGTTGGTTGTACCTAAGTCAATACCAATAATTTTAGCCATGATTAAATTCTCCAATTTTTATTTTGATGGTAAGTGGTGATGAGCACCACGTTGTCTTGTATTTTTATATCGGTTTAACGATGGTTTTTTTCAAGCAGTTAGCAAAAGTTTTTTGCTACACTTGTTACCAATCGGTCAATCCGTTGTTGACTGCTTGCCTACTAGCTGCCCACGCGAACCATGGCTGGGCGCAATAAACGCTCATTTAGCGTATAACCTTTTTGTAGTACTTGACCGACTTGGTTGGCGCTTGCCTCTGGGTCGATACCCACGGCTTCATGCAGGTCAGCATTGAATGTTTCGCCTTGTGGATCGACCACTTTTACGCCGTATCTTTCTAGCACCGTAAGCAGCGATTTGTGGGTAAGTTTGACGCCTTCAAGCACGGGATCATTGTCAGATTGGCTACTTTCAATTGCACGTTCAAGGTTATCCACGGTTTCTAATAGGTCTTTGGCAAACTTTTCTAAGGCAAATTTTTTGGTTTTTTCGGTTTCTTGCTCCATGCGGTTGCGCGCATTGTAGGCTTCAGCATTGGCACGGGCATGGGCTTCTTTGGCTTCTTTGACTTGACCTTCAAGCTCGGCAATACGCTGCTCGTAAGTGCTCAAATTAATGTCGCTAGGAATGGTTTTTTGCTCGTTACTTGGCTCAAACTGTTCCATGGCATCTTTTAACTCCGTTGAGACGGCGTCAGTTTGATTTTGCGGTTGCGTATTTTGGTTGTTATCAGCTGAATTCATCAATCATCACTCCTATTATCAAAGTAACCGTCACCAAGGTAACAGTTACACATTAAAACAGTTAAAGTTATTGGCTTTGATAATGGTGAATCTCTTTGATTTCAAGAGTGATTCGCATTATTTGCGGGTCAAAATGACGTTTTTCCTATGAAATCCACACTAAATTTGCGTATTTATGAAATTAGGGATTAAAAATCGCTAGAAACATGGTTAAAAACAACATTGCTAAAAACAAGGCATTAAGCGCGTACTTGTTGTTGGGTTAATGCATCAAAAATCTGGCTAGGTCGAACAAATCCAAGGGTGTCGCCAAGTAAATAACCGATGGCATCACCAAAGTAATGATAAGCAGCCGCGAAATCAGTAGCAGGTGTTAGCCCCGATAGGTTACAACTTGTGGATACCAAAAATCCAAACGGGTTATTGTTGTCTGCGTGTGCGATGTGATTGCAAAGTTCGGCAATCATCGGATGGCTAATCACTCGTATGGCTAAGCTATCTCGCCCACCTGTGACCCACTCGGGGATTTTGCCTTGCAATGATGCAGGAATCGGTAACAACCAAGTGGTGGCTTGTGCATCGCTAGACTGCCAACTTGCCGCAATGCTATCGACTACTTGCTGTGGTAACGGCTGTAAGAATGGCTGAATATGGGCGATATCGCCTGTGATAACAATCATACCTTTTTCGATTGGACGTTGTTTAATCGCTAAAATCTGTTTCACTGCGGTTTCGTTAAATGGGTCACAGCCGATTCCCCACACCGCTTCGGTTGGATAAGCGAGCAGATTGCCGGCTTGTAGAAATTGCTGAACTGCATCGAGCTGGGTGTCATTAAATTGCATTATATACCTCGATTATTTTGTAGTTTTTTTTGCTTATCGCTTATCAAAATTAAGGGCGGCAGCGCATATACAGACCGCCGCGCTGCATCACCAATCCCATTAGCTCAAGCTCAATCAGCCAGCCCATAAGTGTCGCAATATCGGTGCGGGTCTTATCGACCAAGCTGTCTAAATCTTGCCCGACCCAATCGAGTTGATTAAGTAGTGTCTGCAAATGCGGGGGCACATCCATCGCCAATGTCGCTTGGTGCGGCTGGGTTTTTGGTGCTGATTCGGACGGTAATTGAGGGCTATTGCTCACTGCCTGTGCAACTATCGGCGCTGTTTCAACCTCGGTGGCTTTGACAATCGGTGATTTAAAAATTGATAAATCTTCCAAAATTTGTGATGGATGATCGACCAAGGTCGCACCTTCACGAATCAATTGGTGGCAACCTTTGGCGTTGAGGTTATCAATATGACTAGGAATAGCAAAAACTTGTTTGCCTTGCTCGTTGGCTTCTCTGGCCGTGATGAGCGAGCCACTTTTTGCAGCCGCTTCTACAACCAAAGTTGCTAAACTTAGCCCAGCGACGAGACGATTGCGCCTTGGAAAATGGTAGCGATTGCTCGGCATATCAGGCAATAATTCACTAATGACGCAGCCACCTGACGCAATAATATGGGCTTTAAGGCTGGCGTGATTTTTTGGGTAACAGTGTTTAATACCATTGCCCAGTACCGCAATAGTACCACCTTGTGTGGCCGTCATCTGTAAACTTAACGCACCTAAATGTGCTTGTTTGTCAATTCCTTCTGCCATGCCACTGGTGATCCATAAGCCTTCGTGCGCCAAATATTGCGCCATATCAAAGGCAATTTTTTCGGCATGTGGGCTAGGTTTACGACTTCCAACGATCGCCAATTGTGGTTGGCTTAAGGCAGATAAGTTGCCTTGGTACAATAGCAAAGGGGGTGGGTCATAGATGTTTTTTAACTGACTCGGATATAAAGGGTCATTATCAAACACCACACCATACTGCCCTTGTGATAGTTCTAATAGCGTATCATTCAAAAATTGGCTGGTTCGACTGGCGCTGATAAACTCAGCAAAGCGTTTATGGTGATTATCATGCAAGCCCAGTGCTTGCCAATCTGCCAGCGTGGCTTGAATCGCTTGTTCAGCGCTACCAAAACGCGCTACAAGCTTATTATAAACAGGCACCGATAAGTTCACTAAATGCCATAACAATAAGGCAGCCTGCTGCGCCGGGTTTAGGTTAGGCTGATAGTCCTGCATCACGTATATTCCTTAGGCATGTATAGGGCTTATAAATGTTTGCTATTATAAATTTTTCTCACGATAAAAACTTTAAAGACAGCAAAGCCAGTCAAGGTGACTGGCTTTTGAACAATCGCTTACCAATCAAGCATAACCAAGGGCAAGCAAGCAAAGGTAAGCGAAAGCGTTAGTTGCCGACCGCAGGCAATAAAAAATCTTGCTCATGAATTGGTGATTCAGCATCGAGTACATAAGCGTAGCTAATATCGTTAAATGCTTTAAATACCATCACATGACCGATTTGCTCACTTGGCAACCGTACTGCCCCACCTTTCACGGATGAATAGTCGTCCAAGACTAAGGCGCCTTTTTGATAAACCGTCAACACATCGCCTGGCTCAGCGCCTTGGCTGGTACCCAAATTAATGGCAATCACCCCATCTCGACCCGCACTACTAATGGAATTTAAAATACGAATCACGCGACCGCCACGAGTAACGCTGGCAGGTTTTGGATAAAACGCGGGTGGCAAGTACTGACCGACTTCGACAAACACACGGTCCCCTTCGCGCACTTCTTGACCATACGATTTTTTAAGCTCGATACTAGAAACACCGTTTGATGCTACGCTAGTGACGATACCTGCGGCAACTTGGGTGACTTCAAGACCGATGACTTTACGGGTGGTTGGGTCAACATACGGTTCGCCCTCACGATACACGCCATAGCGTTGTCCCACAATGAGTGGCACGCCTTTAGCATATATTTTGTTACCGACACCTGTGATAATGTTTTTATCTTTTGAAGCCAGCACATAGGGGGTAGTTTTAAAGTCATCAGGCGATACGATGATATTGCGTTCAAGCCATGTTTCAATGGCAGTCAAAGGAATCGCAGGGATACTACCTGCGGCACTCACCACCGTGGTCGTAGTGGTTGGCGCGCTCATGGCTTTTTCAATGCCTGCACAGCCTTCCCCCGTGTCTACACCGACCAATTTTTGCCCTTTAATCACACATAAGATAATCACATCTTTTGGATAAATCAGATGCGGATTACGAATCTGCTTATTGGTCGCCCAAATTTCTTTCCAGCGCCACGGACTTTCTAAGAATTTACCGGAGATATCCCAAAGCGTATCACCTTTTTTCACCACATAACGGTTGGGCGCATCGGCTTTGATACGAGGTGGCGGATTATTAGCAGCGGCTAGCGAACTCACTGTCATACCAAGGGTTGCCAACAAAGCGAAGGATAATTTTTTCATTGTCGTGGTGTTATAGTTTGTCATAGCCCAATACTCAAGGTCAACGGCTTAACGCTTTAAAATGGCATACGCTTTACCATCACTTATAAAAAATCATAGCCGAATGTTGTGTTATGTGTCGCAAAATCACCCATAATTTGCACTATGTAAATTTTGGTTAGCATAGCATAAAATAATTGGGGCTTCATAAATTTTCTCTTTAATTCTCTTTAAATAGTTTTTTTAAATAATTGGTTTTTGGTAGATTTTAATCACTCAATAATTATCATTGATTATTTGCTATTGTGAAGCGATTGGATTGCACCTATATATAGGTTATAGTAGCCAAACTTTAGCGTTTGCGTTACCCTATGCCAATTTTTTTAGAGAATTTTTGCCAGATTAACCAAATTAAAAGTTGACCCATTATGGCCTTACGTACTATTTTAAACTACCCAGACCCGAGGCTTCGTACCCTTGCCAAGCCTGTTACCCACTTTGATGATGACCTAAAAACCTTGATTGATGATATGTTCGAAACCATGTATGCCGCCAAAGGTATAGGTCTGGCGGCAACGCAAGTGGATGAGCACATTCAATTGGTAGTGATGGACTTATCTGAAGATGGCAGCCAGCCTCGGGTGTTTATCAATCCCATTGTGACCCCGTTAGCCGATGAATTATATAGCTACGAAGAAGGGTGTTTGTCTGTGCCCGAGTATTATGACAAAGTCGATAGACCCAAACATGTCAGAATTGAGGCTGTCGACGCGCAGGGCAACCCGTTTGTTGAAGAAGCACAAGGCCTACTTGCCGTATGTATCCAACATGAAATTGACCACTTAAATGGTAAAATTTTTGTGGATTATTTATCCAAGCTCAAACAAGACCGTGCACGTGATAAGGTGCGTAAAGTTGTCAAACAACGTGAAAAAGATGCTGAACATAAAAGATTGTGATTTTTAACTGTAAGGGAAAACCATGACCACTCGCCCATCGCGTATCGCCACCGTAACACGAAATACTGCCGAAACCCAAATCACCGTGTCTATCAACCTTGACGGTACCGGTCAAGGCAGCATTGACACGGGTGTGCCATTTCTTGACCATATGCTTGACCAAATCAAACGTCATGGCTTAATTGACATGGATATTACCTGTAACGGCGACACCCACATTGACGACCATCATAGCGTCGAAGATGTCGGTATTACGCTAGGTCAAGCCTTCAAACAAGCGATTGGCGATAAAAAAGGCATCGTGCGTTATGGACATTTTTATGCCCCACTTGATGAAAGCCTTAGCCGTGCGGTAGTGGATATTTCAGGTCGCCCTGGACTGCACATGGATATCCCGTTTACTCGTGCGATGATTGGTGGGTTTGATGTGGATTTGTTCAGTGAATTTTTTTATGGCTTTGTCAATCATGCCATGATAACTATTCATTTGGATAACTTGAAAGGCAAAAACAGCCATCACCAAATTGAAAGTACGTTTAAAGCCTTTGCTCGTGCGCTGCGGATGGCGGTGGAATATGATGAACGCGCACTCGATAGATTGCCGAGTACAAAAGAAAGTCTTTAATAGCAAACTGTAAAAATAAAAGCCCTGTTTGAGACGAGGGCTTTTTTTATGCTAGTTGTTTTGTACTAATTTTCGGGTGTTAGTCCTTAAAATTATTAAATTGCAGGGGCACACCAAATTGCTTTTCTTTCAAAAACGCCATCGCTTGCTGTAGCGTGTCTTTTTTCTTATCATTGACTCGTACTTTATCGCCTTGAATCGCTGCCGATACTTTCAAATCCGACTCTTTTAATGCCTTACTGATTTTTTTGGCGGTATCGCCATCAAGTCCATCTTTGAGATTGACCACCTTTTTCATTTGTTTGCCCGAACCTTGATTATCCTGTGGGTCGAGCGACTGCAAATCCACCCCACGTTTAATCATGTTTTTCTCAAGCATGGCATACACGTTTTCCATCTGCAACTCATTGTCTGCGGTGATGGTGATTTTTTTGTCTTTCTCATTGAGTTCTACTTTAATATCACTGCCCTTAAAGTCAAAACGGGTGGCGATTTCTTTCTCGGTGTTTTGCACGGCATGTTTAACTTCAAATAACTGTAATTCTGAAACCACGTCAAATGATGGCATGAGGTTTTCCTTATCAAATTTGTTGAATAAAATCTAAAAAATCTGCCCTATCATAACTGATTTTGTCAATTTTTAACAATTCGCGGACTGTTATCACCACAGTTAATAATATAAAATAAATCATAAATTATATAATGATTTAAAATACTGATTAAAATAATTAACTTTTTAATAATGCTGATTACAGTTTTTTACCTTATTTGTTTGTATAATGAGTCAGCAAATAGGTGATTTACTAAAAAATGTAGTATAACAATTTACGATAATAAGGAGTAGGACATGGCGTTTAGCGATATGATTGGCAAACAAGTGCCAAGCGTGACTTTTCATACCCAACAGCAAGGTAAATGGGTAGATATTAGTACGGATGAATTATTTAAAGGCAAAAAAGTAGTATTATTCGCCTTACCCGGGGCATTTACACCAACGTGTTCATCACTGCATTTACCGCGCTATAATGAATTGGCAACTGAATTTGCTAAACTAGGCGTTGATGACATCGTGTGTGTCTCGGTCAACGATACGTTTGTTATGAATGCTTGGGCAAAAGACCAAGACTGTAGCAATGTAACCGTGATTCCAGATGGTAACGGTGAGTTTACTGAAGCGATGGGACGCTTAATTGATGACTCAGCAATTGGGTTTGGCAAACGTTCATGGCGTTATTCAATGCTGGTCGATGATGGTAAAATCGTCAAAATCTTTGACGAACCCCAAGACAGCGGCAGTGATGACCCATACGAAGTATCAGATGCCGATACCATGATTAAATATATTGACCCAAACTGGCAAGACAAGCCCTCTGTCTCTATTTTTACCAAACCTGGTTGCCCACATTGTACCAAAGCCAAAGAAACGTTAACACAAAAAGGCTTTCAGTTTGAAGAAATTGTACTTGGTAAAGATGCGAGTATTACCTCAGTGCGAGCCATTACGGGTCGTGAAACTACCCCGCAAGTATTTATCGGTGGCAAGCACATCGGTGGTAATGATGACTTGCAACAATACTTTGCTGATGCAAAATAATGTTTGATTAAATAAAAAAAAGACAGTCTAGGCTGTCTTTTTTTATTGTCTAGTTAAAATTATTTTCGATGTCTTCGAGTGCCATCATCAAATTTATCACCTGCTCTTCGACTGCTTCAATTTGTCCTTTTAGATGGGTTTGTTCATCGAGTAGTTTCAGTAAATCGGCTTTTCGGCTATCCTCGTACAGACTGGTATCGCCTAACTGTTCTTCAATTTTCGCCAGTTTTTCGCCCAATTTTTCTAGTTGCTTTTCCTCGTTTTCGATTTTTTTACGGATGGGCGCGGTGAGTTTACGCTGTTCAGCGGATTTTTTGCGTTGTTCTTCTTTGGATAATGCATTAGTTACGCTAGACGTTTCACGTGAAACATCTGTTTTATGGTCGGCTAATTTTTTGTCTTCGAGCTTTTTATTGTCGTTCGCTTGTTTGGCTTGCTGTTTACGGGTCTGTGATAACCACTGACTATAATGAGCGATGTCATTGTCAAAGATATTACATTGCCCGTCATGCACCAAATATAGCTCATCGCAAACATTGGCTATCATTTCTCGGTCATGTGACACCAGAATGACTGCCCCTTCAAATTCTTGTAAGGCCATGCTCAATGCTTGCCGCATCTCCAAATCTAGGTGGTTGGTCGGCTCGTCTAATACCAAAACATTGGGACGCTGCCATACGATGAGCGCAAGGGTGAGTCTTGCCCGCTCGCCGCCAGAGAACAACTTGCTTTTGGTATCAATGCGCTCACCGCGAAAGTCAAAACTCCCTAAAAACGCGCGTAAATCAGCGTCTGAGGTTTTGCCTGCGAGACGCTGTAGCATCAACATGGGTGATGCTTCGCCATCGAGGCTATCCATTTGGTGTTGGTTAAAATACCCTAGTACCAAACTATCCGCGGCTTTACGCGTCCCAGACAAGGTAGGCAACTCACCCACCAAGCCTTTAATAACCGTTGATTTGCCTGCGCCATTCATCCCTAGCAGACCGATGCGGCTGTCAGGGGTAATTTGTAGGCGAATGTTCTCGATGAGTGCTACACCGTTGTAGCCGACACTGGCATTATCTAGCACCAATAATGGCGATGTTAATTGCACAGGGGATTTGAACCGAAATTGAAACGGATTGTCGGCCATGATGGGCGCCAATTCAGTCATCCGTTCCAGCTGTTTGACACGGGCTTGCGCTTGTTTGGCTTTGGAGGCCTTGGCTTTAAAACGGCGGATAAAATCTTCAAGGTGGGCGCGGGTTTCTTGTTGTTTTTCAAACTGTTGCTGTTGCTGGGCTAAGCGCTCACTGCGGGTACGCACAAAGGTGCTGTAATTGCCTGTATAAAGGGTCATTTGCTGGTTTTCAATGTGCAAGATATTGCTCACCACATTATCCAAAAACGCTTGGTCATGCGAAATCATGAGTAGCGTGCCGTCATAGGCTTTGAGCCATTCTTCAAGCCACAAGATGGCATCCAAATCCAAGTGATTGGTCGGTTCATCAAGCAGCAATAAATCTGCTCGGCTCATTAAGGTTTTGGCAAGGTTTAGGCGCATACGCCAGCCCCCTGAAAAACTACTCACAGGTTGGCTTTCTTGGGCGACATTAAATCCAAGTCCTGTCATGGTTTGGGAGGCTTTTGCAGGGGTACTATAACCATGGATATCATCGAAGCGCGCGTGCACATGGGCAAGCTCATCTTCTGACAAAGTATCTGGATGGTTAATCTTATCTTGCAGCTCAAAGTATTCTTTGTCGCCACTCAACACAAAATCTATTGCCGACTGGTCAGTGCTTTCAATCTCTTGCGCCATATGACCGATTTGCCAACTGCTTGGAACCGATAGACTGCCTGTATCGAGTGCCAATTCGCCTTCGCCCTTTTGGCTCAATAGCGTCGCAAAAAAACTGGATTTACCTGTGCCATTGTTGCCTGTTAACCCGATTTTCCAACCTGGATGGATTTGCAAATTAACATCTTTGAATAATACCCGCCCATCACGGCGAATACTGGCATCTTTTAGTTCTATCATAATCGGCTCAAAACTCAAAAAATTTGACTAAAATTAAATGGGAAAATTCTTGATAGTATAAAGCAAGCACCCCATAATAAGAAAAAAGTTTTTATAAGGAATACTCCGATGAGCGATACCGTAACTGATAGTATGGTTGATGGCATGACCTTGACCGACAATGCTGCTAAAAAAGTGCGTAGCCTACGTGATTCAGAAGGCAATAACGACTTGATGCTACGCGTATATGTGACGGGTGGTGGCTGCTCGGGTTTTTCGTATGGTTTTAATTTTGAAGAAAACTTGGGCGATGATGATGCTACCTTTAGCAACGATGACGTAGCATTGGTCGTTGATAGTTTGAGCTACCAATATTTACATGGCTCAACCATTGATTATGTGGAAGGCTTGGAAGGCTCGCGTTTTACCGTCAACAATCCAAACGCCACCACGACTTGTGGTTGTGGTTCGTCATTTTCTATCTAGCTTTACTGGCTAATTTTACTGGGATTCTTTACCTAGTTTATTTGAATGATTAAAAGGCTTTAGCTTAAATATAGCCAGTAACTGTTAAGTTTAGCCTTTTAATTTTCGTTTATCCTGTATTTGTTACCTTTGAACAAAATCATCTACATTTTTTCAGCGTTTATCAGATTTTATTTGTGTTGTCAGCCTTTATCCATAATAATGGTGTGATCTACAGCGTAATAACACCTAAGTGTTATCATCAAGTACCCTAATATAGGTTGACATTAATTTATTCTTGTTAATTACTTAATGTTAAATGTGTTAATGATTTAAGTTTGTTAGCTAAGCAATGATTATTAAGCAATCTTTATTATTAATTTAATAATACCAAGGAGCTTATCATGGCTAAATTATCTTTAGATTCACTCAATAACATCGATGGTTTTATTGCAGCTGCATTGGTTGACAGCGAATCAGGTCTAGCCCTTGCCACAACGGGTAATGGTATCGACCTTGAAGTTGCAGCAGCGGGAAACACTGAAGTAGTACGTGCAAAACGTAAAGCTTCTAAAGCTTTAAACCTTAATGATAATATCGAAGACATCCTAATCACATTAAGTAAACAATATCACTTAATCCGTCCGCTAGTCCGTAACGAAAACCTATTCTTGTACCTAGTACTTGATCGCCAAAAATCAAACTTAGCCATGGCACGTCATGAATTAAAAGGGTTTGAGACTGAATTGGATTTCTCTTAATGCCTTGCTTCTAATTACAAGTGACAGATGTCAAGTAAAAATTACCAGTTAATCGAGTAATACGATAGTTTTTATCATACCCACGGTATTATTACTGTGGGTTTTTTACGTTTGGCGAATATCGCAATGGGTAATTTCGTCATCACGATATTTTGATAGTGTTTGCCTAAATTTGGTGGCATAATTTCACACAATTAAAAATAATATTAGGATAACTATGACTCAAGCGCCTCAAACTTGTACTTCTTTGCAGCTACCTACTTGGCTGACCGCTGAAAACATTCATGGCATGCTTCGGGGTATTGAAAAAGAAGGCTTACGTATGAGCCCTGAGGGATATATCGCCACTACCCCACACCCGGCAAAGCTTGGCTCAAAACTCACTCATCCTTTTATCACTACTGACTACGCCGAAAGCTTGTTAGAGCTGATTACTGAGCCAAAACCCACGGTGAAAGAAGCGCTTGATATGCTGCGTGATTTGCATATTGTGTTACAAAATGCTTTGACCGATGACGAGCTGTTTTGGTCGATGTCCATGCCTTGTATGATTTCGGGTGATGAAGATATTTTGCTGGCCGACTATGGCACCTCAAACTCAGGTAGACTAAAAACCCTATATCGTCACGGTCTAGGCATCCGCTATGGTCGCCGTATGCAGACCATTGCTGGATTACATTATAATTTATCATTTGGTGATAATTTATTCACCGCTTGGCAACAGCAGTTAGGTGATACCCAGTCATTAACTGAATTTAAAAATGAAAAATACTTGGGTCTGATTCGTAACTTCAAGCGTCTAAGTGGTATGGTGCTGTACTTGGTTGGTGCAAGTCCTGCCGTGTGCGCGTGTTTTTTAAAGGGTCGCGAGCATCCGCTACAGCCAATGAACGCATCAACTTACTATTTACCCAATGCTACCTCTCTGCGTATGGGCAAACTAGGTTACCAAAATAGCGTACAAGATAATTTAGATATCCGCTATAACAGTCTCGATGAATATGTCGCAGGTTTGCGTAATGCCATTCACACGCCGCATCCTAATTTTACCGCGTTGGGACTCGATGACGACAATGGCTATCCCATTCAAATCAATGACCATATTTTGCAGATTGAAAACGAATACTACAGCCCGATTCGCCCCAAACAAATTACCCAACCTGGCGAAAACCCCAGTGATGCGTTAGCCAAGCGCGGTATCGCTTATGTGGAACTGCGAGCGATTGACTTAGATCCGTACAGCGAAATCGGTATCAGCTTAAATACCGCCTGTTTTATGGAAATTTTGGCATTGTACTGCCTATTGCTGGATAGTCCTGACTTATTGCCCGATGAAGATGCCCTGCTTGCTCAAAACCAAGAAAAAATTGTCAATCAAGGGCGCGAGCCAAACTTAATGATTGATACAATGTCGGGGCAAGTCGCATTTAAAGACTGGCTACTACAGCATTTGCTAGGTATGCGTAAGCTATCTGAACTCATGGATGTCACCTATGGTAGCAATGACTACCGCAACGCGTGGCAATCGATGATGGCAAAAGCGCAAAATCCAGACAATACCCTATCAGCGCAAGTGTTAGCCGATACCGAACGCTTTGATAGTAGCTGGCAGTTTGGTAAGTCACTGGCGCAAATGCATGCTAATCGCTTAAGACATCAAGGATTAGTCCCTGAGCAAATGGCTTACTTTGAGCAGCTTGCCAAAGACTCTGTGCGTGAGCAAGCCGATATCGAGCAGAATGACACACAAGATTTTTATGCCTATGTGAGTCAATTTCGCTAGTTAGCAAGTGCTAGTAATCAGGTACTGTTGGGCTAATTATTTTGTAGGGTTAAATTTCTAAAATTCTAAGCGCTATTGTTTGGTTTATTCTTTTTCATAAATTGTTTGATGGTTTTTTTATGCGTGATGCTTCATTGACCCACAGCTTGTTAAGTTATCGGGGACTGGCAGGACTATTGACGTTAGCCAGCATTATTGGCATGAGTTTCGCCTATTTTTATTTGCAAGGGGTGGTAAAATTAGACCCATGTCCGCTATGTATTTTTCAGCGAGTGGGTTTGATTGTGATGGGGATTTTTGCGTTTATCGCCTTTTTGCTCAATCCGAAACAAGCTTGGTCAAAGATTTTGTTGATGTTCGGCGCGCTGCTCGGCATTTTGTGGTCAATTGCTGTGGCGATTCGCCATGTATGGATTCAACATTTGCCACCTGACCAAGTCCCGTCGTGTGGTCCTGGGTTAGACTATTGGATGGATACGCTGCCGATTGCCCAAGTGTTGAAAGAAGTATTTAAAGGTTCTGGCGAGTGCGCGGTGATTGACTGGACGTTTTTAGGCTTTAGTATCCCAGAATTATCATTGGGGTTTTTTAGCATTTTATTGGTAATGATTGTTTTGGCGATCCGTAAAAGCAATACTCGATAACACTATCGGTCGTGGTTTAAAACCATAAAAAAGGCGATAATTAATCGCCTTTTTTTATTAGCTTTTTTAGTCGCTTTATTCCCATTCAATGGTCGCTGGTGGCTTACTTGAGATATCGTAGGTCACTCGTGATACTTCTTTGATTTCATTCATGATGCGATTGGACACTGTTTCAATCAAATCATACGGTAAATGGGCAAAACGCGCTGTCATAAAGTCGATGGTTTCAACCGCCCGTAACGCAATCACCCACGCATAGCGGCGACCATCACCGACCACGCCCACTGATTTTACCGGTTGGAACACGGCAAACGCTTGTGCGGTTTTCTCATACCAACCAGATTTTTCCAACTCTTGCATAAAGATGGCATCGGCTTGACGCAAAATATCGGCATATTCTTTTTTCACTTCACCCAAGATACGCACGCCTAGACCTGGACCTGGAAAAGGATGACGATAAATCATTTTTTCAGGTAGCCCTAATGTCACACCGAGCTTACGCACTTCATCTTTAAACAAATCACGTAAGGGTTCAACGAGTTTGAACTGCAAATCGTCTGGCAAGCCACCCACATTGTGGTGCGACTTGATTACATGCGCTTTGCCTTGGTGACTTTTTGCAGATTCAATGACATCGGGATAAATGGTCCCTTGTGCCAAGAATTGAATGCCTCTGCCCTCACCCGACAGTTCACGTGCGGTATCTGCAAACACATCGATGAAGGTTTTGCCAATGATTTTACGTTTGGCTTCTGGATCGCTAACACCGGCTAATGCGGTCAAAAAACGTTCCTCAGCATCCACGCGAATGACTTTAACGCCCATGTTTTCAGCAAAGATTCGCATCACTTGGTCGCCTTCATGTAGGCGTAACAAACCATTATCAACAAACACGCAAGTTAGCTGCTCGCCAATCGCTTTGTGAAGCAGTGCGGCTACCACCGAGCTATCAACGCCGCCCGAAAGTCCCAACAACACTTGCTCATCGCCAATTTTTTCTTTTAACTGCGCCACACGCATCTCAATGATGTTATCCGGCGTCCACGCATTGGCACAGCCACAGATTTGGTGCACAAATCGGCTAATCAATGCTTCACCTTGCAGCGTATGGGTCACTTCTGGATGAAACTGCACCCCATAATAATGCTTGCTTTCATTTGCCATTGCAGCAATTGGGCAGCTTGGGGTTCTGGCAGTCACTTCAAAGCCTGCAGGTAACTCAACGACTTTATCGCCATGACTCATCCAAACTTGTAATTTGTTAGGCTCATCTTCAATGCCTTTAAAGAAGCTATCTTGAGCGGTTTTTTCAATGATAGCAGCGCCAAACTCTTGGTGACTGCTGGCTTCAATTTTGCCACCAAACCGATCTGCCATCACCTGCATACCATAGCAAATGCCTAGTACAGGCACATTGATATCAAATACGGCGTCATTAATTTTTGGGCTATTTTCTGCATACACGCTCTCTGGACCGCCCGATAAAATAACCCCTTTTGCACCAAAGTCGTGAATGCGCTGTGCGTCAATATCGTATGGGTACATTTCACAGAATACCCCTGCTTCACGCACGCGGCGCGCAATCAGTTGACTGTACTGTGAACCATAATCCAATACCAAGATACGGTCTTGTTTGATTGAGTTGTTGGATGTTGACATACAAGCCTCTTTAAATTTAGGTAAATAGCTTAACTGAACCGATGCTAACAGGTTTCAAAAATTCATGGTTGGTTATTGTATCAATTAATGGCTTTATCTGCTGATTTTTATAGGGTGAAAATAGCTATATGAATGTTTTAAGTAGAAATTTTTCCTAGAAAATTTCTATAATAAACGGTCTTTAATTACGTTTTTTTGTATCGCTTTCACCAATTGATTATCTTTGTTACACAAACATCATCTAATAGGCTTTAGATTTACCAAACTCTACGAAAAAATTGCTCATACTGCTACAGACTGGCCGCAAAAATTTATTATTATGAAACAGTAATAACCGAAAACGGTTTTACGAAAAAATTGATTTTAATTTAGGCATTTTAAGTTAATGTCACGTTTAATCGTTTTTCGACAATAAAAATAACAGTCATATTAAAAATTTTTTCTAAATACTAGTATGGCTTGGATAAAAAAACTTCAACTGAGGATACAATCATGGTAGATAATATTAATAATTCAGATTTAAACCGCGACCCTATCACTGGTGAACCAGGCTCACATCCAATCGGTACTGCAGTAGGCGGTATGGGTGGTGCAGCTGCGGGTGCAGCTATTGGTGCTATTGGTGGTCCATTAGGTATGTTAATCGGTGGCGCAATTGGTGCAATCGCGGGTGGTGCTGCAGGTCACGCTGCAGGTGAAGCGATTGACCCAACTATTGAAGATACTTATTGGAACGATACCTATTCACAAACAACCTACTATAAAGATGGTTATGATTATACCACTGACTATCAACCAGCTTATGCCGTCGGTTATGCCAATCGTGCAAAATACCCAGCCGGTACAACGTTTGACAGTGTTGAATCAGACCTTGAACGTAGCTGGCATGAAGTAAAAGGTAATTCGCGTCTTGCATGGGAAGATGCCAAAGAAGCCATTCGTGATGGTTGGGATAGAACAGACGCGCGTATTGCTGGTCAGGAATATTCACCACGTCTTCGTACGGTGGATGGCTATGCAGAAGGTGAAGAAAAAGGCCATCCTGTTGCTACTGGTACAGGTGCATTAGGTGGGGCCGCAGCAGGTGCAGCCGTTGGTTCAGTAGCCGGTCCTGTTGGTACCTTAGTGGGTGGCGCTATCGGCGCTGTAGCGGGTAGCGCAGCAGGTCATGAAGTCGGTGAAGCAGTCAACCCTACCACCGCTGAAGATGCTTACGAAAAACCTCATCCAGTTGCCAGTGGTTCTGGAGCACTAGGTGGCGCCGCAGCCGGTGCAGCCGTTGGTTCAGTAGCGGGTCCTGTTGGTACCTTAGTGGGTGGCGCGATTGGCGCTGTAGCCGGCGGTGCAGCAGGTCATGAAGTCGGTGAAGCAGTTAATCCAACTGAAGCAGGTGAACAGCGTAAAGAAGCTAACCCTGTTGCCAGTGGTACAGGTATGGCAGCCGGTGCTGCTACAGGCGCAGCAATTGGTGCAGTAGGTGGTCCCGTAGGTTCAGTGGTGGGTGGTGCAATTGGTGCTGTAGCAGGCGCAGCCACGGGTAACGCTGTAGCAAATACGCTTGAAGGTAATACTGAAGAAGATACCTACTGGCGCAATAACTACAATACGACGACTTACTATAGCCAAGGCTATGATTACGATACTGACTATCGCTCAGCGTATGATTATGGTTACCGTGCACGTCATCATTTTAATACTGCTAATGAGTTTGAAAGTGTTGAAAATGATTTACGCAATGATTGGGAACAATTCAAAGGTAATTCACGTTTGACTTGGGACCAAGCTCGCCTAGCAGCACGTGATGCCTGGTATCGTATTGAACGTTAATCTTTCGATTAAGTTAGCTTAACATAAAAAAAGACTTTCATTAATTTGAAAGTCTTTTTTATTTAAACCATTAAAATCAAAGACAAATAAGCTGGTCTATTAAATTACCATTTTGATGCCAATACCGATTAACACTAGCCCACCAAAAATTTCAGCCTTACTCTCTAGCCACGTGCCTGATTGCTTGCCCATAAATACGCCAATAAAGCTAAAAATCCCTGTTACTATCGCAATTACTGCACAGGATACATAAGGATTGACTGGGATTAAATTTAAGGTAAATCCGGCTGCCATTGCATCAATACTGGTTGCAATCGCTAAAGTAGTCATGGTTTTATGGGTGATAGCGACATTGGCATCATTAGCGATGTCTAAAGCAACATTATGAGGCGTTGTTTCTTGTGATGTGGCATCTTCATCATCGCTAGATAAGGCTTCATACAGCATTTTTCCACCAAGCCCGACTAAAATAATGCACGCGATCCAAGGCGCCCAATTTGCGATAAATCCTAAGATTGAACGTCCACCGAGATAACCAATCAAAGGCATCAAACCTTGAAAGACGCCAAAATATACGCCTGCCATAACCGCAATTTTGGTCGTATCTTGGCGATGTTTGGCACCCAATCCAATCGCTACAGCAAAGGCATCCATTGATAAGGCTATCGCTAGCAGTAATAAAGCAATCATGTGATATCTCTTTTAAAAATTCAAGCTGAAATAAAACCACCTTATTACAACATAAGGTGGTTTCCATTGTATTAAAACACGACTCTAAAATTGGGTTAAATATCCAAGTTGGTCACCGTTAACGCATTCTCCTCAATGAAGGCACGACGCGGCTCTACATCATCCCCCATCAGACACGAGAATAAATGGTCAGCAGCAATCGCATCTTCAATGGTGACTTTTAGCATATGGCGGTTTTCTGGATCCATCGTGGTTTCCCACAATTGATCAGCGTTCATCTCTCCTAACCCTTTGTAACGCTGAATCGCTAAACCACGGCGCGCATCACTCATGATAAATTGCCATAGATAACCCATGTCTTTGATCGGCAGTTTTTTATCGCCTTTAGCGACATAAGCGGTATCTGACAACATATCTTTCCACTGGCTGGTCAAGCGATGCAAACGGCTATACTCACCTGAACCAATAAATGCGGTATCTAACAAGTATGCGTGTGGCAACTGATGGATAAAAATCGTCACGCGCGGTAGATAATAGGTTTTTTGATGATCACCTTCTTGTTTGCTAAAGGGCTCTAATTCAATTTGTGGGTGTAATCCGTCTGCCGTCACGGCTAGATTCTGCGCTAACGCTTCTACCCAATTTCGCATTTGCGCTTCATCTTCAATCATTGGCATGCTAAGCTTACTGGTGATTGCCAACGCATCCAATACGGCGCTTGGATATTTGATTTGCAAACGGTTTTTGATGGTCTGAGTTTGGTTATAATCATTGAGCAAGGTTTCTAGCGCTTGGCCTGTGACCGCAGGCGTACCTTCACTCAAATGCAACTGGGTATCGTCAATGGTTGACGACAACAAATAGGCCTTTAACGCTTCATCGTCTTTGACATACAATTCTTGACGACCTTTTTTCACTTTATACAGCGGTGGCTGCGCAATATAAATATGACCACGTTCTAATAGCTCTGGGGTTTGACGGAAAAAGAACGTCAGGAGCAAGGTGCGAATATGTGAACCATCCACGTCCGCATCGGTCATGATGATAATTTTGTGATAGCGTAATTTATCAGGATTGTACTCATCAGGTCCGATGCCTGTACCCAATGCGGTAATCAAGGTACCTACTTCCTGCGACGATAGCATCTTATCAAAACGCGCACGTTCTACGTTTAGAATTTTACCTTTCAGCGGCAAAATCGCCTGCATCTTACGGTTACGACCTTGTTTGGCAGAACCGCCTGCCGAGTCCCCTTCCACAATGTACAGCTCTGACATCGCAGGGTCTTTTTCTTGGCAATCAGCAAGTTTGCCTGGCAGACCTGCGATATCCAGGGTGGTTTTACGGCGAGTCATTTCACGAGCTTTACGCGCCGCTTCTCTTGCACGGGCGGCATCGATGATTTTACTAGCAATCCCTTTGGCAGCATTGGGATTTTCAAGCAAGTAAGCGCTAAACTTATCGTGCATGGCTGATTCAACCGCGGGTTTGACTTCACTTGATACCAGTTTGTCTTTGGTTTGGCTTGAGAATTTTGGGTCAGGTACTTTGACAGAAATAATCGCGGTTAAACCTTCCCGCGCATCGTCACCTGTTACCGCAACTTTTTCTTTTTTCATCAAGTTTTCGCTATCCATATAGCTATTTAGGCAGCGTGTTAACGCCGAACGAAAACCAGAAAGATGGGTACCGCCATCTTTTTGCGGGATATTATTGGTGAAGCATAATACTTTTTCGTTGTAGCTATCTGTCCATTGCAATGCCACTTCGACGCTGATACCGTCATTTTCTTCACTGGTAAAATGAAACACCTCATTTAGCCCAGTTTTGCCCGCATTGATGTAATGGACGAACTCAGATAGACCGCCAACGTGCTCAAACTCATGGCGTTTGTCATCGCGCTCATCCGTCAATACGATGCGTACACCCGAGTTTAAAAACGACAATTCGCGTAAACGCTTGGCGAGAATTTCAAAATCAAAAATCGTGCCTGTAAAAATATCATCGCTTGGATAAAAACGCACTTGGGTGCCTGTTTGCTGGGTGGCTTCAAGCTGCTCGATAGGCGATACGGGCTCACCATCAGCATACGTTTGGCTATAGTGGTAACCGTCACGCCAAATATCGAGCACCAGTTTTTTTGATAACGCATTAACCACTGACACACCGACACCGTGCAAACCACCTGAGACTTTATAACTGTTGTCGTCAAATTTACCGCCCGCATGCAGTACTGTCATGATAACCTGCGCGGCTGACACCCCCTCTTCTGGGTGAATATCGACAGGAATACCGCGTCCATTGTCTTTAACGCTGACCGATTCATCTTCATGGATGATGATGTCAATTTGATCACAGTGACCCGCCAAGGCTTCATCAATGGCGTTATCTACCACTTCAAACACCATATGATGCAAACCTGTGCCATCGTCGGTATCGCCAATGTACATACCAGGGCGTACACGCACGGCTTCTAAGCCACGAAGTACGCGGATACTGTCAGAACCATAGGCTTTATTTTCTTGATGACTTGATTGGGTAATAGATTGTTGTGTCTGATCGGCTACATTCGCAGATGTATCAGTCATGATGACTCCATAAGTTTTGCATGGCAAAAACGTCAGAATATACTCGATTTTATGGTCAAAATCGTTGATTTTTTTCTTAGTTTTTTGGCGAAAATAAAGGGTTTATTGTAGCAAATTTTAGGGGAAAAGTCACTGAATATCCCTGCTTATGAGAGGCAAAATAGTGATTTAGCAGAGCTAAAAAAGAGGGAGTTTAAGTTACATCAGTTTGAAAAAATACTTAATCATTTAAACTTAGTCACCTAAAAATATTATTGGTTTTTATAAGCCATTTTGAATACCTTGTGCTTCAAGGGATAATTGTCTAACGCTTCCCTGTTCCACGTGAAACAGTTTGACCTTATCCTGCCAAATCTTTTGAATACTCTCTACGATATCTTGGGTAAGACTGGTGACAAACAGCTGTGAATTCACTTGTTTTAAGCCAGTTAATAACAGCATAAGTGCGTCACTATCCAATTCTGCTGTGATATCGTCCACCAATACCAAAGGTACTTTATCGACCTGGTTAAGTAACGGCAACTGCGATAAGCGAAGCGCCATGACCAATAATTTTTTTTCACCCCGTGACAGCATATCGGTGGCAAGCAATGTCTGCTTGTGTTTATGCCCTGCTGCATCAGTATGCACTAAATCTAGCACGACATTGATATCAGCCCGATGGCATCCCATACGCGTATAGCCCAGCTCAATGTCAGACGCTAAACGATTGGCTAAGGTCGTTGCTAAGCCAACTTCAATATCAAACCCCGGTATATAACGCAATCGTAATTTTTCGGCATACTGGGGTAAAAATTTTTGTACTTGCGCCAAAAAATGGGGCTGCCATTGTTCAATGATGTCGGCCCTTGCTTGGTGAATTTTTTCTGCATGTTGGCTTAGCTGATAGTCCCAAGCTGACAGTTCTTGCTGTTGCAGGCTAGTCAATGAGGCATTACCAAAATTTTGCTTTAATAAGCTATTGCGCTGTTTTAATAGACGCTGATAAGACAGCCAATTGGGATGAAACGATGGTTCCACGTGAAACCCTAACCAATCTAACATTTCACGCCTTGCTTGACTACCGTCCTCTAGTTGGGCAAGGCTCACAGGCTCGAGTAATAGTGTGGGTAGCAGCTGCGCAAGTGGGCTTTGGGTGACAAGCGACTGCCCATTGAGTCGCAATTGCGTGGTAGCGTCTTGGGATTTGGCAATAGCGACTGTTTGATCATGATTGAGCCTAGCAAAAACCGTCGTATCGCTAAAACCATGCTCAATATAATGCCTCGGTTGATGATGGCGAAAACTTTTGCCGCGCGATAATAAATAGATGCTTTCTAATAGCGACGTTTTCCCGCTGCCATTTTGACCCAAGAACACATTACAACTGCTGGGTTGTAATTCAATCGTGTGAAGATTGCGAAAATGATGAATAGCTAATTCAATAATTTGCATGATTTATCTACTTGACTACTCATCACTAAATTGAAAAAAATTTGCCCGCTGACTAAATACGCATTGGCATAACTACAAACTCGTGTTTGCTATCGTTGACTTGCTGTACCAATACCGAAGCATTGGCTTGGCTCATATGAAAGTCAATTTCCCCTTGCAATACATTAAGTACATCTAGCAAATAAGCCACATTGAATGATATTTCTAATGGCTCACCTTGATACTTAACCTCAAGCTGCTCACTCGCTTCATCTTGCTCAGCATTGCTAGCACGCACCATCAAATTGTTATCACCTGAAAAATCAAAAATCACGCCACGCGATTTCTCATTACTCAAAATAGCCACGCGGCGAAGCACATTCGCCAGCTGCTCTTGGCTGATACGGGCAAGTTTGTTGGTTGACGACGGCATGACGCGGCGATAATCGGGAAACTTACCATCAATTAAGCGTGCGGTAAAAGCCACCATGATGGCATTTTTTAGCTGACCTGTGCTATCGACTTCCCCAAAGGGTAGTAAGACTTGTAAAAATTCACGGCCAACATTGAGGGTGATTTTATTGTCTTGATTCGGTAGCATGCGTTTAAGCTCTGCTAACAAACGTTGTAATTCAAGTACAGCTTTTCTTGGTAAAATTGCATCAAGTGCCACGCTCTCATCACACGCTATCACAGTACGTGCCAATGCCAAACGGTGACCATCGGTCGATACTGTCGCCAATTGCCGCTCTTTAACCTCAAACAGCATACCGGTGAGATAGTAACGCACGTCTTGCACTGCCATCGCAAAATGCGTTTTATCGAGCAAATCGACTAGGTCTTCACGGCCCAATTGGATAGGCGTGACTTGCTCGGGCTCACCCAATAGGGGAAAGTCTTGGGCAGGCAAAGTGCTGAGTTTAAAACGACTACTACCGCAGACAATTAAACACTGATTGTCGTTAGCGACAGTGATAGAGACCGGTAAACCGTCGGGCAATAATTTTACGATATCTTTGAATTTGTTGGCAGGAACGGTGATTTCACCTGGTTGTTTGCACGCCGATGCTGGCAAATTAAGGGTGGCTTGTAATTCAAGCTCCAAATCTGACGCTACCATCACCAATTGAGAGTCGGTTAACGCCAATTTCATATTCCCCAAAATCACCATGTTATGGCGTTTGTCAGCGGCTTTTGAAATTAAATTAATCGCTTGTAGTAACAAATCGCGAGAGATTACTAATTGCATGGCACCGCCTCAAATCAAAATGAATGGTTTAACAAATGGAAAAATTACAATCTATTATACGGGGTAATTAACTAAAAATCTTTTTAATCGAGTTAACAAAATACTAGGTCTGTAACATTAATTTTAATGAGCGATAATCCTTATCAAACATCAGATCGCTGACACAAAGTTCTTGAACTTTCTCACAGGCGTGCATCACCGTGGTATGGTCGCGACCGCCAAATGATTGACCAATTTCTGTAAAGCTGTTGTTGGTTAGTTCACGTGCTAAACTCATAGCCACTTGCCGCGGACGAGCGATATGACGTAAACGCTTTTTACCCATTAAGTCTTTGACTGAGATATCATAAAACTCAGCAACAACTTTACGAATATTATCCATACTGACCGCTTGTACACGCATGGCAATCAAATCTTTTAACGCCATTTGTACCAGTTCTAAATGGATAGGCTGATTGAGCAGACGGGAAATGGCTAAAACTTTGTTGAGCGCGCCTTCCAATTCTCGCACATTGGCGATGATATGCTGAGCGATAAAAATAGCGCACTCTTTTGGCAAAATCACCTCTTGCGCCTTGGATTTTTTTTGCAAAATTTGAATACGGGTTTCTAGCTCTGGCGGCTCTAACGCCACGGCCACCCCCCAAGCTAGACGTGACTTTAAACGCTCGTCAAAATCAGTCAGTGCACTCGGGTGTTTATCGGATGCCAAAATCACCTGTTTATTTTTGCTCATAAAGTCATTGAGCAATAGCAAAAACTGCTCGCTACTTTTTTGTTTGCCCGCAATCACATGAATATCATCAATAATCAACAAATCGGCTTTTTTAATTTTATCTTTGAACTCATCGATTTTTTGTGTTCTTAATGAATGCACCAGCTGGTTGACAAACTTATCGGAAGTAAAGTAATAAAAACTTTTGCCTTGCTTTAAAATCTCATGGGCAATTGCTTGCATCAAATGGGTTTTTCCCAAACCTGTCGCACCATAAATAAACAGCGGATTATTTTTAGATTGACCCAAGTTGTTAGCAGTCTCTCGGCAAATACTATAAGCAATTTGATTGGATTTTGCGGTTACGAATTGGTCAAACGTAAAATGCGGATCGATATACTGAAAGGAGCGTTGCTGCTCAGTTTTTACCAGTGTCACTTTTTGCTCACCAAACTCTTGTTTACTAACGGCGTCGGTGATTGCGTTACCCTTATCAATTTGAATTTGCACCTGAATCGGTAAGGTGGGCTCAAGCTGTTGTAAAATCGTTTGAATTTGACTTAAATGATTTTTTTCAACATAACTGGCAAAGTACTGGTTAGGTACATTGACAACCATCGTGTTATTATGCATCGAGGCGGATAATGGGCGAATCCACATGCTAAAAATATTATCAGGTACTTGATATTTTAATTCGTCAACGCACTTAAGCCATAATGCATCAGCCATAACTTTGCTTTCCTAATCCAAGCATCTTCAAAATTGGTGTAATGTATCATAAAACAGCGATTTTACAAATAAAATTATTGTGGATAACAATGTGGATATAATTGTTGATAAGTAAAAACAGGAAATTACTAACAAGCTATCAACGGTTTATATACATACTTATCAACATGGCAAATATTTGTTTTTTTAGGATTTTTAGTTAAATATCCACAGAAATAGACCTGCTTAATAATAATAAATAATACTTATTAAATATATAATAATAAAATAATTTTTTGTGGATAACTTTTTATTGAATGGTATTTGTTATACAAAAATGTTATTTTAAATAAACAAAATAATTGATTGTGTCTGTGATTTAAAGAAAGAAATTAACCAATAGTCTTAGTTATCCTTGACCTATTGGTTAAAATTAAGGATAATACTAGATTAACTGTTTTGAAATTTTGTATTTTAACCGCTATCGGTTAAATATCACGTAAATTTAGCCAAGGTGAATCGCATGAAACGCACTTTCCAACCAAGCGTAATCAAACGTAAACGTACTCACGGTTTCCGTGCTCGTATGGCTACTAAGAATGGCCGTCAAGTTTTAGCTCGTCGTCGCGCTAAAGGCCGTCATCGTTTAACGGTGTAATGTCTATTTCTTAACTTGATTTAATGATAATGTTGACATTAAAACAGGTTATAGTAAAAAGCGATATACTTCTTATATCGCTTTTTTTATTGTTATACCCGAAGTCCGTTCGTAACCTACGCTTAGCGTACTCCTCTACTCTATTATTTCAGCCTATTTTTACCCTATCCATCAAATCTTGATAGCTTTTAATGGTGCTTTGGTATTGATTTGGACTTATCCTCATGACTGCAGACAAACCTTTTAAATTTGATAAATCACAGCGGCTGCTAACGCCCAAAGATTTTAAAGCGATGTCGGGTCGTCATACCAAAACTGGTGAAGATCAGTCACAGCATGTTGTCGTTTTTAAAATTCATCAACCTAATCTGTTGTTATTCATCAAAGTGGTTTTAGCTGATAGCCAAAGACAAGCTGCAGTAAATCGGTTGGGTCTTGCGATTACTAAAAAGAAAGTCAAACGTGCCCATGAACGAAATCGTATTAAGCGATTAACGCGAGAGTATTTTCGGTTGCATCAGCACCAGCTAAATGCCCAAGTTGATATTTTATTAACTATCAAGCAGTTTTCCGATGATATGCAAAATCAAGCAATTGTCCAGCAATTAGCGATGGGCTTTAACTTAATCAATGATAAGATTGGAAAGTTGAAGCGGAATTAATTTTAGCGGCAGTTCGTAATATCTTTACTCAAATGAAGGTGATAAAAAATCTGGGTTTAATCCATGGATAAATTATTAGCAAAATTTTTGCTGTTTATGATTATATTTTATCAGCGTTTGATTAGTCCATGGTTGGCACCTCGTTGCCGCTTTTATCCAACGTGTTCTAGTTATGGTTTAGAGGCGATAAGATTACATGGCGGGTATCGAGGGGGATTATTAACAGCCAAGCGTATCGCACGTTGTCATCCTTGGGGTGGGCATGGCATTGATTTTGTCCCTAAGCCATTATATCGCTACCGTTATCATTATATTGACACATTGCCGTCTTACTTTTTGGTATATGCTTATCACTATCATTAATTTATTGGGTTGATGAAATTATAAAAACTTGTTGCGAGTCTTAAATAGCGTAATTGAGTCAACTATTTATGGAATATCTTTTTTAACTTTTTTTTAGTAGAATGTCTTCTATTTTTTAATTGTTTTTCCTTTATTAGCAACTAGTGATTTCAAGCAATATCATTAGATAGGATAGCTATATATGCAAAAAATTTTACGGACATTGATTATTATCGCAATGTTGATTACGGGTTATTTGCTGATTCTGGCATGGCGGGATGATTATACCAATGTAAATAAACCCGTGGCGATAACCCCAACAACCACAGCGGTCAGTAGCAATGATGTGCCAGTGGCGGGGACTTCAAGTACGCCAACGGGCGATGTTCCAACCGCAACAGCAACCACGTCAACCCCAGCTGCTACTACCCAGCAAACGGGCGCACAGCTCATTAGCGTGATGACGGATAAATACGATATTCGTATTAATCCAGTCGGTGGCGATGTGGTGTACGCCGCGCTTCGAGAGCAGACTCAAACATTAGATAGCAACCAGCCATTTGTACTCCTTGAAGAAGATAGTAATCGCGTATATGTGGCTCAGTCAGGGTTGATTGGCGCCAATGGTATTGATAATAGCAATGGTCGTGCGACTTTTACCGCACCTAGTAACCAATTTGTCATGCAGCCCAATCAAGCCGAATTGGTCGTTCCTTTAACTTATCAAAAAGATGGTGTAACTATCATCAAATCGTATAAGTTTACCAAAGGTCAATATCCTATCAACGTTAGCTATAACATCACCAATAACGGCACGCAGCCTTGGCAAGGACAAATGTATGCGCAGTTAAAACGTGATAATAGTGAAGACCCGGGTAAAGGTGACAAAGGCGCAATTAGCCTATCGACTTACCTAGGGGGCGCATGGGGTACACCAGATCAGCCTTATAACAAACTCAAGTTTGGTAATTTCAATGAGGGTTTAAAAGCCAGCAGTGATAAAGGCTGGATTGGCATGGTACAGCACTATTTTGTCACCGCTTGGATGCCAAAGGATTACACAGCAAATTTTTATAGCCGTGAAGCTGGCAAAGATCACATCATCGGGTTTACCAGTAACCCTGTGTCAGTTGCTCCCAACAAACAAGTGACATTAACGTCTGCCTTGTATGCCGGTCCAAAAATTCAAACCAACTTAAAACCTTTGGCAGAGGGGTTAGATAAAACTGTTGATTACGGTATTTTATGGCCGATTTCAAAAGTGCTATTTTGGATTTTGGATAATGTACATAAAGTCTTGGGCAACTGGGGTTGGTCAATTATTGTACTTACTTTATTGGTTAAAATCGCGTTAATGCCAATTGCCAATAAAAGCTATCACTCGATGGCAAAAATGCGCGCAGTTGCCCCAAGGTTGCAAGCCTTAAAAGAAGAATATGGTGATGACCGTATGCGTATGTCACAAGAGATGATGCGCATCTACAAAGAAGAAAAAGTCAACCCAATGGCAGGTTGTTTACCTGTATTACTGCAAATGCCGATTTTCTTGGCGTTGTATTGGGTACTGGTGGAATCAGTACAATTACGCCATGCCCCTTGGATTGGTTGGATTCGCGACTTATCATCTATGGATCCATTGTTTATCTTGCCACTGATTATGGGCGCGGCGATGTTTTTCCAGCAGATGCTAAACCCGCAGCCGCAAGATCCTATGCAGGCTCGTGTGATGAAATTTATGCCGATTATTTTCACCGTGTTTATGCTATTCTTCCCAGCGGGTCTAGTGCTTTATTGGACAGTCAACAACTTGTTTAGTATGGCGCAGCAATACTTTATCAATAAAAAAGTTGAGCGTGAGCAAGCAGCAAAAGAGGCAGCACGCAACGTAGTCTAAATTCATCAATCAGTAAGTTAACCGCCCTTTAAACAGTTGTTTAAAGGGTTTTTTATTGGCAAAAAATAATCATGTTGTAATCAGTGAACGGATGTTAAAATATCAGCATTAAGTCAATGCTGACTACCCAAAATGTTAGATTGTAAAAAATTATGTTAAATAACTCTCAAACAGCGCTTACTTCAACCATTGCCGCCATTGCAACGCCAATGGGTCGTGGCGGGGTTGGCGTGATACGCCTATCAGGTCCAAACAGTTACCAAATTGCCTTGGCGTTAACCGGTCGTCAAGCTTTCAAACCGCGATTTGCCCATTTTTGCCGATTTTATGATAGTGATAATACGGTGATTGATGAAGGATTGGTGTTATATTTCCCTGCCCCCCATTCTTTTACCGGTGAAGATGTGATTGAGTTGCAAGGTCACGGTGGCATGATTTTGCAGCAGCAGCTTTTGACCCGTGTGTTTGAATTGGGTGCAAATCAAGCGGTAGCCGGCGAGTTTTCGGCGCGGGCTTTTGATAATGATAAGCTTGATTTGGTACAAGCAGAAGCGATTGCTGATGCCATTGATGCCACCAGTGTGGCTGCCGCAAAAAGTGCCATGCGCTCATTGACCGGTGAGTTTTCACAAAAAATTAATGCGCTGCTTGAGCAGTTAATTCAGCTACGGCTGTATGTTGAAGCCGCTATTGATTTCCCAGATGAAGAAGGGGTTGATTTTTTGGCAGATGAGCATATCGCCAAGCAATTACGCCAAGTTTGTGAGCAATTAAACAATGTGTTAGCCACTGCCAAACAAGGGCAGCTGCTGCGAGATGGTGTCTCAGTTGTGATTGCCGGGCGACCCAATGCGGGAAAATCTAGCTTGCTCAATCGCTTAGCAGGGCAAGAGCGTGCCATTGTGACCGATATTGCCGGGACCACCCGCGATATTTTGCAAGAAACCATTGTGTTAAACGGTCTAACGCTAAATTTGACCGATACCGCGGGGCTGCGTCAGACTGATGATATTGTGGAACAGGCCGGTATTGAGCGAGCACGACAAGCCATTA
Organism: Moraxella tetraodonis; assembly: GCF_022359095.1. Lineage (NCBI taxonomy): Bacteria > Pseudomonadati > Pseudomonadota > Gammaproteobacteria > Moraxellales > Moraxellaceae > Moraxella > Moraxella tetraodonis. The sequence continues at coordinate 104,134 of NZ_JACSYB010000001.1, read as the reverse complement.
CCCAAGCTGATTTACTGCTTATGGTGTATGATGCGCACCGTGAGCATGAGCCGTTACGATTGGCGACCGAATTATTTGGTAGCCTGCCCAATGCCAATTCAATATTAATGATTGCCAACAAAATTGATTTATCCGACAATCACCAAAATTTACCCAAGCAATTTCAATCACAAGATCAGATTTACCACCCCGTCTATGTGTCTTGTAAATATGATACCGGGCTTGAGGAATTGGTCAATCAAATCTGTGATAAAGTCGGTTTTCATCCCCCTGAAAATAGCTTGATTGCACGAACCCGCCATCTTGATGCGCTGCGCCGTACCCAAATGGCGCTGCATGAAGCCGATGAGCAACTGCATTTATTTCATGCCGGTGAATTGGTGGCGGAAAGCCTACGCCAAGCACAGATTAGCCTCAACGAAATCACCGGTGAATTTACCGCCGATGATTTATTGGGCAAGATTTTTGGCAGTTTTTGTATTGGTAAATAACGTAATAGGTTTAAACTTAGCTAGGAAATCGCATGCACTGTCCATTTTGTAATGCTGAAGATACTAAAGTCATTGATTCAAGACTCGCGGCAGAAGGTGCGCAAGTACGACGTCGTCGTCAGTGTGCCGCGTGCCAAGAGCGATTTACCACCTTTGAAATTATCGAAGCGGTCATGCCTCGTATCATCAAATCCAATGGTCGTATTGAGCCCTATGATGGGCAAAAACTGCGTCGCTCAGTGCAGCTACCATTACAAAAACGTCCAATATCGACCGATAACATTGAAGCCATGATTAGCCGGATTGAAAAACAGCTCAGACAGCTCGGGGAGCGTGAGGTGCCAAGTAAAATTTTAGGTGAAATCGTCATGAAAGAGTTGAGCCAAATTGATGATGTCGCCTACGTTCGATTTGCTAGCGTGTATCGAGATTTTCAAGATATTGAAGCGTTTAAACACATGGTGTCAAACCTCACCACGGACACCAACAAACAAGAAATCAATCAACGTATCGAAGATTTGACTCACCCACACAAGCTCAAACATCTACAATCCTAAGTTTTATTATGACGGCAACTTTATCATCCGCTGAGCGCTATCAGCACCAATACTACATGTCACGCGCCATTCAGCTGGCTAAAAAAGGACGTTTCACCACCCGTCCCAATCCTAATGTCGGCTGCGTCATTGTCAAAGATAATCAAATCATTGGCGAAGGTTTTCACTATCAAGCAGGACAACCCCACGCCGAAGTGTTTGCCCTTCGCCAAGCGTATGAGCGTTATGCTAAGCATTTGCAAGGGGCAACAGCTTATGTCACGCTTGAACCTTGTAGCCATCATGGACGTACCCCGCCCTGTGCTGATGCGCTAATCCAAGCGGGTATTAGCCGTGTGGTGATTGCTGTTGTCGATCCTAATCCTAAAGTCGATGGTGGTGGTATTGCCAAACTGCAGCGAGCGGGTGTCGAAGTCATTACTGGCATTTGTGAGCAAGCGGCTTATCAATTAAATGAAGGCTTTTTTAAGGTCATGCGTGGCGGCTTGCCTTTTGTGCGCTTAAAGATAGCGACAAGTCTAGATGGACGCACCGCGATGGCAAATGGTGAGTCAAAATGGATAACCAGCGACCAATCACGCGAGGATGTACAGCGTTTACGAGCGCAAGCAGGGGCGATTATCACGGGTAGCGAAACCATCCTGCAAGACCATCCTGCGCTAAATATCCGTAGTCAGCAATTAGGGATAAATTTAGACGATATACCCCAGCCGTTACTGGTCGTGCTTGACCGTCGTCAACGCATCAAAATGACGGATGCATGGTATCAAAGTCAAATCAACAAGCGTCCTGTTTTGCTTATCCAAGATTCAACTATGAGCTTAACCCAACTACTCACCAGTCTAAAAGACAATTACCAAATCAATGATGTGTTGGTTGAAGCAGGTGCAACGGTCGCTGCTAGTTTCTTACAACAAGGTTTGGTAGATAAATTAGTCGTGTATCAAGCGCCATGCTTTTTGGGTAACAGTGCTAAGCCCATGATTAACTTTAATGCACAGCATATCCACCAGCAAATTATCGCTTCGTTAGTTTCACATGAAACAATGGGAACTGATATCAAATTAACCTATCGTTTTGATAAGTAAATCCACATAATGGGTTGGATAAATCTCGCTGAAAATAAATAGTTAAATTATTATATTTTTCGCTTTTTAAAACTTATCCACATCGTTAGCTAAATTTAATGAAAGCGTTGAAAGTAGATTTTCTTTGTGGATAAGTGTTTCACATGAAACAGTCATTAAAGCTATATTTTACTGCACTACTAGAATATAAGCGGTGTTTCACATGAAACATAGCACAAAACACCCGTAATCTATCACAATTAAGACCAGTGGATAAGTAGATAAACAAGGTCATAAGTAGTCTATGATGGTAAGTTATCCACCAAAAGCTACCTCTATCATGTTAATTTTTTGAACGCTTGATGCTCGATTTGAGTTAGAGTTGAGCAGCAATTATAATTTAATTATTCTAAATAATATTTTATATTTGTGATAGTCGTAAAAGTACATTAAAATGCATTGATATCATAAAAAACAAGGATAAACAATGTTCACAGGTATTATTGAAGCGACTGGAAAAATTGTTGCCATTACGCCGACGCAAGGTGATGTGCGCTTAAAAATTCAATCTGACTATTTAGACTTTGCTGATGTTAAATTGGGTGACTCGATAGCAAGTAATGGGATTTGTCTCACTGTTGTAGAACAAGGTAAAGACTGGTACGCTGTTGATGTTTCACGTGAAACACTCAATAAAACAGCGATGCAACAATGGCAAGTTGGCGATGTAGTAAACCTTGAAAAAGCCATGTTGCCTACTACACGATTTGGCGGGCACATTGTCACCGGTCATGTTGATACCACGGGTACGGTTAAACTGATAAAAAATGATTCGCGCTCGATTTATATAGAAATTGAGATTCCAAGCGAGTTTACCAAATATGTCGCTACCAAGGGTTCTGTAACAGTCGATGGTATTAGCCTGACCAGTAATTTGGTGGAAGGTAATGTGATTAGTTTAAATATCATCCCGCATACAGCGCAGGTCACCAACATAAGCAGACATTGGAAAGTAGCAACAAAAGTCAACATCGAGGTGGATGTGGTAGCCAGATATTTAGAAAAACTTCTTATGTCAACACCCGACAACATGTCAAATTCTAATCATGAAGGCATTACACTAAGCTTCCTACAACAAAATGGGTTTAGCAAATAGAGCGCAACTGCTTTATAATGATGGACAAAGAACCACCAACCAATTTACTTTTAAAACTCGACCCTCATAACGTTTTACTTCAAACAAAAAAAGACCAAGTTAACCTGGTCTTTTTTTATTGTCTCAGACCATGTAATGATTGATGGCTTCGATGAGTTTTTGCTTGTTGATAGGTTTGGTCAAAAAACTGTCCATCCCCGCTTCTAAACAGATATTTCTATCATCATCAGAATCGTTGGCGGTTAAGGCAACAATCGGCACACTATCTTTATTGAGGCGAATAATACGCGTCGCTTCAATACCATCTAGAATTGGCATGCGACAGTCCATCAACACAAGTCCGATTTGCTGACGATTTTCACTGAGTAACTTAACTGCTTGCTCGCCATCGGATGCTACAAGATAGCGATAACCCAAGGCTTCCAAATGCTTTTTGGCAATTTTTTGATTAACCGGGTTGTCTTCTGCTATCAATATCAATTTTTGGCTAGAAGGATGCGCATCGTTTGGGCTCTCAAGATTGGTGTGGCCCTCATCAACCACTTGAATTGGTCCATCCAATAACAGATTAGAATTATTAACGGGGGGCGTTGTGGATGCTACGTTAACGCTAGAATTAGAGGGGCGGGGGTACTGCTGCAAAAATTGCTTAAAGGCTAGTTGTACGGGCAGATGGGTATTGGTTTTTTCTTTTTTGATTTTTAACTCATATAGATGATTCACCTCAGCAATCAACAGGCTTAAAGACGCAGGTTTTTGCAAATACCCATCAAATTGTAATTGCAGCTCGGGTGGCAGAGTTTTAGGTGATTCAATACTTAAAATAATTTTAATCGCATCATTATAAAAATGAATATTATTTAATAAATGGTTGTTGGCTTTGAGTGCTGCATCATCAATCACAAAGACAGGCATCAAGCCTTGCAAATTAAGGTTATTAATCGTATTGATAACGGTTTCATCAATAGTTGTGAAGATATGGTGCGATAATTCCACATAACTTAAAACTTTATTCGCTCGCTCAAAGATAGAAAATGGCGAGATAAGAATCAGTGTTACCCTTAAATTCCTGGTTTTATGTTGGTAAACAGGTTGCAGACTAAACTTTGGAATCGGTAAAAATAGTTGGAATTCACTGCCTTGACCAAATTGACTTTCTAAATGAATAAAGCCACCCAATAAATGTGAAAAACTATTGGAAATAGCTAAACCAAGTCCTGTACCGCCAAACTGCCGACTAATGGAATCATTGGCTTGTTCAAAGTAGGAAAATAATTTTTGTTGGTCTTTTTCGCTAATACCTAAACCGGTATCTTTTACCGTTATTTTTAACCAATCTTTGCTGACAGTCGTATTTTGGCTGGTTTTAGCCGCGATTAATGGGTGACGGCTATCGGTTTTATCAACCGTGATAGCCACGTAGCCCTCTTTGGTAAATTTTACCGCATTGGTCAATAAGTTTAAAATAATTTGGCGTAATTTGCCCTCATCACAATCAATAAAACGTGGGGTAAAGGGGTCCACAAAAATATACAGACTAATTTTTTGGCGTCGGGCGTTACCAACCATCAGTCCAGTGGTTTGGCGTAGTAACTGCAAGAGATCAATAGACGTGACATTGGTTTGTAGCCTGCCTGCGTCTAATTTGGCCACATCAAGCATATCATTGAGCAGTTGAATCATAGTATAGCTAGATTGTTGTAGGGTAGCGATGGTTTCTTGTTGCTCGCTATTAAACTGTGCTTTATCTTCAGCAAGTAGATCTATCATGCCGACTAGACCACTGAGTGGAGTACGCAATTCATGCCCCACTACCGCCCACATTTTATTAAAATTGGTTAGTTTATCAGTAGTAAATTTATCCTCGACCCACGCTTTTTGCAGCTTATCGTGATAATCGGTGGTATCTTGTAAGCCGCAGCTATAACCTTGTAGTTGACCAAAACGGTTATAATACGGGGTAATGCGTAAATCAAAATACAGATTTCGCTGTAGATTGGTCACGGGTAAGGTCGCATAAGTCTGAATATTCTCGAGCGAATTTAGTAACTGCTGCGTGGTTTTATTGGCACCGGTGATAAAGTCACTGAGAATATACATCGACCCCGGTTGAAACGGGGTATAAAACACTTGTGAAAATTTATGATTAAAGTAAACAATCCGACCATTTCTGCTCATGATAAATAGCAAAATTGGTGAAGTATCAATCAAAATATTTTGTCGATAGGTTAACTCGCGAACCTTATCATAATATTGCCCCATCTTATAAGCATGACGATTAAACAGCTGAGATAAATAGCGTAATTCAGGGTGGTCACGAAACTCATGAAGCTTGGCAGGCTGATAACCTTGACTAATTTGCAATTGCAAATTTTGGGCATTATCGAGAAATTTATCCCAAACATCATAAACTTTTCGCAGCTGAATCATCATATATAAAAATAGGCAAAACCCCAATAGCAGCGGCAGCAAATAGATAGGGTTGGCAAAATTACGCCAAAGTGGCAAATATTGTACTTTAACGTATAAGCGGTAACCCTCTGCCAGATTCTGCCAAACTTCAAAGCCATGAATATCATAAAACATTTTATTGCTTTGTTTGTTAGATAGCGTCCAATTGGGTAAGGGGACAGAAAAATCGTCATGGTTGTTTTTGACAACGGTAGTAGCACCCGTTGGCTCAACGATAATCAACTGATAATTTTTAATCACCGCATGGTGATCTAAAGTGATTTGGCTCCAATCGTACTCATGATAGCTAATTTTATGATTGAGTTTATCAACCAGCTCAACGAGGCAACTTTCACCAAGCTGCTGTTGCTGATGCAACGCATAAAAACCTAGCAACCCATAACCTGCCACTATCAGTATCAGTTCGATAGCCACTAAGGTTATGATGAGTCGCCGAGCTGCTGGGCGATTGTAGAGAGAAAACTGGTTTGACACAGCGTGATATACCCAATAAAGAAAACGGTCAATGAAGGTAGAAGAAAAAAACCCATCATCACAATGCTAGATTTAAGTATTGTGCCAATTCATATTATAATAGCAGAAATTTATTGTATTTAAGACGAAATTTATCATGTCTCAAACCCCGCTTAGGGTCGTATTTGCTGGTACGCCCGAATTTGCTAAAGTCGCCTTACAAGCGCTCATCAGTCACCAAAAAGCCCTTAATATTGACGTTGTGGCAGTCTATACACAACCTGACCGCAAATCTGGTCGTGGACAAAAAATTAGCGCATCGCCCGTGAAAGCCCTTGCCTTAGCAAATAACATTGCGGTGGAACAACCCGAAAGCTTTAGCTTAAAATCAACCAATGGGAGTGTTTCACGTGAAACACTTAAACACTATCGACCCGATGTTATGGTGGTGGCGGCTTATGGATTGATTTTACCACTTGGCGTGCTACATACCCCAAAATTTGGCTGTATCAATATTCATGGCTCATTATTGCCACGCTGGCGCGGTGCAGCACCCATTCAGCGTGCGATTTTAGCAGGTGACGACACTACAGGCATTACCATTATGCAAATGGCGCAGGGACTCGATACGGGCAATATGCTGTATAAAATAGCGTGCCCAATCACTGACACAGATACCACCCAACTATTGCATGATAAATTAGCCAAATTAGGCGGTGAAGCCATTGTGACGGTGTTGTCTGATTTAGAAAATTATCAACAAAAAGCCGAAAAACAAGACGACGCTTTAGCTAATTATGCCGAGAAAATCACCACAGCAGAGGGTGAAATTAACTGGCAAAATGATGCTATCAGTATTCAACGTCAAATCCGTGCGTTAAATGCCTTTACCTATCTTGATGAAAACAAAGACCCCAATCAGCGTATCAAAATAATAGAAGCAGCCCCCATTAAACTTGATCAACAAACCCATGAACCCGCAGGTAAAATCGTCAGTGTGGGTCGTAACGCGATTTTGGTCGCCTGTGGTAAAAACGCGACCAACCACCAACATCAGGGTGCACAACATTTGATTAATATCACCCAAATGCAGTGGCCAGGGGGTAAGCCGTTAACCGCTGAGCAAATTGCCAATGGAGATAAACTCAACGATGGTGATATTTTTCACTCATAATCAATTAGGCACATCATGACCCAATTACATTCTCAGCTTAACACTCGCGCCAAAGTTGTCGCCACCCTCGAGCGTATCCAACAAGGTGAGTCCTTAGCTAGCTTGCTTGAGCCACTACTCAACCAAGTGAGCGACAAAGACAAAGGCTTTGCCCATGAATTATTGCTTGGCACGCTGCGTCAATGGTGGGCACTCGCTCGTATTGGTGAAAGCTTGATTGAGCATGAAGTCACTGACAAAGGCGTATGGGCAGCCCTCAATATCGGACTGTACCAACTGCTGTACATGGACACGCCAGATTACGCGGCAATTGGTGAAACGGTCGAAGCAGTCAAACAACTGGATAAAGGTTACGGTGCTGGACTCATCAATGCCATACTGCGAAAGGTGCAAAAAAACCCTGCCAAATTTGCCAAAAAAATTGAGAAAAATCACAGTCTACCCAATTGGCTTGCCAAACAGCTCAAACAGGATTGGGGTGAATACTATGCCGAGCTTGGACAAGCGCTTCGCCAACCTGCGCCCATATTCTTACGCGTCAATCGCAAATTTTGTAGTGTAGAGGATTATGCCGATATATTAACCCAACAAGGCATCGGTTTTGACCTAGTGTCAATTGGCATTGAGAAGGTGCAAACCATTCAACTCACTGACGCTATAAGAATCACCGATTTGCCTAAATTTGCCGAAGGATGGGTCAGTGTGCAAGACAGACATGCCCAGTTATCAGCGCATATTTTGGCAAGCCTCGCCTTGGATAAATCATTGACGGTACTAGATGCTTGTACTGCGCCTGGGGGTAAACTGGCGCATTTATTGGAGCTTGATGAGTCAAAAACGTTTCACGTGAAACATCAAAATATCGCGCATGTAATCGCTTTGGACAACGATGAAAAACGTTTACAACGGGTAAGCCAAAACCTTGAGCGTTTGCAGTTAAACCAAGAGAATGTACAATTAGTATGTGAGAATGCCACAACGTTTCAAGTAGATACCCAATTTGATGTGATAGTGCTTGACGCACCTTGTACCGCAACGGGTGTAATTCGCCGCCATCCTGATATCGCACTGCTACGCACCGAAGAAGATGTGGGGCAAACTGCCGCGTTACAAGCCAATATTTTAGCCAACTGTTGGCATAATTTAGCCGATAATGGTTATCTACTCTACATTACCTGCTCGATGTTAAAAGCAGAGAATGAAGACCAATTACAAGCGTTTTTAGCCACACACAAAGAGGCGCAAATCGTGGATTTTAGCCTTAATTTACCTAACCAAATCAAACGGGACATCGGTTATCAATGCTTGCCGCTTCATCAAAACGATGGCGATGGCTTTTATTATGCCTTACTGCAAAAACGTGGTTAAAAAATTGGCATTCATCGCAATGCTAGGTTTATGCTAAACTGCATCAAATTGATTAAATGGATGGAAAGATGAACTATATCAGCACCCGTGGCAAAACAGCCCCTATGCAATTTAGTGATGTGTTACTAATGGGACTTGCCCCAGACGGCGGCTTAATGCTACCTGAAGAATATCCACAAATTGATGAAGCAACCCTCACCCAATGGCGCACTTTAAGCTACCCTGAGCTTGCCTTTGAAATCATGCAATTATTCGCCACCGATATCCCAAAAGATGATTTAAAAACATTGATTGATAAAACTTACACCGTGCAGGCATTTGGCAATCCCGATATCACCCCTGTTCGTACACTCAAAGATGGCATCAAAATCATCGAGTTATCAAACGGCCCAACACTGGCATTTAAAGATATTGCCATGCAGTTTTTGGGCAATGCTTTTGAATATGTGTTAAAGAAAAAAAATGAGCGTCTGACCATCATCGGTGCCACATCAGGCGATACAGGCTCAGCTGCTGAATATGCGCTGCGTGGCAAAGACAATATCGAAGTGTTCATGATGTCACCCCATGGCAAAATGAGTGAATTCCAGCGCGCACAAATGTATAGCCTTGATGACAAAAATATCCATAACATCGCCATCAAAGGTATGTTCGATGACTGCCAAGACATCGTAAAAGCCCTGCAGCAAGATGCCGAATTTAAAGCCAAATACAGCCTTGGGACTGTCAACTCCATTAACTGGGGTCGTATCCTCGCGCAAATCGTCTACTATTTTAAAGGTTACTTTGCCAGCACCACCGACAACAGCCAAAAGGTGAGTTTCTGCGTGCCATCGGGTAACTTTGGTAATATCTGCGCGGGACATATTGCCCGTGAAATGGGATTACCCATCGAGCGGTTAATCGTTGCCACCAACGAAAACGACGTTCTGCACGACTTTTTTACTACTGGCAAATATAGCCCCCGTACTGCTGACAAGACTTATGTGACATCAAGTCCATCGATGGATATTTCAAAAGCGTCGAATTTTGAGCGTTTTGTGTACCTGCTCGCTGAGAAAAATGGCGAAAAAATTAATACGCTTTGGCAGGATGTCAACGCAGGTAAAGGCTTTGATATGTCGGATTTGATGGCAAATATCAATGGCAAATATGGCTTTGCATCGGGTAAATCAACGCATGCCGACCGTATCGCCACGATCAAACAAGTGTATGCCGAAGACAACCAGCTAATTGACCCGCATACCGCTGATGGGATAAAAGTGGCTCGTGAAGTACGCAAAGAGGGTGAGGTCATTGTCTGCGCCGAAACCGCATTGCCAGCCAAATTTGCCGAGACCATCACCGAAGCTGTTGGTCAACTTGACATTCCCCGTCCCAAACATACCGATAATATCGAAAGCTTGGCACAGTATGTGACTGTGCTTGATAACGATGCAAATTTGGTGCGGGCGCAAATTGAACAGTTTGTGGTAGCCAAATAATAGCTATCTAATAAATTGACTCAAATAAAAGCCTTTTAATTTGCTAGTTAAAAGGCTTTTTTGCTTTACTGTTTATGGACAAATTTGCGCAGTATCGCTTTGACTTCATCCGTCTGTAGACGGTTACTAAAGTGAATGTTTTCTTGTTGGATACGCGCTAGGATTTCCGTGGCATTACGCATCAAGTCTTTGGTTTGTCTTACCGATGGCACCGATTTTTTGGCGAGTATTTCTGCTTTTTGGCGCGCCGTGCTTAGTACTTCATCGCTACTAGCAAAAGCTTGGTTGGCTAAGCCCAATTCAACTGCCTGTTTGCCTGTGATTTTTTCACCCATCACAAACACCTCAAAGGCACGCTGATAACCAATTCTATGCGTTAGCAAAAGCGTCGAACCTGCTTCTGGCACCAAAGATAAATCCACAAAGGGGGCTAATAATTTAGCGTTTTCTACGATATACACCAAATCACAATGAAGTAGCAGCGTCAAGCCAATGCCAATGCCTGAGCCTGTCACCGCTGCCACGATGGGTTTAGGATAATCGCCCAAAAACTGCACGAAATCTAACGCATTAAGCTCAGCATCATCATTTTCTGCTTTGGTTAAAAAATCGACAAGATCATTACCTGCGGTAAAAAAATCACCGGTTGACGTAAACAAAATCACTCGAATATTATCGTCACTTTTTGCCTGTTCCATCGCGGTTTGTACGGATTGGTACATGGCATTGGTTAGGGCATTTTTTTTATCGGCACGATTAAATTGGATTTCTAAAACGCCATTTTGCGTGTGAAAATTGACAAGTTGTTCCATGAAAGTGTTTACCTTAGTATCTCATCAGTGTCTAATAGGGGTCTAGTAGATATCTAGTGCTAAAAACCAAGTCAACAATATAGCATTATTCTAAGCTGAGATTCTAAAATTAGTAAGACAATGACGGCAAAAAAAATGAAACTGAAAAAATTTAAAGCCAAAATGCCAAGTGTTAGCTACCATACGTTCAGAAAATTTTAGCCAATAAAAAAGGCATTTAAATTAAATGCCTTTTATAAATTGATTTTCTAAATTGATTGCTTAATTAACTCATACAACATTAACCAATACGGCGTTTACCAGTGGCTAGTTCATAAACGAATAGCACAATAATGGCACCAATTACTGAGAAAATTAGACCAGTAAAGCCACCATTGGCATTCATGCCTAGCATACCTGCTAAGAAACCGCCCACTAATGCACCAATGATGCCCAGTACAATGGTAAGAATCCAACCCATTGCGTCGGCACCTGGCTTAATAGCACGTGCGATAACACCAACGATAAGACCCATGATAATCATATAAATAAAGCTCATTTTAACACTCCTAATTTTTTAACTTGTCTAATTTTTAACTTATTTTGTTGCCTAATCGATTGGCAGGCGTTACAGGGCTAAATTATTATATTTATGGTTTTAACTAATAACTGCCTCTCTGATGACTGTCATTTTATAGCCAAGCTATCAGCAGTTAAAATGTTGGTTTGTTAATTATGTAAGTTCTCTTTGAAGTATTAAGAGGATTTTTTATTTAATGTAATGCTATGTCAGTAGACACGATTAAATGTAAGTTCCGTTATCTGGATTCGATTTCTTGATACAGCGCAGCATATTGTTGGGTGAGTTTATGTTTAGCGTCCAAATAAATCAGCGGTAAGCTTTGATGGTGGGATTGTTTCATGATAATTGAAGGGCTAAGTTTGGTATCATACACAGGATAGCCTTCATTGACCAACGTTTGTACCACTTCTTTGGGTAAATTGGCACGTGGGTCAAACTGATTGACGATAATGCCTTCAATTAACAAGTCACTATTATGGTCTTGGCGCGTCTCTAAGATGTTTTGCACCAAGGTTTGCAGCGCGCGTTTAGAGAAAATATCACAATCAAACGGGACGATGACACGATCAGCCGCGATCAATGCCGACAAAGTAAAAAAGTTAAACGCCGGTGGTGTATCAATGTACACCCGATCAAACTGCTGACTTAAAAGGTTTAAGCCGTCTTTTAATTTATAAATTTTATGTTTGCTTTCAAGGGGCTGCAAAATATCGGCAAGCATCGGGCTGGCTGGAATCAGTGATAAATTATCAAATCGGGTAGTGTGAATACAGTGCTCCAACCCCTGATTGCGACTACCCGTCATACCGCCAAATGGAAATGCAAACATCATCGGCATGGGGCTAGACGTCGCTTGCAGGGTTTGCGAAAAGAAATTTTCAATATTGGGCTCTGTGATATGCGCGGGATGAATATCTGTGGCAGCATCGCCGATGATATATTGGGTAGCGTTGCACTGTGGATCAAGGTCAATGAGTAAGGTACGCAAACCTTGATGGGCACTCATCGCGGCAAGATTGACAGCAATGCTGGATTTACCAACACCGCCTTTTTGATTAAAAATGACTCGGGTAAGCATTGTGTAACCTAATATTTGTACAAGTAATCATGAGTATGCTAAAAAATCACGACTTTTGCTAGCAAATTTACAAGGTTAAAACAGTTAGGCTTGCTGCAGTGCCTTCACCAGTCGACCATGAATACCTTCAAAGCCGCCATTTGACATCACAATCACCGCATCGTCATCGCCAATGTGCGCTGCAATATGCTCAATAATCGCATCGGTCGATGTCATTACTTGTTGGTTGGCAGCATTGCCAATCGCATCGGCGACTGACCAATCTAGATTGGCAGGTTGATACCAAATGACTTGGTCGGCGATACTCGCTGACGGCGCAAGCAAACCTTGGTGGGTACCGAGTTTCATGGTGTTTGAACGCGGTTCAATCACTGCCCAGATTTTACGCTTTGGGTTATCCGCAAAACGTTTTTTGGCACCATCAAGCGTGGTTTCAATGGCGGTTGGGTGGTGGGCAAAGTCGTCATAAACTTCTATCTGTTTGCCGTTGTCATCAATTGTGCCGACCAGCTCCATACGGCGTTTGATACCCGCAAAATTGGATAAGGCTTCACAGGCTTGTGCAACCGATACGCCAACATTGTAGGCTGCCGCAATTGCCACTAAACCATTATTGACGCTATGTAGCCCGCTCATCTGCCAATTGACTTGTCCTTTGTGACCATCAAACATGACTTCATATTGGCTTCCGTCTTGTTTCACTAGCTTGGCTCGCCAATCGGCGTGGGAATTAGTGCCAGCAATCGCTGTCCGCCAAATCGGTGTCCAACAGCCTTTTTTAAGGGTTTCCTCCAAGCTTTCGGTATCTGCTGGCATGATGATTTTGCCATGTGACGGTATCATGCGTACCATGTGATGAAACTGGGTTTGGATGGCGGCAAGGTTGGGGAAAATATCGGCGTGGTCGTATTCAAGGTTGTTTAAAATTGCGGTGGTTGGGCGATAGTGGACAAACTTAGAGCGTTTATCAAAAAAAGCACTGTCATATTCATCCGCTTCGATGACAAAGTAACCTTCATGATCCGCAGTTTTATCACTCCCCAAATAACTACTGTGGGCAAACGCTTTTTTTAGGCGTTCATCTTGGGTATTAACAAGTGGCACACCACCAATCAAAAAGCCGGCATCAATGCCTGCATAGTGTAAAATCCACGCTAGCATCGTGGTAGTGGTGGTTTTGCCATGCGTCCCTGCGACGGCTAATACATGACGGTATTGCAATACCTGCTCTGCCAAAAACTGCGGGCCTGAGGTATAAGGAATACGCTCATTGAGCATATATTCAACCGCTTCGATGCCGCGCTTCATGGCATTGCCGACAATCACCAAGTCAGGTGCAGGTCGTAAATGACTAGCGGCGTACCCTTGCATAATCTCAACACCCGCATTTTCAAGTTGGGTGGACATTGGTGGATAGACATTGGCGTCTGAGCCTGTCACGGTATGTCCTAGGTCACGCGCAAGCAGCGCCAACGAACCCATGAAGGTACCACAAATACCAAGAATATGAATGTGCATAAGTTTGCCTTAGGTCAAATACGCATTAGCGGCTAACCAAAGCCGCTAAACCTTGCTAAAAATTAACAATTTTAAAGGACAAATCATGCTTTGTCAGCTATTAAATCCAGTTGCAAGTTAACTTGCTCACAAACACCCATGTCTAGTTTTTGGCAACGCATCATGCCAAAGGGGTACAGAAAAATAGTTTTACAAATTACTATGACAGTGCTAAGTTACTATAAATTCACCAAAATAGTGTTTTTGCACTATTTTTATGAAGTTAAAGAATTGAGGAGTGGTATGAAAAGCAGTGAGTTATTAAGCATTTTAAAGCAGTGTCATAGTAATGAGCCAGAGTTTATCCAAGCGGTCGAAGAATTCTGGGAAGATATCGCAGCGGTTTATGACCAATCCACTGTTTATCAACACCTTAATCTATTTGACCGCTTAACCAACCCTGACCGTGTTATTCAATTTCGTATCAACTGGGAAGATGACCAAGGCAATGTTCAAGTCAACCGCGGTTGGCGTGTGCAATTTAACAATGCATTAGGGCCTTACAAAGGCGGTATCCGTTTTCATCCCAGTGTGAATCTTTCGGTACTAAAATTTTTAGGGTTTGAACAAATCTTTAAAAACGCATTGACCGGTCTGCCCATGGGTGGGGGTAAAGGCGGTTCAGACTTTGACCCAAAAGGTAAATCAGACGCCGAAATCCGTCGATTTTGCTATGCCTTTATGCGCGAATTAGCGCCTTATATTGGTGCAGATATAGACGTACCTGCGGGTGATATCGGTGTCGGTGGCCGTGAAATTAATTATATGTTCGCCATGTATAAGACGCTTAATCGTGAGTTTACCGGGGTATTAACCGGTAAGACGGTGGGACAAGGTGGTAGCTTGATTCGTACCGAGGCAACGGGGTTTGGTCTTGTGTATTTTTTACAAAACATGCTAGAAGCCCATCATGACGATTTGATGGCTAAGACTGTCTTGGTCTCAGGTGCGGGCAATGTATCGCTACATGCGGCACAAAAATGTATTGAGCTTGGCGCACAGGTACTGACATTATCAGACTCAAAAGGTACCTTATATCTCAAGCATGGCTTTACCTTAGAGCAAATTGAAGCGCTCAAAACTTATAAAGCGCAAGACAAACGTTTAAAAGACTTCGTCGGCACCAGTGATGACGCAGAATGGATCGACGGTAGCCGTCCATGGCATATCAAAGCCGATATTGCCCTACCTTGCGCCACCCAAAACGAAATCAACGGGCAAGATGCGCAAAATCTGGTCAATCATGGCGTTAAATACGTGGCAGAAGGTGCCAACATGCCCAGTGATGCCGATGCCATCGCCATCTTCCAAAGTAATGGCGTCATCTATGCGCCGGGAAAAGCCTCGAATGCCGGTGGGGTCGCGGTGTCAGGTCTTGAGATGTCGCAAAACTCGGTACGTCAATACGCAACCTTTGCGGTGCTTGATGAGCAATTAAAAACCATCATGAAAAATATCCATGACGATTGTTTTAACCATGGTAAACAAGCGGATGGGCGCATTGATTATAAAAAAGGCGCCAACCTAGCAGGTTTTAACAAGATTGCTAAGGCCATGGTGAATTACGGCATTTTATAATGTTAAAAAACCCCTCATTAACTTTAATAAATAAAAAGCGCCGTCATTGTGATGGCGTTTTTTATTGAAGCCATAGCAATCAGTCAGCACAAGCCTGAAAAAATTTAAAGCTGGTGCTAGGCAGCCAATTTACATTGAGTTTCTTGTTTTGTAATTGTACAAAGCCCACATGTCCACCATGCTGGCTGTACAGTAAGCGCACGCAAGGTGACACATCGGCTTGGGTGGCAAGAATGCCCAAAAATGGGTCGTCTTTGGCAGTGATAATCAGCGTAGGTTTAGTAATGTTTTTGAGTACAGGTAGGGCAGAGGCTTGGATATAATAATTCGCCCCCGTACCAAAACCATGGCGCGGCGCGGTATATAACTCATCAAACTCATCAATCATCTTGATATTTTTTAATGCGTTGATTAGTGCTGGCTCATCGACCTTTTTTAAGGCTTTTTGCAATAAAGGATTGAGCAAATAAGGCGTATACACGCGTTTGGCGACAAAACGATGCATGGCTTTTGCCGAAGTCGTCAAATCGACAGGCGCAGAAATCACCACCGCTGCTTCACAGGCAGCTGCATCGCCTTGCTCACCCATATAACGAGCCAGCATATTGGCGCCGAGCGACACGCCACTGGCTACAATTTGGGTATAACCGTACTGAGTTTTTAGCAGGTCAAACATATGCACCGCTTCGGCAGTATCACCCGCGTTATAGTCCAATTCTGAGGTATTATCCACCCCGCCGCAGCCGCGAAAATGGACGATAACCGCATCATACCCCAATCGGTGCGCTTGGTGGGCAAAGGCAATGGCATAATGGCTATCACTGCTGCCTTCAAGCCCATGAAACATCACCGCCAATGGCTTATCAAGGGTTGGCTGATTATCGGTATTGGCAAACACAAAGTCATAAGCCACTTGGGTGGTGCCGGTACGGTCAGGGTGAAGGTGACGCTGATAATTGGGTTTTGGCAGTTTGATAAACTTGGGTAAAATGGTTTGAACGTGGGGGTTGGCTAAGAAAAACGGGGTGCGAAATGGCGTTAGGGGTAGTTGATGAATGTTCATAATATACCTAGTGATTGTTATGATTTTTGACTATTTTACGGCTTTTTGACAGTTTTTTCATGGCGACTTATGAGCTAAGTTTGGGGTATTTTGTAGGTTTTTTTGAGAACAATTTTCCTAGGCTATCACTTTTACGCTACTGCTGTGGTTATTTGCTTTTGGTTATTCACTGGCTTTCACAGTCCCGTAAAAGCCGATTTTTTCGCTGAGGACTTGAACCGACTTTTGCTCAGCCTCTACGGTCAAAACGACATTTTTACCATAATCAACCTTTAAAATCGTGGCATTAAAGCCATCTAATGTATGTCTGACAAAGGATTCATTGGCAAAATCGGTTTCAATTATTATCACGCTTAACGGCACAAACTCGTGCAAATTCATATTATCAACCACGGCTTGTGCGGTGCTACTATAGGCACGTGTCAGCCCACCTGCACCAAGTTTGATACCGCCAAAGTAACGCACCACAATGACCACGCAGTTACCAATGCCCTTGTGTTGTAACACGTTTAAAATCGGCTTACCTGCTGTACCACTGGGCTCACCATCATCATCAAAACCTGCCGAGGTGGTGTTGTGCGGGTCGCCAATAATATAGCCATAGCAGACATGGCGCGCATCGGGATATTGGTTGCGTAATTGTTCCACGTGAAACATTAATTGCTCGCGGCTATCAATGGCAAAGCCAAAGCCCAAAAATTGGCTTTTTTTAATCTCAAGTGTGGCAGTACATGGGTCGCTAAGCGTGTAATAGGTCATGGTTAATCTATGTTACAATAAACAAAACAAGCACTAGGATAACAAAAAAATGCGTTTAGACAAATTTTTAAGCAAAGCCACCGAGCTATCGCGTAAAGACTGCAAAAAAATCTTGCACGCAGGCGAAGTCACTGTCAATGGCGAGGTGGTCAAAGATTCAAGCCTACATATTGATGAAGTGGATGACGATATCGAATGGGCGGGTGAGCCATTATCAGTTGCGATGGGCAATCGCTACTTACTGCTATATAAGCCAGAAGGCTTTGAGTGCACCCTAAAGCCAAAAGAGTGGCCGATTGTCACAGACTTGATTGATGTACCCCAGCTAGGTAGTTTGCGGATTGCAGGGCGACTCGATGTCGACACCACAGGTGCGCTGCTGCTTAGTGATGATGGGGGCTTTTTGCACCGCGTCACCAGCCCCAAACATCATGTGGCAAAGGTGTATGAGTTGACCCTTGCCGACCCAATGACTGAAGCACAACAGGCATTTGCTATCCAAGAATTGGCAAAAGGCATCATGCTTGAGGACGAGTATGATAAAACCAAACCCGCTGAGTTAAGTTTTTCTGATGCTACCCATGCCAAGTTGGTACTCACGGAAGGCAAATATCACCAAGTCAAACGCATGATGGGCTACTTTGGCAATAAAGTCATTGAGTTACACCGTGCCAGCATCGGTAACATTACCTTGGAAGGATTAGAAAAAGGCGAAAGCCGATTTTTGACCGCTGAAGAAATTGACCAGTTTTAATCATTTAGCGGCAGCGTCACACCCACGATTTTCCAATGAATAAGCCCTTGGCGCTGCAAGTGGAGCGTTAACGGGTAGCCACGCACCTGTCCGCTGACTTCAAAACAGTTAAAACCACAATAGTGTGTGGTCGGTTGGGTCTGTGACGTTGCTGTGGTGGCGTTGGGATTAGGCGATTGTAGTTGTTGTTTAATTTTTTGATTAAGCTCAGCTGAATTGCGCGCCAAAATCAAGTCTTTGATATCAATCTTATCCATCGCTACTGCCACCAAGCCTCCTAGCAGTTTGACATTTGTTTTGAGCAGCTCGGTGGTCGCTTGTCCTGTCAGCGCATACTGTACGCCCTCTGGCGTGACGGTATTATCTACGGCTTGATTGACCATTTTATTCACTAGGTCATCAGGGTTTAGCGCGATATTGAGCATCTGCAAAATAGGGGATTTTGCCACATGATTGGCTTTTTCTATTAATACAGGGCTTAGCTGCGATTTGATACTTTGCTGCAGTTGCGTAAATTCAATCGCTGCACTGATGGTGTCTGCTTGTTGTGCATCATAGGCTTTTTTCAGTTGATACACTGCCCAATAAGGGGATGCAAATACCCATGCGACGACAATCAGTGCAAGGATGATTAGCAAAGATAATACTTTTTTCATAAATCACGATTAGAGTTATAGTTTGCTAATTAGTTTAAAACAATGGGCTAGGCTGTTGCGTATTTTTCTTGCAAAAAAAGGAAAATATTTTTACGCTGATTGCCGATTATTCGCTTGATTATTTAACAAAAATCGCCACTATATTGCATATTTTTAAATTTTAGTCTTTCAAAGGTTTGGCAGCTGTTAAACGTTGCTACCGGTCGAATCCACTCTTCCGTACTGTCAAAACTATGCTGCCAAAGGAGTTACTATGTCAAAACGCGATTTTTATGAAGTATTAGGGGTAGATAAAACCGCTAATGAGCAAGAAATCAAAAAAGCCTACCGCAAACTTGCAATGAAATATCATCCAGACCGTAACCCTGATGACCCTGCCGCCGAAGAAAAATTCAAAGAAGCCTCAATGGCATACGAAGTGCTAAGTGATGACAGCAAACGTTCAGTGTATGACCGTATGGGGCATGCCGCGTTTGAGAATGGCATGGGCGGTGGCGGCTTTGGCGGTGGAAACTTCCAAGACATTTTTGGCGATATTTTTGGCGGCATGGGCGGCGGTCGTGGTGGCAGTGCGGGCGGCTTCCAAGACATTTTTGGCGACATTTTTGGGGGTCGCACAGGGGGTGGACGTAGCAGACGCGGCTCGGATTTACGCTATATGCTTGATTTGACGCTTGAAGAAGCGGTGCAAGGGACAAAAAAAGAAATTACCTTTACCGCACCTGCCCCTTGTGAAACTTGTGATGGTAAGGGCGCCAAAGACAGCAGCGATATCGTCACCTGTGCAACTTGTGGTGGTGCGGGTGTGGTACGTATGCAGCAAGGATTTTTTGCTGTGCAACAAACCTGCCCCAACTGTGGCGGCTCAGGTAAACAAATCAAAAATCCTTGCAGTGACTGTCATGGCTCGGGTGTTAAAGAAAAATCACGCACCCTTGAAGTCACCATCCCTGCGGGTATCGACAATGGCGATCGGGTACGTTTAACGGGCGAAGGTGAGGCGATTACAGGCGGTGAAAGCGGTGACTTGTATGTTGAAATCCGTGTGGCACAGCACCCTATTTTTACCCGTGAAGGCGCTGACTTATACATGGATGTGCCAATCAGCTTTGCGGATGCAGCCTTAGGCCGTGAGGTGGAAGTACCAACACTTGAAGGACGTATCAATTTACGCATTCCCGAAGGCACCCAAAGCCACAAAGTATTCCGTATCAAAGGCAAAGGCGTTACCCCTGTGCGCACGACGATGAAAGGTGACTTGTTATGCCGTGTGGTGGTGGAGACACCGACCAATCTCAACAATGAACAAAAAGAGCTACTTCGTCAGCTACAATCATCCATGGGTGATCATCAACAATCGCCCCAAAAAAAATCCTTCTTTGATAAACTCAAAGAAGATGTCAAAGATTTGTTTGACTAGGTTTTATTGGTTTATAGTGTTGTATAGATGTTTCACGTGAAACATTAAACCCTTGTAATGATTGCAAGGGTTTTTTTGTATAAGGCAATATTGAGCTAAGCTAGGATTCAGCGAGACAAGCTGTTATGATTTGAACTTAGAAAGTTATACTAGAAAATCAGGCTAGAAAATCAGATTAGCAAGTTACACTAGGTAATTGGGCGAGATAAAGGATAAGCAAATGGTAAAAATCGGGGTCATAGGCGCAGGTGGGCGCATGGGACGTATGCTGATTCAAGCAGTGGCACAAAATCCACAAACTACCCTTGCAGGGGCGATAGAGCGTCAAGGCTCAAGCTTGTTGGGCGTGGATGCGGGCGAGCTAGTTAATCTCGACAAAACTAATGTCGCTTTGGTCGATGACTTGGCAGGGGTCATTCATGATATTGATGTACTCATAGATTTTAGCTTGCCTGAGTCGACTGCCAAAAACTTACAGCTTTGTGCTGATCAAGGCGTCAATATGGTCATTGGGACAACAGGCCTAAATGATGAGCAAAACGCCATCTTAAAACAGGCAAGTGAAAAAATCGCCATCGTATATGCAGGCAACTACTCAACTGGGGTGAATTTAACCCTTAAACTGCTTGAAATGGCTGCCAAAGCATTTGGCGACAGCGCCGATGTCGAAGTCATCGAAGCCCATCATAAACACAAAATTGATGCGCCATCGGGCACCGCTTATATGATGGCTGAAGCGGTTGCCAAAGGACGCGGTCAAAACCTAAAAGACGTGGCGATTTATGGCCGCGAAGGTCAAACTGGGGCGCGCAAAGCAGGCGAGATTGGTATCCATGCCATTCGTGGTGGCGAGATTGTCGGCGACCATACCGTGATGTTTATCGCCGATGGCGAGATAGTTGAAATCACCCATAAAGCCCGTGAGCGCATGACCTTTGCCGCAGGGGCGGTGCGTGCTGCGGTGTGGGTCAATGAGCAGCAAACAGGACAGTTTGATATGCAAGATGTGCTTGGGCTGAAAGACTAAATTAACGCATATGGGTTCGATGCTTACTAGATAAGGCTAATGTATTGAAGGAAACAATAATGGGCGAAACAGCAAATATCACCAAATTACCCCCATTTGGTGATTTACTAAATTCAGGGATTCAAACGCTAAAGAATCTTAGTGGGCGTAGCAGTATTAGTCAAAACTTATTTTTTCGTGAGTTTGATAAGGTTGCCCAATTAAGTGACGATCAAAAAAGTATTAGCTACTTAAGCCAATTTGACATTCAAAATGAATATGAGGAAGGGACACCTTGTTACGAGCCACTGACTAATTTGATATTAATGTGCTTATCTGCCATGGGTGTTATCAAAGAGAACTGTTTTAGTTTGCAGCCAAATATTGGTAAAGAGTTTGCAAGCTTAATTACCTTTGATGAAAAAGTAACCATAAAAAATCTCGTTAGGATAGATCCACTTGGCAAGATATTTTTTTGGTTAGCCAATGAAAATTTTTCACAATATCTTATGAAAGGTATCCCAAATAATGATTATATCGCAAACTTAAAACGCTTTGATGAAAAGTCTTTTCAAGATCTTAAAAAAGTTAATCAAGTGGCATATGGCAAACGTGGTGACCCATTGATTAACTATTTTATCAATGAGACAACGCGCCGCACGTCATTATTTATGAATAACTATCAAGATGCCATGGTCAGCGATGGCAATGTAAAAGTTACCCCAGACATGATATTGACCCAACTTGATAATTTAACACCATTACAATTTGAATGGTTTTGCGTGAAATTGGTAGAGCGTTCACTAGAGAATGAAAGTCCAGAAAGTAACTTAAGTTCGCACCATACAGGAAAAGCCAATGACGGCGGTATTGACGGTATGATTACTCAAATATTTTCTAATGAAGAACGGCATACGTACTATATTCAAGCAAAACTTTACTCCCAAGGTAATAATATTTCAAATCGCGAATTAAGAAACTTTGTGGGCGGCTATCCACCGCAGAAAGACAGCCATCATGGTATTTTTATTACCACAACTAGCTTTACCAAACCCGCGCTCGATTATTTCGAAAACCTTGAGTCGCATAGTTTAATCTTGATTGACCAAATGGCACTAATTGAGCTGATGATGGAGCATGAAGTGGGGTTAAAGCAAGTAGATTCTAAGCCAAAGCTTGTACTGGACAATGATTTTTTTGAAAAAATTAAGCGGTATTAAAAAAATAAGGTAGATTAACTACCCTATTTTTTACCAAAAAATTTAAACTTCTTTATACAGCTGTTTACCTTCTTCAATGAATTTTTGCTTCATCTGCTCCATGCCCAGGCGGACTTCATCGGCAGACGCTTCACCCACTTGACCGACCAATTCAGTATCCACCTGCTTGATAGCGTGGCTGGCATCCGATAACTCACCTGTATCAGGGGTGATGTCTTGCCCAAGCTGTGGTTTATTAAATTCAAGTCCTGCTGCATAATCCCGCACGTTTTGGGTGATTTTCATCGAGCAGAATTTTGGACCGCACATCGAGCAAAAATGCGCTGATTTATGCGCTTCTTTTGGCAAGGTTTCATCATGGAATTCACGAGCCGTGTCTGGGTCTAGGCTCAGATTAAACTGGTCATCCCAGCGAAACTCAAAACGTGCTTTTGACAAGGCGTTATCCCGCGCTTGGGCACCTGGGTGTCCTTTTGCCAAATCTGCTGCATGTGCGGCGATTTTGTAAGTGATGATACCGTCTTTGACATCCTTTTTATTGGGCAGACCTAAATGCTCTTTTGGCGTGACATAGCACAGCATGGCCGTACCATACCAACCAATCATCGCCGCACCAATGGCGGATGTGATATGGTCGTAGCCTGGCGCGATATCCGTCGTCAAAGGTCCAAGTGTATAAAAAGGCGCTTCTTTACAGACTTCAAGCTGTAAATCCATGTTTTCTTTGATACGGTTCATGGCAACATGCCCTGGACCTTCAATCATGACCTGCACGTCATGTTGCCATGCCACTTGGGTCAGCTCGCCCAAGGTTTTGAGCTCACCAAACTGCGCATCATCGTTGGCGTCTTGTAGGCAACCGGGGCGCAAACCATCACCCAGACTAAACGCCACATCGTA
Organism: Moraxella tetraodonis; assembly: GCF_022359095.1. Classification (NCBI taxonomy): domain Bacteria; kingdom Pseudomonadati; phylum Pseudomonadota; class Gammaproteobacteria; order Moraxellales; family Moraxellaceae; genus Moraxella; species Moraxella tetraodonis. The sequence goes on along the minus strand of NZ_JACSYB010000001.1, from coordinate 80,547 downwards.
GGCTTTCATAATCTCGCAAATTTCTTCAAAGTGGGTATAAAGAAAATTCTCTTTATGATGGGCAAGACACCACTGCGCCATAATCGAGCCGCCACGGCTGACGATGCCTGTCAAACGATTGGCGGTCACCGGTACGTAGCGCAGTAGTACGCCCGCGTGAATGGTAAAGTAATCAACACCTTGCTCGGCTTGTTCAATCAAGGTGTCTTTAAAGATGTCCCATGTCAAATCTTCGGCAACGCCATCCACTTTTTCTAGCGCTTGATAAATCGGTACGGTACCGATGGGCACGGGGGAGTTACGGATAATCCATTCACGGGTTTCATGGATATGCTTACCGGTTGATAAGTCCATGATGGTGTCGGCGCCCCAACGGGTAGCCCAGGTCATCTTGGCAACTTCTTCATCAATGCTAGAGCCCAGCGCTGAATTACCGATATTGGCATTGATTTTAACCAAAAAATTGCGCCCAATAATCATCGGCTCTGATTCGGGGTGGTTGATATTATTGGGAATAATCGCCCGTCCCGCAGCGACTTCGGCACGCACAAATTCTGGGGTGATAATTTTGGGGGTATTGGCACCAAAGTTGTTACCAGCGTGCTGACGCAAATCTGTCAGTTCATGCTGCTTTTGGGTTTCACGGATGGCGATGTATTCCATCTCTGGGGTGATGATGCCTTGTTTGGCGTAGTGCATTTGGGTGACGTTTTTGCCATTGATCGCCCGTCTTGGCTTGTCGATATGCCCAAAGCGCAGGTTAGCCGTGGCGATGTCATTGGCACGTTCATTGCCGTATTGGCTTGAAAGTTTAGCAAGCTGCTCGGTGTCGCCGCGCGCTTCTATCCAAGCTTGACGCAGTTTTGGTAAGCCTTTAGTCAAGTCAATCTCGACATTGGGGTCAGTATATACCCCTGAGGTGTCATACACATAAAACGGTGGGTTTTTTTCGCCTTCTGCCTTGCCAAAACCGCCCACCGGGGTATCGGTCAAGGTGATTTCCCGCATCGGCACTTGAATGTCAGGGCGTGAGCCTTGGATGTAGACTTTGCGAGATGCCGGCAAGGCGCGCGTCAAATCACGCGCTTCTTCTTCAAAGCGGTCGTCGGTAGGGTCACGGTGGGCAGGGGTTTTGTGAGTAGCGTTGGTAAGTTGGTTCATAGCGAGTCCATGTTATGTTATGAAGTTATGGTTTGCTGGACTCGGGCGAAGATAGGTGAGTATGACTGTTTCTAAAAAACTGATTCTAGAAAAAACTAATTCTAGAAAAATACTGGTCTAACTAACCTAATAGACGACTTCCCTACGACGGTATTAACCGTGTCAGGTTCGACGGGTATGTCTCAGCCGTTGGTATGTCATCCAACTGCACCCCGAGTCAATACCTCCATATTAACAAAAACTCACAGCTTTACCTAATAGATTTTTAGCCATTTTGTACCGATGATTTACTCAACTAAATTACTGATTTTTTTGACAACTATCGGTATGATAGAGGCTCCTTGGTTGTTGAAAATGTTGTAATTATTGATATGGAATGCATCTGTTTGTGGAATCGTAAAACAACTGGCGCCCGATGGCGGTTAGGGGCGATGGTAGTGTCATTGATAGGGTCGATGTCCCTCAGCCCAGCCGCGATGGCAAAAGATTTGTGGGAATTGTATAGTGCAGCCCAGCGCACCAATGGCAATTGGGCAGGGCAGCAATATGACTATTTGGCAACGCAAAAAAATGTGCAGCTAGCGTTTGGCGATATGCTGCCGCAAGTGGGGCTGCAAGGCAGTGTCAAACATAACCAGTTTTATCCCAAAGACGATAACATCCCTGACACGGGCAATACCGCAAGCCAAATTGGTATCGGACTGCGCCAAGCCTTGTTTCGTGCTGATAAATGGGCAAACTATGAAAAAGCCGTGCTCGCCAGTCAAGCCAATGACATCCAGCTATTACAGCAGCATCAACAACTCATCGAGCAAATCAGCAAAGCCTATCTCAATGTATTGCGCGCTGAAGCGATGACAGATAGCCTTAATGCCGAGTTCACCGCACTCAAAGCACAAAATGACATGATGCAAGCGAGACTCGCACAAGGGGTAGCGGCGCGGGTAGATACCGAAGAAAGCCGTGCAAGGCTTGAAAGCGTCAGCGCCTCTATCGCCAACAATGACGTGGCAATCGTAAATGCCAAACAGCAGTTATCACTGCTCACCGGTCAACCAATCAATCAGCTAGACAGTATCAAGTTACCGCCTGATTTGAATCTTGTGGCAAGTCAAAGTATCGACAACTGGATGCAGCAGTCACAAAATAATAATCTCGATATTCAGCTAGCACAAACCCAAGTGGCGATTGCTAACAAACAAGTCGATTATCTCAAAGCCAATACCTATCCCCGTGTCGATTTGGTAGGCAATGTGGGGTGGCAAGACTATACCCATAATAATGTTAGCGCTATTGATGGCACCAATTATAGCTTTGGGGTGGAAGTGGATTTTCCGTTTTATACCGGTGGGCGGACACGCGCAGGCGTTGAGCAAGGCAATTTGCAGGCGCAAGCGGCAAAAAGTCGCCTCGCCTATGTGTACCAAGCCGCGATGACTCAGACTAGCCAAGCGTATCTAAATTTGATCGCACAGCGTGCCACGATTAAAGCCCAGCAAGTTGCCGTGGAGGCTAATCGCCGCGTCGCCCAAGCGTCAAAAACAGGCTATGATTTGGGGGTGCGCTCGATGGTAGATACACTACTGGCAGAACGCCAATATCACGCTGCCAAACGCGATTTGATTAATGCGTATTTTGATTATTTAAATGCCTACATTGACCTACAAAAAGCTGCGGGCAATCTGACCGATGACACGGTCAAAGTGCTAGATAATCAGCTGATTTGATGCTTTTTTTGGCAAAATTTTAAGCTAAAAAACCCCGCCAATCGGCAGGGTTGGTTAATCTAGTAAGCTGACGCAAATGACTATTTAACTTTCGTCCATTCTTTACGAACCGCAGCTTTGGTGTCGGCAGGTAGCGGAACGTAGTCAAGAGCGGTTGCTTGTGCATTGCCGTTAGTAAATGCCCAGTCAAAGAATTTAAGCGCTTCTTTGGCTTTTGCACCGCCCGTACGAGGTACGAGGATGAACGTCGCTGCAGAGATTGGCCAAGCGTTGGCTGCTGGCATGTTAGTAATCGTCACCGCAAAACCAGGGTATTGTGCCCAGTTAATGTTTGATGCGGCTGCAAACGTTGAATCGTCTGGTAGTACAAATTTACCGGCGCGGTTTTGAAGTTGGGTATAAGCTAAACGGTTTTGTTTTGCGTAAGCATACTCAACATAACCGATGGAGTTTGCAACACGTTGTACGTTGCTTGATACGCCTTCGTTACCTTTACCGCCTACGCTTGCTGAAGCATTGGGCCATTTAACGGTTTTGTCCGCGCCTACTTTTGCTTTCCAATCGCTTGATACTTGGCTTAGGTAGTTAGTAAATACGAAAGTAGTACCTGAACCGTCTGAGCGGTTAACGGTGGTAATCTTAGCGGCAGGTAGGGCAACACCTGGGTTTAATGCTTGGATACGTGCATCGTTCCAAGTAGTGATTTTGCCCATATAGATGTCAGCAAGGACGGGGCCTGATAGTTTTAATTGACCGGGTTTGACGCCAGCGATGTTGACCACAGGTACGATACCGCCAATGACTGCGGGGAATTGGATTAAGCCGCTGGCATTTAGCTCTGCTGGGCTCATGGGCGCATCAGTGGCACCAAAATCAACCGTTTTTGCTTGGATTTGTTTGATACCGCCTGAAGAACCGATACCTTGATAGTTTACTTGGTTACCCGTTGCTTTTTGGTAGTCGCTTGCCCATTTTGAGTAAACAGGTTGTGGGAAAGTTGCACCAGCACCTGTGATGTTGACAGCATTGGCTTGTACGCCTACAGCAGCGAATGCCACACTGACGATTAAATGTGATAATTTCATAATGTTTCCTTGATGGACAAATGAGGTGATTGTCAGGGAAGATGGTAAATTAGCTTAGGATGTCGCCAACTAATGTGTCGCGTTTTAAATCACCCAAAGCTTGAAAAATTGTTACCATGTTAATGTAACAAAATGTCAAATCTGTTACGGTTATGTTAAAGTTTGATGACATTAAAAATTTTGTTTGGTATTGACTAGACCTACATGATGGCGTATCGGCGGACATGGGGCGTACTTTTCATCATTTTGTCGTAATTTTTAGTTATAGTTAGCTTTTCTTTAACGTCTTTTTTAATCACAATTTTGCACAGTCCATGAGTCACAATCCATGAGTTAGGAAGGGAAATATGAATTTAATTGGTGAGCATTTATCAAAAAGTTATGACCAAGATTTACAAAACTTGGTCAATTTATTTTTAAAAATGGGTGGCATGGCAGAAGCCAATCTCACCAAAGCAATTGAATCTTTGGTAAAAAGTGATGTGGCGCTTGCCGAAGATGTCATTGATGGTGACAAAGAAATCAACTTTACTGAGCAGCAGCTTGATGATTCGGTGGTCAAAGTATTGGCACGTCGTCAACCTGCTGCTACCGACTTACGCCTAATCATGGCAGTGAGCAAATGCAGTGCTGACATTGAGCGTATTGGTGATGAAGCCAAAAAAATCGCCAAGATGGCGCGCCGTGCCACCCGTGAAGGTCAATCACCGATTGGGTATCATGAAGCGCATCAAATGGGTAATTTTGTGCAGATGATGCTAAAAAATGCGCTAGAAGCCTTTGCCAAGTTTGATGCAACAGGTGCTTACCAAGTGATAGAGCAGGATAGTGAAATTGATGCGATGTACAAATCTGCGTCACGCGCGATGATGACATACATCATGGAAGATGGTCGCTATGTAGCAAAAGTCATTGATATTTTATGGGTGCTGCGTTCGATAGAGCGTATTGGTGCGCATGCGCGTAATATCGCTGAGCAATTGATTTTTTGTATTACCGGTGAAGATGTGCGTTATCAAAAACTGGGTGCCAAAAAGGACAGCGCGCTGAATCCGGCAGCTAGCCATGAAATTACCGATGCCTCACTAGATTATCAACCGAGCAATGGCGAAAACTAACGTTTTTTAGTCAAACCTGCTCTTAGGCGGAATTGGTTGTCAGGGTTAGGTTATTTTAATGGACGGTTGCATGGTATTTTTAAGTGATTCTGCTACACTGTAGCCTATCAACTTTTGGTGAAAAAACGATAGGAAACACCATGTCTAGCGAATCACTTAACACCCCAATCCCCACATCCACTGGGGAAAATATCACCCAAAAATCATTACTTATTTTTGACTTGGACGGTACGTTGATTGATAGCGTCCCAGATTTGGCGGACGCCGTCAATGCGATGCTAACCACGCTTGGCAAAGCCAACTTTAGCGAAGATGTCATCCGCAACTGGGTGGGCAATGGGGGCAAAGTACTGGTGCAACGTGCCTTATCCGGCTCACAAACCATTGACCCCAATCTCACTGAAGACGATACCAATCAGGCGCTTGCCCTCTTTTTTGACTACTACCATCAAAAAACCTGCGTCAGAACCCAGCCTTACGCAGGGGTGAGCGAGGGGTTGCGTGAGCTTAAAGAGCAAGGCTATACCCTCGCTATCGCCACCAATAAACCCATTGATTTTGTTCCTGCGATTGTTGAAAAATTGGGTTGGCAAGCCCTTTTTGCTTATATTTTGGGTGGCGATAGCTTGCCTGCCAAAAAACCTGACCCGATGCCGCTACTGCACGTCTGTGACCAATTAGGCTTTAGCATCGCTCAAAGCTATATGATTGGTGATTCCAAAAACGATATTTTGGCAGGGCAAAATGCGGGCATGGATACCTTAGGGTTATCGTATGGCTATAACTATGGGCAGGATATTCGTGATTATCATCCGACCCATACTTTTGATGACTTTGCCACGCTGACTGAGTTTTTGAGTCATGCACGAGTTTAACTATCATCTCAACTTTGACACGCTGAATTTTCGCGAGCATCCAGGGTTGTATCGGGTGGGGCGCGGTGAGCAAGGCGTGTTATTGGTAGAGCCGTATAAATCCGAGATTTTGCCGCATTGGCGATTTGCTACGCCGGAACTTGCGCGTGAGAGCAGTGATACCATCTATGCGATGTTTTTGGACTACCTTGCCCAAGGGGATTTTGTCGGTGCTGATATGGCGCGTAAATTTATCCAAATGGGTTATACGCGCTCACGTCGTTATGCCAATCACAAAGGGGGCAAAAAATATGACGGCGCTGTCCCTGACGCTAAAAAAGGACAAAGTGGCGCGCATGGGCGTGATCAATTGCCACAGCAATCACAGCAGCTTGAATCCGCCCAAATCAAAGCCCAATCCGCGCAAATTTTTAAGCAAAAGTGGGATGAATGCCGAGCCAATGCGGATTATAAAGCGCTAAAAAAACAGTTTGAAGCCAAATACGTCAACGATACCCAATACGATAACCTGCCGCCCACGTTTTTCCGCGAGCATCCGTTTTTATAGGCTAGTTGGATGGTGAGTTAGCACGAAAATTAAGCATTCGTTAATTGACTACGATAACTTAATGCCTCAGTTAAATGCGCGGTTTGGATTGCTTCACTACCTGCCAAGTCCGCAATCGTGCGGGCGACGCGAAGGACGCGATGATAGCCGCGCGCGGACAGATTCAACCGACTTTGTGCCATTGCCAAAATACGACTTTCTGCATCGCCAAGCGGCGCAAATTGGTCAAGTTCACTGGGGGAGAGTTCATTATTGGCTTTGCCCTGTCTGGCTTGCTGACGCTGATAGGCTTGTATCACCCGCTCACGCACTACCGCAGAAGACTCACCCCTCTGTGCTGACTGCAAATCACTGGCAGGCAGGGCAGGCACGGTAATATGCAAATCAATACGGTCCAGCAAAGGTCCTGATAGCTTTTCTTGGTAGCGTTTGATTTGCTCGGGTCGGCACTGGCAGCGACCTGATTTATCCCCATAGTAGCCGCAGGGGCAGGGATTCATCGCTGCTACCAGCTGAAAATTGGCGGGAAAGCGTACTTGAGAGTTGGCACGGCTGATGACAATTTCTTTGTTCTCAATGGGCTGTCTGAGTACCTCAAGCACCTTGCGATCAAACTCTGGAATCTCATCCAAAAATAACACCCCCCGATTGGCGAGCGTGATTTCACCAGGTTTGGGCGATGAGCCGCCGCCCACTAGCGCCACCGCTGAAGTAGTATGATGGACTTGGCGAAAGGGGCGTGTACCGTAGTCATAATCACTGTTGGCAATCGAGTAAATACTGGCAACTTCGAGTGCTTCATGGTCGTTGAGCGGTGGCAAAATGGTGGGTAGGCGAGATGCCATCAAGGTTTTGCCTGTCCCAGGTGAGCCACAAAATAGTAGGGAATGTCCGCCTGCTGCCGCAATCTCTAGCGCACGTCTGGCTTGGTGTTGTCCTTTGACATCGGCTAAATCTAGCTGATAATTGGCTGATTGGTAAGATGTCTTATGCTCGGCTTGGCTGAGTTGTTGCTCGTTCATCAAGTGTTGGCACACAGCTTTGAGGGTATCGGCTTGCAACACCTTCACGCCATCGACTTTCACCGCTTCATCGGCATTGTCTTTGGGAACAATCAAGGTGCGCTGCTCCGCCTTGAGTGCACGTGACACTGCCAACGCCCCAGCAATGCCTCGTAAATCCCCATTGAGCGCCAATTCGCCAATAAACTCGTACTGCGCAAGCACGGTTTCATCAATTTGACCACTCGCTGCCAAGATACCTATAGCAATGGGTAAATCAAGCCGTGCGCCATCTTTGGGTAAATCCGCGGGCGCAAGGTTGATAGTTAATCTGCGATTGGGAAATTGAAAACCCGAGTTGATAATGGCAGAGCGCACCCTATCTTTACTCTCGCGTACCGCTGCTTCGGGTAAGCCGACCATGGTGACTGCAGGCAATCCTTGCGATAAATGTACTTCAACCATCACGCTTGGCGCGTTTAAACCCACCACCGAGCGTGTATATACTTGAGCAAACGACATTCTTAAAATCCTTTTCCAACCACTTGGCGGCTACCTTGACACAAGACAGGCAGTTTTTTATGGCAGCAACTAGACAATTTTTGATAAAAAACGGCTAAATCATAGCATAATTCATCTATTTTCTCATAATCGGCTATCTATGACGACTATGGTATAATCACAACCCATATTCCGAGAATTTTACGCTACACGCTATACGAGGCTATTATGACAGACCAAACTCGCCCTTTATCTGACAGCGAACTGCCCACCTTTGATCGTCCTGTCGAAATCATCGAAAATCCGTATGCCAATGCCAATCGTAGCTACACGACCCAAACCCATTTGTTTAATGAAGCTATCATCAATAAATATAACCGCTCAGGTCCCCGTTATACCTCGTACCCAACCGCACTAGAATTTGCCCCCATTACTGAAGGCATGGAAGCCCGCGTTTTGGCAGAAAAAGACCCACGGGTGCCAGTGTCCTTATATTTTCATATCCCGTTTTGCCGCCATCTGTGCTATTACTGCGGCTGCAATAAAATCATCACTAAGAAAAACAGTGATTCAGGCGACTATTTAGCGTATCTTTTTGCTGAAATTCGGCATAAACGCAGCTTGATGCAAGGGGACCCTATCGTCGAACAAGTGCATTTTGGCGGCGGCACACCCACCTTTTTGACCGATGATGAGCTGGTCAAATTGTGGAACTTTTTGCAAACCCAATTTACTTTTAGCGATAAACCTACCGCTGATTATTCGATTGAAATTGACCCACGCGAATTGCGCCCGACCACGCTTGAGATATTGCGTGGACTTGGGTTTAATCGGGTGAGTTTTGGTGTGCAGGATTTGCAAGAAAAAGTACAAATTGCCGTCAATCGCGTGCAGTCAGAAGAAATGATTCGAGGCGTGATGACGGAAGCTCGCCGCCTTGGGTTTCATTCTATCAATATTGACTTGATTTATGGGTTGCCGCACCAAACGGTGGATAGCATGCGCAATACGGTTGAGCGCATCATCGCTATCTCGCCAGACCGTCTGTCTGTTTTTAACTATGCCCATTTGCCAGAGCGATTTAAAGGTCAGCGTCAGATTAATGAAGCGGATTTGCCAAGCCCTGCCGACAAATTGACCATGCTCGGTAATACCATCCATGCGCTGACTGACGCAGGCTATCAATATATCGGCATTGACCACTTTGCCAAGCCTGATGATGAGCTGGCGATTGCGCAACGTGAGGGCAAATTGCACCGCAATTTTCAAGGCTATACCACGCATGGCAATTGTGATTTACTGGGATTTGGGGTGTCGTCGATTAGCCAAATCGGTCTGCATATTTTGCAAAATCCAACGGATTTGAGCGATTACCAGAATCTCATCAATGCGGGAAAATTGCCTGCGGTGAAGGTGATTTCTGCGCGCTTGCCTGACTTGCTGCGCCGTTATGTGATTATGAATCTGCTATGCCATGATTATATTGACTTTAAAGATGTGAATGCGCGATTTAGCATTGACCCGATGACCTATTTTATTGATGAAATCCGCCAACTGGGCGAGATGCAGGCGGATAAACTCGTTGATATGGATGCCAAAGGGATTCGGGTGCTACCAAAAGGGCGACTGCTTGGACGCAATGTGGCGATGGTGTTTGATACTTATTTGGCGAGTAAAGAAGGCAATCGCTTTAGTAAGGTGATATAGCCTAAAAAGCAAAACACCTGCCAAAATGACAGGTGTTTTACTATACTAAAGGTGGAAGCTTTCGCTCACGTATCCTCTAGCTCACATAGTACGTATTATACGGATTTTATTGAATGAATTCAACACAGCTTAATCAAATTTTCCAGACGCTTTCTTTTGAAAGAATGCAAACTTATGAAAATAAGACCAAAACAAGAGAGCAAGCCGTTGAATTGTACCTTTGGAATGCTCAAATTTCGGGGGCATTTTTGTTTCCATTACATATTTGTGAAGTCACGATTCGCAATGCCATTGCTGAAATACTCTATGCGCAATACGGTAGTAATTGGGTCAATAATCATGTGTTTATTAATAGTTTACCTAATCATCCAAAACCAAAATATAATCAAAGAACAGATTTAGATAAAGCAACGAAACAACATACCCTTAATTATATCCCAAAAATTATACCCGAATTAAACTTTGTATTTTGGCAAGCCATGCTTACACAGCGCCACGATACTAGGCTTTGGAATAGCCAATTCCAACTTATTTTTCCCCATGCTAATCTATCAAGATCTGTGCAAAAAAATCGTGAGCATTTGCATAATGATTTAGATATCGTTCGCCGATTACGCAATCGCATTGCCCATCATGAGCCGATTTTTGATGAAAAACTATTAAGCATTTATAACAAAATTATCAAAATTATTGGTTATCGTTGTCAAGAAACTGCCAACTGGGTTGCTAGTCATCAAACCGTTACCACACTTATTACTCAAAAGCCTAAAATATAACCTTTAAAGGAAACCCCATGCATCAAATCCCCGCCGACTTACTCAAAAAATCTGCCCACTGGCGCGAAGACATCCAGTTCTCCCAAGACGTACTCGGTAAGCCGTTTCACTTTACCAGCACTTGGGGAATTTTCTCGCCCGAAAAACTCGACGAGGGTAGCCTGATGCTGCTTGATTATATCGAGTTCAAAGACGATGACCACTCAATCGACCTAGGCTGTGGCTATGGCGTACTGGGTATGACGGCCGCCCGTGAATGCCCAAACGGACAGCATTTGCTCATCGACAAAGACTTTGTGGCGGTAGAATATGCCAAAATAAACTGCCAAAAAAATCATTTAAATAATGCCCAAGTTCAGCTATCCAATGGCTTTCGGGATGTTGAAAAAGACAAAAAATTTAGCCTAGTGATGAGTAACTTACCTGCCAAAGCCAGTAAAGAACAGCATTATCTGTATTTGCTCGATGCCTACAATGCGATGGAGAGTGGCGCACGGTTTTACGTGGTAACCATCAACGGCTTGCGAGACTTTATGAAACGCTCATTTACCGAAGTTTTTGGTAACTCAGATAAAATCAAGCAAGGTAAAACTTATACCATCACCATGGCGGTCAAAGACTAACGCCCTTCAGCTAAATTCTCACCGTTTGGGTTTTTGATTTACTGTAGGCTCGTAACCGGATGTATAGGGTCTTGGTGACAGTGGCGACCACCTCATTTTGGTCATCAACCACCTGTACCTCATAGTTGCGGAATACCGCTTTACCAGCCTTTGCTAAGGCTTTGATGGTATCGATTTCGGTGTCATCCAGGTGAAAATCGGCAAACACATCGCTTTTGCCCGCTTTAACAAAATCAATGCTCGCCGACTTATCCCATACCACGTACGCATTGCCCAACGCTTGCATCAACAAAATCATCAAAAATGGGTCAGTCATCGAATACAAACTGCCCCCAAACTGGGTGCCGACGATGTTTTGATTGAGTTTGTTTAAGGGTAAACGCACCCGAATATGATGGTTGGCGAAATCAAGGCTTTCAACACGGATACCCGCCCCAAAATATGGCGGATAAAGGTTAAAAAACTGCTTTAACAGCTTCGGGTTATGAAACGGATTAAGGTAGTCTTTGGCTTGAGATTGAAAGGTTTGGCTTAGCTTAGATAGCTTGGATAAATTGGGTAAATTGGATAACATGGCAGACTCGTTTTTAATATGAAAAAAGCATTGCAAAACACGCCATTGGCAAAGCAACAATGCTATTGTATGATGGATACAACTAATAGCAAAGCGTGACAAACTAATGGCAAAAGGTAAAGCAAAAAATAACGAAGATGCAGCATTCTGGGAGGCGATTTTGGCTGAAAAAGCGCCATCGCCACCGTGTGAATTGTGTGGACGTGATGAAGTTGAACTAACGCAACATCATCTGATTCCCAAATCCCGCCACGACAAAGCCCGTACCAAACGCGAATTTAGCCGTGAGGAAATGAAAAACGACATCGCCATGCTGTGTCCTGCTTGTCATGCGCAGGTGCATGAAGTGTTTAGCAACCAAGAATTATCCAGCTACTACCATACGGTTGAGCGGCTAAAAGAACATACCGAGATGCAAAAATTTATCAATTGGGTAAAAAAACGCCCTGCAGGACAAACTATTCGTGTCAAAAGTGGCGGTTCGGATTAAGACAATAACCACTTTTTAACCAACTTAGTATAGCGCGGCATCACCACATACACCATCATAAACACTACAAGTCCGGTGATAATCAGTTTGGCAAGTAACGGTGTAGGGTGAACATTTAAAGCGTTAACAACTTGTTCATACAGCCAAAAAATTACCGTGACCAGTGGAAAAATCGCTGACCAAGTCAGTAAAAACTGTTTCCAAAGTTTTGGCGTGGGTGGGGGCGAAACGTTGACCAAGTGTGGGTTTTGTGTCGGCAGTGGCTGAAATAAAAATTCTAACCCGCTTTGCACGTGATAGTTGTCATCATCTAGCAAATAAGGTTTGACCTCATCAATCAACTGGCGGCGTTCAGATGAAGTCAGCCATGTGTGCAAATGCTCAGCCGTATCAAATCGCAAAATCACGGTAAAGGTTTGGGTCTTGCCCGCTATCGGGGTGATGACATGGCGATCGATAAACCCTGCAAACGGCTTTGAAAGAGTATCAACCTTTTCGAGCCACATTTGATAATGCACATGGTGCTCAGGCTTGACCCGATGACTAATGATTGCCGTCGCGCCTTGGTGGACAGAATGTAATGCGTTCGCGGTCGACGACATAAATTTTGCCTTGATAAATTGAGTTAATTGTAAAATTGCGATTCAGAAATTCTAACTAGTTTATGTTTATAATTTCTCTGACAGTATATCTATTTCATCAAATATTGGCAGTAAATTTACAGTCATCATATAGCTACCATAGTCAATCAAGGTAAGTTTATTGATGTTATCTTTTTCAAACCATAAAGCTTTGCATTCATCACATAAAAAAGCTTGTTTCGACAATTTTTTTATCCAGACTTTAAGTATTTTACTTTGCTGACAGCGCGGACATAATATCCTTTAAATTTCTATGATTCATAAAGTGGATAAAGTTTAATGTTCAATGCAAAAGTTTAGTTACTTTAAAGATTGAAAAGTGATTGAATTAACTTAATATAGTATAAAAATCGTGAAATAGTAAACAAGCAATGCCCAAAAACAAAACGCCCAGTATCGACCCTGCAACCATTGAAATTGCTGCAGCGACTGCCGACCGCAAAGCGCGATTGGATCACTTGATTAAGCGCCTGCCTAACTTGCCAGGCGTGTACAAAATGCTGGGCAAAAATGGCGACATCATCTATGTGGGCAAAGCCAAATCGCTCAAAAGCCGCGTCAATAGCTACTTTGCCAAAACCATCGACCACCCCAAAACGCGGGCGCTGGTGCAACGTATCGACAACATCGAAACCATCATAACCCGCTCAGAGACCGAAGCGCTGCTGCTTGAGCAAAACCTCATCAAGCTGCATCGCCCGCCTTATAACGTGCTACTGCGTGATGATAAATCCTATCTATACGTGTTTATCTCAGCCGATAAACCTTATCCAAGACTTGCCTATGGGCGCGGCAAAGGGCAACACCAAAAAGGCAGATTTTTTGGACCTTTTCCTTCGGCGCATGCCGCCAAGCAAACCTTGTTAATGATGCAAAAAATGTTTATGGTGCGCCAATGTACGAATGCATTTTTTGCCCAGCGTCAACGCCCTTGCCTAGAGTACCAAATCAAACGCTGTAAAGCGCCGTGTGTCGGGCTGGTATCACCCGAAGATTATGCCGATGACGTCAATAACACCATTCGATTTTTAAAAGGTGAAGGCACGGATTTGCAAGTCAAATTGGTGGGTAAAATGGAGCAAGCGGCTGAAGACATGAACTTTGAGCAAGCCGCCTTGTATCGCGACCAACTCTCGATGCTACGCGAAGTACAAGCCAAGCAAGCGGTGTATACCGTCAAAGGTGAAGCCGATATCATCGCCATCGCCAGTCAAGCGGGTATTACCTGTGTGCATGTCATGAATGTGCGTAATGGGCAGGTTTTGGGTGGCAACAATTATTTTCCTGATGTGGATAGTGAAAATGACATAGCGGATAACTTGTCTGAGTTTGTCAGCTCGTTTTATTTTCAAGTCAGTGATGATTTGCCCGAAGAGCTGATTATAAGTCATGAGTTGTCCGACCAAACCGCGATGACAGAAGCCTTAACTGAAACCTTTGGCAAAAAGGTGACGATAAAAACCAAAGTTCGAGAGCAGCGGAGCGAATGGCTCACCCTTGCCCAAATGAATGCCAACAACGCCCTGCAAACCAAATTGGGCGATTATTTGGAAGTCAAATCTCGCTTTAACGCACTCAATGTAGTATTAAAAGAGGCGCTACAAGGCAAATCGCTCGACCGTATCGAATGTTTTGATATCTCGCACACCATGGGCGAAGCCACCATCGCCAGCTGTGTGGTCGCTGACCAAGGCGGACTGCGCAAACGCGACTATCGCCAATATGCCATTCATGGCATCACGGGTGGTGACGACTATGCCGCCATGAAGCAAGTATTAAACCGCCGCTATAGCAAACAGCCGCTGCCAGATTTATTGCTGATTGATGGCGGTAAAGGGCAGCTCAATATGGCAAAAGACGTACTGAGCGAGCTGGGGATTTTACCCCAAACCTTGCTCGTCGGGGTGGCAAAAGGCGAAGGTCGCAAGGCTGGGCTTGAGGTACTGCATTTTATTGACCGTGAGCCACTCGATTTGCCGGCTGATAGCAAAGCACTGCATTTGATTATGCATATCCGTGATGAAGCGCACCGCTTTGCGATTACCGCACACCGCAAAAAACGCGATAAACGCCGCTCAAGCTCAGTGCTAGAAGCCATCCCTGGGTTGGGGGAAAAACGCCGCCGGGAATTACTCAATCATTTTGGCGGCTTGCAGCAGCTGCTTGGCGCATCACAAGATGAAATTGGGCAAGTAAATGGTATTGGCAAGGTGATGGCCAATACCATTTATAAAGTGTTGCATGGCTGATATTAAATTTTTAGCCGTTTTGGATGAAACGGGTAATTAACAATGGTAATGACATGGCATTGTAACAATGACAGAAATTTTTTTTAAATCAAGCGCAAATGCAGATAGCGATATCTGCATGCACTGTGGTGCATGTTGCGCTAACTATCGGGTGTCTTTTTATTGGGCAGAAGGCGAGGCACTCGGTATCCCCGAGGAGATGACGGTCAAAGTCAATGATTTTTATACCTGTATGAAAGGTACCGAAACAAAGCCGGTCAGATGTATTGCATTAGCGGGCGAAGTCGGTAACTCGGTGGCCTGCCAAATCTATGATAAACGCTCAAGCACCTGCCAATCGGTGCAAGTAGGTGACGAACAATGTATCAAAGCCCGTCATCACTATGGGTTATCTAACGATATCTTTAGTCAAGTGCCTGTTTAATGGCTTTGTGATAAACGAACAGTCAGCTGTTTTTCCACTTCGGTTTTGAGCCATTGATTCAAATCCTCATTCATCAGCGTCATTGATTCGAGCAAATAGTTGTCGATATAGCCTTGTAGCTGTTTGACGATATCTTGTTTGATTTGTTCAATAGCGGGCGTGGTGGCGATAGATGGGTTGTCAGTATCGGCAAGTGGGTCAGTAACGCGCGTTTCATAGGTCACCACGGCCGCTGTTGGGTCATCAGCTAACGGCTCAGCAGTGTTATCAGCGGTATCAGTGTGATCAATGGCATAGACCATCTCACTGCGATGGCGCTCAATCGTGACATCGCTAGTTGCGGCATTCGTGGATTTAGCTTGTTCATCTAGCTGGTGATTTGCACCCTCGATTGAGCCAGTTGATAGTTGCGTCGCTGGTTGGGGAGGATTGC
Source organism: Moraxella tetraodonis (assembly GCF_022359095.1). Lineage (NCBI taxonomy): Bacteria > Pseudomonadati > Pseudomonadota > Gammaproteobacteria > Moraxellales > Moraxellaceae > Moraxella > Moraxella tetraodonis. The sequence continues at coordinate 64,615 of NZ_JACSYB010000001.1, read as the reverse complement.
TTTGTTTTGCCAGATGCGCTTGTTTGGCAATGGCGCGTTCTTGCTCGAGTAGCGCAATGGCTGCGTCATCTTGTGCTTGGCGTTCGCGTTGTAGACGTTCTTTTTGCGCTTGGCGTGCTTTTTCGTTTTCTTGTGTTAACTGTGCTTGTTCAAGGCGCTGTTGTTCAAGTCGTTGTTGCTCAAGGCGCTCTTTTTCCAAGCGCTCGATTTCTAAGCGTTCAGTTTCTAACCGCTCTTGTTCCAGTCTGTGTTGTTCCAATCTTTCTTGTTCTAGGCGTTGTTCTTCAAGCTCGCGCTCACGTAGCTGCGCTTGTAATTTTTCTTGGTGGTCACGCTCGATAGCCAGTAATTCCTCGACTTTATCATGCAGATTAGGCACGCTAAACTGATACCCATCAAGGTCGGTATCGGGATAAAGCAAGGTAACGATATCATCGAGTTCTTGAATAATGGCGTGTTTGACAGGGGTAGGGGTGGCAAGCCAGCGCTTTGAAAATTGGTGGGAAAAGGCAAATCCTGACATGAATGGTGTCCAGCGTTAAGGATGAAATAGGATAGCTTCATTTAACGAAAAAACGGCTACAATTTCAATAGCCGTTTTCAAAATTCACACCGTTAAAAGATTAATGCTATCATCACAGTGATTGCTATTTATCGTGACTGCCATTTGGCAAACAGCAGCGAGCCGTTGGTACCACCAAACCCAAAACTATTAGAAATCGCATGGGTTAAGTGGTCAACTTTACGGGCAGTATGCGGTACATAGTCAAGCTTGCACTCAGGGTCTTGATGATCCAAATTGATGGTCGGTGGCAATATTTGTTGTTGCAGCGCCTTAACAGTGAAAATCGCTTCGATACCGCCTGCAGCGCCCAGTAGATGACCGGTCATCGATTTGGTAGAACTTGCTACCATGTTCTCACCAAAGATACCCGCAATCGCGCGGCTCTCTGCCACATCACCCGCTGGGGTACTGGTGCCATGGGTATTGATGTAGCCAACGTCACTGGGTGCAATGCCAGCATCACTCAAGGCGTGACGCATCGCCATAGCCGCACCTTCGCCATTTTCCGGTGGCGCAGTGATGTGACTAGCATCATCACTCATGCCAAAGCCGACAAACTCTGCCAGAATCGTCGCACCGCGTGCTTTGGCGTGGGCAAGGCTTTCCATTACTAGCACGCCTGCACCATCACCCAGCACAAAACCATCACGGTCTTTGTCAAATGGACGACTGGCTTTGGTCGGTGCATCGTTGCGCGTTGATAATGCTTGCATTGCTGAGAAGCCACCGATACCGAGCTGGCTTGAGGCTTTTTCACAGCCGCCCGCTACAATCACATCGGCATCGCCATACGCAATCAACCTTGCAGCCAAGCCAATCGCATGAGTCGCTGTGGTACAAGCGGTAGAAGTGGCAAGATTTAACCCTTTAATCCCATGACGAATCGCCACTTGCCCAGCTGCCATATTCACAATGGCTGAGGGCACAAAAAACGGCGAGATTTTACGCGGACCTTCGCTATTAAGTTTTACCGCTGTATCTTCAATGGTGGTGATACCGCCAATCCCTGAGCCGATAATCACTCCGATACGGTCGGGGTCAACCTGCTGTACAGGCGCGGCTTGCAACTCACTGATAAAGCCTGCTTGCTTCAAGGCTTGCGCTGCTGCGGCAACGCCATATTGCACAAAGGTGTCATACCGCCGCGCGTCTTTGGCATTCATGTACAAGCCGATATCAAACCCATCCACTGTGCCTGCGATTTGTGCGCGGTAGTCAGTGGCGTCAAAATGGCTAATCGCTTTGATACCGCTTTCGCCATTAATGAGCCGTTGCCAAGTGCTCTCTACATCCAGTCCTAGCGGGGTAATGGCTCCCATGCCTGTGATGACAATACGCTCATGGTCGGGGCGTTCGTCGTAGCGGGGCTTTTTTGGGCTAAATTTTGTGGTCATTTTATGCTCGAATTTTTGAATAATATTTTTTGAATAACATTTTATGAAAGTTTAGCAAAAATAGTGTACGAGTGTAAACACAATAACTTTAACGTCTTTAGGTTGATTGTATATAATATCTGATAAATTAAACAATGTTTTTAAGGGTTATAAATGCCACAATTTAGCGATTTTATGGTGTATGTGGACGAAAGTGGCGACCATAGCTTAACGTCTATTGATAAGAGTTATCCAATTTTCGCTCTCGCTTTCTGTGTGTTTTATAAATCGCATTACTTAAATAAAGTTGTACCCAAAGTCCAACGTTTAAAGTTTGATACTTTTGGACATGATTTCGTGGTTTTACATGAACATGAAATTCGAAAAGAAAAAGGCGATTTCAATATTTTTAAATCAGCTGAAGAAAAGCGTCAATTTTTAGAAAAGTTGAATCAAATCATGAGTGAAAGTAACTTTATTTTAATCGCTCATGTAATTGAAAAGCATAAAATTAAAGCTGAGCAAATCAAAGAATTACACGCTTATCACTATTCCCTAAAGCATTGTATCGAAACACTTTATGAATTGATGATTGAAAAATCTCAACAGGATAAAATCACGTTTGTGGCAGTAGAGAGTCGTGGTGCAAAAGAAGATAACGAATTAGAGTTGGAATTTTTGCGAATTTGCAATGGTGAAAATCGTTTTAAAATCCCTTTGCCTTTCAAGGTCAAATTCGTTTCAAAAATGACTAACTCTGTGGGTTTACAATTGGTGGATTTGGTAGCTCGCCCGATTGGTCGTTATGTGTATCAACCAGATCAAGCTAATCGTGCATTTGAAATTTTGAAAGCAAAATTTTATTGTAAAGGTGGGCGAAACCAAGTTGGCAGAGAATTTGACCAAGTGGGGTTAAAGCATTTTCCATAAGTAGAGAGATAGTAAACTAAAAACCCATACTCCTAAAAAGCGAAAAGTCCCGATGAATCCACCGAGACTATAACGCCGACTGGGCACCCCCAATCCATTTATAGCTAAAACTATAACATAATTATCGCTTTAAAACAATTGATTTAACTTTCAACTTAAAACCAATTGTTCTAGAAACACACCTGCCCAAGCACCACTTTTTTATTTGCCCCGGTCACGCTTGGCAAGTTACTCGGTACGTTCAAAATCGTCTGCTGAGCCAGCCACGCAAACGCTACGGCTTCGACCCACAACGGCGACAACCCAATTTTGTCGGTAGTTTGTATGGTCCAAGTGACTAAATTATCTTGTAAACGGCTCATTAAATAGGCATTTAACGCCCCACCACCACAGACAAACAACTCGCCTTGTGCCCCATCAGTGACGGACACAATGGCATCGCTGACGGATTTAGCAGTAAGCGCCACCAACGTCGCTTGCACATCGGCAGGTGAATACGCCAAATTGGGGAATTGCTGACTCAATTGTTCTAGCATAGCGTCAAGCCAAGCCAAATTAAACTCCTCTCGCCCGGTGCTTTTTGGGAATGGCTTGGCAAAAAATGGGTGGGTCAAAAGCAAATTTAATAACGGCTCAATCACTTGCCCCGATTTTCCCCAGTCCCCATTGTGATCATAGCTTTGCTCAGTATGACGTTGACACCAAGCATCAATGAGCAAATTTGCCACCCCTGTATCAAATCCAATCACATCATCGCTGCCATCAAGTACCGTGATATTGGCGATACCGCCTAAATTTAAAATCACTTTTGGCATAACTTTATCGGCATGATAAGGCGGTGTGGCAAACATGGCTTGGTGAAACGCAGGCACGAGTGGCGCGCCTTGCCCACCCACTGCCATATCACGGCGCCGAAAATCACTCACCACTGCAATGCCTGTGCGCTCAGCGAGTACATTCGGGTCAAGCAGTTGCAAGCTAAATGACCACTGTGGGCGATGACGCACGGTTTGCCCATGACAACCAATCGCGGTTACTTCATCAGGGGTGACCTGCGCTTTCTCGAGCAATTGATTGACCAAATTTGCGGCAAATTCAGCATAAAACACACTCGCCCAACCATATACATCAAGTTCGCTCTCGAACGCCAAATTATCATCAGCGATGAGTTGTGCCACCCCGTTTGGTTGGGTGAGCGCTAACAACACGGCGCGTAAATCATCGGGAAACGGCTCGCTTACCGTCGCCAAAATCTCGACAGGCTCATCATTGTCCTCATCAATCTCATAAAACTGGCACAGCACCGCATCGAGTCCATCAAGGCTGGTGCCACTCATCATGCCAATCACATACGGCGAGTCGGCAAGCGGGTTTTCTTTGGTTGTCATCATATCATCCATGATGTCGGTAAAATGGCTAAAAAATCCTTCATCAAAAGGCAGGTTGGCAGGTAGTCCAGTCGGCAACATTTGGCTCATAATTATTCTCGTTCGGGCTGTCAAAGTAGAGAGTGCCTTGATTATAGCATACTAAAAGCCTGCCTTATTTTATCTGCAAATTTGCTATAATGGCTAAACTTCACTTTTTTTTAGCCGTTTTAACCCGCGCTTTTTTCGAGGTAAGCATGACCGATTCTACTCATGGATTTTTAGCAGCAGAAGAACAACTCAAACTCATCCAACGTGGTACGCACGAAATTATTTCGCAAGACGATTTAATTAAAAAACTTAAAGAAAACCGCCCACTGCGAGTCAAAGCAGGGTTTGACCCGACCGCACCCGATTTGCACTTGGGTCATACGGTTTTAATCAATAAACTCAAGCATTTTCAGGATTTGGGACACCAAGTGTTGTTTTTGATTGGGGATTACACCGCTCGCATTGGCGACCCAACGGGTAAAAATACCACTCGTCCGCCGTTGTCTGAAGAAAAAATCTTGGAGAATGCCCAAACTTATAAAGAGCAAGTATTTAAAATCCTTGACCCCGCCAAAACCCAAGTGATGTTTAACTCCGATTGGTTTAGCAAAATGTCGGCAGGCGACATGATTGGTTTGGCAAGCCAGCAAACCGTGTCTCGTATGCTCGAGCGCGATGACTTCTCAAAACGCTATGCCTCACAAACGCCGATTTCGATTCACGAATTTTTGTATCCACTGGTGCAAGGTTATGACTCAGTCGCCATGCAAGCCGATGTTGAGCTAGGTGGTACTGACCAAACCTTTAACCTACTCATGGGTCGTACCCTGCAATCTCGCTACGGTCAAGTACCACAAGTCTGTATCACCGTGCCGATTTTGGAAGGTTTAGACGGCGTACAAAAAATGAGTAAATCGCTTGGCAATTATATCGGCATTTATGACAGCGCAGGCTCAATGTACCAAAAAATCTTGTCCATGCCAGACACTTTGATTGCGCGTTATTTTGAGCTACTTAGCTTCAAACCTATGGATGAAGTCGAAGCCTTGCTAAAGGACATCGAAAACGGGCGCAATCCGCAAGAAGTCAAACGTATTTTGGCACTAGAGCTGATTGAGCGTTTCCATGACAAAGAAGCCGCCGAAAACGCGCACAAATCAGCGGGCAATCGCTTGGTAGATGGTGAGTTGCCAGTGGATTTGCCAGAGGTGACGATTAGCCTTGATGGGCAAGCGCAGTTATTTATCACCCAAGTGTTAAACCAAGCCAATTTGGTAAAAAACTCAGCGCAAGCCAAAGACTTTTTGAAAAACCAATCGGTGAAAGTGGATGGGCAGGTCGTGGATGCAGGATTTGCCCTCACTGCAGGACAAACTGTGGTGATTCAAGCAGGTAAAAAAGCTTATGCCAAAGTGATGATTTCCTAAAGTCTATTGCTTAACCAATGGTTTTATTTTAAAATGTAGTGATAATATCACTACATTTTTGCTTTTTATAGAGGTCAGTAGCTATGACACAATCAACTATGTATCAATTTCGACTTGATGCCAATGAAAAGCGCCAAGCCTTTGAAGTGTTTGACGAACTAGGTATTAAGCCTGCGCAAGCGATTCGTCTATTTTTACGTCAAGTTACGGCAACAAAGTCTATTCCGTTTGACGTCGCAATTCCTAACGCCACCACGCAACGTGCGATGCAAGACGTTGACGCCATGATTGCAGACAAGCAAGCCCGATTTAGCAGTGACAAGGAATTGTTTGATGCCCTCGAAAAAGCCGATTAATTCAAAACGCACGAATTTACCAAGAGCCTCAGATTTTACCAAAGATTTTTTGAATGATTGGCAAAGGCTAGTGAAAACAGGACGTTATGACATGGTCAGGCTCAAAGAAGTCATGCTGTTATTAATTGCCAATAATGAGCCGTTAGGGGCAGAGTGGAAAGACCATGAACTAAAAGGAAATTGGGCAGGATTTCGAGAGTTACATGTGGGTGGCGATTTTTTATTAATCTACAAAATTCAAACCATCACAAAATTTGAAACAGTTTATTTTACTCGTGCAGGAACACATAGCGAACTATTTGAATAAAAAGGGATTTAAAAATGAAAGCCATCTTCCTCGACCGAGCCACCTTTTCCGCTGATTTAGAATTAACAACCCCACACGGACTGAGCGACTATCAAGTCTATGCGCAAACGCCCAATGACCCCAAAATCATCATTGAGCGTTGCCAAGACGCGGATATTGTCATCACCAATAAAGTTGAGCTTACCGCCGAAATTATCGCGCAGCTCCCAAAGCTCAAACTCATCCAACTGACCGCCACAGGGATGAACAACGTCGATAAAGACGCTTGTGACAAGCACGGCATTACTGTTAAAAACGTGGCAGGCTATGCGGTCAAAAGCGTCCCCGAGCATACCTTTATGCTGATACTCTCAGCCATGCGAGCGGCTCGCCACTATCATCATGAAGTGGTCAAGGGTGACTGGCAAAAAGATGGTCGCTTTTGTCTGCTCGATACACCACTCATTGACCTTGAAAGCAAAACGCTGGGCATTATTGGCTATGGCACGATTGGCAAACGGGTTGGGGAAATTGCCAAAGTCTTTGGTATGACGGTATTGATAGCCGAACACCAAAACAAACCGCCAAGAAATAGCGACTATAGTGCGTTTGATGATGTGCTTGCTCAGTCCGATGTCATTACCTTGCATTGTCCATTGACGGAGCAAACGCAGCATTTAGTGAATGCCGATAGCATTGCCAAGATGACAAAAAAACCATTGATTATCAATGTCGCGCGCGGTGGCGTGGTCGATAGTCAGGCGGTGGCTGATGCCGTTACACAAGGTAAATTATTAGGCTATGGGGCAGATGTGTTTGAACATGAACCGATTAAAGACAACGACCCATTACTCACACTTAAAGACCACCCAAGAGTGATTTTTACCCCCCATAATGCGTGGGGCAGCGTCAATGCCCAGATTAACCTATGGGATATACTGTGTCAGCAAGTACAAGAGTTTACCCAACTATCCCATAAGGGAAAATAATGAAAAATAACGGAAAATAAATATGACAAGTAAACTGCAATTCCAAGACCTAATTATCGGCACAGGTAAAACTGCCGAGCGTGGGGCGCTGATTACTGCCCATTATACAGGCTATTTGCCAGATGGCACGGTATTTGACTCATCGCATCATCGTGGGCAACCGTTTGAAGCCGTGATTGGCACAGGGCGGGTGATTAAAGGTTGGGACGTGGGCGTTTTGGGTGGCGAATATGCCCAAAAAATTGGCTACGACAGCCAAATTGAAGACCCTGCCAATCTCATAGCCATGCAAGTTGGTGGTAAGCGCAAACTCATCGTGCCAAGTCACTTGGCTTATGGTGAGCGCCAAATCGGGAAAATCCCGCCAAATTCAGACTTAACCTTTGAAATTGAATTATTGGATGTCAAAACTCGTGATTGAGATTAAATTGGGTATTTATCAGCATTACAAAGGCAATTTGTATCAAGTATTACATCTTGCCAAGCATAGCGAGACTGAAGAAGAACTGATTGTCTATCGTGCCCTTTATGGCGATTATGGGGTGTGGGTGCGACCGCTTGCGATGTTTGCCGAAACGGTGGAAGTCAATGGCGAAGCTGTGCCAAGATTTAAGCTGATAAAACCGCTAGACAGTTAAGTCTGGCGGTAGTTGATAGGGGGCAGTGATATAAAAATGACTGACAACAAAAAACCCCAAACTAATAAGCTTGGGGTTAATCGATTTATACCTAAGACAAATGATGGTGGCGTGGGGCAGGATCGAACTGCCGACACACGGATTTTCAATCCGTTGCTCTACCGACTGAGCTACCGCGCCATGTTTGTCAGCATCAGTATTTGAGCGGCTATTAAACTAAAAATCGCCAAAGGTGTCAAGCACTATTTCAAAATTTTTGCAAAAAGTTGCTAGTAACTGGCAAAATCTGAATTTATATCAACTCGTACATGGCTAAAATACGATGAATGGCACCGCAGCCAGGTACAAATTTGGTATTGCCTTTTTTGCGCTCAATGTCAGTGACTTGTTTGACGAATTTGGGGGCAAGACCGCGCCCGCGATTGGCGGGATGTAGTACAATGTACTGTAGCAAGCGGCTAGACTCGATGCCTTCATTGAAGCAGCCCATCGCGGCAATCGGTTTTTCATTAAACATCCCCAAATACAGGATATCACCCTTGGCAAAGGCCTTTTCAAAAAACGCCACAGCATCACGACCTGTCGCAAACTCAGGCGAGCTGTCGTACAATTTTTCCACCCGCAATTTGAGTTCAGGATCGTCAATGCTATTGTTTTCAAAGTTATTGATGGCAACAGATTCTAATGGCATAAAGCCCTCCTTGTTAATTAGCTCACGTTTTAATTAGCGCATGTTGATTTAGTATAAAATAGTCACTAGGATAACAACAAACTTGTATTTGTTATCCCGTATTTTTTGCTACAAATAAAAGCTGGTAAGGCACGATGGCTTTTTTGGCTTAACCAAATCTTGGACAAACTCTGTGAAATGATGATGTGTTTTTCAAAACAACCTGCTCGATGCCGTCCACTAACCGAGGGCGAAAAGGCCATCGCGGGTAGCGTCTTTGGTGATACGTTACAGCTTGATAGTATACGCCTAAAAACCGCATGGTGGGTACTCAAAGGTTATGCGGTCAGTCCCAATGGTCATGTGTATTTTCATCCAGCAGATTTTTGTGATGATTTTAGTCAGCAAAATGTCTATCTGCGCGCGTGGCTTGTGCATGAATTGACCCATGTCTGGCAAATCCAACAAGGCGTTAAGGTGTTTCGCCGCGCCCTGCTCAATCGGCGCTATAGCTACGAGCTGCAAGCCAATAAGCCATTTGGTCGTTATGGCATAGAGCAGCAAGCACATATGGTGGAAGATTATTATCGAAAACGTGAGCTCAAACAGGATTATGAGCCATTACTCGCCTTTATTCCGTTTGCCAGTTTACAGTCTGCCACCGCTTAGCGTTATCAACTCTCTGTGTCGCTGTCACCACCCAATGTTTGTAGCGATTGCGGTGGTTTTTTTAGCATAATTGCTTGATAGATGGGTGTCTTAAGGTTCAGTTAAGCTAAATCTGTATGATAGCCTCATCCTAAATTTGGTTATTATATAATGGCTATTTTTTGGTGCATTTAGATAAGGTAAGTAATCGTATGTCAGTGAATAACTCTCGATGGTTAGCATGGCGTCAACAAGGTATTAATACTAAAGGTGTTAGTACTCAAGGTGTCAATGCTTATGTGATGATGGGTATTGTCGCGCTATTTTTGACCCTAACCGCCAATATTACTTTCTTTGATAAAGCCACGGCAGTCTATCCGTTTGCCCAGCATATTGGCTTTATAGGCTCATTGCCGTTGGTGCTATGCGGTGTGATGCTACTGGTTATTGTGCTGCTTAGCTATCGTTATACCCTTAAAGTGGTATTGATTTTTTTGCTATTGACCGCGGCAGTCACGGCGTATTTTACAGATACCTATGGCACTGTCTATGATGTCAATATGCTACAAAATGCGCTACAAACCGATAAAGCAGAAAGCGCTGATTTGTTTAACGTCAATTTTATCTTACGCATTTTATTGCTTGGGGTATTGCCTAGTGTATGGGTGGCGTGGCAAAAGGTCACATTTCCCCCCATCAAGCGCAGCATATTGCAGCGCGGCTTGACGTATTTGGTCAGCATTGGCTTGGTGGTGTTACCGATTTTGGCGATGAGTAAAAATTACGCCAGTTTTTTCCGTGAACATAAACAGCTTCGTAGCTATACCAATCCTGCAACCCCTGTATATGCACTGGGTAAACTTGCCAGTATCCAGCTCAAACAAGCACAGGCACCCAAAACCCAAATCATGCATGCAACCGATGCGGTGCAGGTGAGCAACCCCACCACCCGTAAGCCAAAACTGGTGGTATTTGTAGTCGGGGAAACCGCGCGCGGCGACCATGTGCAGCTAAATGGGTATAACCGAACCACCTTCCCGCAGATGGCAGCGACGGCTGGGGTAACTAATTTTAACCAAGTCATCGCCTGCGGTACCTCAACCGCTTATTCGGTGCCCTGTATGTTTAGTTATGTCGGTATGAAAGACTACGATGTGGATACCGCCAACTACCAAGAAAACGTACTTGATACCTTACATCGCCTAAAGGTCAATATCTTGTGGCGTGATAACAACTCAAGCTCAAAAGGCGTCACTAATCGTTTGCCCGCGGCAGATTTTGTCGATTATAAAACCGCGCGCAACAATACGATGTGTAATACCAACCCCTATGGCGAGTGCCGCGATGTGGGTATGCTAGTAGGCTTAGATGACTACGTCAAACAACTAGCTAACCAGAATACGCTTAACCAGGACACCCTAATTGTGCTGCACCAAATGGGTAATCACGGACCTGCGTATTTTAAACGATATGATAAGCAATTTGAAAAATTCACCCCAGTCTGCCAAACCAATGAACTTGCCAAATGCGACCCACAAAGCGTGATTAATGCCTTTGACAATGCGCTACTTGCCACCGATGACTTTTTGGCAAAAACGGTGAACTGGTTAGACAAATACGACAGCACCCACCAAGTAGCGATGCTGTATGTCAGTGACCACGGTGAAAGTCTGGGCGAAAACGGCATCTATTTACATGGCATGCCTTATAAAATCGCGCCTAAAGCGCAAAAACACGTCGCATCGATGTTTTGGGCAGGTAAGCACTCAGGCATTCAAGCAGTGCCATCTAATACTGAGCTTACCCATGATGCTATTACCCCAACTTTGTTAAAACTGTTTGATGTGCGTGCGCAAACCGTACAAGGCAAACCATTATTTATCAAGTAAAGTTATCCAGTAAAGCTATTTGGGTAATTAGAGCCATTTAAGTAATGTTAGACCTAACAAGTGCGTCCAACTCCAGCGACAGTGACGGCAAGATAGATGGTTCAAAATAGATGAGTATACAGATCGCTAAATTAAAAAATTTTGCCAGTAGGCAGACCGTGCTCGGACTGGTGCTGGCGATTATCTTTACGCTAACGCTGGAGCACAGTGCCATCGATGTAGCTATCAGCCAGTATTTTTATTCCCCCACAGATGGCTGGCTGCTTGCCAAAGAATCACTACTCCCTAACTTAATTTTTTATACCATTCCCAAAAGATTATTAATTGCGTTTGAAGTGTATATAGCAATCGCATGGCTACAACGCTACTTATTACAACGCCGCCCATCAAGTCACTGGCTTGCCAAGCAACAGGCATGGTTTAAGCCTTTTAAGCGACTATCACTGACCGAAATGGGCTATCTATTCGTCGTGATGGTGTTGGTACCTTTGATTATCGCATCGCTTAAAGGGGTGACGCATGTGGTGTGTCCCAATCACTTGCAAATTTTTGGCGGTGAATATCCCTATCTCACGATACTAGAAGACATCCAAGCCGGCACCCGCTCAAAATGCTTCCCTGCAGCGCATGCCAGTGCTGGGTTCGCCCTGTATGCTTGGGCGTTTATCCCAAGTCTTTGGCACAAGCGCTGGCAAATCGCAGCGATGGTGACGGTGATAGCTTGGCTAATGGGTGGGTACAAAATGTTGATAGGTGACCATTTTTTCAGTCATACCCTGGTATCTATGAACTTGGCATGGGGGATTTGCGCGGCGGTGGCATGGGCTTGGTGTCGGTTGTATGCCAAAGCTGCGTCCGCAAAAAATTCATAATGCTAACAGTTAATGGTATAAAAAAGCGTTGAGGAACACCTCACGCCTCTTTTCGGTTGCATGACTAGCTTAACCGATTGATGGTCATCACCACTTTATAGCCACCCGGATGACTGGCAGTTAAGCGAGAAGGCAGTTTATCGTTACTGTTGCTATAGCTAAAGGTGGCTGTCCAATCGCCATTTTGGGCACTCACTAGGCGATTAGTGCTGTCTTTTTTACCATTGGCATCACTCGGTGCTGGCTGACCTTGAATCCAGTAAGGCAGCTGTGAAATGGGCGCTTGCCAACCGGTTGCACGTAATAGCAATTCTTCAGGGGTAGCGGCATTAATGGTGCCTTTTTCATTAGTTAACGTCGCAGATTGACCATTGTAGCTGATTTTGGTTTGACCTGCATTCATCGCACCGGCAATCTCAATGGCAAAGTTTTGTCCTTGCTGTGTCCAAATATAAAACGCGCTGCCTGCCTGCTGCGGCGTGGTCATGCCAATTTTACCATTGATGGTAAATTGCGCGCTTGGTAGCGTACTTGCAGCCGCTTGCTCAGTAGATGTGGTCGATGGCGCCGTGGTTGTTTGGGTATTGACCACAGGAGTTGTCATCACTGTTGCGACAGGCTTGGCTGCGATGGGCTTAGTTGTTGCCTGTACGGACTGACAGCCTGTTAGCAGCATGCTACTGATGCCCAAACAGGCAATACTTAACACCGTGACTTTGCTGGTGACCGCTGGTAATAAATGCATAATATCCTCAAATGTTAATCAAATTTGTTAATCAAGTTTTCATCAAATGTTAACTGGTTGCGCTCAAGTATAATGGTTTAAAAAACTGATGGGTAAACTATAAATAGCCATTGTTAAGCCTGTTTTGCTTAACTGCTCAAATTGGTGAAAAAGCGGTTATTATTTATCTGTTGTTTATCTGCCTTACAACCGTCATTACTTGCTAGTCGTCACGCTTAGAGACGATTTTAGGCAGCGCTATTGCAGATTTTTGGGTTGATAACCGAGTTCATGGACCAAGATTTGGTTGATGCGAGCCGCTTCTTTTTGGTTGCCCAAATTTAAGTAGGCTTGTTGCAGCAGCAGGCCACTAATCACATCGGGTACGATATCAAAATTATCTGATAACAGACTAATGACGGTGGCGTTATTAGCCTGATGCAGCGCTTGTTGCGACAATATTTGCCGCGCCTTTAAACCGACTTCTTTGTCATTGATTAATGCCGTCAGTAGGGCGGTCACTTCTTCATTATTTTGTTTTAAATTGACCAAGGTTTGCGCATATTCGAGTTGATAATCCACGTTTGCCGGTGCAAGGCGAATCAACTCTTTTAACAGTCGCAGTTTACTGGCGTCATCATCATCGGGCAGTAACAACACTTTGGCAAATAAGATATCGGTATTATTGGGTAAATTGGTTTGTGCGCTATTAAGCAAGGCTAACGCTTGCGCGGTTTGGTTGTTTTTTTGCAAAATATTGGCTTGCATGATGTAGCTTTGCGGCGCAAAACTGTCAAATTGCTCCCGTAATTTGATGCTACTGGCAATCGCTTCATCAAAACGACTTTGCGAGATTAACAAATCAATCTGTTGCTGTCTGGCTTTGAGCACCAAGTCAGGTTGCATCACTTTGCCATAGTAGCCAATCGCATCATTAATTAGGTTCTGGCGTTCGGCACTGACAGCCAAATAATAATTGGCTTGGTCCTTAAAGTTGGGGCTGGCAATCAACGCTTTGAGCAAGCGATCTGCTGCGGCGTATTTTTTTAAATCAATACCCACCAAAGCGGCCAGCAGTTTGATTTCTTCATCTGCCAAAAACTGCTGATTAGCACGGGCATTAAGCTGTTGCCATACTTGCGTGCTTTTGCCTTGTTTGAGCATATAGCGAATTTGATAGACAAATAGCGCTTTATTGTCAGGGACGGTTTTACGCGCCTGCGCAATAAACGCAATCACTTGATTACTAGGCGATAAGGCTTGTAAGATATCTGCTTTTAACGTCAAAAAAGCCGGGCTTTTTGGGTTGGTTTTAAGCGCCCGATTAATCGCCACTAACGCGGCTTTGGGCTGTTGAAACTGTAGCAGCAGACCTGCTTTCATCACCAGTAGTGAAGGGTTGTTTTTGATATCTAATCGATTGAGCGTAGCAAGCAATTCAGCTTGGTCACGGGTTTCGGTGGGATAAATCCCAATCAAAATCTGACTTAAATCAGCGTCAGGGTCGTACTGCAAAATTTGATTGAGCTTTTCACCGGCTAATTCATACTCGTGCGCTTTGAGTGCCAAATGGGTCACATAAAAAATTGCCGGCACATGGTCAGGGTTTTGCTGCTGCCACGCATTGGCAAAAGCGAGCGACAACTGTGGCGGTTCATTTTGTAAAGATAAACCCAGTGCGCGTTCAAATACGGGGGCCGCATCCGCCAAAAAAGACTGCTGCTTGTAGGTCGCTAACGCCTGATCGATACGACCCCGATCTGCGGCAAACTCTGCCATCAAAATCGCATACAGGCTGGGCTGGGTGCTGACCACAGCGCTCGGCTGATTAACAGACTGACTAGCGGATGCAAAATTTGCCCCGGCACTAAAAACCGCTGGGCTAAACAATAAACTTGCCAACGTGAGCGTAGTCGCGACTACATTTTTACCTAAAGCGGTAAAAGGCTTAAATACATCAAGCGGTTTTAGGTTAGATTTCAGATTGGGCTTTAGATTGACAAAAAGTTGCTGCGGCGTGGATAACTGCATCGGCAAATAAATCGATAAACAATAAGGCTTGACATATTTCGATGCAAAAAAGCGTGGATTGAGGGGACAACCACGCACAGCGCAACAAGCCGATGAAATAACCGCTGGAAACAACTTTCGCATTTAGCTCGCTTGGACAGTAACGTACCTAAAAATTACAGTCAGTATTACAGTCAATGACAAGTAAGATGTAACAAAATGTTCATAAATAAAATTGAATTATAAGGCTGCGACGGATTAAACTATGTAGAATTATGGTTAAATCGTATGGGTAAATAGCAACCAAACGAGCAGATGTGGCAGAGTTAAGTAAAAAAATATGATGATAGCTCGAATGACTGTCCAAAATGCTAGGCATGTTAATGCCTTAGATTGTAATGCTTTAAAACGTGGTTAAAGAATTTTCCTGAATCAAAAAAGCCGGATGTTTTTCATTTGTTATTAGCAATGGTATAATAATCCACTTTTCTACTTTACTTTTATTAAGTGTTTATTATTAAGTTGCTTTAGGTTTCTTTATATTGCCACTTTTCCCCCTGTGTTATCAAACATGACAAATGTCGATAGGCTGATATGGGCTGGATGTCGCTTAGCTAGCACCAGTTAGGTTCACAAAAATCGGCTTTGATAAACGCGGTCATTTTTAAGGTCAGTACGTTATATGCAGCTTCTGGTTATTGGGTTAAATCATAAAACAGCGCCAGTTGCCATGCGTGAGCAATTGGCGTTTGCTGCTGAAGATTTGCCGATTGCCCTAGATTCGCTCAAAGCGATCACCCAAGGCGCGGTGATTTTATCGACCTGCAACCGCACTGAAATCTATGCGCTAGCCCCCGAAGGACAGACCCTTACTAGCACGATGTCACAAGTGATTGAATGGCTAGCGGCTTTTAAAAACACGCCCATGCAAAAAATCGTGCCACACCTGTATCAATATCAAAATAACCACGCACTGCTACATTGGGTGCGGGTAGCGTCTGGGCTAGACTCGATGATTTTAGGCGAGCCGCAGATTTTGGGACAAATCAAACAGGCGGTGCGCCAATCCCGTGCCAAAGAAGGTATCTCGAGTAAGCTTAGCTGGGTGATTCAGCAGGTATTTGCTGCCGCCAAACAAGTGCGTAACGAAACGCGGGTAGGCTCACAAGCGGTATCGTTAGGCTTTGCCGCTGCCAAATTGGTTACCCAAATTTTTCAAAAACCTAGCAACAACACTTTGCTGGTGGTCGCGGCAGGTGAGATGAATCGGCTGGTTGCGACCAATATCGCAGGTCTTGGTGTCGGCAAAGTCATCATCTGTAATCGCAGTCCTGAGCGTGCCGCGCTGCTTGCCTCTGAGCTTGAAACGATTGTACCGCAGATTGAGATTACCCCGCTTGATCAATTACCTAGCGTGTTGCCGCAAGCGGATATTGTGACCAGCTGTAGCGGTAGCTTATATACCTTGATTGATAAAACCATGGTGAAACAGGCGTTAAAACAGCGCCGTCATCAGCCCATGTTAATGATTGATTTGGCCGTGCCTCGCGATATTGACCCTATCGTCAGTGAGCTAGATGACGTGTATTTATACTCAATCGATGACTTACAACATGTGATTGCAGGCAACCTTGAACAGCGTCGCCAAGCTGCCGTAGAAGCAGAATTATTGGTGAGCCAAATCGTGGTGGCGATTGAGCGCAAATACTTGGTACGCCAAGTGGGTCAGGATATTCAGCAGTACCGTGAGCAAGCCAAACACCATGCGGATATGATTTTAAGCCAATCCTTACAGCAGCTTGCCGACGGTCATGCAGCCGAAGCCGTGTTAACCGAACTGACCCGTAAACTCACCCAAACGTTAACCCATGCACCGTCCAAACTATTGCGAGAAACGGCTAGCGAACAGCCCGTAGAAACTGTCAATTTTGTGGCACAACATCTGACCCATGCCTTTCGCAAAGACAAATGTCCCTATCTCACCCATAACAACACCCTGCTTGATGATGAGCCAGCGTCACCGTCTTTTGACAATCAATAATTAACAAGCAATAATTTTCCTATTGCTAAGCTTTTAAGCCCAAGTTTTTAAGCGCAAGTTTTCGCTACAAGCGGCGGCTAGCTTTTTTGCATCAAATTTGTAATACTTAAATTGCTCTGCTAACTCTGATAACAATGGCGTCGATTAGGATTTGCTATGTTTACTTGCCCACCGATACTACCGTATTTTACCCCACTGCCTGCGCTTAGCCTGCAAGGCGAAGCCAATCTTGGCATACCCGCTTGGTTAGCCGCAGTGGAAGCGGACTTGGATAAGGCGCTGGCATCTGGCATACCGATTCGCCAAGTCGTCATGGGGCGCTGCTGTGCGATTGATAGCATGATGGAAGCCTTATTTGAGTTGTATGAACTTGATCAAACCGATTTGACGCTGTTTGCCACAGGGGGGTATGGGCGTGGGGAGTTACACCCGTTTTCCGATGTGGATTTATTGCTGTTAAGTCCAAACCCGATTGATGAGGCCTTGAACCAAAAAATTTCCCCGTTCGTCGCTAAGCTCTGGGATATTGGGATTGATCCTGCTTTGGTGGTGCGCTCCGTTGAAGAATGTGATAAGGCTTGTCACGATGATATCACGGTCGCAACAAGTCTGTTAGAAGCACGAATTTTGGCGGGCAACGTTGCCCAAGCTGGGTTGCCGATGCAGCTACTCAATAAAAACTGGTCACAAACCAAGTTTTATGAGGCCAAAATGGCAGAAGCCAAAGAGCGCTATGTTAAACATAATTCGACGGAGTATAACCTAGAGCCTGACCTGAAAAACGCGCCTGGGGGCTTGCGAGATATTCATACTGTCGGCTGGATTAGTAAGCGCTATTTTCGCGTGACAAACTTGTTTGGACTGGTGCAGCAAGAATTTATTACCGAAAAAGAATTTGATGAGCTGCAACAAGCGGAAGATTTTTTGTGGTTGATTCGCCATCATTTGCACAAAATTGCCAAACGCAATGAAAACCGTGTTTTATTTGACTATCAGCGCCTAATTGCTGAGCGTATCGGTTACCGTGACAATTCGCATCCCAATGCCGCAGTTGAGCAGTTTATGCGCGATTATTACCGTTATGCCATGTCAAACTCAACATTGTCTGAAATGCTCACCCAGCACTACTATGAAACCTTGATTGAGGCGCGTCTACCCGATGAACAGCGCCCCGTGAGAAAGGTGATTAATGAGCGTTTTAAACTGGTCGGTGATCGCATTGCGGTGACGCATAGCCGTGTGTTTGCCCAACATCCGACCGCGATTTTAGAAATGTTTTTGTTGATGGGTCAGCAAAATATTCGCCATATTCGTACCCGCACGCTACGGATTTTGAAAATCGCCGCGCGCGGCATTGATGAGCATTTTCGCAATGACCCCGCCAACAAAGCCATGTTTATGGACAATATCAAAGAGCAAAATCTGCTATTTTGGCGACTGCGAGTCATGAAGCGTTATGGCGTGCTAGGTAGCTATTTGCCTGCTTTTGGGCAAATTACTGGGTTGATGCAATATGACTTATTCCACCGTTATACGGTAGATGCCCATATTTTGATGTTGATACGTATGTTGCACCGCTTTACCGATGACAATTATGTTGATACCTATCCGCTTGTCAGTGGTATCTACCGCCGTATTGACCGTAAAGAAATGCTGGTGTTAGCAGCGATTTTCCATGATATTGCCAAAGGTCGGGGCGGTGACCACAGTGAACTTGGCGAGCAAGATGCCATCAAGTTTTGCTTGTCACATGGTTTAAGCCAAGCCGATGCTGAACTTGTCGGCTGGTTGGTGTCTCAGCATTTATTGATGTCGATGACCGCGCAGAAAAAAGACATCTCTGACCCCGAAGTTGTCGCAGAATTTGCCGATAAAGTCGGGAATGTGACTTATTTGAATTATTTGTATGTGCTCACCGTTGCCGATATGAATGCCACCAACCCGCAGCTTTGGAACAGTTGGCGCGCAACCTTGATGCGTCAACTATATACCCAAACCCGCCGTATCCTGCGAGCTGATATCGATGCGCCGATGAACCGCCAAGACATGATTGCCAGTAACAAGCAAAGTGCCCGTGATTTGCTAGCGGGTGATAATGGCTTGGCTGACATTGAAAGCCTGTGGGATGGGCTAGGGGAAGAGTATTTTTTGCGTGAAGTCCCAAGCGATATTGTTTGGCATTCCAAAGCCATCATGGCGCATGATGAGGTACAAAAACAACGCACAGAGAGCGAGCAACCTGAGCCACTGATTATTTTGCGTGAACATCGCGAGTTGGCACTCGATGCCGTGCAAGTATTTATCTACACTCATGACCAATCCAATTTATTTGCGGTGACCATGACCGTGTTTGACCAAATGGATTTGGACGTACTCGATGCGCGCGTCATCACCGCTTCGCGAGATTTTGCTCTAGATTCTTACGTACTGCTTGACCGACATGGCACGCTACTCACCGATACCGAGCGCCAAACAGAGCTCGTTGAGCGTCTAAAACAAGCCTTTATTAGTCCAACGTTGCCTGAGGTAGCGCAGCGACGCATGCCCAGACAGCTCAAGCATTTTCATGTGCCCACCAAAGTGTCTTTTAATTTTAACCCGCAATCCAATCAGCATATGATGATTTTGGAAACCCTTGACCAGCCAGCCTTGCTTGCGCGTGTGGGGCAGGTGTTTTTGGCGCATGATATTGAAGTGCATTTTGCCCGCATTACCACATTGGGTGAGCGCGCCGAAGATATGTTCTTTATCACTGACCATGAGGACAAACCGCTATCGGATGAGCGCCTCGAAAAACTCAAACAGGCATTGGTAGAAACGCTGAATATCAGTTAATTTGTCAGTGGGAAAAGTCGGCTGCAAGCAAACCCAATCGTAAGTCTAAGCGCAAGCCTAATTACAAGTAAGCTCCGGGTTTGATTACTTTTGGGTGCGCGCCAAATACACCATTAAACAAACCATGGCAATGAGCGCGATACCTGCCCCCACATAACCCACCATAGCCAGTCCTAAGCTTGCAATCACCAGTCCACCGACGAACGCGCCGCCGCCGATACCGATGTTATAAATTCCTGAAAAAATTGACATCGCTACATCAGTGGCATTGGGCGCAAGCTGCAATACGCGTAGCTGCAAAGCAAGGCTAATCGCCGTAATTGCTAAGCCCCACAGCAAGGCTAGGGCAAGCCACAAGATTGGCACATGGGGCAGCCAAGCGGATGCCAACAACGAAAACAGCAGCGTTGCCATCGCGCTAATCAAAAACGCCCGTGGGAAACGGTCGTAAAAGTGCCCAAATAGCCAGCTCGCTAGCAACCCTGCCACCCCAAAACTCAGCAAAATCACTGTGGCAAATTGCTGACTAAACTGACTAATCGTCAGCATATAAGGCTCAATATAACTGTATGCTGTAAAGTGTGCCGTCACACATAGCACAGTGAGTGTATAGACAGTGAGCAAGGGAATATTATTAAAAATACTGGGTAGACTTGCGGCTGAGCCGACATCTTTGCTCGGCAGTTTTGGTAAAATCCACCACACCATAATCATTGCCAAGAGCGCAGCCGCGCCAATCGTACCAAACGTCATCCGCCACCCAAGCCACTGCCCAATCATCCGACCCAACGGCAGCCCAAGCACCGTCGCCAGCGCGCTACCCATCGACAATAGCCCCAAGGCTTTGGTTTGACGATCTTTGGGCGCCACACGCACCACAAGGCTTGCGGTAATTGACCAAAACACCGCATGCGCTAGCGCAATCAATGCCCGCCCAACCAGCAGCATGGCAAAACTTTGCGCCATCACCGACACCGCATGCCCCCCGATAAAAATAACAAATAATGCTATCAATAGCTTACGGCGTTCGATACGGGCAGTGACAAGCATCGCAGGGAGCGACAAAATAGCCACAATCCAAGCATAAATGGTTATCATATGCCCCACCGTTTCTACCGGCATGGCAAAGCTATGACCAATGTCAGACAGCAGCGCAATCGGCACAAATTCGGTGGTATTAAAAATAAATGCCGAAATCGCCATGACAATCACGCGCCACTGGCGAATTTGGTTGGGATAGTTGGG
The DNA here is from genome assembly GCF_022359095.1 of Moraxella tetraodonis. Lineage (NCBI taxonomy): Bacteria > Pseudomonadati > Pseudomonadota > Gammaproteobacteria > Moraxellales > Moraxellaceae > Moraxella > Moraxella tetraodonis. The sequence goes on along the minus strand of NZ_JACSYB010000001.1, from coordinate 43,699 downwards.
ATTGGACTGGGTGTGTTGACGTAACTGGTGAAAATGACTCATTGCGGACAGGATGGCTAAGGCTGATGGCATACCTTAGCGGCTCACTCTATAAAATAAAAGCAATTTTACGTTATTTTATGATGAAAATAGCTTTGGTAGTAAAAAATCGACTCATAGGCTAGCGCGCCAACCCCAACTCACCAAAAAAGCAATACTCACTAGCCAAGCCACATAGGGATAAGGGGTTAGAAAACTGGCAGTCAGTCCAACTATTTACCTTTGGACAAAATCGCCACTTGGCGGATATAAGTGTGTAAATCAGCCACGCTTTCTTCCATCAATTCATCATCTTGGGTGTATTCAGCATAGGCAATCCAAATCAGCAGCTGCTTGATGGTGTTGAATTCACTGTCAAAAAAAGTTTTGGTAAATTGTTTTAAGGTATTGTCATCTTGCAAATTTAGGCGCGTTTGCCAACTTTCAATTTTGGCTTGTTGCTCAGGGCTAAAGGTATGGCGAAATAAAAATTCGACAATCGCATGCGGTTCTTCTTCAGCCAGCAATTTGCCCAAACGCTTAATGTGACGTTTACGTGCTTCATGGCTGGTGATATCGGCAAGCTGCAGCAAGTCATCCAAAAAAAACTCACTGGCAGGCAGTGCCTTCATCTGTTTTTTTGACAAATTGGCAAGCGGCTCAGCCAGTCGCTGTAGGCGTTCATGGGCTTTTTTTAGTTCGGTACGGCTAACTGCCATATCCATTTCAGCAAAATTAATCATTTATCAATCTCAAAGTTATCAATCATAAGTATAAAGTTGATTCAGAACGCACTACCAGCGATTTTTTTCACGGTGCTTGATACGTACTACCATCTCTTTGGGTAGCGACTGGGTCAGTGATTCGCCCAATTTCTCTGCGATATACACAGAGCGGTGTTTGCCCCCAGTACAGCCGATAGCGATGGTCACGGTATGGCGATTGTTGTGCAAAAAAGGCGGCAGCCATTTTTTAAAAAAAGCGATAATATCATTCGCCATGTCATCTACTTCGCTATAGTCATCAAAAAATGCTTTGACATCATCATCTAGCCCTGTCTGGTTGCGCAGTTCAATCTTCCAATGGGGGTTTGGTAGGGTACGCACATCAAAAATAAAATCGGCATCAATCGGTGCCCCATATTTAAACCCAAAGGATAAAATATTAACGGTTACCGCATTATCCACACCCAAGTGATCGCGGATGACTTCTTTGAGTTGGTGGATATTAAGTAGGCTGGTGTCAATTTTGATATCAGCGCGAATAGCAATCGGCTCTAAAATATCGATTTCTTTTTTGATGGCATTGGGTAGATTACCCGAAACCGCCATTAACGGATGCAGACGGCGCGTGGCGTCAAACCGTGCCACCAGGACGCTTTCTTGGGCAGTCACATACAGTATTTTAATCGCCGGTTTGCTATAAGTTTCTATAAGCTTATGATAGACCTCAGCAAACCGCGATAAGTCCGCTTGTGGCGAGCGTACATCGACACCAATGGCGATTTTATAAATTTGGCTGTCATGTACAAGTTTATCAATGGCGCTAGGGACTAGCGAGAGTGGCAAATTATCAATTGGATAATAGCCGAAGTCTTCCATGATATTGAGAACCGATGTCTTACCCGAGCCTGAACGTCCTGACACAATGATAACTTGTAGCGTTGACATAGTTAATCCTTTACAGATGCGGTAGTAGGTTGTTGATTAAAATCGCTACCCAATTCTTGATTCAGTTCCTGATTCACCTCCCGGCTAAACTCTAGGTTATCTAAAAGCCGTGTTTTCTTGCCCAAAAAAGCGGCGGTCAAAATTACCAAGTCTTTATCAGTGGGCTTCGGCGGTTGTAAGAAGCGATTTTTAACTTCCAAATAATCCACTTTAAAGCCTGAATCAGCCACCATTACGCGATTTAACTTATCGATTGCGCCGGCAATAATCTTGTCAAAATCGGCAAAATTGGCAGTTGTTAACTCATTGGCAAGCTGTTGCAAGCTTTTTTGTAAGGTGGGGGCGAGTTGACGTTCTGCTTCGCTTAGGTATTGATTACGAGACGATAATGCCAACCCGTCATAAGCCCGCACGATATCCACCCCGACAATCTCAATCGGGAAATTTAGCTCAGCCACCAACTGGCGGATAATCGCAAGTTGTTGATAGTCTTTTTTTCCAAAAACAGCGATGTCAGGTTGGACGATATTAAACAGTTTACTCACCACCAAGCCGACACCATCAAAGTGGGTGGGGCGAGTGTTGGCACACAAGATTTTGCTAATATCGCCTGACAGCACTTGCACGTTGTTAGGGTAGGTTGGATACATTTCTTCCACGCTTGGGGCAAATACAAAATTTGCCCCTGCTTCGGTAAGTTTTGCCACATCAGCCTCTAGCGTGCGTGGGTAGGTATCAAAGTCTTCACCCACGCCAAATTGGGTTGGGTTAACAAACACACTGACCACTACGATATCGGCAAGTTCCTTGGCTTTTTTGACGAGGGTCACGTGACCACTGTGCAAATTACCCATCGTGGGAACCAGCGCTATCTTTGGCGCAGCCGCTTGATGGCGTAAAGGTTTTAAGGTGTCACGTAATGCGCTGATGGTATGAAATACTTGCATTTTTTTGCCTTTATGATTACTAAAAACTATGCGCTGGCGTTGGGAACGTACGCTCTTTAACCGCTTTATGATAGGCTTTAAACGCCCCCGTGATATCTTTGGTTTCGTTATGCTCGTCGGTCAAAAAGTCTTTGACAAATTTGGCAGGTTTACGGGTATATACCCCAAGCATATCGTGCATGACCAGCACTTGACCATCACAATCCACGCCCGCACCGATACCAATCACAGGCACTGGGAAAGTGTCACGCACTTTTTTGGCAAGCTCAGCAGGGACGCATTCGAGTAGTAAAATGGCGGCGCCCGCCTCTACCACTGCTTGACAGTCAGCCATGAGTTTTTCCGCTTGGGCATCGGTTTTGCCTTGTACTTTGTAGCCACCAAACACATTCACGGATTGCGGCGTCAAACCTAAATGCACGCAGGTCGGCACGCCGTTGTTGGCAAGCACTGACACGATTTCGGCAAGCTCGGCACCGCCTTCGATTTTGACCACATGCGCGCCTGCTTGCATCACCGCTTGGCTGGCATCGAGTGCGCGCTCAAGCGTGGCGACACTCATAAAAGGTAAATCACATAAAATCAGTGCATGACTGTTGGCACGAGCCACGTTTTGGGTATGATACACCATGTCTGCGATTGTCACCGGCAAGGTTGAGGTTTGTCCTTGCACCACCATGCCAAGGCTGTCGCCAATCAAAATCGTATCAATCCCTGCAACTTGCATGGCTGCGGCAAAACTGGCGTCATAACATGTCAAGCACGAGAACGTCTCGCCATTGGCTTTGAGTTTGTTTAAGGTGGACAAAGTCACAGGTAATTTAGGCTTGGTCGTCGCTGCGGCAGTTGTTGAATCAGAGTTAGATTCTAGGTTGCTAACGTAGCTCATGCGGTTTCCTTTAAAAAGCAAGGTTAAAAGAATCAAGGGTAAAAGAAGTAAAGCTAAAAGAAGCAAGGGCAAAAGAAACAGGCAAAAACAAGAAATAGGAAAAACAAAAAACGTTACTTTATCAATGGTTTAATTTTCTGCGATTTCAAACCCATAGCACCAATAATTTGTTAATTTTTACAAAAACCAATGTTAACCGATATAAGTTAAAGCACGGTTAATTTTTCCAAGCCCTGCCACTGTTGACTGGTCGGTAAGTCTGCCAATTTTTGCCCATTTACCATTAGGGTTGGGTCAAGCTCTAGCATCGGAATCAGCACAAAATTACGCGCAAATAAGCCCTCATGTGGCACTGTTAAACGCGCATGGTTGATTGTGTCATCGCCATACAACAGTACATCGACATCCAAACTACGTTCACCCCAGTGGCGCAAACGTGTGCGCTTGGCAGCGCTCTCCAAACTTTGGCAAAAATCCAACAGCGCTAAGGGTGCCAAATCGGTATCAGCTTTTACGGCCGCATTAAAAAAATCGGGCTGGTCGGTGACCCCAAAGGCTTTGGATTGATACAATGATGATGCTGTAACATTGGCAAAATGCGGCGATGCGTAAAACGCCGCAATGGCGTTGGCTATATGCTGCCTTGGCGTACCAAGCGCGTTTGCGATATTGCCACCCAAACCGATATAGCACGTAATCATGGCAGATGACCGTCGATTTTGACCGCGCGTTTGCGAGTGCGTTTTGGCGCTGCCGGTGCCTCGTCCTTAGTCACCCCTTCTGCTGAGACTTTGCTATCAGCAACCGCTTTTTTACGCGTCCGTGGCGCTCGCTTTGGCTTTGGCTGTACCACGCCACCATCAATCATTGATTCATTGAGTGCCGAATGATTGACCGTGCCAGTGCCAATGTCAGTGCTAGAGCCAATATCAATATCGGTATGAGTCACCGCCTGATTGTCAATGCTTTGTCTGACGGGTGTTGGGCTGACAGATTCGCCACGCAAATCACTAGCGGATGTCGTGATATCCGCTTGCTGACGTTGCTCCAAAATCGACCAGTTTGAGCTAGGGGTACGTCGCGCACGTTTGGCAGGTACACTGGCTACCGATAAATAAGCTTTGTCGCGTTTGCGTGAGCGACTTAGTTGTGAATTATTTGGGTGTGAACTATTTGGGTGTGCACTTGTCTCAGCATAAGCTGATGCTGAATTAGAAACTGTCGGCTGATAAGGTTGGTCATCATCTTTTTGCGCTGTGATTGGCGCTACGATAAGTGACTTAGCCGGTGCTGAGTTGGTGTGACTGGCAAGCGATAACTGCTGCAGTTGGGCTTTTTCAAGTTGCTGCTGCTGCGTTAGTTTGTGCGCTTTGGTAGATAGTGCCGTATCTGGTAACAGTTCACGTTCGATTTGGCTGCTTGCTGCAAACGGCAAGCGGCGTCGTTCACTGCGGTGCTTTCCATGACTAAAATCGCTACCCATCTCTACTTCATTATCATGCACCGCATCGCTAGTTTGGTAAGCAACACTGTCATCCTCAAAACTGGTTTGATTGACAATATTGGCAAAGCGCAAACGTACTGATTCAAGGTCAAATTCATCAATCGCTTGTTGCTGCTGTTTGGCACCTAGGGTTTGAAACCACGCCCACCAATGTCCCATGCCATTGGTGCTTTCATCATCCAACGTAATCGCTGCGCCATGTTGTTTGGCAAGTGCTTGGTTTTTGGCTTCCACTTGCTCACGCATCATCAAAAAGTCATAGGCAGCCCGAAAACGCGGATTTTCAAACAGCTTTTGTAGATTTTTTTTGCGCGGCTGGGCAAGTCTTGGCTGCATGAGCCAAATATCTTTAATAAACTGCTCGGCAAACTTGGGCATCGCCGTGTGCTGGCGCTGCTTGTCCAACACTTTATTGGCGGCTTGGTTTTGCGCATCGCTAAACGGTGTGTTCTTTTTAAACTTATCCAATAGATACAGATAGTTTTCCCACAAAATAGTCGCATAAAAGAACGCAGGGTTAATGCTTTTACCACTACCTATGCGCCTATCGGTATTGATGGTGACTTGATTGAGTAGCGGTGTCACGCTTGTCGGTGGGTAAAACAACAACTGGGAAAACGCACCATAATCAAATAGCAGTGGTAACATCGGCACCAAGTAGCCGCCTGTAAACATTTTTTGCGTTTCATCGTACAAGCGGTGAGGGGATACTTGCGCCAATAATGCCCAGTTTTGCGCGTTGAATTGTTGGTTTAAGGCATTGTCAAAATCAAACTGCAATTTTGCTTTAAAACGCAGCGCTCGTAGTAGACGTACAGGGTCTTCTTCCACCCGTTTTTGGGTGTCACCGAGCAGACGAATGGTGCGGTTTTCAACATCTTTTAGCCCACCACAAAAATCATAAACGATGTCGTCAAATGGCTGATAGTACAGGGCATTGATACTAAAATCGCGGCGCACCACATCTTGATAGATATCACCCCACACATTGTCACGCATGATCATGCCGTCTTCGGTGAGATGATTGTTGTCCTTAGGCGGCGCGCGAAAGGTGGCAACTTCAATCATATCGCGACCAGAATACACATGACACAGCTGAAAACGCCTTCCGATGATGCGGCAGCGTTTGCCAAATACTTCTTTGATTTGGTTGGGGGTGGCGTTGGTCACAGCATCAAAGTCTTTGGGCTTTAAGCCTAACAAGGCATCACGCACCCCACCACCGACGATGTAGGCTTCAAAACCCGCCTGCGTCAGTGTGCTAATCACTTCTTTGATGGAGTTAGGTAAATCAGCTTTGTTTAAGCCCAGTTTTTTGGCATCACGCCGAGCCGACTGTCTATCTAAAATATAATCGGTTGGGATATTGCCAGCAGCGGTTGCCGTGCTAGGTGATTTGCGAGTTTTTTTTGCCATGTATAGTAACCAAAATCCATGAAAACGGCAGAAATTTATTAGCGGTTAGTGTACCAAATTTCTGCCTAACTAGGGATATTAATTCACGGTTACAAAAAATCCAGTGAGCGAAAATATTGTCTACTGATTGATTATCTGTAGGACGTGAGCGCTACAGGATGAGACGGTTTGCTTGCTAGTACAGAATATATAAAAGATGAGAATAGGCTTGTGATAATTGCCCATGCTTTGCTATCACTATTGGGTGGTAATGCGGTGGCGATTTTTATCGACAGTCGCTTTACCGATACCTTTGACGTTGGCTAGGTCATCCGCTGTGGCAAACGGCGCTATCATTTGCCGGTATAAAATAATTTGCTGGGCTTTTTTGGCGCCGATACCATCAAGCTGTGTAAGCTGTGCTTCACTGGCGGTATTGATATTAATCACTTTGGGCGAATTGGCAAGGATATTTGCAGAGGATTTTTTGGTATTACCGTTAGTCCCCGTCAAATTTGTCACTGCCAAAAAAGCCTGCTCGGGCGTCATGGTTGGGGTACATACTTGCGCCTGTGCGGGCATTGCCCACAGGGCTAGAAATAAAATGGCTAGAACTAAAATGGCAAAAATTGAGCCAACTAATAATCGAAAAATCATTGCTTTAACGGTCAAATCCCTGTTGACTCAGTATACCTTGCCAACGCCTTTGGAACAATAAATCTTGGGCAATAAAAAAGCCAAAACCCAGTCAGGTTTCGGCTTTTGCTATGCACTAAAGTCTTGTGGCGATAACGAGAAATTATCTTGGCTGACCTTTTGCATGCTCTCCTTTTATATGAGGGTGACCACGGTTTACTTTGACCTGTTTTTTGACATAATGTTTTTTCACCTGTTTTCTAACAGGTTTTTTGACAATTTTTTTAACAGGTTTATGGCGTAACTCATTTTTGTGAGCCTCTTTTTTATGACGCACGTTTTTATGAGTCACTTTTTTGTGAGTTACGTTTTGGCTAGGTGCGTTATGGGCAGGTACAGGTGGTACAGCCGGTGCTGCAAAAGCGGTTGTTGAAGCAAATACCAAAGCTAGGGCGGATGCAAATAGTGTTTTTTTCATAGTCGTCTCTTAAAATATTATTGTTATACCGATTTATGTAATGGATCAACAAGATTGAATAAACAAGATAGATTCAATGACAAACGAATCAAACCTTGTGTTAAATCAAAGCTATTAAATCAATGCTATTAACCAAATTGGTTTAATACATAGGTTTAATGAGTTGATGTGAGCTATTATGCCACCCCAAACTTAGTACAAACTTAGCTAAAAAACTGTTTTACCAAAAAAATGTACATGGCATGTAAACAGGGTATTAGCTGTCAATAATACTAGACCCTAAAACCTAGCTCGTGCTCAAAACCCCTTATATAAGTTTTTCATGCTGTTTTGCCAAATCCCACAAGTTATCCATTTCGGCTAAGCTAGCAGTTTCAGGGGTTTTACCCATTTTGGCGAGCTCATCTTCAATAAAGCCAAAACGAGAGCGAAATTTATGCACGGTGGTCAAAGTCGCTTTTTCGCTATCAATGCCCAATTTGCGGGCAATATTGACTAGGGCAAAAAAACAATCCCCCAGTTCTTTTTCTAGCAGCGCTTTTTGCTCAGGCGTCGGTTTTTGACCATCGATTGGTAAGATTTCTTTGAGCTCTGCCACTTCTTCATCCAATTTGTCCACCGCACCTGACACCACATCCCAATCAAAACCGACTTTATTGGCAGTTTTTTGTAGTTCTTGCGCTTGCATTAACGCTGAGCCTGCCTTGACCGCATCAAGGGTGCGGCGATGGTTTATCAGTTTACCCTGTTTGGCTTTTTCGGCATTTTCCAAGGCTTTGATTTCATCCCAGCGTTTTTTGACATCTTCATCGGTTTTTAGATTTTCTTTGTCGAACACATGCGGGTGACGGCGAATGAGTTTTTGTTGCAAGGTGAAAATCACCTCGCTGATATCAAACTGCTGCTGTTCTTCATATAGACAAGCGTGAAAAACCACTTGTAACAGCACATCGCCAAGCTCACCCTTGATGTCGTCAATGTCACCCGATTGTATGGCTTCGACAAGCTCATAGGTTTCTTCTAGGGCGTAGGGAATGAGGCTGTCGTTGGTTTGTTTTTTATCCCAAGGGCAGTCTTGGCGCAGTCGTGCCATTAAGGCAATGAGGTCGGCAAAATTGGAAGTCGGTTGCATCGTTATCTCTGAAGGGTGATTGATAGTAAATGATGAAAAATTCACAATATAATTGACCTAGCTATTTTAGCGCATTTGACATGGCAATCTAAGCCCATTGGTGAGTATTTACCTTGACAGTCTAGATGCCTAAAATACAGAGGCTTCAAATACAAATACCTAAAACACAGAGGCTGCAAAATAATCGTTGTCATTGCTATGCCATTTTGTCAAACTATAGTGATATTGGCAAAAACTTACCTAATTTAAAAATACAAGAAATATCAAGGCTAAAAATACGCGACGGTGTCGCCAATTTTTGCTGCGATTTGTAAGGTTCCATCACCCATGATTACAACCATCTTTGTCATTGGGGCAGGCTATGTCGGCCTGTCCAATGCTGTCTTATTAGCCCAGCCTAAACTTGCTAACCAAGTCACCTTGGTCGATATCGATGCCCAAAAAATTGTCCAATTACAACAGCAAGCGTCGCCGATTGACGATGCGTTGATTGCGCAGTTCTTGGTAACCCAGTCCTTGAATTTAGCAGCGCAGTTGGTGAGTGAGGCGGATTTTTCAACCGCAGATTTGGTGATTATTGCCACACCGACCAATTACGATGTCGCCACGGGTAAATTTGATACCTCATCGGTGGAGACCAGTATCCAAACGGTACGCACTCATAACGCACAAGTACCGATTGTGATCAAATCGACTGTGCCGATTGGATTTACCCGTGACATGCAGGCAAAATTTGATACGCGTATTTTATTTATGCCGGAGTTTTTGCGGGAAGGCAAAGCGTTATATGACAACCTGCATCCGTCACGTATTATCGTTGGCTGTGATATAAACCATGTGCCAGCGCTGCAAGATGTTTGTCACCAACTAATCGTCCAATACCAAACCGCCAGCGAACAAACCCACACCCCAAGCCAAATCATGCCGCCTACTGAGGCAGAGGCGGTCAAACTATTTGCCAATAGCTACCTTGCCACACGCATTGCATTTTTTAACGAGTTAGATAGCTTTGCCGAAAGCATGGGGCTTGATAGTGAGTCGATTATCACCGGTGTGAGCTTAGACCCGCGGATTGGCATGCATTACAACAACCCATCATTTGGCTATGGTGGTTACTGTCTACCCAAAGACACCCAACAGCTTAAAGCCAATTATGAAGGGATTCCTGCCAATGTGATTCATGCGGTGGTGGATGCCAACAATACCCGCAAACGCTTTATCGCCCGTCAAATTATCGCCAAGCAGCCTAATACCGTGGGTGTGTACCGCTTGAGCATGAAAAAAGATGCCGATAACTTTAGAGATTCTGCAATTTTGGACATTATTGAACTGCTCAAACAACATGCCATTGATGTACAAATCTATGAGCCCAGTCTGTCGTCAGCGCAGTTTATGGATTGTCCCGTAGTCAATGATTTAGCAAGTTTTTTACAAACCAGCGACGTGATTGTCGCGAACCGATTACATCCCGAATTAGCGCACGTCAAGGCAAAAGTGTATAGCCGCGATGTATTTGGTGATAGCTGATCATTGCTAGTGAATAACTGATTTTGAGTAATTAACAGTTAATTGAATGACATTCTTAATTCTTAATCCCATGAGCCACGTATATGAATGATTTTTCTCCCATCACAATTTCGTCTTTTAAAGCCTATGACATCCGCGGCGAACTCGGTAAAAATCTTGACGAGGACATTGCCTACCGTATCGGACGTGCTTTCGCCCAATTTTTGAGTGCACCGCTATCAAATCAGCAAAAACCAGCGATTGTGATTGGCTGTGATATCCGCCCCAGTAGTGAAGCCCTTAAAAAAGCCGCCATACAAGGCATATTAGATGCAGGTATTGATGTGATTGATTTGGGCATGACAGGCACTGAAGAAGTGTATTTTGCCACCAGCCACTATGGCGCGATTGGCGGTATTGAAGTGACCGCCAGTCACAACCCCATTAATTATAACGGGCTAAAATTGGTGCGTGAACAGTCCAAACCCATTAGCGCAGATACCGGCTTGGCAGACATTCAACAAATCGCAGAAAAAGGCGCGTTCAAAGCGGCAGCCAGTAAGGGCGAGTATCAGTTAAAAGAAGACAAAACCGCCTATATCGACCATCTCATAAGCTATATTGACGTCAACGCGTTACGACCTTTGACAGTGGTCGTCAACTGTGGCAACGGTAGTGCCGCGCCAACAATTGATTTGCTTGAGCAGCGTCTACAAGCTGCCAACGCGCCTATTAATTTTATCAAAATCAATCATGCGCCTGATGGCAGTTTTCCCAATGGTATTCCCAATCCCATGATTATTGCCAACCGTAAAGTGACAGCAGACAAGCTGTTGGCAGAGAAAGCGGACTTAGCGATTGCGTTTGATGGCGATTTTGACCGCTGTTTTTTCTTTGATGAAAACGCTCGATTTTTAGAAGGCACTTATGTAGTGGGGGTGCTTGCCAAAGCTTTCTTGGATAAAAACCCTGCCGAGGCGATTGTTTATGACCCGCGCAATATCTTAAATACCGAAAGCGTCATCGCGGCGGCCGGTGGCAAAGCGACCATCAGTAAGTCAGGGCATTCTTTTATCAAACAAGTCATGCGTGAAAACAATGCAGTGTATGGCGGCGAGATGTCTGCGCATCATTATTTCCGCGATTTTAACTACTGCGATAGTGGCATGATTCCTTGGTTATTGGTGATTGAATTGCTATCAAAATCAGGCAAAACAGAAGCGCCAAAAAAACTGTCGCAACTGGTTGATGAGATGATTGCCGCTTTTCCTATCTCAGGCGAGATTAACTTTAAATTAGACGGTATCACTGCGCCTGCGGTATTGGCAAAACTTGAAGAAAGCTACCAACAATTTGATAGCCAAACGGCGACCCTCGATAAACTCGATGGCTTGTCGGTCAATTTTCCACGCTGGCGCTTTAATGTTCGCGCCTCTAACACTGAGCCACTGATTCGTCTCAATGTTGAAGCAAGCGGTGATAAAACGCTACTGGATGAAAAAACCAAACAGCTAGAAAATTGGATTGTGGCAAAAGGCGGCACGCCAGCCGACCACTAGGTTTTATTAACTAACATACAAAAAGCCGCTGCTACAAAAAAGCCGTTTCAATGAATTATCATTAAAGCGGCTTTTTTATTATTTAAGCTAAAACCCTCTAGGCTAAAACCATTGATGCTCAGCAAATGGCTGTCAGATTATTTACCACCACGCTCAGCACGGGCTTTATTGATAAGATAATTAACCACTTGTGGCACTTTACCATCCTCACCCTCAACAACGTATTTGCCATCAACGACAACCGCAGGTACCCCTGACAGTTGGAAGCGCTGCGCCGCATCTTTTGAACGCGCGATACGGGTATTCACCGCAAAAGAATTGTACATGCTGTTAAATTTATTGATATCCACGCCTTTTGATGCGTACCATTGGCCGATAGAGGCTTGGTCAAACAATTTTTGGCGGTCTTTTTGAATGGCGTCAAACATCGCTTGGTGGGTTTTGCCTTGATAACCTAACAACTGTGCGGCATAAAAACCGCGCGCGTTTTGTTCCCACACAGGGTTCATCGCAGCTGGCGTCTGCATAAACACCACATCAGCTGGCAATTTTTTTGACCACTGTGCCATGTAAGGTTCTAATTTGTAGCAGTGAGGGCAACCATACCAAAAAAATTCGCGAACAATGATTTTATTGCCTTCAATTTTCTCTGGGTTTGCAAGCACCTTATAGTCTTGACCCGCTACAAAATCTGCAGCTTGGGTTGGTAAACTGGTCAAGCCGATAGCGGCGGCGATTGCGGTCATTGCTAATTTTTTCATGGTTGCCTCATTAACAGTCAAATCATAGGGTCTAGCACGGCTAATATCTTATAAAGAATAGTATCTTATAGAAAATCGCTTGCTAGCAGGGCTCAAAATACGAAAATACCTGCGCGTTATACTATCATAAATTGAAGAAGCGCCTAAGTGTAATCCTTTGTAAACTAAAAAAAACTACAGTGGTGAAAAACATAAGCAATATGTTAATTAAATTTTCTAAATTACAAAGTATAATTTTTAAGTTTATTTTATCAGTAATGCCCAAAATTAGGTGGTTATGCGGCTGGGTAGTGATAAGCTATTTTACCCTACAAATTTATCCTACAATTTTACGCTATCAGCCTGCCACATAAATTCTACAGCGCATGGGCTAAAAACTGTTAGAATAAGGCTATTTTTGATAGCAATTGTGGTTAGCAAGCAACCGTATTTCAAAAAACGCGATAACACGCTATTGAAGTAACGCTATTAAAGTAAAAAGTATCGAATTAAAAAAATAGCGAAGTAAAAATCAAACGGAACTATCATCATGACACAACCGAACTTACAGCAAAACGTCGACTTACAAGAAGTACAAAAATTCACCGACCTTGCCAATGAATGGTGGGACAAATCAGGCGCGTTTGCCACCTTGCACCAAATCAATCCGCTACGCTTAAACTGGATTGAACAGCAAACCATCGCCCGCCAGCAATCAGGATTAACGGGCAAAAAAGTATTAGATGTCGGCTGTGGTGGTGGTATTTTGTCGTATAGCATGGCGGTGCGCGGCGCCACAGTGACGGGTATTGATTTGGGAGAGGCGAACATCAAGGCAGCACAGATCCATGCCGAGCAAACTAGCCAAGCGATTAATTTTGCTTGTGTTGCTGTAGAAGATTTTGCCAAAGCGCACGCTGGTGAGTTTGATGTGGTGACTTGTATGGAAATGCTCGAGCACGTGCCAGACCCGCAATCCATTATCAATGCTTGTTTTACCCTGCTCAAACCCAATGGCGTATTGGTACTATCGACCATCAATCGCAACCCAAAATCCTACCTGTTTGCGGTGATTGGCGCTGAATACCTATTACGCTTGCTGCCACGCGGCACACATGATTATGAAAAATTCATCACCCCAGCCGAGCTAGATCGTTTTGCTCAGCGTGCAGGCTGCAAGCGCCAAGATTTAATTGGTTTACATTACAATCCACTTATCAAGCACTATTGGCTAGCACAAAATGTTGACGTTAACTACATGATGGCAGTCTACAAACCTCAGTAGTTGGCTTTACTAAAATATTAATCGTTGATTTGAGCAAAAAATGACTGAAAAATGCCAAGCTGTATTGTTTGACCTTGATGGTACCTTGATAGATACAGCGCCTGATTTTATCCGGATTATTAAGGTGATGTGCGCCAGACACAATCATCCTGCGCCTAGCGATGCAGCGATTCGTGAGCAAGTTTCTGCGGGCGCCAGAGCGATGGTCAAGCTGATGTTTGGCGAGCTTGCCGATGTGACTGAGGATGACCCAACCTTGCTCGCTTATCGGCAAGAGTTTTTGGACACCTATGAGGCCGATATCTGTGTCGATAGTCGCTTGTTTGATGGGCTTGATTCGCTGTTAACACACTTGGAATCACGTGGCATTGTATGGGGCATTGTCACCAATAAGCCGCGTTATTTGGCGGAAAATTTGTTAGACAAGCTGCAGCTAACTGAGCGCTGTGCGGTTCTGGTATGCCCTGATGATGTGAAACACACCAAACCTGACCCAGAGCCCATGTATTTGGCAGTCGCGCGGTTGAACGAACAACTCGGGCGTCAGCTACAGCCTGAAAATTGTGTGTATGTCGGTGACCATATCCGTGACATTCAAGCGGGCAATGCGGCGAATATGCGCACGATTTTGGCAGCTTATGGCTACATTCCCCCTGAAGACCAAGCGGATTTGGGCAGTTGGGGTGCAGATAACATAATCCATAGCGTCGCTGAATTGACCGCTTTGCTTAGCGATTGGACGGATGCTTGAGTGGATACCTGAACAAGCGACTAGGCGCTTGATGCATAGACAAGGTGTTAACAATTTGCCCAATTTTTAGGGAATTTTTTAGCAAGCTTTTGAGAAAAATTTTGAGGAAACTATGACTTTAGCAACGCATGATGATATCCGTAACTTTATCCCACCTACCGATTGTCTAAAAGGTAAAAATATTTTGGTCACAGGGGCAGGTGATGGCATCGGCAAAGCAGCAGCGCTAAGCTATGCAAAATATGGCGCGACCGTGCTACTACTTGGCAAAACCGCGAGCAAGCTTGAAGCCGTGTATGACCTAATTGAAGCAGAAGGCGGTGCACAGCCTGCCATGTTACTGATGAATTTAGAGAGCGCCAGCTACACAGAAATGCAGCAATTGGCGATTTTGATTGAGCGTGAAGTCGGGCATTTGGACGGTGTTTTACACAATGCAGGGTTGCTCGGTGTATTGACCCCACTTGAAATGTATGACCCGATTATTTTTGAGCAAGTGATGAAAGTCAATTTTAATGCTACCTTTACCCTTACCCAAGCTTTGCTACCGCTACTCAAATCTGCGCAAAGTGGCTCAGTGGTGTTTACCTCTAGTAGTGTCGGCAGCCGTCCACGCGCGTTTTGGGGGGCATATGCGCTGTCAAAATTGGCGGTAGAGGGGATGAGCGATATTTTCACCCAAGAAACCCAAAAAACCACCACCCTGCGCTTTAACTGCATCAATCCCGGTGCCACGCGTACCCAAATGCGGGCTGCTGCCTATCCGAGCGAAAATCCCAACACCTTGCTTGCGCCCGAAGACTTGATGAGTGCGTATGTTGCCTTGATGAGTGATGAGGCGGCAGGTATCAAAGGTCAGGTAATTGATTTACAGCCACAATAAAATGGCGCGATGACGGCTTTAATACGCTATTGAAATTTGACAAAATCACTACCATATTATGGTTAACCTATTAAAACCTAAGGAAAAATATGGCAAGTGGTTGGGCTGCGGATGGCGCAGAAAACGAGCAAATTGAAGCGACTATTAATGATGCGATTGAACGGGCAAAACGGGCATTGCCACAGGGCGAGAGCCTAACGCATTGTGAGGAGTGCGATGCCCCAATCCCCGAAGCACGGCGTCTTGCGATGCCAGGGGTGCACTTGTGCGTGCGTTGTCAACAATCGCTAGAACAGCATCAGAAAAAAGTTGAGCTATTTAATCGCCGTGGTAGTAAAGATAGCCAATTGCGCTAAGCGTATTGGTGAATGCTGTAGTTCATAATAATTACAGCTTATAAAAATTTTTCAAGCGGTAGGTGCGATAGCATCCATACTAGCGTACGCTGCCAAGCCTTGGTTTGTGGCTCTTCATCATACGTGACGATTTGACCGTTCTCGAGCGTTGACCACTGAATATTGTCATCTTTGAGCGACAAGGTGTAGCTAGTTGTTGGCAAGGCCTGCAAAAATTCATTGCGGATTTTGTTGGCAAGTACAGGGTGGGCGATGGCAACGCCGAGTTCGGTATTGGTCAAGGCTGAACGCGGATCAAAGTTGAACGAGCCGATATACACCTTTTCACCATCGCTTTCAAACGTTTTGGCATGCAAGCTGGTGGCAGAGCTTCCCGTCAAGTATGAATCACGCAGATTGTCTTTGATGGCGTTGGGTTTTAGTTCATATAGCTTGACCCCAGCTTTGAGTAAGTCTTTGCGGTGTTTGGCATAGCCAGAATGCACAAGCTTGACATCGGTGGCGCTCATGGCATTGGTCAAAATATTCACCGCTACGCCTTTTTTTGCAAGGTTGATAAAATAGTCTTTGCCTTGCTCCGTGGGGACAAAATACGCAGAGATTAAATTGAGTTCACGGCTGATTTTACCTAAGCTTTGGTTGATGTCTAACCCTTGGGTATTGGCTTTGCTGCCCAGTTTGTCGGGATTGTCCGTCAATAGCTGCACGCTTGCCCAGTAGAGCGGCAATTTTTGTTGTTTGATTTGGTTGACAAAGTCGATTGCCACCAAGCGCTTTAGATAGTCGTTTTTCAGCTTTAGCACAGGGTCGAGTTGTTGTGACGCGGGTTTATCGGCTTTTTGGGTTTTTGGAATAAACACTTGGTTCAGGGCGGATGGCTCAGGTTTTTTGACCAAATCGGTGATAGGAAAAGCCAGTTTATGGTTCCAATATTGGTCAAATGCTTGTGACATCTGCGGCACAATATGCCCAACCATCAGCACATCTAGGTCAGAAAATACCATCTCTTGGTTTAAAGAAAAATACTCATCCCCGATATTGCGCCCGCCTGTGATGGTGATTTGGCTATCAGCGGTGATGGATTTGTTGTGCATACGATGATTGAGCCGCTCAAAATCGCCCACAAACCCTAGCCAGCGCCACGAGCGAAAACGATTGGGGTTCATCAATCTTACTTCAATATTGGGGTGCTCATTAAGTACCCACAGTGTTGGGTCGAGACCACGGGTATTGTTGTCATCTATTAACAATCGCACGCGCACACCGCGCTCTGCCGCTTCTTTAATGGCTTGGAACATCAGATTGCCAGTGATGTCGTTATTCCAAATATAATACTGCACATCTAGCGTTTTTTCTGCGGTGCTAATGAGCAGCATACGTGCGGCAAACGCATCCATGCCATCGGGCAAGGGATAAACGCCCGTTTTTTGTGGATTGCTTTTAACCAACTCTGCGATGCCATCAGCCATGCTTTGCGAGCCAAATTGGCGAAAACGACTGGAGGGCTCATCAGGTGGCATATCGGTTGCCACCGTTTTTTGATGGTCTTTGGTAATGACGGCAGTTTGATAGGTGCTGGATTTGCTCGTGTTGGCAGGCAGGCGACCCCACCAGGCGATAAAAAACAAAATCGCCATACATACCAAAAATAGGCTGGCTAAAAAAATAAGACGACGTTTGAACAGGGGTCTTAGCATGATGGCACTCACCAAGGTCAATTAAGCCATGGGTTAAATTAGTTAAATTGACGCCCAATAAATTTGACGGTTTCATCCTTGGCTTTTTTGACGGCAAGCTTGCGGTTTTGTCCCAGCAGTAATTTGATTTGCCACAGTTTTTCTTGATACAAGGTTGTTGCAGGCGTGTGATACATGGCATTGATGATGCGTTTGCTCGCCAGCACGGCATCTGGGGAGCGACTGCTTAATTCTGTGACCAAATTCTTCGCAACTTCCATCGGTGTATCGCTTAGATGGCTGACCACACCGTAGTCAAAGGCTTGCTGACCGTCAAAAACCCGTGCCGTCATCGCTAATTCCTTGACGATATCGGCGCGTAGCACCCCTATCGCAGACTGGGTCAGTCCCATATCCGCTACCAGTCCCCATTTGGCTTCCATAATGGCAAATTGGCAATCCGCTGTGGCGATACGGATATCGGTCGCCAGTGCCAACTGTAGTCCTGCGCCAAGGCAATGTCCATGCAGTATACTGATGACAGGCATCGGCAGTTCTCGCCACACAAGGCACACTTTTTGAAATTTACTTTGGAACGGTTTGATAAGCTCCCAAGCGACCTGCTTTAGATTTTTTGGGTTGTTTAAATCCGCCAAATCGATGCCGGTAGAAAAGCTTTTACCTTCACCTGCCAAAATCACCGCCCGCACGTCCGTCCATGTGGTGAGCAGGTGGGCTAAATCAATGAGTTTATCCATCAACGCAAAACTTAACGCATTGCGCTTGTCAATCCGTGTCAGCCAAACAATGACGCTATCATCACCGCTAAGTTCCAACCGCACATCGGGCGCAAGGTTATCGTTTGCCGCTTTGATACGCTGCGCTAAAGATGAAGCAGTAGCACGCTGAGAAAATGGCAAAAACCCTACACCCGGCAATATTTTTGATACCGACAAAACCGACATACGCATCCTTAAAATTTGACCAACCCAATAAACTTAAAAAAATGTTGCAAGAACGCGAAGATTTGCAATCATTAATCTCACTTTACTGATTTTGTTGGTTAGGCACAAGAGGCGATATCGGACGATACGTTTAAGAAAGGTAACGTGGGATAGCAAGTATGCCAAACCTAGGAGACATTGTGCTGATGGGTGTCAAATCATCTTCCAAGTCATGTCGTTTTCTTTGAGCTGGGCATATTTGAGTGCAGGGAATTGGCTCAAATCAGCCTGTGCCAAGTTATCGAGCGCTTGTAGCATTTGCTCATAATAAGGTGCCAAAATGGCAAATTGCGCAGGCGAGCTATTGTTGATATTTAGCAAGCACTTGTCTTCAAGATTTTGACTGGCTTGGCGGAGCTGTGGTACGCCCGTATAACGACTCGCCCCTAAAATGCGATGCGCCGCGTGGGACAAGGCTTGCCTGTCGTGGCGCTGCCAAGCCTGCTGCAAGTCACTTTTTTCCTGCTCAATCGACTCAATCAGCAAGGTAATCAAGTTGGCTGCCAAATCAGGCTTACCTGCTACCCGCATCACCGCATCATCCCAATCAATGACAGCAAGACTTGCTAGTGACTCAGCGCTATGCTGACTGCTGACTGATGGTAGGCTTGGTAGATTAGTGTTGTCATCGGTAGTAGTCGCTGAGACGGCTAATGGCGTATGAGCAAATACGGCACTCTCTTTGGGGGCTATAGATGCAGTACGCAGGTTATTTGCCACAGACGTTATCGACCGCGCCGAGATGGGTGAGTTGATAGCCGATTTGTCAGAAGCCACATCAGCGGTTGAGTCAAAAGTCACATCAGCGGATACGGACGTGCTGTGTTTACCCAACCAGCGTTGCAGGATTTGCAATAACTGGGCTTGGCTGATTGGCTTGCCCACATAGTCATCAATCCCAGATGCCAATAATGTATCGCGTTCATCCGATAGACTATGTGCGGTCAGGGCAATAATCGGAATATGTTGATGTCCTGCTTGCGTTTCAACCTTACGGATTTGGATGGCGGCTTCACTGCCTGACATTCTTGGCATTTGAATGTCCATAAAGATCAAATCCACGGCAGTATCGCTTTGTGACTGGTGGGTAGTGATGTATTCAATGGCATCAAACCCACTATTAACCGTCACCACATTAATGCTCAGCTCAGCTAATAAGGCTTCTAGTACCAATAAATTGGGTAGATGGTCATCCACGGCAAGCACAGTAAAGCCATGCCACTGCGGCAGTGTGGGCTCTTGGCTACTGGCAGAATTGCTATCGAGCAGCTGATAAAGTTGGCGACGATCGAGCGGCTGATACAAGGCTTGTGCTTGGTAACGCGACAACAATTCTGGCTCAAGATTGACTTGATAGCCAAATAGTAGCAACTTACCGGCATAATGTAAGCGTACTTGTTTGAGCAGCGACGTGGTATCCTCAGTGGTACCATTGTCCACGATGACCCAATCCCAATGATTGCCTGTTTCTTTGAGCGATTCAAGTAGGCTGGCTAGCGTGCTTGCGGTAGTAATGGCAATCGGCAATTCGCGCAGCGAGCCTTTTAACACTTGTAAGCTTGCAGGATGGTCAATCCATACCAAGATATTTACCACAGCGATAGCATCAGCCGCCACATAACCGGCATCAGTTTTTGGCGCGATGATGGCAGGTAACTGCCAAATGGGCTCATGGATAAGCAGCCGCTGCTGCTCTTGGTTACTGATGGTCATCGGCAAGGTAAACCAAAACGTCGTGCCTTTGATTTTGTGCGATTGGCTCGCATCACCCACTTGCTCAGTGGCGTTGTCATAAAAACCAATATTGCCGCCCATCAGATAGGTAAGCTGTTTTGAAATCACCAATCCCAACCCTGTACCACCGTACTGGCGAGTAATCGAAGGATCGCCTTGGGAAAAACTTTGAAACAGCACTTTTTGATGCTCAGGTGAAATCCCGCGCCCTGTGTCTTGCACACTGATATGAATTAAATCATCGATGTCATCATCCAAACTGACCCGCACAATGACCTCGCCATCATCGGTAAATTTGATGGCGTTGTTAACAAGATTGGTCAAAACCTGCTTGGTGCGTAACGCATCCCCTACTAGATAATGTGGCACATCGTCATAGAAGAACACCGCCAGGCGTAAATCTTTCTCTGCCGCCAGTGGCGATAGCATATCCACCACATCGTAGATACTGGCATACAGGTCAAATTCATGACTATCTAGTACCAGTTTACCGGCTTCAATCTTAGAAAAATCAAGCACGTCATTGACCAATGCTAATAGGTGCGCTGAAGACTTACGAATCGTTTGCACGTACAAGTCTTGCTCGGCGTTTAAGCCGCCATGACGGGATAATAGGTTGATAAACCCATCAATACTGTTAAGTGGGGTGCGTAATTCGTGACTGATATTGGCTAAAAATGCCGATTTGGTTTGACTGGCTGAAACCGCGGCATCACGCGCATTGCGAATTGAGATGTTTTGCATTTCCATCTCGTCAAAAGCCAAGCGCAAATCATCTTCGGTTTGCTCGGCGTGATTTTTGAGTTCTTGGAAACTTTTATGCAGACGTCTTAAGGTCTTGACCAAGTCCTGTTGCAGTTGGTTGATTTCACCACTGGCGTTGATGGTCATCGGTTTATACAGGTTGTTGGCGTTGGTGCGCTGCAAATGTAACCGCATCTCATAAATCGGCGCAATCCAGCGTCTAGCATATATGTGGGTGGTCAATAGTAGCAGCAAAATGGTAAAGAGTCCAGTAATCGCTAACGCCAACATCACTTGATACCGAGCCACTTGTAGCGGCTCATTATCAATATTGACAATAAGCCACAACGTCGGTAGTGGGGCAGTCGTATTTGCGGGCGGGCTGAGTACCAATTTTCGACCAAATAAACTACTACCCTTGCTATTAAACAGGCTGTTGGATTGGGTGTTAAGCTGCGTCAATAAATAAGTTTGCTGCGTATTGCTTTGCGCTTCAAGGTGTCGTCCCAAAAAAGGCAACAAGCGCGGATTGGGCTGTTGTGACAAATCACCAAAACTGACCAACACTTTGCTTTGTTCGTTGACAATCGCCACACCTTGCAAGTGTTTGTCGTTGATGGCATTTTGTAGGGCAAATTTCACATTGGCTTGCAGTGTCGCCAATTCTTTGGGCGATAGTTCAGCTTTATTTGCGCTGCCTTTATTTGAGCCATTATTGCTATTAGGCTGAGTGGTAGTTGTAGATAGCGCTTGGTTGATTTTAATCAGATTCGTCTGCATGGAAGCGACGACTGGCTGCAGAGTCACCAGCAAATTATCGGCGGTTGATTGCTGAATGGTACGCGCAGCACGGCTGGTATCTGATAACACCAAA
Source organism: Moraxella tetraodonis (assembly GCF_022359095.1). NCBI lineage: Bacteria > Pseudomonadati > Pseudomonadota > Gammaproteobacteria > Moraxellales > Moraxellaceae > Moraxella > Moraxella tetraodonis. The sequence goes on along the minus strand of NZ_JACSYB010000001.1, from coordinate 21,918 downwards.
AAACCACCCGTCAAGGCGAGTGCGCTAATCGGCAAAAACACCAACAGTATCAACTGTCCATAAGCGGTGGAAAAATCCAAGTGAAATCGTTTGCTCACATTGCTAGCCTTGCATCAGCCTAATTTAGGCATCAGATTTTTTATCAGGGTTTTGGGGTATAGCGTTTCATTTTATAGGATTTTAGCCAATTTTGCTTGTGTCGCTGGGGTTTTTGTCGCAAGTAAATTTTTGACAAGTCTATACCCCAGCAAACAACCGAGATAAAATCAGATGGGGTAGCGGTGGGAAAATGACTTGCACAATAATCATGATTCACCACTGACGGGTGATACGAATTTTGCTAAACTACGCGCGCAATCCAAAAAATTTACTGTTAAAAGAACTAATCAACGCTAGCTAATCTATAAGCTAGACTAAATGCGTCTGCTCAAAACTCGTATTATCAAAAGTTCATGGCCAAAAACTAAGGTTGTCTTATGACCCATAATAATTTCATCACTGAAAACAGCACGCTCAATGACTGCATTGGACATACCCCACTGGTCAAGCTGGCGCGATTTGCACCGCAAACTGACCAAGGCACAGCTACTCTGCTTGCCAAACTTGAAGGTAACAATCCAGCGGGCTCAGTGAAAGACCGCCCTGCCTACAATATGTTTTATCAAGCAGAAAAGCGTGGCACTATCAAGCCAGGCGACACCATCATTGAGGCCACCAGTGGCAATACAGGCATCGCCCTAGCCATGGTCGCAGCAATGCGCGGCTATGCCATGACGCTGATTATGCCTAGCAACTCTACCCAAGAGCGTAAAGACGCGATGGCAGCCTATGGGGCGACATTGATTGAAGTCGATAACATGGAGTCGGCACGCGACCTCGCCCAGCAAATGCAGGCAGAAGGCAAAGGCATCGTACTCGACCAGTTTAACAACCCTGACAACAAACAAGCGCATTATCTGACCACAGGTCCTGAGATTTGGCAGCAAACGAATGGCACGATTACCCATTTTATTAGCTCAATGGGTACCACAGGCACCATCATGGGCGTGTCCAAATACCTAAAAGAACAAAACCCAAAAGTGCAAATTATTGGTTTACAACCTGCTGAAGGCGCTAATATCGCAGGGATTCGCCGATGGCCAGCCGCCTATTTGCCAAAGATTTTTGAGCCAAGTTTGGTGGATAGGGTGATGGACATCGATCAGCACGATGCGGAAGTGTTTATGCGTAAGCTTGCCCGCGAAGAAGGGATTTTTGCGGGGGTATCATCAGGTGGTGCGGCGTGGGCAGCGTACCAAATCGCTAAAGAACACCCGGATGCGGTGATTGCATTTATCGTCTGTGACCGTGGCGATCGTTATCTATCAACAGGGTTGTTTGGTGTTAAAGATGATGCTTAATACCCAATAACCTAAAGCAGAAACTAACAAGGAAGTATTATGGCTACGCTAGCGCCGATTTTAGTATTTGATATCGAAACCATACCCGATGTTGCCACAGGCAAGCGGCTATACTCTGAGTTGGCTGGGTTATCGGATAACGATGCCATGACCAAGCTTATGGCACTGCGTGAGCAAGATGTTGGGCATCCTTTTATGCCACTGCCTTTGCACCAAATCGCCTGTCTTTCGGTGTTGTGGGTGGCGGGTGGCAAAATGACCCTCAAATCGCTGTCGCTGGCTGACCATAGCGAAGCGCAAATGATTCAAACCTTTTTTAATGCCATCGAAAAAAATCCGTTGTTGGTGAGCTGGAATGGCAAGGGCTTTGATATACCCGTCATGGTATATCGGGCGTTACAGCATGGTTTAACCGCGCCCAAGCTGTTTAGCCAAACCGGTGAGATGAGATACAACAACTATATCAACCGCTATCATGACCGTCATACCGATTTGATGGTGAAGCTTGCCATGAATAGCACGTCGCAAAAACTCGATGTCGTGGCATCCTTATGCGGCTTTGCAGGCAAGCAAGCGTTGGACGGCTATGATGTGGTGCCTATGGTGCAAGCAGAAGCATGGGATAAGCTCACCACTTATTGTGAAAGTGATGTGCTCAATACTTGGCTGATTTTTTTGCGCTATCAACGACTGACGGGACAGTTTTCAGCTGAGCAAAGTGAGCAATGGGAGTCCACCACCCGAGACTATCTGCAATCGTTCACCAATCAAGACAATAGCCTGCGCCATGATAAGTTTTTGCAAGCGTGGCAACCTGCTAGCAATTTAGCCGCTGACCAACATGTCACTGATATCGCCATCACCCAGCCGCCATCTGATACCCCAACCAACCAAGTAGAATCACCATGAATACCATTTTTCCACCCAGCCAAGTGGTGGCACTGCCCATCCATCAATTCGAGCAAACCTTTCCTGTCCGCCGTGTATATTGCGTGGGGCGCAACTATGCCGACCACGCCCGAGAAATGGGCAGTGACCCAGACCGTGAGCCGCCATTTTTCTTTTGTAAAGCCGGTGACAGTGAGTCGATTATTGCAGTTCGACCCGATAGCGTTGCCCAATTGCCTTATCCGACTAAAACGCAAGCGCTACATTATGAAGTAGAATTGGTGGTTGCGATTGGCAAAGAAGGTGCCAATGTGAGTGTAGCACAGGCTCACGAGCTGATTTTTGGCTATGCCGTGGGGCTCGATATGACGCGCCGCGACTTGCAAAACGAAATGAAAAAATCGGGTCGCCCGTGGGAGATTGGCAAAGCGTTTGACTATTCGGCACCCATTGGCGAAATTTATCCCGTTGCTAGCGTTGCTGAGATACAACAAGCGAATATTTCACTGGCGGTGAATGGCGAGCCCAAACAACAAGGCAATATCAATCAGTTAATCTGGAATGTGGCAGAGACCATTGCCAATTTATCTGAGTTTTTTGAGCTCAAAGCAGGGGATTTGATTTTTACAGGCACGCCAGCGGGCGTCGGTGCGGTGGTCAAAGGCGATACCATACTGGCGCAAATTGACGGACTGGGTAAAATTGAATTGCTGGTTGTGTAAAACGGGTAGTGTAAAAGATGAAAAAAAGGCGCTAATAATAGCGCCTTAATTATTAAAATGATTAATTTTATTGTTACGTTTGTTATAGCACTTTTTCAATCTGAAAACCCATTTTTTGCATGAGTTCAGCTTTATCAAACGGCGCAAGGCTTGCGCGTGTGTAAGGCTTGTCTTTAAGATAAGTTCTTGTCACCCGCTGTAAGTCATCAAGGCTGACCGACAAGATTTTGGCACGCATCGCTTGTTGCCACTCTTTGCCGCGACCATGTAACTCAGCAAACAGTGCCTTGACCGCTTCACCCGCAGGACTTGCGGGCTTATCCATGCCTGCCATCAATCCTAAAATCGCTTCTTCAATCCAAGCATCGGTTTTTTCGCCTGTAGTTTGCGCGAGTAACCAATCAATACTACCCAAAAAATCATCAAACGTGGCTTGGTCACGTGGGTCGCGGTAGCTATAAAACTTGAAAGAGCAAGCATTGCTATCATAGCTCGCGCCGCCGCCATACGCACCGCCTTGCTCACGAATGGTACGATGCAGATAGTTGTTGCGTAGCACGCTTGAGAGCACCATCAAGGCAGGGGCATCGGGATGGTTGGTCGGCACGGCATCAAAGACAAGCGCATGATGAAACACATTGGTTTGCGCAAGCCACGCGATATCGCTACCGTCAGTGGTAATGGGCGATTCGATTAAGGTAGCGGTAGGCTCGTCAACAGGCGCTTGCCAGCTCTCACTAATCGCTTGCTGCAGCGTCGGTAATATCTCTGCTTCGGCGATGATGAGCGCTTGTTTTGGCAGGGCTTTGATGTAGCTATGTAAATTGGCTAATCGCTCTCCCAGCTTTTGCCACGCATTGCTATCTTGCTCCGCTTGCTGCAAAAATTCAGTTAAGCTATTTAATGCAGGCAAACCACCGCGTACATATTCAAGACGGGCGATTTTACTGGTGTTACGGCTCGCTGTTTGCATGGCATACGCATGACCTGCATTGGCAAGGCGCGATTGCCAGCCCATTTGTTTTTGGGTCAGTAGCTCTTCCATCCGCGCATATTCAGTAAAAATAGTGTCGTTGAGCACTTCTTTAAGCAGCTCAATCGCTTCAAATTTACGTGACAATGAGCGGGTAGCGACCACCAAGAAGCTATCCATTTTTTCGGGATTATCAGGTGACGTGCGCTGGCTGATTCTGACAGTCACACCGCTTGAATGGCGTGCTTGTCGCGCTTGAAATGCCAAGGCATCATGTTTGCGCGTGCCCACTTCGCTGATCAAGCTCAGATACGTTGGTAAGTCTGGGTGATTGATGAGCGCTTCATGACCCTCTAGGGGCATAATCACTTGATAATAGTACAGACCGTTGGTGCCTGCTTCATATTCATACAACGTACTTGGCACACCACTTAAAGTGATATCGCGTTTTGTACCTGTTTTAAATTGAATTTGGGCAGGAATATCCGCCAATCCCACTTTGGGTAGCAAATCCACATCATCAGGCGTAGCTTGGCGTTCGGCAAGGGCTTTGGCTTGGGTGACGAGCGCATTACGGGTGTCATCGGTCAGTGCCGCTTCAATGGTGTCAAGTTTGGCTTGCTCATCCTTGGCTTGTTGCTCAGATTTGCTCGCATCAGGGATGAGTGTCAAGCGCACGCGATGCGGATTGTCGAGCAAAAAGCTGCGAATCAAATCGGCGATAAAATCAGGGTTTTGTACTTGCTCACGTAGCCAGTTTAGGTTTTCATCGATGTCCCACACATGCATGGGGTCGCCGTCGTGGATAGCAGTACTAAAGCCTTCAAGCATCAAATTTAGACCATATGGCATACTATCGCCACCGATATGACGTTGGTCGATTTCAATTTGGTGCAAAATGGTTTCAATCGCTTCACTGTCCACAGGCTGGTCTGCCACTTGTTTGAGTAAGTCCAAAATCCCTTGCTCAATGGCATCGCCATGCTCAGGCTCGGAGCCACGGACACCCGCATAAAACACCATCTGATAATGGCTGTCATCCAAGCCCAGTAGCGGCGTTGGGGCAGATGCCAGCGGATGGCTATCAAGATACGCCCGCAGCGGCGAACCGGCATGCTCAACCAATACGCCTTCAAGAAGTCGCATAGCCAGACGCTGCTTACCGTCTAAAATCGATGGTAATAACCATGCCATGACGTGATGGGTTTGTTTGGGTTTCACCGTATCGACACTGTAAGTGTCCGTCACGCTGATTGGCGCGGTCAATGATTTTTCGAGTCGTGAGGCGTGTTTTTGCCCTTTAGCAAACGCTTTGCCTGCCACCGCCAATGCATCCTCATGGATACGGGCTTGGGTCTCTGCCACAGGGATATTGCCAAAGCTCATTACCATCGCATTGCTTGGATGATAGTGACTTTGATGAAAATTGACCAAATCAGCGTGGTTAAGCTCAGTAATGGCAGCAGGCTCACCACCAGAATTGTAGTGATAAGTGGTTGTGGGGAATAAATGACGCGCTAGCGTATGATACAACTGGTCAATCTCGCCACTCATCGCGCCTTTCATTTCATTAAACACAATGCCTTTATACTGGGGTTTGCCGTCTTCATCAAGCTCCACACGAATCCCTTCTTGGGCAAAATCGAGCGGATTTAAACTTGGGAAAAATGTCGCATCTAGGTACACCGACAACAAATTAAAATAATCTTGACGGTTTTGGGTGGCAAACGGATACGCCGTCCAATCTGCCGCAGTAAACGCATTCATAAAAGTATTGAGCGAGCGCTTAATCATGCTAAAAAACGGGTCGCGCACGGGGTATTTTTCAGAGCCACATAGACTGGTATGCTCCAAAATATGCGCTTCGCCGCGGTCGGTCATCGGCTGGGTGCGAAAGCCAATCATAAAGGCATTTTCATCACTGGGGTGGGCGAGGTGATAATGAATCAACCCAGTGGCGTTATGTTCGCTCACCAGCACATCAAGCGATAACGCATCGATGCGCTCATGTGAGCGTAGGGTAAAATCAGGGTGTAGGGTCAAATCTAAAGTAGAGTCGTGAGAAGTTGCGGGCATGAAGTTACCTGTGTGTCATAATAATATTTGTCAGAATTTATCAGCAAAACTAACTGTAAAAAAACAGAAAGTATAGCAGTTTTGTCGGATTTATTTTGAGTTAAATGGGGTCAAAACCTGCTTTATAAAGGCAAAAAAACACAGATACCACAGATAACACAGTGCCAATCATTTGCCCGTGTCAGCCAATTTTCAGATATTAACTTTGACGGTTTTAATTTACAATGACACCACATTGAATTTAACTCACCTATTTTTTCCAAAATCGTTAAAAAGGAATCACAATGGCAAAAATCGTCGCCATCGGCAATGCGTTAGTTGACAGTGAATTTGTCGTCACCGATGCACAGCTTAACGCCACAGGCCTGACCAAAGGTAACATGACCCTAGCCAGTCACAGTGAGCAAGCTGACCTCATCGCCTCGCTCACCACGCAAAACATCACCGCGACCAAACAAGCCGGCGGCGGCTCGGCTGCCAACAGTATTTATGCCGCAGCAAGCCTTGGCGGCGATACTTTTTACGCTTGCCGAGTGGGTGAAGACGAGGCAGGGCGTTTTTATTTGGCGGATTTAAACGCCGCAGGTATCAAAACATCTACCAAGTCATTTGCTGATGGTACCACAGGTAGCTGTATGGTGATGGTGACCCCAGATGGCGAGCGCACCATGCAAACACATTTGGGCACTTCAGCAGAAATCAGTGAAGCGGATATTGAGTTTGATGCGCTCAATGATGCTGATTGGTTGTATCTTGAAGGTTATCTTGCTATGTCACCATCGGTACAACAGGCAATTGCTCAGCTAAAACAACAAGCCAAAGACAAAGGGGCTAAAATCGCGGTCAGTTTTGCCGACCCTGCCGTGGTCAAGTTTGGTCGCGAAGGACTTGATGCAATGCTAGAAGGTGGCGTGGATGCGGTGTTTTGTAACTGTGATGAAGCGCAGCTATTTACCAACCAAACCAGTCATTCGCAAGCCGCAGCAGCGTTATTGTCAGTTGCCAATATGGCAGTGGTGACCAATGGTGCAGCAGGGTCAATCATTGCGGTACGGGACGATGTTTCACGTGAAACAAAATTGATTGACGTGGCATCGCTACCCGTTGACCAAGTGCTAGATACCAATGGGGCAGGCGATAATTTTGCGGGCAGTTTTTTATACGCGCTATCGCATGGTCATGCGTTGGCAGATTGTGGCAAATTAGCCAGTAGCGTCGCAAGCCAAATCATTCAGCAGTTCGGACCCCGTCTCAAACCGGCGCAATACCAAGCGATTTTACAATCAACCTTAACATAGCGCACAGCTAATAAGGCGGATTTTGACAACCTATTTTGACAATCTAATAAAAAAGCCCTAGTTTTAGCTAGGGCTTGTGCTGATAAAGCTAATCAATTAAGCGGTTTCGCTGAACAGCTCACGACCAATCAGCATACGCCGTACTTCGCTAGTACCTGCGCCAATCTCATATAGCTTGGCATCACGCCAAATACGCCCCAGTGGGTACTCATTGGTATAGCCATTGCCGCCAAAGATTTGAATACCTTCCCCTGCCATCCAAGTGGCTTTTTCCGCTGTCCACAAAATCACGCTGGCGCAATCTTTGCGTACTTGGCGCACATGGTCTGAGCCTAACATATCCAAGTTTTTGCCCACGGTGTAAAGAAAGCTGCGCCCTGCCTGTAAGGTGGTATACATGTCCGCCACTTTACCTTGAATCAACTGGAATTCACCGATGGCTTGACCAAATTGCTTGCGATCGTGGATGTAGGGAATGACGTTGTCCATGACTGCTTGCATAAGCCCGATGGGACCTGCAGCGAGTACCGCACGCTCGTAGTCCAAGCCACTCATCAAGACTTTGACGCCGTTGTTAAGACCACCCAGAATGTTGTCGCTTGGCACTTCGACATTGTCAAACACCATCTCGCCTGTGTGACTGCCGCGCATACCGAGCTTGTCGAGTTTTTGCGCGGTGTAAAAGCCTTTCATGCCTTTTTCTACCAAAAAAGCGGTGATGCCTTTTGCCCCAAGCTCTGGGTTGGTTTTGGCATACACCACCATCACATCGGCATCCGGTCCATTGGTAATCCACATTTTTGAGCCGTTTAATACATACACGCCACCTTTGTCTTCGGCACGTAGTTTCATGCTGGTCACGTCTGAGCCTGCACCGGGCTCACTCATGGCTAAGGCACCAATGAATTCACCGCTGATGAGCTTTGGCAAGTATTTTTGTTTTTGGGCTTCTGTGCCGTTGCGTTTGATTTGGTTGATACATAAGTTGGAGTGTGCCCCATAGCTTAGCGCCACTGAGCCTGATGCGCGGCTGATTTCTTCCATGGCGACCATGTGCGCCACATAGCCCATGTCCACGCCGCCGTAAGTTTCGGGTACGGTGATGCCGTGTAGCCCAAGCTCACCCATTTTTTGCCACAAGTCCATCGGGAATTGGTCGGTGCGGTCAAGCTCAGCAGCGCGTGGGGCGATTTCAGCATCGGCAAAGGCTTTGACGGTTTCGCGTAGGGCGTTGATGTCATCGCCAAGTTGGTAATCGAGTCCTAAGTTCATAGTCATTCCTTGTTGATTAACTGACTGTTAAAGCTTTACGTTTATTTAAAATCGCTGTTGCCACCTTTGAGCCATTTTGTCTGCCCAAAAACGCGCTAATTTTTTGTCCGACATCGACCAGTTTGTCGAGATCAATACCCGTTTCAATACCCATGCCATGTAGCAGATATACCACATCTTCGGTGGCGACATTGCCGGTTGCGCCTTTGGCATACGGACAGCCGCCAAGCCCTGCCACCGAGGTATCAAACTGCCATACCCCCATTTGTAATGCTGCTAAGGTATTGCTAAGCGCTTGACCATAGGTGTCATGAAAATGCCCAGAGATATTGTCGATATCAATATAACGCAAGGCAGCATCCAACGCTTTTTGTACCTTGATAGGCGTGCCCACGCCGATGGTTTCAGCAATGCCAATATGTTCAGCGCCAATGGCAACGAGTTTTTCTGTCACATAGGCGACTTTATCGGTTGAAATATCCCCTTCATACGGACAGCCCACGGTGCAAGAGATGACACCGCGCACTTTGATGCCATGTGCTTTGGCGGCGTCAGCAACCGGGGCAAAACGCTCGATACTCTCAGCGATGCTACAGTTGATGTTTTTTTGGCTAAAGGCTTCACTCGCTGAGCCAAAAATCACCACTTCATAATTGGCAAATTGGTCACGGTGGGCAAGGGCGGCATCAAAGCCTTTCATATTAGGTGTGAGCACCGAATAGACCACGTCATCGCGCTTGCTAATGCCATCTAATACCGCATCATTGTCTGCCATTTGTGGTACCCACTTTGGCGACACAAAACTGGTGGCTTCAAGCTTGCGCACCCCTGCATCAATCAAGCCGTTAATCAACTCAATTTTGACGTCGCTGGGTACGGTTTGTTTTTCGTTTTGTAGTCCGTCTCTTGCGCCCACGTCGATGATTTTGACAAAATTTGGATAGTTCATGATTGGCTGCCCGTATCAAGTTTTAATAGCTCATCGCCATCGGATACCAAATCCCCTGCCTTAAACAGCAACTCTGCCACCGTACCATCAGTAGGGGCATTGATGGTATGCTCAATTTTCATCGCTTCAATCACTGCCAAAGCTTGACCTTTTTTCACTTCATCGCCCACATTGACCCGAAACGCCACCACTTGACCCGGCATGGGCGATTTTAAACTGCCGCCATCTTGAGGCTCGATGCCCACATGCGCCATGCTATCCACCAAGGTGATGACATCACTGGCATGATTTGAGAACACATATACTTGCTCATTGTGTCGCCATGCCTGCATCTGTTGGCGCTTACCGGCTGTTTCTCCGCCACTTAGCCATAGGGTAAAAGTATCATCGGCAGTGGGCAAATAACGAACATCGCCTTGATAGATGGGCGTGACAACGTCCGCGCCTTGTTTTTCGGCTTTGACAATGGCGTTAATCGTTAGATGAAATGCTTGTTCCTTGGCTTGCCCCTGAACTTGCCCCTGAATTTGGCTGATAACCGCCCGCAATGGCTTATCGTGATACACCAAATCAAACGGACGCTCATAATGGCTATACGCGCGCCATGCATCGGTTTTGCTAAAAGGGTCGTGGTTTTGGGTTTGCGCTTCTTGGGCAAGCTCGTTGACAATTGCGGTCGCCACCAGCCAAGGCAATTCACCACGCTGCTGTCCAAACAGTACGTCTTTTTCACGTTCAATCAATGCGGTATCAAGATTGGCATATTTGAACGAATCTGATTGCACCACGTGACGTAAAAACGCCACGTTGTTGGGCAGACCGACAATACGGGTTTCTGCAAGTGCTTTGTCTAATTTGGCAAGCGCCTGCTCACGGGTTGGCGCATGGACGATGAGTTTGGCAATCATCGAGTCATAGTAAGGACTAATGACATCGCCTTCGCGTACCCCATCATCTATACGCACATCTGACACCCTAAACTCGCTGTGAGTTGGCGTGCGGTAAATATTTAGCGTACCTGTGGCGGGCAAGAAATTGTTGTCTGGGTTTTCAGCATTGATACGTGCTTCAATCGCATGACCGTTGATGGTCAAGTCTGCTTGTTGTTTGGGTAACGGCTCACCGCTAGCAACACGCAGTTGCCACTCGACCAGGTCAGTGCCGGTAATCGCTTCAGTGACGGGGTGTTCTACTTGCAGGCGGGTGTTCATTTCCATAAAGTAGAAATTCATGCCGCCAAATTTATCTTCGGGTGAAGGGTCACGTTGCTCTACGATAAATTCAACCGTACCCGCCCCCACATAATTGACCGCTTTTGCCGCCGCGATCGCCGCCTCGCCCATCGCTTCACGCATTGCCACGCTGACATCGGGGGCAGGGGCTTCTTCGAGCACTTTTTGGTGGCGGCGCTGTACCGAACAATCACGCTCAAATAAATACACATAGTTGCCGTGGCTGTCGCCAAAGACTTGAATTTCGATATGGCGGGGACGCAGGGCGTATTTTTCAATCAATACGCTGTCATTGCCAAAGCTGCTAATGGCTTCACGTTGACATGAGCCCAAGGCGTCAATAAAGTCTTCGGTTTTTTCAACTAACCGCATCCCTTTGCCGCCACCACCAGAGCTGGCTTTGATTAGCACAGGGTAGCCAATTTTGTCGGCTTCGCTATGCAAAAATTCGGGGTCTTGGTTGGTGCCATGATACCCTGGAATGAGCGGTACATTGGCAGCTTCCATCAAGCGTTTGGACTCGGCTTTAAGCCCCATCGCGGTAATGGCAGACGCAGGGGGGCCAATGAACACCAAACCCGCATCCACGCACGCTTGGGCAAATTCGTCGTTTTCACTCAAAAACCCATAGCCTGGGTGAATCGCTTGTGCGCCTGTCTGCTTGGCAGCCTCCAAGATGCGCTCCCAACGCAGGTAGCTGTCTTTGGGCGCAGAGCCGCCTATATAAACGGCTTCATCACACACGGCTACGTGCTTGGCAAAGCGGTCAGCGTCTGAATATACCGCAACGGTGCGCACACCCAGTTTTTTGGCGGTGGCTGCCACGCGGCAAGCAATCTCACCACGGTTGGCTATTAAGATTTTTGAAAACATAATCGTCCCTTTTTATTTTTCAAGACCGCATCACCGCGGATCTAACTTGGCATACTTATAAAATTTGGCTTATAAAATCCAGCTTTTTACCTCAGTTATTTTACCTAGGTCATTCAAGCCAGCTTGGTTTACGTTTTTGCAAAAATGACTGTACGCCTTCTTTACCCTCGGCAGATGCACGAATATCGGCAATGCCTGCAACGGTATCTTTGATTAACTGCTCATTAATCTCGGTATACGCCACATCTTGCACCAGTTTTTTACACACCTTAACGGCATTTGGGCTGGCGTTGACCAAGTGTTTGACCAAATTATCAAGGGTTTGTGAAAACTCTTCTTCATCCACCCGCTCATGGATAAAACCGATTTTTTTGGCTTCTTTGGCATCAAATATTTCAGCGGTTAAGAAGTACCGATGCGCGGCTCGTGCACCCATCGCACGAATCACATACGGGCTAATGGTCGCAGGAATCAAGCCAAGTTTGACCTCACTTAAGCAAAAATTGGCGTTTTTTACGCTAATGGCGATATCACAAGCGGCGACTAGACCCATACCGCCTGCATATACATCGCCTTGAATGGCAGCGACGGTGGGTTTTGGACAGTGGTAGATGGTGGCTAGCATTTGCGCAAGCTTGCCAGCGTCTGCCAAGTTTTCATCGTGGCTATAATCCGCCATCGCGCGCATCCAGTTCAAGTCTGCACCGGCACAGAAGGCTTTGCCATTGGCAGTCAATACCACCACACGTACTTCGTCTTGCTCAGCGCAAAATTGAAACACATCGGTCAGTTCTTGGATGACATCGTCATTAAAGGCATTGCGTTTGTCGGGGTGATTGAGGGTAATGGTCGCCACGTGCTGGTCAATGTCTAACAGTAAACTATCATAAGTCGGTAATTTCATCGTGTTTTTCCTTTTTTTTATTGGGTAATGTGGGAGTATTTTTGATGCTTGCTCAATGGTGATAGAACAACCAACCAAGACTTCCGATTTTACACGCTGAAAATTACATTCTAAATACACCAAAGGTGGTGTCTTCAATCGGTGCGTTGTAGGCCGCACTTAAGCCGAGTGCCAATACTTGACGGGTATCGGCTGGGTCAATCACGCCATCATCCCACAGTCTAGCCGAGGCATAATACGGATGACCTTGCTCATCAAATTGCTGACGCACTGGCGCTTTGAACGCTTCTTCGTCCTCGCTTGACCAGTGCTCACCTTTGGCATGGTACTGGCTGCGTTTGACCGTTGCTAATACCGACGCCGCTTGCTCGCCACCCATCACCGAGATACGTGCATTAGGCCACATCCACAAGAAACGTGGACTGTACGCACGACCACACATACCGTAGTTACCCGCGCCGAATGAACCGCCGACAATCACAGTAAACTTCGGCACTTTGGCATTGGCAACCGCCATCACCATTTTGGCACCATGACGGGCAATCCCTTCATTTTCGTATTTGCGCCCCACCATAAAGCCTGTGATATTTTGCAAAAACACCAGCGGAATTTTACGTTTGCAGCATAGCTCGATAAAATGGGTGGCTTTTTGGGCTGATTCGCTAAATAAAATACCGTTGTTAGCGATAATACCCACTGGCATACCTTCAATATGCGCAAAACCACACACCAGCGTCGTGCCAAAACGGGCTTTAAACTCATCAAACTCACTGCCATCGACGATACGCGCGATGATTTCACGGATATCAAAGGGCTTACGGGTGTCAGTTGGGATGATGCCGTACAATTCTTTGGCGTCGTATTTGGGGGGGCGCGGGGTTATTTGCGCGGTAGCGTGGTGGATGGGTGTTTTTTGTTGGTTTAAATTGCCGATGATGTTGCGCGCCAGTGATAACGCGTGTAAATCATTTTGGGCAAGGTGGTCAACCACGCCTGACAGACGGGTATGTACATCGCCACCGCCTAAGTCTTCGGCGGTCACTTCTTCACCTGTGGCAGCTTTGACCAGCGGCGGTCCACCCAAAAAAATCGTCCCTTGATCTTTGACGATAATCGACTCATCACTCATGGCGGGTACATAGGCACCACCTGCGGTACAGCTACCCATCACGACGGCGATTTGGGGAATGCCTTCGGCGCTCATATTGGCTTGGTTAAAAAAGATACGACCAAAGTGGTCTTTATCTGGGAATACTTCATCTTGGTTGGGCAAGTTCGCGCCGCCAGAGTCGACCAAATAGATACATGGCAAGCGGTTTTCTCGCGCGATTTCTTGCGCCCGTAAATGTTTTTTGACCGTCATCGGATAGTAAGTGCCGCCTTTGACGGTGGCATCGTTACACACAATCATACAATCAATGCCAGCGACACGACCGATGCCAGCAATCACGCCTGCGGCAGGGATATCGGCATCATACATGCCATACGCTGCCATCGGTGAGACTTCCAAAAATGGCGTACCGGCATCTAGCAAGCGCTCGACACGCTCACGCGGCAATAGCTTACCCCGAGCCACATGTTTGGCGCGAGCAGACTTAGAGCCGCCCTGAGCAATGACCGCAAGTTTGGCTTTAAGGTCATCAACGATAGTTTGCATGGCAGCGGCATTGGCTTGAAATTCCGCGCCATTTGGGCTTAATTTACTTTGGATAACCGTCATTGTAAATCCTAATTCTGTCAAAGGGTGCAGCTAAATTGCTATTAGATGCCCTCTGTATTTATGTTAAGTTTTTGCTGAAGTTGAAAATTTAGAGTCCCAATTCTTGTGTCATCGCTTCCACGATTTTGAATTTTTGAATTTTACCCGTGACGGTCATTGGGAACTCGTCGACAAACTTCATGTAAGTTGGCACTTTATAGTGTGCAATATGATCTTTACAGAAATCGCGAATGTCTTGTTCGGTTAAGTTGCTGTCTTTTTTGGGGATAATCCAAGCGGCAAGGACTTCACCAAATTTCTTGTCAGGTACGCCCACGATTTGGACGTCACGGATTTTTGGGTGGCGATATAGGTAGTTTTCGATTTCAACAGGGTAAATGTTTTCACCACCGCGAATCACCATGTCTTTACTACGTCCGACGATTTTGACATAGCCTTCTTCGTCCATGGTTGCCAAGTCACCGGTATACATCCAGCCATCGACAATGGCTTCCGCCGTTTTATTGGTGTCATTCCAATAGCCGAGCATGATTGAGTAACCTTTGGTACACAGCTCACCTGTCTCACCGATGCCAAGCGTTTCGCCTGTCTCTGGGTTGACGATTTTGACTTCTAGGTTAGGCTGTACTAGACCTACGGTTGAGACTTGTTTTTCAAGTGGTGTGTGCTGGTTGGTTTGACAAGATACGGGCGATGTTTCGGTCATGCCATAGGCAATGGTGACTTCTTTCATGTGCATTTGGTCAATCACGCGGCGCATGACCTCAATCGGACAGCTTGAGCCTGCCATGATGCCGGTACGCAAAGTCGATAAGTCATAATTAGCAAAGTCTGGATGGTCAAGCTCGGCGATAAACATGGTCGGGACACCATGCAGACCTGTACATTGTTCTTTTTGCACGGTTTCAAGTACGGTGATGGGGTCGAAGCCATCATTGGGATACACAATCGTGCCACCGTGGGTCAAGATGGCAAGGTTGCCCAGTACCATTCCAAAACAGTGGTAAAGCGGGACAGGGATACACAGACGGTCATCGGCAGTGAGGCTCATGGCTTCACCGATGAAATAACCGTTGTTTAAAATATTGCGGTGGGTAAGCGTCGCGCCTTTGGGCGTGCCTGTGGTGCCACTGGTAAATTGGATATTGATCGGGTTATTGGGGTTGAGCTTTTTGGCACGTTCCGCCACTGCCGGATCATCGGCATCGCCTTCGGCAATCCATGCGGAGAATTTTTGCATATAGCTAAAATCCTCAGTGGACTCTGGGCTGTCAATCCAGATGACCCGTTTGAGATTGGGTAATTGCACGAGCTCTAAATTTTGGTAGCTTTGGTGACGCGCTTCAGGGGCAAGTTCTTGCAGCATCACCGCATAGTCGCTAGATCTGAAGTGACGCATCAATACCAGCACTTGGCAGTCGACTTTGTTGATGGCGTATTCAAGCTCAAAGATACGATACGCTGGGTTGATGTTGACCAGTATGATACCGGCTTTGGCTGTCGCCAATTGCATGATGACCCATTCAACGTTGTTGTGTGACCAAATACCCACGCGATCACCTTTTTGCAGACCCATACGAATCATGCTGCTGGCTAGCTGATTGACTTTACGCTGTAGCTCGCGGTAGGTGAGACGAATGTTTTGGTGCGCGGAAATTAAGGCGTCTTTATCGGGATTTTGTTCCACCATCTGATCAAAAAAATCACCAATGGTCAGTTCTATCAGTGGCGTGACCGGTCCTTTATCATAGCTTTGGGTGAGTGGGGCGTTGGCAGATTTCGCACCCATTACGATGCGTGGCAGGGTTAGCACGTCTTTGGTCATGGTAGCATCCTTACTATCGTGTTTTTTATCGTGTTTTTCTATCGTTTTTTGGGGGTGTTTACTAAGGGTTTATACGAAAGCTAGTGAAAACTTCGTGCTTACCTGAGTAAAAATTTTTACCCACTGATTAATACCCAAGTATTCCTTGACTTAAAGTATTGTTATAACGCTCATTTTAATTCATTTTTTTAAAATTTTTACCGTGTTTAACCATCAATATGTGACATATTAATCAATAAATTATGGACTTGTCAATCTAAAACGAGACAATCTTTATCGAAATAAAAATTATCTTTAGGCTAAAAAAATATTCGATACATATTCAATAGGTATTCAATGACACTGAATACCCCTAACCCAGCCACTGATTTGGCTGACCATAAAAAAACCCATCTCACTATGTAAAGATGGGTTCTACACTTAACAGGGTAAAATGGGATAAATTATTTTTCGCTATAGAGTTTGATGCCGGTAGCAAAGGAGCATTGTTTTAAGCGCGCGGCTTGTACCATCGCATCACGTTGTCCCATAGCAATCGATAGATTATGACGGTTGCCGCCATTGATTGAGCCTAAGCCGACACTCACGGTAGGATAAATACCATGGCGATTGCCCGATACGCCAATCCCAATGCCTGAAGCTTGCAAACCGGTGCGCTGATTGGCATTGGCATCAATGTATTGATTGACGCGCGTGTACTCATTGGCAAGCGCAACACAGTCATAGCTTTGGTAATTGTTGGCAGATACGTATTCAGGGGTAGGCGTGGTCATACACCCTGTCAAACCTGCCGTGGCGGCCGTCGCTAAAAGTATTGAGATAGCTAATTTTTTCATTATCCTACTCCCTTATGTTCACTGCTTTAGCCTTAAAATAGATTGAGCGGCTTAACAAATGCCAATGTCAAAATACCTATATAGGCAATAAAAGCAATCAACATACCTATTTTGGCTTGATTGGGCGTAGTCGTCTGGCGCGTGGCTTTGACAGTCGCCGAAATGGCAACAATGAGTAATACCATCTTGGCAATCAACCAGTGCGGCACTATACCTGCGCCAAACAATGGCATCGCCGTCACCGCGCCTGTTAAAATCACCAAGGCATACATCAGGTGTGCGCCGATTTTGGCAGATTTTGGCAAGCCTTGTCCTTTTGGTGCGGTAAATACCAACACGGCTTGCCACAAGAATAAGGCAATTAAAATCAATGCCATCAGCATATGTGCGTGTTTCATACATCAACCTTTTTTATAATAATATAGCGTAAATTAACTCAAGAGGTCTGTGGTTTTAGCTTATGTTGACACTCTTTTTTATCTGTATATTACCCTGCGTTTTGTCCTGCGCAATTGGGACTTTCGGGAGATTGTCCAACCGCTTGCCATTCTGCTTGTGTATAAGCATGAATTGAAAACGCGTGAATTTGCCCATCGCCTTGTGACAGTAACGTATGAATGAGTCCATACACCAACTGATGACGCTGTAACAAGCGTTTGCCTACAAATGCCTCACTGACAATGGTCAGCTTAAAATGGGTTTCTTTGCCCTCAAAATAGCCAGCATGGCGCATCGACTCATTTTCTAGCTGATAGACACTGGGCTGTAACGTTTGCAAACGCGCTGTCACGGCATCGGCAATCGGGGTAGCAAGTTGACTCATGTCGTCCTCGGTTCACTGATTTTATTCATCAAAAATGGGTAGCCAATGACAAACCTAACTGGTCACCACTTACCGCATTTTAGCCATTTTAGCATAGTTTTAAGGTAGCCTAATCTATCAAATTGGCTCGACTGGCAAAAATAATCTTGTGTCAATACCGCTCAAATTTTCTCTATCTTTGATGGCTTACTAGCTTATATGATTCACTTCGACCAATATAGCAAGGATAAAATCCCCGCGGCAATTAACGGACCCACCGCCACCCCGCGAAACAATACCACCCCGGCTACTGTGCCAATCATCAGCCCGGTGACTACATTGGGGTCAATTTTCATTAAATTCACCCCTCTTGCGCCCAGCCAAGTCACCAGCAATCCCACGGCGATGGCCAATAATGAGCGCCAACTGGCAAAAGATGTCATCAAGGCTTTGCTACTGACTTGCTCGGAGGCGATGGGCGCAATGACGGCAATGGTGAGCAGCAAAATACCCAAGTTGAGTCCATATTGCTGGATATAAGAAAAAATAGGTTGGTTATGGGGTAAAAACTTGATGATAATTAGCGCAGTCGCACTGACCCAAATCGTGGGATTGTGCACAAAAATACCGCAGCCCAAAATGACGAACAAGACTAGCAAATTAATATCAAGCTGATTCATGAATTTACCCTATAACTGTGACCAAACGCTTATTATGCCACTGACAATGCCGCTGTGCTGTTGAGATATTTAAAAAACTTCAATCAATCGGTTTTTTGACAACTTGTTAGGCTTGCTAGATAAATTGATGGGTAGGTAGATTGTTGAGTAAATTGATGGGCGGTGGATTATTAGGTATCAGCAAATTTTTAATCAACCCCTTATTTTGATTACTAAATTTGCTCACTAAAAAAGCCAATATCAACTCAATATTGGCTTATGACATACGAAGTTAACATTAACGGTAACGGCTTTGTTGGTACAATGGCATCACACGTGGCAATAATGATTGAATAGTGGCAATACGTGTTGAGCTCACCGGGTGGGTACTTAAAAACTGAGGTGGCTCGCCGCGACCGCCCGCACTCTGCATTTTACGCCATAGGCTAACTGCTGCATTAGGGTCGTAACCTGCCCGTGCCATCAACTCTAGCCCCATCAAATCAGCTTCCGTTTCTTGGGTACGGCTATTGGGACGAGAAATACCCAAATCTCCAGCTAAGCCTGCTAACTGTGCCTGACCTTGAGATAAGCCTAAGACGCTCGCGGCAATACCAATCCCTGTTTGGGTCGCCACATCACGCGATAGGCGCTCACGGGTATGCTCACGCAATGCGTGCGCCATCTCATGACCCATAATCGCAGCAATCTCAGCATCGGTTAGACTCAAGCGATCGATAATACCTGAGTAAAAGACAATTTTACCGCCGGGTAATACGTGCGCATTGAGCTCATTACTCTTAATGACATGCACTTCCCACGGCCATTGTCTTGCATCGCTGCGATAGGCACCTGTCTGTGCAATCAAACGCTGAGAAATTTTCTGTAAACGCGCCAACTGGGCAGGATTGGTATCAAGCAGACCTTTGGCACGGGCAGCGGCAATTTCTTGTTGAAAAGCTTGCTTGGAAAGTTGTTGCACTTGTTGGTCGGATACTACCAACAACTGATTACGGTCAACGCCAATCGCCCCCGTATCAGTGGTGGTTGAGCAACCTGTGGCACCTACCGCAATGACCGATGCCGCCAAACTTGACATCATGAGTTTTTTTGAAATTTTCATCTTATTGTTATCTCCAAATACAGCAAAAAGAACCAAGAGAAATATGAGGTTTAGACGCATTATAGCGAAGTCGCTAAAAA
Source organism: Moraxella tetraodonis (assembly GCF_022359095.1). NCBI lineage: Bacteria > Pseudomonadati > Pseudomonadota > Gammaproteobacteria > Moraxellales > Moraxellaceae > Moraxella > Moraxella tetraodonis. The sequence goes on along the minus strand of NZ_JACSYB010000001.1, from coordinate 2,286 downwards.
ACAATCTGCTGAGATTTGCAGTAATTGCGTAACGATAGATACGTGGTGTGTTTCAGAGTGTGATAAAACAAGCTAATAACTATGGGTAGAAAGAAAAAAGGTCATACGAGAATAGGCAGCTAAAAAAGCTACTTTGCAATAAAAAATAGTTAAAATTAAAAAAAACGCATTTTTTTGAATTTTTTTTGCAAAAATGCTTGACGCAGTGTCAAAAATCCTTATAATACGCATCCACAACGACGCAACAAACATTCAAAATTGCTAGTTGACCACCTAATGCGGGAATAGCTCAGTTGGTAGAGCACGACCTTGCCAAGGTCGGGGTCGCGAGTTCGAATCTCGTTTCCCGCTCCAAATATCGGTTTTAGTAATTACCTTTAATTACCAAGCCACAAATTGAACCCTTGAAGCTAAAGCTTTCAAGGGTTTTTTGTTACTTGTCATTACCCTAAATTACCCCTATTATTACCCGAAAGCACCACAAAAAAGGTGTTATTTTTGGTGTTACTGATTTTAAGGGGGATTTTTATGGCAGAAAGACAAAATTATAAGCTTAGTGATAGGTTGATCAAATCACTGTGTAGTGAAACGCCAGCTAAAACCACTCGTCACGGCGACGGTGATAGCCTATATCTTATTCATATGCCTAATGATGGTATTTATTGGGTATTCAAGTATCGCTTCCAAACTGCTAAAGATATCCGCAAAAAAGACAAAGATTATCGCATTGGTATCTATAAATCTACTAGTACTCTCTTTTCCCAAACTTTTAAACCTGAAATGAGTATTAAAGAAGCTCGACAGGAAAGAGATCGTTTAAAAACATTAGTTAAACAAGGGATTGATCCTAGCGAACAAAAAAAAGAAAATAAACTTAGTTTTAATGAGGGTGATAGATTTATCACGATTGCAGAAAAATACATCGAGAGCCGAAGTAAAACCACGCCGAAAAACATTGGAAAACTTAAAAATTTTCTCAATAACCATATTGCTCCACTAATTGGTAATTATCCAATTCAATCTATTACTGTCCAAGACATAAATCTCACGCTACAAGCTATTGAAAAAAAAGCTATTGACCAAGGTAAAGCTTCAAGCAGTACTGCTCATGATTGTGGTGGATTTTTAAAAAGTGTATTCGACTATGCAATCAACAAGCTAAACTTTAATATAACTAATGTTGCACAAGGACGGACATCTGCACTAGAAAAGCATAAACCAAAAAGGATGCCCGTCATTGAACAACAACATTTTCCCGAGCTACTGAATAGAATAGATAATTATTGTATTGACCATCCGAATGCAGATGTACAAACAATGGCTGGCATGAAGCTTATAGCCCTTTGTTTTGTCCGTACTAAAGAACTACGGCATTTTGAATGGTCAGAAATTGATTATATTCACCATGTGTGGCGAATCCCCGCTCATAAAATGAAAATGGGTCGTGAGCATATTATTCCGCTCTCTCCACAAGCAATGAGCATCATTGAAAGCCTAAAACCTCTGACCGGTCATTTGAATTATGTTTTCTATAACTTTAGCCGTAAAAAGGTTTTTAGTGAAGCTTGGCTGAACCAAGCATTAAATCTAATGGGCTATAATGGCAAACAATCGTCTAATATGACAGGTCATGGCTTTCGGCAACTCGCTAGTACAGGCTTGAATGAATTGAGATTTGATAGCGATATGATTGAGCTACAGCTTGCTCACCTTGACGAGACTAGTGTAAAACGTCGCTATGACACATCTAGTATGCTTGCTGAACGACAGCTAATGATGAATGAATGGGCAAACTACCTCGATGAGTTAAGACAAGGAAAAACTAAATCATTTGATTTAATGACACCTGATGAGTTAATCAAGCTTAAATCAGACCGCAATGAAGCAAGTCTCATTGTAAGATTAAGACAGTTAAAATCAGAAGGGTTACTTGAAGATTTATTGGTTAAAATATAGAAAATAATTTATGAAATAAATTGTTCAAAAAAATGATGGGGAACTATGGGAAACTGGGGAATAGAGATAATATAAGTGTTATTGGATATATCCCAACTTTTCTTATAATTGGGAACAATGGGAAGTTATCTAAAATTTTGGCTGTACAAGGCTTATTAGCCGCATCAATCTTATTAAATTATTTCTAATAAATAAAGGTATTATTCATGACGATAACATCCATCCTAAAACCTTTGCCAATCCAAGATATTAATGACAAACAATTTTTTATACCCAATTATCAGCGTGGTTATCGTTGGACAGAGATGCAAGTCCAACAATTACTTAATG